>CAWBDA010000001.1:0-735475 GCA_963787495.1 uncultured Acidobacteriaceae bacterium
ACGTGCTTCCCGACGAGGCCAGCCTCGCTGCTGTGCTCTCGCATGAACTGGCCCACATCGTGCTCGGCCATAACCTCGGCAGCAAGTACGCCTTCAACGACCGCATGCTGTTCTCCGACGATTCCACCTACAACAATCTGGGTTTCAAGCACGTTCCAGAAGAAGAAACCGCAGCCGACAAGAAAGCCATCGATCTTCTTAATAACTCGCCGTACGCGCAGAAGCTCGACAGCGTCGGCTTGTTCCTGAAGGCGCTGCAAGTCCGCGCTCCTCAGCTCAGCGCCCTCTTGACCACGCACTTGGGCAATACGCTGGCCGAGAACGGGACAGTCAGCCGGCTCAGCGCTCTGGCTACAAAAGGTCCCGCGCTCGACAACAACAAACTCGATCAGGTTGCCGCTCTCCCGCTGGGTGGGCGCGTCAAGATCAATCCCTGGGACGACAAGGCAGAAATGGTGAAGACGGCTCCGGTCGCCATCACCTCGGCGCGCGACAAGATGCCGTTTGAAGTCACGCCTTTCTATCCGCGGTTAGCCCGCTACGGTGCCTCAACTCCAAGCGCCGCACCGACCACCGCCGCCAACTCAAACTCAGGCAACTAACAAGCTCTACAAGTTGCAATAAGACGTGGGCCGGGATCCGGAATCACCTTCCGGGATACCCGGCCTTCGTTCTTAACAGTACCTAGTACCCAGTACCTAGTATCTGAGGACTGCGGATCGACCAGGTACTGGGTACTGGCACTTACTGCTTCTTACCCTTTCCCGGCAGCCCCACCGGGTTCTCGTGCGTCCGTTCGCGGAATCTTCCGCGCAACCCCGCAGCCAGCGTGACGCTAGACTCGCCGAACTTGTCGCGCAGCCGATCAGCCGCGGCCAGCGCATCTTTCCAGCGCTGCCGCCGGCCACCTTCAAGCAGGCTGATCTGCTCGGCCTGCGCCTCGAACGATGACGCCTGCACGCCCAGCAACCGCACTTCCCTGCCGGGCTTCCAATTCTTGCCAAACAGCGCGCGCGCCTGCTCAAAGATTTCTCCGTCCAGCTGAGTAGGCGCCGGCAAGGTGTGAGCGCGCGTGATTGTGGTGAAGTCTTTATAACGCAGCTTGAGCTGAATGGTGCGCGCGTGCAGCTTCGCTTCCCGCAAGCGCCGCCCCACCATCTCGGAAAGCCGCATCAGCGTGGATGCCAGCTGGTTCACATCCGAGGTGTCTTCGTTAAAAGTGTGTTCGTGGCTGATGGACTTGGCTTCGGTATTGGAGCCGACTTCGCTGTCGAACCATCCTCCCGCATCTTCGCCGCGCGCTTTCCCGGCCAGCGCCAGCCCCCATTTCCCGAATCGCTCTTCCAGTTCAGATTCCTCCAGACAAGCCAGGTCTCCCACTTTCCTGATGCCCAACTCGTGCAGATGGCTCTCCATCACCTTGCCAACGCCGGGAATCTCCCGCACATCGAGGGGAGCAAGGAATTTCGCTTCTTCTCCCGGCACAATCCACAGCACGCCGTTAGGCTTAGCCTGCGCGGAAGAAACCTTCGCAATCAGCCGCGAAGATCCGATGCCAATCGAGCAGTTCAGCCGCGTCTCCTCTTTCATCCGCTGATGCAGTTTGTGCGCCGCTTTCAACGGAGGACCGTGCAACCGAGCCGTCCCCGTCATGTCAAGGTAAGCCTCGTCGATCGAAGCCATCTCCACCTGCGGAGAGAACGCGGTCAGCACCTTGTAGGCTTTTTCCGAACACTCGCGGTAGCGCTCGGGGTGTCCGTCGACAAAGATGGCGTGAGGACAAAGCTTCGCCGCAGTGCGCAGCGGCAGCGCCGAGTGCACTCCGAACTTTCGCGCCTCGTAAGACGCCGCCGAAACCACCCCGCGCTCATCGCGCTGTCCTCCAACCACGACGGCTTTGCCTTTCAGAGAAGGATCGTACAGTTCCTCCACGGAGACGAAGAAGGCATCCATATCGACGTGAAAGATGGTTCGGGCAAAAGCCGGCAGCTGAGATGTGACGGCCATGAGCGGATTGTACCAGCGGAATGTTGCAGGCGGAGAAAAAGCGAATGCTCCTGGGGGACAGCCGCCCTCGAGATTCGACGGGAGTTTGGGGTCAACGAGTGTAATCGGTTACGTCAAGTGCTTCTCAGTCACCGTAACAATAGACTTCGTGCTTGGCTTCAGCGTAGAGGCTTCTGGGAAGCAAGATTTGGCCGTATTCGACGTAAACGACCGGGGCATTGACCCTCTTGTCAGGCGATTGAATCCATGTTTCTCCGGTCTCCCGCTTAAAGACCAATTCGCTTTGAGGAAGTGGGGTTTGGCCTACGCACGGGACAAAGACATCCTCAAACCTACCGTTTCCATTTTCATCGGTAAGTTTGCATCGATCAACTTTCGTCTGCTGGTCGAACCAACAGTCCAGCCAATATCCCGTCTTGTGCAATGTAGACGGAACGTTGTTTGGCAAAACGTAAAGGGCATTGGACGAGACGGTATGCGGTCGCCGAGGTTTATGCCCTAACCACCAGAGCACGCCTGCAGCGAGGACGATCACGATTCCGAGCGTGAGGCGACTGAACTTCTTAGGAGTGAAGCGAAGCAGCAGTGCAACAACCACGCCGAGCGCAATGGACCCTAGGACGAAGCCCGTCGCGACGGGCATGCTCACGAGGCCCAGCACGAGAAAGCCAACAGCAACAAGGATTCCGGCAAACTCCGAGTCCACCTGCATCACCCGCCATGGGCCCGGATGTCGTTTGGCGTCGTGATCTTCCATGGGCTAATTGTCCCACCTGTTCATGCCAAGAGACATCTAGAGTGGTCCCAACTGGCGAAAAATCTCGATTACACTCGTCGTCTGGCTCCTTCGGCTTCACATCCCATAAAGGACTCTACACCAACACCTTCTCCTGCACCGGCACCGCTCCCCGCATCTGCTTCATCCGCTCATAAATCTTCCCGTACTCCCGAGCCGAAGCATTCCACGAAAAGTCCTTGTTCATCCCATTCCGCATCAGCACCTGCCACGAAGTTTGGTCACGATAAGCCTGCAAAGCATGCTTGATGGTTAGCAGCAAAGATTCGCCGTTATATTCCGTGAACTTGAACCCGGTACCTTTGCCCGAGCGCGCGTCCCAGGGCTCGATCGTGTCGTCCAAGCCCCCGGTAGCACGAACAATCGACACCGTTCCATACTTCAAGCTATAGATCTGGTTTAGCCCGCAAGGTTCATATTTAGAAGGCATTAAGAACATGTCAGACCCAGCCTCGATCTTGTGCGCGATGGCATTGTCGTAAGCCACCTTCACCGCAATCTTGTTGGGGAACTGTTTGTTGAGGCGGACAAACATCTCTTCATACTGCTTATCGCCAGCACCGAGCGCGACCACGATCATCTCTTCGCGCGCCAGCCGGTCCATGATCTGTGCGATCAGGTCAAATCCCTTCTGCGCTGCAAACCGCGACACAATGCCGATCACCGGCAGTTTCGGATCGGCGTTCTTCACCCCAAACGCAGTCAATAAATCCTGCTTGCATTGGGCCTTCCCGGAAAGATCCTGAGGCGAGTATTTCGCCGCGATGAACTTATCGGCCTGAGGACTCCACTCGTCATAGTCCACACCATTCAAAATTCCCGTGACCGTAGCCGCCCGGTCGCGCAGCACCCCTTCCAATCCAAACCCATATTCGGCAGTTTGAATTTCCTGGCTGTATTTCCGGCTCACTGTTGTAACGAAGTCCGAAAAGGTAAGCGCTCCCTTCAGAAAGTTCACTTGCCCGAAAAATTCCATCTTCGACATGGTGAACAGGTCCCAGGGCAGCATCAGCAACGGCAAAGTCTCAGGCGGGAAAAGCCCCTGGTAGCCAATGTTATGGATAGTAAACACAGTGCCCACGTCTCGAAACGCCGGATCCTCCGCATAAACCGTGCGCAACAGCACCGGAACCAGCGCCGACTGCCAGTCGTGACAATGGAAAACCTGCGGCACCCCCAGAATTTTCGTCGCCTCCAACACCGCGCGAGAGAATAAAGCGAAGCGCTCCGCGTTATCGGGATAATCCCCCGCAGGCGTCCCATAAAGCGCGTCGCGATCGAAGTACTCCGGACAATCAACAAAATAAAAGCGCACTCCAGACTGGCTTCCGCCCGCAACCACCGCCGCGAACCGATACTTGTCATCGAAAGGAATCGTGATGCTGCGCATGACAGTCGCCGGATCAGCTAGCTTAGTCTGCCGGTACCGAGGCAGATACACGCTCACCTGATGCCCCAGTGCCGCCAGTGCACGCGGCAATGCGCCCACCACGTCCGCCAACCCGCCGGTTTTCGAAAACGGCACGCCTTCCGATGCCACAAACGCAATATGCATTGAACCCTCCCGGGAAACCCGCTTTTCGCGGGCGCACGTTATGATGGAATATATGTTGCGGGACATAGCCAGTCTATATGTCCGGGGAAAAGAGGGTCAACGTGCCAAAGGTCGTGTCCACGCGCCGTCCTCAACATAAGCCCAAGTTGGGACAGCATTTTCTCACCAGCGACAGTTTTGCCCTGCAGATTGTCGACGCCCTCGGCGACACATCGCAAAGCACCGTCCTCGAAATCGGCCCCGGACGCGGCGTTCTCACTTCCCTGCTGGCCAAGCGCGCCCGCCGCCTGATTGCCGTCGAGCTCGACCGCGTGCTGGCCGCACAACTCCGCCTCCGCTTCGGCATGTTCCCCAACGTCGAAGTCATCGAGGCCGACATTCTCTCGGTCGATTTCGATTCTCTGTTCGGACCCAAGCCCGGTCTGCGCCGGCCCGGCATCGAATTCCGACCCGAACCGGTTAAGGTCATCGGCAATCTCCCTTACTACATCACCTCCGACATCCTGCTGCGCCTTTTCGATTACTCGAAATACTTCGAAACAATCGTGATTCTCGTCCAGCGCGAAGTAGCCGACCGCATTGCCGCCGAGCCCGGCAGCCGCGACTACGGCCTGCTCTCCGCGACCGCTCAGCTTTATGCCCGCATCGAGAAACTATTCACCCTGCCGCCCGCCGCGTTTTCTCCCCCGCCAAAAGTGCATTCCACCGCGCTGCGGCTCACCATCGCTCCACGACAAAAAGAACTGGGCCTCGACGGGGATGGCCCCATGAAGGACGGTCAAACAAAAGATGGGTTCATCGACTTCCTCAAGCTCTCCTTTGGCCAGAAGCGCAAGACGCTGTGGAACAACCTCAAGTCCATCTACCCGGAGCCTCGTCTGCGCGCAGCCCTGACCCAGGCTCGCGTAAAGCCCACCGCCCGCGCCGAGACCTTGACTCTGGAAGAAAGCGCTGCCCTGTTTCGCGCCTTGCGAAACTCGCACGATGGCTCGTAGCATGTCTTCAGCCGGCGAGTTGCTTCGCTGACCTTTTCGCGGAAGGGAGTCTCCATGACCGCGACTCTAGTTCGCCATCCTGCAGTCGCCGGACGTTTCTATCCCCACGATCCAAAAGTTCTCCGCGAAGAGGTTCACACCTACCTGTCCCAGAGCTCCAAGCAAAAACCAGTCCGCGCCATAGGCTGCATCGCTCCCCACGCGGGTTACATGTATTCCGGCCACGTGGCAGGCGCTGTCTTTGCCGCATTGGAGATCCCGCCGCTCTGCCTCGTGATGTGTCCCAACCACACGGGCGTAGGCCGCGCCCTGGCGATCGTCTGCGAAGGCGCCTGGGAGACGCCCCTCGGCGACGTCCCTATCGACTACTCATTCGCCGCCGCCCTCAAGCAGCGCTGCCCGCTCCTGCAGGAAGATTCCACCGCCCACCGCAGCGAGCATGCTGCTGAAGTCGAGTTGCCTTTCCTGCAAGTGCGCCAGCCCCAGCTCAAGTTCGTTCCCATCGCGCTCGGCACCAGTCGGTTCGATGTCCTCGAGCAACTCGGCGAAGCCATTGCGGACGTGATTGCGGCGCAGGACGATCCCGTCCTGATCGTAGCTTCCAGCGACATGAATCATTACGAATCCGACGCCATCACCCGCGTGAAGGACCACAGCGCGATCGAACCCATTCTCGCCCTCGACGCCCGCACCCTCTACGACGTGGTCACCCAACAGAACATCAGCATGTGCGGTTTCGGTCCGGCGGTCGCTATGCTTACAGCCGCGAAGAAGCTGGGAGCCACTTCGGCTGAGCTGGTTAAGTACGCAACTTCAGGCGACATTTCGGGCGACCTCGACACCGTCGTAGGTTATGCGGGCGTGGTGGTTTGTTAAGAACTTCGTCGCAAATCTCCCTGATCGACAACTCATCGACCAGAATCGTCTCTCTGCGATGCGTACCAGTCCTGTAAATTAATTCCATGCGTCCATACCAGCACGCTCTGGCTCTGTTCTTATTCGTTGGCGTTCCCATCTGGGATGCGCTCGAGACCCGGGCCTTGAAGACCAGCACAAATCCTCGCAGGAAAATCTTGTCCTATCAGAGAATTGTCCTCCTCCTTTGGACCGCCGCCATCGTCGCCTGGATCACACTGCGATCCAGCGTTTTCTTTATCTGGCCGGCCGTCCATCTAGCAGCTCAGCAGAAGATAGGGGCATCCTTCGGTTGGGGATTCGCCATCGCGTTTGCAGTTGGTTCCCTGCTGCAGGTGGTTCTAGTCCGTCGCAGCGCAACCGCGCGCGAAAAGATTTTGCGCGCCTTTCAGCGCCTGGCCTTCATCCTTCCCGTAACCCCGGAAGAGCGCGCCTGGTTCGCCTTGGTTTCAGTCACGGCAGGCATTTGTGAGGAGACGTTGTATCGCGGATTTCTGATCAGATATCTCTCGAACAGCCCCTGGCACGCCGGACTCTGGGTTGCGGTAGCGATCGCCAGCGTCTCCTTCGGACTCGCGCACGGCTACCAGGGATTATCCGGCATCATCGGTACTACCTTGCTGGGAGCAGTAATGGCGGTACTCTTTCTCGCCAGCGGAAGCCTCTGGCTGCCCATCGCGCTTCACGCCATCATCGACCTGAGGATTCTTCTGCTGCTCCGCCCCGGGGATCTGGCGTCTTGAACCGTCCAAATTGGACGGAGTCGGCCAGCACCTACACGCTCTCGGGTGCTTGCCCACTGAGAAGTCGGCGAATGGCCAGTCCGAATCCTAGGCCGATCGCTGTAACCACAAGGCTGAAGGCCCCGAGCTTCAGAATCGAAGGATAAGTGTTCGGGCGAAGTGTGTCTGCCAGACCCAGCATATGTTTCAGTACGTGCGCCATTGGCAAACAGACCCAAACGACTGCAGCGGCAAGCGCTGCGCGAATGCCCCAGACCGCTCCGGCAGCAGCACCAAACACGAGAAGCATTCCTACGATCACGACTGGACTGACCTCTCCCCCGAATGCGAAGTTATCTACGGCAGCGATTCCAGCGCCCACAACCAGTCCGATTCCGGCAGGTTTCAAAACGTCACTTTGCGTTTTCATGTGAATTTATTTGCGTTACAAAGCCGTTCAGAGTCAACCGCCACCGTTGTTACAGCGATAGCACCCACCCTCAGCGCCCCGTGGCGTTCTTCCCCATCTCGATCAACTCCTTGGCCCGTGCCCGCACCACGTTGATCACCGAAGTGTCCTCAAGAATCTCCTGCAGCACCGGTGCCACTCCTTGTATCTCATCAAGTTCATTGTTCCTGGCCTGCGTCTCCATTCGCTTTAATTCATCGTCCAGCGCCAGCTTCTGGTAGCGATGGTAATAAGTCAGCCGGCGTCCATAGTCCAGCGTGGCTCCCATGTCCTGGAAAAGAGCCGTCAGCTGCTGCACCGCCGCCAGGTTCGAATAGTTGTACCTCGCCGTGTTGGAGAGCTGGCCATCCTCATAGCTGAGCACCTTCGTCCCGGTGAAAGCCAGCTTGCCGTTGCCCGAGTCAATTTTCCCGGCAAAATACCGCGCCTGTTTCGCCCATTCGAAGATCTTCTCCCGATTCCCCGCAGAGAGCTGGAATTCCGCCTTGTAGGGCTGTTCTTCGGAATCGTCCGCGATTGTCCCGGCGCACTCATAGCGAGCATGTCCGGCCGCGTCGACCGCGATCGAGTAGTGCTCAGGATTGGACTGGGGAAAGTCCAGCGTAAACGTCACCGTCGGCGTCGAAGCCGCCCCCCCGTTCGCAGTCTGCTGTGCGATCGACGACGCAGACATTGCAGCCACCGCCAGCATCCCCACTCCAACCGCGCGCCAGCCACTTATGAGGCAAATCAGAAAGGCGCAAAGCCGGAAAGCTCGAACCACAAAAGCGCGGATCAAGAAAGCTGGAATCATCGAGGCTGGAATCATCACCGCGCCGTAGCCCTCTGCCTTTCCAGCGTGCCCGCGGTATGTAAATGACAGATGGCGATCGCCAGCGCGTCCGAAGCGTCCATCGGCTCCGGAGCTTCGGCCAGCCCCAGCAGCCGCGTCACCATATGTTGCACCTGCTGCTTCTCCGCCCGCCCATATCCCACCACCGACGACTTGATCGTCAGCGGCGAATACTCGGCAACCTCCAGCCCAGCCGTGGCCGCCGCCAGCATAGCCACTCCCCGCACCTGGCCCAGCTTCAATGCGGACTTCACATTCAGAGCGTAGAAAATCCCTTCAATCGCAACTTCATCCGGACGGTGCACCGTAATAAGTACGCCAAGTTCGTCGTAAATACGTGACAGCCGCCGCGCCAACGGCTCCCGCAGCGAAAGCTTAATCGCCCCGCAGGTCAGGCATACCAACCGCCCTCCGGAATGCATCTCGACCACACCATACCCGGTGTACTGCCCGCCACAATCAATACCCAGAACTCGCATGTGAGAGCAGTCTATCGCGGAAGCAGCGCAGTTCCTAGAGCCGAACTGGTGTCATCAGGGGTGTCGTGAATAAGGTGGTGTGGGGACGGCCGCCTCGGTCGTCCAGCCGAGCGCAGCGAGGCGCTCTTTTCTTTCCGATCCTAACAGCACTTCGGCCGTCGCACCTTAACCTCTTCAAACTCCCGCCGAAACGCAGCATAAGCCGCACTCGACGACGCCATCCCAGCGCGGCTCAGAAACCGCGAATACGCCGCCTCATCAAAAATCTCCCGCAGCGTCGCCACAAAAGTGTGCCAACTGGAAACGATTCGCTTCATCCCCGTTCCTCCACCAGTCGCGTCCTCACAAACGGCGCTTCCTTCACCGGAGCTTCTCTCGTTCCACTCAAAATTCCCCACCATTGCCGCCCCGATTCCCCCAGCACCAGCGCCACCATCACCACCAGCACTCCCGTGACCGCCGCATCCAGCCGGTTGTTGAAGATCAGCCGCGCCGTCGCGCCTGTCGCCGGACCCGCCGCCAGCGCCTCCGCCTGCGCCAGAAACCCCACCCGCGGATTCGGATCGAACATCTTCTGCCACGACGCCGTAAACGTCACCGCCACCAGCCACGCCAACGGCACCAGCGTAACCGCCGCATATCTCGCGCGGTGCATCTTGATGATGATCGTAGTCGCCACGCACAACGCCACCGTCGCCAGCAGCTGATTCGAAATGCCGAACAGCGGCCACAGCGAGTTAATCCCGCCCAGCGGATCCTTCACTCCCTGCCACAGAAAATATCCCCAGGCCGCGACAATCAGCGCGCTGGTCCCGAGGATTGACGGATACCAACTCGTCTGCCCCAGCGGTTTATACACATGCCCCAGCGCATCCTGCACCATGAAGCGCGCCACCCGCGTCCCCGCATCGAGAATGGTCAGGATAAACAGCGCTTCAAACATGATGGCGAAGTGATACCAAAGCGCCATCAACGTCTCCCCGCCCAGACTGTGCGAGAAAATGTGCGCCATCCCCACCGCAAATGCAGGTGCGCCGCCGGTCCGGTTATAAAGCGTCTGCTCGCCCACCGCGTGCGCCAACGCCTGCATGTCGGCCGCGGTCACCGGAAAACCCCAACTCGAAATAGTCGCCGCCGCTGCAGCAGGAGCCTGCCCCACGACACCTGCCGGACTGTTAATTGCAAAATAAACCCCCGGCTGCATCACGCAGGCCGCGATAATCGCCATCACCGCGACCGCCGACTCGCACATCATCGCTCCATAACCCACCATGCGAGTCTCAGTCTCCCGAGCAATCAGTTTCGGAGTCGTCCCGCTCGAAATCAGAGCGTGAAATCCGCTGATCGCTCCGCAGGCAATCGTGATGAAAGCAAAAGGAAATATCTTCCCCGCAAATACCGGACCCGTGCCGTCCACAAACCGCGTCAACGCCGGCATGTGCAGCGTGGGATGCAGCACCACTATCCCAACGGCCAGCAACCCGATCGTTCCCAGCTTTACGAACGTGCTCAGATAATCGCGCGGCGCCAGCAGCAGCCACACCGGCAAAGCCGACGCCGCAAACCCGTAAACCATGATCAGAATCGCCAGCGTAGGCGCACTAAACGTGAACACCCGCGCCAGCCCCGGACTCTGTGACACATACTGCCCACCCCAGATCGCCGCCAGCACCAGAACAAATCCCAGCGCCGACACCTCCAGCACCTTCCCCGGACGAATCCGCCGCAAATAAACCCCCATCAGCACAGCGATCGGCATGGTCATCGCGATCGTGAACGTGCCCCAGGGACTCGCCTTCAGCGCGTTCACCACGATCAACGCCGCCACCCCCAGCAGGATGATCAGAATCGCGATCACCGCCACATAAGCGACGAATCCCCCGACCCGCCCGATCTCGTCCTTGGCCATCTCCGTCAGCGATTTGCCGTCGCGCCGCACCGAGAACAGCAAAATCACGAAATCCTGCACGCATCCCGCAAACACGGCCCCGGCCAGCACCCACATCGTCCCCGGAAGATAACCAAACTGCGCCGCCAGCACCGGCCCCACCAGCGGCCCCGGCCCGGCGATCGCCGCGAAGTGATGCCCAAACACTACCCACCTATTCGTGACCAGAAAGTCGCGGCCATTCTCCAATCGCTCCGCCGGAGTCGCCCGCAAGCCATCCAGCGCCAGGATCTTCACCGCAATGAACCTGCTGTAGAAGCGGTACCCGAGCGCATAGCAGCAGGTTGCTGCAACCACCAGCCACAGCGCGTTGATCGGTTCGCCGCGATGCACGGCAATCGCGCCCACTGCCAGGGCACCGGCCACCGCAACCGCTCCCCACCCCAGAATCCCAAGCAGCTTGCTCATTTCAGCTCCTTCCAGTGGAGCATTGTGCCCAAACTTGGGCCGCGACGCAAATACCGTCACCGCTGCGTGATGAAGTGACTCCTTGCCGAGAATCAGTGCGCGTTTAATGATAATCTTGTTCTTCCCGGCGACTGCGGATCCCGCGCCACGGGCCAACGCTGAATCCGGCCCGCGCCCGGAGTCCATCCCAGGAAGTTCGTCCGAATTAATGCACCGGAGCAAACAATGAAGATTGGTATGTTGACCGGCGGAGGAGATTGCCCCGGTCTGAACGCAGTGATTCGCGCGGTCGTACGCAAAGGCATCTTCACCTATGAAGACGAATTCGTCGGCTTCATGGAAGGTTGGCGCGGCGTCATTGAAGACACGAGCGTCCTCCTCGATCTCGACTCGGTCGGCGGCATTCTGCCTCGTGGCGGCACCATCCTTCGAACCTCGCGTACCAATCCTTCGAAGCGTCCCGACGGCATCGACCGTTGCCTGGCCACTCTCGACAAAAATAAGCTCGATGCTCTCATCGCGATCGGCGGCGACGACACTCTCTCAGTCGCCCAAAAACTCCACGAACGCGGCGCCAAGGTCGTAGGCGTTCCCAAGACCATCGACAATGATTTGGGAGGCACCGATTACACCTTCGGATTCGACACCGCCTGCAACATCGTCTGCGAAGCCCTCGACCGCGTCCACACCACCGCCGAAGCTCACAACCGAGTGATGGTAGTGGAAGTCATGGGCCGCGACGCCGGCTGGATCGCCCTCTACAGCGGCATCGCCGGTGGCGCCGACGTCATTCTCATCCCCGAGCGTCCCTTCGACATCGATAAGGTCGCCGATTCCATCCGCCAGCGCCACGAGCGCGGCCGCTACTTTTCCATCGTGGTCGTGGCCGAAGGTGCAAAGTTCTCCTCCCAACCCGGTCAGGGAGCTCCCGTCCTTTCCGACATGGGCAAAGACGAATTTGGCCACGTCAAACTCGGCGGCATCGCCAACATCCTCGCCCGCGAAATCGAAAAACGCACCGGCTACGAAACCCGCCCCGTGGTCCTCGGTCACATCCAGCGCGGGGGCTCGCCCAGCGCTTTCGACCGCGTCCTGGCCACGCGTTACGGCCTGGGCGCCATCGACATGGTGCACCGCGGCGAATTCGGATGCATGGCCGCCCTCCGCGCGAACAAAATCGTCTCCATCCCTCTGCTCGAAGCCATTTCCCATAACCGCGTCGTAGACGACGAAATGATCCAGATCGTCGACGGCCTCTTCCAGAAAGTCGCCGATCGGGAACCCGCAGAGAGATAGAATCTCCCGGAACGCACACCGGGAGAAGGACCCACGTTTGAAACTTCGACTCTGGCTCCTCTTGAGTTTGTTGGCGAGCGCGACCAGTTCGCTCTATATGTCCAGAGTGCTGCTGCCGTGGGAGTACTACATTGACGTGCAGCACGGCAAGCTGAAGGCCGAGATGGGCGACCTCTATCCGCGCTGGGTGGGGACACGCGAACTCCTGCTCCACGGACGCAACCCGTATGGCACCGAGATAAGCCATGAAATTCAGATCGCCTTTTATGGTCACGTCATCGATCAAACGTATGGAGAGCCGGGAGTGGAAGTCGTCGACGAGCAGCGCTTCGTCTATCCCCTGTACGTCGTGTTTCTCCTGGCGCCCACGGTTTACTTAAGCTTTTCGCAGGTGCAGACGTGCGCCCTGGTACTCTTCACAGTAGTAACCGCAATCAGCGTACTCCTCTGGCTGGATCTCTTGCGCTGGCGACCGCATAAAATTCTAACTACGGGCATTGTTCTGTTTGTTCTCAGCAGCCCACAAATCATGCAGGGATTGCGGCTACGCCAAATCGGCTTGGTGGTCGCTTTTCTGCTCGCACTGAGTGCCTGGTGCATCGCCCGAAATCACCTGGCCGTCGCCGGCACTCTGCTCGCGATTTCCACGATCAAGCCCCAGATGGTTGTGCTGCCCCTGGTGTGGTTCTTACTGTGGGGCGTAAGTGTGTGGCCCAGGAGATGGCCCCTGCTCGCCGGCTTCGGAGTCACGCTTGCGACGCTAGTCGCACTCGGAGAGCTAATCCTGCCCGGATGGCCCAGCTATTTTGTCAACGGTCTCATCGCGTATCGGAAGTATTTTCCGACAACTTCCCTCTTGTGCCTCGCTCTCGGCAATTGGGTCGGCGGAGCCTTATCAGGAATCGTAATTCTCGCCCTGCTGGCTCTGGCCTGGCGAAATCGGAAGATAGATGCAGCCTCGCCGGATTTCATACAGACGCTGGCCGCATTTTTCGTTGCCGCAGCTCTCGTCCTGCCCTTGTTTCAACCCTTCAATCAAGTACTGTTGCTGCTCCCGGCCCTGATGGTCTTCCGCGACTGGGACGCCGTACCGCGTCTCGCGCGCAGGCTCTTTTTTGTCGTTGTGGCGTGGCCCTGGATTGCTTCCCTTGTGTTGCTTTTGTTCCCGCCTCGCCTGGATTCCACGAACCGCCTTCCCTTGCTCCCCTCAGTACTCATCCTGTTCGTACCCTTCCTTCTTCTACTGTTGTTGCTGACAAAATCGAGCCGGACCGGCGAACCGCCCCCCAGCCCCGGATCTGCGCCCGTTCCGAGTTCATGAATTCGGTATCATGGGCCGACCGACGTATGTATGAGCATGACCCTAGCGAATGCCGCCTCGTGGCTGACCCCGAAACGCCTGCGCGCACACGGCCTGATCCTCGCTCTCTGCCTCTGGTCTGTCTACATCTGGAATATGGCCACACCCGGCCTGCTCGATCGCGCCGGAAATCTGAAGGGCACTGACTTCCTGCATTTCTATACTCTCGGCTCGCTCGCCCTCGCTAACCGTGGCACCGATCACCGCGGCGCCGATCTGTATAACATGCAAGCGCAATCCGCCCTCGCGGCCGAGCGCGTCCCCGCCGCGACTGGCATCCGCTATCTGCCGCTTTATCCCCCGCAGGTTTCAATTCTCTTCGCGCCCCTTGCCCGCCTGTCGTATCCATGCGCACTGACTCTCTGGCTCACCTTGAGTGCGCTACTTTATGGCTCGTGCGTTTATGCTGTCTGGCGCACGTGCCCGAGCCTGCAGAGCTACAAACTCACAGTCTTAATTCTCGCGCTGGCGTTCCCCGCCTTCTGGCACCTGATTGCCTGGGGACAAACCTCCGCACTAGCCCTCGTCTGCTTCACCCTGGCCTTCTTCGCCTTGCGCGCGCAGCGCGAGTTCCTCGCCGGCCTGGCTCTAGGATGCCTCATCTTCAAGCCCCAACTGGGCGTCGCAGCCGCCGTCATCTTCGTTGACACGCGCCGCTGGAAGGTCATCGTCGGCGCACTGCTCTCAGCCTCAGCTCAACTGGCTGCTGCATGGATTTACTACGGCCCTGATTCCCTCCGCACCTGGATCCAACATCTTTCCCGTTTCTCCAGCCTGCTCCCGCTGCTCGAACCGAAGCTTTACCAGACTCACTGCCTGCGCACTTTCTGGACGATGCTCCTCCCGTGGCCGCTCCTTGCCTTTGCGCTCTACGTCGTCACCGCACTTCTCACTCTCGCGCTAGCAGCGCGCTGCTGGCAAAGCGGCCTGTCCTTATCTCTGCGTTATTCCGCCCTGCTGCTCGCCACCGTCCTCGTAGCTCCCCATCTCACGGTCTATGATCTCGTAGTGCTCGCGCCTGCGTTCCTGCTGCTCTCAGACTGGATCGTCGCTCAACCCGGCCTTCCCAACGCGCTCCATCTCAAACTTCTTCTCTATCTCGCATTTATTCTTCCACTGCTAGGCCCACTCGCGCGCTGGACACACCTGCAGCTCACCGTTCCTATTATGCTGGCTGTCCTTTATGTGGTATTTCAACTCGGTGAAGGATCAAGGCCAGAGGCCAAGAGCGTGACGAGCTGATTTTAGCCGCGAAGCGGCGATAGAATGCAGCCCAGGGCGCGAGCCCTGGGTTAGCAATGGGAAAGCAACAAGCCCCGGAGGGGCGAAAGAGCTGCTCTTACGCACACTCTTCAGCCCGTTGGTTGCCCCAGGTTTTCTACAGCGTTTCGATCCCGCTCTTACTCCCCAAACAAAAACCGCAATGCTTCAGGAAATCTCTCCGCCCACGCCGCCTCGTTGTGCCCGGCTCCATCCTCGATCACCAGCCGCAACCGCCTCTCGCTCAGCACCGCTCGGCGCAAGATGGCCGCCAGTTCCCGCACATCGTCCACCACCGTCCTGCTCCGCTCCGCGCTTCCAGCTTCGGCAGTTCCCACCCCCAGATAGATTCGCTCCGGCCAGATTCTCACCGACCGGCTCTCCTTGATCGCCTGTCTCGCCGACGCCCACAGCGACGGACTCTCCACCAACAATCGCCCAATCACTCCCGGCCGCACCATCACCGTGTACAGCGCAATCAGCGCCCCCAACGACGATCCGCCCAGACCGGTATTGTCCGGTCCCGTCGCCACCCGGTAGTTACGCTCCACGAACGGCATCACTTCCTTCATCAGAAAATCCGGATAATACCGCCCTTGCACCCGCAGCATCACGGGATGCATCGACCGGTGCGGCATGTATTCGCGAATCCGATCCTTGCCCGCGTTATCGATGCCCACAATAATCATCGGCGGCACCGTACCTTCGCCGATCAGACCGATCCGCCGTCTCGTCCACCTGCCACTCGACACCAGCGTACGAAGTCGTCGCCTCAAACAGATTCTGCCCGTCATTCAAGTAAAGCACAGGATAATGCCGCCCTTCATTCTCCGCCCCGTCATATCCCGGCGGCAGCCACACCCGCAAGAAGCGCGTGTTCCGAAAAACCCGGCTGCGAAATTCATGCAACCGCAGATCTCCCGTCGCCCCACTCGCACGAATCGCCGCAGAATCCGCCGCGCCATTCCTTATTTTCTGGATTTTTCCCATCAAAAGACTATTTCGCCGGAGTCGCAAAGCGACGGAATTCATTAGCCCAGCACGTAAGTGCTGGGAAGTAAGAATGAATGGAACCGAGTCCCTTCAGGGACGACACCCATCGCGACCGGGCCGCCTTGCCCTCACCCAACCCTTCGCGCCTACGCCCTCGCCCTCACCACTCCCGCCAAGATCGCAATCCCCGCAATCAACCCCAACGAACTCAAACACAAGATGCACCAAGTCTCCAGCACATACCCCTCGACGTAAGTCAGGTACGAAGCAAACGCCAATCCCGCCAATGCCGCACTCAATAACCACGTCGGCGTCTTCGCCCTCGACCGGTAAACCGTCGCCAGCACCACCAACACTCCGTAACCCGCAATCCCAATCCCCGCCACCGGAATTCCCATCACCGTCGATTATTCACTCCGGTTCACGATGTCGCAATTGAACTTCTGACCTACGTCGCAGAATGCGGTCGCGGACTTCGCATAGTGCCGCTCGAGCGATATCGCCGACACCGCCACTCCCGCCACCGCCAGAACCGCGATCGCTAAGTAGAGGATTCGATTCTTCGCCGCCGCACTTCCAGTCGTACTCACGGCAAACTGCACCCAGTCTGACTGCTCAACACTTGCGGAGTAAAGACGCCCTCGATCGGCGGATTCGCTCCAAACTGCCAGCTCGGAAACAGCTTCACTCCAGCCGCCGAGCATGCCGGAGCGAGCTCACGCGAGCCCTTAATCGCGCATTCCACGTAAGGCACGTACCGAAACGCCTTCCCAAACATTTCCTTCTGCTCGATGCAGTGCGGACACCAATACAGCCCATACATCTTCGCCTGCTTCGACGCCAGGCACTTCGCAAACCCATCGTAGCGATGATTGCTGTGGTACCAGCCCACCGCATAAGCCACAACAAACAACACCACAATCCCGCCCCAGATCAGCATCTTCCGCGACTGCGGATTCGCTTCCGGCACTCCCACCCGCTCCTGGTGCCGCTTTCGCCGCTCTTCAGACATGATTTCCTTTCAGCAGATTCACTTTTTATATCACGGGCTCAGGCCACCACGTTCAACGCCCCCGGCAGCACATCCAATTCCTCGCAATGCAGCGTCAGCACTTCCCCATCCACCATCACATCCACCGCCGCGTTCAAATCGAACTCCACCCGTCTCACCGCTTTTCGCTCCGCTCGCGGATGCTCAATGTGCGTGCCATCATAAAGTCCCGGCAGATTCCGCATCAGCCCCAGCCTCCCAATCGCGCCCCAACGGACATATTCAATGAGCCCACTATTCACTTCAGCCTTCGGCGCGATCATCATCGTCCCGCCAGTAAACTTGCTGTTATTAAACGTGAGAAACAAACAGCGTCGCCGGTCAAACTCCGTTTCCCCATCCACGCGCACCGGAAACGGCCGCCTTTGCAGCCGCGCCAATCCCAGAAAAATTGAAATCACGTATCCCAGTTCTCCCTGACGGCTGAAGCGCCGCGCCCGCAAAGTCGCTACATCCGCTGGAAACCCCACACTCAACAGATTGATGTAGTGAATCACTCCGCCGCGGTGACGCAACCGCAGCACGTCGCAGGCCTGCGTTCGCCCCGCAATCAACGACTCGATCGCATGCTCCACCCCGCGGTCGCTGAAATCGCGCAGAAAAGAATTCCCCGTCCCCAGCGGCAAAAACCCAAGTGTGGGGCGGGCGCCCCCGCCCGCCTCGCCAGGGGCGGAACCGTCCCCGGCCTCGGGAAAAAGCCCGTTCACCACTTCATAAGAAGTCCCATCCCCGCCGACCGCAATAAACCGCCGCTGCCCGAACGCGTACGCCTCACGCGCAATCCGCGAGGCGTCGCCAGCTACCCCGCGTCTCCACCACCTCAACCGCAACCCCGCCGGCTCGCAACCGCTCCAAAGCCGGACCCAGCATCTTACGGCTCCGTCCGCCTCCGGCCGCAGGATTCACAATCGCCAGATACGATTCCCGCTCATTCACAGCCCCACCACCGCTGCCCGATTCACCGTTTTCCCCAACTCGTCCGCCAGCGCCTGCCGCTTGATCTTCATCGACGCCGTCCGCGGAAAATCCTTCTCGCAGATCACATAACCACCCACCCGCTTGAAGTCAGGCAACCGCCGGTTGCGAGCAGCGATCTCGGCCAGCAGCGCGCTGTCAAGGCGCTGATTCTGCTCCAGCCGCAGCACGATCACCAGCATCTCCCGCCCCAGCTTATTTTGCGGCCACAGATAGTTCGCGGCGAACACACAGTACTCCTTCACCGCCAGTCCGTCGAAAACCGTCTCAATATCCTCGGGGTAAATATTCTTCCCGCCCGCGGTCACGATCATGTTCTTCTTCCGCCCGAAAAGTTGCAGATGCCCGCTCTTGTCAAAGCGCCCCAAATCGCCGGTCAGAAGCCAGCCATCGACAATCGTTTCCAGCGTCAGCTCCGCATCGTCCAGATAATGCGACATTACCGTCTTGCTCCGCGCCGCAATTTCCCCAATCCCCTCCTCATTCGGACTCAAGACTCGCAGCTCCACGCCCGGCAGCGGTTTGCCCACCGTATCCGCACGAAACGGTTTCAGGTCGTTCAAGGTCAGCGCCGTTCCCGCCTCCGTCAGCCCATAACCGTTCACCACCGGAATTCCCAAATCATAGAAAAACTGCATGGCTGAAGGCTCCATGAATGCCCCGCCCGTAATCAGCGCCAGCAACTCCCCGCCAAATGCCCGATGCACTCCCGGCAGCAGCGTCCGGCTTACTTTCACCCGCGCTTTGCTCCGCGTCAGCATCTTGTTAAGCCCAATCATTCGGTTCAGAATCGCCCGCTTCCACCCCGGCAGCGCGTCGAACTTCGCCCGTAACCCGCGCTCCAGGTTTTTCACGATCATCGGTACCAGTGCCACATAAGTGATCCGGTAGCGCACAAACGCATCCCGCACAAACTCCGGACGCATTGTCCGCAAATGCACAACGCAAGCCCCGCACACGAACGGACCGATGAATCCCACCATGAAATCAATCGCATGGTTCGTCGGCAGAATGCTCAAATACCTCACCCCCGGCCAGAACGGATACCACGCCGTCAATGCCCGGCATTGCTCCAGATAATTCTCATGCGTCAGCACACATCCCTTCGGACGCCCGCCCGTGCCCGACGAATACACGATGCAAGCCACATCTTCCCGCTGCCGCATCACAAAATCCGGCGCGCCCTTGCGTTTGAAGTCCTCCCAGCGGAATCCTCCCGCCAATTCCGCTCCCAGCGGCGCTTCCGTCACCAGCACCAGCTTCGTCTTGATGCTTTGAAATTCCGGCGCCTGCATGATCGCCCGCCAAAGGTAATACTCCACCACCAGCACCTTGGCCTTCGAGTGCTCCAGCAGCTGCAACTGCTCGCCCGCCGTCAGCTTGTAATCCAGAGGGACCAGCACGCCCCCGCTGTAAAAAATCGCATAAGCCGAAATCAGCCACTTCGACTGATTCGTCATCAAAATCGCCGCCCGATCCCCGGCATCGAACTCTGCATCCTCCAGCGCCCGCGCCAGAGGCATGCTGATTTCCTTGAAATCGGAGTAGGTAAGCCGCACCTTTTCCCGATCACGATCGGCCTCAATCAGGCAGGTCTCGCCCCCAAAGCGCTCCATCGCATCGCGCAACGCCGCGCCCAGACAGCTATATTTTTGGAGATCAAGCATCAAGGAATCATTTCACCACAGAGGCGCAGAGCCACGGAGAAAACCTTGTTAATGAATTAGCTACCCGCGCAAGTTGATGGCCAAGGCGAAGATCGAGGACATAAAAACGAGATCGGTCTTTCTCCGTGAACTCAGTGTCTTCATGGTGGATCGACTTTAAAGCCGCGCCTGAATCTTTCCCGCCAGCGTCCGAAAATCAGACACTCCCTGCAGTTCATAATCCGGCAACTCCACCCGAAAATGATTCTCCAGCTTGGTCAGCAGATCAAGCGTCTGCAAGCTGTCAATCCCCAGCGTCTTGAAAAAGTCATCATCGGGACGCAGCTTCTCCCGCGGCACCTTAAAGTGCGCCGCCGCCAGCGTCAGGATTTCATCCAGCGTCTCTTCAGCAGTTGTCATAAATGCACTGTCATGGTAAATACTTTGTCATCCTGAGCGAAGCGAAGGACCTCCATCTACTCAGTCCTCGCCTTTCCGCGTGTCTTTGGCGAATCTCGCGGCAAAAGCCACGCACGGAATTTGCCTTTCACTCGGTACTCGGTACTAGGTACTAAAGTCACCGCCCTAAGGCAAATAAGGCTGCGCATCCGTGCTCTCCACAAACTTCTTCAACCCAGCCTGCACCGCAGGACGCGCAAACAGCTCACAAAATAGATCGATCTCCCGCTGCAACTCCTCGTATGGAATCGGCTTGATGAACTTCTTCGCCGCCGCCGCCGTCCCGCGATCAAACTTCCCCAACTGCGCCGCCATAGCCCGCGCCGCTCGCAGCGCCTCGCCTTCACCCACCACCTGGCTTACCAGCCCGATCTGCTGCGCCTTGGTCGTATTGAAGCTACGCCCGGTTAGCAACAGGTCCCTCACCGCAGCATTGCCCAAATCCCGCTTCAGCCGCGGAATCCCGCCAAACCCCGGAATCAATCCCAGCCTCAATTCCGGAAAGCAAAACCGCGCCATCTTGTCCGCAATAATCAAATCGCAAGCCAGCGCCAGCTCGAATCCTCCACCAAACGTCACTCCATGCACCGCCGCGATCGTAGTCAAGGGCAACGCATCAATCAGATTCAAAACCCGGTGAATCCGTTCCAGAAAATTCCGCACGCCGGTCGCGGCCGCAGATTTCTCCATCATCTGCGACCGCTGGTAAAGCTCGCGTAAATCCGCTCCCGCGCAAAACCCCGGCTTCATCTCGCTGTAGATAATGAGCGCATGCGCTTCCGCCTGCAGATCTTCCAAAACAGCTGCAAAGCTCTCCAACTCTTCCAGCGACGCCGATCCCAACTCGTTACAAGGCTCCCGATGCAGCGCCAACTCGATGACACCATCGCGAAAGGACCACGATAAGGCGCTCCCACGGCACCCGTTCACCGCTTTCGACTCAGCCTTTGCCTCGTGCACCTTAATATCCTTCGTAATTCCTAGCATTGTCCGCCGCACTACACTGCCTGCCTCACCCGGTACATCCCCTCGATCTCATCCTTCATCCGTGCCGCAATCACGTCCCGCTTCAGCTTCCCGTTCACCGTCAACATCCCACTCTCAATCGAAAATGCTTCGCCGCGCACAAAAAACGCCCGCACCTGCTTGTAATGCGGCAACTCAGGATTCACCGCATCCAAAGCAGACTGCACTCGCTCGGACGTTACACTCCCAGCGACAATTGCCGACAAGTATCCCCGCCCGTTCCCCACAACCACTACCTGCTGCGCCTCCGGCAAATTCTTCGCAATCGCGCTCTCAATCGGCTCTGGCGAAATCTTGTGCCCCGATCCCAGCACGATCAGGCTCTTGATCCGCCCCGCGATCCGCCAGTTCCCCGCAGCATTCACCTCACCCTGATCACCCGTATGAAACCATCCGCCTCGCAGCGCCTCCGCCGTTTGCTCCGGCCGTTTCCAGTAGCCCGGAAAAACGTTAGGCCCACGCACCAGGATCTCGTCGTGCTCCCCCAACTTCATCTCCATGCCCGGAATCGCCGGCCCCACTCGCCCCACCTCCACCCGTTGCGGATCATCCATCGTGCAAATCGCTGTCGTTTCCGTCAGTCCGTAAACCTGCAGCACGCGTATTCCCAGCATCATGAAATAAAGTTGCGTCTCCGCGCTCAGCGGCGCCGACCCGCAAATCAACGCCTTCAAATTCCTCCCGATCATCTTCTTCCGGATCGTCGGAAATACCACCGCATTCGCCAGCCCCAGCCACATCGCATCGCTGGGCTTCGGCCTCGCCTCCTGCCGTCGCGCCCACGCACCCTTCGCCCTCGAATAAATTGCCTGCGCCACTCCTCCCGTTTGCCAAAGCTGCTCGTCCACCGCCCGCCGCATCCGCTCCAGCAACTGCGGCACATTCAAGAAATAATCCGGAGCCACCACGCGCATGTCATTCGCGATCTTGGTCAGGTCCATGTTGATCGTGACCAGGCTCCGCCGTTTCAGAAACGTCAACAAGGCAATCCACGACGCGGCAAAAGTAAACGGCAGGTAGTGAAAAATCCGATCCTGCTCTCGCACATGCGACGATGAACCGGACATCAACTGTTCCAGTCGCTCCGCCGTCCGCTCCAGCATGAAGCCCACATTCGCCGCCGTCAGCACCACCCCTTTGGCTTCCCCCGATGTGCCGGATGTATAGATGATGGTTACCGGACTGTCCATCCCCATCTGCGGCCGATCCAAATCCACGCCGTCCACGCCAGCGAAAATCTCGTCAAACAAAAACCCTGGCGGGGCCTCCGCCCAATTCTGCGCAATCGCATCGCGCAATCCTGCATCCCCACAACACACCAGAGCCGGCGTGCAATCCTTCATCATCGCCACCAACTCCGCCGGCGCCTGCCGCGAATATAGCGGCACGACAATCAGCCCTTCGGCCATAAGCGCCAGGTCCATCGCCACCCACCGAATGCTGTTCGCTGCCAGCAACCCGCACCGTTCACCCTTCTCCAACCCCTTGGAAGCGATAAAAGTCCTGGCCTTACGCACCAACTCCAACAACTCGCCCCCGGTGACGCCCGTAACTTCGCCATCACGGATTTCAGCAAGGATCCGCGTATTCACAGCCGCGTTCAGCTGCGAAAATATTTCTCCGACAAATGGAACGAGTGTGCTCAAGATATGGGTTGCAAGAAAGCACTCACGAAGAACTCAACTCTAGTTGTAAGCCGCCACCAACTCGCGCAGACCTCTACCCATCGGCGGCAAATAATCCTCCCAACTCCACTCTCCCCGGCGCGTCTCGAACTCCGGATACTTTCTCTGCACTTCTTCTTCGAAATAAACCCCCATGCGCGCCATCACCTTCAAATTCCTCACCACGGTCTGCGCAATTCCAGTTGCAATCGCCTCACCCTCACAACTCAGCTTCTCCAAGGCCGCCAGCAGCTTCCCTTCCAGCTCCGGATCGTCCACCGTCATCAGCAGATCCTGATGCCCTCGTTCCCGCATCAAATTCCGGATGCGCTCATCCATCGTGATTCCCGCCGATGGCACCAATCCCGGCATCGACGTCACAATCCCGTGATACCTCGACGAAGCCATCATGTGGCAAGCCCGCAAAATGCTAACCAGTTCGTACATGTTGTACTCGTCCGACGTAAGCACCGGCACGCCGCCAAGCTTCTCAGCAATCCGCTTCGCCGGACGCGCATCCAACCGCTCCGTCGCCGCCAGAATCACGAACACATTCTTCTTTTTGCGAAACGCATCCACCGCATTTGCAATCGCCGTCCAATACTTCTGATAAGCCTGCTCCGCCGCCGGCCCCGAATTGTGAAAATAAACCGTACGGTAGTGGCTGTCCTTATAAGCTCCCGTCAAACTATGAGCCGCATACTTCGCCACCGAAGCCTTCACCGGCCACTCAAACGGATTAATCGGGCACACCACCAGCACCGGCGTCCGTCCATCCCAGCCCACTTTTCGCAGCACACTCTGTCCATACTCCGCCGGTCGCGGCTCAAACGTCCACGCCGTGTCGGTTCCCAACTCCGTCGGCACGCCCAGTTCGCGCAGCACCGTCCGCGACTCTTCATTCCGCGTAATCACGAAGGAATTCTTGCAATACCGTCCGCACATCTTCGCCACCAGGGGATCCATATGCCCCGCTTCCGCTCCGTATCCCACGGAAAGTTTGTTCTGCACGGCAGCGATCCCCAGTGACCCAATCATCATCGTGGTCAGGGCATTGGCGAATTTGCTTTTGAACATCGACCCTTCACACGCCACCACTCCATCATGCTTCGGCACTTCATTCGCCAGAAAAGGAGGAAATATATCCGGCAGATGAACTTGCTTCGTGCCCTCGAAATATCCTTTCGAGAAATCGAAGTTCTGGCTCATCACGCTGAACTCCACCCGCTCCGTGCCCAGAATATGCCGGATCTGCCGCAGCATCTCTTCCACCCGTACATCCGACCCCATATTCCGCGTGCCGTTGTACCCAGCGAACAACAGTTTCAGCTTCTCCCCCGGCTTCCAGCGCGCGCCCTCGCCCAGCATCCATCCCGCTTTGGCCCGCTCGATCGAGCCGCTCACCCAAGCTTCCAGAATCAAGTCCATCATGCCGCGGTCCCTCCCGCAGCCGCCGGCCAAGGCTGATATTTGTAAGCAAAATTATTCTCCCGGCTGAACTTTAGCAGCGGATAGCAATACTCAGAAAACGCAACCGGCTTCTTCCCTAACTCCCGAGTCACCCGCGTGTTGTCGAACACCGTATTCCAAACGAGATACGGCATAAACACCTTCATCAGCGACGCACCCTTTCCAATCGCCCCCCTGCGGTTCGCCAGAAAATTCACCGACCCCGCAAACGGACGCTCCACCACCGGGACAAACACCGGCGTGCGTTTCTGCTGTGCCGAAGCCAGCGCCGCGGTGATTTCACGAAACGTCTGCGATCCCACTCCCGACGAAAGATGATAAGTATCGTGCTCCGGACGCTCTTTCTGATGCAGCGTCGCAATCGCCTCCGCCACAAAATCCACATTCACAATGTCAATCTTGTCCTTCGGACGAAACGGCAGCACCGGCAACCCAGCCAGAAAAACAAACGCCTTCACCATGTCGAATTGCGTAGTCTCCGCATAGCGGCTGTCCCCCAGCACAATGCTCGGACGGAAAACCGTCTTCGGCGTTTCCGGCAGCAGCACCCGCATCATGTGCTCGCAAAACTTTTTCGTCCGCGCATAAGGATCGTAATCCGACCGCTCCCAATCAATCGCCCGGTCCTCCGTCACTACTTCATTCTGCCGCTTCCCCGCCACCGCCACGGTGCTCACCTGGCTGAAGCGCCTCAGCCCGTGATAGTGCTCCGCACTCCGCGCCAGCGTCAGCACCTCCAGCGTGCCCCGCAGATTCACATTCAAACAACTCTTTTCCGACCTCCGGTTGAGCGATGCCGCACAGTGAATCACTGAATCCGTCGTGTGCACCAGCCGATCGTACTCATCGCGCGAAAGCCCAAAACCCGGCGACGTCAAATCGCCGCGGAACACCCGCACCCGCGTCTGCAGCAATTCATAAAACTGAGGAAACTCCAGATGCAGTTGCAGCGCCTGCCACAGCCGCCCTTGCGCCTCACCACCATCCCGCGCCCGCACCAGCACATTGAGTGACGCGCCATGATCCCGCAGCAGATTCGCCGCCACATGCGCCCCAATGTAACCCGTCGATCCCGTAAGAAATATCGCCATGAATAATTCCGTGATTCTTACCCTGCGAAAAGCGTCTTCACGTCACCGCGCCTCAGTCGCGAAGCGACGGCATTCATTAGCCCAGCACGTAAGTGCGGGGAAGGCACCCGGCGAAGAGAACGAGTCCCGACAGAGCCTGCCCTGAGCAAGCGCAGCGCGCCGAAGGGGACGGCACCCACATTGCGGCACGCCTTCTAACCCGGCATGCACTTCGCCTTCACGTCCCCGTCTTTACCGTCTCCCCATTCTGCAAACTCCGCGCCGGACGCGCCTCCAGCGGCCGTCCCTCAATCAGCGGATAAGTCCACTTCCGCAACGCCGGAATATGCACATTGATCCAGTAATCCCACCAGTCCAGCATCCGTGCCTTATACCCAAACTCCTCGCGCTCATCCTCCACCAGCGCGTGCGATAGCTTCTCAACATTGTCCGCCGCGAAGTCATGCTCATTGAGTAGGATGAACGGTTCAAACAACTCGATCAATTTTTCCAGCCGCTCCAGATTTCTCTCCGCCTTCACCAGCGGAGTCTTTTTCAGCGGCAGCGGCGACATGATCCGCTGAATCGACTTCACAATCGCCTTCTGCGCCGGCGCCGACATCCTCTGATATCGCTCCTTCGATACCGGAATTGCATCAAACCGCAGCCGCAGCCACGACTCCAACCCTTCCTGCGCCCGGTAATGCTTCCGATGCGCGAGCGACGTCAACTCAATCGACCGCCCCATGTCGCACGGATTCGTCACCGACGTAGCCAGCTGATAAAGCGAATCATGCCGCCGCTCCACAATCGCCGCCGCAATCAAAGTCATCCCCGCGCACACCGCGTCCACCGGCAGAATATCCAGCCGCTTGCTCTCGTTCGAAGGCAACTGCCGGAAATAGGTCCCCAGTAAATAAGATAGCGACGCCGACGTATTGATCCCTTCATTCCATCCCAGAAACGGCTTCGCCACCGAGGTCTCCACAATCGCCGGACGCACCACCGCAATCGGCAGCCCCGCCCCATGCTTCACAATTAGCGACTCCGCCAAACTCTTGGTCAGCGTATAAGTATTCGGCCAGCCCAACTCCTTCGCCCGCCGCGTCCCCGCTTCCGTCAAGTAAGTCTTCAACCACCGGATCCTGTTCTTGCGGATCTGGTTTTCCAAAGCCGCGCCCTGCAGCCCTTTCGCCGCATGCTCCTTCGCTAGCGACTGCGACTTCAAACCCGCCGTTACTTCCGCGCCCTCAGCCTCTGTCTCAGCCTTCGCGATCAGCTCATGCAGAGATCGCAATTCTTGCTCCGCATCAAAGTTCGCCACGCGATGCGGCGTGTAATTCGGAATCAGTTTTTCCGTCACCCGCCCGTCGCGCTCACCCGCCACATAACAGGTCGACAGATGCAGCAGCCCCGCGTGCTCCGTCCCCCGCACAAATTCCAGGATGTTCATCGCCGCGTCCGTGTTGGTCGCCAGCGCATCCCGCAAATCCGGATTGAAATCCGTCAACCCCGAACTATTCACAATCAGATCAAGATTCCTCTGCAGCCGCGGCGCGACTTCCGCATCCAGCCCCAACCCCGCCCGTATGACGTCGCCCTCAACGACTTCCACTTTC
Organism: uncultured Acidobacteriaceae bacterium; assembly: GCA_963787495.1. Lineage (GTDB taxonomy): Bacteria > Acidobacteriota > Terriglobia > Terriglobales > Acidobacteriaceae > Sulfotelmatobacter. The sequence goes on from CAWBDA010000001.1 coordinate 27,016, forward strand.
TCCCGCAGATAATCCCCAAACCCCACTCCATACTTCTCAAACAGGGGATCGAAAACCGGCGATTCTTCCACAATCTTTTCGAACCGCCGCTGCGCCGGATTCGATTTCTGTCGCCGGATCAGCAGATAAATCCGTCCAATCTCCGGCAATTCCATCAGCGTGTTCGCCAGCCAGACCTTCCCAATAAATCCGGTCACGCCGATCAGCATCACGTGCTTGCCCGCCAACGCCCGCCGCACCGAAAATCTCGCCTCTTGCCGCCGCCCTTCGAAGTGCACAATCGGACGTTCCTGCGCCGTCGATTCGCGCCCAGATCCAATCACCGCCGCCCGCAGTTCCTCCAGCCGTAATATCCAGTTGCCGCGCCAGCGTCTTCGGCGCCCGCCGCCCATCCGGACTCTGCTCCCGTATCCGTGCGAACGCTCCCCGCGGCCGGATCACCGGCTCCAGCAACCGTCCCGTGGCCACGCCATCGCGAAACTCCAGCCGGTTCGCCACCACCCGCTTTACGCCCAGATGCTGCGCCAGCGGCTTCATCACGTGTTCCAGCCCCTGGCTCACCAGCACCACATCCGCTCCCGAGCGCACCAGTTCCCGCACCTTCTCCGCTCCGTGCGTTTTCAGCTCAGGCTTCAACTTGTATTTGAAATATTCTTCGCCCAACAGATCCAGCCGGTCCCGCGTCACTCCCCGCAAAGTCGTGTGGACGACCCGCGTCGCGAATTTCCGATTCGTCGAATAAAGAAACGGACGCAACGCCGCCATCAGGAATATCAATCCCCGCCGCCGGAACCGCTCCGCAAACGTCTGCGCATTCCACGTAAAGAACGCCACCGGCTGCACCACCGTCAGGTCAAGCAGGCTTCCCTCCACCCGCCAGTACACGGTAGGGGCAGCAACGGCCGGCACACGAGGCTTGTGGTTTGACGGTTCCAAGTGGTTTGACAGTTCCAAAATATGCTTCGTCCCACAGGGATTCTGAACTAAGGTGGACGAATCTCCTATTGTAAACAATGCCCCCACTCCCCGCGAGGCCCGTTTGCGGACGCCCTGTACCTCAAGGGACGGCAGCCAATCTTGAGGTTACGAATTGAGAACTGAGAACCGAGCGCTGAGAACTGCTCTTAATTTCACACTCCCGTAACAATCCTTCCGTATAGTGGCGACCTTCAGCACTCCTAATACTTTCATCACCTGAGGAGCAAGCCATGGCCACCGCATCGCAGACCCTACTCGACCAGAAACTCTCACCGCTCTCCCGGCAAAATCGGCATGCTGGTTTTCGGCGTCGTGCTGGTCATAGGAGTTGGCTATGCCGGCTCCAGCCTGCTTCACGATCTTTCCTTCGTCCACAACGAATCCGTCCTGCCCTTCGTGCTTCTGGGTTCGCACTGCTGGTGGCCCTCGGCTTCGAGTTCGTCAACGGATTCCACGACACCGCCAACGCCGTGGCCACGGTCATCTACACCCACTCGCTCGAGCCTCACATCGCCGTGGTCTGGTCCGGCTTCTGGAATTTCCTCGGCGTGCTCGCCTCCAGCGGCCTCGTAGCCTTCGCCATCGTCTCCTTACTCCCCGTCGAACTGATTCTGCAAGTCGGCAGCAAAGCCGGATTCGCCATGGTCTTCGCCTTGCTCGTCGCCGCCATTATCTGGAACCTCGGCACCTGGTGGTTCGGCCTGCCCGCTTCCAGTTCGCACACTCTCATCGGCTCCGTCATCGGGGTCGGAATTGCCAACCAGCTCATCAACGGCCGAAGCGGAACCAGCGGCGTCGACTGGGGTCAAGCCGCGAACATCGGCTATTCGCTGCTGCTCTCGCCCATCGTCGGATTCGCTTGCGCCGGGCTTGCTGCTGCTCCTCGCCAAAGCCCTTATCAAAGATCCCAAGCTTTACACGGCTCCCGAAGGCACCGAACCTCCTCCCTTCTACATTCGCTGCCTCCTGGTTCTCACCTGCACCGGCGTCAGCTTCTTCCACGGCTCCAACGACGGACAAAAAGGCATGGGCCTCATCATGCTCATTCTCATCGGCACCGTTCCCACCGCCTACGCCCTCAACCATGCCGTCACTTACAAAGATTCCCAGGATTTCATCGCCGTCTCCACCCAAGCCGCCGACACTCTCACCAAGTACGTCAGCCCCAACGCCGCCATCGGCGACGCCCACGAAGACGTTACCGACTACATCCGCACCAAGGATTTCACTCCCAACACCATGCTCGCCCTCCGCACCCTGGTCAGCGACATCGGCAACGAGACCGCTCTCTACAAAGAAATGAAGAACATCCCCAACGACCGCGTCCGCAACTTCCGCAACGACATGTATCTCATCAGCGAAGCCATTCGCCTCATGCAGAAGAGCGGCAACCCGAGCTTTTTCCGCTGCCGACACCGCCATCCTCGCCAACTACAAAAAGCACATCGATCACTCCACCCGCTTCATTCCTCTCTGGGTGAAGGTCGCCGTGGCCATGGCTCTAGGCCTCGGCACCATGGTCGGATGGAAGCGCATCGTCGTAACCGTGGGAGAAAAGATTGGCAAGAGCCATCTGACCTACGCCCAAGGTGCAGTAGCCGAAATCACCGCCATGGCCACCATCGGCGCCGCCGACGGGTTCGGTCTCCCCGTCAGCACCACCCACGTGCTCTCCTCCGGCATCGCCGGCACCATGGCCGCCAACCATTCCGGAATTCAGTGGTCCACCGTCCGCAATCTCGCTCTGGCCTGGGTCCTCACCCTGCCCGTAGCCATGCTGCTCTCGGGATCCTTATTCTGGCTTTTCCGCAAGACGTTCTAAAGGGACGCAATGGAGGAGGTCGGTCAGGTCAGGACGACCCACGACTTTCGGTTGGCTACCTTTTCTCTCCTCGTGTCATCCCAAATGCACGGAGGTTCCCTATGAATCCCTTCTGCAGAATCCAGGCTCTTTCTTGCCTGCTCGTGCTCCTATGTTCTCCCATTTTCATAACCACCCTGCATGCGGGGAACGACGTGCTCGGAGAAGTCGAACTCGTGGGCGCTTCGAAGGTCGAAAACACTTCAGGCGTCTGGATTGATGGACAGTATGTCGGCTACCTCAGCGAGCTTAAAGGATCGAAAAAGCTGCTGCTTCTTCCGGGCGAGCACGAGATCACCGTTCGCCAGGGCGGATATCTGGATTTCGTGCGACATGTCTCAGTCCGGGCGGGAGAAAAACAGAGCGTCGCCGTGACCATGCAAAAAGACACCCGGGTTGCTCTGCCGCGGGTCACTGCGGAGATCAAGTTAGACGTGAAACCAGAGCGCGCGGCCGTGTTTGTCGATGGGGTCTTCGTGGGCCATGTCGCCGAATTTCAGGGTGTCGGCAAGGCTCTGCTCGTCGCGCCCGGCAGGCATGCAATCAAAGTCAGTTTGCCGGGGTACCAGACCTTCGAGACCGATATCGAATTGGTCGCCAATCAGAAATCGACAGTCAAGACCGAGATGCCAAAGGGCGGCCCGGCAGAAGGAACGCCCCTGCCGCAGTAACTGAGCGCCCAACGGACGACACTCCGCGTAGAGGCGGGATTCACGCCGATGCGCCGCTGGAAGCGGCCAATCCACGTTGCTTGCGTAATTCCGCCAGAAAAGCATCGGCGGAAAGCGCGGCCGGGCTGCGAAATAGTCCCAGCAATGTGTCTTCTGCGTCGGGCGATGCCTGAACCAATGAAGCATTAGGAGATTCGGTTTCCAAACCTTCCGGCTCAACTAGCAACTCAGGCAGCACCTCGCGATTCTCTGTGAGCAGCCTCAGGAACTTTTCCAGCAGAGCGCGATGCTCCGCCGTGGTCTGAGTGAATTCCACACCCATCCCCTTATCCGCGTGCATGATGCGTACCACGCCTTCGGTTCTCAGTTCAACTCCGCCCGCTCGCATCGACAACGTCACGCGCGTCGAAACCGGAAACGGCGAGCTGATCTCGAGGTAGCACCCTCCCAAACTCAAATCCGTAAGCTGGCAACGCACTGGCGGATCATCCTTCTCCACATCCGGAGCATTTCGTCCCAGCCATTCCCGCAGCTGACCCGCAACTTCCGGCGACGGATCCTGGAAGCGCAACCCCACCTGCTTCCCTGTTCCTTCCCAGGCAAACTCGGCATTCACTTCCAAAGCCTTGGCAGTACCCGGCAGCGTGAACACCAGCTTCCAGAGTCCGCGAGGCTTGCTGCGCCGCGGCAAGCTGATCGCCAGGCCGCCCTCACCCAGGTCGGTGGTGTTAACCTTGAAGTGAACGTCCGACTCCCGGCTCGTCATTTCTACGGGGATATTCACCGACACTCGTGAATTCCTCCGCCGTTCTTTCTTCATCAGCGCTCGCGCCGCACGAAAACTTGATTTCGACCGCTCCACCGAAACCGGCTTATACAGAATGAAGTGTGCCCCAATCTCGAATCCCGAACGCAGCCCAATCTCGGGATCCAGAATCGCCACCGCGATAGCACGCTTGTTGCAAGGTGCCGTCCGCGCGCTGCGCAGAACCGCAGCCGCTCCCGGCCCAGCGCAATCCACTATGATCGCCTCAAATCGCTCGCGGGTCAGCTTGCGCAAAGCGATCTCCGAACTCGCGCAAAGCTCCACGCCAATGTCCAGATCGCCCAGCGTCCGGCGCAGCACCCTAACGATTTTCTCGTCCGAACAAAGCAGCAGCGACTTCAGATTCATGGCGCAGCCTTAAATCGTTCCAGCCCAGTCGTGGTCTCCCAACCGAACCGTAACGGACATGTTTCTCCCCGGAATCCAGCCAAGACACAGCCTATCCCAACTGTAAGCCGCTCCAAATGCCCGATCAATGGCCCCTTTGCCTCAGAGGTTACGAGCGTAACCTAGGCGCGCGCATCGACCACCTGCGGAGAACTTGGGATTTCTATCTTGGGGTTCATCCTTACGGTTCGTTCTGGGGGTTCGTGTCTTGGGCTCCGTATCTTGGGGTTCATGTCTTGGGGTTCGTGTCTCGGGGTTCGTATCAGGGTATGGCTTTAGCCATACCGCAAGCCGTCATCACCAGTCGCGCCTTTAGGCGCTGGACCGAACCCGGCGAATCTCCTCGCCTTTCCCGCCCTTACGAGACCCGCTCGTGCAATAAGAACAATGAATCCAATTACTTAGAAATGGCTTACTCAAGTGATACCGCGCAAATTCTAATTGACTTCCGCCACCCGTTGCCCTAACATACTCACTCTCCGACCAGCTTTTGGGATCACTAGGACACTGGCGCGTCGAGTTCTCAGTCCGGCATTGTGTTTTCCCTGAATCCGGATAGTGTTCGGAGAATCATATACATAGAGCAATCAATAGATTCTATCCCCCTTTGTAGGAAAGGCATGTTTCATGGCCAAGCGACGCGGAAATCCCAACTGGGGCAAGCCCGAACCCATCGGCCCCATTGTCCCCACCATCACGGAGTTTGAGCAGGTAGTCCGCGAATACAAGCTCACTCCCGACCAGTACCTGCGCTCCACCCGCCTGCGCGAGTGGGCCCGCCGTAACAAAAATTCAAAGTACATCCCCGAGCCCCTCCTGGAAGCCTGGGGCTTCGAAATCGAATCCACCCTGTAAAACCAGCTCTGGCAAGATTCTCAAGGGTCGCTGACAGCGACCCTTTTCTTTTGGATCTCAAACACGCGAGGTACAGCGCTCCAGTCGCGAAGCGACGGCATCCATTAGCCCAGCACGTAAGTGCTGGGTAGGTACCGGGGACAGAACTGAGTCCCGTCAGGGACGGCACCCTTTCTCCCTCAAACTGAATCCTCCGACCGAACCTTCCCTTTCCCGCCGAAAGCATCTATAAAACCACTCTGTGCTCAACCTCCTCCAAATCCCGCTCCCCGAACTCTTCGCAGTTCTGGCAGCAGTAGCCTTCGCCGCCGGCCTAAATGTCTACGCCACAGTAGCCGCCCTGGGCCTCCTAGCCCGCTTCGGACACGTCCCCCTCCCGCCAGCTCTCCAACTCCTAGAGACCTGGCCGATAATCATAGCCAGCACCACTCTCTTCGCCATCGAATTCTTCGCCGACAAAGTCCCAGCCTTCGACCTGATCTGGAGCGCTCTCCACACCTTCGTCCGAGTCCCCGTAGCCGCCCTGCTAGCCTACGGAGCCACCCGCCAACTAACCCCATCCGAACAATTACTGGCAGCCGCCCTGGGAGCAGCCATAGCCCTCGCCGCCCACGGAGGCAAAACCGCCCTCCGCGCCGCCGTAACCCCATCCCCCGAGCCCTTCTCCAACATCACCCTAAGTCTCGCCGAAGACGCCCTAGCCATCTCCCTAACCTGGCTAGCCACACGTCATCCCTACGCAGCCGCCGCCATAGCGCTAGCCCTGGTAGCAGTAGTAGTCCTGTTAGCCCGAGCAGTAATCCGAGCCATGCGCGCGTTGTTCCGAGGAGCAGAAAAAGAATTGGCAGAAAGGTAGCGCCGGCGTCCCGCCAGCTTCAGTCGAGAATGTGGGGACAGCCACCCTCGGCTATCCGTCGACCGAAGCTCGACCGGTGTAGAGCAAACACTCCTGTCCGCTGCCTTTGCTCTTGCTTTTGCTCTAGGCCGCCCCGCCGCCGCATCAGATTGGTTCGCGATACCGCCGCAGCCGAACCGCTGCCGCAAGAAATATCGCAGCCACCATCAGCCCCACCCACAGACCCGGGCTGTCCAGGAATTTGCCCAATGTGACTTGTGTCATCGGATCGATCGGAAGCCTCCCCGGAAAGGCGACAGCCTCTGCTCCACCCGTAAAGCGGTGCCCCATCATGGCCGCGAAATGCGAAGTATTGAACGCAACCTTCTCGACGACACAGATCGTTAGCGGTGGTAAGACGGCCCATAGCAACACTGCGCGCCGCGCCCAGCCTGAGACCAGCAACAGCCAGCTGTAGATCGGCGCGTACCAGAGCCCATGCACAGTTAGAAGGTGGTAAAGCAACATCAGCGACATCTGGAACAACGACACCTGCCTCCATAGGGTCGCGACACTCAGACCACTCCCCAGCAGTACGGCACTGCTCAGCAGCAGCATGATCCACTGCGTGACAACAGTGATCGCGAACGCGACCAGCTGCAGAACGACGATCGGAATGATCGCTTTCGAAAGCACAGTCGTCAAATCGGAAACTGGCAGCGACTTCCAGAACAGGATGCTGCGATCACGGCGCTCGCCGTGCAGCGCATCCAGACAGTAGAACAATGAGACGATAACAGCGGTCGCCATGATCAGGCCCGCTGCGAAATGGAACGGCATCGTGATCGCGGCGTGCAGCTTCGCCGGATCGAGCCCCGACACTGCGCGCATTTTGTGCGGCAAACCGATCAGGCTGATCAGGAAGCCCAGTAGATACACAGCCGCCGCGGCCAGCGGCGCCAGGTAGATCGAGCGGTACTCCCACAATTCACGTCGCACCGACCAGTAAAACGGCCGCGTCGCCGACAAGGCCGCGGGCGCGCTTCTCTGCGAATCGAAGGACTCCGGCACAGCATCCGATTGACTATTCATCGAGCCACTCCTTCATAGTTACTCCGTGCTCCTCCAGCCAGATCCCCGGTTTTGTTTCCCAACACGGCGACGAACAGATCGGCGATGCTCGGCGTCCGCACCTCGCCCAGCGCGGCCAGTTGCTGACGATCGAGCTTCTGATTGACGCCACGATCGAACAGCAGAATGCTCCGCCCAAGCGCCTGCCGCTCATGCATCGGCTTCAGCGCCCGTGCCGCCACGACCTGCTCCGGACGCACCATCACCTCCACGTACCGCAACTCGAATTCATCCATGCTGCAGCTGAACACGATCCGCCCGCGGTCGATGAACATCAGATCGGTGAGCACCTGCTGCACTTCTTCTATCTGATGGGTCGCCACCACGATCGTCCGGCTGCGGTCGAAATAGTCGGTCAGCAGCGAATCATAAAACTGCTTCCGGTACAGGATGTCCAACCCCAGCGTCGGCTCATCCAGCACCAGCAATCTCGCGTCAATGGCCATCACCAGAGCAAGGTGCAACTGAGTCACCATCCCCTTTGACAATTCTCTGACCTTGCTCCCGCTCTGGATGTTTGTCTTCGCCAGAAAACCTTCCGCCTTCCGCCGATCGAACCGCGGATGCACCCCGGCCACGTACTCAAGCACCTGCGAAACCTTGATCCACCGCGGCAGCACCGCGACATCCGAAATGAACGACACATCGCGCATCAGCTGATCGCGCTCCGTCCACGGATCGCGCCCCAACACCTTCAACTCTCCCTGATACGGCACAAGGCCAAGAATCGCGTTCAGCGCGGTGGTCTTCCCCGCGCCGTTAGGTCCAATTAGTCCGACGATGCGCCCCTCGTCGATACGCAAATCGATTCCGTCCAGCGCGATAGTCGTTCCGAAAGCCTTACGCAAACCGCGTGCTTCTATGATTGGCCGGCCTGCGTTAGTCTGAGCAGTGACTGGCTGAGCAGGGTCTGGCTGAGTAGTGATCGGCATACCGGGAACTGTCATAGCTTCGGATCCTCCTCGGCAGCATTCGGCCCCGCATTCGATAACGACTTGCGGATTGCGCCCTTCTGTCCATCCAGCAGTTCCTCGGTGCTCAGACCCAGCCGCTGAATAGTAGCGTGCACCCGCGGCCATTCCTCCGCCAGAAACTTCTGCCGTTCGCCCTGCAGCAGCAACTTCCGCGCCCCTGCATTGATGAACATCCCGCGGCCTCGCCTGCTTTCCACCAGTTGCTCGTCCACCAGTTCCTGATACCCCTTCAGAACCGTGAGCGGATTGACCCGGTATTCCGCCGCCACACTGCGCACCGAAGGCAGGGGATCCCCGTCCTTCAGCACGCCGTCCAGTATCATCGCGACCACCCGGTCGCGAAGCTGGCGGTAAATCGGTTGTCCGTCATTCCACTCACGATCCATCAGGATTCCCAGATAACCTTCCCCAACCTACGCTTCCCGTCACTTAGTCCGCTGCAACTCGATGTGCGCGTGCATCGGCTTGTCCCCAGGCATCATGTAAGTCCAGTCCTCAACATGATGGTCGGCGTCGATCACGGTAAACACTGCGTGGTCCATGTGTCCATACTGCGTGCCGCCGGCCACATCGAGAAAAGCGAATTCCACCGTTTTTCCATCCGGCGACATCTTGCCCGTCATGCGAGGCCGGTTCCCTGCGTCACAATAATGTGTAAGCAGCAGCCGGTCCCCATCCAGATAAAGCATGGTAACCGGATCGTCAGGTCTTCCCTCTCCAGTCATCTCATGCACAATCGCGTTCCCCATCGAAGTCACGCGCAGCGAGGCGTGCGCGACCTTGCCTTCTATGTCCGCTGCCAGCGGGACGGTCGTAATGTGTCCTTCCCACGACCCCGCCAGAGTTTTCAGTTGGTCAAAAGATTTCTGCGAGTCAGACTTCTGCATTCCAGACTTCGCCATGTCAGACTGCGCAAAAGCCACGGTAGAGATCGACATCAGAACAACCGCCAGCCAAATACCAAGGGATTTCATGTTCCTTCTCCTCAAATCTTCTTTAACTTTCGGATCAGAATTCTCGCTACCAGCCAGATGCAAGCGATAACCAGATCACTAGTGTTGTAGTTAACTATAACACTACACAAAAAGCAAGCTTTTTCTTGATTTATTTTCCCGCCGCCTAGCCAGGATGATCTATCCACCTCATAAACAACGGTTTGGGATCCCTTGTCATCCCGACCGAAGCTTCGCCTTCTGAAGGAAGGCGAAGCGAAGTGGAGGGACCTGCTGTTTGGGGAGCACCAAGGCCGGGTGGCCCATCTTTCGCGCACTTTGCGAAAGGTGGGATTCCACCACCCTCAACCCCTAGGGATTTTGATCCTGGGCCGAGGATCACGGAAGGCAGGCAGTACCGTGGAAGAGCGGCGCTTCAGCGCCGCGTAAGCCGCCCGCAAACGAACCGGGCTTCAGCCCCATGGAGTAGTCAACGATTCAGATCACCCCCTCCCAAACCTTGTCATTCCGAATCGGGCGCCAAGCCCGGTGAGGAACCTGCTGTGCTGCCACCGCCCGTGTGGAACGGCCGCTGCCCCGCCTCTGCCCTCACCGTCTCCACCACCCAATCCATCACCGCCTCCCGCACCTGCTTCCGAGCCTCCTCTGTCGTGACGTGTACCGTTGCCTTCTCCGGACGAGCCTTCAACCCTGCGTGCCCTGCAACCATCTTTTCCTGCGAAGCAGCTTCCTCCTCTTGCCCTTCAACCCCCTCCTCCTCTGCCTCGTCCTCAGCATCGTCCGCCTCGTCGTCAAAATCTTCTTCAAACCATTGCGGCCCTCCCATGGAGGTTCTGTTCACGGTGCCGCGGTCGATCACAACGTCCTTCACATCGTCCGCCTCGAACTTCGTATTTCGCAGGTTGCAGCTGGCCGTTTGCAAAGCGTAAAGCATCAGCGCCGCCGTCTTGTGCTCCATCTGACCGGTGCCAAGCAATTGCATCACCTGCATGAGCGCCATCTGTACCGAATTTGCATCTTCAAGCAACGGCACCTCAAACCGCGCCTGCCCAAACTGACTCCCCACAATCCGCGCCCGCTGCTCCTGACAGCGCACATGAAAAAAACAAAGCCTCCGACGCCGCAGCGCCGGAGACCCACACTGTGTGCCATTCACCTTCACATGCTGGCACCGGTTCACATTTTCGAGACCCATATTCTCCTCACACCTCTACCCCGAAACCATCGGAGACCGAACTCCGCTGCCTTCAGAGATTCAAGATTGTCGTGAATTTCGCCCTGCTTCCAGTATTCCGATTTGGGAATCGAGAGCAAGGTCACGTGAACATCTGAAGAAATAAAGCTGTGGAAATTCGAAGCGAGGAACCTTCAAAGGCCGCAATGGATGGCCGCCCGCTGGGTAAGCGGGGGTATAATCTGCTGTTTTAGCAGCATCGGCTCAACGGGCTTTGGGCAGGAATTCCGCGCCCACGCCCCGGGTTCTATCAAGTGCGAATAGATAAAATCACAATCCGGAATTACAAGAGCTTCAACGAGTCTTCTGAGCTTGAGTTCACCTCCGGTTTTAACATTATCGCCGGACAGAACAACACCGGCAAGACGGCCCTTCTTGAGACGTTAGGTTTGAGATTCAATGGCAATCCGCACCGAAGCCTCATCACGATGCCAAACCGGGACACCCTCGTTGATCCATCCTCCACCGTGGACATCTCAGTTTCGATGAGTGGGGAAGAGTCGGCTAGCATCCTGGCAGCACAGGGACCAGACGCTCAGTTCAGCTTTGCGCTTCCCCGTTATCCGACCGCGTTCTCGAGGCAAATCGGCTACCTTCAGAACGACGAGCCGAATGTCGTGCGGCTAGTGCGGTGGATATTCGAGCAGAAACAGCAGACCTTTACAGTCCGAGTCGCAAAGAGTGCAGCCTCGGAGACGTGGGCACCCCCCTTGAACCTCCCGCAAATAACCTTTACGAAGTGCAACCGGGCCCGAACAACCAAACCTATTTTGCAACTGTTCACTTCGACCGGCGAAGGGGAATACTGATTAATCATATCAGCGCGCTGCCTGCACCTCAAGATTTTGGAGCAATGGTCGTTAGGTTGGCTGTCGCTAGGATTTTCCGATTTTCGGCGGAGCGACTGAACGTCGGTACCTGCTCTGTAGGCACGAGTGTTCAACTAGCCCAGAACGCTGCGAACTTGGCCGAGGTTCTGAGCTGTCTCAATCAGAATCCAGTGTTGTTCCAGCGTTTCAATCAGTTAGTTCACGAAATTCTGCCACAGGTGCAACAGGTTACAGTTCGTCAAGTCGCCTCGCAGAAGGTCCAGATAATGGTCTGGCCGCACGACCCCTCTAGCACCAGAGAGGACGTTGCAATTCCGCTGGAAGAAAGTGGGACAGGCATCGGACAAGTGCTTGCGATCCTCTACGTTGCTGTGCATTCGCCGTTCCCGAGCGTCATCCTCATTGACGAACCACAGAGTTTTCTCCATCCCGGAGCGGCGAGGAAGCTAATCGACGTGCTGGCCCGGTATCCCAAACACCAGTTCATCATTTCAACCCACTCGCCATCAATCGTTAGCGCCGCGGACCCAGATACTATTACGGTCACACGCCTTGAAAATGCCGAAACAAAAGTCGAGCAGGTGCGATCCGATGACAGGAAGGCGCTTCAATCCTTGTTGGCCGAAATAGGAGCGCACCTCTCGGATGTGTTTGGCGCAGACGAAGTGCTGTGGGTCGAGGGCACCACCGAGGAAGTATGTTTTCCGCTGATCTTGCGTGAAGCCGGCCTCCGGTTGATGGGGACAACGATACTCGGAGTGAGGAGCACAGGCGACCTCGGCACAAAAGACGCCACTCGGGTATTTGAGATATACAACGAGCTAACCGCTAGCGGCAGTCTAATTCCACCCGCCATAGCCTTCATTCTCGATACTGAGTGTTACAGCCAACAGAAACTCGATGACATCAAAAGGCTCAGTAAGGGCCTCGCAGTGTTCCTCCCGAGAAGGATGTACGAGAATTATCTCGTTAATCCGGCAGCGATTGCCGCCGTCGCTTCGCGCATAGAAGGCTTCCGCGCGCAGCCGGTAACGACCGAGGAAGTGCGAGCCGCGATCGACGCTCGGCGGGGAGAACGGCGGTACTATTGCATCGACGACCCGAACGAACGCGTAGACGAAATGTGGTCGCGCCGGATCGATGCAGCGGTTTTGCTCAAGGACATATTTGGGGAGTTGTCGGAGAACCGAGTCAGGTACGACAAAGTTAAACACTCCACGGAGCTTACACGTTGGATAATCGAGAACTCCCCAGACGATTTGCGCGAGGTTGCCGACCTACTCAAAGGAGTCTTAGCCAAGAAAACTGGGAATTAGTCCCTCCGCTCTTTGAAGAAACAGGCGCGATTTTGACTTCCTACAATTCTCCACAGCCCTCCTGTGACATCTAACCTTGCGCCCAATTTCAAATTCCTTCATCATTGCCCCAGCACAGGCAGCACAGCTAACCGAATGAAGACGAACTGTAACTCCTTTGCTCCCAAGATTTTGATCTCTAACTTATTTAGGCTCCGGATTTTGCAAGAAATTTCGTGCTAACCCGATGATTCCACGAGACCCAGGGGGAGGGGGTATCAACGATTCTTTTAAAATCGACGCGTCAAACGGAACAGAGAAAGCTGCTCCACACAGCCCCGGAAAAAGATATTTGTACCCGAAATCCACAGGTAAAATAACGTCATGAGCCCAGAAGTTTCTGATCTCCTGAAGCGAGCACTCGCGCTCCCGGTCGATGAGCGAGCGGCATTGGCCAACACCCTCCTCGACAGTCTCGAAGAACCCAGCAATCCGTTCAAGAGGCTTGGGACGAAGAAGTAGCGCGCCGCATGCAAGGCCTGAAGGCGGGCAAGGCCGCAACCGTCCCTTGGGAAGAACTGCATCAAGAGTTGTTGGCATCTATGAAGTAAGAGTCGAACCGGTCGGACTAGGTACCGGGTACTAGGTACTCGGTACTGCCCGAAAAGCTAAAATAAAAGCATGAACCACGAAGCCTTCGCCGACGTCCCCACCGCTATCGAGGAGATCCGCGCCGGCCGCATGATCGTGGTCGTCGACGACGAAGACCGCGAGAACGAAGGTGACATCACCCTCGCCGCCGAAAAGGTCACGCCTGAAGCCATCAACTTCATGGCCAAGTACGGACGCGGCCTGGTCTGCCTCACCATGACCGAGGAGCGCCTCGCTCACCTCCGCATCGGCCCCATGAGCGCCGAGAACACGTCGCAATACGGCACCGCATTCTGCGAAGCGATCGACGCGCGCGAGGGAGTGACCACAGGCATCTCCGCCTACGATCGCGCCCGCACCATTCAGGTAGCGATCGATCCGGCCACGCAAGCCTCAGATCTGGCGCGCCCCGGCCACGTCTTCCCTCTCCGCGCCCGCAAAGGCGGAGTGCTCGTCCGCGCTGGACAAACCGAAGCCTCGGTAGACCTGGCGCGCCTCGCGGGCTTGATTCCCGCCGGCATCATCTGCGAGATCATGAAAGACGATGGCACCATGGCCCGCGTCCCAGACCTTATCGAGTTCTGCCACCAGCACAGCCTGAAGATGCTGACCGTCGCGGAACTGATCCGCTACCGCATGGCGCACGAGCGCTATGTCCATCGCGTAGGTGAAGCCTTAGTCGACACCCGCTTCGGCGAATTCCGCCTCGTAGCTTACGAAAGCGAAGTCGATGGCGGAGAGTCGCACGTGGCCTTGATTAAGGGCGATATAGAAAACAGAGACGAGAAGAACGACGCGCCAGTGCTGGTCCGCATGCACGCTCACTGCCTGATGGGAGACGTCTTCGGCGCAACCGGCTGCGAGTGTCACGCCACACTCGAAGGCTCACTCCGCGCGATCGCCCATGAAGGACGCGGCGCTCTTATTTATTTACACCAAACCTCCAAAGGCTTCTCCATAGAGAAGGCAGGCGAACGCAGCGCACTCAGCTTCCATCGCGGCCGAAAGCTGCCGTCACTACTCGACAACGAGCGCCAGACGCAGCGCGAAATCGGAATCGGCGCGCAGATCCTTTCCGACCTGAACCTCCGCCGCATCCGCCTCCTGACAAATAGGCCCAAACGTGTAGCCGCGCTCGAAGGTTTCGGCATCGAAATCGTCGACCAGGTTCCAGTAGAGTTGAACGGAGTACAGGCGGGAAAAAGCTAAAGGCCGCAGCGGATGCTAAAACGGTTTGCGCACGATGACTTCGCTCTCGCGAATGAAGAATTGCGCAGAGCAGCGCTCCGAGCCGCAGATGACTGGGATCAAGCCGTTGATCTGCCGGCGCGTAATCAGGCCCAGCATGCCGCAGGATGGGCAAGCCAACACGGCCCAATAGGGATCTTCCTTCTCCCCGATCTCGCCGGCGTTCTCGAGGACAAAAATTGTTCCGGGTTGCATCTGTTCGGGAATCCATTCATTCAGAATGTCAAGTTCTCCGACCATGCACTCCTCCTGTGTTCCGATCCCAAGCACCGATACTCGAGCTGCACTTGCTGCCTAAGAAGCTTTTCTAGCACGCCGACGCACCGTCGGCGATGTTACGGAGGTACTCGCTTTCCTGGCGACGACCTCAGCCCGCACCTGCCGAACCGCGTCGCTGAGGCAGATGCCAAGAATGGGTTGATTCGAATTCTTGAGGATGTCCACGATCTGGCGGGCCGAAGTTTCCAGATAGAGACGCTTGCCATCGGTGAGGAGGTGAACGTCGGAGCTGCGGCCGACGATTTCGGCCAGGCCTCTGCCGAACTCGCGCTGGAGGAAACGCATGACCTTGCGCACTCCCTGCAGCGAGAAGCCCTTGCGGCGCAGCTCACAGATCACCGCCATTTCGGTGAGGTTTTGCATGGAATACAAACGGCGATGCCCGACCCTTTCCGGCTTGACCACGCCGCGCTCGTCCCACCACTGAAGCTGGCGTGCGGTCACGCCGGTCAGAGCGATCACCTCTTGCGATGAAAAGCGATCTGGCATTATTTCCCGTTTATGTTTGAAACAGTCTACGAGTCGAATGTTTGAAACATTGTAGACGTGAGTTGGCAGGTGTCAACGGACATTCGCAGGGGAGGGGTAACTAGAAGAATGCGTGAGTCCTGTCAGCGCGAGGCAACCACCACCGCAGAATTAGCCGCCGCCGCCGACGAAGTGGACGATTTCGAGGCGATCGCCGTCTTTGAGAAGAGTTTCGGACCAGCGGTCGCGGGGGACGATGTTGCGGTTGAGTTCGACGGCTACTCGGTCGGGCTTCATCGAGAGGGATTCGATCAACGCTGCGAGCGTAAATTCGGCGCCGGGTGCGGGATCCGCGAAGGCGCGCGCTTCGCCGTTGATGTGAAGTGTCATCGTGGAGGGAATCTCGTCGATTGAAAGCTACTTAAAGTCGCATACGCATGCGTGGTTTATATCTTATAGTGTCCGGCATCCCACCGACTGCAGCGGGGAGTGGATAGCCCTCGGCAGCGGGGGCGAGCCACTCACGACAGCCGCCGGGACGGCGGCGATACTCAAATTACTCGGCTTTGCGCAAGGCGAACTTGCGGGTTACGGTGCGGCCCTGGTGGTTGGCTTGCACCATTACGGACGCCTCGGTCAGGGCGGATTCCTCGACCTCGATGGAGATCTGGGCGGCGCCGGCGGAATCGGTGACGGCCTGAGTGTAAAAAGGTGTGGCGTCGGGCCGGGCGAAGCGAAAGGTGAGACGGGCGCTGGGGACGGCCGTGCCGTCTTCGGTGACGCGCAATTGCATGGTCAGATTGCGATTGTTGTGAACCGAAGCGGCGTTCTCCCACTGCACGTCGAGTTGCTTGATGCCGGCCAGGACTTCGGTTTCGGCGCGGTCGAGGACGCTCTCCAACTTGCCTTCGCGGATGGCTTCGAGCACCAGGCGATGCTGATCGCGCAGCTGCTGCTCTTTTTGGGGATCGCCAAAGCCAACTTGCTCGGCGGATTTTGCATAGGAGATCGCCCTCTTGCCTATGCACCTGCCGCGCACGAAGACCTGGGTCTGGAGCAGTTTTTCGCTCTCGCGTGCTTCGCTTTGCACGTGGTAGATGGTGTCGACGTGCTTCACGTCAGTGTTAAAACCGAAAATCATGAGGGTCCTGAAATTCTTTTCGCCGAATTCGTAAACGCGCCGCCGGATCGCTTGACACTCTTAACGGCCAGCACCTAATCTAGAATGTTTAATCAACGCTAGGCGCGAATTATATATAGCCTGTCCCATGCCCGACAATTATTTCGCTGGCTACCTGTCGTTTCTGATTCATATTGTGCTGGCTGGCGGAATTGCGACTGCAATTATCTCGCTTTCCTGGCTGATCGGGGAGCGGAAACCGACGCGGGCTAAGATGTCGCCGTATGAATCCGGCATGGCGCCGGTTGGCGACGCCCGCGGACGCTTTTCGGTGAAGTTCTACCTGGTGGCTATGCTGTTCATTCTGTTCGACGTTGAGGCCATCTTTCTTTATCCCTGGGCGGTAATTCTGCACGATCTCAAGCACTTTGGCCTGTGGGAGATGTTCGTCTACATCGGCATTGTTCTGGTTGGCTTCTTTTATGTCTGGAAGAAGGGCGTTCTGGACTGGGGTCCGTCGGCTGTGCGATCCAATGTGCGGCGAGGAGAACGCTAGTGGCTTTGGTCCCCGCCATCACCGATGTTGAACAACTGAAAACTCATCCAGCAGTGGCGCGGCTGCTGGCATGGAATCCATCAGCGGTTACGGGCGTGAAGTTCGACCGCGACGAGATGACGATTTATGTGGATCGCGCGAACCTGCGCGAGGCTTGCGCGCTGCTGCGCGACGATGCGGAGTGCGCTTACAACTTCCTGTCTGATGTCACCTGCGTGGATTGGTATCCGGCGGAGCCCCGATTTGAAGTGGTTTATCACCTGCTTTCGATTCCCAAGAAGGAACGTGTACGGCTCAAAGTTCGGCTGGACAGTGCGAGTCCGGCGGTGGAGTCGCTGACTTCATTGTGGCCTGGGGCTAATTATTTTGAGCGCGAAGTGTTTGATCTGTTTGGGATCCGCTTTACGGGGCATCCTTATATGCGGCGGATTCTGATGCCGGAGGATTGGGAAGGTCATCCGCTGCGGAAGGACTATCCCGTGGAGGGCTACCGCTAGGATTCGTTATGGCTCACCTCGCGCCCACTCCCGTACTTGAACCCGGCCAGGATCGAACGATGATCCTGAACATGGGGCCGCAGCATCCTTCCACGCATGGCGTGTTGCGCGTGCTGCTGGAAATCGATGGCGAGACTGTGGTGCGGATCATGCCGGACATTGGCTTTCTGCATACGGGAATCGAAAAAACCTGCGAAGCCAAGTTTTATCAGCAAGTGGTGCCGCTGACCGATCGCATCGACTATCTCTGCCCCATGACTAACAACCTGTGCTATGCGCTGGCGGTGGAGAAACTGCTGGGGCTGGAGATTCCTCCGAAGGCGCAGTGGTTGCGGGTGCTGCTGAATGAGTTGACGCGGATCAATTCGCATCTGGTCTGGCTGGGCACGCACGCCATGGATATTGGCGCGCTGACGGTGTTCCTGTATTGCTTCCGCGAGCGCGAAGAAGTGCTGAATATGTTCGAGATGGTCAGCGGACAGCGCATGATGACCTCGTACTTTCGGGTCGGAGGCGTGGCGCTGGAACCGCCGCTGGGATTCTTCGAGCGGGTGCGCGAATTTGCCGGGCGCTTTCCCGAGAGGGTGGATGAATACGAAAATCTGCTCACGGGGAATCCGATCTTTATGATGCGGACCAAGGGGGTGGCCCGGATGACGGCTGAAGATGCGATTGCGTTGGGGGCTAGCGGACCGACGCTGCGCGGAAGTGGCGTAGACATCGATTTGCGCCGAGACATGCCTTACTCGGGGTATGAGAATTTCAAGTTCAAGGTTCCGGTGGCGCAGGAGGGTGATGTGTTCGCGCGGTATATGTGCCGGGTGCGCGAGCTGCGGGAATCGATTGAGATTGTGAAACAGGCTCTGGATGGAATGCCTGAGGGCGCGATTAAGGCGGACGCTCCGGGGATTGTGTTGCCGGATCGGGAGAAGATGAAGACGCAGATGGAAGCCCTCATCTATCACTTTAAGATTATTACGGAAGGCTTTGCGGTGCCGGCGGGTGAGGTTTATCAGGCGGTGGAGTCGCCGCGTGGCGAAATGGGCTACTACATTGTTAGCGACGGAACGGCCAAGCCTTATCGGGTACACATGCGGGCGGCTTGTTTGGCCAATCTGCAGACCCTGCCTAAGATGTGCGAGGGCGGGTTGATTGCGGATGTTGTGGCGGCCATAGGAAGTATCGACATTGTGCTCGGGGAAATAGATCGATGAAGTTTTCGGACGAGTTCGAAGCGCGGTTTGCGGAGATGGTTCCCCACTATCCCACGAAGCGGTCGGCACTGGTTCCTACTCTTCTTTATGCGCAGGATGAGGTTGGATTTCTGTCCGATGAGGTGATCGCGGAACTCGCTGGACGACTTGATTTGACTGAACTCGAAGTGCGCAACGTGATCAGCTATTACTCGATGCTGACTACCAAACCGCGCGGGAGGTTTAACGTGCAGGTTTGCACGAACATCAGTTGTTTGGTACGCGGCGGCGAGGAAATTTTGCATCACTGCGCGAAGAAGTTGGGCGTTGGCCACAAAGGAACGACGGCTGACGGGGTGTTTACGCTGGAAGAGGTGGAATGCATTGGAGCTTGCAGCTGGGCTCCAGCGGCGCAGGTCAACTACGATTTTCATGAGAATCTGACGACCGAGAAGATCGATAAGGTGCTTGACGAGTACAGGAAGAAAGTGGCGCAGTAATCCCCATGGCTGACCTGGTTTCCCATCCGGACGAGGTAAAGGTCGTCTCCCGGCGCTTCGGCCTGGGTGCGACCAATATCGACCGCTATCTTGAGCTGGACGGCTACAAGGCCGTGCGGAAAGCACTTGAGATGGAGCCGGACGCGATCATTAATGAAGTGAAGAATTCTGGGCTGCGCGGGCGCGGCGGAGCGGGGTTCTCGACCGGGATGAAGTGGTCGTTTGTGCCCAAGCAATCGGCGAAACCGAAGTATGTGCTGTGTAACGGGGATGAGAGCGAGCCTGGCACTTGCAAGGACCGGCTGATTTTTGAACACGATCCGCACGCCGTGATCGAAGGAGTGATGATCGGCGGCCTGGCGGTGGGCGCGCAGAGCGGGTACATCTATATTCGGGGCGAATACCGATATCTGTTAAACATCATGCAGAAGGCGATCCGCGACGCCTATGCTAAGGGTTTTCTGGGCAAGAACATTTTCGGGAGCGGGCGCGATTTTGATGTTTACTGGCATGGCGGTGCGGGTGCTTATGAGGTAGGTGAGGAATCGGCGTTGATGGAGTCGCTGGAGGGCAAACGCGGGATTCCGCGGATTCGGCCTCCGTTCCCTGCCGTCGTGGGGCTGTGGGGCGGTCCGACGGTCATTAATAATGCGGAGACCCTGGCTAGCGTGCCGCACATCATTCTTGGAGGGGCTGAATGGTTTGCCAAGATTGGTCCGCCGAAGAATGGCGGGACTCGGCTGTTTTGCCTGAGCGGGAATATCGCGCGGCCCGGCGTGTACGAATTGCCGATGGGCTACAACCTGAAGAAGATGATTTATGAAGTCGGCGGCGGCATCCCTAACGGCCGCCAGCTGAAAGCCGTTGTACCGGGCGGGGCCTCGTGTCCCTGCCTCACTGCGGATGAGATCGATGTCAATATGGATTTCGATTCCGTCGTCAAGGCGGGCTCGATGCTGGGTTCGGGTGGGGTGGTAGTGGTTGACGATGCGCAGTGCATTGTGAAGTTTGCGCTACGGACTATGAAGTTTTATCAGCATGAAAGTTGCGGGTGGTGCATTCCCTGCCGCGAGGGTACGGACTGGCTGAAGAAGACTTTGACGCGCTTTCATTCCGGCGGCGGCGTGAAGAAGGACATCGACAACATGCAGTACCTGGCGGAAAACATGTTGGGCCGGACGTTTTGTCCGCTGGGTGATGCGGCGGCAATGCCGACTATCGCGTTCGTGAAGAAGTTCCGAAAAGAGTTTGAAGACCATTTAGAAGGCCACCCCTGCCCGTTTGAGGAGGAAGGTGCGCTAGAGCAACTTCCGGTAATGGCCCATTGACCATGAGCACCATTCCACCCACAGCGAGCTGCACAGAGGTCGACAAGGCCAAACTGCTGGACGCTTTGCGCAAGGGAGGAGAAGCGTTTCTTAGCAGCATAGCCGGAGTGGGTGAAGCCGCCTGCCGCCTGCGCCCTGCAGAGAACCGCTGGTCGGTTCTCGAGTGCGCAGAACACGTAGCTGTTGCGGAAGAGGTCATGCTCGGTTTGGTTACTGGCGAACGGAAGGCGCGAGATCCGGAAGGACCGAAGCGCGATGAGCGGATTCTCAGAAGTGGTACTGAGCGCAGCACGCGGTTTGAGGCTTCCAATCAATCACAACCGCGTGGCCGCTTTTCAACGGTTTCGGAAGCGGCAGCTCATTTCCGTGCGACGCGTGAACGCACGCTTCGCTTGATCGAGCAGCCTGGAGAGGACCTGCGTGCGACAGAGGTCAAACATCCTCATCACGCCGTCGGCGTGATTAGTACTTATGAGTGTTTGTTACTGATGGGATCACACGCACAAAGGCACGCGCTCCAGATCGAAGAGATCAAGAACAGCCCGGCGTACAGACAAATGTGCGAACTTAGAGTTTAGATTTCTAGATAAAAGTATTTATGGCGGAAGGATCTCAAATCGTAACGCTCACCGTCGACGGCAGGAAGGTCACGGCTCCCGCGGGGACGCTGCTGATCGAGGCCTGCAAGACCGTGGGCATTGAAGTGCCTTCGTTTTGCTACTACCCCAATCTTTCGTTGCAAGGCGCTTGCCGCATGTGCCTGGTGAAGATCGAGAAGATGCCCAAGCTGCAGACTGCTTGTACGACCGTGATCGGCGAAGGCATGGTCGTCACTTCGGATAGCGAGGAGATCAAGCAGGCGCGCAAGTCGATGCTGGAGCTTTTGCTGGGGAACCATCCTTTGGATTGTCCTGTTTGCGACGCAGGCGGCGAGTGCGAACTGCAGGACATGACGTTCTCCTACGGCGCTGCCGAGTCGAAGTTCATGGAGGCGAAGAATCATAAAGACGAGCAGCAATGGTCGCCGGTGGTGTTCTTCGACCGGCCGCGCTGCATTCTTTGCTACCGGTGCGTGCGTGTGTGCGGCGAGGGCATGGACGTTTGGGCCTTGGGGGTGCAGAACCGCGGCGTCAGTTCGATCATCGCGCCTAATAAAGAAGATCACCTGGAGTGCGAAGAGTGCGGCATGTGCATCGATATTTGCCCGGTGGGCGCGCTCACCTCGGGCGCGTATCGCTACAAGACGCGTCCCTGGGAGATGAAGCACGTGGGCACGATCTGCACCCACTGCGGTGATGGCTGCAAGACCACGCTGGGCGTGCGTCGCGCCGACACTGGAATGGAGATTGTGCGCGGCGACAACCGCGACAAGAGTGGGACGAACGGTGACTTCCTGTGCATCAAGGGCCGGTATGCGTTCGATTTCGCAAATCATGAAGAACGGCTGACGCGGCCGCTGATTCGCAAAGATGGCAGGCTGACTCACGCCACCTGGGAAGACGCGTTTGAGCTGATTGGAAAGAAATTCGCAGAGATTCGGGATAAGGATGGCGGGGCGGCGATTGGAGTGATCGGCTCGACTCGCACTACTAACGAAGAGGCCTATCTGCTTTCGAAGTTTGCCCGCGCGGTGCTGAAGACGAATAATGTAGATCACCACCGCACCGCTGACTTCCCTGCTCTGGCGGCTGCGCTTCGCGGCAAGAGCGATGCGACCGCGAGCATGGCTGACGTCTTCACTGCTCCGGCGGTTCTGCTGATCGGCAATGATCCCGCGGAGCAGCATCCGCTGCTGGCGTGGCAGATTCGCAACAACGTGCGCCTGCATCGGGCGCGGCTCTACCTGATTAATTCCAGGCCGATCAAGTTGCGGCGGCAAGCGACGAGCTTCATGCAGATTCCGGCTGGAGCGGAAGGTCAGGTGGCTGCATTTCTCGCCGGCAGCGACGCCGCCGGGGATGGGCTCATTGGTTCATCTTCGTCTACCAGCAAAGATGCGTGGGTCGAGCTGCGAGAAAAGCTTCGCGGTGAGCAGAATCTGATCGTCATTTTCGGTTCTGAAGTTCGGGGAGATGACCTTGCCAGCCTTGTGACGTTCGGTCACGGAATCTCCGGAACGAAGTTTGTCTGTCTGGCGGATTACGCTAATTCTCGCGGCGCCTCTGACATGGGCTTGTATCCGGATCTGTTACCGGGATATCACCCGAGGGCCGGAAACAGCCACTTCCATCAGGAATGGGGGGGGATCCCGCAGGCCGCGGGCTTGGATCTGGATGGCATGGTGGAAGCCGGAAAAGCGGGGAAGTTGAAGGCCCTCTATGTTGTGGGATCGAATCCGGTGGGCCGGTTGAATCTCGATCCGTTTGCGTTCTCGAAGAGTTTCGTCGTGGTGCAAGACATGTTTCTAACTGAAACCGCTGTGATGGCCGACGTGGTGCTGCCGGCTGCGAATGCGTACGAGAAGTCGGGCACGGTCACCAACACATGCGGCGATTTGCAGTTGGTAAAGAAGGCTGGCGAAGTGACGGGCACGAAGGCCGATTTCGAGATGATCGTGCGCATCGCTGACGCCATGGGTTTTGACGTGCGCAAACTCGTGCCGTTCGGCGGTGGTACTCACGCCGATATGGGGCAGTCGCGGGGAGCGCAGTCCGGCGAGGCCGATCGTCATGCGGTGTGGCTTGAGGCTCATGGACTTGAGCCGAAGTTGAGCCCGTTCGATCCGACGGCGATTCTGGATGAAATTCAGCGGCTGGTTCCCGGCTATGACGTGTCTCGAATGAATCTGCTGGCGGGCAACAGTCAGCATACGTCACTGAGGCAGGCTGGGCCCGGAGCTGCGCATCGGGTGGAATCGATTGTTCCGGCGAATGACGATCTCTTTAGTTCCGGAACGCTGGGACATTATTCGCGCACATTGAAGTCGGTGGTGGAGAGTCACGAGGTCAAGGCCGCTGAAGTCGCGGCGGACTGATTCCAGCATTGGGAGAGCAGCGTTGTCAGTTGGCGTTTTCATACTCGTGTCGGTGATCAAGTCGGTGATTGTGCTCGTCGTACTGCTCACGGCGGTCGCGTACACGGTGTGGTTGGAGCGCAAAGTTGTTGGCCACATGCAGAATCGCTGGGGCCCCACCCGGGTCGGGCCGTTTGGACTATTGCAGCCCGCGGCCGACGGACTGAAGTTTCTATTTAAAGAAGATCTCACGCCACCGCACGTTTACAAGCCGCTGTTTCTGGCGGCGCCGATGATGGCACTGATCTTTGCCCTGACTTCGATTGCCGTGATCCCGTTCGGAAACAGCTTCGTATTCGGCCCAGTCAACTTGCCCCACTTCCTACCGTTCCATTGGGGCGGCCTCGTAATCGGACCGTACGAGATTCCATTTCAGATCACCGATTTGAACATTGGCCTGCTCCTGATTCTGGGCGTTACGTCGCTGGGGGTGTACGGGGTCGCGCTGGCGGGATGGTCGTCGAACAACAAATACTCGCTACTCGGCGGACTTCGAGCGAGCGCTCAGATGGTGAGCTATGAAATTGCCCTGGGACTCTCGCTGGTCGGGGTTTTGATCCAGTCGGGCAGTTTTAGCTTGCGTGTGATTGTTGATGCGCAGGGAGGCCGCTTCCTGGGATTCATTCCACGATGGAATATTTTTCATGGACAGTTCATTGGCTTCTTTATTTATCTGATGGCGGCGTACGCGGAAACCAACCGCATCCCGTTTGACCTGCCGGAGGCGGAAACCGAACTGGTCGCGGGATACCACACCGAGTACAGCGCCATGAAGTTCGCCATGTTCTTCATGGCTGAGTACGCCAACATGATTACTGTGGCTTGCCTGGCCACGCTGCTGTTTTTCGGGGGATGGCACGGGCCGCTGTTTGGACCTCCGCTGCTGCAGTCGTTGCTGCCGTTGTTTTGGTTTGGCGCGAAGATTTTCTGCTTTCTCTTTCTTTATATCTGGGTGCGCGGGACGTTGCCGCGCTTCCGCTACGACCAACTGATGTCTTTCGGCTGGAAGTTTCTGCTGCCCCTGGCGATTGTGAATTTGGTGGCAACGGCGATTGCGGTCGCCTGGTGACGAAAGCGAGTTCTCAGTTCTCGGTTCTCAGTTCTCAGTACCGGCCCACGAGTGCCTGCAGCTGAGTGTTTTCTGAGAACTGAGAACTGAGAACCGAGAACTGATCGATGCATCTCATTCTATTTCTGGCTTTCGGAGCGGTTTGCGTAGGCGGAGCGGTCAACCTGCTGGCGCAGCGGCATCCGATTAACGGCGCGCTGTCGCTGATTGCGGTGATGGCCGCGCTGGCCGGCGAATACCTGCTGCTGGGCGCGGAATTTGTCGCTGCCGTGCAGGTGATCGTGTACGCCGGCGCCATCATGGTGCTTTTCGTGTTTGTCATCATGCTGCTCAATGCAGGCGAAGAGGAGCACACCAAAGGAAGCCGTGTCGCTGTGCTGTTGGGCGTGCCGGGAATGCTGATCGGAAGCGTACTGGTGGCTTGGGTTGTGCTGCGACACTCTGGAACTGAATCCGTGCCGATCGGAGCGCTGCCGGGGCATCCTACGGATATTGCCCAGCTTCTTTTTCACGATTTCTTGTTGCCCTTTGAAGTCACGTCCGTGTTGATCCTGATCGCGATCATGGGCGCGGTGGTTCTGGCCAGCAAGCCGGAAGCGCCGACGGGGAAGGCGGACTGATGGTTGCTTCGTATGTGCCGCTGTCGTATTACCTGCTGCTGAGCGGATTCCTGTTTGCATGCGGCGTGGTTGGATTTCTCATCAAGCGCAACATCATCACCATCTTCATGTCGATTGAACTGATGCTGAACGGGGTGAATCTTTCGTTTGTGGCGTTCGCGGTGCACTGGCATGCGCTGGCCGGCCAAGTGTTTGTTTTCTTTGTGATGGTGGTGGCGGCGGCGGAAGCAGCCGTCGGACTGGCAATTATCATCGCGGTATATCGCACGCGCGAGACTTTGAATGTGGATCAGGTAAACCTGCTCAAGCTATGAACCCGAACCTCAATCTCTGGCTGATCCCGGTTCTGCCGCTGGCGGGGGCTGCGATTAATGGCTTTCTCGGCAAGAAATCTTCGCGCGAGGGTGTGACCGCCGTCGCGCTTCTCTTCAGCGGGGCCGCTTTCGCGATGGCCTTGTGGGTCGCCGCGCACTTTTCGTCGTTGTTGCTCCCCTACCATGAGTTTGTGGCTCACTGGATCCGTTCCGGAAACTTCAGTGCGGACTTTGCCGTCTACCTGGATCAATTGTCGCTGGTGATGTTGCTGGTGGTGACTGGAGTGGGATTCCTGATCCACATTTACTCGGTCGGCTACATGTGGGACGACCCCAGCTACTACCGCTTCTTCAGCTATTTGAATTTGTTCATGTTCTTCATGCTGACGCTGGTGCTCGCCGATAACTACTTGCTGATGTTTATCGGATGGGAGGGCGTGGGACTGGCGTCGTATCTGCTGATTGGGTTCTGGTTCACGAAAGATTCGGCGGCATCGGCGGGCAAGAAAGCGTTCATCGTGAACCGCATTGGCGATTTTGGATTTCTGATCGCGCTGTTTCTGCTAATCAAACACTTTGGCTCGCTGAATTTCGAGCAGGTATTTCACCGCATCTCCCCTCTAGGTGCAGAGACTGCGGGCGCGGGACTGCTCACCGCGATTGGCATTCTGCTGATGGTGGGTGCTTGCGGCAAGTCGGCGCAACTTCCCCTGTATGTCTGGCTTCCCGATGCGATGGAGGGTCCAACGCCGGTTTCCGCCTTGATCCACGCTGCCACCATGGTGACGGCGGGGGTATACATGGTTTCCCGATCGCACGTGATCTTCGAACGCGCACCGACGGCGCTGATGGTTGTGGCCGTTATTGGAACGTTGACGGCACTCTTCGCCGCGACGATTGGCATTGCGCAGACTGACATTAAAAAGGTCCTCGCATACTCGACCATCTCGCAGCTTGGCTATATGTTCATGGCTTGCGGCGTGGGCGCATTCTCGGCTGGCATTTTCCATCTGATGACACATGCCTTTTTCAAGGGACTGCTGTTTCTGGGGGCAGGTTCCGTGATTCATGCCGTCGGCGGCGAGCAGGACATGCGGAAGATGGGCGGTCTGAGATCGTACATCCCGTTCACTTTTCTCACGATGAGCATTGCGACGCTGGCCATCGCCGGATTTCCGCCGCTGGCGGGCTTTTTCAGCAAAGATGAGATTCTCTGGAAAGTGTTTTCCAGCGAGCACGGAAGTTGGGTTTTCTGGCTAATCGGAGTGGTCACGGCGTTCATCACGTCGTTCTACATGTTCCGGCTGTGGTTCATGACATTCTTCGGCGATTATCGCGGGGCCCAAGTGGATTCGCATGGCCACGGCTCCCACGGACACGACTCGCATGAACACGGCGAACCGGGCGCCATTCACGAGAGCCCGGTGGTGATGTTAGTTCCGCTTGCAATCCTCGCAGTGCTCTCGATAGTGGGAGGTTTGGTGGGCATCGGGAACCGCTTCGATAATTTCCTAGCTCCGGTGTTTGAGCCCCCATTCAGGGCCGTAATCGTTGCAGCACAGGGCGGAAATACTCCCTTGCAGCCGACGCAACGCCTCGCGGAATCAGGTCACATGGAACTTTATCTGACCATGGTATCTGTAGCGGCGGCGATTCTTGGCTTCTACTTTGCATACCTGCTCTACCACAAGCGTCAAGACCTGCCACAGAAAATTGCTGATGCGCTCGGCGACTTCTATCAGGCCGTCGTGCACAAGTACTACATCGACGAAATTTATGCCGCGCTCTTCGTCAAGCCGCTGATTGACGGCTCGACTCGAATTCTCTGGCAGGGAGTGGACCGGAAGATCGTTGACGCTGCTGTGAACGACTCCGGCGACGGCGCGCGGCAGGTTTCCGAGGAGGTTCGCCAGATGCAGTCTGGCAACATCCGCTCATACGCGGGATGGATTGCGGCCGGTTCAGCAGTCGTGATTGCGTTCATGATCTGGATGGGGGCGGGGCGATGAACACTGATAGCCTCAGCCCCATCATTCTTACTCTGGTGACGTTGGCGCCGCTGGCGGGCGGGCTGCTGCTCATGCTGCTGCCTCGGCGTGACCGCGACATCCGCATTTTCGCGCTTGTCATCACGCTACTGACGTTTGTTCTGTCTTTGCATCTGCCGGTGTATTTTCATCGCGCACAGACTGGTTTTCAGTACCAAGTCGATAAACAGTGGGTTTCC
This sequence comes from uncultured Acidobacteriaceae bacterium, assembly GCA_963787495.1. Taxonomy (GTDB): domain Bacteria; phylum Acidobacteriota; class Terriglobia; order Terriglobales; family Acidobacteriaceae; genus Sulfotelmatobacter. The sequence goes on from CAWBDA010000001.1 coordinate 54,929, forward strand.
ACTCCGAATATCCACTATCACATGGGAGTGGACGGTATTTCGTTGTGGCTGGTGGTGCTCACCACTTTCCTCACGCCGCTATGCGTGCTGATTTCCTGGAAGTCGATTCATGAGCGGGTGAAGGAATTTTTCATTCTGCTCCTGATCCTGGAGACGGCACTGATTGGCGTGTTTACTTCTCTTGACCTGTTCCTCTTTTACTTCTTCTGGGAAGCCACGCTGATCCCCATGGCGTTGCTGATCGGCATCTTCGGTCACGAGCGCAAAGTGTATGCCGCGGTGAAGTTTTTCATGTACACGATGATCGGGTCGGTGTTCATGCTGGCGGCGATTCTGTGGCTTTATGCGAATACCGGCAGTTTTGACTTTATTGTGATTCGCGACGCCATTGCGAGCGGGGCCGTGCCGAAGTTCCCCGCGGCCGCGCAGTGGCTCTTTCTCGGGTTCTTTCTGGCGTTTGCGGTCAAGGTTCCTCTGTTTCCCTTTCATACATGGTTGCCCGACGCGCACGTGGAAGCTCCGACGGCGGGGTCAGTGCTGCTGGCCGGAGTGCTGCTCAAGATGGGCACCTACGGATTGCTGCGCTTTAACCTGGGGTTGTTCCCAGACCAATCGCGGCAAAATGCCCCATGGGTCATGACGCTTGCCTTGATCGGCATCATCTACGGTGCGCTCGTGGCTATGGTCCAGCCCAACATGAAGAAGCTGATCGCCTATTCGTCGGTCAGTCACCTTGGATTTGTCGTGCTCGGGATCTTCAGCTTCACGCAGGCGGGACTGAATGGCGCGATATTCGTCATGCTGGCTCACGGAATTTCTACGGGCGCGCTGTTTATGCTGGCGGGCATTCTGCACGAACGCCGGCATACCTATGAGATCAGCGAGTTCGGCGGACTAGCTTCGCCCATGCCGGTATATGCGGCGTCGTATCTGGTGATTGTGCTGGCATCGGTGGGTCTGCCTCTACTGAATGGCTTCATTGGCGAATTTCTGGTATTGAGCGGAGCCTTCCAGGACAAAGCGGTTTACGGGATACTCGGCGCCACGGGGATCATTTGGAGCGCTGTCTACCTGCTCTGGATGTATCAGCGCGTCTTCTACGGCAAAGTCACGCACGCCGTGAACAATTCCCTGCGCGATCTGTCGGGATTCGAAAAATGGGCGGTTTGGCCCTGCGCTGCAGCGGCGCTGGTGATGGGCGTGGCCCCGATTATTTGGTTGGGAGCGATTGATCCAGCGGTTCAAGCAGCGCTCACGCCCGTCGTGCGGGTGGCGAGCAGGATGGTGGGGCAATGATAATGTCCCTCGTCCCGGCTTACTCGCCGACGCTGCCGCTGAGTGCCGACTATGTCCGCATCCTGCCCGAGATTGTTCTCGCTGTTTTCGGCATGATCGTGATGGTGCTTGAGCCTTTGCTCGACGAGCAGGCGGGGCAGAAGCTGCTGGGGCTGATCGCGCTGGTGGGAACGCTGGCGGGGCTCGGGGCTACCTGGTTCATGGCGCAGTCTCCGGGACTAGCATTTTGGAACATGGTGAAGGTGGATGGATTCAGCGTTTTCTTTCATGTTCTGGTGATTGCGATCGCTGCTGTCGTCATTCTTAGCTCGTACGAGTATTTGGCTGTGCAGAGGATTCGCGCGGGGGAATACTACGCCCTGATTTTGTTCGGCGTGGTTGGCATGGCGCTGATGTCGTCGGCGATCGAGCTGGTTCTGATTTTCATTGCTCTCGAGATTTCCTCCATCTCCTCTTATGTACTGGCGGGATTTCGGCGGCACGAAGCTGCCAGCGCAGAATCCTCTCTGAAGTATTTTCTGCTGGGCTCCTTCGCCACTGCGTTTTTCCTGTATGGAGTGGCATTGATGTTTGGCGCCACAGGCTCGACGAATATCGATCAGATCGGGAGGAGCTTGCAGGCTGGTCCGATTCCGTTGCTGGCGTCCGTGGCTGTGGCGTTCATGTTTGTGGGGCTGGGCTTCAAGGTGGCTGCGGCGCCGTTTCAAATCTGGACTCCCGACGTCTACGAAGGAGCTCCGGCGCCGGTTGTGGGCTTCATGTCGACCGCGCCCAAGGCAGCGGCGTTCGCAGTTTTGTTGCGAGTTGTTTTCGTGATTAACGTGCACGACCTGTTCTGGGTGATTTGGGTATCGGCGGCGCTTTCCATGACGTTGGGTAACCTGGGCGCGCTCGTTCAAAACAATGTTAAGCGGCTGCTGGCTTATTCCTCGATCGCGCATGCGGGCTACTTGCTGGTGGCTTTCGCGGCCGCGCCGGTTCTTGGAGCCTCGGCCGCAATGTTCTATACAGCGGCTTATGCTGCAATGAATCTGGGCGCGTTTGCGGTGGTAAGCCACTTCGCTAACGCGGGCGAGCGCTATGTAACGCTCGAAGATTACGAAGGCTTAGGCCGCAGTTCGCCGCTGCTGGCGGCGACTCTGACCATTTTCTTGCTCTCGCTGATTGGCATCCCGATGACCGGCGGCTTTTTTGCAAAGTTCTACGTGTTTAGCGCGGCCGTAAAAGCCGACCTGATCTGGCTCACGATCATCGGCGTCCTCAATAGCGGCCTCGGAGCCTACTACTACCTGCGGATCATTGTGATGATGTACATGCGCGAATCTCGGAAGGAAGTACCGGTGACTCGGGTTCCGTTTGCGCTGGGACTCGCGCTGGCAGGATGCATCATTGCTACCCTCTATTTCGGAGTATTCCCCAACCGCGTGTTGCAATATGCTCAAGACTCGGCTGGACAACTGGTTGAGCAAGCTCCGCCAGAAACTCCAGTCTCCACGCTCGTTTCAGCGTTCCAACAGCCCCGGTAGTCTTCCAAATTCATCAAGCCCGATAGGGACACGCAGGGCCGCGAGGTCGTGACCGATCCGGTGTGAAGATTCATTCGCGATTGAGGACCAAGGGAACGAAGCGGACGTGTTCGTGGAGGGATACAACCTGCTGTCCGTTGACTGCTCGGATGAACTGCAACTGCTGAGAGTCGGAGGAGCCGACAGGAACAATCATTCGTCCGGAATCGCTGAGCTGGGCGAGCAGCGCGGAAGGCAGATCGGGAGCAGCGGCGGAGACGAGGATGGCATCGAACGGGGCGTAGGCGGGAAGACCAAGAGCACCGTCTCCGGCAAAGACTCGGGCGTTGTTATAGCCGAGTTCGGCGAGAACTTCGCGCGCTCCCTCGGCCAGGGCGGGATGGCGTTCGATCGAGAAAACCTGTTGGGCAAGCTCAGCGAGCAGAGCGGTTACATAGCCGGAACCCGTTCCAACCTCGAGAACTTTGTCGGTGCGGGCGAGTTGGAGGGAGTCGAGCATGAGACCAACAATGTATGGTTGAGAGATGGTCTGGTCGTCACCGATGGGCAGCGGATGGTCTTCATAGGCCTGGCTGCGATACGGTTCAGGGACAAATCGATGGCGGGGGACGCTGAGCATCGCATCAAGGACGCGTGGGTCGGAGATGCCGCGAGCCCTGAGTTGGGCGTCGACCATGAGTTGACGAGCCGCGGTCGGGTCGGGCATGAGTTCCAGCTTTCGGGCCTGGGCTTTCAGACTCCGGCCGGAAGGCTTTGGTCCGGCGACGGACTGCGCTCGCTATTTCTATTGTTTGCGGTGGCGGACGCGCATGTCGAAGCTGACCACGCCATTCTGGTCACGGGTGCCGACGACAGAAACGTTACGATTCACATAGTACTCCCCCTGGATGATCTGCTGTGAGCTCTGTGAGACATTGGTGGAGTAGGTGAGAGACAGGTTGTTGGAGAACTGCTGCTCGATGGTGATCTGGGGACCGTTGCTGATGGGGTTGGTTTCAGTTGTGAGTCCCTGAGGATCGATTTTTATGTTGCTGGCGCCGAACAAGCGCTCTAAGCGATTGCTGACGGTGGTGTTCAGCGCCTGGCTGAGGATGAGGGCGCTGGCCTGGTCGGAAAAGGCGCTCTGACCGGATTGTTCCTGAAGCTGCGCGGATTCCTGATTGGTGCGGCCGAGAGCGAGAAGGGCGATGATGTCGGACTTAGGCAACGGAGGCTCGGAGCGGTAGTTAATGTTGAGACGGTCGGGCGTGCCGGTAACCGTGATGTTGAGATCGTAATTGCGGACATGGCTGGAGGCCTGCAGATTAAGTTGGGGCTCGATGGCAACCGGATTGGCGAAGGTAATGTCGCCGCGCTCGAGTGTAAAACGGATACCGTGGAAGGTGGCCTGACCTTCAAGAATATCGGCGCGGCCGAGGACTGCGGGACGGGCCACGGAGCCGCGCAGGCGGAGGTCGGCGTCGCCGGAGAGGCGCGCGATGGCTGTGCGCATCTGGAGCTCGGGTGCAGTTACGACATGGATATCGAGTTTTATGTTGCTGAGTGGAGAGTTGGAGGTGGTAACGGTGGAGAACTGGCGGCTGCGTTCGAGATAAGTACTGAAGTCGAAGCCCGGAGTCACCGCCATCTTCGTAATGCTAATGTCGCCGGACACGGTGGACGCGGAGCGGCTACCGATCCAATGCAATTCGAGGTCGGCAGTGGAGCTGACACCAGGCGGATAGCGCAAGCGCACGTCTTTTCCAGTGGCAGTGAGGTTGAAGTTGATCTGCTGGTTGAAGTAAGTAGCATCCCCCTTGAGGTCGAGCGTACCGCCTCCGGTACGCGCGGTGAGAGTTTCGATCAGAACGCGGTCTCGAGTGAAGAAAAGTGAGCCGTTGAGTCCGCTCAAACCACTGGGCAGCCCTGCGTAGGAAAGCGAACCGTTGGTCACTTGCACGTGCCCATGAGGAAAAGGCCTCGCCATGGTGCCACCAACGGTCACGTCCATCGTGACGATTCCGGAAGAACTCAAGTCAGGAGCAACGCCAGAGAGAAGTTTAAGGTCGAGGCGTCCATTGGCGGTGAGATTAAGGACGCGGTCACCGGAGAGTTGAACGGAACCTTGAGCAGTGAGGTCGGTCCCGTCTCCCACCAGATGCAGTTGCTGTATGTTGACTGTCTGATTGGCGAGCGAGAAGCGAATGGGATCCTGATTGTGCACTTTAACGTTGTCGACGTCGAGGGAGACGGAGGTGAGATTACCCTCCACGGTCCACTGAGCGCGCTGGCGGAGGGGACCGCGCAGCTCAAGAGAGCCAGCGACTGCGGAATGCCCCGTGAGTTGGCCGCGGAAATACGAACGCCAAAGGGCGTCGAGATCAAGTTGGTCCATTTTGAATGTGAGGGCAGCAGGATAATCGTTGCGCAACCGAATGTTACCGCTCACCTGCAACGCCCCCTGCCGGAAGCTGGAATTGCCCGTGAGTTGCAATTCGCCGCCCTGGGTCACGGCGTGGATGTCGATGTCTCCCGCAAGTTCTTGATCAAGAGTGAGATTTCTTACGTGGACGTCCGCATTGATGACAGGCGCGTCGGCCGTGCCTGAGCTTTTTAGGACGAAATCGGCGCGTCCCTCGACGGAGAGTCGATTGGAATAAATCTGCTGGACGACGCCGGCAAGGTCGAGGTTGTTGCCGGCAATATCGATTTGGAAAACGCGGCTGGAGGGATTGTAAGCAGCGCTTCCCGTGATGACTGAATCGTCGTGGACGAGATGTAGATTGTCGAGAGCGATTTCGCCGTGGGCGACATGAAAGGGAGAATCGAGTTGCTGGATCATCTCACCGTAGGCGGAACCGTTGCTGAGGTGAATTTGTCCCTCGCCATGAGGTTCGGAGAAAGTACCGGCGGCCTGAATGAAAAGATCGGTCCTGCCGGAGACGGGACAGTTATATCCGGCAAAGGCCTCAAGGTCGGTGAGGTTGGCGTTGTGGACCTGGGCGCGGAGGTTGAAAGTGCTGTCTCCGGTCAAATGACCCTGCTGGAGAGAAGCGGAGGCGTCGAATACGACGGAAGTGTCGTCCCGGCGCAAAGTAGCGTTACGCAGAGCGATGGCACGGAAGGAAAGCTGGATCGATGTGGAAAGAGAATCCCAATGCGTTTGAAGCGGATGCGTACTGGCTGAAGCGGGAAGAGTGACGTCGAAATCATCGACTTGCAGATTGCCGGTAATTTGAGGCGAGGAGAACGAACCGCTCATGTTGCCGTTGAAGGTAGCACTGCCTTTCAGCGCCACTGGAAACATCGCGGGGCCGCGAACGACCTCGATGAAGGGCAGCCAGTCAGCCAGACTTGAGGTGGTGACGGAGAGGTGGACGGCCGACGTGGCCGATAGCGTGCCCGAGGCCTGCACGTGGGAAGTGGGAGTGGCGAGGGAGAACTTCGGCAGGTCCAAAGTGTCGTCGCTGGCGTGGTAGACGCCGCTGGCATGGGCGGTGAGCGGGAGTTCTCCGGGAGCAGGGTGCGGGGAAGGAGTCACATCGAGAGTGAATTGGATTTCCGCATCGCTGGGAGTTCCCTTCCAGCGAGTTTCGAGAGTTCCAGAGGCTGATCCGGCAGGATGCAGGCGTGCGAAAGGATGAGTGGCAGTAGTGATCGCGCCGACAAGATCTTCCGCAGAGAGGTCGCGTAGACGGAGAAGGATCAACGCGTTCTGGACGGCCGGCGGCTTTGACGGGGCCGCCTTTCGGTTAGCGGTGTTGTGGCCGGACTTGTTCAGGGGCGGGGCGGCGTAAATGATAGCGGTCTCTAAGGTTTTTCTTGCAGCGGGTGTCAAGCGCTGTGCGGGCGCGAGCCACTGATTCAATTCAACATCGCCGGTAACGCTGCCTCCGAAAACCCTCCCTTGCAGTTTAGAGAGTTTGAGTTGCTGGTCCGTGACCGTGTATCCCGTCTCGACAGACGCGCGGGAGAACGAAATCTGGTCGTCTTTCCAGGCCAGATCTTTGACAGTGAGCAGACCGTTGGTGACGAACTGATCGAGCGACCAGTCGCCGTGCCCCTTGAGTTCGAGCGCCCCGGCACGAAGCTCGCGGCGGCGGGCGATGGATGCAACTTCCGTGAGATCGAGTTGGGCGTCGTAGGAACCCTGGAGACGGGGGCGGGGGAAATTTGTGATCTCTCCACTGGCTGAGAGATGCGAGTGCCCGGAGTTCCATTTAAGCGAATTGACTGTGGCAGAGTCGGATCCGACAGTGAATTCCAACTCAGTCATCCACGCGAAGGGGCGATAGTTCATTAACTTGGTGTCAACCGTGCCGAGCAGAAGGCGTCCAACGTAGCGGCGGCGGAGCAAGGAATAGTCCATCTGGAGCGAAGTGTCGCGGGTGGCGAAGTCAACCGGGACGGTCTGGTCGCCCCAGAGGATGCGGCCATGACGAAGTTCCAAATGATTGATAGAAAGAGCGAAGAGTTGCTCGACGGGGGTCTTGCCGTTAACCGACGCGACTCTTCGCGGCGGAAAATTTGTGGTGCCGTCGGAATAGAACGCCACGTGAACGACAGGTTGTTCGAGGACAACTTCGTGGAAGCCAAACTCGGAACGAATCAGCGAGCTGAGCTTGAGGCGCGCGACAATGCGGTCGGCGTGGGCTAGAGGAGCCTCGGAAGCCGACTCGCGGCCGTGGACGGTGATTTCGCGCACGTCGGCCTGGAGACGAAAGGGCGAGGTGTGGATGCTTCCGATTTCGACGCGGCCGCCGGTGATTCGCTCCAATTCGGTGACGAGGCGGCGGCGGACCAGCGACTGAAAGGAGTCCGTGTTGACGTAGAACAGAAGGGCGAGAGCCATGAGCATGCCTGCCCCGGCAACGAATAACAAATATTTCCACCAGCGGCGGCCGGTAGGCTTGGTGGCTGGTTCAGTCACTGCGATCGGACTCCCGGGTCGTTCGCAGAGGGCGTGACGCCGGGAAGATGGACCTCCCCTTCGGAGCGCAAAGTCTGCAACCAGGAAACGAGCAACTCGCTGACCTTCTGTTCAGTGAGTAGCTCGCGAATCTTGGCGGAAACCTCGGCGAGAGGAACTTCAGAGGCGCCGGATTGCTTCAGCTTGGGGACAAACTGATCGCGATAGTACTCTTCGATGGATTTGGAATCGATCTCGACGGCGGGACGAAGGCGGGCGTCGACCAGGCGCATCACATCGATCTGCTGCCGGACGTGAGCGAGGAGGTCCCTTTCCGCAAGGTGGTACTCGGCGAGAAGAGCCTGCCAGGCATCACTGGATGTGGCCTGAGGGTATTGTTTGCGGGCATCGGCAACGCGGGCGCCGACCTCAGCGTCGGTGGCGTGAGGAAAGTCAGCGGACTTCATCTGCTCGCGAAGGAGTTCCTGGTCGATCAGACGGTCAAGAACGGCGCGGCGGTCGTCGTCGGTGAACTGCGCGAGGGCACGGTTGGTGAGCAGAGCTTCGTAGCAGAGAGCTTCGTCCCAGTCGGACTGGAGAATCACGTGGTCGTTTACGGTAGCGATGATGCGGTCGATAACCTGTGCCGAGCCGGGCTTGGGCGCAAACAAGAGTGCCGACAGCAAAAGCGTTAGTGCGATCGTCGAGGCAGTCGTTATGCTGGTTCGAAATCTCATTAAAATGGCTGACCTATACTAAAGAAAACGTTGAAATGGCGCATGCGCTCCGGAATAAACGCCGGCACTGCCGGTGCCGGAGGCGGTAGCGGCACCTGCGTAATCAACGTGAAACCAGTCGGATAAGCCGTCGGATTCAAATTGTACCCGAAGTCGAAGCGTAACGGCCCGATGGGTGTCTTGTAACGCAACCCAATGCCAACCGCGTGAGAGGTGTAGTCGTAGCCCGAGTTGTCGAATTGGGTGACGCAGCCGTTGTACTGGTTCAACGCCGTTTGGGAGATGAATTGCAGGCCGCCCGGCGGGGCGAATTGCAGGCACTGAGAAGGATTGGGCTGGTGCCACCGCATCGTAGCCTTGAGGAGATCGTGGCCGGCAGTGAAAACGTTGCCCATATCGTGAAAGATGGCAAAACCGAAACCTTCTCCGAGATACGGCAGGCTAATCTGGGGAAAGCGCAGTTCCTCACTGTTGACGAACAGAGCCGAGCCGCCGACGGGAAAACCGGAATCCGGATCGCGTGGTCCTGCCTGATTTAACCCGAAACCACGGTGGGAGTTGCCGCCGCCGGCAAAAAAAAGCTCGGGGAGCGGGATAATGGAGATTCCCTGCTGGCAGGCTGTCTGCAAGCCATTCAGGGGACAGGACCCGGGCGGCAGGACTCGGGTACCGCGATAGACTTGCTCCAAACCAAGGGTGGTGGAGCGAGCGAAGACAAATTTGTGATTGACACGCCCAAAGGCGTAGTAAGTGGAGTCCTGGGCGAGAGCGCGGCCGAAATTAGCCTGAGAACCAACATAACTGGAGGCGGCAAATGCATCGAGTGTGAAGTATTGGCCTTTTGTACTTTCCAGAGGACTATCGCGCTTATCCCGGATGTAAGTAAAGCCCGGACCGCCGACATGAGCGGGTAGGGAAAACAAACTGAATTCGGCAGGTGAAAAGTTGGAAGCGAGATTGCTGGCTTTCACGCGGCGGTAATCGAAGCGGTAGGTGATCGACGAGGAGTAGTTGGGCAGGAGCTGGCCGATTTGCTGGCGCAGATCGATCTTGCCTTCCAGTCGCTGAGAGGTGAAGGTGGAAACGTCCAAGCTGTTGTCGTAAAACGCGGTGTAGAAGACTTTGAAGCGGTCATTATTGAGGAACTTGGGAATTTCATAGCTGATAAGGCCGCGCTGCTGGAGGCGTCCAACGTGGGACTGGAAGATCAAGGTCTGGTCACGGCCGCCCATATTAAGGCGGGTGACATCGAATCCCACGCGGGGGCTCACACCGGTAGCTCCGGTCGGCGCGCTGGATCCGGCGGGCAGGCCGGTTTCAAATTCCAGCCCAAAACCGTAAGTGAAGGTGTAGCGCTTGGCTTCCTGCGCCTGGACCAGCACGTTTTTCTGGGGGTCGGAGCCCTCGGGATTCTGGACCGCAGTGTCGACCTGGTTGAAGATGCCGAGGTCGTAGAGCTTACGCTGGGTCTCGAGGAGGTCTTGCTGGCTGAGGGGCTGGCCGGCAACCACTTGAATCTCGCGCTGGACAACGTAATCCCGAGTGTGATCAAGCCCGGCGACCATTACATGGTTGACGAAGAACTGTTCGCCCTCACGGATCGTGTAAGTGACGTCTTCGCGGTCAGCCTGGCCGGGTGAAGGATTGGTGGTGATTTCGAGGTTGGCGTTGGAAAAGCCGTGATTGAAATAGTAGTTGAGGATGGACTCGCGGTCATCGGCGAGGTTCTGTTCCGAGTAGGGCTGGCCTTCAATCGTCTTGAGTTCAGCGAACGCCTTGGCGTCAATCTTCTGATTGCCTAGTATGAGCACTGCGCCGTTGAGAGTCTGCCGACCTTCTTCAATTTGAATATGAACCGCAAGGTGATTGTCGGAGTGGTGATAATCGTCGTCGACCTTGGTCTGAATCTTGACCTCGCGGAATCCGCTCGAGACGTATAGAGCCTGGAGGTCAGCGACGTCGCGCTTGAGCAGCTCTCCACTGTAGCGTCCGGGGGAAAACTTGCCGGAGGGTTCAATCTGGAGGCGGCTCCTGAGCATTCGCCGGGGGAAATACTTATTTCCAGTGATGTCGATAAGTTCAAGCTTGTGCAGAGGGCCGGGATCGATGCGGTAGATGACGCGGAGAGTGTCTGGGGCGGTTTCCTTCTGGACCTCGACTGTGGCGTCGAAGTGCCCGCGGCTTTGGAGATAGTCTACGAGGTTGCGCTTACCCTCGTTCAGCAGGTCGTCGTCGAGAGCGTTTTCCTCATAGACCGGGACTTCCTTCTTCATGACGCCGCGGGTGATGCGAAATCCCAGGGCATAGATAACGACCACAGGTCCGGGTTCGATTAGATAGGTATAGTCGACGGAGTTGGACTCGGGGTTGAATTTCTGCTCGGCGATGGAAACCTGGGCGAGGACGCGTTGTTGTTTCTGAAGCTTCTTGCGGAGGCGCTGAAGAGAATTGGTCACGCGGGCAGCGGTAACCCGATCGCTGGGGTGCATCTTGGCGATGTCCTGAAGCTGGCCCTGGGACAAGGTTGAGTGGCCGGTGAGTTTGACCTCGCCGACGTGGGCAGGCTCTCCGGGGGTGATGTGGAAAAGGATGTTGACCTGCTGGGTGACGGCGTTGGCAGTACTTTCGGCGGTGACGCGAGCGCGGTAATAGCCGTTCTCCTGCATGAGCTGGCGGATGTTCTGCAGGGCGTGATCAAGTTTGTCGAGAGTATGAAGCTCACCGAGCTGCAGCTTGGAGGCATTAACAATCTGGTTGGTGTTGGGGTGGTTTGGAGCGCCTTCCACCTCGACGGCTCCGACGAAGAAGTTCAACGAGGTAGTGAAGGTAAGCAGCACATCCTGGCCGGACGAAGTGACTTCGGCCTGGATGTCGGCAAAGCGTCCGGTGGCGAAGAGGACGCGGATGCTTTCGCGGACCTGGTCGCGGTCGAGCGGCTGGCCAGGCTTCTGGGGGAGCATCTGGAGCAAGTGGTCGCGATCCGGTACGCCGGGTAGTTCGATCGATTGGACGGTGCGCCCGGCGTATTCCGACATGGACGCGAGAGTCGACGAGGACTGCGTGGTTTGCATCTCTAGAGGCGAATGCGAAGCGGCGGATGAGGACGATCCGGCGTGGGCGGCCGGGCCGAGCGCAGCAATGATCGCGACCACGAATGAGGCGTACCGTCTCAGCAAAAAGTGTCCTTGGGCCTGTTGCCTACGTTCGATGAAGCGCGGAAGGCCGGTGTTGTCTGATCCCTGGCGACTGAAGCAGTCCAGACACTTATAATAAAGGTTTTGCGAGAAAAAACTGGTGACCTACTTGAGGCAGGGCGTGGAAAAGGAAAAAATCGAGGAACGCTATTCGCGGCAGATTCTGTTTCGAGGCATTGGAGCGGAGGGCCAGCAGCGTCTCGCGGCAGGCAGAGTCGCGATTGTTGGATGCGGAGCGACTGGGTCGGCTCTGGCGTCGTTACTGGCGCGCGCCGGCGTGGGAACACTGCGGATTATCGATCGCGATTATGTGGAGGAGAGCAATCTGCAGCGCCAGTCGCTGTTCGAGGAGAAGGACGCGGCCGAGTCGTTGCCCAAGGCGATTGCTGCAGCGCGGAAGATTGCCGCTTTCAATTCGGAGATCGCGGTGGAGGCCCGGGTCGAGGATCTGGTTCCTGGGAATATTCATGTTCTACTTGAGGGAGTGGATGTAATTCTCGATGGGACCGACAATTTTGAGACTCGATATCTGGTAAACGATTATGCCGTGAAGAACTCCCTGCCCTGGATTTATGCCGCGGCCGTGGGCAGTTATGGCGTGACCTTGAATGTGTTGCCAGGCAAGACGGCATGTTTGGCGTGCATTTTTCCGGACACGCCGCAGGGGATGGTGGAGACCTGTGAAACCTCAGGGATATTGAATACAGCGGTGAACGTGGTGGCGTCGATTGCGGCGACGGAGGCGACGAAATTATTGGTAGGGGGCGCCGCGGCCGAGCAGTTACGGAACACCTTGTGGTCGTTTGATGTTTGGAGGAACGAGCAGGCAGAGATTGCGGCGGCGCATCCGCGAGCGGGCTGCCGGGCGTGCGGCGCGAGGGACTTTGTGCATCTGGCGGGCGAGGGGCGTCCGCATATCACGATGTGCGGACGAAACTCAGTGCAGATTCATGAACGCGCCCGGCCGATCGACTTTGCCGAGATGCAGCGGCGTCTTGAGGTGCACGGCGTGGTGCGGCACAACGAATTTGTGCTGAAGTTCTGGCGCGAGCCCTATGAGATGACGCTGTTTCCCGATGGGCGGGCAATCATCAAAGGGACAACGGAAACCGGGGTGGCGCGCAGTCTGTATGCGCGGTACGTGGGGAGCTGAGTGGTGTGGTTCGTCGCTCTCCATCGCGGCGGGTCAGGTCTTAGGCTCCGTTCGGATTAACAAGGCAAGGCGCGGGAAGAGAAAGTGTCCGCCAGCGTCGTCGATCACATTGACCTGGCAGGTATAAAAGCCGGGCTTGAGCGATGTCAGCGGCACATCTAGTTGGAAGACAGCAGCCTTCCGATCTCGCGCATTTAATTCCGTCAACTCCACCAACGAACTCTCATAGGCCTTGGCCTTGCCCTGGAAAAAGGAAACATTGGTCAAGAGCCTTATGCCAGGCTTGTGCTCTCCTCCGCCCGCGGAACCCGCGATCGCGGGCTGCGCTGGATCGTACACTTCGTAATAGAGAAGGAGGTGCTGTGCAGCGGAAAAAACATGGGTGATGCTGGGGATGATTTCAGAACCGTCGTGAATCAGCGGATTCGGGTTCGCACTCTTCTTTGCCGGTTGAGTCTGGCTGGCCAGCACCACGGAACTCATCTTCAATGGCTGCGCTTTCAGGTCCGGGACGTCGATGTCGGTTTCGAACGAACCCATGCTGCCAGTCTGATTCTCGCGCACCACAAATTTCAGGTGATACTTGCCGCTCAGCAGGCTCATCCCGGTGTCATATTGAACGTTCTTTTTTTGCACCTCAGTTGAGGTGTTCACCGCCAGTTTCATGGTGTCGCGGAATCTGTTCAAAGGATGGTGCTCGCTGTCGAGCACCATCCCAATCACATCCAGAGTCGCCTTGTCACGGTCGCTGCTCCGGACAAACGGAATCTGCGATCCTGGCACCACCAGCGAGATAGGAACGAAAAACTTGTTGCTCTCCATGCGGAAATAGGAGACGCCCAGGTACAGCGGCAAATCCGTGGCCGGCAGTTCAGAAGCAAGTTCCTCTTCCAGTTGCCTTTCCTTATCATCGCTGGTGGAATGCTTGAAATCAGCGGGAGCGTAGTAACCCCTCCGGAAGTCGATCTTCACTCCGGGGACACTGCTCTTCACGACGATGCGGCGGTAATGCCCGTCGCGCGCGGGGTTCGTGCTGTGATAGCCGAGCAGGTAGTAGGTCGATGTGTCCTGCTGCACTCCCTTGAAGATCTTGGTGAAGTCGTTGGAATCGAGAAAGGCTCGGCCGCCGGTATCGCTGGCCAGCGTAACCAGGGTTTCCTGAGTGGTGAAATTGGAATTCAAGGCGTTGAGGGTCGCCTGTCCGGAATAGGCCGAAACGCCGCGGAGGCTTGCGTTCTGCGCTTCCCCGCCCGCCACCAGAGCCTGGAGGCCGCGCATATCCATGGTGTAAATGGCGAGGTTGGATCGCACCGCTGCGTTCACGGCTGCGCGCAGTTCCGATTGATTCTCAATGCCGGTGCGGTCCATGCCGCTGGAGAAATAAATCAGTGACTTCTTCTGCTGAATATAGGACAATTTGGCCGCTACTGATCGCAACGCTTCCAGCCGCCGGTCGGTATTGAAGATGTTGTACTCCGTGTCGTCAGCGGCAAAGGGTTGGCCCGTGTCAGGTGTTCCTTCGGTCGTGCCCGTTGTGCCTTCCTCGAAGCCTTGCCCGCTGCCCGAACTGAAGGCCTCTAGTTGTTTTTTCAGAAGCGCACGATCGGTAGTAAAGTCCTGATTCACTAGCAGCGAACTTCCCAGAGAAACAATGGATACCAGGTCCGCAGGCGCCATTTGGGTATCGACATAGTGTTCGGCTGAGGTAACTGCGTGATCGATTTCGTCTGGTTCCATTGCTGAGAGATCAAAGAACAAGACAATCAGACGCCGATCTTTATACTGCGCCGCGGAACTTGCCGGAGAAGTTGCGGGAGAAGGCTGGCCCGGCACCGGTTCAGGCAGGGGTTTAGCCTGGGTCACATCCAACGCTGGCACGGCATCGACGTTTTCTACGTCAAACGAAACAATCTTCTGCGGTTTGTTGTCTTCGAGAATCGTGAAGTTCTCCGGTTTCAGTCCCGGCACAAAGTTTCCGGTCTTGTCCCGCACCGTGACGTTTACGAGGACGAGATCCGATTCGACGTGAAGCACGTAGCCCGATTCCTGCTGCGAGGGCAAGGCAGCACACAGGAGTACGAGCGTCAGCAACACCGCAACTGCCTTGTCAACAAATCGGTCTGGGATGGGTGTCATAACAATCCTTTTCGAACGTATCGCCCGGCAGCATCCTCCTTAGAACCGGAACCGCGCCGTCATCGTGAACTGCCGCATGCCCCCAACTGCCGTAACGCGGCCAAAGGTTGGCGAGTTGAGGCTGGTATCAATCGAGGAATAGTTGACCATGTTGAAAATATTGGTGGCCTGCGCCCGGAACTCCAGCACGCGTGATTCCTTCAGCGGAACGATTTTTGTGAATGCCATGTCAAACACTTTGCTGCCCGGACCGATAATGCTGTTACGGCGCGCATTGCCATAGCTGCACGTGGTTTGCGCAACGAATGCCGCGGTATTGAACCACTCTGCGATCGACGGGTTAGGCAAGCTTATGGATTGCCCAGGAACCAGGTTAGGGCGCAGGGTGCCGGTGGTCCCGCCATTCACCTCACAGGGATTGTTCAGCAACCGCGGCGTAAACGGCCGTCCGGATGCAATCGTCCAGTCCCCGCTCCACTGCCAATCGCCGGCAATCGCGCGCCACGGAGTGTTGCCTGTAAGCCAGCGCTTGTCATGGCCGAATGGCAGCTCCACCAGATAATCCGCCGTGAATTTGTGCGTCTGATTAAAGCTCGAAAGCCCGCGCTCTGCGGAAATGTCAAACGGGTTTTGCGCCACGCTGTTCGCCCCGCTGCCCGCCGATGCCGTCGCGCCCCCCGCGCCGCCTCCCGATGCCCCTGTCCCGCCTGCGCCCAGTCCAGGAGCGCTTGCCGCCGCCGTCGCACCTGCCCCAATCGAAGATGCGTCGTCGATCGACTTCGAGAATGTATACATGCCGCCGATCGAAAATCCCCTTGCCAGCCGCTTCCGCAGGCGAACCGATCCAGCGTTCGCCTCCGAATCGCCGATCGAATTCTCAAACGTGAAGGCTTGCACTCCGGCAATCCGCGTTGTAATTCCCGTCGGTGAAATCGTTCGATTGGGCGCTTCCAGAATGTCCAGGTTCGTTCCTTTCGTTCCCGTGTAGTCGATATTCAGCAACAGCGTCGGGCGAATCTGCTGTTGAATATCCAGATTACGAATCTGTACATACCCGAACCGGTAGTTTGAATTTATCGCATAACTGTTGGTAATGATTCCCGCCGCCGGAGCCGGAAAACCATTCTGCAGCGTGAGCTCGCCCGGACTGCTCTGGATGTTCGTCTCCGCCGTCGAAAACGGCGGCTGAAACGCCAGTTGTTGGGCAATGGTTTGATACGCACCCGTGTTGTAGTTGATCCCATACCCGCCGCGCACCACGGTTTTCGAAAACGGTTTCCACGCCAATCCCACCCGGGGCGCGATGCCTTTGCGATCCGGCCTCACCAGGCTGGCAGGAAGACCTCCGCTGTAAGGGCCCGGCTGGCCCGCTACAACCACAGCCGCCGCCGATGGCGGCAGCAACGGGCCCGCAGTAAAGACCTGTGGGGAAAGATCCAGATTCGCAATCAGATTATTTTCTTCCGTGAGCGGCGAAACATACTCATATCGCACCCCCAGATTCAGGGTGAGATTCCCGCGCATCTTCCACTCGTCCTGCACGTACATATCCCAGTAGTTGCCGTGGAAGTGATAATTGTCTTGTCCGAACTCGACCGCGGTCGACTGGGGCAATCCCAGCAGAAAGTCGGCAAAGTCATATCCCGTGCCCGGAATCTGCGCGCCGTTCACGATGTCGGAAGTATTGATGCCCGAAAATGTAAATGCCCCGCGCGCGTTGCTGCTGGCTTCCGTATTGAGCTGCACTCGCCGGAAATCTCCACCCCAGCGCAACGTGTGCTTGGCGCGCGTCCACACCACGTAATCCGAGAACGTGTACGTCTGGTTTCGCAGCAACTGCGGATTCGTATCCGACAAACCAGTGAGATCGCCAAAGGAAAGATTCGGCAATCCCCAGTCGAATGGATTCATCGAAACTCCCGTAATTCCCAGCCCACTGGCGATGTCGTCTTTAAACGCGTAGAGGTTCTGCGTCTTCGTGCGGCTGCGATTGAAATCGAAGCGCAAACTGTTCGTCAGCTTCCCGATGCTTCGCACCCATCCGATCGGCACATCGAAGCTGCGTACGCCCGTCGTGCCGCCGACGCTCGGAAACGGGTTCGTAATGTTCGCGCTCGACCCGTGGTAATGAAAACCGAATGTCAGGCTGTTGCCCGGGCGGCGTCCTCCTCCGCCCCGCCGGCCGCCGCCGGTACGCGCGGCGCCGATCGTATGATTCACGCGTACATTCAGGTCGTCGCTGTCGCTAGTCGTCGAAGTGACGTAGTGAAAATTTTGCTTATCTCCCGGCAGATTCGGGCAAGGGATGTATTGGAGCAACTCTCCCCCAATGTTCGCCGGCCCAGACGAGGACGATGCAGTCCACGGGCAGGTCTGCGAGGCAAATCCCGGAATCACGTTCCCCGCATATGGCGTGCTCACCCCGGTAACCGGATTCACGGAATAAATCTGGTCGATCGTCTGGCCGCTGCTGTTCACGTCATTGCACACACCTGCGCTATTGAATCCAGTCAGGCAAAGAGCCGAAAAATCCCCCTGCCGCTCGGGCCGCGCCGGCACCGTCGAAAACTGGTCAAACGGATTTTCTCCTCGCCTGCCGTTGTAATTCGCGAAGAAAAATGTCTTTGTGCCGCCGTGATAAATCTTCGGAATGTTCAGCGGCCCGCCCACCGATCCCCCGAAACTGTTCTGCTCATACGACGGATTCGCGACCTGGCCGTTCAGCGCATACGGCGCGGCATTCAGCGCCGAATCACCGATCCCGTAATATAGGGATCCATGCGGGCGATTGATGTCAAAACCTCTTCGGCCAAAACCTCCGCCACCAAAACCACCGCCTCCGAAACCACCTCCCTGACCGCCAAATCCGCCGCCACCGCCGAATCCTCCGCCCTGTTGGCGGGCATCGTTGAAGCGCTGCTGCATTTCGTCCGCGCTCATCGAATTGAAGGAATTGGAGGTATTGCCCGAAACCGCCACGGATTCCGTGGCGCTGTCGGGCGCGATGCCCGGAATTGGCATGCCGGATGGAACGACGTCGCTCATCGAGCCACCGGCCGCGTCCTGTCCCGTTCCACTCTGAAACACTGGAAGATTCTGAAAGCCGCGTCCGGCCGCATTTGTCCGCCGCTGGTCACTGTTTTGGGCGGCGTTTTGGGCAGCCTCGCGTGCGCGTGACAGGAGAATCAGTTCAAAATTCGTCAGGACATCCGGATGGGTTGGGTCCAACACCACTTCTTGCGAGCTCGCGGCGAATGCGGCCATCTGCACTCGCACGGTATAGCTCCCATCAGCGGAAATCCGCAGGCGGTAACTGCCGTCGACATCCGTCCAGGTAGTAATTTGTTGCTTCGTGGCAGTGTTGGTGGCGGAAACTCCCGCGCCGGGGATGGGCATATTTCCCGACTTCACCACGCCGTGGATGGCTCGATCGCTGGGAGCCGCGGCGACAGATTCCCCAAGGGCTTGCCCCAGCGAGGAGTGCGGATGACACATGACCACGTGAAGCAAGAAGACAAACTGGAAGACGTACTCGAAGACATGCTCGGGGCGCAACCTGCCCTTGATCACCCGCATGCGAAGGCCAGAACTCCTCATAGCATCGTGCAGACGTTCGGTTGCCGTCTTGCTCGGATCATACCGCTCCGCCCTGCCGTGCGCTGTAAAGTTTTGTGGCGTCTTCTGGGAGTTGGTCGCGAATCCCGTCGCCCAATCCGGCGGGGATTTGCGGTCATTTGAGCTCATTCTTGAAGACGCTACCGGACTTCATCACGAATTTGACGCGCTGGAGTTCGGTGATGTCCTTCAGGGGGTCGCCGGAGACGGCTACCAAATCGGCCCATTTTCCAGCTTCGACTGTGCCCATTTTGTCGGACCAGCCGAGCAGTTCGGCGGCAGTGGTGGTTGCGGTTCGAATCGCTTGCTGAGGCGTCATGCCGTAGTTGACGTAGTATTCGAATTCCTTTGCTTCGTTTAGATCTCTCCAATCGAATCCGCCGGCGTCAGTGCCGAGGACGATCTTCACTCCCTTTCTTAGAGCTAACTGAAACGCGGCCTTTTCCGTATCGACCATCTTCGGCCAGTTGCCCTGACGCCCGGTGGCGACGTAGGCTCCAACCGCGATGGTGGGGACCCAATAAATGCCGCGGCGGGCCATTTCTTCCATTTGCGGCTCGCTGAGCCCGTCGCCATGCTCGATGGTGTCGACGCCCGCTCTTAGAGCTGCGGAGATGCCATCGTTGCCGATGGCATGCGCGGCCACTTTCTTTCCGATGCGGTGCGCTTCATCGACGATCGCCTTGGCTTCTTCGTCGGTGAAATTGACGTGGCTGTGCAGCACACCATCGGGTCCATAAAAGTAACCGTGGTCCGAGTAATACTTGATCCAGTCGGCGCCGAACATGGCTTGCTCGCGAACAGCTTTGCGGGCTTCATCCACGCCGTCGACGTACTGCACACCCTGAGGTATACGGATTTCCCAGGAATACCCGAGCGGGCCGTACATGCCGGTGGGAGTCATGGCCCGGGTAGCGACTTGCATATGTGGGCCGGGGATCTCCCCGTTGGCGATGGCCTGCTTGACGTCAACGTCGGCGTACATCGCGCCTTCGGTTTCCAGGTCGCGAAGCACAGTGAAGCCATGGGAGAGCGCGATCTGCGCATTGCGTGCGCCTAGGATGGCGCGGTACGGAATGGATTGCTTGAGGAGTTGCTTGTCGTAATCTTCCGAGGTGATATCCCCCTGGAGCAAAACGTGAGTGTGGGCATCGACGAAACCGGGAAGTACGGTGGCCTTGGAAAGATCGATGAGTTCAACGCCCGGGGGCGGGGAGCCGCCGGGAGTGACACTGAGAATCTTGTCACCTTCTATGAGGATCAAGGCGTTCGAAATGGGGGCATCGCTCTTGCAGTCGATCAGGCGCC
Source organism: uncultured Acidobacteriaceae bacterium (assembly GCA_963787495.1). Taxonomy (GTDB): domain Bacteria; phylum Acidobacteriota; class Terriglobia; order Terriglobales; family Acidobacteriaceae; genus Sulfotelmatobacter. The sequence continues at coordinate 74,782 of CAWBDA010000001.1, forward strand.
CGGCACGAACGGCGATTCGTTTCCGGGCCGGCGAAGATTGCTGCGGGTGAACGAAGCTGCTTGAAATCGAAAGAAAAAGGACAACAGCAAGAAGTCTCAGACCGCGGGGTCTCATCGTATGCGCCTCCATTGAACCGCGACAGCCTAACAGAGGAAACTGAAAAAGAAAAAGGCGAGGCTGCCGGTTTCTGCCGCTTTTCTTGATTGTCACTCACACAGACTTTTCCAGCCACGTCGAAAAGCAACGCTCTTCCGTGGCATACTCGTTGTTCGTAAATCTCAGGAGGCCCATGCGGCGCTCAGTCCTTGCACTACTCGTCATCGGCATGTTTCTACACTCAGCTCTCGCTGATTCGCCGGAATCGAATCAAGGGGCTACTCTTGACGGATTCTCGACCCAGAACGCGCGCACGGAGCGCGAGTGGGAAAGCAAATTCCGCGCTCTTCCCAACGCCCAGAAGCAGCGCGACTACATGCAATTGCTGAGCGCCCGGCCGCACCACGTAGGATCTGCCTACGATAGGCAAAACGCCGAATGGATTCTTTCGAAATTCAAGGAGTGGGGCCTGGATGCCCACATCGAGAGCTTCAAGGTGCTCTTTCCCACGCCCAAACGCCGCCTGGTCGAGTTGATCGCGCCCACACACTATCTTGCCAAATTGCAGGAACCAGCATTACCGGAAGATCCTACTTCCAGTCAGCAGGACGAACAGCTTCCAACTTACAACGCCTACTCCCGCGACGGGGATGTCACTGCGCCCCTCGTGTACGTAAATTATGGTTTGCCCGAAGACTACGAACGCCTGCAGCGCCTCGGCGTTTCGGTGGAGGGAGCGATTGTGATTGCGCGCTACGGCAACTCGTGGCGCGGCATCAAGCCCAAGGTGGCTGCGGAGCATGGCGCCGTCGGCTGTCTTATCTACTCTGATCCCAAAGACGACGGCTACTATGGCGGCGACGTTTTTCCTAAGGGCGCGATGCGTCCCGACCAAGGTGTGCAGCGCGGCAGCGTGATGGATTTTGCATCCAACTATCCCGGCGATCCGCTCACCCCTGATCGAGGCGATCCTAACGCGCCTCACATGACGGCAAGCAACGCGCCCAGTATTACCAAGATTCCAACTCTGCCCATCTCTTACGGAGACGCACAACCGCTGCTGGCGGCCCTCACTGGCCCGCTGGCGCCCGAGGAATGGCGTGGAGCTTTGCCGATTGCCTACCATGTCGGTCCCGGCGCTTCGAAAGTGCATTTGGTGATTGAATCGAATTGGGATGTGAAGGATGTGAACGATATCATTGCCCGCATTCCCGGCTCGTCTGAAGCAGACGAATGGATAGTGCGCGGCAACCATCACGACGGTTGGGTAAATGGCGCCGAGGATCCCATCTCGGGCCAGGTAGCTTTGCTGGAAGAAGCGCGCTCGTTCGGAGAATTACTCAAGCAGGGGTGGAAGCCCAAGCGCACCATCATCTACTGTGCCTGGGATGGCGAAGAGCCGATGCTTCTGGGTTCGACCGCATGGGCCGAAACCCACGGGCGCGAATTACAGGAACACGCCGCTGTCTATATCAACTCTGATGGAAACGGACGCGGCTATCTGTTCATGGAGGGCTCGCACTCGCTGGAGCACTTCATGAATAACGTGGCGCGTAACATCGACGATCCGGAGAGCAAGCTCTCAGTTTTCGACCGCGACCGGCTGGCCGGCATTACCGAGGCCAAGTCTGACGAGGAACGCAAAGAACTGCGCCAAAGGGCGGATTTGCGCATGAATGCCCTCGGCTCCGGAACGGATTACACCGCGTTCGTCGACCACCTCGGCGTCGCGTCGCTCAACCTGGCGTACGGGGGCGAAGACGACGGCGGGATCTACCACTCCATTTACGACGACTTCTATTGGTTCACGCATTTCTCGGACATCGATTTTGCCTACGGTGTCGCGCTATCGCAAACCATCGGCACGGCGGTCATGCGAATGGCCGATGCCGACGTTCTGCCCTACGAGTTCACTGATCTCGCCGACACCATGCAGACTTACAACAAAGAGCTGCAAAAGCTCTTACAGGGTAAGCAGGATGAAGCTCACGAACGCGAGCTGGAGCTAAAAGAGGGCGCATTTCATGCCGCTATCGATCCGCGCAAGCCGACGGTCGCTCCGCCGCCGGAGGATATCCCTCCGCATTTGAACTTCGCACCGCTGGAGAATGCTCTGGAAGGACTCACGAAGAGCGCCGAGCGTTACAAGACAGCTTTCAACAAGGCCGCAGCCTCGGGGTTTCCCGGGAGCGACAAGCGGCTAGCCGGGCTGAACCAGAAGCTGCTGCAAAGTGAGCGCCGCCTCACTGATGCCGCGGGGCTTCCGCGCCGGCCGTGGTACCGGCACATGATCTACGCTCCCGGCGTTTATACGGGATACACTCCTAAAACCATGCCCGGGATTCGCGAGGCCATCGAACAACGCCGTTGGCAGGAAGCTGACAGTGAGATCGCCCGGGTTGCCAAAGTGCTTGAGAACGAAGCCGCGCTCATTGATTCCGCCGCCGCGGATTTGGATGCTCTTAACTAAGTAGGGGGACGGTTTAGGGAGAAAAACGTGAAGTCACTTGCAAAGACTTGGCTGCCCCCCAGGGATTCGAACCCCGATAACCTGCTCCAGAGGCAGGTGTCCTAGCCGTTGAACGAGGGGGCAGTCGATCCATTATCCAACGAGTCATCACCCCGGTCAACCGCTCTGTCTCATCGCCACGAGTTCGCGCTAAACTCTGTTTGTCCGCTGCGCTGGCCAAGGAGTTTTATGGTTACTATTTCTGAGAATGTTTCTGCAATCTCCACCGAATACACCGAAATTGCGCGCCGGTCGCTGGAATCGGAGCAGTGTGCGCTCGTTGTAGTGGATATTCAGGAAAAGCTCTTGCCGCCTATTTTTCAGAAGGAACAACTGGTGCACAACTCGAAGCTTCTGATCCGCGCCGCGAGCGTGCTCAAAATTCCTGCGGTGGTGAGCACGCAGTACGCGAAGGGGCTGGGTAAGACTGTGCCGGAAATCGCTTCCTTACTGCCGGAAACCGAGGCAATCGACAAAGATCGATTCTCCTGTTTTGGCAGCGAGGTTTTCTGTGCGCTGCTCAGGCGGCTTCGTGGGAACCGCAACACCCTGCTGCTATGCGGTATGGAGAGCCACATCTGCGTGGCGCAGACGGCGCTCGCGGCGCTGCGCGAAGGCTACCTCGTGCATGTTGCCTCGGATGCGGTGAGTTCGCGAACGGAATGGAACTGGAAGATCGGCCTGGAAAGAATGCGGGCCGCGGGTGCCGTAATTTCTTCGACCGAAATGATGATCTATGAGTTGATGCGTTGCTCGTCGTCGCCGGCGTTCAAGGAGATGCTGCCCACCTGAAAGGATGACCGTAGGGTTAACTGATAGTTCCCCTAGCCTGCCTCGGACTCTTTCTTCTTTACCCGGACGACGGTGATCTTCGCGAAGCCTTCTTCAAACGCGGGAGGCTTCAGCTTGGCCGCCATGCGGCGCATCATGTCTTCGGGAACGACTCGGTCGCGGCGCTGGTGGCGCTCGAGGCACACCTCGAGCGGTACGTCGAAGAAGACCGCTTGCACTTCGTATTGGTAATCCTTGGCCAGTTTGATCCAGTGCTGGCGTTCCTGCGGAGTCAGGTTGGTGGCGTCCACATAATTCATGGGACGCTTGGCGATGAGCCTCGCTTTCAGCATCGAGCGAAGGTTCGAAAATACAAGGTCTTGAAAACGCTGCTCGCGGACGTCGTCGAATAGCAGCGAACGCACCATGTCGCTGGAGAGCGGGACCACGTTGTGGCGCTTGAACCACGAACTCTTGCCGGAGCCGGGCAGCCCGATCGCCAGCACAACCACCCCTTTCGGCGGGCGCTGGGCCGGCGCAGGAGCTGCCGGAATCTTCGGGGCAGCGGTGGCAAGCGGAGCAGTCAGCGCTTGCGCTTCCGCGTCAGCAGTGTCTGAAACCTCTTCCGGAGCGGGCTCTAAGGACACCACCGGTCCGGATCCCTTAACGGCGGCGGGGGCGAAGGCTTGAGCAACCGCCTGCTCGCGCCCGCGGCCACCACGTCCGCGCCCACCGCGGCGACGGCGACCGCGGCCAGTCGATCCGGAACCAGGGAGGGCAGGCTGCGGAGTTGCGGGCTGTTCTTCCGACGGCAGTTCCTGGGGAGCTGAACGCGCCCGGCGCACCGGTCGAACTTCCTGCACGGGCGGAGGTGGAGCGGAGATTTCCGGTTCCATCTTCCCGGCTTCGGGGGCGTTGCTGGGCGGCTGCTCCGCATCGAAATAGGCCGGTTGCAAAGGCGGGGGAGCGGGTTGGTCGGAGGGCTCTACCGGCGTCTTTTTGCGGCGCTGCAGGCGCTCGCGCATCCATTTACGCATGAAAGGCTTTTAACACAAAGCGAGGGTAGGATCAATCGGACAAGCCTTCGGGCGAACCACGCGCGACAGCCGAGCCGACTCCGCTAGAATGTCAGTATGCCCCAGGCAATCCCTGACGCAATCCGCGGTCAGAAATACATCTCTCTTGGCACGTTCCGCAAGAACGGGGCCAAGATCGCGACCCCAGTGTGGTTCGGCGAAGATGGCGACAAGCTTTACGTGATGACCCTCAGCAAGATGGGCAAAACGAAGCGCATTCGCAACAATCCGCAGGTGACGGTAGCTCCTTGCACAATGCGGGGGAAAGTGACCGGGCAGGAAGTCGCGGCATTGGCGCACATCCTGCCGGAGGAAGAGCACGCCCGCGCGCGGCAGACCATCAACCGAAAGTATTTGTTGGCCCGGCTGACGTCGCCCTTTAGCAGGGCCGATGCTTTTCTGGAGTTAAGCTTTCCTTAGCATCGCCGCAAAAGCATCGCCGCAAACGATCGGACACCACCGGTTCCCTGATGGGAAGCGGAGTCTTCCAAATCCTTACGAGCGATCATTTACGCCAGTTCCCTGTCCTGCTAACATCATTTGTCTGTCTACCGGCTCGGGAAGATTTCTGATGTCGCATTCATAGGAACATTAGGACATTAAGATCAAGAACGGAGAATCTATGGCAATCAAAGTCGGCATTAACGGCTTCGGGCGCATCGGCCGCAACGTTTTGCGGACCTCACTTAACGATCCCAACCTGGAATTCGTGGCGGTGAACGATCTCACCGACCCGAAGACGCTGGCGCACCTGTTGAAATACGATTCCATTCTCGGCAACCTTCCAAACAAGATCAGCGCCGGCCCGGACAGCATCACCATTGATGACAAGACCATCAAGGTGTTCAAAGAAAGAGATCCGGGCGCGTTGCCTTGGGATTCGGTGGGCGCTCAAGTGGTGATTGAGTCGACCGGACACTTCACTGACGCGAACGACGCCAAGAAACACATGCGGGGATCAGTGAAGAAGGTCATCATCTCTGCTCCTGCAAAGAATGAAGACGTTACGCTGGTGCTAGGCGTGAATCAAGAGAAATACGATGCGGCCAAGCACAACATCATTTCAAATGCCTCCTGCACCACGAACTGTCTGGCCCCGATCGCCAAAGTGATCAACGACACGTTCAAGATTGTCAGCGGGACCATGACCACGATTCACTCCTATACCAACGATCAGGTGATTCTCGACTTCCCGCATAAAGACCTGCGCCGGGCACGTGCTGCTGCGATCAACATGATTCCTACGTCCACTGGAGCAGCGAAGGCCTTGAAGCTCGTCCTTCCCGAGCTGGCCGGAAAACTGGATGGTTTCTCCATGCGTGTGCCCACGCCCAACGTCTCGGTGGTCGACCTGGTGGCGTGGGTGGAGAAGAAAACGACGAAGGAAGAAGTGAATGCGGCATTGAAGAAGGCATCCGAAAGCGGGCCGCTGAAGGGTTACCTGGGCTTCGAAGAAGAGGAACTGGTTTCGTCGGATTTCAAGGGCGATCCGCGTTCTTCGATCGTCGACGCGCCGATGACGCTCGTGGTCGCCGGCAACTGCGTCAAGGTGATCTCCTGGTATGACAATGAATGGGGATACTCCTGCCGGGTGCGGGATCTGATTCACTACATCGCCGGTAAGGGTCTCTAATGCGTCGCAGTTTGTAGCGCCGCATCTTACCGGCTGTCGGGAGTGCGGGCCGGACGCCCGCACGACGGCCGCCGGGACGGCGGCGCTACTTTCAAAATTGCCTCTATTTAAGGACGAACCAGCCAATGTCCAAGCTGTCCATCCGCGATCTTCCTCTTAACGGCAACCGTGTCTTCATGCGCGTCGACTTCAATGTTCCTCTGGAAGACGGCCGCGTGATGGATGACACGCGCATCCGCGAGACGCTGCCTTCCATCGAGTACGCGTTGCGCCATGGTGCGAGGCTGATTCTGGCTTCGCATCTGGGGCGGCCCAAAGGCAAGGTCAATCTGAAAATGAGCCTGAAGCCTGTCGCCGAGCGGCTGCGCATGGTGCTCGACAAAGAGCTGGCGCGCGGCGAAAACGTGGGCTTCTGCCCGGAGTGCGTCGGTCCTGAAGCGGAGGAAGTGGCCACGCAACTGGAAAAAGGTCAGACCCTGCTTCTGGAGAATCTCCGTTTTCATGCAGAAGAGGAAGCCAACGACGAGAAGTTCGCCAAGCAATTGGGGAGTCTGGCGGATTTCTATGTCAATGATGCGTTCGGCACCGCGCATCGTGCGCACGCCTCCACTGTGGGCATTACCAAGTTTGTTTCAAAATCGGCGGCTGGCCTGCTCATGGAGAAGGAACTGAAATATCTCGGCAAGGCGCTGGAGCATCCGGAACCGCCGTTTGTAGCGATCCTGGGCGGCGCCAAAGTGAGCGACAAGATCGGGGTGATTCGGAATCTGATGGACAAGGTCGACTCGCTCATCATCGGCGGCGGCATGGCTTATACGTTCCTGAAGGCTCAGGGACAGCAGATTGGCAAGTCTTTGCTCGAAGCCGACAAGGTGGATCTGGCGAGGCAACTGCTTGAGGAAGCGAAGAAGCGGAATGTGACGTTCCTGTTGCCGATCGATCACGTGGTTGCGATTAAACCGGAGACCAACGCGGTGGTCCAGCAGATCGGTGAAGGCCAGCCGATTCCGGCCGACCGCATGGCGCTGGACATTGGGCCGAAGACGATCGAGTTGTTCTCGGAGGAGATTTCGCGGGCGCGCACTATCGTGTGGAACGGACCGATGGGCGTGTTTGAGGTTCCTGGATTTTCGCGGGGGACTTTCAAGGTCGCCCAGGCGGTGGCGGAGAATGTGGGAGCGATTTCGATTGTGGGCGGCGGCGATACGGTCGCCGCAGTGCACGGCGCCGAGGTTGCGGACAAGATTACGCACATTTCGACTGGCGGCGGGGCGTCGCTGGAATTTCTGGAAGGAAAGAAGCTGCCGGGAGTCGAAGCGCTCACGGACAAGAAGTGATCCGTCTTCGCCAATCTGGTGAAGAGTTGGACGATCCGGCGTTTGTTCCTGCATTCCGAATTAAGAGGGTCTCCTTATGAGAACCAAGCTAATGGCCGCCAACTGGAAAATGAACAAGACCCCGGACGAAACTCGCGAATATTTCCGCGAATTTCTCCCCCTGGTCGCAGGTCACAGTCGCGATGAGATTGTAGTGTGTCCGCCCTACACTGATGTGGATGCAGCGATAGCGGCGGCGCGGGGTTCCAATGTGGCGATCGGGGTGCAAAACGTCCACTGGAAGGCGGATGGCGCTTACACGGGGGAAATCTCAGCACCGATGTTGGTGTGCCTGGGCGTGACCCATGTGATTGTCGGACACTCGGAGCGGCGGCAGTATTTTGGCGAGACGGATGACACCGTGAACTTGCGGCTGAAGGCCGCGCTGGAAGCCCGTCTCACACCGATCTGTTGCGTGGGCGAGGTGCTCGAAGAACGCGAAGCTGGGCTTACTGAAGACGTGCTGCGACGACAGTGTGTCCGAGCCTTTCACGCCATCTCTGCCAAGAAGGCCGCGAAGCTGGTCGTAGCCTATGAACCCGTGTGGGCGATTGGCACGGGCAAGACAGCGACCCCGGAGCTAGCCGCCGAAGCTCACGCCGTGATCCGCCGGGAATCCGCGGAAGCCTTCGGTGAGGAGTTCGCATCGAAGATGCGGATTCTCTATGGTGGATCGGTGAAGCCGGACAACGCCTCGACCTTGATGGCGCAGGAGGAAATCGATGGCGCCCTGGTGGGCGGAGCGTCGCTTGATCCGAAATCGTTTGCCGCGATCGTGAAGTACTAGGACACGTTTCGCTACGTCTCTAAGATCATGCTGTCCACGCGCAATGGCTACGGTGCCGTCCCGCGGACTCCACATTCTCTCTAGTCCCTGCTGCAGTAGCGGGAATTGTGGGGCCTCAAGGGCCCGTGGGTTGGAGACCATTACCACCGCCCAGGCGCCGCGTAGGCGTTATAAACTACCAATTTCCGGAGGTTGCTACTCTTCGGTCCAGCTGGGGTTTGAAGTCTCGGGTGAGTCGATTCATCCAAGCATCCGAATGCAAAGGCTTTCCGGTATGGCCTGGAGTGGAATTTAGGACCGTCAGGAGCATCCGAAGATCGGTAGAAATACTCTGATATTCTGTAACTGCGGAGGGCGTTTCGGTTACGAGAGCGCTCCGCAAACGATACAACACAAACTACTTATGCCGCATCCCAAAGAGTGCGGCCCGGAATAGGTAACTTGACCGAGCCACGACAGCAACCGGGCACTGAACCTAGTGAAGCCGATTTAATCGAGCGGGCGAAGCTGGGGGACGCGGCGGCGTTCCAGGCGCTCTATGACAAGCACAAGCGGCGGGTGTATTCGCTGTGTCTGCGCATGACGGCGAACACGGCGGAGGCCGAGGACCTGGCGCAGGAAGCATTTCTGCAACTCTTCCGCAAGATTGCGACGTTTCGCGGGGAGTCGGCATTTTCGACATGGTTGCACCGGCTTTCGGTAAACGTCGTGCTGATGCATTTGAGGAAAAAGAGTCTTCCGGTGGTTTCGTTGGAAGAAAGCACGCAGGGGACTGAGGAGGATTCTCCGAAGAGGGATTTCGGGGCGGACGATATCGCGCTGGCCGGGTCCATTGACCGAATGCAGTTGCAGAGGGCGGTGGACAACCTCCCCCCCGGCTACCGGACAATATTTGTCCTGCACGACATCGAGGGTTACGAGCATAATGAAATCGCCAAAATCGCGGGATGCTCGATTGGAAACAGCAAGTCGCAGTTGCACAAGGCGCGCATGAAGTTGCGCGACCTGCTCAAGATGAATAGAGCCGAAAAGGCCGCAAAGTCTCGAGTAGGTTAGGACGTTAAAAACTGAATGACGGACACTGAACGACATTAACCTGAGCAGGGGCGCAAGAGCTGCGGCCGGACTTCGAGCCGCAGGCGACTTGGGGAGAGGTTATGAATTGCGTTGAGCTGCGGCAGAGCTTGGCGGAAGTTGAAGACGGCGGTAGTGTGGAACAGCGAGCCCATTTGAGGGCGTGTCCAGCGTGCTCAGCGCTGGTGAGAGACTTGAACGTAATCGTCAGGGCGGCAGGCCAACTGCGAGCGGCGGACGAGCCCAGCCCGAGGGTCTGGAATTCCATTGAATTCGCTTTACGGCAAGAAGGGTTGGTCCGGCCATCGCGATCGAGCCGGCCACCGGTACCCTCGTTCGGCGTCCGCTGGGGTGCCGCGCGATGGCTGGTGCCCGCAGCAGCCATGTTACTGCTGGCCTTGGGAATCTATGTACGGCATGAGTCGCCGCCGAATCAGTTGGCTCGACAGGCCTCTGTGGCCATGCCGGTAGCGAATGCCTCCGATCTCAATGACGACGACCTGATGCAAGAGATTGCGGACAACTCTCCGGAAATGAAGACGCAATACGCAGAGAACCTCCGGCAGGTCAACGAATCCATCCGCGATGCCCAAGGCTTGGTGGACGAGGCTCCGAATGACGAGGATGCCCGGCGGTCGTTGATGGACGCGTATCAGCAGAAATCCATGCTTTTTGAGATGGCGATGGACCGTTCTCTGCAATAATGGTGAACTTTTGAATTAGGTTTACGGCGATAGCGGATCAGCAAACTCGGGGGAGTAGCATATGGTGAGCAAACGCGCGGCAAAACTGGTTGCGATTGGCGTGATCGTGGCGGGCACGCTGGTAGCCGAGAGCAAGAAAGAGTATCACTTCTCGGTGGGGCCTAGAGCCGGCGTGTCGGTGATGAATCCCTATGGATCGATTTCCGTCAAGCCGTCTTTGAACAATACCGTCGTGGTCAACGCGATTTTGCATTCCGATAGAGTCGAGGTCGATAACAATCAGAACGGCAATCGTGTGGATATCCAATCGCACCTGCTGGCCGGAGCCGACGCCGACTCGGGACGGGTGGATTATGAAGTTCTGATTCCCGCCGATGCCAGCATCACCCTGCATTCCAGCGCGGGCTCCTTGCGCGCCGAGAAGCTGCACGGCGATGTCAACCTGGAAGGAGCCGGAGCAGCTGTCGATGTTCGCGACGTCTCGGACGCCCACGTCCATGTGAAGACCATGAACGGGTCGGTGAATCTGGATAACATTCAAAACGGGCATGTCGAGGTCGATTCGCTGAGCGGAGACGTTACGCTGAGGGGTGTCACCGGCCCGCTGGTGCAAGTGGTTTCGACCAGCGGCAGAATCAATTATATTGGCGACTTCGGCAACAGCGGCGAATACCGGCTGACCAGCCACAGCGGCGATATCGAAGCTACCATTCCGGAATGGACCTCGGCTGACGTGAGCGCCCGCTCGGTGCGGGGAGAAGTGCACGACGACATTCCTCTTCAACCGAAAAATCACACCTGGTTTGCGATCGACAAGGGACGTGCCTTTGCAGGTACCATGGGTCGAGTAGCGGTTTCCTCGACAGTGGTACTGCGCACCTTCAGTGGTAAAATTCACCTCAGAAAACGCTCCGAAAAACAATAAAGAAAACGAAGCGAAAACCGGCTCGGCGCGAACGGTCCGCTCAAGGCCCGGCGAAAACGACGCGGCTTGGTGCGCTTGGCCGCCAGGCTCAACCGCCAGGCGGGCAGTCCGTTACATGGGCCGTAGTCCTGATCGGCTTCATGGGGGCGGGCAAGAGCAGCGTGGGCCGGGCCCTGGCGGAACAACTGGGCTGGACGTTTGAGGATCTCGACGAGCGGATTGAACGACGGGAGGAACGCAAGGTGCCGGAAATCTTCCGCGAGTCGGGCGAATCGGAGTTTCGCCGGGCGGAACATGCAGCTTTAAGAGAACTGTTGCGGGAGCTGAGCGCAGGTGCTGAGAGGATTGTGGCCCTCGGGGGCGGCGCCTTTGTGCAGAGGCGCAATGCGCGGCTCGTGGAGGCCGCGGGCGTTCCCACTGTGTTTTTGGACGCTGACGTGGAGGAATTGTGGCGGCGGTGCACGCAACAGGCTGAGCAACAAGGAATAGAGCGTCCGTTGCTCGGTAGTCTGAAAAGCTTTCGGGAGCTTTATGAGACGCGGAGGCCGCACTACCTGAAGGCAGCATTTCGACAGGAGACCGGCGGGAAGACCGTCGAGCGGATTGCGGCCGAGGTGGTTCAAGCTCTGCGCTTGGATCGCCGCCGCAGAAGACGAGGACAAGAGCAGTGACTTTGATGCAGCGGATGCGATGGGCGACGGTGGCGGTCCTGGGGTGTGCGGTCGTGTCGTACGCCGTCGACAAGAAAGAGAAGCCGAAACTGCCGAACGCAGTCGATGCGGGCACGTTCGGGGTTTTTGTTCGAGGCCAGCGCGTGGTGACCGAGACCTTCAGCGTGCAGCAGGAAAACGGCGTCAGCGTAGTGAAAGCGAAATTAAAGGAAACCAGCAACCCAGGCTCGGCGGGGCAAAGATCGGAACTGGAAATGAGTGACAGCGGGGAGTTGCTTCGTTACGAGTGGAGCGATAGCAGCAACTCGCTGGAGGTAACACCCGACAATGACTTTTTGCGTGAAAAGATCACAACCGCAGCATCTTCCAAACCGGCCGAAAAACCGTTCCTGATGCCCAGCAAGACAGCCATTCTGGACAACAACTTTTTTGTGCACCGCGAAGTATTGGCGTGGCGTTACCTGGCCGCCGACTGCCAGACGGATAGCGGCAACCTGAAGTGCAAGCAGGGACCTGTGGAATTCGGAGTATTGGTGCCCCAAGATCAAACGTCGATGCCGGTACGCATGGAACTGGTGGGACGCGAGAAGGTCACAATCCGGGGAACGGAGCGGGAATTGCTGCGGTTGAACCTGAAGGGTGAAGCGTTCTCCTGGGCCCTTTGGGTGGACGACAAAGACCAGTTCAAGCTAATGCGGGTGCTGATTGCGGACGATAATACAGAAGTAGTGCGGGACTAGCAGGATGCAGTAGCTGCGCGGGATTTTGATCAGGAGTTGACGGGCACATGCCGCTGGCGGATGCACGTACGGCGCGGGTTCTGATCACAGTGCTGCTGTTTGCGCTGGGGCTGGGCTTTCTCTATGTGGCGCGGCAGACGCTGATGGCCTTCCTGTTTGCCATTTTCTTTGCCTACCTGATGAGCCCTCTGGTCTCGAACCTGGAAAAACTTCTGCATGGGCGGGTACGCGCCATCGCAGTAATTTATCTGCTGCTGTTGGGCTTGGTGGTAGTGTTTTTTATTTCCATGGGACCTCGGATCGGCCGGGAAAGCGCGCGCTTAGGGCAATCGCTGCCGGCTTTAGCCAAACTAAGCTCCGGCGAGATTGCGGAACAACTCGGACAAGCGCATGGCTGGAACTCCCGAATGGTCGAGTTCCTGCGCGATTACCTCGCCGGCCACAGTGATGAAATCGAGCAGTTGGCGAAGAACGTGGGATTGCGGCTGGCGGAAGTGGCAAAACACGCATGGCTGCTGGTGATTGTTCCGTTACTGTCGATTTTCTTTCTGAAAGATGGGCGCGCCTTTAGCGAAGTGCTGCTTGCCCTCGTACAATCGCGACCTCAGCGCGAACTGCTGCAGGGCGTGCTTAGCGATCTAAACCAGATGCTGGCCCACTTCATTCGGGCACAACTCACCCTGGCGGCGCTGACCTTCGTCGCATATTCGGCGGTTCTCGCGATGATGCGAATGCCCTACGCACTCGTGCTGGGAACGCTGGGCGGGTTGCTGGAATTTATTCCGGTGCTCGGCCCGTTGACGGCCGGGGTAGTTATCGTAGTCGTCGCCTTGCTGATGGGTTACCAGCATTGGCTCGCGCTGATCGTGTTTCTCGGCATCTGGCGGCTGATCCAGGACTACGTATCCTCGCCCCGCATCATGGGACAAAGTATGGAACTGCATCCGCTGGCGGCAATTTTTGGGGTGATGGCGGGCGGCGAAGTGGCTGGCATTCTGGGTATTTTCCTTTCCATCCCTGTGATGGCAAGTTTGCGAATCGTATTCCGGCGCTGGCGGCTGTATGCGGAGAAGAGAAAGTTCGGGCCGCTGAGTGAGTACGTGCTGGATAACCAGGTTGGGCGGCCGAAGTAGAGCAGTTCTCAGTTCTCGGCTCTTCCCTTCTTACGTCTGCGCTGCGTTTTCGGTTCGTTCTCTAACTTAGCCCGCCGAGGCGCCTGCTCCCGCTGCTTTTTCTGCGCTAACGTTGCGGAGGAATTCCGCGGCCGCTTCGGGCAGAACCGTATTGATGAACATGCCCGAACCTAGTTCGAAGCCGGCGACGCGCGTGAGGCGTGGAATCACGCTTACATACCAGTGAAAGTGCCGGGCGCTGGCATAGTCCGAAGGGCCACTCCGGACGGTGAAGTTGAGGTCAGGATTTTCCAGCCCCACATAGATCTTTGCCAGCAGGCTGCGTAAAACACGGGCGAGGTCGGCGATCTCCGTCGGTGAAATGTCTCCGAAGGTGGCCATGTGGCGGAGGGGAAAGATGTGCGTGGCAAACGGCGTGGCTGAAGCGAAGACCTCCATGGCCACGAAGTGCTCGCTCTTTTGGACGACACGTGTTTGCTCCTCAACTTCCCGCTCTACCATGTGACAGAACATGCATTTCCCGTCGTCGTCGTAATGGCGCAGAGCCTCGTGCAGCCGATGCCGGACCTGGCTCGGGATTACCGGGGTCGCAATGAGCTGGGAATGCGGATGTTGCAGACTGGCGCCGGCATCGACGCCGTGGTTCTTGAAGATGGTCACGTGGTTGACGCGGCGGTCCATGCTGAGCAAGGTGTAGCGCTCTTTGTAGACACGCAGAATGTTGGCCACCTGTTCATCCGGCAAAAGGGCCATGCAGCAGGAGTGGTCCGGACTATCGATGATGACTTCGTGAAAGCCGAAACCCTCGATGCGTCGCCAGACGTCCTGCAGGCTGCGGGTAGGCTGGGTGTCTTTTGAAAGCGCGGCGAATTTGTTAGGAATGACTCGCACCGCCCAGGGCTGACCGGCATTTGTGGGAAAGCGCATGACTTCGGGCGGGGTCTTGCTCTCGTTGCCCGGGCAGAATGGACAGCTTTCCACAAAAGACGGCACGGTTTGCGCCGGCCGATGGGTGGCCAGTTCCTCGGGGCGCCTGGCACGCTCGGTGGCGATGATGACCCATTCCTTGGTAAAGAAATTCTGTCGCAGCTCGGGCATGGTACTCCTCCAAAATCTTCTATCGGCAGAAGGAGAGCAATACTGGAGCGACTAATAGCTGCCATCTTCTGATGCGAGGAAGTGACGGCGATTTCAGGATTTGCGGGCTTTTGCATGGGTTTGGTCTTCGGTGGATACTCTTCTGTAAATTGCGCTGTTGTAGAATCGAAAGACCCTCTTATGAGCAATAAGCTTCCTGTCGGGATTCTGGGCGCCACTGGCGTGGTTGGACAGAGATTTATCCAGATGCTGGAGCGCCATCCGTGGTTTGAAGTGGCCTGGCTGGCTGCTTCTGACCGTTCTGAAGGCAAGACCTACTCTGAAGCTGCGCGCTGGCGGCTGAAGACGCCAATTCCGGCCAACGTGGCCGCGATGAAGGTCTCTCCCGCCTCTCCGGAAGGCGCACCGAAGATTATCTTCGCCGCGCTCGATGCGTCGATTGCCGCGGAAATTGAACCGCGTTTTGCCGAGGCGGGCTGTGCTGTAGTCTCGAATTCCAGCGCACTGCGCATGCAGTCCGACGTGCCGCTGGTCGTTCCCGAAGTCAATTCCGGACACATCAAGTTGATTGACGGGCAGGCCTGGCGGAAGAAATCGGGCGGCTATGTCGTTACCAATCCCAACTGCTCCGCGATAGGACTGGTAATGGCGTTAGCGCCACTGCAACGGCGGTTCGGGCTAGAGACCGTGATGGCCGTGACCATGCAGGCCGTCAGCGGGGCGGGCTACCCGGGGGTGGCTTCGCTCGACATCCTGGGGAATGTGATTCCCTACATCCGCAATGAAGAAGAAAAGATGGAAGAAGAAACGCTTAAGCTGCTGGGACAGATGAACGGAACGAAGATTACTCCTGCAACGTTTGCCATGAGCGCGCAATGCAACCGGGTAGCGGTGGAGGACGGGCACACGGAATCGGTTTCCGTGCGGCTGAAAACGAAGGCTAAGGCGGAGGAGATCATCGCGGCGTGGAACGAGTATCGCAGCGAGCCGCAGGAATTGAAGCTGCCCAGTGCGCCTGAGCGACCGGTGGTGTACCTGGAAGCGAACGACCGTCCGCAACCGCGATTTGATGTTGACATGGGAGCGGGCATGACCGCAGTGGTGGGGCGGCTGCGGCCGTGTGGCGTGCTGGACTGGAAGTTCACCGTGCTCTCGCACAACACCATCCGCGGAGCCGCCGGCGCTGCCGTGCTGAATGCAGAACTGCTCAAGGCCAAGGGCTACCTTGCGACTTCCTAGAATGAACGTCGAGCCGCATCCCCGTAATCCCGCAAGGAAGCGACGCCGATGATCGTGATGAAATTCGGCGGCACTTCGGTGGAAGATGCCCGGGCCATCGAGCGCGTGGCCGCGATCGTAAGAGACCGGTTGCCGCAGACGCCGGTGGTAGTGGTCAGCGCCATGGCTAAGGTTACCGACACTCTCCTTACCATGGCTCGTGCCGCAGGGGCGGGGGAACGCAAGACGGCACTCAAACTCTGCCGGTCGTTACAGGAACGACATTACAACACCGCCAGCGAACTGTTGGGAACTGCGCTGTTTACCGATTTCCACTCTGAGCTGGGGAGCGATTTCGAGGGGCTTGATGAACTGCTACGCGGCATCTCGGCGGTTGGCGAGTTGACACCGCGGACTACCGATCATGTCGCCGCCTTTGGTGAAATGCTTTCCAGCAAGATTGTGGCGGCGGCGTTTTCGGCTCACGGCCTGAAGGGCGTGCATGTGGACTCGCGGGAAGTTCTGGTTACCGACAGCAGTTACATGGAAGCCGCGCCTCAGACGGAGGAAACCAACGAGCGACTGCAAAGCAAAGTCCAACCGCTGCTCGATGCCGGCCAAGTCCCGGTGATGGGCGGGTTCATTGGGGCAAACCGAGCGGGCATCACCACCACGATTGGACGAGGCGGCTCCGATTTTTCCGCTGCGATTGTGGGTGCAGGTCTGGGCGCCGAGCGCATTGAAATCTGGACCGACGTGGACGGGATTCTGACCACTGATCCGCGCATTTGTCCGGACGCCCGGCGCATAAAGGTGATCAGCTTCGACGAAGCCGCGGAGTTGGCCTACTTCGGGGCGAAGGTGCTGCATCCGGCGACGGTGCTGCCGGCCATCCAGAAAAACATCCCTGTGTATGTGCTGAATTCGCGAAATCCTTCGTGCGAAGGGACGAAGATTACGACTCGCGCTCCCCAGGGGAAAAACGTTTTCAAAGCGATTGCGGTGAAGAAGCGGATTACGATCGTGGACGTGGCCGCGCCGCGCATGCTACTGGCTCACGGCTTTCTGCGCGCGATTTTCGAGGCTTTTGACCGGCACAAGGTCGCGGTCGACGTGGTCTCGACCTCGGAAGTAAGCGTTTCGCTAACCGTGGACTCGAATAATGCGATTCCCGCCCTGGCGGCCGATCTGGCCAAGCTGGCCGATGTGAAGTATGAGGGCCGCAAAGCGATTGTCTGTCTCGTTGGCGAGAGCCTGCGGGATAAACCGGGCGTGGCGGCGCTTGTATTTGGTGAGTTGGCAGACAAGAAGATTCGCATGATCTCGCAGGGTGCTTCGGAAATCAATCTGACTTTTGTGATCGAGGAAGATGAAGTGCCGGAGGTGATCCGGCGGCTGCACAGCACGTTTTTTGCGGATTTGGATCCGGAAGTATACGCGTAGGCTGGAGAGAGTCAACAGCCTTTAACAGCGAAGATGGCGCAAGGGTCGCTAAGAAATTCTTCGCGTCCTTCGCGGCCCTTCTTAGCGGCCTTTGCGGTTAAAATGTTTGGACTTGATGAATATTCTCCTGCTCGGCCGTGGGAACACCGGATCTTTAGTGGCGGAAGTCGCGCGCCGGCGCGGGTGCGAGGTTCGAATTGTAGGTGCTGCCGAGAACGCCGGTGGAGTAGCTCTTACCGCGGAGAAGTTGCGCGGGATAGACGTAGTAATCGATTTCACCACCCCCTCCTGCGTGGTCGCCAATATCGAAGCTTGCGTCAAGTCCGGCAAAAACATGGTGGTCGGTACCACTGGATGGCATGGAGAGCTGGATCGCATCCGGCAGGTGGTCGAGAGCCACGGCACTGGATTGGTTTACGCGGCTAACTTTTCCGTGGGAGTGAATCTATTCTTCGACGTCGCCCGCGCCGCGGCTGCAGCCCTGCGGCATGAGTACTCCGGACAAATCTTCGAGCGGCATTACGCTCACAAGAAAGATGCACCCTCCGGGACCGCGCTCGCGATCCAGCATGTTATCCAGGAAGCCAGCGGCAAGGGTGAACATCTCGAGATCACTTCTTTTCGCGAGGGCGATGTTGTGGGCATGCATGAGGTTGTGCTTGATTCCTCCGCCGACAAGATTTATCTCTGTCACGACGCGAAGTCGCGCCAGGGCTTTGCCGATGGCGCGGTGCGCGCGGCGGAGTGGATTGCGGGCAAGAAGGGCTTCTACGATTTCAAGGACGTGTGGCGGGAGTTGTAGTTCCGCGGGCCGTTCCCACGCAATCCCCGTTAGCGTTATCTTATTAGCATGCAACTCCGTGGCTGCGGTACGGCACTCGTAACTCCTTTTCATCAGGATGGCTCTATTGACGACGCTGCCCTGCGCAATCTGGTGGCGTGGCAGGTGGAGTCGGGTATAGATTTTCTCGTCCCCTGCGGCACTACTGGTGAGACGCCCACGCTTTCCCACGACGAATGGCTGCACGTGATCGATGCCACGATCGAGGTAGCGGCCGGCCGCGTGCCCATTGTGGCGGGAGCGACTTCGAACTCGACGCACGACGCCGTGGAAAAAGCCAAGGAAGTCGCTGCGAGGCCTGGGGTCGACGCCATTCTCACCGCTTCTCCTTACTACAACAAGCCGACACAGGAGGGCCAATACCGGCACTTCAAGGCCATCGCCGAGGCCGTGGGCGACAAGCCGGTCATTCTTTACAACGTTCCCGGCCGCACCGGAGCGAACCTGGAACCGCCGACGTTGGCGCGGTTGGCCGAGGTTCCGAATATTGTGGGCGTGAAGGAAGCCAGCGGCAACATGACGCAGATCGCCGAGGCCATCAACCTGGTGCCCGAAACATTTCTAGTTTTCTCCGGAGACGATTCCGTCACCTTGCCCGTGATCGCGCTCGGCGGCGTGGGGCTTGTTTCGGTGGCAGCGAATGAGATTCCGCACGAGATGGCGACCATGACGCGAGCTGCGCTCAGCAATGACTGGAGCACGGCCCGCAGCATCCATCGCAAATATCTGCCTTTGATGCAAGCGAACTTCATTGAATCAAGCCCGCTTCCAGTGAAGGCGGTGCTGGCGATGATGGGCAAAATCGAAGAAAACTACCGCCTGCCTCTGTTGCCTATGCGCCGCGACACGCGCTCGAAGCTGCAGAAGATTGTGCTGGAGGCTGGGCTGATCGCGAAGCCGCCAGCGCCAGCACCGGACGCGGCGGAATTCTATATCTACGAAAACTGGGCGGCGGGTCCGCATAAGATCGTGCTGCACCGCGGATCATGCGGGCAGTGCAAACAGGGCAAAGGCCGCCCTGCGGGCCATGACTCCGACCGCGCGCGCTGGCACGGACCATATGTGACTCTCGCTCAAGGGCGCGAGGTCGCCCATGGCATGACCGGCGTGCTGATTCGCAGCGAATGCAAGTGTGTGTGAAGGCCTGACTGGAATCAGAACATGAAAAGCTTCGCTTTATTCGTCCTCTCCATGGCGCTCTTCTCCAGTGCTTTCGCCGGAGTCGAGACGGTCGAAATCGGCAAGATTCAGATTGCAAGGACACTAACGGGGACGGTTGTCGACCCCAGCGATTCGGCGTTGCCGGGAGTTCAGGTTCTCGAAGTGTCCTCCGACTGGAAAACCGTGCTCCGCACTACAACGACCGATAGCGGTGGAAAGTGGTTCTAGCGCCAGTGCCCAAGCAACAAGTTTATTACCTTCGTTTCATCGCTTATGGCTTCAACCCGTTGCAGGTCCGCGTTGAGCTGAACCATAGAAAAGGAAGGGACCTCAGATTTAAGTTGCCCATCGCGACATAGGCCCCCGGGCGACGGTTCCCTGAGAGACGCTCCACATGGGAGCCAATCTCGTCCAAGCACAATATAGAATCCCGTATACTTTCCCCGCATGCAATCCCTGAAACTTTCCATCGAGCGCCTGGCTGCGCTGGGCGAGGTCGAGCATAATCCCGAGGCGCGACCTGTGTTTCTGGAATTCCGTGACGCACTCACCCAGGGTAAGATTCGCGCCGCCGAAAAGATCGATGGACGCTGGGTCGTCAATATCTGGGTGAAACATGGCATCCTGCTGGGGTTCCGTCTCGGCGAATTGGTCGAGACGGGCAGCGCTCCCCTGGCGTTTGTGGACAAAGACACCTTCCCTGCCCGCCAGTTTTCCTTAGCCGACCGCGTGCGTATCGTTCCGGGCGGTTCCTCGGTCCGCCTGGGAGCATATGTGGCGCCGTCAGTGATCTGCATGCCGCCCATGTTCATCAATGTGGGAGCCTACGTAGATGAAGGCACCATGGTCGATTCCCACGCGTTGGTGGGATCGTGCGCGCAGGTTGGAAAGCGCGTACATCTGAGCGCGGCGGCGCAAATCGGAGGCGTTCTTGAGCCGGTCAATGCTGCGCCCGTGATCATCGAAGATGACGTGCTGGTCGGCGGCAACTGCGGGGTCTATGAAGGCACGCTGGTGCGCGCACGGGCGGTGCTGGGCGCGGGGACGATTTTAACGCGTTCGACTCCACTCTACGACCTGGTGCGCGGCGAAGTTTACCGGGCAACGGCGGAATCTGCACTCGAAGTTCCCGAAGGCGCTGTGGTTGTGCCGGGATCGCGCGCGATAAAGAAGGGTGCGTCGGCGAAGCTAGGAATCTCTTTGTATACTCCCGTGATCGTGAAGTACCGCGACGAGAAGACGGACCGCGGGATCGAGTTGGAGGATTGGCTGCGCTGATTGGTTGCACCAGCGCATCTAACCGATGCTAACCCGCAGCATCCGCGCTCCATCAAGAGCAATCTGAATTTGATCCAGCTTCGACACCACCGCATCGGCCTCGCTCAGCGCCGACGCTGGATAGGTGCTGGTCAGAGCAATCACCTTCATCCCCCCTGCGTGCGCCGACCGGATCCCCGCGGGCGCGTCTTCGATCACTAAACACTCGGCCGGGTTCGCGCCCAACAGCTCCGCACCTTTCAAATACGGCTCGGGATGAGGCTTTCCATTCATTACATCACTTGCTGTGACCATCATCGGAGGACTCGGAATTCCTGCGAGCTGCAGGCGTGCAGTTGCCAGGTTGCGTCGTCCCGAGGTAACCACGCCCCAGCGGCCGTCAGGAATCGCGCTGAGGAGCTCGACGGCTCCGGGCATCACGGCAACTCCGACGTGATCCGCCGCTTCGAGGCCTTCCAGCTTCACGACTTCCGTCTCCACATCCAGATGAGGGGCAATCGTGCGAATTACTTCGACTGCCCGCACGCCGTGGGCGATGGCCACGACCTTTTCTTCGTCAATTCCATGCTCGCGCGCCCAGATGCGCCATTGCCGCTCCACGGAGCGGGTGGAATCGACGAGAACTCCATCGAGATCGAACAGGATGGCAGCGCAGCGGAAGGTGGTCATTCTTTTTTTTACCACAGGGGGGGTCAGTGGGTCGGCGCTGGAAGAATCTGCGGCGGCGGAGAGGTCAATGTCGCCTGTCGGGCTTGTTCTCGGAGTTGCAAATGCCGCTGGCGGAAGTGTGCCTTGGCACGCTCGCCCCAAGCGCGCACAAACCAGTAGTTAAGACCGGCGCCAAGAGCGGAACTGACGAGCGGAATCATGCGTCCCGCCCACTTCTCTACTACCTCAGCGCTGGCCCGGGCGGCGATGCGCTGGATCACGCGCGGAACAAACCTGTTGACCACTTCTTTCTCCAGCAGCTCTCGGCTGATGTCGACTCCCGCAGCGCTGGCGGCGGCGATCCAGAGTTCGGCGATTTCGTGGTCGGTGTTGAACTGAAATCCATACACCAGACTTAACTTCTGGATGGTGCGCATGGTAATGGCTGACAAAATGCCGAGATCGGGAACGATGGTGATCAGCCCGCCCAGACCGAAGCCCGCGCCTTCGAGGGCAGCGAGTTTCATGCCGCTGCGAATGAGTTCGTCAGCCACAACGTCGAGTTCACTCATCTCGAGGGAATACACACCGTGATAACCGCTTATGGGCAGCCGGTAAGCCGCGCGAAGTTGCACTAGAAATCTTGTAGGGTCGACCTGGACCGTGGAGTAGGCGCGCGTCAGACCCTTCATGAGTGCTTTCTCGACGCGGCCGCGAAGCCAGGATTTGGATTCAGCGTCGGCCATTGACTCAACCTTAGCTCAGCCGAACGCGAAAGACCAGCGGGAATAGAGCAGTTCTCAGTTCTCAGTCACTGCCCACTGGCCACTGGCTCCCCCCTCCTGTGCTAGCATCTTCAGTATCTAATGCCAACTGGAAAATTGCAGATTATCCCCCTCGGAGGCCTGGGCGAGTTCGGTATGAACTGCATGGCCGTGCGCTGGGGCGATGACATTATTGTGATCGATGCGGGGCTAATGTTCCCCGAAGCTGAATTGCTCGGCGTGGATATTGTGGTTCCTGATATTTCGTACCTCATCGAGAACCGCCAGCGGGTTCGCGGAATCGTCCTCACTCACGGCCACGAAGACCACATCGGCGCACTCCCCTGGATTCTTTCCGAACTTAACGTGCCGGTGTGGGGCACCGAGTTCACGCTGGCCTATGTGGAGGACAAGCTGGACGAGCACGGACTGCTCGACGACGCCGACTTGCGCGAGATTCGTGCCGGCGAGCGCTTTAAAGCCGGTGCATTCACCATTCATCCGATTCGCGTAACGCACAGTTTGGTGGATTGCGTCGCGCTCGCGATTCACACTCCGCTGGGGGTGATCATTCATACGGGAGACTTTAAGGTCGACCCTACGCCCACGGATAATCATCTCTTCGATCTGCACGCCTTCGCCGAATATGGCAAGCAAGGCGTGCTGGCGTTGTTTCAGGATTCGACCAACGTTGAGCGCAAAGGTTACACGCCCAGTGAGCGCGCCGTGCGGCGGAAGTTTGACGAAGTCTTCGCGCACACCCAGCGGCGGCTGTTTATCTCGTGCTTTTCCTCTTCCATTCACCGCATCCGCCTGGCTGTGGAGCTGGCTCACCAGCACGGACGCAAGGTCGCCTTTATCGGCCGCTCCATGAACAACTCGGCGGAGATCGCCGAGGATCTCGGGTACCTTGAGATTCCCGAAGGGCTGGTGATCAATCCCGGAGAGATGAAGAATTTCCCGCCGGAAAAAGTGTGCGTGATGATCAGCGGAACCCAAGGCGAGCCCATGTCGGCGCTATCGCGCGCGGCCGTGGACAACCATAAGCACGCCAAAATCGAGAAGGGTGACACGGTTGTGCTCTCGTCGCGCATCATTCCCGGTAACGAGAAAACGATCTACCGCATGATCGATCACTTGTTCCGCCGCGAGGCGTACGTGATTTACGAAGACGGGACCACGCCACCGATTCACGTCAGCGGGCACGCCAGCCAGGAAGAACTGAAGCTGATCATCAATTTGGTGAGGCCGAAGTACTTCATTCCCATCCACGGTGAGTACCGGCAACTGAAGCTGCACGCCGAGATGGCGGGCGCGATGCACAGCTCGGTGGGCAAGGTGATTCTGATCGAGAGCGGCGACATCCTCGAGTTTGACGAACACAACGCCCGCAAGGCCGGCCGCGTCAACGTGGGCCGCGTCTGCATCGATTCCGGCTCGCGCACCGATGTGGTTGAGGATTTGATTATTAAAGACCGGCGGCACTTGAGCGAGGACGGCATCGTGCTACCCATCATAGCCATCAACAAGCTTACAGGACGCGTGGAAACCACGCCGGAGATCGTAACGCGGGGCTTCAATCCTGGCGAAGACGGCTTGCTTGATGGAGCCCGGCGCATCGTCGAAGACACTCTGGCACACTCCAGCGAGGAAGAGAAGGCTGATTACGGTGTGATCAAAGAAAAGATCCGTGCCGACCTGAAGCGCTACATTTCCAAGCAGACGCAGAAGCGGCCGCTGATTATGCCGGTGATCTTGGAAATCTGACCCAGCCGCCGATGGTTACTCTCGATAACATTCGCGCCGCCCAAGCTCGCCTCAAAGACATCACCGTCCACACTCGCTTGATCGAATTCAGTTATCCGGAGTCGAACGCCCGACGCCTCTTCCTTAAGCCTGAAAACCAGCAACCTATCGGCGCTTTCAAACTTCGCGGGGCTTACAACAAGATCGCCTCCCTCCCGGAAAAAGACCGCAGCCGTGGAGTCATCACCTACTCCAGCGGCAACCACGGGCAGGGCGTGGCCTACGCAGCGCGGGCTCTGGGGGTGAAGGCCGTCATCGTGATGCCTCACAACGCTCCGGCGATCAAGCGCGAAGCCACGGCGGCACTGGGGGCGGAGATCGTCTTAGTGGGGCCGGGCAGTGCCGAACGCCAGCTCAAGGCCGAAGAACTCGCGGCCGAGCATGGATACGTGATCGTGCCTCCGTACAACGACGAGCAGATCATCGCCGGCCAGGGCACGATCGGATTGGAGATTCTCGAAGACCTGCCCCAGGTAGAAACCGTTCTCGCACCGGTCGGCGGCGGGGGAATGATCAGTGGCGTGGCCACGGCCCTCAAGCTAAGCAAACCCGAAATAAAGGTGATCGGCGTGGAACCGGAGCTGGCGGCCGACGCACAGGCTAGCCTGCGTGCGGGAAAGATCGTTCAGTTCCCTGCCGATGAAGTGGTGCGTACTATCGCCGACGGCCTGCGCACGCAAAGCATCGGCGCCATCAACTTCGAGCACATGCGCCGTTACGTAGACGACATCGTCACTGTAACCGAAGATGAAATTCGTGAAGCAACCCGGCTGCTGGCGGTGAATCCCCTGACGACGGCTGAACCCAGCGGAGCCGTAGCCCTGGCCGGCTTCCTATTCCGCCGCGACCAGCTTCCGGTGACGAAACTAAACGTCGCAATTATCAGCGGCGGTAACGTCGATCCTAAAATGCTGGAAGAGTTCCGCCGCGGATAGGCTTGGTCAGAGGTCTCTCAGATCATTTTGGACGCGCGGCGAGCGCCCAGCGCCGTATTGCGACCACCGACCAAACGGCCTCGACCAGTCCGAATGGCCAGGCTCCCTGCAGAAAACCGTAGACTGAGCCAAGCGCGCAAGCCCCGGCGAAGGCCAGGATGAACCATCGGCTCCGCGCTTCCAGGGCATAGCAGACCAGCATCGCCGTTACCGCGAACAGGCCGAAGATGGTTAACCGTGTCACCGGAAGACGCATGCCAAGTTAGCAATTCCGGGTGGAAAGGTCTAGCTCTTTGAAGCAGTACGCAGTCATGTCTGAAAACTACTCCTCGCCGCATCGGCGGGTCACAATGCAATTTCGAGAACTACGCACTAGATGTGCCTGGCAACCTGATTCTGGGCTAACATACTCCTAGCTTGTTGAATGTTATGAAACTGCGATCCGCCACCCTCACGCTCAAAATCGCTGTAACTGTTTCTCTTTGCGCCTCGTTCGCCTTGGCTGACGCCCTGCGCGGGACCCTGGTACACGAAGAAACCATCCGCGTCGCTCCCAGCGCCGACGCCGCCAGACTGGCGGAAGTAGGACGAGGGCGCGAGTTGGTTATCATCGATACCAGCCGCGATTGGGTTCATGTGGAAGCGATCCTTCGCCTGCCGAGCCACGAAGAGGGCGCAACCGAAGAGGAAGAGGAAGGCAAGGCGATCACCGGTTGGGTTCCGGCTAGGGCGCTGGTAACCGCCACAACGCAAGATGGCGACCGGATCATCTTCGGCGAAGCTGCGGATTCGGAAGACGAGGCCAGCCGCCGACGCGGGCGGCGCGACGCCGCCCAAGACGCGATGCGGCTTTACTACCGTGTGTATGATCTGATGCCCACCTCGCCTCTGGCCGCCGAGGCGCTCTATCGCGCGGCCGACATTCGCTGGCAAATCGAGAGGACCGACGTCATGACCCGCCCTTCCGCACGCGAACGTCAAGCCTACATGCGCGGCCAGATGAATGAAGAGTGGATGAAGCTGGTGCTCAAGAAGTACCCCAGCACGAAGTGGGCTGACCTGGCCGCCTTCCGCCTAATCGAAAATAAACTCTGCGGCGAGTGGGAAGGTGTGGCGAAGTGTCCGGACAAGGAAGCCGATCTTTATGAAAACTATGCCAAGGAGCATCCGCAGTCTCCCGCCGCTCCTGAGGCCTTGTATGACGCGGCCTGGCGCCGGTCGGCGCTGATCGAGATTTACCGAACGGAGCCCAACCAGAAGAAGGCCGCAGAATCCAAGGATCGCGCTCTGGCGCTGGCGCAGAAGGTCGTCAGCCAGTATGGCCAAAGCGATTGGGCCTGGCGCACCCAGAGGCTGATCTTTTACCTTCAACAGGGTATTCCTACCTACGGCAACACAGGTGACTAAGCCATTGCTGAATCTTTTCTGAGATACTGTTCCCTTATTTCTATTTCCGGAGGACGTTTGAACGACTACTTACTGTCGCTACTGTTGGGGATTGTGGAAGGCCTTACTGAGTTTCTTCCCGTAAGTTCGACTGCGCACCTGAGACTCTCTGAAGCTCTGTTGCACATCAGCCTGTCGGACGGTTACTGGAAGATGTATTCCATCGTGATTCAACTGGGCGCGATCCTTTGCCTGCCGGTGTACTTCCGAATCCGGATCGCAACTTTTCTTTCAACCTTTCCGCGCGGCGAGCGTGGCGACCGGACGCCGCTCACACATCCTCTGGGGCTGGTCACTGTCGCGTTTGTGGTCACGGCCATTCCTTCGTTCCTGCTGACCAAGGTCATCGGCAAACATCTGGAGAACCTGTACATCATCGGCTGGTCGTTATTGATCGGCGGAATCGTCATGTGGATCGTCGACGCCATGAATGCAAAGTCCGAAGCCGCCGGACCGTCTTCGGGCGGAGGCCGTATCCGTACCTGGAAAATGGAAAACATGAGCCTGGGACAAGCCTTGTGGATCGGCTTCTGTCAGATCTTCTCCGGAGTATTTCCCGGAACGTCGCGCTCTATGGCCACGATCGCAGGCGGCCAGGTTGCGGGGATGTCCCGAGCTTCAGCCTTGGAGTTCTCATTCTTCTTGTCGATCCCGACTATGTTTGCCGCAACTGGATATACGCTTTTCAAGTCGGTTATGGGTAAGGGCGAGAATCCGATCGGGGTTTCGCAGATCGACGCCCACGGATGGATCGTGCTGGCCATCGGCTTCGTGGTTTCTTACATCGTCGCCTACGCATCCGTGGCGTGGTTCATGGCGTACGTGCGGAAGCGCGGATTCGCTCCGTTCGCCGTATACCGCATCATCGTGGGAGCGCTGGTGCTGGTGTTCGCGGGCAGATTGGCGGGATAAATCTACCTGCGGAAAAGATTCGTGCCCGATCGGAAAAGTAAGTGATGCACCACCGTAGGTCCTATGAGTGGCGAAGTCAAAGTGGAAAGTATGTTCTTGGCGCCGAAAACTGGGAGCGCCGTGTTTCAAGCTTTCTGCCGGATGTTTTTCTGCTGTTATTGCCCACTCAGGGTCGCAGGGCGAGAGCACCTTCCGGTTTCTCCGTTCATCCTGTGCAGCAATCATGCGAGCCACATCGATAGTGCAGTTCTGATGACAGCTTCGGGACTGCCTTTTTCGACATTCGCAATGCTCGGTGCCCGAGATTATTTCTTTGACTCGTGGAGGGTCAAGCTCATAGTCTCTCGATTCATGAATGTCGTACCAATCGATCGTCAGGCGCAGCACAATTCACTACGGCGAAGTCTGGCAATGTGTGAGGAGTTTCTACAGCGCCCGCAGGGCAATTTGATCCTCTATCCTGAAGGTACACGCTCCGGTAGCGGCGAGATCCAGACGTTCAAGAAGGGCGCAGGTCTGTTTGCTGTCGAACTTGGGGTACCAGTTGTGCCCGCTCACGTCGGGGGCGCTCGTAATATTCTGGCAAAAGGACAATTCCTGCCGCGTCTGGGAACCGTCACTGTCCGCTTTGGGGAGCCGATTCGGTTCGGATCGAATGCGTTCGATCACCTGCCCGCTCGAGAGCTTCGGAAAGCCGCTGTCGAATTGCTCGAACAACGCATTCGCGAGCTAGGCCAGAAGTCTGCTCCCGGAGAATTGGTCGGATTGCCGGAGGAGGGACAACCGACGACGATTTCCGTCTCTGCTGTCGCGCGGGAAGGCCAGAATACAAAGAGTCGCAGGCTCAGCCGGATGCCACATTAGGTAAGTTGACGGTGGTCGCACTCATAAGCGACAGCCGCAATCCATATATCAGTCAGAGAGAACATTGTGTACACGGCCAGGCACATGAAATGGTGGGGGTGGGGAGACGAAGAGGTCGGCTTCGACTCTAATGCCCATCCCGGTTTGTGGCCCTATGCCAAAGCGGTGCTCGATGTGGAAGAAGACGAGGTAGATGCCCAGCCCGTTCCGATCGAAGCTGTGCGGTTGCAGGAGGCGATTCGGAATGACGGATTCCTGGCGGATCTGCGCCGATGGATGCGCGCCGACCAGATCTGCGACAACCGCCGCGAGCGCGTGATCCACGCCTATGGCAAGGGCTTCCGCGATTTGTTTCGCATGCAGCGGGGCATGGCCGAGGGCGCTCCCGACCTGGTGCTTTATCCCGAGAACGAGCACGATGTTCTGATGACGCTGCGGACGGCGGCGCGCCACGATGTCGTGGTTGTTCCATTCGGGGGCGGCTCGAATATCGCCGGCTGCCTGGAGCGGAGCGAAAGCCGCCGCATGGCGGTGTCGCTTGATATGCGCCGCATACGGCGCGTGCTTGAAGTAGATAGAGAGTCGTTTACGGCGCGCATCGAGGCCGGTGCTTTCGGTCCAGATCTCGAGGATCAGTTGAACGGATACGGCCTGACCCTCGGCCACTTTCCTGACTCCTTCCTGCACTCCACGCTCGGCGGGTGGATCGCCACGCGGTCGGCCGGAATGCAGAGCGACAAGTACGGCAAGATCGAGGATATGGTAATCGCGCTGCGCATGGTCACGCCGGTGGGAGTCCTGGCCACGCGAAGTGTGCCGAAGTCGTCAAACGGCATCGACGTCAATCATCTATGCATCGGCAGCGAGGGGACGCTGGGAGTGATTACTGAAGCCACCATGCGAGTTCATCCTCGACCCGAGTCGCGCCGCACTCACGGCTACCTGTTTCCGGAATTCGAGGCCGGCATCGAGGCCATGCACGAATGCGTGCGAAAAGAGTGTGTACCCTCAATGTTGCGCCTCAGCGACCCAGACAAGACGGCATTGTCGCTGGCATTCAAACCGCCATCGTCTCGGCTCTCGCAGGCGGCGACAAAAATCATGAAGAGTTACCTCAAGGCAAAAGGATTCGATTCGCGCGCCTGCCTTATGCTCACAACTTTCGAAGGCAGCAAAACCGGTGCTCTTCGGCAACACGGTCAAGTGAACGCTATCTACCGGCGCTTCGGCGCGGTGGACTTAGGCTCCGGCTCAGGCAAGTCGTTCGAGTCGACCAAGTACGATTTTCCACACATCCGTGATTTTCTATTGGATCGCGGGATCACTTCCGATGTGAGCGAAACCTCAACCGTGTGGAGCAATATCGCTCCTCTGTATCGGGCAACGACTGCAGAGCTTCGCGCGGCTATCCGAGAGAGCGGAGTAAAGCCTTGGGTCGGATGCCATATCAGCCACACGTATCAGTCCGGGGCAAGCCTCTATTTAACCTTCGCGTGCAAACAGCAGGACGGTCACGAAATGCAACAATATCTGCACGCTAAACGGGTCGTGCAGCAGTCGTTCATCGACCACGGCGCCACGCTCTCCCACCACCACGCCGTCGGCACGGAACACCTGCCGTGGCTGACCGATGACATTTCGCCGGTGGGCGTGATCGCAGTAGCCGCGATTAAGGGAGGACTCGACCCCGACAACATCATGAACCCGGGACGGCTGCGGCCATCCGCCACGCCTTTTGAGGAGTGGTCTCGAATCGGCAGCGACGCGGCGGTGACCGCCAAGCTTTGACGTGCCCTGCCGGGTCTGCCTGGCCAAAGTCAGCTTATAGTTTGATAACTGTTTACCTTCTTATAACTGGGTACCCCCCCTCCCCCTCCACTCTATTAGAATCATCACGTTACCGCGGCACTAACCTAGTTGACTCACATGTACAATAGAAAGCGCCGTGACAGGGCTAGCAATTCACCTTTAGGGCGAGTTCCCAGAGCTTTTGAATGATAACCGTAAGGTTTTCTGCGGCACCTGTCCCTTCCCGAGAAAGTTCAATTGCCTTATTCAGGGATTCATCGGTGAGTGTGCAACGGTAAGCTATTTCGTCCCGCAGTTGCAGAAGGGACTGTTCGCGGTTCAGGCGATAGTCGGCGGTAAGTTTGATTCGGTGTTCCTTGAGCGTAAGAGAACTGAGGCGAGCCGTGAATCGCTCGACGGTTTCCTGTGGCTGTCGCATCGTAATTACATCACTTCCGTACCTACCGATGAATGCTTGTAATTCTGTGCACATTTCCAAAATCCTCAGCCGTAAGCCTGGAATTGGATGCTCTGGGAATGACGGTTTCCTGATGGATGCGAGCACTCTTTCTACTTCTGCTTTTGATAGATCGCGCTCGTTTGCCGCTTCCGCGTACTTCTTCTGGAGCTGGGCGCGGGCTTCGTTTGTGTCCAGATACAGCTTTTGCCAGTCAGTATCACCTTTGGGTGGATTTCCCAGCCTCCAGTACCGAGCGATGGCAAACAAGAGAATTATCCAGAGGCTGACCGTGACGACGATGCTCGCCGCCGTCAACCTAAGGTCATCGCCATGCTTCTGCCACTGGAGTAGTTGAAGATAAATATAGAGCGCCGACATAGCAATCCCGGCCAAGCCAAGCCAATGCTTCTCAAGCCAATCACGCATGGAGGACGCTCACTTTCGCGGACGTGCTCTCTGTGCTAAATTGGAGTCGTCCGCACCTTATCGCTTTACGAGGGAAGATTCGATTCGCAGTCGAATCTTCCCGCTGAGTTCAAATGAAGCCCGAATACATCGAAGGCCCACAAGCGACCGCAAACTTTGAACGCTTTGCGACCATCGTCCTACAGGCCAATCCCAACAAGAAAAAGAAACAACCTAAAAAACGCTCCCCTAGGAAGCAGAAGAAATCCGACACGGACTAGGCTTGTGCCGTCTGCCCCGTCCCTGTCGGCGCGTGATGTGGCGATTCACTCTTACCCGTGAGATCGTTGTAGGTGAGCCGCTTTCCGGCAACCTGCTGCATGACTAGCTCGAATCGCTCCGAATCTGTCAGCTTACGTGCGTCATTCCTCCGATTGTTGAAACGGAACACCTCCTCATCGACGTAACGCGCCAGATGAAAGGGTTCTACCGCAACATAGGTTCCGCGTAGAGATCGCTTAAACAAACTCCAGAAATTTTCCATGCCGTTAACGTGGACTCGCCCGCGCACATACGCCTCAGTCTTGTTGACGAAATCATGAACGAATCGCCGCTGCAAGCCATTGTCATAACCAACAGCGTTGTCCGTGTACACGGTGCTGCCATACTTCACGTTTTTAAAAATCTCGTTCTGCAAGGCTTCTCGCGTAACGTTCGGCACGACCGTGGCGCGAACCCTGCGGAGATTCCGGTCAAGGATGCCCTGTACTATCGTTTTGCCCGTCGCACCTCCGGCGTAGCCTTCTTCTTGCGCGTGCCGAAGTCTGCGGGATCGGTGCATGTTCTTTACCTTCCCGCCAACGAAAGTCTCATCGACTTCCAGTTCATTGCCTTCGCCGCCGATCTTATTCACCGGCCCGAATCCGAAGTCCTCCCGCATTGTCTTGCGGATGCGCTGCAACATAAACCACGCCGTCGTCTGCGTCACTCCCAGAGCGCGGCCAAGTTCGTGAGAACTGATTCCGTTCTTCGCATTCGCCAACAGCCAAAACGCGGTCATCCACTTATCAAGAGTGATGGGCGAGTCTTCCATGATCGTCTTGACCTTCACGGAGAACTGCTTTTTGCAGGCGTAGCAGAACCACATTCGGCGGGTTTTCAGGAATGAGTTCTTCGCCGCATTGCAGCGCGGGCACACAATGGTGCCATCTGGCCAGCGTAGCCGTTTCGCGTACTCAAAGCAGCGGTCAGGATCAGAGAAGTAAATGATGGCTTCTTGCAGCGTTTTCGGGGTGGACATGGCGTTTTTCCCTTCCATGTCCCACACGATACCACAAGTTCACATGTGAGTCAACTAGTTTATTACCGTTACCGCGTTTTTCCTCGCAAAATACGGCGGGCAAAGGACTTATTGGTCAAAATATAGAAAGCAAAGGAGTTGGGCGTCGATTCTTGGTCCGTCGCGGCCTCTGAATTTATTGCCTTTGCTTGGGCAATTATCGAGTGAGTTCCGGGTGAGGCGCAAGGTTAGATGTCACAGGGATGGGCTGTGAATATTCTGGGTGGCGCTCGGGGCACTCACAGCAGAACCTCTTTGCCCAGGCACCATTGCTGCCCAGCCTTCTAAAACCGGGGAGGCTGGGGATCCTCAGGTGCGACAGCTCCAACAAAACGTGAGCCAGGCCCCTAAATGAGTGTAATGGGGATGTTACGCAAACAACAGCCGCGGATGGCGCTAAGCTAGCACTAGACTCTGACGAAATCAGACTTCCCGTATGCCTCCTCTTCGGTGCTAAACTAGCCGCCGATCGTATCCAGCTTCCAAAGAGGACAGCGTGAGCCACCAAGATCCCGCCGCGTCCAATCGAGGCCTGCACAACCCAGGTACCAACTCTGATCCCGAAGCAACTTTCGACTCTGCCGCTGCTCCCGTCGGCGTACCTGCGGTCGATTTGGGCTCGATTGGGCCCTACCGGCTGACCAGGAAATTGGGTGAGGGCGGCATGGGCCAAGTGTGGCTGGCCGAACAGTCCGCTCCCGTCAAGCGGCAGGTCGCGCTGAAAATCATCAAAGCGGGACAGTACGACGGCTCCGCCTTGCTGCGCTTCAATCTGGAGCGGCAGACCCTGGCGATCATGGATCACCCCGCCATCGCCAAGGTGTTCGATGCCGGATCGACTCCCGCAGGCCAGCCCTACTTTGTCATGGAGTATGTGCCGGGGTTGCCGCTTACCAACTACTGCGATCAGAAGCGCCTGCCGCCCCGCGAGAGGCTTGCCCTGCTGGTGAAAGTTTGCGAAGGCGTGCAGCATGCGCACCAGAAGGCGATCATTCACCGCGACCTGAAGCCCTCCAACATCCTGGTGGTAGAAGTGGATGGCAAGCCGATGCCGCGCATTATCGACTTCGGCATCGCCAAGGCCATTTCGCAGCAGTCTGAGGACGAGACGCTGGTGACGCGCGCCGGAGGAACGGTGGGCACGCCGGGGTATGTCAGCCCGGAACAAGCCGATCCCAGCATCCCGGACGTTGACACCCGCACGGACGTTTATTCGCTCGGCGTGGTGCTTTATGAATTGCTCACGGGTGTCCTGCCGTTTGATGTGAAGCAGTGGAAGACGAAGCCGTTCCACGAGGTGCTGCGTCAGTTGCATGAGGACGATCCTCCGAGTCCGAGCACCAGAGTCAGCGGAGATCCCACTTCCAAGAGTACCGCGTCCAACCGGAGCACCGATCCAGCGCGACTGGTTAGCCTGCTGCGTGGGGATCTGGACTGGATCGCCCTGAAAGCTCTGGAGAAAGACCGCACCCGCAGATATGGCACGCCGTCGGAGCTGAGTGCTGATATTGGCCGCTATTTGGGGAACGAACCCGTAACCGCGCGTCCGGCAAACGTGGGCTACCGGGCAAAGAAGTATGTCCAGCGCCACAAGTTCGGAGTAGCCGCGGTCGGTGCTGTGGTGCTGTTGCTGGTCATATTTGGAGTGATGCAGACGATCCAGTTACGCCGGATTACGCGGGAGCGCGACCGTGCCAACCGCGAACGAGATCGCGCCACGCGCGTCACCGACTTCATGACCGGCATGTTCAACGTTTCAGACCCGAGCAAGGCTCGGGGGAAGACCATAACCGCCCGGGAGATCCTCGACAAGTCGTCAGCGGAAATCGACACCGGCTTGGCCCAAGACCCGGAGCTGAAGGCGCAGATGATGGACGTCATGGGAGTTGTGTACCAAAGTCTCGGACTCTATTCCAGTTCTCTTCCGCTGCTGGAACGAGCCGCCGAAATTCGACGCCGCGTGCTCGGCCCGGAAAATCCGGATACGCTGGCTACCATGCTTCACCTGGCTTCGACCCTTACGGGAGAGGGCCACTATGCTGAGGCAGAGAAGTTGCAGCGCGAAACGCTCGATATTCAACGGCGCGTGCTTGGGCCCGAGAACCCTTACACATTGTTATCGATGAACAACCTGGCCGTCGTTCTGTATGACCGAGGCCACTATGTAGAGGCGGAGAAGTTAGATCGCGAAACCCTGGAGATTCGCCGCCGTGTCTCAGGGCCGGAGCATCCAGACACCTTGATGTCGATGGAAAACTTGGCCTCAGCCCTAGAAAAACAAGACCGTTATGCCGAGGCGGAAAAGTTGGGTCGCGAAACGCTGGAGATTCAACGACGTGTCCTGGGGCCGGAGCATCCCGGCACCGTGGGGGTGATGTCCAACCTGGCGATACTTTTGAATGCCGAGCAACACTACGGTGATGCAGAAAAGTTGGATCGGGAAATCTTGGATATTCAACGTCGAGTCCTCGGGCCGGAGCATCCTGGCACCCTGATAACTATGAACAACCTGGCTAATTTGCTGGCTGACGAGAACCGCCGGAGCGAGGCAGAAAAGTTGCTGCGCGAAACGATGGATATTGAACGGCGCACGCTTGGGGCGGAACATCCCTTGACGCTCGATTCGGCGAACAACCTGTCCACCATTCTGGACGATCAGGGTCGCTACGCCGAGGCAGAAGAGTTGGAACGTAAGACGCTGGAGATTCAACGACGTGTCCTGGGGCCGGAGCACCCGAAAACGATTAGCTCCATGTACAACCTGGCCTGCTACGCGGCTCGTAATGGCAAGCGTGAGGAGGCGCTGTCGCTGTTACAAGAGGCAGTCGCCCGCGGAGGTGGTCGGCAAATGCAAACCGATCCGGAACTCAAATCGCTTCACGGTGACCCACGATTCATCGCACTTGCTGCCAACACTAAGGTCAAAGAACAAGCCGCCCCTTCGCATTAGCAAGTGAAAGGTGACCGAAACAATGCTTCGCTACCTGGCCGGTTTCGTCGAGCCGAAAATCGAACTGCCCGGCTTTGCCTTTTAGCCGCTGTGTGACGCTATCGGGATCAAGTCGATCAAACTGTACGTGATTGTTGACGCAAACAGTCAGCACTCAAAACCCCCTCAGCAGAGGTCAATGAGTGAAATGGGGATGTTACGCCAATTGATTCGTCGGACGATCCAACCTCCTCGCCTCCGTTGACTTGCCTTACCCGTAGCCCTAAGATTTCAGCCTAATGATCGGCCAAACCATCTCGCATTACCGCATTGTCGAAAGGCTGGGCGGCGGTGGGATGGGCGTCGTCTATAAAGCAGAGGATACGAAGCTGGGCCGTTTTGTCGCTCTCAAGTTCCTACCCGACAATGTGGCCAAAGACCCGCAGGCGCTGGCCCGCTTCCAGCGCGAGGCCAAGGCTGCGTCCGCGCTGAACCACCCCAACATCTGCACCATTTACGAGATCGACGACCAGCACGGCCAGGCGTTCATCGCCATGGAATATCTGGAGGGGATGACGCTGAAGCACAGAATTGCCGGAACCCCCATGGAGGTGGAAACCCTCCTCGACTTGAGCATTCAGATTGCCGACGGCCTGGAGGCCGCGCATGCCAAGGGAATTATCCACCGCGACATCAAGCCGGCGAACATCTTTGTAACCTTGCGCGGTCACGGCAAGATTCTCGACTTCGGACTGGCCAAGGTTTCCCTCGCCCCGGAGGGTGCCGGCATGAGCGCGCCCACCGTCGACTCTCACGACCATCTTACGAGCCCGGGAACGGCGCTGGGCACGATCGCCTATATGTCTCCGGAACAAGTTCTAGGCAAGCCCCTCGATGAACGGAGCGATCTGTTCTCCTTTGGCGTGGTCCTGTATGAAATGGCGACGGGACGGTTGCCCTTTGTCGGAGAAAGCGCAGGAGGGGTTTTCGACGCTATTCTGCATCAGCAGCCCACCGAAATGGTCCGCTTGAACGCCGGCGTGCCTGCCGAACTGGAGCGGATCATCGGCAAGGCAATGGAGAAGGACCGCGACCTGCGCTACCGCACGGCGCAGGACCTGCGCACGGATTTGAAACGGCTCCGTAGGGATACGAGTTCCGGCAAAGTCGCGCCGGCCGGTAGTGGAAGCGGCGCGAGTGCGTCAGGCGTGAGCCAGGTTGCAAGTGGGAGTTCGCAATTCGCCGCCGGTGGGGCAAAGCCATCGCAAAAAAACTGGCTGCGCGTGGGAGCTGGAGTGGCCGTCGTGCTGCTCGCATCGGCGCTGATCTACGGCAAGCACTTTTGGCGCGGTGAACTCGCGGAGAATGCGTTTCGGGACCTCAAGATTACCAGTCTCACTTTCTCCGGGGATGTATGGTCGTCGCAAATCTCGCCAGATGGAAAGTACCTGGCATATGTTTCGTCAGCTCGCGGCAAGTACAGTCTGTGGGTGCGCCAGATTGAAACTTCCAGCGCCGTCCAGATTATTCCTCCCACCGTTGATATTTTGTGGGCTCCCACCTTCAGTCCGGATGGGAACTATTTGAATTATGTAGGGGGCCAGCGAGGCAGGCTGCACGCAAGCGTCTATACCATCCCCGCCTTGGGGGGCACCCCGCGGCTGTTGATCGACCCCGCCGACACTTCGCTCAGCTTTTCTCCCGATGGAAGCCAGGTGGCCTATGGGCTCTTCGAGGACAGCGGCGGCGTCCTGAAAATCATGCTGGCCAACCGCGATGGCAGCGGTGGGCGCCTGATGGCGTCGGAAAAGGCCGTCGGTTCATTTTCGGGCCTTGTGCGAGTGCGCTGGTCGCCGGACGGCAAGCGGCTGGCCGTCAACCGCTCAGATGCGGATGATCCCGGCGGACTGGAGTTTTCGCTGTCGGAAGTCGACGTGGCGACTGGCAGCGTCAAACGGATGGCGGGCAAACGCTGGCGAACCATTCGTGATCTCGCCTGGCTTCCCGACGGCAGGGGCTTGCTGCTAGCGTCGCAGGAAAAAACCGGGGTTCCGGACCAGCTTTGGCTGGTCACTTATCCCGGAGGCGAACGGCGTCGCATCTCGAACGATTTGATGGTGTATGAGTCGGTTTCGGTGTCGGCCGACGGAAAATCGATTGTTGGCACACAGTGGGACTCATCTTCCACCCTTTGGGCCGCGCCCGCCGACTCGCCCGACGCGGCACGGGAGATAACGACCGGATACGAGGACGGGGGGCACGGGCTTACGATTCTTCCGGATAACCGCATCGTGTATACCGGGAACCACGCGGAGAACTGGGATCTTTTCATCGCGGATATCGACGGACAAAATATGCGCCAGTTGTCGTTTGACGGACGCTATCACGGCTCCCCAACCGCCTGCGAGAACGGGCAAAGTGTTGTATATTCCAGCGATTCGCTGGGCGTCGAGCACCTCTGGAAGCTCGATCTGAAGACCGGCTCGTCGGTGCAGCTCACCAATGGAGCCGGGGAATCGGACCCGGCATGCGCCCCGGCGGGCGACGCGATTTATTACATCGGCCGAATTTCCACCAAAGAGACAGCGGTCTTCAAAATCTCAGCGGCGGGAGGCGCCCCCGTGCAACTTTCCGAACAACCGTCGGTGTACAATCCCTGCGTGTCTCCCGATGCCAAACACGTGCTTTTTGGCGCCGCACGCAAGGACCGCACTGGGGCCTATGTGACGCTTTCGACCGCGACCGGCAAAGTCGAGTCGGAATATCCCCTGCCTTCCACGATCTCGTATAACGGGATCAGTTGGATGCCGGACAGTCGTTCGGTCGCGGTGCAGGACAAGCGATCCGGAGCGGACAATTTGTGGGCGTTGCCGGTGCTCGGAGGCGGTCCGGAGAAACAGATCACGCACTACACAACCGGCGAGGGTGATTACGTGCAGTACTCGCCGGACGGCAAGTGGGTAGTGATGGAACGGGGCCCCAAAACGAGCAACGCCGTCCTATTTCGCGAGGCAAGCAAGTAGAACAAGACGACTTGTTTTGCCGCCCACCGAGTATCTCTATCGAAAACCAGAACCAAGGGTCGGATTACTTCCGGATGGCCGACAATCAAGGACCAATCAGAAGAACCAGGGACGAAATAATCTGGCTCGGCGTCGGTTGGGGATTTGCGCCAGAATGAGTCCCTTTCAGATTCGATGACTACTTGTCCCTGAGCGGCGCCTTACGCTGCAGTTCGTCGATGAAGTTTTCGAGGAAGATGACGCGGCCGGAGTTCTGCTGGGTTGAGGCGTAAGTGGCGGCGGCCACGCGCTTTCCGTCGGCCGCAACGTCGTACTGGGTGGCCCCGGTGGAGGCGGAGAGCGCCGCCAAACTGACGTCGGACCACACTCGCGGCTTTCCCGCCACGAACGTGCCGTCCTTAACCGAATAACTCGCCACCATGATCCGATCGTCGGGGAGATTATAAAAAAACAGCTCTCGTCCGTTGCGACAAAAGATAGGAGCCGTGCCCCCGGTGTTGGAGATTTGCCAGCGGCCGCCTTTGTCGGGAAACCCGCGCACATAAACCTGGGGATTTCCTGACTCGTTGGAATCGTATGCCAGCCATCGGCCGTCCGAGGAGAAGGTCGCGTCGCGCTCCGCAGAAGGTGTTTGCAGGAATAACTCAGGTGTGCCCGCTTTCAAGTCGTCTCCGTCGCGTTCTATCGATACGGTCCAAAGATCGAAACCTTGCGGCCCATCTTGATGAAACGCCAGTCGTTGGCCATCGGGCGAGACCGACGTGGGGAATTGAAGGTCCTTGCTTTGAGTCAAAGGCTGAGGTTTGCCGCCGCCGTCCGCTCGCGCCCCGGACATCCCCTTGGCCGTGCGATAGACAACGAACTTGCCATCGGGTGTCCACACCGGCTTATGATCCGGTTCGCTCGTCACACGGGTTAGCGTGTCGCGCTGAAGGTCATAAATCCAAATGCCGAGACTGGTCAAATCTGCGCCGTCCACTGCCAGGTGCTGTCCGTCGGGGGAGAGACGCGGATTCTGGAAAAGCCCGAGCTTGTCCATCAAGGGCTGTGTCTTGCCATCTGGCGCCAGCCATTCGATCGCCAGCCGCGTGTCGTCGATCTCGCTGCTGCGGTACACGAGCGTCCCGCTGCGTGAGAGACTTAGCTTCGCCGAACCAAACTGCGGAGAATAAGAAACCTGCTGTAAGACGGGCACAGGTGCACCAGTCGTCTCCAGCTTCACGGGGTCAAAAGCAACGGCGAACAGCGTTCCCCGATTCACGTACGTGAGATAACCCTTGCTGCCGGAGGCTGTCACATACCGCCCAAAGGTCCCGCCGCGCAACAGATTTTTGCGGCGGTGATTCGTCTGCGTGACGACGTCGATGGAGGAGTCATCTACGCTTAAGTTGGCATTTTGGACGGTGAACAGGACTGCCTTACCCCCCGGCAGAATCTGCGGATAGCGATGCGAGCGTTCCTCTCCCTGAAGCGCCGTGATCGGGACGGGATTCCCGCCAGCGGAGGAGACTTGTGACAGTCCAGCGTGG
The DNA here is from genome assembly GCA_963787495.1 of uncultured Acidobacteriaceae bacterium. Taxonomy (GTDB): domain Bacteria; phylum Acidobacteriota; class Terriglobia; order Terriglobales; family Acidobacteriaceae; genus Sulfotelmatobacter. Next base: position 114,165 of record CAWBDA010000001.1, read on the forward strand.
GAGTTGAGAGACATGACGATATCGCCGTCATCACCCCAGTCGCCGCCGGTGTAGGACGCGCTCACATCGCACAAGGTAATCTCCGAACCGCCTTCGACCGAGATTTTCCTCAATTTTCCGTTGGCAGAAAAACCGATCCACTGCCCATCTGGGGAAAAAAAGGGCTGGTCGCGCCTTGCGTCACGGCGAATTCTGTGGCGTTCGCCTGGTCGAGTCGGCGCGTGAAGATACGCCCGCGAGAAAGGTAGGCTATACGCGTGCCATCGGGAGAGATGATTACGTCGGACCCACCGACCGCGGTCAAATACACGTCGCGGCCCAGGTCTACCTCCAGACGCACGAGCGGTTTCAATTCCGCAGGCCGCGTAGAACGGTAAGCGATCCACGAAGTGGCTGCGGCTATCAGGGCGAGCATTCCGGCCGCAAGCCACGGCAGTCGGGTGAGAGGTGCGGTTGGAGCAGGAGCAGTACTTGCGCCGTTCGGCGCTTGTGCAATCCACTCCAACTCGGCTTTGAGGTCGCGAATGCTTTGCCAGCGGTTTTCGGGATCCTTCTCCAAACAACGCCTGAGGACCCGGTCCAATGCCGGAGGCGCGACCTCGCCAATGGACGGCGCCGGACGTTCCATGATGGCGGCGATCACGGTGGCAGGAGAAGCGCCATCAAAAGCGCGCTTTCCCGTGAGCATTTCGTAGAGAACCAAGCCGAAGGAGAAGATATCGCTGCGGGCGTCGACTTCCTGGCCGGTGCCCTGTGCCTGCAATTGCTCCGGAGACATGTAATAGAGCGTGCCCACGATTTCGTTCTTTCCGGTGAGCGCCATCGTGAGAGTGGCGTCGACGGAGGGATCGGCGGCTTGCCCGGTCTTTGTCGCGCTGGACTTTGTCACGACGATTTTGGCAAGGCCGAAGTCCAGCAGCTTGATGCCGCTCTTGGTGACGAGAATATTCGCCGGCTTGAGGTCGCGATGGACGATACCTTTCTTGTGCGCAGCGTCGAGTGCATCGCAAATCTGCACTGCGTAGTGAAGAGCTTGAGCGACAGGCAAAGGACCTCGGAGTACGGTACCTTCGACGTACTCCATGACCAGGTAGTTCGGCCCGATATCATGCAACGTGCAAACGTGGGAGTGATTCAGAGAGGCTACGGCGTGCGCTTCTCGCTCGAAGCGTTCGGAGAACTGTTCGTTAGAAATCTTGATCGCCACAACGCGATCCAGCCGTGTATCGCGAGCTTTGTAGACTTCGCCCATTCCACCAGCGCCGACCAGCGCGAGGATCTCATACGGCCCCAACCGGGTTGCGGGTGCCAGCGGCATTGGAATCCACCAATTGTACCGTTCGGGATGTGGATAGCGTACGGATTAAGGGCAAGCCGGAAGTTAATGTCAACTGGCGAGAATAGGCGATTCACTTATAGAGGGTTAGGCTGCCGAGGGTCAATGAGTGTAATAGAGATTTTTCGCCAACGACCTGCGACTGGAGATAGTGCGCCCGTGCCGTATACTAGGCGCTCGTGAACCTGCATCCACAGGCTGTCAGGCTGGTCCTCGATCAAGGGCACCCGGTCGCGGTCGACGTCGTCGGCGGGAGCATGACCCCCACGATCGAACCGGGGACCAGGGTGAGGATCGAGCCGATCGCCGAAGACCTGCACCCAGGCGACATCGTTCTGATCTTGAACCCCAACGAGGCCGAGTTGGTGCTCCATCGAGTGATCCGCCTCTTCGCGGAGGGAGGTCAGCATTTCGTCATTCACCAAGGGGACGAGCGGAGCTCTGCCTTCGGCACCTGCCTGCGCGAGGCGGTCTTAGGGCGGGCGGTTGGATTTCCGCTGACGCCGGCACGTGCGCTACCGACGCTGGAGGTGCTCGACCCGGCGGCGCTCAGACGGTTCCAGCGACGGAGGCGCGTCTCACTGCTCTACTCCCTCGGCCGCAGAACGATGTTCTGGTTGCGGGTCATCGATCCCGCGCTGGCCCGCCGCCTAGTGCGCATGTACCGGGAACTGGCCAGCAAGGTGATCGGGTAACCTTCCGTTCGTCTCTCTATCCCCGCGGAGATGGCGGATCAACGAAAAGCGGAGTGAACTTGTTGTAACCAGGCGATAGCACTCATTGACCTGGTTGCGATGATAGCCCCGGAAGCCAACTCAATACCCCTTTCTGATTACGGCATTGCCGGAGTGTCCGGTTCTTGGCATAATAATGAGGCTCTGGCCGATTTGCGCCACGGGATATTCGTGCCCGTGTGAAGAACGGCTCACATGCGTTTTCTGGCAAGCATATTTGTCCCTACGGGCAACCGGCGGCTGAATGAGCTGATCGGGTTCCTGCTGTGCATCTCTGCGCTCCTCCTCTTCCTCGCGCTGGCTTCGTATTCGCCGCTCGATCCTTCGCTGAATAGCGCTTCCGTTCTGACCGGAACCCACGTTGCCCGCAACTGGATCGGCGTGGTCGGAGCGCTGATCTCGGACCTTACACTGCAATTCTTCGGGATCGGAGCGTTCCTGCTGCCGGTTTTTTCCGTAATGCTAGGACTTCGCTGGTTTGCTTCGCGGAAGATTCAATCTCCGGTGGCGAAGACCCTGGGTGGAATCTGGCTCGTCGTGTTCATCCCCGCGCTGCTGGCGCTTCTTCCCGGCCATTTGCGCTGGCTGCATGTCGTGCCGGTCGAGGGTCTGTTGGGAAGGGTCGTCGGCGATGTCTTAATCCACTATTTGAATCTGGCTGGCGCTTACATTGTTTGCGCCAGCGTGCTGGCCGTCGCGCTTTATCTTTCGACAGCGTTCTCGTTTTCGTCGATCCGAGTGTGGGCTCCGACGCGGTTTGCGTTCGTGACTGCGCTGTGGAATCGCTATCGCGATTGGCAGGAAGAGCGAACCAAGCGGCGTCAACAGAAGGAACTGGATAAACGCCGGACTTCAAAGCCGGTGGTGAAGACGCAGTTGATCCCATCGCGGCAAGCGGCCGAAACAATCGAGCCATCGAGATCTTCCGCCGAGCCTCGGCGTACCGGTATCGAGCGCATGCTGGGGCCTGAGGTTACGGAAAGCGCTCCCGCAACGACGGGCGGGATTCTGGCTGAGTCTTTGGCGGGATCAGAATCCGAGCTTGATCCGGAAGTTACGCAGCGTGCAGACAGCGATCACAAGGCAAAGACGACGATGCCGCGCATCGCGGGCGGGTACAAGCTGCCCTCGAGCAGCCTGCTGCAGCGTCCGGACGAGCAGCATGCCGTGGACGCTGATGAATTGAAACTGCTGGCTCAGGTGCTCACCGAGAAGTATGCCGAGTTCGACGTTCATGGGCAGATTACGCAAATCAACCCGGGTCCGGTGGTCACCACGTTTGAGTTCAAGCCTGATGCCGGAATCAAGTACAGCCGCATTACTAACCTCACCGATGATCTTTGTCTAGCGTTGAAAGCCGAGAGCATTCTGATCGAGCGCATGGCGGGGAAATCGACTGTGGGCATTCAGGTGCCGAACCGGGAGCGCGAGATCATCTGGTTGCGGGAGAACATCGAGTCGCAAGAATTCATGGGTTCGAAGTCAAAGCTGACAATGGCCCTCGGCAAGGACATCAACGGGCGCATCGTTACGGCTGACCTGAACGGCATGCCGCACCTGCTGATTGCCGGGTCCACAGGTTCGGGCAAGAGTGTGGCGATCAACGCCTTCATCATGTCGATCTTGTACAAGGCAACGCCGGAGCAGGTGCGGCTGATCCTGGTGGATCCGAAGCGGCTGGAACTGGGCAACTACGAAGGCGTGCCGCACCTGTATACGCCGATCATCACGGAGCCGAAGCTTGCGGCAAACGCGCTGCGCAACGCCGTGCGCGAGATGGAACGTCGGCTGAAACTGCTTGCGGCCAAGGGCGTGCGCAATATCGACCAGTACAACCGGCTGTTTGACAGCGGGACGCCCAGCCTGTTTGAAGAGGATTCCGACGATAAACCGATTCCTTACATTGTGATCATCATCGATGAATTGGCCGACCTGATGATGCTCGATTCCTCGAACGTCGAGGAGTCGATCACGCGACTGGCGCAGATGGCGCGCGCGGTGGGCATTCATCTGGTGCTGGCGACGCAGCGTCCGTCGGTCGATGTGATTACGGGGTTGATCAAGGCGAACTTCCCGGCGCGCATTTCTTTTCGCGTGGCGACCAAGGTGGATTCACGGACCATCCTTGACGCCAACGGAGCCGAGGCGTTGCTGGGCAGGGGAGACATGCTCTATCTGCCTTCGGGATCGGCGCGCGTGCACCGGCTGCATGCGCCGTTGGTCACGGAGAGAGAAATCGCGGCAGTGGTTGAATTTTGGAAACAGCAAGGCTCGGCGGAATACCAGCAGCAGTTCCTCGAACCCCCGAGGGACGAGCAAGAAGCGGTCGGAAGCGACGGGGTCGAGGCGCCAGAGAGCGGCGGCGAGGACGACCCTCTGTATCAGGATGCGGTGAGGCTGGTGGTGGAGTTTGGGAAAGCGTCCACTTCCCTGCTGCAGCGGCGGTTGCGCATCGGCTACGGCCGAGCCGCGCATCTGATCGACCTCATGGAGCAGGATGGAATTGTGGGTGCGGCGGATGGTCCCAAGCCGCGCGAAGTGTTGAAGCGTCCCAACTGGATTTCGGAGATTGAAGAGACTATGCGGTAGACCGAGATCGAACCCTGCGCGCCGCGGGCGCTTTTCGACTCTACATTTGTGGGCCATAGATTTATACTGGGGCCGCTTCTCAGGTCGAAAAGGAGATTCCCTATGTTAACGGCGAGACGGGGACTCTATTGCCAGATTATTCCGCTATTAGCCGTTTGCCTGGCCGTGCCGGCTGCGTGGGGCGCAGATTTCTGGGCCAAGAAACCGTACCAGAATTGGTCCGCAGACGAGACGCGCCGCATGCTTGAAGAATCGCCCTGGGCCACAACTCTCACCCTGGGCTCGGTTCAAACCAGCATAACCAGTGGCGACTCGCCGAATAACCGAGGCTACCGGGGTGAGATGGAGACGGACCCTTCGATTTCCTACAATCTGCAATTCCGTTCGGCCCAGCCCATCCGAGAAGCGCAGGTGCGGACTTCTCAGTTGGCCTCGAAATACGACGCGATGAGTGCGGAGCAGAAAGGAGCCTTCGACGCCAGCGCGGGTAAGTTTCTGGCGGCCACGTTTCCTGACCGCGTCGTAGTTTCCGTGACCTACCACTCCAACGTACTGGAGTATACGAGTTTGCTGCGTACGTATTGGGAACGCCAGAGCCTGGGGACGCTCAGCATGACGGTGTTTTTGAATGCCGGCAAGGAGAGGTTGAGCCTGGCGAACTACAGCTTCAAGGACGATACGTTTCAGTTTACCTTTCCTCGTCCGAAACAACTTGGGCCGGACGAGAAGATCGGCGTGGAGTTCGTCCACCCGAACATCGAACGCATCCGGCAGCAGCGGATATTGCAGGAGTTCAGCTTGAAAAAAATGCTGCTGAATGGAGAACCGGTGTTCTAAGCATTCCAGTTGGGTTCGTGCTTCTCCAGTGTGTTTTGATTTCGGCGAAAACTCCACAATTGCGTAATATCTCCACCTGAATCTGTACCATCACTCTGAATTAGGATCGGACTAACATGGCGGACGAAGCTCAGGAGTTGCGGGAACACGCGGAAAAAGCCAGAGAGGATCGGTCACTAGCGGCCGTGTCGCTGACGATGGCAGTGCTGGCAGTATTCGTGGCGGTGGTGTCGCTCTTGGGGCATCGGGCGCACACGGAGGAAGTGGTACTGCAGGCGAAATCCTCCGATCAGTGGGCGTATTACCAGGCCAAGAATATTCGCGAGCACGAAGACGAGCTATTCAGCGATCTGGCTGCGGTGGCAGCCAGTAACGACGCCGGTGCGATGACCAAGTTCCGCGAAAAGTCTGCGCAGGAAGCCGAGCGGTACAAACACGACAAAGAGGGGATTCAAGAGGAGGCGCGCAAATTGGAGCAGGAGGTCGCGAAGGAGAGAAACCGCGCCGATCTGTTCGACTTGGCAGAAGTGTTCCTGGAGATTGGCCTGGTGGTGACCTCGATCACTTTGCTTTCCGGGCGGCGCATCTTCTGGCACTTGGGGATTGTGCTGAGCGTGGTCGGAGTGGTCGTCGCGGCGATGGGTTTGATAGTGCACTGATGATAGTGGACTGAGCTTCCCGCGGATTTCTGCAAGCTCAAGGCAGAAAAGCCTTCATGCAGAATAAGCTTCCGCCGGACTTTTCGAACTCCGAGGTGTCGACGATGACGCTCTCGAGGCCTTCCTGACCTAGGATGCTTTCCAGGTGCGCCGTGACGTAGGGAGTTAGGTAGCTTCCGTTGGCTACGATGCCGTTGCCCATGAATTTGTGAGCTTCGTCAGCCGTAAGTTCATGAACTCGTTTCCAGAACTTGCGGAGACTCGCTGACGATTCGGGAGCGAAGGCTCCGGGATATACGAGCACGGCTTCGTTGTTTAGCGGGCAGAAGCAAGTATCGAGGTGATAGCAGTAGGGGTCGACCAGATGGAGTGTGATGACCTGAATTCCCAATTCGGTCATCGAATCACGAAACCTTTCGACACCGCTCTGGGTCGAGCGAAAGCCGTAGCCGGCGTAGACGCGGGACCAGTCTGGGTGCCAAAGGAGGTCGCCATGGCCTTCCAGGTAGTCATCGCCGAGATCGAGCTCTATGATCTTGAACCCACGTTGACGAAACCAGTCCGCGTAAAAAGGCACCTCGCGCTGCCGTGAAGCGTGGACCATGCGGCTGGGCACGATGAACTTGCCGATTCTTTCGTGAAAACCTACAAAGACCAGGTTGGCGGCGAATACCATGTCTTCGAGACCGGGCGCGGGTGCGATGGTTTCGACCTGGCATCCGGCTCGTTCGAGGGCGGAACATAGAGCCCGCCATTGCCCTTGGGCTTTCTGGCGATCCACTGGAACTTTCAGGGACATGTAGGGATTTTTCTGATCGACTATTTCAAAATAGGCAGGAGGACACAGCAGGACGCGCTTTGCCATCACCTGAAATGGTAACGAGATACCAGAACTCAGGCAAGCCACGGGAGACGAAAGTTCGGCACGGTGTCGATGAGTCGGCACAGGTTGCTGGGATAAGGGTAGAGATGGTGGCATCGAATGCAAGGAATTGACGCTGGCGGCTTTCAACATGGTCTGGCATCTCACATGCAATTGCTTCGGGGCCGACTGGTGTTGGGAGTCTCAGAAACTAAGTCTGAGCTTGAACGGTCAGTCCGGAGGGCATGATGCTCAGCCACTGTGCGAATTCGCGATGTTCAAGACCGTTTCTCCGGCTGCGCCAAGGCAAGCTGTTCCTGGTGGAGACGGAATTTGTGGCCAGGTCGAGAGAACTGACGGCCCCGTCCTCTCCTCGTACGCGGCTGCAGCCCCGGCGAGTGGAACGGTACTGGCTATGCGACGAGTGCGCTGCGGTTTGGACGTTGGTGCACGACCGCAAGCAGGGGATCGTCTTGATGCCGCGGTCCCGGCCGCCCATGGGCGCGAGCATAGCAGTGGCGGAGGAATATAGAGAAATGGCGTAGAGCTGACGGCTAGATTCCCGGAATAGGCTAGGCGCCGCTGGCGCGGCGATGCGGGCTACGGTACCCCATGCCCATGGAGATATGGCGCGCCGAGTCTTTGAGCGCTTCGAGAATGCGTGGCATGGTCTGCGGGCTGACCTGCTGCGTCGTACCGCTTAAACCCAGGCTGGCTTCGATGGAGCCGCGCTCGTCGAAAATCGGGGCGCCGACGCAGCGGGCACCGAGGTTGTTCTCTTCATCGTCCACGGCGTAGCCCTGTGCGCGCACTTTCTCCAGCTCCTTGAACAATCGCGGCATGGTGGTAATGGTTTTGGGTGTGCGTTTTTCCATCCCGCTCTTGCGCAGAATTTCCTCAAGTTGCTCTTGAGGAATGTAGGCGACGATCGCCTTCCCAACACTGGTGGCGTGCACGCGCATGCGGCGTCCGACCCAGGTGTCCATGCGGATAAAACCCTCCGGCTCTACCTTCTCGACGTAGACCGCGTCAGGCCCGTCCAGAACGGCCAGATGGCAGGTGAGGCCGGTTTGGTGCGTCAGGTGGCGCATGACGGGCAGGGCCACCCCGCGAACGTCCAGCCCGCCGAGCGCTCCCCGGCTCAGGCTGAGGATCTTGAGGCCTACACGGTACTTTCCCGACTCGGAATCGCGGGTCAAATAGCCCTGAGTTTCAAGCGTGCGCAGGATGTAACTCGCCGAACTCTTTGGAATGTTGAGTTTACGGCTGATTTCAGCATTGCTTAGGCCATCGGATACCTGAGCTACGGCTTCCAGCATGGCAAGAGCCCGCTCAACGGCAGCAGAAGGAGAATCGGATGACGGTTTAGCCATATTGAGGGTTATGGTTGCAAACCTGTAGTCGGCCAATTAAATGAATGTATGTTCACTATATTGAACATCGAGCTTGACCACGCGGGCGAGCTGACTTACGCTTCGCCAGTATTCAGAATTCGTGTTCATTATATTGAACACGGAGGAATAGTCAAGTTAAGAGGAGAAACGAATGTCCGCCAACAACCGAACGAAGAATTCGACCCAGCCATCCATTCCCTCCCCTTCAATGAGCTCAGAAGAGAAAACTGCGCAGTACGCGCTGGCGCAGGATTGCATGAACTACGAGTGGGCGAACAACCCGCGATGGAGAGGAATCGAGCGTCCGTACTCTGCTGAAGATGTGCTGCGTTTGCGCGGTTCGGTTCACATCGAGCACACGCTGGCGCGGCTGGGAGCGGAGCGGCTCTGGGGACTGCTGCAGACCGAGCCGTACATCAACGCGCTGGGCGCGGTCACGGGCAATCAGGCGGTGCAGCAAGTGCAGGCGGGACTGAAAGCGATCTATGTAAGCGGCTGGCAGGTCGCGGCCGACGCCAACAATGCAGGGCAGATGTATCCCGACCAGAGTTTGTATCCAGCGGATAGCGTTCCGAACCTTTGCCGCCGCATCAACAGCGCCCTGCAGAGGGCCGATCAGGTCCATCACGCGGAGGGAAAAGTTGCTCCGGCACAAACCTGGTTTGCTCCGCTGGTAGCCGACGCGGAAGCCGGGTTCGGCGGAACGCTGAATGCCTTCGAGCTGATGAAAGGGATGATCGAGGCGGGCGCAGCCTGCGTGCATTTCGAGGATCAGCTCTCATCGGCCAAAAAGTGCGGGCACCTGGGCGGCAAGGTGCTGGTTCCGACCACGGAAGCAGTGCAAAAGCTGGTGGCCGCACGACTGGCTGCCGATGTCATGGGCGTGCCGACGCTGGTGATGGCGAGAACCGATGCCGACAGCGCCCAACTGCTCACCAGCGACATCGATCCGCGCGACCGGGCTTTTTGTACGGGAGAGCGCTCCAGCGAGGGCTTTTTCCGCATTCGCGGCGGCATCGAATCAGCCATCGCGCGCGGCCTCGCCTACGCTCCCTACGCCGACTTGATCTGGTGCGAGACTTCTCATCCCGATCTCGAAGAGGCACGTCAGTTCGCCGAGGCGATTCACGCGAAGTATCCGGAGAAAATGCTGGCCTACAACTGCTCGCCGAGTTTTAATTGGCGCAAGAAGATCGATGAGGAGACCATCGCACGCTTCCAGCCGGAACTGGCCCGCATGGGGTACAAGTTTCAGTTCGTGACGCTGGCCGGATTCCACGCGTTGAACCTGAGCATGTTTGAGCTTGCTCGACACTACAAGAAAACGGGAATGACCGCCTACTCCGCCTTGCAGGAAAAGGAATTCGCCAGCGAGCGCGAGCACGGGTATCTGGCGGCGAAGCATCAGCGCTTCGTCGGCACGGGATACTTCGACCAAGTCCAGCAGGTGATCAGCGGTGGCCTGGCATCGACCGTGGCGCTGGCTGAATCCACGGAAGCCGAACAGTTTTCGGCGGGCGGGACTCTAACTGCGAGGGTGCGAAGCAAGCCAACAGCAGTTGTGCCGGCGCAGCCGTTTCCAGATATGCCCCAGGAAGAGATGTTGCAACCGTCGGGAGACTAGAACCGCATTGCTGTTGAGTTGGCTGAGATGTCGCCAAGGGAGGTGGGGATGCCGGCGTCAGCGCCGTCATCCACCACTTTACAAGCCCGACAAAAGCCTGGTCAGGTTCGCGCCCTTCTAACGGATGGCTTCCAATACCCGATCGTTCCAGGAAAGTCGACGAGGTGGAACTGATCATTCAACTTCATCAGTGATTCCGAGGTCCCGAGAAACAAATAACCGCCAACATTAAGATTGCTGAAAAAATGATGGATTACCTTCACTTTCGAGGCGGCGTCGAAATAGATCAGAACGTTGCAGCAGAAGATCAAGTCCATGCCCTTCATGAAAAGCATCTTGGAATCGTCCTGCAGATTCAGCCGGCTGAAGGTAATCAGCTTCTTCACCTCGGGGCGCACTTGCAGTTTGTTCTCATCGACGGCTGAGAAGTATTTGCGTTTGAAATAGTCCGGAGTGGAACGCAGCGCATAGTCGCCGTAAACACCAGCCTTGGCAGCCTCCAGGGAACGGTCGTTCAAATCGGTGGCGAGAATCTCCACCTTCCAGCCTTTCAGTAAGCGCTGACGTTCCTCGAGGAGGCTCATGGCCAGCGTGTAGGACTCTTCGCCCGTGGAACAGCCCGCACTCCATATGCGCAATCGCCTGGTGAACTGCTTACTTACCCCCGCCACGATCTCCGGGAGAATCACTTTCCGCAGCGCGTCGAGCTGGGGCTGGCTGCGGAACAGGCAAGTCTCTCCAATAGTGATTTCGTTCAGCAATTGCCGAAGCTCGCCATCGCGCTTAGATTGCATCGTGAGATGGTTCCAATACTCGCGCTGAGTCCGCACACTCAACTGCTTCATCCGCCGGCCGCAGCCATCCGCTAGCAGATAAAGTTTGTCCTCGGCCTTGTAGATACCCGAGACCTTGTACACGAGGTCGCGGATTTGCCGTAAAACGGGATCGACGGCTAGCTCGGCCTTAGTACGAGCAGGCGGTGCAGTAAAGGTCTGGGGGGCTATCATCACTTTGCGGGAGGCCCCACGGTGGCATGGCACTTCACCTCGGATTGCGCGCCGAGAACACGGCTCTGCAGCACGCGGCGTATGATCTCTGCTGCCAACTGATCGACCGGGTAGGCGCCGTCGGCCAGTCCCGAGGCCTGCACCAGACCAGGCATGCCCCAAACCACCGAGGAAGCCTCGTCTTGAATGATCACGTCTCCACCCGCGTCGCGAATGTTCTGCGCTCCCAGCACTCCGTCCGCGCCCATCCCGGTCATCACGACTCCGAGAACGCCTGCCCCGTAAGCCGCCGCCACCGAACGAAACAACACATCGACGGCTGGCCGGCAGGAGTTCTCCGGAGGACCCTGATTCAGGTCGAGGCGCAGGCCCGCACCCGCGCCGATCAACTGCATATGAAAGTTCCCCGGCGCGATCCAGGCGTGCGCGGGCGAGAGAACCACGCCCGCCCGGCCCTCCTCCACAGGGATGGCGGAGCGACTGGCGAGCCGCTCGGCCAGCAGGCGGGTAAAGATTGGCGGCATGTGCTGCACCACGACAATCGGAACCGGAAAGTCATTCGGGATGCGGGGTAAGACTTCCGCGAGAGCGTTCGGCCCCCCGGTCGAAGTTCCGATAGCCACGATCTTGATCTGGGGATTGGTCCGTCCTCGAGCTTTCGCTGCCGAACGAAAGCCCGGTAACGATACGAGTTTCAATGGGACGATCAGTCCACACAGCGCCTTGATCTTGGGGATCAGCTCGCTGCGTATACGTTCGATTGCAGCTGCGGGGCTGCCGCTATTGCTCGGTTTTGTGGCATAGTCGGACGCTCCCAGCGCGAGCGCATCGAGAGTAGCCGCGGCCCCGTGCTCGGTGAGCGTGCTGAACATGATCACCGGCAGCTTGGGATACAATTTGCGCAACGCCACCAGCGTCTCCAAGCCGTTCATCACCGGCATCTCGATGTCGAGCGTTACCAGATCAGGTTTGAGCATCGGAATCTTCGCCAGGGCAATGCGCCCGTCGCCGGCGGTGGCAACCACCTCGAGCGTCGGGTCTCCCGACAAAGTCTCCGACAGCAACTTGCGAACAACGATCGAATCATCCACCACCAGGATGCGAATCGGAGTCATAACAAGCCGTGCCTGTGGGTTTGACGACCGAGGAAGCGGCCCCTCGCTCTGAGGCCGGTTGACCGTGGAAGCAAGGTATCGAACCCGCTAAATCGCCGAGCCTGCGTTTGCAGCTTAGTAGCCCGCATGTGCCGCCATGCTCGCGCCGAGCTGGCTTCCTGCAGCAGTGGGGCTGCCGCTGATCTTGAATTGCTCGACCAGTCGGCGCAGTTGGGCGGAGGTTTCTACCAGCTGTTGCGACGCCTTCTGGGTATCGCTGGCTCCGCGCGTCGTTCCCTGAGCCGCCTCCGCCACGCCCGCAATGTTGCTGGTGATCTCGCTGCTGCCGTGCGCCGCTTCGCTCACGTTGCGCGACATCTCGTTGGTGGTTGCGTTCTGCTGCTCCACCGCTGTGGCGATGGTGCTCGATATCTCGTTGATCTGGTTGATGACCCCGCTGATCGATGTAATGGCTTCCACTGCCGCCTTGGTGTCGGTCTGAATGGCTTCGATCCTGCGGCTGATGTCTTCCGTGGCTTTGGCCGTCTCTTTCGCCAGTTCCTTCACTTCGTTCGCCACCACGGCAAAACCTTTCCCGGCTTCGCCCGCACGCGCCGCTTCAATGGTTGCGTTCAAGGCCAGTAGGTTGGTCTGCTGGGCGATGGAAGTGATGACTTTAATGACCTGGCCAATCTCGGTGGAAGACTCACCCAGCTTGCTCACGGTGGTGGTGGTGTTCTCGGCTACTCGGACGGCAGAGGTTGCGACCTTGGCGGCTTCGGTGGCGTTCTTTGCGATCTCCTTGATACTGATGCCCATCTCTTCCGCACCCGTCGCGATGGTCTGCAGATTCTGACTGACCTGTTCCGCCGCTCTGGAAACCAAGTCGGCCTGAGCCGAGGTTTCTTCGGAGTTAGCGGTGATCTGCTGGCTCGTGCTGTTGAGCTCCTCGCTTGCGCTGGCCACCTGCACGGCATTCTCCGTGATGTCTAGGATCATCCGTCTCAGGCTGCCACTCATGTTGTTGATCGCGGTGGTCAGGTCGCCCAACTCGTCCCGGCTGCGGACCTTCAGGTCCTCGCCCGTCAAATCCCCTTCGGCGATGGCTTCCGCCCGGCTCAGAACTGACTGAATCGCGACCGTGACTCTGCGGCTCAGAAAGAGTGCCACGAAAACTCCGGCGCCCACTGCAGTCAAAGTGGTGAACAAAACGCTCTGCTTCATGAACCGCCTCTGCGCATTCATGTCCTCGCTGCTTTGCGTCAGTAGCGTGGCTAAGGAATCCGCCATGTCGCCGAGGGGCTTCTTGATTGCTTCGGTGACCGGCACCGCCGTGTTGGCGAATTCTTTTCCGGCCTTGGCGATTGCGTCCCGTTCGCTGCCTGCGGCATGCTTCATGGCCTCTTCCTGGAACTCCCGCAGGCTGGGAAGCTCCTGCTTGGTTTCGGTCAGCCGGTCGCGATTGGCCTGCAGGCTCCATGCCGGAGATAATTCGTCCAAGTTTGCGACGTCCTGCCTGACGGCGTCCCAGTCCGAATCGAAACTCGTCTTGGCCGCCGCCCGCTGAGAGGATTGATTTCCATCCAGGATGATCTCGCGACCCTTGTTCTGCGTTTGATTCAGGTCCCTCTGCAAGGCCGTGGCCGCTCGGACCGAAGGGAAGATCGAGTTCATGGCTCGATCCTGTGTCTCTTTGATGGAAGTTTCTTCTTGGTAAGTCAGCAGCATGCTCAGAACCATCAGGGCGAGGATCACGCCAAAGCTCAATCCCAGTTTCCTTCCCAGCGTAATCTCCATTCCCTCTTCCCTCTTTCCTCCGACAACCCGTGAGATCGACTTGGTACGCGAGACTCTTCAGGCGGCGCCAAATGCCGAACGCAGTCTCCTGGACAAGCTTTCCATCGGCACAGAGGGCGCAGACTTTAATGGGATAGGTCTTCGATCGGGCAATCTGGGGGATTCCCGTTCCATCTTTACCGAAAGGAAACAACTATCGGACAGCCGCGGTGCTCTCGGCCACTTCTGCCATGTGGCACGCTTTTTCGGTGTCGAGCACGAGCATGAGCCGATCATTTAACTTGTGGACACCCAGGATCATACTTCGCACGGCGCCGCGCAAGGTTTCCGGGGGAAGTTCGAAGGTGCTGTTTTCCACCTCGAGCACGTCCCCGATTTCATCCACGAGAAGGCTGACCGCTCCATCGTCGGAACGCACCACAACATTCATTGCAAGTAGACTCGGCGGAGCGGACTCAAGTTCCAGGCACCGCCGCAGATCGACTGCCGTCACAATTTGGCCGCGCAAATTGATGAGGCCGCTGACCGCTGTCGGCGCCAGTGGGACCTTGGTCATCTCCAGCAAGCGGATGACCTCCTGGACGGCTTTCAATTCCACTCCGAACAGCAGCTTATCCAGATAGAAGGTGCAGAATTGTGAAGTTTGAGCCATGACGTAGTTCGCAACCTCGTTCACGACTAGTTCGCAACCTCCGCGGCCTTCATCGCCGGGGTGGGGCGCACAGCGTTCGCATCCGAGCTTCGCAGAACGGCCGGAATATCGAGTAACTCTGTGACCTGGTGGCCGATTACGACGGAATATAAAATGAAAGGCCGGGTCGCCGCCGATCTCACATCCGCGCGGTCTTCCACAATGTCTAGTATCCGTTCCACGACCAGGCCAAACAACCGCCCATCGTGATGCAGCAGCAGCACCTGAATCGGTCCCGAATCGAGCGCGGGCGGAGCTTGCAAGGCGCGCAGCCGACTGCGCCGCTCTTCCAGCACAACATTGAGGCGAATCAGGGGAAGAATCTGACCGCGATACTGCGTCACCCACTGGTTACCGGACATTTCCACCTGTGCCATCGGGAACTCCTCGAGACGTTCAAGAGTGCCGACCGGGATGGCCATACGGGAATTGCCCGGACCCGCGAACAGTAGAAAGGCTTGTTTGCCTGCCTTTGCGCCCGACGCCTCCCCTGCTCCCGTGGTTTGTTCGTTCAAAACGCGGCTTCTGTTTTCCGTAACCACCCCGGCGTGCTGCGCCAGGCCCAGTACATCGAGAATCAGGGCCACTTTCCCATCCCCCATGATGGTCGAGCCGGCAAAGATTTTCATCGTCTTCAGCTGCTTGCGCAGCGGCTTTACCACGATCTCTTCCGTATCGTGAATCTGCTCCACCACCAACCCGAACTGGCGCTCGTCCGCATGCAGCACAACGATGTTGACGGCGCCGTCTTCCGCCCTGGTTGCGGAGGCATCCGCGGCGAGTTTCAGCTCCCGGCTCAGATACACCAGAGGCAGCAGGCGGCCGCGCAGGCGGTGTACTGGAGCGCCATGCACCATTTCGATGCCCTTGCGAATCCCATCCCCGGTCAAGCGCACCAGCTCCAGCAAGCTCACCTGCGGAATCGCGTAACGGTCCCGGCCGCAAGTCACAACCAACGCGGGAATGATGGCCAGAGTCAGCGGAATCCTTACTCGAACCGTCGTGCCCCGACCCAAAGTAGACTGAACGTCCACGGTGCCGCCAATTTTTTCGACATTCGTCTTCACCACATCCATCCCGACGCCGCGGCCCGACACATTGGTCACCTTTTCTGCCGTGGAGATTCCGGCTGGAAAATCAGATTAAAGATTTCCGGCTGGGTCATGCGTGTCGCCTGTTCGGGTGTAATCAGCGCGCGTTCCACTGCTTTCTTGCGGATGCGCTCAGCGTTCAAGCCCGAGCCATCATCGCTGATCTCAATGTTGACCTGGCCACCTTCATGAAAGGCACGCAGAGTCAGCCGTCCGGTTCGATCTTTGCCCGCCTTGACACGCTCTTCGGGAAGTTCGATGCCATGGTCGACGGAATTACGCACCAGATGCGTTAGCGGGTCCTTGATCGCTTCGATAATGGTTTTGTCCAGCTCGGTTTTTTTGCCTTCCATCTCGATGGCCACGTCTTTGCCGCAACCCAGCGCGACATCACGCACCGTTCGCGGGAATTGGCTCCAGATATTTCCGATGGGCTGCATGCGGGTTTTCACGATCCCTTCCTGCAGCTCGGCGGTGATCAGGTTCAAACGCTGCGAGGTAGCCAGAAAGCTAGCGTCTTTCATCCGGTTGGCGAATTGCAGGACCTGATTGCGCGCCAGAACCAGTTCCCCCACCAGATTCATCACCTTGTCGAGCAGTCCAACTTCTACGCGGATAGTGCTGTCGCAGACCGCTGTCCCGCGCGAGGATTGCTGGATGCGAAGCGCTTCCACTACATCAGCCGGTCGCGCCGCACCGTGTTCCACCAGAATCTCGCCGATGCGGCGTGGGTCGCCTTCCTTCTGCTTCTCCGCAGCGAGCAGAAGCGCAGCCGGCGTGACGCCCGCCCGTTGCATCAGGATGTCGCCAATATTCAGGGGAACGTCATTCAGGGGCACATCATTCAGAGGCATGTCCCCTTCGGGTGCGCTAGCCGGCGCCGCTGCGACCTCGCTCCGGGCAGGCGCCGCGGCCGGTTGCATCAGGCGGGTCAAGGTGGCGATCAGAAGCGAATCGTCGCGCTCGCCTTCCTGCCTGGAGGCCTCGATCTGGGTCAGCATCTGCCGGACCGCATCCACCGTGCTCAGCAACGCCGTAGTGATCTCTGGAGTCAGCGTGAGCTGCCGGTCGCGCAGGCGAGTCAGCAAGTTCTCTCCCACATGAGCCACACCCTCAAGCTTGTTGAAGCCCAAAAAGCCGCACGTACCCTTGATGGTATGAATGGTGCGAAACACGCTCGCCAGCGCGTCCCGATCCTCAGGATTCCTCTCTAGACCGACCAATTCCCGGTCCAACCGGTCCAGGTTCTCGTAACTCTCGACCAGAAAATCCTTAACGATGTCACTCTCAATCACGGGATGACGCCCCTTTCCAGGCCGCGCTGTTGGAGGGCACCGTTGCGTGAGTGAGGTTCCATGGAGGGCGGAATCGTCGGTTGAGTCTGTTCATCTACTTCATCGTCTGTTCGAGCATTTTCTTTAGGGTCGGATCAACTATTGAACGTTTTACTCACCACGGCGCGCGCCCTCTGATCGAACGCCGCGTGGCCGACGCCGGAGAATACACAGACCCATTACGTTGCAGGATGTCGCCCGACACGATAACATTGAGACCGCCATACTCTCGGTACGCGGTCGGGTCAACCCGCAGTTTTCTGCGGACCGGACCTGCAGTTGTTGGAATATACAAAGTGCGGAAGTGGTGGAACTGGCAGACACACCATCTACCCGTATCGCTTTAGCAATTCTGTACAAACTTCTGATAATAAACCTTCTACCTTTCACCTCAATCACTTCCGGTAATGCTCCTCGGAACGGCCAGTAGCCCCCAGTAAGCCACAGATGCAGGCAGTCGGTGCAAAATCCGGTGCAGAAAAAGCGATCTCAAACGCCCATGCCTTAAAAGGGTCGCCAACACAATTGCAAACAACAATTTGCACGTCCAGCTTACTCCATGCACGACAGAACAAAATCGATAAGATGACAGCAGGAGTTCGGCCTGGGTGCCCGGGGGTGCCCGGGAATCCGGCCTCTCGAACGATGTCCCTTCGGTTTGCTGGATCCTTTGTAACTCGAAGGAGTCATTTCGCGAACCATCCAGCATCCGGCCTTTTCAGTCTGCGACTATCCTGAACAATGAACAACTTGCAGGCTGCGGACGGTTGCGAAAGTCCTTCTAACTACGTGCAAGTCAGACCTATTGTGGGTTGCATTGTGGGTCGCGAAATGTGATCCCGCACAGCGGGACAATCCTCTGCGCTTTTTTGCAGCTTGCCGCGTTGCGGCCGCTCCCGGACAAACAGTCCGAGCATGAGTCCATTCGGCTCCCAGAGTCAATGAGCGTAATGGAGATGTTACAACAGCAACCAGCCTTGTCGTACAATCTCACGCTGAGGCAGGACACAATGAAGATCGCTCATGTGGGTTCAGAGGCGCTGGCTCCACTGCTGATAATGGTCATTGCTATTTGGTGGACAGTGGCACCGACAAGCTATGTGGCCTGTATCCGCAAGGTGCCGTTGCTTTGGAACAGTGCCTAGTGGGGGAACGACATGAAAGTCTTAGTTCGGAAACGCCCACCGCGCTCGACCATGCCGAGCGATTGGAACAAGCTTCATCGCAATGATTCCCCTCGAAGACAACGAGCTAAATCAGCTACTTCCGGATCGTAGTCGAGAAGGTTGTCGCGCACTTTATCGAATGCTTGCTCCCCCTGGCAATGAGTGTAATGGGGATGTTTCAACAAGTATCGAATCTATCGTGCGGCAATTTCCAATTTCAGGATGCAGTTACCTGAATACGCGATACGCACACGCAGACCGTCGCGTATGGGGCCGCCGTGAGAAGCTGTATTGTTGAAGCAAGGAACGATAACGTAGTCGGAGTACGAAAACTCCACGCCTTTAACTGAAAATGTTTCGTTCTGATGCCCGGAATATGGCATTGGGCGGAAGTTGACGACAGTGCCTTCTGCAATCGAATAATCACCTTTCGCAAGAGCCGCGACGTGGGCTGCTACCTGGGGCTGCAACCGGGGCGGCGAAACTCGGGGCAGAGCGGGCCACAGATGCACATCAGCAAGGAAGGAGATCCCTATCTGCGAACGCTGCTGGTGCAGGGAGCGCACCACATTCTGGGGCCGTTTGGAGCTGACAGCGATCTGCGGCGTTGGGGGCTGAGGCTGGCCGAGCGTGGCGGGAAGAATGGGAAGAAGCGTGCCGTAATTGCAACGGCGCGAAAGTTAGCAGTCTTGCTGCACCGGCTCTGGGTGAGCGGAGAGGCTTACGAACCGCTGCGTAACAGCAGACAAATCCTGCCGGCAGCGGCTTAGTCGAGGAATCTAGTGAAGAGTAAACAAAGCCCAAAGCCGAGTTCCGGTGACTGCGTCAATCGCCTGGCCCAACTTCCATTTCTAAAGAATGGAACGGGAGGTCGAAAATCAGGTGGCAGCACCAGCTGAAACGAGAACACCCAACTTGCACCGAGCGACGACAATCGCTCAACAAAGAGTGCGGATGGAAGGGTGGCGACAGCGGCGACTCGGCGGGAGAAACAACCTTGTCCAACAAAAAAGCAAAAGAACTCTCTTGACTCCGACCGGCCTTCTCATGGAAGGCGATTACACTCATTGACAGTAACCGAGACCAAACGCACCCTAGCGGTCCGGCAAACGGGGCGCTAGGAGTCAGCCGGTGGACCTTTCCGTTTCATCCACACGCTGACACCGATGCTCTGCGAACTGCTTTCGAAGACTCTCTTGTGCCTCAGATGTCCTCTTCAGGGACTCCAGCGGTACTTTGAAAGTTCGGTCACAATTCGTGCAGACCCCAACGGCTGGTACCGCGCCCAACCATTTCGTCACCCTGAGATTCGCTTTTGTCACGGTCACTAGTCAAAGCTTCTGTCGGTTTTATGGCAGCTTGTGTTGGAATGGCTTATCGAGGTGCAGTAGTTCTCGCTTGATTGCCTGTAAACGCTCCTGCCTGAGATTGCGCGTGTGTTTTTCTGCGGGCGTGTGAAAAAGCCTGCACCGTGTAAAGCAACTGTTCGTGCTGGAGCAACACCAAAACATATACGTCTGAGGGACTTTCCGTGGTCACGGCGGTCTAGGAAAGAGGCGGTCGTGAGGGCTGGAATGTCAGTCAAGAAGGCTGACGCTAACCCATGACCGTCTGTAGTGGAATTCCATCGTCATAGTAAGCGGCGCAATTGTCTGGGGCAATACAGCGAATTCCGTACAATCAACAACTGGGGCGTCCGGCTGCCATCAATGTGCGGCCCAAGTGGTTACGCGGCATCGCGGACGTCTGGATCTACGGCGATACCCCACTTCACAAGCAGCCATTCAGGGATGTAGACACGATTCTTGTTTTGCTTGCACCAAACCCGGAGGAGCGCTGACGAGGTATACATCTCCGCCGTTAGCTGGAGTTGTTTGACCCGCAGTTCGAACTCAGTGGCGAGTGCCGGGGAGGGCGGAATTGGATACTTCCAATTGGGATTTCCGCGTCTGCGAGTCATAGATTCAGAGACGGCCAGTATCGCCATCGGGACCGATCATGCGCCGCCATTCTTGCCTCCGCAGCAAAAATCGGGTAGAGTTTGGCGCGTCGTTTTGCAGAACTGAAAGTGCGGTGATATCTTCAGGCGTTTCATTCAGAACTCGGTCAATGAGTGCTAAATTTTGAAGCAAAGAAAGAACATTTCAGGGGGGTCGTTGATGCCCAGGAAAAAACGCAAAACGCTGCACGGCACGGTAGAAAAAATCATTAAGCCCGTGCATCCAAGCGAGCCTGAAAAGGCCCAAATCGCCATCGAAGAAGGCGAGCCTCTGTATAGGGAAATTCGCATCGAGAATGAATTGACCGATGATGCGGGTCGAAAAGGCAGTCTAAAGCCGGGTGCGGAAGTAGATGTGGTTGTGGAAGCGGATACCGATGCCACGATGAAGAAACCAGCATAGCTTGCTTTTCACTCGCTGCCTTTTTCGTCCGACTCGTTCTTTCTTTTTCCTCGCTTCTTTGTCGAATCCCGAGAGGCATCCGCCGAACCATTTTCCCGGCTGCGGTACGGCTGACGAGCCTCAGCTTGCGAAGAGTCTGTCTCGGATTTCCTTCGCCAGTGGCGTCTCCGCGTTGCCCTCGCGGTCTGCGAACTTTTCTTAGCGCCCGCGCTTGCCTGAATTTCGCTTTCCAGTCTGCGAATCCGCTCTGATTTCTTGTCGTATTCAGCACGTTCCGCTGGCGACAGACCTCCGAATACTTCATCTCGCCGGGTCTTTCTTTGTTCAGTGCGGAGCCGCCTCAATGCGGATTCGGACTTTCCTTTGCCACGACGGACCTTCAATCTGAGCGGAGAACACAAAAACCTTAGCATGGACTGATGTCATCTTCGATACCCTTTATCCTGTACGGACAAGCTACACGCCCAAGGTCCCCTCGGAAGTTTGCTCGATGGCTGCCTTGGAGTGAATTAGGCCCTGATCTGCCATAATTCCTCCATGTGTGGGCGATACCGACTATCCAGAAGGAAGAAATTGCGCGAACGTTTCGACGCCTACGGCGAGTATGATGGCGCTCCGCGGTATAACATTGCCCCCTCACAGCCGGTCCTGTCGATCCGCCAGGAGCCTTCCAGTCCGCGCCGGAGCTTCTCAACCGTGCGGTGGGGGCTTATTCCCTCTTGGGCGAAGGACCCGACCGTCGGCTTTAGGACGATCAATGCAAGATCCGAAACCGTCACGACCATGCGTTCGTTCCGCGAGCCGTTCAAGTCGCAACGGTGCCTGATTCCTGCGGACGGATTCTACGAGTGGTCGCGACACGAAGCTGCATGTGTGATTGTCCGGCGAGCACCACCCGACCGGACCTGCCATCCCATTGGCAGTACCCTACGAGGTATGGCGATTCGGTAACGACTCGTCTAGAAGCCCTCGGACAATGTATCCCACCGTCGCAAGACGGGAATCGAAACCGCGAGGGGACGATATTTCTGCCAGCATCGAGGCGGATCGGGGCTAGGGTGAGTGGTAGGGTCAGCAGATGCGAACCTCTTTAAGTATCGTCAAGAATGAAGGGGTCAAAGATGCTGTTAGGCTCCGAGGTTGCGGCTGGAACGGGTGCTCCATTCTCACCCGTCGTGGGCGAAAAGGCCGTCGGTATAGTAGGAGGGACCTAACCCATTCTGTCACGCATGTGGAACGTGGTAAGCCCGCATTGCTCCCTTCGGGGTAGCCAGGCCGCAAGGTCATGCAACGGTGATGCGGGTAGAGGATAGAGGAGAAAGCGAACGTCCGACTGTAATGGTCGGAATACGGATTGCGACATTATCCGACGCGAAAGCGGGCAGACTTCCTCTTGGTTTCCGATCACGAGAGAACTTGGCAAATCGGCCCAATAGGATCGGCAGATGACGGCGCAAGCTGGTGCAATCCTAAACACGAGTTCAGCATGGGACGCCGTTGATTGGCGAACCATCGAGGACAATGTTCGCCGACTCCAAGCGCGTATCGTGAAGGCGGTGCAGCAAAAGAAATGGAACAGGGTGAAAGCCTTGCAACATCTTCTTACGCACTCGGCCAGCGGCAAGTTACTTGCCGTGCGCCGGGTGACAGTGAACGACGGTAGAAAAACGCCTGGAGTGGATGGCGAACTCTGGGACACACCACACAAGAAGCTTCAAGGTGTGATTTCGCTGACGGCACGGGGTTACCGCCCCATGCCTATGCGGCGGATTTACATCCCGAAGGCCAATGGGAAGCTCCGGCCGTTAGGAATCCCAACGATGCGGGATCGAGCCATGCAAGCCTTGTATCTGCTGTCGCTCGATCCGGTCGCGGAAACCACTGCGGATCAGAATTCCTACGGCTTCCGGCAGGGGAGAAGTTGTGCGGACGCGATTGAACAATGTTTCACTTCGCTCTGCCACAAAAACCCTAGCTGGGTGCTCGAAGGCGACATCAAAGGCTGCTTCGACAACATTAGTCATCAGTGGCTGCTCGACAATGTTCCCCTGAACAAAGCGATCCTCCACAAGTGGCTAAAGTCGGGCTACCTAGAAAAACAAGTATTCTACGATACGATCTCTGGCACACCGCAGGGCGGAATTATATCGCCTGCGCTGTCAAACATCACTCTCGACGGCCTCGAACGCCGGCTCCGGGAAGTTTTCCCGGTACGCGGAAAAGGCTCCGAGCGTGGTCGAGCAGCGCAAGTACATTTGATCCGTTATGCGGACGACTTCATCATCACCGGACACTCCGAGGAGTTGCTGAGAATGACGGTGAAGCCGCTGGTCGAATCCTTCCTGGCTGAACGTGGTTTGGTCCTTTCTTCGGCAAAGACCTTGATCACGCACATAGAAAAAGGTTTCGACTTCCTTGGGCAGAACATTCGGCGCTATCCGCACGGCAAGTTGTTTATCAAGCCCGCTCGGAAGAGTGTTGTGTCTGTTCTCGCCAAAGTGAAGCAGATCGTCCGAGAGTACTTGGGTAGTACCGCTCATCTTCTTATTAACCGATTAAATCCGATTGTACGGGGATGGGCCAACTACCACCGGCATGTCGTCTCCAAGCGCGTTTTCGCACGACTCGATGCTGCGATATTCAGGATGCTCTGGGGATGGGCGCACGCCCGTCACCGCCGAAAAGGAGCTGGTTGGATAAAGCAGAAGTATTTCGACCGTGTGGGAACACGTGACTGGTGGTTCTTCGGTGACACTGTGGACGCGCGGGGCTCGCCTCTTCGTGTTCGCTTGTTTCATGCAGCTTCTGTGCGAATCGTAAGGCATGTGAAGGTTCGGTCCGGCCTGAATCCTTACGACCCGAGTTGGACTCCGTATCTGTCCAGACGCTACGCCGCCGCTCCGCATCGTGCGCGTTCATGATCTGAGCGTTCCCGGAAACTTGAGCCGTGTGAGCTGGAAACTCTCACGCACGGTTCTTAGAGGGGGGACCAACAGCAACGTTGGCCCCCTACTCGGCGTGAGGAACGGCAAGAGCAAGCAACCGTACTGCTCTGAGGTCAACGACGGTCAGTTGTTCGCGTTTGCGGGAATATGGGAGAGATGGAAAGATCCGGGTGGGAAAATCCTGGAGACGTGCTCGATTCTGACTACGACGCCGAATGCTGTGACCTCAGCCGTTCACGACCGAATGCCGGTCATCTTAGATCCAGATAGTTACGACGTGTGGCTTGATCCTGGAATGACGAGCGCTGATGCGGCGTCCGACCTGTTGAAGCCATTCAAGGCGGAGTTGATGCGCTGCTATCCCGTAAGCACTCGGGTCAATCACGTCGTCAATGACGACGAAGAATGCTCAACGCCTGAAGATCCCTCAGAGTGAGGCGAGTCTCTTTTAGGGGTTGTACCCTAGGACCAGGGTCAATGAGTGTAATGGGGATAATGAGATGGTCCGCCGTTAAGAAGCCAACAGAGTAATGATAGATGTTGGCAAAAAGCCAGACGGAGGATCATCGCCATGCAGATTAAGTCAATCGGGATCGATTTGGGTAAGACCACCTTTCACCTCATCGCACTGGGAGACCGCTCCCAGATCGTAATCCGCAAGAAGTTCTCCCGTTCACAGCTTGTGGAATACACGGCCAATCTGCCTTCATCGTTAATCGGAATGGAGGCGGGAGTGGGATCACATTTTCTGGGACGAGCCCTGCGCGAACAAGGGCACCAGGTACGTCTGATTCCTGCGCAATTTGTGCGCCCGTTCGTGAAGTCCAACAAGAACCACTACCGCGATGCGGAAGCGATTGCCGAAGCCGTGGAACGGGAGAACATGCGTTTCGTGCCCATCAAGACAGAGGATCAGCTCGATCTGCAAGCTCTGCATCGAGTGCGCGATCGCCTGGTGGCCCGGCGGACCAGCGTGATCAATCAGATTCGGGCCTTCCTGCTGGAGCGTGGCATAAGTTTCCGCAAGGGGCCAGCCACGCTACGTCGGCAGATGCCGGAGATCCTGGAAAATGCCGACTTAAAACTGAGCACGGCCATGCGTCGCCTGTTGGATTTCTTGTGGCAGGAATGGAAAGGTCTGCAGTTGCAGATCGAGAGCCTGAACAGCGAGCTCGAACAGATTGCGAGCAGCGATCCGAGTTGTGTTCGATTGCAGCAGATCCCGGGAGTCGGTCCATTGGTTTCGACCGCCGTTGTGTCTGCTATTGGGAACGGCGCGGCTTTCAAGAAGGGACGTGAGTTTGCGGCCTGGCTGGGACTAGTGCCACGGCAATGGTCAACCGGCGGCAAGGCCAAACTGCTGGGCATCAGCAAGCGGGGAAACCCCTATCTGCGCAAGATGTTCATCCATGGAGCACGCGCCGCCGTGTTACGGGTCAAACGCGAAGGCTCTAATCTGGGGAAGTGGATGAGCGGATTGGAAACCAGAACCGCGCGCAATGTGGTGATCGTCGCAACCGCCAACAAGCTGGCCAGGATCAGTTGGGCAGTTTTGGCGAGTGGGAACGACTATCAACCCCTGCGCAAAGCGCCCGTGTTTTCCAACTAGACGAAGTGGGGTTTGAAATCTTTTCTTAGGAGTCTGCAGAAGATAGGAATGACGAAAACACAGTCAAACGACGTGCCTGAAAACCTGTGGCGTAACGAGGTCTTTTACGACCGTGGCGATTATTAAGGACAGGCACGCGCGGATCATCATCATGCGCCCGGAGAACCGTCTCCATTAGAGGCCGGATACATTTTCGCAGACTGTTCTCGTCGCATCCGATTCTTCTTGCAGTTCGGCGGCGGACCATACATGTTACGCCAACCATCGTTACGATCTGCGGACAACAAAGCGGTATGCAGTGATTGCTATGTAGCTGATGGCGAAATACCAAAGCAGAGAGATAGGGAGGATTGTCCCCCAAGGGGCAAATCGCTCTGCGCCGGGGGGCGATCCGATACACGCGGTCCGCCAACGGCAAGCCGAGGATTGCACCCGGCATCAACGCCAAGAACCACCCAACTTGTCCCTCGAAGCCGCCGGGATGAACGAAGAAGAGGATCAGAGCGGCACAACCCAGCAGCCCTGCGGCCGCGAGAAGTGCCCAAATCCAATCAGGGTATCGACGTTGCACGGAATGCTCCACTTGTTGAAGCATACCTCCTCTGAGGCTTGCTGCAGATGAGTGAAATGGGGGATTTTTCGCCAGTTTGGTTCGGATGGCCACCCTTCGAGTACGGGTGCAGTTCAGCCGACTTGTGAGCGGCCGTCCACTTCTCGTATAGGGCAACGCCTTCCGGTGCGAGTCCGAACTGATCATCTGTCGCAGCCGCAACAAACATGGGCGGTGTAGCGTGGACATGTGCGCAAGTCTGCCATATCCTCGTAGTTTCGACTGTAATGCCAGGCACGTCTTTCCGTACACTCGACTCGGGAGGATCACACTTCCTTGAATCTCACGGACCACTTCGTGGACCGGCATCTTCGGGAAGGCCGTACCCGGAAGGCGGCGATTCGATGCGGCGAATCCGTCCGCACTTACAGCGAAGTGGCTGCCGACGTAAATCGCGTTGGCAATGGCCTCTTAAGTTTGGGTTTGCAAGAGGAACAGCGGGTATTGTTGCTGCTGCCGGACTCTCCGGAGTTTGCGGTTGCGTATTTCGGCATAATGAAGATCGGCGCAGTTGCGGTGCCCAGCAGTACTGCCGGGCGCACGGCCGACCACGATTACTCCCTCACGGAAAGCAGGGCGCGGATTCTCATCGTTCACTCGACGCTTTTGGGTGAAGTTTCTCCAGTGCTCAGCAGGCAACGCTTTCTCCGGCACATCATCGTCGTCGGTGAACCTCAGCCCGGGTGTCTGCATTGGGATCCGTGGCTCGCGAAGAGTTCGCCTGAACTAGATGCAGCAGACACGAGGGAGGACGACGTTGCTTTTTGGCTCTGGACTTCAGGCAGTACCGGCCGTCCGAAGGCGGCGGTACACCTCCATCGCGACTGGCTCGGCTGTTGCCGCAACTATGGCGCCGCAGTCTTGGGGATCAGTCCCGACGATATAACGTTCTCGTCGTCGAAACTCTTTCACGCCTATGGACTCGGAAATGGGCTGATGCTCCCTTTTCATGCCGGAGCGACCACGGTGTTGTTTCCGGGCAAGCCACAGCCGAAAGCCATATTGGAAGTTGCTCAGAGCGTCAGGCCAACCCTTTTCTTCTCTGTCCCTACTTTGTATGCCCTGATGCTTCAGGAAGCCGAGCATCAGTCGTACTGTCTGGACAGCGTCCGCCTTGCAGTTTCTGCAGCGGAGCCATTGCCGGCTGAGATCTTCCGTCGCTGGCACCACAAGTTTGGCGTGGAAATCCTGGACGGCATCGGTTCCACAGAAGCGCTTCATATTTACTTGTCGGCGCGGCCTGGCAAAGTCAAACCTGGCAGTACAGGCAACCCAGTTCCGGGGTACAAGCTGCGCATCGTTGACTTATACGACCGCGAAGTTGCGCCGGGTACCATAGGGGATCTCCTTGTTTCTGGAGACAGTATCGCGTCCTGCTATTGGAACCGGCGGGATCTGACTGCCGAGCGCATGCGCGGAAAATGGTTCTTCACCGGCGACAAGTATTGGATGGATGAGGATGGCTATTACTGGTACGCAGGCCGTTCCGACGATATGTTCCGGGTCTCCGGGCAGTGGGTTTCGCCCGCCGAAGTCGAAAGTGCTTTGATTGAACATGAGTCCGTCCTAGAAGCGGCGGTGGTTGCTTATCGAGAAGACACCGAACTCTACACTCCCAAGGCATTCGTCGTGCTTCGAGAAGGCATTGTGGCCACTCCTGTTCTGGAGCGCGAACTGCAGGAGTTCGTCAAACAGCGGATCACCCCGTACAAGTACCCGCGTCGCATCGAATTCATGGACCAACTACCGAAGACCGCGGCCGGAAAACTACAGCGCTACAAACTGCGTGAACTGGCGTCCGGGCCTTCCACCTAGTCGCGGTCTGGCGGTCTCCGTGCGCACCGTTTGTGAAATGCGAGACCGTTAGCGGCACCAGTGGGCGAAATACAGTGCAGGTCACTTACCGAACTCTGAAAAGAGTGCCAGGCGGCAAGCCACAAGCTGCCTTGCGCAGTTCACTTTGGATCCGCCGTAGCGACAAGTGGCAAATGCTCTTCATCAGGGCACGAAGATTCCCGAGGTTTAGTCTCTCGCGCGGCGCCTCGGCTCAATGAGTGTAATGGGGATGTTACGACAACAATAGCGATCTTCTCTTTGTTCGGCTCACATCGACAGGAGATCGCAAGAAACAGCCTGAGTATTTCACCCTTGCCATTCCCGCTACGAGTAAGCGACCGCTACGGGCGAGGGGACGATCTCCCGCTGAGGCGAATCGTTCGGATGTTAATGTGACGGCTTAGGTTCGATGTATCTGCAAGTCGTTGTCGGTGGGCATCTAGAAGATCGCTACGAGTGAGCCACCCGGTTACCCTCTGCGGACGTTCGCGAATGACCACCGGCAGCCGCCCAATACGTTCCCGCACCATGTGGTCAGCAGCCTCGCGAAGAGAATTGTCTTCAAACACAATCGCTAGGGGCCGCTTAATGATTTGCCGCAGTTGCGAGTTCTCAGGTTCCTCGGTGTCGAAGATATCACGTCGGGTGACTACACCTATGAGATTGCCATTGCCATCCTGGACGGGAAACCCTTGGTGTCCGGTACCGGGCACTCGCGATCCAAACCATGCACGTACGCTGGCCAAAGTATCGTCGGCTGAAAGGGCCACGACCTCTCTTGTTGCCGCGTCCTTGACGAGCACTTGGTCGAGATAGTCGGCGGAATATTCGGCCAATACGCGGCCACCGCGCCGCGCAATCTTTTCCGTCATGATCGTATGACGCATCATGAGCGACGAAATCAAGAATGCGGCCGTGCACCCTGCCAATAGTGGCACCAAACTCAGGGGTTGCCGCGTGGTTTCGAAGGCGAATACGACCGAGGTGAGAAGCGCGCGAGAAGCGCCAGCGAACATAGCCGCCATTCCCACCAGTGCCGCCACGCGAACGTCAATGCCAAGTCCAGGGAAAGCCCGAACCGCCAAGCCTCCGAGCAAGGATCCCAAACCACCGCCGATGGTGAACAATGGGGCCAGAGTTCCTCCGGAGGTCCCACTCGCAAGCGCAATCGCCCATGACACGAACTTCAGGACGAACAGAACAACCAGCGCCCTTCCAAGGATGTGACCGCTGACAATATTTTCGATATTGTCATAGCCAACGCCCATAGTGTGCGGGGCGAAATACCCGATTATGCCAACTGCGACAGCACCGATAGCAGGCCACCACATCCAATGTATCGGCAGGTGATCAAAGGCATCCTCGACACTGTAGACCACGCGCGTCGCAAAGACGGCTGCCAGGCCGACTATCGCGCCGAGGGCGACGTAACCGCCTAAGGCGTACCCGCGCGGTTGCATTATGTCGGACATCGCGAAAATTGGGGCGGTTCCGAAGAAAAGCGTACGCACGCCCTGAGCAGTCGCGCATGCCAGCGAAACGGGAATAATTGATCGTGGTCGATATTCGAACAGAAGCAGCTCGATGGCTAACAACACTGCCGAAACCGGACTTCCGAAAGTTGCGGTCATGCCCGCGGCGGCCCCGACAGCGAGCAGTGTCTTGCGTTCATCGGCTGTGATCTTCAGCAGTTGTCCAATTAGCGATCCAAGCGCGCCCCCAGTAGCAATGATGGGACCTTCAGCACCAAAAGGTCCGCCAGTTCCGATTGCAATGGCTGCCGAGAGGGGCTTGAGAAGGGTGAGTCGCGCGGGGATCCGGCTGCCACCGAACAGGACCTGTTCCATTGCTTCCGGAATACCGTGGCCCCGGATGCCGGCCGATCCGTACCGCGCCATGACTCCGACGATCAATCCGCCGATTACAGGAATAAGAATCACGAACACGCCCAAGTGGTTGCCGGCTGGCGAGATGAAGGTGAACGAAAACCGTCCGTAGAACGATAAGTTTGTGATCAAGCCGATGAGGGCGGTTAGCGCACGAGCGATCAGCCCTGCAGCACAAGCAATCAAAACGGAAATCGCGCTGATGTAGATGACCCGCATGTTGACAAGTTGGACCTGCCTGGGAGTACGAGCGAACTCCAGTGTCGGCTCGAATGAAGTATCAATCGGGATGCCACCCGTCGTAGAGGCGCCTGAGATGTCGCCTTCAGCCATGCACACCCCTTTCGTCGCGAAGAAATCTCTTTCCCCACGATTAATATGCATATCGTAACACGATACAGTGCTTACCTGGCCGGGGCCGTCTGGGGGAGCAGATGTACTGTTACGTTTTCGGGTCAGGTTGGGGAACAAGGCGCTTAGAAAGGCGTCGGATGCCGGATCGGACTCATAACTGTCGTAAACAGATGGGATGAGAAGGCCGGTCTCCGCGGGATGCGGTGTACGCTCCCAAGTTATCGACGTGCTCGAAGCACAGATAAAAAGGAGACCGGCAATGAAGAAGGTTAGCACCAGAGCAGCAGCGCAGAGCAGGAATATTTCGCAGCAGAAACTGACCATTGGATTGGATCTGGGAGATCGCAACTGTTGGTACTGCGTGGTGGATGAAGCCGGCCAGATTCAAGGGGAACAGCGAGTGCGAACGAATGGGAAAGCATTGCAGGAAGCCTTCGGGGCGCTGCCGCGCAGTCGGATCGCACTGGAAATCGGGACGCATTCGCCCTGGATCAGTCGCTGGCTCAGCGAGTTGGGGCATGAAGTGATCGTGGCGAATGCGCGCAAGGTACGGCTGATCGGGAAGAGCCGCAAGAAAGACGATCGTCTGGATGCGCAGACGCTGGCGCGGCTGGCCCGGATCGATCCGGAGTTGCTGTATCCGGTGAAGCACCGCAGCGTGCAGGCGCAAGCCGATCTGACGTTGATTCGGGCGCGCGCTGGGCTGGTGCGGGCACGAACCGGGCTGGTCAACACGGCGCGCGGACTGGCCAAGAGTTACGGGGAGCGATTGCGCAGCTGCAACGTACGCAACCTGAATCCGGAGAAAGCCGAAAGCTTGAGTCCAGAGCTGCGAGCCGCACTGGAACCCCTATTGAACGCAATTGAGTCGCTGAGCGAGGGCATCGTGGAATACAACGAGCACATCGAGAATCTGGCACAGCAGAGTTATCCGCAGGTGGCGCTGCTGAAGCAGATCAAGGGCGTAGGCACGCTGATCGCGCTGACGTTTTTGCTGACGCTGGAAGACCCGCATCGCTTCCGCAAGAGCCGCGACGTGGGCTGCTATCTGGGGCTGCAGCCGGGACGAAGAAACTCTGGTCAGAGCGAGCCGCAGCTGCACATCAGCAAAGAAGGCGATCCCTATCTGCGAACGTTGTTGGTGCAAGGAGCGCAGCACATTCTGGGTCCGTTCGGTCCCGACTGTGATCTGCG
The DNA here is from genome assembly GCA_963787495.1 of uncultured Acidobacteriaceae bacterium. Taxonomy (GTDB): domain Bacteria; phylum Acidobacteriota; class Terriglobia; order Terriglobales; family Acidobacteriaceae; genus Sulfotelmatobacter. The sequence goes on from CAWBDA010000001.1 coordinate 145,216, forward strand.
GCGCTGGGGCCTGAAACTAGCCGAACGTGGTGGGAGAAACGGCAAGAAGCGAGCCATCGTGGCGACCGCGAGAAAGCTGGCGGTGTTGTTGCATCACCTGTGGGTGAGCGGAGAAGTATACGAACCGTTGCACAACAGCAGCCCAACGACAGTAGCCGCAGCCGCGTAAAAACAAAACCGTTCCAGGAAGAGAAAAGACAAAAGCCCAAGCCGAGTTCCGGTGACTGCGTTAATCGCCTGGCCCAGGTTCTACTCGGAAAGAGCAGAACCACAGGGCGCCAAACAGATGGCAGCACCGGCTGAACCGAGAACGCCCAACATGCACCGAGCGAAACGAATCGCTCCTCGAGAGTGCGGATGGAAGCATGGCGACAGCGGCCACTTGGCGGGAGAACAACGATTGTTTCACGAAGCTGCAGCAAGAATCGACTTGACTCTGACCGGCCTTCTCATGGAAGGCGTTTACACTCAAAATCCCCGGCTACGGTCTTCGCCCTAGGAAGGGTCAAGGTGTGTAATTGCGATTTTTCGCCAATGGGGAGCGGCTTCGCTCCATCGAGAGTTTCCGACTCCTGAGTTTTCACGGGCTTGGATTCGTCGGGCTGTTCGGGCAGAATCCCGTAGCCCGCCAGGTCGGCCGCCGTAAGCTTCCCTTCTTTTCTTTTTAGTTTAACCATTACGACACCTTTTTCTTTTCAATGGAAGTCGGTACTCGCATCGGTCCTCCGCGCGGTAGTTATCCACTACTGGCCGGTATTAATCTTTAGCCTTCGGAAAACTGCTCAGAAGTGCTCGTTATGGAGAATCAGTGGATGGCATCAGGCCGAAACCGTCAAGATCGAAAAGGAAGCCGCAGTGCGTAGCTCCTATTCCTTTCAAGCCGTTGGTGGGGGAGCCACTACTCTTCCAGTAGACGTATTCGACTTCATTCTGTGGGGGCGACGGTTCTATGGCTGGGAGTCTCGGTAGCGGTTTGGGTGGCTTGGCAAGATCCATTGGCTGACCTATCCGCAACCTGCCGCCGATATGGGCAGCTTTCTTCTCATAAGACAAATGAGATTGCCCCGTACATGGAAAACCCGATGTGTGGTTGTCATGAAGTCGCCCGATACTGATGTTTTAATGTCGACGAAAATCGCGAGAGTGATCCCGTGCACCTATGCCCTTAAAGAAACCCGCGGCAGCAACCTTGGAGGCGCAAGAGTTGAACCGTGGAGAGTCCCTGCCATCCAGTCGAGAACTGAACCACACTTCGGACGAGCAAGAACTGCCTTTGACTGCCGCAGTCATTGAAGAGGCCGAGCTTCTGCATGCTTCGATTCGAGCTGGTTCCATCGCCCAGATTGTCATTGCAGGCATCGCCGTGATTGGCTTGCTGTATTTGTTGAAACTTGTAATGGTAACGACTCTGGTGGCGATTCTGCTTGCGTTCGTTTTGGAACCGCTGGTGGGTTGGCTCGGTCGAATCCGTTTTCCTCGGCCTGTTGGCGCTTTAGTCGCGGTGACGCTCTTGGTTTGCCTGGCAGGAAATCTTACTTTTTTCTTCTACAACCGTGCGGTCGGCTTCGCTATTCAACTGCCACAATATTCGGAAAAGATACGGGACAGTCTTGCGAATTTTCGCGCGCAGACGACCAAGATCGAAGAGAGCACGCGTTCAGTCCTGGCCTCTCCCAAGGCCGGTAAACAGCCACTACCGGTTGAAGTCCAAGAGGCCCGGGCCTATCCAGGGTGATTTCAGCAGGTACCGGAACCCTGGCAGAAGTTGTACTGGCGATCTCATTCGTGCCTTTTCTAGTCTATTTCATGCTTACGTGGAAGGATCATATGCTCTCGGCGACGGTGCGGCTGTTCCCAAAAGAGCACCGCCTCGTCGCATACCGCACGGTTGGCAGGATCTCGGCGATGATCCGCAGCTTCATTGTCGGCAACATGCTGATCGGCGTGGTAGCGGCCACTGTCAGCACACTTGTGTTCTGGTCTCTGGGCATTCCTTATTTCTATTTTCTGGGAGTGATTAGCGGTTTCGTGAGCCTGATTCCATATCTTGGAGTGTTCCTGGCTCTCCTCCCCCCGCTGGCTGCAGGTATCGGATTCGTAGATAAGACCGCAGTTGCGATAATCCTGCTCTCAGTGATTGGTTTGCATGTTGTCACCATGAACGTCTCTACCCGAAAATCGTAGGGCAACGTCTGCGGCTAAATCCGCTGGTGGTGACTCTATCGTTGTTCTTCTGGGCGTGGATTTGGGGAGCAATGGGACTTATACTCGCCGTGCCTCTGGTGGGAGCGACCAAAATCATCTGCGACTACGTCGATTCGCTTCGTGGACTGGGCGACTGGTTGGGAGTGAGTGCAGAACACCAAAGTTAGCAACCGTCGCGGTGAGACACAGAAATGGATCTGAAACGACGATCAGTCAGCTTATCAGAGACGCTAGGCGGAGTCTTGATTCCCCTTTTGATTGGAGCGACTTTCCTGATTGTTTCTTGCGTTTCAGCGTTTGCGCAAAGCACATCGGGTAATGGATCGTCATCGGCCGGTGACCTTCTGCGTAAGGCCGTCGATAGTGAGCTAAAGGCTCAATCCGCTGATCACAGCCACTGGATGTATCAAGCGAAGAGTGAGGATTCGGGAAAGGAGCAAGTGAAGTGGATCGTTGAGACTCGCGAAGGAGATCTTGATCGGTTGTTGTCGGTCGACGGACGGCCGATCACGAGGAACGACAAGAACAAGAAGATCGGCGCATCGAGCACTTGCTGCACAAGTCAGGCGAACAGAGAAAGCGACAACGCGCCCAGGCGGCAGACGCCCAGCAAACTGAGCGATTGTTCAAGATGTTGCCGGACGCGGTAACCGCGAAGTTCGGAGAGCGCAAGGGCAGTTTGGTGGAAATTCTCTTCCAGCCCAATCCAAACTTCCACCCCTCGTCCCATGAAGCAGCAGTCTTTCATGCCATGGAAGGCCGGATCTGGATCGACGAGCGCGAGAACAGGCTGGCAGGGATCGAGGGTCATCTCCTCCGGCCAGTGAAGTTTTACGGCGGAATGCTTGGCCATCTTGATAAAGACGGCAAGTTTTACGTCAAACAGTCGGAAGTGGCGCCGGGTCATTGGGAAATCACCCTTCTGAATGTTCATATGCGCGGTAAAGCCCTATTCTTCAAAACGATCTCGGTGCAACAGAACGAGATTCGAAGCAACTTTCAGCTGATGCCAGACGATATGACGCTCGCTCAAGGCGCTGACGAACTTCACAGAGCATGCACAGCGCACGCCGCGTCAAGTAACGGGAGTCGGTGAGGGAGCGCACACGACTGAAGTCAACCCTTGCTCCGAATGGATGAAAGATCCCTTCCGACTCGACCGCACCAGGATCGCATCGGTAGCGATATCTCATTGAGAATCCGGCTCGGCCCGTAGTCGAGGTCAATGAGTGTAATCGGGATTTTGCAACAACTGACCTCCGGCTGTTTCCAGTTTTGCCGGTTACGGCTGGAGGGGCGCGCCGGGCCGTTTTCTCTGATGGCCAGCAAGACAGGCTGCATCCGATTCAAGGCCCGAACGGGCAACCCGGCTATGTCTGGTTGACGTCTGACCGATCGAGTGGGAGAATCCCCGTCCATGAAATCCGTATTGCTCTTCGTGGCAGTCTTTTGCGTGGCCACTGCTGGATCGCTCTTGTCGCAAGTTCTCGATGGCCAGTCTCCTCTGGCGCCCAGACCCGACGGCTTTGTTTTTTGTTCCGACCACAACAATGAGCAGCCGGTGCCACTCTATGGCAGGTGCCAGAAGCGCCAGATTGGCAGTCTGAACTGCGGGGAAAAGGTGACGGTGGTTGCCCGTAACGGTGACGTGCTTAGAATAATACCGGCCTCCGAGAGAGCCCCGCGCTTTGTGGACGCGTCGGCGATTTCCCGGCAGCCGGATAAGTTCGTGCCTTTCGATAATGATTCTGGAGTGCCGGACCGCGGGCCGATCGATTGTTCCGCGGCCGTCGAGCGGCGACCGTTGGTGGATGGATTTATGGTGTGTGCGCCGGGGCAGAACTCGGTGCCCGTATATCTCAGCCAATGTTCTCACAGCTCGTCAGCCAGCCTCGCCTGCGGCGAAAAAGTCAGTGTGCGAGCCCGGCGGGGTGACATGCTCCAGATTTCGACGGCTACGAATGTGCTGGCCCACGTGGCGCTCGCTTCTTCTGTTTCCCAGAGGCCCGACAAGTTTGTTCCCTTTGACGACGCGTCTGGTGTGGTGGACGAGGGCGCGCACGATTGTGGCAACGTGCCCGATCGCAGCGTAACGGCGCCGCGCGCGATTTTCGTGCCGAACCCCGAATACACCGAACAAGCCCGCCAAAAGAAAATCAACGGCACAGTCGTCGTATCGCTGACGGTTACGGTCGACGGAACGACGCGTGACATTAAGGTGGTGAAGGGACTGGGATACGGCCTCGATGAAAAGGCAGTTGAAGCGGTGAGCCGTTGGAAGTTCAGTCCCGCGCTCAAGGACGGGCAGCCGATCGAAAAAGAGATTGCCGCTGAGGTCACCTTCCATTTGTATTGATTCACGCGATTGACGTTATCAGGCGTTTACACTCATTGAGAAATGGCCGATCTGGGTCTGAATTTTACCTCCTGGCCTTTTGCTTCCGGGGGGCTGGCCGGTGCTAGGATGCGATTATTGTGGCTACAAACCCACCGCTACCGCTCCAGTGCGCGATCTGCGGCAAACCCATCTTGCCTAAAGACTTCAATGTAACCGAAGATGGGAAGCCTGTTCATGGGGACTGCTGGTTGGGGAAGGTCAAGGAGCAAAAACCGCAGCAATACTAAATTTAGATTCCGGCGCAAGTTTCGGTGGAGTTTCTATATTCTCCCCTGAGAGGCTGCACTCTCAAGGAAAACCTATCCGTCGAGGCGGTCATGAATGTCTGGGAAGCCATCATTGAAAACATTCGGCGAGATGAATCGGGGGCAACCAGACCGCTCATCAAGAGCAAGCTGCTCGGGAATGAGATCACGGTGCGCTGTCCCTCAAAATCCACAGAAGTGCGACTCAGGTTTGACTCTGAAAAGCAACAGCTGCACTTGGAGCAATGTCTTGGAGAAACAGATCCACGAAAAGGTTCCTTCAAGATCGTTGCGGGACGGATCAACGGCATCGGACCGGAAGAGTTTTGCCGGAAACAGATTCTTGATGCTCTGCGGTTTTAGCAGTTCATCGCTCTAAAAGACGGACCGTTCAGGTAGCCGATCTATGGGAAAGGCGACTACACTCACAACCCCCAGTCAATGAGTGAAATGGGGATGTCACGCCAACAACGAGTATGCATCGGTAGGGATAGTCAAGGGGACCGGCTTTTCTACTCGGACTTTTCTTTGTCGAATAGCGAGGGTGTGTCCGCAAAAAGCTCTTCCAGGAAACTGTCTCGGTGGTTTACAAAGCGCCGTACGATCTGCGTGGGCGCCGTTTCATCGTACTCAATCTCGTGAAGGCAGCCTTCATCGAACGATACAATTTGTGCCTCGGGATACCCGAGTAGTACCGGCGAATGGGTGGAGATGATGAATTGAGCATCCCTGTGCTTCTTCAAAACATCATGGATCAGAACAAGAAACGCTAATTGACGCTGTGGAGAAAGCGCCGCCTCCGGCTCATCCAGCAGAAACAAACCATTGCGCTGGACTTTTAGTTCGAGGACCGTGAAAAACGTTTCACCGTGTGAGCGCGTGTGTAGGCTACGCCCCCCGTAAAACGCGCTAAGCGGGGCCGATTCCGACGGTTCCTTGTCAAGGTCATCCATATAGGAGACCGTGTTGAACCAACTCTCGGCCCGCAGGAAAAATCCCGCCCCTGTGCGCCTGTCGAACGATAAGCGGAGCGCCCGGACCAATGAGTCAATCGAATGATTGCTCTCGGTACTGTCATTTGTGAAATTGCGGGTACCACCTTCACGCCCGAATCCATAATGAACAGCAATTGCGGTAGTGGGCTACTTTCATTTTGAGACTGGAGGGGGTCATGGCATACTTGGGATATGCCAAAGCGTATTAGCAGCAGACCTTCCGACGTAAACCAAGCCGCCCACCTCATGGTAGAACGCTCCACGGCGGAGCCAGAACCCGAAACCCCCCAAGAGTGAGATTTCGCGCATCATGGCGGAGATGGGCAGGAAAGGCGGCAAGGTCGGCGGCAAACGACGCCTAGAGACCATGACGCGACAGCAGCGCAGCGAAGTGGCGCTGAACGCAGCGAAGGCCCGATGGAAACAGGCCAAGAAGGCTAAACGGCAGCCCCGATCGAACTGACAGCCGCGTATTTCCCGTCCACCCTTTGGACCTTGTGACCTCGCTCCAGATTGCCAAGGATTAACGCGACGCGGTCCAGTTTCAACGCTTGGGAAATTTCTTGTACACTTCGCACGTCCCCGGCTATGGCCGCTGGCGCAACAGATCGGCTGTGGAGCGTGGAGGACTTGGTAGCCCTCTGGGAAGCCCACGAGCAGCGGAGGGCGGAAAGAGCAGCATAGGTGAAATCAATCAGCAAACGTGCTGTTCTGCTCCTAGGCTCGTCTTTGTTAGGCGCTACGTTATGGCTTGCGATTTTCATTGCCATAATCGTCGGAAGCGCCCATTTATCTCAGCCGTTAGACATCGTCCCTGGTCAATTACTGGTATTCGGCGGCGGATTCATCCTGGCAGGAACGTTGGGCATAGCAGGTGCGGTTTATGTACTCCGTCGATTTTGGCCAAGGACAATTTCAAAGTAGCCCACTACCGCAATTGCCTCAAGCAGAGTAGATTTGCCCGAACCGTTTTCGCCAGTAAAGAAGCAAATCCGGGATCGCACGGTCAATTCGTCGAGGTGACGGATCGCTGGAACGAAAAAGGGATAGTTTTCCCAGTCGGCCACTCGGTCGCGCAACAGCGAGATTTTCTTGAGCATGGAGTGCAAACCTGCAACGCTCAACCGGCTTGTATTTTACGCGAGGTTGGAGATAGATGAGGTCAACTGTCGAAATCAGGCCTTGGGTCAGTGAGTGTAATCGGGATTTTTCAACAATCATCGTCGGGAATGACTCTGATGAAACTCCATGCGATGGCTTTCTTGATGGCCAAGTCCTTTCACTCCGAAGTCGTAGACCAGTGTCTTAGCGTCGTTCTCCAACCGAAAGGACTGGGTGATTTCCAATGGAAACCCCCGGAAAACGTGAAACGTCTTGTAAGTGCATTCGCCAGTTCCGGGATTATGTGCCGTCACAGCTTCCGCCATTCCTGTAACCCTCCCGTCGTCCAGTCCCCAACTTCCGCTCCACTTGTCGCCCAAGAATTTGTCTCTTAGCGCCTCCATTGCTCGGATATGGTCCATGACCTCTGGTGGTGTTGGCCGGGTGTACGGCGGCGCCCAGACTTGCAGATTTTCAAGGGCACCTTTTACGGTGGCTAGTGCACCGTCCGGAACGGTGTCCAACAATCGACGGCAATCGTCACGGTCACTCATCTTGACGCTCCTGCGAAACTCTTTCGCGCACAAGTATAAGCGTGAAACTGGCGAAAACAGGCGATTACGCTCAGAATACCAGTCCGGTTTCCACCCGGCTAGCCAATCGGCTGGCCTTTTTCATTTCCTGACGAGTCTTGCCTATAATGCACAACGTTGGGGCGGTGCAAATGCCAACAATTCAGGAATTGCGGCGGAAACAAGAGGAACAGGTGGACGCACTGCGTAGGCTTCAATGGAATAAAGCGGCTGCGCCTGCCGAGCGCAAGGAGCTCATTCAACATGAAATTGATACGCTGGAGAATGACATTCGCAATCTGGATACCATGATTGCGGAGCTTATTAACCAGTCGAAACCGAATAAGGGCTCATAGTAATCGGCTGACTTTTTTTGGGTTGTCTTTAATCGGCGCGTTGAACTTGGTCTTGCGACGTTCCCGAATTCGACATTTTGAGTGTAATGGGGATGTTTCAACAACTAACGCCAAGGAATAGTAGTCAGAAGGCATGGGGTCGCGGAGCCTCCCCAGAACCCGATCAACGAAGGTTATGGGGAGTTTTCGTCAATTGGAAATAGCCACAGTCCCTGTCAAGTCAGCATCGTGCTACGGTTCATTTTATGTACGGAAACGAGGAACTCCATGAAGAAGATTACACTTGCTATCCTGTTGCTCTCCGCGTTGGCCTGGGCCGGGGGAGGTTCCCCTCCGGCCGTTAATGTCCACGTCATGTCATCGAGCATCGACGTTCCCGGCAATCAAGTGTTGGACGTTGTTATTGAAGGAAAGAAATATGTGCTGCGGTCCGAGCTGTCGATTGGCCGGTTACTGGCGCTCGGTGACTACAAGGCGAAGCTCGTTAGGAACGATCACCCCACCGAGTACGATTCCTTTCAAGTCTACGAGTTTCAGTTCCCTGACAAAACGAGGCCGTATGTGGTAGTCGGTCAGAGCGAATGACATTATTCCCCGCAAATGGGTCAATCAGTGTAATGGCGATATTACATCAGGCATCCAACAGACTTGCCCGTGCTCAAGGATCAAGAGAAGCCCCAATTGCCAACTAACGGAAACTCAACCTGAAAGACTGTCTCCTGATCTCGACCTCAAATTCATCAGCAGGAAAACGGATACGATCAGCTGGGCCGCCTGCAGGATCAACCAGCCCTGGATCTCGTGACTCTTGGGGAAAAGCAGGTCGGAGAAGCCCCACAACACGTCCGCGAAAGCATGGGTTAGCGTCGGAACCCAGATGTTCCTGGACCGGATGTAAAGCCAACCCATTGGAATAACCGCCAGTATGTTGTCGATCGGGGTCATGACGAAGGGCCCGAGAATGGGGTGCTCCGGATAGGCGCCCACGAAGTAATAAATCGGTGTGTGCCAGAAACCCCAGATGATCCCAAGCAGCAGCAGACCCCTCACTAGGCCGAACTCACGGACCAGTTTCCCTTGAGCGTAGCCACGCCACCCAAACTCTTCTCCGAACGCGAAAGGAAGCGAGATTGCAGTGTAGAGGAGTATGTTTTCCAAGACCTTCAGGGGGTGAGTAGCAATGCGGCCAGCTGAGGATGAAACTGGGGCCATCGCGGCATACCCCAGTCGAATTGAGAGCGGCAGACACACCGCGAGCACAGCGCTCGGAAGGAGAATTGCCCAGAGCCAATAGACCGGAGCTCCCGTACCCCAGCCGACCGACCGCAATCCCTGCCTGCGCTGAAGACGAAATACCAAGGCCATCAATCCCGGGATGAACATCAGCGTATTCGCTGCCCAGTTGTTGGTCACGTGCAGCAGCGGGAAGCAGGCAACAATAAGGGTCGTCGTAATGAGGACTGCCAGGGCATAGAACAGTATTTCGGCCCGTTCCTGCTTCCTCGCATCACGGTAGCCTGAGGCCGCGTCCGGTCGAATTGCGTTATTCATCATTCTCCTGTGGGTACGCAAAGAATGGCCCGACGGTTTCCTTTCTTAGTCGGGGAATTGGAAAACGGCTAGTTTCGCAGCCGAAAGCGGCACGCGAGATTCAGAGCCATAGGTTCTCGCATTGAACTGAGGGCAATTGTATTGGACAGTGCGAGATTGCACTTTTACTCGTGTAACCAGGCGTTTTACACTCAAAATCCGGTCAATGAGTGAAGTGGCGATTTTGCGCCAGTTGAGCGGCTGACGCGGACAAACCGAATCCAAGGAGCGGTATAATTCTGGACACATGGGGGTTCCGTGCCGGAAGCTATTTCGTCTGAGTCCCGTTCTATTTTTCCGCTTTGGCTGCGAATAGGCTTAGCCGCTCTAATGTTCTTAGACGCGGCTCTGCATGCGCGGAAGGCGTTCTTTCAGTTCGAGTGGGTGTCGTGGTTTTGTTTTGGCATGTATTGGCTGATTTATTTCCGAAGACAAGAAGGGGAATCCTTACGTGCATTCTTCAAGAAGCCACAGGCCATCGCGTCGGCAGCATTCCTTACGGCGGCAGTGGTCGGATTCGGATATAGTCTTCCCTCCATCCGATAGGCCTCGCCGGACGTTCCGTTAGAGCTTCGGCATACTGCGAACGTCCTCTTCTCTTCGTCAAATGTCGCTATCAGGCGTTTACACTCATTGACTAAATGTGACCAGCGGTCACTGAGCGGATACGGAATTTATCAACAGTTAACCCAAAAATCTGCTCGGAGTGAAGGAATGAGACGGTGGGTACAGACCAAATCAAAAGACGGACCTCCCCGCAGCGACGTAAAGCAAAACTCTTGCCCGTTTACCGTTTTCATCGTATGGCTCGCTCAATGAGGATAGGGGAACATCGTCTCACTAAAGCACTGGCGTTCGTAGCGCGAGGATAAACCTTTGTGTGGCGATACCGCCCGGTTAGGTCGGACCATACTTTGGGTTACGGCCGGGCGTTGCGGCAACTTCCATTTTCGAGGAGACCCCATGAAAAAGAGGATATTCGCCTGCGCAATGAGCGCAATGTTGCTCGCAATCACCGGGTGGGCAGACGACAAAGAAAAGGACGAAGATCGTCTAAAGAATGCCAGCACAGTGCTGACAGAGATTCTGAATATTCCAGACGACATTCCCCAGGATCTCCTCGATAAAGCTGACTGTGTTGTTGTTTTTCCATCAGTCCTCAAGGCCGCGTTTGTGGTCGGTGGCAGTTACGGCCGCGGTGCGATGACCTGCCGAACGGGCGTATATTTCAACGGCCCCTGGGGCGCGCCCTCAATGATGGCCCTTGAGGGTGGCAGCGTGGGCTTTCAGATCGGCGGGCAAGCGACCGACTTCGTCCTTCTCGTGATGAATGACCGGGGTGCGAATGGAATCTTGAGCAGCAAAGTCAAGCTCGGAGGAGATGCATCGGTAGCAGCCGGACCAGTCGGTCGTGACACGTCAGCAGAAACCGATGTCTCGATGCGCGCTGAAATATTGAGCTATTCCCGCGCGCGCGGCCTATTTGCAGGCATTTCGCTGGAAGGTTCGACCATCCGGCCGGACAACGACGCGAACAAGAGAATCTACGGAGAGAAAATCTCAGCGAAGGATATCGTAATTGTTCACGAGACGCATGTACCTCCCGCAGCAGAGGGCCTTATCTCGACGCTCAACGCGAGGACGCCGAAGCACAAGTCGCCATAGTAGTGATTTTAACGGCTCAATATTCTTGGCTTAATACTCTCGGTTTAACGTTCGAGGCTCGGCTGAGCCTTCGAGGTGGGGAAAATGACTCCACAAACGTAGCGGCGGGTTCCCCGCCTTCGCCATAATTGACAGTGGTGACATCGAAAATTAAGGAGACTCACAATGAGATGTGTACACCCATATTTTATTCCGCTGTTGTTGAGCGCCGCGATGGTCGTAGCCGGTTTAACGCTTGGCTGCGGCGGTAATCATTATTACCGTGCGTACGATGCTGATCACGGTGACTATCACACTTGGAACAATAACGAGACTGTTTATTACCAGCAGTGGGAGACGGAAAACCACTACGACCACAAAGATTTTAAGGTGCGAAGCAAGGACGAACAGAAGCAATATTTCGACTGGAGACACAAGCACCAGGACGATAAAGATAAGCACTAGAAGCTCCGTTCGGAGCCGAGGTCTGTTGGTAACAATGGCCCTCGGTCTCTTTTGCGGGGTACATTACTGGAGTTGTTGAAACCAGGCGATTACACTCATTGAGATTTCGCCGGGCCTGGGTCAATGAGTGTAATGGCGATTTTGCGCCAACCATCGCTTCTGGGACGCCACCAACTTCCCAGCCTTCATTGACTTGCCCTACCTCTAGTCCTAAGATTCAGCCCAATGATCGGTCAAACCATCTCGCACTACCGTATCGTCGAGAACCTTGGCGGTGGTGGGATGGGCGTGGTGTACAAGGCCGAGGACGTAAAGCTTGGCCGCTTCGTTGCCCTCAAGTTCCTGCCCGACGACGTAGCCAAAGATCCGCAAGCACTCATCCGTTTTCAGCGTGAAGCCAAGGCAGCTTCGGCGTTGAATCATCCCAACATCTGCACTATCTACGAAATTGACGACCAGCATGGCAAGGCGTTCATCGCCATGGAGTTTCTGGACGGAATTACGCTAAAGCACCGCATTGCGGGTCGGCCGATGGAGATTGAGACCGTGCTGTCGCTGGGCATCGAGATTGCGGATGCTCTCGACGCAGCCCACGCAGAAGGCATCGTCCACCGCGACATCAAACCCGGCAATATCTTTGTAACGAAACGCGGTCATGCCAAGGTTTTGGATTTTGGGTTGGCGAAGATCTCACCCACAGGCGGTTCGTCGAGCCAGATTGCGTCAGCGAATACGCTAACCGAGATCGACGAACAACACTTGACCAGCCCGGGAACGATGCTGGGCACGATGGCCTATATGTCGCCCGAGCAGGTGCGTGCGAAAGAATTGGATTTGCGCAGCGATCTGTTCTCCTTCGGCGCGGTGCTGTATGAGATGGCGACTGGCAAGCTGCCATTCGAAGGCACCAGCTCGGGAGAGATCTGCGGTGCGGTCCTGCACCAGAAGCCACGACCGGCGGCCCAGCTTAATCCGCAGCTTCCGGGGCAAGTCGAATCAATTATCGACAAGGCCCTGGAGAAAGACCGCAACCTGCGCTATCAGAGGGCCGCGGAGATTCGAGCCGACCTGCAACGGCTGAAGCGGGACACCGAGAGCGGGCACAGTGTAACAGCAAGCGCATGCACAGTAACCGTATCGGAAGCTCCTGCGGTTCGGGTTTTGAAGGTCTGGAAGATTGGGGGTCCCATCCTGCTGAGCGTTCTGCTCGTGGCAGCTGGCCTCTACTATCATGCTCGTCGAAACAACCCACTTACCGATAAAGACACCATCGTTCTCGCCGATTTTGCCAACAGCACGGGTGATGCCGTATTCGACGACACACTGAAGACGGCGCTCAGAGTCTCCCTGCGGCAATCGCCTTTCTTAAATATGCTCTCGGACAGCGAAGCGGCCAAAGTCCTACAACAAATGACCCGTCCGGTCGGCACGAAACTTACCCGCCCGGTAGCTCGCGAACTCTGTCAGCGCGCCCACAGCAAAGCCTACATTGCTGGATCGATTGGCAGTCTGGGCAGCGAATATGTGCTGGAACTGGAGGCGGTGAATTGCCAGAACGGAGACACCCTAGCCCAGCAGCAGGTCACCGCGTTGTCCAAGGAAAAGGTACTGGATGCTCTGGGCGAGGCGGCATCGAAGCTGCGCTCTGAGTTGGGCGAATCGTTGGCAACGGTGCAGAGGTTTGATGTTCCGCTCGCCCAGGCCACGACGTCATCGCTTGAGGCGCTGAAGGCGTACAGCCTGGGCTGGGGAGCGGAGAGCGTGACGGCGGCCCTTCCGTACCACCAACGTGCCATAGCTCTTGATCCGAATTTTGCCATGGGATACAGGGCTGTGGGCAACGAATATAACGGTCTCGGTCAAACAGAAAGGGCCGCCGAGTACTACACCAAGGCATTTGAGTTGCGAGAACATGCCAGCGAATGGGAAAAGCTGGTGATTGCCGGCGACTATTATCGCAATGTGACCGGGGAACTCGATAAAGCGGCGCAGACGTACCAGGAGTGGATCCGGAGCTATCCACGGGTCGGCGCACCGTACGGTTATCTGGGCTTGGTTCTCGTCGCTCAGGGCCGATACGAGAAAGGAACCGAGATGATCAAGGAAAGTATACGCCTCGCACCCGATGACGGAGCGTCGTACAGCAATCTGGCCGGCTACTTCTTGGCCTTGCAGCGCTTCGACGAAGCCCGGCGGATCATTCACGAGGCGCAGGCCCGAAAACTGGACGAGTATCCCATGCACAGTGACCTGTATGCTTTGGCCTTTCTTGGGGCGGACTCTGCGGCTATGACGGCACAGCTACAGTGGTTTGCCAGCCAGCCCGAGGTGGAGAACTGCGGACTTGCGCTCGCCTCCGATACCGAGGCGTACGCTGGCCATGTGAGCAGGGCGCGGGAACTCAACAAACGGGCTGTCGACTCTGCCGTGCGGGCCGACAGTAAAGAAGGGGGAGCGATTTATCTCGGAAACGCCGCGCTGCAACAAGCAGCGTATGGAAATGCGGCGGAAGCGCGGCAGTCCGCGGCAGCTTCTTTGAAACTTTTTCCTAGGAGCCCGGCGGTCGAGAGCGAAGCCGCACTTGCGCTCGCGATGGCGGGAGATGCGGCGCGCGCCGACTCGTTGGCACAGGACTTAGGGAAGCGTTTCCCGCTGGACACGCAAATGCAATCACTTTGGCTGCCCACAATTCGGGCAGAGTCGGCTCTGGCAAGAAAAAGTCCGGCGCGTGCCTTGAATGCCTTGCAGGCAGCGTCCTCCATCGAACTAGGAGACATTGAGTTCGTCAACAATCTTTCCTGTCTGTATTGGGTGTATGTACGCGGAGAGGCATACTTGGCAGCCGGACAGGGCAGCGCTGCTGCCGCCGAGTTTCAGAAGATTCTCGACCACAGCGGCATTGTCTGGAACTGCTGGACGGGAGCGTTAGCTCACCTGGGAGTGGCTCGCGCTAATGCGTTGCGGGCGAGAACCTCGCAGGGCGCGGACGCCGATGCCGCCCGCGTCCGCGCCCTCGCCGCCTACAAAGATTTCCTCACCCTCTGGAAAGACGCCGACCCCGACGTCCCTATCCTGAAAGAAGCGAAGAAGGAGTACGCGAAACTGCAATAGCTGGAAAAAGTCCTACCTCGTCCCTTGCTGTTTGCCGATAACTGTCGGAATCAGATGGGATGAGAAGGCCGGTCTCCGACGGGATGCTGTACGCTCCCAAATTATCGACGCGCTCGAGGCGCAAGAGATAAAGGAGACCGGCAATGAAGAAGGTTAGCACCGTAGCGGCAAGACAGACGAACAATTTTCGAGAGCAGAAGCTGACGATCGGGCTGGACCTGGGTGATCGATCGAGCTGGTATTGCGTATTGGACGAAGCGGGCAGTGTGCTGTTGGAACAGAGACTGAGCACAACTCCGAAGGCGATGGGGGAGGTATTCGGAGCCATGCCGCGCTGCCGGATCGCGCTGGAAACTGGGTGAGCCGGTTGTTGAGCGAGTTGGGGCAGGAAGTGATTGTGGCGCATGCGCACGTCGTCAACTCCTACGACCGCTGGGGAGGGTCGCACTTCAAGTCCTAACCTGGAATCGCGCATTGGTTCGCAGTGGTTGAATAGGGTTGGAATCGTGGCAGTTCTAGTCGGCGTTTCGCTTTTTCTGAAGCATGCTTTTGAGGATCAGTGGATCGGACCGGCGGGACGGGTTTCGATCGGGCTGACGGCTGGCATGACAAGGCTGCTGCGGCGTGGTGTGCGCTCGCGTTGGGCGCGCTCTGTATGTCTCTGGGTGGATTTCTCCGCGCGAAAACTGAGGGCCATGCGGCGAGCCCGTTGCGGCATTTGCATCTAGCACTCAGCACAATCTTCATCACTCTGGCGATTGCGATTCGTTTTGAATCCCCAGTGGATTTCTATGGGATGGTTTGTGGAGACGGCTGGACTAATGACGATAGGATTCTGGCGTAGATCGTCCTTTGTGCGGTGGCAAGCATTGGAGCTAATCTCAGTCACGATTGTGAAGGTTTTCGCCTATGACATCTGGCGCTTGGAGCGGAGGTACAGAATCGTAAGCTTCTTTGTATTGGGTATGCTTCTGCTTGCAGTCTCATTCGTCTATCAACGGGATTGGCCGAGATTGTCGCTCGGGAGTGCCGCCGGGAAATCAGCTAGCATCAAGATCAAGTGAAGTGAGGGTGCAACCCGGAAAACCGAAACTGGATCGTTGGCGTAACCAGGCGTTTACACTCATTGAGGATTGGCCCAGGCAGGGTCAATGAGTGCTATGGCGATGTTACGTCAACTATTCATGCCACAGGCCTCAGCTTACTGGGCCAAACTCTGGTGATTCCACTTGGAGCAACTGGTATGCCTCGCCCAACGTACGAACCACATGTAAATCAGGGCGAGTTCCTTCGCCAAGTATCTGAAACATGCGCATCATTCCGTAAAGGAAGTCCTGCGGAGCGATAACGACACGCATATGACCAGGCCGGATTATGGGAGAACTCTTTGCCAGTCTCCGTATAGCATCGCTGGAAACTTCAAACTGGCTCACCTCCGAGACCTCCCAGATGCCGCGACACGGTGCGCGGGATGCCACATATTTAGCCGCCGTCGCGTAGGCATCCAACAGAATCGCGTCTGTCACTGGGCCTTCTAGCGTCACGCGCAGAATGTTATTCCTTGCGTCGAAATCCAATACAAACCCCATACAGAGCCCCCGTCCAGCTTACGCTTGACAGCCTTCTATGTCAGGTGCGGGCGCATCGGTTCACTCACAACCCAGTCAATGAGTAGCGCGGCTGGAACGCGACCTCAAAAAAAGCAAAAATAAACCCTAGCATCGCTATCAGGACCACCGAAGCCCAAAGGCTCTTGCTATCGTCCGGTATTGCGCCTAGGCTTGTGTTAGGGAAAGACCAACAACGACAATGAGCCCTGATTCGCTACGGAGGAGTCGGGGCTTTTTCTTGCCTGGCGAGGCACTATATGGATGCATTCACTCAGCAACGAATTGTAAGGCTGAGACAGGAGATCGCCTCACTTCAATACGCCAACAAGGTGTACCGATCTTTAGGGCATCACGATAACTCGCAAGCCCATATGAACGAGTTGAGAAGGTTTCGTCTTCTAGCGATCCGAGAAGAATTGCGCAATATGACCGTATCTCCAAAGGGCAACCCATGAAACTGGGTCTGTCAACGCACTGTTAGGACACTACCAACGCATGTTCTGTCCTTTGTGAACGAGTGGTAAGACACAACTCAGTCGGCCAGCATTCTACCCCCAAACCGCAGGGTCCGTGAGGGTTTGGCAGCAGTGGGAATTGATAGTTGGCGAAATCAGGGGCTTACACTCATCGAGACTTGGGTGAGCCGGCGGCCTGTAATGGGGATGTTAGGCCAACCGTCAGAGGACTGAATTCACCGATGCCATGTATAACCTTCCCGAGTCAGAACTTCACAAACAATTTGCCCGGATGCACGCGCAGCGCGGCCGCCAACTTGAGGATATTCAGTAGCGAAAGATTTCGTTCGCCTCGTTCGACATCGGCTGCATAACTTGGATGGATGTGCGCGAGCTTCGCCAGTTTCGCTAGCGTCATACCGCGCTTGAGGCGGAGCTTCCGAATTGTTTTCCCGAAAATGATTTGTTTGCGCTCATTCTTAGATTTCACGCAGCTATTGTAGACTCAGCCGGTCAATGAGTGAAATGGGGATATTACGTCAACTGACTTTCCAACCATGTCAGCGCGTGCCGCGCACTTCATAGTGCCGCACATAGGGTGTCCGTTCCTCCTCCGGGAAATAGCGGTCGTCTTCCGGATAGTAAACGGCATGCTCCGGCTCCGGGCCGGCGAAGCGCCGCACAGCTTCTATGCTGTCCCAAAGGGTGATCAAAACGTACTCTGTCACATCGCCGATCTGCCGTGTCAACACCAGTACATCCTTGCACCCCTCGGTTGCTTGGTATTCCTTCAGTCCCTCTGCTCCAAATACGACATATACGCTTCGCCCATGCCGGGCCGGAACCGATGCTCTGGTGCGGGGCGCGCCGCGGGCCGGGATTCACAAATGTTTTACCTTATCGGGCTGACCGATATGTTGCTCTTTGCGGTCCCGCTTTATTTCGCCTTCCGTAAACGCCTTGACCCGCCGGCGCACAAGCGATTCATCTACATCGCCACCGTTGCATTGCTGACTCCCGCGATCGCACGCTTGCCGTTCGCTTTTGTATACCGGAAGTCTCCCGTTGTAGCTTTGGTCGCCGAAAGCTTTTTGCTCGTCCTGGTTGGCTACGATCTATGGTCTACGCGCCGGATCCATCGGGCGACGCTGTGGGCCGGCGCTTTCCTCATATTGGTGCTGCAAACTCGATTCCCAATCGGAAGGACGGCGGCCTGGCACGCGTTCGCCGCCTGGCTGCAACACCTGGTTCGGTAAGAGTGTATTCGGCAAGTCTGCGCGTTCAGAGAACTGAACAGCCCAAGATAACGCTTATGTCGATTGATAATGGGGAAGTCGGCGTGTACGAAGTTGAAGGCTGATCCCGGGCGCTTGACAAGAGCGACCTGCGTTAACTGTTGTAACCAGGCGTTTACACTCATTGACAATTGTGACCAGCGGTTAATGAGTGTAATGGGGATGTTACAACAGCCTCCCGAGTTCGGTGCCGACTAGAAGAGTCGCAAAAGGTTGGAGGGTCCGGGGTAACCATCCGCACTTACTCTGCCGATGGTACGATCCCATATGAAAAGAATCAGCGCCTTCTTACGGCTTCTCAGTGCGCTCGTGCTTGGCTCGCTAGTGTTGCAAGGATGCAACGCACTCAATCCCTTGTGCGGCAGTGCTCGGCCAGCTCCGATCATGGGATCTCTTTCTGCCAGCACGATTACGCTCGCTGAAGTGCAACCGGGCTTTGTTCTCGATGTCTATGGTGCTCGCTTTGTTTCGTCTTCTGTGGTCGTTATCAACGGGACGAAGCTCAGCACGGTGGTCACAAGCAGTACGCAGTTGCAGGTGACGATCACCACCGCCGTGATCTCCGCTCCTGGAACAGCCGATGTGGCAGTCAACACTCCGAGCGGGAACTCGGGAGATGTGGGCTGTAGCAGCGGCGGAACCAGCGGCAGCCTAGTCTTGACCATTACTTAGCGGGAAAGACCTCTCCAAAGCTTTACGGCCTTGAAGACCAGGTTGGTTCGTCGAGGTTGAATACGCATACAGCCTAAACCCGTTGCCGAAGAAACTAGCTGCGCTCGTCGAGAAGATCAGAGCGCACGGTAGAGTCGTAAGTGGTTTTCTATTCGGCCAATTAAGATCACGTGATCTCTTGCAGAACCCAATTGGCACCCTTGTTGGGACAACTGCGATTGCTGCAAAGTGCCAGGACGTTTCCCTTCGTGAAACTCTCAGTATGGGCACACGCGGAGTGCTGATATCGCCCAGTATCCGGTGCAGGGCTCCCCACTGCACGATAAACCCCGATGTTTGCCATGAAGATTCTCCTCTTGGGGGCGCCGCTCGGGAGCGACACACAAAAGATTTGGAAGCAGTAGTTTAGAGCAATGGAAGAGAGGAGAGCTGTTCAAAAATGCTCACACAGACAGCCCGTGCTGCAATTGCTTTTTCATGGCTTTTTCTCCCACTCTTCGCGTATTGCCGCTATAGCCCTTTCACATTCCTCAACATAGCGTTCCTCAGCCTCCGCCGCCTTTATTAATTCCTGCTTGCCCGCACCGGTACCAGAAGCAAACTCGCGCAGCCGTACAGCCATTGCCCTGCCATGGTGGACTTCGGATCGGAGGTGTAGTAGCAATGGGGACTTCGATTCGTCCATGTCGAAAATATACGCTTGGTAACCTTCTGCAACAGCAATGCGCGGCGGGGTAGTGTCCTAATAGCGCGTTGCTAGGCTTTGGGCACGGTCGGGGTCTTCTTAACGCTAATCTTGAGCAAGTAGCATCCCTCGTGAACGGCGTTGCCGTGTTCATCCGCCCTGCTGGTTTCAAGAGCGACGGGTTTGTTACAGAGGGAGCATATGGGGAAAGGTGTAATGTTTGGCATAGTGGGTGGCGTCCCGCCAGAGATTAAGGATGCATCATCAGATTGCACAGGAGACCGACGCCCGATTGGGGCACGGCGGAGGGATGTGTAAAGGGACTCCTAGAGTCTAGCACTCGGATCAGACTAGATGCTAGGCAACTGTTGTAACCAGGCGTTATCACTCATTGAGAATCGGCCCAGGCGGCGTCAATGAGTGTAATAGAGATTTTTCGCCAATTATCCGAGTTCATTATGCGAAATTGACCATTTTTCTTTCTGTGGATTGTCGCACAATCGCCAACCATGAAGGCCAAGAAGCCGACTCTCAAACAGGTACAGGCTGTCCGTTGCCCAACTTGTGGCGCGGGACCGGGCAAGAAGTGTGAACTCAGCACAGGACACCATCGTACACAGCCGCATCGTGACCGGCGGCTGGAGGCACAAAACGAAGCAGCGTTGCCCTAGTAGGGTGTGAAGGGCTCTAGAGGAATCGTGGGCGAATCGAAAGATTGCGGCAAAGGCGCTGACGGCTGGCATGGAGGCTCAATTCGGTTTCGGCGACAGCTTCGAAAGCTCATCCTCGAAATGCGTTTCAACTTCTTCACGACTTAGCGGGCTTTTCGCGTCGTTCAATACGATGGAATAGACCACTTTGTTGCCTTCGACCTGAGCGGTGAGAAATGCCTTCTCGTCCAGTTCTTGGTTGGTGAATTTCACTCTTCTACGATCTGCGAGCGTTTTAATCCACTCGTCGCTCATGCAGCACCCCCCAAGTGGTGATTCAGTCGAGATCATACGCGCCTTAAGACTCAGACATAAAAATCTTCTTCGTATGGCCCTTGGCACTGGTTGACGAAATCGGGCGATTACACTCACCTCAACGTTTCGCGGAGTCGCTTTAGCCTTGGCCGTGTGGCATGATGTCCCTGTGCCGGACGAATCCTACTCCGAACAGCTTCGCCGTGAATCCGATGAGCTGCTGTTAACGGCAGCCAGGCTGATAGAGCACGCGGAAACCCTCAAGGCACAGGCGGCTGAATTGAAGAAGCAGATAGTGCGGCTGGAGCGCGAGGCTTCTAAGCAGAGCAGAAAGAAAGCGTAGCAACGCACTATATAGAACCACTACCAGCCACAGAGGGCCCTTGCTATCCTTTCGTATTGCGCTTAGCCTTGGCTGGGGTAAGACAAAAAGCAGCAATTGGCCCTGACTCGCCAGAGTCGGGGCTTTTTTGTCTCAGCAACGCAGTATATAGGACCAGTGGAGTCAAAAGGCTTCTTGCCCATATTCCTGTGCAGCACTATGCTTCTGCCTCCAGTTAATGAAGGGGTCCCGGATAGTCTCTTTGGGGGAGGAGAAATCTAGGACCCCCTTTTCATTTTCAACGCACTGTTAGGACACTACCCCCCTTGGCACATGGTTGACGAAATCAGGCGATTTACACTCAAAACCCCCTCGCAAGGTCAATGAGTGAACTGGCGATTTATCGCCAATTGACCTAGGCCAGTCCATTCCAGGATAGAGTTGCGTTCCCACTTACGCTAGGGACAGGGTCCAAACGCCAGCCCAAAGCGGGCTTCGCCATCTAATCACACGCAACCGTGATGCCCCTCGATTGACGGGCGTTACCAAAGCGGAATAAACTCCATTGATTCGAGGTTCCGAGTCCTTCCTCATTCGCACGCGGGCCCAAATCAAGGCAACTCGGAAGTCTTCGTTTTTCCCCCGACCCGAGTCCTGCACTCGTTATCGCTCTCCGGGCCGCCGCGAAATCCAGACCGACGAGCCACGTAACGTGGTGCAAGGCGAACACGCGAGACGCGAAGGTCGCCGTTTTCAACCCGGCGAGAGAGTCTATTTCTCAATTCGTTTCTTCCACCAACTTCCTTGAAAGGAGGGAAATTTTATGACACGCAATAAACCCTGGACCGCCGTGGGCAAAGCTTTGGTGGCTGTGACCGTGATGCTAATCGTGACTCTGGTGTTGGCAAGCGGCGCTGCGGCTAGCACGTTCAAAATCCTGCATACCTTCACGTGGGCGAGGACTCCCGAGGGAAACCTGATCCTGGACGCGGCCGGCAGTCTCTACGGCACAACTTACAATGGCGGCGGTCATGGACTCGGCACCGTCTACAAGCTAAAGCCCAACCCGGACGGGACCTACTGGACGGTGAGCATCCTCCACAGCTTTATCGGCACGGACGGCGCCAATCCCTATGGCGTGATCTTCGACGCCTCCGGCAATCTCTACAGCACGACTAACGCAGGCGGCGCCTACGGCGGTGGGACGGTTTTTGAGTTATCGCCCACAGCCAGCGGGGACTGGACCGAGAAGATTCTGGGTAACTTCGGGAGCGGCGAGGACGGGGCCAATCCCACGGTCGGCCTAATCTTCGATGCCTCCGGCAATCTCTACGGCACGACTAACGGAGGCGGCGCCTACGGCGGTGGGACGGTTTTTGAGTTATCGCCCACAGCCAGCGGGGACTGGACCGAGAAGATTCTGTATAACCTCGGGAGCGGCGAGGACGGGGTCAATCCCACGGTCGGCGTAATCTTCGATGCCTCCGGCAATATCTACGGCACGACTGACGAAGGCGGCGCCTACGGCGGTGGGACGGTTTTTGAGTTATCGCCCACAGCCAGCGGAGACTGGACGGAGAAGATTCTGCATAACTTCAGCGGAAGTGACGGCTCCTTCCCCACCGCCGGGCCGATCTTCGACGCCTCCGGCAATCTCTATGGCACAACCTACATCGGCGGCGACATCCCCTGCGCTGTAGCAGGTTTTCCGAATGGCTGCGGCACGGTGTTCAAGCTCAGCCCTGACCCGGACGGAGAATGGACGGAAAGTGTGCTGCACAGGTTTTTGGATATGCCCGGAGCCCATCCGTATTCTGGCTTGGTTTTCGACAAGGCGGGCAATCTGTATGGCACTAGCGACGGCGACGGGGAAAAAACATTTGGTTCGGTGTTTGAGATCACCCCATAGCTCAGTTAGCTGGAATATCCGGTTAGTGCCGGCGCAATGAGAGTACGAAGCCGCTTCCCTGGGAGGCGGCTTTTTCGTTGCAGCAGGAGTTTTGTTAGAAAGGGACTGACTGTTGTAACCAGGCGATTGCACTCATTGATCTCGCCCGCGCGCTCTCGCCTCTGTTGTGCGTCATTTTGCGGGTGCAGACAGTTGACGTGGCGCCCACACGCGATGAGGGCTACGGAAGCGAATAATCGAAGGTCCATGTGTGTTTACCCTGAGCGTCGATATGGATCATGAGCGAGCCAGTGAGTCCGGCTAGTTCTCCAGTGCCGGAATTGGGCACAACCGTCACGCTCAGATCTCCCGCAGAGGGGGCATCGCCTTTCATCATGCTGGCGCGGTGCGCGAAGGTGAAGCTGCCCTGTCGGCCGTTAAGCTTGCCTGTCATGCGCTCAATAGCAACGTAGGCCATGGAGCCGGTGCTCGCGGTCGAGCCGGTGATCATTTCTCCGTGGCTGAGGCCTTCGAAGTCTCCGTGCCAAGTCTTGTCGGATGTGACCCGGGTAATGTCGTTCGCCTTCTCGAAGTCGCTTGGTTCGGCGGGAGTCATCTTGATGTCGAAAGAACCTTTGGCATGGACCATGTGCATCTCCTTCTGGGCTGCGGCGCTCAGCGCGAGACTTATCACCGCCGCTGCCACTGCGAATCTCACTCTCATATCGCCCCCGAAATGCAACCTTGCGAATGATAAGCGATAACTGATGTAAACAGGCGTTATCACTCATTGAGAATTGGCCGGGCGGGGTCACTGAGTGTGGGGATTTTACGCCAACTACGGCTCACTCAGGTCCAAACAGTGCAATGTCGTCGATGATCCCGCGCTCGTTCCAGCCGATTTCGAGCGTCGTTGTGGTTTCCCATTGAATGGTGATACGTCGACCCTTCTTCAGATACCGACTACCGTAGACTTTCTGGATTGCCGTGTAAGAGTCCCCTAGCTTTAGCCCACGTCCGGTGCGCCCAACTGAGCCGTCCGTTCTCTTGACATTAATAGAGGATGGGGTCTCGCGCAAGTTTCCCGTGAAGACAGGTTCATCCGAAGACTGCGTACCCAGTTCTATTGAGATGTTAGGTCTGCTCCATTTGTAGAGACGTTCCCCGACGACTTCTTTCGTAGCTGGGGAAAGCTGCCTCTTCTCGGTGGGCATTCCTAACTTCTGAAAAACTGTATCGAGTGGTGTTTGGTAAATTTCGATTCCTGCCAAGATCAATTCGTCCTTACCACGCGCCAACTGCGAGTCCGTGAGATGATCTGCGGACAGGACGGTCGGCAAGGAGAGAACAGCGAGAATCGCAAGGCGACGAGCATTCTTTCGAGTGGGTAGGTGCGTCACGGGCCCGACTGTACACCCACGATGCCACTCCGGCCAGGTTACCTGTCGCTATCAGGCGTTTACGCTCATTGGGAACTCTGGGAGTGGGCCGGTTCTGAGCCGAACCTGCAACCCTTTCTCGTGCGCAAAGTAGCTCAAACTGTCATGACCGAGGGTCGTTCCAAGAGATCCGTGGCTGCCTAGCAATTTTTGGTGACCCAAGGAAACAAGCCCGGTCCTGACCAGGCCGGGCTTTTGGATTTATAGAAACCCGGCGAAGACACAGAGAATAGCAACAAGTTGTGCAATGTGATTTACCTCGTCTCGCCCGTGTCCAGCAACTAGAGCCAGTTAGGTCGTTGACGTACTATCGTTCGGGTGGGTCGCAGCGAAGAGAAAATGGGTTAGGCTAGCTGATGGATTGGGCATTTCATGAGTCGCAAATCTGCTTCGACATTCGCGCAGATCGCGAAGAATGTGAGCGTCTATTTTAAGCACCCGGCCAAAGTTTTGCAAGATCGGATTGTGCGGTGCGGGTGCGGCGACCGCACCAGACCGATTGCAATTCCCGAGTGGGAACGAGTCTATCTGAAGGAGGCGGAACAGCGAAGGCTGCTGCATCAAGCCAGGGTTCTAGGCTGGGGCAAACAAAAGAGCGCTTACTTCTCGCGATTCATCTCAGGTCAGAGCGACCCGCTGCTGACTTCTTGGGCCCGCAGGTGCATCCTTGGCACGTACAACGGGGAGAATGGCGGTCACCCGTGTTCCGTGGCCATTTGAATGGACTTGTAGAGTGCCACCAAACTGCCGCAGGCGCTCTCGCATTCCGCGAAGCCCGACGCCGGCGTGAGCCGACGACCCGAACGTGGACTGCTTTTCAGGCGGAATCCCTTTGCCCGCATCTTCGATCTCAACTCTTAAACAAGCGTCGTCTTGAACAATGCGAATGCGATCTGCGGCGTTGGGGGCTGAGGCTGGCCGAGCGTGGCGGGAAGAATGGGAAGAAGCGTGCCGTAATTGCAACGGCCCGAAAGTTAGCAGTCTTGCTGCACCGGCTCTGGGTGAGCGGAGAGGCTTACGAACCGCTGCGCAACAGCAGACAAATCCTGCCGGCAGCGGCTTAGTCGAGGGAATCTAGTTAAGAGTAAACAAAGCCCAAAGCCGAGTTCCGGTGACTGCGTCAATCGCCTGGCCCAACTTCCATTTCTAAAGAATGGAACGGGAGGTCGAAAATCAGGTGGCAGCACCAGCTGAAACGAGAACACCCAACTTGCACCGAGCGACGACAATCGCTCAACAAAGAGTGCGGATGGAAGGGTGGCGACAGCGGCGACTCGGCGGGAGAAACAACCTTGTCCAACAAAAAAGCAAAAGAACTCTCTTGACTCCGACCGGCCTTCTCATGGAAGGCGATTACACTCATTGACAGTAACCGAGACCAAACGCACCCTAGCGGTCCGGCAAACGGGGCGCTAGGAGTCAGCCGGTGGACCTTTCCGTTTCATCCACACGCTGTCACCGATGCTCTGCGAACTGCTTTCGAAGACTCTCTTGTGCCTCAGATGTCCTCTTCAGGGACTCCAGCGGTACTTTGAAAGTTCGGTCACAATTCGTGCAGACCCCAACGGCCGGTACTGCGCCCAACCATTTCGTCACCCTAAGATTCGCTTTTGTCACGGTCACTAGTCGAAGCTTCTGTCGGTTTTATGGCAGCTTGTGTTGGAATGGCTTATCGAGGTGCAGTAGTTCTCGCTTGATTGCCTGTAAACGCTCTTGCCTGAGATTGCGCGTGTGTTTTTCTGCGGGCGTGTGAAAAGCCTGCACCGTGTAAAGCAACTGTTCGTGCTGGAGCACTGCTATCTCACTTGTCAACTCTGAAATCCGTCGGTGAGTGAATGCGTCCACACCAAAACATATACGCCTGAGGGACTTTCCGTGGTCACGGCGGTCTAGGAAAGAGGCGGTCGTGAGGGCTGGAATGTCAGTCAAGAAGGCTGACGCTAACCCATGACCGTCTGTAGTGGAATTCCATCGTCATAGTAAGCGGCGCATTTGTCTCGGGCAATACAGCGAATTCCGTACAATCAACAACTGGGGCGTCCGGCTGCCATCAATGTGCGGCCCAACCGGTTACGCGGCATCGCTGACGTTTGAATCTACGGCGATACCCCATTTCGCGAGCAGCCATTCAGGGATGTAGACACGATTCTTGTTCTGCTTGCACCAAACCCGGAGGAGCGCTGACGAGGTATACATCTCCGCCGTTAGCTGGAGTTGTTTGACCCGCAGTTCGAACTCAGTGGCGAGTGTCGGGGAGGGCGGAATTGGATACTTCCAATTGGGATTTCCGCGTCTGCGAGTCATAGATTCAGAGACGGCCAGTATCGCCATCGGGACCGATCATGCGCCGCCATTCTTGCCTCCGCAGCAAAAATCGGGTAGAGTTTGGCGCGTCGTTTTGCAGAACTGAAAGTGCGGTGATATTTTCAGGCGTTTCATTCAGAACTCCGTCAATGAGTGCTAAATTTTGAAGCAAAGAAAGAACATTTCGGGGGGGGGTCGTTGATGCCAAGGAAAAAACGCAAAACGCTGCACGGAACGGTAGAAAAAATCATTAAGCTCGTGCATCCAAGCAAGCCTGAAAAGGCCCAAATCGCCATCGAAGAAGGCGAGCCTCTGTACAGGGAAATTCGCATCGAGAATGAATTGACCGATGATGCGGGTCGAAAAAGCAGTCTAAAGTCGGGTGCGGAAGTAGATGTAGTTGTGGAAGCGGATACCGATGCCACGATGAAGAAACCAGCATAGCTTGCTTTTCACTCGCTGCCTTTTTCGTCCGACTCGTTCTTTCTTTTTCCTCGCTTCTTTGTCGAATCCCGAGAGGCATCCGCCGAACCATTTTCCCGGCTGCGGTATGGCTGACGAGCCTCAGCTTGCGGAGAGTCTGTCTCGGATTTCCTTCGCCAGTGGCATCTCCGCGTTGCCCTCGCGGTCTGCGAACTTTTCTTAGCGCCCGCGCTTGCCTGAATTTCGCTTTCCAGTCTGCGAATCCGCTCTGATTTCTTGTCGTATTCAGCACGTTCCGTTGGCGACAGACCTCCGAATACTTCATCTCGCCGGGTCTTTCTTTGTTCAGTGCGGAGCCGCCTCAATGCGGATTCGGACTTTTCCTTTGCCACGACGGACCTTCAATCTGAGCGGAGAACACAAAAACCTTAGCATGGACTGATGTCATCTTCGATACCCTTTATCCTGTACGGACAACCTACACGCCCAAGGTCCCCTCGGAAGTTTGCTCGATGGCTGCCTTGGAGTGAATTAGGCCCTGATCTGCCATAATCTTTCCATGTGCGGGCGTTACCGACTTTCGCGAAGGAAGCAGCTAGTCGAAGAGTATTTCGACAGCGCGGGGAAAGAAGGCTGGGTTCCTCGATACAATGTTGCTCCGACTCAGCCTGTCCCAATCATTCGCCAGAATCCGAAAGAACCCTACCGTGAATTGGCGTTAGTCCGATGGGGGCTAATTCCTTGGTGGGCTAAAGATTCGTCCGGGGCGGCTGGCATGATTAACGCGAGATCGGAGACAGCGACCACGAAGCCTGCATTCCGCGATGCACTGAAACTTCGCAGATGTCGATTCCTGCAGATGGGTTCTACGAGTGGTCGCGACACGAAGCTGCATGTGTGATTGTCCGGCGAGCACCACCCGACCGGACCTGCCATCCCATTGGCAGTACCCTACGAGGTATGGCGATTCGGTAACGACTCGTCTAGAAGCCCTCGGACAATGTATCCCACCGTCGCAAGACGGGAATCGAAACCGCGAGGGGACGATATTTCTGCCAGCATCGAGGCGGATCGGGGCTAGGGTGAGTGGTAGGGTCAGCAGATGCGAACCTCTTTAAGTATCGTCAAGAATGAAGGGGTCAAAGATGCTGTTAGGCTCCGAGGTTGCGGCTGGAACGGGTGCTCCATTCTCACCCGTCGTGGGCGAAAAGGCCGTCGGTATAGTAGGAGGGACCTAACCCATTCTGTCACGCATGTGGAACGTGGTAAGCCCGCATTGCTCCCTTCGGGGTAGCCAGGCCGCAAGGTCATGCAACGGTGATGCGGGTAGAGGATAGAGGAGAAAGCGAACGTCCGACTGTAATGGTCGGAATACGGATTGCGACATTATCCGACGCGAAAGCGGGCAGACTTCCTCTTGGTTTCCGATCACGAGAGAACTTGGCAAATCGGCCCAATAGGATCGGCAGATGACGGCGCAAGCTGGTGCAATCCTAAACACGAGTTCAGCATGGGACGCCGTTGATTGGCGAACCATCGAGGACAATGTTCGCCGACTCCAAGCGCGTATCGTGAAGGCGGTGCAGCAAAAGAAATGGAACAGGGTGAAAGCCTTGCAACATCTTCTTACGCACTCGGCCAGCGGCAAGTTACTTGCCGTGCGCCGGGTGACAGTGAACGACGGTAGAAAAACGCCTGGAGTGGATGGCGAACTCTGGGACACACCACACAAGAAGCTTCAAGGTGTGATTTCGCTGACGGCACGGGGTTACCGCCCCATGCCTATGCGGCGGATTTACATCCCGAAGGCCAATGGGAAGCTCCGGCCGTTAGGAATCCCAACGATGCGGGATCGAGCCATGCAAGCCTTGTATCTGCTGTCGCTCGATCCGGTCGCGGAAACCACTGCGGATCAGAATTCCTACGGCTTCCGGCAGGGGAGAAGTTGTGCGGACGCGATTGAACAATGTTTCACTTCGCTCTGCCACAAAAACCCTAGCTGGGTGCTCGAAGGCGACATCAAAGGCTGCTTCGACAACATTAGTCATCAGTGGCTGCTCGACAATGTTCCCCTGAACAAAGCGATCCTCCACAAGTGGCTAAAGTCGGGCTACCTAGAAAAACAAGTATTCTACGATACGATCTCTGGCACACCGCAGGGCGGAATTATATCGCCTGCGCTGTCAAACATCACTCTCGACGGCCTCGAACGCCGGCTCCGGGAAGTTTTCCCGGTACGCGGAAAAGGCTCCGAGCGTGGTCGAGCAGCGCAAGTACATTTGATCCGTTATGCGGACGACTTCATCATCACCGGACACTCCGAGGAGTTGCTGAGAATGACGGTGAAGCCGCTGGTCGAATCCTTCCTGGCTGAACGTGGTTTGGTCCTTTCTTCGGCAAAGACCTTGATCACGCACATAGAAAAAGGTTTCGACTTCCTTGGGCAGAACATTCGGCGCTATCCGCACGGCAAGTTGTTTATCAAGCCCGCTCGGAAGAGTGTTGTGTCTGTTCTCGCCAAAGTGAAGCAGATCGTCCGAGAGTACTTGGGTAGTACCGCTCATCTTCTTATTAACCGATTAAATCCGATTGTACGGGGATGGGCCAACTACCACCGGCATGTCGTCTCCAAGCGCGTTTTCGCACGACTCGATGCTGCGATATTCAGGATGCTCTGGGGATGGGCGCACGCCCGTCACCGCCGAAAAGGAGCTGGTTGGATAAAGCAGAAGTATTTCGACCGTGTGGGAACACGTGACTGGTGGTTCTTCGGTGACACTGTGGACGCGCGGGGCTCGCCTCTTCGTGTTCGCTTGTTTCATGCAGCTTCTGTGCGAATCGTAAGGCATGTGAAGGTTCGGTCCGGCCTGAATCCTTACGACCCGAGTTGGACTCCGTATCTGTCCAGACGCTACGCCGCCGCTCCGCATCGTGCGCGTTCATGATCTGAGCGTTCCCGGAAACTTGAGCCGTGTGAGCTGGAAACTCTCACGCACGGTTCTTAGAGGGGGGACCAACAGCAACGTTGGCCCCCTACTCGGCCAGAAAACGGGCAAGACCAAGCAACCGTACTGCTTTGAGGTCAACGACGGTCAGTTGTTCGCGTTTGCGGGAATATGGGAGAGATGGAAAGATCCGGGTGGGAAAATCCTGGAAACGTGCTCGATTCTGACCACGACGCCGAATGCTGCGACCTCAGCCGTTCACGACCGAATGCCAGTCATCTTAGATCCAGATAGTTACGACGTGTGGCTTGATCCTGGAATGACGAGCGCTGATGCGGCGTCCGACCTGTTGAAGCCATTCAAGGCGGAGTTGATGCGCTGCTATCCCGTAAGCACTCGGGTCAATCACGTCGTCAATGACGACGAAGGATGCTCAACGCCTGCGAAGATCCCGCAGAGTCAGGCGAGTCTCTTTTAGGGGTCGTACCCTAGGACCAGGGTCAATGAGTGTAATTGGGGATGTTACGTCAACTGCGAGGTAGTTTCTCGGTCTATGAGGTCCTAAGGAGGCTAAGCGCGGGGAGATTTGCGACCTTCAACCCGGTCTCTGCCGTTTGCCTTTGCACTGTATAAGGCCGTGTCTGCCTCGCGAAGCAGAGTTTCAACACTCGCCTTTCTGTCAGACTCAGCGACTGTGGCTCCCATACTAATTGTCACCCGCTTGGTCTCCTTTCCCATCATCATGGGTTGAGCGGTAACCAATCGTCTGATTTCCTCTGCTCGTCGGATAGTCGTGGCCAGGTCACAGCCCGGAAGAATCAGCAAGAATTCTTCCCCACCGTAGCGACCTGCACCATCGTAGGCTCTAAGATCTGATTTCAATCTCTTGGCCACTTCCGTTAACACGGCGTCTCCCACCAAGTGTCCAAAGGAATCGTTAACGTTCTTAAAGTGGTCAATATCCGCCAAGATAATTCCGACCGGATTGCTTTCGCGTTTGCCGCGGATCAGCTCCCGATCGAGAAGCGCCATTATTTCTCCACGATTTAGAAGCCGGGTCAAGAAATCGTATGTTGCAGCCATCCTGAGCGACTCGCGTGCCTCAACCAATTCTCGTTGTAGGTTGAGGATTCTCTCACCCGCCAATAAACGCGCTTTCAATTCCAAAGGTTCAAAGGGTTTCACCAGGTAGTCATCTGCACCGGCCTCCATCCCTTCGAGCAGATCGTTTTTCCCGTCTTTGCCAGTGAGCAAAACCATGTACGTATAACCACCTGAAACTGCGGCTCGCCTTATCCTGCGGCAGAGTTCGATGCCATCGACTTCCGGAAGAACCCAGTCGAGCAAAACCAAAGTTGGCGCCTCTGACTGCTGTAGCAAGTTCCAGGCCTCACCGCCATCCTTGGCGATAACGAGATCGAAGCCCCATTCCCTCAAATGACCACTGATCAAATGTCGATAGACCGCTGAGTCTTCTGCCAGCAGGATTTTCATAATGTTCCGATCCTCGGGTTATTGGCGAGACTACATTTAGAAGGAAGGCCAACCTTATATCACACTAGAGGGGGGAATGGGCCCACGACGGCGACTGCTAGTAAATCGAGGCAATCAGGCGTTTACACTCATTGACCCGAACTCTATTGGCGAACATGTATCCGAGGGCAAAGCCTAGCAAGGCGCCGAGAAGTGCGGCGGTGGGCACGACGCCCGGGGACGAATGACCAATGTCCGGGGCAAAGTGGGCAAAGAGGAAGGCAATGGCTGCCATCGACCCCGTCCAAAAAGCAAACCGCAGATACATATGGTGACCTCGGCGGAAATTCTACCACGCACGCTGGATGGTTGGCCTTAACAGGCGATCACGCCCATTGAGAATTGGCCCAGGTGGTCAATGAGTGAGCGTCACGGTCGCGTCCGAAGCCTGAAGATTATCCCCACCATGGCCGCACCGAAACATACACCTGAGCCGAGAAGCTGAACGATATCAACGGCGCGATACATCGCGAAGCTCGGGCTTTGTGTCACCCGGAAAAATCCGACAAGGCCAATCATTATGGGGACAAGCCAGACCACGATCGGCGGTCGTTTGCCATCAACCATTGAGCCTCCTTCGGGACAATCAGCCCACGACTCTGCTGGCATACTTCAGGTCTGTTGGATTGTACAAAAACCTACGAGTGCGCAGTATAGCGAACCGTTGAGGTTGCCGGCGACTTTCACGGGCGGCGATCTGCGCCCCGCCGGATTACGGGCAATTCGGAAGCAACTGTTGTACACAGGCGTTTACACTCATTGAGAAATGACTCAGTCGGGGTCAATGAGTGTAATGATTCCATAACAATGTCGGCTCCCAGGCCCGAGTAGACTTTGGAGGCGCAAACCAACCAAAGGGCTCGGAGGAAAGGAGCCGAACATGCTGATTATAGGGTGTGACTATCATCCGGGCTTCCAGCAAATTGCATTTCTGGACACGGAAAGCGGGGAGTGTGGCGAACGACGGCTGACTCACTGCGAGGAGGCTGAGCAGTTTTACAGCGCGCTCAAAGGGCAGAGCGTGCGTGTGGGGATGGAAGCCAGCGGGCATGCGCGCTGGTTTGAGCGTTTGCTGCGTGACTTGCAGTTTGAGTTGTGGATCGGGGACGCAGCGGAGATTCGCACGAAGCGAGTGCGCAAGCAGAAGACGGATCGTCAGGATGCGCAGCTGTTGCTGCGACTGATGATGGAGGACCGTTTCCCGCGGATCTGGGTAGCGGATGCGGAGAATCGGGATTTGCGGCAGCTGTTATGGCATCGACACCGGCTGGTGCAGATGCGCACCCGCGTGATGAATCAACTGCATGTGGTGGCGCTGAACGAAGGTCTCCGGCGCAAGAAAGCGCTGTGGCGGCCGGCGGGTCGCAGCGAGTTGGAGGCGTTGGTGCTAGCTCGCTGGGCGAGCCGACGGCGGCAGGACTTGCTCGACGTACTCGATCAACTCACCCCGAAGATCCAAGAACTGACTCGAGCCCTGGAAGAGGAAGTGGAGAAGCGACCGGTAACGCGGCGGCTGGCGACGCATCCCGGCGTGGGTCCGCTGACGGCCTTAGCCTTCGAGTTGGTGATTGGAACTCCGGAACGGTTTCAGTGCGGCAAGCAAATCGCCAGCTACGTGGGTCTGGTGCCGACGGAAGAGTCCAGCGGTGATCGCCGCCGACTCGGTCACATCAGCAAACAGGGCAACTCACTGCTGCGCTTCTTGCTGGTGGAAGCGGCACAAGTTACAGTGCGCAGCCAGCCGCAATGGCGCAGCAAGTTCTTCCACCTTGCCCTGCGGCGCGGGCGGAAGATCGCGAAGGTAGCGATGGCTCGGAAGCTGGCAGTGCATCTGTACTGGATGTGGCGCCAGGGCAAGGATTACGGACAGTTGGAAAAGCTCGGTTCGCACGCGGGAGAGCCCGGACATCCCCATGGTGGGCAGTAAATCACCGACGTAATGATTGGGTATCCCGCTCCCCTAGCAGAGGGGAGTTCGAAGAAGTAATCATGATCGCAGTTCGTGATCGAAGAGATGGATGGGTCGGACTGAGTCCTGACCCCAACGATTAGAAGCGAGCCCAGGTTGGTTGCGCGCAAACTATCCACGAGAGCGAAATGACGCTCTTTGTTCGAGTGCAGGCACTAGTGTGCTTGGAAAGCGCTTGACACTGCCGACATTGTTAGAGATGGGGATGTTTCGCCAACAAAGGCGAACGCCTGCGCGGTTTCCAAAAATCAGGTCGGCAATACCGTGGTCATTGACAGGCGCTGGAGTTATTCGTTCCGCGCAATCTTGCGACAGTCGTCGCAAAGGTCGTCCATGAACCGCTGCCCGCGTTCGGGCACAGCGCCGCAAATCCGACAAACCCACCCGCTTTCCCGGCACAGGTCCGCCCATACTCGGTCTTTCTCGTGCTCGGCGTCGTCCATCATCGAACAGAGAGTATAGCTCCGTCCCAGGGTCAATGAGTGAAATGGGGATTTCGCGCCAGCTCCGACTTGGCGAAATAGGTATTCTGGTTCCGGCAACTTCGCGCGCAAGTCGATTTAGGCAGCAACTTCGCCGCCTTTTACGCCGTAGAACACAACCCAGACAGCCAAATCCCCGCTACAGTGTTCGAACTGGTGCTCCGTTCCTGCGGCGACAAACAACAGGTCGCCTGCCTCGAATGAATCGCGCTTGCCGTCGTGGAACAGCACCCCATGGCCGCGGACAATGAAGTACAGCTCATCCTGCGTATGAGGCGTCTGCACGGTCGGACGCACAGGAAGGGAAAGTTTTATCTTCACGGTGCCGCGTTCAAGGAGGGTCACGGCATGGTCGCTCTCAGCGCTAGGGATACGCTTTTGAGCTTCCACAAAAGGGATCACGCCGCTGCGTCGATCTAGGTTTTCCATACGATGCCTCCGGCAGTGTTCACGGTAGCATCAGCACGCGAAGGCGAACAATAGAACCATGCTGGCCAGATTATAGATAACAGCCATTACACTCAGAATCCCTGCTCCGGGCATTTTGAGTGTAATGGGGATTTCTCAACAGTTGATTCGGAAATCTACGATTTTGTTTTGAATCGGTGCACCAAGTTGTATCCCATCCATCCCAGTCCGAAGTAGATAAAGGCGTTGATTGGGGCGGCCACCCAGAAGCTGTAGACATGGACGTTTCCACTGACCGCGACGGCTCCAATGAGTCCCGGGAAAAGAAGTGAGCACGCCGTCATTTGTAGTGCGGCAATAAACGCATTCCCAGACAGGATGGCGAGGCTTGGGAAACACAAGGTTCCTACGCCTGAGGTGGCAGCCAACACCGATGCGAATACTATCTTTCGATTCCTTGAGGTTGTCATGCGCAGACAATTTTCTCACCCTAACCAGCGGCTGGCCAATTGGCAGAGCGTGTGTCAGGTCAATTGTTGTGAACAGGCGATTACGCTCAGAATACCAGTCCGGTTTCCACCCGGCTAGCCAATCGGCTGGCCGTTTTCATTTCCTGACGACTCTTGCCTATAATGCCCAACGTCGGGGCGGTGCAAATGCCAACAATTCAGGAATTGCGGCGGAAACAAGAGGAACAGGTGGACGCACTGCGTAGGCTTCAATGGAATAAAGCGGCTGCGCCTGCCGAGCGCAAGGAGCTCATCCAACATGAAATTGATACGCTGGAGAATGACATTCGCAATCTGGATACCATGATTGCGGAGCTTATTAACCAGTCGAAACCGAATAAGGGCTCATAGTAATCGGCTGGCTTTTTTTGGGTTGTCTTTAATCGGCGCGTTGAACTTGGTCTTGCGACGTTCCCGAATTCGACATTTTGAGTGTAATGAGGATGTAACGTCAGGCGATGTAACGTCAGTGGTCAAAAGACGCTCCGTCAAGCTACAATCCCACGGGTGATCCAGATAAGACGGAGCCGCAACAAATGCAACCCACTTCTGATGAGGTCTACAAGCAGATTAATAATGCTCTGTACAACGAGCAGGGCAACATCTGGTGGGATGAAAACCAATGTCTGCACCTGCTCAAGTCGTCGGTCAATCCGGTCCGTGTTGGGTACTTCCGAAGACTCCTCGATCAAGTGCTTAAGTTCGACGATCGCAGCGCGGCGCTGGATGTAGGCTGTGGCGGAGGCATTCTAGCAGAGGAATTTGCCGCGATGGGCTTTCACGTAACGGGCATTGATCCCTCCGAGCCATCACTGAAAACAGCCAGACAACATGCGCAATCAAAGGGTTCGTCCATCCAGTACCAGCAAGGCACCGGAGAATCCATTCCTTTTGCTGATAACAGTTATCCGGTCGTGTACTGTTGCGACGTGCTGGAGCACGTGCGCAACTTGCCCAAAGTGATCAGCGAAATCTACCGAGTGACGAAACCGGGGGGCGTATTTTTCTTCGACACGCTGAACCGCACCTTCGTCAGTAAGCTGGTGGCCATCAAGATCTGGCAGGAATGGAAGAGCACGGCTTTCATGCCGCCCCGGCTTCACGAATGGAGAATGTTTATCCAGCCGGATGAATTAAAAGAATTGCTAGCGCAGGTTGGATTCGTGCTCAGGGAGTTTCGTGGCACGTCGCCGAACGTGAATCTTCCCACAATGATCAGCTTGCTGCGAAAGAGAGCCAAAGGCAAAATCGGGTACAAAGAGTTTGGCCAGAGGTTCAAGCTCGTAGAAAGCAACGATCTGAAAATTCTTTACATGGGATACGCCCTGAAGCCATTGCAGTGATCCGGCATAGTGCGGTTTCCGACAGTCACTTGTCGATAACAGATGGGATGAGAAGGCCGGTCTCCGGACGGGATGCGGTGTACGCTCCCAAGTTATCGACGTGCTCAAGGCACAGATAAAAAGGAGACCGGCAATGAAGAAGGTTAGCACCAGAGCAGCAGCGCAGAGCAGGAATATTTCGCAGCAGAAACTGACCATTGGATTGGATCTGGGAGATCGCAACAGTTGGTACTGCGTGGTGGATGAAGCCGGCCAGATTCAAGGGGAACAGCGAGTGCGAACGAATGGGAAAGCATTGCAGGAAGTCTTCGGCGCGATGCCGCGCAGTCGGATCGCACTGGAAATCGGGACGCATTCGCCCTGGATCAGTCGCTTGCTCAGCGAGTTGGGGCATGAAGTGATCGTGGCGAATGCGCGCAAGGTACGGCTGATCGGGGAGAGCCGCAAGAAAGACGATCGTCTGGATGCGCAGACGCTGGCGCGGCTGGCCCGGATCGATCCGGAGTTGCTGTATCCGGTGAAGCACCGCAGCGTGCAGGCGCAAGCCGATCTGACGTTGATTCGGGCGCGCGCTGGGCTGGTGCGGGCGCGAACCGGGCTGGTCAACACGGCGCGCGGACTGGCCAAGAGTTACGGGGAGCGATTGCGCGGCTGCAACGTGCGCAACATGAATCCGGAGAAAGCCGAAAGCTTGAGTCCAGAGCTGCAAGCCGCACTGGAACCCCTATTGAACGCAATTGAGTCGCTGAGCGAGCGCATCGTGGAATACAACGAGCGCATCGAGAATCTGGCACAGCAGAGTTATCCGCAGGTGGCGCTGCTGAAGCAGATCAAGGGCGTAGGCACGCTGATCGCGCTGACGTTCTTGCTGACGCTGGAAGATCCGCATCGCTTCCGCAAGAGCCGCGACGTGGGCTGCTATCTGGGACTGCAGCCGGGACGAAGAAACTCTGGTCAGAGCGAGCCGCAGCTGCACATCAGCAAAGAAGGCGATCCCTATCTGCGAACGTTGTTGGTGCAAGGAGCGCAGCACATTCTGGGTCCGTTCGGTCCCGACTGTGATCTGCGGCGCTGGGGCCTGAAGCTGGCCGAACGTGGTGGGAGAAACGGCAAGAAGCGAGCCATCGTGGCGACCGCGAGAAAGCTGGCGGTGTTGTTGCATCACCTGTGGGTGAGCGGAGAAGTATACGAACCGTTGCACAACAGCAGCCCAACGACAGTGCCGCAGCCGCGTAAAAACAAAACCGTTCCAGGAAGAGAAAAGACAAAAGCCCAAGCCGAGTTCCGGTGACTGCGTTAATCGCCTGGCCCAGGTTCTACTCTGAAAGAGCAGAACCACAGGGCGCCAAACAGATGGCAGCACCGGCTGAACCGAGAACGCCCAACATGCACCGAGCGAAACGAATCGCTCCTCGAGAGTGCGGATGGAAGCATGGCGACAGCGGCCACTCGGCGGGAGAACAACGATTGTTTCACGAAGCTGCAGCAAGAATCGACTTGACTCCGACCGGCCTTCTCATGGAAGGCGATTACACTCATCCCTGATCCAAAAACGGCGCCTGTAGGCCGTTGTCGCACCAGTCGTAATTCACCAGCCACTTCGCTGTCGCGGCCGCTGACACATCCAGTTGCGGAGGAACCGTACGGAACGCAAACGGCAGATCGCTGCCCCAGGACTTCATTCGGAATCCAAACTGCTCAAATACCCGCCGCATCTCGGCATGACAGCAACTGAGAAATACCGTGCGTGGCCTTTCATCTTTGCTGCCAGCTTCGACCACAGCCATCAGAATTCCGTATGCCAATGCCGTCGCATCTTCCCCGTCGCATTGCGCCACCATGATGTGGTTTCTTGCCTCATTCAAAATGACGTAGCCAATCGTCCCGCCACGGGCCAGAATTCGGAAAAGCCGATATCGCACAAAGGTCAGCGACAAGTTGTATCTCCAGCCCAGATATTCAACCATCGGAGCGAATCGAAAGGCAAATGGAGAACACCGCGGCAACAAGTCTTCAGAGTAAGAACTTTCCTCGCAGACGCTAATTCGCTCCGAGACATCCGCTGCTATGCGCCGTGCAAACTTCGAAATACTTGCTCCTCCCAGCAGCCGGATCGTGGCATTCGTGGTGCGCTTCCACCACGCCTTCCCCGGATACAAGGTGCACGGTCCATTCAGGAAATATCCTCTTAACCCAGGAAGCGGCAACCACCCATAATGCCGCAGCACCGTGAGCGCCTTTCGACTTAGCATCAATGTCATGCCAAAGCTGTTGGGGTTCGCTGCCGCCGAGAATTTGGTGAGCTCGCCTCCGACGCCGGGCTGCAGCGAATACCAGTTTGAACCAATCCGGATCCTGATCTCGCGTATCTCGCCTTCGCACTGATGCTCAAACCGCAGCAACTCCCGCCCAAGAGTTCCCAGCACCTTACCCGAGTCCGAAACATAGAGGTACAGCTTGCACCACGGTCGGGTCGCGTAGTAGTAGTCCACGAATGGCCGGTGACTGAGGTTCATATTAGCCGGCACGCGCTCGACCATCTCCTGGAGGTCGTCGAAAAGCCCGGGAGTGTATTCAATGATCGGCATCAGAGAACAAGAAGCATAGCGCGTCGGCGACGGACATGACTAGCGATTCCGTTCAGGACTACAGGAGCGTTCTGAGGTCAACTGACGCTAACAGATGGGATGAGAAGGCCGGTCTCCGACGGGATGCGGTGTACGCTCCCAAGTTATCGACGTGCTCGAAGCAAAGATAAAAAGGAGACCGGCAATGAAGAAGGATAGCACCACAGCCAGGAAGCAGAGCAGGAATATTTCGCAACAGAGACTGACCATCGGACTAGATCTGGGAGATCGCAACAGCTGGTACTGGGTGCTGGACGAATCAGGCCAGATACAACGGGAGCAGCGCGTCCGCACGAATGCGACGGCGTTGCGCGAAGTTTTCAGCGCGATGGCGCACAGCCGGATCGCGCTGGAGATCGGGACGCATTCGCCCTGGATCAGTCGCTTGCTGAGCGAACTGGGGCATGAAGTGATGGTGGCGAATGCACGCAAGGTGCGGCTGATCGGGGAGAGCCGCAAGAAAGACGATCGGCTGGATGCGCAGACGCTGGCGCGGTTGGCCCGGATCGATCCGCAGTTGCTATATCCCGTGAAGCATCGCAGCGCGCAGGCACAAGCCGATCTCATGATGATTCGGGCCCGGGCAGGTCTGGTGCGCGCCCGGACGGGGCTGGTCAATACGGCTCGGGGACTGGCCAAGAGCTACGGCGAGCGGCTGCGGGGATGCAATGTGCGGAATATGAATCCGGAGAAAGCCGAAGGCCTGAGCCCGGAGCTGCAGAAGGCGCTGGAGCCGCTGCTGGCCTGCATCGAATCGGTGAGTGAGCAGATTGGCGAGTACAACCAGCGCATCGAAACTCTGGCCCAGCAGAGCTACCCACAGACAGCGCTACTGAAGCAGATCAAAGGTGTGGGCACGCTCCTCGCGCTGACATTCCTGCTGACGCTGGAAGATCCGCATCGCTTCGGCAAGAGCCGCGACGTGGGCTGTTATCTGGGATTGCAACCGGGAAGAAGAAACTCGGGACAGAGCGAGCCGCAGCTGCACATCAGCAAAGAAGGCGATCCCTACTTGCGAACGCTACTGGTACAGGGAGCGCAACACATTCTGGGACCGTTCGGTGTGGACTGCGATCTTAGGCGCTGGGGGCTGAAGTTGGCCGAGCGCGGCGGGAGAAGCGGGAAGAAGCGAGCCATCGTGGCCACGGCCAGAAAGCTGGCGGTGTTGCTGCATCACCTGTGGGTGAGCGGAGAAGTGTACGAGCCATTGCACAACCGCCGCGGAGCGACAGTTGCGGCAGCTGCGTAAAAACAAAATCGTTCCCAGAAGAGAAAGACAAAAGCCAAAGCCGAGTTCCGGTGACTGCGTCTATCGCCTGGCCCAGGTTCCACTCTCCAAGAGCAGGACCACAGGGCGCCAAACAGATAGCAGCACCGGCTGAACCGAGAACGCCCAACCTGCACCGAGCGAACGAATCGCTCCTCGAGAGTGCGAATGGAAGCATGGCGACAGTGGCTAACTCGGCAGGGAGACAAAACCTTGTCCAACGAAAAAACAAAACAACTCACTTGACCCCGACCGGCCTTCTCATGGAAGGCGTTATCACTCATTGAGAATTGGCCGGGCGGGGTCACTGAGTGTGGGGATTTTACGCCAACTACGGCTCACTCAGGTCCAAACAGTGCAATGTCGTCGATGATCCCGCGCTCGTTCCAGCCGATTTCGAGCGTCGTTGTGGTTTCCCATTGAATGGTGATACGTCGACCCTTCTTCAGATACCGACTACCGTAGACTTTCTGGATTGCCGTGTAAGAGTCCCCTAGCTTTAGCCCACGTCCGGTGCGCCCAACTGAGCCGTCCGTTCCCTTGACATTAATAG
This sequence comes from uncultured Acidobacteriaceae bacterium, assembly GCA_963787495.1. Lineage (GTDB taxonomy): Bacteria > Acidobacteriota > Terriglobia > Terriglobales > Acidobacteriaceae > Sulfotelmatobacter. Next base: position 185,592 of record CAWBDA010000001.1, read on the forward strand.
AGGATGGGGTCTCGCGCAAGTTTCCCGTGAAGACAGGTTCATCCGAAGACTGCGTACCCAGTTCTATTGAGATGTTAGGTCTGCTCCATTTGTAGAGACGTTCCCCGACGACTTCTTTCGTAGCTGGGGAAAGCTGCCTCTTCTCGGTGGGCATTCCTAACTTCTGAAAAACTGTATCGAGTGGTGTTTGGTAAATTTCGATTCCTGCCAAGATCAATTCGTCCTTACCACGCGCCAACTGCGAGTCCGTGAGATGATCTGCGGACAGGACGGTCGGCAAGGAGAGAACAGCGAGAATCGCAAGGCGACGAGCATTCTTTCGAGTGGGTAGGTGCGTCACGGGCCCGACTGTACACCCACGATGCCACTCCGGCCAGGTTACCTGTCGCTATCAGGCGTTTACGCTCATTGGGAACTCTGGGAGTGGGCCGGTTCTGAGCCGAACCTGCAACCCTTTCTCGTGCGCAAAGTAGCTCAAACTGTCATGACCGAGGGTCGTTCCAAGAGATCCGTGGCTGCCTAGCAATTTTTGGTGACCCAAGGAAACAAGCCCGGTCCTGACCAGGCCGGGCTTTTGGATTTATAGAAACCCGGCGAAGACACAGAGAATAGCAACAAGTTGTGCAATGTGATTTACCTCGTCTCGCCCGTGTCCAGCAACTAGAGCCAGTTAGGTCGTTGACGTACTATCGTTCGGGTGGGTCGCAGCGAAGAGAAAATGGGTTAGGCTAGCTGATGGATTGGGCATTTCATGAGTCGCAAATCTGCTTCGACATTCGCGCAGATCGCGAAGAATGTGAGCGTCTATTTTAAGCACCCGGCCAAAGTTTTGCAAGATCGGATTGTGCGGTGCGGGTGCGGCGACCGCACCAGACCGATTGCAATTCCCGAGTGGGAACGAGTCTATCTGAAGGAGGCGGAACAGCGAAGGCTGCTGCATCAAGCCAGGGTTCTAGGCTGGGGCAAACAAAAGAGCGCTTACTTCTCGCGATTCATCTCAGGTCAGAGCGACCCGCTGCTGACTTCTTGGACCTGCAGGCGCAGCCGTGGCACGTACAACGGGCAGAATGGCGGTCACCCGTGTTCCGTGGCCATTTGAATGGACTTGCAGAGTGCCACCTAACTGCCGCAAGCGCTCTCGCATTCCGCGAAGCCCGACGCCGGCGTGAGCCGACGACCCGAACGTGGACTGCTTTTCAGGCGGAATCCCTTTGCCCGCATCTTCGATCTCAACTCTTAAACAAGCGTCGTCTTGAATAATGCGAATTCCGGCCGTGGGACTCCCAGCATGACGATGAATATTGGTCAGGCACTCCTGCACAACCCGGAAGATGGAGAGCTCCATTTCTTTGGACAAACCCGCAAACTCTTGCGGGATATCGAGCTTCGCGTCGATTTTGCTGCGTTCGGAAAATCCCTCGACATACCAACGAAGCGCAGATGCAAGACCTACTTCATCCAGCAAGGGAGGATGCAGCAGGTGGGAAATGGTACGAATCTGCCTACTGGCCTCGTGCGACCATCGCCGCGTTTTCAGAGACGCGTTTGGCCGCCTCAGGGCTTAGCTTATGAGACTTCCGCCTCCACCGAAGCACTGTTCATACTGATGGCGGCAAGTAGTTGCCCAACGCTGTCGTGCAACTCGCGCGCGATGTGTCTCCGCTCTTCGTCCCGCAATGTAGTCATGCGGGCGTTAAGCATTTCCAGTTGGCGCGTCTTGCGATGCAACTCCGCAAACACCTTCACTTTTGCCCGAAGCAACTCTGGAACAACAGGAACAGAAAGGTAATCTACAGCTCCGTGTTGATATCCCTTCAGCCGGTCGAGGTCCGTCATGTGAATCCCGGAGATGAAGACAATAGGCATGTTTTGAAAGCGCGGGTGATCGTGGATCATCTGCGCCGTTTCGAAACCATCCATTCCGGGCATACTCACGTCCATGAGCACGACGGCAATGTCGGTTTTCAGCAGGTGTTCCAGGGCTTCCATTCCCGAATGAGCCTTGATCAGGTTCTCGCCTAGTTCACCGAGCATGGCTTCATAGGTAAGCAGCTTGCCCGGCTGGTCGTCGACCATCAGGATGTTGATCCTGTCATCCATGGCGCGCTTGCATTCTAGAAATCCGTTGGGAAGCCACTGCGACTGATCCTGCACAGTCTACCGACATACTTTACGCTAGTTACAGCTCCTGGCTGCATGAAATACAGGGAATCCTGTATCGCGACCGAAATTGGGGTGCCCCACCCGGCGAGAACCCCAGCACCGTCGAGCGCCTTGTGATGCTGGTCGGCAAACTTTACCCTGCGACTTCTCCCCGAGCAAATCGACTGGGCATAGCCAAGTCCCTGATGCAGGACGACTTTGGGGGCCGCCGAGTCATTTGGCGGCACAATTGCTTCGTTACCTGTGTCGGTTTTCTTTTTCCTACTTTTTCTACCAAGCTAGCCGGAGGTACCGCCTGCTGACAACACGTCTTTAAGGATTGCGAACTGAGCCAACTGCCGAGTTTTGGAGGTGACAACCTTGCGAGGCGAAACCAAAGAACGTTGGAGAGGACTTTGCGAGCGGGCTGTTGTTGAGCAAGACCCAGACAGATTTCTAACCATAATCCAAGAGCTACTTCAGGTATTGGAGGAGCGTGAACAAATGCCAGTGCGACACGACAGGGTACGCGCGCCACCCAGCGAAAAATCTTACATAACTTGCCCAGTGCCTTAAGTACCTGTATCTCTCAGGCTGGCTGTGTCCGCCGCGTCGTCCTGGTCTTGTTTATTCACCGGCACACCGTCGTTTCGGGCCCGCCGCTCCACTAGGAACGGGTAGGCGCTAAAACGCTCCCGCATGCGTTCGATGTGCACGCGCAATGCGTCCCGAAGTTCGGCGAGTATCGGCCTTACTTCCTCGTCGCCTTTCTTGGCAAGAAGCTCCAGCACACAGTCTGCGAATCCTATCTTCCATACGAAGCATTGCGCGCCTGCATCCAGACGGTGCAGCGACGCCCGGGTAGACTAGTCGGAGTTTCCCGGACTACACCATAGGGCATACTCTGTAGACTACGTTTCCGAGGTCCGGGTACGATAGCTTTTGGGGGGGACAGAGGGGGCTGCCGTGACCGCAGGAGGTTGCGGGGTCGCCTTCCCTTTGCTACGGATGGATTGGGTGATTTATTCCAAGGTTCGGTGGGGGTGAGCAAATGAAGGACGCTGTGGTCGAAATCGGTGTGAACGAGCCACCGCTAAATGCAATTTCCCTCAAGAGCGCAGTACTGTGCGCTGACTGCGATGTCGTAAGCGACAGCCCACACGATCGTTGCTGTGTTTGTGGAAGCCGCTCCCTGTTTAACATCGCTCGAACATTAGGGGGGACGCTGCCCCGTGAACGGGCTATGCTCGTCACTACGGCAACGCCCCCAGCCACTTTGCGGCATCCTGTGCTGACGTTCCCGAGGCCGCCGCGAATAGAAACCCATCCCAGGCGGTTCAAGTCGGGTTGAAGGGTTTCGTCTAAACGCGCGAGGGCTGCGCTCTTTGAAATTGATAACGCCAGACTCCCGGAGCGCATTGCGCAAGCTGAGAAAGCAATTGCACCAAGGGCACGGGAGTTGTTCCACATAGCCGGAGACAACATCGAAGAGGAACAAGCTCTGGATGACTCGACCTACGCTCTGCCTGCTTTGCGGAACACGTCGTAAACTAGCCACTGTATGCCGCATCGCAGTGAGGCTGCCCAGATCAACCCGCAGATGCTGCGCCATCCCTTTCCTTGGCTATCCCAGCGTGCAGGTTTCGTCCGCGGCGTTATTCGTGCACCATGTCGAGCAATGACCTAAGCTTGACTGAGCGTGAAGGCTGGCGCAGTTTGCACAGAGCCTTGGCTTCAATCTGGCGAATGCGCTCGCGGGTGAGGGCGAACGCCCGACCAACCTCCTCCAGCGTGTGCTCCGAATCGTCCTCCAGGCCAAAGCGCATCCTCATGATCTTCTCCTCGCGCGGTGTCAGGGTGTGCAGTACGAGCGCAGTCTGCTCCTTAAGGTTCAGGGTGATGACGGCCTCGGCCGGCGAGACCGTGGCGCGGTTTTCGATGAAATCGCTGAGATGGGAATCTCCTTCCTCGCCAATTGGCGTCTCTAGCGAGATCGGTGCCTGCATGATCTTGAGCACCTTGCGCACTTTGGCCGCAGGAATGTCCATGTGCTTACCAATCTCTGCCGACGTGGGTTCGCGGCCCAACTCCTGGACCAGTTGCCGCGAGATGCGAATCAGCTTGTTGACGATCTCGACCATGTGCACCGGGAGGCGGATGGTGCGCGCCTGGTCGGCAATGGCGCGGGTGATTGCCTGGCGAATCCACCACGTAGCATAGGTGGAGAACTTGTAGCCGCGGCGGTACTCGAACTTGTCCACTCCCTTCATCAGGCCGACGTTGCCCTCCTGGATTAAGTCAAGGAACTGAAGCCCGCGGTTGCCATACTTTTTGGCGATGGAAACCACGAGGCGGAGGTTGGCTTCGATGAGTTCGTGTTTGGCCTCCTCCGCATCCATCTCGCCCTGGATGATTTCGCGCTGCGTGCGCCGCAGCTCCTCGAAGCTCACGCCGGCGTCGCCCTCCAGGCTTTTCAGGTCGGCGCGATGCTGCCGCTGCGCCTTGCGATAGTCTTTCTCGAGTTGTTGGCTGCGCGCGCTTTCAATCTTCTTTTCCAGGTTGCTGACCTGGCGGTCGAGCGAGCGCATAATCTCCATGGTGTTATTCACCCGCTCGACCAGGCGTTTGCGCTCGAAGCTGGTGAAACCGAGGTTACGGATGATCAGCGAAAGGCGAACGATCTCGCGGCCCAAGCCACATCGGCAGCGCCGGTATTCGCGTGTTTTCTTTTCTGCGGGGATGGTTGGTAGTCGTCCCGCCAGCTGCCTGGCTCTTTTGTAATGCTTCTGCAACTGCTCGATGCGGCGCGTGGTGTCCTTGACGCGGTTCTCCAGGAAGTCCTCGGTCATCTCTTCCTCATCGAAGACGACAATTTCCTTGATCGAGCGGACACCACGCTTCAAATCCTCGGCGATGGCTAGAATCTGACGGATCACAATGGGCGAGCGTGAAAGTGCCTTCAGCACGCGCAACTGTCCGCGCTCAATGCGCTTGGCAATGTCCACTTCCCCTTGGCGGGTGAGAAGAGGCACTGTGCCCATCTTGCGCAGGTAGATACGCACCGGATCGTTGGTCTTTTCAAGAGCCGTTAGGGGCAGGTCAAGCTCGACTTCGTCGCTGGCCTCAACTTCGTTCTCAAGCTTGTTTGTGAGGGCCGAGGTGGGCAGCTTGGGCTGGCCCTCAAGCACGTCAATGCCGTGCGTCCCGATGGTGGTGAGTAGGTCATCCAGAGCTTCTGGGGAATGGCCGTTATGGGGAATCAGGTTATTCACCTCGTTATGAGTGAGATAGACCCTTTCCTTTCCGGCATCAATGAGTTTCGCAATATCGTCAAGAGCCAAGCGGAATCCCTTCGGCGCCGTCCTGCATGGAGCAAAGGGTTCTTGGTTGATTCTGCAGCGGCAAGTTCAACTGGGACTGCAGGAACCCAAAACTGAAACGATGCTAGCATGGGTCCCAGCTTTCTCCTAACTAGACAGACTGTGAGCAAGCCATGCTTTTCGGCTCCGTGGGCGAAACAAAAGGCGGGCTACCGGACCAGCCCCCTAGCCCCCTAAAGGAACCACGACACTGTTCATCCGGGAAGGTTTGTCGCGCTTGCCTGCGCATGTACCGACGTGATTCCGGATGGATTGTTTGAATGCTAAGTCTAGCGAGGAGCGCGTGGTGTACAAAAGGCTGAACTCAACGGGAACGTTGATTCAGAGAGCAACCACGGAGGCTCCTCAAGGACATATGTATTACATCGGACTGGATGTTCACAAGAAGACGATCAGCTACTGCGTCAAGGATGCGAGCGGGCAGGTGCACCAGGAAGGCAAAGTTGGGGCAACGCGCTGGGAACTAGACGGCTGGATCAAGACTCTTCCACAACCACGGACGATGGCCATGGAGGCAACGATTTTCACCGGCTGGATCTACGATTATCTGCTGCCGCATGCGGAACAAGTGAAGGTGGCGCATCCGCTGATGCTGCGCGCCATCGCAACGGCAAAAAAGAAGAATGATCAAATTGATGCCAGCAAGATCGCCGACTGCCTGCGCTGCGACTTCTTGCCAGAGTGCCACATGGCATCGACCCAGATTCGCGATCGACGCCGCACCCTGCGCTACCGAAATCTGCTGGTGCGGCAAATGGTGCAGATGAAGAATCGAATCTCGGGTCTGCTGATGGAAACCGGAGTGAGCTACAACAAGCAGCGGCTGCACAAAGTAGGCTACTTCCGCGAGTTGCTCTCGACCAACGAGGACGTGCATGAGAGTATCCGTCCTCTACTGAAGCTTAGCCGAGATACCGTGGTGCGACTACAGAAGACGGAATACGCCCTGGTCAGTTCGCTGCAGCGAGATCCCTTGCTGGCCGATAGAATCAAACGGCTCAGGACGGTTCCTGGAGTAGGGCCCATCACCGCGCTGACCTGGGCACTGGAGATCGGGGATATTTCGCGCTTCCGATCGATCCGACAAGCCATCAGTTATTGCGGGCTTTGCGGTGAGGAAAAGAGCTCAGCCGACAAAGTGATGCGCACACCGCTTTCCAAACAGCGCAACAAGCATATCCAACGGGTGCTGGTGGAGGCCGCGAAGTTGGCGCCCAGACAGGACCACGATCTCGCCCTGGTCTATGAAACAGAAAAGCAGAAAGGGAATGCCAATCGCGCGACGCTGGCCGTAGCTCGGAAGATGGTCGCGTATCTGCTCGCCGTGGATCGGGGAGAACGGGACTTCGTGCCGGCAGAACATTACCAGAGAGCCGCGGCGTAGAAACCGCTGCCTGGGAAAGAAAAAAAGGGATCACACAGCGCGCAGGCTGCCAGGTCCTGCCATTTGCCGACTGAGCGACGGAGATCAAACTTCGGAGGCTCTCTTCGAATTGTTTCAGGACTGGCAGAGAACACAGACTCAATCTTCTGTGACGGCCCCCAGGGGCCCGAGACAGCGAATGGATGTCCGGTTCTGCGAAGGCAGGAACCACCGCCGAGAGGCACAGTTGCGAGCTGCGGATGCTGCCGAATGCGGATGTGCGCGCTCCTCCGGAAGCGCGCGTCAGGAGGACTACGTTTCCCCTTGACAAAGACTTACATGGATGTCGGCAACCCTTACCTTAGCGGATTAAGTAAGAGTTGCCCGTGATCCATCCACAATCCCCGCAAAGTGATTCTGCGAACCGGATTTATGCTATTATTATCACATGCGTGTGAATGTCGTATTGTCGAGTACTTCTCAAGACACTTGCTCGATTCCGTGCTTCAAGGAAAAGCTGGTCCGCAAGCTGCAACAGAAGCTTCCTCCGGATGAGGTCCTCGAAGAAGCTCGCGTTTTATTTGCGGCCCTGAGCGACCGGGCGCGGCTGAAGATTCTGATTGCGTTTCAAGACGGCGTAGAGTTGTGCGTCTGTGACGTAGCCCATGTGCTCGGCACCACCATTTCAACTGCCTCGCACCACCTCCGCAAGATGCGCGATCTCAAGCTCTTGAAGTATCGCAACGACGGTCGAATGGCTTACTACTCGCTGCGCAGCGAACTTGCTGGAAAGTTGGCGGCTGACGTGTTGCGTGCAGAGGTCAGGATATGAATGCGACGAGCGAAAAGGAACCCGCGTTTAAGATCGTCAGCAATCAACTAGCAGAGGCAGTCGCTGCGCCCAAGTGTCACAAATGCGGCTGCCTGCATAAGACAATCGAAGCTCTTTCGGGAACTGAGGCCGGCAAGAATGAGCTTGCGCCGATCTTGGCTGAGGCTCGCTCGGTGGTTGCGCCCAAGCAATACGACTGCCTCGGCTGCCCAGTTTGCTACCCGGCGATTGCAGCCAATGCATTCGTTGAAGCCTATCCAGACGTGGGGGCCGGACTTGATCTCTGTCCTACTGAGGAGCCGGACGCACGCCCAGGATGGCCACCGCTGCCCGGAGACTTCTATGTCGTGCGCTACGGCGCCCCGGTTGCTGTCTGCACGCTAAACAACGAAGCTCTCGCAGTGAATCTTGCCAACCGCAAGCCTGAGGGACTCGCGATTGTCGGCACCATGCATACCGAAAACCTCGGTATCGAGCGGGTGATCAAGAATGTGCTCGCGAACCCCCACATCCGTTTCCTGCTGCTTTGCGGGGAGGACACCCAGCAGACCGTCGGACACCTGCCGGGTCAGTCTTTAGAGTGCCTATTCCGCAACGGGCTCGATGATCGAGGCAGGATTAACGGCGCACTTGGCAGGCGACCTGTCCTCAAGAATGTCAGCCGAGAAGAGACCCGTGCCTTCCTGAACCAAGTCGAGTTGGTGTCTCTGATTGGGGAACAGGACGAGGAGATTCTCATCAACCGCATCGATGCTGTCGGCGAGCGCAATCCCGGAACGTACGAGTCGGCGTTCCACGAAACTCCGGTCAAGCGAATTCATGCAACAAACCCGACACACTTAACACTCGATAATGCGGGATATTTCGTTATATATCCTGAGCGGCGGACCAAGAAGCTTGTGGTAGAGCACTACACCAATCACGGAGTACTTGAATGTGTGATAGAGGGGGTCTCCACCGGAGCCCTGTACACCGAAGCAATTGAGCGAGACCTCGTTACCCGCCTTGACCATGCGGCCTATCTCGGTCGTGAACTAGCACGCGCCGAGCAAAGCCTGCTGCAAGGGACGCCATTCGTGCAGGACGCGGCACCCGGTGTCCTGTTTCCTATCCCACCCGAGAGTTCTTCCGAGACGCGCGGTGCGTGCGGTTGCTCCGATACGAAAGAGAAGAGCTGCCAATGAAGGTGAACGGGCCTGGAATCGTGGCTGTGGCGCTCATCGTCATAGCGATCACCGGTTACAAGGTACACACCAAGCACGCAACAGTCGCCGGAGCGGACGGTCCTCCCAGGGTCCTCCTCGTGGCCGATCTGAGCGAGGCTGACTCTGAGGACGCCTGCGCGGAGATCATTCATTCGGTACGGGCGGCGCGTCAACGTGGATTTCAAGTGCAGGAACTCAGCCCTGACAGCAAATCAGAGATGGTGAGGCGGTACCGTATCCTCATTATTCCTACGGTGCTGATCCTCGATCGCGAAGGACAAGTTGTTTCACGCTTTGAGGGCGAGGATCCCCAGACAGTTACGGCCGTTCGCACCCAGCTTGCGCGGTTGCATTAGTCAACATTATGAGTGCCCCCCTCAATCTGAGTGAAGCGCTGTCTGGCGGCAATCTCTTTGCTTTGCCTCTCGCCTTGGCAGGTGGTGTGCTTGCTGGGATGAGTCCTTGTTGCCTGGCCCTCTACCCCGCAGCGGCTGGGGCTTGCTGTTCAGTAGAGGAACAGCAGACCATCCGGCGCTCGTTCGGGAACGCAGTCGCATTCGTTTTGGGAGTCGCGATTGCAATTGGTACGCTTGGCTCGATAGCAGCCTATGTCGGGAGGATCGCGGAAATTGGAATGCCGGCGAAGTATGCAATCGCTGTCATTCCCATCTTCATGGGCATATATCGCCTGGGTTGGGTCAAACTTCCAGCCTTCACTACGAAGCCGTTCCAACCCAGCTTTGGTGGGGCATTTGGGACCGGGCTTCTGCTGTCACTCATCATTGGGCCGTGCGGAACGCCCGTCCTTGCGTCGGTTCTATCCTATGCTGCGTACAAGCAGAGTTTCATGTACGCATGGCTGCTTCTATTCCTCTACGGCTTGGGAACAGGTCTTCCTCTGGTGCTAGTGGGTACCGCAGCAGGAGGACTCCTCAGGAGATTGGATCGCAGCCGCTTCGGCCGCTTAATTGATCCAATCCTTGGCAGCTCACTTCTCCTGCTTGGATTTTATCTCCTGTGGCGGATTTAATCGCTTGGCGTGGACAACCATGTCTCACGCCTGGCGGTTCCAAGACTCTGGACGGATGGTCGGCTACTCTTCCATAACCGGATTGGGTCAGAACGGGCGGACGAGTCACAGCCCTGTCGTCGCGTGCGTAGATTGTGGGGCGACTAGGAACATCTGAGAATGAGCCGACACGACAGCGGTCCATTGAGTCGGTGGGCCCACCCCAGCAGCAATTGACGGTCTGTTCCGGTTATGGCCTAGCCTCATAGACCAGATTGAAGGGTGTCTGTGTAGCCCGCCGGAAGCGTCTGAAGCCGGCAGAAGTGACAACTTTCTGTATTTGTTTCTCGCCGGCCTGAGCGCCCAGACACATCCCCACTTCCTGCGATCGAGAGCAGGGCGTGCACAGCAACGTCGAGAACGAATAGTAGACGCGGCCCACCGGGTTCAGATTTTCCTGAAGGTCGTCATTGGCGAAGGGCTCGACGATCATCCAGGAACCATCGTCGGTTAAGGCGGCGCGTACGTGCGCCGCGGCGCCGACTGGGTCTCCCATGTCGTGGAGGCAGTCGAAGACCGCCACGAAGTCGTAGTCTTTCCCTGGGAATTCCTTGGCTTTCGCCACCTCGAACGTGACCCGGTCGGCCACCCCCTGACGCTTGGCGGATTCCCGCGCCGCCTCAATGGACTTGTCATGGTAGTCAAATCCATAGATATGGGACTTGGGGAAGGCTTTCGCCATCAGGATGGTGGAAGAGCCTTTCCCGCAGCCTACGTCGGCGACCTTTGCTCCGCTCGCGAGTTTGTCCTGGACGCCATCGAGAGCAGGAATCCAGGAGCTGACCAAGTTCGCGGCGTAGCCCGGACGGAAGAATTTCTCGCACCCGTGAAACACCCGGTCCTCGTGCTCGCCCCAGCCCATGCCGGCACCGGAGCGGAACGCCTCTGTGATGCGCGGGACAGCGGCCAATGATCCCAAAGCCAGTTCGAAGGCGCCGGGCAAATACGCTGGACCATCCTCATTCGCCAAGGTGAGCGCTTGCTCTTCGGTCATTCCGAATTTGAGGGTTTGCGGGTTATACGTGATATAACCGCCCGCCGCCTGAGAAGCGAGCCACTCGCGCACGTAACGCTCGTCCGTGCGGGTTATGGCAGCCAGTTCCGTCGGTGTGAGTGGGCTGGCCGCCAGAGCCTTGTAGAGGCCAAGGCGTTCCCCGATCACGACCATACCAGCGTGAACGGTGGCTCCCAGATCATTGACAAACTGTCCTAAGAATTGCTCCAGCTTTTTCGTATCCACAGCCATTAGGTTCCTCCAATCGTGGAGAGCCAAGCATTTACTTCTTGCTCGGGTCGTCTGCGGGATTGACGTAGTTGAACTGCAAGGGTGCGCTGCCGTGGACCTGCACGATGACTTCGCCGGAAGCCATCGCGTAGTGATGCATGTCGGGATCGAGATAGGCGAAACTGCCGGCGGGAAACGATCCCATCTTGTCCTTGTCGAAGGTGTCTCCCATACCGACCTTGAACGTCCCTGAGATGACCGTGACGTTTTCGCGCTGAGGATGCCAGTGCGGTGCGATTCGATAACCGTCCGGCATTTTCAGACGCACCGTGTAGTCACCGGTGGAAGCAGCAGGGTTGCCTTCGATTACGGCCAGTTGCGCGCCCGGGGCGACGAAAGGTGGTGGCGGACCCCACTGAATTGTGTCCGGGGTGAACGCGTTCTTTTCGTGAGCGCCGGGATGTGCGGCAGTGGTGAAGAACTGGCCTGCGATGCACAACATCGCGACGATTGACAGGGTGATGAACAGCTTTCTTTTCATGAGAGTCTCCTCCGAGATTCTTGATGGGGCATGATCTCGTGAGGTGGAGCGCTTCACAATGCAGCGTGTATCGCCTTTAGATATTTTTCTTATATCGTCGCAAGTTGTTGATTTTTATTGGATAATGCTGGCCAGGGTTCTCCATGGGACATTCAAAGCAGAGTACCGGCGAAGTCGAAGTCGACTTGGGGCGCTACGAACTGCGGCGTTCCGGACGGCGGATCAAGATCGAGAAGAAGCCCATGGACTTGCTGATCTTTCTGCTTGAACGCCGCGAGCAGATGGTGTGCCGGGAGGACATCGTTAAGAAGCTGTGGCGCTCCGACCTGTTTATCGATACTGAAAAGAACGTCAACAACATTGTGCGGAAGCTTCGCACCGCGCTGGCTGACAACGCCGAAAAGCCACGCTTTCTTGAAACGGTAGTCGGCAAAGGATATCGCTTCGTCGGCCCGGTTCGGGTGATCGATGCGAAATACCCGCTCTCCGATCCTGGACGAAACTCTGTGCGCACTGACGCCCGGAAAGATGGGAGCGAATTGGGTGAGAGGTCTTCCATCGCCGTGTTGCCGCTGTTGTCGCTGGAGAAAGCGGCGGACGACCAAGGCTTGTGTCTTGGGTTCGCGGATTCGCTCGTCTCGCTCCTTGGCAATCTATCGGGCGTGGACGTGCTGCCCACTTCGGCAGTCCTGAACCTGCCTCTTGAACTAACGCCTTCGGAAATCGCCTCTCGTCTAGGGGTGCGATTTGTTGTACACGGTGCCATTCAGATATCAAAAGGGCAATGGCGCCTGTCGCTGGAGATGCTCGACACCTACCTGCAGCGCCCCAGCTTCACGAAGAAGTGCGACATTGACATGGATCGCCTTGCGGGTCTCGAAGGCGATATTGCGAAGCAGATCAGCCGCGCACTGAACCGGCCGTATAGTCCGGCGGCGGTCGAGCAGGGGCCACGCTATAGCAGGGATCCGATGGCATATTCGGAATTCATGCGCGGCTATCGGATCGCGGCCTCCGGCGATGCGTCGATGATGGATCAAGCGAGTCACCATCTCACCAATGCGGTGACTCGCGATCCGATGTTTGCCCTCGCTCACGCGACCCTCTCGTTCGCATGCACAACCCGCCATTTTGAATTCGACCCGGCCAGCGTGTGGCTGGAGAAAGCCGAATTCCACTGCCGGCGGGCGCTCGAAATTGATGCGAGTCTTCCCGAAGGCCACGTCGCGCGCGCGTTTCTGCTCTGGGGACCGTCGAAAAACTTTCAGCATCTGGAGGCGATTGCCGATCTCAAGCGGGCTCTGGCTCTGCAGAACAATCTGCCTCATGCCTACAACCGTTTGGGCAGCATCCTGGCACATATTGGACTGCTCGATCACTCGCGTGCGATGTTTGAAAGGGGACGTCCTTTTCAACTCCGTAAGGCTGTGAGCCCGAGCATTGTGCAGGTATATGTCTGGAGCCAGGAATACGATCTCGCGCGCCACCAGATTCAAGCCTGGCGGACGGAGAGCCCCAGCAACAAGTACGCGCTTTATTTTGCTCCGTTCCCCGCAATGATGACCGGGGATTGGGAAGAGGCGAGCCGACTGATGGAGGAAGCGCTGCAGCTCGTGCCGAATGAACCGCTCATCATCAGTTTACAGGGCCTGCTCCACGCATTGATGGGGAATCGCGACGCCGGCATCGAATGTGTGACCAGAGCCTGTTCGAGCCCCAAATCCTTTGGGCACTCGCACCATACGTACTATCAGATCGCCTGCACGCTCGCCCTGACCGGAAGGCGCGAAACTGCTTTTGAGTGGCTGGAGCGGAGCGTCAGCACCGGATTCGCTTGCTGGCCTTACTTCCTAAAAGATCCCAGCCTCGCGAGTTTGCGAAGTCTGCCCGAGTTCGAACTCCTGATCAGCGCATTGCAGGCCAAATACCCGGACCATCTGGGACTGCTATAGGGAAACAACATCAGTGCACAACCGTTCGGTGCTCTCTCTTTGTTCCGGATGTATTGTCGGCTACTCTTCCCTGATCTGATTGCGGAAGAGTAGCGCGCGACACGATCAGAATAATCGAAATCCGCGATATGTTCCCTATTGGAATGGGCGATCAGACCGCAAGAGCCGCCCTGCGAGGGGATCGACGTCGGGCGGCGCTGCCCCATGAAGCCCCGGCCAGCGCTCGGCAGCTCCAGCGCCTTGTCAGGCCGCAGAGAGCGCACTGATCGTAACGTAATATCCGTCCGGATCTCGGAGCGAGAACTCCTTAGTTTGAGTGTTCGGATTCACGTGTGGCTCCTCTTCGAGCCGAGTGACGAGGGCGCGTGCCCTTTGAAACGCCAGGTCGAAATCATCAACACGGAAGAACAACAGGAGCCCGTTGCCGGGTGTCCCGTGATCGGGACTCATCAATGAGGAATGCTCGTGGGCGCCCCACTCGTGGAGGCAGAGCAAAACAGTTCCATCTGAATCGAGGATTTGCCCAAAGTAATCATGGGCAGGAAGGGCAGCCGGCTGACCGAACAGCGCCTGGTACCATTTGAAGCTGCCCGGCACGTCGCCTACCCCTATGATCGTCCACGTGCGCTTCATCGGGTCCCCCTCTGAGGACTAATTCTTGTTTAGACCGACCTGGATACAACCGGTCATCCCAGAACTTGCCATACCATTTTATGCCGACAGGCGGGTCAAGCTAAACCTGCCATCGCCTAGAGATAGATCCTCTCAGACTGGCGAATCGTCGGCAACCATTACCCAATCGCGTTCCGTCAGAGTTGCCCGTTTACCGCCCAGAATCCGAAAGCAGCCAGCCCGGGCCCCGGGGCGCAAAGGCTGTCGATAGGCAATCCCGATTGGGATCTAAAATCGAACGCCATGTCCCATAGTAAGCTGTTGCGATGGAGGCCACATGACCGTCAGACCACTCTCCATTGCATTCCTCTTGTTGTCATCTCTTCACGCTTTCGCCCAACAGAATCAACCTTCGATTACATGCCCTGCAACAGAGCAGGCAGTGCGCGACGTAAGCCACCAGATTTGGGCTGCCGTTCACAGTCGCGATGTAGCTGCGTGGGACAAACTGGTAGAAGATAGCTTTATCTCTACCGACGATGGAGGTGTGCGCAAGGGGAAGCAGGAATGTCTTGCCGAACTCAGGAAACCCGAAGGCGACATCCATACCGATAGCGATGAGCAGCCCGAAGATGTTCGAGTGGTATTTACCGGGGGCGTCGCAATTGAGAATCAAACGAAGCACTGGACCGACTATGACAAGAAGACGGGGATCAATTGGGGTGCAACCTCCAGAACCACCCGTGTACTCACGTACAAGAACGGCGAGTGGCGGCTGGTGGCATTCCAGGAAACAGACATACCCAACAGGCACCGGACGCCCTCCGCGAACGATCACCTGGATGATTACGTCGGCCACTACCGACTGGTCGACAGCGGCGACAAAGGCGACATTGTCATCGTTCGGAAGGGCGATAGGCTCTCCGAGTTCTCTGAGTCATGGGACGAGGAAGCCTTCGAACTTTTCCCCGGCAAGTACGACACGTTCTTCAGCCGGGAAGACGGTTGGGTGGAGAGGTTCCTTCGGGATAAATCCGGCAAAGTGACCGGAATTCTCTACACCCATACCGACGGTGAACTCGAAGCCAAGCGAGTGCCATAGCGTATCCCCGCTGGAGAGATCGTGGGCAAACCATCGCCATATCGTCCACCACCCGGAATTGACCCATCACCGGGCGTGTTGGGGCGAACCTTCCCTTACCGGGTTACCTAATCCCGTTACCTCAGAGTTGCCCGTCAACCGGGAGTAATCGCGATCACTCTCCATAAACCGACTTGAACGAAGCCGCGTTGCGGCGGACGCATTCGCGTGTTGCTGGCCAACGGTGGAGGTGATCTGAGCTAGTTTGGGTCGCAGAGGAGGAACTCTCTGTGACCCATCTACGTCAGCTCATGCTGGAAGAACTAAGACGCCGCAACTTCGCCGATTCAACCATCCGCTCGTACCTTCACGGGGTTGAGCACTTCAGTCGCTACTTCCACCGCCGACCCGATCAGCTTAGGCCCGAACACATTCGCGAGTATCAGGCAGCGCTCTTCACTAAGTTGAAGTTCAGCCCGAACACTGTGACTCTGCGGCTAGCTGCTTTGCGCTTCTTCTATATTCGGGTTTTGAAGAGAGGCTGGAGCATTGCCGAGACGCCGTATCCGAAAAAGGTTCTGCACCTGCCCGAGATACTCAGCCAGGAGGAGGTCGCGCGCCTGATTGACGCGGCCGAGTTTCCCTTTCATCGCATCCTGTTGATGACGCTGTATGCCACGGGCGCACGTCGCGCAGAAGTCGCACACCTGAAGATCAGCGATATCGACAGCCAGCGGATGATCATCCATATCCGGGGCGGCAAAGGTCGCAAGGACCGCGATGTCATGCTCAGCCCGAAACTGCTCGATGCGCTACGGGTCTATTGGCGCGGGCTCAGGCACAAGCCAACGAACTGGCTGTTTCCCGGCAACCGATGGCATACCGCGAGTTATCCGGTCACCACCAAAGTCCTGTGGACTGCCTGTCAGAACGCGGCCCAACGCGCTGGGCTTGAACACAAGCACATTCATCCCCACACCCTGCGTCACTGCTTTGCCACACACCTACTCGAAGCCGGCGCCGACCTGCGCACCATTCAGATGCTGCTCGGGCATCGCGACCTGGAGGAGACGACGATCTATCTGCATCTCTCCCGGCGACATCTCAGCGCCACTGGCAGTCCGCTGGATGCACTCACGATTCGAGAACAAGGAGAGCCGACACCGAGCGCATGAACCGGCCTCCTCTGGAGGTGGCCGACATCGTTCGCTGTGCGGGGCAGTTGTTTGTTGAACGCAGTCGCCGCTGGATCACCTGGCAGCATCAGAAGATTTTGCTGGCCATTGCTCGCTGCCGCACCGCCGCGCTAGGCGGGCATCGCGATCACTGCTCGAACTGCGGATATTCCGCCATCTCTTACAACTCGTGTCGCAATCGACACTGTCCCAAGTGTCAGGGCAATGCACGCCTGCACTGGCTCCAAGCGCGGGAACGAGAGTTACTGCCCACCAGCTACGTGCACGTCGTCTTCACGCTGCCGCGGGAACTGGCTCGCCTCGCGCTGCAGAACAAACGGCTGATTTACAACCTACTCTTTCATGCCAGTGCTCAGACCTTGCTGGAAATCGCCAGCGATCCTCGTCACCTCGGTGCGCAGATCGGCTTCTTCAGCGTACTCCATACCTGGGACCAGCGACTGCAGCATCATCCCCATGTCCACTGCGTGCTGGCCGCAGGCGGCATCGCTCCGGATCACTCCCGCTGGATCTCCTCGCGCCGCTCCTTCTTCCTTCCCGTCAAGGTTCTCAGCCGCGTCTTCCGAGGTAAGTTTGTCGCCGCACTCAAGACCGCCTTTCATGCCGGCACACTCCAGTTCCACGGACATCTCTCACCGCTTGCAGAGCCGCGCGCTTTTGCCTCGTGGTTGCGGGTACTGTTCCGTCACGACTGGGTCGTCTACTCCAAACGGCCCTTCGGCGGACCAGAACATGTGCTGCGCTATCTTGGCGCCTACACCCATCGTGTCGCCATCTCCAACTCCAGATTGATCGCTCTTGCCGATAGCAGCGTCACCTTCCGTTGGCGAGACTCCGCTCATGGCGACAAGAAGCGGCTCATGACTCTGCCCGTCGATGAGTTCTTGCGCCGCTTCCTACTTCACTTGTTGCCCGCCCGGCTTTATGCGCATCCGCAACTTCGGTTTCCTCGCCAACCGGCGGCGAGCGGAGTTTCTTCCACTCTGTTCCCGATTGCTCCAGTCATCCGATCGGCCAGCAGCAGGCGTCACCTCGCCGACCGCTCTATCCATCCACTCGCTGTGGCAATGTCCGCTCTGCGGCGGAACCATGCAGGTTGTCGAGCGCCTCTCCGCCGCGCAACTCCTCCTCCGATCCCCGCCTTTCCACGAGCACACTGCATGAATCCATATCCCCGGCCTCGAATCTCTCTCGTGCTTCGGCACGCACACTGGTTCTTTGTCTCGTATTTGTCAGAATGCAGGATGGTGGTGCGATTCCGACTCTCCGATGCGCCGCCCCACACCAATTCTCTCTGCCCCCCGCTACTAAAAGCCAAGCGCTCTGACCGCAACGGCACACTCGCAAACGATCAAGACCGGCTCATCCAAATACAAATCCCATAGTCCCCCGGGGCGGCTTCCTTCAAGTCGCTGTATCTGAAGCGCCCCTCCACAGCGGCTCAACTCCCAACCCTTCACTCGCGGGCGCTTCAGATACAGCACTAAGACTTCCCTGGAGAAATATCGCTGTCGCTGGTGGTTCCTCATGAAGGGGTGTCCTCATGAAGGGATAGACGCCCAACGGTGGAAGGAGCAAGCTGGGCTTTCAAGCTGTTCAGCGACAAATCGGCGTTTAGGCGAGCACGCTGCTTTCCTCAGCCGCGCGGGAAATCAGCAGTATTACCGCGGACGCATAGCGGGCGAGCATCCCCGGAGTAGCAGACTGAATACTTGAGCTCCGGGCAACACTGACCGTCCTTGGAATCCTCTCACCTTACTAGCGCAACGGAGGCATGGAAACCTGCTTCGCTGAAAGCCACGCCGCCCCAGTCAAACATAATGTAATCACGATTGAGAAAGCGATGGGCACGATAAAGAGGTATCTGCAGCTCACAACCGTGATGGCGACAAAGCAAAGGGCGAACGCCCAGGCAGTGCCGCGCATGAGCGCCAAAGTCGCTGCCGGAAGGCCACCTAGCTGCCATGCCAAAATCGCGGCGAATAGATAAAACACGCCGACAGAGAATCCGGCCGCCACAAAGAAGTCCCATAACGTGCGGTTGAACCCCAGCACGTCAAAGTGAATTGACCGCATTGAGCCAACAACGGCATCAAGTCCCCATTTGGGATCAGACTGGCGAAAGCCGAGTGTATGTCCTGCTGCGAAAAGCAGCAGAAGAACGGCAGCGATTCGATAAAACATGGATGCCTGCATTCTTGCCTCCAGAGATCACGGCAGCGAGCACGACTACGATCCTTAACTCTTCAAAGTTCTCACGCCTCAGCGGTTACCCGAGACGTCTCTGGAACCGCGGCTGTTTGGCTCCGATGTAGCCCGGCATTGATTACCCCCATCAGTAGCACCGTCACTAATTCAAATGAGATTTGCTTTGCCACCACCGCCCCTGGCCAAGGCTGAACAGCGTAGTAAGTCAGGAACCAGGGGAGTGAGGTTAGCATCCACACTGCAAAGCCAAAGCGGATTCCTTGACCGAGCCAGGGCCGAGATTGAATACCGCGATCGTAGATCCAGACCAGCGCCGCAGACGAACAGGCGAATCCCATGAGCATGTACACGAAGTGCCGATTCGCGTCTTCCTGTGTGCGCAGGAGTTGCGGATTAGCGGCATAGTCCCCCTGAAGGAGGAGGCCGTGTACGACAAACCCGAAAACATTGGCCGCGATGAAGAGAACAGCCCAGCGCAGAACGAAACGTTTCATATATGCCCTCCAAGAATCTTCATTGCTGACGCACTAAACGACCCCGTCCACCGGATTCCGCAATCGAACATGCCCTCGGGGCTGCGACCATTCGGTTGCCGTCCTTTCCCCTTTTTCGCCCGGCATCCGTCACTTGATCAACAGCATCAACGCGCTTAACAACATTTCGACTCATCACTCCGACGGAGATCAGCGCGTTTTGGCTTGCGCGGTACGAATTTGCGCCATTAGGACGTCGCGAACGTAGTGCCAGTAGGGGACTAGCTTGAGCGCAGCTTGTGCGTATTGCTCAGCGGCCCTTAAGTCAGGCGTGGTTCGGCTCAAGTTTGACCAAGCCAGACTCATCAGTAGTTCGGGTTCGCCCCATGTTGGCTCCAGCGGATCATTGGTGCCTTCTTTGTGTTGCCGGATGGCATCGAGACCTTTCTCATAGGTTGCAATCGCCTTCTCCTGACCGCCCCCCCGGTCCGGAGGAGTGCTCCACAGATTCGGACCCACCACCCAGAGAAGCCGTGGGTTGTCGGGTGATGTGGTCTTGGCCTCCTTAAGCAACATCGAGGCAGGTGTTAGGATTTCCCTCAACCGCTGAGGATCTTTCTGATTCTTGAAGACTCCCTCCAGGAAGAAGCGGTTAAACATGCACGACGCTGCACCAACCTTTGCGTCTACAAATACTGGATCCCTTTGGATCGCCGCGTCGAATTCGCTTTCAGCGTCCGTCAAGTCGTCTGACAAGTCTTTAGGTGTAGGGGTTTCGCCGAACCCGTTAATGGCCCTGCGCCATTTCGCAAATCCACGCCAATATCGAACGCGCGATGCAACTTCAGGTTCGTCAACAAACGGCACAAGCTCGTTGTAAAGGTGATTTAGAGCCGTTCGGTCGCCTTCGTAGTCAGCTCGTTGTATTTGCGTAACAATCTTAACGACCTGTTCACGAGCTGTATCGACGGCGGGCGCGGCCTGCGACACGATCACAAAAGGCGGCGATGAAAGATCCTTCGCAAATTGTCGGTAGGTCCACTCGTTACCGCGAGCGAAAAAGTCATACGTCCGATCCCAATCCTTTCCAGCGCCCCATCCCACCATGGAAGAGACAACCTCTGTCTTACCCCCGCCAAGGTCCACAATCTGTACAATCTCTTGCAAATTGCGATCCTCATCGCGTACCTTCTTCGGAAATTTATCGGTTAAGTTCACCTTGAGTGTAATAAGCTGTTCCTCGACGTAATTGATGATCGGCAACTGAATGGTACCTTGGTTTCCGATTGTTGCCTTTTGATCGTAATTCGTAGAGATTTTGCCGCCGATTTTAAGGTCGATCGCAACCACGGGAGCAATCCACTTGCTTAGTTCCTGCGGGTCAGTCCAGGCTTTCCAAATACTCTCCGTGGTTGCAGGCACGACCGTCTCGATCCGTAGCACGCGTTCGCCACTTTTGGTAACGTACGACGTATTGCGTACATCCTGCGCCGCAGCGCTGGACACCGATTGTGCAAACACAGCCGCCACCAGAATCGTTGACGCCAGGATTCTTCGCATCTGATTCCTCTCAAGAACTTGCACCACTCGCCCCAGATCGTTTTACTCTATAGACACAGTCCACAACGTGCCGTCCGGCACGGACTTTTCCTGCCGTTCGGTCCCTAAACTTAGGGCGCACTGCATCCCCACGCCAGAAGTTTTCGGCGAACCGGCAAGTTTTGTCGGTGAACGATGGTGAACTCGCATCCAAGGTACGATAATTTGAAGCGAATCATGCGAAAGGTTATCAGGCGCTACGCGATTGTTTTGGCAGCATGGCTGCCGTTCTTCGCGATTTGGGTTTTCTTGGCGATGTTGTACGGGCACTATCCATTGCGTGCCGCACTCGTAATAGGCATGATTTCGATGGGCAGCGCGAGTCTGATGGGAATCGCTGTCTGGCATATTTGCCAACGCTGGCCTTGGCCCCTCCGGCTCGATTTGAAGTTCTACTTCCTTCAAGTCTTCCTTGCCTCAGGGTACTCAATTCTCTGGATTATTTCAGTCGATGGGCTGGAGGCACTACGCCGCGGCACCAACCCTTTGCGAGATTTCTGGAAATCCCCGGTTCTTGGCTGGCAACTTCTGATGGGCCTCTGGCTGTACGGCCTGTTCGCGGGAGTCTCCTATGCAGTGCAGACGCGGAGTCGGTTGCACGAAAAGGAGACGCTTGCGGCACGCGCCGAAGCGCTGGCTGCAGCCGCGCGTCTGGATGCGATTCGCGCCCGTTTGAATCCGCATTTCCTGTTCAATGCTCTACACACGCTGGCCGCTTTGGTGAAGTTCCAGCCAACCATGGCGGAAAACGCCATCGAGCGCCTGGGGGACATGCTGCGCTACGCGCTGAAGGAAGATGGCCGTGAATTGGTCGAATTTGGCGAGGAATACGAGTTCACTCGTCAGTACATCGCCTTCGAACAACTTCGCTATGAGGACCGGCTCAAGGTTGACCTACAAATTGACCCGGAGTCTTTCCACTTCGACGTTCCGCCGTTTTCGATCCAAACCTTGGCCGAAAATGCCGTGCACCATGCGATCTCCATCCGCCCACAAGGCGGCTCAATCTGGATCAGATGTTCCTGCCGAAAGGGGAAACTTAGCGTCAGTGTTCGAGATGACGGGCCTGGAGACACCGCTGATCCTGGCCAATCGCACCGATTCGGACTGCGTTCCCTGCGGGAACGTCTGCGGGCCGCATACGGAGCTTCCGCTGAACTGACGGTTCAGGACGGCCGGGAAGGTTTTGAGGCAAGTTTTCTGGTTCCGTCCACCTCGGAACGCGATCAAAAATCAGTCGGTGGAGACCGATGAAAGGTTCCGTTCTAATCGCCGACGATGAGCCGCTGGCTCGACGCACCCTGCGACAATATTTGCTCGACCTCGGCTGGGAGGGGTCGATTCATGAGGCTCCCGACGGCGAAACGGCGATTGTCGCAGCGAACGGGCAACGTCCTGACTTGCTGTTCCTAGACATCGTGATGCCGGGTGCGACGGGACTGGAAGTACTCAAGCGGCTTGACTATGAGCCGAAGGTGATCTTCACGACGGCTCATGACCAATACGCCGTCACCGCCTTTGAACTTGGCGCTTTTGATTATCTGCTGAAGCCATTTGGACGCGACCGACTGGAACGCGTCATGCGTCGAGCACAAGCGTCGTTAGATGACTCGGCGATTCCCTTACTATCCCGCGTAACGGAATCGCTTGAACAGACCCGCCCGCTCTCAAGACTCTTCGTGCGCGACAGCAACCGCATCATCCCAATCCCTCTCGCAAGCCTTGAGCGCGCACAAGGGGCTGATGACTACGTGACGATTTGTACTGCAGCGAGGCAATACCTCGTCGGCATCCGCCTGTCTGACCTCGAAGAACGCCTGCGGGGGGCGAATTTCTTGAGAATCCACCGCTCACACCTTATCAATCTCGAATTTGTGACATCGATCGAGCCGTATGACGCCTCGCGCGTAGAGGTTGTCATGAAGAGTGGCGCACGTATCATCGCCAGCCGAACGGGCTCGAAACGGCTGCGGGATTTGGCACTCTGACATCGTGGGAGTCCTCCCTTCTGGCGGTTCCGGCGTATTGTTTGAATGCTAAGTCTAGCGAGGAGCGCGTGGTGTACAAAAGGCTGAACTCAACGGGAACGTTGATTCAGAGAGCAACCACGGAGGCTCCTCAAGGACATATGTATTACATCGGACTGGATGTTCACAAGAAGACGATCAGCTACTGCGTCAAGGATGCGAGCGGGCAGGTGCACCAGGAAGGCAAAGTTGGGGCAACGCGCTGGGAACTAGACGGCTGGATCAAGACTCTTCCACAACCACGGACGATGGCCATGGAGGCAACGATTTTCACCGGCTGGATCTACGATTATCTGCTGCCGCATGCGGAACAAGTGAAGGTGGCGCATCCGCTGATGCTGCGCGCCATCGCAACGGCAAAAAAGAAGAATGATCAAATTGATGCCAGCAAGATCGCCGACTGCCTGCGCTGCGACTTCTTGCCAGAGTGCCACATGGCATCGACCCAGATTCGCGATCGACGCCGCACCCTGCGCTACCGAAATCTGCTGGTGCGGCAAATGGTGCAGATGAAGAATCGAATCTCGGGTCTGCTGATGGAAACCGGAGTGAGCTACAACAAGCAGCGGCTGCACAAAGTAGGCTACTTCCGCGAGTTGCTCTCGACCAACGAGGACGTGCATGAGAGTATCCGTCCTCTACTGAAGCTTAGCCGAGATACCGTGGTGCGACTACAGAAGACGGAATACGCCCTGGTCAGTTCGCTGCAGCGAGATCCCTTGCTGGCCGATAGAATCAAACGGCTCAGGACGGTTCCTGGAGTAGGGCCCATCACCGCGCTGACCTGGGCACTGGAGATCGGGGATATTTCGCGCTTCCGATCGATCCGACAAGCCATCAGTTATTGCGGGCTTTGCGGTGAGGAAAAGAGCTCAGCCGACAAAGTGATGCGCACACCGCTTTCCAAACAGCGCAACAAGCATATCCAACGGGTGCTGGTGGAGGCCGCGAAGTTGGCGCCCAGACAGGACCACGATCTCGCCCTGGTCTATGAAACAGAAAAGCAGAAAGGGAATGCCAATCGCGCGACGCTGGCCGTAGCTCGGAAGATGGTCGCGTATCTGCTCGCCGTGGATCGGGGAGAACGGGACTTCGTGCCGGCAGAACATTACCAGAGAGCCGCGGCGTAGAAACCGCTGCCTGGGAAAGAAAAAAAGGGATCACACAGCGCGCAGGCTGCCAGGTCCTGCCATTTGCCGACTGAGCGACGGAGATCAAACTTCGGAGGCTCTCTTCGAATTGTTTCAGGACTGGCAGAGAACACAGACTCAATCTTCTGTGACGGCCCCCAGGGGCCCGAGACAGCGAATGGATGTCCGGTTCTGCGAAGGCAGGAACCACCGCCGAGAGGCACAGTTGCGAGCTGCGGATGCTGCCGAATGCGGATGTGCGCGCTCCTCCGGAAGCGCGCGTCAGGAGGACTACGTTTCCCCTTGACAAAGACTTACATGGATGTCGGTAAACCTTACCTTGGGATTACTTCCTGCTTGTCCGTCATCTGCCAGCAGTCGCAGTAGGAGCATAAATCCGTTGCAAAAGTAGGATCCATGGAGTATCCGCCAACGGAGAGGGCGGTACATGGAAGTCGATACCGCGATGACGCAGGTCCTCTGTGAAAATTGCCATGATCTGATCAAGAGTCAGATCGTAAGGCCTCGAATTTCCGTTCCGCACTTCGGCTTTCCAGAGAACAGAAAAACGAATCGCGCGACTTGGGTAAGTTGCCCGAACCTCTCCGTCCTCAAGAATGGTCCAGTTGCCATCACCACCCGGTTGGATTGTTGCAGAGGCTGACATCTGTGGCAATTCAGCACCATCATTTCCAATAGCACCGATACGGTGGTACACACGATCAGTATCTGCGCACAGAGCGACATTTCCAAAGGGCGACTGCTCAGTCCGCATGGGACTATCTAGCCCTTCTGGCCAGTAATCGAAGCTACCGCCCGGACCTTCATAAAACCAGAAGAGTGTGCTGGCGCGAACGACGCGCCAAGCGTTGAACAGCCCAGAAAAGCCCATCACTCTTAGAAATGGCAATGGATAATCCACGCGAGTCGCACCGTAGAAGGATGGGTTGTCCATGTGGGTTCTGCCAGCGGGCGAGGGGCCATTAATATTGACGGCTACGAATTCAGGATTCACGAACGATGTGCCGAAGGCGGCCTTCGCAGCCTCGACAAACTTCCTGTTGTGCAGGATTAGTTCGGCTCCCTCGACTAGGGGCTTTCCATCCAGAGCCCAGTCTCCTCGGAACCACGGAAGAAGCGGCTTCTTGTCTTCTTCGCGTGTTTCGTCTTTGACCCCTTCAGGAGCATAAGCCGCGAGCGCCCGATATGGCGCATTCCGCATAAACATGGCACGGACTTGTTCGCGGTCCGCGAATGCGGGCTCGATGCGAATAGGCTTAGGATTGAGATTCATGCTTTCTCCAATAGCACATTAGGATTTGTTTCCGGATCTACGTCAGTCCCTGCTAATCGTTCGCCAGCTGGCGAGAGTCGCTTGGGTAGAACAAAGGCCAAGCTCGCAGAGACAAGGAAAAAAAATCCGGCGCAGATCAGGCCGGGGTAAAAGCTGCCCGTCCTTTGGCGAATGAGTCCCACAGTAAAAGGTCCAGCAAAACCGCCGAGGTTGGTCACCGAAGTCACCAACGCAATGCCCGCAGCAGCCGAGGAGCCAGTGAGGAATTCGCTGGGCAACGAGAAAAAGATGGGCAAGAAGCTGTAGTTTCCGACAGCAACAGCCGAAAAAAGGACAACAGAGAACAAGGGCGAGCGAGGTACTCCGAGCAGGAGGAAGGCAATTCCAGCCAAAACGCTGAAGATTGCTAGATGATATCGGCGTTCCAGCGTGCGGTCGGAGTGTCGGGACGCGACGACCATGGCGACCAGCCCCAGGAGGCTGGGGATCATAACCGCGATGCCGACTAGTGTGTTGGACCGCCCGCCAAACAGTGACTTCATCACCTGAGGTAGCCAGAAGCTAAAGGTGTAGCTCGCAAAGCCGTGACAAAAACCGATACAGGCCACGTGCCAGACTCTGGGGTTCAGCAGAGTCCGTGCCACGGAAATCGATTGCTTTTTTGCAGTGAGCTTTAGCCGGTCTTCTCGCTCCAATTTCTCGGCTATCCATGCCTTTTCATCTCCGGTCAGAAACTTCGCCTCTCCCGGTTTGCTCGGCAACAGGAAAGGCACGAGAAATGCGAATATTAAGGCGGGTAAACCTTCGAGAATGAGTAGCCATCTCCAACTGCTGAGGCCGAACCAGCGGGCGTGATCCAGAATGAAACCTGAAATCGGGCCACCCAATATGCTCGCCACGGGTATGCCGATCAAGATCAACGCAATCGCCTGCGCCTTTTCTCTTCGCCGGAACCAATAGCCCAAGTACAGAACGATGCCGGGAAAGTATCCTGACTCCGCGATACCGAGTGCAAAACGGGCGACATAGAGCTGATGGACGGAGTGCACAAACCCGGTTATCGTGGCAATCGCGCCCCACGTGATCAGAATGCGGGCGATCCAGACACGGGCGCCGATCTTGTGAAGGACGAGGTTGCTGGGGATTTCGAGCAGGAAGTAGCCCCAAAAGAAAATTCCCGCTGCGAATCCGAACTGCTGGGTAGTGATCGCTAACTCCTGATTCATTGTCAGCGCAGCAAAGCCCAGGTTGATTCTGTCGATGAAGGCAAGGACAAAAAGTACAAACAAGAATGGCAGCAGCCTGATCTTGAGCTTCCTGACCAGCGCTGCCTCCATCGGGCTCGCAACCATATCGCCGCCGTTCGCCACTTCCCCTCCCACAGTACCCTTCCAAAAGTCTGTCATGCATCATAACTGCATCGGAAAGCATGACAATGGTTTCCGCCTAACCAAAACCTTGACAGCCAAATCATTGAAAGCAAGAATGTTCGGACGGTCATGTTATGAGCGTGCGCTTCGGGGCATTCGAGGTCGATCTGGAAGGGCGGCGACTGTTGAAGCGGGGGATGCCCGTCACCCTCCGCGAGCAGTCGTTTCAGGTGCTCGCAGCACTCATGGAGCGCCCCGGCGAGATTGTTACCCGCGAAGAGTTGCGTCGACGGCTCTGGTCGTCGGACACGTTTGTGGATTTTGAAGTCGCGCTGAATTCCGCAGTCAGCCGACTGCGCGACGCTCTGGGCGACTCGGCCAATTCCCCCAGCTTCATCGAAACCATCCCCAAACGCGGCTATCGCTTTGTCGTCCCTATTCCCAAACGCCCTGCCGTAGCGGTGATGCCCTTCGTGAACCGAACGGGCGACGTCAAGGATGAATATTTCAGTGATGGATTGACGGACGAATTGATTCGTGCGCTCTCGCGCGTCGAAGGCCTGCGGGTCACCGCCGGCAGCGTCGTGTTTCGCTTTAAGGGCCAGCGTTGGGACGCAAGGCAAATCGGCAACGAACTGGGGGTTGAAACTGTGCTGGAAGGGTCGGTATGGAGGACAGGAGACCGCATCCGCATAAGCGTCAGCCTGGTCGGCGTGAAAGATGGCTTCAACATGTGGGCCCAACGCTTCGACAGCAACTTAGGCGACGTCTTCACCATCCAGGATGAGGTTTGCGCGGCAGTAGCTGAAGCCATGCACATCGGCTTGGTCTCCCAGCTTCCGAAAGTGCACCCCTCCAACGCAAAGGCGTACATGCTGTACTTGAAAGGAGCCTACCTTCTTAAGAGGCGGCGGCCGGATAGCATCCAGCGCGCCTTCGAGTACCAGCAAGAAGCGATCCGGCTGGAGCCCAATTGGGCCGAACCCTATTACAGCGCGGCCATGTCTTTTATCGTAAGGACAATTTACGGAGATTTGCCCCCCGCTACCGGCCTGCCGGAATCGGAAAACTTGCTCTCCAAAGGGCTGGCACTCGACGAGAATTCAGCAGTTCTCCACAGCACATTGGGAATGCTGCGAATGCTTCAGTGGCGGTGGGAGGATTCGGAAAAGGCGCACCGGCGGGCGCTTAATCTGGAGCCGGCGAACGCGTTCCCACACCAGTGTTATTCCATTCTTTGTAGCTTTCTGAGTCGGCCCGAGGAAGCGGTCTTCCATGCTGCCAAGTCGGTCGAACTTGACCCGCTGGACCTGATGACCAACTTTCGCCTCGTGCAGGCTAATTGTTATGCGCGCCACTATGACGACGCGATGCTCGCTGGGCGTATCGCCATCGAACTGACCCCAGACTCCCCCTACACCTATTTTTATCTAGCTTTATCGCTGACGGCGTTGGGCTCGAATGAAGAAGCTTGGGAAATGGCAAACATGGGCAGAAAGCTTGCTGGCGGCATGCCGCTTGGCGAGGGCTATTTCGGCTATCTTGCCGGAGTGCTGCGACACACGGCCGAAGCTCGGGAAATAGTCAAGAAGTTGGAGGCTGGTCGGGAGAAAGGCTATGTTCCTGCCTTGCCCATTGCCTGGACCTATCTGGGTCTAGGTCAAACAGCAGAAGCCTTGCACTGGCTTGAGACAGCTTTGGCTGATCGCGACCCATTCTTGGGATCACTGATGGTGTCACCTGCGTACGATCGCATACGAGATCAACCAGAATTCAAGCGGCTGGCGCAGGAAGTCAACCTCTCGGCCCAGTAAAATCCAGTACACGAATAGGCGTGTTCGCGCTGTTGTCGAAGCACTCGAACCACAACTGATGTCAGTGGGCGTATCGTCGGCCACCCGTACCTTGCCGATTAGGTAAGAGTAGCTCGTGATCCGCCCAGAATCGTTGGCAAGCACCCGTCGTGGGTTGCTGTGTGGACCGGTGTCCTGCGGGAGCGGTAGCCAGAGATTGTGCTAAGGGGCTTCGAAGTCGAGGGCATAGACTTCTTGGGTTCCCACGTCACGTAGCAGTAAGGGAGCGCCGTCCGGAGTGAGGCCGCTCCAGGGATAAGACGAAAATTCCACCCGCCGGAAGTCCTTAAACCCGGTTACCCGCTCCAGCTTTCGATTTGCCATGCGCACACGGGAGATCGCGGGGTCCAGCCCCGACCCGGAATCAAAATAAAGATACTTGCCGTCGCGGGTCCAGCTCACAGTGCCAATGTCGGTCTTGGCCAGTTCCACCCACTTCTGGATCGCGAAGTCGAAGAGCATGAGCTTCAGCCGGTCGGAAGTGGCCGCGGCTAGGAAGCGCCCGTCCGGCGAAAGTGCTGGGACAATCAAGCTCTCGGCACCGGGAAGCGTTGCAACCTTCCCCGTCTGGATATCCAGCACCTCGACGTCTGTCTGAAAGTTGCTGCTGCCATTGAGTCGGTTTTTTTCAAAGACGATCGATTTGCCGTCCGGAGTCCAGTTCCCATAGAGCGCGTCGCTAGCCGGATCACTAAACAATTGCTGCGAAACACCCCCTGCGGCTGCGATCGTATAGAGTGCGGCAGTCTTCCCCGGATCCCACCCGCCAAATAGAATCTTTTCCCCATCCGGAGACCAGGTGGGCAAAAACGCCAGGAACGGTGTACGCGTGAGTTGCAACTTGTCGCTTCCGTCAATCCGGCTGCGCCAGAGCGCCTGCTCAGGGTACGTGACGTAGACCACCCACTGGCCGTCCCGTGAGAAGCTGACGTCGCTGATTGAGACCCCTGCCAGATATGGCACGAATTGACTCGATTTCGTATCGAAGCGCTCCAGTTCCCCGCGGGGCTGCTCGCCGATGGCAAAGATTCGTTTGCCGTCGAGGCTAGGCTGCGGCGAATGGAAACTCAAGGGGCCTGCGGTCAATTGGACCGGCGCGTGACTCTCCTTATGAAAAAAATCTCCCTTCTCCGGGATCGCCCACAGGTCCGATCTTCCATTACGGGAGCTTTCAAAGGCAAAATACTTTCCGTCCGGAGTCCAGTTACCCCTGGTCTCATTCGCTGGCTCTTGCCAGCCCTGCAACAGCCGATGCAGGTGGCTGCCGTCGGCTGCCACTTCCCAGATTTGGTAGCCGTTCGGTAGTGTGACCGTGAAGCGCAGGGCGCGACCGTCCGGTGACCAGCGCAGCCAGTAGGTAAAATCTGGCAGACTCGCGAACTTGTGCGCGGCATTGGTCTCGGGATTGACGACCTGGAGATCGCTTCCGTGCGTCACCAGTATGTCGCCATTGGGCATCCAGGTCCCGTCCGTCGCAACCAGATTGCCCAATCGGCGCGGTGATCCTCCCAGAACCGGCAACGCCCATAGCGGCTGTTCCAATTCAATGCCGGTGAACGTGCCAATAATAAGTTCCGACTTGTCCGGCGAAATATTGTCGAGGCAGATATTTTGGAACGGTGTCGGAATCGGAACCGTTTCCCCTCCGCTAGCGGAAACCTGCGCCACCACGAAGTGCCCGCTCACAGACTCCTGAACAAAGAGGCGCGGCCCGTCCGTAAGCACAATCGCAGTGACCTGGCCGCCGAATGTTTTCGGCAGGCCGTCGTGAGTAATTTGCGTTGACCCTGTGATCCGCGGTGGAGGCAGGATGGGACGGAGCAGCCAGGCGACCGCTCCCACCATCAGCAACGCGGCCGCGCCGATCGCAATCAGTTTCCACGGTGGTTTCCGCGGAGCTGGCTGCAGCGGTGCTACCGCTGCTGTTCCGGTATACGTCGAAACTGCGCTAGTACGGCCGGATTCCACTTCCCGGCGCAGCCGCTTCAGATCCACGCCCACTTCGGAAGCGCTCTGATAGCGAAGCTTGCGATCTTTCTCCAGCGCTTTGTTGGTGATCTGCTCCAGCTCCACCGGGAGATTGGGATTCAAGCGCACCGAGGAAGACGGTGCCTTGTGCAGAATCGCATCAAACACCATCGCCGTCGTGTTCCCGGAAAACGCCGGCAGCCCCGTCGCCATCTCGTACAGCACAGCCCCGAACGAGAACAGATCGGTGCGCGCGTCCAGTTCGTCGCCGGCTGCCTGCTCCGGCGACATATAGGCGATCGTTCCCACCGCCGTCCCCGGACTGGTCAGGTGCACTTCGCTGATTACCGTGGGCGCTACGCCCAGCGACGCTGAACTGCTCTGTCCCGGCGTTAGCTTCGCGAGGCCGAAGTCCAGGATCTTCGCGTGCCCATGCTCGGTCACGAAGATGTTCGCCGGCTTGATGTCGCGATGCACGATCCCTTTCCGATGCGCCGCTTCCAGACCTTCTGCAATCTCCAGCGCGAGCGCCACCAGTTCATCGGTTGGCAAGGGGCGGCCCAGAATGCGATCGCGCAGCGTCTTGCCCTCAAGCAACTCCATTACGATGAAGTGCTGGCCATCTTGTTGCCCGATTTCGTGGATGGTGCAGATATTGGGATGATTCAACGCGGAAGCTGCCCTCGCCTCGCGTTGGAAGCGTTCGAGCGCTGCCGCGTCGGAACTCAATGCGGGAGGAAGGAACTTCAGGGCTACGCGGCGGCCCAGGGTGATGTCTTCCGCCTCATACACCACACCCATGCCGCCGCCACCCAATTTCTGCAGAATGCGGTAGTGCGAGATGGTTTGGCCGATCATCAGGGAGATGCCTGGCCTTCGGGTCGCTTCATCTTACGGACGGGGCATTCGGGAGTCAACGAAAGGCGGCTATTTCGTGGCATCGCTCGCGGGTGGTCGGCAACCCTTCCCTTACCGGATTAGGGAAGGGTTGCCCGCGATACGCTCAGAATGGTGTGGTTGGTGCAGATCGCGCTTTAGTCGGCCAATCACGGGCAAAGGGCGAAATCTCAGTGTGTCTTGAGATATGAAATCTGCAATACTCTACGAATGAAGGCTGCCTGCTTTGGAGTCCCTCTTCAGGTTGCTGCTTACGTCTTGGCTGCCTTGCTCCTATCGTTTCCCGCTGTTGCATCGCAGGCGCAACACGTCGTCATGTTCAGCTCCGATGCTGCCCCAGTGCACTCTCAGCTGTTTATTGCGAAGGGGGACGGCACCGGGGAACGACCCCTATTGTCCCTTACGGGTTTGGACTACTCCCCGTCAATCTCTGCCGACGGCCAGTGGGTAATCTTCACATCGGAGCGCGATGGGTCGGCGGACATCTATCGCGTTCAGCTCGATGGTTCCGGCGTGGAGCGACTGACAGACGATCCAGCCTATGATGATCAGGCTGTCCTCTCTCCTGATGGTAAGACGCTCGCGTTCGTGTCATCGCGCGGAACGGGAAGGGCGCACATCTGGCTCCTCGATCTGGCATCGCGGCGCGCTCACCTGTTGACGCCGAACTCCGGCAGCGATTTTCGACCGGCTTGGTCGCCTGACGGCAAGTGGATCGCGTTCAGCTCCGATCGTGATTCCAACGCAAGCCATCTTCCCGGCCGCTGGGAACTGCTGCAATCCCTCAGCGTTTATGTGATCCGCCCGGACGGGTCAGACCTCCGGCGTGTCACACGTGGGCGCGGCGTGGCCGGTTCGCCACGCTGGTCCCCGGACGGCAAACGGATCTACTACTACGAAACGACCGAGTTGGGCGCCTGGTATGCGGAATTTGGTTATGAAGCGAAGGGCTCGACCCAGATCGTTTCCATCGATGTCGCCGAAGGTAGCCTGATCCAGCATACGATCGGCGATGGCGTCCGCTTTGCGCCCCAGCCGTTGCCTCACGGGGCTCTGGGTTACCTTGCAACTGTGAAAGACGGGAACGTGATCCGTCTAGTCCAGAACGACGGTTCGACGGCGAATAGCCAGCCCGGAGACATTCACGGTGCCTCATGGTCGACCGACGGCAAGCAAGTCGTCTACTGCAAATTCTCGCATCCTGAATCCCCGGAGGTTCTTCCCGCGTTCTCCAGGGAACCGGGCTTTCGACTTGTGAGGCTGACGGGACGCATGTTCTTTCCCGCCATTTCCCCACAAGGGGATCAAATAGCGGTCACGACTGGGAAGAAGTTCGAGTCCCTCGCCTTGATGAAGCCAGATGGTAGTGATCGAAAGATCGTGTTCACCAACAAGGATGGCTTTGCCCTAGCGCCCTCGTGGTCACCCGACGGTAAACGCATCGCATTTTCTCAGGGTATGTACTTCCGGGCTGGCCCTCACCCCGTGGGGCAAATCAATTTGATCAATGCTGATGGCGCAGGCCTGCAATCCATTTCTGTCGAAGGCACGAATAGTGGGTTTCCTTCCTGGTCCCCGGATGGGCAAAAACTCGTGTACGAACAGGACGGGCACTTGGTCGTATTTACGACGGCCACGAACCACCGGACAAACCTCACGAGTCCTGGAGCCCAGCGCGACAACTTTCCCAAGTGGTCGCCTCAGGGCGATTGGATTGTTTTCACCAGCGACCGCGACGGTGACGAGCAATTTCGGATCTATCTAATCCGGCCCGATGGAACCGATCTGCATAAGCTGACCGACTCCCCCGGCGACGCCCATTGCACATGGTCGCCCGATGGCAAATCGCTCGTATTTGCAAGCGCGCGTATGGGATTCAAGGACGAACGTGCTTTGTCGACGGATGCCCAGCCTTACGGCGAGCTTTTTGTCATCCAAGTCGATGGCACCGGCCTTCGCCAGTTGACGGACAATCAATGGGAAGACGGAACACCGATATGGTTCGCCGAGCCACTCGGAAAACTAGCTTCCAGCGAGGCCTCCCAGCGCTGACTTCGTGGCCGATTTTCCCGGTGGCCCGAATCTCACGTACTCCGCAGAACTCGAATGCCCGTCCTGGCTAGCTCCGGGCGGATAGTCGGCGAACCCCACCTTACCGGATTACGGAACGGTTGCCCGTGACTCGGGCGCAATCCCGAGAACACGTCTGATCTCTTGCGAACCAGGTCACACCTCTGCGGATACGCGAGTGCGAACCCGGGCCGGCTGCCAAACGCAGGCTGAGTGCGAATGCTGGGTTCGAGCGGCTCCCTCGAACCACAGTGTCATCGCGGACAGCCTTCTATTATCGTCGTACCCGTGGGAGCCGCTGTTGCAATTGCCCGAGTCAGCTCAAAGCCCGCGGCACGATACAGCGAACGATATTCGGCTTCCGTGCGTTCGCACCCACCCGTCCTGACCAGCATATTCAAATCGGAGAGCACCGGATAAATGGGGGGTATGCTCGATTGCAACATCGTTTCCAGCAAGATTAGGCGTCCCTGCGGAGCTACGGCAGCGCGTACGACTTTCAAGATAGCCACCGCCTTCTCGTCGTTCCAGTCGTGGATCACCCGAGACAGTAGATAAAGGTCAGCTCCGCCAGGGACTGAAACGAAGAAATCGCCGGAAGCGACCTCACAGCGGTCAGCGAGTCCCGCCTGCTCAATGGTCCGCCTGCCGCCCTCAATCGTGTGCGGAAGGTCGAACAGTACGCCGCGCATGCTGGGATTCCTTTTCAGAATCTCAGCAATGATCCAGCCATGGCCGCCCCCCACATCGACCAGTCGTGTGCATTCTGAGAAGTCGTATGCTTCAAGCACCCCGGCAAAGTGCAGCGTGGAGAAAGCGGTCATCATGGAGTTGAAGATCTTGTTGAGTTCAGGATCGCTTTGCAGCCAGTCGATCCAAGTGCGGCCGCCGCTGAGTATCTGCCCGGCACTCTCGCCGCTTTGCACCGCAGGTAGAAACAGTGCGTCAACTCTGGCTCCCCACTCGCCGCCAAAGAACAATGCTGCGGCGCATAACGATCCCTCGACATCGCGCCTCAGTAATTCTCCCATAGGCGCCAGGAGGAAGCGGTCAGCCGAATCTTGTGCGAACACCCCAAAACCCACGAGCGCGCGCAGGACGCGTCGCAGCGACTGCACGCTTGCCCCGGTCGCCTCCGCGAGTTGTTCGGCGCTCTGCGGACCGCTCGCAAGCAAATCCGCGACTCCCAGCGCCGCGGCAACGTGCAACGCCTCCGAGATGAGCCGCATGACGATCAGTTCCAGCAATCGACTCGCAGATTGTGTTCGGGTGACATTCCAGTCAGTCATGTGAGGCTCCTGCGGCGCTCTGCCGCGTCAGTTTCCGGGCTTTCGTGGGATTGGCCGACAAGGCTCACGCGCAAGCACGACCGCCAAGGCGGCGATGAGCCCCGCGATCTCGATTGCTATGAACATCGCGGTCGGCCCGGGAAAGGCTTCCTGTAGATATCCTGCTACCCACGGTCCAAGAATGGCGCCCACGCGTCCTACGCTGAGTTCCATTCCGACCGCGGTCGCGCGTATCCGCGTCTCGTAAGCGGCGGCAGTGAAGTTATTCAGAACGAACTGCGCGCCGAAGAAAAAGCCCGCTGCCCACACACAGGCAAAGGTGGCCGCGCGACTGTGCGACAGCGACAGCGCCAGCACCGAAGCTGCGCCCAGTATCCACCAAAGCCCGATCATGATCCGCCGTGTTCCATGCCAGTCGGAAAGATAGCCGCAGACAAGGCCGCCGACAAAGGTGGCGATCTGCAGCAGCGCGCCGAACCCAAAACTGGCGGCAAAGCTCTGACCACGCTGCAGCATGATTGTCGGCAGCCACCCAGAGAGCCCGAATATGCAGAAGAGGCAAAAGAATGCCGCGGCCCAGATACAAAGCGTCGTGCGGCGGTACGAGGGCGACAGCAGAGCGGTCGCGGCCGTCGCCGGCTCCGCGACCAGGGTTGCCTCACGGTAGCGGTTGGCATTTTCAGGCGAAAGCCGTGTCATGATCGCCACGATCTGCGGGACCCGTGCTTTCATCGCCAGATAACGCACCGATTCCGGCAGTGTGAAATGGACGATCGGAATCAGCAGAACCGACAAACAACCACCGAGCCAGTAGAGGCTTTGCCAGCCGTAGCGAGGCGTCAGCAATACTCCCGCCACACCGGCTAGACTGCCTCCGAGCGCCCAACCAAATGCGACTGCCCAGACCGCGTAGGCATTGGCAGAACGCTGAGGCGCGAATTCATTGACATAGGTCGTCGCGAGAGGTAACAAAACCCCCAGCCCCAATCCGGTCAGTAGGCGCAGCGTGCAGAACGAGGCGA
The DNA here is from genome assembly GCA_963787495.1 of uncultured Acidobacteriaceae bacterium. Taxonomy (GTDB): domain Bacteria; phylum Acidobacteriota; class Terriglobia; order Terriglobales; family Acidobacteriaceae; genus Sulfotelmatobacter. The sequence goes on from CAWBDA010000001.1 coordinate 221,390, forward strand.
ACGAATTGGCAAACAGGGCGGTGGCCAGGGTGAAGATGCTCGCTATCCAAAGCCCACTGAGCAACGTGACCCTGCGGCCGACTTTATCCGCGACCGGACCGTGCGCTGCAGACCCTAGCAGGAAGCCGACGAGTCCACTTGAAACCAGCAAGCCCGCCTGCGCTGGCCTGAGATGCCACGGCTGCATGACGTAATGGATAACGTATGCGGGATTGAAGACATCGTAGCCGTCGAACAGTGTGAGTGCACCGATGGTGATGCCGAGTTGCCAATGGAAGCGGCCGACCGGACAGCGGGCAAGTTCCTCTTGAACATGGAAGGATTCACCGTGCATTTACTGCTCCAAAACGCGCGAAGATCACGGGCCGTAGGCACCGGGCTGCGCTAAGGTCGAAATCCACAAAGGTGTCTTGGGGCCACAGCTGCTTTTGCAATTCCTCCCGTGTGACAATTTCACCCGGTCGTTCCAGCAGCATCGCAAGAATCCGGAACGGTTGGTCCTGCAGCTTGATTCTGATACCGGACTTGCGCAGCTCGCGGGCATTCAGCTCGAGCTCGAAAACGGCAAACTTGACGATTCTCGTGTTCGTTCCTGGTAGCGACACCCCTCTTCACCCCGCGATCCTGAAAGTTTACACCCAAGAAACATAGTCTTCACCGCTTAGATCTCCACCGCACGAAATGAGAATCTCTATCTTGTAACGAGTGTTTCGGAAAAAGTGCTGTACGGTTGGTCAGCAACCCTTCCCTTGCCGGATTATGGAAGGGTTGCCCGTCACTCGCCCGCAAACGCGCCGGGCAGAGGGACTCTTCCTAGAGACCAATTGTGGGGGACTATGAATGTCACGGTCAGCGTGCTAAGTTATTCGGCCATGCGAGTTCCTGGATTGATTCTGACAATTGTTCTCATCGGTTTTACGGGCACGGCGACATCTCAAAACACGGTTGTACATGAGCGCCGGCAGCGAGCCGCTGCTGTGTTCCGCGATGGGATTCTTTTGTTGCACGCCAGTTCCGAGCTAGATCTCACCGCTGATGGTTTCCGCCAGGACCCTTTCTTCTATTACTTCACGGGCTTGGGGAACACGGTGGGGGCCGTGCTCGCCATCGACGGAAGATCGGGCGAAAGTTGGCTTTTCTTGCCGTCCAAACCACCGTTTTTGAGAATCGGCCTACAGCCGGAAGTTCAGCCCGGACCAGAAGCGACAAAACGCTTGGGGATGGAACATGCCGTTGACTGGTCCGAACTGGAAGGGTTTCTAGCCTCACACGCCGGCGAGGCGCAGCCCCTGTACTATGGCGACGATCTGTCAACATTCGCTGAACTGCCAGCCAACCTTCTCAGCCCGAAGTCGCCGGAGGCTCCGACCTGGCTGCAGATCATCCTTCAAAGATGGCCCGCCTTTGAAGCCAAAGAGTCGGGGGAACGAATCGGTGCCCTTATGGCGGTTCAGAGTGCGGAGGAGACTGCTGCTCTGCGCTCGGCTGCGAAGGCGACTGTGGCTGCCGTAATGGCCGGAATGCGTGCCACTCGACCGGGCGTATCCCAAAGGAGCGTCGAAGCGGTGGTCGAAAACACATGCTGGAGCGCGGGTGCACATGGTTCCTCTTTCTGGCCGTGGGCAATGGCAGGAGACAATGCGGTCTTCCCGCGGCCTTTTACATCGCTCGCGCGTTACGATCACCTGAACGGAAATATGCGCTCCGGCGACCTGGTGCGCCTTGATGTGGGATGCGAACAGGACCACTACATAGGAGATTTGGGGCGAACGGTGCCGGTCTCGGGCCACTATGACAACGATCAGCGCGAGACTTGGAACATATTCGTGGCGGCATATCATGCTGGTGTCCTCGGGCTGCACGACGGGGCCACGGTCGACCAAATCTTCGACGCTTGGCGTGCCGAACTGCTGAGTCATCGCGCGTCAGCAAAAAGTCTGCTTGCGCAGCACGCGATCGATTCCTGGTCAGATCGCAAAAATGTTCCGTACTGGCAAGTGCATACGACAAACCTGATGGCCGGTCGCCCGGTGGGGCCACTCAGGCAGGGAACCACGATCAACTTCGAGCCGATCGCCTCGGTTGATGGCCAGGGATTTTTCCTGGAAGACATGTACATCATTACTAAGGATGGCGCCGAGCTGCTCACTCCGGGAGTTCCCTATTCGGCTGAGAACATCGAAGCCGCGATGAAGTAGATAGTGTTGAAACACCTGGGGCGGTTCTGGATGAGTGGTCGGCAACCCTTCCACAGTCGCGCCCCCAACTCAAAGATCGGGCTCGATGCCAATGCGATCATTGACGGCTGATCGAATCCGCTGCTTGCAGCCGAGGTAGCGTTCGGTCGTTTGCACCGAAACGTGCCCCAGGAGAAATTGGATCTGCTCCAACTCGCCTCCTGATGCATGGCAGAGCCGAGCGCAGGTCCGCCGCAAATCGTGCGGCGCCAGTTTGGCTCCAATGCTTCTGGCGGATTCCTTCACGATGTGCCAAACCGCCTTTACCGTCATCCCATCTCCCCAGGTCCTTCCCACTTTGTTGACCCGGCGGAACAAGCTTTCCTCGATCAATTGCGGCTGCAGCGAGCCAATCGTCCAGTTCGCTTCTCACCCAATCGGGAACCGGGACCGTTCGAATGTGACCTCCCTTGCCAACTAGATCAACGATGGCCCAATGCTCTTCGCGCTGCTGGAGATGATCCAATGTCAAAGCCACGGCTTCATGCCTCCTCAACCCACAGGCGAGTAGCAATGCGAGCAAGGCTCGGTCACGTTTTCCTTTCAGTCGCTGACGATCGGGAGCTTGCCAAAGCGCATTGCCTTGCTCTGCCGTTAACCAGTTCCCAAGACGAACGCCCAGCTTCTTCACGCCTTTAACGCGACGAATACCGGCGGCCAAGTCGGCGCTGAGAAGGCCGCAGTCGGCGGCTTCGAAGGCGAGCCGGCGCACGGCGCCAAGACGCAGCGGTTCCGAACAATACCAGTCAACGAACTCATCGATGGCGTGACGATAACCCCGCTTTGCGTCTGTCGAGTTGAGGCTATTCAATACCGCGGCCTTGGCGTGTTCCAGGTCGGGCAAGCGCAAGATGGACTTGGTACCGATGCGTCTACTCTTGGAGATTGGCTTCTGCTTCATGACCGGTGGCCTCCGTGCCACCGATCAATCATCAGAGTAGTGCAGCGACTGTGAGGTGAGAATTGCCCGTCACTCGCCCACAAACGCGCCGGCAGCGAGCCGCCTTTGCGTTTCCGCGATGGAATTCTTTTGTTTCAGCCAGTTCCGAGCTGGATCTCACCGCTGATGGTTTCCGCCAAGACCCTTTCTTCTATTGCTTCACGGGCTTGGGAATACGACGGGGGCCGTGCTCGCCATCGACGGAAGATCCGGCGAAAGTTGGCTTTTCTTGCCGTCCCAACCGCCGTTTTGAGAATCGGTCTACAGCCGGAAGTTCAGCCCTATTGTCGCGATACGGACAACGAGTTCTCGGCATTTTTCGACTGACTTATTCCTGTGCGCCGGTGTGCAGCAGGACAACCGCGGAGTCGTTGTGACCCCGAACAGCAATCAAGTTCTTACCATCCGGGGACCACTCGAAATCGCGAATCACGTCCGAGGTGAAGTGTGTCAGCGGTCTGGCGGCCGACCGATCCAGCGGCTGCACCCAGATATTGCTCACCGAATCCTCAAGAACTCCGTACGCATACCCCTTCCCGTCGGGCATGAATCGCAACAGTCCGGCAAAAGGACGATCTTCACGTCCAAAACGTGGGTCTGCATCGATCGGTTCTGGCGGGGTCGATCGATCGGTGGCAACGAACATGATCTGGAAATCGTACTTACCGCCTTTGAATTCTGGTGCGTTCAGAAATGCCAGGAGTTTACCGTCCACTGACAATGCAATCTCCGAAAAGAATCCAGAAGCGATTTTGAGGGGAGTGCCCCCATCTACCGAAACTTTCATGATCGCCTGAGCCCTCCCATCCCGGTAGTAAATCCACTTGGAATCTTTTGAGCACGCCGGGAAAATATCTTCGTTCCCGTACGTAATCTGCTGCAACCCCTGTCCGTTCCGATCGATTTTCCAGATATTTAGGCTCGGGGTACCAGGAACTACGCTAGTGAAAACAATCGTCCGGTCGTCTCCACAGATCCGTGGCATGAACGCAGGATGTTTCTCGTCGGCAAGAATGGTCGTCTTGTTGCCGGTTTTCGACTCCAGAAGATAGATACTGCCAGAAGGATTAGCCAGCATTTCGCCATCTTGCGTCCACGATGCGTCCCAGCCTCCCTGCATCGGAACATGCAAGTCGATCAACTGATCGGTCCCCACAACTCCAGCAGTCATCGGCAGTAAATAGAGGCCGTAACTTTCATTTTCAACCACCGCCGCCAGCGTCCGGTCGTCGGGCGCGAGACTGATATCCCGATACCCACTGGTTTCCGTCGCGATCGTCTGTAGCTCGCCGTTCGGATACCCGATGAAACCGATGCGTCCGCTCTGCAGATCGTTATCGACATAGAGCAAGCCCCGGCCGTCATGCATCCATGTCAGGTTGTCCAAGAATTCCCTGAATATGTTCAGCCGGACAAGCGTTCGACGTTTGCCGGTGTCCGTGTCGATGATTGTCACTTCGGTTGTCTTCTTGTCGGGCGCATCGCTGAAACACGCGATCACTTTCCCATCCGGCGACCAAGCGGGGTTTACAGGAGTGGGATGGTCTCCGGTAATCAGAGGCTTTTCGTTTCCGCCGTCCCGATCCAGAATCAAGATTTGATATTTGCCCATCGTGGGGTTGTTATCTCGCAGAATCGCCATGCGCTGCCCGTCAGCAGAGAACGTCGGAGACGAATCGACGTCACGTGCAATCAGGCTGGCTGTACCGCCCAAAACGGCCACGCGATAAAGGTCAAACCTCTTGGCGTCATCGGCACCGCCACTCCGGCGAAAATAGATGTAGTTGCCATCAGGAGAAAACTGGGCACGATCGTAGCTCGCTAATCGGATCGGTGGTATTACCTGGGTATTGCTGTTGGTGGGCAAATGCCGCAACCACAGGCTTTCCTGGCCTTTTTCATCCCGTCGAACCATCGCCAGATACTTCCCATCGGGGGAGATCGCAACCGATCGCGCTTGCGTCGTCTCTGGAATCGTCGCGATCGTGTAGTTCGCAAATGCTGGTCTACTCCCTCGAGTAAGAAAAGAGCGAACCCCAAACCCGGCTGCAATCAGCACCAGCACGCCCACCACCCCCGCCACAAGCAGATCCCATTTGTGTTGGCGCGCAGCCTCCACAATCACTCGGCTCGATGAAGAACCATTCGAGACGGGGTGCAGCCCAGGTGTCGCAGAGGGGGGGCCGCCTGTCCACTTTCCCGCTGATACAGGTTCGCCTGATGCCGTTCCGCTCGACAAGCCCTGACCCGTGCTTGTGTCTCTCTGCAACCGCTTCAAGTCCCCGCGCAACTCCGCAGCTACTTGATAACGGATTTCGCGATCCTTCTCCAAGGTCTTCAAGATGATGTCTTCGAGTTTCGGCGGTATCGCCGGGTTGAGATACACGGGCCGCGCCGGCGTTTCATCCAAAATTGCCTTGAAGACTACGGCCGATGTCTTGCCGGGAAACGCTACCCTCCCGGTCGCCAACTCGTAAAGCACAGCGCCCAGTGAAAAGATGTCTGTCCGGGCATCCAGCGTTTCGCCTCGCGCCTGTTCCGGCGACATATACGCTACAGTCCCAACCGCCGCACCCGGACTCGTCAGTACCGCCGGGCTCGTCAGCGCGTTAGCGTCCAATACGTCCGCTTCTTCTTCCAACTTGGCCAGCCCAAAGTCGAGCACTTTGCATTCCCCGTGCACCGTGACGAAAATGTTGCCCGGCTTCAAATCCCGGTGAACGATTCCGCGCCGGTGCGCGGTCTCCAGTGCATCGGCCACCTCAGTCGCGTAGCGTAATGTTTGCTCCATCGGCAGTTTTCCTCTGCGCAATCGATCGGCGAGCGTCTCCCCTTCCAGAAACTCCATGACTAGATAGTCGATTCCGTTCTGATGCCCGACATCATAGAGGGTGCAAATGTTGGGATGGTTCAGCGCTGAAATAGCGCGCGCTTCGCGCTCGAAGCGTTGCTTGGCCTCAGGGTTGTCGGAAAGATGTGAGGGTAGAATCTTGACGGCTACAGTGCGATCGAGGCGGGTGTCGCGCGCACGATATACCTCACCCATCCCGCCTGCGCCTAGCGGCGATTGAATCTCGTACGGCCCGAGTTTCGTACCAGGAGTAAGAGCCATCCGTGCGCGCAATTATAGACTCTGCAGCACGTTATAGCGGATGCGACGATTCTGGGTGGATGGTCGGCAAACCTTCCCTAATCGGTGGGGCAGTGCAAGAACCCGAGCCGGAGTTCCGATCATGGGCCGAGCCACCTGCACACCAGCAATAGTCTCAGCTGTAAGGGGAACGCGGAATTCTAAGCTGCGAGAGTGCCAAACGCCAGTGCCGAGCATTGTGCTCGACGGGGTTGAAAAAGCACACGCGCAGTGGTGCGTCATTTTTTCCTTACTCAGTGATCGCGGAGTCCGAAGAAGCATCCGCCTTGGTTCTGGTCCAACCCTTCCTAGTTAAGATGACGACGTAAACGATCGAATGCGTGGACCCAGCGTTAAGTACAGCCCTCTGCCTCTGTCGCGACAAGACAGATACCGCACAAATGGTTGTGGTTGTCCGATTTGGAGTACTCGCGTGGAACTGTTTACTTCTTTCGAACAAGCTCCATTACAGCAGGCTTGACTCTTGATGACCGGTTGAACGCAGAGGAGGAAGTACGAAAGAAAAGCCTTCAGAGGTTAGAACCGGAATTCCTCACAACGAGGTTGGTGGAAGTTGTGGACCTCTTCGTTGCCTATCCCGGAATGGCGGAGAGATTTTGCCGCGGGTTGAGCAAACTTTGTCAAGGCGCGCGCCCGCGATAGCGGCGAGCTTCAGTCGGCCTTGACAGAGTTTGCGCCCGCGCTACGCTGCCATTATCCGGGGCAGGCCGAGTTAAAAGCCTATTCCAAGACCTATGCTATGGTCTTGTTGCGGTCCCTTGGCGATTTCCTTTTGCTGTGCAATCGTCTGTTCAGGGCTGATCTCGGGTACATGCGCGCTGCGCTTTGAGAGATTGTGTCCGAGAGCCGTGGGCAGCTTCTCGCGGTCGTTGGTGAAGAGTTGCGCGTCGAAAGCTCCACGCGAAACGGACACGTAAGCCATACGGTTATTGAGCAGGTCCTTGGCGGCTAATTCCGTGTCTACATGAATCAGCACCCGATTCGCAGTTTGTCCCTGGCTGGAATGGCTGGTCATGGCATAGCCGTAGTCGAGATGCATATGCTTAGTGAGATCGACTTGGAGTGAGCGGCCAGAATCCATCTTCAGGTTCAGTCGCCCAGCTCCGTCAATGGCCTCGATCGCTCCCAATTCGCGGTTTGCGATTTTCAACTCGTTGGCAGGCGCGGTGAATTGGATGCGGTCACCGACGGAAAATCCGCGCATTTCCTCCCGAAACACAGACACGCCCCGCTGTCGGCGGGGATCATAGGTGCGTTCGGTCCCATCCTGTAGCCCCACGGTGAGCCGGTTGGTGGCGGTATCGATGTTCTTGACCTGCGCGTACGTGCGCTTCGCAATGCCGGTCTCTTTCGATGCGCGCGAGTAGCGCAGCACATCTCCGATGTTATAGCGCGCTGCCCATGTGCGGTCGGCTCCGGTGAGATCCTGCCGCGGCACGAGCGCTCGGATGTCGTGCTCTTTATTACCGACGATGCCTCGTCTCTGTAACTCGGCATGAATACGTTCATTGATCTCGGTACGAGAGCGATTGTCCGGGGACACCACCAGCGTGTTCGTAGGCTCTTTCGCATATTCCTTCGCAATAGCTGCGATACGCTCGTCATGTCGGTGAATCTCATGGACTCGGCCCTGCCGGTCAAGATTTTGAATGGCGTCCTGTACGTTGCCCCGCGCAAGCTGCTCGACCACTCTTTTCAGTTCTGGGTCTTTCTGGCGTACGATCTCTTCGAACCTAACGGTTTTCATACCGCCGTCCTGGAGCTGCGCGAAGGGCCGCCCGGCCTCAATCGCCTCATGTTGCCGCCGGTCGCCGACGAGCAACACACGGTCATTCGGATGGAGCCGGTTCACAAACTCATGCACCTGCCTGGTCGATGCCAGAGAGGATTCGTCGAGTACATAGAGCCGCTTCTCCCCGCTGTCCGGCTGTTGTCCACGCACCAGATGCTTCTGTAGTGTGGATGTCTCCATGCCTGCTTCGCCAAGCTTTTGCGCCGCTCGGGACGTGGGCGCGAAACCTTCCACTCTGTAGCCTTCGGCCTCCGCGCCTTCGCGGATCACGGACAGAGTTGTTGTCTTGCCCGCGCCTGCGATGCCATCTAAGCCGACAACTTTCTCCCGCGACAGAAGGATTTCGTCGACTGCCTGGCGCTGCGACGCATTCAGTTCCGAGTGGCGGTCTTCCGTCGCGATGCGCACCTGCGGCGAGACTAGCATCGGGTCGCTGTAGTCTCGTCGATTGCCTTCCTGCATCCGTCCAACGATCTCACGCTCCATGCGCACCATCACGGCGGTTGTGTACTGTCGGCCAGCACCAACGTGCGAGACTTCGCGGAACTCCCCGGCCCCGATCCGGCGCTCGAACTCCTGCTGGATTCTGGCATACGTGGTTTCTCCCATACCGCGCACCAGCGCTGTTTCAAGGATCGCGCGGCGGTCCTGCACAGCCGATCTCTCGAAGACATGATCGCGCGCCCAGGTCACGGCCTGCTTCGCCTGAACCTCTGGCTCCGGCATCTGGTATTGCCCACGTTGGCGCGCCTGGGCGATGACGCGGTCCGCCTGGTGCCCGTACTGTGCGGCCAACTCGCGGTGCCGCTGTAAGACTTCTCCAGGCGACAGTAGTTCCTTGCGGTCGCGAGTATGGTGGGCCGCGATCTGTGCCGCCGCGGCTCCGTCGATCCCTTGTTCCCGGAGATGGTCTTTGATCTGTTCCCGCCTCGGACTGGAAGCCTCCAGATACTCCTTCGTGTAGCCTTTTACTTCCGGCTGTCCGTGCTTGCCGCGCTCCAGTTCGTAGCCCAGCTGTTCCAGACGCAGAGCCAACTCGGATCGGTAGACCGCCGTGGCATAGCGCTGTGACACGAACATCTCATGCGGCTGCAAAGCTCGCACCTGTTTCCCATTTTCGAGACCGTTCTCGCGCTCGGTCATATTGAAGATCACGGCATGAGTATGAAGCTGGGGCGCAGCATAGCCATCGACGGGCCGCGCGGTATCGTGCTCGAAAGTGGCGGCGATAAATTTTCCGGTCGTCTCCGGGGCATGGACATTGCCGATCCGAGCCTGCGTGTATCGTTCAAGCTCCCGAAGTGCCGCGCGTACGCTCTCCCGATGGGCCTCCCGCACTCGATCATCGCCGCCCACGAGAGCGGTAAGCGATACCGACTTCGGCGCAGAGAATGTGGCGTCCCACCCGGCGCGATGCTCGGCGCTGGTTACCTCTCTGCCAAATTTGCCTTCATAGGTTCTCGAAACTTGATGCCGTACGAGCTGCTCTTCGGTGTGCGGATGTTGGCCTTCACTCAGTCCTGCAAAGTGTTCGGAACCAACGCCACCTTGCAACCCCCACTGCTCGGCGAGTCTGCCCTGCCACTCACTGTGACCCAGCTGATCGCGGCTCCAGTAGTTCTGTTCCTGCGAGGCAAACTCCCGCACATGGTAGGTCTTCGCCTGGCTGGCTGACAGCGGTTTCGAGATCGTGAGCATACCGAGCGTTCCTCAAGCGTGAAATGGTGTTCTTGGCGATTTGTCTCTCATTCGATTCCCTTCGTTTTCTCCCAGGCGAACGCCTCTTTGGGTTTGGTCTCGGGCGCACCGCTGGTCGGACCATTGACGGTCGAACCAAAGAGCGCGAGCATCGGCTGGGTAGGCTCCTTCAGCAGATCGGCGGAAGCATTTGCCGGGCCTGATGCCGCTGGTTTCGGCGCGATCTCTGGCATTTGCCGCTGCGAAAATCTCGGCAGTCTGAATCGGATTCTGCCCATCTTTATCCTCCATCTCTGGATCAAACTTGGCCGAGGTCGGCCCCATTCGATCGTCTCCCGATCCCGCCCTTTCCGTGAGGACCGGTTCTGCAACACACTCCGCACCGCCAGGAGCAAAAGGAACATCGCGGCTACCCAAAGCAACGGCGTCAAGAGCGAAAAGCTTCTTGGAGAAGGGATGGCACTCATGGCAGACGAGCACTTTCCTTGCCCTCGCGAGCGAAGAAGTGATCAAGCAGTTTGCGCGCATGCTGAAGCTTTCGTGCGTCCGCCTGGTCGCGAATTGTAAGGACAGAATCAGGCGACAATTGTCTGCCTTCCGATGCGGCCTCGGCGGCTGCATGGAAGAGATTCAAGAGCGCGTAACGCACCGCCCACACTTCGGCCAATACCAGTTCTGCGGGATCAGCGGGCCGCTGCCGCGCAGCGCACAGAGCGGTCCCGCGCAGCCACTCGGAGAGAACCTGTCCCGCGCTTTCGGCGGCACCTTCTATCTCTCCTAGTTCTTCGGGAGTCAGTCTCGTGGCCGCGGTCTTGGTGCGGAAACCGGGCTTCGCATCTTCTTCGAATGGCAAACTGGACTGCGGATTAGGTTGAGCGCGAGGACTACTCATCGGACGAACCACCTTGTTGAACTACTGCGCTTGATTCCGCTGCGATTAAACTGAGTAATTGCTAGTTCGCAGGAAGCTCTTGCGCTTCAACGCGTTTACGCGATTCGACGCTCTGGGGCCACCTGCCTCAAACAAACCTCATCGTTCGATATCGCAGTCACCCAGCGGAGACGAATTTTGTTGATGCAGCGAAAGTTAACCGGCGTAAACGCCGAAGTTTCATCTGGCGCTTCGCAGTTCCCAATTTGGGGGTGACGTGTCCACCCTTCTTCCGGTGCGAAGCACCGCGTTCTTACAGCTCGCCATATTCCAGCGTCTGAGTCTCCCACGTACGGATCACCTCCGGCTCCTGCCATGCGCGGCGAAACAGATTTCGGATCGACTGCCAGTGTCCCATCGGAAATCGGAATGTGATTCCATTCTCACGCGCAAAGAAAAACACTCCCCTTTCCTCGTTCTCCAGGATCGCCGTGTGCGCATAGAAGTAGTAACCTTGCCATTGGTAAAGATCTCGCTCCAAATCTAGCTCTTCCAGCAGCCTTCGGAACTCCGCAATCCTTGGATATCCACACACCGGATAGCGCGGGGACAGCGTTCCGGGAAACTGCAAACGAGGAGAGAATTCATCCCCCTCCTCCCGCACCAGATCGAGGCGGTATCCGCCTTCTTCCAAGGAGGGCAATGCCGGCTGAACCGCGAGCTCAAAATCCTCGTCGTTGGTCTCCGAAGGCACCTTCTCTCGCAGGGGCTTTCGGTGAGCGGAATAGTGGCCGCGCGCGCACACCTTCCACAGGGCCGTCCAATGCTTCCAAAGTGCATCGTTCAGCTTCTCGATATTCGGAAAGTTTTCCTCATCGAGAAGTCGATAGAGATTGCGGACGGCGAGTATCGGTTTTCGCCGCTTTTGAGCCGGGTTCTTGAGCATCTGAATGGTGCGCGTCACCACCCGGCGAACGTCTTCGTTTCCAACATCATTAGCTTCCTTTGCTTCCGCCTGTTTGTCCCCTGGAAGAGTCATCAGGTATACAAAGTCCAGTCGGGAATTCTTCGATTTGCGGGCGATGATGTAGGCCGCAAGGAATGCCTCCTGGATCTCGGCCAGTGACTCGTAGGAAATCTGGCCTTGTGCGGTATTGGAAAAGGACTCTGCACCCAGCGCACAGTAGTGGGCCACCAGAGTCCATTCCGACTGCGAGAGCGAGAGTCCTGAATCCGTCTTCCCACGAATTCTCAGCAGGGATTTCGTTGGCTCCGTAAGCAGGTCTACCAACTCAAGACGGTCGTCTCGGGCAGACTCAAGAAGCTGCTTTGCCGCCTCCGATGTCGAGACCGGTTGGCCGCTCTTGAGGAACATGATTTTCTTCAGGGTTTCAAGCCTTAAGCGCAGCGCCTCGGAAATGCGGATGGAGATCACTGGCTGCTGCGGTGTCGCGGCGTTCTGCCCCATGCAGCTCCTTTCCTAATTACTACATTCGATAATAATGTAACGTTACATATTGACTGTACGTGCACAAATACGCTATTGTCAAGTACGAGGTCATAGTCGAGGTGCACAATGCACGAAGCGAAGCCCCCAGCATTTGCATCCGATCCCATCGAACCCCTACTCGACGTGAGCAGGGCTGCTCATTTGCTGGGCATTTCGGTCAAGACCTTGCGTGACTGGATTCAGGGTCGTAGGATCGACTACGTGAAAGTGGGCACAAGAGTCATGATTCGGCCGGAAACCATCCGTCAGTTCGTGACAAGCAATACCCGACGCGCGGCAGGCTGATGAAAGTATTCAAACGCTCTGGAAGCTCGTACTACGCCTACAAGTTCCAGTACCGAGGCAAGGAATACTACCGCTCGACTGGGACCGAAAATCGGCGCGAAGCGGAGGCTATCGCCGGTGCGGCGCGAACTCGCATTGTTCGCCAGGCGGCGGGTCTCGAAGAACCCGAGCCCCAAAGGAAATCTCCCGCGAGTGATGGAAAGCCCAAGAGCATTCCTACGCTGAGACAGTTCCAAACAACATTCGACGAGTGGGTTGCCACAGCCAAAGCGGAACAAAATGGTACCGTCAAGTTTTATCAGGAGAGCTATCGGAAGCTGCTCAGTTACGGTCCTTGGGCTGATCTCCCCCTCGACCAGATCGACGAAGCTCACATCGAAGCGTTCAAAGCTTGGGCTTTGAAGCAAGCAGGACGACGGCGTGACGGAAAACCTACGCCAGTGGGCAAAACCACGGTTAATCGGTATTTGGCCACTTTCCGTAAGGCCCTGCGCTATGCGCATCTCAAGCTTAAGTTGATTGCCAAAGTGCCGACGGTCGAGCAGTACACGAAGGACGAGGGAGCAGAGCGTGAAACGGATTACATCTTCAGTGCGGCGGAGTATGCGCAATGGACTTCGCGTGCCGCCGAACCTCTGCGATCCGCTTCCATTCTGGCGCGCCACTCCGGTATCTGTCGTAACGAGATGCTAATGCTCATGAAAGATTGCGTTCGAATCCACTCGGAGCAGAGTGCAGATCGGAAGATCTGCGGAGAGCTAATAATCAAACGCGGTCTGAAACGACGAGCGCGAAAGCGTAGGCTGGTGATTGATTATGAAATGAAGGAAGTACTCGAACGGCTTCTGAAAGACTCCAAGTGCGACTGCGTCTTCACAAGCCCGCAAGATCCGACAAAGCCTCTTGGGCCCTGGGTGCTGGAGGAACAGATAGGCCAGGTACGGAAGAAGATCAAGACCCATCCCGATGCCGGCCTGCACGCTCTGCGTCATACTTTTCTGACCGAGGCCGGAGAGTACACAGATCCCTTTACGTTGCAGTATGTCGCCGGACACGATAACATTAAGACCACGATGCGCTACGTACACCCGCGGGAGGCTGCAGTACATAAGCTTTTTGCGCGGCTGGCGGACTTGCAGCGGCCGGAGGAGCGCATCGCGTGCAACAAGTCGGTGCAAAATCCGGTGCAGTTGGAAATGCCCTCACAGGACGAACTTGCTAAGCTGTTGATTACAAGTAATTTACAAAGTGCGGAAGTGGTGGAACTGGCAGACACACCATCTTGAGGGGGTGGCGCCGAAAGGCGTGGGGGTTCAAATCCCCCCTTCCGCACCAGACATTCCCTTAGAATCAAATATTTGGAAGCGAGTTTGGCACCGTACAATAATCGTGCAAAGTTTACCACCCTCTGCACTCTTATCCTCTGCTGATTGGCTTTCTGGATCCTCGAGTGAAACCTCCCCTCCAGCTTCCACTGTTTAACGAGTCTGATCTGTAAGGCGGGGCGAGTTCCAAACAGGCATTCTCGGCAGGCATTCATCATCATCCAAACAATTCATTTGATGAATTTCGCGAAGTCAGATACGCTCACGCCGCTTAAGAAGATACGGCGCCTTTAAGAGGCGGCGACGATCTGCCCCCGACGATGTCCGCGTTGACATCGCTTTCCAGACCAGAAAGGAATGCCTCCATGTTGAGCAATGCAGCCCTCAGCCGCAAGGCAGTTCTTGCTTTGGCCGCGCTTTTCCTTGCTGCGGCCGTTGCAACCGGTTCCGCCCAGATCGTTGTCACCGACACGGGCACGTTCACTGGCGTACCGTCGCCGAGCGACCCTGCCGCGGTTGATGTCTTCTTTGGCATCCGCTACGCGGCAGCGCCGGAAGGGACGGCGCGATGGACACCGCCGCAACCGCCGACTCCACCCACGGGCACCGTCCTGGCCGACCTACCCGGACCAGCCTGCCCACAGGCTGGCAGCACCGCGCCTCTGCCGCAGTCCGAGGATTGCCTCTTCCTGAACGTCTACGTGCCCGCAACAGCCAAACCGTATTCGAAGCTGCCGGTCTTTCTCTGGATCCATGGCGGCGCGCTGGTCACCGGAACGGGCGCGGACTACGACCCCTCGGTGATGGTGGCCGAGAACAACATCATCGTGGTGACAATCAACTATCGCCTGGGTGCGCTGGGCTGGCTGGTCGAGCCCGGATTACTCGCCCCAACTCCGAGCTTTTTCCAGAACGTCGGCGACGCCGGCAACTACGGACTGATGGATCAGCAATTCGCCCTGCAATGGGTGCAGCGCAACATTGCCGGTTTCGGCGGCGATGCGAGGAAGGTAACCGTCGGTGGCGAATCCGCCGGAGGTCTCAGTGTCTCGAGCAATCTTGCCTCGACCGCGACTGCGACCGGTCTGTTCTGCGGTGCGATCATCGAGAGCGGCGCCTATATGTTGCACGACGTGCCCTCGGAAGTGGTGTACGGAGCAATCTTCGGCGCCGGCTTCGATGCGGTCTTGGGCTGCACGCAGCCCAAAGACGCGGCCTGTCTGCGCAAGGCCTCGGTCGCGAGCATCCTCGCCGCTCAGGGCAAAGTGTTCGGAGCCAACGGGATCTCCCCCGATTTCGGCACGAAAGTCCTGCCGAGCGGCCTGCAGCAAGCGTTTTCGACGGGCGAATTCATTCGCGTCCCCGTGCTCCAGGGCACAAACGCTAATGAAGGCAGGCTCTTCGAACCCCTCGATTTTCCATTCGCCAGTACCTTTCCCAACATACTGGCGGCGGGGGGCCCGGCGAATTTCGACTTGAGCAACCCAAATGCCTTCTGCGAAGCGGAGGGCTCCGGCACGCCGGCCGTTTGCACCTATCCGCAGGAGATCAACCTGTTCCTCGGCGTGATTGGCTTCCCGGCCGCCGAAAATACGGCGGCCTTCGGCGCGGCGCTTGCGGACGAGTATCCACTTGCCAACTTCCCCGATCCGTTCCTGCCCGGTAATGCGCCCAGTTCCGATGAGGCGCTCGCGCAGATCTTCACAGACCTGGTTTTTGCCTGCAACGGATCGGATTCCAACCTTGAACTCGCGCGCTTCGTGCCGGTCTTCGGCTATGAGTTCAACGATCCGAACGCGCCACCTACGGTCGGCTTCGGCACGGTGGTCGAGCCGCCCAACGACGCGTTCGGCTTTCCGAGCGCTT
The DNA here is from genome assembly GCA_963787495.1 of uncultured Acidobacteriaceae bacterium. GTDB lineage: Bacteria > Acidobacteriota > Terriglobia > Terriglobales > Acidobacteriaceae > Sulfotelmatobacter. Next base: position 237,065 of record CAWBDA010000001.1, read on the forward strand.
CGGAGCATGCTGCGGAGCTGCAGTTCCTGTTCAATTTCGGTACGCCGCTCAGCGCCGACGAGCAGCAACTTGCCGCTGAGATGAAGACCTACTGGGCGAACTTCGTGAGAACCGGGGACCCAAACCTGCCGAAGCGCGTCTCCTTTTGGTTGCCATTCAATTTCTTCGGAGGGGTCCAAGGCCTGCGACCCGGGCCGAGGGTTCCGAACCCTTTCTTTAACTTCAGACAGGAGCACTTTTGCCGGATTTGGCAGCCGTTCATCGCAGCCGAGACGGGGGAGTAATCCGGCCATTGCAGGGATACATAATTTGATTAGCGCTGTTGCCTTTGTCGACTCGGCCCTCCATCGACGCGGGATGCGCGACGGCGAGTTCCTGCAACAGCTCTGCGAGAGTCGGCCGCAGCGCGGGCTTGCGGACTGAGCACGCTTTTGATCTGCTGGCGCAGCCAGCGATTGGCGGAGTCATTCTCCACGCTCTCGTGCCAGTACATCTGTGCCTCGAGTTGGGCTGTTCTCAAGGGAAATGGATAGACGCGGTTGACGAGTCCAGCGTTCAGGATCCGCGCGTGACCCTCGGACAAGGTCAGCAGAAGATCGGTGTCGCGCACCACTCGGCAAGCAGCAAAATTATGCTGGCAGCGCAAGACAATCTTCCTGCGGAAGCCCAGCCGGCTCAGTTCTACGTCGATCAGACTGGGGCCGTAGCGGCGCGAAGAAACCAGCACATGGGGCTGCGCGAGATAGGTATCGAGATCGAGGGTCCGGGAGATTCCGGGATGCCCGGTGCGAGCCATCACGACGAACGGCTCCCCCAGCAGCCGTTCTTGATGAATGGGTTCACTGGTCGTCATCGGCACGTCGATTGCAAGATCGAGGGAGCCGCTCGCGAGTTCCGCTTCCAGGTCTCTGCGTTTGACCCGCGAAGTGGTGATTGACATCTCTGGTGCCTCGCGTTCCAGACGCTGCAGCAAGGTGGGCAGGATCAGGGACCCGATGTATTCCCAGAGCGAGATGTGGAAGTTGCGGCGCGTATGCGTGGGATCGAACTTGTGACTTTCGCGGAGGTTTACCTCAAGTATTTGGAGCGCTTCCCGTACCTGGTCGATCATGTTGCGAGTAAAGGGAGTAGGAATCATGTGCGCGCCGCGGCGAACGAACAGAGGATCCTTTAAGAGATCGCGCAAGCGCTTCAAGGCATGGCTGATGGCGGGCTGGGTGAGGTTCAACTGATGGCCGGCACGGGTAATGTTGCCCTCGCGGTAGATGGCTTCCAGGACAACGAAGAGGTTTAGATCGACCTGGCTCAAATGCACGAAACATATATTACTGGATTCGTAAGATTCATTTGATGAATTTTGCGGGAATCGCTAGGCTGTGTAGCTTGTTCGAGACATAACATAACTTCCACTATGCATTTTGCCGCCTCACCCCGCGCCCAGGACTATCTGCAAAGGCTTGGGGCTTTCATGCAGGAACATGTGCTGCCCGGGGAAGGCAAATACTGCAGTGAAGTCCCGAATGTGGCGGACTGGCACACCTGGAAACAGCCGTCGATCATGGAAGAACTCAAAGCCAAAGCCCGGGCTGCAGGTCTGTGGAATCTCTTTCTTCCCGAAAAACAGTTTGGCGCGGGGCTGACGAATGTGGAATATGCCCCATTGGCAGAAATGATGGGGCGATGTTCCATTGCGTCCGAGGTTTTCAACTGCAACCCACCCGACACCGGCAATATGGAGGTTCTGGTCAAATACGGCTCCGAGGAGCAGAAACAACTTTGGCTGAAGGCGCTTCTAGCTGGCGAAATTCGGTCTGCGTTCTGCATGACCGAGCCGGGCGTAGCGTCTTCGGATGCAACCAACATGCAGGCCACAGCCGTCATTGAGAGCGAGCACGTGGTATTGAACGGACGCAAGTGGTGGAGTTCGGGCGTGGGGCATCCTCACTGCCGCCTGCTGATCTTCATGGGGTTGACCGACTGCGCCGCACAGAAATATCGACGGCACTCGATGGTCCTGGTCCCGCTGTCCACGCCCGGAGTTGAGATCGTGCGGATGGTGCCGGTTTTTGGTGCTTATGACGCTCCCTTCGGCCACGGAGAGGTGAGCTTCCGCAACGTGCGCCTGCCGGTGGGAAATATCATCGCCGGGCCCGGACGTGGATTCGAGATTGCGCAAGGCCGCCTCGGGCCGGGGCGCATTCATCACTGCATGCGAACCCTGGGAGCGGCGGAACGTGCTCTGGAACTCCTTTGCCGGCGATCGCTGGCGCGAGTGGCTTTTGGCAGGCCGTTGGCCGAGTTGGGAGGAAATGCGGATGTGATCGCCAACGCGCGCATCCTGATCGAGCAGGCTCGGCTGCTCACTCTCAAAGCAGCCTGGATGATCGACCAACAGGGCGCCAAGGGAGCCAAAAGCGAAATCTCTCAAATCAAGGTGGTCGTGCCCAACATTGCCCTCGCGATCATTGATCAGGCCATCCAGATGCATGGAGCAGCCGGCGTGTCCGAGGATTTCCCGCTGGCGGAGATGTACTCTTCGATCCGGACGCTGCGCATCGCCGATGGCCCGGACGAAGTGCATCGCGCGCTGATCGCCAAACTGGAGTTGAGCAAATATAAAGCAGGGAAATCTGAAGCCGCCTGAAGACGGAAGCCTCAATGAGAACTGAGTTGAGAACGTGCTTGCGGCCGGGTCAACTCGTGCCTCTCCTACGTCAATGAGCCCGGTCCAGACGGTTCGTGGCCCACCAGATCCTCGCAACTTGGAACGACACGATGCACGAGCGTGTCTTCGTGCTGGCTTACAGGCCGGCAAAAGTGAGCAGTCAGAATACCCGAAGGAGACAGCCACAGATGACTTCAGCATTGCTGGGCGAGTTCATGGGGACGATGGTCTTGATTTTGCTGGGCAACGGTTGTGTGGCGAACGTTGTGTTGAAGCATTCCAAAGCGCAGGGGTCGGGTTGGATGGTGATCACCAGCGGCTGGGCGTTCGCCGTCATGTCCGCGGTGTTTGTCGCTATCGCGTGTGGCAGCAGGGATGCTCACATCAATCCCGCGGTTACGTTGGGATTCGCCGTGGCGACCGGAAAGTTTGCCAAGGTCGTGCCATATTCCGTGGCGCAAATGGCGGGTGCGTTTGTTGGATCGGTCCTGGTGTGGATGCACTTTGGGCCGCACTGGAAAGCGACAGAAGATCCGGAGTTGAAGCGAGCGTGCTTCTGCGGGGTGCCGGCGATTCGGAATTTCACTGCGAATCTGGTAAGCGAGATCATTTGCACGTTCGTGCTGGTGTTTGTAGTTGGAGCGATTTTTTCGAAAGCCGTCTTGACCACCGGCATGGCGGGTGGGCTGGGCCCTTACCTGGTCGGGTGCCTGGTGTGGGGCATTGGCCTACCGCTAGGAGGTACAACTGGTTATGCGATGAATCCTGCTCGGGACTTTCCTACCCGGATAGCGCATGCAGTGCTCCCCATCGCGGGCAAAGGAGGCTCCGATTGGGGCTACGCGCCGATCCCCGTCCTGGGGTCTTTGGTCGGCGGCACGTTGGCGGGGCTCCTGCTTCGCACTCTTCACATTTAGGGAATCCCAGGACCGCTTGCGGGTCACCTGCCCTTGAAAACCGGGGCGCGTTTCTCCAGGAAGTGGGCCACGCCCTCTTTGAAATCTTCGCTTCGCAAACTTGCCACCATTTCCTCCACGGCAAGATCGAAAGACTCGGCTAAGGTCTGAAACATGGCCCCATAGACCTGGCGCTTGATCACTCGCAAGGAGCGCGGGCTGACCCGCGACGCGAGATCGACCGCATATTCGTTGACCTTGTCGAGAAAGTTCTCCGAAGCGAAGACCTGATTCACCAGCCCCATGCGCAAAGCTTCGGCGGAGTTAATCTGCCGGGCGGAAAATAGCAGGTCGAGAGCGTTGGGAAGCCCGACGATGCGCGGCAGCATCCAGGCCATGCCGTACTCGGCGATGAGCCCGCGTTGCGCGAACGTGGTCGAGAAGCGGGCAGCGTCGGAAGCCAGACGTAGATCGCAATAAAGCGCAATCACCAGACCGAGGCCGACCACAGGACCGTTGATGGCGGCGAGGATTGGCTTCTCGACGCTCAGGAGATACGAATATTTCTTCTGGAAATCGGACGGAACTCCCTCGCGTTGCAAGGAGGCGGCGCCCAATCGCGAGACGGCCTCGCGCTCCCCGCCCGGCAAGCCCTGGGCGGCGACGGAACTCAGCAGCGACATGTCGGCGCCAGCGCAAAAGCCGCGTCCCGCGCCGGTCAGCACGATGACGCCAACGTTGTCATTGTGCTCGGCCTCTTCGAGGCTGGCGCGCACTTCCTTTTCCATGGTTGCCGTCCAGGCATTGAGCTTGTCTGGACGGTTCAATGTGATGGTTGCGACTCGATCGGCGACTGTGTAGATGATCTCCTGTGTTGCCATGGCATTCACCTGGACGTGCGGCAGCCTGGATTGCAAGGGCAAGCAAAGCGCGGGTACCGCGCCTCGCGTTCGCGTCGCCTAACTTCGGCGGGCCATCCCGGGTTATCGGACGCGATGGCCGCGGCTTCGACGCAGAGATGCACCTGCCTCAGAAAGACAAACGCACGCCTAGTTGGATCTGGCGCTTCGGAAAAGCGGAAGTGAACGCCAGCGGCGTGCTGGGTGTAGCCGTCCCGCCGCCCGCAAGGGCTGTGCCTGGTCGAATCCCACTCACGTTAAAGGTCGTCTCACCCGTCCCACCGATGGACGTGGGAAGAGCGAAAAGCGGGCTCACCTCGTTGTTCACGCTGCCAAAATTTGTGCGGTTCGCGATGTTGAATCCTTCCGCCGTGAACTGCAGGTTTGCTCTCTCGCCCAGTTTATGCCGCCAGGTCAAGCGAGCGTCAAAGTCGAAGTAATTGGGGCCCAGACCGGTGTCGCGCGGGGCTCCGATGGGACGCTCATTGGTGGTGTGATTGTCGCCGTTCACCTCTCCCCCGGCCAGCAAGTTGAAAGGATGCCCGCTGTGGTAAGAGAAAATTGGAGCCAGCTGAAAACCCGACAAGATACTCTGTTTCCACGGGCTGTCGATCACACCCGCGATCACCACTTTGTGCCGTTCGTCGAACTCGGAAAGACTGCGATCTAAATTGATGTTCGTGGGATCCTGCGGCCCGTAGTCCGTGTTGTAATCCGTGGACGTGTCAATGCCCTTACTAAAGGTGTAATTCGCTAACACTGAGAAGTGATTGCTGAAGCGTTTCGTGAGTTCCGCGATGCCTCCTTCGTAAAGAGCATACGACTGCGAGCTATATTGGTTGTTCTGCACAATCAGCGGATTCACAAAGCACGCTTGGGTATTGCAGGGCAGGCCCTCCGGGCTACCTGGTATTGGATCGGCCCCTGACGCCGTGGTATTCCAGTTGCGATAGGAAACCGTCTGGCCGTTGGCTAGGGTCACCGAGGTAAACGGCGCCGGTAGCAGATTGGTGTCGATCGCAATCGGAGTTCTCTGCGTGTGCGAGTAGATGCCGCTGAGAGAAAATGACAATCCAGGAGCGAGTTCGCGTTCAATAGCGAAGGAAGCCTGCTGAGCGAGGGGGGGGCGATAATTGGGCTGGTTTACGAACAACACTTGTAGCGGAGAAAGTGGACCGCTGTTCGTGACGTCGACGCCCGTGAAGCCTGTCCCCAACAGAGACGCAGCAGAGGGAGTGATACAGGCATTATTTCCCGGGGCCGCGGTTGTGCACTGGATCAATCCCTGCGCAAAGAGTACTTGGAAAATAGTTGCCGATCCTGCTATACCCAGCGCCGGAATCCCACCGATCGGATCTGCATAAATGGAAATCTCCCGGTTGCAAGGGCTGGAACCGTTGCCTGCGAGACCGGGGATGGCAGTCCCAAAATAAGAGACACCGCAGATCGCACTGACGTTCGCGACCTGGCTGGCGCCAGGTGTGTTTTCGAGCGCAGTCTTATTCTTGTTCACCACCCCCAGGCTCAAGTCGACGTCAGGGATTTGAACGTCCACCGGTCCGTAGAAGATTCCGTACCCTCCCCGGATCACTGTCTTGTGATCCTTGAACAGATCCCACGCGAAGGAAACCCTGGGCCCGAAATCCTTCTTGTACGTGGTCAAAGGGGCGAATTGCGTGTCCAGGTCGTAGCGCAGGCCGTAGTTTAGAACAAAGTTTGGGGCTATCTTCCAGGAGTCTTGCCCGTAGAACGAGGTCAACGGCCTGTCATAGTACGGGTACGTCGGATTTCCAAAACCCTGCTGGTAAACCTCAGGCAGCCCGAACGATGCCGACTGTAACGGGTTGATGCCCGTGGTCGCAAGATCTGGGCTGATCAAACCGCCGGGGAGAGTCCCGAACACAAAGCGACCGGGGAAAAATGTGTGCGATTCCGTGTGATTGCCGCGCAGCAACTCGTAAGCACCGAACTTAAGAGTGTGATTGCCGTGAATCTTGGTGAAGTTGTCGGCGAATTCGTAGCGCCGCAAAATGGTGAGATTGGGCAGGAAGATATTGGTTCCAACATTGTTGATAAAACTTGGAATCTGCAGCCCCACCTCTGCCGGCTCGTTGGGAATCACATTGAAGCTGTAGTAGTTCCACTGCACCCGAGCTTCGTTCTGCGTGGTCGGATTGAGTTGGCGGTACCAACTGGCTTGCAGGGTATTGTCGTAGTCGTGGATCGAACTTCCCGCTGAAAAAGCGGTTAGAGAATTCACGTCGGGCGATTCCTCCAAGTCGTGCCCATACCGGTACGTCAGAGAAAGCTCATTGTTCGCATCAATGCGGTGATCCAAACGGGTCGATACCTGATATTCCCGTGTGTTGAAAGGAAAAACTCCACCCTCGGTTTCAAACTGGTTGAGCAGGAAGCTATTCAGCGCGGATTGAGCCGGCGACACGAAAGGGTTCACCCCGCCGGGATTTGGGTTCAGCGTCAAAACGCTCTGGAGAGCAAGGCCGCACTCAGCCGGCGGCGCTGAGAAGCCCGGCAAGCAAGGCGCCGACGTTGTTGAGGGGTTCGCCTCCAGCTGGGCAATAATGGCATCCTGCGCCGCCGTCGGACGGAAGATATCGGTATTCGTCAGGAGCGGGACTGCGTTTTGCGCATTCTGTCGCAAGCCTTCAAAGGCAAAAAACAAGAATGTCTTATCCTTCTTGATCGGGAACCCCAGGGTCCCGCCGAATTGCTGGCGAGTCAAAGTATCCTTCACCGGTGTACCAAGGGTGTCCGGATTCGCAGGGTTGTAGGTTTGGCCGGGCTGCAATGCCTGGGCGAACGAAAACGGGTTTTGGGCGTCCATGGCATCGTCACGGAAAAAACCATACACGCCGCCGTGAAGATTGTTGGTACCCGACTTGGTCACAATATTGATGGAAGCGCCGGTGGCGCCGCCAAGGTCCGCACCGTAGTTGCTGCGATTGATCTGGAATTCCTGCACATCGTCCTGGCTTACCGTCAGGCGCACCCCGCCGCTATCGCCCGAGGTTTCGCCACCGTCCACCGTTATGCTGTTTCCTCTGCCATTGCTGCCGTAGAATGACAGTCCGCTTTGTGGGGTTTGCTTGACTCTAAAATCCTGGTCACCGGCCAGCCGGGTGGAATCTGAGACCCCGGGCGCGAGCAACGTGAACGTAAGGTAATCGCGGCGGTCAATGGGCAGGTCGGCGATGTACTGTTGTGAGATCCTGTCTGCTTGGCTCCCGCGTTCAGTTTCCACCACGGGCGGCTGGTCCGTCACTTCGACCACCGTCGCCACCTGCGACGGTTTCATCTTGAAATCGGAGGTGACTGTCTGCCCGATAGCAACCGGGATACCTCTTCGAATCTCAGTGGCGAACCCCTGCATTTGCGCACTGACGTCGTAAGTGGCCGGTGACAGCCCCACTACTCGGAACTGACCCGTACCATTCGTGATGGCCGTGCGCTTCAAACCGGTCTGGGTTTCGACCACATTGATCGTGGCGTTCGGCAAGACCCCGCCGGAAGCGTCGGTTATAGTGCCGGTGATCTCTCCCGATGAGCCAACGCCCTGGGCGTGAGCGACAAAGGTTGCGAGCAGGAAGCACAGAAGACCGAATGCGATTGACGTCATAGTGGAATAGACAAAAAACCGCTTCCGTGAACCTGCCCCGTAGCGCGAGACCGCACGACCATCTAAGCTGCTCTGCGCAAAACCCATATTTCCCCCTTGCTCAGGCTTTGTCTGAATAAGAAAAACTTCCGGTCGCATGCCAGCATCCCGATTTTTGAACACACAACTCCCACGCTCGTGCCGTTTCAGCGCGCTGCATCGGGCACGAGCGTAGCTGCGTTTTTCAGATTCATCAAATGAATTTTATGGATGACGATGTATGCTCTGAAAGAATTGGGCCCGCTGACCGACAGATGAGCTACAGGCCGGTGCCGAAATATGCGTTTCATAGACTTAGAGCCTCTTTTCGCCAGCGTTTGCGCCGACTGGTTGCACGGCCAGGAATTCGAAGATCGCTCTTTGGGTGGCCTCGGGCTGATCGGTCGAGAATAGATGACTGGCACGTTCGATCAAGACGAGTTGTGCTCCGGGAATGCGCGCTGCGATCAATTCCCCGTTGCCGGCTGGGACCAATCGGTCGGCCTTGCCATGAATGACGAGGGTTGGAGCCGTAATCTGGGGCAGGCGGCTGAATGATTCCCACGCGAGGATGGCCTGCAGTTGAGCAAGATAGCCGGCTGGGCTGGTCGGCCAAGGGTGACGCTGGGCAATATCTTCGTCGATCAAGTGCCGTGGCGTCGCAGTGTCATAGATAAAAGGGATTGCGGCCTCGGCTGCTTGTTCCTGGCTCATCCAGGTGCGGGCTTTCAGCATCTCGATGGCGGCTGGTTCGGCGCGCTTCGCGGTCGGTCCGCCGGCTGCTGTGCAGCCGAGAATGAGAGATTGCACACGCCCGGGATACTGCAAGGCGAATTCCTGAGCGATCATGCCGCCCATCGACACACCAAAGACATTGGCGCTGGGAACGGCGGCGGCGTCGAGCACGGCGGCTGCGTCCGAAGCCATGAGAGCGATCGAGTACGGGCCGGAAGGCACATCGCTCTGTCCGGCGCCTCGATTGTCGAGTGCGATCGTCCGGTAGGAAGTCGAAAGCTGCGGTCGAATGCGATGCCACATGGTAGAGGGGTAGCCAAGGCCCATAATTAACAAAATCGGCGCGCCCGTTCCCCGCTCGTCCCAGTAGATTCTTGTTCCTAGGTTGTCAGCAAACGGCATTCAGGCTCCTCATTCAAACGAAATCAACGGCAGCCCGATTCGGACTGCGAACTGCCAGCAAGCAAGATCAATCTGCGGCCACTTTGAGAATCAGTTTGCCGAGGTTCTCCCCTCTGAACAGTTTCAGAAAAGTGTCGGGAAAGGTTTCGAGCCCCTCGACGATATCCTCGCGCGACTTGAGCTTCCCCGCCGCCATCCAGCCTGCCATTTCCTGAGCAGCCAGGGCATAGCGGTCTGCGTAGTCAACGACCAGCATGCCTTTCATGTTCGCGCGATGGACGACTAGTGAGAGATAGTTGCGCGGGCCCTGGACGGGACCAGTAACGTTGTATTGCGAGATGGCGCCGCAGATTACGACGCGAGCGCCACGCGCAAGGTTCGCGAGAGCAGCCTCGAGGATGTCACCGCCAACGTTGTCGAAATAGATGTTGATCCCTTGCGGGCAAGACTTCCGCAGCGCCGCAGTTACGTCTTCGGATTTGTAATCAATGGCTGCGTCAAATCCGAGGTCGGTGACGAGATAGCGGCACTTGTCGGCGCCGCCCGCAATTCCAATTGCCCGGCAGCCTTTGATCTTTGCAATCTGCCCCACGACCGAGCCCACGGCTCCGGCCGCGGCTGAGACGACTACGGTATCGCCCGCTTGCGGCTGGCCCGTTTCGAGCAGGCCGAAATATGCCGTCATCCCTGTCATGCCCAACACATTGAGAAAAGTAGGAAGCGGCGCTACACGGGGGTCAACCTCGATTAAACCCTTCCCCTCGGAGATGAAGTATTCCTGTACGCCAAAGGTTCCCGATACATGTTTGCCCACGGCGAACTGAGGGTTCCTCGAGGCAACCACCTGGCCAAGAGCCAAAGCCCGCATTACTTCGCCGATGGCAACTGGCGGGACGTAGGATCTGCTCTGGTTCATCCAGCCTCGCATCGCCGGGTCAAGTGAGATAAACAATACTCTGATCAGAAGCTCGCCTTCGCGTAACTCGCGAACCGTCTCTTCCTCGTAGGACCAGTCGCTGCGCTTCGGCATTCCCACAGGGCGCGAAGCGAGCGTGAATTTGTGATTGACGAGTGCCATGATGGGTTCCTTTCTGGTCAAACGGTGTAGCGCTCACTGGACGAGAGTCGCGTCGCAATCTGACGACGCAAGGCGATGGAGTTCACCGGCGTGTGATCCGCATAGCCGCGGACGGCTGCGAGGTGCTTGCGTAATATCTCTCCTTCGCAGCAGGCGCTCAGTACCGTGCGCGAGAACCCCTCAATCTGGGCTGTAGCGTCGCGCAGGTATAAAGCGCAGATGTCGAGGGCGTTTTCGCCCTTGCCAGACAATGTCAGCTTCTTCATACGAAGCAGACCGGATTCCATGGCAAACACCTCCATGGCGATATCGGAGAGGTTCATGATGATCTCCTGCTGCTTCTCAAGCTGAGCGCCGAATCTTCCGTGAGCGACTGCAAGCGTCAGGAGGGCAATCGTTTTTGCGTTGCGAACGAGGCTATCTGACTCTGTAACACCGGGCCTTTCATTCGAGAGGATGGGTTTCTCGCTCGGGTTCAAGGCGGCTCGCGCCGCCTCGAAGAGAGGTAACTGCCCGCGGGCCGCACGCTTCAAGGGCATGCCCATAATGACCAGCCGGTTGATTTCGTTGGTGCCTTCAAAGAGGCGGTTGATGCGCGCATCGCGATAGGCTCGCTCGACTGCGTAGTCCTGATGAAAACCGTAACCGCCGTGGATCTGGACACCTTCGTCCACCACGTAGTCGAGCATCTCAGAGGCGAAGACTTTCACCATCGAGCATTCCGCCGCGTATTCCTCGACGGCCTGCATCTCGGTGACGGAACTCTGTTTCCGTTCGGCGGCACTGGCTTGCATCTGGCTTTCGATGAGACCGGCCACGCGCCAGATCATCGACTCGGCTGCAAAAATCCGAATGGCCATTTCGGCAAGTTTGTGCTGAATAGCGCCGAAGTCAGCGATGGCGGAGCCAAAGGCTTTTCGCTGCTTCGCGTACTTGATGGAGATGGCGAGCACGTTCTTGGCGGCGCCGACGGACGCAGGACCAAGTTTCAAGCGTCCGATATTGAGGACGTTGAAGGCGATGACGTGACCGCGTCCGATTTCTCCGAGGACGTTCTCGACTGGGACAGCTACGTTATCGAGATAAACCGCAGTGGTGGAAGTGCCGCGAATGCCCATCTTATGTTCCTCAGCGCCGCTGCTGACGCCGGGAAAAGCTCGTTCCACGAGAAAGGCGGTGAACTTTTCGCCTCCGACTTTGGCGAAGATGGTGAACAGATCGGCTGCGCCACCGTTTGTGATCCACATTTTCTGGCCGTTGAGTATGTAGTTTTTGCCATCGGGAGCCAGGTCGGCGCGAGTTCGCGCGGCAAGCGCGTCTGAACCAGCCAATGGCTCAGTGAGGGCATAAGCCGCCAACAGTTCCATACGAGCCAGCCGAGGCAGGTATTTTTTCTTCTGCTCAGGGTTGCCAAAGTACACGATAGGGAGGGTGCCGATGCCTGTATGTGCGGAGTGCCAGCCCGCATAGGAGGCATCGCGCCCCATGTGCTCGGCGGCGACCATCAGGGAGGGCAAGTCCATTTCCATGCCGCCAAATTCCTCTGGGATGGTCATGCCCGTCAGGCCCAACTCCGCGGACTTCCGCAATACTGCTAGAGCGGCGCCAGGCTGCTTCTCGCGGATGGCAGGAAGATTGGGCTCGACTTCGTTGGTCCAGAACTCATCGATCATGCGGCCGATCGCAAGATGCTCCTCCGTGAGATCTTCTGGAGTGAACACCTGGGCTGGGAGGACATCTTCAAAGAGGAAAGCTGAACCTCTTGTCTTGCCGGGAATTTCTGTTAGTGTCGTCATGATTCCGATGCCCCCTTTCGAGATTAACCATCTAAATTCGTTAAAAGAATTCGAAGGCCGCGAACTGCCCCCGACCGATTGGCTGGTTCTGACCCAGGACCGCATCCAGAAGTTCGCCGACGCGACTGAAGACCCTCAATGGATTCACGTCGACCCGGAGCGAGCGGCGCGTGAGTCTCCCTACGGCGGCACTATTGCTCACGGCTTCCTGACGCTTTCGCTGGTGAGCTATTTTTCCGGACAGGCGATTCGAGTCCGGGAGGGAGTCGGGATACGGGTCAACTATGGACTGAATCGTGTGCGCTTCCCATCGGCGGTGCGGGCTGGATTGGCTATCCGCGCCCGTGTGACTCTGCTTTCGGTGAAGGAATCTGCAGAGTTTGTGGATATCATTTTCTCGGTGACGATCGAGAGTCAAGGCGCCGACAAGCCCGGTTGTGTGGCGGAATGGCTGGTGCGGTATTACCGGGCATGATGAGATGTGGAATTGGCTGCGAAGGAGGACGGGTGCAGGGCGGGAAGTCGATCATATAGTCCCGCTCTCTGCGCACTGTAGCGAGGCGCGCATCAGGACCGCGATCCGATCGGGCATGGTAGCAAATCGTTCATCGTGCGTGAGGCCGCGGGCGTAACGGTAATAAATCTGCTGAACAATGACCGCAACCTTGAAACGCGCAAAGGTCAAATAGAAAACCATATCGTGGACGCCCCGGCCAGTCGCCATGGCATAACGTTGAGCCAACTGGGCACGAGTCAGAGTTCCAGGAATAGTAGTGGGCCCAGAACGGATTTGCTGCAGCTCATCTGGGTCACTGGGGTCGGTCCAATACGCCAACGTGGTGCCGAGATCGGACAGCGGGTCACCCAACGTACACATCTCCCAGTCCAAAACTCCGACTATTCTTGTAATGTCATTCGCGTCAAGCACGACGTTGTCATACTTGTAGTCGTTGTGAATGAGAGTAGCGTCGCTGAACGCTGGAATGTGCTGCGCGAGCCAGGCGGAAATGCGTCCGACTTCAGACAGGTCATGAGTCGCAGAATTGTGATAGCGCTCGATCCATCCTTTCACCTGACGTTCGAGGTAGCCCTGCGGCTTACCCAAATCGCCAAGTCCGATCTTGTCGTAGTCGAGGCTGTGTAGCCGCGCGAGGTTGTCGAGGAAAGCTTCGCTGAGCTGGCCCGCCATGGCGGGCGACAACAGCAGGCCGGGCGGCAGTTGCCGGCGCAGGATGATGCCGCGAATCGGCTCCATGAGGTAGAAGGGGGCGTCGAGAACGGAAAGATCGTCGCAATAGAGAATTACTTTGGGTGCAAGGTTATAGCCTTCGTGCAACTTGGATAGCACGCGATATTCGCGGCCCATGTCATGGGCAGACTTCACCTGGCTGCCGAAGGGCGGACGGCGCAGCACCAATTCACGACTGCCCCAGGTCACGCGATAGGTGAGATTCGAATGACCTGAGGGGAACTGCTCGACCGTAACCTGGCCGAGACCGTCGAAATGCGTACCCAGGTATGCGCTGAGCCGGGCCAGATCAAGTTCTTCCCCGGCTCTGACAGCGACCGCGTTATCGCAAGGGGCAACCATGTTTTCGAAGTCCCCGTTCTCGGAGAACTTGCAAAGCCTCCTACCGATATGTGAGCAAAGCCTCGTCCTCGAGATAAGGGTGCGCATTGAAGGTACTGAGCGTGAAACGGTCACCCGAACTTAGAAACTCGGTGAACGAGGCGTTGCGTGACATCCAGGTCAATTGCAGAGTGTCCGCATGCGACAAGTGCAAGGCTCGCCGCATCGCGACGCCAATGGGACCTCCCGAAGTAAAGACCACGGAATCGCCGGGCGGCATCGCGCCATTTACGATGGTCGCAATTCCCCGATCGACGCGCGCACAAAAGTCTTGCCAGGATTCCACACCGTCGACCACTAACTCACCATTCACCCACATGCCCATCACCGCCTCGAACATTTGCTGGAAAGTTCTTTTCCGTGTGTCTGAGTCCTCGGCGCGCTCGAACGCCTGGTGAAGATGGCGGACTTCCTGAGATCTCTCCAACGCCCGCGGCAAACCTAGCTTCAGAACTCCTTCTGCTGGATATTCGTCGAACTCATTCGTCACCGCCAATTCAGGAAACTCCCGGCCAAGTCTTCGATAGGCCTCCTCGACCATGCGCGCGGTCTGCACGTGCCGGACGCGAGGGCCTGACCAAGCGCTGCTGAACAGGACTCCGCGGCGGCCCCAGTACTCTCCCAGCATGCGGGCTTGCACTTCGCCATTGGCGCAGAGTTTGTCATAGTTCGGCTCCAGAAAAGACGCCTGGGCATGACGGACTAGAATGATGCGACTCATAATTCCCGGCCTTACGCGTTGACGACATGTTCCTTGCCGAACTCGGCAAATGTCTGGTTGGCCTCGGCGAGACGCTTCAACAAAGGAGCCGGCTCCCAGAGTTCTCCGTGCTGTTGGTGGAATTCGCACACACGGTCATAGACTTTTTTCAAGCCCACGGTGTCGGCATACCACATTGGACCTCCGCGATATGCGGGGAATCCATAGCCATTCAGGTAGATGATGTCGATATCGACGGCGCGCAGCGCGTATCCCTCCTCAAGGATGCGGGCGCCTTCGTTCACCAGGGCGTAGACGCAACGGTCGATCATTTCGGAAGCGGGAATGTTGCGTTGGGGGATTCCAGCTTCGGCGGTCCACTTCCTCACCAGGGCAGCCACCTCTGGTTCGGGTACGGCGTGACGCTGATCGTCGTAGCGGTACCAGCCGGCCAGAGTCTTCTGGCCGTAGCGACCCATCTCGCAGAGTCGATCCTCAGCAATGGGCTGGCGAACACCGGGTTTTTCCAGATGGCGATATTCCTTGCGAATCCGCCAGCCGACATCCAGCCCGGCAAGATCGCCCGTCGCCAGGGGACCCATAGCCATCCCGAACTCGACTAGCGCGTTGTCGACGGCTTCGACCTCCGCGCCTTCCTCCACGAGGAACTGCGCTTCCCGGCGATAGGGTCCGAACATTCGGTTTCCGACAAAGCCCCGGCAGTTTCCCACAAGCACGCCGATCTTGCCGAGCTTTTTCGAAAGCTGCATGCAGGTGGCGATGACTTCCTTGCTCGTCTCTTTTCCGCGCACAATTTCCAGCAACCGCATGATGTTAGCTGGACTGAAGAAGTGAGTGCCCACAACGAATTCTGGCCGAGAGGTGACGCCGGCAATGTCGTCGATGCTCAATGTGGATGTGTTGCTCGCCAAGATAGCGCCGGGCTTGCAGGCGCGATCCAGATCCTGAAACACCTGCTTCTTAAGCTCCATACCCTCGAAGACCGCCTCCACCACCATGTCGGAGTCGGCGAACTTGTCGTAGCTGAGAGTGGGTGTGATCAGGGCAAGCCGCTCGTCGACGAACTGCTGCGTGAAGCGTCCGCGCTGAACCGAGCTGGCGTAGTTCTTTCGAATCCTGGCGAGGCCCTGGTCGAGCGCGGACTGATCGACCTCTTTCAATAGAACCGGAATACCGGCATTAGCAAAAACCATGGCAATCCCTCCGCCCATGGTCCCGGAACCGACGACGGCGACACTTCGGATCGGCTTGACGGCCGTGTCTTTCGGCACGTCAGGAATCTTCGCGACCTCGCGCTCTCCGAAAAAGACGTGGATGAGCGCTTTGGATTGATCGGAGAAGAGACATTCCGTAAAGAGTCTGCGCTCCACCTCGCAACCTTCCGCGAAGGAAAGCTTGGTAGCTGCTTCCACCGCATCAATGGCGGCAAGCGGCGCTTTCAGACCCCGCTGCTTCTTCCCGACACTCTCGCGGGCGGACGCTAGGATTGGCGCATTCTCGTCAGCCCTACCCAGTTTCTCGACGCGTTCGCGCGTTCTCGGTATTGGTTTTCCAGCGGCTTCGCGGGCAAAGGCCACCGCACCGGCAAGCAGGTCGCCTTCGATCAGGCGGTCGATGATACCGAGTCGGAAGGCTTCTGCCGCCGCAACAGGTTTGCCGTCAGTACACATTTCAAGCGCCTTGGCGACGCCGGCAAGCCGAGGAAGGCGTTGCGTTCCCGCCGCACCGGGAATGAGGCCGAGCTTCACTTCAGGCTGACCGACCTGCGCATCGCTTGAGGCCACGCGATAATGGCCGGCCATGGCCAGCTCCAGCCCTCCGCCAAAAGCGGCGCCATGAATCGCCATCACTACAGGCTTGCTGCAGTTTTCGATGCCGAGGAGGAGCGGCAGAAGTCCGGCGCCGCGCGATTTGCCAGAGGTAATCTTTCCGAATTCCTTGATGTCAGCTCCGGCAACAAACGTGCGTCCGCCGCCGATAAGGACAGCAGCTTTCACAGAAGGATCGTTGTTGGTCTCTTCGATGGCGTTGGCAATTCCCTCCGGCACCCCGGGGCTGAGGGCATTCACCGGTGGATTGTCGATGGTGATGATCGCAATCTCGTCTTTGTCTCTGCTCAGCCTTACTAGACTGCTCATAGTGAACTCCGATCATTGCCGCCGCAGGAAGCCGGAGCAGCGTCGATCACGAGGCGGGCGATGCGTTCGCGGTGAAAAGTCGCATCGCCGAGCATCGTCTCGGATGCTTTCGCGCGGCGGTAGTAAAGGTGCAGGTCGTTCTCCCAGGCAAAACCGTTACCGCCGTGGATCTGGATGCCACGGTTTCCCACGGCGCGGCTGGCGTCACTGGCGTACATTTTGGCGATAGAGGTGGCGGTGGCCGCGTCGGGAGCATCATGCTCCAAGGCCCACGCCGCGTAGTAGGCGGCCGAACGCGAGCTCTCGGTTTCAAGGTACATATCCGCACACTGGTGCTGGACGGCCTGAAATGTTCCGATCGGCTTGCCAAACTGCTTGCGCATCTTCGCGTAGTCCACGGTCAGGTCAAGCACGCGCTGCATTCCGCCGACCATTTCGGCAACCAGGGCCGTCGTGGCGATATTTAGTGCTCGGTTGAGATTAGCTTCGTCACCAAGCTTCTCCGCAGGAGTGTCTTTGAACTGGACTGCGTAGAAGTTTCGAGTCAGATCCAGAGCGGGCATCGGCGTAGCGGACAAGCCAGGTGCCTGCGCTTCCACGAGAAAAACGCCGGTCCGCGCGGCAACCAGGATAAAGTCAGCGACGTCGGCGTCGAGTACGAAAAGTTTTTCGCCAGTCAGCTTGCCGTTAGAGGCGGCAAGCTTCGTGTCGGCTAGATCCCACGTGGCGTTCGCTTCGAGCGAAGCGAGAGTCGAGCGCGCCTCGCCGCGACAAATGGGAGCGAGATATGTTGTCTTCTGCTCATCGCTGGCCACGGCGTCGATTACCACGCCAGCAAGTGCGACGGTCGACCAGAAGGGGCCGGGAAGCAGGACGCGACCGGCCTCCTCCATCAGAAGAATGAGTTCCACTATGCCAAGACCGAGTCCGTCGTTTTTCTCCGGAAAAATGATGCCCGTGTAGCCTTGGGCGGCCATCTTCGACCAGAGGGCGGGATCGTACGGCTGCCTACTTTCAGCCAGGCGCCGCACGTGCGTCATGGGGCATTCCCCGGCAAAGAACTGGCGCGCGTTCAGTTTGAGAATTTCCTGGCTCTCGTTCAATCCAAATTGCATGACCTGTTCTCAGTAGCTCCTGGGCAAACCCAGGACAAAGTGTCCGATGATGTTGCGCTGAATCTCCGAGGTTCCCGCTTCGATGGTATTTCCGCGCGAGCGCAGGTATCCGTAGGCCCAAGTGCCTCTGTCGACGGAGTGCGGGGAGGAACCTGCAAGCTGGCCGAACGGACCGAGCAGCTCCTGCGCCACCTGCTGCAATCGCTGGTTCAACTCGCTCCAGAAGATTTTCTGGATGGATCCTTCCGGACCGGGCACCCCGGTTGCGCTGATGCGGCTGAAGGCGCGCATCTGGTTCCACCTCATGATTTCAATTTCGGCGTAACACTGCGCCAGTTTCTGCCGGATCAGGGGATCTTGCGCCGCAGATTTTCCATTGCGCCGCACGTCCCCTGCAAGCTCAATCAGGCGTTCCATGTTCCGGCGAAAAGTAATCTGCAGCCCGGCGCCGAAAGTGCCGCGTTCGTGCATGAGGGTCCCTATCGCTACGTCCCAGCCCTGATTCACATTCCCCACAACGTTTTCGATGGGAACCCGTACATCCCGGAAAGCGACCTCGGCGAATTCACTCTCTCCAGTGATCTGGCGGAGCGGGCGAACACTGACCCCCGAGGACTTCATGTCCACCAGGAGCACGGTGAGCCCTTTGTGCTTCGGAACCTTCGGATCGGTGCGCACCACCAACTCGCACCAGTCGGCAACCCAACCGTAGCTGTTCCACGTTTTCAAGCCGTTGACCACGTAGCAGTTGCCATCTACGCGGGCCTCTGTCTGCAAGGACGCAAGGTCGGACCCGGCGTTGGGCTCGGAAAATCCCTGGCACCAGATCTCTTCGGCACTGAGAATCTTCGCCAAGTAGCGAGTCTTTTGCGTCTCGGTTCCGAACGCGATGATGGTGGGACCGATCAGACCTAGTCCCAGAGTGTTAGCCATCGGTGGAGCGCTGGCCAGAGCCATCTCCTGCCAGAAGATGACCTGCTGCATCAGGTTCGCGCCGCGGCCGCCATACTGTTTGGGCCAGGAAACTCCTGCCCATCCCCCTTCAAATAACTTGCGCTGCCACGCTCGCAGATATTCGAAGCGAGATTCCAGCGATTCCTCGCGCCTCTCCGCCCAGTCGGCGGGCACATTGGCCGTGAGCCACGAACGCAATTCGTCGCGGAATTGTATTTCCTCGGATGTTAAATTCAGGTCCATCCCATCTCCCTGGGCCCAGCTCCCCCGTATTTCGTTCGCAGTTCTTTCTTCAACACTTTTCCAGTCGCAGTCTTGGACAAGGTCTCGCAGAATTCGATCGATCGTGGACACTTGTAGTGCGCCAGATTAGAACGGCAGAACTCAATGAGTTCCGTTTCTGTCGCGGCGCATCCAGGTTTTAAAATCACCACACCTTTGGGCACTTCCCCCCACTTGTCATCTCTGACTGCGATCACCGCAGCTTCGAACACGGCAGGATGCGCCAACAACGTTCTCTCCACTTCTAGCGACGAGATGTTTTCGCCGCCGCTCACAATGATGTCTTTCTTTCGATCGACAATCAGGATGTAACCGTTCTCCATGACGACAGCCATGTCGCCGGTGTGAAACCACCCGCCACGCAAGGCTTCCGCGGTAGCCTCCGGATCCTTCCAATAGCCGGCCATCACACTGTCGCTGCGAGCAATGATTTCACCCATGGTCTCGCCATCGTGAGGCACGTCCTTGTCTTCGGAATCCACGACCCGCAGCTCCACTCCCGGATAGGCATAGCCAGTCATTGATTGAAGCAAGTAGCGCTCTTCGGGTTCGCGCGCGACATCTGGCTTGAGCTCCGCCGTGGCGAGAGAGGGTGAGCATTCGGTCAGACCGTATCCGGAGAAACACTTGCAGCCGAGCTTTTGCTCGACCTCGCGCATTAGGGACGGGTAAGATGCAGCGCCCCCGATCGTGATCCACTGCAGCGAACTCAAGTCATACTTGGGACGATCTGCGCAATTCACTAATGCGGACGCCATAATGGGCACCAGGCTGAGCGAACCCACTCGCTCCCGCTCCACCAGGCGAAAGATCTCTTGCGGGACAAATCGCGGGCTCATGACATGTGTTGCTCCCGCCAGCGTGACTGTGTGCGCCGCGCCCCAGCCGTTGGCGTGGAACAATGGGATCGTATGCAGGAATACGTCTTCATACTTGGTGTGGTGGAACAGAGCTATATACAGAGCGTGAAGATAAATATTTCGGTGAGTAAGCATGACCCCCTTGGGATCGGCGCTTGTCCCGCTCGTATAGAAAAGTTCGCAGAGAGAATTCTCGTCAAAGAAAGTGATTTCCGCGCGGTGCGGCGTTGCGGCGGCCAGGAGCTGTTCGTAGTTTTCCGGCGCAAGCCACTCAGCCTGAGGAGTCGCATCGAGCAAGTAGTACGAGCGGACGCTGGTCAGTTTCGCTCGAAAGGAATCCACAATACCAAGGAAGTCTTGTCCCAAAAACAATTTGGTAGCGCCAGAATCGTTCAGGATGTAGGAAAGTTCATGAGGCGCGAGACGGTAATTGAGCGGCAGCAGAACGGCTCCGGAATCGAGGACTCCAAAATAGGCCTCCAGCAGGCGGTGACAGTTCATGCTGAGAAAGGCGACTCGATCCCCCGCCGTCACTCCGGCCGCACGCAACGCGCCAGCCAGCCGGGCCGCGCGATCACCGAACTGCGAGTAGGTAAATCGCTGTTCCTGGCAAACCACCGCCGTCTTGTTTGGAAATTGCTGTTCCGAATAACGGAGGAAGCGGACGGGCGTGAGCGGAATATTCATGTGCAGCGACTACCAGGCAGTCTGGCCTCCGTCCACGACAAGAACATGGCCCGTAATGTAGGAGGAGGCATCAGAAGCCAGAAAAATTGCCGCGCCTTTTAGGTCCTGGTCGCTGCCAAAACGGTGAAGAGGAATCTTGGCCAGGAGGGACTCCCTGTGGTGCTCGAGAATCCAGTTGGACATGTGCGTGGGGAACCAGCCCGGAGCGATGGCATTGACCTGGATATTGTGCGCCGCCCATTTGCACGCCAGATCTTTCGTGAAGGCGATGACCCCGCCTTTGCTTGCGTGGTAGCCAATGGCTTGCAGATCCGAAGAAGCTCCGCCGAGGCCCGCCACTGAGGCCATGTTGATGATCTTGCCGTGCCCTTGCCGGATCATCGCTTTGCCCACAGCCTGCGAGAACAGAAAGGTTCCGGTAAGATTCGTGTCCATGACCTTGTTCCATTGCTCCAGCGTCATTTCTTCGACTGGAGCGCCCCACGAGACGCCCGCATTATTAATGAGGATGTCGATGCGGCCGAAATTCTGCAGAGTCGATGCCACTACTTGCTGAATAGCTGTCGGGTCTTTCACATCGCAGCCGAGAGCGATGGTCTTGACACCCAGGCCGGCCAACTGGTCGGCGGCTTCCTGACAGCGTTCCTTTTTGCGGGCACACAGCGCAACATTTGCCCCCATCTCGGCCAATCCTTCCGCCATCTGGCGGCCAAGTCCGATAGAGCCACCGGTAATGATGGCGACGCGCCCGGTGAGATCGAACAACTGCCTGGCACTCACGACTTGGAAAGCTCCTGACCAGAAGTTTCAGTTTTGCGCAAAGTGATAGTCAATATCACAATATAGCGACTAACGTCAACGCATATCATGTTCCGCTGAAGAACCAACCTTGTGAGGGCCGTTAACATACAGGGAGCAAGGCGAGCTGAATGTTGCACATCCCCTTACGAGCTGATGCTTAACACTAGCCGGCCGGAAACTTTTCCCCGGCGCAGTTGCTCCAGGACTTCGTTCGCCTGGGACAATGGCTGTGTCGCTACTTCGCACCGGACCTTCCCCGCCGCACCCATGGCGAGAATTTCGCGCAAATCTTGTCGCGTACCAACGGCCGAAGCCTGTATCCGGATTTCTCCCGCTGCCATCAGGATGGGCGGAAAACAAATGTCCTGAGCGGGCAAGCCCACGGCGAGCAGAATTCCCGTGGGACGTACACAATAAAATGCCATATCGTAGGCGGCTTTTGCTGCGGATGTCACCAAGGCGACGTGAACTCCACCTTGTGACCGCAATAGCTGCACCACTTTATCGGATATGGCATTAAGCGTGCCGGAGGCTCCAAGAGCTTTAGCCAGAGCGAGTTTTTCTTCGCTGATGTCAATTGCGGTGACCTCCGCTCCGAGTTCGCGGCCGATTTGGACAGCGAGGTGCCCCAGACCACCTACTCCAAACACCGCTAACCGTTGCCCCGTAGTGATGCGCGACTGCTTCAGGGCGCGATGGACAGTAACCCCAGCGCATAGCAGAGGAGCGGCCTGCTCCGAGGCAAGATTGTCCGGAATCCTGGCGACGTGGGTCGCGGGTGCTTTGACAAATTCTGCATATCCACCGTCTACGGTCACACCGGTAATTTGCTGCCGAACACAAAGATTCTCGTTGCCTTCGCGGCAAAACTCACACTTTCCACAAGTCCAATGGATCCAGGGCACGCCAACGCGGTCTCCGACCTTCACACCCTGCACAGCCGAGCCGACCTCAACTATGGTACCGACTACTTCGTGCCCGAGGATGAGCGGCTTTTTGACGATCCCAGCCAACTGAGACCAGTCTCCATCCGCGACGTGCAAATCGGAGTGACACACACCGCAAACTTCAACCTTGATCAGAACTTCGCTCTCTGTGGGTATGGGAAGAGAGACATCTTGAACCGTAAGTGGAGTCTTGAAGTCGCGGAGCACGGCTGCTTTCATCTTCTCCCCTCGGGAACCACGACTAGTCCTCGAACAAAGAGTCGGCTGCACCCTCGAAGAATTCAGGGCGCGAGCCCTCGAAGGAAAAACTCTACTGCACTGAGTACTCGATCCGCGAGCTTGTGCGGCCCGGTCAAATCAACCGCCCACTGCCGTACGACAGTGTTGTAGAGGCCTTCCATGAATTCTGCCAAATGGACGACCGGAAAATCGTGCGTAATCTCACCTCTCGCTTGTCCCTGAGCCAGAATCTCTCGCAGCAAGCCAACCGTGGCTTCCTCGTGTCCGCGCATATTAGCGCAACGCACTGGATCCATCGCGCCGGAAAGGACAACGGCCTGCCACAAGCTGCGGTCCGTCTCTACTTCCTTTGCCATGCTGACATATAGCCGGCGCAATCGTTCCGCGGTGCTCGCATGGGTAGATAACTCCGAGCGGAGCCGGTCCCTTATGCAGGCAAATCCGCGTTCCCCGACCTCGCGCAGAACCGCATCCTTGCTGGAAAAATACCGGAAGAACGTCGGCTGGCTAATCTCGAGAACTTGTACGATGTCGTCGATCCGTGTGTTCTCAAAACCGCGCTTGCGAAATAGTTTGATCGAGGTATCGATAATCTGCTGACGCAGTCGGGCTTTCTTACGCTCACGAAGTCCCACCATATTTTCCGTTCGTCCGGCAACGACTCTCCGCGCCGCCCTCACTCGAGCCATCGGTTCTCCCATAAATTGCCCGAGGCGTTGCGATCGCCACGTTACCAGGCAATGTGATAGGCACTATAACAAAATAGCGACTAACGCATGAAGATTCTTGCAGTGCTTCTCGCACGGTTCCTGAAACAGGCTTCGAGGAAGGGGCGCTCACCGTTCTATTCTCGAAGAGCCGCTGGGGTGGCCTTGACCAATGTTATGAGCGGACGTGAGGAAGCGACGGGAGATGATTGACGACTCTTCGCCTTCCTCCCGCCTGGCCAGGACGGCAATCGCGCCGGATGTCCCCCGTTCTACTGCTCGATGGCGGTCTCCGACTTGGCCGGTTTCTGGGTCACCTGTTGCGGGCTCGGCAATTGCGAACGATCCCACCCGCCGCCCAAGGCCTCTACCAATGCCACGGCCGTGGTCATCTGTTGCACCTGAAGAGTATTCAGAATCTGCTGGTCCGAGAGCACTGTGGTCTGGGCAATTAGCACGTCGATGTAAGGATCGACCCCCGTGTCGTACCGTGCCTGTTCGAGCTTGAGGAAGGCTTGAGCCGAATCCACCGCCTGCTGCTCCTCTTGGATCTGCTTAGAGAGGATACGGACTTCAGCAAGAGAATCTTCCACCTGCTGAAATGCGGTAAGCACAGTCTGACGGTAACCGGCGAGATCCGCATTGTAGGTCGCGACGTATTGTTGGACGGTGGCGCGGCGCAAGCCCGCATCGAAGATGGTTTCCGGGATCGATGCGCCCACGGACCAGAAACGGCTCGGCCACGAGAGCCAATTATGGAAAGCGGAACTTTCGAAGCCGCCCTCAGCGGTCAAAGTCAGGTTCGGATAATAGGCCGCGTAGGCGATGCCGATTACTGCGTTCGCTTCGGCCATAGTGCGCTCTGCGGCGGCGACGTCCGGTCGCCGCTCCAGCAGTTCCGAGGGCATGCCGACTGGAATCGGCGGCGGAGCAACCGTCATCGGCTTTACAGGAATGGAGAAATCGAAGGCGGCCTGGCCGATGAGTACGGCGATCGCGTGCTCAAACTGCGCCCGCGCGATTCCAACATTCGTTGCCCCCGCCTGCGCATTGTGCAGCGTGGTTTCGGCTTCGACCACAGAAATCTGGTCGTCGATGCCGGCTTCATAGAGCGCACGGGTCAGGTCGTATGCTTTCTGGTCCGCCGCAACGGTGTCGTCGAAAATCTTTTGCAGTTGGTCCTGGCCGCGAATCTCGAAAAAATACTCCGCCAGGCTGGCCTGCTCGGCCAGACGCTCGTTCTCAAGATCGGAGGCGCTGACCTGGGCAGCATACTGGGCCTGATGCACTGTGTTGCGGACCTTGCCCCAAAGGTCCGGCTCCCAGGATGCTTCGAGCGGCAGCGAGTAGGTCGTACTTTGCAGTTGTTTGGCGGCGGTTCCCGTGCCGGTCGTATTGACGGGGGCCGTGTTCAGGTTTCCTGAGGTTCGCGAGCGGTTGAACGAGGGCGCGACCGAAAGAGTGGGAAAGTATTGCGAGCGGGCCTCGCGCACCACGGCCCGGGCCTCCATGAAGTTTTCGAAGTATTGTTTGATGTTCTGGTTGTTGATGTCCAGCTGCTCCTCGAGGGCGTTCAGTTCAGCATCGTTGAAGATCTCCCACCACTTGCCGCGCAGCTTCGCATCTGCGGGTTGTGCAGGCATCCACAGACCGGCCTCTTGTGACTGTGTGGTGGGCGATTCCTTGTAAACAGGAGCAGGTGGCGGCGGCGAAGGCGCATGGTACTTGGGCCCGACCACGCAGCCCGATAGGATTAGCAACGGCGTAGCCGCACATAGGCGGATCAAGTCTTTCATTACTTTTCGCGTGAACATCTTCATAACATTTCTGCCTAAACCATTATTCATCGCCGTCCACCGCATTACAGGGCTTCGGGAGCAAGCGAGGTGTGTCGTGCCTTTCTCCCCTCGAAGTACAGGCGCATCCGGTCAAATGTCAAATAGACGACTGGCGTGGTGTAAAGGGTAAGCAACTGGCTCAAGATCAGCCCGCCCACAATCGTGATGCCCAGCGGCCGGCGGAGTTCGTATCCCGTCCCCGTCCCCAGCGCCAGCGGCAAGGCGCCCAGCAAGGCGGCCATCGTGGTCATCAGGATCGGACGGAAGCGCAACATGCACGCTTCAAAAATCGCATCGATAGGCTTCTTCCCTTCTTCGCGCTCGGCTTGCAGAGCGAAATCAATCATCATGATGGCGTTCTTCTTTACGATTCCGATCAGCAGCACAATGCCAATGATGGAGATAATATTCAGATCCTGCTTGAAGAGCAGCAGAGCGAGCATCGCGCCTACGCTCGCCGATGGCAGCGAGGAGATGATGGTCCAGGGATGGACCAAGCTTTCGTACAAAATGCCGAGAATGATATAGACGGCCAACAGTGCGGTCGCGATTAGCCATGGCTCAGTGCCGAGCGATTGCTGATACGCCTGCAGTGTGCCAGCATAAAAACCTTGCAGCGTCGAGGGCGCACCCAGGCGCTTCTGCATCTGGGCGATGCTCAATGTGGCATCGCTCAAAGATACGTTCGGGCCCAGATTAAAAGATACAGTGACCGAGGGGAATAATCCGGTGTGGTTAATCGCGAGGGGCGTGGTATTGGCGTGGCCGTTGGCCACGGTGAGCAGAGGAATGTTGCCGCTTTTGGATTGAAGGTAGATGTCTTTCAGTCCTTCCGGGCTCTGCCAGTATTGCGGGGCCACTTCCAACACAACGTAATACTGATTTAACTGAGTGTAGATGATGGACACTTCCGATTGACCGAAAGCACTATATAAGGACGAGTCCAGCTGCTGCGTAGTAAGCCCGAGCTTGGCCGCAGTGACGCGATCATAGTTCATCACCTCATCGAGGCCGCCATTCTGCTGGTCGGAACTCACGTCCTGCAGGCCCTGTAGGTGTTGCATCGAACTCAGTATGATCGGCGCCCAGTGGGAAAGATCCTGCACATTGTCAGATTGGAGGGTGTACTGGTACATGGCATTGCTGGACCGGCCTCCGATGCGCAGATCCTGCACCGCCTGGAGAAACGCAGAAGCTACTGGCAGATGGTTCAATTTCGGGCGCAAGCGGTTGATGATCTGTGCGGCGCTCACTTTACGCTCCGCCAGCGGCCTTAGCGCAACGTAGAGGGAGCCGGTATTGGTGGCGCCACCGCCGCCGGTAAACGCAATCACATTCTGTACGGCAGGATCACTCTTGATGACTGCGCCGATCTGCCGAATGGAGTTGTCCATCGCCGGAAATGACGAATCCTGCGGGCCCCGTACTCTGCCGCTGATCGCACCAGTGTCCTCCACTGGGAAGAAGCCTTTGGGGATTTTGAAACCCACCACCACATTGAGCGCGATGGTGATGAAGAGCACGATGAGGGTGAGAGCGGAATGCTCCAGCACCCAATGCAGGGTGCCACGATACAGCGATAGCACCCAGTCAAAGAACTTCTCGCTGGCCATGTAGATGCGGCCATGTTTTTCCCCGCGCTCGCTCTTCAAGAGATAGGCGCACATCATCGGCGTCGTAGTCAGGGAGATGATCATCGACACAAAGACTGCTGTCGACAGAGTGACGGCAAATTCGCGGAAGAGGCGGCCAACGATTCCACCCATCATCAGAAGAGGAATGAAAACAGCAATCAGCGAAACGCTGATGGTGAAGACTGTGAAGCCGATTTCTTCCGCACCCTTGAGAGCCGCGGCAAAAGGCTTCATGCCGTTCTCCAGGTGGCGCGAAATGTTTTCCATTACTACGATGGCGTCATCGACCACAAATCCCGTGGCAATGGTCATGGCCATCAGCGAAAGGTTGTCGATGCTATATCCGAACAGATACATCACTGCGAAAGTCCCAACCAGCGAGACCGGCACCGCAACGGCGGGAATGAGCGTGGCCCGGCCGTTGCGCAGGAAAACAAAGACCACAACGATGACGAGGCCGATGGAGATGAGCAGCGTCCTCTCCACGTCACTGACCGACGCGCGGATGGTGATCGTGCGATCCAGAACGATCGTGGTGTCGATCCCAAGTGGGATGGACGCCTGGATGGACGGAAGTTGCGCGGTTATTCGGTCGACCGTGTTAATGATGTTCGCGCCGGGTTGGCGGAAGATGATCACCGTAACCGAGCGCTTGCCATTCAGATAGCCGGCTGCACGCACGTTTTGCACCGAGTCCGTCACCTGAGCCACGTCGGACAAGCGGACCGCCGCGCCGTTCTTATAACCGATAATGAGAGGCTTGTAGTCCGCAGCGTGCGAAATCTGGTCGTTCGCCAGGATGTCTGCGGTCTGCATTCCATCACTGATTTGGCCTTTGGCCAGGTCGGCGTTCTGCAGGCTCAGCACCGACTGCAAATTCGCCAGCGTAAGGCCATAGCTGGCCAATTGTGTGGGGTTTGCATCTACCCGCACGGAGGGTAGCGCGCCGCCTCCGACCGAGACCTGCCCCACACCCTGGATCTGCGACAACTTTTGTGCCATGACGGTCGAGGCTTCGTCGTACAGCTTGTCTGGACCGAACTTGTCCGAGGTCAGGCCGAGAATCATGATCGGCGAATCTGCGGGATTGACCTTGCGATAGGTCGGATTGCCCGGCAGGTTGGCGGGCAGATAGGTTCGGGCCGCATTGATAGCGGCCTCCACGTCGCGCGCCGCGCCGTCAATGTCGCGGCTGAGGTCAAACTGAATCGTGACCGAGGTGCTGCCGAGCGTGCTGGCGGAGGTCATCTCCGTTACACCCGCGATATGACCAAATTGCCGCTCCAGCGGAGTGGCGACAGACGACGCCATAATCTCGGCGCTACCCCCAGGCAAGCCTGCACTGACTGAAATGGTCGGGAAATCGACCTCCGGCAGGGGCGCGACCGGCAGCACCTCAAACGCAATCGCCCCGGCAAGGGCGACCGCCACCGTAAGTAGCGTGGTAGCCACAGGCCGCCGAATGAAAGGTTCAGAGATGTTCATGCCGGTCCTGCCACTTCTGCCTCTCCCGTCTCCGACTGCTTCGATTTTTGCCCAAAGCGATGCGCGAGATTGTCAAAGAAGATGTAGATAACGGGCGTGGTGTAGAGCGTGAGCGCCTGGCTCAGCAGCAATCCGCCGACCATGGCGATGCCCAGTGGCCGGCGCAATTCGGAACCGAAGCCAGTCCCGAGCGCAAGCGGCAGTCCCCCCAGTAGTGCGGCCATCGTCGTCATCATGATGGGGCGGAAGCGCAGCAGACAGGCCTCATAAATTGCGTCGGTCGCGTTCTTTCCGTGCTTCCGCTCGCCTTCGAGCGCGAAGTCGACCATCATGATGCCGTTCTTTTTCACGATACCGATCAGTAGAACGATGCCGATGATCGCCACCACGCTCAAATCCTGGTGAAAGAGAATCAACGCCAGGAAAGCGCCTACGCCCGCTGACGGTAGCGTGGAGAGGATCGTAATTGGGTGGATAAAGCTTTCGTATAAAACGCCCAGCACGATGTAGACGGTGACCAGCGCAGCAAGAATGAGCAAGGGCTCATTTGCCAGTGAATTCGTGAAAGATGCCGCCGTGCCTTGAAAACCAGCCTGCAGGCTGGGAGGCATGTGCATATCTTTCTGCACGTTGTCGACCGCCGTAATGGCCTCGCCCAGCGCCGCGCTCGGCGCTAGATTGAACGATACCGTGATGGCCGGAAATTGACCCTGGTGGTTAATGGAGAGTGCCTCTGTGGTCTTCTCAAAGTGCGAGAAAGCGCTCAGCGGCACGGCATTACTAACGGTGGAACTGTTGGCGCCTGCAGAGTTTGCTCCGTTACTGGATGTCGCGGACGCGCTCGGCGAAAGCGCGTTCACAGGAGGAGTTAGCGTATTTGCTGCCGGCGTGTACGGTGCTGAAGCTGTCAGCGCATTGGATCCAGCAGAGGATGCCCCGGAGGAGGCGAACGAAGTAGAGGCGCCAGCACCCGTTGCGCCTGCCGACGCATTGGACTGGATGTAGAGATGGTTCAGCTTATTGGGATCCAGTTGAAACTGCGGCTGACTCTCAAGCACAACATGGTACTGATTCACTTGGGTATACATCGTGTTAATCTGCCGCTGGCCGAAGGCATCGTACAGAGTGTTGTCGATCGTTGTCGGCGCGATACCAAACCGCGAGGCCGTGACACGGTCAATCACCAGAGACACGGCCAGCCCTCCCGTTTGCTGATCGGTGGCGACGTCTTCCAGTTCGGGCAATTGCTTCAGCCGGCTGACGAATCGGTTGGTCCAGTCATTTAGTTCATTCGCATCGGGGTCTTCGAGCGTGTACTGGTACTGCGTGCGGCTCACCCGATCGTCGACAGTAATGTTCTGCACCGGTTGCATAAACAGCTCGATGCCCTGAACCTGGTCCAGTTTTGACTTGAGCCGGCGGATTACGTCGGAAGCATTCATACTGCGCTGATTGAGCGGCTTGAGGTTAATCGACATTCGACCGCTGTTGGTCGTTGTATTGGTTCCGTCGGCACCAATAAACGACGAGAGGCTTTCCACAGCCTGGTCATCCAGAATTACCTTTGCCAGTTCCTGCTGCTTCGCCGCCATGGCTTTTGAGCCGATCGTCTGCGGCGCCTGCGAGATCCCCTGGATGACGCCCGTATCCTGCACCGGGAAAAATCCTTTCGGGATGATGATGTAAAGAAAGATCGTGAGCATCAGCGTCGCCAGCGCGACCAGCAGCGTGATGGTCTGGAAACGAAGCACAAACTTCAGCGTTCGGCCATAGAAAGCGATCATCCCCTCGAAAGCACGCTCTGTGGCTTGATAGATGCGCCCCTGCTGCTCTTTTGGCTGGCGCCGCAAGATTCGCGCGCTCATCATGGGCGTGAGCGTAAGAGAGACTACCGCCGAAACGACAATCGTGACCGCCAGGGTCACGGCAAACTCCCGGAACAGGCGACCCACCACGTCGCCCATGAATAGCAGCGGAATCAGCACGGCGATGAGGGACACGGTCAGCGAGAGAATGGTGAAGCCAATTTGCTCCGCACCCTTGAGCGCCGCTTCCATGGGCGGTTCGCCCTCTTCGATGTAGCGCGCAATGTTTTCGATCATCACGATGGCATCGTCCACCACGAAGCCGGTGGAGATGGTCAGCGCCATCAGCGATAAGTTATCCAGGCTGTAGCCGAGGATGTACATCGCCGCGAAAGTGCCGATCAATGAAAGCGGCACAGCCACGCTGGGGATAATGGTGGCGTACAGACTGCGCAAGAAAAGAAAGATGACCAGCACGACCAGGCCGACCGTCAACATCAATTCGAACTCAACGTCGGAAACCGATGCTTCGATGGCGGTCGTAAGATCCGTAAGCGTAGCCACTTGAATGCCCGTGGGCAGGTTGGCCTCGAGCTGCGGCAAGAGCAGCTTGATGCTCTTGACCACGCTGATCGTGTTGGCCCCGGGCTGGCGTTGGACGTTCAGAATCACGGCTGGTGTCTGGTTCATCCAGGCCGCCTGATTATTGTTCTCCACGCCGTTCACGATCTCCGCCACATCGGTCAGCATCACCGGTGCGCCGTTGCGGTAGGCAACTACAACCTTCCGATAATCATCGCTGGTGACCAGCTGATCGTTGGCATCGATCTGGTAATCCTGGCGTGGCCCATCGAAGTTTCCTTTCGCGGCATTCACACTGGCCTGGGTCAGCGCGGCCCGCAGGTCCTCCAGGTTGATGCCG
Source organism: uncultured Acidobacteriaceae bacterium (assembly GCA_963787495.1). Classification (GTDB taxonomy): domain Bacteria; phylum Acidobacteriota; class Terriglobia; order Terriglobales; family Acidobacteriaceae; genus Sulfotelmatobacter. Next base: position 267,957 of record CAWBDA010000001.1, read on the forward strand.
TAGGATGACAGAGCCGCAGGGTTCGCCTGAATGCGGACTGCTGGTTTCTGACCTCCACTGATCGTTACCAGACCGACCCCGCTGAGCTGCGAGATCTTAGGTGCGAGACGCGTGTCCACAAGGTCTTCGACCTGAGACAGAGGCATGGAACTTGAGGTAATGGCCAGAGTGAGCACAGGGGCATCGGCAGGATTCGTCTTGCTGTAGATCGGCGGCGCGGGCAGAATGGATGGCAAAAGACTCTGCGAAGCGTTTATCGCAGATTGCACCTCTTCCTCAGCTACATCGATATTCAGAGTCAGATTGAACTGCAGAACGATGACGGAAGTACCGCCGGAACTGGTCGAGGTCATCTGGCTCAAGCCTTGCAGCTGGCCAAAATTGCGCTCCAGTGGCGCCGTTACCGTCGTCGATATCACGGTCGGGCTCGCTCCGGGATAAAACGTGAGCACCTGAATGGTCGGATAGTCGACTTCCGGTAAGGCGGAGACCGGCAGTTGCGTATAGCCAACCATCCCGACCAGGAGGATTGCAGCCATCAGCAAAGCGGTCGCAACTGGCCGCAGGATAAACGGGCGGGATGGACTCACGGGGCGCTGCTCCCGCTGGTGCTGGCTGCGGCAGGTTTGGCCGGAGCCTGGTTCGAAACCGCGACCGCGATCTTGTCCTGCAACTTATCGAAGCTGCTGTTGGCGACAATCTCCCCAGGATTGACGCCGTCAACCTGCGTGATACCGCCGTTTGTAACTCCCGTCTTGATGCTGCGCATGTGAGCGATGTTGTCTTGGATCACATACACGAACGATGCCTGGCCATTTTGTTGAATAGCTGAAGCTGGAATCAGCGTTACCCCCTGCAATGTATTCACCAGCAGCCGCGTGTTCACAAACTGGTTTGGAAAGAGCGCATCGTTCTTATTGCCGAAGGCGGCTCGTGCTCTCACTGTTCCTGTCGTAGTGTCGATCAGGTTGTCGATCGTCAACAGCTTTCCGCTGGCAATTTTGGTCTGAGCCGTGCGATCAAAAACATCGACAGCGAGCGTAGCCTTCTTCTGCAGTCGAGCTTGAACTGGGCCCAGACTGTCTTCTGGCATCGTGAAAATTACGGTGATGGGATCCAACTGCGTAATGACAGCGAGGGTGGTGCCCCCCGAAGACTGCACCACGTTGCCTGGATCTACCAAGCGCAGACCGACACGGCCCGCAATGGGTGCAGTAATATGGCAGTACTCGACCTGAATCTGGTCAAATTGCACGGTGCCCTGGTCGTTTTTTACTGTGCCCTGATCCTGCAGCACGAGTTTTTCCTGGTCGTCCAACAGTTGCTTTTGGATGGCGTTGCGCGCCCAGGCCGCGCGATAGCGTTCCAGGTCCATCTGGGCCTGGGCGAGCAGATTTTCGTCCCGCTCGAGCGCGCCTTGCGCCTGCAAAAGAGTAGCCCGGTACGGACGCGAATCGATGTCCACCAGTGGATCGCCCTTGCTTACAACTTGGCCCTCCTTATAATGCACTGCTATGACCAGGCCATTCACCTGGCTGGTAATCGAATCGGTATAGACGGGAGTCACCGTACCGATCGCATCCAGGTAAACACCAATGTCACCTTTCGTGGCCGTCACGGTCGTAATGTTGATCTTCGGCGGTGCGGGTGCGGGTTTTTTCGCGTCCTCGTAGTGGCGCCACAGCACGACGGCAAGCACGAGGAGGAGCACCAACACAATCCCAATGACAATCCACAATATGCTATGTCGGTGAGGTTCCGAACCGTGAGCCGGGAGTTGATGGCCACGCTCGATGTGGGGCGGTTCACTCGTGTCAACGGTCAAAAGGGATCTCCTTTGTCGGCTCCGAATTGATCAGAATTATAGCTGTGCAAAGGGAATTCCAACTCGCAATCGTGATGCCTATCCCGCGATTCAGCGGTTGTCCAAGCGAACGATTCTGGACAGAAGTTCGGAAGAAAATGAGCCCGCCTCCATCGGATTACCGGCCAACTGGGGTTACGCGCGTAACGAATCGGGGTCCTCACACGCTCAGAACTGGAATCGGCACTGCGCAAATAATTGCGTAACCGTGGATCCGCAGGTTACCGCCATAGGGATAACACTCCATAACCAGCAAATCCGCTTTCGTCTGCTTCGCAATCTGGCTCAGTACCTTCGGCACGTCACCACTGCCGATTAATACGTCGGCTTTGATGCCCATCTCTCGCTGCAGGTTTGCGATACGCTGGGAAGCGTCGCTGACGAGCTCCTCTTTCCACTTTTGAACGACGTAGCTGCCGCCAGGTCCCAGAAGCTCCACCGAGGAAGTCACGTGCGTGAGCGTAAGATGGGCGCCGAATTCCCCGGCCATTTGCGCAGCCCACGACGCAGTTTCGTCGCTACGGGACCCCAAATCGACCGCGCAAAGGATGGTGCGGATCTCAAACTGCGGCACCGGCGATCCTTCCACATGGGCGCCGGTCCAAACCGGGCATTCGGTCCCCTGCACTACTTGCGCCGTTACAGAACCGAGCAGAAACCGATTAAAGGTGTAGCCATGGGATGGCATCATGATCAAGTCAGCCTGTTCCACCTGAGCCGCCTCGACAATTGCCCGGGCCGGGTCTCCTTTGGCGATCATGCGTTCAATGGCAAGACCTTCAAGCTCTGGCCTGAGAGACTGGTCGTGGTTTCTCTCGGCCAATCGAATCATCTCGGCGAGCATATCCGAGCCAGCGCCGTCCACCGGCACACCTGCGGCCTGGCTCTGTGCTGATAGCACGTGCAGCATCACGATCTCCGAATGAAAATGGCGGGCCAACGTCGCGGCCTGATGAACCACGCGCAGCGAGGGATTCGGGAAGTCAACCGGTAGAAGGATCTTCTGAATATTCAGCATCGCTACACCAGTCAGAAGAGGCTGGATGCCTCGGCCATCTCCCTTGGGACGTTCACGGCTCAGTATTGGAGTGTATCGCAATCTCTCTCGAACTCCGTTTGGGACAGTCCGAAAGGCGCCAGCCTGCTCGGAAGTCTTGACCGATGGGAGGAGCAGATGTCAAACTGTGTTACGGAAAGAGCACAGCTCTCGTCTTCGAGATTTTAGGGCGGGTTTCTATCAGTCGCGGATCGACGGCGGAGCGCCACCGCAGAAAACGGCGGCATTCCTTCTCTTTCACAGTGCGTTCTCCGTACAATAAACGTACAATAGATTTAGATTGTGCGGCATTTGGACCTTCCGGCCCGGATGCAAAATGAATAAGTTATGTGTTATCAACGTGATGTTGTAGTTTCTGAACCATTTTGGGGCTTCGCAATTCTATGCTGATCATTCTTGTCACCATCATCCACGTGATTGTTTGCTTGTTTCTAATAGTGGTTGTTCTGCTGCAGAGCGGCAAGGCCGGAGACATTTCGGCAGCCTTCGGAGGGCAGGGCAGTCAGGCGGCGTTCGGCCCGCGCGGCGCAGCCACGGCGCTCTCCAAAGCGACCACGATTTCTGCTGTTCTTTTCATGTTGACTTCGGTCACGCTCTCCATCAACGCCATCAAGCAGGGCGGCCCCAAGTCGGTGTTGCAGGGCGTAAAATCGGCGCCAGTCAAGACGCAGCCGGCAACTCCTGCGCCAACACCTGCCGCTCCCCCTACGCAGAAATAAGCTGCATTTCTAAGAATCGACGATTCGAAGCTGCGGTGTCCCAAAGGTCTGCCTACGCATTTTGCTGTAATTGTATTTCCCTCATGCGGGTGCTAACATCCGATTATCGGCACTTATCGCCGGGAGGCATCTGCTATGTCGGATCGAGACAGCAATAGTTTTGTGTGGTTCCTGGCCGGGTTGGGCTTGGGTGCGTTGGCGGGCGTGTTGTACGCGCCGCGACCGGGCAGCGAGACGCGGGAAGTCCTGCGCGCCCGGGCAGAAGAAGGACGCGATTACATGCGCAGCCGCGCGCGCGAAGCCCGGACCCAGGCTTCGGACTGGGTGGATCGAGGCCGCGACGTCGTGAATCAGCAGAAGGAACAGTTCCGCGCCGCGTACGAGGCCGGCCGGCAGGCCTATCAGGAAGCTACGACGGAGACCGGAGCGCCTAAGAACCTCTAACCCTCTTGCAGCCGGGGGTCCGGCCGGGGAGAGAGCTTTATGGAAAACATCACTGTATTCGTCGCTCTGACCGGAGCTGCGGTGGTTCTGCAAGCGGGCATTCTTGCGGCTTTGTACCTGGCTATGCGCAAGAGCAGCGCCCGCATGGAAGCCCTGGCCGTCGAAGTCAAAACCAAAGCCTTGCCCGCGCTGGAAACAGCGCAGGAGATACTGACCGAGCTCCGTCCCAAGTTAACGGTGATTGCCGACAATCTCACGGAGACTACACACTCAGTGCGCTCGCAAGTGGAACGCATGGATGCCACGGTGAATGACGTGGTCGACCGCGCCCGCCTGCAAATCATCCGCGGCGACGAATTGCTCACCCGCACCCTCGACCGGGTAGAAGAAACTTCCGACATCGTGCACAACACGGTAGTCTCGCCCGTACGCCAATTCGCAGGCCTGATTCAAGGCGTGACGGCGGGCATTGAGTTCCTGCTCGGCAACCGTGGCCGCAGAAACGGCGGCAGCCGCGAAGCGCGCCGGCCCGTGCCGCAGGACGAGATGTTCATCTGAGGCGTCTTTTAAACTTGTTTGGGAAGGGCGCGGCTTTAGCCGTGCCGTCCCGGCCGACAAAGACGTAGGCTTTAGAAGGCAGCCGGTAGAACACGTTCCTTTTTCCCCCATGCGATATCTGGTTCGAGCCCGCATTAAACCCGGCCGCGAAGGCGATCTGTTACAAGCCATTGAAAAAGATACCCTCGACCGGGGCTCGGTCGCCGAAGGCGAATATCTGCGCAACATGAACGAAGCGCGGCTCTGCGCCGACCAGACCGTGCGCTGGGTGGAAGTCTGCTACTGTCCTACACCTCTTCAGGAAGAGCGACCTTACTGGGAAGAATACTTCGACCTGGCGCGGGTACAGGATGCTCACGACCGCCGCAAGTGCCGTGATGAAAACGGAAGCGAACCCTGGGCCTGCGGCGACTGCGACTGCACTGCGCGGTTGGAGCAGAAGTTGAAAGCGTCCGGCGTGCCTTTTCTGAGCTCCCTGTGCGCAAAGAAAAGACAAGTCGTCTGATAGCTCAGGAGCTTGGTGGACCACCGGATGCATGGTCACGCCCGGATCAATCCAGAAAATACGCTGCGGCAGTAAGTGACTCGGAACGTTCCCCCGGTTTATTTTGGCTTCTCGGAAGGTGCTATCTGAACCTGGATCGCGTGAACATTGTCAGACTTTGAGGTGTCAACGGACACTACTTCAAGATTACCGTTCGCGTCGCGCATTTGAATGGTTTGGGTGGCCTGCGCTCCGGAAGTACCAGGTCGCACGGAGTCGGTTGTGAGTTGGGTCACTCGCAGCCCCCCGCCCGGATCGCCGGGGTCAGGTTGTTCCACTTGGCGTCCGGTGTCCTGCTGGCCGGTTGAACTGGTTCTCTGGGTGGTGGTTGAACGTTCAACCAAATGCAGGCTTCCGTCCCGAGCCGCCCCTGGAACATCAACGGAATAATTTTCCACTGTACTTTTCTTTTCTCCTGAACTCTCGGATTCCTTGCTCACAGTGCGATAGGCTTCGCCCATCTTACCTTCAGCATCCGGACGGAAGACGCGCTCCTCTGTACTTCGGTTCGTTCCGTCTTGCTTCGTGGTAGCTTGCTTGACTTCGCTCACTTGCCAGTTGCCGTTGAGATCGGGTAGGAGAGTAGTCTTTTTCGATGCAACCGTGCCATTCGCTCCCTGCTGACGACGCTCTTGCACCGTCATCACCGGAGCCAGAGCCCCCTCGGCGCCCGGCAACATCACCGTGGTCTTCGTCTCCTCCACATCTTTACCAGTCTTTTTCGTCTCCTCGACTTCGCGCTGAACCACTTGAAGGTTGCCGTCGGCATCTGGCTTCGAGGTTGAACGCACAACGGAAGAGTCACCGCCGGCTCGCGTGTGATTTTCTTCTTCCGTTACCTGCACCAGTGTTTTTGCGCCATCGGCATCGCGACCGAAGATGCGCGTGCTAGTTCGCACGGTGGTCGAGTCCACCCGCACAGTTGTCTTTTCAATGTCCTGGTACGGCTCGAAGTCTCCATCCGCGTTGCGGCGCTGGATTGATTGACTGTCCACGGAGTGATTTCCACTCTGAGTGTGGCTTTCGACAGTGCGTGTCGGATTCGCGCTGCCACTCTGCGAGTCGCTTGTACTCGTCCAGGACTTGCTCGCTCCGTTCGACGGGGAATCGGACGTTTGCGCCCGGAGGGCGAGACCCGAGCACGAATATGCGCTGATCGCGAGCACCATGAGTCGGGCCAGGTGGGTACCCGGCGACGTACGAGTGTAGCCGCCTCCAAACTCACGACCACCACGCGCAGACCGGCGAAGTCCAGCCCGTTCGCAAATACCGGTTCTTGGCACGTCTATGATTCTCTTCCTGTGGACATTCGATGTCCAGTCAAACGGCCTCCGGTCAGGTCTTTACCCGAGTATTTGTGAAAGGGTGGGTGGCGCGGAGTTCGCCTCCATTCTAAACTCGGGAGGGCGCCCCGACTTCCACCATGGCCAACACTTACAAGCTTACGTTGGACACGCTTCTCGATGCAGCACGAACCACTGTAGCGGCGGTAGTGTCCATGCTGCTGGCTCGCACTCTAAAGCTTCCCGAATATTATTGGGCGCCGATTTCCGCTATCGTGATTATTCAGTCCACTATCGATCCCAGAGCCCTGGCGTGGCAGCGGTTTGCAGGGACTGCCTTGGGAGCGGCATTAGGAGCTTTGATCGCCACATTTTTCCCCTCTAACGCGCTGGTATACGCAGTCGCAATTTTCTTGTGCGGAGTGCTCTGCGCTCTACTCCGGTTTCGCGGCGCTTACCGTTTTGCTGCGATTACGCTGAGCATCATTCTCTTGATCGCGCACCAACATCCAGCGTGGATCGTGGCCTCGCATCGTTTTGTGGAAGTGTCGCTGGGCATCGCAGTCGCCCTAGCCGTAGCCGAACTGTGGCCCAGTCGCGTGGGATGACCTCTATCTCTGATCTAGGCGATCCAGGCGCCGCCGACGACCGCGTCGTGGTCATAGAAAACCGCAGCCTGCCCTGGCGTGATGGCACGCTGCGGCTGATCGAAGGTCACGAGCACCTCGTCGGCGCCGACCTTCTCTACCACTGCCGCAGCCGGCTCATGGCGGTGGCGAATCTTAACCGACACCCGCATTGGCTCACGCAGATCGTCCACTGAAATGAGATTCACGCGGCGGGCGCGCAGCGTCCGCGAATAAAGGTGCTCATCGCTGCCCACGATCACCTGCTTGTCGGCCCCGTTAATCTGGATCACGTAGAGCGCCGACCCAGTCGCCACACCCAAACCCTTGCGCTGTCCAACGGTGAAATTGTGAATGCCGCTGTGCTCACCGATCACTTCCCCGCTCGCGGTCACCAGCTCGCCCGCAGTGTCGGGCAGAGCCTCGCCACTTTCGGCGAGATAGGCGTCGATGAATCGCTTATAGTCGCCGCCGGGAACAAAGCAGATCTCCTGCGAATCAGGCTTCTCGGCCAGAGCCAGTCCGTGTTTGCGCGCCAGTTCACGAACCTCAGGCTTGGTCATGCCACCTAGCGGAAACAGCGTGCGGCTGAGCTGGTCCTGGGTGAGACCAAAGAGGAAATAAGTCTGGTCCTTACTGCGGTCGGCGGGACGCTTGAGCAGCCAGCGTCCGCGGCTGCCGTCGTACTCCACGCGGGCGTAGTGGCCGGTAGCGACACAATCCGCGCCAATCTGCTGGGCGACGACAAGCAGTTGATCAAACTTCAGGTGATTGTTGCACAGGCTGCAGGGGATCGGCGTGCGTCCCGAAAGATACTCCGCGACGAACGGCCGCACCACATCGCGCTCGAAGCGTTCTTCGTGATTCACCACGTAATACGGAATGCCGATATGCTCGGCCACGCGGCGGGCATCGTATACGTCGTCGAGGGAGCAGCAGCGTCCGGTTACCTGATCGGGCATGCCCTCATGTCCCGCCAGCCGCTGCTGGTTCCAGAGCTGCATAGTCAATCCGATAACGTTGTGTCCCTCGGCGCGCAGCATGGCTGCGACGGCCGAGGAATCGACTCCACCCGACATGGCGACGGCAATGGTCTTCTGATTCGTCATGCTAAGAGTTAACAACTGTCTTCGCGTACGCCGGCGACAGCTCACGCAACCGCGCTACCGTTTCCGGCACTAATGCAAGCGCGAGGTCAATATCTTCCGAAGTGTTCTGCTTACCCAAACTGAAGCGCACGCTAGCGCGCGCCCGGTCGGCCCGGAGCCCCATCGCCAGAAGCACATGGGAGGGCTCAATCGCGCCGGACGAACAGGCGGCGCCCGTCGACACCGCGAGACCCTTCAGGTCCAGAGAAATGACCATGGCCTCGCCTTCGATATGATCGAAATAAATGTTCAGTGTGTTCGGCACGCGCGCCGCGCCGTCGCCATTCACACCGGCTTCCGCGACTTGCGCGAGAATTCCCCGCTGCAGGCGATCGCGCAATGTAGAGAATTTCTGGTCGTCACCACGTTCGAAGCCTTGTATGGCCAATTCCGCGGCCTTGCCCAGAGCGACTATTCCGGGAACATTCTCGGTTCCGGCGCGCCGCGAACGTTCATGCCGTCCGCCATAAAACAGCGGCTGAATACGCGTTCCCTTTCGCACGTAAAGCGCCCCCACACCCTGCGGCGCGTGCATCTTGTGGCCAGAAATCGAAAGCGCATCGCAGCCAATCCGCTTCACATCAATCGGCACTTTCCCCGCGGCCTGAACTGCGTCCGTATGGAAATAAGCGTCGGCCTCTGCGGCAACCTTTCCAATCTCCTCAACCGGCTGCAGAACCCCGGTTTCGTTGTTTCCCATCATGATCGAAATCAGTCTGGTGTTCGGCCGCAGCGCCCGCCGCACATCATCGGGATCGACCAGGCCGCGCCCATCCACCGGCAAATAGGTCACATCACAGCCCGTTTCCTCCAGATGCTTGCAGGCATGCAGCACCGCGTGGTGCTCGATGTTGGAGGTAATAACGTGGTCGCCCGCACTGGTCAATCCTGCAATTGCCAGGTTGTCGCCTTCGGTCCCGCCACTGGTGAAGACAACCTCGGCCGCCCGGCAACCCAGCAGCGACGTCACCGAATCCCGCGCCCGCTCCACCGCGGCTCGAGTCTCCTGCCCATAATGATGGATCGACGACGCGTTGCCAAAGTGCTCGCCAAAATACGGGCGCATGGCTTCGAGCACCTCCGGCAGAACCGGCGTGGTAGCGTTATTGTCGAGGTAAATACGGCGCAGCACACTCACCCATACATTCTAGCTGAGGAGTACGCGGTTCGGGACTTCGAGCGACTGCCCTAGCGCTTTTCAAGAACTACGTAGCGATTAGGGTAGTCCGGCCCCATATATTCAGCCCGCGGCCGAATCAGTCGATTGTCGTCGAGTTGCTCGATGATGTGCGCCGCCCAGCCGCTGATGCGGGAGACCGCGAATACAGGCGTAAACATGTCTTCGTCAATACCGAGCACGTGGTAGGTGGAAGCCGAGTAGAAGTCAACATTGGCATTCAATTTTTTCTCGGCCTTCACGAACTTCTCGATCTTCTCCGACATTTCATACCACTCCGCCTGCCCGCTGGAACGCCCCAAGTCTTGCGACATCACGCGCAAATGAGTGGCCCGCGGATCCTCCGTGTGATAGACGCGATGCCCGAAGCCGGGGATCTTTTTCTTCTGCGCCAGCATCCCGCGGACGTAGTCGATCGGATCGGCCTTCTTGCTGTCGATCGATTCCAGGATGCGGAAAACTGCCTCGTTCGCGCCGCCATGCAGCGGTCCCTTCAGCGCGCCAATGGCTGACGTAATCGCGGAATGCATGTCTGACAAAGTCGCAGCCGTCACACGAGCCGCGAATGTAGACGCATTCAACTCGTGATCGGCATGTAGAATCAGCGCGATATCGAGCGCGCGCTCGGCCGTAGCAGAAGGCTTCGTCCCATTCAACTGCAGCAGGAAATTGGCAGCGTGCGAAAGTGAGGGGTCAGCCTCAATCACTGACTTGCCCTTGCGAATCCGGTCATAGGCGGCAATAATCATCGCAATCTGCGACGTCAGTCGGATAGCTTTGCGCACGTTAGCATCGTGATCATTGTTCTTCTCATCGGCGTCGTAGAAAGCCAGCGCCGAAACCGCCGTGCGCAGCACATCCATGGGCAAGGCAGCCTTCGGTACGCCGCGTAGAAACTCGATGATCGCCGGGTCCAGGTGACGCTCTTTTGCCAGGCGCTCCCGCAAATCCTTTAGCTCGCTGCCATTTGGCAAACGTCCAAACCACAGCAGGTAACAGGTTTCTTCAAACGTGGAGTGGTCCGCCAGTTCGTGGATGTCGATGCCGCGATAGGCAAGAACGCCGCGTTCACCATCGATATAGCAAATGCTGGAGTTAGTGGCAACGATGCCTTCCAGGCCTTTCGGGGCAGGAGCACTGGTCACGCTGGACATAATCTCTCGCTTAATTAGATTGCTTACCGTTGCGGGAGCCACGCGAGGAGGTGCGCGGGGAATGCAACTTTCTTTTATACGCCAAAAGACGCTTACATTCCAGACGGCTTCTGGCTGCAGCCGAGACTGCGCGGGGGGCAGATCAAGCGGGCCAGATACTCAGCGCTGTTTTGCTCAGAATCTGCTGCTGAAGTCTTTCATTCAGCGGCAACGCCCGGAATTCATCAAGATTCTTCTTCACGTCCGGCACCCCCGGACCAGGCCAGTCCGTGCCGAAAAGAGTCTTCTGAGTAATCTCCTCGAGACGAGGGAAATACTGGAGCAAACTCTTAGGCGGGATCCCGCTGATGTCGAGATAGACGTTGGGGTGGCGGCGAATGAGAAAGAATGCGGTTTGCATCCAGAGCGGACGCCCGCCGTGCGCTAGAAGAATCTTGAGCTTGGGAAAGTCGATAGCGACGTCGTCGACATACACAGGATCGCCGTACTTATTTCGCGCCCCCGGAAAGATGGATGTTCCCGTGTGGAACATCACCGGGACACCGTTGGCTTCAGCAGCGCGATAAATGATTTCCAGTTCCTTGACGCCATTAAGATAGTCGTTGGGAAACAGAAGCTGGTGCGGAGGATGAATCTTGATCATGCGGATTCCCAACCGCAGAATCTGTTCCATGTCGGCGAGAACGTTTGTCGTATGCCGCGGATGCAGGCTGCCGCATGAAAGCAACCGCTTTGGATCCTCCTTCACGTAATCTGCGATGAATTGATTTACTCCGTTGGTGAAGCCAATGACTTCGGGAGCCACATAATTGATGAGCACTGCCCGGTCGACGCCGCAGGCGTCGAGATATTTCAGGAATGCCTTAGGCGATCGGCAGAACTCGGTAATCTGCTCGAAATTCGGCCGCTTCTTTTTCATGAGTTCCAGCGCGTGGGGCTTGAACATCTCCAGGGGCGAGATGTGGATATGGCAGTCCGTGATCATTTGATGGAATTCACTTGTTCACCAAGCCTGTTTTCAATTGCTCGCGGCAGCCAGCACGGCCCGTTTCGTAAAGACCCGAATCATCTCCCGCCGGTACTCCGGCGTAAGAGCCGAGGTAGTCAGAGGCTTGGCCGTGCGCGCCGCTGCGTCACCCGCAGCATCGGCCAGAGCTTCATCGACTGCCTTCCCGATCAGCATCTCAGCCGCTCGCTCCACCAGCATCGGCGCGGGATTCACCGCCGTCATTGCGATCCGCGCATCCGCCACATGTCCGTTCGCCCGCTTCATCACAACCGCGACGCCTGCCAGAGGATAATCAATCGACCCGCGAACCCGCAGCTTCCGATAGATGCCTCGATAGTCCGCTGATTCCGCGGGCAGAAACACGCGCGTGACCAGTTCGGCTGGCAGCAGCTTGCGGTAGTTCTCTCCGTCTCCCGTGTAAAACTCTCGTAGAGGAATGCGCCGCGCGCCATCCGAGCCCACGATTTCAATCTCCGCATTCAGACAAAGCAACGCCGGGGGTGTATCTCCGGAAAATGCGGCCCAGCATTTCGTCCCACCCGGAGCCACGTGGCATAGATTGCCCTCTTTCTTAATGCAGAACCCGCAGCCTTTACGCCAGGTGAGCGACTGGTTATACCAAAGGCAGCGCGTGTCGAGGCAAATGTTACCGCCGACCGTGCCCATGTTGCGCAGCACCGGCGATGCGACCGTCGCCGCAGCTTCCGTGAGTACGGGAAAGTGCTGGCGCAAATAAACTGATTTCTCAAGCTCAGCAAGCGTAGTCAGCGCTCCGATTTCGACCGCGCCGTCGGCAAGTGGGAGAATTCCGCGCAACCCGGCGACGCCACGCAGATCCAGCACATACTCCGGCTCAAACAGTTTCTGCCGCATCGATGGAATCAGGTCAGTGCCCCCCGCAATCACGCGAACATTACCCGCCTGCGTCGCCAGACCGGCAACGGCCTCTTCGATCGCACGTGGCCGAAGCAGTCGGAATTCCGGCAGGCTCAATCCGCACCTCCAGTGGATGCCGGCGCCTCGCGGTGCGCCGGATCGAGCGCATGCCGCTCCGGTCCCTTATCCTTGAAGCAAAGCGATCCACCATGCTCGCGAAAGCGAGCGGGCGCCGTCGGGTCCACGCCCTCGGTCAGGTTCAAAGCCTTATCTTTTCTCTTCGCTCGTAGCGCGGCCAACACGCGTTCCGGCGTAAACGGAGACTCATGCAAGCGCACTCCAACCGCATCGTAAATCGCATTCGAGATCGCCGGAATAGTCGCCGCCAGCGATCCCTCGCTGCATTCCTTCGCACCGAACGGACCTTCAGGATCGATACTCTCCACAATGATCGGCTCAACTTCTGGCGATTCCACCGAAGACGGACTGCGGTATTCCAGCATCCCGCCGTTCATCAGCATCCCATCTTTCCAGACCATCTCTTCCGTGAGCGCCTGCCCCATGCCCATCCACACCGAACCAATGATCTGCCCTTCCACGGCAACCGGATTCAGCGCGCGCCCGCAATCGTGCGCAGCCCACACCTTGTGCACGGTCACTTCCCCGGTGTCCTCATCCACACTCACTTCGGCGACCTGCGCCGAATACGAATACGCGGGGGACGGGCCCACGCCACCGCCCTTGTGTTTGCCCCCGCGCGCTTCCGGCGGTGGAGCGTAAGAACCAGTTCCGGTCAGCGCCCCGTGGAAATCAATCGCTGCGACCACAGCCTCATCGAACGTCATCCATTCCTTCGGTCCTTCTTCTGTGCGTTTCTGTTGCAACGACCCGCGCAGGATCTGGCCTTCCACGCGGCCGCTGACCGATGCTCCCGCCTGCGTCATTTCCAGTTCTTCATCTTGATCCTTCTTTAGGGTCGGCGGAGCGCTTCCCTTCTTGAAGACAAGATCCTCGCGAAACATTAGCTCCTCCGCCGCGCAGTTCATCTTCCTCGCCGCCGCCGCCGCGATTCTCTTCTTCACCTCTTCAGCCGCACGCAGCGTCGCATTCCCCGCCATGAAAGTGACCCGGCTGGAATATGACCCAATATCGATCGGTGTAAGATCTGTATCAGCCGCGATCACTCGCACGCGATCCAGCGAGCATCCCAGCACTTCAGCAGCAACTTGTGCCGTCATCGTGTCCGATCCTTGGCCGATCTCCGACGCTCCCGTGTACACCACCACACCGCCGTCACGGTCGATCTTGATGTTGACAGTGGAGTGCGGCATGTCAGACCGGATAATCGAATTCGCGGCACCACTCACGTAGTGGCTGCAAGCAATGCCCAAGCCGCGCCCCTTGGGCAGTTTCCCCTTACGCTCTTTCCAACCCGAGCGCTCAACCGTCTTCTCGATGCACTCCGGTAGTCCGTAGCTTTGTACCCGCAAACCATTCACGGTGACACACGGCGGCTTGAGAAGGTTGCGCTGCCGAATCTCCGCCGGATCCATCCTAATCTTTGCAGCCAGTTCATCGAGCTGCGATTCGAAGGCAAAACGCACGTTCACGGTTCCGTGCCCACGCATGGCCCCGCATGCCGGCTTGTTGGTAAGCACGCGGTACCCGTCATATTGAATGTTTGGAATGTCATAGAGCGCGCCCAGCAGCGCCCCGGAATAAAGAATCGTGACTACGCCGTACGAGCAATAGGCGCCGCCATCCTGCACCACACGCGCTCCTACGGAAGTAATGCTGCCGTCATTCTTGATGCCGGTCTTCAGATCGATAATCGTCCGTGGTCGTCCGCGGTGCGCCCAAAACACTTCCTCGCGCGTATAAGTAATCTTCACCGGTGCCTGCGCCTTGCGCGCCGCAACCGCGGCAATGATCTCGAGCGGAATGACTTCACTCTTGCCGCCAAATCCACCGCCCACCAGCGGTTTGATCACGCGGAGTTGCGACATCGGCATTTCCAGTACCAGCGACAGCTTGTGCTGCAAGTAGTACGGAACCTGGGTCGAGGACCAAACCGTGAGCCGTCCCAGGTGGCCGGTGTGCGGATCGAGTTCAAACGAAGCCAGCGTCGAGTGCGGCTCCATGGCAGCGTGCGTCACTTCATTCGCGATGAAGCGTGCTTCAGCAATGTGATCCGCGTCGTCGAAACCTTTGCCGGGATCGCCGAACACATGGTGATAATCCTTTTCCAGATTGCCCGGCTTGTTGTCATGGATGAGGTCGGCCTGCGCCTTCATCGACTCTTCCGGATCGAAATAGGCCGGCAGCACTTCATATTCCACATCGATGAGTTCCGTCGCTTTCTCTGCAATCGCCTCGGAAACCGCGACCACGCAGGCCACGTTATCGCCAACGTAACGCACCTTATCGAGCGCCAGCGCGTGCTCATCGTGACCGACGGGAAGGATTCCGTAAGGATTCGGCGCATCTTCTCCAACCACCACAGCCACAACGCCATCGAGCCCTTCGGCACGCGTAGTATCGATGCGCTTGATGCGCGCGTGTGGATAGGGCGAATGCAAAATCTTCCCGACCAGCATCCCAGGCACGCTGAGATCGTCGGTGTACTTACCAGCGCCAGTGGTCTTCTCCGCCGCATCGATCATCGCGGTGGGCTTGCCGATTATGGAAAAATTACTCATTGTCATTCCGAGCGGAGCCAGGAATCTGCTTCCTGCCGGCGGCTGCTCTCACTTAGCAGGTCCCTGCTGCTCCGCCGCAATCGCCGACTTAATCGCCGCATACATCTGGCTGTATCCAGTACAGCGACACAGATTGCTGCTCAACGCCGTGCGAACCTCTGCGTCCGACGGGTCCGGATTCTCCGCCAGCAGCGACTTCACGGTCATCACGAATCCAGGCGTGCAAAAGCCGCACTGCGCCCCACCCCAGTCGCCGTAGGCTTTTTGAATCGCGGCCAGACTGCCATGCTCGCTCACGCCCTCGATGGTCGTGATCTCCTGCTCCTGACAGCTCGCCGCCAGCAGCGTGCACGACATCATCGCAACGCTATCCGCCAGCACGGTACACGCCCCGCAGGAAGACTCATCGCAACCGCGCTTCGAGCCAGTAAGCCCCAACTCCTGCCGCAGCACATCCAGCAAGAGCGCGCTAGGCTCGATAGCCAGTTCGTGGGTGCGCCCGTTGATCTTGAGCTCGACGAGTTCTTTTTTCATAAGAGCAGCTTCTGACTCCTAGCTGCTAGCAAAACGTAACCGCCCACACAGTTTGGCTACTCGCTAGAAGCTAGTAGCTAGGAGCTTCAATACGTCGGCACTGACTGATCCACCTGCCGCGCCCACGCATCAATACCGCCGCGCATGGATTGCGCTTTCTCGAATCCCTGTTGCCGCAGCCACGCCGTCACGTTCATCGAGCGCACGCCATGATGGCAAACCACCACGATGTGATCGTCAGGATCCAGTTCCTGATGCGCGCGGGACGGGACGTCTCCCATCGGCACCAGCTTCGCTCCAGCCATGTGCGCCGTTTCGAACTCCCAGGGTTCCCGCACATCGAGCAGCGTGAACCCCTCGCCCTGATCCAACTTGGCCTTCACCTCTTCAGGCGTTATTTCGTAGTCCATGCCAGTCTGTCGCCAGCTACTTTCCAGTCCACTTCGGCGCGCGCTTCTCCACGAAAGCACGGATGCCTTCCTGCGCGTCCGCCGTCTTCATCAATTCTTCGAGATAAATCTTCTCCGCCCGCGCCAGGCCTTTGTCGAAGTGCATCGCGTCCCATGCGTACACAGCTTTTTTCGTGATCGCCAATGCCGCCGGACTCAGCCCGACCAACTCCTCCACCAACCGGTCGACAGCACCCGTCAGTTCTTCGTCCGCCACCGCGCGATTGGCCAGTCCCATCTCCGCCGCCTCGACCCCGCGAATTGTCCGTCCGGTCAAAATCAATTCAGCAGCCCTCTTCTGCCCGACCACCGCAGCCAACGCCGTGCACGCCACCGGCGGATAACAGCCCAGCTTGATTTCAGGAAATCCCCACTCCGCCGAAGCCGTGGTATAAACAACATCGCAAACCATCGCGATCTCCGCGCCACCGCCCAGGCAATGCCCGCGCACTGCCGCAACTGTCACCTTCCTGCTGGCAACCAGAGCACGAATCACGGCGTGGAACTTCAGCAGCATTCCCTCGACTTTACCGGGAGCATGCGCCGCCACATCGACTCCCGCCGAGAAAGCTTTGCCCGCCCCGCTCAGCACAACGACAGAAACATCCGAACGTGCTTCGATCTCTCCCAGTGCCTGCGCCAACTCCTCCATCATCGCAATGTCGATGACGTTCACCGGCGGATGGTTCAGCGCCAGCCGCGCCACCGGAGGCACGACGTTCACTACCACCCGGGCAAGACTGCGTTCCACAAATGTGGAGGCCATGATTTCCTCTGTGCCTCTTTGTCTCTATGCCTCTGAAGGGAAAAGACTCAGACTATAGATTGATTGCCGACTTCCTGACCTCGCCGATGCTCGCCAGCGGATCGCGGGCCCCGGTCTTCTCTGCAATCCATTTCTTCTCCGTGCCAATGATCTCCAGCAGCAGCTTCTTGTCCTCGGCAGATGGCATATAGTCTTTCAGATGCTCCGCGTACGCTCGATCATCGAGCTCTTCGCCCGTTTGCGCGTGAAACTTCTGTCCCGCCCAGCGCCCAATTTCACGATTGAACTTGATATGCGGCGCGTACAGTTTCGGTTGGCCCGGCTTCAGCGCGCCGTTGAAACGCTCGATTAGACCCGCCACCTCGTCGCGATAGAGGTTGCGGTTGTAGTCATTCAAATCGTCCAGGTCCGGTACATGCTCATTCTTGGGCTCGTCGTACCTTCCCTTAACGCCCCACACGTACGCCCAGTGCGCCGACGAAGAATGGTCGGTGCCAAACAGGTCATAAGAACTCGAAATCCATTTGTTGAGATACTTCTGGATCAGCCATCCCGGAATCACACCCGCTTCCACGATGCGCCGCAGGCCGTCGTTGCCCGTGCCCATGTGGAATGCTTCCTCGCGCAGCATGTACGACATCGACCGTCCCAATGGCGCGAACGCCGAGTACTTCAGCATCTGAAGTTGGAACTTTCCGTCGCGATCAACGAAGTCGGTATAAGTGAAGAAGTCCATCCAGTTGTCGACATCGACGTTGAACGCGCCCAGCAGTCGCTTGTTCTCAAACGCGCGCCGCTCCAGCATCTTCTGCGCCTCAACCTTGCCCGAATATCCGAAATGATCGACCAGCAGCGCGCACATCTGCCAGCCATGGCGCATTTCCTCGATCATGACACGCGTGATGGCACGCCGATCCCAATCCGTCGGTGCATTTTCCAGAAGATTGCGCTGCTGCTCGACACTGGCGAACTCGGTGTCGCCCTGATAAACGATCATATTCATCAGCGCGTCGCGCATCTGCTGCGTGGGAATCTGGCGCAGGTTCTCCCACTTGCGCCGCCCCTTGTACGAACCGAATTCGATCTCCTCGGTATCGATCGCACCATAGAGCGTGTCGAAATGAAAGGCCTCGATGTCCGCCGTGTTGACGCCAATGTCTTTGCGCCAATCGTTGAACATGCCTTCCCAATCACTGAAGGTTCCGATTTTTGCTACTTTTCCCGGCATAAAATCATTCCTTGTTTCTTAAGCGTCCAATCGAACAGTCAATCTAGGAACTAGGTACTGGGTGCTCGGTACTACTTCGCCTTGAAAACCGCCGGCCGCTTCTCCACGTAAGCAGCCAGACCTTCCTTCGCATCCTCACTCTGAAAGAGAATCTGCTGGTTCTCCCGCTCCACCGCCAGCGCCGATTCCATGGGGATCTCCCAACCGGTCTGCACCGCTCGCTTGATCCGTCCCACGGCCTTGGCCGCCTTATTCGGAGGACAGAACTGCTTGGCATACTCCATCATGTTTTCCATGAAGCCGTCGCGTTCATAGATGTCGTTGATGATGCCGAGCTCCTGCGCTTCTTCAAACGAAAACGTGTTGCCCGTGACCATCAATTCGATCGCCTTGCTCTTTCCTACCAACCGCGAGAGCCGTTGTGTGCCGCCGGTGCCGGGAAGCACGCCCAGATTCACTTCCGGCAGACCGATCTTGCCTGCATCCTTCCGCGCGATGCGAATGTCGGCAGCCATCGCAATCTCCAGGCCGCCGCCCACGCAGTGCCCATTGATCGCCGCAATTACCAGCTTGGGCGTGTGCTCCAGCCGCAGCAGCATTTCATTGGCGTGCAGGCAGAAGTAATATTTGAAGGTCGGATCGACGCTCGAAAGCATCTTGATGTTCGCCCCGGCTGAGAAAAACTTGTCGCCCGCGCCAGTCAGCAAAATGACATAGACGTCATTCTCCATGCGCGCGCGCAGAATCGCCTCATCAAGCTGGCGGTTCATCTCATAGGTGTAGGTATTGGCCGGCGGATCGCACATCTCGATCACCGCTACGCCGCCGTCCCTGCGGTAGTTGACAAGCTGCTTGGTGGTTTCGCCGGTCGCCGGTTGCGTTGTGGTCGCCATGTGTATTAGCTCCTTATTTTCCTGTATATCTAAACTCGCCTTTGTCCTTCATACCTCTTTGTCATTCCGAGCGAAGCGAGAAACCTGCTTTCGCCGGCACCATTCACAAACCCAAGCCTCACCGCCCATCCTTGCGCGCCTTAGTGCCCGTCATCACTCCGCGCAGAAAGATATCGCCCATCTCACTTGCAAGTTGTCCGGCATCAGCATCGACCCGAGGGTTGTGCCAGGTATAAATCCAGTTCATCATGCCGAACAGACTGAGCACCGCGATGCGCGTCGAAAACTGCAATCCGCGATCGCGCTTCAATTCATCCAGCAATCCCACGCAGATGCGATAGTACTCGCGTTTGATGGCCGCCACTTCCGAGGCGAACCCATTCTTCAGCGCCTCAGCCTCGTGCGACAGCACCTTCATGCTCGCCGGATTGGCCAGGAAATACTCCAGATGATTCAGAATAAAGATGCGGATTTGCTGCTCCGGATCGCTCACCCCCTCCAGTCGCGCTTTAAGCCGCTGCACGATGGTCGTAAACGTATGCTTCTGGATGAGGAAGAGCAGCCGCTCCTTGGACTCGAAGTAGTAATAAAGCCCGGCCAGCGACATACCGCTGGCGCGCGAAAGGTCGCGCATCGAGGCGCCTTCATATCCCTTCTTGCAGAAGACGTCTGTAGCGTGGGTCAGGATCTCCGCCAACCGCCGATCAAACCGCGTGTCCGCCGCGGGCGCAGCGCGGCGCCGCCCCCTGAGAACTCGCGCTGCTGTCGAAGGGCTCGCCATGATTCAGGAAAGATAACTATTCGAACGTTCGTTCGCAAATCAAGTATACGGCAACCCGGTCCCCGATCACAAGTTAGCTTAGACGAATTCGTGTCCCGGCTCCCCTAGTTCCTCACATCCGCCAGCAGCCGCTCGATCTCACTCTTCCCTTCGCCCGTCAGCGGCAACAGCGGCAGCCTCGCCGGACCGCCAAAGTATCCGTTGAAATCCATGCCGTACTTCACCCCGGGAATCCCCAGGTCGCCCACCACGCGCTGGGCCGCGCCAGCGATGCGCTCCTGCTTCAGCCGCGCCAACTCGGCGTCGCCTTCTTTCCACGCCGCATAAATCTCGTAACACGATGTCGGCGCAAGACAGGCGAAAGCAAGAATCGCGCCCACCGCCCCCACATCAAGCGACGGATGCAGCTTCTGCGCCGCTCCCACCAGCACCTGGAACCCGGCTTCCTTCTGCCGTGTCTTCATCTTGCCGACTACCGTGACCGCCGCGGAAGAAGGTTTCCCCAAAGACGACCCGGAACCCGCCAGCATCCCAACCTGCACCAACTCTCCTCCGTCGCCACCCGAGCCTGCAGCGGCAGCTGCAATCATGCGCGGCGTCACCGCCTCAAACGTCTCGGTCACCGTCACACTGCGCTGGACGTGCCGCGTCCCGTCCACCATCTTGCGAACTTTCTCCACGTCGCCGCTCGATTCTTTGATCCCGATCAGGTTCGGATGTCCCGCCAGTTCGATCACCAGTTCAGCGGGAATGTCATATCCGGTAGCCTGGGGAAAGTTGTAAATGATCACCGGCAGCGGCGAGCGGTCGGCCACGGTGCGGTAAAACGCCAGAATGCTCGCGGCCGTCATCTGCTTTTTGTAGTAATGCGGCGTGCGCACCATCGCGATGTCGTAGCCGAGCTCGGCGGCGTACTCCGTGAGCCGCAGCGTCTCGATCGCCGACTCGATCCCCGTACCGGCAATCAGCACCTTGTTCGGCGCCGCCGCTTCTCGCGCCGACTTCAGCACGTCGCGCCGTTCCTGGTCGGAAAGCAGGATGGCCTCGCCGGTCGAACCCAGCACCACAATGCCGGCACAAGGCGTGCGCGAATAGCGCTCCACATTGCTCTCAAGCTTTTTGAAGTAGACGTTGCCGTCAGGATAGAACGGCGTTGTGATGGGAGGAAAAATACCGTGAAGTAACATGGAAAACCTCGCGCGCTAATTATTACACGCGACAGCTACCGGGTCTTGACCGCACGTTCCGCGTGCAACTGCTGCAGCGCCCGTATCCTCACTTCGCCGCGCTGCAGCGCCGCAATCCCTTCCGCGGCTGCCCGCGCCGCCGAAAGCGTAGTGATGGTGGGAATGCGCGCCATCACCGCCGCCCGCCGGATCGCCTTCTCGTCGAACCATGGCTCCAGCCCCGTGGGCGTGTTGACGACGAGGTGAATGCGCTGGCCCTTGATCAGATCCACCACATTTGGACGGCCTTCTTTTACCTTGTACACACGTTCGACTTTCATCCCCGCAGCTTCAATGATGTCGCCCGTACCCGAGGTAGCCACCAGCTTGAAACCCATATCCACAAACTTCCGTGCCAATTCAGCAACGTGGCGTTTGTCCTGTTCCGTCACGCTGAGGAATACCGTCCCCTGCGTCGGCAACTTCTGACCCGCAGCTAACTGCGCTTTGCCAAAGGCTTCTCCGAAGCTATCGCCCACGCCCATCACTTCGCCGGTGGATTTCATCTCCGGCCCCAGCACCGTATCGACCCCGGGGAATTTATTCCACGGAAACACAGGCGACTTCACGTAGTAGCAGCTTCCGGTATCAAGGTCTGTGCCTCGGTCGATATTTTCCGGCAAAAATTCGCGCAGCTTGCGCCCAGTCATCAGCCGCGCCGCAATCTTTGCCAGCGGCACGCCCGTGGCTTTCGAAACATAGGGCACCGTCCGCGAAGCCCGCGGGTTGACTTCCAGCACATAGACTTTCCCGCCCTCTGCACCATTGCCCGATCCACCGCCGTTGCCGCGCGGAATGGCAAACTGAATATTCATCAACCCCACCACCTTCAACGCCCGCGCCAGCTTGAAGGTGTAATCGCGCATACAGTCCATCTGCGCCCGCGGAATATCCACCGCCGGCAGCACGCACGAGGAGTCACCGGAATGAATGCCGGCCTCCTCGATATGCTGCATGATTCCCCCAATCACCACGTCTTCGCCGTCCGAGAGCGCGTCCACGTCCACTTCAACGGCATCTTCCAGAAAGTGATCGATCAGCACCGGACGATCGTGCGAGTACTCAACCGCCTCCTTCATATACCGCACCACGGATTCCTCGTCGTAAGCGATCACCATGGCACGCCCGCCCAGCACATAGGAAGGACGCACCACCACCGGATATCCAACCTGCTTTGCCCCCTCGATTGCTTCTTCCAGCGAGGTCGCCATCACGCCCGCAGCTTGCGGAATGTTCAGTTCTTCCAGCAGCTTGTTGAAGTGCTTGCGATCCTCCGCCAGATCGATCGACTCCGGAGAGGTGCCAATAATATTCACGCCCGCGTTCTTGAGCGGCAACGCGAGGTTCAGCGGCGTCTGCCCGCCAAACTGCACAATCACGCCGACCGGCGCGCCCTTCGAAGTCTCATGCTGATAAATCGCCCACACATCCTCAAACGTCAGCGGCTCAAAGTAGAGCCGGTCGCTGGTGTCATAGTCGGTCGAGACCGTCTCAGGATTGCAGTTAATCATGATTGTTTCGTAACCATCCTCATGCAGCGCAAACGAAGCGTGACAGCAGCAGTAGTCGAACTCAATTCCCTGCCCGATGCGGTTGGGGCCGCTGCCTAAAATGATGATCTTCTTCTTGTCGGTCGGAGTCGCTTCGTCCTCGTCCTCGTAGGTCGAGTAAAGATACGGGGTAAAGCTCTCGAATTCTGCCGCGCAAGTGTCCACCCGCTTGTACACGGGAAGCACGCCGTGTTTCTTGCGCAGGTGCCGAACTTTTTCTTGCCCCTCCAGCCGCCAAACACCCGCCAAGCGTCCATCGGAAAACCCCATCCGTTTGGCTTCGCGCAGCACCTCGGTCGGAATCGACTCGATCGGATGTTTCTCCAGCTCAAGTTGCATGTCGTTAATCTCTTTGAGCTGATACAGGAACCACGGATCCATCGAAGTCATTTTCGCGATCTGCTTCACGGTGTGTCCCTGCCGCAGAGCGTACTGCACGTAAGCCAGCCGCTCCGGATGCGGCGTCACCAGCCTTTGCGTAAGGATCTTCGGCTCGATCTTCGCGCCCCCAACGCGTTTCCCGGTATCGAGCGAGCGAACGCCCTTCATCAGCGCTTCTTTAAACGTCCGGCCGATCGCCATCACTTCCCCAACCGACTTCATCTGCACCCCAAGGTTCTCGTCCGCTCCGGGAAACTTTTCAAACTGCCACTTGGGAATCTTCACCACCACGTAGTCGAGCGTCGGCTCGAAACAAGCCGGAGTCTTGCGCGTGATGTCGTTCGGAATCTCGTCCAGCGTGTAACCCACCGCGAGTTTCGCGGCAATCTTCGCAATCGGGAACCCAGTTGCCTTAGACGCCAGCGCCGACGACCGCGACACGCGCGGGTTCATCTCGATCACCACCATGCGTCCGGTCTCAGGATTCACCGCAAACTGAATGTTCGATCCGCCCGTATCCACGCCAATCTCACGGATCACCGCAATCGACGCATCGCGCATGGCCTGGTACTCGCGGTCGGTGAGTGTCTGTGCCGGCGCCACCGTGATCGAATCCCCGGTGTGCACGCCCATGGGATCGAAATTCTCGATCGAACAAACGATGATGACGTTGTCCTTGGTATCGCGCATCACCTCCAGTTCGAATTCTTTCCATCCCAGCACCGACTCTTCAATCAGCGCCTCGCGGACGGGAGACATATCCAACCCGCGGCTAAGCACTTCCACGAGTTCTTCGCGATTGAAAGCAATGCCGCCGCCCGTACCCCCCAGCGTGAACGAAGGCCGCACGATCACGGGGAAGCCAATCTTTCCCGCAAACTCCAAGCCATCCTTGGTGCTGTTCACCAGCGCCGACTTGGGCACGTCGAGCCCGATCCGCTGCATTGCGTCCTTGAAGAAGAGACGATCTTCAGCCTTTTTGATGGCCTCGACCTTCGCGCCAATCAGGATCACGTTGTATTTTTCAAGAACGCCGCCGTCGGAAAGCTCAATCGCCAGGTTGAGAGCGGTCTGCCCGCCCACGGTAGGCAATACGGCAAAACCCGCGCCCGGCGACAGGTCCCGCTCGATGCGGATGATCTCTTCCAGGTACTCAAGCGTAAGCGGCTCAATATAAGTGCGGTCAGCAATTTCCGGATCGGTCATGATGGTCGCCGGATTGGAGTTGGCCAGCACCACTTCAAAGCCCTCAGACTTGAGCGCCTTGCAAGCCTGCGTGCCCGAGTAATCAAACTCCGCCGACTGCCCAATAACGATGGGCCCCGATCCGAGAATCAGAATCTTCGAGATGTCGGTGCGTTTAGGCATTCAGTCTTCAGTAGCGCCGGGATCCTGCCGGCGTCTCGCCCGCCCTTGGGCCCCCCAGATAGCGGCGCTACCCGTGCCACTCCTCCATCATCTTCACGAACTCTTTGAACAGATAATGCGAGTCATGCGGCCCCGGCGCAGCCTCTGGGTGATACTGCACGCTAAACAGCGGCAAGTTGCGGTGCCGCAAGCCCTCCAAGGTTGAGTCGTTCAGGTCCATGTGCGTCAGCTCAACTTCACTCTCCGGCAAAGAATCCGGATCCACGGCAAAGTTATGGTTGTGCGCTGTGATCTCGATCTTCCCAGTCTTCAACTGCTTCACCGGATGATTCCCACCATGGTGTCCAAACTTCAGCTTGAAAGTTTTCCCGCCGAGCGCAATGCCGGTGAGCTGATGTCCCAGGCAAATGCCAAAGATCGGCATTCTCCCCATCAACCGGCGAATGTTGTCCACGGCATAAGTGCACGGCTCGGGATCGCCCGGACCATTCGAAAGAAACACTCCATCCGGTTTCAATGCCAGCACATCCTCCGCCGGAGTCTGTGCCGGAACCACCGTCACCCGGCAGCCTTCACCCCGCAGCTTCCGCAAAATGTTTTGCTTGATGCCAAAATCATAAGCCACTACATGAAAGCGCGCCGGCTCATCCTTCACCCCGACCTGTGCCACCGGCTCGTGCGAGCGCTCGCCCACTTCCCACACATACGGCCCCTTGGTGCTCACCACCTTTGCCAGGTCTGTCCCGTCCATCTTAGGAATCGAGTTCGCCTTGGCCACCAGCTTCTCGGCATCGCTCTCGATCGTCGAGACCACGCCGCGCATCACGCCGTGATCGCGTAGATGCCGCACCAGCGCCCGCGTGTCGATATCCGACAGCACCGGCACCTTGAACTGTTCCAGGTATTCGTCGGTCACCTGTTGCGATCGCCAGTTCGAGCTCACTTTCGAAAACTCGCGCACGATCAGCCCTTCGATCCACGGACGCGTCGCTTCGTTGTCTTCCTGGTTGGTGCCGTAGTTGCCGATCTGAGGATTGGTCAGGACAACGATCTGCCCCGAATAAGATGGGTCGGTGAAGATTTCCTGGTAGCCAGTAATGGAAGTATTAAAAACGACTTCGCCGTAGCATTCGCCTTTGGCGCCGTAGCCTTTGCCTCGGAAGACTCGCCCGTCTTCCAGCGCAAGGATAGCTTGCATTCTCGCTCCGGTGAGTGGATTTTAGAGATTTTATCAGGGATTACCCGAGTGGCCAAGCACGGAACGTGGCTTCCATGTGGAAATCTCGCGGTTCACGATCCCGGATCAAAAAGTCGACTGGCTAGCGCACTCTCCCCAGCTTATCCATCGGCCAGTACCCAAACACTGCCTTGCCGTAAATATAGCTCTGATTCACCGGACCGAAGTCGCGGCTGTCTTGCGACATCAAGCGGTGGTCCCCCAGGACGAAGTAACAATTCGGCGGCACGACTGTCTCCGGGTACGACCGCGAGTCCGCATAGGCGGGCGGAACGTAATCCTCATCCAGCGCTTCGCCGTTCACGTATACCTGTCCACCATCGATGCGGATACGGTCTCCGGCCGCGCCAATCACGCGCTTGATATAGCTCTTCGAGGGATCCCGTGGATAACGAAACACCACAATATCTCCACGCGAAATCGGTTCCAGCCGGTATACGAACTTGTTTACGAAGATTCGTTCCTGGTCTTCGAGAGACGGCATCATGCTCGTGCCTTCCACTTTCACGGGCTGGTAAATGAACACGATGATGAAGACCGAAATGGCTACCGAGAGAATCAGGTCGCGCAGCCACACCCCTAATGCCGGACGCAACCTGACCCCAGCGTTGGATTCGGCAGGCTCGCTTTGCGGGAGAGACGGCGCCTGCCTGTTCCCCGCTTCGGTGCTTGGCTTGTCGGGCATCAAATTCCTATTGTATACAGATCGTGTCCACTCAGCGGCGGGTTGTAAAAACCAGCCCATCCTTACCACTCCGGTCGAAAGCGGGTTAAAATACCTCAATCGAGGAGAAGTGCATGACCCCGCGCCGCATGCTTCAACACAAGTACGCCCACCGCGCCATAACCCTGTTTTTTCTCTTAACTGTGACTCTGACCATGTCGGCTCAATGGCCCGCCCAGCAGGATGAAGGCGGTATACCCGCCTACAACGCCGGCCCGCCGCCCGCAGGCACCAAACTCCCTGCCCTTCTGACCAAGGCCGATCTCTGGGACGCAGACGGGCAATATCCTTATCAGACACATGCTTACGAGCTGGCGTCGAAGATTCCGACCGTGCTCCACCAGCAGCCCTGTTACTGCTATTGCGACCGCATGGGCCACAACAGCCTGCACAGCTGCTTCGAGAACACGCACGGGGCGCGATGCTCCACTTGCCTGAAGGAACTCTATTATTCCTACCAGCAGAACAAGAAGGGCAAGACCGCGGCCCAGATTCGTGCCGGCATCATCAAGGGTGAATGGAAGTCGATCGAGCTGCAGTCGGCTGCGACGATCAATTAGACCGAGAAGTGGTTGCGAGTGCCACCCGCCACTCGCCTAGCATAACCTCGCCGGTTCGGGTTGCCAAAGGGCAAGAACGGCCGGCCAAGTGAGGCACTCGGCTGGCCCTTTTCGTTGCAACTTCGGCTCAGCTCACTGTTGAGCTTTCGGATTTCTCTTTTTCCTGGCCGCTGGGGCGGTGGTTTTCTTCGTTTGCTCTTCCTTGAGTAGCGTCAGCGAATCCGCTGCGTTGAAGGGGTATTCGCGGACGGACTCCTGCGCCGCCTGGCCGAAGTTACTCAGCGTGATGTCCACGCGGCGATTGCTGGCCAGAATGATCATCCTCATATTACTGAGTACTCTCTGCCGATCCTCGGGGCTCAGTTCGGGATTCCGCTCAACTGCATTTCTCACCTGCCGGTCAGTGAGGTTTTGTTGCTCACCGAATGCCTTGGTCTGAATGTTAGCGGCAGGAACACCCTGCTCGACGAGGAAGCGCTTGACGCGGTCGACCCGCCGCTCCGAGAGCCCCTGATTGTATCCCATGGAACCGCGGGGATCGGCGTGTCCTTCCAAAGTCAGGCGTGCGTTCGGCTTGGCCTGCAGATAGATCAGGAAATCACCAGCGAGCGCAGTCAAAGTTTTCTCCTGGCTGGCAAGCAGGCCTGCCTCGGGATTCTCTAGCGTTGGCTTCGCGGTAGCAAAATAGACGCTGTGCAGGGCAAGCCTTTTCTCGAGGGCGATAACATCCGGCAGCGGGGCTGGCGGTGGCGGAGCTTGGACGTATACGGTGGTTGAAGCCGATGCCGTGAGCGGCTGCTCGCGATCGTCGCTTACGTTGCAGGTTACCGTGATCGTGCCGGGCTCGGCGCCCGCGGTGCTGAGCATAGCGGCGGAAGTATTGCCGGAAATGTTTCCTGCGCTGGACGTGTAGTTGTAGCTTAAGAGGCGGCCATCAGGGCTGCTGGCGGTCGAAGTAATCGTCGAGGTTCCGCCGATCGGCACGCTCGCCGGATCAGACGAGCATGAAATCACCGGCGGATGCGACACTTTTACAATGAACCTGGCGCTGCAGGAGGCAATGCCGTTTGGGCTGCCGTCGCTCAAGCTGGCAGTGATCTGGTAAGAGCCTGGCTGCAAGCCGCTGGTGTCAATCTGCGTTGAAGCTCGAGTCTCGCCGGGTTTCACCCCAGAGCCCCTCCAGTTGTATGCGACGCTACGCTTAGAATTGAAATTGGATCCAGCCGCAGTCACGGTCACAACCTCGCCGGCAAAAACCTCGCCGGGTTGCGGCGAGCAAGCTGCCGCAGGCGGCGTTACCGTCCGTTCGCCGCCGAAGTTAAACACCAAGCCAGCCTGCAGCCTCAAACCTCTGATGTCAGTGCTGCCAGTCGTCGCGGAAGGACCATAGCGGTAGCTGGACATTACATAGTCCACCCTGGGCAGGCGCAGAGCGATATGCTTGCTCACCTTGAAATCAAGACCGCCGCCGACCATGAAGCCCAGTTTGTTGATATCGTGGAAGGCATCCGGCGAAAGCCGGTGGTCGCCCACCAACGCCTCAAGAAATGGAGAGAAGTGAGCGCTGCGGAAAGTAACCTTGGGTCCGAAAGAAATGTTGGAGAAAGCGGCGTCGTCAATTGTTTTGACCAGCGTAGTTTCACCGCTGCCCCAGTGCGTGCTGCCATCGAGAGTCAGGCCGAACCAGCGATTGAAGTCATAGGTGATACTGCCGCCCAGTCCCCGCGGATTCGATTCCAAAGGGCTGCTTACCGGCAGCACTCCTCCCGGAAGCATCGCATGCACGTCAGCGTTGGGATAGACGAAGGAGTATCCGCCGTAAAGTTCCCATTTAGGAGTGGGCTGATCCTGCGCCGCCGCGTGCACGGCAACCATACACAGGACAGCGATTACTGCCAACCGCATGAATGCACCACCATGGCGCCGAGAATGAGGTGACATACGAAAACTCCTCCGAAGTTCGTGAAATCCTGCCTCCAGCCGCTCCGGTAGTGGGCCAGCCTCAAGCCCGCCCACTACCGAATGTCGCCTAGGGGGCAGTAACCGTGTTGCTGTCCAAAGTGACTGCGGCATTGCGGGCTAGTGCTCTGCCCGTAAGGCTGGCGCCGGCATCCAACGAGATCGCTTGCAGTGACAAGATGGTTCCCTGGAAGATTGAGTTCGTTCCCAGAGTCGCTGAACTGCTGACCTGCCAAAAGACGTTCTTGGCCTGAGCCCCGCCCGCCAGAACAACTTGCGTACTTCCTATGGTGGTAAGTGTGGATCCCACCTGGAAGATGAAAACGGCATTCGCGTTTCCTTGGGCGTCGAGAGTCACGTTGCCTGCCGATAACATGACCGTGCTCGCGTTCGTGTACAGGCCCGGAGTGAAAGTCAGGCCGCTCATGTCTCCGGGCAGAACCGCACCCCCGGGCAATCCAGCCGCGTAGAGATATGCAGTGGTCAAATCGAGTTCGGCCTGTGCCGCGGTTGGATCGGTTACATGCATCACCGCCGGAGGCGTAAGTGTTCCCGGCGGGAACCCTGTGACAGCGCTTCCCGGGCTCAGCCCCACATCGCCACCAGTAATGATGGTCGGGCCGGTGTTAGTGACCGTGGAGCCCGCCAGAACTTCGAAATTCGCAGCCGTTCCCAACGGCACCGCCGCTTGACATGCCAACGTAGCGGTACGGAAGCTCCAAACATAATTGGCGGCCAGCGCGTTGCCGGTCGTATCCTGGGCGCCGGTGGTAACGGTTGCCGTATAGGTTGTATTGAGCGCGAGATTGCTGGATGGAGTGAAGGTCGCAATTTTACCGGTGCCGTCCAGGGTCACTACTCCAGTTACGCCAGTAGCCACGGTAAAGGTCGTGGTGTTGATGGTGAGAGGGTTCATCGCTTCATTAAATGTGGCGGTGACCACTGTGTTAGGACATACACCGGCCGCAGCGTTGGGAGGCGCCACGGAAATCACAGCGGGGGGCGGCGGCGCCCCGCACGCCGAGGCGGCAGTGGTAAAAGTCCACACAAAGTTACTCGCCAATGCGTTGCCCGCCGGGTCTTTGGCGCCAGTGGTGATCGTCGCCGTATAGGTTGTACTCACCGTGAGATTGCTCGATGGCGTAAAGGTAAAGATCTTGTTGGCGACATCGTGGGTCACGGTTCCGGTGACGCCCGGCGCCACTGTGAAGGTCGTGGTGTTGATGGTCGTGGGATCCATCGCTTGCGTGAAGGTCGCAGCAACAACCGTGTTGGGACAGACTCCGCTCACGCCGTTGGGAGGAGTCACGGAAATGGGTGGCGCGGGCGGCAGACATGCCGTCGCACCTGTGGTGAAGGTCCAAACCGCATTGCTGGCTAGTGTGTTGCCGTACAGGTCCTGTGCGCCCGTCGTAATCGTTGCCGTATACTGCGTGCTCACTGCCAGACTGCTCCCCGGCGTAAAGATCGCAGTGTCACTGGAGGCATCGTAGGTGACTACCCCCGCCACGGCCCCGGTTGGCCCCGTAACCGTGAAAGTCGAGCCATCGATCGAGGCCGGATTCATCGCCTTGCTGAAGGTGGCGGTGACGATAGAATTGGGACACGCAGCGCCCGACCCGCTAGGGGGCGCGACTGAAGCCACGGTCGGCGGAGTTACGCTGGGATTGCTGCCCGTCTTGTCATAGTCGCTGCATCCGGCGCTGAAAATGAGCAGTAAGAGTGCCGTGAACCAGATCTTGAGATTGCCGTATTTATGCATGACGCTCATCTTTTTTCCCTCTCGGCTGCTGCCGCGATACTTGCATCTATTTCGCAAGCTAACTCTCGCTAGTAGTGAATACAAGGATTCTGCTCACATCGAATGGGCGTATTCTGGCCGTAGCTTCCCGTTTCGGAATGTTGGTGGAGCTCTTCTGCGACGCGCGATTTCAATTCTTGAAGCGGGATTTACGAACGCAAGGATTTTTCAGGGGCTAGATCGTCGAGCACCCATGCATCTCCCAATTTTGTTCGGTACTCGCAACTCGGTACCAGGTACTGCAACCCTCGAATTGCCCTACACCCGCCCTTTGAGTGATACTTGTGTGGCGGCTCTTCGCATTACAAGAGCCAAGGAGTTCCTATCACGACGAGCGCAGGAAAAATTCTCCATATGGCTCAGAAGGCTACCCCAAAGAAGTCATCTGTCGCGGACGACCCGCGCGTCACCCAGGCCTTGCAGAACTACGAGGCCGGCCTGCGCGCTTTGCAGGAGCACAAGTTCGAGAAGGCGAAACCGCTGTTCCAGAAGGTACTCGCCGGGCCCAGCAAAGAGCTGACCGACCGGGCCACCGTTCATCTCAGCATCTGCAACCAACACCTCGAGCGCTCGACCACCCAGCAGTTCAAAAGCATAGAGGAGCACTACGACTACGCCGTTTCTCTCATGAATGTGGGAGACTACGTGACGGCTCGCGAGCACATCGAAAAGCTGCTCAAGCAGGCGCCCAAGACTGATTTCGTCGTCTACGGTTTAGCCGCGCTCGATTGTCTTACGGGCCACGTGGAGGACTCTCTCAAGCATCTGGACGAGGCCCTTCGTATGAATTCCAGCTTGCGCTACCAGGCGCGCAATGACTCCGATTTCCACAACTTGGCCGAAGATCCTCGCTTTACCGAGCTGTTGTACCCGGATCCCGCTGCCGACCTTGCTGCGCCGGAAGGCTCCTTCCGGGAAGACGAGTCTTTTTGATCGACGCACATTGATCGACGCACACTGATCGAAGCACATTAGACCGGCATACCGGATTCTCGGATGGAAACCAGAATCGCTGATCTCTTGTCGATGGAGAAGGCCACGCGCGAGCGTGGCCTCCGCGTGGTCGCTATCGGCGGCGGTACCGGCCTCTCTACCCTGCTCAAAGGACTCAAACGCTTCGCTCTCACTCCGGCGGAGATGGCCGTCGCCGAGCCCGGTTTGCCCATCATCCGCGACCTCTGCGCCGTGGTCACGGTCAGCGACGACGGCGGTTCCAGCGGCCGGCTGCGCAAAGAACTCAACATGCTTCCTCCCGGCGATATCCGCAACTGTATCGTCGCCCTCAGCGAGGATGAAGCTCTGCTCTCTCAACTCTTCCGCCACCGCTTCGACAAAGGCTCCGGCCTCGAAGGTCACAGCTTCGGCAACCTGTTTCTGGCTGCACTAACCTCCATCACCCACGACTTCTCCGAAGCCGTGCGCCTGTCTTCGGAGATTCTGGTCACCCGCGGCCACATTTATCCCGCTACCACTTCCAATATCGAACTCGAAGCATTGATGGAGGACGGCACCCGCGTCCGCGGAGAAACCAAAATCACCGCCAGCAAAGGCCGCATCCATGAGCTTTTTCTCGTTCCGCCCAACGTCGATCCCATGCCCCAAACCCTTGACGCCATCGCCAGCGCCGATATCATCAGCATCGGTCCCGGCTCTCTGTTCACCAGCCTCATCCCCAACTTGCTGGTGCACGGCATCGCCGATGCCATCGTCAACTCGCCCGCCACCAAGGTTTATATCTGCAACCTGATGACCCAAGCTAACGAGAGTCTCGACCTTACCGCCGCCGATCACATCCGCGCTCTCAATCGCCATGCCCGCCAGCAAATCTTCGACTACGCCCTGATCAATCGCACCCCGGTCTCCGAGGAACTCAAGGCCAAGTACGCGCTCGAGGGTGCATGCCAGATCGTTGTCGATCTCGAAGCTATCGAAGCGTTGGGCGTGGTCCCGGTTTTGGGAGATTACCTCGAAGAGGCGGGCGTCGCCCGTCACAACACCGCCCGGGTCGCAACCGATCTGATGCAACTTACAAACCAGACGGAGCGTAAACGCCGCTCCGCTGGAAAATCGTAAACTTACGCCGCCTCTACTTCTTGCTTTCGCGGGCGCCCCGCACTCGCTAGAATGTCCAGATATGAAATCGGTAAAGGAACGGATAATTACGTGCACGATTGCGACCCTCCTGTTAGCTTTTGCACTGCTCGGCATTGCCGCCGCACAGAAGGATGCAGACGACGAACCAACCGCCGTTCTGAATTTCTTTGTGGTCAAAGAAGACAACGGCAAGCCGATTCGCAGCGCCGCCGTCATCATGCACCCCGTAAACACTCACGGCAAGCAGAGCCGGGGCGGACTCGAACTCAAAACCGACGCCGAAGGCAAGACCAGCTTTGAAGGCATCCCCTACGGCAAACTTCGCGTGCAAGTGCTCGCTTCCGGATTCCAGACTTTTGGCGAGGATTACGACATCGACAAGGGCAAGATGGACATCACCATCAAACTGAAACACCCGCAAGGCCAGTACTCCATCTACCAGGATCACCCCGAGGAACAAAAAGACCAGAAGAAGGACGACAAGACGCCGCCTTCTGATCCCAACGCCAAGCCGCAGTAGCTGGCTTACGATTGTTCTTAGAACGTTCACGCAGATAGAACAAATCTCTGGCAGCGTGCTTGAAGGAAATGTTAGTGTCTATCTCCAACCTTGCCCGGAGGGTGACCATGCCAATCCGTCGCTTACTGTTCTTCGTGACGGCCTGTGTACTTCTCTCGACCGCTCTTTCTTCGGCCGCGAATCCCGAATCCACTCCAACCATCCATGACCGCATCAATGGCATGAAGGCGGCAGACGGCCTCTTTCCAACCGCGTGGGACGCAAAGACTGGGAAACTGTTTCTGCAGATTCGCAAGTTTGATCAGGATTTTCTGCTCGTGGTTTCTCTGCCTTATGGGCTGGGATCGAATGACATCGGACTGGACCGCGGCCGCTTGGGCGAGGAGCGAATCGTACACTTCACCCGCGTCGGTCCCCGCGTTTTGCTGGTGGCGCCGAATCTGCAATACCGTTCGTCGTCCCCGAATCCCATGGAGAACCTGGCCGTCAAACAGTCGTTTGCAGAATCAGTTCTAGGAGGCTTTAAGGTCGAAGCAGAACAGGACGGCGCAGTGCTGATCGACGCCACCGACTTTCTTCTGCAGGATTCTTTCGGCGCAGGGGAACAGCTTGTCGACACCAAGCAGGGCGCCTACAAGCTGGACAAAGAGCGAAGCGCGTTCGCCCTCGAAAACACGAAGAACTTTCCGCTCAACACAGAATTCGAGTCGATCCTGACTTTCACCACCGAACACCCGGCTGAACATTCTCTGGTAGCCACCGTAACTCCGGATGCCCACGCTGTCACGCTGCGCGAACACTACTCCTTCATTCAATTACCCGATGACGGCTACCAGCCGCGCGCTTTCGATCCGCGCTCCGGCTTCTTCGATACCAGCTACCGGGACTATTCCGCGCCGCTCGGTTCAGCCCTGGATGTGCGTCTAATTCAGCGCCATCGCCTGATCAAGAAGGATGTCAACGCAGCCGTGAGCGAACCGGTGAAGCCCCTCGTCTATTACGTCGACCCCGGAGCCCCTGAGCCGATTCGCAGCGCGCTCGTCGAAGGCGCAAACTGGTGGAACCAGGCGTTTGAGGCTGCCGGCTTCAAGAACGCTTTTCGCGTCGAAGTGCTCCCGCCCGGAGCCGATCCCATGGACGTACGCTACAACGTCATCCAGTGGGTGCATCGCTCCACCCGCGGCTGGTCGATGGGAACCACGGTCTCCGATCCTCGCACCGGCGAAATTATTCAAGGCCGCGTGACTCTCGGCTCCCTGCGTGGCCGCCAGGACTACATGATCGCCGAAGCCCTGCTCGCGCCCTACAAAAAAGGCGAGGCCGTCTCACCTGAGATGCGCGAGATGGTGCTGGCCCGGCTGCGGCAACTCTCCGCTCATGAAGTCGGTCACACCTTGGGCCTGGCGCACAACTTCGCCGCCAGCTCAATCGCGCCGGGCACCTCGGTCATGGACTATCCCCATCCCTGGATCACCCTGGATGCCAGCGGCAAGCCCGACCTCTCGCACGCCTACGCTACAGGGATTGGCGCATGGGATAAGGTCTCGATCCAATACGGCTATTCGCAATTCAGTGGAGGTGCCGATGAGCGCGTGGCCCTCGACAACATCCTGAACACCGCCCAGGCCACCGGACTTTATTTCATCACGGACCAGGATGCCAGACCGCTCGGCAGCCCCCATCCTCATGCTCACCTCTGGGACAGCGGCCCCGACCCCGCAGCGGAACTCAATCGCATTCTCAAGGTTCGAGCCGCAGCCTTGGCGCGTTTCGGCGAAGATGCGATTCAGCCAGACAGGCCGTTATCCGAACTCGAAGACACTCTGGTTCCTCTTTATTTGCTGCATCGCTATCAGACTGAGGCTGCAGCCAAAGAAATCGGTGGCCTCGACTATCGTTACGCGCTCCGCGGCGACGGAGAGCTAGTAACCAAAATCGTGGACCCGGCGAGCCAGCAAAAGGCGCTCGACGCCGTACTGAAGACGCTTGCCCCGGACACTCTGACCCTCCCGGAATCGCTGCTGCGGATTCTCCCACCGCGCGCTTTCGGTTATCCCAGAACCCGCGAATCGTTCGAAGGACACACCGGCCTCACCTTTGATCCCAACGGTGCGGCAGAGTCCGCCGCCGGTCTCACCCTCACGCTGCTCTTTGATCCCGAGCGCGCCTCGCGGCTGGTGGAATATCACGCCCGCAACGCAGCCAATCCCGGTCTCCATCAAGTCATCGAAGCTGTTTTCCAAGCCACGTGGAAAGCGCTACCGGCCACCGGTCTGGCGGCTGAGACGCAGCGCATCACCGAAGCTTCAACGGTGGAACATCTACTCGCGCTCGCGGCGAACCCTGGTGCTTCCCCCGAAGCTCGTGCTCAGGCCCGCGCCGAGGCATTATCTCTTCGGTCGTGGATCTCCGCTAAAGTGACTAAGGCGCCAGAATCTCCCGAAGAAAAAGCCGTGCGGACCGCAGCCATTGCCCGCATCGAAGCCTTCGAGAAAGATCCGGCGAAGTTTACGCCGGCAACCGATGTCGCCGCCCCGCCCGGGCAGCCGATCGGAGATGACGAGCAAGACTAGCCCAGCACGAGTAGAATCTTGCGCATGAATTATCTTCTCAAAACCGAACCCACTGTCTATTCTTTCGCCGATCTGCGAGGCGAGAACACCACCATCTGGGACGGAGTCACCAATCCCGTCGCGCTCAAGAACCTGCGCACCATGAAGCCCGGCGAACCGTTGGTGATCTATCACACGGGAGACGAGAAAAGCGCAGTGGGAACCGCAACCGTAGTATCAGTCGACGCCAGCGATCCTAGGAATCCTCAGGTGAAAATCAAAGTTGGCAAACCGATCGCCAAGCCGGTGACGCTCGCCGAGGTAAAGGCGAACAAACTGTTTGCCGATTCACCGCTGGTGCGTCAAGGACGATTGAGCGTCGTTCCCTTGACCGACGCTCAACACAAATTCCTCACCGGCCAGTAAGGAGTCTCGGCCGCCGAACGCTCTAGTGGACTTTCGCGTCCCGCCGGATCAGCGCGTGATCGACAAAGAAACCAATCCCTATCGCGAGTGGAATCACGCCAAACGTCGCCGCGATCATTGCATCCGGCTCGACCCGTCCGATCAGAACGAAGGTCACGATGTAGCCGATTGCCCCGGTCACCAGCAAAATCCCTGACCGCCGCGAACGCGCCGCTTCCGAGAGTTCCGCCTGCATCGGCACGTCCACTCCGCGCGCAATGGCCGCCAATCGCTCTTCGCTGCGCAGCTTGCGCACCCGGAAAAACGTGTACATGCCCGCCATCGGGATCCCCAAACTCATCACCACCGCCGCCAGTCCTACAATGCTGCCGTCCATAGACCCTCCTGAGCTTCGATCCAGCGCCCGTCTGATCGCGGCGCCTTGTCATCCCTAGTTACGCGGTCCAACGGGAAAAGTTCCCCCTAAGCTCCTCCCGACTCCACCAGGTTACAAAACTTTGCAAATCTCCTGCGGTCCTCTTAGCAACCCCGGCTTACACTGGTGATTCTTATGCCGGTAGCGGGTCAATCAGTCGGATCTAGATAGGGGTGCAAAATGCGGCCTGAAACGATGGGGACGAGACTGTTCCCGTGGTCTTGGTCGCGACCGGCGTGCGTCACCGCCTGCCTCGCAGCAATGCTGTTCGCACCTCCCTCGCGGGCACAGGACGTGCAAGAGAAGGTCGAGGTCAACGACCTTTCCCGCAGTTTCATAGTGCATCTACCCAAGGGCTACGACTCAAAGCAGCACTATCCGGTCGTGGTTCTTCTGCCAGGTCAAAACCAACAACCCGACGACATGCAGCGGCTCACGCACTTTGACCAGTTCGTCGCCGATAAGGACGGCATCATTGCCGTTTATCCCAGCGCCACTCGCGGCCGGTGGAACATTGGTGTGCACCAGGAGCAGCCGGCAATGGCGCCGCGCCGTGGCTATGGACGGCACGGAGGGATGGGCGGCGGAGGCTATCCCGGTGGTGGCGGTGGCTATCCGGGTGGTGGCGGCGGTTACCCCGGCGGAGGTGGCGGAGGCGGCCAGAACGGAGGGCAGAATCCCGATGAGAATCGGAACAAGCCTGAGCCCGCAGACGACGTTGCTTTCCTCAACCAGATGCTTGACCAGCTCGCTCTAAAGTACTCAGTAGACACTCACCGCATCTATGCCACAGGTCTGGGCGATGGCGGATTCATGGCGCTCCGAATGGGCTGCGAAATGGCCGACCGCGTGGCCGCAGTCGCTCCGGTAGGCGCGGCCCTGCCCAAGACGATGATCTGTCTGCCGGCGCGACCGGTGCCTGCCCTGTTTTTGAACGGCACCGAAGACCCCATCGTTCCTTACGGCGGCGGCACTTACAAGCCAGGCCAGTTCCATGTACTCTCCGCCGAAGACAGCGCCAAGACCTGGGCCAAGTTCGACCGCTGCGACGAAAAGCCGGCTCAAGCGAAGATCCAGCCCTTGCAGAAAGGTGAAAAGGAAAGCAAGACCTTTACTTTCAGTGGCTGCCATGACAATACTCAAGTAGTGCTCTATGCCGTCAAGGACCGCGGCAATACCTGGCCCGGGGGCCAGCAGTACATGAGCGAAAAAGAGGTCGGCAAAACCAGCAACGCCCTCAACGCTAACGAAACCGTCTGGAGCTTCCTGTCGACAAAGAAAATCGCGGATGAAAGCGGAACCGGAAAGTAGTCCCCCTCACACCAGATTCGGGTGCGAACCCGGATAAAACTTGGCAATCATCCGCCCCGTCATCAATCCGCCTTCATACTCCGGAATGATCACCTCATCGGCGCCCGAATTCCGCATCGCCTGCGCATAGCGCGACTGCCCGGCCCGCGTAATAATGCGCGCCTTCGGGTTCAGCGCCTTGGCCGTCACCGTGATGTAAAGATTATCCGCGTCGTTGTCGATCACAATGCACACCCCCCGCGCGTGTTCAATCCCGGCGGATTTCAGCACATCATGCCGTTTGGCATCGCCCTGAATGGTCAGCACTTTATCCTTCAACAGTTCGCGGCACAAGCCCTCGTTGGTCTCGATCAGCACAAAAGGAATCTTCAGGCGGTTGAGCTGATCCACCACCGTCCGGCCTACTTGTCCGTAGCCGCAAATGATGAAGTGATCGCGTAGTCTGTCGATGCTGACGTCGTTGACCATGGTTCTCCAGGCCTCCATTCCCTGACGGTTAAAGATCGTGACCGCCACCCGCTCCGCCACCCAGATCTGAAAGCCAAACACCCCCGCATACACAAAGATCGAAAACAGCTTGGTCGCATTGTGAACCCGCTTGGCATCGATCGCGTGCGGCTGAATCATCCAGAACAGCGCATCCTGCCAGGGGAGTCCTTCCAGCCGCCGGTAAACCAGCACACACATCAGGCTGAATCCGGCAAAGACGACCAGCGGCAGCCACAACCGCCGCAAAAACAGCAGCAGGATTCGCACCATGGGCCAGAGATACTAACGCAAGTCTTGCCCTATAGCAACGAAGATACAGCGCCCCAAAACCGATAGCCTGAATCGATTTCTTGAGTTCCTTTGCAGAAACAAAAAACCCACCCTCCCCGGGATCATGGGAAAGGTGGGGCGAGTGTCAAACCTTATTGGAACAGATTCAAAGTATTCGTAGCATCATCCACGTAGTAGAGGCCGTGGCCCGGGACGGGCACCAATCCGAACAGAGCGCCACTTCCCGGCGGAGTGCCGCTGCTGTCCAACAGCTTCTTAAAGACTTGATCGCCGTTGGGAGTGGTTGCCACCAGGAAACCATTATTCCCGTTCACGGTCAGGATAACGCCGTCGTGAGCAACTGCCAGACCGAGAGGATCATTAAGGCTGCCACCCTGGGTAACAGTAGCTCCGGTTCCAGCCGAGGTGTCGCGAAACACCGGGTCCGGAATGGCCGTGATTCGATTGTTGAGACTGTCGGCCACATAAAGCAAGTCCGCGCCAGGGCTCAGACCCACGCCGGTCGGCCCGATCACCAGCGCAGCCGGATCCGTCCGCTCGGAGAATCCCGACCCGATCACGGTGATTGCCTGCAATTCAGGCTTCTTCCCATTCAGTCCGGTAAGCGTCAGCCGCGTCACCGTTCCCTCATGCACCACCTTGCCGCCGGCCCCCACAGTTCCGTTCAGAACATTGGTGACGAACAAATCCGCGCTGCTTCCCG
Source organism: uncultured Acidobacteriaceae bacterium (assembly GCA_963787495.1). Classification (GTDB taxonomy): domain Bacteria; phylum Acidobacteriota; class Terriglobia; order Terriglobales; family Acidobacteriaceae; genus Sulfotelmatobacter. The sequence continues at coordinate 307,373 of CAWBDA010000001.1, forward strand.
CATCCAATGCCGTCATATCCCACGGACCATTAATCAGCGAGCCATAGAACGTCTCCACGACGTTGCCCTTGCTGTCGAGCACCAGCAGGCACCCCGCGCGCGCCGTCGCCGAGGTTCCATCAGTAGTCGGCAAGCTGCCCACGATCACCCATCCGCTCCGCAACACAGACAAGGCCGTGGTCAGACCAACCCCACCGGGGCAAGGTCCCGGTAATTTGTGGGCATCGATCTGGGCAAACAAGCTGACCGAGCCATCCGGGGTAATCTGCACAATAGTTGTGCCGGTGCCCTGAAGGTTCGCGCTATTGTTGAAATTGCTGATCAGAAGGTTCCCTTCCGCGAGAGAACCGGTGCTTCGCGGCACGCTTACGATGCCATAAGGGTTTACGTCCCCATTCTCCGGAACCGTGGACGCGACCACGCTGATGCTGCCGGACGCGTTTGAGTGTTTCTGCTGGGCATAGACAGACTGCCCGCAGGCCGCGACCAGCGATGCGGCAACGACGCAAGTTTTGACTCTGTCAAGTTTCATGAGGATCCTCTCTTAGCTGAGCTTGGCCGCAGCGGAACGGCGTTGCGGAACAGCCGCACTGCAGGAGCAAGCAGTGTGGGATGGATTAAAGAGGAGATTGTCAGGAGATTGTCAGCGAGTTGTTAATTCCATGTCACTTCTTGCGACGGGCACCGCTTCAGCCTCTGCTGCCGCCCACTCACCGAATCAACTCCCTCAGCTCGCGCCGCAGAATCTTTCCCGAGGCCGTCTTGGGGACAACCTCCACAAAGCGCACCTCCCGCGGCTGCTTGTAGCGGGTCAACCGGTCGGCGACGAATGCGCACAACTCTTCTTCCATCTTCCTGCAAGTGGCAAACCCTTCGCGCAAGGCAACGAAAGCCACCGGAATTTCTCCCGCCGCCGCATCGGGACGCCCCACCACGCCGCACTCCCGCACCGCGGGATGCTCCAGCAGCACCGCCTCTACCTCCGCCGGAGCCACCGGAAATCCTTTGTACTTGATCATCTCCTTGCGCCGGTCGACCACCCGGTAAAAACCCTCAGCGTCCCGCGTAACCACGTCCCCCGACCAATACCATCCATCGCGCAGCGCGGCCGCAGTCGCCTCCGGCTCGTTCCAGTAACCCTGCATGAACTGCGGTCCGCGCATCACCAGCTCGCCGGGCTCACCGGCAGCAACCTCCGCCGCATTCTCCGCCGAAGCGGCCAGATTTTCCGTCCCAATCACCCGGCACTCCGTCTGCGCCACGGGATGCCCAATCGAGTCCGGCCGATACAGCTCCGGCTCCAGAAAACCACAATGGGTCACCGGCGAAGCCTCAGTCATGCCATAGCCCTGAACCACCGAGATTCCGGTCAGCGCCGTGAATCTTCGTGGCAGGTCCGGAGCCAGCGGTGCCGCTCCCGACTTCACCCAATACACTTTGTGATCCTTCGGAAACTGCCCCGCCTCCGCAGCCAGGCAAAGTGCGTTCATCGCCGGCGGCACCAGCGGCATCATGGTGATCGATTCCTCCGTCAGCAGCGATGTCAGTTGCCCCACATTGAATCGCGGCATCAACACCAGTGTCGCCCCCAGAATCAGCACCGGGTTCAGCATCACATTCAAACCGTAGATGTGATAAAGCGGCAGGAAGCAAAGAATATTGTCTTCAGAGTTCAGCGGCGTCGCGCGCGGCCCCAGAAACTGATAAACGTTGGCGATCAGGCTGCAATGCGAAAGCATCACACCCTTCGGCAGTCCCGTCGTACCGCTCGAATAAGGCAGCGCCCCCAGCGTTTTCTCCGACCCTTGATCAGCCTCGGGCAGTACAGCACTCACTGGCTTCAACAAATTGGAAAATGGCTCGCTTCCGCTTCCCTGCTCCCGAGTGCAAAACACGCGCCGCAAATTCGGTAGCCCCGCAAGATTGATTCCAGCAATGTTCGGTCCATCGGTAATCAGCAACGCCGCGCCCGAATTCCCCAACTGATACCGCACCTCCCGCTCGCGATACGTAGGATTCAGCAGCGTCGGAATCCCCCCAGCCAAAGTCGCCGCATGATAAGCCACACCGAACTCCCACGAATTGCACAGGAAAATAGCCACCACGTCCCCCGGCTTCAACCCGGCCGTAACCAGCCCCCGCGCCAGCGCCTCCACGGTCTCTCCATATTCGGCATAGCTGACCCGCCGCCCGCAAGAAGTATCCACCAGCGCAGTTTTCTCCGGATGCTTTCGGCACGAAGCGAGCACCGCTTCATGCACAAATACATTGTGGGGATCGGCGTAGAGCTGGGTGCGCAACATGGCGGGGATGATTGTAGCGGAAAGCGCAACAGTTCGATGTCGGGGATCAGTTCGCCAGCTTGCGCAGAAATTCCCTGCTCGTCCATGCGGTACTTAAAGGCCTTCCGCCCATCGATGAACACAACAGGCACCTCGTCATTGAACTGCCGGCGCAGTTCGCTGTCACTATCCACATCCACTTCCTGCCACGTGAAACCGCCGCGGCGCGAGAGCTTGGTAAGACTCTCCTTCACCACCTCGCAAAGGTGACAACCCTTGCGCGAGTAAACCACGACCTGGCGCGACTCCGGCACGGCAGGATTGTAGCCTTCCCCAGACCGCCGATTCCACTCGGAAATTGCATAGAATTGCATAGAAATGAAAAGAGGTAGAATTCCGCCATGCACAAAGATCCAGACAAGCCCCTGCGCGGCAAAACCTGCCTCATCACCGGCGCCGCCTTGCGTCTCGGACGCGCCTCCGCCCTGGCTCTCGCCCAGGCCGGCGCCGATGTCGCCATCACTTTTCGCACTTCCGCCCGCGAGGCGCAGCACACCGTCGTCGACCTCACCAGCCTCGGCGTCCGTGCCTTCGCCCTGCACTGCGATATCACCGACGAAGCCAGCGTCAAGTCCATGATGAAAGAGGCCGGACGCGAGCTGGGACGCATCGACATCCTGGTCAACAATGCCGCCAACTACGCCACCGTCGACTTCGAACGCCTCACCGTCCGCCAGTGGGATGCCATGTTCGCTTCGAACACTCGCGGGCCGTTCCTGGTCTCCCGCGAAGCCCTGAAGTGGATGCGCCGAAAACCGACCGGGTCAAGGCGCTCAGAACCAATCGAAGCCAAAATCATTAATATGGGATCGCTAGGCGGCCTGCGTCCCTGGCCTACACACGCTCATTACTGTTCCTCCAAGGCCGCCTTGCACATGCTGACCAAGGTCATGGCAAAAGCTCTCGCGCCTGAAATCGCCGTTAACGCGGTCGCGCCCGGCATGATCGATCTAGGCGAGAAATCGGCCGCCTCCTTCATGAAGCGTATGGCGAAGCAAACCCCGATGCTGCGCAATGGCCGAGGGGATGAAATCGCCGCGGCAGTATTATTCTTCGCCACCGCCCCGCAATTCATCACCGGACAAATCCTGGCCGTAGATGGAGGCCTCGGCCTCTGACGGATACGAACGTGGAGATACTCTCCTCGAAGGGTTTGGGAGGACACGGTTCGGGAAGGGCACGAACTTTAGTCGTGCCGTCAAGGCGCGAAACTGCGAAGCGCTTTAGCGCCTGAGGTACCCTTGCTGCCCGACCGCGATCTTCAATCCCCCGCTGAAGCCGGATCGATCTTCCGCCCGCAACATCCACTTCTGTACCACCTCCGCTCAAGGTATATTGAGGCGAATGAAGAAATCCAGAAAGCCATCTCCTCGTCCGCAAAGGTCTGCCGACCCCAGCTCCTTCCGGATACCACGCCCCGAATCCTCCTCGCGTCGCCGTCGCCATCATGGCCGCCGGCAAAGGCACGCGGCTTAAATCGCAGCTTGCTAAAGTTCTGCATGAAGTTGGCGGCAAGCCGCTGTTGACCCGCGTGATCGCCGCAGCCACCCGCGTCGTGCCCCCAGCCGACGTCTTCGTCATCATCGGTCACGAAGCCGAGCGCGTCCGCTCCACCGTCGAACACACCGGTATCAACTTCGTCCTTCAGGCGGACCAGCGTGGCACCGGACACGCGCTGATGGTCGCGCAGCCGGCACTCTCCACGTACGACCACGTCATTGTTCTCTCCGGCGACGCTCCCCAGATCACGCCTCAGACCATAGCCGAACTGCTCAATTTCCATCTCGACCAGCAAGCCGCGATGACCTTGCTCAGCGCTGACCTCGACAACCCCTCCGGCTACGGCCGCGTCATCAGGAAGAACGCCCGCAGCGCCGAAGTCAAAGCCATCGTCGAAGAAAAATCCGCCACCCCCGCCCAGAAAGCAATCCGCGAGATCAACGCCGGCTTCTACGTCTTCGCCCTGCCGCAATTGCTCTCGCACCTCGGGGAACTCTCTACCGCCAACCCTCACGGCGAGTACTACCTCACCGACATGGCCGGCGTCTTGCGCCAGGCCAGGCAGCGCGTCGTAGTCTGGAAAACGGAAAACTCCAGCGAAGTTCTCGGCGCCAACACCCTCGCCGAACTTGCCGCCATCGACCACCAGATCCGCATGCAGAAGTGCCAGCAACTCATGGCCGAAGGCGTCACCATCTTCTATCCCGACACCTGCGTAATCGATGACGAGGTCGAAATCGCCCCTGACACCGTGATCGAACCCTGCGTGCAGATCTTTGGCCGATCCCAGATCGGCGCCGCCTGCCACATCAGCTCCTACTGCGTGATTCGCAATTCCGAAGTCGGCCCCGGCGTCCTCATTCGCCCCGGCTGCATTCTCGAGGAGGCAAGCATCGGCCCTCGAGCAGTCCTCGGTCCCTATTCCCATCTGCGCCCGGGCAGCGATATCGGAGAAGGCGCGCACGTCGGCAATTTTGTCGAGACCAAGAAGATCAAGCTGGGCAAAGGATCGAAGGCCAACCACCTTACCTATCTCGGCGACGCCGAAATCGGTGCCGGCGTCAACATCGGCGCCGGAACCATCACCTGCAACTACGACGGCGTCCAGAAGCACACAACCATAATCGGCGATGGAGCCTTCATCGGCAGTGACAGCACTCTGGTCGCGCCCGTACGCGTAGGCAGAGGCGCTTATGTGGGCGCCGCGTCCTGTATCACCAGCAACGTCCCCGAAGACGCGCTGGCAGTCGGCCGCGCCCGTCAAGTCGTAAAGGAAGGTTGGGCCCGCGAAAAGCGAGCGGCAAAAAAGCCTAAGTAAGTTACGAGATGAGAAGATTTCTCGCGCGTGTGTTCGATAGACGTGTTGGAGAAAAGCGCGTTGGATGAAACGGTTCGGGAAGGGCACGAGTTTCACTCGTGCCGCTTGGGATCGCCAAAAATGCGGGCTTTAGCCCCTGAGGAATTCGCCGTCAGTGCGAAATCGCGGCAAACAACGGCGAATGCATCAGCGACTGAAACTGCGCGTCGCTGTCCTTGAAGTGCATCGCAAACTTTGTGCCGTCGGAATCGAATGTGGCCTTGTCCATGGCCGCCTTTTCAACCGGCGAGGCACTGGTTTTCTCGTACATGATGGCGGCCTTCATGATCATCGATAGCGTACTCGCCGTTAGGGAGTCCGAAGTCACAACCGTCAAATCGAAATTCACGCCGCTGGAAAAATCCATGGTGTAGTACGAGCCCAACACCCGCTTCTTCACTGTCTCGTAGTCGGCGATCTTCGCCGCATCTCCCAGCGCCGACCGCATCATATTCTGCGAACCCTGCTGGTCCAGAATGCTCCAGAAAGGAGCCGCATCCACGTCCGACATCATGTCGGCCATGGTCGAGTTCGTATCGATATTCAAGATCTCTCCGTCCCGCGTATCCAGCCCAAGCTTCACCGCCGAAGGCTCCCCGAACAACAGCGTGCTGTCGTCGAGAAATGTCATCACAAACCCGCCGTCCATTGGGTAAAGAATCGAGTTGTGGTACTTTGTGCCCTTGATCTTCTGCACGGTCAACTTCTTGAGCACAGCCTTCATATTGAACGGTCCGCTGGCGATGCCTATGGTTCTGACCCCCTGTTTGACAGTGCGGAACGAAGGTAGCGAAAGCGTGTCGATATCCTTGTCGGGATTGATCCCGACGCCCTTGAGCGCGCCCTCGAACTGCTGCAGGTTTTCCTGCGCCTGCATCAGTTGCTGCTTCAGGGCGGTCGCCGTCGGCGAGTCTTTCAGCGCCCGGTAATCCACCGAGATCAACTGCTGCAGGTCTGCCGGTACCACGGCTCGCGCCGATGAATTGAGCGGCATAGCATTCGCCATCCCGGCAAAAACAGCCACCATCACAACAGCGCTTAGACAAGCCTTCAAGGTTTTCATAGCCTCGGTCCTCTTAAATTAAATCTTTCCTGAATCTACTGAACGGGATTCCGCCTGTACCTTGCGGATTAGATGCTGCTTCCACCTTTCCCGTTACCCCGGTCACTTTATTCTAAGCCACGAGCCACTTGTCTGCCCAACCAAAGGTATTAGCACAGTGAGCAATTTTGCTCAGTTTTCCTCCCCGGCACGGCAATTAAACTATGCAGCGGGACAACCTACTGCTAACATGATCGTCGATCCGCTACCGCTATCGCCTGCACGCAGTTCGTTTCTGGGCGCCAAGAAATCAGGGAAATATTGAGAATCCTCCTGTACAACCCCGACAACGGGGTCACGCGCAATTTCATGCCTCACCTCTGGATGTTCCTGCTACAGTCTCTAACCCCGCCCGGCCACGAAGTTGTACTCATCGATGGCAATGCTCAACCCATGGACGAAGCCGGAATCGCCCGCTACGTCCTCGAACAAAAGATTGATCTGGTCGGCATCGGCGCCATGACTCGCATGATCGCCAAAGCCTATCGCATGGCAGACGCCGTTCGCGCCGTGGGCGTGCCCGTGGTCATGGGCGGCCCTCACGTCACGGAAATGGCCGACGAAGCTCTCGGCCGCGATGGCGGTCCCCGCCACGCCGATGCCGTCGCTCTCGGCGAGGCCGACGACACCTGGCCGCGCATTGTCGAAGATGCCGCTCGCGGCCAGTTGAAAGATGTCTACGCGCCCGTCGATGCCGCGGGCAAAGAACTCAAGCCCTCGCTCAAACCCTATCCCGTAATTCCCTGGGACACCATCGATCTCCATCAGTTCAATCTCGTGCCTAAATCAGCCAAGCAATGGCTGCAGAAAATCGGCGAGGGCTGGGGCACTTTCCGCATCGTTCCCGTCGAATCGGGACGAGGTTGTCCCTACGGCTGCGAGTTCTGCACCGTAACCGGATTCTTCGGCGACTCCATCCGCTTTCGCTCCAACGAAAGCGTCGTCAACGAACTGCTTCTGCTGAAAGCGCGAGCCCGAAAAGAGCGCGGACAAATTGCCGTCTTCTTTATCGACGACAATTTCGCCATCAATCTCAAGCGCACCAAATCGCTGCTCCGCGACATCATCGCCGCCGGCGCGCAGGTCAACTGGGTCGCCCAGATCAGCGCCAACCTCCTCCGCGATCAGGAACTCGTCGACCTAATCTCCGCCTCCGGCGGAAAGTGGGTCTTCATCGGCATGGAGTCGATTGATCCCGCCAACTTGAAGGATGTGAACAAAGGCTTCAACAAGCCGGAAGAGTATGCCGCCGTGCTCGAGCGCCTGGCGCAGCGCAACGTCTATGCCATCACTTCTTTCATCTTCGGCATGGATAACGATACGGTCGGCGCAGCCGAGCGCACCCTCGAGCAGGTGCGGACCTGGCCGCCCGGCCTGCCGATTTTCGGTTTGCTCACTCCTCTTCCAGGCACTCCGCTTTACAAACGTCTCGATGTCGCCGGCCGATTAACCCGGCCCAAGCACTGGCAGGAGTTCATTCCCTTCGCCATGGCGCACACTCCACTCAAGATGACCATCGACGAAGCCCACGCGGAAGTGAACTACGGCTGGTCCCATGCCTACGGCGCAGAAGCCATCGCCCACGCCGTCGACTCGCTCGACGACCAACCGCTCGGCTATCGCGTCAACATCTTCATCGCGCGCGTGTGCTTCCGCGGCATCTACTTCCCCATGCTCGGCCGCTTCGCTTGGTGGAAGGTGATCTCGGAAAATCGTAAGACCATCTTCAAACTTGCCAGGCAAGGCTTCGAGGCCTGGGCGGGATCTCGCTCCAAACCTGAGCCCGCCCCGGCGACCAGCGCCGGAGACTAATCAGCGTCACCTGGCGCGCTGCCTTAATCGTCATCTGGATCGGTCGGCGGGCGTTTGTCGTTGATGAAGTAATCCGCCTTCAGTGCCGCAGGAATACTCTTGAATGGGATCGGCGTCTGGCTTAAGTTGAAACAGTCGGAGAGATCGTCGGCCGCCGCGTCCGCGTAACCGAGCGACGGCAGACTAAAATTTGTCTCGATAAACTTCAGAACGCTTCCAAAATCATGATTGACGTGTGAAATGTAACCCGGCTTGGCGTAGGGCGAAATCACGACCATCGGCACCCTGAATCCGTACACATAGCCGCAACCCCACTGGGCGCAGTTCACTAGCACTTGCGGCGGCGGAACATGGTCGTACCATCCTCCCCAGTCATCCCAGGTGAGGATAATCGCTGTGTTCGACCAATACTGGCTGTTGCCGATTGCATTGACGATCGAAGTCACATAAGAGGGACCCGATCCATCGTTGCTCATGGCATGGTCCGATTCCAGGCCATTGGGAATGACCCAGCTCACCGTAGCGAGATTGCCGTTGATAATATCCGTCAAAACCGGCGCAGAGTTCTGTGCAGTTGCCAGCACCACATTGTTAGTCCAATCCGATCCCGTGCACACTCCCCCGCTGGGGGCGCTCGGCACGCACATGTGCTCGATCGCGTTGGGGCCGGTCCAGATCGATCCCGCCGAGGGCGCGAAATAGCGCCAGCTGATGTTGGCAGTATTCAGCAGGTCGGTCAGCGTGGGATGGTCAAAGCACGGATAAGCTGGCGTTTCCACCCCTGCAGGGTCGATCAAGTTAACGAATTCGGCAGGGGGAGCGGTGCAGCCGGTTTTATTGTTGGCATTCTTTACCCCAGACGGGTTCTCCGCCTCGAATAGATTGCTGCCCACCGACGGCGCCGATGTGCCTGAGATGATGAACTGGTGCGCCGGCATGCTCGGCCCCTGGTTCGTCTGGAACATGTGATCGGCGAACGTGTAGGTCTGGGCCATGGTGAGGTACGGCTGAACGTCCGCCGGATTCACATACCTGAACTGCGGGTCCGCCGGTGGCGGGCAGCCGGCGGTTCCCGCCGTGCACGAATACGGGATCAGGTCAGCGCCATTCATCTGACATACGCCAGACGTATTCAGATTGCACATATCCACGAAAGCACTGTGGGCATGGCTCAGATCGTAGTTATCCGGGCTCGAGCCGGTCGTACCCAAATCGATAGGGCTCAGCGTGATGGTCGCACCCGTCGAGTCCATTCCACTGCTGGCAATGTCGTATTGGGAAGCGGTCGGGCTCGTGCTGCACGCGCTGCTGTTGCCGTACGGCGGAATACACAACCCCTGAAACAGGTTGTCGGGAGTGCGGTTCTCCTGGAAGATGATCACCACGTGCTTGATCTTCGAAGCTGGCGGCGGTGGCACGGTAATCGTGGTTGTACCGCTTCCGCCGCAGCCATTCAGGCTCAACAGAAGTCCGCCAGCACAAAGCAGCACAATCGAGACGGATAACAGCGCCAAACGACTCATGGCGGAATGCCCCCTTGCGCGAAACGGGCGCGCAGCCCTCCAGACCCTCAGCCATGAACCCCAACGCGGGATTTTCCACTCGCCAACCGCAAAATTATTCGGTCGCTATTGCCCCGGAGAGACGTAATTGCTACGTCTTCTTTCCCCGTCCCTGGACGATACCCCGCCAGCTCGATCAGCCGCTAATAACCTCTACCTTCTTCCGCAGTCTCTCCGCGAAAGCCTGGTCCTTGATCGAAGCCAGATTGATCTCCACATTAGCCAGCGCCCCAGTAATCGCCGCGCCCGCCAGTGCCTGGGCAGTAGTCAAATCCGACTTCATATTAGGATTGCTGATCGCAAACAGCCCCTCGGTGATCTTTGCCACTTCATGCGCCTTCTCCGCCACTCCCAGAGGGACGCCCGTAGCCAGCTTCAGACTGGCATCGATCAGCGCGTCAGCGCTGGCAGGGTCGGCCTTCGCCTGCTTGTAAGCCTTCATCACAGCATCATAGGATTCAGCGTCCGCATCCACAGCGGCCTTCAACTCCTCGCGCAACTGCCCCAAGCGCGCAATCGCCGCGCTCAGTTGAGACTCATAATGCAGGTACGCCTTCTTCCCCCGCGACATCGAGGCCACCATCGTTGCCAGTCCTGCCGCCATCGCTCCCGCCGCCGCCGCCGCGCTGCCGCCACCCGGCGTAGCCGTCGGCGCGGCCAACTGCTCTACAAACGGCTCGACCCCAGCTCGCAGTCCGCCCACGGCCGCCTTCCCACTCATCACCGCCGCCAAACGGTTCTCCAGGATTAAAGACGAATCAAAGTTCTCCACCTGCAGAAACCACTCTGCCGCCTGTTCCAGCGCCTTCTTCGGAATCAGTCCCACGATCTCGCTCGACACCGCAGTCACGCCGTACCGCGCCGCCTCCCGCTTCACCATTTCAAACACGCGATGCACCGGCGTCTGCTCAAAATCCGTCAGATTCATCGAAACTTGCGCCAGCCCCCGCACCAGAAATCCAGCACCCTTGACGAATCGCATCCCCCCGCTCGAAAACCGCACCGTCTTCGCCACTTTTTTCGCGATCTCGACATCGGGTGTATTGAGAAACACGTTGTAAGCGATCAGAAACTTCCGCGCTCCCACCACGGTCGCGCCCGCCGTCGGATGCACCCGCGCCTCGCCAAAATCCGGCCGCCGCGCCGCACTCGTAGCAATCTCCGCCCGGATCCCTTCGAACTGCCCGCGCCGGACGTTCTCCAGATTCTGCCGCTCCGGCGTCGTCGCCGCCGCTTCATACAAATAAACCGGAATCTGATACCGCTTCCAGATCTCCTGCCCCACATGCCGCGCCATGGCCACGCAATCTTCAATCGTCACGCCATCAATCGGAATAAACGGCACCACATCCGCCGCCCCCATCCTCGGATGCGCCCCCTTATGCGCATTCAGATCAATCAATTCCGCAGCCTTCCCCACGCCGCGAATCGCCGCCTCCTGAATAGCCTCCCGCCCGCCCACCAGCGTAATCACACACCGGTTGTGGTCCGCATCCATCTCTCGGTCCAGCAGATAGACTCCATCCACCTTCATGGCGTCAACAATCGCGTCAACTTTGGATTTGTCACGGCCTTCGGAGAAATTGGGAACGCACTCGACAAGCGTAGACATAAGTCAGAAGGATATCCGTGCCGAACGGAATGAAGCAAGCTAGTCGAAATTGCACTGTCATCCTGAGCGGAGACGCGCGCTCCGCGAAGCGGAGTGCGAGTCGAAGTCGAAGGATCCCTAGCAGTTTCCTTCACCGCCGGCCCAGAAGGATTTTCCACCACGGTCCTATGCCGACGTTGCGAATACTATCGCCCCCTCCAAAACCTCCCCACTCCAACCCGCACCTGCACCGTATTCAACCCGGGATTCGGCGTAGCCAACCCCGCATTCGAAATATGCAGATACCGCAGCTCGACACTCCAGTTGTATTTCGCGCCGAGCACATGCGTCCCCAACGCCGCCGCCGAAGTAAAGTTCACCGGGTTCGTGTACGTCGGCACGTTGTGATCGCTGAACAGCGTCCCGCCGCTCAACTCAAAATAAGGTGACAAGCGTCCGCGCCGCTCGAAATTCCACTTCAACCCAAACGGATTGAATCCCACCCCATAAGCCGTATTCGCCGGCTGAAAAATCAGATAAGCCGGCTCCGCATCCACCGCATACTCAAATCGCCCCCGCAAAAATCCAGGTAGATGAGGCCCCGTGATCACCCACCCATATCGCAACCCCACATCAAAAATCCCCGTCCGCGAAGTCCCCCCCGGCACCGAGTGCCCACCCCCAGCCCAGATCTGCACCTCATGGCCACCCTCTTCGGGCCCCGGATCTGCCTGCGCAAAGCTCAAACTCGCGGCCACCATGACAAACGAGAACACCAGGAAAGAAGATGAAAAAGAACCCCTACCCAAGCCATTCGTTCGCGTCATGGTCTACGAGCCTGCCCGACGAGCGCGCTTTTTGCAAGTCCGAACAACACCGGGAAGGGCACGACGTTCAGTCGTGCCGCTAGAGGCCCAGAAGAATGCGGGCTTCAGCCCCTGAGGGAGGCTCGTGTGGCAACGGACACTCCTGTCCGTCGCCTTTGAGTTTGCATATTCGATTGTCATCCTGAGGCAGCGGAGTCGCAACGCGAAGCGGGCGACTCCCAACGAAGAGCCTGCCCTGAGCGAAGCCGAAGCGACCTGTCTAACTCCCCGCCACCATCTCCGCTCGGAGCAATAGTGGGATACTCATTGCCGAGCCAGCAGTATTCCGCTGCGACCCGCGCTTACTTTCGTGTCGGAAGCTCAACCTCTCCGCTCTCACCGACCCGCTCTTCGGTCTCCGTCGGCGCAACTGCCTCTGGATTCTTCTCGCGCCTCGACCGTATCTTCTCTTCGACTTCCTTCAGCGCATTCTCGAACTCGTCACGTTTTGCAATTCTCGTGGACCGTTTACTCATGGCTCAATCATCCCACAATGCAGCTACTCGCGGATTGCCGATCCTCTCCGCGTTGTCGCCGAGATCGGGATCCCTGGCCAAAATCGGCCCGGAAGAGAACCCGGCACGCCGCCCCTTGACAACCCTCACTCACCCTCCTATAATTAGCACTCGATAGGCGAGACTGCTAACAGCACTCCCTAAACCTTAACATTTCATAGGCTTACAGAACATCAACCGTACCATCCAACCTTGAAAGGAGTTGCAACCATGGCTAAATTCAGCCCACTACACGACCGCATTCTGGTCCGTCGCGTGGAAGAAGCATCCACCACCCGAGGCGGAATCATCATCCCCGACAGCGCCAAAGACAAGCCGCAGGAAGGCGAAGTAATTTCCACCGGCAAGGGACGCACCAACGATGAAGGCAAGACCTTCCCTTTGGCCGTTAAAGATGGCGACCGCATCCTGTTCGGCAAGTATTCCGGCACCGAGATCAAGATCGACGGCGAAGACTTCATCATCATGAAAGAAGAAGAAGTCCTCGGCATCCTGACCGGCGCCGCCAGCACAGCCAAGAAAGAACTAGCCGGCTCCCGCAAGTAACGACTGTTCTCGCGGGGCGTCATCCTGAGCGCAGCCGCTCTTCAGGCGGAGCGAAGGATCTCCCTCAAGAGAACCTTAAAGGATTTAGCTAGAAGCTAGCGGCTAGAAGCTGACGGCTGAGAGCTGATAGCAGTCGAAAAAATCGCAGGTTCGTCCTGCAAACGAAATTCATTAGGAGAAAAAGCAATGGCAAAACAAATCGTACACGGCGAAGAGTCCCGCCAGGCAATCCTGCGCGGCGTAAATCTTCTAGCCGACGCAGTAAAAGTCACCCTCGGCCCCAAGGGCCGCAACGTGGTAATCGAAAAGAAATTCGGTTCACCCACAATCACCAAAGACGGCGTAACCGTAGCCAAAGAAATCGAACTCAAGGACGGCCTAGAGAACATGGGCGCCCAAATGGTTCGCGAAGTAGCCAGCAAGACCTCCGACGTAGCCGGCGACGGCACGACGACAGCCACTGTTCTAGCCCAAGCGATTTATCGCGAAGGCGTAAAGACAGTAGCCGCCGGCGCCAACCCAATGGCCATGAAGCGCGGCATCGAGAAAGCAGTAGCTCTCGTTTGCGGACAGTTCGACAAGAAGACCGGCGAGCGCGCCAAAGGCGAACTAGACAAGTTCTCCAAGCCCGTCTCCGGCGAGATGATCGCCCAGGTAGGCACGATAAGTGCGAATAACGATGACACTATTGGGCACATCATTGCTGAGGCTATGAAGAAGGTTGGCAAGGATGGCGTCATTACCGTCGAAGAGTCGAAGACGCTTGAGACCCAGCTGGAAGTGGTCGAGGGCATGCAGTTCGACCGCGGCTATCTGTCGCCTTACTTCGTTACTGATCCCGAGCGCATGGAAGTTGCGCTTGAGAATGCTTACATTCTGATCAACGAGAAGAAGATCAGCTCCATGAAGGATCTTCTTCCACTGCTTGAGCAGATTGCCAAGAGCGGCAAGCCGCTGTTGATTATTGCTGAGGACGTTGAAGGCGAAGCACTCGCTACTCTCGTCGTCAACAAGCTGCGTGGAACGCTGCAAGTGGCGGCCGTCAAGGCTCCGGGCTTCGGCGATCGCCGCAAGGCTATGCTGCAGGATATCGCCATCCTCACCGGCGGCAAGGCCATCACCGAAGACCTGGGCATCAAGCTCGAGAACGTGCAGATCAGCGATCTCGGCCAGGTCAAGAAGCTCACCATCGACAAGGACAACACCACGCTGGTCGAAGGCAAGGGCAAGCACTCGGAGATCGAAGGCCGCGTGAAAGAAATTCGCAGCCAGATCGACAAGACCACCAGCGACTACGACCGCGAGAAGTTGCAGGAGCGGTTGGCCAAGCTGGTCGGAGGCGTAGCCGTCATCAAAGTCGGCGCCGCAACCGAGACTGAAATGAAGGAAAAGAAAGCCCGCGTCGAAGACGCCATGCATGCTACCCGCGCAGCCGTGGAAGAAGGCATTGTCCCCGGCGGCGGAGTGGCACTGGCGCGTTGCGTCGCGGCTCTCGACAAGCTGAAGCTCGAAGGGGATGAGCAGATCGGTGTCAACATCGTGAAGCGCGCCCTGCAAGAGCCGATGCGTCAGATCGTCGAGAACGCTGGCGAAGAAGGCGCAGTCGTCCTCGGCAAGGTGCTCGACAACAAGGACAGCAACTACGGCTTCAACGCCCTGACCAACGAGTATGAGGACCTGGTCAAGGCCGGCGTGCTCGATCCGACGAAGGTGGTGCGCACCGCACTCACCAACGCCGGCTCGATTGCGTCGTTGATGCTCACCACCGAAGCCCTGGTCGCGGAGATTCCCGAAAAGAAGGAAGCTCCAATGCCGGGTGGACACGGTGGCGGCGGCATGGATGGAATGTACTAAAGGCAGTGGCCAGTGGTCAGTGGCCAGTGGCCAGTAAGATCAAAGGCCCCGCTCTCGCGAGCGGGGCCTTTTTATTGGCTGGAATGACTTTGATAGAATCCCCGCATGCCGACTGTTCTGCGGTCCGGCCCTTACCGCTTTTAATTCTACAGCCACGAGCCAAACGAGCCACCTCACATTCATGTGGATCGCGAGGAGCTGTCCGCTAAGTTCTGGCTTGACCCAGTCCAGCTGGCGCGTAATTTTGGGTTTCGCGCGCATGAACTGCGCACGATACAATCAATTGTGACAGAGCACGGAAGCGAATTCCTGGAGGCGTGGAATGAGTTTTTCAGCATCGGCGGCAGATGAGCGTGTGCTGGACGTGCAATTCACGGACGATGCGCTCAGCGTGAGTCTGCAGGATGGCCGCGTTATCACGGTGCCGCTGGTATGGTATCCGCGCCTGCTTAACGCCGCGCCCGCGCAGCGACGGAATTGGAAGATTGCCGGCGGCGGATATGGGATTCATTGGCCCGATCTTGACGAAGACTTGAGCACGGAGGGACTGTTGCGCGGCGCACCGGCGCCTAGGGCGTCAGTTCACGCGAAGTAGATTATCGGCTATCAGCTTTGAACCGTCACTAGAGTGTCGAAGGCCCCGCTCGCGAGAGTGGGGCCTTTTTTTCGGGCCAATTCGGGAACACTTGTTAGTTTTTTCTTAGCGATGTTGATCTGGCGTACCAGCGCGACAATAGAATTTACTTTAGCGGGCGGCGTTTAGGAGGGCATTGCCAGTGGGTACTGGACGCTGATCGCCAATCAGTCGAGTGGCTTTTCAGCCACTAGGGTTCGACTCCCTTACCCTCCTCGGGTCACTCGGCTTGTACCGAAGGTTCTTGACTACGGACTGGATTGGCTTATCATAGAAGTTGATTGGCGATCGGCGTTTAGTATCTGCGAGCCCCGAGCAAACGCTCGGGGCTTGGCTTTTGACGAGGCTTTGAATGAGTCGGCATCGGCGCCAGAAGAACGTGTGTGCTTCTTATTCCCGTGAAGTAGTTTGAGCTTGCGCCAGCGCCCACTTCTCGCGCAAAGAACGCCCGAGAAATGGGGCACCCGGCGGCTGATCCTTGACTTCTATATCGTTGTTTGATATATCACATTTGGATATACAAGGAAAGGCAACCTAAAAAGCGCCGTTTCCACTTGTAAACCTGCGGGAGCGGCCGCGGAGCGCGTTGCACACTCCCTAGAGAAAGGAATGGCGTCGGGAATGAAACGAATCCTGTTGAGTGCTCTTTTGTTAAGCGGCTTGATGCTGGCTGTCGCCCAGGTGAAGAAGGAAGACCTGGTTACTAAGAACACCAAGAGTCCGGGCGCCGAAACCAGCGTTACCATCAACGGCAAGAATATTTGGATCTACTACCACGCCCCCTCCGTGAGGGGTCGCAAAATTTTCGGCAACGACGGCGCGCTCGAGCCCTACGGCAACGTATGGCGCCTGGGCGCCGATTACGCCACTGTTCTGCACACCGACGCCGACCTCGACCTGAATGGCCTCGCCATTCCCAAGGGCGACTATGCCCTGTACGCCGACCTCGACAACGGCCAGTGGAAGCTGATCGTCAACAAAACCCTGATGGACGGCGGCCGCCACATCTGGGGCGTGGGGAAATCACCGGACGGCATTCGCGAGGGCGCCACCACCGATGATCCGGCCACCGAGCTCGGCCGCGCTTCGCTCACCATGGGCAGGCCGTCATCTCCGGTCGAAACCCTCAAGATCACGCTGTCGGGCGCGGACGGAGCGAAGGGAAAACTGTTTATCGAATGGGAGAATGTGACGGCGTCGGCGCCGTTCACCGTGAAGTAGGGGGCTGGTTTTACGCGGCGCTGAAGCGCCGCTCTTCCACGGTACTACATGCGTCCTGCTCGTCCTCCGCGGAGTCAAGGGGGGTCGCGGCCATGCTGCCGTTAGTGTTTCTGATCGAAATCCACCAGCCGCTGGCCGAAATCAACCACTGTAAGTCAATCAAAAGAACGGAACTATCCGCCATCCCCGGGGTTGAATCTGATAGCAGGAATTCTGGGGGGTATTTATGAAAAGCAAAGTCTATAGAACACTTCTTACCGCTGTGGTAGCAAGCGCAATGGCGCTGGGCACAGGCAGTGCGTTGAGGGCACAGGATGCGTCGATGGACAAGCCCTCGCCGGCGGTGAGCGCTCCGGATCAGGGGCAGTCGAGCGAGCAGACCGCGTCGCAGTATAACGCGCCGCAATCCAATGTGGCGGAACCGAGCGCGGCACAGAATGTCGCTCCTCCGCCGCCACAGGAACAAGATGCGCCTCAGGATCAGGCGCCCCCGCCGGGTCAGGGCCTTAGTCCCAATCGGCAATATTCGCCGCTCTCGGCCGAGCAGTTACATCAGTTGGTCGCGCCGATCGCGCTGTATCCGGACGCGCTGGTGGCGCAGATTCTCGCCGCCTCCGCCTATCCCACGCAGATTGTCGAGGCCGATCGCTTTCTCAAGGAAAACCCGAACCTCAAGGGACAGGACCTGGGCGCGCAAGTCGATCAGCAGGATTGGGATCCTAGCGTGAAAGCGCTTTGCCAGTTCCCTTCCGTGTTGGCCAATATGGACCGGGATTTGTCGTGGACCCAGGAACTGGGCGACGCCAACTACAACCAGTCAGCCGATGTGATGCAGGCCATCCAAGTCATGCGTCACAGAGCGCAGGACGCGGGCAATTTGCGCACTACCCCGCAGCAACGCGTTTACGACCGGGACGACCAGGTTCAGATTGAGCCGGCTGATCCCGACGTCGTTTATGTGCCGCAATACAATCCTTCGTATGTTTACGGATATCCCGTGGGCTTGTGGCCGGGATTTTATCCGTGGTGGGGATTTGGCGGTCCTTACATTTCCTTCGGCTTCGGATTTCCCATCGCGCCGTTCTTTGGCTTCGGCTGGGGATGGCACGGTTGGGGTATCGGCTGGGGCTTCCATGGTGGAGTGTTCTTTGGCGGACATCCTTACGCGTTCCACAGCCGCGGATTCTATAGCCGCAACGCCTATTTCCACGGCACCTCTCGCGGCTACTCGTCCTACGGACGGGGCGGTTATGGCGCGCGGGGATTCGCTGGCAATGGCGGCCGGGGATTCTCCGGTTCCGCAAACCGAGGCTTCGCCAGACCTGGCGGCGAGCGAGGCTTTGCGGGAAATCGAGGAGCCGTGGGCAATAACAGAGGCTATGTCGGCGGTGGCAACCGGGGCTTCGCCAGCCGCAGCCCGGAAGTAGCGCACAACGACGCGCACAACGGCGGTTTCCGCGGAAACAGCCGCCCGAGCAACGCCCGCGGATTTTCGCCGCGCGGGGGAGCCGGCTCCAACGGCGGTCACAGTGCCGGCGGCCACTCCGGTGGCCACAGTAGCGGCGGCGGACACGGTCGCTAAGGTTAATCAAGCAGTCAGCAAATACAAAAGGCCTCGCTCGCAAGAGCGGGGCCTTTCTTGTTGTTTGCGTCGAGCCTGGGCTGTCGGGAATAGACGCACTCTAAGCGTCTTTGTTAGCAATGACAAATCTTGGGGCTTTCATCACTTTCCACACACCGTTGTGACATCTAACCTTGTCTCTCACACCGAATGAGCCCATCATAGTCGAGGCGCAGGCGGTAGATGAGCGCGGACACCATGGGAAGTAACTCGTTTGAGCACAAGATTTTGCCCTGTATGTGATTGTGCCTCTAGGATTTTTTCACAATTTGCCCCTAACTCGATGATTCCAATGGACCAGGGGGAGGGGGTATACCTCTCAAAACGCCTTCACACAACGAAGAACTCACTCCCGATATGCTCCCTGTCGAAAGTATTTTTCACGAGGAAATCCACAAGCAGTCGGCACGCGGGAATTACAGAGTCCGGTGACGAATGCGGGATCGGAATAAAACGGCAGCTTCCGGAATCTAGGGTATGATCAAGACATGCCCTTACTCCTGGAACACCTTACCAGCCTTCGTCAGGAAATCACGGATTTACGGAACATGAACGCTCGCTCTGCAGCCAGGACCGCGGACAGCCAGATCGACCAATCGGCGGTGGAAATGCGCGCCAACCGCCTGCTCGAGATCAAGAAGGAACTATCGCAGATGCTGAACCGCCCTGAGGATCCACAAGTTTGGTGGGAAAAGGGCGGGCGACGGAATCGCGTTGCTTAGCAGCAGCTGAGAATTTGCATTCGATTTAGCCTCCATGGGACTTCGGTCCAGTGGGGGTTCTTGTTTTGGGTTCCAGGTACGGTCAACGCGTGAGTGTTTGCGCTGCAGCATCCAGCGCTGCCGCAAGTCCCTCCGAATGGGGAGCACCGCCCTGCGCTAGATCCTTGCTGCCGCCACCTCGCCCGCCAAGCTTCGTCATGGTCTCTTTCAACAGCGCACCCATGTCGTAGGGCTGCCCGGCAGACTGGGCGAAGACCAGCGCGGGCTGCGGCGATTCGGTGGCGAGCAGCGCGATCGCGGGAGATTGCCGCGTCAGTTTCTGGGCCAATAGCTTGAGGAAGTTTAGGTCGCGGTCGGAGAAACTGCGAACGACCAGCTTGCGGCCATGACTCTCGGGAGTCTCCGCGAGCAATGCTGCGGCCTGCGACGCAGCGAGTTCTTCCAGCGATTGCTCGCGTTGCCTGCGCAGCAGCCGAATCTCGTCGAGAGACTTGCGGGCTTGCTGTGGAACGTCGTAGATGTGCGCGGAAAACAGCGCGGCAGTTTCGGTTAGGGTGGAAAAGTCGCGGCGCGCGGTCGAGACGGCGCGCTGGCCGGCAACGAATTCCACGCGGTATCCCTGACGAACTTTCTCGGTCTTGCGCAGCAGAATGCCGCCAATCTGTCCAGTGCGGGTCACGTGTGTGCCGCCGCAGGCAGTGAGGTCCCAGTCGCGGATGTCGATGAGCCGGAGTTGATCGCGCTCTGCCGGCGGAAGCTTTCGCAGGCCAAGCTTTTCTGCCTCATCACGCGTCACATAGCGCACGTCCACGGGACGATCCTCAGTCATGATTTCGTTGGCCAGCCGCTCGGCTGATTCGATCTGCTCCTTGCTGAGCGAGGGTGTGTCGAGATCGATCGAACAGTAGTCGTCGGCCATGTGAAAAGAAGCTGTCGCCATACCAAAAAGGCGGACGAAGGCGGAGGAGAGCACGTGCTGCGCCGAGTGTTGCTGCAAGTGATCGCGGCGGCGGGCGGCGTCGATTTCGCCGCGAACGCGAGTGCCAGGCAGCACATCTTTAAGGGGCGCGTCCAGGTAGTGGACAACATGACCGTCCTCAGTGTCGGCGACTTCAGTGACAGCGAACTTGCCATCGGGAGAGATTAACCATCCCGTGTCGTGCACCTGGCCGCCGCTCGTGGGATAGAAAGCCGTGCGGTCGAGAATGAGCCCCGGGCGCGGTGTTTCAATCACCGAGCGCACTTCGGCGTCGAAGTTGTAAAGGAAGGAGTCGTGGTAATAGAGGCGGTCGGTCATGCTAGCTTCAGCATAGAGATGGAACCGAGGGTTATCAAGTCAGTGCTCCCTGCGTTGACTCAACCGCCTTTCGACCGCCTCGATGTTATCTTTGTTTCGTGCGGCTGCGCTGACGTGATCACTTCTTATGGACGTTCTCCAAAAGCTATTTCAGCAACATTTTCACGCTCCAGCAGCGCGGATACAGCCGCTGCAAGGCCAGCTCGGCGGCTCCGGCCGGAATATCATTCGGCTTTCCACCGAGCGACAAAGCGCAATCGGCATTCTGTATAACGTCCGCGAAGAGAATGCAGCTTTCCTCGAGTTCTCCCGGCACTTTCGGAAACACGGTCTGCCCGTGCCGGAGATTTATGCGGAGGATTTGAGCCAAGGAGCTTACCTTGAGGAAGACCTGGGCGATACTACGCTGTTCGAATTCCTCTCGAAGCATCGCACGGGCGAAAACATCGCTCCCGATGTAGTCGAGGCCTATCGCAAGGTTGTAGCCGTCCTGCTGCGCTTTCAGATTGAGGCCGGACGCGATTTGAATTACAAGGTGTGCTATCCGCGCGCCAGCTTCGATCGCCAATCCATTGCGTGGGACCTGAATTATTTCAAGTATTACTTCCTACGGCTCGCCGGCATTCCCTTCAACGAGCAGGCGCTGGAAGACGATTTCGACAGCCTGACCAATTTCCTTTTGAGCGCAGACTGCAATTACTTCCTCTATCGCGATTTCCAATCCCGTAACGTCATGCTGAGAAACGGGCAGCCGTTTTTCCTGGACTATCAAGGCGGCCGCAAAGGCGCGCTGCAGTATGACATCGCTTCCCTTCTGTACGATGCCAAGGCCGATCTGCCTCCGGAACTGCGCCAGCAATTGCTCGACCTCTATATCGGCGAGCTGGGCGGCTTTGTCGATGTGAAGCGCGAAGCATTCCTGCATTATTACTATGCGTACGTTTACGTGCGAATCCTGCAGGCGTTGGGGGCTTATGGCTTTCGCGGCTTTTATGAGCGCAAGGCTCATTTTCTGCAGAGTGTGCCCTATGCACTGAAGAACCTGCGCTGGCTGCTGCACAACGTGAAGTTGCCTATTGAGCTGCCGGCGTTAATGGAAGCCTTCAACGGCATGCTGGCCTCGGAAAAACTGCAGGGTTTGGCCTCCGAGGCAGAAAATCTGACAGTGCGGATTTTTAGTTTTTCTTTCCATCGAGGCTGGCCGAAGGACGAGAGCGGACACGGCGGCGGGTTCGTTTTCGATGGTCGCAGCCTGCCGAACCCTGGCCGCGAAGAGCGCTTCAAGATGCTTACGGGGAGAGACGCTCCGGTAATCGACTACCTCAATCAGCAGGAGAGCGTGCATCAGTTCCTGGCCAGCGTCATGTCCCTGGTCGATGCCAGCGTGAGCGAGTATCAGCGACGCGGCTTCAAGAGCTTGATGGTGTCGTTCGGCTGTACCGGCGGCCAGCATCGCTCAGTCTACCTGGCAGAGCAGTTGGCAAAACGCTTGCGCGGACGGAATGGAGTCGACGTGGTGGTGCGGCATCGCGAGCTGGAGAATTCCTTCCCAGGAAGCTCAGCGCAATGAGAGCGATGATTCTGGCTGCGGGCCTGGGCACGCGCCTGCGGCCCCTCACCGACGATCGCCCCAAGGCACTGGTGGAAGTTGGCGGCCGGACGCTGCTGGAGATCACACTTTCCCGCTTGCGTGTGTTCGGCGTTCGCGAGGTGATCATCAATGTGCATCACTTTGCCGACATGGTTGTCGATTATCTGAAAGCGAACAACAACTTCGGTATGCGCATCGAAGTTTCGCGCGAGGAGGTCTTGCTCGATACTGGCGGCGGATTAAAAAAGGCGGCTCATTTTTTTTTCGA
This sequence comes from uncultured Acidobacteriaceae bacterium, assembly GCA_963787495.1. Classification (GTDB taxonomy): domain Bacteria; phylum Acidobacteriota; class Terriglobia; order Terriglobales; family Acidobacteriaceae; genus Sulfotelmatobacter. The sequence continues at coordinate 329,774 of CAWBDA010000001.1, forward strand.
GAACTCCAGCCCTTCAGATGAGCCCTTCATTCTGCACAATGTCGACGTCATCAGCACGATCGATCTGGAACGCATGGTGCAATCTCATGCCGAACGCCGAGCCCTGGCGACTCTGGCGGTGCAAGACCGCGAGACTTCCCGATACCTTCTCTTCGACCAGCAGCTTCGGCTGTGCGGGCGGCGAGCAGGGCGCGATCAGGCTCCTGAAATGGTTCGAAGTGCACAACCGATACAAGCACTGGCCTTTTCCGGCATCCATGTTATTTCGCCGCGTCTCTTCAAGATGCTGACGGAAGAAGGCGTTTTCTCTGTCATCACTTCGTATCTGCGTCTGGCTAGCCTGGGAGAAAACATCGTCGCGTTTCGCGCCGACGAATACTATTGGCGTGATCTGGGCCGGGCGGAGAATGTGGTGCAGGCTGAGCTGGATCTGAAGCACAAAGTATTTTCGTGATTTAACGTATCGGTCTGGCAGCGCGTCTGACGTCATGCCCCCCGGAGCCGCCTTAGCGGACTTCCTACTTCCGCGCCGCCTCGATTTCATCGACGATTCGATCGATGTGGTAGACCTTCCGCATCCCCTCCAGCAGTCCGCGACTGTCCACCGCGATGGAGCGGTTCTTCACCGCGTCGTAGCCGTAGTCGCCGCCCAGAGAGAAAATGTTTCCGTCAAAAAGCAAGCCGACGATGTTCGCGTTCTTGTCGATCATCGGGCTTCCGGAATTGCCTCCGGTTGTGTCGTTCGTGGTTGACAGATTCATGGGCACCGAAAGATTCAGCGACGCTTTGGCCTTGAGCCAGCTTTCCGGCAACTCATAAGGCGGCGCTCCGGTTGCCCGCTCGAACAGGCCTCCGATGTTCGTGTAAGGCTCTACAAACTTGCCCTCGGCGTCTTCGAAACCTTTCACGGTGCCATAGGTCAGGCGCAGAGTGAAAGTCGCATCCGGATCGACGCTGGTCCCGTAAACTGCAAAGCGCGCTTTCGCAATCTTCTCGGCCGCCGACCGTGTCGGAGCGTCCACCCGCGCCTCGTACTCTTTGCGAATCGCCAGCAGGTCGTCGTTTATCGAAGCTGCGAAGCGGATCATCGGATCCTTCGACGCATCCACTTCGCTTTGGCCTCCTTTGTACAGCTCTTCCCGAACCTTCGGATCGTCCAAATGTGTACCCGTTACCAGCTGGTGCGCCAGTTGCTCGGGAGATTCCTTGCCCAACATCTTTCGCACGAACGGGTCGTCGGTTCCCAGGTCGCGCCGTATCACAGTGAATAGAAATGTGAGGTTAAGCTCCTCCAGATCCCGGTAAACCGGCGCCGCAGCCGTCAACTGCTGCTCCACGTTGACCAAGGCTTTGTCCGTATACTCAGGCAGGCGTTCACGGTTGGGCTTGGTGCGCTCGGCCGCGGCACGCACCAGCGTGACCGCATCCCCCAGCAATCCCGCCCGGAAGGAGCGTCCGCTCACTGAGGCATTTCGCACAAACAATTGCGCGCGCACTTGTTGAACTTTCGCGATGTCGTCCCATGCCGAAGCATACGCGGCCAGCTTCGGATCCGCTGCCGTGGCTGCGCGCAGCTTTCGCTCTTCCTGGATTTTGGTTCCAAAGAACTGTGGATCGAGCAGCGCCTGTTGCCGTCCAAAATAAACCTTGTAGCCGTTCTCCAGGAAAAACAAATCGTCACTGGCCTCGCGCGCCTGCTCCGGCCCGCGACTCACGAAAACCTCCAGTTGCCCGCGCTTCTCCGCGATTTCCGGAATCCTGGAGGGAAAAAGGACGTCTCGCTCGAAAGCCAATTGTGCGTTCGTCAATTCACGGAACGTGCCGCCCGGGTTTCCGGAGACGAAAACCAGATCGCTGTCTTTAGTGCCGTTCGCGCTCCAGCGCAGATAATTCGGGCTAGGCGCTGGTTTGTTTCCCTCATAGGCGCGCAGCAGGCCGATGTCGAAGTCGAAGCGCGGAAAATTGAAATTGTCCGGGTCTCCGCCGAATTGCGCGACCGAAAACTCCGGCGCAAACACAAGCCGCACGTCGTTGTAGCGCTTGTACCGGTATAGATCGTACACTCCGCCCTGGTACAGCGAAACCACGTCGCAGCGCACGCTGGCATCCGATCCGCAGCTTTGTTCCAGCTCCGCGCGTTTCGCATTCAGTGCTTTGTTTGCCGCGTCGCCCGTCTTGCCGGTTAGCGCTTCCAGCACGTCCTTGGTTACATCGCGAATCTCCACCAGCTGATCGAGTTCGAAATCCGGGCACTTCTTCTCCTCAGCTGGAGTTTTTGCGGAAAAACCGCTTTCCTCAAAATTCTGCTGCGCCGTCGACAACTGATCCACGCATTCGACGACACAATGGTGATTCGTCATCACCAGTCCCTGCGGAGAAATAAACGACGCCGAGCACCCACCAGCAATGCGCAGCGACGACAAGCGTACGTGGTCAAGCCATTCCTGCGTGGGTGCGAAGCCATACTTCTTCCCCACGGTGCTTGATGGAAAATTGTTGAAAGTCCACATGCCCTCGTCGGCTAGCGCGGCCTGAGCGAACGCCAAACACAACAGCAGCACTCCCGCAACCAGCGTTGCAAGCTTCGACTCCACCTTCGTCATGATTGCATCCTTATGAACCGGGATATTGCGATTCCAGGCTGTCGGCCAGAGCCGCGAGCCACGACCGCCTCGCTTGCGCTCACCGGCTTGTTGGTATTACTCCAGTGACATCATCGTACGCACGCCAAGATATCGTCAAGGCCGAAGCACGGTCTTATTTCTCTTCTTTCATCGCCTTGCAAACCAGCGTGGTGTGGCCAGTTTTGGAATCGATCACGGTATTCGCGGGCACACAACTGCAAGTCACGGTGTTGGAATTTTCCTGCTTGATTACCACGCAGTGTTCGATCAGCTCGGCTGTGGGTGGCGGCAGCTGGCTTCGTATGGGAGGTGGGGTGGCCGCAACCGGCGTCTTTTTCGCCGCGCAGCCGGTCAGAAGCAAGCAAAACACCAGCCCAGCTTTCCTCATGCTCTCTGTTTTCGCTCTCTCGCGCGCCCTTGTCGATGGCAATCTTGGTTACACGCCAAGAATTCCAATTTAGAGGTTGAGAAAAAAGACGGGGGCCAGGGATGCAAGGGCAGCTCCCGCCTGCAGTGAAAGTACGTACAGCGTCTGTCTGGGAGCGCGGGGCAGCCACTTGATCGCGAAGAACGCCAGTACGGGCAACTGGCCTGCCATGAGCAACTGCCAGAGATGGGCCGTGGCTCCCTCATCGGCCTCGCGGACAACGCCGAACATTGCAACGTGACCGAGCACCAGAGTCAGGGCGGTGAGCGACATTATGATTGGAACAAAGGCGCTCGGCTTCGTCACGAGAGCGCGGAAAGAACGAGGATCTTGATCCATTTTGCCTCCTCGAGTCGCCTCAAGATTAATAAATGCTACACCCTGCAAAGACCAACCGGCGAAATCGGAGCGGCAACTCTGCTGTCGTCGCAGTGCGGGCAAGCTCTACAAGTCACCCCGGCGCCGCAGGTTGCGCAACGTCAGAACGACGGCCAGGACGCCAATTGCGATAAACACGCCCGCGCTGGTGATCCATGCCGGGTACAACTGTTCAGGCGGAGCAAAGGACGCAGTCAGGAAGAAAAACGGGTTCAGATACATGGGAATGCGGATGTCCAGCGGGATCTGGTACCAACCTCCCCCAACGGCAGCTTGCTGGCCGTGATGCCCAGTTTCGTACATCGTCATGCGCACAAAGAAAACGATCGCGGTCACCACGCTGATGGCAATCACCGTGGCATAGGTCACGGCAGTGGCATGGACACTGCGCTGGAACGCCGACGAGCAATACAGACCGATCGCGCTCATGCAGGCCAGAATGATCACCGTGGTCAACGTGGCGCTAAAGACTTCCCACGGGCCAACGCCGCCAAACGCAAAGGCCATACTCAGCACCGGCAGGCTCGTGACCAGCAGCAACAGGACGAACAACAGGGACGATGCAAACTTGCCCCACCAGATCTGCCCGGAAGTCAGCAACGAAGTGAGCAAACCGGAGAGCGTTCGTTGCTCCTTTTCAATGGTGATCGAGCCGGCGCTGAAGATGGGCACCAGCAATAGCAACAGACCCAGCTGCGAGTACGCGAGGGTTAGAAACAGAACCACTCCGACCGTTGACCCCTGAATGCTGGACGCGCTGCGCTCGCCCGTAGTCAAGAAGTAGGCGAAGGTCACAACGGCGCCGAGAACAACCAGGTACAGCGAAGGCAGCAGCCAACCGCGCCGTTCCCGCATGCGTTGCCGCAGTTCCTTTCGGATCATTGGGTTCATGGGCGTTTCTCCCGGAAAACCATCCGATATCGCTCCTCCAGACCGAGTGCCCGGTGGTCGAAGCGCAGGACGTTCACGCCGGCCACCACCAGCGCCCGTAGAAGTGCAGCAGCCTGCTCGTCTGCGCCGGTTATCTCTACTACCAACCGGCCCGCGCTGGATTCCAGGGCACGTGCGCCGGCGAGCGAGTTGACAATAGTCACCGCGGGCGCGCTGTCGCCGATCAGTTCGATTTCGTAGATCCGAACAGGATCTTGCGGCGCGCGCAGTTGCAGAACCGAGTGCCCTTCGGCATCCGTCGCATTGCGCCCTCCGCCGATCAGCGCGATCTGCGTGCAGATGTCTTCCAGGTCGCTAAGAATATGCGACGAGATCAGGATGGTGATGCCTTCCGCCTGCAATTGTTTGAGTTGCTCGCGCAGTTCAATGCGAGCCAGCGGGTCGAGTCCAGTAGCCGGTTCGTCGAGCAGCAACACCTTGGGGTCGTGCAGCAGGGTTTTCGCCAGAACCAGGCGCTGCTTCATGCCGAATGAGAGCTGCTCCACGGAGGTTTCGCTGCGATCGGCGAGTCCGGAGCGTTTCAGCGCCCGGTCCACGGCAGCCCGGTTGCGCGTTCCTCTGAGCTGGAACGCATCGGCAAAGAACTCCAGGAACTCGCGCACGCTCATGTCCTGGTACACTCCGGGCTGGTCGGGCAAGTAGCCAATCAGGCGTTTTACCGCGCGCGTCTGCACGTTCACGCTCAGGCCGTCGATCTCAGCCGTGCCGCTGTCCATGGGCAGCAACGTGGAAAGCACCTTCATCAGCGTGGTCTTGCCGGCGCCGTTCGGGCCGACCAGTCCGAACAGTTCTCCCGCGCCCACGTGCAGGGTGAAGCCGTCGAGCGCGCGCGTGCCGTTAAAACTCTTGCTCAGTTGTTCGACATCGATCATGGCTGCTCCAGGGCAACGACAATGAGCGCATGCTCGCTTCGCTGATACGTAACGCTCAACTCGACCGGCAGCACGGGCCCGTCGCTGAGTCCGGCAAACACGCGCCCCCAGCCCAGAATGGGCAAACCCCCGGTGAGCGCCGCTTCCTGTAACGTTTGTTTGCTGGGATCATAGCTCGGAAGGATCACAGGTTGCTGATTCGTATTTTCCGCGCGGATTCGTTTCGGTGTGATCGTGTCCAATTGAATTTCTTCGCCGGGCGCGAGCGTGGGCAGTGCGTACAGAGCGTTTGCCGGGTAGTCCAGGTACACAGCATCCTCAAAACGCTGGCCCGTATCATTGCGCAGGCGCTTGGGAGCGACAAAGTGCACCGTCCCTGAAAATTCGTGCAAACCCTGCAAGTTCAAGTCGTGGAAGGACCATTTCAACATCGGCAACTCAACCTGGCTTGGCGGACCCAGATGAATCTCGTAGGTCCGGCGTTCCTGGATCCCTTGCCGGTTCATTTCAGTCCAGATTTGGCTGTTGGCTTCGTCTTCCGCGAAATTGGAAGAGGTAAACACGGCGGGGTCGGAAATCGAAACCAGGACGTCCCGCCGGTCAGGAGCGGACACCCGCAGATTGTAGTCGGCCACTGCCAGGGGGCTTCGCGAGTCGAGGTAATAAGTCGCGAGATTGTCCAAACGAAAATTCCTCGGGCGCCGGCTGGCGCTGGAAAAATAGAAGCCCGCGGCAAACAGCAGCGCCAGCCCGCACATGCTGATCCAGCCGAGGTCTAAACGGTGCAAGCGCCGCAGCACGGCAAAGTTCAGCACGCCGATCATGACTACGTAAACCGTCAGCCAGATCAGCAGCCAGCGCAGCCGCGGAAAATCGAACGCGGTAGCGAACCGGCGGCTCAGCCAGCCCGTCTGGTTTGAGTTCCACGGCATGAAGGTTTGGCCGAGAAAGCCCGGCAGATTCCGGCCCCCGAAGACATTGCCGAGTTCGTTCGCGCTGAGCTCGGAGACCCGAAAGAGCGTGCCTTTGCCCACGCGTTCCCCGTTCGGGGATGCCGGCCCCTGGCGATAGGCGGAAAGAAAGCCGGGATCGGCGATCTCGTTTTCAAGCAGAACCAGACGTCCGCCGCTGCGCAGAAATCCTTCCAGCGCATCTCGCTGTGCCGGCGTAAACTCTCCGATCGGCCTCGCCAGCACAATCGCCTTGCAGGCCGAATAGGCCCACCAATGGTCACGCGGGTCGTTCACGATTTCGAACTTAACCTGGCGGTTCTTGTCGGCTCGTTCCTCAATCGTCCCGCTGAACTGTATCTGCGACTGTGCGGTTTTGCAGATGCTGTCGCTGGCGCACATCAGCACGATCAAATTGGCTTGCCGGAAAGGAGCCTTCTGCTTGTCATGACCGACAACAACACCGGCGGCGGTCGCATCGGCGGTGATGGCGGTGTCTCCACCCGGCATCAGGACCGGCAGCTCCAGTTCACGCTGCTCCCCGCCGCTCAGGCTAACGTCTGCTGTAACGGTGTTCGCGACGACATTATTCTGGCCATTATTCTCGCCCGCGGCTACGACCTGCAGATGAATCGTCTGCGCTTCCGGGGAGGGATTGCGTACGATCAGGCGGACGGCCGAAGTAGTACCCGAGTAGCCGTGTAGGCCGACGTCGACGATGCGCAGGTTGGCGTCGGCCACCAACGATGCCGCGAGTGCCAACACCAAACCAATGCACGAGAGCGCGCGTCTCATCTTTAGCAGGGTTGTACGCGGAAACGCAGGAAATATCAAGAAGGGAGACGTCGAGCTTGGCAGCCAGATGATCAATACGGGCCAATGATCAGTACGGCCCGATGATGCCAGCGATCGCGCGAGTCGCCGGCTGTCGCTCCGTTTGCGCGTCCTTCGTGTCTGTATCCAGCACATCCAGATACTTCAAGCCGGATCCGGTATTGAAAAGCACAACGGTATCCTCGGCGCCGAAGAAGCCGCTCGCCAGCAACTTCTGGTAGGCAACCAGCGACGCTGCGCCTTCAGGCGCAGCGAAAATACCCTCGACCTTCGCCCAGTGGCGAGTGGCTTCGAGAATTTCTATGTCTGTAGCAGCGAGCGCAAGGCCTCCACTTTTTTTCAGGATGTCGAGGATCAGGTAATCCCCATAGGGTTTCGGCACGCGCAGTCCTGCAGCCAGCGTCGCAGCGTGCGGCCACATCTCTGATTCCGTCCGGCCTTCATCCCATGCTTTAACAATTGGGGCGCATCCCGAAGATTGCACGCTGATCATATTCGGACGCTCAGGCCCGATGAAACCCAGCTTCTCCATTTCATCGAAAGCCTTCCACATACCCAGCAGCCCAACCCCGCCGCCCGTGGGATAGATGATACCCTGCGGAAGCTTCCACCCCAGTTGCTCCGCGACTTCGTAACCCATGGTCTTCTTGCCTTCGACGCGGTAGGGCTCTTTGGTCGTAGAAACGTCGAACCATCCTTCTGTCGACCAGGCGAGCGTGTCCTTGAGCGCGGCGACTTTGCGGGCGCAGTCGGAGATAAGGCCGTCCACAAGTGTGATGTGCGCGCCGTAGTATTGGCACTCGACGCGGTTAGCCATCGGAACATCTTTCGGCATGAAGATGTGGGCTTCGATGGAGGCCGCGGCGGCATAGGCGGCAAGGGCTCCGGCAGCGTTTCCGGCGGAGGGGATAGCCAGCTTCTTAAGACCAAAATGGCGGGCCATGGTCACCGCGGCGGAGAGCCCGCGCGCTTTGAACGAGCCAGTAGGATTCAGGCCTTCGTCCTTAATAAGGACGTTGGGAAATTCCCGGCTGCGCATCATGGGAGTGAAACCTTCCCCGAGCGACACCGGCGTGGCTTCAGGCAGCACGGCATCGTAGCGCCACATGGTGGGAGCCAGCGGTAACAGCGAAGCCCGCGAAAAACTTTTCTGAATGCTGGCCAGATCGTAGCGGGCGTACAATATGCCGCCATCTTTCGGGCAAACCGTTTGTGGACGGTCGGCGGGATAATGGTCGCCGCAGCGCGTGCATTCCAGGTGAGTAAGGCGCGACACCCAGAGAGTTTATCAGGCGTGAGGACGCAATCGCAGCACCAGTAGTTAAGCGGCTGCACTACTTATGCGGCAATTGCGCGACGGAATGCTGGTTGATGATTACGTGCGTGCGTTCGCGCGTTACACGGATGCGGCACATGAGCCGGTCCGGAACAACACGGCAAGTGTCGTCCCGGACCTGGACCCACGCAACTTGGTCCGGACCAGTGATCATCCACGCCGTGGCATTCGTGGCATGATCGGTTTGTTCCAGATAATAGGCGGCGTCCAGGTCAACGTCGGCAGCGTTCGCATTCATCTGTTCGCAATCGGCGGGCGCGGTCGCGCCGTCCGCCGGAGCGCAGAAGTCTTCGTCGTGCTCCAGAAGTATCTTCCTCTCGACGCCACCAATGAAATAACGCGTCGTCACGGGTGGAATGCCGGATTCGGCAGACCACCGGCTCAACTCCTCCGCAAAGGCTGCCGGGAGTTGGCTCATTTTGAGCGATTCTTCCTTCACCTGCTTGGAGAAGATCGTGACCGTCGGCGTGGGCTCGCCATTGGTTGGATGGAAATAGAACCCACCCAGCGCGATGCCATCCTGCGTGTCAATCCACATGAATCCCCGGCCCCGCAGGTATGGTCCGCTGCGTCCCGACACCATCACGTATCGATTATCGTAAATTTCAACCGGCAGGGGCGAACCTGTGAGCACTTTCTCGAGCGCGTCCGCCAGCGGCATATCCCACCCGTAGTGAAAAACGCAATCGAGGATCACGCTGTGCATTAGTTTCCGATACTGCTTATCTCGGACGAGATCCTTTGAAGGTAATCCCGCGAAGTGATTCAGAAACGCAAGCTGATTGTTCGGAATCGGATCATGAAAGATGGCCTTGTCGTACAGCGGTGCCGGTGCCTGCATTTCCTGTGCCGCAGCATTGGACAGAAGGGCCGCGGCGGCCATCCAACATACTGCTGCAAATGCCAGAGCTGCACTCTTGAGCGGGGATCGCTTGAGTCTGGGACTCTCTAATCTGGGAGAAGAAGCGGCAACGGTCAGCATAGCGGAACCTCGACGCTCGGCAGCGTTAACTCGAAATTGTACCGCTCCTACGCGGTATTGCAAGCCCAACCTGCTTCGCGTAGTCGTGCAGTCTTGAATGCTCTCACCTACTATCGCAATTGAGTTTTGGAAACCTGCTTCGCTGAAAGCCACGCCGCCGCAGTCAAACATAATGTAACCACAATTGAGAAAGCGATTGGTATGACAAAGAGGTATCTCCAGCTCACAACCGTGATGGCGGCAAAGCAAAGGGCGAACGCCCACGCAGTGCCCCGCATGAGCGCCAAAGTCGCTGCCGGCAGGCCACCTAGTTGCCATGCCAATATCGCGGCGAATAGATAAAACACGCCGACACAGAATCCGGCCGCCACAAAGAGGTCCCAATACGTGCGGTTAAACCCCTGCACGTCAAAGTGAATTGACCGCATTGAGCCAAGAACGGCATCGACTCCCCATTTAGGATCAGACTGGCGAAAGCCGAGTATATGTCCTACCGCGAAAAGCACCAGAAGAACAGCAGCGATTCGATAAAACACAGATGCTTTCATTCTCCCCTCCACAGATCACGGCAGCGGGCGCCACTATCCCGCCGCGTAGCTTCAAACTGCACCCTTCCTACTTCGCGCTGGGCTCGGCCGCTGGCTTCGAAGGCCGGACTAGCGAACGCGATTCATCGGAATTTCACCTCAAACACGACCGCCACATCATCGCTGTAGATCGCCCGCCAGCCCCCGGTTTCCGCCAGGATGTTGGCCAGGGCAGAGTCCTTGGGCACCACCACACAATGAGCCTGGTGCTGCTGAAGAAAATCTTCCCAGCCCGGCTCCACATGCACCATCTTCAAGTAAGACTTTAAGAATTCCTCCCCATAGAAATCGTGCCGGTCATCCACCACCATCCGCACCCGCGGATAAAGCCGGTAAATCAAATACCCGCCCCAATAATCAGGACTCGCGAGCGGCCCCGGCACATTCTGTTTCTCGATATAATCCACCGCCGCCACCGGAAACCGCTTCTCGCCAAAGTGAGCGTCCATCACCGGTCTTGCACCAAGCCGACCCCCATGTGCCGCGACCCAGCACGTAAGCACAACCATCGCGATGGGCCAAAGATGGTCCCGCAAGCCAAACTCGATCGCCCGCATTCTTTGTAGAAACCGCATGGACGCCAGCCCACGCGCTCCAAGCCGTCGATCCACCAGTCTCCCCATCGCTTCCGACAACCACGGACCGATCATCAGAATCAACAACAGCGACGACACTGGAATGTTCCGCGAAGCATACAAACCCGAATAGACCGCAAACAGCACCACCAAAGCCTGGCTCAAGCGGCGCTGCCCCGCCTCGCGCGTTTTTACCGTCAACCCCACCAGCGTCAGCAGCAACAACACCGCGAAGCACTTCTGCGCCACATAATGAAAATTCGGAGATTGAAACTCGTCAATGTGATCCATCAGAAAGCGGTTCGAAAGATAGCGGTAGATATGAACGTGCAACCGGGAGCCGTAAGGATTCACCAGGGTCGCCAGCCCGCTCAGGATGCCAGTCAGCGTCAGAGCCCGAACCAGCCCGCCAGCACGGATCTTCCGCAACGCGTCGTCGAACCGGTCTTCCTTCAGCCTGAACCACTGCCAGGCCGCGCTGCACCAGTAAATCCCGAGCAGCACAAAGCCCACCAGAAATCCACCATGCACATTCACCCACAGCAGCATCAGCACCGGCAGAAGCCACAGCATCCAACCGCGCCGCGGACTCGTCTCAGAACTCGCGAACGACTCGAAACCAGAAGCAAAACAACTTTTCTCCGACGACTCCAGTATCCAGAACCACGCCACCGTGAATAACCAGCTCACCACGTGTGGCCGCGCCAGAAAATGAATCATCGACGCCGACGCCGCCAGCAGCAACAAGATCACTGCCACCAAAATATTCGTACCCCGACGCAGCAGCAGCCGGAAGGTCCACGAAAAAACGATCGCAATCACCACAGCAGTAAACAGCACCACGCCGTTCAGTCCCGCCGCACTCTCCATCCAGCCCACGAGCACGTCGTACAGCCACTCCCAGGCAAACCAGGGCCGGCCGGGCACCGCCGAGGAAACGGAGGAAAATGGATCGACTCGCGGAATCGCGTGCGTTGCCAGAATCATTTGTCCAGTGCGAATGTGCCAGCCGATTCCGGCGTCGCCCAGCAACCGCACCGATAGCGCAGTGAACACCAGCACGCCCGCGAGCGCTACGAAGATCAAATCACCCACTGACGGGACGACCCACCGCAACCACGCCGGACGCAAGTCCGCAGCCGAATTCCTGGAGCCGATTGCCATCGCGCTGAATCTTATAGAGTAGGAGCTGGATCGGCAAGAAGACGATCAGCAAGAAGAGGATCAGTAAGAGAATGGACGGCAAGCCCGCAAGTCAGACTCCGCATCGCGTCGTAATCGTGGGCGCCGGCTTTGGCGGCCTCAACGCTGCCCAGTCGCTGGCCAGCGCGCCCGTAAGCATCACCGTCATCGACCGCAAGAATCATCACACCTTCCAGCCTCTGCTCTATCAGGTGGCGACCGCCGGTCTTTCTCCCGGCGAGATCGCCGCCCCCATCCGCTCCATCCTCAGCCGTCACAAAAACGTCGAAGTGCTCATGGCCGAGGTGACCGGCTTCGACCTCGAACGCCGCGTTGTGCAGACCGAAGCGGAAAATGAAGCTCAGGAGGTCCCTTACGATTCCCTCATCGTAGCCGCCGGGGCCAGCCACGCCTATTTCGGACACGACGAATGGCAAGCTCTGGCTCCCGGATTAAAAACCATCGAAGACGCGCTCGAAATCCGCCGCCGCGTTCTGCTGGCTTTCGAGCTCGCGGAGCGCCGCGCCTCCGCCGGCGAGCCATGCGATCCACTAAACTTCGTGGTCGTCGGTGCCGGCCCCACCGGAGTCGAACTCGCCGGAACCCTCGCCGAAATCTGCCGTCACGCCCTCGCTCACGATTTCCGCGCCATCGATCCGCGCCGCGCCCGCATCCATCTCATCGAAGGCGGCCCGCACGTCCTCCCCGCCTATCCCGAAGACCTTTCCCGCAGCGCTCTCGAACAACTGCAGCGCCTGGGTGTAGAGGTTCTCACCTCAACGATGGTCACCAAGATCGAGCCCGGCGTGATTTACATGGGCGAAACGAAAATGGAAGCAGCCGTCATCCTCTGGGCCGCGGGCGTAGCCGCATCCCCACTCGGAAAAAAGCTAGGCGTCCCCGTCGATCGCGCCGGACGCGTGCTCGTCAATCCCGATCTAAGCCTACCCAACCATCCCGAAGTCTTCGTCATCGGAGACTTAGCCGCCCTGAAAGACGCATCCGGCAAGCTGTTACCGGGCGTAGCACCAGTAGCGATCCTCGAAGGCCGCTATGTAGCCAAGCTGATTCGTCGAGAACAAGCGGGTGCCCCGTCCTTCTCGCGTTCTGTGCGAGAGGGCGGGGGTTCTGACTTTCCTCGTCCTGCATTTCACTACTACGACAAAGGCAGTCTAGCCACCATCGGCCGCTCCGCCGCAATCGCCCAATTCGGCAGGATTCACATCTCCGGTTTCATAGCTTGGCTGGCATGGCTGTTCGTCCACATTCTTTTCCTGATCGGCTTCCAGAACCGCGTGCTGGTCTTCATCCAGTGGGCGTGGTCATATTTCACCTACGAGCGAGGCGCCCGGCTGATCACCGGCAGCACCGACCTCCCTGGTTGGGGCGCCGCGCCCGCCGCGATTCCCGGTGCCAGCGAGCCCGAAGAAATCTCCGCCGCCAGTCACAAATAAGAGTAAAAATATTCATGTAGGAATTCTCAACCAGTGAAAAGCACCACAATCTCGCAGATTCTTCTCAGCCTCGTAGCAGCTCTAGCTCTCTCGGCCGTCTCCTCCGCCGAAGTCCTGAAAATCGTAGTCAACGACACCATTCAGCCCATCACCGAGGAATACATTTCCCGCGCCATCGACGAAGCCCAACGCCGCAACGATCAAGCCGTCTTGATCGAGATCACCACCCCCGGAGGCCTGGTCGAATCCACCCGCCACATCATCGAGAAGATCACAAATTCGCAGGTTCCGGTCATCGTTTACGTCGCCCCCGCCGGCAGCCGCGCCGGTTCGGCTGGAATCTTCATCCTCGAAGCCGCCGATGTCGCGGCCATGGCTCCCGGAACCAACGCCGGAGCGGCGCATCCCGTCCTGCTCTTCGGTCCAACCCAGGTCAAGCCCGACGACGAGATGAAGCGCAAAATCGAGAATGATACCGCCGCTCTCATGCGCTCCGTCACCTCCCGGCGGGGCCGAAACGTCGAGGTCGCCGAAAGTGCGGTGCTCGAGTCCAAGTCCTTCACCGAGCAGGAGGCGCTTTCACAGCACCTGATCGACTACGTGGCCTCCAGCGAAGAAGATCTCTTCCACCAGATCGACAGCAAAAGCGTCAAACGCTTCAACGGCCAGGAGGTCACTCTCAAGCTCACCGGCCAGCCCATCGCGCCGTTCGGCATGACCCTCAAAGAACAGATCCTCGATTATTTGATGGACCCGAACATCGCCTTCATCCTGCTCGCCATCGGAGCCCTCGCTCTCTACGCCGAGTTCAATCATCCCGGCGCGGTCGTTCCCGGAACCGTAGGCGTCGTCTTTATCCTGATTGCGGCCTTCGCCCTGAACCTCCTACCCACGCGCTTCGCCGCGCTGGGCTTGATTCTCGCCGCCTTCGCGCTTTTCGCCGCCGAAGCCAAATTCGCCAGCCACGGCGTGCTCACCGTAGGTGGCATCGCGCTCCTCACCCTCGGAGGCCTGCTCCTAGTCGATTCACCCATCCCAGAAATGCGCGTCCACCTGCTCACCGCGCTCGCGGTCAGCATTCCGCTAGGCTTGATCACCGCGTTCCTGATGAGCATCGCCCTCAAAGCCCGCCGCAACAAGATGGTTTCCGGCGCTCAAGGGATAATCGGCGAAACCGGCATCACGCAAACCCCGCTTTCCCCACGCGGCAAGATCTTCGTCCACGGCGAACTCTGGGATGCGGTCTCCTCCGCCGATGTCCCCGCCGGCCAGTCCGTAGTCGTGCGCCGCATCGACGGACTCCTGCTTCAGGTCGAGCCGTTGCCCGCGACGCAACCCACGCCTGCGCCAGCCATTTCGAGTTAAATCTCCGCGCGCGCGCACCAGAGCAAACAACCCGTCCGCATCCGAATTCCGCGCCCTCGCCTGTCCATTGCGTTACAATCCGCCTCAGTAGCCCTTGTCGGTTTCAGGCGCGGAGGTACACATGGAACTCTTTGGACTCGGATTCTTCGGCATTGCTGGCATTATCGTTTTCTTGTACGTCTTAAGCTCGATCAAGATCCTGGCCGAATATGAACGCGGCGTAATCTTCCGCCTTGGCCGCCTGTTGACTACTGCCAAGGGACCCGGTATCGCGCTGGTGTTCGCTCCGATCGACCGCATGGTGCGCGTTTCGCTGCGCCAGGAAGCTCTCGAGGTCCCGCCGCAAGACATCATCACTCGCGACAACGTTACGCTCAAAGTAAATGCCGTCATCTTTCTGCGCGTGATCGATCCCAACAAGGCCGTGGTCGAAGTTTCCAATTACGTTTACCAGACCTCGCAGTTCGCCCAGACCACGCTGCGCTCCGTGCTGGGCGAGCAGGAACTCGATGAATTGCTTTCCCACCGCGAAAAAATCAACCTGCGTCTGCAAAGCATTCTCGACCAGCACACTTCCCCTTGGGGCGTGAAGGTAACGAACGTCGAGGTCAAGCAGGTCGACATGCCGGAATCCATGCTGCGCGCCATGGCCAAGCAAGCCGAAGCCGAACGCGAAAAGCGTTCCAAGATTATTCACGCGGAAGGCGAGTTCTCAGCCGCGCAGCGCCTGGTGGATGCCGCGCACCTGCTGGCCACCGAACCAGTCAGCGTGCAGCTCCGTTACCTGCAGACTCTCACGGAAATCGGCGTCGAGAAAAATACCACGGTGATCTTCCCCGTCCCCGTCGACTTTTTCTCGGGCCTGCAAAAGCTCTTGGCGAAAGGAGACGACAAAGCCGCGTGATGTGTGAGCGATTGTCACCAAAGGCTTTTGGGTGGCGCAGCGCTTCAGCGCTGCGATAAGAGGGTGCGGTAAGCGGGCTTTAGCCCCCGAGGTACATATTTGCGATGGATCCCGAACAAGACACTGAAATCACATTAGGCACTGCAAAGCTGCTGACCCTGTTCTTCGGCCTGGTAATCATCTGCGCCGTTTTCTTCGCGCTCGGCTACACGCTCGGCCGCAAGACCGATGCTGGCGTCATCACCTCCAGCGCCGCTCCCCTGCAGACCTCATCCAGCGGCCTCAAGCCAGCCGGCTCGGCATCTCCTCAACCGGCTCCGCCGATGACATTCTACAAAGCGGTCGAGCAGAAAGACGCCAATCCACAACTAACCCCGGCCTCCTCTGACGCGAATTCCGCCAGCCCAGCGGCCGCCGGTCAACCTGCGTCTTCCTCCGCCGCATCTTCATCCGGAACCTCCCCCGGAACACAAACGCAGGCTTCGCAAACCGCCAACCCGCCCGATCCCATGGCCGTAATCCCTCCTGTCGATTACTTCGTGCAGGTAGCCGCGGTCACCAAGCAGGAAGACGCGGACTCCCTGGTCGATGCGCTCAAGAAAAAACAATACCCTGCTTTCGTCGCCAACAACTCGACCGCTGACAAGTTTTTTCGCGTCCAGGTCGGCCCCTTCACCGACATCAAAGATGCCGAAGCCATGCGTACCCGCCTCATCAACGACGGCTACAACCCGATCGTGAAAAAGTAAGAAGCAGGCAACAACAATAAAAAAAGACCGAAGCTCCTATGAAGCCAGACCCTCTGCTGAACCGCCGTGTCATCTTCAAGCTGCACGGCATGGACCCACTCGATTCCACCATTCTCAAGCAGGACGCCACCGGTTACTGGATCCGCGGAGGCACTCTCGCCCCTCAACTCGACCAAGCCAACTGTTCCCAGGACAACGACGTCCGCTTCCTGGAGTTCACCCGCATCGAATGGCTGCGAGCCACCCGCCAGCGTGCCTGATTGTCACGTTGCATATTGACAACCGTCGATTTAACGATTATTGCTAATGTTGTAAGTTGCAACCTAAATTGCTTTGTCATCCTGAGCAAAGCGAAGGACCTCTGCATTTGAAGCTACGATGCTCTGGACTTCCACTTCCTTGGGATGACAGTGTGGATTTACTCCTGCGAACTTGCCGAGCGCCACGATTCTATGAATAACTCTGACCACACGCTCCACGCCATAGCCGATCCCACACGCCGCCGCATCCTCGCAGCCCTGAAACAACACGGCCCAGTTGCCCCGAGTGGCCCGGCGATCGGAAAGCACGTCGGCCTCTGCGCCTGCGACATCGAAGAGCGAGTGCATCTTTCCCAGCCGACCATCTCACATCACATGGCCATCCTCACCAAATCCGGCCTGATCGACGCCGTCAAGCAAGGCCAATGGCGCTGGTACCGCCGCAACGAAAAGGCCCTTCGCCGATTGGTGAAGAGCCTGCGCACGCAACTCTGACGGAGTGTGATGGAGTCCTCGCAGACTGAAAGAAATCCGCTTTCACAAGATTTTTATCAGGGTATGCCTTCGCAGTTTGCGGAAGAGTTCACGAATGCATGGAATACCGTGGAAGAGCGGCGCTTCAGCGCCGCGTAAAGCGTCTAAGATCAGAACGGGCTTCAGTCCCAGTGGTCGCATTTCCAGTGGCAGCTAACTGGCAATGTGGGATGCAACGGTGCGAAGAATTTTGGAGACCCTAGATAATGCGATAATGCCTAGCTAGCGCCAGAAGCCGCCGCTTTGGCCTTGTTCAGCAGCCGTCGCGCCTGCGTAATCAACTCCGCCACTTCGAAAGGTTTTACCAGGTAGGGTACGTTGTTTTCCTGCAGGAAAGCTCGCTCATCGCCCTGTTCCACGCCATTGGAGAAGGTAAACAGCACATGCTTCTCCATGTCGGCACAGTTCTTTTTCAGCCATAGGTAGGCATCTTTCGCATTCCAGTCCGAAGGCATCTTGCCGCTCATGATCAGCGCATCGAAAGGTTCGGAGAGCAACCGCGTCTTCACGTCGTCGCTCCTGCTTGCGGTCACCACGTTAGCTCCGGCGCCAGCCAGCACGTCGCGCTCGAATTCCAGCACGGCCTCTTCTTCTTCCACCAGCAGCACCCGTCCCTGAATCGCTCCTTCGCGCTTCGGAGAAGCAACCACTACCGCTTCCACCGGAGCATCCGCCGGCGCCGCCATCGGCAGCCGCACCTCAATCACCGCTCCGCCCTCAGCCGCATTGTGCGCCGTGATGTCGCCGCCGTGCTCCTTCACAATCCCGTAGCAGATACTCAAACCCAGCCCCGTTCCCTTCCCCACACTCTTCGTGGTGTAGAATGGATCGAAAATTCTCTTCGGATCCTTGATCCCTGGACCATCATCGGCAAACTGTGCGCACACGTCGCCCTTCTCGCAATAAACCCGGATCTTCAGTTTCCCCGCTCGTCCCGTCTCTAGCACCGCGTCCACCGCGTTGTTGATAATGTTCAGGAATACCTGTTCGATCTGGTGCGGATCCGCCACCACCAGCGCCGCATCCGGCCCCAGAGACTTTTCCACGGTAATGTTGTTGACCTTCAAATCGTAATCGCGCAGCGTCAGCGTCTCCTCCAGCACCTTCCGCACGTCCACTTCCGATCGCTCCGGCTTCCTCTGCCGTGCGAACGAAAGCAGGTTCTGCACCACCCGGTGCGTGCGCTGCGCCTGCTTAAACATCTTGCCCACATAGTCTTGTGCCCGTTCGTTCAATCCTTCGCTTTCCAGCAGCTGCGCGTAACCAAGAATCGCAGTCAGCGGATTGTTCAACTCGTGCGCCACGCCCGCAATCAGCTGTCCCACTGCCGACATTTTTTCGCTCTGCAACAGTTGTTCCTGGGTGCGCCGCAGATCTTCGTAAGCTTTGCAGGTCTCTTCGTATAGCCGGACTTTCTCAATCGTAGTGGCCAACTGCCGGCTGATCGCCACCATCAGGTTCTCTTCCCCGCTGGAATACTGGTACTCCGCATGGCTGCGCAACCCCATCATCCCAATCGGACTATCCTTGCCCCAGAACAGCACCCAGATCCACGCACCGTCGCTGTCCGATCGGATGAACTCCGCCACCGTTCCCGTGAGATGCGGCAAGTATTCCGCCGTGATCACTTCGGCGCGCGACCGCATCACCAGATCCCCGAACCCCTCGGCAAAATTGACTTCCGCCGGCCGCGACTTATCCCGGCTGCTTGGTCCCCACGCCGCCCGCCGCCGGTAGGTCGGAGCGTCCGAATCCGAAAGGTAGACCGCTCCGCTCTCCGCCCCGAACAACGAAACCACCTGCCGCAGCGTCAGATTCAGAATTTCATCCAGATCGAAAGATTGCGTCGCCACCACCGCCATCGCGTTCAGCGCATTCAGTTCGCGATTGCGCCGCCGCATCTCGTCTTCGGCCCGCCGCTTCTCCGTCACATCCAGAACAAATCCCTGATACCGCTCCACCTTGCCCGATGCGTCCCGCGTGGCGAAGCTGCTCTCGGCCGCCAGCAGCAGCGTTCCGTTCTTGCGCCGCATCGTCACTTCAAAGTTGCGCACGTAATTCTGCAGATCAATGTCCCGATGAAACGCGTCCCGCTGCCCCGCATCCACGCGAATATCCTCATCCAGGTTCAGCGGCAGCACCTCTTCCCGCTTGTCATACCCCAGCATGCGGACAAACGCGTCGTTGCAGTCGAGCAAACGCCCGGCAGGAGTGGCCACATACACGCCTTCCTGCACCTGCTCGAACAGCAGACGGTATTTCTCTTCCGCCGACCTCCGCTCCGTGATGTCGCGCACGATGTGGATGGTCCCCTTCTGCTTGCTCCCTTGCTCCGCATAAGAAGAGCTGGAGACCATCGAGAATCCGCCAAAGCACGGATCAGCCCCCTCGCTGATTTCCTCATCCCCGCGCGCGCAATAAGGACATCCCGTCCATTCTCCCAGCCCGTGCGGCAATACCGCCTCGCACGTGCTGCCGATCACGTCTGCCGACGCCAGTTGTATCTGCTCCAGCAGAATCTGATTCGCCTTGATGATCCGGAATTCCGCGTCGTGCGCCAGGATGATGTCGTGCACCGAGTCAAACGTGTTCCGCCACTGCCGCTGCGAGCGCAGCGCCTGTTCCAGCAACCGGAAATTCTCGATCGCGATCCCCAACTGACGCCCGCAAGTCTCCAGAAACTCCAGTTCCTCGGGCGTCAGTTTCCTCGGCGCTACACTGCCCAGCATCAGCAACCCGATCGACGACTTCTTCCCCAACACCGGCACCATCACCACATACTTCAGCTTTTCCTGCTCGAGCAATCCCGAATCTTCCGAACCAGCTTCGCTCGCTGGTGCAGTGACTGCCCTGCCCCGCTCCAGCATCTGCGACACATCCTCGGTCAGCTGTGCAAAGCCCGCTTCCCGCAAGAAGTCCGTCGAAACCCCTACCGCATGCGTCGCCACCAGGTGCCCGCCCTCGATCAGCCGGAACCACGCAGCCTTGCTTTTGGTCAGCCCCTGCAATTCTCCCAGCGACTCTTCCATCATGCCGCCCTGCTGTTGCGCCAGCACAATGCTCTCGGTCAAAGCCCGCAACACCTTCAGCCGCCGGTCTCGCGCGCGCGCTTCTCCAAACACAATCAGAAGCATGCTCATTCCCAGCAACACTTCTGACACCAACACAAATTCCGCCGGAATCTGGTTCGTGAAAGGATCCCAACTCAGATGCTGCACCAGCAGGCAAGTTGCCAGCAGCCATGCTCCCAGCTCCCAGCGCCCTTTGCGGGCGCGCAATAACGCAAGCGCCGCCGTCACTAGAATGATTCGGTAGGAGACTTCCAGCGCAACCCGCAAAGGCAGCGAATCCGGCCACAGCACCACCCGCGCCACCGCAAACCCCGCCACGCTTACTGTGATCACAACCAGCGGCACCAGCAGATCCCGTCCTCGGATGTAAACCAGGATGGCCCCGGCAAACAGTCCCACCGCAACCACAAACGCCGCTTGCTCCACCGCCGGAACATATTGCTCTGGGATCCGCATCGCGGCCCCGTGTAAACTCGCCAGTCGCGAACCCGCCAGCAGCGCCCAGCCCGTAGTCCAGATCAGAAGATAGCGCTGCCGCAGCGCGCACAGCACCACCACCGACGCCGCCAGCATCAGCAGCAGCGCCCACTCCCCGGCCTTCAGCCCGGCCAGCGCCGGCTGCGCGGTAGTGTTCCAAATCGACCAGAGGGAAATGTTCATCTTATTTCGATTGTCATTCCGAACAAGCGTTCTTTGCGCCGTGAGGAATCTGGGCGAGCCGCGCGACGCGTCGCGTTCTCTGCGACGCAATACTCGCGCGTTTGGCTCGCTTCCTTATCCGGACGTAATAGTGCCCTGCTTTTGAATATCATGGCCCGGCCCTTTATCCATGCGTTTTCCGGAGTCCCATGGTTACTTTCGGCACCTAGCGGCCCGCCCCAAATTGCCGAGAGTATACTGACAGGGCGCCATGGCTGACCGCATTCTCGTAGTTGACGACGAAGAGGCAATCCGCGAGATTGTCTGCGCCATCCTTGCTGCCGCCGGCTATCACTGGAAGCAGGCCAGTTCCGGCATGGAAGCTCTCGCCTTGCTCAATTCCGGCGAGGAATTCGAGCTCATGCTCTCCGACCTCATGATGGCCGACCTCGATGGCATCGGCCTCCTCGAACGTACCAAAGAAAAGTTTCCCGACATGCCGGTGGTCATGGTCACCGCCGTCCATGACATCTCCGTCGCCCTGGCCGCCGTCCGCAACGGCGCCTTCGACTACTTGCTCAAACCCTTCGAGCGCGAGCAGTTACTCAACGCCGTGGGCCGTGCTCTCGAGAATCGCCGCCTCAAGGTGGAAAACCGCAACTATCAAATCAATTTAGAGTCGCTGGTGAAGGCCCGCACCGACCAGTTGCAGGATGCCTTGCGAAATCTCGAGCGCTCTTACGACATCACTCTGGAAGCCCTCGGCGACGCCCTCGACTTCAAGGACGCCGAGACCCAGGGCCACTCCAAGCGTGTTACCGCTTTCACCATGGCAATCGCCAAGGAGATGGGATTGCCAAAAGAGCAAATCGACGTCATCGCCCGCGGCGCCTTCCTTCACGACATCGGCAAGATCGCCATCCCCGATCGCATCCTGCTCAAACCCGGAAAGCTCGACGACAAAGAAAAAGAGATCATGCGCGAGCATTGCTATAACGGCTACCAGATGCTCAAGAAAATTCCTTTCCTCGCCGAAGCCTGCGAAATCGTTTACTCCCACCAGGAACACTTCGACGGCAGCGGCTATCCTCGCGGTCTCAAGGGCGCCGAAATCCCACTCGGGGCGCGCATCTTTTCCGTCGCAGATACCCTCGACGCCATCATCTCCGACCGCCCTTATCGCGCCGCCAGAACTCTTGCCGAAGCCCGCAAAGAGATCCAGGACTGGAGCGGCCGCCAGTTCGATCCCGAAGTTGTCGAAGTCTTTCTCGGGATGTCCGACGAAATCTTCGAGTATGTCCGCCGCGAAATCAACGGCCCACCCAACCCCCCCAGCTACTCCGCCAGCGCCAAAACCCATTAAACCAGTGTGGAGCGGGCGCCCCCGCCCGCTGCCTTTGACCTTGTTCTTGATCCTGCTCTGAATGTTTGCCCAATCTGCTCCAGGCCCAACGCAAGCTGCTTAAATCAAAGCCTAACGACGGAATTCCAGATAGCCCGTCCAAAATCCACCAACCACGGAACAATCACACGCTGGCGCTGCGTATTCGAAGGCGCATCATCCGCGGAACTGTCAGGAACTGGATGAGACCGGAGAAACGCAAGCAGATCGGCGGCCCGAACGCGCGTGGCGACCCCTTCGATCATGATCAATCGGATACAGCGATCGCGCCCGAGCAGAACCACTGCAGGCACGGCGATCCCGCCTTTTTCTTCAGCATTGAACAGACCCCAGGCCCGCACCACTTCCTTTTGCGTATCGCACAGGATTGGAAACGGTAATTCGTACTGCCGTCGGACCCGCTCAGACTGCTCCGGAGGATCCACACTCAGCGCCGCAATGTGAATCCCGAGGCCTCGAAAGTCGTCGCAAAGCTCACCGAATTCCGCCAACTGACGGAGACAAAAAGGTCACCAGTAGCCGCGATAGAAGATAAGGAGAAGCGCTCCATCGGTCAGCAAGGAAGAGAGGACGCGGGGCGTCCCCGCGGAGTCGGGGAGAGTAAAATCCTCGGCCAGCGCACCGACCAGCGGGTTTTGGACCTCGTTCAACCGCATCCTGCAAACGAATCAGAAGGCTCCACTACGGACCAGCCCTCGCCACGGAAATCCGGCTCACATCGACCGTGATCCCACGCTGAATCTCCATCTCAATCGACGTCCCCACACCCAGCCTCACATCGCTCCCGCGCTTCAACAACGCCCACCCAATCCCCGCCGCAGCTCCCAGCCCGGCTCCAACCCGCGCTCCGTTCAGAGTTCCAGTCGCCAATCCTCCCGCCGTCGCCCCGCCAATGGTTCCGTACGTGCCGCCCTTGGCCGCATCTTCGACTTTTTTCCCAGTCTCGCTGTCCTGCTGAATCGTCCCTTCCGAATCCTTCACCGACTTGTTATCCGCCCCCGGCGTGTTCTCCACCGACCCCGGCAGCATCACCGTATATCCGCTGGGATAAATCATCGAGGTAAAGTGCATCAGGATCTCCGCCCGCCCATGCCCGTGCCCCGCTCGCTCCACGTGTGCAATCTTCCCCTGAATGTAGGAGCCCGCCGGCACAATCACGCGGTTGTCCACGACAAACGGAAACGCCGTCTCCGCATAAACCGAATCCCCCTCACGCGCATTCTTGGTCGAGATCGCCTGCTTCAGTAACAAAGGAATCCTGGTCCCCGCCGGAATCGTAACCACGTTACGGTCAGAAGCCGCAGCCGGCGCCGGACTAGCCGCCTCTGCCGCAGCCGGCGCAGAACCCGCAGCCGCGTCCGGCTTCTGCGTCTCCGCCCCTTGCCCCACCGCCATCCCCGAAAGCACAAGAACTGTCAAAAGTCCGCGCATCGCGTACCTCCTTACTACTCGCTGATCAGGCGAGAATACCATGCAATCAGCAGCTAGGATGCACCCTTCCATCCGCCTGGCTGCCCGCAATCCCGTACTCTGTCATCCTGAGCGGAGGCTATGCTTCGCGAACGCGAAGCATAGCCGCAGTCGAAGGACCCCATGACCGCAAGCATCGCTGTCGGCCTCGCAAGGAGTTCCCGCCAACGCACCAGCGTTCTTTCCTGCCGCCGATAATCACTCCCTCCGCTAATAAATAAACTACTTCCCCCGCGCCACCTCAAACTTCTCCAAACCCCTCGCTCTTGCCGAAGACCCTCACTTCGACCACAACGGCCGCAACGGCTCGTGCTGCAAAATCTTGTCAACTTCTTCCCTTCCCGCGACCTCAGCCTCGTTGTACCGCGAAGAAACCGCAAACGCATATTTGCGATTGCGCCCCAGTTCGTGGTAACCAATCGCCGATCCACCGGCATAAAAGTTGCCCTTCTCCGCCGACTCCCACTGCGTGAGTGTGAAGACCATGATCGGAATGTCTTGCCACGGAGTCTCCTTACTCCAATCCCGATGTCGGATGCAGACGATCGGCCCGCGCTCAACCGTACCCTTTTGCGCATCGCTCGCCTCCCACTGATCCGTGACAATGGTGTAACCCTTCCACCCCTGCGGCAGTGAAAACGCAAAACCGTACTTCGTATTCCTGTATTCCACAGCATCGCCTGAGGGCGGAGTCGACGTCCCCTGCGGCATGCCAGCAAACACCGGCGAGATCACAAGCCACATCATCACCAGAGTGAGTATCCTCAAAATAAGCTTCATCCTCAGACCTGCTCCTGACATCCAAATCCGGATCACTTATAGATCAAGTATTTCTGCCGTACCACCTGGAACTTCTGCAACTCCTCCTGCCAATCCTGTGCAATCCGCCGCGAATCCCTCCCCGCCATCAGCCCATCAAACGCCGCCGAATTCACCAGCAACTCCGTGATCCGCCCAATCCTGAAATTCGCCGGATACAATCTCTGCAAAGCCGTCGCCAGCTCCACCCCCAACTCCGGCGCATCCAGCGCATTCCGCTCCGTCAGAACAAGATTCACCCCCTCACACTTCTGCCCGCTATAAACCGCAGCCGTAGGCGTGAACGTGACCGGCACAAATCGCACCCCCGCAATCCCGCGCCCGTTCAAGTAAGCCGCCAGCTCCCGGCCCTTCATCCACGGAGCACCCACAACTTCAAACGGAGTGTCCGTCCCCCGTCCCACAGACACATTCGTACCCTCAATCAAAGCTACTCCCGGATAAAGCGTCGCCGCCGTCAAGCTCCGCAAATTCGGCGAAGGATTCACCCACGCAAGCCCGGTAGAATCAAACCAGTCCCCGCGCTGCCACCCCTCCATCGGCACCACGGTAAGTTTGGCGTTGATATTCCGTTCCGCATTAAACATCTTAGCCAGCTCGCCCAAAGTCATGCCATGCCGCACCGGCACCGTCCAGTAATTCGTAAAGCTCTCCCGCCCCGCATCCGCCACCGGACCCTGCACAAACGATCCGGTAATCGGATCAGGCCGGTCCAGCACAATCACCTCAACCCCCGCCGCAGCCGCCGCCTCCAGAAAATATCCCAGCGTAGTCTCGTAAGTATAAAATGGTACCCCGGCATCCTGAATATCGATCACCACCGCATCCAGCGACTTCATCACCTCCGCCGCAGGCCTCCGCTCCGCATCCTTGGCGCCATAAACGCTGTAAACTGGAACCCCGGTAGCCGCATCCTTAGAATTACCAACGTCAGTAGTATCCAAAGTCCCCGTAACCCCATGCTCCGGACTGAATATCGCCTCCAGCGTTACTCCCGCAGCCCCAGCCAGCACATCAATCGTCCGCCGCCCCTCCAAATCCACTCCCGTCTGGTTAGTCACTACCCCGATCTTCTTCTTACCCCCAGCAACCTGCAGCACATCAAACCCATGCTCCTCCAGGACATCAATCCCATTCTTTACACTGCCATTGCGCACGCTCACGTGCCGCGCCGCGCTCAACGCCTCGTTGTAACCAGTAATACTCTCCCAGCGCAGCGCCTCTTTCTCACTCGTAGTCAAAGCCAGCTCTGCCGCCAAAGCCGTCGCCACTTTCGATCGCAGAGCGATCGCATTCCCCCCGCGCGGATGCACCGCATTAGTCAGCAAAATAATGTAAGTCTGGGTAGTCGGATCGATCCACATCGATGTCCCAGTCCACCCCGTATGCCCATACCCGCCCACCGGCAGCAGGTCCCCCCGGTTCGACGACAGCGGGGAATCAATGTCCCACCCAAACCCCCTTAGCACCGGAGCCGAAGGCGGCTGCTCCGGCCGCGTCATCTTCTCCACCGTCAGCCCGGACAAAATCCCTCCACCCCCACTCAGCAAAGCCTGCGCAAACTTCGCCAGATCGTCCCCGGTAGAAAACAGCCCAGCCTGCCCCGCCACGCCGCCCATCCGCCGCGCCGTAGGATCATGCACCACTCCCCAAAGCATGTGCTCATTCTCGTCATACTGCGTAGGAGCAATCTTCTCCCGCCACGCCGCCGGAGGCACAAACCGTGTCCGCATCATCTTCAGCGGCAAAAAAATATGCCGCTCCGCGTACGCATCCAGCGTCTCTCCCGACACTCGTTCCACCAGCGCACCCAAAACAATAAAATTGATGTCGCTATAAACAAATCCCGAACCCGGCGCCTGCTGCGGAGTCTCCGCAAACGCCATCCGGTAAGCCGTCTCCTTGCCCTCCCAAGGAGTCTTCAAATCCAGATCCGGCTCTAGCCCCGAGTAGTGCGTCAAAAGTTGCCGCACCGTAATGTCGTCCTTCCCATTCTGCGCAAACTCCGGCAAATACTTCGCCACCGGATCATTCAACCGCACCTCACCCCGCTCCACCAACTGCATCACCGCCGTAGTAGTAGCAATCACCTTGGTCAGCGAAGCCAGATCAAACACCGTATCCAAAGTCATCGGCTCGCGCCGCGGCTCCAAAACCCGCGCCCCATAAGCCTTCCGGTAAATAATCTGCCCATCATGCCCAACAATCAGCACCGCCCCGGGAATCTGCTTCTCCTGAATAGCCTGCTCAATGACAGCATCAACCCCAGGCAGCGCACGTGTGGGGACAGCCGCCCCCGGCTGCCTGCCCTGAGCGGAGTCGAAGGGTCCGTCCGGGCGCAGCCCGGACTTCTCGCCAGCGGCACTCCCCGCGCCGAGAATGAAGCACAGCAGCCCGACCCCGATAACCGAGTTTGTCTGAGAAGAAAGGATGCTCTGACTCTACACAACCCGCACGGCATGACTCAAGAAACTCAAGTAAGGGGGTGCCACTTATGCCATATCATGAATTCATCAATGACCGCGCCCCACCCCTCATCCACGCCGCCCGAGAAGTTTGACGATCAAGACAAGACGTTCGCCCAAGCCTTCACCATTTTGCAAGAAGCAATAGACCAGCAAGCCTTCCCTGCAGCGTCACTAGCCGTAACCCACCAAGGCAACCTGCTAGCCCTAAAAGCCCTGGGAACTTTCACCTATGACGAAAAAGCGGGTGCCCCACCCTCCTCGCGCACTTCGCGAGAGGGTGGGGACCTTGATCTCGAGTCCGTCACACCGGACGCCGGTGCCCCATCCTTCGCGTCTCTTGCGAAGGGTGGGCAAGGCGCCGTCCACCCCTCCACACTCTTCGATCTAGCCTCCCTAACCAAAGTAGTAGCGACCACCACGATGGCCATGCTCCTCTACGAACGCGGCCTCCTAGATCTCGAAGCCCCAGTCTCCGCCATAGTCCCCGAATTCATTCGCGACCCCGCAAAAGACCCCCGCCGCCACGAAGTAACCCTGCGCATGCTACTGGCCCACTCCTCCGGCCTGCCCGCACACGAGAAGTTTTTCCTGAAAGCTCACTCGCGCAACGAACTCCTCCAAGCCGCCTTCACCACTTCCCTAACCGTCGACCCACTCACTCGCGCCCAATACAGCGACATCGGATTCATAATCCTCGGCGTCGCCCTCGAACGTCTAGCCGACGAATCCCTGGACCGCTTCTGCCAGCGCGAAATCTTCTCCCCGCTGGCCATGGCCAGCACCACCTTCAATCCCCCCGTAGAAATCCGAACCCAAATCCCACCCACGGCGGACGAGCGAGAAGAACCGTGTGGGTCGGACACTCCTGTCCGACAACTGCCGAAAGCATCCCCACCCCAAAGCGGAAGCCAGCAAGCCCCACGCAGCGCGTTCCGCCAAAGAGTAATCCAAGGCGAAGTCCAGGATGAAAACGCCAGCGTTCTGGGCGGCATAGCTCCCCACGCCGGACTCTTCTCCACCGCCGCCGACCTGGCAAAATTTGCCCAAGCCATGCTCAACTCTGGCAACCCCATCCTCCGCCCCGAAACCGTGACCCTCTTCACCCGCCGCGAATCCGCGCCCCCAGGCACAACTCGAGCCATGGGCTGGGACACTCCTTCCACACCATCGCTCTCAGGAAAATATCTCTCGCCCCACTCCTTCGGCCACCTCGGCTACACCGGAACCTCTCTCTGGATCGACCCCACCCGCCAGCTCTCAATCACTCTGCTAACCAACCGCACCTGGCCAGACTCCTCCAATCAAGCCATCAACCAACTCCGCCCCAAATTCCACGACGCCATAATCGAAGCCCTGGAAGGAGCCTCCCCGCGAAGCGCCACAGAATCCGCCGTAAAGACGTAGCTCCGCTACGTCTCTGTCGCCGCCAAATATTACTTAAGGGGCTGCGTGCTGTTGCTGGCAAATCCCACTCACCGCCAAGCGACCGCGCAAAACAGCTAGAATGAACCAGCCGCTCCAATCCCGAAAGGTCCAACTTGAAACGCAACCCACCAACTCTCCACCACCTTCACACCGAGCAGCCCAACCACGCCGCCGGTGACCTCGACCGCAAATCCTCACTGGACATCGCCCACCTGATCAACGCCGAAGACGCCACCGTTGCTCTAGCCGTAACCCGAGCCCTGCCCCA
This sequence comes from uncultured Acidobacteriaceae bacterium, assembly GCA_963787495.1. Classification (GTDB taxonomy): domain Bacteria; phylum Acidobacteriota; class Terriglobia; order Terriglobales; family Acidobacteriaceae; genus Sulfotelmatobacter. The sequence goes on from CAWBDA010000001.1 coordinate 358,300, forward strand.
AATCGCCCGCGCCATCGATCAAGTAGCCGCCTCCCTCCGCCACGGTGGACGCCTAATCTACGTCGGCGCGGGAACCAGCGGCCGCATCGCGGCCCTCGACGCCGCCGAATGCCCGCCGACTTTCAACACCAGCCCGCGTTCCGTCCAGTTCATAATCGCCGGCGGCGCCAAAGCTCTGGCCTCCGCCTCCGAAATTAGCGAGGACGACGCCCAAGCCGGCCGCGAAGAAATGTCCCGCCGCAAGCCCACCAAGAACGACGTAGTCCTCGGCATAGCATCGAGTGGACGCACTCCCTTCACCGTAGCCGCCATCGAACGAGCCCGCCAGCGCGGCGCCCACACCATAGCCCTGACCTGCAATCCCAATTCCCCGCTGGAACGAGCCGCGCACTTCGCCATCGTCACTCAGGTAGGCCCCGAAGTCCTCGCCGGATCCTCTCGCATGAAAGCCGGCACCGCTCACAAAATGGTTCTCAACATGATCTCCACCGCCGCCATGACGCTCCTCGGCTACGTCTACGGCAACCTGATGGTCAACGTAGCCCCGAAAAACGAAAAACTCCTGCAGCGCGCCATAGGAATCCTCGAACAAGCCACCGGAGCCACTCACGCTTCCGCGACCCAGGCCCTAAAAGCCTCCGGCAACAAGACGCCAGTAGCCCTGGTAATGCTATCCGCACGAGTATCGCGCCCCGAAGCCATGTCGGCCCTGAAAAAAGCAAAAGCCAACGTCCGCCAAGCCATCGCGCTAGCAAAATAAGCAATTTTCTCGCGTGTCATCCTGAGCGAAGTTGCCCTGCGCGAAGCGCAGGGCAACGCAGTCGAAGGACCCCTGCAATGCTCGCACAACCAGAGGCGTGCCGAGGCATTCTCACCGTCGCGCTTTCACCTACCCTTGACGCCTTCCGCATCGCGGAGACGTGTGAGCCGCACACGATCGGGAAGGGCACGGCGTCAGCGTGCCCAGGAAGATGGAAAAAGACCAGCCTTTAGCCCCTGAGGAGCTTGCATGGGATAGGATTATAAGATTTAGAACATCTGACCGCGACGGGAAACCTCGGATTGTGAAAAACGAGAGCGCAAGAGAAGACTTCAACTGGCGATTGCCGCTTTACACAGCATTAGGCACGATTGCCTTCGGTCTCCTCGATACATTCGGGGAATCCGACGCCGTGCTCTACCTCTTGCTAGTTGTCCTTGTCAGCCTTTTCTTGCTCCTCCTCTTGCTGTTTGCGGCAATCGGAAGGAAACCCAGTTTTTGTTTAGCAATATTGTCCATGCTGGCGGTGTTCTGGATTCTTTCGTTCGTTTTCCTCAGCAATTATTATGCGATTCGCAACAATGTCAGATGGTCTTTGGGGTCGCGCCGCTACAAAGCCGAGGTCCTTGCACAATCCACACCGGCGAACGGAGAACTGAAGCACGTCGAATGGGACGGGTGGGGGTTCCCAGGAGCCGGAGACACCACCGTATATCTCGTCTTCGACCCAGCCGATTCGCTCGCAGCGGCGGCCAAGAGACATCAGCCGGGCAAGTTTGACGGGATACCATGCAGGGTCCCTCGCGTGAGCCGTCTGGAGAACCGCTGGTACGCTGTTTTGTTTTACACCGATCAAAGTTGGGGCACACCCAATCGCGCTTGTTCGCCCTAGAATTGACTATCGTATATTCCCCATTTCACCCACGAATTCCCGTCCGGCACTCCTAGCCAAGCAAATCCCCCAGCCGCGCACCCTCTCAATTACCTATACCACCCCAATTCCCCGCTAAAATAACTCGTTACCCCGTACCCCGAACCCAATGGACAAACTAGTAATCCGCGGCGGCTCCCCGCTCCTCGGCACCGTCCGCGTAAGCGGCGCAAAAAACGCCGCACTCCCCTGCATGGCCGCAGCTCTGCTAACCGACGAGCCGGTCATCTTAGAAAACGTCCCCCAAGTCCGCGACATCCAAACCACCCGCAACCTCTTAGCCGCCATGGGAGCCGAAGTCGAACTAGGCTACGGTCGCGCCCAGCACCGCACCACCATCCACTGCAAAAATCTACCCAGCCCCGAAGCCTCCTACGAATTAGTAAAAACCATGCGTGCCTCCACCCTGGTCCTTGGACCGCTGCTAGCCCGCTGCGGCCGCGCCCGCGTCTCCCTCCCCGGCGGTTGCGCCATAGGACAGCGTCCCATCGACCTCCACATCAAAGGCCTCGAACTCCTGGGCGCAAAAATAAAACAAGAACACGGCTACGTGGAAGCGACAGCCGACCGCCTCCACGGCGCCGAAATCGTTTTCGACAAAATCACCGTAACCGGCACCGAAGACCTGTTAATGGCGGCCACCTTAGCCGAAGGCGAAACCATTCTTCAAAATGCCGCCCGCGAACCCGAAGTAGCCGACCTAGCCGCCCTGCTAAACAAAATGGGAGCAAAGATCCACGGCGCAGGCACGCCCACTATCAAAATAAAAGGAGTGGCCAAGCTAAAAGGCGCGCGCCATCGCATCATCCCCGACCGCATCGAAGCCGGCACCTTCTTAATCGCCGGAGCGCTAACCGGCGGCGATCTGAACATCTCCGCCTGTGATCCCACTCACCTGGAAGCGATTCTCAGCAAACTGAAAGAGTCCGGAGTCAAGACCAAGTCCACCAAAGACTCCGTCCGCGTAATGGGAGACAATCCCTTCACCGCCTCCGACCTCAACACCGAAGAATACCCAGGCTTCCCCACCGACATGCAGGCCCAATTCATGGCCCTGGCCACGCAAGCCGAAGGCACCAGCATCATCACCGAAAACATTTTCGAGAACCGCTTCATGCACGCCCAGGAATTGGTTCGCATGGGCGCCAACATAAAAATCGAAGGCCACCGCGCCGTAGTCCGCGGCAAAACCCAATTAAGCGCGGCCGCAGTTCTAGCCTCAGACCTGCGTGCCAGCGCCTCATTAGTGTTGGCAGCATTGGTAGCAGACGGCGAAACCATAATCGACCGCGTCTACCACATCGACCGCGGCTACGAAAAAATCGAAGAAAAACTGAAAGCCGTAGGCGCCCAAATCCGTCGCATAGGCAACATGCTCCCGTAGAACTTTGGTCGTGAGGATTTTCTGGGCGAACTGGCCTGCGGAGGAGCAAAGCGACGCAGCTGGCCAGTTCGTGGGCAAGCGGGCGGGGTACGCCGCAGTCGGGGCGAAGGGAGGAGCAAAGCGACGACAGTAGCCCCGGCGAAGGCGCTGCCTCCACCATCCCTGCACCGTGTAGTTCAACCCGGAAAAACAAATCGGGCCGCCCGAAGGCGACCCGTTATGGTTTGAGCTAGAAGCTAGTAGCTAGAAGCTGTACTTCAATCTCCCGCCACCGGCTCTGCAACTTCCGGCTTAGCAGCACTAGACGCGTTACCGTTCGCCTTCCCCAAAGCACCCAGCGGAATGAATCCATTCTCCGCCACCGCGGGTTTCTCTTTCAACACGACTTCGCGATACAGCGAAGCCATGCGCGCATTGTAGGCTTCATCATTCTTCTGCGGCCCGCGATGCCCAGCAACCGGAGTCTCCGAATGGTCGACAGCCAAAGCCGCCTTCGCATCCCGAGCCCGCTTCTTCTCTTCGCGAGCGTTCTTCGCGATCCCCAGATTGTCCAGATCGTGCTGCAACTCCGTGGTCACAATATTCTCGCGCAGCAGAAGCGAATGTGTCTCATCGTCCATCTTCACTTTCTTCCCGCCCGCAAAAATCTCGTGCCGTCCATGCTCTTCATACCACTTGGTCAAGGTCGCGGTCATATGCATCTTTTCGATGATGTTCCGCCAGCCCACCCCAGTGTTGTAAGCACAGAACGAAATCTCCCCTTCCTGCGTAGCGTAAGGAATAATGCACTGCTCCGTCCGCCGGAAGTCATAGTTAAACAAATCCTGGAACCACATCCCCGCAATAAACAGGAAGTTCCACCGGTCCTGCCGCCGCTTCATCACATCATCCACAGTCCGGTCGGGACCAACTTTGCCGTAGTTCTTCCCCGTAGCATTAAAGTTCTTATCAAACTTCCGCAACAGATCCATCAGCTTGAAATGCGTAGGCGCCTGATACGGATCGTAGTTCTTCATCAAACAAAGCGCCATCCCAAACACAGTAAGAAACTTCCCCCGCGCCGCATCATTAACCTTCGCAATATCTTTAGCCAGCTGATCGCCAGCCAAAAAAGCAGTAACCGGAACCGCCTCCTTGGTCTCCTTATCAATCATCACCGCCATCCCCGTCCCGCAATTAGGGTGGCAACCGCAACTTAGTTGGCCCCAGTCGTTTTTTACGTCGTTGGCGTGCATTAGGTCGGCCCAGTCGGAGAATGTTCCCATGAAACTTATTGGGAACCAGTCGCGGCTTGGTTCGCCTAAGCCGGTTTGATTTTTTACGTCGTGGGCGAGGTGACTTAGCGTGTAACGCTGGGCTTGGCGGCGGTCGTCGGTTACGGCTTCGTCGCGGCCAGTGAAGCTCACTGGTTGGAAGGACAGGAAGCTGATTGTTTTTGGATTGTCCAGCGCGAACTTGATGATTCTGCCTACTTGTTCGTTATTGATGCCGTTTACGATCGTCACTACTGGGACGATTTCTACTCCCGCCTTGTGCAGGTTTTCGATTGCTTTCAGCTTCACGTCGAAGAGGTTGCCTACCATGCGGTGGGCGTTGGCGGCGTTGCCGATTCCGTCGAATTGCAGGTAGGCATAGCGCATGCCGGCTTCTACTGCCTGCTGACAGAATTCAAAACTTTTTGCGAATTCAATTCCGTTGGTTGCTGCTTGAACGGAGTTGTATCCGACTTTTCTGGCGTAGCGGACCGCGTCGAGGAAGTATGGGCTCAACGTGGGCTCGCCGCCGGAGAACTGCACGCTCATCTGCCGACGCGGCTTGATGGTGATGGCGTTGTCGAGCATCTGCTTGATTTCTTCCCACTGCAGTTCGTGGACGAAGCCTACCTGGTTTGCGTCCATAAAGCAGGGATCGCACATCATGTTGCAGCGGTTGGTCAGATCGATGGTGAGCACCGAGCCGCGGCCGTACTTCACCGTCGAAGACCCGTGATGGTGGAGCTTTTCGTCGTTGTGGGCCACGATGTCGCGGCCGGGGAAGACGTCTTCCAGGTGCTTGGAGAATTCGGTGTCGATGGACATCACGTCTTCGAAGTGGCCGTGTTTCGGACAGTCCTTGACCATCAGAATCTTGCCGTCGCGTTCGATGATGGTGGCTTTGATCTCGCCTACCTTTTCGTTCATCAGAACTTCGTGCGGCAATTTGCCGTCGAGAATCTGCTGGCGAATCTCAGGGACACACCTCGGGCACAGAGAATCGGTGGAGCGGGGCCAGCCGAGGGGTGGCTTCGACTTTTCGTAGGACTTGAGCAGAGGCTTGTCGGACCATTTAGGGGTGGGCGATGGGTTTTGCTTGATCTGATTCAAGCGATCGAAGACAGCCCAAACGCCTTTGGCGGCGACGGTTACTGCTTTCTCTACGTATTTGATCGGCTTACGCATGCTTTAAAGGCTCCTAAATTCGGGCTTCGGGCTTCGGCTTTCGGGCCTCGGCCTTTTGGAACTCTTCTTTACTCCAGGTCTCGGGTATTCGGTCTTAGGAAAAAACTCGGGCGGAAACTTGCCTTGGCTTTGCCTTTGATCCTTACCCACAAAACCTAGACCCTAACCCGACTGCTTATGGTTCTCCCCGTGAATTGAACCTGGTTCTTACACGTTTCCCTGGGTATTGGTCTGTTGTGATGCTATTGGAGGGGAAGGGGTTACGCATCTTTATCCCAACGAATGGGGGGAAAATGGGGTTTAGCGGTTGATTGGGGGATTGGGTGGGGGGTAAGTTGTTGAAAGGAAAAGGGGACGCCCCCAAGGGGAATTGCGGACGGGTGTAAGATCAACCGAGAGCGAGGTAGGGTTAATGGCACAGATGACGCCGCAAGTTTCGGAGTTGCTGGAGAAGGCGCTCGCCCTTTCTGCTCAGGAACGTGGGCTTCTGATCGATCGTTTGATTGAAACCCTGGACAACGAGCCCGCCGAGGAAGGCGTGGAGGAGGCCTGGGCCAAAGAGATCGAACGCCGGATGGATGACATCCGGTCTGGTCGGGTGGAGACTATTCCTGGAGAGCAGGTGCGGGAGCGCCTGAAGGCTCGACTGCGGAATGGCCGGGGCTAAGGATTACCGGCTTCATCCGCTGGCATGGCCTCTGCTTGTTGGATTAGCATTCTTCAATGGGATTACTCAAGCGATTCGTTCTCGCGACTCTCGCCCTCACAATACTCCTCAGTGTCGCTGGCTCCGCGCAGGATGTTCCTAGTCAGAAAGTCGATCAAGTCTTCTCGGTTTACGACAAACCGGGGTCACCGGGGTGTTCGCTAGGAGTGATTCGCAACGGTGACTCCATTTACCGGAAGGCTTACGGTTCGGCAAATCTTGAACTTGGAGTTCCGCTTTCGCCGCAGTCAGTTTTTTACATGGGTTCGGTGTCGAAGCAATTCACGGCTGCAGCGATAGTGTTGGCAGCAGAGCAGGGATATCTTTCGCTCGATGACGACGTGCGCAAATCCGTCCCAGAGCTTCCCGACTATGGTCATGTCATCACGCTGCGGCAGATGATTCACCAAACCAGCGGATTCCGAGACTTCTTTACGCTTCTCAGTCTCTCCGGTCACGATGTGCTGGACTTCAATTCCCCGGAAGAGATTTTCAAAATTGTGGCTCGTCAACGAGGGCTCAACAACGTCCCCGGAGACGAGTGGATTTACAGCAACACGAACTACTTTCTGCTCGGTATGGTCGTAAAACGAGCAACCAAGAAATCGCTGAACGAGTTCGCTGCCGCGAACATGTTTCAGCCCCTCGGCATGTCTCACACGCTGTTCTATGACGACCACACGCTAGTGGTGCCCGGTCGGGTTGCCGCATACGATTCAAGCCCGCACGACACCTTTCGCGTGGACTGGTCAACAACGTATGCAATCGTGGGAGGCGGTGGTCTCATGAGCAATGTTGATGACCTGCTTCTCTGGGACAGGAACTTTTACGCGAATCGACTTGGCAAAGGAACGCTCGTACAGGAGTTGCAAACGCCCGGTGTGCTTAACAACGGCAACAAGATTAGTTACGCGATGGGGCTCGACTTGGGGAACTATCGGGGTTTGCCAATCGTGGAGCACGGCGGAGCACTCTTCGGATACCGGACTGAGCTTTTGCGCTTTCCAGAGCAGAAATTCACCGTGATCTGTCTTTGTAATATCGCCACTGCCGTGCCAGAAAATCTTGCACGAAAAGTCGCCGACATTTACTTGGCTGACCAGGTGCAACCCGGCGCGGGCACCCTCGATCCCTCAAGCGAGAGGAACTTCCCCGACCCCGCTACGTTCGCTGGGAAATACCTCGATCCTCGAACTCACCTGATGTACACGTTCACCGCATCCAACGGCAATCTGATGGCTTGGGGAGCAGTGCTGAGACGGATCAACGCGAACCAATTCCACGATCTCGAAAGCAACGTCATTACGTTTGAATCATCAGAAGGCACCATACACGCGAAGCTCGACATAAAGGGCGAGACCTACTTTTCCGGTAGCAGGGTTCGGGAGCTTCATCTCGACGAGCGTGTGCTGGCTTCCTACACGGGACAATTTCGGAGTACAGAACTTGATGCCGTTTATGGCTTGTCTCTGAAGAAGGACACCTTAACTCTGCGGAACCGCGACAATCCGCCACAGAAATTGACCGCTATTGCGAAGGACGAATTCGATGCAGGGGACCTCGGAAGGCTCGTTTTCGAGCGGGACTCAGGCGGGCGGGTTCTCGGCTTCGGTGTATTTACCCAAGATGCTCGCGGCGTTGGATTCAAGAAGGAAGATTGAATTCGATTCCGTCCGCCATGTCGGGCAGCGCGGGCGTGCTACTTCTTAATTATGGCTCCGTCCTGTGCTTTACGGGGCGCTTAAGCGGCGCTCTTTCACGGTTGTGCTTGCGGTCGTGATGGTCCGCTCGGCTCAAAGTCAAGAACAAGATCAACATCAACGTCAAAGGCGACGGACAGGAGTGTCCGTCCCACACGAACCGGTGGTGGAAATGCCTTGTCAGGCCGAGAGTGGTGTGCGGGGTTAGGGATCCTTCGACTGCGCATGACGTCCACTTCGTGGGCGTCACGCTTCGCTCAGGATGACAAGGCTTGTTGGGTTCGGGAACGAAGTCCATACCAGGTTCCTTGTCGGGCCTTTGGCCCCGTTTGGAATGACAAGGGTTGTTGATAGGGAGTGGGTGTTTTCGCGGCGCTGAAGGGCTGCGCCACCCTGGGACTTTACGCGGCGCTTAAGCGCCGCTCTTTCACGGTTGTGCTTGTGGCGGTGGTGGTCTCCTTCAATTCGACGTCAAAGGCAAGATCAACACCAACGTCAAAGGCGACGGACAAGAGTGTCCGTCCCACACAGACAACACCAACGGCAACACCAACACCAAAAGCAACCGGGCTTTGCCCGGTGGACAGCCGAGGGGCGGCTGTCTCCACATTTACCTCGGGGCTTAAACCCGATTGCCTTTTCTTACGGCTGTGCGGCAGGACTGGACGTCGTGCCCCGGTCTTGCTCGTGTCGCGATTTGTGGGTCGCCTCAGCAAGGTCAACAGCAGGGCCGGTGGTGGAAACTCCCTGTCAAGCCGGCGATGGTGTGTAGGGGATAGGGGTCCTTCGACTGCGCATGACGTCCACTTCGTGGGCGTCACGCTTCGCTCAGGATGACAAGGCTTGTTGGGTTCGGGAATGAAGTCCATAGCAGGTTCCTTATCGGGCCTTTGGCCCCGTTTGGAATGACCAGGGTTGTTGGTGGGGAGTGGGTGTTTTCGCAGCGCTGAAGCGCTGCGCCAGCCTGGGACTTTACGCGGCGCTTAAGCGCCGCTCTTTCACGGTGGTGCTTGCGGCGGTGGGGACTCCTTCAATTCGACGTCAAAGGCAAGATCAACATCAACGTCAAAGGCGACGGACAGGAGTGTCCGTCCCACACGGGCAACACCAACGGCAACACCAACACCAAAAGCAACCGGGCTTTGCCTGGTAGACAGCTGAGGGCGGCTGTCCCCACATGTGTCTCGGGGCTGGGCACGGGGCTCTTTTTTCGAAGTGTGCAATTTTGAACAGCCATCCCATTTCGGGAACAGTATCATCTGAGTTACTTCAAAGAGGCTAGTCCACTGAGGTAAGGTGGACGGCGCTTTTGGGGCAGGCATGGGTTAGTGTTGGCTCGGTTGGCAGCGTTCGACCCTTACGTCTGCCCTCTTTTTTCTGTCGTTGGCTCACCCCTCCCCACTTCCAAAAAAAAGCAACGTCAAAAACGACGGGCAGGAGTGTCCGTCCCACACGAGCCGTGGCGGAAATTCCTTGCGAGGCTGGTGATGCTGCCAGCGGGATGGGGTCCTTCGACTGCGCATGACGTCCACTTCGTGGGCATCATGCTTCGCTCAGGATGACAGGGTTTAGTGGGACTCCGGGAGTTCCGGTTCCCGTTCATAGCCTTCGGGATAATCTTCGTCGACGCAGGCTTGGATGGTGATTGGGGGATTTGGTAGTGGGGGATCCAGTAGGTGCCAGGCTTCGCGGTATTTTTCGAGGCGCATCAACTTGGCTTTGCGGTGGGGGTAGAAGCGGAGCATGGGTTGCGGGGTGCAGACTTCTACTGGGATTATGTACCAGATGTTTAGCGGGACTACGTGGGCGGCTATGAAGTCGATGTCGCGTTTGTTGTAGGGGACGTGGCGGCGGCCGACGGAGTAGGTGGCGCGGGTTTCGTAGGCATCGGCGCGGAGGCAGTCGGTGCACTTGATCTGGATACGGAAGAGTTTGACTCGAGGCTGGGGACGGTTGTCGAGGATGAAGTCGTAGCGCTCGCTGTCTCCCCAGGGCTTGCAGATGGCGAAGCGGCGCTGGCTGGCCTGGTAGAGGAAAGCGGCTTCGGAACGCTCTCCGGTGCGCTTGGTGTTGGGACGGTTGGGGTCGTCGGGGCGGCTGAACGGCTTTGGCATCGGGACTCCTGAATTGGTTTAGAACCTGAGTCTTGGAGAACAGAAAGGCGGAGCCTTGAGGCTCCGCCTGATTTTGCGAAATTTTTTGGGGTTCTGGTTCTATTTTAACATTGGGGCGCAAGGGGGCTGGGGACTTCACGAACAAAGTCAAAGGCAGCGGGCGGGGGCGCCCGCTCTACACCGGCTTCGTCAGTCTGACTTTGTGCGGCTGGCTGGCGGCGTGATTCCGTTCATGCGCAGATATTCGACCATCTGTCCGTAACGGTCGAAGGCGTGGGCTACGGCGAATGTGGCCCGGTGGAGGCGGAGCGATTGGCTGTTGTCGGTGGGCTGCAACATGTTTTCGGCGGTTAAGGTGGCTGCGGCTTTGTGACCCAGGGCAAAGGAATCCTTGAGGAAGCTGATGATTTCGGCTTTGGTCTTCAGATTTTCGGGACCGTCGCCGCCGAGGAAGTTCTCCGGGAACTTGTCGCCGGTTAGCGGCGATAATATTGCGTAGTTGGAAGCGGCTACGTGCTTGACCTGCCGGGCGAACGTGCGCACTCCTTTGTAGTCGGCGCCGGGAATGTTCAGGCTTGCGGGAGAGAAGTTGAATTTATCTTCGGGCATGGCTTCGGCGGCTTCGACAATCAACTTCTCGACGGCGGCGATGTCGTGGTCGACGGTTGAGGCTATGGTTGTGGCAGGCTGCGAGGGTTGCGGCTGTTGGGCCTGCGTCTGGCGTGATGCCGGCGGAACGAGGTTGTTGGCTCGATAGTAAACGACGAGCTGGCCGTAGTGTTCGGCGCTGTGCTCGATGGCGAACATCCAGATGGTGGAGTTGTGGGCCAGCCGGTTTCCGAACTTCGATGTATTGTCCAGCCCGGCGTCGCCCTGCTGCTGAATCACTTGCGCTCCGCGGACGATGGCCCCCTGCACGAACTTTACTACGTCGGCTTTGGTCTTGAAAGCGTCGCGCGAGGGGTTGTCGCCTTGGCCGAAGTCGGGGCCGATATTTGATCCGGAAACCCTGCGGATCAGAACGTAGTCGAGTGCGGCGGCGTGGAGGAGATTCAGGGCGAAGGTGCGCTCGTCCTTCTGCAGCTTGAAGTCGTACTTGTCTTCGGGAAAATCCTGGGCCATGGCGACGAGTTTGTTTCCGATGTCATTCCACCTGTCGAGCATCTCGTCGGCTCGGGAAAGTGCAGGACGCAGAGTTTGATTCTGCGCCTGGGCGTGGCTGCGAAGACTGGCTCCAACTATAGCGAGCAGCAGGACTGCAATCAGTGCGAGCGAAGACCGTTTCATGATTGTTTCTCCTTACATCAGCGTGTACATCAGCGTGCTCTAGGGGTGCATCACTTTACTCGTGTCTGGTCTGTAATCCAGTTCACTTCCCAGGTTTTGCCTCCGTCGTCAGAGAATGATTGTTCGAAATGAGGCATGTTTGAATCGGTGTTCGACCAAATAAATCGGATGTAGATCAGTTTGCCGTTAAGGGTGTCTTGACCGTAAAACTCGCCGCGACCGTCCTTGAACTGGCCGACCTGGGGCGCGACGATGGTGCCGTCTTTGGCGTTGGCCCAATTGAGGCTCCATTGGTGGGTTTGAGGATTGTAAAGACGCAAGGTCAGACCTTCGATGTGGCCGCCTGCGCCATCGGTTTCGAACTCTTCGAGTTGGGAGCGGCCTTCCCAAACTTTTCGAGTGATGGAAGTGCCATCAAAATCGACCCAGTTATTCGAGCCGGTCAAAGGGTGCAAGCGGCGCTTCAGGTGAATTTTCCAGCTCCCCAATTCAAAATCAAAATCGTGCTGGCCATCCCGCTCGGTGGTTGCCTGGGGCGCGCCGTTTGCCGCTGCGGCTTCCGTTTGCGCTGACGCAGGTGAGAGACTTCCGATGACGGCGAGCAGAGCGACTGCAGCCAGCCCGAGCGATGACGGCTTCATGATAAATTTCTCCGTTGGATTGGCCGTTTTAGGAGCCTTGCCACATATATCACAATGTGATATATCAGAGTGCGACGTGACAGTCAAGGATCGACCACTATCTTCGGCCTCTCTCCATATTCTTCTGGCGCTCTCTGAGTCTGACTTGCATGGGTATGGGATCATGCAGTCGGTCAAGCGGCAGTCGGGGGGAAATTACCGGCTGGGGCCGGGCACGCTGTACGCCAATCTGGACCGCTTGCTGGCCAGCGGCCTGGTGGGGGAGAGCGAGCGGAAACTCAAAGGTGGCGATACCCGGCGGGAATACTGCCTGACGCCCAGTGGAGAGCAGGTACTGCGCCTCGAAGTGCGGCGCCTGCGGCAAGTGGTTGATGTGGCGCGGACGCGATTGGGTAAGCTGGGCGAGAGGGGGGCGTGAGTATGCGGCTTTGCTTGTTGTGGGCGTACGGCTTGTTGCTACAGATGTATCCGCCATCGTTCAGACACCGATACGCGCCGGAAATGCTGGAGCTGGCCGAAGCAGCCGAACCCGATGAGTGGCCATTGATCTTCGGCGACACGAGCGTTGCGATCATGCGCTGCTGGCTGCAGCCGCGAGCAACGAGTTCAGCGATCGCGCCGGCGGGGCGGGATGCTTACCTGGCGGTGGGAGAATCTGGGCTTAAGGCTTCGAGAGTGTTGCAGGGTTTTGTGCTGTCTGCCGCGATAGTGGTTGGGCTCTGCTACTTTGGTTCGCTCGGCTATGTGGACCTTCCGAAATGCCACTCGGTCGCGGCGGAAAATATATCGCGATGATGGCTCCTGCGATTCGAGCTTGAGGCATGAGATTCCCTCCAAGTCAAGAACAGCGGGCCAAGTCAAAAACAGCGGGCGAGAGCGCCCGCTCCACTTATCCACTTTCGTCCTCAGGTTTTCCACAATGGTTTGGGGGGAAACATGTGACGGGGTGGGCGGGCAACGCTTCCCTGCTCAATAGGATAGGGACTTACTTCCATGAAGTGATCTCTGCCGTTGACAAAAATTTCTGAGGGGCTAAAATACGCCTCGCTCGTTCCCCTGTTAAATTTAAAACATGAGCCCTAAACTTCTTGATCCCGTAGTGCTGCAGACTAATTTTCCGGATCTCAAACTTCATGCCAGCGGCAAGGTGCGCGACGTTTATCAGATCGACGATGAGCGGCTGCTGTTCGTTGCTACCGACCGCATTTCGGCTTTCGACTATGTGCTGGCTACCGGCATTCCTCAAAAGGGGCGGGTGCTGACACAGATTTCGCTGTTCTGGTTTGATTTTCTTTCTGACATTGTTCCGAACCACTTGATCACGGCCGAGGTGGAGGAGTATCCGCAAGCGTTGCAGAAGTATGCCGAGGTGCTGCGCGGGCGGTCGATGATTGTGCAGCGGGCTGAGATGTTTCCGGTGGAGTGTGTGGTGCGGGGATACATTTCAGGATCGGCCTGGAAGGAATATAAGGCCACGGGTAAAGTGTGTGGGATTGAGCTGCCGGCTGGATTGCGCGAGTCGGAGGCGTTTCCGGAGCCGATCTTCACTCCGGCGACGAAGGAAGTGAGCGGGCATGACGAAAACATTTCGTTTGCCCGGATGTGCGAGATCCTGGGAGCGGAGACCTCCAGCTACCTGCGCGAGCTTACGCTACGGATTTATAAGAAAGCTGCCGCATACGCCCGGCAGAGGGGTATCATCATCGCCGACACAAAGTTCGAGTTTGGACGAACAGCTCAGGGAATCACGCTGGCGGATGAGGTGCTCACGCCGGACTCCTCGCGCTTCTGGCCTGCGGATAAGTACGCGCCGGGACGCGGACAAGAGTCTTACGACAAGCAATACGTTCGCGATTACCTGGAAGAAATTCACTGGAACAAGCAGCCACCCGCGCCGGCTTTGCCGGATGAGGTGGCACGGCGGACCAGCGAGAAATATCTTGACGCCTATTTCCAGATTACGGGACGCAAGCTGGATGTATAGGCGTAATGCGGGGCAAGTAGCCGGCCGCGGCTCGCGAAAAGGAGCGGCGAGCGGGAGAAGAGTATGACCGCGGCGGATTGGTTGATTGTCGCGGTTGTGCTGCTGAGCATCGTTTCGGCCGGAATCCAGGGCTTCTTTGCAGAGGCTCTGAGCATGGCTGGACTGGTTGTAGGTTACCTGGTTGCCGCATGGAAGTATCCGGGGCTGTCGGATTGGTTCATGACGTTTTTGAAGAACGCCTGGCTGGCTGATATTTTCAGTTTCCTGATCATCTTTTTTGTGATCCTGCTGCTGTTCAATGTGGCAGCTCGGGTTGCACGCAAGTTGATGAAGGCAGCGGGGCTGAGCGGATTCGACCGTTTTATGGGAGCTTTGCTGGGCGTGGTGAAAGGGGTTTTGATCGTGACCGTGGTGCTGATGGGAATGACCGCGTTCACGCCAACCTCGTCAATGTTGAAGAAGTCGGTGTTGGCGCCGTATTTTCTGGTGGTGGGAAGAGCAGCGATGTGGGTGGCGCCGGTGGAGTTGCGGGTGCGGTTCGATCAGGGGTTGGACTTTCTGCATCGGGCGCCCAAAGATTTGAGCGGCACTCCGCCTTCGAAGTCGAAATAAGCGCTGTGCGAGCAGGCAGTTAAAAAAAGACATTCAGGAAGAGAGAGACCTCACGTGAAAGATCAACTGGAAGCACTCATTCTGCAGATGTATAAGAGCAACATCCTTTATTCGGAGGGTGTGCGCGAATTCAAGAAACGCTTTATCCTCACCGTCCTCCAGGAAAACAAGGGGAACCAGTGCCGCGCCGCGCGCGAGCTGGGGATGCACCGCAACACACTGAGCCGGACCATCGATGAACTTAAGATCGACGTGCGCCAGCTTCGGGATGGAGCGAAACGGCCGCCTCGCAGCGCGCGGCCAGTGTCTTTGGATCGGGATCGGGAAAAGAAAGCGGTGCGCTAGAGTAGTCGTCTCCGCAAGTTCGCAATCTCTTCCCAGCGCTCGAAAAAAGTAAGAGCTCGTAACAAACCCCACCGGAACAGAAAGCCGCCTCGTGGAAGGCGGCTTCCCACTCCTTTTTCGAGCAGTTTCAGAGTATCACGGTGTCACCGTGAAGCTGGTGGCACTATCACCACTCCCGCCGGGAGTGCAGACGGAGATCGTTCCGGTCTCCGCGCCTGCCGGCACTGTAGCCGTGATCTGGGTGTCGGAATCCACCGTGAAGCTCGTCACTTTGACGTTGCCAAAATGCACATCGATAACTCCGATGAAGCTCTCGCCAGTAATGACGACGCTGGTGCTGACCGGCCCGTTGGTCGGCGAGAAACTCTTGATCTGCGGCACCACCCGGAATGTCTTATTGCTGGTCAGCGTGCCGCCTGGCTCGGTCACGATGATAGAACCGGTGCTTGCTCCGGCGGGAACGGTTGCCGTCAGGTAAGTGTCAGATTCCGCGGTGAAGGTTGCAGGAGTTCCGTTGAAGGAGACGCCGGTTGCTCCTGTGAATCCTTGGCCGAGAATTTCTACCACGCCCCCGACCGGACGAGCCGCGGGCAGGAAGGTGACGAAGGGAGCCAGACCGACATTCATGCTGAAGAAGTATCCGCGGTCGGCGCTGCCTGCAATCGCATTGTAACTGTAGAGAATGCCGTTGGTGTGTTGCAACATCACCGACTGCGGACTGCCGCCGATGTCGGCAAGGTCGGTAAATACTCCGCTGGGAGTGATGCGGAAAACGTTCCCCCCAAAGACAGTTGTCCCGTAGAAGTTGCCGTCCGTGGCCTGAACCAAACCGCCGACAGGGTCAGAACAGCAGCCGCTATTTGCGAGGTCATAAACAACCGTCAACTTTCCCCCGGGAGTGATCTTGAACAACAATCCCGCACCACTGGACCCGCCTTGGCTGGCCATGCCATAGAAGTTGCCGTCATAGCCCTGGATCAGCCCGCCGGCGAATGGATGCGCCCCGTGCGTGCCGTCAAAGGTGTAAAGCAGAGTGAAGTCACCGGCCGGACTGATCTTGAAGACGGTGCCGACTCCATGGGCCCCGCCATCCAGCGTGGTTCCGTAGAGGTAGCCGTCGGTTCCCTGCACGAGCTGACCAAAGGGATTGTTACCGTCCGGGCCGCTGAAGGTGTGCAGCACGCTGAATGCGCCCTCGGGCGTGATCTTGTAAATGGAACCGTAGGTGTCGAACGGGGTGCATCGATTCCCGGGCGGAAGGCCACCACAGCTGCTCGCAATTCCGTAGAAGTTGCCCTCGACGCCTTGGATGGGTGGCGCAAGGGGATACGCACCGTCGGCCCCGTTGGTAAAATTGTAGAGCGTGGTGACAGCGCCTCCGGGCGATACCTTATAGACGAGACCGTAACCGTGGCTGCCGCCATTGCTGTCCGCGCCGTAGAAATCCCCACCGAGCGCCAGCGTCAGGCCGGTTGTGGCATTCGCTCCGTCCGTTCCATCGAACGTAAAAAGGTCGGCCACGGTTCCGGTGGGGGTGATTTTGAAGATGTCTCCGGATTGCCCGCTCCACACTTGAGGGGTCGTACTGTACATATTGCCGTCGCGGCCCTGGGCGGTGGTATTCCAGTGGGGATCGTTGGGACCGTTGTCAAAGTTGGAGAGGACAGTGAAGGTTTGCGCGGGTGCGGCGATCGCGGCCGCGAAACAGAACGCGAAGACGACGCAGGCCATCTTTGCTATCGGTAGTGTCGTCATTGGAATCCTCCGTCGTGCGAAATTTGGAACGCCTTGCTACTCTTGTTTCGAGCGCTTTCAACCCATCACGGTGTCACCGTGAAGCTGGTGGAGTGACGTGAACTCGCCATATGGACCGGTCTTGAAGACCGTGCCACAATTGTTAGCGCAGTTGGAACTCTTCCCTCCACCGCCAGTTTCCCCGTAGAAGTTTGCGTCGACGCCTTGAGTCAGCGCTGCGTTCTGGGGGTCCCAGCCGTCAGTGAAATCAAACTTATGCAACGCGGTCAGTGTGCCCCCTGGAGTCATTTTGAAAATCGTGCCACATCCGTCTGCGGTTGGCCCGCAACCACTGATCCCTCCGTTGACGGTTGTTCCGATCAGGTTCCCGCCGGTGCCCTGAATCAGTGCAGAGTTGGGATTGACGCCTTCGCCGAAAGTGAAATCGAGCAGCGTCTTCAGCGTGCCTCCTGGAGTGACTATGAAGGCCGCGCCGCAGCCAATTCCGAAACAAAAGCTAAGGTTGCCTCCGTTGGAGTTCACTCCATAAAGGTTTCCGTTGGTGGCCAGAACCAGTCCCGAAGCCTGGCCCGACCCGTCTTCACCATTCGTGAAGAAATGCAGCGTGGTCAGCGTGCCCGCTGGGGTAATTTTGAAAACCGTGCCACAGTAACCGTCGGGACTTCTGAAGCAGCCGCTGTTGAAAATGCCGCCTCCGGAGGATGTTCCGTAGAGGTTCCCGTCGGTGCCTTGAACAAGGGGGGCCCATTGGGGGTTGGCTCCGTTCGTCACATCGAAACTGACCAGACTCGTGAACGTCTGCGCCGGGGAGGCAATCGCCGTCGCGACACAGAACGCAAAGACAATGCAGGCCGCCTTCGCGAAGCAGGGGCCGCCTGCACCGACGTACTTGGGGCTTCGCGTGGTTGCAAGAGAAAATAGCCCAAGAGTTCGTAGTGTCGTCATTGGAATCCTCCGTCGTGCGGGACTAGGGAATCGCGTCGCAAACCTCAGGAGAGATCGCGCACGGCCGGGCTGGGAACCGCGAGGTGGGGATACGATGCGGCCAGTGCCGAGCAGGGCGATTGTCCTCCCGGGCAGGGGGCTGTCAATATGCAGAATCCTGTAGTAGTGGCTCAGTTTGAAGGGGGGCGAAGGGAAAGGTCGAGCTGCGCTCGACCGGACAGCCGAGGGCGGCTGTCCCCACACTAAGCATTGAGGTGTTGTGCAAAAACACAGGCAGCCCTTGCGGGCTGCCTTTTTGGTTCGAATTGGACTCGACTAGTTGGCGGTTGGCTTGTGAGCCGGCTTCTTTGCCGGAGTGGGCGTAGCGGCTTTCAGCAGCTTGCCCTTCTCCATGGTCATCATGAACGGGTTTGGGGTGTACGATGCCGGCTCACCCTGGAAGTCCAGACTGGCGCCTTCTTTGGGGATCATCTTCAAGGGAACCTTCTCTTCAAACGTCAGAGTGATATCCGCTTTCTTGGCTTCGATGTCGTCGAGGCTTCCAGCAATGTCAAACTCTGTCGCTGTCGCCTTGATGACGGTCCCTTGCAGTTGTACGGCCTTGCCTTTGATAGCGTTCCACACCAGATCCTGGTCTGCCTGGGAACCGTTCGAGAGGATGAACTCCCATTGGCCAAAATCCATTTTCGCGGGATCGGTGGCGATTGCCATGGCGTGAGCCTGTTCCGGAGGCGTGGGAGCGGGTTTGATGGTGAAGCCGGCGGGCTGAACTGGGTTGGCCTTGGCTTGCGCCAGGACATCTGTCCAGCCGTCGTCTCCGGCGTGGTACTTCACGTACAGCGATCTGGCGTATTTCTCAATCCCCGCCTGCGCCTGCGGGGGGGCAAGCGTGGAAGCGCGAGCGGCAAACCAGATCGCGTTGATCGGGTCGGGGGTTAGCTTCGGGTCCGGAGGCGTGGGCCCAGCATAGGCCAGGGCTAACGGCCACACCACGCTGAAATCCTTCTGGAAATCGGGACTGCTATCAACTGCGATGCGCAGATCCTTTCTCGCGGTGTCATAGTCTTTGCCAGTGAGGGCAGCAAGGCCGATAGCCGCGTTGAAAACGCCGGTCATCTGATCTTTCATCTTTTGAAAGTCAGCGTCAGACATGCCATCAGGCTTGGCGAATTTTGGCAGACCATCCAGTCCCATTTGCCCATACTTCTTGGCATCCGCCAGATCCTGCGCGGCATTGGCGTCGCCGCCTTGCGCTTTCAGGCGATCGAAATAGGCGAGCAGGAACAGAGCGCGCTCGTTGGTGGGATCGGCGGCCACGAGTTTGGTGGCGGCATCGATGGTTTTTGCCTGGTTCCCCGCCTGCTGGTAGGCCTGCATGAGAGTTTGCAGGGCGGCAACCTTCATGACGCTGTTGGGATACTGCGCAAGAAACGCTTCGAAGCCGCTAATCTGCGCCGCAGAATCCTTCTGATTGGCTGCGCTCATGTAAGCGTTATATTCGACAGGGTCCTTAATGATCGGCCCTTGCGCTGGCGCTGCGGCCGGCTGCGACTGTGCGGGTTGAGCGGCGGACTGCGCGGGTGCCGCGGACGGTTGCGACTGTGCCGGCTTAGCAGCGTCCTGGGCTGCGGCCAGCGCAGCAACGCCAAGCACAACCGTGACCAGAATCTTTTTCATCAGTATGGCTCCTTGGATCTTACGGGATCGGCAATTCGCATCTGTGTGAGATGTAAGACGACTGACCCTTTATTATTCGGGTTTGCCGGATTATAAGTACGTCTTGTTCCGAAGGCAAGCAACTTCCGAGTTGGCCCCCCGGCGCTATTGTATAGGATGCAGATGTTGGGTCTCGCGGATAGCTGTTAACAGCGCTCGCGAGGCAAGTGGACAAGAGGGGAGCAAGTTTCATGGGCGCGGTTCGAGCGGATCAAATGGGAGTGAATGCGGTTCACGCGCTGGCTGGGCAGGTGGCCGTGGTGACTGGGGCGGGCCGGGGGATTGGCGCCGCCATTGCAAAAGAGTTGTCGAGCCTGGGCGCGACTGCGGTGCTGTGCGGGCGCGGTCGCGCCGGCCTGGAATCGGTTGCGCGAGCGATCACTGAGGTTGGCGGGAAGGCTGAGGTGGTTTCCTGTGACGTGACCAGTCTTCGGTCGGTTGAGGCAGCGGCTGGGCACGTTGAAACTTCGTTTGGGCGCGTCGACATCTTGGTGAACAACGCTGGCGTTCGCGGACTTGAGGGTCCGCTGCACCAGCTCCCTCCTGACTCATGGGAAGAGATCCTGAATACAAACTTGCGAGGCGTCTACTATGCGGTGCGCGCATTCGCGCCGATGATGATTCGGGCGCGCTCCGGGCACATCATCAATATTTCGTCCCTCGCGGGGAAGAACGCGCTGCCGAACGGTGCGGCTTATGCGGCATCGAAATGGGGATTGAACGGGCTGAGCCACTCGCTGGCGGAGGAATTGCGCGGATATAACATTCGTGTGGCCGTGATTTGCCCCGGCTCGACCGACACGGAGCTTAGTCCGCATGCGGGCAAGGATCCTGGGAAGATGCTGCAGCCGGAGGATGTGGCGCATGCTGTGGCAATGCTGGTTACCCAGAGTGCGCAGTCGTTTGTGAGTGAGATTTTGATGAGGCCTACGCAGAAACCGTAAGGGCGACGTCGGACGTCAGCAAAACCGGCGTCCAAGCCCGTTCCGCGGTCTCAATTCTGGGTTCGAAGTCTGAAGTCTGAGGTCTGGCGCGAATCACTTCTTGAACAGATTTTCGAATGCCTGCCGCGCGTCATTGGGGCGCAGGCTGGCGGGCGTGGAGGTTTCTTTTTCCCGGGTAACGCGGATTTCGTAGAAAGTGCAGTCGTTACGCGCATCTTTTTTCGCCACACGTTCCTTTACCGGCTGCATGCACTCGAAGCGGCTCCCGGGATCGAAATACATGCACTGCTTGCAGGAATGCAATTCGAAGCCGCACTTGGGACAAAGACCTGTCGGGGGGATGCCCTGCAGCAGGGTGCCACACTCCGCGCAGCGGGAGACGGCGCGGGTGCCGGGCATGTTCACTGGCTTTGGGCCCATGCTGTAGTCGCGTCGTGCGAGCGGCACTGAGGCGGGCTTTTGTTTTTCTACGGACGGCTTTTCCAGGGACTCCCCGCGCGGCTTGTCTTGGCGGTCGCGGTCCTGATATCCATGCTGACGGTATTTAGCCACGGAACCTCCGAGCACGTTGCGTATTGTCTCGCCCGCGGGGCTTCTAGACAAGTCTGAATCTGACTCGGGCGAACCTCAGGGGCTAAAGCCCGAATCATAGTGGAACTTGGATGGCACGGCTGAAGCCGTGCCCTTCCCGAGCCGTACGAAATGCTTCTAAGCTGCGAGCGCCTCGTTACAATGGAAGCATGATCCACGAAATCTTTCCTGTGGGGCCGCTGCATTGCAACTGTTCGATCATTGGCGACGAGACGACGCGCGAAGCCATGGTCATCGATCCTGGAGATGACGTTGAGGACGTGCTTGCGCTCATCCGCAAGAATAACCTGCGAGTCAAGCAAATCGTGATTACGCACGCCCACATCGATCATGTGGGAGGCGCGATGAAGTTGCGCGCGGCCACGGGCGCGCCCATCCTGCTTAACCAGAATGACTACGCCCTGCTCAAGATGCTCGACGTGCAGGCGACGTGGATTGGCGTGGCTACGCCCGGCGAGGTCAAGATCGATCAGAGCTTGAGCACCGGCGACACAGTGAAGGCTGGGGCACACGCTGCCAGTATTCTGCACACGCCGGGGCACACTGAAGGCAGCATCTGCCTATACTTCCCTGCCGAGAAGATTCTGATTGCAGGCGACACGCTGTTTGCCGGGTCGATTGGCCGTACGGACCTGCCGGGCGGATCGATGCAGAAGATTATGGAGTCGCTGCATGGGACTGTGCTGGCTTTGCCTGACGACACTGTGGTTGTACCGGGGCATGGTTCGCTGACCACTATTGGGGAAGAACGGGAGAGTAATCCGTTCTTAGTGAAGAGGTGAGGTCGCGCTCAGGGGCTGAAGCCCGCATTCTTATTGAGGCCCTGGTTCGGCACGGCTGAAGCCGTGCCTGATACGAACCTTCTTTCCTTCAAGCTTTAAGTACTGACTAGCTGCAACAACCTCTTGATCCCTTCGGCGAATTCATCCTTTGGGGTGATCAGGCTGAGCACGAGGTATCCATCACCGGGGAAATCATAAAAGTGGCCGGGATGCACCAGCACTCGCTTTTCTCGCAGCAATTCGACCGCCAATTCTTCATCCGTCCGCGTCACTGGGACGCGCAAGACTGCGTACCATCCGCCTTCCACGCTTAGGCGCTGGCACGTTTTTTGTGCGGCCAGCTGGCTGTCGAGCCCTGCCAGGTTGCCTAGCACACGATCGAGCAATTGCTGTTGAATGCTTTTGCGCTGCTCCAGCAATGCCGGGAGCGCCCACTGGATGGGCGCGTTCATGGAGAGATAGGTGTCGGCAATTACTTCCAGCCGCGCCAGTGCGGGCTCGACCTTCGCCGCGGGGCCGCTGGTTGCGATCCAGGCCACCTTCATTTGCGGGAGGGCTGAGATCTTGGAGATTCCGCTTAGGGTAAAGGTGAGCACCTCTTGATTTGTGGTGAAGCTTTGTCGTGGTGCGCGGTCGTGGGCGTAATCGAGAAAGACTTCATCTGCTATCAACGCGAGTTCGTGTTCCTCGCAAAAGCGATTGAGCGAGTTCTGTTCCTCCTGGTGCACGAACGATCCTGTTGGATTGTTGGGATGGACGACTACAACGCCTCGCGTGCGTTTCGATACTGCATCTTGCACGGAGGGAAAATCCATTTGCCAGCCGTGGTCGTAGATCAAGGGATACGGTAGGAGCTTGATGTCCTGCAGGTCGGCAAGGAATTCGAATAAGGGATAGCTTGGTTTGGGAACCAGCAGTTCATCGCCGGGGTTACAGAGCAGGCGGAAGACGAAGGAATAACCTTCGCCGGTGCTGGTGGTGAGAATCAGGTGTTCGGGGTCGAGTTGGATGCCGTGCTGAATCCGGTAGTAATCCGCCACCGCGGCGCGGGCGCTGGGCAAGCCTTTGGGCTGGGGATCGTAGTCCACGGATCGCGGGGAGGATAACGATTGCAGAATCTGCTTCTCGTCGTAGAGGAGGCCGACCCGCGTTGGGTTCGAGATGGTGAGATCGAGCACGCGTCCACCGCTCGATCGCGCTTCTTCGAGGGCCTCGGTGAGGCGATTGCGGGTTAGCTTCCAATTGGTTCGGTTGGAGAACATTAAATTCAGTGGCTAGTGGTCAGTGGCCAGTGGTCAGTAAAAACGGTCCGGATCGCACCGCTGAACCTGAGCCCTTGCCAAAATGTTCTGGTGCATTCTTACTGGTCACTGGTCACTGGTCACTGGCCACCGATCACTTGCTCTACGGCTGAAGATAGAATCCCAATTCCTGCGGCTGGGTCAGAGTTTTGGTCGCTTCGTACTGACGGCGGGCCTGGCGGACGGCGACGATTTTTTTCTGGAACTCGCGGGCGAGGTCGTCATAGCGAACCAGGACGTTGTCGAGCCAGTATGGGCCATATTCCCCGAGATATGCAGCGCGGTACATCTCGCTCACGCGCGTGGTTGCATCGCGCAGATCTTCGAGGCGAGCGTTGATGGCGGTGATTTCTTCCAGGTCGCCGCCTACGCGGTCGGCGTCGGTCTGGTTCTGGAAAGCATCCCAGTAGAATTTGTTGATTTCTTGGGTGAACTCGGCCTTCATGCCGAGGGCGTCCCAGCGCCAGCCGGCGAGTGTCATGTCGGCGAGTGTGTCCTGATTGGCGTGGGCCTTGGCATGATCGCGGCGGAGCGACTCGAGCGCGTGCTCAGCGCCCAAGCGCATTTCGGGAGCGGCCATCGCTAGTTTCTGCATCATCTTCGCTCCCTCGGACGTGAAGGGATCGATCCAGAACAAATCGTCGGTCTCGGTTTCGACTTTGATTTTCGCGAGCGCCTGGTGGCCGCGGTCCAGATTGTCGAGCGTGTCGCGGAAGGTGGCGTCGCCGTTGCGGTAGAAGGCCCAGTCGTAGGCGTTCTTGAACTGATCGATGCTCGATTCGCCGGACTGCCATCCTGCGGCTGCGCCAAAGATTAGCGTCGGCCACGCCATGCCGTAGAGGGCTTCGCCGTCGTCGTTCCAGGTGGTGTTGAGCATGCCCATTGCGCCCAGCTTTTGGCCGTCGCGCACAAAGTTGCGGATATTTATGTAGCCCACATCCAGGTTCGGCCACACTTGGTTCCAGGTCTGCGCGCCCGGGGCCACGACTACGCGCAGGCCCGCGTCGCGGTAGGGTTTGATGAGGCTGTCGTAGCTCGGCTTGGGGTCGTAATCCCAGGGGACGGCGATCATGTCCTTGGGCAGGATGCCCAGCAGTTGCGGATATTTCAGCGCGATGTCGCCCCAGAACATGAGTTCCTTGTGATAGGGCTGGAGAATGGCGAAGACTTTTTGCATGTGCTCGAGATAAACGCGGCCCAGGCCTACTTCTGAAACGCGCGCCGCGGTTTGACCGTGACCCAGCTCAAAAGTTTCGTCGCCTCCGACATGGAGAAACGGTCCGGGGAAAAGCGGTACCAGGTCGGCATACATGGCCTTGATTATGTCGTAAGACCGGTCTTTCGTCGGCGTGAGCACGTGGCCGTGGGGACGCTCCGCTACGTCGGAATAGATTTCGTACTTCAACATGTGGTGAAGATGTCCGAAGGTTTGCTGCTCGGGAAGAATGGTGACGTAGAGTTTTCTGGCGTAATCCACCAGAGCATTGATTTCCTTGGGCGTGAGCGCGGCGGCTTTCGGGGCGAGCAAGGGCTGGCTGGCAAAATCGAACACGTGCTCCATGTAGAGAGCGAAGACGTTTACCTTGAAGGCTGCCAGGGTGCGGATCTGGCGCTTCAGGTAGTCTTCGGTGGGGATGGGACCGCGGCTGATGTCATCCTGCACGCCGCGCCACTCCATGCTTGGCCAGTCGCGAATGGAAACGGCGGGGCAGATTAGTTTTCCGTCGTCCTGGCGAAGCAGCTGGCGCAGCGTCTGCACACCGTAGAAGAGCCCCTGGCCGGTATTGGCAGCGACGATCAGGTGAGTCTTGTCGGAGTAGAGCAGGTAGCCTTGATCACCGATGGAATCCGCCTTCAGGCCTTTCGCAGCCAGGAAGTTTCTGACGCTCTTGTCCTGCAGGCGCGCCAGCACGATGGTGCTGCGCACTTCTCTTGCTTTCTCCTTGGAGCCGGTGATGCTTAACTTCAAGCCGGACTGATCGTGGATTTCTTCTGCCAGGGTTTCCGCGGCGATGCGATCTTCCTCTTGATGGCCGAATTCGACGAGGATTCTGGTGGTTGGCCTTACGCGGAAGCCGCCTTGCTGGAGGCGTACTTCCTTGGGCTCGGGGATTAAGTTGAGTTGAGCCGTTTTGAGTTGATCGTCTTTCGGTCGATCAGCCGCAGCGGGAGTTTGGGCGGACATTGCGGGAATCAAAAGCAGCAAGGCGAAAGGAAGAAAGAAGGCGTATCGCTTTTTCATTCGTATCCTTAGACTAACGACACTCCATTCTAGCGGGAACTCACGACTGGGGAAACCATTAAGGCGAAGAGGTAATAGCTCAGGATGCCGCGGAGGCGAAAGGAAGGGTCGAGCTGCGCTCGACCGGACAGCCGAGGGCGGCTGTCTCCACATAAGCATTCTGGCAAGCTGAACCACTCCCCAGCGGAGAATCGTCCGCGAACGGGCAGGCTACTTTTTCTGGGCGGCCCTCATGAGCAGTGTGACCAGCACTCCGGCAACGGCGGCTACGCCGATTAGCCCGAGGATTTTGCGCAGGTCAGTCTGCAGATCGGCCATCTTCACCAAATCAAGGATGTAGAGAGAACAAAGCAGTGCCGCCAGTATGACTGCAATCACGCCGAGCAGCAGCAGGAATTGCTTGATCATTTCGACCCGCCTCGGGAGTTCGGCAAATCTGCCATGAGCCAATATAGACCGGGTAGAAGTTCGACGCTACGGATTGGCGGTTTACTTTCTAAACGCCTCCTTGTTTACAACATAGGGCATCTTGGTGATATCGCCACCGTAGTTGGCTTCGAGGACGTCGATTAATCCCTGAACGCAGCGGCCAGCCATGCCTTTGTTGGGATCGGCGGAGAGGCGCGTGATGCGGGCGGCGCTGGCGAAGTGGGGCATGAGGCGGCAACGATCGGCAATGACGGGATCGCGCAGGGGCGAATCGGCGGGGAGTGGCTCTTTTTCGTAGACATCGAGAGCGGCGCCGGCGATCCAGTTTTCGCGCAGAGCTTTCACTAACGCAAGTTCATCGATTACCGGACCGCGCGAGTCGTTGACCAGATAGGAAGTCGGCTTCATCAGGCGGAGAGTTTTTTCGTTGAACAGATGATAAGTGGGCGTGGCGCTTTCACCGGGACGCAGCAGCGGCACGTGCACGCTGACGAAATCGGCTTCGCGCAAAGCATCTTCGAAGCCTACATACTTGATCCAGTTCTTATCTTTGGAAATGCCGCGGGCGTGGCGCAAGTCCATGCTCTCTTGAATGGCTTTGATGTATTCGTGATTCTCGTAAGCCGGGTCGTAGCACAGCATGTTCATGTCGAAACCGGCGCATTTCTTGATCATGGCCAGACCGATGCGTCCGGTGCCGATGATGGCGATGGTCTTGCCGGTGACTTCGTCGCCAAGAAAGGGCAGGTAGGGGTGCCAGTATCCCCATTGATTGTCGCGGGTGAGGTGCTCGGCGGGCCACATCTTGCGGGCCAGCATGCCGAGCATGAAGAAGGCGAACTCGGCGGTGGCTTCGGTGAGGACGTCGGGCGTGTGGGTGAAAGGAATCTTGTAGCGGTTGGCGTCGGCGCGATTGATGTTGTCGAAGCCGACGGCATCTTGCGCCACGACTTTCAGAGTGGTCTTGCCGGCTTCGTTGTTACCCGCAGCAAAGACTTCGGCGTCGATGGGATCGCGCAGCGTGGTGATCAGGCCGTCGATGCCCGACTTCACTTTTTCGATAATCAGGCTCTTCGGAGGCGCTTGAGGTTGAGGGTAGACCTCGACCTCATAACCGCGCTGGCGCAGCAGGTTGATCGCCTCTCCGATATCGCAGGTGGCAAAAACGCGAAAATGTTTGTCCATGAGTTTCCTTAAGCGAGTTTCCTTCAGAATGCTGGGGCCGAATTGGAAAGCTTCCGCGCACTCACTCGCGGGGATCATCGAAAATATCATACGCGGCGGGTTGATGCTCTCACGAACCCGGCTCGCGTCTCTCAACAAACAATGAGAATGTACTTCCTAGCCGTTGACCGGATCCCTTCTCCAGCTTAGAGTCTGCGCAATGTTCGATTCGTCTTTCCTCGCCTGAGGAAAGATTCCCTGGGTGGGATTCCGCTCCCACAGTGCTGTTCCGTTCGCGGTGAGCACGGGCCGGCTGCTTTCGCCGGCCATAGCTCAAGCTGGACAGCTGAGTCCAATCTCGCGCCGCGCGTTGCCACGTAACAAGACCGAGCTAGAAGTGTGCACAAGTGTGTCTCTCGCCCTGCACGGAGGTGCAAAGTGAAGGTTCGAAATCTGATCGTCCCGATTATTTGTCTCGCGTTGACCGCGATCGCCGTCTCCCCCATTCCCGCACAAAATGATCCTGGTCCTCGCCCTGGTCCGGCGGCAGCCGGAAGTTTCTATCCAACCCTTAACGCGAACGAGCAGGCTTTTTTCAACCAGGCTCAGCTTCGCTTTCAGGAAGTGGATTCGGTTTCCGGCGGAATCACCGGCGAAACGGGAGTGGGTCTTGGTCCAACCTTCAACGGCAACAGTTGCGCGCAGTGCCATGCTCAGCCCACGATCGGAGGCGCCAGCCCCGGCCTTCTGAGTCCGCAGAACGCGGTTCAGAATCCGCAGGTGGCGCTGGCCGCACTGGATGGCGCATCTAACTCGGTTCCTTCCTTTATTACTGCGGATGGGCCTGTGCTCGAGGCCCGTTTTGTCAAGACGTCCAGCGGTGCACTCGACGGCGGAGTCCACGACCTCTATACGATAACGGGCCGTTCCGACGCTACGGGTTGTACGCTGGCGCAGCCTGAGTTCGCCGCTGCACTCTCGGCGAACAATGTAATTTTCCGCACACCGACGCCGCTGTTTGGCCTGGGCCTGGTTGAGGCCACCCCTGACGCCAATCTGCAAGCCAATCTGGCGGCCACGCAATCGGCGCGAGCGTCACTGAAAATTGGCGGCGTCTTCAACACCAGCGGCAATGACGGAACGGTCACGCGCTTCGGCTGGAAGGCGCAGAATAAGTCGCTGCTGATTTTTGCAGGCGAGGCTTACAACGTTGAGCAGGGAGTATCGAACGAGAATTTTCCCAATGAGCGCAGCGCCGTACCGGGATGCGTGTTCAACGGATCTCCGGAGGATTCCACCAACCTGCTGAATCAAAATGCGAGCAGCCCGCAATTCGGAACCAATCTGGGCACTGCGTCGGAAATGTCGTCGGATATAGTCAACTTTGCCGCGTTCATTCGGCTCTCGGCGCCGCCGACACCGGCTGCGTCAACTCAATCCATTCAGAACGGAGCCGCGAAGTTCAACGCGATTGGATGCAATCTCTGTCACTCGCCGACTCTGACCACCGGCAGTTCAATCTTTACCGGCATGTCCAATATCGCCTACCATCCTTATTCCGACTTTGCGTTGCACGACATGGGCACCGCGCTGGCGGACGGCATCCACCAGGGCTCGGCCGGTGGCAATCAATTCCGCACGGCGCCACTGTGGGGACTGGGGCAGCGGCTGTTCTTTCTACATGATGGCCGAACCACTGATCTGATCCAGGCCATTCAATCGCACAGCAGCAACGGATCCGAGGCCGACCTGGTGGTCCGCAAATTCAATGGGCTGAAAGCATCGGATGTGCAGGACCTGCTGAACTTTCTGCGCTCGCTGTAGGTGGAGTTTGATTGTTGAAACGAGGCGGCGGAGGGCTTGGTCTGGCTCTCCGCCGTTTCGACCGAATCAAACGACCGAGTTATTGCTTTTCAAATATCCAGCGGGTGGATTTGCCGATGAAGTACTTCTCCCACAGGGCAAATACCACGCGGGGGCGGACGGCGAAGACCGGTTCTTTCATGGAGAGGATGTCTGATTTCATTCCCGACATGTCGAATTTGTACTTGCGTTCGTACACGGGAAGGAACTTGCGGCGCGCGGGGAAGTCGGCGAGTTCGGCCTTGCCTTCAACTATGACTGCTTCGTGTGCGTGCTCCGTGCAAACCACGCAGTTCGGATTTTGCGCGAGGTTGCGCGCCTTGCGGGACTGACTGCCGGTGCTGAACAGGAAGCGACCGTCCTGCCACAGGCCCCAGACCACCATGGTGTGCGGAGATGCTTCGTGCGGAGAAGCGTTGGGCTTTATGGTGGTGATCCAGTAGTTGTGCGATTTCCTCAGGCGCTGTTCGGCCCAGTTCCATGGGAGCAGGCCCTTGCTACCCTCGGGCAGGCCATAGCCAGGCATGAGGGGACGACTGGACTTAGGCTTCCCTACTCGGGCTGGAGTCGTTTTCGCCGGCATGAAATTGCTCAGATCTCCACCAGATTCTCAGAGATTCTTCTTTGTCCACTGGTCGAGGCGGTCGAGGGCATGCTGCAGGTTCTCCAGCGAATTGGCGACGCTGAAACGCAGGTAGCCTTCTCCAAGGGCGCCGAAGGCTGTGCCGGAAAGCGCGGCCACGCCGGCCTGCTCGAGGAGAGCGTCGGCTAGCGGTTTCGACCTCCATCCCGTCTGCGTGATGTTTGGAAACACGTAGAACGCGCCTTTGGGCAGGCGGCAGGAAAAGCCCTTGATCTTATTCAGGCCGGCGACGAAGACGTCGCGGCGGCGCTTGAATTCGCCGCACATGTGATCGACTGAACTCTGGTCGCCGCGCAGAGCCTCGATTCCGGCAATTTGCGTGAAGCTGGCGGTGCACGAGGTGGAGTTCGTCGCCAGGCGGGTGATGTGGGCGGCCAGGTCCGGGCGCATTACGCCGTAGCCCATGCGCCAGCCGGTCATGGCATAGGTTTTCGAGAAACCGTCGAGGAGGATGGTGCGCTCCTGCATGCCGGGCACGGACATGATGGAGAAATGGTCACCTTCGAAGAGGAGGCGGCTGTAGATTTCGTCCGACAAGAGCAGGATGTTGCGGTCGCCGATGATCTGGGCAACCTGCTCAACGTCTCGGCGCTGCATGACGCCGCCGGTGGGGTTCTGCGGCGAATTCAGGATGATCAGTTTAGTTCGGTCGGTGATGAGGCCTGCGAGTTCGTCCACGTCGAGGGAGAAATCGCGTTCCTCGCGCAGGTGGATAGGGACCGCCTTGCCTCCGACGTAATGGATCATCGACTCATAAATCGGGAAGCCGGGGTTGGGATAGATGACCTCATCTCCTTCATCAATCAACGCAAGGATCGTGAAGAAAATGATTGGCTTACCGCCCGGCACGACTACTACCTCTTCGGGGGTGACCTTCACGCTGCGAGTGCGGCTCACGTAATCGGCGATGGTCTGGCGCAGTTCGGGCAGGCCGGCGGAGGGGCCGTAGTGAGTCCAGCCTTTGTGCAGGGCGTCCACGCCGGCTTCGATCACGTTGGCGGGCGTGTCGAAATCGGGCTCGCCGATTTCCAGGTGGATGATGCTCTTGCCTTGGCGCTCGAGCGAGCGCGCCTTGTTCAAGACTTCGAAAGCAGTTTCGGTGCCGAGGCGCGACATGCGGCGGGCCAGTTGCAATTCGTATTGGGTGGTTTGTGCCATGATGACGGGCGCTCCTGATAGGCTAAACCGCACATTATACGCCGGGGACCGCGCATCTCCGTGCTCGCCGGACCTCACTCTCTATAATGAAGCGGGGACGCGATGACCACATACCTTCGCGAACTATATCTGCATCAGGAATGGGCGGACGCCGAGCACTGGCGCGCATTCGAGACGTACCCTACAGCCTTGGAAGACCAGAGGATTCGCGAGCGGCTGCACCACATTCATCTGGTGCAGGCCGCATTTCTGTGGGTGGTTGAGGGGCAGACAAGGAAATTCACCATCACAAAGGCCGAGGACTATTCGAACCTGGCCGACTTGAAGGCGTTCGCGCGGAAGTACCATTCCCAGATGTCGGCGATGCTAGGAGACCTGGAGGAGGGGAGCTTGGCAAAGACGATCGAGGTGCCGTGGTTCCAGCCGCCGCTGAAGATCAGCGTGCGCCACGCTCTGACCCAGGCAGCCATGCACAGCCACTACCATCGCGGACAGAATGCGACGCGGCTGCGCGAGCTGGGAGGCGTGCCCCCGGGGACAGATTTTATTGTGTGGTTGCGGGACGGGCAGCCGGCGGCGCGGTGGGAGTGATCCAGCTTTCAGGGGCGTCGTCCGCGACTTGCCCAGGCGCGTGCCGGCAGTTCGATCGCTCCTTGGGCGTTTGCTGGGAGTGTTGCTCTCAGGCGTTCGCGAATCACCGACTGGGTCTGTTTATCGCGCGTCGCTAGATAATTCGGCGCCGAGCCTTGGCCAGTTAGCAGCGGTTCCCAGTAATCGTCGAAGCTGGTGAAGCGAGTCACAATGTCGAGTGCAGTCAGGCTTAATTGTTCTAGCCTCGCCTGTTCGAAGATGTTGCGCAGTCCTTTTTCCGTGCAGATCGGAAAGCGGCGGCCTTGGTCAGACGCTGCAGCTTCGCTGTCGATGGCAATCGCCGTGTCCCAGAACTCACGCAAGAATCTTGCGCCCTGCGCGTAGTCCCAAACGTAGACAGCGATGGTGCCGCCGGGTGCGGTGACGCGGCAGAATTCCTCCAACGCCCCGACCGGACTCGGAGTGTAGTTCAATCCCAGACCGCAGACGACGACGTTGAAAGTAGCGTCGGGGAACGGCAGGGCCATCACGTCCCCGGTTTGGAAAGTGACGTTGGGTTGGGCGCGATGCTGGCGGGCAAAGTTTATCTGCTCGGGCGAGGCGTCGATGCCCACGATGCTGGCCGGCGGGTTGCGTTCCACCATGGCTTCGGCGATGACACCGCTGCCGCAGCATACATCGAGCCAGCGCAGGCCGGCTGGGAGGTCCAGCCAGTTTAGAAATTCATGGGCGAGCAAGCGGCTCCAGCGGCCCATCCATTGGTCGTAGTGAGAGCCGGAGGTCCAGCGATCCATGGTCGGACGGGAGTTATTCCGAGACGCTGTGCTCTTCATTCTGCGCACGAAGGACGCGGTCGACGGAGTAGGGAGCGCGGTGGCGGGGTTCGTGGAAGTGGCGGACCTGCATCTCGCCTAGCAGGCCGATGGCTAGCAGGTTCAATCCGCCGAGCAGCAAGCCCAGGGCCAGCATCATCAGCGGGCCGTGGGAGGACATTACCGGAACGTGGCGCAGGAATTTCTCCACTCCCAGCCAGGCTACTACGGCGCTGCCGCCGAACAGGCTGAGCAGGCCGAAGGTTCCGAAGAAGTGCAGGGGCCGGGACAAATAGCGGAGCAGGAAGCGAATCGTGATGAGATCGAAGACAACCCGGAAGGTGCGGGAAATGCCGTAATGCGAGATGCCGCGCTCGCGGTTTACGTTGCGGATGGGCACTTCACAAATGGATGCCCCATACCACGAGGCCAGCGCCGGGATGAAGCGGTGTAATTCGCCATAGAGCGGGACCTGTTCGAGGATCTCGCGGCGATAGGCTTTGAAGGTGGTGCCGAAGTCGTGAATGTCGACGCCGCTCAGCTTGGCCATGAGCCAGTTTGCCAAGCGCGAGGGGATGCGGCGCATCCAGAAATTATCGACGCGGACTTTGCGCCAGCCGCTGACGATATCGTAGCCGGCGGCAATCTTTTCCAGAAACAGCGGGATATCGCCGGGATCGTGCTGAAGGTCGCCATCCATGGCGATGATGTACTCGCCGCGGGCATGGTCGAAACCAGCGGCCAGTCCTGCGGTTTGGCCGAAGTTGCGGCGGAGCTTTACGACCGTGACCCGGCTGTCGACGGCGGCAATCTCGCGCAACATGGGGAAGGTGTGGTCGTTCGAGCCGTCATCGACCAGCACGATTTCGAAAGTCTCGCCCGCAGCCTCCATTACCGCCTTCAGGCGGTCGTAGAGGTCGGTGACGTTCTCCTGCTCGTTGTGCAGAGGGACGACGATGGAGTACTTGGGCACAGTCTTTTTATTATAGCCCGAAACCAGTTCTCAGTTCCCAGTTCTCAGTTCTCAGCCAACCCCCAAGGGTAACCAACTGAGAACTGGGAACGGAGAACTGAGAACTGCCGGTCAGCCCTGTTCCTTGAGCTTTAGTCTTGACTTGTTTTCTTCCAGGAACTTCTTTATGTCGTCGGCGGCCCCGAGCAGGCGGTTCCATTGTTCGTAGTAGAGCGTGACCGGAAAACGGCCTAATCCGTAGACGCTGACGCCGCCTTTTTCGCCGACTTTGAAGATCAGGTCGCCGCTGCGCTTCTTAGTCTCGACTTCTTTTTCTAACTGGGATAGACGGGCTTTGAGTTCTTCGTAGGTTGGTTCTGACATGACGCTCCTCGATTTCGCTTCGATTCCACATCATAAAGGAGAACGGCATCCGTCGTACAAGCGGCGGATGCCGATTTGGGAATGGAGTCTCGATCTGGCAATCGACGGGCTAGCCAGGGCTGGAGGTTCGGCAGAAGAGACTCCATTATATACCATACGGGGTATGGTATAGTGTCTATGTTTCTTGCCGGAGGGTTCAGTGAGCCACACTATCAAGAACAAGAACGAGCTGGTGCTTCGAGCCAAACGCATTCAGGGCCAAGTTGAAGCACTGGTGCGCGGCCTCAGTGAGGAGCGGGATTGTTCCGAGGTGCTTCAGCTCATGAGCGCAGCCCGGGGAGCTATGAACAGCCTGATGGCGGAGTTGTTGGAGGGCCACATCCGCAGTCACGTGATGGACCCAAAACGAAAGCCCAGCGCGGCACAAGCCGAGGCTGCCGACGAAGTCATCGACATGGTGAACGCTTATTTGAAGTGAACAGAAAGGCATTGTTCCGGTTCGGGAGGAAGTGATGAGCACCCCAGATTTGATCGACGATCGCATGGCAAAAGGTTCTGAGTCAAACGCTGATGAAAAGCCACCGCAGGGCGAGGGCCGAAAGCATGTCTCGCAAGCGGAGCCATCCGAGGAGCATGGAATCGAATGGCTTGAACTGGTGCGGATTGCTTTTGTGGCTTTGGCGGCGGCGGCCGTCTGGTTTCGGGTTTGGGAGCCGTTTCCTCACGTCAGCGTGATCGGCATTCTCGCTACCCTCATTGGCGGCTATCCCATATTCAAGGAGGCCGTGGAAAACATAGTCGAGCGAAAGATGACGATGGAGCTTTCCATGACCATCGCCCTGGTTGCGGCATTGGTAATCGCCGAATTCTTCACTGCGCTGGTCATTACAGTTTTCGTGTTGGCAGCCGAGGTTCTTGAGGGCCTCACGGTTGGGCGGGGACGCCGCGCCATTCAAAACCTTCTTGATTTTCTGCCGCGGACTGTCGCCGTGCGTCGAAATGGGGAGGTGATCGAAATATCCGCCGACGAACTTCGGCTGGGCGACACCGTGATCGTGAAACCCGGCGGACGGATTCCCGTGGACGGCTTGGTTTCAGCAGGCCGTTCTTTTGTCGACCAAGCGGCCATCACCGGAGAATCCATGCCGGTGGAGAAGGCTTCCGGCGATGCGGTCTATGCGGGAACAGTCAATCAATCCGGAGCATTGGAAGTCCGCGCCGGCAAACTTGGGCGGGACACAACATTCGGAAAGATAGTCGAGGCCGTCGAACA
This sequence comes from uncultured Acidobacteriaceae bacterium, assembly GCA_963787495.1. GTDB lineage: Bacteria > Acidobacteriota > Terriglobia > Terriglobales > Acidobacteriaceae > Sulfotelmatobacter. Next base: position 392,747 of record CAWBDA010000001.1, read on the forward strand.
TGCAGAAAAGTCACGGGCTCCCATCCAGAAAACCGCGGATCGTCTGGCAGGCTATCTTGTCTATTTCGCCCTGGGCGCGGCTATTCTGACGTTCCTCATCACTCATAACGCCCGGTCAACAATTTCGGTGATTATCGTGGCAGGGGCTTGCGGTATCGCGGCGGGAACACCACTTGCGGTGCTAGGCGCGATTGGCCGGGCTGCTCATCAGGGAGCGATCGTCAAGGGCGGCTTATATCTTGAAACGCTCGCGGTCGTGGACACGGTTCTGCTCGATAAGACAGGCACGCTCACTTTCGGAACCCCCCAAATTCGAGAGGTAGTTCCTCTCAATGGATTCACGGAGCGGGAGATTATCGCAGCCGCCAGCATCGCGGAACGCAAGTCGGAACACCCGCTGGCAAAGGCGATCATCGCGCGTGCGCGTGAGTTAGAAATTGAGGCTGTGGAGCCCGAGCAGTTTTCCTACGCGCCCGGCAAAGGCGTGGTTGCGCAGTATGACGGAGAGAACATCACCGTCGGCAGCAAAGTCCTGCTGTCTGAACGAGGTTTAATGGTGCCACCGGCGAACGGGACAGCCACCGACGGAATTTCTGCGGTGTACGTCGCACGGGGACATCAGGTTCTGGGCAGCGTCCTTATCGCAGACGTTCTGCGCCCCGAAGCCAAGAACGCGGTGGCTGCGATGCAGAGGATGGGTTTGAAAACCGTTCTGCTCAGCGGGGACATGCAGAACGTGGCCACGGCGATTGGCCGCGAACTTGGAGTGGACGAAACCGTTGGAGAGCTTCTTCCTGACCAGAAAGCGAAGTGGGTGAGTGAGCTTCGCATGAAGAATCGCAAAGTTGTGATGGTTGGGGATGGCATCAACGACGCTCCCGCACTGGTTGCGGCCGACGTGGGAGTTGCGATGGGATCAGGAACCGATGTCGCCAGGGAAAGCGCCGACGTCATTCTGATCGGCAGTGATTTGAGCAAGCTTGTCGAGACCCTGCGCGTCGCTCGCCGCTGTCGCGGGATCATCATGCAGAATTTCGTGGGAACCCTCGTGGTCGACAGCATCGGAGTTGGGCTTGCAGCCTTTGGATTCCTGAATCCCCTGCTGGCGGCGTTCATACACGTTAGCTCAGAGTTGACATTCATTCTAAATTCCACCCGGTTGTTGCCCAGGAAGTCCTAGATTGGGTGACGGAAGGTTAAGCTGCGGATGGCCGGTTATGAATCCAGTTGATGTAATCCTGAGATGGACCCGGCCACGCGGGCTGGTTGCAATGGTGGTCCTTTTCGGTTTGTGCATTGTAGTTCTTTTGTTGCTCTCGTTGAATTCTGGAATACTTCTCGACGTCAACCAGCTATATGGTCTCCTCGATTAAACCGGTCGTGGACAAGTTCTTGGAAAGCGGTTGAACATGGTGAACGCGCAGAATGATTGCCCCCTCAAAACCAAACGCCTGGTGGTAGGGCAGATTACGATCTGCCGAGGCTGTTGTTGCGGAAATACCGAACGCGGGTTGCCTGAGGTGCCGGTTGAGTGGCTTAAGAGCGAATGGCGAAAGCGGGGGTTGCTGAAGCAGGTTCAGTTGACCATCAGCGGCTGCGTTGGACCGTGCGACGTGCCCAATGTGGTTGTGATTACGAGCTCATCCGGTACGGAGTGGCTGGGGAATATCGATCAGTTTGAGCAATACCGCGATCTGCTGGAATGGGCTGTGCGCTGCAGAGATGCGGGTGAGATGCTGTCCCTGCCGCGGGAATTTCACGGGTATAGAGTGCGGCCGTTTGTGCGCTGAGACCTTTGTTTGATGTCCAGTGTGGCCGGTTATCTGCCTTGGCATTGCCTTCCGCGATACAACCGATATAAGCTAATCCAAGTCTATCCAATGCAGGAACGCATGCGGTTTAGTTTTCGATGGTTGGCGTGGCTCTGCCTGTCCCTGATGTTATGGACGGCGGTGGCGGAGTCTACTCACAACCATCCCAACCAGACCGAATCCAACTCCTGCTCAATCTGCGTGGTAGCCCATGCAACCACGCCTGCAGCCAATTTCAATCACGCTCGACCTGTGTTTGCCGCGGTCGGACTGCTGCAAGAAGAAGAAGTTATCGCGAAAGCCCGGCTCAGTGTTTTTGAATTGGGCATTCGTGGTCCTCCTGCCGTTTAGGGATTCCCATTGATCACGACGCTCTGACCAGGATTCGCTGGTCCAAAGAGCAAACCTCCGGCTTCATTTGCCGGGCCAATCCCTATTTCTTTACTTCATTCCAGGAGGATTTCTTGCTTACTTCATCCAAGCAGTTGCTGGTCGCCCTTCTCCTAGTATCGTTCTGTCTAGCCGGGAGTTTTGCTTACGCACAGTCGGGCGGTAGCTCTGGCTCCATTAGCGGTACAGTCTTAGACCCTACCGGTGCCGTCGTGCCCAACGCGACCGTTGAGATTCACAACCCGGTCAGCCACTATGACCGCTCAACCACCACGGGTAAATCCGGGAATTTCAGCCTCGCGAACGTGCCTTTCAATCCTTATCACATGACCGTGACTGCGACTGGATTCGGCAATAATTCACAGGACGTGGAGGTCCGCTCCGTCGTGCCTCTCAGCGTCAACGTGAAACTCCAAGTGTTGGGGTCCACAACGTCGGTGACGGTCGAGGCTGGGGCGGCTGATTTGCTGGAAAACGATCCGACCTTCCACTCGGACATCGACAAAAGCTATTTCGACAGGCTTCCTTTGGAGAGCACGACGTCGGGACTGAGTTCGCTGGTTACTCTTTCAACGCCGGGAATCGCCGCCGACTCCAACGGCCTGTTCCACGGACTCGGCGACCACGCGGAGAATTCGTTCTCCATCGACGGACAGCCCATTACTGACCAGCAAAGCAAAGTCTTCTCCAATCAGCTTCCTGTCGATTCGATTGAATCCATGGAAGTGATCTCGGGTGCGCCGCCGGCGGAATACGGCGGCAAGACCAGCGTCGTAATTGTGGCGACTACACGCTCAGGTCAGGGCGTAACCACTCCCCACGGCAGTGTGACCACTTCCTATGGGAGCTTTGGATCATCCAACATCGCAGCCGATGTCGCTTATGGGGGTAAGAATTGGGGGAACTTCATCTCCGTAGGCGGATTGAACACTGGCCGGTTCCTGGATCCGCCGGAGTTCGCCGTCTTCCACGACAAAGGCAACGAAGAAAACCTGTTCGACCGCGTGGACTATCAACTTACAACTGCCGATTCGATTCACCTGAACTTCGGTTACAACCGGAGCTGGTTCCAAACGCCGAATAACCTCGATGCCGAAAACGCGACGCCGTGGAGCGGGCTGTTTGGAATCGAGCCGCAGATGGCAGCCTTCGCCGGCAGAGACCCGAACGGGAATATCGTCGGACCAACGGATCAGCGATCGAAGATTGGGTCGTTCAACATTGCTCCTTCCTGGACGCATGTGCTGAACGCGAACGCGGTATACACGCTCGGCGTATTCGTGCGCCGCGACGACTACAACTACTATCCTAGCGGCGACGCGTTCGCGGACCTCGGGCCACCGAGCCTGCAGCGACAGTCCGTGGGCCAGAACCGGACCCTGACCAACGCGGGGCTTCGATCCGATCTTTCCTACGTCAAAGGGATTAACCAAATCAAAGCCGGAGTCGTCTATCAGCAAACATTTCTCAACGAGAACGACACCATCGGGATCGTCGATCCGACCTACAACGCGCCCTGCGTAACCGCCGCAACCGTGACTTCAGTGAACCCGTTCCCATTTGTGGCGGCGCCCGCGCCGGGGATCACCAATCCCTCGCAATGCGTCGGCGCTTTCGAGCCGAACACTGGGGCTAACGCGGACGCGCCCAACTCCCCTCTTTACCCCAACTTCAATCCGATTCTGTCACCTTACGACTTGACTCGTGGCGGAAGCCCATACACCTTCAACGGCCACACTGACATCAAGGAACTTGCCTTGTACGTGCGCGACAACGTCACAATAGGAAACTGGTCTTTGAACCTCGGTTTGCGCGGTGATATTTACAATGGCCTCTCGACTGGCAGCCAGGCCGAGCCTCGGGTTGGGGCCGCTTATAACATTAAGAAATCCAACACAATTCTTCGCGTTTCCTACGCCCGCACCCTGGAATCTCCTTTCAACGAAAATCTGATTCTTTCCAGCATCGGATGCTTAAATGCTGTCTTGAACCCGCTTCTTCTCTGCGGCTCATCGAGCGGTGCATTGAGTCCCGGTTTTCGCAATGAATTCCATGCCGGCATCGAGCAGGCGTTCGGGAAGTACCTGGTCTTTTCTGGCGAGTGGATTTCGAAGTACACACACAATGGTTATGACTTCAGCGTGCTGGGCAACACCCCGATCACGTTTCCGATTGAATGGCACAACTCCAAGATTCCCGGATATGCGGGGCGGGTGAGCGTGCCCGATATCCACGGCTTCTCGGCGCTCGTGGTCTTCTCCAGCGTGGCGGCGCGCTTTTTCCAGCCGCAGATCGGTGGAGCGGGCGCAACAGTGTCGACTGCCGCCGGACTTCCCTTCCGCATTGACCACGACGAGAAGTTCAACCAGACGACTCACCTCCAATATCAGCCGTGGAAGCGCGGCCCCTGGGTCGGCTTCAACTGGCGGTATGACAGCGGACTGGTCGCAGGGGCAACCCCCTGCTTCGGGGTGCTCGCGTCGAACAATTGCCCGGGATCGCTCGTCCTGGGTGGTGTGAATAACATCAGCATGGGCGCTGCCAACGTGGGTGAGATTCCTCTTTCTGCCGACCAGGAGTCCGAGGCCGGGTTCACTTGCAACGGCGTCCGCGCAACCCCGACGGCGCCTCTGCCTTTCAATTGCCCCGCATCGACGTTTGGCTCCGCGCTGATACAAGTGCCTGCTCCAAACACCGAAAACGACGACCACAAGCCGCCGCGCATCACGTCGCGCAACCTTTTCGATATGTCGATCGGCCATGACAATCTGTTCCATGGCGACAAGTACAAAGTGAGTGCGCGATTGACCGTCATCAACCTGGCGAACCATTTTGCGCTCTATAACTTCCTTTCAACCTTTAGCGGCACGCACTATGTGACGCCGCGGTCGCTTACGGGGGAAATCGGTTTCCATTTCTAGGGAGGGGAAGTGCGTAACCTGGAAGGCGGCCGTTTCTCTCGGTCGTCTTTTTTCTTGTCCTTACAGCACTGGCACGGCAAGGTTGTGGCAAAGGCCGGGGCAAAGGATACTGACTGTTAGAATAAATGTTATAAACCTCTCTCGCTGCCGTGGGATTGTTGTCTGGAGAAATGCTTGTCGATAAAGTTCGTACTTCATCCCGCTCTTGCCCTTGTTTTGGCCGTCATGGCGGGGGCGCAGTCGGTCGGCAACTCCACAACACTGAACGGGACGGTGGTTGACGTGACTGGCGCGGTGGTGGTGGGCGCCACAGTCAAGATTCACAACCCGGTCAGCAGCCTGGCTCGGAGCGCGCAGACCGACACTACGGGTCAGTTCAGTTTTGTGAACGTTCCCTTCAATCCCTACCATCTCACGATCACGGCGAAAGGGTTCTCGCCCTACACCCAAGATGTAGAGCTGCGTTCGGTGGTGCCCGTCACGATCAGCGTCACGCTGCAGGCGCTGGTTGAGGCAACTACCGTCACCGTGCACGAAGAGGCAGGCGACTTGGTGGAAACCGATTCCACCTCCCATGTCGACGTGGATAAGAGCCTGATCGACAGGCTGCCCATGCCGGCAGAATCGTCGGGCGTGAGCGCCGCGGTCACGGGGCTCACGCCAGGTGTTTCCGCCGACTCCAACAACAGCATGCACGGTCTGGGCGATCACGCGGAAAACACCATCTCGGTGGACGACCAGGCCAATTCCGATCAGACGAGCAAGACCTTTTCCAACCAGATTCCGTCAAGCTCAATTCAGTCGATGGAGGTCATCGCGGGGGCGCCGCCGGCGGAATTTGGCGGGAAGACGAGTCTTGTCGTAAAGGTCAGCACGCGCTCGGGTCAGGGTATAACCACGCCGACGGGCTCGCTCAGCGCATCTTACGGCTCGTTTGGCACCTCGAACACATCGTTTGACCTGGCCTACGGCGGGCAGAATTGGGGCAATTTTCTCGCTATCAGCGGCACCGATGGCGGCCGATTTCTCGATGCCCCCGAATTCGCCGTCATGCACGACAAGGGCAACCTGGAGAACTTGTTCGACCGGATCGACTATCAGATCGCTACCGGCAATACGATTCATCTGGACCTGGCGTGGAGCAGGTCCTGGTTTCAGACGCCGCAGACCTACGATAATTTGAACATCGGCGTTCTTGATCCATTCGGGAATCCGGTTCCCACCATGGACCAGCGTTCGCAGATCAAAACCCATAACATCGCTCCCTCGTGGTCGTTGTTGCTGAATCCGAAAGCGGTGTTTACGCTCGGCGGCGTCGTGCGCCGCGATGATTACCACTACTATCCCAGCAGCGATCCGTTTTCTGATCTTGGTCCTCTGAACCTGCAGCGGGAAACCATCGGCCAACACCGACTGCTCACCAATGCGGGTGTTCACGCTGATCTGGCGTACGTTCGCGGCGTTAACAACATGAAGTTCGGGATCAGCTATCAGCAGACATTCCCTACTGAGAACGATGCGCTTGGAATCGTGGACCCCCTGCTGAATGCGCCCTGCGTCAACGCGAGCGGGACTCCCGTCGCCGCCACGGGCGTAACCGATCCCACGCTATGCCCGGTGGGGCTGTTTCCCAATGAGTCCGTCGTGGGCTCGCCGGCGACGGGAACCTCACCGTATCCATTCTTTAACCCCGTCCTGCTGCCCTTCGACCTTACCCGCGGCGGAGGCCTTTACGGCTTCAATGGCCATACCGATGTGAAGGAACTTGCGCTCTTTGCTCAAGACACTATCAGCAAGGGGAACTGGTCGTTTAGCCTGGGGCTTCGCGGCGACTTGTACAACGGCTTCAGCGCCGCGCGGCAAGTGGAACCGCGCTTCGGAATGGCGTACAACATCAAGCCGAGCAGCACCGTGCTTCGCATCTCGTACGCTCGAACGCTGGAAACTCCCTTCAACGAGAACCTGGTTCTCTCCAACAACGGCTGCGATTCTGCGGTGATCGCGGCCCTGGTGCCCTGCATCCCGGCGAATCTGAATCCTGGCTTTCGCAACGAATTCCACGCTGGCTTGCAGCAGGCCTTCGGGCGCTACCTGGTTTTCGATGGCGAGTACATCTGGAAATATACTCACAACGGCTACGACTTCAGCGTGCTGGGAAACACGCCGATCACTTTCCCCATCGAGTGGCACAACTCGAAGATTCCCGGATACGCAGCCAGCGTGCACATGCCAAATTTTCACGGACTGACGGCAGGCGTGGTGTTCTCGAGTGTCGCCGCACGCTTCTTCCCGCCGCAGGTGGGAGGGCTGGGAGCCACTGTCGGGCAGAACGGCCTTCCCTTCCGCATTGATCACGACGAGAAATTCAACCAGTCGACCCATCTGCAGTACCAACCATGGCAACGCGGCCCCTGGCTCGCGTTCAGCTGGCGTTATGACAGTGGACAGGTAGCCGGCGCCGCGCCGTGCTATGGCGTGAACCCTGGAAACGACTGCCCGGCGTCCACCACCCTCGGCGGCCAGCCTGCGGTCGAAATGTTCGGCAATGGCGCTCCGCTGACGGCCGATGAGGAGTTCGAGGCTGGGTTCTTTTGCGGAACTCAGCATGCAACTCCGACGGTGCCCCTGCCTTTCATTTGTCCCGCATCGGCGTTCGGTTCCACGCTCATAAAAGTGACAGAGCCGGGAACCGAGAACGACGACCACAATCCGCCGCGCATCGCATCGCGGAACCTGTTCGACGTCTCGGTCGGCGAAGACAACTTGCTGCGTGCCGACAAGTACAAAGTGAGCTTGCAGTTGACCGCCATCAATGTGGCGAACAATTACACGCTTTATAACTTTCTTTCAACTTTCAGCGGGACCCACTACGTCTCGCCGCGATCGCTCACGGCGGAGATCGGTTTCCACTTCTAGGGCGAAGAACTCCTTCGCGTCGGTCGTGGACGGAGGTTGCGGCGTCTTCTCGCCGCCGGCAAGACGTAGCAAGGTAGGTCTCTACGAATGATGTTTGGAAAGCTGAGGACACGCGCGGCTTGTAAATCAATGTAAAGCCGGCCGCGATCTTTCGGTCGGGAGGAGTCTGGCTGCTAGAATAAGGTAATAAACCTTCGTGAATGTTAGATTCTTTTTTTTGGGGAGAAATGCTTGTCGATAAAGTTCGCCGCCCAGCCGTTGATTGCGTTCTTACTTGCTACTTTCCTTTCTCTTCCGTTGGCGGCGCAGCAGACTCCGCCGCCGTCGAATCCCGCACCACCCCCAGCGTCGTCACAGCTGCCGTCGGACCAAGACAAGGCCGGACAAAGTACGAGTGGTCAGGGGAAAGTTGCAGGAACGTCGAATGACCGGCTTTTCCTTGCGCTACCTAACTTTCTGACGCTGGAGAATGCCGGCAACGTGCCGCCCCTCACCACTGGGCAGAAATTCAAAGTGGTGGCCCTGGGTTCATTCGATAAGATCGAATTTCCGTGGTATGGATTTCTGTCGGGCATCAGCCAGGCGGAAAACAGCGAGCCTGGCTATGGTCAAGGCTGGAAAGGCTATGCCAAACGCTACGGATCGGCCTTTGCGGACGGAACCATCGAAAACTTCCTGACCAGCGCGGTTTTTCCGACGATCCTGCATCAGGATCCGCGATTCTTCCAATCAAGCGAAGGTGGGTTTGCGCACCGGGCCGGGTATGCAGTAAGCCGAATCTTTGTTACCCGGACCGATTCCGGCGGTACCCAATTCAACTACTCTGAAATCGTCGGCAGCGCCATAGCGGCCGCAATCTCCACCAACACTTACCATCCCCGGGCCTTTATTACGACTCGTTATAACCCTGCCACGAATATGTTGATGTATGTTCACAATGACTCTGATCGCACATTGCCGAACACTCTTAGCGTTTGGGGAACTCAGGTCGGGTACGACACGATCACGATCGTGGTAAAGGAGTTTTGGCCCGATATTCATCGCAAGATGAACCACAGGCACAAAGGTGACGCGGCGCAGGCTGGCAGTTCCAAACCATAAGTGATGGTGGCGCGGCTGAAACCAACACCCTTTCAAACGCCTGTGGACTTATGGTCCGGCTTGCGGTTTAAAAATGATGCCCTGACTTTTGCTGCTGTTCATGATCACGCGCAGAGGCACGTCAAAGTGTAAGTGGCGGACGCAACCGTCTTCGTCTACGGAAGGTTGCTCGCCGAGCCACTCCCAATCCACCGAGCCTTCGCCTGCATCCGGATTCACCGTGAAGTAGCCGATCTGGAATGCAGTGAGATTCTGGAAAAAATGGCTGCCTTGGGAGGGGGTGACGCGAAAATCGTGGAATCCCGCCTCGACAATAACGCGCGCGCCCGAGATTTCGTCCCACTCCACGGGAATTCCAAGCCACGGATCATTCGATCCCCAGCGCCCCACTCCGATCAGCAGATATGGCCGATTCTCGGCGCTGAGCACGCCATTGAAATGGGCCACGGCTTTGGCCACTTCGTGGCTGCGGCTGCGCTCGAACCGCTGCGAATCGACGACCACTACATCCTGCAGGTTCTCGATGCATCCGTTACCCAGAACCTTGCTGCTCTGGCAGAGCAACTGCTGCGGCTCTACATTGTCGACTAATAAATCCTGGTGATCACGCGAAAGGGTCAGAGGACGAATTTGCAGGAAGCCGAACTCCGCCGCTTCGCCTTGCTGCCGGGGAACACGAACCGCGAACTCGATTTCCACGGGAATACCCAGTGCATCCTCCCCGGCTTTGACCAGCATCTCGAGCATAGAGGCCAGCGGAAACAATCCGTGTTTCAGCATGGGAGCGAAGCTCACAATGCGCACGCCTGGCCGGCTCACACCGTCGTACACCGCCTGGTTGTCGACCGAATAAGTGGAACCAACCGCTAGCAATGTGCCGTCGGCCTCGGCGGCATCCAGGCCGAAGCGCCGTTCGTGCAGATGTCCGGGACGTCCCTGGGGAACGCCATCCAACTCGAGCGCCCAGAACTCGGTCTGCGAGTTGGCGAGGATGTCGTCCACCGAAGAGAATTGCATCAGACTTTGCGGATAGCGAGGGCAGAAAGTGAGGCACTTTCCGCCGTCGACCACGGCCCGGCCGAGTCCCAGAGCCACCGCGGCAATGCCGTCGGCGAAGGTCATCGGAGGCACAGGATAGAAATTGTGCGAACGTACTACGCCCGAGAAGTCGGGATAAAAGCGCTGCCCATGCGCTGTGCCCACCAACTGCTGGACGATCACCGCCATCTTTTCCTCTTCCAGGCGATAAGGAGTGGCTCGCACATAAGCCTTGGCGTGGCGGCTGAACGTGGAGGCATAGACGCGCTTGATGGCGTCGATCAATTCCGCGAGCCGCACGGCTTGGTCTGGCGACTGATTGCCCAACATGAAGGTTTCGTATACTCCGGTGAAAGGCTGATATTGCGAGTCTTCGAGAAGACTGGATGAGCGCACGGCTAGCGGATAGGTGACCTCCGCGAGGAACACTTTCAAGTCTTCCTGCAGCTTTGCAGAAAGCGGAGCGGCTAGAAATTTCTGCAGAATCTCGGCATCGTCTTCGCATTGCAAAGCGAAATCCAGTAGGTTGTTCTCCGTCATGAATTGATCGAATGCATCCGTGGCCAAAACCAGAGCGGGCGGCACCGCGATGTGGATGCCGGGAAACCGGCGCGTGATGCGGTGCTTGCGCAGGAGATGTCGAACGAAGGCGAGCCCGCGCGCCTTGCCTCCCAGCGAGCCAGCGCCGATTCGCAGAAAACCTGTCTCTGAGGGCTTGAAGGTGTCGGCGTTGAAATCGCCGATTAACAGTTCGCTCTGCTCGCGGCGATAGTCGTTGATGGAGTCAATCAGGTCACTGCGCAAGTGTTCTGGGCCGGTGAAGTCGGAGACCTTGCGCGGCCGCAGCTTGGCCGCCAGAGCAAATTCGGTTCGCGCCATGAGCCAGTGGGAAAAGTGGTTGCTCTGGGCGTGGTAGGTGAGGCTCTCGGGCGGAACCGTCTGCAACTGTTCCTCGAGCTCATTCAAATCTTTGGCGCGGCCTACTTCTTTCAGATCCGGCAGGCGGAATACGAAGTCGCCGAAACCAAAGTGCTCAGTAAGAATCCGGCGCAAGTCTTTCAGCAGGGTGGGCGAACGCTTTCGCAGAAACGAATACCCCGCGGCTAGCGCGCGGGGACGAAACTCGGTGCGGCTGGTTTGCAGGACTACCGGCACGTCCGGTACCAGCGCCTTCATCAGGCGGGCCAGCTCAAAGCCAGCCTCCGGGCTGAGTTTGCCCTCCCAGGGAAACTCCACGTCTGAGACCAAGCCGATCAGGTAATCGCGATACTCCTGCACCAACTGGGCCGCATCTTCGAAGTTTGAACTCAGCAGAATCTTCGGGCGAGCCTGCATGCGCACCAGCTTGTGGGCGACGTTGATGCCTTCCTGAATGACGCGCCTCGATTGCTTGATCAGCTCGGTGTAAATCACCGGCAAGAACGACGAGTAGTAACGGATGTTGTCTTCCACCACCAGCAATACCGGCACTCCCATGGCGCGCGTGTCGTGCAAGACGTTGCGCTTGTCCTCGATGTACTTGACGATGGCGATCAGGATGCGCGCATTACCCTGCCAGAGGAAAATGCGCTCGATATCGGTGACCGGATTCCGGCTGACGAAGTTCTTCACTTCGCGATAGTCATAGGCGAGCACGACCACGGGGACATCGAGGCCAGCCCGCTTCACTTCGCGCGCCAACTGCGCGGCAGTCATATCGCCTACTGCGAGGTTGGTTACGATCAGATTGAAGCGTGGTTGCGAACGCGCCAGCTCCAGCGCTTCGGCGCAGCTTGAAACATGGGTAATGCCGGGGATTTGCTGTAGGTTCAATTCGAGCGACTCGTCGATTAACAGTTCATTGAGGCGGCCATCTTCCCGGAGGATGAAAGAGTCGTAGAGGCTCGAGACCAGAAGGATGTTCTGGACCTTGAAGGGCATCAGGTTGTCGAAGCCTTCGAGGCGGGCTTCGGCGTCGAGTAGGGGCTCGGCTATGGCGCGGGAGGTCATGGCTTTTTAATCTTGAGGCAATATCCCAGCGGCTCCAATTTGCCGCTGTCCACGTCCCACGGCTCGTAAATCTTCTTGTTTCCTCCTGATGCCCTTGGAGGTTCGGTCTGCCTGTCGACCGTGATCCCGTGAACTATAAAGAGAGCCATCTCGATTTTATTGTCCCTCGCGAAGTTCACCTCGTTGGGTGTGAGAAGCACCTCGTCCCCGGCGGTCTGGGTTCCCTTCACTTCCACAAAAATCTGCCTTCCTCTGCCGGTGCAATGAAGGTCATACGGTTTGCCGTGAACTTGTACAACGTAACCCTTCCCAGCATAGTGGGCCTTGGCCATTTCAACGGCATGTTCCTCTATTGCCTTCCTCACTGTCGGCGACACCAGAAATCCCTGCCGCGAGGTGCGGGCGGAGTTGATTTGCTCAGCGAGATCCATGACTGATTCATCCAATTCCTGACGCTGGTTCCAAAGGGCAATGGAGCCGATCGCATTTATGAGATCGTCCAGTTGGCGCGCAGCCTCTGCCTCTAAGCTGATTCCGGCTGCCTGATTTTGCCATTGGCTTTTCGGAGCCAACTCAAGTAGCTGCTCCTCAGCCACCAGGAGACGGACCTCGGGATCACACAGCACATCACCTTTCTCAACGTCAAAGCGCAGGTCAACCAGCCACCTTCCGGTATGAGGAGCCACCGTCTGTTTTTCGTAGGGGCTGCCGAGAACGCGCCCTCTTCCAAAGATGCCCCGCGGTGGCCTGCCCTGCTTCAGTAAGTAGGCCCGATCACCAGGCTGGATTTGTCTGAATGCGGCGCAGGTCCAGTCCACCTCCGCGCTGCCTTCGGATCGAAAATCGTCGACGAACCTTCGAAGATTTTCGTGCGGCCAGCGTTCGCCAGTCTTCCAAGTGAAAAGATAATCACTGGCGCGCGTGTCTGTTGCTGGTACCTTCTCTTTCCTCACTCGCATGTCCTTACCCAAGAGATCGAACAGCTTGGGGCGAAAAGTCAAAATCCCCACCCAGTCCCTGCAAAAAGCGCAGGGACAAGGGTGGGGCACCCTCTTCCTTCCTACAACTCGTACCGCTACACGAGTCCCTGATCCAGCATCGCATCGGCTACCTTGAGAAAGCCGGCGATGTTCGCGCCGTTCACGAGGTTGCCGGGCGTACCGTATTTCTCGGCCGTTTCGTAGCAGTTGCGGTGGATGGCGATCATGATTTTGTGCAGCTTGTCATCCACTTCCTCGCGGGCCCAGGAAATGCGTGCGCTGTTCTGCGACATTTCGAGACCTGACGTGGCCACACCGCCAGCGTTCGCCGCCTTCGCCGGACCGTAGAGAATCTTGGCATCCAGGAAGAGCTTGGTTGCCTCCAGCGTGCTAGGCATGTTGGCGCCCTCAGCCACCACCTTGATGCCATTCTTTATTAGATTCGCCGCATCCTTCGCGGTGATCTCGTTCTGTGTGGCGCTGGGAAACGCACAATCGGCTTTTATGTTCCACAACGGGCTGTGCTCCAGCTTTACGTCGGTGGGCATGAAGATCGCCTTCTTGTAACGATCCGCATAATCGCGGATACGGCCACGCTTCACGTTCTTCAGCTCCAGAACGTAAGCCAGCTTCTCGCGATCGATGCCGTCCGGATCGTAGATCACTCCGTTTGAATCCGACACGGTCACCGGTTTCGCGCCCAGGTCGAGTAGCTTTTCGATGGTGTACTGGGAAACGTTGCCGCTGCCGGAAACCAGGCAGAGCTTGCCCTCCAACTTGTCCTTGCGGCTCTTCAGCATTTCCTCGGCGAAATACACGCAGCCGTAGCCGGTCGCCTCCGGACGAATTAACGATCCGCCCCAGTTCAGACCTTTGCCCGTGAGGACGCCGGTGAACTCATTGCGCAGGCGCTTGTACTGGCCGAAGAGATAGCCGATTTCGCGTCCGCCCACGCCGATGTCGCCTGCGGGAACGTCGGTGTTCGGACCAATGTGGCGCTGCAGTTCGGTCATGAAGCTCTGGCAGAACCGCATCACTTCGTTATCGCTCTTACCTTTGGGATCGAAATCGGAACCGCCTTTTCCGCCACCCATGGGAAGCGTAGTCAGCGAGTTCTTGAACACCTGCTCGAACGCCAGGAACTTCAGAATGCCGAGGTTCACCGAGGGATGGAAGCGCAGTCCGCCCTTGTAGGGGCCGATGGCGCTGTTCATCTCAATGCGGAAACCGCGGTTTACCTGCACATTTCCTTGATCGTCGGTCCAAGGGACGCGGAACATCAGCACGCGCTCGGGTTCGACAATCCGATCGAGGATGCGGTTGGATTGATATTCGGGATGCTTGGCTAGAACTAACCGGAGAGAATCAAAAACCTCGCGCACCGCCTGATGGAACTCAGGCTCGGCGGGGTTCTTCGCCTTCACACTGATCATCACTTCTTCAATGTAGTCGCCGGGAGCTTTGATTCCGGGCGAGGTCAGAATGCCAGAAGTCATAGTCTTACCTCCATAGATACTTGAGTTCTAACGCGGCGTGGGATGAAACGCCCCTGGGTCCCAGCCCCTAAAAAGGATACGCCTGTTGGGTTTGTAAGCAACCGAATTTGGTTATCGGGAAGCTTGGGTCTCAACCTTCAGATTCATCTCCGACGGCTCGCTCCGCTCGCTGGATCCTTCGGCCTCGCTCAGGGCAGGCCAGCCGAGGCGGCTGTCCCATGTCAGGATTCACGAATCCGATTACAGGATTCGTTCGTGGGTGTAGCCGTTGGCGCCGAGGGCTGAAATCAGTTCGGCGATGTGGTCGGGACCGCGAGTCTCCATGGTGATGTCGATGGCGGTGTCTCCCAGATTCACGTTGTGGTAGGCGCGGTCATAGGAAGTTTCTACGATGTTGGCGCGATGCTGGGCGAGAATGCCGGTAACTTTGTGGAGCGCACCGGGGTAATCGGGGAGGTGCACACGCAAGCGAACTAGCCTCCCATCTTTGACAAGGCCGCGCTCGATGATGCGCGCCAGGAGAGTTACATCGATGTTTCCGCCACTCACGACTACGATAACCTTCTTTCCAGTCTTCTCACGAATCAGAGCACTGCGGCGATTGACCAGAGCCGCTAGCGCCGCGGCGCCTGCTCCTTCAGCCAGCATCTTTTCTCTTTCGAGCAGCAGCAGGACGGCGTTGGCAATCTCCTCTTCCTCAACCGTGACGACCTCGTCGACATATTTCTGGATGAGTGGAAGAGTCCGTTCGCCCGCTCGGCGCACCGCGATCCCGTCCGCGATGGTCACCGCTGAGGGCAGGGTCACAGGTTTTCCCTCCGCGAGGGCGACTTTCACGGAAGGAAGCCGCGCCGGCTGAACTCCGATCACCTGGATCCGGGGATTGGTTTCTTTCAGGGCGCAACCCATGCCACCGATCAATCCACCTCCGCCGATGGGCACGACGACCGCCTCGAGATCGGGATGCTGCTCAAGCAGCTCCAACCCCAGAGTGCCCTGCCCAGCAATCACCACATCATCGTTGAAAGCATGCACGAAGGTGAGGTGGTCCTGCGCGCTGAGGCGGAGCGCTTCCTCGTAAGCCTCGTCGTAATTCGCTCCGTGGAGCACCACGTCGCCGCCATAGCCGCGGGTGGCTGACACCTTGATCAGGGGAGTCGCCAGGGGCATGACAATTCTTGCCCGGATGCCGAGATTCGAGGCGTGGTAGGCGACTGCCTGCGCGTGATTGCCCGCCGAGGCCGCGATTACGCCCTGAGAACGTTCTTCCGCAGTGAGACTTAGCAGCTTGTTCAACGCACCCCGCTCTTTGTAGGCGCCGGTTCTCTGCCGGTTCTCCAGTTTCAGGTAGATGGAGTTGCCGGTTAGTTCGGAGAACGTTTCAGAACGTGTGCAGGGAGACACGTAGATCGATTTCCGTACCCGGGCCAAGGCGGCTTGAATGTGGGAAAGATTGACCATGGGAGCGCTGACTGCGGCAAGAGTTGTCATTTTACCTGAAGGGAATCTTGATCCTTTCACGATATAGGAAACGTCATGCGGGACCCCTCGGAAAACGCCTTGCGGCGAGTGCAGAAAAATCCATCAGCCGCATCGAAAATGACGATTGTACTTGGCTGGGTGTTTCAGGTTAGACAAGTAGTATGGCGGAGAGTCGCCTCACCTTCTCGGCGGATCATGATGCATGCGGCGTGGGTTTCATCGCCCAACTCGGCGGACCTGCGTCCCATGCGTTGGTCGAGCGCGGGCTGGAGGCCCTGGCACGGCTAGCCCATCGGGGCGGCGTGGACGCCGATGGCCGCAGCGGCGACGGCGCTGGTTTGCTGGTCGCGCTTCCGAAGGCGTTCTTCCGCAGGGCCGCTCGCGATGACGGCATTGAATTGCCGAACGAGTTTGGCGTCGGCATGGTGTTTCTTCAGCGTGGCCGAGAAGACCAGGCGGTGGATGCGATTCGAGCTGCCGCCGGGAAATTCGATCTCTCACTTCTGGGTTGGCGCTCCGTACCCACGGACTCTTCCATCTTAGGACCACGTTCACGTGATTCTCAGCCGCTTGTGCGGCAATGCTTCGTTGCGCCTCGTGGCAAGTCTTCCAATGTGAATTTTTCCGGCTTCGAGTCTTTCGACTTCGAGTTGCAGCTATTCCGGCTGCGACAAGAACTTGAAACCATTTCCGATGCCGGCTACTACTGCTCGTTCTCTTCGCGAACTATCGTTTATAAGGGACTGCTTACGCCTGAGCAGTTGGCTCCCTTCTATCTTGACCTGAACGATCCGGAGTTCGAAAGCGCGTTTGTGGTTTTCCACCAGCGCTACTCCACGAACACACAACCCAGTTGGTCGCTGGCTCAACCTTTTCGCTTCGTGGCGCACAACGGCGAGATCAACACGATCAGCAGCAATCGCCGCTGGTTTCAAGCGCGCGGGGCGGGATTACGCCGCCAGCTTGGGCTGTCGGAGAACTGCCGGTTGCTGCAGCCGGGGATGAGCGACTCCGCAAGTTTCGATAACGCGCTGGAGGCGCTGGTGCGGAGCGGGTCGAGCATTGCCGAATCGGCATTGCGCCTTGTGCCGCCGGCCTGGGAACACGACGAGCAACTTGACCGCGGTTCGCGTCAGTTCCTCGCCAATAGCGCTCCTCAGCAAGAACCCTGGGACGGCCCGGCCGCGTTGCTTTTCACCGACGGACATCTCATAGGCGCCAAGCTTGATCGCAACGGCCTTCGTCCGCTGCGCTATACGCTGACCTCGGATGGCCTGCTGATCGTCGGCTCGGAAGTGGGTATCGCCGATCTTTCCGACAAGCAGGTGATCGAACGGCAGCGGCTTGGCCCGGGCGAGATGCTGATCGCCGATCCAGCAAGCGGAACCTTCTTCCGGCCGAACGAAGTGGCTCGGCTCGTGGGTGTGGGAGAGAGCAACTCGCCGTCCTTGATTGCGGCGGAAAACACAACCGCGCCGACCGTCGTCGACGCTAATCGCTGGATGGCGGCGTTTGGCTGGACGGAAGATCAGTTCCGAATGCTCTTTCAGCCACTGGTCGACCAAGGTCAGGAACCTTTGTGGAGCATGGGCGATGACGCTCCGCCTGCGTTCCTCTCGAGCCTGCCGCGTCCTCTTTGGGATTTCTGCAAACAACGCTTCGCCCAGGTCACGAATCCTCCCATCGATCCGCTGCGTGAGAGCCATGTGATGTCCCTCGACGTGTACCTCGGCGAGGATACGAAGCTGGATTCTCCCCTACTCGATGGGGGACAGATGGATTCGCTGGCAGAAGCACTGTTGACGATCCACTGCATCGATTTCAGCTTCGCGGCGGAAGCAGGAGTTGAGGCTGGGCGTGAAGCTTTGGGCCGAATCCGCGAAGAAGCGTCGGCTGCAGCGGCGGGCGGGCGGGCGATTCTCTTGAGCGATCGGAGCTTGAGCGACAAGCGGGCCGCCCTGCCTGCGCTGCTGGCCGTTTCTGCCGCTTGGCGAGTGATGACGGCAGCCGGAGCCTGGAATGTCCCACTGATTGTGGAGACTGGCCAGGTTATCGATACGCATCACGTGGCGTTGCTGGTGGCGGCGGGCGCGAGCGCGGTGCATCCGTATCTCGCGATGGGCCTGGCAGCTCGTGCCGACATCAACGGGCCCGCGCGGTATCGTGCTGCGATTGAGAAAGGCCTCCGCAAGGTGCTGGCGCGCATGGGTATCTCGACCATGAGCAGTTACCGGAACAGTCAAGTCTTCGAAACCATCGGGCTCGATTCGGCGGTGTGCGACGAGTTCTTCGAAGATGCTGGCCGCACGCTCAGTGGGAAAACGCTCGACGATCTCTTGCGTGATTGCATCTCCCGTCACGCCGCGGGTTTCGGGTCTTCTGCCGCGGAGTTTCGCGATACCGGCCTGTACCGCTTCCGCCACAACGGAGAACAGCATGCCAGTTCGCCGGAGCTGGTGCGGCGAATGCATCGCTACATCAAGTCGCCGACCTCTGAGAATCGGGCGGCTTTGGCTGTGCTCTCCGACGAAAGGAAAACCGTTGCCGTCCGGGATTTGATCGAGGTGCGTCCCGCGCGGCCTCTGTCTTTAGACGAAGTGGAAAGCGAAGTTTCGCTGCTCAGCCGCTTCAGTACGCAAGCAATGTCATTGGGAGCGATTTCGCCCGAAGCTCACCAGACTTTGGCGATCGCGATGAACCGTCTGGGAGGACGCAGCAATACGGGCGAGGGCGGCGAAGATCCAAGCATTTATTACGAACGCCCGGAAGCGAACAATCGCGTCAAGCAGGTCGCGTCGGCGCGATTTGGTGTCACCGCTGAATATCTGGTGCATGCTGACGAAATCGAAATCAAGATGGCGCAAGGCTCGAAGCCGGGTGAGGGTGGGCAACTGCCTTCGGTGAAAGTTACGCCTTACATCGCGCGCCTGCGGCACGCCGTACCCGGAACCTCGCTGATCTCGCCGCCGCCGCACCATGACATTTACAGCATCGAGGATCTGGCGCAGTTGATCTATGATCTGCGCGCCGTAAATCCGAACGCGCGCATCGGGGTTAAGCTGGTTTCGAGTTCCGGAGTCGGCGTGATCGCCACCGGCGTAGCGAAAGCCGGCGCGGACGTGATTACCATCAGCGGGCACGATGGCGGCACCGGCGCGTCGCCGCTCACCTCGATCAAGAACACCGGGCTGCCCTGGGAGATCGGTTTACGAGATGCACATACGGCGCTGGTGCGCGCAGGCCTTCGGGCTCGAGTGCGATTGCGTGTGGATGGCGGGCTCAAGTTTGCCCGCGACGTGGTCGTCGCTGCTCTGTTGGGTGCTGAGGAATTCGGCTTTGGAACCGCCGCTCTGCTCGCGATCGGCTGCGTGATGGCACGGCAATGCCACCTCAACACCTGTCCCGTCGGCATCGCTACTCAGGATGAAACTCTGCGCGCGCGTTTTGCCGGCAACCCGGAGATGGTCGAGACTTTTTTCCGAGGGCTGGCGGCCGACGTCCGCCAACTGCTGGCGGAGATAGGTTCAGGATCAATCGACGAAGTTCTGGGCGCGGTCGACCGCTTGCGGCCGCGATCGGCAGAAGCCGAACAAAGCGTGGCTTCGCTGTTGCAGCCCATTCTCAATCCGCCCGCGCAATTTCCGTGTCCTCACGAGGACACGAGCGCACTTCACGTCGAGCTGAATCGCGTGGTCGATGATCTGGAATCGCTCTCAGTGCGTCCTTATCGGTTTGAAATCACCAGCGAGGATCGGGCCGTGGGCGCGCACTTCAGTGGTGAGGTTTTGCGTCGCCTCGGTTCGTCGTTTGGACGTTCGGCCTTGGATATGGCGGGAGTCGAGTGCGAGTTCTTCGGCACCGCCGGACAGAGCTTTGGCGCATTCCTGATTTCGGGTGCGAACTTCCGGTTGACCGGCGAAGCCAACGACTACGTGGGCAAAGGCCTGTGCGGCGGCAGCATCGCCATTACCGCGCAAGCCGAAGCCTCCGCGCGCGGAGACGTTTTGGTTGGTAACACGGTGCTCTACGGAGCAACATCCGGTGAGCTGTTTGTTGCGGGCCGGGCAGGAGAAAGATTCGCAGTTCGCAACAGTGGCGCGCTTGCCGTGGTCGAGGGCGTGGGCCGCCACGGATGCGAATACATGACCGCGGGCGTAGTGGTGATTCTCGGTCCTGCAGGCGCCAACATGGGAGCAGGGATGACCGGCGGGCTAGCCTATCTGTTGCGTGCCGATGCCGAGGACCCCTTCAACGACGATGCTATGAACCGCGACTCGGTACGTTTCGCAACTCTCGAACCTCAGGAAGAGCAATGGCTCCGCCGCATTATGCGCCGGCACTTGCAACTTACCAGCAGCCCACGAGCGGCTGACCTGCTTTCCTGCGCCGCTTTGCCGCTGCTGCGCGTTGAGCCTCTGACGCCACCGTGCTCCATCGAAGAGACCTGGGCTTCGATACTGGCGCGCCTCGCCACCGAGGAAGCCCGGAGCTATGGACGCGACAAACTTCTCACCTCCGAAAGACCAGTCGTGCAATGAGCAGGCTTCCCAGCCGGGATCGCGCTTACCGAACCACTTCACCGAGCCAGTTCAGCAAACCAGTTCACCGAACCAGTTCGATGAGAAATTCGCTATAATCTCCTAACTAAAAACTGCATGGATTTCGATCAGCTCGTCACATTTCTGGAAGTCGCCCGGCAAGGCAGCTTTTCGCGTGCCGGGGAGAAAGTGTTCCGCTCGCAATCGGCGGTGAGCGCGCAAATCCGCCAACTGGAGCAGGAGTACGGCGATCGTCTGCTGGATCGCTCGGGCAAAACCGTAAAGCTGACTCCGGCCGGCCAGGTTTTTCACGACTACGCGTTGCGCATGAAGAAGCTGCGCGACGAATCGCTGGTAGCGGTCGCCGACCATGGGCACACGCCGCGGGGCACGCTTCTAGTGGGTGCCAACGAAGCGACTTGCCTTTATGTTCTGCCCGAGGTTTTCGGAGAATACTGCCGCAAGTATCCCGATGTGCAGATCAGCATCTATCGCAACTTCACATACAAGATCGTGGAGAAGCTGGAGAACGGCTCTCTCGATGTGGGCGTACTCAGCCTGCCGGTCCAGTCTCCCAGCTTGAAAGTTCAGGCGATCTATCGCGACCGGCTGATGCTGATGGTGAGTCCCAAGAATCCCTTAGCCAAGCTGAAGTCGGCGCATATCAGCGACGTCGTGAAATATCCGCTTCTGCTTCCGAAGACCGGCCACACCCGGAGGCTTCTCGATAAGCTGTTCCGCGAATACAACACCGAGCTCAAAGTCAGAATGGAACTGCCCAGCATCGGGATGATCAAGAGCTTTGTGGCTGCCGATCTTGGGATTTCGCTGATCAGCGCGTCTTTTGCCCGTGATGAAGTGGCAGCGGGCAGAGTGAAGTTGGTCGAACTGGAAGGCGCTGAGCTCTGGCGCGAGCTTGGGCTTGCCTACCGGCGTGACCGCACGCTCTCTGTTGCCAATAAGACGTTCATTGCAGTAGTCCGGCAGCTCTCTGACTATCTCAAGAAAACGGAAGGATCGGGGCACTAGGAGCGCGCTTTACGCGTCGCCCCCGGCAGACTGCGCGGCCGCCTGGATGACGTGGAGTCCGCATTCGGTCTTCGACAGTCCCGCCCAGCGCCCAGCTCTCGGATCTTCTCCCGGCCGCACCGCTCGGGTGCAGTGTGTGCAACCGATGCTCGGGTAATTGCGCTCATGCAGCTCGTTGTAAGGCACATCATGCTCGCGGATGTATTGCCACACCTGCTTCGAACTCCAGTCAGCGATGGGATTGATCTTCACCAGACTGAATTTCTGATCCCATTCGATCTTGCCCGCGCCCGACCGGGTTGTCGTCTGATCGCGCCGGATGCTTGTGATCCATGCTTGCAGTTCGCCCAACTTGCGCCGCAGTGGCTCGACCTTCCGCAGATTGCAGCACTGGTCCGGGTTCAGTTGCCAGAGTGCGGGACCATGAGCCCGTTCCTGTTCCTCGGGCGAGTTCAGCGGATATACCCGTTCAATCGTGATGCCGTATTTCTGCTCCACCTGATCCATGAGGTTGTAGGTCTCGGGAAACAGGAATTCCGTGTCCAGCGTGAACAGGCGAAAATTGTGGTGGACCCGGGAAGCAATATCGATGAGAGCCATGCCCTCGGCACCGAAAGCGGACGAGATTGCCACCCCTTCGCCGAATGAATCGAACGCCCACTCGAGAACCCGCTCCGGTCTCCAGGCTTCGGCGGCGATCTGCAGCTTCCCTACTTCTTCTTTCGTAACTTCTTCCTTCATGCCAGGGGCTCCTCATTGGGTCTCAAGCTTGCAGTGACGCGTTGCGCAAGGGTGGCTTCGAATCCGTGTTCCGCGAGGATGGCTGCTTCCTCGACCAATTTGCGATCGGCGAACTTCACCACCTCACCGACGACGAGAAGCGTCGGAGAGGCGAGCTGAGGCGCGCTACGAAGATCCGAAACTGTGGTGCGGTAGATCTGTTGTCCGGGCGTCGTCGCGCGGGAAATAACTGCGCACGGAGTTTCTTCTGCGAATCCGGCCGCCGTAAGCCGCTCGGAAATCTCGTCATAATCGGAGCCTGGCATGTAGATGACAAGGGTCGATTCGGCTGCGAATTGGCTCCAATCCAAATTATCGTCTGCAGAAGCGCGATGGCCCGCCGTCAAGACGATCGTGGAAGATGCTTGCCGATGCGTCAGTGGAATCCCGGCTGCGGCAGCGGCGGCGAGGGCTGAGGTAACTCCGGGGACGACTTCGTATTCGACGTTGGCTCGGCGAAGCGCCTCCATTTCTTCTCCAGCGCGGCCGAAGATCAGCGGGTCTCCACTCTTCAGGCGCACCACTTGCTGTCCTGAAGCAGCCCGCGCCACCATCAGAAAATTGATCTCCTCCTGCCGGATGGTCTTGCTGCCGCAACGCTTGCCCACGTTCTGGACTTCGGCGGCAGATGAAATCAGTTTCAGAATCTCGGGCGTGACTAGGTCGTCATGCAACACGACGTCGGCCGTCCGCAGCAACCGGAGAGCTTTGACTGTCAGCAGTTCGGGATCGCCCGGACCCGCGCCCACCAAGTACACCTTGCCGTTCATACCGTTACCTCCCTGTCGATCTCGTTCTTCGCTGCCTGTTCCTCAAGCGCCGCCTTGAGAGCCTCGCGGCTCGACAGCGAGTGCAGCAGATCACTCTTCCGCTTCGGATCGAGATCGCTGGCCAGCACCAGCTTTCGCGTCTCACCGAGTTCCGCAACCCATCGGGCATATCCCGGACCAAACTGCCGCTCCAGCTGTTGCCGAAGCTTTTGCGCCAGCGAAGGACTCTGCCCATTAGTGGAGATTGCAATCTGAAGATCACCCCGGCGCACCACGGCGGGATAGTAAAAATCGCAATATTCCGGAACGTCTACTACATTGCAGAGAATTCCACGCTGCTGCGCTTCGTGATAAATCGAACTATTTAGCTCGCGCGACGCGGTGGCTACTATCGCCAGGAAAGTTCCGTCGAGATCTGCTGGAGTAAAAGCGCGGATCTCCAGCGTGATCCTCCCGGTTCTGGCCCACTGATGCACCGCTTCGGACGCCTCCAGAGCAACAACGTGGACGCCCGCACCGGTCTCGATGAGGCCTCCGATCTTGGGCTCGCCAACCTTACCGGCACCGACAACAAGGCAACGTTTGCTTTCGAGCTTGACGAACATTGGAAACAAGCTGCTCATAGTCTTCGCCTAACCTTCCACGCTGCTCGGCACGCGTCCCTCGGGCAGATCGCGGGCGACCGCTTCGACGAACTCTCCTGCCAGGAAGTTGCGCAGATCCGTGTCGCTGTGCCGAGCAAAGAATCGCCGCAGGTTCTCGCCCGGCCTGCCATCGGCCAGGTACCGCCGCAGCAGACGCTCGATGGATTCCGGGACCTCGGTCGCGGGGCAGCGATAACCAACGGGCCGGGCGATCGCCTGATTCAGTCCGAGCGCGCCGCCCAGGCAGAAGTAGTAGGCATCCACCATCTGTCCGTTGACTTTGATCTTCTTGCCTTCGATTCCGATATCGGCAATCCAGTGTTGCCCGCAGCTGTTAGGGCAACCCGTGACGTGCAGTTTCAGGTGCTGATCGAAGCCGGGCAGGCGCTCTTCCAACTCTTCCACCAGCCAGCGGGAGAAGCTTTTCGTCTCGGTGATCGCCAGCTTGCAGAACTCCGTGCCACTGCAGGCAATAGCTCCACGCCAAAACGGCGATGCGCTTACCGGTAACCCAATCGCTCCCAGCTCTTTTGCCAAATCATCCGCCTGAAGCCGGGGAACATTCACGATCAGCAGGTTCTGCATGTTGGTGGTGCGCAATTCGCCGCTCGCGAAGCGGTCCGCCAAGTCGGCCGCGGCGTGCATTTGCTCAGGCGTGATCCGGCCGCGCAAAACCGTGGCCCCTACATAGCAGAGGCTCGGCTGCTTTTGCGCGTGGATGCCGATGTGATCGCGGTAGACGTCGACCGGCGGATTCTCAGGTTCGGCGGGGTCGAGTTGAAATCCGATCCGCCGCTCGAGCTCTTGCTGGAAGTCGCGCGGCGTCCAACCGTGGCGCAGGAAAAGAAACTTCAGCCGCGCCCGTTCACGATGCTCGCGGAGTTGATCGGAGTCGCGGAACAGCTCGGCGATTCCCCGGACCACCGGCAGAACCTGGTTCCAGCGCACGAACGCATCCAGTGGAGCGCCCAGGTAGGGCTCGGTAGAAAGTCCGCCGCCAACGCGCAGGCCGAAACCAATCTCAGTTTTGCCCCGGACCACGCGCTCGGTCGCAGTCAGGCCGACGTCGTTAATCTCCGGATAAGGGCACCACACGCGGCACCCGGTAATAGAAATCTTGAACTTGCGGGGCAGGTTGTAGAATTCGGCGTTTCCGGCCAGCATTCGATCTACTTCCAGCGCAAGAGACGAGGCATCGCAGATTTCGTCCGCATCCACGCCTGCGACTGGGCAGCCCGTAATGTTGCGAGTCACATCGCCGCAGGAACCGGTCGTGTTCAGGCCGACACGCCAGAGTTCTTCCAGCACTTCAGGCAGAGCCTCAATCGTGACCCAGTGCAGCTGAATGTTTTGCCGCACCGTGAGATCGGCGCTGCCGCGGGCGTAGCGGCTGGACAGGTTGGCGATGGCGCGCAGTTGGTCAGATCGCAAAAGGCCGTTCGGAATGCGAATCCGGAGCATGAAGAACGGCAACGCCAAACCCTGGCCGTCTGTGCCGCCGACTACCCCGGCTCCATCGCCCTGCGTGTAGACTCCCCACCAGCGAAAGTAGGTTCCAATCCACTCGGGCGGAATCGAAGCGAAGCCTTCCCGCGCAAAACGACGAATCTCAGCCAGTCCCTCCCACGGATTCATGGCGCGCTTCAGGCGCTCTACCTTTTGTGCTTTGGTTTCTTTAATCGGACTTGCCATAGCTGGATTTGCCATAGGACGACTTCCCATAAACTGATTTGTCTAGCCCGTTTGCCGCAAAAAAAACCCACCGCCAGATGCTCTCTGGCGGTGGGTAATAAGTGCTGAAAGTTACGAAACTCTTAAGTCAGCAGCCTCCCTGCGCCAGAACACACGCATGCACAACAACAACATGCACACATACACATCTGGCGAAGATTGCTGAAACTCGTCATGCTATTAAGAATACTAGGCCGAGCCTGACAACAGCGTCAAGTTACCGCCCGTTTCCTTTGATGAATAATTTCGATGGTTGGAATCAAAATCTTGACTATGTCTCGGGCTGTGGCGTTGGGAGCCCGTTTTGGCGGCTCTTTAGGCTGCGTTCGTGACTCGCCCTCTCACACTCTGAAGAACTGTCGCAGGAAGCTGCAACACAGGGATTCTAGAGTCCTTCTTGGTCGTAACATGAACGGCGATCCCATCCGCCTCCGGGAACGGATCTGAGACCACTTCAAACTCCTCGCCATAAAGGCGAACCCTCCCCGAAGCCACATATCCCAAATGTCTAACCCGCGCACAGACTTCCGACATCGAGGGAGTTTCAATCTTGCGATCGGTCATGATAAGTCCATTGTAGGCGTCTAACCGGGTGCGTGCCGTGGCTGCGTCGGCTGGCACTGGAAGCCGCTTCGCAGGATTTTCGGACTCAGTACGTTGTTGGATTGTTGGAGCGGGAGACCGGGATCGAACCGGCGACATCCAGCTTGGGAAGCTGGCGTTCTACCGCTGAACTACTCCCGCTTAAACGCATGATAGCACACCGGTTCCGAACATTTCCCCGTTACTGAATTGGCGAATTTGCAGGTTCGTGTACCCGCTTTTCAGCCGGAACCGCGATTTGTGCAGCGTAGCCGTCCAACGCGGCTCGTTTTTCTTTGAAACACGCTCACTTAGGAGTGCGGATGGACGGGTGGCGACAGTGGCGACTCGGCAGGGAGAAAAAACTTGTCCAACGAAAAAACAAAAGAACCCACTTGACTCCGACCGGCCTTCTCATGGAAGGCGTTTACACTCAAAACCCCCATTGCGGGGTCAATGAGTGAAATCGCGATGTTACCGCCAACCATCCCCGCCTCTTGCCATTGCAATTGGTTAGAAACCGGCCTAGAATCAGCGTCCGACCGGGACCCTGGTTTCTGGATGGCTTGTGCTCCTCTCTCCTGTGGGGGGAACAGGAAAGGCGCCACTGGGTGTCAGCGGGCTCCCAGGATCTCGCTCAAGAACTGACTCGGGGATTTATTCCAAATGAGATCGTTATGAATGAATTTCCCGTCGCTGTCGGAAATGGCGATGAAGTAATCACCTTTGACATAGGTGGTACGTGGTTTCGGAGCGCGCTTCTGACCTGCGAGGGACGATTGGCAGGTGTGCGGCGGATTCCGTCCGTGAATTGTCGGTCGATGCCCGGCAGATCGGGGGCCGCGATCGTGAATGAAATCGCGGGCTATATTGCCGAGACCGTGAAATCGTTTTGGCATTCCCCGGCGTTGGCGGGACGACATCCGGCGATTGCGATATCGATAGGCGCCGCTCTGAACGCGCACACGGGAAAAATCCTCGGATCCGGACCAATTCTGGGAGAGGATTCCACATCTTTCGATCTCGAGCGGGCGCTAAAACTGCATTTGCCCGACGTTAATATTGCGATTGTTAACGATGTAACGGCCTCTCTGATTGCGCACTCGCAGCTACCCGCCTTCCGCCATTCCAGACGGCTTGCCCTGATCACCGTGAGCACTGGAATCGCGTCGCGAGTTTTGAATTGCTCGGTTCCGCACGTGCCGGTCGATCCGATGCTTGGCACGCAAGGCGAGATCGGCCATCACCGCGTTTCTTTCTCGCTGGCAGGCCATTCGTTGTCTTTGAAATGCGATTGCGGCGGTATGGACCACGTGAACGCTTTTGCCTCCGGCAACGGTATCAAACGGGTGCTCGAGCAGGCTCGCGAAATCTTCCCCGAGGAATTTCGCGCCTCGGATTTGAACAACCACGGTCTTGCATCGGATTTAACCCTGCAGGTGCTCGCGCATGGCTTGGCCAATGATGACGCTCTGTCCGGGAAGACACTCAAGGCGATTACACTACCCGTTGCCGAGGCGATCAAGTGGCATTTTATGCTGGATCCGGAGATCGATAACCTAATCCTCACGGGTGGGGTGTGTTTTTTGCTTCGTGACTTCTACCTCGCGTCGGTGCTTGAGAATCTGCGCGCTTTTGAGTTCTATCCGTTGACCTCCGATAAAGAATCTTTTTGGGCCGAGCGCGTTGTTCTGGGCCCGGTTTCCGATGATGCCGGTCTCATCGGAGCCGCCTATCTGGCGCGCGAGTCGCCCAAGATTCATCGTCGAGAGAACTTGGCTTTGGAGCCTCCGTACCAAGTCTCGCGGCATAACGCCACGGACTATCCCATTCACCTGCTGCAGAATGTCTTCCAGAATGACGCGTTTCCTGAATCTCTCTTGGAGCCTTTCGACCGGATCATACTAGTGGCCGATGCCACGGTGGATGAAATCTATGGGGACGCGATTCGAACGTTGCTGGCCGGACGGCAGCGACAGGTTGACACGATGGTTCTTCGGGCTTCGGAGAAGCAAAAAGACTTGTTCGCGGTGACAGAAGTGATCTCGTCCTTCGACCATTTAGGAGTCCGCAGACGCAAAGACCTGGTGGTGGCGGCTGGTGGCGGAATCACTCTGGATATCGTCGCCTTCTCCGCCAATATATATAGACGCGGCGTTCCATGCATGCGACTTCCAACTACCCTCCTGGCCGAGATCGATGCCGGGATTGGGGTCAAGAACGCGATTAACTTTCGCCAAAACAAGAGCCGGCTCGGTACTTTTTCGGCGCCCTACGCCGTGGTCGTCGATCCCTGCTTCCTATCGACACTCTCGGAGCGGCAGATACGGAATGGTTTGTCCGAGGCCCTCAAAATCGCCTTGGTGGTGGATCGTCAACTATTCGAGTTGATGGAAGAACATGCCTTCGACCTGGTCGCTACCAAGCTGCAGTGTGCCGAAGGGGCGGAGCTCATTCGCCGAGCCATTCGGGCCATGCTTTTGGAGCTTTCTCTCAACCTTCACGAGCGGACGCTCGACCGTTGTCCGGATTATGGCCACACATTCAGCCCCATCTTCGAGTTCGAGTTAAGTGACCTGGAGCACGGAGAAGCGGTGGCTCTTGATATGGCGATAGCGACGGCATTAGCCGCGGTGACGGGCATCCTCGATATTGAGGATGCCGAGCAAATCCTCGCCACCCAGCACGCTTTGGGGCTGCCCATCGTGCGAGCGGGATTGAACATGGACATGCTTTTGCGAGGGGTTCATGAGGCCAAGAAACATCGCGGGGGCCAGCTTAGGATGCCCATCCTCTGCGGAATTGGCAAAGCGATCTTCATCGACGAGATTAGCAAGCCTGGGTTGGGGGAGGCGCTGGCCTTTGTCCGATCCTGGTCCAGCGGAGACCGGGCGACATCGCGGAGGACCGCTTAGGATGCCCACCCTCTCCGGAATCGCCGAAGCGATGTTTATCTGCGGGATTGGCCACCCCCCAGGGAAGAGGGCGCTTGCCTTCATCCGATCCCGGTCAAGGGAAAAGATGTCTGAGTTCCAAGATGCCTAGGGTGCCGGAGCATTCGTTCGTTTCACGCCTATTCCATCAGAGCGGTGTCTCAGTTCAACGGCAAAAGTCCGAAAACCTCGGCGATTCCGTCATCGTTATTAAAATGCTATGGGCTGGAGTGTGTGGCACCGATCTCGCGATGCTCGCCGGAGCACGGCCGAGTCAAGCGGAAGTACTTGGTCACGAAGGAGTGGGAGTCGTGCTTTACGCTCCGGAAAATTGCGGCGTGTCCAAAGGCGCTCGGGTGATCATTAACCCGGTCCATCGTAAGCATCCGCGTACGGTAATTGGGCACAGTTGTGACGGTGTATTCCGCGAACTGTTTTGTCTAGATGCTGCCGACACTGTCGAGGGGGGCCATTTGGTCTCAATCCCTGGGGATTGTGCGCTCGGAGATCCGGAACTCGTTCTTGCCGAACCCCTGGCCTCCGTGTTGTACAGCCTGGAGCTACTCCGGGAGAAGTGTGGCCCTGCCTCACTGTTGATACGCGGGTCCGGAACTGTCGGCATTTTGGCGGCCAAGGTGTGGTCACGGTTGACCGGATCTTTCGCGATTCTCCTGTCGAAATCGGAAGCGCACGCGCGCTGGCTTCGAGAGGCCACGCGTTGGCCGGCGAACGTCCGCGTCTGCGGCGCCGCTTCTCTGGCGGGCGCGATTCATGAGTGTTCCGGCCCTGGGATCGGTGCGGCTATCCTCTGCTGCTCCCGTGAAAGCGCTCCTGAGGGCCTATGGTCGCTTCTCGATGTGCTCCAGGAAGGTGCGGCTATAGATCTTATGGCTGGCTTCCCAGCCGAACATAGGGAAGCCCGCCTTGGGGATGTAAACCTGGACGGTATTCGATGGGACAACATCTGCGGCATTCGCGGCTCGCCGCCCACCGCGGTGCTAGATCGCTGTGGCGGGAAAACCATTTATCTTATCGGTCATCGTGGCACAGTCGAGCGCCACATTCTTCAAGCCATCGAGTTGCTGTCTCGCGGGGTTATTTCAAGGGCAGATGTTCCGCACCGTCTGCTTACCTTGGAGGAGCTTCCTGACGCGTTGAACCAGATGCTGTCGACCGAGACCCGCAAGCATACAAAATGGGTCAAGGCGATCGTAGCCTTTTCCTAAGAGGACCGTGGAAAACCAAGAGGCGGCTGCTAACACAACGGCTAGCGTGCTGTTGACCGGCGCATCGCAGGGGATCGGGAAAGCGATTCTTCTGTCCCTGGCTCGCAGCAGACATCCTGTTCTAGGTGTTTCTCGCACGAAGCCGGAGGAACTGGCTGATCCCGCACGATCGCCGGAGTCCGACTACATCGCCTGGAAACTGCTGGATCTGTCGAATGCGGCTGAGGTGGAACGATTGGCTGCATCGCTGGAACCAATCGCCATTCGAGCGTTAATTCTGTGCGCTGTAGATTATGGCGCGAACGAACGGCATTTGGTATCGGCGACCTCGACGCAAGAGTGGCACCGGGCTATCGTGACGAATTGCATCGGCCATTGCCTTCTGGTGTCGCGTCTGTTGCCCAAGCTCACCACCAATGGTCCCGGCATCATCGTCAACGTATCATCGGAGGTCGCTCTCCTGCCCGCACCCGGCCGAGCTGCGTACGCCGCCTCAAAAGCGGGGCTGCATGCCATGCTACGAGCAGTAGCAGCGGAACTCTCGCCGGAGTGCCTGCGGGTTTATCAACTGGTTCCCACATTTCAATCGGTAACGAGCGGCATTCGCCGGCGCCGACCGATCGGTTTTGACTTTTCGTCCTATGCCGACCCGGCCCTCATCGCCCAGACCGTAAATCAAATCGTATCTCCGTCCAACACCTCAATCGCGCCGGGAACATACCTGGTGCGTCGGGATGGCACGCTGAACCAATGCCCTGAGATCACGCACCTATGATGCCGAAAGCTGTTAATTCTTGCGGACGCACTCTTTTCGCCAAGAAGCATTAGGATAAAAAAGCCCGGCCGCGAGTGGCGTGCCGGGCTTTTTCGAAATGCAGAAGGAACGGTCTGCGGATCAGGCGAGCACTTGCGCACCTTTTTCTCGCGCCACGTACTGGTCGTAGATCCAACGGTAAGTTTTCTCGAGGCCTTCGCGCAACGAGATGCTCGGCTCCCAATGCAGCAGGTTCTTGATTAGAGTGTTGTCGCTGTTGCGGCCGTTCACACCCCTGGGCGCGCTGAGCTCATACACGCGCTTGAATTTGGTGCCAGCGATGGATTCCGCGATGTCGATCAGCTGGTTGATAGTCACCATCTCGGAGGAGCCTAGATTGATGGGCACTGTAACGTCGGAGTTCATGATCATCTGCGTGCCCTTCAGGCAATCGTCGATGTACATGAAACTGCGCGTCTGATTGCCGTCGCCCCAGATGGGAATCTCGGTGTGGCCTTTCAGCTTGGCTTCAATCACTTTGCGGCAGATGGCGGCAGGCGCTTTCTCGCGTCCCCCAAACCACGTCCCGTTCGGGCCGTAGACGTTGTGGTAGCGGGCTACGCGGGTGCGCAGGCCGTAATCCTCGCGGAAGTGGCGGCACATGCGCTCGCTGAAGAGTTTTTCCCAGCCGTAGCCGTCTTCGGCATCC
The DNA here is from genome assembly GCA_963787495.1 of uncultured Acidobacteriaceae bacterium. Classification (GTDB taxonomy): domain Bacteria; phylum Acidobacteriota; class Terriglobia; order Terriglobales; family Acidobacteriaceae; genus Sulfotelmatobacter. The sequence continues at coordinate 424,567 of CAWBDA010000001.1, forward strand.
CCCGGGTAGGCGTCTTCTTCTTTCAAGCCGGGGCAATTGTGGTCCCGCTGTTTGCTGGCGTTGTAGACGCAGGCCGAGGAGGAATAGAAGTACTTCTGAACATTGTGCTCCTGTGCGGCCATCAGCATGTGCGTACTGATGAGCACCGAAAGCATGCACTCCACCTTGTGCTTCTCGATGAATCCCATTCCGCCCATGTCGGCAGCGAGCATGAAAATCTGGTATGCGCCCCGCGCGGCCATCTCGCAATTGTGGCGGTCTTTCAGGTCAAGCAGCATGTTTTCGACGTCGGGGAAGTGCTGATACCAGCGCTCAAACGGCTTGACGCCAACGGCGCGAATACGCGTGTACCCCTGCCGCCGAAGGTCCGCCACCAAAGAACCCCCGATGAAGCCATCTGCCCCCGCCACCACCACAATTTCATTCTTCTCGTTTATTTCATTCATTCCTATTCTCCCTAAAGATTGGGCTCGTGAAACTGCCGTGCAGAAATACGCTATTTAACCTGAGTTAGCTTCTCGGAGTACGACGAAGGTCTGTGCGCAGCCGCTCTGGTCCTGTGTCTAACGACGACTTAACAAGACTTCATCGAAGGGGGGAACCATACTGCCGGGTTCGCTTATCAGCCGAGCGGTAAAGCGTAAACAGTGTAGAAGCACGCCCACGCGCCCGTAATTCGCGCCCGGAAAAGCCGTTGATCTATTCTAGCCAGATTGGTTTGTTTGTCAAGCCCTTCTCGGGCTACGCCTGCCGCTGGCCACCCGGCGGGGTTTGCTTTCGAAAGGCCCCAAAAGCATGTTCTCGGGCGCCATTCAATGACGTACGGCGTCCCTGTGGTTGGCGTACCAGTCGTAAGTTTCATGCAAGGCCCGCTCCAGCGTGTACTGGCATGTAAAGCCCACCGCCTGGAGACGGCTTACGTCATAAGAACGGAAAATATAGCCGCTGGGCTTGCTGGTGTCCCAGACGACCAGTTCTTCCATCCCGGTATAGACGGCAAGAACATTCACCACGTCTCGGATCTTCTGTGAAGTTCCTGAAGCCAGGTTCACGGGGCCGTTGACGTTATCCATGATCGTATGGAGCGCGCGCGAGCAGTCTTTGATGTAGAGGAAGTCGCGCTGCGCGGAACCGTCGCCCCATACCGTGACGGGCGTTTTCCCCGGACGGGCATCGTGAAACTTCTTTACCAGCGACGGAATAACGTGGCCAGTTTCGGTGTTGAAACGGTCGTGCGGGCCATAAAGGTTGGTGCAGAACGCGAAAGCATAAGCCATGCCATAACTGCTCTCATAAGCCTGCAATTGCGCGAGCATACCGCGTTTGGCCTGGGCATAGCCATATACCGAAAAATGAGGTGGCCCTTTCCAGACGTCCTCCTCGGCCAGAGGAATGCCGGGCTTGGATTCGGGATACATAGCGGCGGTGCCCACGGCGACAACCTTCCTGATCCCAGCTTGATGGCAGGCGTCGATGACATGCGTATTGATAAGGACATTCTTGAGATAGGATTCGCCCTGGTTGCGCATATTGCCCATGATGCCATGGACAAATCCGGCCATATGGAAAACGTAGTGGGGCTTGTTGTGCTGGAAATAATCCAGCACGATTTGCCGGTGGGTCAGATCGCATTCCTTCGAGGTGGGTGTCAGAATTCTGGTAAAGCCCTGCGCTTGCAAATATTCTCTTAGATTGATGCCTGCGAGGCCGGAACCGCCAGTAACCAAAATGACATCGTCACGCTCGATCATAAACAATGCGCCTCTGGAGTTGCTTGATGGAAGGTGTCGAGGAGACAAAGTGTAGGCATCTCACGCCAGCCCGTCTGAAAACGGGCATCAGTTGAACTTCTTCAGGCCAGCCAATTCCAATCCGACATTCCAAACGAATATCGGAGCGTTCACCAAGTACCGCCGCCACAGACGCTTCGGCTCATGCACAAACCGGTAGAACCATTCCAATCCGTTCTCCTGCATCCAGACCGGCGCCTGCTTCAGTTTGCCCGCGTGGAAATCGAAGGCTGCTCCCACTCCGATCAGGACGGGCACCGTCAGCCGGTTTCGGAAGTCGTACATCCATCCCTCCTGCCGGGGCGCGCCCAGCCCCACCCACACGATATCTGGCGAGGCCGCCTCGATCGCCTGGGCAACCTTTACTTTCTCCGCTTCGGGTAGAGGCCAAATGGGCAGGGGATAGACGCCTGCCACCCGCGTCCCATACTTTTTCGCGCACTTCACGGCCAACTCTTCCGACACCCAGTTCCCATAGAAGAAGTGCTTATACTTTGGGCCGGTCTCGCGGAGTAGTGTACCCATCACCTCCGGCCCGTACGCTCGACGTTTTGCGAACTTAAAGCCGTGGAAACGGGCCAGCCATTTCATCGGTGTACCATCCATATTATTCAGGTCGGCGGCATTGATCATCTCCCTGAGTTTCAGGTCCTTGATCGCCTCCGAAGCGCCGTGCATGCCCGTCTGGACAACAATATGGACGCCCTTGCGCTCGTGAATCCAGTGGTCGATGATGCGGAGGATGTCGGGAATCTGCAGCGGGTTCACCCGTACTCCCAAGACCTGAAAGCTGGGGATGTCTACTTCCCCCGATTCGGGTATAACTACACCGCTCGACATTGTCTCTCCGTGTCTCTCCGTGGCTGGCGGCTGGATTGCCATCAATATAGATCGCTCCCGGTCTGCAGTATATTCTGTTCCTGCATTGAGGTTGGAAACTCGGAAATCTGTTCAATCCCTCCCGGATAGGCGGAACCGCCTCCTCGTTAGGCGGAAGAGAATTTTTGTGCCTCGCCAGCGAGGAGACCCAGAACGACTCCGCTAAAACCAAGGAAGGAATTCATCAAGTCCTTGGAAATGTCGGGTAGATTGTGTTGCGCTGTCCATATTCCTCCCCAGAGCAGAGCGCCAGCGATCAGCACAGCGCCAAAGAACCGCAAGGGACTAAACTGCGGTGCGGTCACCCGAATAAGACCCAAGGTTCTTTGTGCAGCCTCCTTCTCGACATCCGCGACGGTAGCGGGGTCAACCTGCAATGCGATGCGAATCGCGCTATTGATCTCAGGCACCACGGGTTGATGCGATGCAAAGAAAATTCCCATGCTGTTCTCTCCCACAAAAATCGAGGCCACTATCTCTGCATGAAAAAGCAACCGAAAACAGCCTTGAATGCGACGTGCAGAGCGCGATTGCCGAACGACAGCAAACGACAACCAGAGTGCCTTGTATAACGGGCCGGTCTACGGATGTCAACGGAAATATCGCATTTGGGGGGATCAAACTGGCAACGCGATCGGCAGAAAAACGACTTGTTCCAACTGGGAAACATACACGTTGCCGCACACATAGTCCTCGCTGCAACGGCGACCCTAACGGTGAACACCCGAGGGTACATAGCCAGATACAATGTCAGTCGATGAAGGCAGTGGCGATCAAGAAGGGTCAGACGAAAGAGCGAGCGCTAGATTTCAAGGAGATGGGCACCCTTCGGTGTGATAGTTGCGGTGAGGAGTTCATCGTCTTTCACGATCCCGCCTTTGCGGACAAGCCAGGCGCTGCGCGACAAGCGCGGTGGCTCGAAAAGGTTCTTGCGGAAGAGCACGAACGCGAACGGAAGCACCCGGATCGAATCCTACTGCCGGATTAGCACTAGCCCATCCCTGCAAGGGTCAATGAACGATAACGCCTTCCATGAGAAGGCCGGTCGGAGTCAAGTGGGTTCTTCTGTTTTTTCGTTGGACAAGGTTTTCTCTCTCCCCGCCGAGTGGCCCTCTGTCGCCACCCTTCCATCCGCACTCTTTGATGAGCGATTTTTCGCTCGGCGCCAGTTGGGTGTTCGCGTTTCAGCAGGTGCTGCCACCTGATTGTCGACCTCCCGTTCCATTCTTAGGAATGGAAGTTGGGCCAGGCGATAGACGCAGTCACCGGAACTCCTCTTGGGGCTTTTGCTTTTCCTTTCGAAGAGCGCTTTTTGGTTTTATGCAGCCGCCGGTATTGCTCTCTGATTGCTGCCGCGCAACGGTTCGTAGGCTTCTCCACTCACCCACACAAGCGATGCAGCAAGTTCGCCAGCTAGTCCATGGAGCCTTTTAAGTGTTTGGAAAACACTGGTTAAGAAAGAATTGGGAAGCTGGCGTTCTACCGCTGAACTACTCCCGCTCACTGGCAAGAAATGCGAAATGCCTGCCCTTACGCCAACCAATGTTTAGCACTCGAAGGCCCCGGAAACAATCTGCTGAATCGCATCGTTTGCTGCCGAAAGTTGAGCCGAATCGTTGCGGAATCGTGGAGTCTGCCGCGGCGTACAACCAGCCATCGCCGGTTTCATTTAGACTGCCTGAAGAGCACAACGGTGTCTTCCTCATCTTCGTCCAGAAAACACGCGGGCACCGGCGCCCGCAGCGATCAGGCCGTCGTCCCGGAACCCTCGTTCGCGGAACGCGCGAGAACATTAGTGCACTTGGGACGCATTGGCAGCTTTTCCACCGTGTCTCGCAAGCAGCCGGGCTTCCCTTTCGGATCGGTGATGCCGTACGGGCTGGACGCGCCCGGGCGTCCTATCTTCCTGATCAGCACCATGGCCATGCACACGCAGAACGTGCAAGTGGATTCGCGCGCCAGCCTGCTCGTTACCCAAGCTGACGCCAGCGGCGATCCGCTGGGAGCCTCGCGCGTGACAGTGATGGGAAATGTTCTGACCGTCCCGGAACCCGAAGTGGCGGACGCGCGCAAACTCTATCTGGAGCGTTACGCCAACAGCAAGTACTGGGTGGACTTTGAGGATTTCTCTTTCTACCGCATGGATGTTCTGGACATTTACTACGTGGGAGGCTTCGGGGTAATGGGCTGGGTGCCGGCGTCGGACTACACGCAGGCACAGCCCGACCCGCTCGCCGATGCCGCGACAGGAATCATTGAACACATGAATACCGACCACAAGGATGCGCTCCTCGTGCTGGCCAAAGTGTTTGCCGGCATCGAGTGTCAGGAAGCGGCGATGACAGCCGTGGATCGACTTGGCTTTCATGTGCGCCTGAAAATGGCTGAGGGGATGAAAGGGGCACGCATCGCGTTTTTGCGGGAAGTGCGCGATCCGGGACAAGCCAGAAAAGTTCTGGTCGAGATGGTGCAGCAGGCGCGGCAACAGTCTTGAGTCCAGACGAAAAGATGCCCATGATTCTCGCGAATCACGGGCATTCTGTTTTCACTGCAAAAGCGGTCGCTTAGACAGCTTGGACGTTCTCCGCCTGCCAGCCCTTGGGGCCCTTGGTCACGTCGAACTGCACGGTTTGTCCCTCTTGCAGGCTGCGAAAGCCGCCTGCCTGAATCGCGGAGAAATGCACGAAAACGTCCTCGCCATTCTGACGGCTGATAAAGCCATAGCCTTTGGCGTCGTTAAACCACTTCACTGTTCCTTGTTCTGCCATTGTTGATATTCCTATTCTGTTTCTTTGGATTGTGCTGAGAAGATTCGCTGCTAGTGAGGGGGTGACGCTGGTTGGCGATACCGACCTTCAATTGCTCGTGAGTCAAACTTAGCTGTGTTTCATTGTAACACCCTGAACCGAGAAAGCGCCAACAAATCTTGCACGCCGCTTGTCGACCCCGGGACTCGTGACCCACGCATGTACAAGGGCCGGACAAATCAAGGTTTGCTTCCCCATTGATTCGTGGAGCACAATACTGGGCCATGTTCAGAATTCGTCTCATCCCGCTCGCCCTTTTCGCCTTCGCCGTGTCTCTCTTGTGGACATCTGACGCTTCTGCCTGGCAAACGCTACGTTACACCGTCGTTAGCAACGGCAAGACCGCAGGAAGCGAAGTGGACACCTACGGCCCGGGTGGGCACATTGACTCTACATTCGAGTTCAACGACCGTGGCCGCGGTCCCAAGATCGAGGCTCATTACATAGTTGCCTCAGACGGGTCACCGCTGCATGTAGACATAACTGGCAATGACTACCTAAAGGCCCCGGTGGACGAACATTTCTCCGTGGAAGGCGGCGTCGGCCATTGGAAGAGCACCTCCGAGAAGGGACAGGCCCTCCTCACAGGGGTTCTACGTCAGCATCAACGGGACGGCTGCCGAGTCGGCCCTGCTGGTTGGGGCACTGTTACGCGCGAAGGATGCTCCCGTCAGGTTGTTCCCCGCAGGCGAGGCCAGACTGGAACGAATGACGGAAGTGACTGTCGAAAGCCACGGGCACAAATTGCACTTGACCGAGTATGCGATCACCGGACTCTCCTACGAACCGCAAACCGTATGGCTCGATGATGATCGGTATCTTTTTGGGTTTCCGGGCAAGTGGTTCGCATTCCTTCGAGAAGGCTGGGAAGATACAAACGATCAACTCTACGCCCTCGACCGCGAAGCTCGCGACGAACGCTATGCACGCCTGGCTCATGAACTGGCTCGACGTCCGGAACATCCAATTGCCGTGGAGCATGTGCGCCTGTTCGATTCCGAGCAGGCTGCTGTTCGGGAAGATCAGACGGTTGTCATCCAGGGTGAACGGATTGCGATGGTGGGCCCTTTTACGTCTATCAATGTTCCCAAAGACGCTGAGATCATCGACGGAACTGGCAAGACGCTCGTGCCCGGCCTGTTTGACATGCACGCTCATGCCCAGGCTGGGGATGGAGTTTTGAACATCGCCAGCGGCGTGACTACCGTTCGCGATATGGGCAACGACATTGAGGAACTCCGGCATTTGCAAGACCAGTGGGAAAGCGGGAGTGCAATCGGCCCTCGTGTCTGGAAATCTGGCTTTATCGACGGACACGGCCCGTTTCAAGCCCCAACCGGTCTGTACGCCGATACGGCTGAACAGGCGCAGGCAGCGGTCAATCGTTATGCCGACCTAGGCTACATTCAGATCAAGCTTTATAGCTCACTCAATCCTGATTTCGTGCGCGGAATCGCCAAGACTGCTCACGCACGCGGATTGCGCGTGAGCGGTCACATTCCAAACGGCATGATCGCGAGCCAGTTTGTGGAGGCTGGAGCCGACGAAATACAGCACATCAATTTCATTTTCCTCAACTTTCTAGCGGATAAGGTGAAGGACACTCGCACTCCGGAACGGTTCACGGCTGTGGGCGCCAACGCTGCGAAGCTCGACCTCCAGTCGAAACAGGTCGATGATTTCATCGCACTGCTGCTCCAGCATCACACCACCGTGGACGTTACGTTAGCTACTTTCGAGGGAATGTTCACGGGACGTCCGGGTAAGGTTTCTCCGGATTTTGCCCCCGTGCTGAGTCGGCTGCCCGCACAGGTTCAACGTGGCGCCTACACCGGCGGGCTCCCGGTGACGGCGGAGAACGACCAACTCTACAAAGACTCTTATCAAGCCATGCTGCGCATGACCAAGCGAATGTACGACGCCGGCATTCCCATCCTAGCCGGAACCGATACGACGGCTGGAATCATGTTGCACCGTGAACTGGAACTTGAGGTGGAAGCGGGCATTCCGCCAGCTAAAGCGCTGCAGATCGCAACTTTCAACGCGGCCCGGCTTTTAAAACAGGAGAAAGACCTGGGCTCGATTGCGCTGGGAAAGCGAGCAGACCTCGTGCTTGTAGAAGGAAATCCAGCCGAACACATCAGCGACATTCGCCGATGCCGCCTGGTGATGAAGAATGGACTAGTGTACAAAAGCGCCGAACTTTATAGCGCCGTTGGCATCAAGCCTGCCGACTAGGCTCTCGGTAGATGCTTTGAGGTATTTCTACGGGGAACTTTTACAACGATGTGATCGCGCAAGACCCGCGCTTTGGGTCGGTGGCGCGTGTCAGCGATCCTTTCCTGCTCGAACCGACGACTCGCAAGCTGGTTGAGAGCGTAATTTCCGCGGCGCAGCAAATGGGAATTGCGATCATGATCTACGAAACCTACCGCAGCCAGGACCGCCAGCAAGAACTCTTCAACCAAGGCGCGACAAAGCTTCGGGCGGTGGGCGTCCACCACTACGGCCTGGCCTGCGACGTCGTCCGCGTGGTGGGCGGAGAGCCTTCCTGGAAGGGCGACTTCTCCTTCCTCGGACAACTCGCAAAGAGCAGTGGCCTTATCTGGGGTGGCGACTGGGGTGCTCCCGACATCAAGCACAGCTTCGTCGACAGCGTTCATGTGCAGCGTTGCACAGTCGCCCGGCAAGGCGATCTCTTCGCCGGCGCCTGGTATCCCGACGATGTTTACAATCCTTACGAAGACGCGCAACATCTCTTCACGGCTGCGATGATTCCGCCAGCGAAGGCTGCAGCCAGCAGAGGAAGACCACCAGCCAAGAACAAGCGCGCGTAGCCACGCGAGACGCAATCTCGCCCCGTCTGGCCCTGAACGGCCTGCCCACAAAGTTCATGATTTGGTAGTGGGTTGAGCTTATGGATTACTATCAATGGTTGCGATTCGCCATTCTTCACGCCCTATAAAGGACAGCCGCCATCATGCCCTTGAAAGAATCCCATCTTGCTGCTAACCGCCGTACGTTCCTAAAAGCCAGTCTGATCGGCGGTGCGGCCGCGACTTTGACTCCGCTCTATCCCGCACTGGCCGCCGCGCGCGAAATTGCGTCCTCAATCCCGCCTCCAGAAATCAAGCCCTTCGAGCTCGATGAAATTACTATCTCCGATCTGCAAGAGGGAATGAAGTCCGGCAAATTCACAGCCCGCTCTCTGGTGGAAAAGTACTCGGCTCGCATCGCAGAAATCGATAAGCAAGGTCCCGCGGTCAACAGCATTCTCGAATTAAATCCCGACGCTCTCTCGATCGCCGACGCCCTCGATCAGGAGCGCCAAGCCAAAGGTCCTCGCGGCCCGATGCACGGCGTCCCCGTACTGATCAAAGACAACATCGATACCGCGGACCGGATGATGACGACCGCCGGTTCGCTTGCTCTGGTCGGATCGAAGCCGGCACAGGACTCTCACGTGGCACAAAAGCTGCGTAGCGCAGGCGCGGTGATCCTGGGCAAGACGAATCTCAGCGAGTGGGCGAACATTCGGTCCAGCCACTCGACCAGCGGATGGAGCGGCCGCGGCGGTCTGACCAAGAATCCTTATGCCCTCGATCGCAATCCCTGCGGCTCAAGCTCCGGCACTGGCGCGGGCATATCTGCCAACTTGTGCGCGGTGGGGATTGGCACCGAAACCGATGGTTCCATCGTCTGCCCATCGTCCTCGAACGGGCTTGCTGGTATCAAGCCGACGGTCGGTCTGGTGAGCCGGAACGGAATCATTCCCATCTCTCACAGCCAGGACGGTGCCGGGCCGATGTGCCGCACAGTTCGTGACGCTGCGATTTTGTTAGGCGCACTCACCGGAGTCGATCCCCGGGACTCGGCGACAACCGGAAGTCAAGGCAAGGGGTTCACCGACTACTCTCAGTTCTGCGACCCTAACGGCCTCAAAGGCGCCCGCATCGGGGTGGCCAGGAAGTACTTCGGCTTCAGCGAGGCCGTCGATGCACTTATGGAACAATCCCTCGATGCTATGAAGAAACAGGGAGCCACGCTGGTCGATCCCGCCGACATTGAAACTCTGGGTAAGTTTGACGAAAGTGAGCTGTTGGTCTTCATGTACGAACTGAAGGCGGACCTCAATCACTATCTCGCGGGCCTCGCCCCGAATGCTCCCGTACGAACTTTGAAAGATATCATCGACTTCAACGACCGCAATCGACAGAAAGAGATGCCATATTTCGGCCAGGACTTATTTCTGAAAGCCGAGGCGAAGGGGCCGCTAACTGAAAAGGCGTACCTCGACGCGCTCGACAAGAATCACCAACTGGCCCGCACCGAGGGCATTGACGCCACCATGGACAAGAACCACCTCGATGCCATGGTTGCACCCACCGGCGGGCCGGCCTGGCTTACCGATCTGGTCAATGGCGACCACGTCGCCGGCGGAAGCTCGAATGCCGCGGCTGTCGCAGGTTATCCGAATATCAACGTAACGGCTGGGTTTATCTCAGGCTTGCCTGTCGGCATCTCATTCTTCGGGCGCGCCTGGAGCGAACCGACTCTTATCCGCCTGGCTTTCGCCCTCGAACAAACTATACAAGCTCGTCGGACTCCTACATTCTTGTCGACTATTGGCGCGGGCTAGCCGACCGTTATCCACTTATATCTCTCAATTTGCTCAGGCCCTGGCGATTCTCAGGCCAACTTATCTGACTTAGAGTCACGCTGAAAAAGGCTCGCCGAAATGTTTTCCGTGTTAGCCTTATCCGCAAGGGGGTATTCAATGATGATCAATAAAGTGGTTGCTTCCCTGCGCAAGGAGTATTCCCGTCTTGAAAAAGAAATGGGACAGGTAGGGAAGGCACTCGATGCTCTCGGCCATGCGGGCGGGAAGAAGTTGAAGAAGACAGGCCGTACTTTGAGTAAGGATGCCCGCAGACGGATTGCCCAAGCGCAAAAACTGCGCTGGGCGAAAGTCAGGAAGGCAGCGGGTAAGTTAGTGAAGTCATAAGTAAAGTAATTTTTCGGAAAGCACCCGCGGCCGGCCTCGTTCGTAAACTTCTCCCCAGACTTCAATGAAGACTTGCGGGCGAGGCCGAAGCTTCGGACACTAACACTTAAGTTGACAAGCAAGATTGGCCAGTCGCACTAAGTCCACCGAAACCACTTCAGCGCCAGCACGAACGAGATACCACCCCACAGAAGCATCACCAACAGCCGAGGCCATTGATGAATCAGCGGCGTCCCTTCCAGAATGCTAGCCCGCAGCGCATCGTTCAGAGCGGTCAAGGGCAGCGCCTTGATCAGCGGCTGAATTACCGCCGGAAAGCGCTCGTAGGAGAAGAACACGCCGGAAAAAATCCACATGGGCATCATCACAAGATTCATGAGCCCACTTACGCTTTCGATCTTCTGCGCCCGGCTCGCGGTCACCAATCCAACTCCGCCAAAGCACAGGGCCCCCGCCGCACCCAGTAACAAAATTGAGAACACCGAGCCCAGGACTTTCATATGGAACACGAGGATCCCAAGGGTCAACAGCAATCCGATCTCAATGATCATCAGCACCAGGCGGCTGGACATCAGCGCCAGCAGAAAATCGCTGCGCCGCATGGGCGTACCGACAAAGCGCTTCAGCAGCTTGCGTTGCCGCATGTCAACCAGCGCGAATCCGATGCCCCACATACCGGAGTTCATCAGGTTCATCCCCAGCAGTCCGGGAATCAGAAAATCGATATAACGGGAACCCGGTTCCGAAGAGGTCACCACAGAGGTCGCCACTACATCTTTGCGCCCGGCTGCCGCCTGCAGCGCGTCGTCAACTTCCGATCGTGCCAACACGCTTTCCGGACGCGCCGGGTCGTAGCGATATCGAAGTCCTCCGGCGCCGTCCGGTTCGATTACGAGGTCGTACTTACCCAGACGGAAGCCTTTTTGCGCCGCCTCGCCACTAAGCACCTCAATTTTGAACGATGCATTCCGTGGGGACTTTTCTAGTAACGCCTCGGCATGCTGCGCTCCCGCTCCAGACACAATGGCGACCGACGATGCGTCGGCTGGCTTGTTGCGGAAGGCAATTCCGAGTCCCGTCGCCAGCAATAGCGGAAACACGAATACCCAGAAGACGACTTCCGGCTCGCGCTTTAATTCAAGCATTCGCGCCAGGAGGAGATGGCGGTAGCCGGCCCATCGCCCGTTCCGCCGGGGCGGCAGATTCCGCGGAGTCTTTTGTTCTACCACCGGTATTCGCTCTGCAACACTCATCGCCGATTCACCATGGCCGACTCACTAATCTATCGCGCCTCCGATTTCCACTTATTCAGAAATTCCAGAAGCACTTCCGGTGTAAGCGACCGTGCATCCTCGAACTCGCCGTTTTTCTGGCTCATCACTACTTTGCCGTCGCTCTCTGCCACGACCAGCGTAGGAATGCCTTTATCCAACGTCGCATCGAACTGCCGCACCACATCCGCGTTCTTTTTCTCGTCGTCGCCAAGGTCGACGTGTACTACCACATAGCCCGCCATCGCCGAAGCGAAATCGGACCGGTGAAAGGCCAGATCAAGCACGTGGCAGTCAAAGCACCAGTTCGCGCCAAAGACCAGCAACACGCGCTTGTGCTCCTTGGCCGCCTTCTCTTCCGCTTCCTTGATCTCGGCGTGAGCGTCCGCATCCGCCGGATAAATATTCCTGTTCATGTCTGACGGCTGTTTCAGGTGAGGCGCATCCGCTCGCTCCACGCTCATCAGTCGCCACTGCTCGCCCTGCTTCCGCCACATTTGGCCATCGGTCACGCTCAGAGTCTGGCCATTCGCCAACTGCACATCGGCTTTGAAAACAACGCTGGTGCCTTTGGGTCGGTCGAGAACTGCAACCGTTTCTAACGTAATGCTTCGCGCTTTTAGGCCCAGCCAGAAGTTCACGTCCGCATCCACACCGGTCCGAACGCCGTTGGCCATCACCTGAGCTACTGGATCGGCGCTGTACAACGCCTTTAAAGCTGTCGTGTCTCCCGCAAGAACTTCGAGCTTCCATTGGTCCAATGGAGGAAAGCCTGTTGGCGAGTCAGCCGCCGAAGCCTGCCCAAAGCTGGACTGCCCGCCCAGCATCACCGACGCTGTCACAGCCAGAAGAACTATGTAGCGAAAATGTCCTCGCACAGTCGTGCACGTCCTTTCACTTCTCCTCACTCTTCCCGCAAGTGTCGCCCAGTCAGCCGCACAAACACGTCTTCCAGACTGGCCTGCCGCGTGGTCAGATGCTGCAACTCGCTTCCCTGCTTCCCGACCGCATCCAGCAGCGCCGGGATCGTTAAATGCGGCTCCTTCACACTCAGGGCTACCATGCCGTCATCCTCACGTACGGACTCCACGCTCGGCAAGGCACGCCAGGCTTCGAGCGCCGCGCCGTCCGAATTCCCCGGCGTTTTCGCGCCCACGGCAAATTCCACCACGTGATGTCCGCCTAATCGCTCAATTAAATCTGGCGGCGAACCCTCCGCAATAATCTGCCCGTGATCGACGATCGCGAGGCGGTCGCACAAGCGCTCGGCTTCATCCATGTAGTGCGTGGTCAGCAACACGGTGCCACCGCTGCGCTGGAATTCGCGAATGATGTCCCACAACTGCCTCCGGCTCTGCGGGTCAAGACCCGTCGTTGGCTCGTCGAGAAAAAGAATCTTCGGATTGCACACCAGCGCCGTCGCCACCGCCAGCCGCTGTCTCTGCCCGCCGGAAAGTTTTCCGACCCAGGAATCAGCCTTCTCGGTAAGCTGCAACTGCTCGAGCACCTCATCGCACGAACGCGGTTCGCGGTAGAAGCTGGCAAACAGCTCGACCGTCTCCCGCACCGTGAGTTTTTCGGAAAGCCGCGTCTCCTGCAGAGAAATTCCCAGCCACTCCCGCATCTCACGCGCATTCTCGCGCCAGGAGTGGCCGAAAATCGATACCTCGCCCGAAGTCGGCTCCAGCAGCCCCTCAAGGATTTCAATGGTCGTCGTCTTCCCTGCTCCGTTTGGCCCGAGAAGCCCGAAGCATTCGCCGGTCTGGATCTCGATGTTCAGCCCGCGCACGGCCTCGATTTTGCCGTCGTAGGTCTTGCGCAGATCGCGACATTGGATAGCTACGGCCACGTGTTGATTTTACCGGATGACTCCTCGATGGTCCTCGCAGATCAGCCCTGAATTGCGTTTTCGTGTGGAGCAGGGGGCGACAGCAGCTCTTCGACTTCGGGACCACCTTTGAACAGCCACCTAGCCAACAGAGCGAACCCCACCATTTTGGTCACGATGAAACTTAGGCTGATGAAATAATAGTGACGCCAATACTGAACTGCTGTCGATACTCCCGGCTCCTGGTTAATGTATCGAAGAAACGAATGCAGGCCCAGCGGCAAGCTGGCAGCCTCGGCCAAGGCCCACACCGTTAACAGCAGGGCCAAGGTGCGGCTCGCCAGCACCACTGCCTCTTTTCGTGACATAACCTTCCCTCCCCGGCCAGAGCCGTCCTGCTACAATACCGCATCGCCGGATTCAATTCCGGCATCTTGATTTCCATGCGCACACCCAAGCGCGGCTTTACTTGACGGCGCTCCCTCTAAGACGCCCGTGTGTCGTTTCCAAATAGCCCTCAACTTCCAGTTCTCAATTCTCAATTGAGAACATGAAAGGAATCCACCTATGCTGCGCAAGCTTTGCGTACTGTCGTTTCTGTTTCTCGCCTTGGCTTCGTCTGGCCTTACCCAGGATGCTCGCCACTTCACGTTTCACTACGCGTTCACGGTGAGGAATATTCCCGCTGGAAAAAAAGTCCGAATCTGGATCCCGGCGGCCCAGTCCGACGCGTATCAAGAAGTGAAAATCATCTCGGCTCACGCTGATCTACCCTTGAAAAAGACCAGCGAGTCGCGATTCGGCAACCAGATCTACTTCGCCGAGACGTCGGGATCTGCTCAGCCGGAACTGCACTTCGATGTGGAATACGATGTCATCCGCCGTGAGCGCGTCGCCTTGGGGCAAACTGCGCCGCACCCGGTCGCCGCTTCGCTCTCATTCATAGAAAAGCAGCAAGACCTTCAGCCCGACGTGCTTGTTCCCGTGACCGGCCTACCTGCTGATCTGGCCGTCAAAGTCACCCAAGGTCTGACCCAGCCGCTCGACAAAGCCCGTGCCATCTACCATTACGTCTTCACCACCATGCGCTATGACAAGACAGGAACGGGCTGGGGACACGGCGACGTTCTCTATGCCTGCGACGCCAAGAAAGGCAACTGCACTGACTTTCATTCCCTGTTCATCGCCATGGCTCGATCCCAGGGAATCCCAGCCCGCTTCGAGATCGGGTTCCCGTTACCTCCTGACAAACACTCGGCTGAGATCGCCGGATACCATTGCTGGTCCGATTTCTGGATTGACGGCAAAGGATGGATCCCCGTCGATATTTCCGAGGCTTGGAAGCATCAGGAAAAGCGGGACTATTTTTTCGGCTCCCACGATGTGAACCGGATGCAATTCAGCATGGGCCGCGATCTGCGGCTCAACCCGCCGCAGGAGGGCAAGCCTTTAAACTATTTCGTCTACCCCTACGTGGAAGTCAATGGCGAGGAGTTTCCCAACGTGGCGTTGGCATTTTCGTTCGCCGATGTTGGGGCAGCTGTAGCTGCACGATAGGTCAGGGCGACGCTAATGCCCGGCCACAATTTCTCCCGGCCCGTTTGGAGTCTGAGGCGGGTCCGGTGGCGCCATGGGCGGCGGCATTGGCGAGGCTCCATTCGCCGGCTTCGGCACGTCTTGTGAATCTTCCCCAGGACGCCGCATTGTGGGGGCGTTCGCGGGACGCTCCACCGGTTCTTTCTTCGCTTCTTTATCTTTGTCCGACGGCTCCAGGATGATTTCTTTCTCCGTGCGCACGATCTTTTCGCCGTCCACCTTCATGGTCTCAACGCGCACCACTTCATCTCCCACGATGCGCACGAAATCGACATCCGCCGGAGGCTCGCCGTAGATCCATTCTTCGTATTCCGTCTCACCGTCCCGCTCCCGAACTTTCTTCGGCGGCTTGCCTTTGGCGTGAAGCACCATTTCCTGATTCATCCCCACCAGAACGTGATGCGCCAGGATCGCCGCTTTGGCCTTTGGAGGCACAGTGTCCAGGTAGGCCTGCTCTTTGTTGCGGGCGTTGAAATCGAGCACGGGATACAGCAGTGCCCGCGGCTTGCTGTACTGTCATCTCAGGCACATGCTTGTCGAAATAAAGATCCACGAAGGTACCATGCGGATTGGTTTGCTCGTCCTGCCCACCCGTAACCGGCGTACCGTACGCCCCGGTGAGCTCCACGCGCTGATACCATTTCTTCCGACGCACCGGACCACCATTGATTTCGAAATGAATATGGTCATCCTTGATCTGCACAAAGGAGATGTGCGCCGGATCGCCGGGCTTCACAGCCGGCCCCCAGATGGTGAGCGCCTGCCGCAGTTCGTCGCCGTTCGGCGTGATCACACCGTCCTTCAGCAGCAATCCTTTATTGCCCATCGGAAAGGAAGTCCGCGCATACACCAGCTGGGTCTCAAAGTCGCGGATGATTTGAAAGCGAGTCTGTTTGCTGATGCGCGGCGCGTTGGGAGGAATCGGCGGAGCGTCCGGCACGGGCGTCTCAGCGCCCGCCGGTTGAGAAGTCGACTGGGGGGCCGAGGCGGGACGCGCCTTCCGCAGTTGCCCTGGATCGCTGGCCTGGCCGTGGGCAAGAATTGAGTTGAAACAAGAAAGGGACAGGCAGGCAAGAAGAGCTATATTTCGCGAGCGCAGCATGGAACACCCCTGGGCGCGGGCTCCATTATAAGCGATGTAGCAAGCGGAGCGCAGGGTTCGCTGCCAGTTCAGCTTAGAGGAGCCTGTCTTACACGCTCTCCGGCCCACGCCTCTTGTGTTGCTGGCATTTGGTCATGATCGCAGAGCGGAGGCGGGAACGGAGGTCTTCCGGCAATTCGTAGAGCTGAGAGTCGCGATAGATCTCGATGGTCTTTTTTGTGGTGTCACAAACTACATAGCAGTTGTGGCACCAGGAAAGATGATTCTCCAACTCGACTTTTGTAGGTTCGTCGAGGACGCCGTCCAAATAATTGGTCAGCTCGTGCAGAAACTCAGAGCATTTCACTGTTCGCCATCTCCACTCTCGCGTTTCTGGAAGAACCGGCCGAGGCGCTCGCGAAGTTGCAGGCGTGCCCGCAACAGCCGCGACTTCACCGCGGGTACGCTCAATTCCAGCGCTGCCGCAGTCTCCTCGGTCGAAAGTCCTTCCACGTCCCTCAGTACAAACACCGTCCGGAAGCCTGGGGGAAGGCCCTGGATCGTCTTACTCAAAATCTCCCGCAACTCCGCCTGGTTGTACTGCTGCTCAGGATTGGGGCTCCAATCCGCGATCTCACGGGGAAGAGAATCGTCTTCCGTCTTGATGTCTTCGTCGAGTGAGACCGTACGCTCAGGCTTCCTGCGGCGCAACTTCATCAACGCTTCGTTGACGGCGATGCGCACCAGCCAGGTATAAAATTTCGACTGCTCCTGAAACTTCGCCAGGTTGCCGTACGCCTTCAGGAACGCTTCCTGCACCACATCTTCCGCATCCTCGCGGTTCTGCGTGATGTGTTGCGCGATCCGAAAGACGTTGCGGTCATAGCGGCGAACCAGCTCTTCAAAGGCTGAATCGTCGCCCCGCTTGGCGGCCTGTACCAGGGTCAGCTCATCACTGACCGGCCCTTCTAATTTGTTTTGGATGGCTCCCATTCTCTTGGCGATGCAGTATTTTGCGGTTCCAACCGCGGACTTAAAAAGTAAACTGTTATTCTACTTGGTAACCGAAGTGTTTGCCCAATCGCTTTCCGGTTTCAGCCGGGACGAGATTTGCGATAGAGTCGAGGATTGGGAAGGTACGCGGTCGAACACGTCCTTGCGTACTCTGGGGCGCTCTCACAAGTGCCGTATAATCAGCACTTAGGGCTCGGCTCAGACGGGCGTTACCGGCGGTGCGCGATTCGAAGGGGTACGGTTCTCTAGGCATGGCGGAGCGGAAAGAGAAACACGACGTGGTTCAGCAGAGCGAGGTCCGGCAAATGGTCGAGCATGCCGTGGCGCAAGCCCTGCAGGCACAGATGCCGCAACTGCAATCGCAGATTGTGCAGCAGGTGATGGAAGCGCTGCCGGCAAAGGCGAGCGAGGGTTCCGCCGCGGCGCACTCTGTCTCTGGCGCTGACTCCAGTGCTCTGGTTCACGCTGTCGCCAACATTCATGCAGGATCCACCCAGAAGGAAATTTTGCGGGCCTTGTTGGATACGGGCAGCGCGCACTCTGCGCGCATCGCACTGTTCGTAGTCAAGGCAGGATCCGCGTCAGGATGGCAATGCCGCGGTTTCGGTGATGACGAACTGGTCAAGGATTTTGCCCTCGATCTCAGCGCTGGTCCAGTGGCGCACACCTACCAGAATCGGGTTGCGACGCCGGGCAACATCGCGGAGATGGGCCGGAAATTCGTGAAAGAGTTCGGCGCGCCGGTCAACGAGCAGGTGCTGGTGTTGCCGTTGGCGCTTAAGGACAAAGTGGCGGCGCTGGTTTACGCCGATGGAGGCGACAGCGGCAAGTTGGATGCGGACGCTCTGGAATTGCTGGTGGTCGCAACCAGCGCGTGGTTGGAAGTCACTGCGCTCCGCAAGCAGGTCGCAGCTAGAGAAGACGGCGAGATGGTGGGCCGGATTGAGAGCCCGCCGGTGCAAACGGTGGCTTCGTTTTCGGATCCCTTTGCGGCGCACGCGCCCAAGCATGTACCCGCCAAGCCGGTTGAGCCCGAACCTGCGGCTGAGGTGGTGGAAGTGGCTTCGGCGCGCGGGGCGAGCGCAGCCGCGCCGGCCGCGGCAACGGATCCTTTGGCTGGACTATCGCCCGAAGATGCCGATGTCCATCGCAAAGCGCAACGCTTCGCGCGCCTCCTGGTGGATGAAATCAAGCTCTACAACCAAGCGAAAGTGGCGGAGGGCCGCCGCAACAAGGATTTGTACGACCGGCTCAAAGAGGATATCGACAAGAGCCGCGGCACGTTTCAGAAACGGTACGGCAACACGGCGGCCGCCAGCGCGGACTATTTTCAGAGCGAGTTGCTGCGCAGTTTAGCCGAAGATGACATTTCCATCATGGGATCAAATTTCCGCCGCTAGGCGTGCGGCAGGGTTCTGGCAGTAGCGTGTCTCCGCGAAAAATAAACGTAGTGCAAACGGGTTCGAATTGGTCGGTGCTCGCAGCCGTAATTCTCTGCGGCTTCTTTGTTCTGCTTCCGCGGGCAGAAGCATCGCAGCAATCCGCGGCCAGTTCCGCTACAGCCCAGACCGACGCGTCTCCGCCGAAACCGCCTGCTCAGGGTGCCGCGAGCACCAACAAAGCCACTGAGCCAGGCAAGGCCCCAGCCAATCAGACCCCTGCCGTCAAGAAACCGGGAACCAGCGCTGTTAGACGCCACCCCGTCACCACCCGGAACCGGCGGGCAATCTCGCCGCGAGTCCGCCGCATGCGGCAGGCCTTCGTAGCTTCGGCCAGCTTACGCCCTATGGCTCAACAGCTTCTGCAGGATCGCTCTGTTCCCGCTTACGCTGGGGTCGACGCCTATGCTCGAGTCCACGCCAGTGAAGATGCGGGAGCTCTGGCCTGGCTCGTCATGGGCTACGCGCATGTGCTGGATCGAGAGTACGCCAAAGCCATCGACCCGCTGAATCGTGCCAGGGTCCATGCCGGAGACCTGGGCGATTATGTCGATTACTACCTCGGAACGTCCTATCTGCAGACCGGGCGCACGGCCGAAGCTCTGGCGACTCTGACTGACTTTGCGAAAACACATCCGGATTCACTGCTGGTACGTGACGCCCACGTCAGTTATGCCGGCGTGCTTCTGGCGGAAGGACAAGCAGCGGAAGCAGCAACTTTGTTGGAGCAGGACCGCACGCCGGTGCGCTCCGACGTCGAACTTGCGCTGGGACGGGCCTACGCCGCGGCCGGCCAGACGGTGAAGGCCGCAGATACATTCGGCAATATTTATTACACGATGCCGGCCAGCGCCGACGCGGATGCGGCGTATGCCGAACTGAGGAGGTTGCCTTCAGTGCCGCCCCCAACTGCCGCTCAGCTCAAAACGCGGGCCGACGGATTGATGAGCCGCAAGCGTTACGCCGACGCTGCGGATGAATATCGCGCTCTAGTCAGCGAGATTAGCCCCAATTCCAATAGCACTGAGCGGTCCGCAATACAACTTGCGCTTGCCGACGCTCTTCATCGTGGCAGCAAGAACCATGACGCCAAACTCGTCCTCGCCTTGGTCGGTGGTGAGGGCGGCGAAATAAACGCGCACCGCCTGTATCTGCTCGGCCAAGTTGACTTCGCCACCAACGACAACGACGCTTTTTACCGCACCGTCGATGAACTACGCTTGGCGGCTCCGGCGAGTCCATGGCTGGAGCAGGCGCTGCTCTCGGCCGCGAATCTGCACCTGGTGCATCACGAGTACGACCAGGCCCTCGACGCGTTTCGTGAGGCGCAGGAGCGTTTTCCTAACGGTCCGCGCGCTTCGTATGTGCATTGGAAGGCAGCCTGGCTCACCTTGCGGCAGGGACGCAATGCCGAAGCCGAGAAAGCTTTCGAAGAACAGATTGCGCTTTATTCCTCTGGCTCGGAAACCCCTGCGGCTTTATATTGGCGTGCACGTCTGGCCGAAGAGGACAACCAGCCCCTCATGGCCCGGGCGTTTTACCAGAAGCTTTCGGATCGCTATCGCAATTTCTACTACGCGGAACTGGGAAGGCAGCGCCTGAAGCATCTCCCCGCGTCGGCAGCCGATGCGACGACAAAATACGCCTTGCTCGATCGAGTGCCTCCTCTCGACGTCAGCGGCAAAGTAGCAGACTCCGAGCCGCCATCCGATGAGTTGCACGTGCAGAAAGCGGAACTCCTGGGAAATGGCGGGCTCGTCGATTTCGCTGTGCGCGAATTGCAGGCTGCCGCTGCGGCCGATGGCGGTAGCTGGGGCCCGGCAGAAACCGCACAGCTTTATGACGAGACCGGACACTACGACCAGGCCATCGAGGTCATGAAGCACTCTGCACCGAATTATTTCGCCCTCGATATCCCTGATCTCCCCCGGAAATACTGGGAAGCGCTCTTCCCCAGAGCCTACTGGAGCGACCTGAAGCGCTCTTCCGCGGCCAACGGACTGGATCCCTATCTGGTAGCGTCGCTCATCCGGCAGGAGTCGGAGTTCAATCCCAACGCGGTTTCGCGAGCAAACGCTGTTGGCCTGATGCAATTGCTGCCAAAGACTGGCAAAGCCGTAGCCCGGCAAGTGAAGATGAAGCGCTACACCGCGAGCCAGTTGTACACACCCGCGGTGAACCTGCAATTGGGCACGCGTTATTTCCGCGGCATGGTCGACAAGTTCGGCGGCTCGTTCGAATACGCCCTCGCCGCCTACAACGCGGGCTCAGACCGCGTGGAAGACTGGCTGAGTCAGGGCAAATATCGCGATCCGCAGGAGTTCGTCGAATCGATTCCCTTCACCGAGACGCGCGAGTACGTGCAGGCGATCCTCCGCAATGCGAGTGTGTACAAGCAGCTGTATGGGACACCGTAGGAGATCCTGAAAGCCCTCGGTTAACCCGTGCTGCAGAGGATGAGAAAGGAAACTTACTTCAGACCTTCGACCAGGTAGAGGTCCGCCAGGGTTCGGTGAAAACCATAGACGTAGGTTTTTCCGTCCGGTGTTATGAGGATGGGCCCAATGGTTGCGACCCCGGCGGGATCGGCGGGCATGAGCTCTTTCCAGGATGTCCGTTGTCCCGTGGCCGGGTCCACGCGATAAACCTTCGCGGGAACTTCGCCGAGTTTGTAGACAAAGAGCGACTTGCTGTCCTGGGTCCAGCCGATGGGTTGCTCTGCAGCCTGCAGACCTGAGATCGACGTGGCCTCACCCCCATGAGTTGGATAAAGATAGCCCTTTCCATCGGGACCGATACCTGCGACGAACCGGCCGTCGGGTGAAACGGCGATGTTCGTTCCATTCACACCCTCAGGAGCGATGGGCTGCGGCTTAGCTCCGTCGACATCCTGAAGATAAAGACGCACGCCGTGGCCGGGTTCGTTGCCCGCAAAGACAAAGTGTTTTCCGTCGGGCAACCAGCGCGCCGTGTCGTGATTAATAGGATCATTGGTTAGCGCCTTGGGCCCACCTGCGCCAGTGGGTAACAGGCGAAATTGTGCCGGAATGCCGGGCGTCTGAGCGATCACCCATTGCTGGTCGGGAGACAAGGCAGCGGCTGCTCCTTCACCCAGCCGGATCGCCGCTGAACCGTCGACGCCGCGCATGTAAACCGCGTAGGTCAACTCTTGCCCCTTGCCGAACTGCACTCCTCCACCCACGCCTTCCTCGTCGAAAAGCAGCGTCTTGCCGTCGGCGGAGAGATCGGCGGGCC
Organism: uncultured Acidobacteriaceae bacterium; assembly: GCA_963787495.1. GTDB lineage: Bacteria > Acidobacteriota > Terriglobia > Terriglobales > Acidobacteriaceae > Sulfotelmatobacter. The sequence continues at coordinate 446,532 of CAWBDA010000001.1, forward strand.
AGGAGTAATCAAGCCAGGACAGATCTCGCTCTTTGGCACCGTTGGCGGAGCCCATTGCTTCGCGGCGCCGGCTGGCGCGGGCCAGCAGCACTCGCCCGTCGCGCCAGATATCGAACAAAATGAGCGTGCCCGGTATCCGTGTCCCAAGCGCTCGTTCCCAGAAAGGTCGACTGCCGAAAGATAACGATCCGCTCCCATCGCCCGTGCCGTGAACCAGACTTCGCGGCCATCCGGCGACCACGCAAGGCCTTGCGCGCTATACCAGTCGTGCGACAACTTCTTCCGGTTGCCCGACAGATCCACCAGCATGACGGAGCCACTATCGTCCCCCTGCACGGGATGGTCGAGAAACGCAATCATGTCGCCTTTGGGGGATATGCGTGGATGACTGATCCAGCTTCCACTGGCCTCGTAAAGGACCTTGCCAATCGGGTATTCCAGCCGGTTGCGGCCACCCGCGTCACGCACCACTGCCAGATCATTTCCATCGGGGGACCAGTCGGCCCATTGGACGTCTTCGAGAACCTTACGCGGCGCACCTCCGGCCAGAGGCGCTCTGGCCAATGTTCCCGAACTTACCCACGTTCCCGTGACACGGCTGTCCAGCGACAGCGCCATTTCGCCGGAGGACGAAACCGCTAAGAGTTGGGCGTTCCCAAGACCAAGGGAGCGAGATTCAACGGACCCCTGGCGCGCAGTGAATATCTCCACTGGATTTCCCTGCCAGGCAGCGCTGTACAAGATGGTTTGACCGTCAGGAGCAAACCGTGCCGCAGGAATGACACCCCGGCGGAAGGTGATTTCGTGATACAACGGCGCCGATTGCGCCGTTTGCCAAAGACGCTTGCCCGCCAGTAGCCCAAGGGCCACGCCAACCAGGACCGCAAGGCCGACCAGTACGGCCACGAGCGGATTCTTACTCGGGGCTGACGGCGCGGCGGCAGCCGATCCGGCTGCGCTCGCTCTCTGACCGGCAACATCGACCCGGGCCGACTCCATGTCGCGCTTCAAACGCTTCAGATCGGCCCGCAGTTCCGCCGCAGTCTGGCAACGTAAGTCTCGATCCTTTTCCAGCGTCTTGTTCAGGACAACTTCCAATTGCGGGGGCAAACCCGGGTTCAGCTGCAGCGGCGAAGCCGGCGCTCTGTTCAGGATCGCCTCAAAGATAAGGGCCGAAGTGTTGCCGGGAAACGGTTGCTTGCCCGTGGCCATCTCGTAGAGCACAACACCGAAAGAAAACAGATCCGTCCGGCCGTCGAGCACTTCACCACGGGCCTGCTCGGGCGACATGTAAGCGACCGTGCCCATCGTGGATCCTGGGCTAGTTACAAAAGCTTCAGTGACCACTGTCGGCGTGTCACTGCCTTCGCTGTCAGTTGTGGGCACAGTTCGGGCGAGCGGGACGAGCTTGGCCAGTCCGAAATCGAGAATCTTGGCGTGCCCCCGGCTGGTGACAAAAATGTTGGCGGGTTTAATATCGCGATGCACGATGCCGCTGCTGTGAGCTGCATCCAAAGCGTCTGCGATCTGGATACCAAGGTCCAACAAGCGATCAGGCTTTGGCGAATTGCTTTCAATGTGGCGCTTGAGGGTCTCACCCTCCAGCAATTCCATGGCGATGAAATGTTCCCCTTCGGCTTGATCGATCTCGTAGATGGTGCAGATGTGCGGGTGATTCAGGGCCGAAGCGGCACGCGCTTCGCGTTGGAAACGATCCACGGCCTGCGGATCGCGGGAAAATTCAGGAGGCAGGAATTTGAGGGCAACAAAGCGGCGCAGCTTGGTGTCCTCGGCCTTGTACACCACGCCCATGCCGCCCCCGCCGAGCTTTTCGATGATCCGGTAGTGCGAGATGGTCTGGCCGATCACTAGGTGCGAATCTTACGTGGCTGAAACGAAACAAGTCAATGAAAGCAGAGTGGTTGGGAGTGCCCGGCATCTTGAAGATTCGATTTCAGCTCGGTCCTGAATGCTCCCGTTCGCTCGATTTGTGAAGCAGAATCTCCAGCACCAACAATCCCGCGCCAACGACGATGGCGCTGTCCGCCAGATTAAACACCGGCCACTGATACCCCTTCACGTAAAACAACAGAAAGTCGACCACTCGGCCGCGAGCCATGCGGTCCCACAGATTTCCCAAAGCCCCTCCCATAATCAGCGACAAGCCGACGCCGGTGGCCACGTGGGCGTGGTGGTTTTTCCAAAGCAGAACGGAAACCACCGCCAGCGCGATCACGGAAAATGCGATCAGCATGGCCGTTTTCCAGTGCGCGTTTGAGTTGGCGAACAGGCTGAAAGCCGCGCCGGTGTTCTCCGTATGAGTCAGGCTGAAGAACCCGGGTATGACCCGGATATGCGAATAAAGCGAGATACGCTGCGCTACGATGTGCTTGGTCCAGCGGTCAAGCAGCACAACGACGAGAGCGATCAGGAGATAAGAGGCGCGCGCGGAGTTCTTGGTCATCCGAAGTCTTGGCCTGAGTAGGCTAGTCCCGGAAACATCTTAAACTGTTTGCGCTTTCGATTCTTTTCTCCACAATCTTTCATTTTCGTCTATGCCGTTCAAGGGCTCCCCATGTATTCTGATGCCGCCTTGAGCCGGACTGCGCGCCGCGAAACGCCGAACGCGGGCCTGTCTCAAGTTGTTTCACTTTCTATGTCGGCTAAGTGCGCGCATGAAGCTTTGGAAACGTTACCGAGGCCGGACCCTGCTGTTCCTCGCCGTAGTCGGGCCGGGGATTATCACCGCGAACGTCGACAACGACGCCGGCGGCATCCTGACTTATTCGCAGGCCGGGGCGCAATACGGATTTCTCCTGCTGTGGACCATGATCCCGATCACGCTGGCCCTAATCGTGGTGCAGGAGATGAGCGCCCGCATGGGCGCGGTCACCGGCAAGGGACTGAGTGACCTGATCCGCGAAGAATTCGGTCTTCGCATCACTTTTCTGATGATGCTGGGGATTCTGATCACCAACTTCGGCAACGTGGTCACAGAATTTATTGGCATCGCCACCAGCCTGGAATTGTTCGGGCTTTCGCGCTACGTGACCGTACCGGTTTGCGGCGTGATCGTTTGGCTGATCGTGGTCAAAGGCCAGTACAAGAGTGTGGAGAAGGTCTTCCTGGCCGCGTCATTTTTCTATATCACCTACATCTTCGCGGGAGCGCTGGCGCATCCGGCATGGAAGGTGGCAACCGCCGCCACGTTCAAGCCGCCCGAGTGGGCTAAGTTCCGGGAACAGGCCTACTTGTATATGGTGATTGGCGTAGTCGGTACCACGATCGCGCCCTGGATGCAGTTTTATCTTCAGTCCTCGATCGTGGAAAAAGGCGTAACCCGGCGGGGGCTCAAAGCCTCGCGCTGGGACGTGATCGCGGGCTGCATTTTTACGGACGTGGTCGCCTGGTTCATTATCGTAGCCTGCGCCGCGACCCTCTATGTCCACGGCTACCGCGACATCAAGTATGCAGCCGACGCCGCCCAGGCTCTGAAGCCTTTGGCCGGGCAGTATGCCTATATCCTGTTTGCCGTGGGGCTGTTCAACGCTTCCCTGTTTGCCGCATCGATTCTGCCGCTTTCGACCGCGTACACCGTGTGCGAAGGCATGGGCTTTGAATCCGGTGTGGACAAGAAGTTCAGCGAGGCTCCGTTTTTCTACTGGCTCTACACGCTGCTGATCGTCGCCGGCGGCGCTGTACTTCTCATACCCGGCCTGCCCTTGGTCAAGATCGCGGTATTGTCGCAGGTGGTGAACGGCGTGGTGCTGCCCTTCGTTCTGATTTTCATGCTGTTGCTGATCAATAAGAAAGAGTTGATGGGTGAGCACGTGAACACACGCTTGTTCAACGCCGTTGCGTGGCTGACTACGGTCGTAATGATTGGGCTGACGGTTGCGTGGTTCTGGACGTTAAGAGGCGGCGGTTAGCGCGAGGTCCCTAGAGTAGCCTGTTCTGGCGTCGCTCGATCAGAGAAGTTTTCCAGCCGCCAAATCCTTCACCAGGGAAGCATCCGCCTCAAGAAAATCATACGATGCCAGATCCTTGGGAGCCGACCACTGCAGATCGCGGAAGATGCGATTCTCGATTTCACCGTCGTATTCGCGAACGATGAAGAATCGCAGCTCCACCATGGCTCCGTTTGGGTAGGTATGCCGCAGGCGGGCGATCTCGTCGCCGATCTTGGCATGGATTCCTAATTCCTCCTCCAACTCGCGGCGCAGAGCATGGCGAGGCTGCTCGCCTTCTTCGATTTTTCCTCCGGGAAATTCCCATTTGAGCGGCATGGTCTGATGCCGTGTCCGCTGGCAGACCAGCAGCTTGCCATTACTTTCGATCACGGCTGCAACGACCCGTTTCATAATTGACAGTGTTTGTGACGGGCAGACCGCGCGTCTGGACCTTGCACTTCCAGTCCTTACTGAGACTTCTCCAGCTTTTTCCCCACAACTTCAGCGCAGTACTGGACGAGTCTCTGGTCCTCGACGCCGAATGCTGCGGGGAAGTGGCTGTCGATATCGAGTTCCCCAGCGACTTGGTTTTTCACGAAAACAGGCACGACGATTTCTGACTTGGTCTCCAGGGAGCAGGCCAGATATCGAGGATCTTTGCTGACGTCGTCGACAACGATCGTCTTCCCGCTGGAGGCCGCAGCTCCGCAAATACCCTGGTTGAGCGGAATTCGCGTGTGCGGAGTCATTGCACCCACGAAAGCTTCAAGCCCCAACATCGGCGGTTTGGCGCCGGGCTCGAGCATGTAAAAGCCAACCCAGTTGTACTTCAGCATGCGCTCGTGCAAAAGCTTGCAGACGCCCTCCATAAGATCCTTCGCCGTGGGTGTAGCCTGGGCGAGCGCCGCGACTTCGTTCCGAAGCTCTTCGATTCTTGTGGTGACGGGCATGAGGAGAATCTTAACTCAGAGTGGAAGATTCGCGGCTGTAGAAGACGGAACACAGGTAATCTGCCGGATTCCTTTCGTGCTGGCAAAGATTTCGGGATGAACCGCGAATGCCAAGGCGTCCAGACCGTGGAGAAGCGTGGGAGCGGGTGTGTTGAGGTGTTCGTCCCGCACGCAGTAAACACGGGACGTTAGAGCGGCACGAGTTCCCTGCCACTTGCGGTCGGCAACGAGCTTCTCCAGCGGAACGCGGTCGCCTGCGCCGCACCAGGCCGCGATCAAGATATCAGGATCCAATCGGGCCACTTCCTCGGTGGAAATCTGCCGTCCGGGCGCTCCCAGAAACTCACCCCCAGCGGCTTCGACCAGCTCTGCAACCCAGGCTTGCGACGCAATCAGCGGCTTACCCCATTCTTCGCAGAAGACTCTTGGACGAGCCGATCCCGCAGTCTCAGCCCGGACTCGTTCGATGCGCTGCTGCATGCGGACGATCACCGCTTCCCCGCGATCGCTCGCTCCGACCGCCCCAGCGATGAGTGCAATGTCAGCGTAGACATCCGCGAGATTCTTGGGCGCAAGCCCTAGAAACGAAGTTCCAGACTTGAGGATTTCAATGACGGCTTTTTCCTGGTAAGGCACGGAGGCAATGACCAGGTCAGGCCGGGCGGCCATAATCTGTTGAGCGTTGGCGGTCCAAGAGTCGGAAAGGATGATCCGCGGTTGCGCCGTGATTTCTGGAACCACGTCCGCACAATATTTCGTACAGGCGACCACACGGTCGAGTTCGCCGACTGCGGCGAGGATGACGGTCGCACTGGGTTGCAGGCAGGCAATGCGGCGTGGCGTGTGGGAGTCGGGCATAATCTCGACCTACTGGCCGATGCGGCTCATCGCCGCCATGAGCGCGTCAAGAGCCAACTGGGCCGCGTGTGTTGAGCCTTGGGGCAGACTGCCAACGATCGCAATCACATCCTCGCGACACAGTTTCCGGGCTTCATTCAGCGTCTTACCCACAACCAAATCCGTCAACGCCGAGCCACAGGCAATGGTTGCGACGCACCCTTTGGCCTTGAACCGTGCCGCCGTAATTCGGTCCGCACTTATTTTCAGACTCAGGCGCAGCACGTCTCCGCAGGCGGGATTTTCAATCTCCGCAGTGGCGTCTGCGTCCGCAATATCTCCGGCATTGCGCGGATTTTGGAAATGATCGAGTACCTGCGCCGAATACATTTGCAGCTCAATTGTAAACCGCAGGCATCCGGCGGCAAATTCAACTCCGTGGGCGCGTGCCCTCGGGAAAATAAATCCGCCAGCCGCATTCGCGGGCGGCGGACTCAAGGTCGGGATTCGGGTTGACTGCAAAGGCATGCTTCGCCATCGCCAGCATGTCCCGATCCCACCGGGAATTGCCGAACGCGGCCTCGATCTCCTTCTTCACGACTTCGCGCAGTACCTGTGGTTTGCCCGCGCCGGATGGCACGCGGATCAGCCGATCCGTGACGACGCCGTTATCGACTTCCACCTGGGCCGCGAGGATGCGGGTTTCAGGGATGCCGAAATGCTTCATGCCGGCACGGATCACCCATTCGTTCGAGGACGACACCGCCCAGATCTCGCAGCCATTTTCCCCTAGGCGGCGGACGAGTTCGCTCATGTCGGGAAAGATCTGCACCACGAAAAACTGGTCGAAGAAGCGCCCCGCCGCAGCCATCATCTTCTGCTCTGAAATGCCCCGGTGCATCGTCACCATTTCGCCGCACATGGTGGTTTCATCGACCTCGCCGCGCCGGTAGGCGGCGTAGCGCTCGCGCAGGGGACGATCGAAGGCTCGCGGAATGAGTTCGCCCTCCCTCAATTCCCAATCAAAGAACCGTTCTCCGGCATCGCCGGACCACAGCGTGCCGTCGCAGTCAAACGCAGCAACTTTCAGGTTAAGGCGGAGAATCGAGTCGAGAAATTCGTTGGTAACAGGCAGAAATGCTTCGGCCCCTGCAGCATTCATCTATCGACGATATCGTGATTCTTGGAAAACGCGCAATAACGGCCTTGGTCAGGCGGACCTTCGTCAGGAAGACCGCGCCAGCAGCCCCGCGTAGTCCTCCGGCGTGTTGATGTTCAGAGCGACCAGAGGATCGTCGACAGCCAAGTATTGGATGTGTTGCTGGTTCTCGTGTTCGATGTCGCGCGCGATGGATGTCGCTGGGACCCGGAGAAACGCTTCCATCATTTCGCGGCCCACCAGATAGGGGTGCCCGTGTTTACCGGTAAACTCGGGGACTACCGCCCAGATATTCTGATCTGCGGCTTCAAAGGCATCACGAAGAGTTTGGATGGTTGTGGCACTGACTGGAGGGCGGTCGACCAGGGTCACCATCGCGGCATCGCGGCCGTGGTTGAGCACTTCGTGCAGACCGATTTGCAATGAACTGAACTGACCGCGATTCGGATCCGGGTTGACCACCAGAGATGCCCCGTCCGCATAAATAATTGGCGCAAGCGCAGCTTCGTTCTTTCCGACCACAACGAGCACGAACTCAGTCGTGCCCGAAAGCGAGCGAATCGCCGCCGAGAGGAAGGTTTCGCTCGAAGGCGCTTGTCCAGTTGCTGGCGGCCACGGCAGCAAGGCTTTATCCCGACCCATGCGCGAGGAGTCTCCGGCAGCGAGGATAAGGCCGGCGAAGCTGGCAGCGCGGGTCATGCAGCGAAGATAGCAGGGAATGGCGAAAAATTGTTGATCTTTGATTGCTGGTCGGGACGCAGGTACTTGAGTAATCTCGGATATCTGAGATCTCGGAGTATCCTTTAGCTATGATCGCGATACGACTCGGTACGCTGCTTCTGCTGCTGACGACGATCGCAACCGCTCAGCAGCCCTCAGCCTCCAGGCCAGCAGGGTCCCGTATTCCCGAGCCCACGCTTCCAGTGATCGACCACAAGGCCTGCCCGGGCGAGGGTCGTGCTGTTCCCAACACGAAAATCGAACGGGACGACAAAATGTATTCCTCCTGGCAAGACAACCGTGTCCTAGTCGGTACGCTGAAAGCGGGGGAGGAAGTCACCGTCCTTGCAGGGGTGAATGTAATCCGTGAACCCGACAGAGCTTTGAATAAGCAACCAGATGCGGACCTCTCGCTTAAGGCTGGCGATGAGGTTCTTCTCTACGGTTTCCACCGTGATGGAAACTACGATGCCTGGGCCAAGGGAGTGTGGTTCACTTATTTCTCTGAGAACATCGCCGGGAAGGGTGACAGCTGCGGCTTTGCCGACAAGAGTCAGTGCAACCTCGTGATCATCAAGAACGGTGTGAGCGAGTGGTGGGTTGAGGTGAACGTCGATAGCGGTCGTACAGGCTGGGTTCTAGTCGACAAATATACCGGCGACAACCATTGGTACGGCGGCAACTTCGCCGATCTGTGTCAAGACTGAAACGTCGGTCAGTCTCAACCGCCGCGAGCAATCGACGTCTCACTCGTGTTCCTCAAGTGCCGCGTCCGACAGACTGGTCGCTTCGGGCCGTGAGTCTTGCGACCCAAACCAGCTCATGTGCGGCAGGGCAGCGTTCGCGTGCCGGCGAAACGCGATCAACTCCGCCGTAATCGCAACCGCAATCTCCTCGGGAGTGACGGCACCAATGTCGAGCCCGATCGGCGCGTGGACGCAGTCGAACAGATGCGCGGGCACGCCTTCTTCCTGCAACGTTTTGAAGATTCCGATCACCTTGCGCTTGGAGCCGATCATGCCGACGTAGCGGGCGCGAGTTTGCACCGCCCAGCGCAGCAGGCGCATGTCGTCGCGATGACCGCGGGTGACGATGACGATATAAGACGTCTCATTAGGGTCGAGCTGTTTTGTGGCCTCGTCGAAATCGAGCGCGTGAACTTCGCGGGCGCTTGGAAAACGTTCCTTTGTGGCGTACGAAGTGCGGTCGTCGATAACAATAAGATCGAACCCCGCATCAACGGCTACCCGACAAAGGTTTAAGGCTACGTGACCTGCCCCGAAAACATAAAGCAATGCTGGAGGTAATATCGGCTCCACGAAAACTTCGAGCGTACCGCCGCAGACTAAGCCTGTATCGTACTTCGGATCCTGATTCAGGTCGAAAGTAAGAGTGCGGGGCTTCTCCGATTCCATGACTTCTCGCGCTGCTTGCCACACGTCGGCCTCAACGCAACCGCCGCCGATGGTGCCGACGATCGAGCCGTCGTCGCGCACCAGCATTTTGGCAGTCTTAAACGAAGGGATCGAGCCGCGCACGTTGACGATGGTGGCCACTGCACCGCGGCGTCCGTCGCGGCGGAGCTGGACGATTTGTTCGTAGATGTCCATGAGATGAAACTGGCCTGCAGTTGATTATCAGTCGGTTAACAGCGAGAGTCAAACGCAACCCATTTTGTGTTAGTTTCAGGCTCCTGGGAGAGCACCGTTATGAAAGCTGTCCGCATTCATCAATTCGGTGGGCCGGAAGTCTTGACCTATGAAGAGGTCGCCGATCCGCAGCCTCGCAAGGATCAAGTACTGGTTCGGGTGCGGGCCTGTGCGCTGAATCATCTGGATGTCTGGGTCCGTAAGGGGCTGCCCGGAGTCAAGCTGCCACACATTCTCGGCAGCGACGTCGCGGGCGAGATCGTCGAAGTGGGCGAGTACGTCAGCGGATTCAAGCCGGGACTGCGAGTGCTGCTCGCGCCCATGCATTACTGCGGACATTGCGAGAAATGTGTCATGGGATTGCAAAATCAGTGCCGGGAGTTTTCCGCGCTCGGAAATGCCGTGGATGGAGGCAACTGCGAATTGATCGCGGTCCCGGCGGCGAATGTGATTCCGATTCCCGACTCGCTAGACTTCAATCAGGCGGCCAGCGTGCCGCTGGTGTTTCTGACGGCCTGGCACATGCTCGTTGGACGAGCCGGCATTCGTCTGGGACAAACCGTGCTGGTGCTCGGGGCGAGCTCCGGTGTGGGCATCGCAGCAATTCAGATCGCCAAACTTTTTCACTGCCGCGTGATTACGACTGCAGGAGATGAAGCCAAGCTGGCGAAGGGCCGCGAACTGGGCGCGGATTACGGCATCAACCATTACCAGCAAAAGATCTCCGAGGAAGTCCGCAAGATCACAAATAAAAAGGGCGTCGACATCGTAGTGGAACACGTTGGCGCGGCCACCTGGGATGAGAGTGTGCGGTCGCTCAAGAGCAGCGGCACGCTCGTGACCTGTGGCGCTACCACCGGACCGAATGTCGGACTCGATCTGCGGCATCTGTTTGGCCGTCAGTTGACCCTACTGGGCTCCTATATGGGAACCATGGGCGAATTGCATGAAGTGCTGCGGCATGTGTTTGCCGGGCACCTGAAGCCGGTAGTGGACCGGGTGTTCCCGCTCAGTGAGTTGCGAGCGGCGCACGAGTATTTGGAGCAAAGCCAAATGTTCGGAAAGATCGTGGTGATCCCCTAAATTGACCGCGCAGTCGGCTAATTCTCCCGCCCTTACTTGCCGATAGCCTCCTTGAAGGTCGGCTTGGGGTCTTTCCTCCCGGCTGCATTACGCAATCATGCTGCAATGGAATTGGTTTGCTCTCGGAGCACTCGGCGTCCTGGTGCTGTACCGGCAGTTTCGGATGTACCTGGCTCGCCGGGAGTCGAAGCAACGCGAGGAGTTGTTCCGGATCGTCACGGAGAACGCGGCCGACATGATTGCGCTTGTCGACCTGAAGGGGCGGCGGCTCTACAACAGTCCCGCTTATAGGAGAATTCTTGGTTATTCGGCGGCGGAACTCTCCGAGACTTCTTCCTTTGAGCAGATCCATCAAGAGGATCGTTTCAAAGTGCTGGAGGCGGCCCGCGAAGCGCGCAGCACCGGAGTCGGCAGAAAACTGGAGTACCGGATCCGCCACAAAGATGGAACCTGGAGGGTGCTCGAGTCGATGGCCAGCACCATCCGGAACGAGAAGGGCGAGGTTACCAGGCTGGTCATCGTGAATCGCGACGTGACCGAGCGAAAACGAGCGGAAGAGCAACTCGAGCACAACTCCTTTCACGATGCTTTGACCGGGTTGCCCAACCGGCGTCTCTTCCTGGATCGCCTGCAGCACTTGTTTGCCCGTGCCCAGCGCAACACGGAACGCCAGCACGCTGTTTTGTTTGTGGACCTCGACGGCTTCAAGACGTTCAACGACTCGATGGGCCCTGCGGTGGGCGACCGTGTGATCGTCGAGGTCGGACGGCGCCTTGGGGGCTGTTTGAGGCACGACGATACGGTCTCCCGCCCGCAGGATGGGTTCCCCATGATGGACACGGTTCTGTCGTGCATGGGTGGCGACGAATTCGCCATCCTACTTGAAGAAGTGAACGATCCAAGCAATGCGATGCGGGTTGCGAAGCGAATCCTCTCCGCCGTGGCCGAGCCCTTGGTGGTGGAAGGACGCGAAGTGCGCACGTCGGCGAGTGTGGGCATTGCTTTGAGCAAATCCACGCATGAGTTCGCTGTGGATCTGCTGCAGGATGCCGACGTCGCGATGCGCCGGGCCAAGGTTATGGGAGGATCCCGCTGCGAAGTGTTCGACGCGGCGGTACACACTCGCGCAGTCAACCGGCTGAAGCTCGAAGCCGAATTGCGAGAGGCGCTGGAGCAGCGCCAGTTCCGCGTGTTTTACCAGCCGATCGTCGAGATGAAAACGAAGCAGATCTCGGGGTTTGAGGCGCTGTTGCGCTGGCAGCATCCCGAGCAGGGCTTGATTTCGCCGTTTACATTCATTGTCGCGGCAGAAGACACGGGGTTGTTGGTTTCCGTCGGCCAGTGGGTGATTCTGGAGGCATGCAAACAGATGCACGCCTGGGACAACGAGATTTCCGCCCTGGAAACCCTAAGCATGAGCGTGAATGTTTCGACCAAGCAACTCGCGGACGCAGGGTTCGTCACGCATCTGGAGACGACCCTGCGGGAAAACCGGGTTGACTCATCGCGCTTGCATCTGGAGATGACGGAGGCCGTGGCGGCAGCCGACCCTAAGTTGACGGCAACGGTTCTCTCGCACCTCAGGCAGCTCCGGGTAGGCGTGGTCCTGGATAATTTTGGAACGGGAAATTCGTCCTTGAGCGGGCTTCGGCAATTCCCCATTGACGCCCTGAAGATTGACCGCTCGCTGGTTGGCGGAATGCTGGCCGACCGCGGCACTTGTGAGATGGTCGAGCTGATCGTCCTGCTGGCGCACAAATTGAAATTGAAGGTGATTGCCGAAGGCATTGAATCTGGCAGACAGCTCGACAACCTTAACGTGCTGGGGTGTGAACTGGGGCAAGGGCCTGTCTTCTCCCAACCGGTGGAAGCCAAGGCAGCAGAGCAACTGCTGCGCCAGCGGCCTGTGGTCCTGCATACGAAGGTCGCGGGGGCACAATAGGCGGGTTTCGGTGGGGCGTTCGCGCCGTTACTTAGTATCGGCTTTGATTCCCCGTCTCCCGCGCAGTGTCTATACTCTTCTTGCTGGCAGACACTGATGCTCACTCCAACCGCCAAGCACCTCCGTCGCATGACCTGGACAGTCTATGCTCTCGAAGCAGGGGTGATGCTATTCGTTGCGGGCCTGGTGTTTCTTTACCTAAATCCGTATTGGCATTTTGATGAGGGTGGGTTCCTGGATTGGCGGCTGCACTGGTGGAACGCTGCTGGCGAAGGCCTCATCGCCGCGGGCTTTTTGATTGAGGCCTTAGCCTTGGTTGGGTTGACAGCGGTGCTTGTATCTCGCTTCGCTGGACGGCGAGCGTGGCCCTACGTGGGAGCAGCATTGCTGGTCGGTTGCACTGTCGTCTGGATTAGCCCCGCCGGCTTCACTCGCAATCTGGATGCGCACTTTGAGTGGAACCTGGCCGACGGCTTCAACGTGTTTCGCTTGCAACTTTGGGACGAAGCCGCGGGAATCTGGCGCCCGGTAGGAAGTCCGGTGTGGCAATCGACGGTTGGGATACAGATTCAGCCTCTGTTGCGAGGTTATTTCAAGCTCAACGATTGGCAGAAGATGAACGGGGACATCGGGATCGAGGTGGCCCGGGTCATTCCCATCGCATGGCCCGTCGATCTGGGAAGCGGTGGCGAAACCTTTGAGGATCCCGATGAGACGGACCTGATGCGGGCGGCGGCGCAGGAAGACTTAAAAGCGCTGCAGCAGTTGCTGTCTTCAGCAACCGGCACCAAGGCAAGTGCGCCAGGAATAAATGCGTTGGGCGTAAATGCGCTGAGCGTAAATGCGTTAGACCAGACCGGCCAAACAGCTTTGATTCTCGCCTGTCGCAGCCCCAAACCCAACCCGGACGTGGTCAAGGCTCTTCTGGCGGCTGGAGCGGATGCCAACCTGCGAAGCCGGACCGGCTACACCGCGCTGACGTGGGCCCAGGTTCGAAACAATACCGAGGTGATCCGTTTGTTGCGAAGCGCCGGAGGCAGGCCTTAGCTGACGTTGCGCGGGCGTTGGAACTTAGCTCGCCGAGAGCTTCCCACGGCTGAAAGTGCATCCGGCAAGGCGCACTGAAATCCAATGAGTTCATGCCTCGACACCATCCAGCAAGGAGGCCGCACGAGTGACTCTCCAAAGCGCGATTCAGGCAGCATTGGCCGTGCTCGCGCTGACGGTCGGCCTTGCCTCCGACGCACAAGAAGCCTCGGTGCCGCCTTCGGTGGTCCGTCAGTTGATGGACGACGCCTGGTGGACCGGCCCCATGCTGGCGCCCAACGCGACGACGCTGCCGCGCGGACATTTGCTGGTCGAGCCTTATCTCTACGACGTGATTTCTGCTCATTCGAACGGCCTGGGGTCGCTCACGTATGTGAACTACGGACTGGTGGACCGAGTGACGGTTGGAATGATCCCCACGGCGGGATTCAACGTGGCGAACAGCGGCCCGAGCAGTTCCAGCGTTGAACTGGGCGATCTCACCGTGCAGGGGCAGTACCGGCTCGCGAAGTTTCATGAAGGCAGTTGGATTCCGACGACCTCGGCCGTCCTGCAGGAAACGTTTCCGACTGGGAAGTATGATCGGTTGGGCGACCGACCCAACGGCCTGGGCAGCGGAGCCTACACCACGACGCTCGCGCTGTACACTCAGACTTATTTCTGGCTGCCGAATGGCCGGATTCTACGCATGCGCTTTGATGCGTCGCAGGCACTTTCGAGCAATGTGAACGTCGAAGACATGAGTGTCTACGGCACGACAGCCGGATTCCGCGGAAATGCTAGGCCCGGCAGCTCCTTCCTCGCCGACTCGTCGTGGGAGTACAGTGCAACGCGGAAATGGGTGCTGGCAATCGACGTCACTTACCGCCACAACTGGAACACGCGTGTGACCGGATTTAACGTCGATTCCGGCGGCGGGCAGAATCCGAACGTCTTGCTGAACTCCGGATCTGCCGAGGTCTTCGCCTTTGCACCAGCGATCGAATACAGTTGGAAACCTGATCTGGGCGTGCTTCTCGGCACGAGGGTTATTCCAGCCAGCCACAACACGAACGCCACGGTCACACCGGCCGTGGCGATCAATTTCGTGCACTGACTTGGGTCCCTGCCTGCTCGCCGCTGCCTAAGCTACCTGGGAAGAGGGTTTGTCTCCCAGGGATCTGATTGCGCTAGCCTCGTCCGGTTCAATATCGAACACCGCCGCCAATCTTGTCATCTGGAGAAGATCGTTGATCCGCTTATTCAGGTTTACGAGCCTGAGCTTTCCACCCTGATTCCTGACGGTGGTGTGAGCCTTCACCAGTTCGCCCATGCCTGAGCTGTCTACATACTGAACTTCACCCAGGTTCAGAACTATCTTCTTGGTTCCGTTGTCGATCAGACCGCGAACGATCTCGCGCAGCATCACGTTGCCTTCACCGAGCGTGATCCTTCCGCTGATATCGACAACAGCAACATCGCCGATGTGGCGAGTGGTGGTTTCCATTTTGAGGGCCGTCCGACTCTCCATGCCGAATCCCAGCCGGTCAAGGATTGCGCACGACACACTCGCAAGCTCCTGTGATTCCGTGCGAACCACGATGAGCGAACGGCCTTCCTTGAGCACTTCCTTGAAGAATGCGATGTCGTCAGCGCTCTTTTCGCCTGTTGCCGGCTTCGGCGTGTTCCCTTCTTGAGATGCCGCGGAGCCCAGTGCGGTGCCGGCGCCCGCACCCGCACCCGCGCCAGTGAGCAGTGCAGCGGCGCCGAGACCCAGAGCGAACACTGTTCCGATCCCGGGAAGAAGTAGCGTTGCAGCCACCACACCGGTGGTTATCCCCGCGGCGCCGCCGACGAATCCTCCCACATATGCGCCGAGCTCTTTCGCGATGCTTTTGGCCTCGGTCTCTGACCGAGTCAGAAAAACGATGGAATCTTCTGGAACCCCCCGTTCGAGCAGTTCCTTGACGGCTTTCTCCGCGTGATCGCGCGAAGCAAACACTCCAATTGCAGTTTCCATGTGAGTCTCCCCTTTGCCACAACGATTTTTTCCGGGCCGCTGGAATGTCTTCGAGGCAAAACTCTTTTAAAGCATGACTGCGTGATAGAACACGCTTTGTCCACGAAAGAGTCAAGAGGAACACAGCCTTTACAGCTCCCCCATCCCGGTGAGCCACAGTTTCAGCCCAACAAGATAGCAAACAAGCCTCACTTGAGCCAGCACAAACGTGACTCCTGGGAAGGTTCAAGGAAGGCGGCGCGGCGAAGGCCGTAAGTTGATGAATCTACAACCCTGAGGAGGACCGTCTTGGGCCTGACAGCGCGCTGGGCGGGGTCTTCTTACCGCGCCCCATTGCCAGGAGAGACTACCCGGCCGTATTCCGAAGCGCGGCTGAGGCGGACGAACATGCGCCAGGCGGCGAAGGAGATCTTGCTGATGGCTTGTTCGCCATCCCGTTCGTCGGTAAGGAACGCGGTCATCACGCAAATCACATAGGGTCGGCCTTCGACGAAGACGATGCCGGAATCATTGCGGACGGCTTCGAGCGAACCTGGCTTGTTAGCAATCTTCAGCCCGGCGGGAAGGTCGCGGGGAATCCACGAATCTTTATTGGTGCTCAGAACTTTGAAAAAATCCTCCGCCCATTCCTTGTTGAGCAATTTTCCGCGGTAGATGGCTTCAAGCAGAGTCATCATTTCGCGGGGCGTGGAAATATTCTCGCGGCCCTGCTTGGCGGCTTCGACATCCATCATCTTGCGGCGGAGGCGGGTGTGCGCAAGGCCGAGAGAATCGAGCATGGCGTTGACGTTGTCCATGCCGACGCGGGCGATCAGCACGTTGGTGGCGGAGTTGTCGCTGACCGCGACCATCATGGTGGCAAGATCGCGGAGGGTGACGCGGGTGACCCCGGGGGTGAGCCCGCCCATGATGTCGCTGTCGGGGACGAGATCTGAGGACTGCACGGTGTAGAGATCGGTGAGCTTCAGTTTGCCTTGCTGGGCCTGCAGATACAGATTAGCGAGGACCGTGATCTTGATCGAACTGGCCTGGGCGAAGACTTCATTTTCGTTAAGAAAGCACTGATCGCCGGTTTTGAGATCCTCGATGGCAACGCCCATCACGCCGTCTAGGTGCTGGTCGACATCGTGAACGGCCGACTCGAGTTTTTGCCACAGGACTTTCTGTTTTTCTGGCGAAGGAGCGCTAGCCGATGGTCTGCTGGCCGTCTGGGCAACGGATGCGGCTACAAGCAACAGCACGATGCAGGGCGCGTGTCTCAACTTGGTCTCCTAAATCCCTATCGGATTGCAAACGTACTCGGTCAAAGAGCGACGCGGCACATGGCTCAGCCGTCAATTTTGGCCTCGCGCAGTTGCTTAACCGCGGTCTCGGAGGTGACCGGCGAATAATAAACCTCCTTGAACGTATAAGAGCGGGCCTTGGTCGCGAGGACCGGCATGATCTCGATGTGCCAGTGGTAGTCATCGTCGATAGTCTTCCAATAGCCGAGGGTTTTCGAGGGATGCAGGCTGTTGGGTGAAGTGTGCAGCACGAGGTGGAAACCTTCCGTGACGGTGCGAATGCGCTGCAGGGTGCGCCGAAGAAGTGCCGCGAGATTCACGCGCAGTCCGGGCTTAGACAGCCCAGTGCGCTCGAACGAAGCGTCGTGGTTGCGGGGCAGAATCCAGGTTTCGTAGGGGACGCGGGGAGCGTAGGGTCCGAGAGCAACATAATCGCCGCGAGCCTCGATCACTCGCGAGGCCTGGCGCTCCTCCTGGTTGAGAATGTCGCAGAAGACGCAGCGTTCTTTTTCCGTGAAGTATTCGCGTCCCGCCCGCAATTCGTAGAGTACCCGGCGCGGCACGAACATGGTCGCCGTGAGTTGCGACGTGGGATGGCTGAATTCCTGACCGGCGTTGGGACCGTAGTCCTTGTAAAGACTGACGTACTTGATGCGCGGATCGCGCTTGAGGTCGAGGATGCGTTCGGCGGCAAGGCGTAGGAACATGCCGATTTCATCGTCGCTGGCATGCCAGAGCTGGCGGTCATGCCGGGGATTCTCCACCAGGACTTCATGAGCGCCGACCGAATTCATACGGTCATAAATGCCGTCGCCGCGGCGGCCGGGTTCACCTTCAATGTGATAAAGCGGAGCGGGATGCACCATAGACCGCGCCGACCAGCCTGCAGCGCTGGGAATGGCGGAGATGACTTGCGTAGCCTCGGGCGAATCCGGACAAAAACGACAGGCGGTTTGAGGGCGCGGAGTGGTTTCGGCTGGGTCGTCTCCCGTCATGACCCAAGAGCGGGTGATGGGATCTTTGCGGAGTTCCATGTATTAGGTAAACACTGCAGGAGAAGCTGCGTCAAGCAAGGTCTAAACTCAAGGCTTCAAGGCTGCAAGGTTTCAAGGTTTCAAAGACAGACAGCACAACGTCGCTTTTGGGACATTGAAACTTTGAAACCCTGAATCGTTGAAACCTTGCTACTTTGAACTTGTTATAATCCGCGCCAGCCGCCGAAATAATGACCGAGCCGTCCACTCCGCTGATGCGGCAATATGCCGCCGTCAAGAAAGAACATCCCACCGCGCTGTTGTTTTTCCGGCTGGGGGATTTCTACGAGCTCTTCTTCAGTGATGCGATTGTTGCCTCCAAAGAGCTGCAAATCACTCTTACCTCGCGCAACAAAGAGAAAGGCATCGCCGTGCCCATGTGCGGAGTGCCGCACCACGCCGCGGAAGGCTATATCGGCAAGCTCATCCGCAAAGGCTTCAAGGTAGCTATCTGTGAACAAATGGAGGATGCGCGGCTGGCCAAAAAACTGGTGCGGCGCGAAGTGACCCGGGTGGTGACGCCGGGGACGGCTGCGGACTCGCTGCTGGGGTCGGAAGAAAACAATTTTCTGGCCGCTTTGGCCCAGGTCGGAGAGCACGTGGGTTTTGCCGCACTGGATCTTTCGACTGGGGAATTTCGCGCTACGGAATTTTCCGGAGAGAATGCTCTGCGGCGGGTGCAGGAAGAACTGGAGCAGTTACGGCCGAAGGAATTGTTGTACGGGTCGGCGGCGCCGCTATTCGAGGTCAAGACGAACCGCTCTTTGTCCGCGCAGCTTCCCACGCCGCCGCCGCCCACCCAGACACCGCAGCCCCGGGCTCCTGGAGCCACTTGTGCGGAGACTCCGCTGGATGACTGGATCTTCGCTCCCGACCACGCGGTTCCGCTGCTGGAGAATCATTTCGGGGTGTTATCGCTCGAAGGATTTGGGTTAGCGGGGCGGACGGCCGCCGCAGCCGCGGCCGGGGCGATCCTCTACTATGTACGTTCGACACAGCGCGGGTCGCTCGATCACGTGGACCGCATCGGCTGGTATGAGCGGCAGAATTATCTGGTGCTGGACGCGGTCACGGTCCGTAATCTGGAATTGATTGAACCTTTGTTTGCCGGGACGGATGCGGGCGTTACCCTGTTTCGCTCTATCGATGCCGCGGTCACGCCCATGGGCAAGCGTCTGCTGCGGGCGTGGTTGCTGCGGCCATCGCTCGATCTCGCTGAGATCAATGCGCGGCTGGATGCCGTGGAAGCAGGGGTGAAGGACACGATCGCACGCGAAGAGTTGCGCCGCGCACTCGATGGCGTGCTCGACCTGGAACGACTTTTGAGCCGCGTAACCCTGGAGACGGCGAATCCGCGCGATGTGTTGGCGCTGGCTGCATCGATCGGGAAGATTCCGGCTGCAAAGGCTGCTGTAGGACGATTGGCGGCGGAGCGTCTGAAGACTTTGCATGGATCACTTGACGAACTCGGCGACCTGCGCGACCGCGTTGAAAAAACGATCGTGCCGGAGCCGCCGCTGAGCTTCGCCGATGGCGGCGTGATTGCCACAGGCGTAGATCATGACCTCGACGAACTTCGCGAGCTTTCCCGGAACAGCAAGCAGGTGCTGGCGCAGATCGAGCAACGGGAACGCGGGCGGACCGGGATTGGTTCGCTCAAGGTTAAATTCAACTCCATCTTCGGCTATTACATTGAGGTTTCGAAACCGAACCTGCACCTGGTGCCGCAGGATTATGAACGGAAACAGACTCTGGTGGGGGCAGAGCGCTTCACCACGCCTGAGTTGAAGGAATACGAAGCCAAGATTCTCGACGCACAGGAAAAGATTGTTGAGATCGAGCGGCGCTTGTTCACTCAGCTGCGCACCGCGATTGCGTCCGAGGCGAAGCGAATCCGGCAGACCGCGCTGGCTCTGGCTGAGGTCGATGTGCTCGCTTCGCTGGCGCACATCGCCGCGCTGCGGAATTACTGCCGGCCGCAATTTACTGCTTCGGTGAACGCGGATTCGACTGACAAGGCCTCACCAGACGGGGGAGACCTGGAGATCGTCGGTGGAAGGCATCCAGTGATCGAGCAGCAGGAGATGGCCGGGGGCAGCGAGCGCTTCGTCCCCAACGATCTCTACCTGAACGCCACCACGCACACGATTCTGTTGCTCACTGGGCCGAACATGGGCGGCAAGTCCACGTACCTGCGGCAAACCGCGCTGATCGTCATTCTGGCGCAGATGGGCTCGTTCGTTCCGGCGCGCTCGGCGCGGCTCAGCGTGGTGGACCGCGTTTTCACTCGCATCGGCGCCAGCGACAACCTGGCGCGCGGTCGTTCGACCTTCATGGTCGAGATGACGGAGACGGCGGCGATTCTGCATACGGCGACGGCGCGGTCTTTAATTCTCTTGGATGAGGTTGGCCGCGGCACCTCCACTTACGACGGCCTGGCGATTGCCTGGGCCGCGATCGAGTATCTCCACGCCAGTGTGCGAGCCAAGACTTTGTTCGCCACTCACTATTTCGAGCTGACGGAATTGGCCGAGCAGTTGGCGGGAGTGAAGAATTATCACGTCTCTGTGAAGGAATCCGGCGGCGGGATTGTCTTCCTGCGCAGAGTTGAGCCCGGCGCGGCCGATCGCAGCTACGGCATCGAAGTCGCAAAGCTGGCAGGTTTGCCGAATGAAGTCATTACGCGGGCAAGCGAAGTCCTGGCCGAGCACGAATCCGTCGAGCGACTCGCGACGGGACATCTTTCGCCTGGGGCTGCGCCTCAGGCTACACAGCTGACGATCTTCACTCCGATCTCGCAGCCAGTACTGGAGAAACTGCGTGAGGTGGATTTGAACCGGCTCACGCCGCTGGAGGCGCTGAATTTGCTGGCGGAGTTAAAGAAGCAGATTGAGTAGCCTGCCGCCAGGCCGAAAAGAGGCATCGAATGGTCCCGATGAAACTAGAACCGGCGTATGACATTGCGATCGATAGCGACCGGGTCACTATTGCTCAAGTGGTATTGGCGCTTGTGTTTTGCGTCGCGTTCATCATCTTAGAAGCACGGCATATCGTTTTGAACCAGGTCACCCGGCCTTCGCCAATTGCAATCCTCATCCCTGTCGGCTGCTTCATGCTTGCGATTAAGTACAGACATGTTCTCCTCAAATTGGGCCTCGTCTTGATCGGTGTTCAGGAGTTAACTCGAATCATCCTGGCCCAGGTTCACGCTCCTTTCGCCCTCAAGCATCTCGCCGCCATGGGAGGGGGTCTGCTAAAGATCATCGGCCTGCTAATGGTAATCGTTGCCATCGTGAAATGGCTTCGGTCCGTGATTCACCGGATGCCAGTACTCAAGCCGGAGGAGCCAACTCCGTGAGCGGGCGTGGGAATATCGGCCAGCTCCTGATCGTCGGCTTCGACGGCGCAGAGATAACGCCGCGTCTCAGTTCCCTGCTCGAGCGGCTGCAGCCGGCGGGCGTGATCCTGTTTGCCCGTAATATAAAGAGTGCCGAGCAGACTTGGCGGCTGTTGCGCGATTGCCAGAACTGCGTTTCGACGCCCCTGTTCACCTGTGTCGATCTCGAAGGTGGGAGCGTGGACCGCTTTCGCGACGTACTGGGGCCGACCCCTGCGGCGGCGGAGGTGTTTGCCACGGGCGACCGCGAGCTCTTCCGCAAGCACGGGCAGGTGATTGGAGAGAACTGCCGCGCTCTGGGATTTAACGTTGACTTCGCGCCTGCTCTCGACCTGGCATTTGAAGCCTCGCGGAGTGTGCTGAGTTCGCGCTCGGTTTCGCCGAATCCGCGAGAGACCGTCGCTTACGCGCGAGAGTTTCTCGCAGGGCTTCGCGCAGCTCGCGTGCTGGGATGCGGTAAGCACTTTCCCGGACTGGGCGAGGGCATACTCGACAGCCATCACGAATTGCCGGTGATCGAGAAGGCGATGAAGAAGCTTTGGGCCGAGGATCTTTTACCTTACCGCATGCTTCGCACGCAGATGCCGCTGGTGATGATTTCGCACGCAGCCTATCCGCTGGTCACCTATGATCGGACCCCGGCGTCGCTCTCGAGGCTTTGGATTACGGACATCCTTCGCAAACGTATCGGCTACCGCAATCTGATTGTGTCAGACGATCTGGAAATGGGTGGAGTCTTGGCGGCGGCACCGGTGGGACAAGCCGCGGTCGAGTTCGTTCGCGCTGGGGGAGATTTGTGCCTGATCTGCCATCGTGCGGATTACATCGCGCAGGCTTTTGAAGAGCTGGTGAAGACCGCGGAGCGCGACCCCAAATTCGCTCGGCGTGTCGAAGAGTCGGTGCGGCGGGTTCTGGCATTTAAGAAGAAGTCTGCAAACATATTGCACAGGACCAAGGCTCCGTCTGCCGCGGCAGTTGAAAAACTCTCAAGAAAGCTGTGGGAATTCAGCGAGCAGGTTCGGCTCGAAGCTCTGAATCGATTGGAGAATGACCGCGAGAAAAACGATCGCGACAAGAATTATCGCGATAAAGAGCGGCGGCCGCAGGCATGATGAAGAATAAGGACATGATCGTCGCCGGGGTAATGAGCGGAACGTCTGCGGACGGCATCAACGTGGCGTTGGTGCGGTTGAACTCGCAGGTTTCGAGTTCGCGTCGAGCATCCAACGTCGCATTCGAATTGCTTGGGCATGCTGAATACCCCTACCCAAAGAAGGTCCGTGCGGCCGTGCTGGGCGCGATGAATGCCTCGCGGGCGAACGTGGCCGACCTAGCCCGGCTGAATTTCCTGTTGGGTGAGCTTTATTCTGACGCCGTGCTGGCCACCGAGCGGCGGTTCCGGGTGAAAGCCGATCTGGTCGGCTGCCACGGGCAGACCCTCTATCATCAAGGCGATGCACAACTTTTTCTCGGGCGCAAAGTGGCGGCGACGTGGCAGACGGGCGAGGCGGCGATCGTCGCAGCGAGGGTGGGCGCTCCGGTGGTCTCGGATTTTCGTCCGGCGGATATCGCGGCTGGAGGCAAAGGCGCGCCGCTGGTTCCCTTCCTCGATTACATGCTCTTCCGCGACGCACACGTGGGGAGAATCGTGCAAAACATTGGCGGCGTCGCGAACCTGACCGCGATTCCCGCCGGCGCCGTGGCAAGTGATGTGGTCGCCTTCGATACCGGACCGGGTAACATGGTGATGGACGCCGTCACCGAGAAGTTGTTCGGGAAACCGTTTGATCGTGAGGGGAAAATCGCGGCTTCGGGGAAGGTTCTGGATAAGGTCGTGCGTGGAATGCTACGGCGCGAGTTTTTCCGGAGAAAGCCTCCTAAGACCGCAGGACGCGAGGAATTCGGCCGGGAGTTTGTACTTGAATTCTTGCGCAGCTGCGGACGCTGCCGAAAGCAAGACGTTGTGGCAACGGCTACTGCGCTGACGGCGAAGTCGATTGCGGACGCGGTGCGGCGGTTCGTCCTGAAGAATTCAAGGTCGGCGCGGAAACCGGGTTTTCAGGAATTGATTCTTTCCGGCGGGGGAGTGAAAAACCGTGCACTCGTGGCGATGTTAACCAGCGAGCTCGCTCCGCTCAAAGTGCGAGTGAGATTCTCCGACGAATTCGGCCTGCCTTCGGCTGCAAAGGAAGCCGTGGCCTTTGCGGTTCTCGCGTATGAGGCATGGCACCGGCGGCCCTCGAATATTCCTTCCGCGACCGGCTCGAAGCGGGCGGCGGTGCTGGGTAAGATTTCGTATCCTTAGGTGTCAAGCGGAAAAGCCTTCAGGCGCAGACTGGTTCATTTATGCCGATTTATATTTCAATGCTTCGCGGAATCAACGTGGGCGGGCACAAGCGAATTAAAATGGACCGGCTTCGAGAGTCGTTCGAAGCCATGGGATTCGAGCAAGTGAAGACCTACATTCAGAGTGGAAACGTGGTTTTCAATGCCGGAAAACTTTCCCCGGCCGCGTTGTCGGCCAAAATCGAGCAAAGAATCCTCGCCGACTTCGGCTTCACGGTCTCGGTCATTTCGAGGGCCGCGGACGAAATAGCAAACACGATCAAGAACAATCCCTTCCTGAACCAGTCAGGAATCGATCCCGAGAAACTTCACGTCGCTTTCCTGTCGGAGGCTCCTGCACCATCGGCTTTGAACAAGTTGGCGAAGCTCACGATGAAGCCGGACCAGTCTCGCTGTCTCGGCAGAGAAGTTTATCTCTATTTTCCGAATGGAGTATCCGGCAGCAGTTTGTGGAAGCATCCACTTGAGGGCGTGTTATCTGTAGTCACTACCACCCGCAATTGGAAAACCGTCAACTGCATCGACCAGATGTGCCGGGACTGCCGCTGATGCGCCGGGTTTCGTCAGTTCTTTCAGGTCTCGCGGTTTTTGTCGCTCTTGCGTCGATCGCTTCCCTGCTCTCCTGCTCCGGCACGGCTGATGCCAACACACTGGTGATGCTCATCGAATTCAGCCCCACGAATCTGGACCCGCGGGTCGGCGTCGACGCGCAATCGGAGCGCATCGACAATCTGATTTTCGACGATCTGCTCTCGCGTGGCGACAATCTGGATGTGGCGCCGGGGCTGGCCGAACGTTGGGAGATTCCCGATCCGTTGACCTACGTCTTTCACCTGCATCACGGGGTAAAGTTTCACGACGGACGGCCGCTCACTTCACGCGATGTGAAATGGACCTTCGATTCCCTGCTCCAAGGCAAGGTTCGTAGCACCAAGGCCACCGTTTACCGCTTTGTGGATCACATCGACGCGGCCGATGATTACACCGTCATCTTTCATATGAAAGAACCGTCCGCAACCTTGCTGTGGAATCTTTCGGACGGCGCCATCGGCGTTGTACCCTACGGCAGCGGAAATGAAGTGACTGGACACCCGATCGGTTCCGGACCGTTCAAGTTTGTCACGGCCGAGACCGACAAAGAAGTCATCATCGAACGCAACGACGATTACTGGGGCGAGAAGGCCAAGTTGGCCCGCGTGCGTTTCGCGGTGGTACCTGACGCGACTACGCAAGCCCTTGAACTGCGCAAAAGAAGCGCCGACTTAACCATCAACTCCCTCACGCCAGACACCGTGCTCGCCCTACAACGCGAACCATTCCTCGCTGTCGAACACGCACCCGGTACCGAGATCCAATATCTTGGATTCAACCTGCGCGATCCGATATTGCGAGACATGCGGGTGCGGCAAGCCATCGCCTATGCCCTCGACCGCCGGCCTATGATCCAGTATCTCTGGGGCGGGTGGGCGCAGCCCGCACGCAGTATCCTCCCCCCGCAGAGCTGGGCCTACAACGGCAATGTGCCACCCTACGACCACGATCCTGTTAAGGCGGCGCAGCTCCTGGATGCCGCGGGCTATCCTGAAGTGAATGGCGTGCGCTTCCACATCACTATGAAGACTTCCACCACCGAGAGCACGCGTCTCATGGTCGCCGTGATGCAGCAGCAGTTGCGCGAGGTGGGGATTGTGCTCGATATTCGCAGCTTCGAATCGGCTACGTTTCTCGCCGATGTGATTCACGGAGCATTTCAGCTTTACGGTCTGCGCTGGATCGGAGGTAACGAGGATCCCGACATCTTCGAATATGCGTTTCACTCGGCAAAGTTTCCGCCGAATGGCGCCAACCGCGGCTTCTACTCGAATCCGAAAGTGGACGCGCTGATTGACCAGGCCCGCCGCGAAGTCGATCCCCGGGTGCGCCGGCCGATCTATGCCGAGGTGCAGCGCATCCTGGCCGAGGAACTGCCTTACATCGACCTCTGGTATCTAGACAACGTTCTGGTCCACAACAGACGGGTAACAAATCTGAGATTGAATCCGGCGGGGAATTACGATTTTCTGCGCACCGCGGAGCTGGCGAGGTGATCGCGATCGATGAACAGCCTGCCTGATTTCGCGTGTTACCATCAGTCTTCACGGATGATCGCGAAATGCTGGCGGGACGCCGGCGCTACCCATGCGGATTCTTTTCATTGGCGACATTTTCGGGCGGCCGGGACGGACCATCGTCAAGGATCGGCTGCCGGGCATTGTTCGCGACCAAGCTATCGACCTGGTTATTGCCAACGGGGAGAACTCGGCAGCTGGTTTCGGCATCACTCCCGCGCTCGCCGAAGAACTTTTTGAGTTGAACATCGACGTTATCACCACCGGCAACCACGTCTGGGATAAGCGCGAAATCCTCGATTACTTTCAGATGGCTGAAGGCAATGGGCACGGCCCGCAACGGCGCGTGCTTCGTCCGGCAAATTATCCGGCGGACATGCCCGGCTGGGGTTTGTATCAGGGTCACAAGGGCAAGGTCCCTTATGCCGTGATTAACCTGCAGGGACGGGTGTTCATGGCTTCGAACGACGATCCGTTTCGCATCGCCGATCAGCTCTTGCAGAAGATTTCCGGCAAGGTCATTTTCGTGGACTTCCACGCCGAGGCTACTTCGGAGAAGATCTCTCTGGGCTGGTATCTCGACGGACGCGTGACGGCAGTCGTGGGCACGCACACGCACGTGCCCACGGCCGACGAACGGGTGCTGCCCAACGGAACCGCGTATGTCACTGACGTCGGCATGACGGGTCCTTATGACGGCGTGATCGGCGTGAAGAAGGAACTGGTGGTCAACAAGTTTCTCAACGGGATGCCGGTGCGCTTTGAGCCGGCCACGGGTGACGTTCGGCTGTGCGCGGTGGTGATTGACTGCGACGAGAAGACCGGCAAAGCGCGGGGTATTGAGCGCCTGATGCTGAGCTGAGCCGGCCTCTCTGCAAGAAAGCTAAACTTCCCCGTTCTCAAGTTGCTGTCTGTTCCCCCTGATTCCTCTTAAAACCAGAGGTACCGGGACTATTACTTCTCGATGCAGAGCAGTCTTCAGGTTAGAATCTAATTCGATGCGAGGCGTGTGGTCCATTTTGGCAGTTGGTCTTCTGGCGGCAATGCCGTCCGTTCAGGCGTTCGCCGCGGACGATGGCACCATCGACGCTCCGATCATCTCCTGCGGCAACGGGATCCCCGGTGGCGTTTACTGCACTCCCTCAAAGAAGGATCTCAAGGAAGCCCGCAACGCTTACGCGCGCGGACTGAAATTGCAAGATCATCAGCAGCTGGAAGAAGCTCTTGTCCGGTTCGACGAGGCCCTGCGGCTGGTGCCCGAGGACGTGAGGTTTCTTTCGGCGCGGGAGATGGCGAAGTCGCAACTGGTGTTTCAACACACGGAACGTGGCGATTCCCTCCTCGCCCAGGCCCAGCCGGCGACGGCAGCGGCTGAGTTCCACGCTGCGCTGAAGCTCGATCCCGACAACGCCTATGTGGAGGAGCGCCTCACCGAATCGTTGCGCCATCCTGGGGCGTCCAGGCTGGGCGAAGTCTTCTCGACGCTAGCCGATGCCGGCGAAATCAATCTTCAGCCCAAGGCGGAGCGGGCGACGTTTCACTACCGCGGCGATATTCGCGGCCTCTTTAGCGAACTGGCCTCGGCCTATGGCGTGGATACTGAGTTTGACGATCCCATTCCGGAAAAAACAGTGCGCTTCTATGTGGACGATGTGGACTTCTTTACCGCTCTCCACCTGGTATGTCGAGTCAGCAAGACCATGTGGACCGCGCTCGACCAGCACCATCTACTGATCGCGGCGGACACCGCAGAGAACCACAAACAGTATGATCGAATGGCGCTGGCGACTTTTTCGGTGCCCGGGGCGAGCACGCAGCAGGAGACCACCGAACTGGTCACGTCGCTGAAAACGATTTGTGACTTTCAGAAGATCAGTTTAGGTCAAGGTTCAACCGTGGAAGTGCGCGCACCGCAGGCGACCCTGCGAGCGTGTACCAAGCTTCTGCACCAGTTGACCAACGATCACCCGCAGGTGGCGTTCGATCTCGAGATCTACCAGATCAACCACAACTTTACGCGCGAAATCGGGATGCACATTCCGAATACGTTCAACGTCTACAACATCCCTGTGGCGGCCGTGGCGGCGGCGGTGGCGGCACTGGGCGGCGGACAGAACCTCTCATCGCTCGCCAACCAGCTGATTTCTTCCGGCGGCATTAACGCCGCCGGCAGTTCGGCGCTGTCCGGGCTACTGGCGCAACTGCAGAGCCAGACTAGCGGCATCTTCAGCCAGCCTTTAGCAACTTTCGGTAACGGGCTTTCCTTCTCAGGAGTGAGCCTCGATCACATTACGACCGCTCTTTCTCTCAATGAGTCATGGGCACGCAGCCTGAGCCGCGTCACTCTGCGGGTGTCGCAAGGTAACGAAGCAACTTTCCACCTGGGGGAGCGTTATCCCATTCTGAATGCCTCCTACGCGCCCGTCTTTAACTCCTCGGCGATTTCTGCGGTGCTGGGGAACCAGAGCTACGTCCCGCCATTTCCTTCGGTTAGTTACGAGGATCTGGGACTGAGCCTTAAGGCGAAGCCGATCATTCACGGCGGTGGGGACGTGAGCGTAGCTCTCGAACTGCAGGTACGCTCGCTGACCGGGCAGAGTTCGAATGGTGTGCCGGTAATTGCCAACCAGGAATACAAGGGCGGCATCCGCCTCCGCGATGGCGAGACCGCCGTGGTGGCAGGGGAAATCACCACCAACGATCAGCTCTCCATGGCCGGCATTCCAGGCATTGCCGAGATTCCCGGCTTAAATCAAGCCGCGAGCGACAACACCCGAATGAAGGAAGAAGACGAATTGCTCATTCTGATCACACCGCACGTGCTGGAAAACCGCCACCACACCACGGATGAGATCTGGATGAGCGAAAAGTAGTCCTTCCGCTTGCTTCTGAAGACTACCTACTTCGCTTCCTTCGCGGCGAAATCCACCAGACCTTTATAGACATCGGCCATTCGCGGATCGAGATTTCCGATGGAGCGACCGTTGATGAAAAGCGTGGGAGTGCCGGTCACGTTGACCGCCTTGCCCAGCGCCAGCGACGCATCGACGTGAGCTTTGACCAGGGGAGTGCCAGCGCACACTGCAATGTCCGCCCCTTTCACGCCCGCGCCGTCTGCCAGGGCAGTCAATTTCTCATCGGCGTTTTCGGCCGTAATGTCGGCTTGAGTTTCGTAGGTCTTGGCGACGAATTTCCAGAACGCCTCATTCGACGCCTGCCCCACACAGTCGGCGTAAGCCGCGCCTTTTGCCGCCCAGTTGTGCATCTCCAGGGGAAAGTTCTGGAAGACGAACCGGGCATTGGGTTCCGCCGCGATAAGCCCCTCGATTACCGGCTGCGCCGCCTTACAGGCCGGACATTGCAGATCGCCAAACTCGACAATCGTGACCAGGGCGTCTTTCGGACCTCGCGAAGGGCCGGTGATGCCCTTCTCCAGCGTTCTGCGGGCCGGATCGAACGGCTTGGCCCCGAATGGAATGATCTCGCCAACCACGGCGTGCTGGCCATCTGCCGTAACGTAGAAACGGCTGAGCTGCTGCCCCTGCGGATTCGCCAGAATCACGTCGACCTGAGCCAGACCCGGCACCGGTGCCGGCTTGATAACAGAAATCTTCCAACTCACCTGGGGCTCATAGCCAAAGGTCTGTTGCATGAAGGAATCCACGGTGGCTTCCGAGGGAAGATCGACTGCGCCCCCGGAGGCTGGCTTATCCGCGAGCTTCGGGGCCGCAGGCTTTGCGGTGGTTGGGGTTTGAGCTGCAGCCAGACTGCATGTCAGCAGGAGGATGAGAATCAGATTGATAGAACTGCGCATGATTTCCTTTCCGTTCAGCAATTGTTGTGGAGCACGACACACTGGGATTCTCCGAATAATCTCTGAGAAATCCCTTTCAGACCTCACTCTTCGCAGCGATTGGAAAGCGGCGGCCGTAGCCGAAAGCCTTTGGAGAAATCTTAATCCCCGGGGCAGCCTGCTGGCGCTTGTATTCGGCGCGGTCGACCATCCGGACTACGCGCCGAACCAGTTCGAGGTCAATACCACGATCTTCGGCGATGCGCTCGGCGGAATGCGCGTCTTCCACGTAATCTTCGAGCACGGCATCCAAGATCTCGTAGGGCGGCAGAGAATCGCTGTCTTTCTGGTTGGGCCGCAGTTCGGCCGACGGCGGCTTCTCGAGTGTGGCCTGCGGAATTACTATGCGGCGCGAATTCACGTAATGACTGAGCCGGTAAACCAGCGTTTTCGGAACATCCGAGATGACCGCTAACCCGCCCACCATGTCCCCGTAAAGTGTACAGTAGCCCACGCCCAGCTCGCTCTTGTTGCCGGTGGAAAGGACGATGGCGCCGAACTTGTTCGAGAGCGCCATCAGGAGCGTGCCCCGGGCGCGCGACTGGATATTCTCCTCTGTGACGTCTTCCTTCCGACCTGCGAATACCTCTTGCAGAGTTTGCCGGTACGATTCGAATACCTGGTTGATGGATAGCAACTCGAAGCGCATGCCGAGATTCTTTGCCAGAGCCCGGGCATCGTCGATCGATCCCGGCGAAGAGTACGGACCGGGCATGCCCACGCCGATCACGTTTTCCGCCCCGACAGCGTCAGCAGCGATCACGGCGGTGAGCGCCGAATCAATGCCGCCGCTCAGGCCGATGATGGCTTTCTGGAATCCGCACTTCCGCATATAGTCGCGGGTTCCCAGGACCAGCGCGGCGTACACGCTCGCTTCCTCGCCTTCGATTTGCTCGTGAATCTCGCCAGTTAACGTCTTCGAATCGAAGTAGACAAGATCTTCTTCGAATGACTTCCCCTGCGCAACAACTTCGCCTTTTGGATTAAGCACGAGGCTGGAGCCATCGAAAACCAAGCTGTCGTTGCCTCCGACCTGATTGACCAGCGCGACTGGAACCTTGTGGTGGCGGGCGATGGCAGCGAGCATGTCGCGGCGCAGTTCGCGCTTGCCGATCCAGAAGGGCGAGGACGAAATGTTGAGCACGAAGTTTCCTCCCGCGCGGACCAGCGCCTCTATGGGATCGACCGTGTAGAGGCGCTTGGGCCAGAACAGCTTGTCGTTCCATGCATCTTCACAGATGGTGAGCGCCATCTGGTTGCCGCAAAAGGAAAACAAGTCCTGACTCTTGGCAGGCGCGAAGTTTCGCATCTCGTCGAAGACGTCGTAGGTGGGCAACAGCATCTTCGATTGCAGAAAGGCGATTTTGCCGTCCTGCAACAAAGCAGCCGAGTTCATGGCGGACTTGCCGGTTTCGGAGTGAGCAGGAGTCACCAGGCCGCAGATGACGGCGATGCCTCGGGTCTCGAGGGCAATCTTCTCGGCGGTTTCGCGATTACGGGCGACGAAGGAGGGACGCTCCACCAGATCGCGGGGTGGGTAGCCACACACCGACAATTCGGGAAAAAGGATCAGCCCGGCGCCGTTCCATTCCGCGCGGCGCGAGAACTCGACGATCTTGGCCGCGTTCCCGGAGAAGTCTCCAACTGTGGGGTTGATTTGGCCGAGCGCAATCTTCACATGTTTAGTGTAAAGCCGGGGGGAAGGTGGGGCCAAGTTGGGGGGAGGAATCACACCTTCTGCGTGCGAGGGAGCCGGCGACGCCCCTGGCGGGACTCGCTCTTTTCTTTGGCCGAAAGACTGTGCTCATTTCAGGCCAATGAGTGGGACAGCTCGGCTACCTTTGGTGCGACCACCGTTTTGGCCGATAACGAAATTACACCGGGTGAGCACCAGCGGCGGCGGCGCTAGCCATCCCAGGCCTTTTGTTCGGGAGCGAAGCGCTGGCGGGCTCGGCAACTGCAGATTCCAAACACAGCTCCGCGGCCTCGGCCATGCTTTGGCACTCCTGACGTTTCAAGGTCACCCAACCCTCAAACGTCTCTTTCTCGCGAGCGACGCCATCCAGATTGCGGCTGATGCGCGCCATGTAGTGCGCCCTCACGCTCTCCAGTTCCGTTTGAATCTGGATGTTTTCTTCCTCTTTGCGTGCCCATTCTGCCTCTACCTGTTTCCTCTGCTGGGCTTCGTGGGAATCCAGGGCCTCCTGGCGGAGTTTGGCATCCTGCAGCACTTCGCCGATCGGAACACCGGCGGCATCGAGAGCCATCAGCAACGCGACCCGCTTCATCTCCTTCGACAATCCGCGGATGTGTTCACTGTTGAGCATTTCGACCACCTTGTTGATGGTGTATCCCTTTCGCGGAACCATGATTCCGGCCGCACGGTAAATGTCTTCCACGGGCGACAGATCGACCCGGAAGGTTGGGACCTCGCGTGCGGAATGCACCGGAGCCTTTTTCGCGGCTGAAGTCACCTGCGGCATAAGATTCTGCGCCTCACTCTTGCCGTTGCTTTTTCTGTCGTCGGGGTCGCCGCCTTCGCTGAGTTCGTCCTGACTATTGTGCCAGGGCGCCAGTTCGAGCCATTTGCGTCGCATAGGTTTAGGTTTCCTTTCCGTGCCAGGTTGCTTTTCCTTTGGAGGCTTTTTGATTTGAATTCGAGGAGCATTGAAGTCTTGGGAAAGCGAAACGCCGGGTTCGCCGCGGTGGTCGATCGCGCGACCAGCGCGGGAAGGAGTCATCGCGGTCACCCGATTCGCGCTGTGCGCCATCGGCACAATTTCCACTGCCGGCGGGGCTGGTGGACTTTCGCGCGGCTTGTTCTCCAGTGGTGGCGAGCTTTCGATTCTGGCAGTCAAGACTGGAGGACTGCTGCTTCTCATGACTTCCGGCGGCGGTACATTCGCGGGAAGAAGCCGGTTGGGGATTGGACTGTTCGCCGCGTCTCGCTGAATCCCTACGACGAAGTCCTTCCCCTCGCTGCGGCAATACTTGGCAGTGCCCGAGAACTGCTCGAAGCGCCATTGAATGCTCAGCTTTGATCCCACCCCGATCGGTGTATTAATCCGTATACATGCTCCTCCGGTCGATTTGTCTTCCATGCGCGCGGGCGCAGTCCGCAAAGCTCCACCTTCGTCCTCCCACGACGCTTCTACCAAGGTCATCACCGCCGTCCGGAAGTCGGGCATAGCTAGCGCTCATTGAAATCTATCGGCAAGAAATTAAATTAGTTCACAACTGGGCGGGGGCAGATGTGGGACCATCGCTGCAGTTTCCCGTTCTGGTCCTGGAGTAGGGCAGGTATTCAATAGTTCGGTCTCTGAAGAGCCGAGCCCGTGTCCCCGGAAGCCATTCCGGGAACCCGACTAATCGCCTCCCGTGGGAAAAACGGTGTGTTTGGGCGCTGGAACCGGGGTGTCGCCTTTCTGGTCACGCCAGAGAACTTCATTCAGCGTCGCGGCTCCGGCTGCGTCGGGTCGGGAGAAATCCATCTTGGCCGATTCGCTTGCGCCTCGCGCGTCACGCTTGTTCGTCTCATAAACCAGACCGTTCTTTAGATTGCGATAGTCTGCTTTGAATGCTGGCTGGTCCGCGCCGGAGAACATTGGTCCCATGGCAGGAGCATAGGCATCGTTCTGATTCATGGGCGGCAGGCCCAGCAGCATTTCCATGGTGTGAATCACGTTTACCGTGGTGTAGAAGCGGTGCTCGACGTAAGGCTCGGCCGCCGTTCCCGGCGAATACTTGCTGATCACGAAGGCGATGGAGCGGTGGGCGTCAACGTGGTCGCCGCCGTCCTGGGCATCGTCCTCAAGGACGAAGATGGCCGTATCGTCCCAGTAGACGCTGTGGGAAACGGCATCGACGACGCGGCCGAGAGCCAGATCGTTGTCGGCCACCGAGGCCGCCGGACGCGGGCGCTCAGGCCGCGTGCCGCCGGTGTGATCGTCGGGAAGATAAAGCAGGACGAACGCCGGCAACTGAAACTCGGGGCTCTCGTTCTCTGAGCGGGCGCGAGCAAATGCCTCGAATTCATTGAGGAACTCGTCGGCTCGGAGTTGGTCGGGATAGTCGGTGTTGAAATCGGGATACAGCAGATCGAAGTGATTGCGTAATACCGCTTTCGTGGGCTTAACGCCGTTGAACAGGGGAATCGTCCAGGGGAAAGGACTCGGACCAGCGTGTGGATCGCCGACATTGGGCGGGAGAGGATCTCCCTGGTGCAGTTCGGTCCGGGGGCACGCAGATTCCTGAGCCGAAGGAGTTCCCTGCTTCGGGGTCGCTGCCTTTCGGGTTTTATTGCACCAGACCGCGTTCACGTATTCGCCGTAGTCGCGATAGGACAATCCATTGCGAGCAAGGTTGTCCCAAAGATAGCCAGTGCCGGGGTCATCGATATCCGGCTGGTTGTGATCGAGTGGAAATTCATCGGCGACCGTGCCCTGGAAGTCATAGGTTCGCTCTTTGCCGCGATAGGCAATCTGCCAGGTTTTTTCGTTGTAATCGCTGGTGATGGCGGCAGTAGACCAGAGATGTCCATCGCCGGAAACTTCTCCGCTATCGTAGAAATTGTCGAGCACGCCGAATTGCAAGGCCAGCTTGTGCTCGTTGGGCGTGACATCGGCGCCGTACATGGTGAGGGATGAGTCGCCGTCACCCACCTTCAGATCGCCGAGAATCTGGTCGTAAGTACGGTTTTCTTTGATGACATAGATGACGTGCTTGATGGGATTCTTTCCGCCGGCGAACTGGATTGTCCCGGGATCGTTATGCAGCAGGTTGTCGTGTTCGACGGTGCGAGTGAGTTCGTCGAGCTTGCCGAGGGTCGAGGGAATATTCAGGCGCGCGATCGAACCCCGTAGCAGCGTCGGAATGTAAGGATGCTCATGGTGTTTGACCTCCCAGGCAGTCTTGCCCGAGCCCTTGTTGGGGCGCGTGCCTTGGCCTTTGGCGGTGGCGATGAGAAGATCATCGCCTTGCACGGCGAGCGCGCTGGGATACCAGTCAGTGGGGATGAACCCAATAGAGAACAACCTGAGGGCGGCGCCGGGAGTCACGCGCGGATCGATGGTCGGTCGAATGCCCGCCCCATCAACAGCGGCGCGGGGATCGATTATCGGTTGAACGTTGGACGTATCGAAAACGGCGACCGCATTGGACGAGGCGTCGGCAACGAAGAGTCGCTTGCCATCTTGCGATTGCGCCAGAGCGCTCGGATATGAGCCGGCATGCCTCTGCGTTCGAACCGTAGTGTCGAGCCAGATAATCAGGTCACCTTTTTCAGTTGAAACTTCGGCAACGCCATCAGCATTTGATAAAGCTACATAGAGAGTCTTCTCGTCTGGGCTTAAGAGCATCGCTGTGGGATGCGTGCCGGGGGCAATGAGATCGTCAGGTTCTTTCAGCTTGATCGAGCGTACGACTTTGTTGCTGGTGAGATTTAATTCAGCGATTTCCGATGCATTCCAAAGGCTGCACCAGGCGCGGCTTCCATCGCGCGTGGCTACGCAGGTGTAAGGGAAAGAAGACGGGACGAGATTGTTTGTGCTCAGGTCGAAGCGCTCGAGCACCTTGCCGTTTGCTACATCAAGCAGCACGACGTTGTCGGAAAGATTGTTGGCCACAAGGAGGCGGTCTCGTCCCCCCGAGGAAACCAGCGCCAATCCGGCCGGATAAGAAATTGCAGTTCCCGGCGGTGTCTTCTGTAAGCCGATTGCGGCTTTCTTCCCAGTGGCGAGCGCCTGCGGTTCGATGGCGATGAATCGCTCAGGCGCGACCTTGCCATTCGTGAAGCTGTAGACTGCGATTCCGTTGCCGGTATCTCCCGGCTTTTGTCCTGTGGGATCGGTGATCGAACCGACCGAGGCGTATAGATGCTTGCCGTCAGAGCCGAAGACCATGCCGAGGAAGTAGCTCTGGTGCACATCTTCTCCGAAGCGCTTGTCCGGATATTCGGTGATTTGATTCGTCTTTAGATCGAGCACCGCGATCGATTGCATGGCCATGGTTTCCTGCGTGCCATAGCCATCGTTCAAGAGCGCGGCGTAGCGGCCGTCGGGGCTGATTACGATGCTTGCGGGAAAGCTGTTGGTGGCTCCGATTCGGCCAGGAGTGGGGATCGTCAGGGTCTTGCTGGTGGGCAGCGAGATCGAAGAGGTCGCTGGCGGTTCCTGCGCGCGCAGAACCGCAATCTGTAAGGCGAGAAACGCTGCCAAGAGAATGATGCGGGAGAATCGAATCACGGGACCTCCGCAGATTTGGAGAAACTTGAGCGTAATTCAGGCGGGACGCCCCGGTCAAAACGGGTGACCCGCGCGAAACTGGTGCTATCCAAGAATCGACCATCATAGAAACCTGAGCGGCTTGCGGTGGCGCAAGCAGATTCCAGAGGTCCTTCGCGCCGCTCAGGATGACAAGGCCACCCTGACGCTCCTAGATTCCGGAAGCTCTCGTCGGCGCCTCGTGTGTGGGCGGGTGCTCGGGATGCTCTTCGATGCTGGCATTGTGGCGCACGTCAGCGCCCTGCACCCAGAAGATGACATCCTCGGCGATGTTGGTGGCGTGGTCGGCGACGCGTTCCAGATTGCGGGCTACCAGCAGCGCGTCGAGGGCTTGCCGCACTACTTCCGGACGCTGGTTCATCGTCTTCACCAACTGGATGAAGGCATCGTCCTTCATGCGGTCGACCACGCTATCCATCTCGAGTACGGCCTGAGCGAGTTCGGCCTTGCCTTCGATAAACGATTCCAGCGCCCGGCGCACCATGGCACTCACGGCTGCGCCCATGCGCCCGATGTCCACGGGCAAGTCCGCGGCGGGCAGTTCAACCATGTCCATCACCCGCTCGGCGATGTTGACGGCCTGGTCGCCGACGCGCTCCAGGTCAGAATTAATCTTGGTTACAGCGAGAATGAAGCGCAGATCGACCGCCATGGGCTGCTGCATCGCGAGCAGGTCGAAAGCGGCCTCGTCAATCTCCCGCTCGGCGGTGTTGATGAGGGTCTCGCTTTCGAGAACCATCTGGCAGCGGGCGAGATCGCGATCGATGTAGGCTTGGCGGGCGCGATCCACCGCCTGTTCCGCCAGTCCCCCCATGCGGAGCAACCGCTGGCGTAGATCGTCGAGCCCTTGCTGAAAACGCGTGCGCATTATCCGAAACCTTCCTTCTTGGAAAACTTTCTTTTGCAGATCTTCGTTCTGCAAAATCGCCTTCTCCAAACTCGCCTTATCCGAATCTGCCCGTAATGTAGTCTTCGGTCTTCTTATCGGAAGGCTTAGTAAAGATTTTCTCCGTCTTATCGAACTCGATCATCCGGCCCAGCAGGAAAAACCCAGTAAACTCGGCGACCCGCGCCGCCTGCTGCATGTTGTGAGTCACAATTACGATGGTATACCGCTCCTTGAGCTGAAAGATCAACTCCTCAATCTTGCCGGTGGAGATAGGATCGAGCGCGGAGCAAGGCTCATCCATCAGCAGGACCTCAGGCTCTACCGCCAGAGCGCGGGCAATGCAAAGCCGCTGCTGCTGCCCGCCGGAAAGGCTCGCGCCCGACTTCTTATGAACTTGATCCTTTACTTCGTCCCACAGCGCGGCGGAGTCGAGCGACCGGTGCACGACCTCGTCGAGCTTGCCGCGATCGTGAAAACCGTTCAGCTTCAGTCCGGAGGCGACGTTGTCGTAGATCGACATCGTCGGAAATGGATTCGCTTTTTGAAAGACCATGCCAACCCGGCGGCGAAGCTGTGTGGCTGAAGTGCCGTTGTAGGCGTTGATTTCTCCGATGTGGACACTCCCGGTCACTCGCGCTTCGGGGATGGTCTCGTGCATGCGGTTCAGGCAGCGGATGAAGGTCGACTTGCCGCAACCCGAGGGACCAATCAGCGCCGTGGCGTGGTTGGCCGCCACCGTCAACTGGATGTCGTATAGCGCCTGGGTCTTGCCGTACCAGGCATTCAGGTTCTCGACCTGGATTCCAACGCCCATAGACTATGCCGCTCCGAAGGTACCACGGCGAACGGCGAAGCGCACGGCCGCGACCGCAGTAACGATGAGAATGATGAGCACAAGCGCTCCCGCCCACGCCTGCCGGTGCCATTCGTCATAGGGAGAAATGGCGTAGGTGAATATTTGCAGGGGAAGCGCCGCCGTGGGCTCGTTCACTTTCAGATTCCAGAACTGATTCCCGAACGCGGTAAAGAGAAGCGGAGCGGTCTCGCCCGCAACCCGGGCAAAGGCCAACATAATTCCCGTGATCACGCCGGAGGTTGCAGTGCGCAGCGTGATGGAGAGCGTGGTCCGCCAGCGCGGAATGCCCAGCCCATACGCAGCCTCGCGCAAAGCCTGCGGCACCAGCAGCAGCATCTCTTCGGTGGTGCGCGTGATGGTTGGAATCATCATGATCGCGAGCGCCACTCCGCCTGCCAGTGCGGAGAAGTGCTTCTGGCTGAGGACGACGATGGAGTAGGCCACGATGCCGATCACGATGGAAGGCACGCCGTTCAGCACGTCGGCGGTGAAGCGAATGACGTCCCCGAAGCGGTTGCGACCATATTCGGCAAGGTAGATGCCGGCACCCACACCCACGGGCACGCCCAGAATGCTCGCCAGGGCAAGGATGAAGGCCGAGCCCACGATCGCATTGGCCATTCCGCCGCCAGCTTCGCCAACCGGCTTCGGAGTTTGCGTAAGGAATGCCCAGTTGATCGATCCGAAACCGCGGTAAACAAGATAAGCGAAGATCGCGAATAAAGGAACCAGCACAAGGATAACCGTCAGCACTGCCGCTCCAGTCATGACATGGTCAGTAATGCGCCGCCGCAAGGCGACGGGCGGTACCGCGTGCAGCGCGGAAGTATGGGTGGCCTCAGGCATTCGCCCTCGAAGGTTGCCCGCGGGTAACAGTCCAGACCAGCAACCTCGCAAGCGCGTTGACCACAATCGTCACCAGGAACAAGGCCAGGCCAATTTCGATCAAGGCCGACAGGTAGACATCGCCGGTGGCTTCGCTGAACTCATTGGCCAGCACGCTGGCCATGGTGTACCCCGGCGCGAACAACGACTTCGCAATCTCCGGCCGGTTGCCGATCACCATGGTCACGGCCATAGTCTCTCCCAGGGCGCGGCCCAGGCCCAGGATGATGCCGCCCATGATGCCGGCGCGCGCGTTGCGCAGCACCCCGACACGAATCATTTCCCAGCGCGTGGCTCCCAGAGCGAGTGCAGCCTCCCGCTGGTGCTGCGGCACTACCATCAGCACTTCCCGCGTGATCGAAGAAATAATCGGGATGATCATGATGGCCAGGATAATTCCCGCCGCCAGCATGCTGATGCCATAAGGCGGACCTTCAAAGAAACCGGTCCAGCCTAAGGTGCGGGACAGAAAAGGTTCAACATAGCTACTGAGAAGCGGAACCAGGATGAAGATCGCCCACAGCCCATAGACCACGCTGGGAATGGCGGCCAGCAATTCCACGAAGAACGACAGCGGACCGCGCAGCACCGGGGGACACATCTCGGTGGTGAACACGGCAACTCCAATCGACAACGGCACGGCAATCAGCAACGCGAGCAATGAAGAAACCAAGGTTCCGTAGATGAACGGCATCGCGCCGAATTGCTCGCTCACCGGATCCCAATCGTGACCGGCGAAGAACTTGAATCCGAAGGCATGCCAGGAGGGACCGGAACGCAGCACCAATTCGTAGACAATCAGCCCGAGGGTTGCCAGCACGGCCGAGCCGCACAGCAACATCCCGAGTTTGAAGACCCGGTCGCCGGTTTCGCCTCGGTTCCCGCGAAGAAAAGGCTCGGCTTGCCTTCCCGCTGGAGGGAGGCTGCTAACCTTCGTCGCTTCAACAGGTTGCGGAGCCGGCATATCGGGCCGAGGTAAGGCGGAAAAGAACATTCGCGCTCTACCGTAGCAGAATCCTGTTAACAGGATGTTAAAATGAGCAGTTTTCAGGGTTGCCTTTTCGTGGGTAAGCCTGTATTTTCATCTCCCGGTTCGATTCTCTTTTCTTCGTTATGCCGATCGCGCCAAAGCGCTGCCGTGTGGTTTTTCAGAAGCTTGAGCAGGACTTGGTCAAGCTTTCCTCGAAACCACCGGCGGAGAACGTTCACCGTTTCCGTACCGGCACGCGCCGCCTTCAGATCCTGCTGGGCGAGTTCTCCCCCGAGCTGGACCGCAACCAGAAGAAGCTTCTGAAGCTGCTGGGTCGAATCCGCAAGCGTGCTGGCAAAGTGCGCGATCTTGACGTGCAGTTGGCTGCGTTACGCAGTGTGAAGATCCCGCAGGAACCGCGGCGCAAGACGCAACTCGTGAACCGCCTGATCGAACTGCGAGTGCAGCAGGAAAAGAAACTGAAAAAGGCGGTCGATGAAGACAGCT
This sequence comes from uncultured Acidobacteriaceae bacterium, assembly GCA_963787495.1. Lineage (GTDB taxonomy): Bacteria > Acidobacteriota > Terriglobia > Terriglobales > Acidobacteriaceae > Sulfotelmatobacter. The sequence continues at coordinate 486,277 of CAWBDA010000001.1, forward strand.
TCCGCGAGATTCGCAAGCGACTGAAACGCGCCGCGAAGAACTTCAACCCGGAAACGAGCCGGGATCCCCTGGCAGTTGCCAGAGGGATGCTGGAAGGGATTGGCCGCGGGGAAGCGCCGGTCACCGAGGCGCTCCTGCACCAATACCGCATTCTCAGCAAACGAGCACGATACGCGGCCGAGTTCGCCGAGCCGTCCCGGGAAGCTGAACAGTTCATCGCCGGGCTCAAGCGCATCCAGGATGCGCTGGGCGATTGGCACGACTGGCTCACTTTGACGCAAACCGCCACCGAGCATCTCGGCGAGGTGCGCGAGTCATCGCTGGTGGCGGAACTGCACAACGTCACCGGAGCAAAATTTCGCCATGCGGTTTCGGTGCTCTCGCAGATGCGGGGCGCACCATCGGCTAAGCCGACTGCCATTGCTGTGAGCCCTGTTCAGGCTGTGCCGGGCAAGCGCCTTGCCACCTCGGCGGCGTGAAGGCTTCACGCTTCCCATTCTGAAAGGGTCGAGCGCCTGTTGGCGGGCAATGAGCAGGCCTCACTGTCATTCCAGGTCCGGTGGCGCCCGAGCGGCTGGCGCGTTTTGCGGCGGCCTACGATGCGGCCATGAATTCCGGAGAAGCCGCAGACATTAAGGTCGGCACCTCGACCACACGCCTGTACGACTTCGTCAATCGCGACGCCGAATTTGACGACCTCTACATATACCCGCCCCTGCTCGAAGCTTGCTGGCACGTAATCCGAACGCCCTTCAAACTCAGTACAACCCTTGGCCGAACGCTGCGAACGCAATCTGCCGCCCAGGACCTTCATGTAGATATTCAACGCGAATCGGAAGACTTGCCGATGGTTGGCTTCATTTTGATGATCGACGAGTTTCGACCGGACAACGGAGCCACCAGATTTGTTCCGGGATCGCACTTGTGGCCGGGAGTGCCCGAGAAGATCGCACATGACCGTCAAGCTGGCTACGAGGGCCAAGTCTTGGCGTGCGGTCCGGCAGGTTCCCTAATCATCTTCAACGGATCCATCTGGCACGGCCACACCGCGAATGAGTCGGGTAAGGTGCGACGGTCGATACAAGGCTACTTCGTCAGGCGTGAAGCAAGCTCTGGGATTGACCTGGCTGCGCGCATGCGGCCAGCGACGATGGCCCGCATCGGCCCACTGGCGCGCTACGTGCTGGCGGTCTAGCCGAATTGGTTAGGCGGGTGATCCACCCATCGTCTTCGACGACCGGATGACCGAGCGACATTGGGCATGTACACTGTTGGCCTTGCCTCATGCCAACCTTCGCCGCGGTTGATATCGGATCCAATTCCGTTCGACTGAAGATCGCGCGCCTCACGCGTGGCCGCCTTCGTTCCATCCACGAGGACCGCGAGGTCACGCGGCTGGGCGAAGGCGTATTTCGTTCCGGCTTTCTAACTCCCGAATCGATGGCCGAGACGGTTAAGGTCTTGCGCCGCTTTCACCGCGCCACGCAACAGGTCGTTACTGACCCAGTGCGCGTCGTCGCCACCAGCGCTCTTCGAGATGCTCGCAATTCGCAGGCATTTCTGGAATGGGTGCGGTCCGCGACCGGTTGGAAGGTCGAGATTATTTCTGGACTGGAAGAAGCTCGCCTGATTCATCTCGGACTGGTCTCGAATCTTCGCGTCGACAGCTCGCCGGCCTTAATGGTGGACCTGGGAGGCGGAAGCTGCGAACTGACGGTTTCCGGCCGCGGGCACATCCGCGACATGGTGAGTTTGCCCCTGGGCGCCGTGCGCCTCACCGATGAGTTCCTGAACCACGATCCGCCGCGCAAGGGCGAACTCAAACGGCTGCAAGGGTTCGTGGCGCGCGAAGTGAACCGCATCGCGTCGCGCGTCGTCGCCGCAAGAGTTAAGAATGTAATTGCCACCTCGGGAACCGCCGCGGCACTGGCCGCCGCGGCCAGCCACCTGCGGAAGAACATGAGTCGCCAACGCTGGGTCGTCTCCCGTGGGGAAATGACGCGAATTGCCAAGCAACTGGCGCGCCTGCCCGTCGACGAACGGCAGCAGATTGAAGGCATCGGTCCGCGACGGGCGGAAATCATTGTGGCCGGGGCAATCGTCTACCACGAATTGCTCGAGCGTTGCCATCTCAAAGGCTTTCGTTATTCTCCGCTGGGCCTGCGCGATGGGCTGCTGGCCCAGATGGCGGCCGAGCATGACCACAGCACCCGCTCAGGAAAGCAGATTGAATCGGAACGCTGGGAGTCGATCACTCGAGCCGTCGCTCACTATCACGTCGACATGAAGCACGCGCTCGATGTGCGCGACTCCGCCATGTTTTTGTTCTCCGCGCTGCGTTCAGTGCACGGGCTGGCGCCGGAATTCCGCGAGTGGCTGTCGGCGGCGGCCATGCTTTACGAAGTGGGAGATTACGTGAACCGCAACGGCCACCACCGGCACACCTATTACATCATTGCGAACTCAGAGATTCTGGGCTACACGCCGCAGCAACGCCGGATTATTGCCGCCATCGCTCGCTATCTCGGAAAGTCGCGCCCCGCTTCGGAAGAAGCGCCCATGAAGGCGCTTGATCCCGCGGACCGAGTCGGAGTGCAGAAAGCGATTCTGCTGCTGCGCCTGGCGCGCGCCCTGAACCTCGGCCGCAGCCGCGCTGTCCAGAAAGTGCGCGTCAGCCAGCGTGCCGCGGAGATACGCCTGACCCTCGTGCCCCGGCGGCGCATGGGAGTAGACCTGGAACTGTGGGCAATCGAGAAAGACTGCGCCTATTTCCGCGAAGTGTTCGGACGGGAACTCTCGACCGCCGCAGTGTAGAGAGTGCGCAAGGCTTTCGGCGTTAAGCACCACATCAGCGTCCCCGAGCTGCGGCGCATATCGACTCGGGCCACAGCTCCCTTCTTCAACTCCACTGAAGCTTCGCAGCCGGATTCGCTGATCACCGTGCCGAGGAACTGGCTGAGGTTAGGGTTGTGTCCCACCACCATGATCGATTCCTGGCGCGCATACTTTTCGAGCACGCGGCGGAAGTCGGCGAAGGTCGCCCCGGGACGCAGCGCGGCCTCGATCTGCAGCTTTCCCTCGTAACCCATCTCGTTTCCAACCAGCGAAGCGGTTTGGGTGGCGCGCTTGAGCGGGCTGGAAATAATGCAATCCACCTGGGCCTCAATGGAGGCCAGGGCGCGGCCTACGTAGCCGCACTGCTCGATACCATCCTTGTCGAGCGCGCGCTTCTCGTCCTTCTTCGGATTAGCGAGGGGTTCGCCGGCGCTGGCGTGACGCAGGAAGTAAATGATCATTGGGAGTTACGGTTCTCTGGGTTAACGTGCTCCGAGTTATCGTACTCTTCCGGCGGGAGCTTTGCGCTTTAGTGCGGGAAGCTGAGGTATCGCAAAATCCGCCGCCTGCTTGCCTTCAGCCACGCTGATCAGGAAATCCTGCGCGCTAAAAGCGGCTGCGCCTGTCGGCGGTTTACGATTGCGTTTGCCGTGTGCGGGTTGCCAGGCCCGAATGTAAGTAGCATCGGGCAACAAGATGCGCGCCTTGCGGTTATCCGCTAGGTAGGCGTCGAGAATTTCGCGATGCACGCGCTCGCGCAGGAATTCGTCGCGCAGGGGCACCAGCACCTCGACCCGCTCATAGAGATTGCGCGGCATCCAGTCGGCACTTCCGATGTAGATTTCTTCCTCGCTGCCGTTGCCGAAGTAGTAAATCCGGCTGTGCTCCAGGAAACGTCCCACGATGCTGCGCACCCTGATGCGGTCACTCACGCCCCGCACGCCCGGCCGCAAGGCGCAAATGCCGCGCACAATCAGGTCAATCTCCACTCCAGCTTGGGAAGCTCGATACAACGCTTGCACCACGTTTTTGTCGAGCAGGGCGTTCATCTTGGCGATGATCCTTGCCGGACGGCCCAGGCGCGCGTGCTCCGCCTCGCGATCGATCAGGGCAATCACCTTTTCCGCGAGGTCCAGCGGGGCCACCAGCAGCGGGTCATAGCTGGGATTCTCGGCGTACGCAGTGAGAAAACTGAAAACGTCGTGCACCGCGCGAGTTATCTCCGGATTCGCCGTTAACAGGCTCAGATCGGTATAAATTCGCGCCGTAGCCGCGTTGTAGTTGCCGGTTCCGATGTGGGCATAACTGCGCACGCCGTCAGGATCGCGGCGCACCAGCAGAGAAAGTTTGCAGTGCGTCTTCAGGCCCACCAACCCGTGAAACACCTGCACTCCCGCATCTTCCATCTCGCGCGCCCAGCGAATGTTGTGCGCTTCGTCGAAGCGCGCCTTCAACTCGACCACCGCTGTGACTTCCTTGCGCGACGCCGCATCCATGAGCGAAGGCACAATCAGGGAGTGTTCGCTGGTGCGGTAAAGGGTCTGCTTGATCGAAAGTACGTGTTCATCCTCCGCCGCCGACTCGATGAACGACACGACCGCGTCATAAGAGTCGTAGGGATGGTGCAACAGCACATCATGACGCCGCAGCTCCTCGAATAAATTCTGGGATTTAGCGGTAAGCCGCAGCTCCCGCGGGGCAAAGGCCCGATATTTGAGGTCCGGACGCTGGGTCTGCTCGTAGACGTTAAACAGCCGCGAGAGATTAACCGGGCCGTTCACAGGAAACACCTGCCAGGGATCGAGTTCGAACACGGTACGCAGGCGCTCGATGATCTCGGGATCAGCATCGGCCTCGATTTCCATGCGAACCGCATCACCCTTGCGCCGGTTGTGCAACTCCGCCCGCACTGATTCGAGAAGATTACGAGCTTCTTCTTCTTGCAGATAAAGATTGCTGTTGCGGGTGACGCGGAAGGGAGCCGAGGAAACGATGTCGTAGCCGTGATACATGTTCTGGGCGTGGTGCGCGACCAGGTCAGCCAGGAAAATAAAGTCGGTCGTTGTATCCGAGGGCAGCCGAACCAGCCGGGGCAACGCCCGAGGCACGGAAACCACGCCCGTGTAAGTAAGCGCGGAGCGACGGCGGCGGCGCAAGAGAAATCCGAGGCACAACGCCTTGTTGATTACCCGCGGAAAGGGATGGGTAGGATCGACTGTCACCGGCGTGAGCAGAGGGTCCAGCTCTTTCTCGCAGTATTCGTCCACGAACCGTCGAGCCTCGGCGTCCAACTCGTGCAGGCTCAGCACACGAATGCCGTGGTCGGCCATGGCAGGGCGCAGTGCGTTCCAGCACTCGTACTGGTCATCGACGAACTTGTGACTGGCGCGCGCGAGGATGTCGCGCTTCTCGGTCAGCGTTAAACCATCGGGACCGGCCTCGTTGTAGCCGTCCTCGATCTGCTGCACCATAGCCGCCACGCGAATCTCGAAAAACTCATCCAGATTACTGGCGGAGATAGCTAGAAACTTCAGACGCTCCAGAAGCGGGTTGCCTTCATCCTCGGCTTCTTCGAGCACGCGCCGGTTGAACGCGAGCCAGGAGGTATCACGGTTGAGATAATACTCAGGATTTTCCAGCGAAAGACGAGCCATTTGCGAGGGCTTTACGGGTTCATTCGTGCGATCTTTTGTTGCCGACGGGAAACCGCTTCACCACGATCTAGTATAAAACATCCGCCTCGCAAGGGCAGAACGGCGAATCAAGGAAGACACGTAAGGATCCTGCAAAAAGAAGTCAGCGCATCGGAACCGTACTGTTTTCGCCGCCCGATGCGCCGTTAGGAATCTCGAAACACGAATTGAGACCTCTTCGTTAGCGAGCCTACTTGACCAGCTTGATCGCCTCTTTCTCCTTTTGGACGACGCCATCCGGCAACGGCGCATAGGAAAGAGCGGCAGTCATCTTCTGACCGTCTGTCGCCATCCAGTTCAGAAAATCAGCCAAAATTTTGCCTTTCGCTGCGTCTTTCGACTGCTCTGGAATCAACAGCCAGGTGAAACTGGAAATCGGATATGCGTCCTTGCCCGGGGGGTCGGTGATGGAGACCCGAAAGTCTGCCGGCATCTTCGGAGCAGACGCAGCAGCAGCCGTTACTCCCTCCAGCGACGCCTTCAAAAAGACGCCCGCAGCATTGCGGACACTGCCGTACTCGATGTTATTCTGCACCGCGTAGATCAATTCGATGTAGCCGATCGCCCCTGACAACTGTCGAATCGATCCCGCCACCCCTTCGTTGCCCTTTCCACCCAGTCCAATCGGCCACTGCACGGAGGTGTTGCTGCCCACCTTGCTCTTCCAATCCGCGCTGACCTTCGACAGATAGTCGGTCCAGATGAAAGTGGTTCCGCTGCCGTCAGAACGGTGAATCACGATGATGGGCTTGTCGGGAAAAGTGACGCCCGGATTTACGCTGGTGATGGCTTTATCATTCCACTTCGTTATCGTGCCCAAGAAGATTCCAGCCAAGGCATCGGGGGTAAACTTAACCTCCGCGCTCACTCCGGGAATGTTGTAAGCCGGCACGACCGCTCCCAGCACCGTGGGAATGTTGAGGATTCTGGTGCTCCGCTTGGTTTGAGCTTCCGCCAGCTGACCGTCCGTCATAGGCATATCGCTGGCCCCGAAATCGACCGTGCCTTCTGTCACCTGGTGGATTCCCGCGCCGCTTCCAAGCGATTGGTAATTCATCTGAATATCCAGGTGCAGCTTGTGGTATTCGCTGAACCACTTCGAGTAAATGGGATTCGGGAACGTGGCGCCCGCTCCGTTCAGCGTGGTCTGCCCTACTACCGGCAGGGCTATGAAAACGCACAAGAAAAGCAGGGTGAGTTTGCGCATCGCTCGATGAATCCTCCTAAAGATCGATATCCTCGGTTCTATCGGCGCAATATTACAGGATGGTTACAAACGAGTGAATTTCTGATGAACGGGTCAGGCACCTTTAATGCGGAGCCGTCACGGAAGGCTGCAAGCGCGCAATCTCCCGGGGAAACAGAGTGTTGCCGGGAAACTGTGTGCGCAGCGCAGTAAGCAGTTCAAGCGCGTGCAGCTTGTCTTTGTCACGCACGTACGCGATGGCCAGCAGGACGCGTGCAAACGGCGCCAGGTAATGGCCGTGTTGCGCTGTCGTCTGCAGGTCGGAGATGCCGGCCTTCTTGTTGCCGGGCAATCCGTCGATGCGCAGCAGCCAGCGCGCTGGCGCCGACATGCTGCCGATAATGTACTTGCTGAATCCGGTAGCCACCAGCACATCGGCACAGTCGTTGCAAATCGCCAGCAGCTGTTGCGCCCAGGCGGACGCTTCTTTCGTGTAGTGCAGGGACGTCATATTCTTCTTGTCGATCAGCGCCGCGTAGTCTGCCTGTAATCCCGAGGCAAGGGTTAGAGCAAACAATGCGTCCCGGTCTTTCGCATCCTTGTTCAGCCGGGCATGCGCAAGCACTTGAGCGTGGTCAACTGCGGCCCGAAAGTGGCCGCGCACTTGGGGATCAGGACTGAGTTTCGAGCGGGCCGCAAAGCTATCGTCGTTCTCAAAGAACTGCCCCTCCAGCACGCCCAGGCGATTGAACTCGGAAAAGAGAAATCCAGCGGCTTGGCTGACCGGCCCGACTGGATCATCGGGATGTTGCGTCTCCCATGAGGAGAAATCTTTCTGCGCTCCATCGAAATCCAGGTTGTAGAGCCCCAGGAATCCGCGGTCCAACTCTGTTCTGGCAGCGGAACTAGACGACGAAACATCGCTCGCCGCAGCGCGCGACCCCAAACCAAGCCAAGGGCTGCTACCATGCCAAGGACTAACGCAGATCTGGCTTGGAGAATGGTTAGCATGCGTCTGGAGACGAATTCTGTCACTATCGTGCGTTTCCCCGGCAATGCAACATCACTTTTTGTCCACTCTGGTTGGATGCAACTAATTGAAATTGCGGCCATCCCATTATGGTGGCTCAGATGAGTTTCCCCATTCCGCGAGGTCGCAATCTGGTTATACGCCGGAGGACAAAAACCTCATGAGCGATTCCTCCACGCGCTATGCTCCCGGCTGGCCGGGCATTCCGGCCCGCTGGACCTCGAGCGCCAAAACCGCCGCCGGCACGGCGTTGAACCAGCACAGCAGAGTGTGGTTCACACTGAGTCACGGCATTCTAAATGAAGTGTACTTCCCCCGGGTCGACCAGGCCTGCACTCGCGACCTCGGCTTCCTGGTTACCGATGGCCGATCCTACTTCTCTGAAGAAAAGCGCCACTGCACCTTTGAGAACCGTCCCTTCGAACCCGGCGTCCCGGCATACGAGTTGATCAACTCCGAAATCGGCGGCCGCTATCGCATCTACAAGGAAGTCTTCACCGATCCCTACCGCAACGTCTTGCTGCAGAAAGTCCGCTTCGAACCGCTGCAGGGACAGCTCTCCGACTATCACCTTTACGCATTGCTCTCGCCCCATCTGGCCAACTGCGGTTCCGACAATACGGGTTGGGTCGGCGATTATAAAGGCCTGCCGCTGTTCCTCGCCGAGCACGACGGTACGGCTCTGGCTCTGGGCTGCTCGGTGCCCTGGAAGAAAATGTCGGTTGGGTTCGTGGGCGCTTCCGACGGATGGCAGGACCTCTCGGCTCATTTCCAGATGGAGTGGGAATATCAGCGCGCAGAAAATGGCAACCTCGCCTGCACGGGAGAGATTGATCTCACCGCCTGCGCCGGAGAATTCGTGCTGGCCCTCGGATTCGGCACAAGATGGACTGAGGCGGGACAACAAGTGCGCTCCAGCATGCTCGAAGACTACGGCGAGCTCCGCCAGCATTACGTGTTCCATTGGAGAAACTGGCAGAACACTCTGCTCGCACTCGATGAACCGAAGCGCGAGAACGATCTCTACCGCGCCTCGACCGCAGTCCTGCGCACACACGAATCCAAGGATTTTCTGGGTGGCATCATCGCCAGCCTCTCGATCCCGTGGGGCTTCAATAAAGGCGACGAGGATCTGGGCGGGTATCACCTGGTCTGGCCGCGCGATCTGGTCGAGACCGCGGGAGCCTTGCTGGCCGCCGGCGCCGCTGGGGACGCCGTCAGAGTACTTCGCTACCTCGAGTCCACGCAGGAAGCTGCAGGCAACTGGGGGCAGAATCTGTGGCTCGACGGGCGCTCTTACTGGGGCGGCATCCAGATGGATGAAACTGCTCTCCCCATCCTCCTGCTGGATCTGTTGCGCCGCAATGCCGCGCCTGGCCTGGGCAAACTGGAGCGCTGGTGGCCAATGGTGCGCAGCGCGGCGAGTTTCATTCTGCGCAACGGCCCCGTCACGCAACAGGATCGCTGGGAAGAAGACGCGGGCTATTCTCCGTTCACGCTGGCGGCTGAGATTTCCGCGCTGCTCGCCGCCGCCGACATAGCCGAGCTCACGGGTCACGCCGATGCCGCACCCGTACTACGCGACACAGCCGATGCCTGGAACGGCAACATTGAGCGCTGGATCTATGCGACTGGTGGCGATCTCGCCCAACAAATCGGCGTGGAAGGCTATTATGTGCGCATCGCTCCGCCGGATAGCGACGGCGCAGCGTCTCCAACGCTAGGCTTCGTGCCAATTAAGAACCGCCCTCCCGGGGAAAATCTGGAACAGGCATCACACTTAGTGAGCCCTGACTCTCTGGCGCTGGTGCGCTTTGGATTGCGCGCTCCAGATGATCCGCGCATTCTCAACACGGTTCGCGTCATCGACGCCCTGCTGCGCGTGCAACTGCCCCAGGGCCCTTGCTGGTACCGCTATAACGGCGACGGCTATGGCGAACACAAAGATGGCTCCCCGTTCGACGGCACCGGCATCGGCCGCCCCTGGCCTCTGCTCGCCGGGGAACGTGCTCACTACGAACTGGCCGCCGGCCGCCGCAGCGAAGCCGAGGCTTTGCTCACGATGATGGAGAGTTGCACCATCGGCCAGAGCCGCCTGCTCCCCGAACAAGTCTGGGACGCCGACGATATTCCTAGCCTCGAACTGTTCCGGGGCAAGCCCACCGGCTCGGCTTGTCCGTTAGTTTGGGCTCATTCCGAGTATGTGAAGTTGCGACGATCGCTGCGCGATGGAAAGATCTTCGACCAAGCGCCACAGACAGTACAACGCTACCAAGTCGAAAAACCCACGCGGCAATTCTCGGGCTGGAGGATCAACAACAAGGCCAGGACGCTTCCGCGCCACAAGAAGTTGCGCATCAAGTTGCTCAATCCCGCGCTGGTGCATTGGAGCCTCGACGGCTGGAAGAGCGCGCAGGACACGAACACACGCGACACTGGCCTCGGTCTCCACATACTCGACCTGCCCACTGCGTCGCTGCCCCCGGGAAGCCAGGTCGTCTTCACTTTTTATTGGACGCAAGAGAATCGCTGGGAAGGCAAGGACTATACGGTCACGGTGGTCTAGACTATCGACACCGGGCCGGCGAACGAATAAACCAGTTCCACCACGGTGCAGTCGTCGCTGAGAGGATTTCCAGCGCAGAACTCCGAAACCGCGGAAAAGATGCCTTCCAGCGTCGGAGCCTTGGCCGCGGCCGCCTCCAGCCGGGAGTCTTCGAAGAAGTCGCCCATCGCGTTTTCCGCCTCGGTCACGCCATCGGTCACCAGAATGAAGCGGTCACCCGACTTGAGCTGGCAGCGGGCGCTCTCAAACGTCGCATCGGGCAGCAAGCCTACCGGCACATTGCCGTGCGGCGGACGCATCACTTCTCCCGCGCACACCAGCAGCGGCTGCACGTGCCCGCAATTGACGTATTCCAGATCGCCGTCGCGCCGCAGCCGAACCAGCAGCACGGTGGCATATTTCTCCCCGACAAGCTTTTCGCTGAAGAAGTGATTCACCGCGGAGACTACCTCCAGCAGGGGCATGCCAGAACTCAAATGCGAATAAATCATTCCCTGCAAAGTGGAAGCCAGCAGCGCTGCCGACACCCCCTTGCCGCTGACGTCGGCCAGCACCACCGCCAGGCCCTCCTTGGTATTGACCGCATCGAAGAAGTCTCCGCCAATTTCTTTACAAGACAGATTCTTCCCGCGCAATTTGGCAAACGGCACTTCCGGAATCTTCACCTGCATCAGCCGCTGCTGGATGCTGGCGGCAATGGTGAGTTCCTGCTGGTAGCGCCGGGATTCTTCCTCGGCCTGCACCAGTCGAGCGTTCTCGATCAGCGACGCCGCTTCAGTCGCGATGGCACGCAGAATGTCGTGGCCGACGCCGGAAAATTCCCGCGAGGCAAAGCGCGAGTCGACGTACAGAACCCCCGTCACTTCGGCAGAGGGGGCAGCGGGAACGCCGATCATAGTGTGTTGCTCGCGCGTTTTGGATTGCACTTGCCGCTTGCGCAGCGGAATGCAAATCACTGTACGAAGATCGTAGGCAACAATGCTCTGCCGCCCGGCCAGGTCCGGCGAACTGCCGGTATCCGTCAGCAGAAACTCGGAATTCGACCGCAATGATTCTTCCAGCGCAGAATGCGAAATGGTCTTATCGTCCAGCAGCGCCTCGCCCTTGCTGTTGCGTCCCGCTTGCAGCCGCAGGTTGCCTTCGTCGTCTTTGAGAAAGACGTAGCCGCGTTCGGCGCGCGTCAACCGCAGCGTCACCTCCAGCATCGTCATCAGGATTTCGTCGAGCACACCGGCGGTGTTCAACTTGCGCGCCGCTTCCAGGAACAGAGTTAACTTCTCCAGATCATTGGACTCCTGCGAGATCTGGATCCCGGAAATCTGGCTCAGGAACTCACGCGCCGTGTTCGAGGTGCCGTGCGCCGGATTGAAAATGGCGTATGCCGAATCACGAGCCCCAAATTCCAGCCGGTCATTGCGCTCCAGCTTTTGCCGCTGAATCCGTTCCCCGTTGACGAAGGTGCCGTGCTTGCTGCCTTGATCGACCAGAAAGAAGCCGTCTTCTTCCAACACGATGAGCGCGTGATCGCGCGAGACCCGCGGATCGGCGATCACCAGATCCTTATCTATCTTGCGGCCCACGCTGAAAGGCGTGCGGTTCAGCACGATATTCTTCTGCTCGTTGCCCTGCACCAGCACCAGCCCGGGAAACACACCCGAACCGGAGGACGACGGACGGCCTATCGCATTTAAGACCATGGGATGTGGCGCAACTTCCTGCCCAAGACTACACCGAAGTTGCCCAAATAAGAATAATGACAGGAATCAGGCCCCCGCGGGAAGAGGCTTCTTCGCCTGTGGGTAGCGCTTCCCTCAGACGTTCGATAGACTCGGCGGCGTGCTTTCCTCGGACCCAACTCGCATGCGGACTCTTACCTCCGGCATCTCCGCCGCAAAGATGAAAGCCTTCATCTTTCTTGCTCTAATCTTCGCCCTGGCGGCTTTCGCCGCTACGCGCGTCGCGGCTTCCCTGCAAGGCACTGATTTTCCAGACTTTTATTGCGCCGCGCGCATGCTGGCAGGGGGCCACGGACACCAACTCTATGATGCTGACCTCCAGCGCCAATATCAGGCGCGCTACGCCGGAAGAGTCGGCACGCTCTACATCCACCCTCCTTTTGAGGCCGTACTTTACCTTGCCGTGGCCTGGCTGCCCTTGAGATACGCCTACCTGCTATGGTCTTTGCTCAACCTGGCGTTTCTCACTTTCGCGGCGCGCCGGCTGGCTAGGGAGCTCGTGCCGCCATGGGATTGGCTCCTATGCTTCGCGGCCTCGCTCACTTTTGTTCCGGTGTTGCTCTGTCTTCTGCAAGGTCAGGATTCACTGCTCCTGCTGTTGCTGGTAATTCTCGCCTTCGTAGCTCTCCGGCGCGGCCATGCGGTCGCCGCCGGATGTTGGCTGGCCCTCGGACTCTTCAAGTTTCATCTCGTATTGCCGCTGATGCTGGTGCTGGTCCTGACCCAAAACCGAACTGCCCGAAGCGCTCTGGTGAAGGGATTCACTCTGGTTGCGCTGGCGCTGGCGGGATTGTCGGCCACCATCTCCGGATGGTCGGTCTTCCTCGTCTATCCAAGATTTCTGCTGCATCTGAAGGCGCAGCCATTCGCCGGAATTGTTCCCCAAGCCATGGCGAACCTTCGCGGATTGGTCTACTTCTTCCTTCACTCCGACCGATCCACCGCGACCGTTGCTCTGTTATCAATCCTTTCCGCAGCCGCGTTGATCAAGGCGTTGCTGGGCTGGAAAAAGGACGGCGAGTTCGATCTCGCCTTTGCCAACACAGCGGTGTTCGCGCTGCTGGTCAGCTATCACCTCAACCCGCACGATCTCAGCCTTCTGCTCTTGCCGATTGCGCTGCTACTAAACCGTTGGTTGAAGCAAACGCCGCGCATTTCGGACGCCTGCGCACTGGATGACGTTAGGCCTGCTTGGCATCTTGTTTTTGCCTCCACTCCATCTGTGGGCGCTGAGAGCAGGCGCCTACGCTCTGGTTGGCGTTCCCATGCTGGCGTTGTTCCTGGGCAGCGCGTCCATGGCGCGACAAGGCGATGTTCGACAAGACAAAGTGCGATAAGGCAAAGCCGCTGGAACCAGTTAACAGCTCTCTTCGACTCGCCGCCGTCCCTGCGCGACCTGCACCTCCAGAAGGATCAGGGCGAAAACGAAGACTGGCAAGCTGAACGTCGCAAAAAAAGGCACTTTCCATGCGCTGAGTGCCCACGCTCGCCATCCCAGCAGATAGGCGCCGCTCAAAATCAAAGTCCCGATCCACTGCCATGCCAATGCAAAAGCCGCCGCCAGATACAGGAAGCGAACTCCCCGCGACCGCGAGGTGAAGAAAGTTCGATCTCGCACCAGCACCAGAATCGCAGGCAGAAGCAGCACCTGGTTGTAAGGCGCATACATAGGGACGACCAGCACGGTCAAGGCCAGCACCAGAGAGGTAGCGAGACCGAAGTTTCCCGCCTCAGCAGGCTCGTCCCGCAACCTCCAAAGAAAAAAGGCGCAAGCGAGCACTGCAGCGGCGATAACAATACCCGAATACTCCCATGGGAGCAGCAGCACCGACTGGTTCTGGGTGTAGCGATGATATTGCCCCAAGGCGTGAGCGAACATCTGCCACCAGCCGGGCAAAATGATTTCTGCGCCAGCGAGCAGCAACCCCATCACCAAACCAAACCCAAACAGAAACCATCGCCGGTTCCGCCAATCGTGCAGCGCCCACACCAACAGCCAGGCCACCAAAGGCCACGCCAGTTGCGGCTTGATGGTTGCCGCCGCCAGCAAGACTCCGCCGCAAAACAAGAACCCGCTGGCCACGCAAGCCACGGCTCCCGCCAGAAGCGCCGCCACCAGCAGGCTCAACTGCTGCAGCTTGATTCCCTGCACCGCGGCAAAGCTTCCCAGCGTAAGTGCGACACAACTGGCTGTCGCCAACACCGGCAGACGCCATCGCAGCGCACGCAACCACAGCCAGACGCTGGTTGCGGTCAGCGCGATCAACGCCCAGTAAAAGACAAGCTGCACAGAGTGAAACGGAAATCTGACAAACGGCGCCAGCAGGAACACCACATAGACGGGATAAGCAAATCCCTGCTGGTCCTTAGGATCATTAGGCCGAGCCGGATCGAGCGCCCGCCCATAATACCCTTTCTGGATTTCGGTCGTGATGTCATCGCCGTAAGGATTGCGCTGGTGGAGCAGGAGTTCACGTGCGCCCAGCCAGCGGGGATATAGGTCCGACAAATTGCCGCGCGGACGCTCCTGCGCCGCGGCATCCGCTGTTTCATAGGGAATAAGCACGCGCTGCACATAGAACCACATACTCGCTGCCACCAGCGCAGCCAAAAAGAAAAAGAATAAGACGCTGGTTTGGCTGCGCGGCGCAGAAAAATCGACCTTCATTTCGCTCCTCTGCCGGAGCCCTTCCGGGCGCCGTTACGGCACACGACACCCGGCAACCCCCGGGTCGCGCGATAACTCCTCGCCGATCTTCCACGTCCACCAAAGCAGCGGAATCGCCATTAGATTCACCTTAGCAATCACCAGCCAGAGAACCATCCACAATGGACTGATCAGCAGCGGCAAGACAGGAAGTAGCAGATCAAATCTCTTGACCAGGGCTTGAGTTGGCGAATGGAGGCAGTGATCGGTAATAAATACCAGCGGCAGAACGAGCAGGCTAAGGTCATGGGAATTCGTCTGCCAGGCGATCAGCCCTGATACTACAATCGCCAGCGAGAATCGCAGCTCCAGTTTGGCCGGGCGCGCCGATTCCCACCCCTTCCGTGCTGCGAAGACAAACACAATGATTGAGACCAGAGCGGCCAATGCGGCTCCCGCCGCGCCCGCGAGAGGTCCAGGCCAGCCCGTTGCCAATCCGTGCAGATTCGGCAGAAATTGCGGGGGCACTCCCCCTAAACGTGGATTCCTCGCTATCTGCAGCACGCACCCGGGATAGCGAAGCAAAGAACCCATGCCGACCAACATGACCGAAATGAACCCAAGCACCAGGGCAACTGCTCCGAACCCAAGAGCGACGCGTCTTCGTCTCCAGATCACAAGAAGCAGAACGAGTGGAACTATAAACTGAAACTTGAACGCAGCCAGGGCCAGCCAGCACCCGCCGAGAACATCGGCCTTTTTTTTCAGCGCATTGAACGACAACGTGCAAAACAGCAACATCAGAATAGAATCCTGACCTTGGAACAGGCAGGCGAAAACCGGATTGAAGGCGATGCATCCAATGACAAACTTCCAGAGCGGAATCGAGCGAAGCAGACCAACGGATCGTCGCAAGAGCAACGCCACACCGCAGAGCACGACCACATTCGCCAGATCCCACACAGCAAACGCTTGCGGATAAGGCAACAGAGTCAAAGGCACGAAGAGCGGCGCTTCAAAGGGTGGGTGGTTGTAAGGCAATGGCCCCCGTCGGAAAGGAATATTGCCCGCAAACCTCTGCTGTACTCTATATTGCACGTCCAGGTTGTAGAGCTGATTACCAAGCCCCTCGCGCAAGATTGTGCCCGCCGTGTAGAAAATCGTGAAATCCGGATATCCCCGCTTGATGCCTTCCCGAGTTCTGATGAAAAACGCCAGGTTCAGCGAAAACATGCACAGGACAAAAACGCTGATTAAGCGTCGCTGCGATACCGTCCAGATCACCGGCACGGGCTGCACGTCGTTCGAAGACACGGTGGAAGGGGATTGTACTCTGTGCTCCGGTCGTCCGCTATGATGAACGCGATGGACAGTCTGCTGCGCACCAGATCGATCTTCCTTTCAGTCGTCTTCCTCGGCCTGCTCGCCCTGGCCGCGCGCAACGTCATCGACCCTGACGTCTGGTGGCATCTCAAGACCGGGCAGTACATCGCCGAGCATAAAAGCATTCCGCACTCCGATCCCTTTTCCTATACGCGCGCCGGCGAGCCCTGGGTGGCGCATGAGTGGCTGAGCGAACTTCTGATGTACAGCCTGCTGCGCACCGCAGGTTGGGGTGGGTTGATCGTGATTTTCGCGGCATTCCTCACTGCGGCGTTCTGGTTGCTCTACCTGCGCTGCGGCCCCGCATCCTACATCGCCGGCGTCGCCACTCTTTGCGGGGCCTGGGCCACCGCGCCGCTCTGGGGAGTGCGCCCTCAGGTTCTCTCTCTTCTCTTGACCAGCTTATGGCTGCTGATTCTCGAGCGCTCCGAGCGCAACTCTCACCTTCTCTGGTGGACTCTTCCTCTCACTTTTCTCTGGGTGAATCTGCACGCCGGATTCGCTATAGGCTTGGCTCTTTCGGCCTTGTTCCTCGCAGGAGAATGGATCGAACGTGCGCTGGGACGCTCCCAGCACAGCGCCTCCCGTCTACGGATTATGGCGCTGATCTTCTTAATCGATCTCCTGATCGTGCCGCTGAATCCCAACGGGCTGCGGATGTTCTCCTATCCGATCGAAACCCTTCGTTCCGCGGCCATGCAGAACTACATCGCAGAATGGGCCTCGCCCAACTTCCACCACGCGGAATACTGGCCTTTCCTCGTCGTCGTGCTGGGCACGTTCGCCGCTCTCAGTTGCTCCCAGCGTAAACTGCGACCGCGCGATCTGCTTCTGTTACTCGTCACCCTGTTCGCCGCTCTCTGCTCAATCCGCTTGCTGCCGCTATTCGTCTTGGTCGCAGTCCCGCTGGTCTCCACGCGGCTGGGGAACTGGCCGCGGAGCAACTCAAGTCCACAGCGGACGCAACCCGTGATCATGACCTCACTCAACGGTGCAATCCTGCTGGCAATGGCGGTCTTTGCCGGAGTCCACATCGCCCACGTGATCCAGCGCCAGCCGCAGGCTGAGACCGAGCGCTTCCCCGCCCGCGCAGTTGCCTTTCTCCAGGTCCACTCACCCTCCGGTCGAATCTTCAACCACTACGACTGGGGCGGTTATCTGATCTGGAAGCTTGACCCTCCCTTGCCCGTCTTTATCGACGGCCGGGCCGATCTCTACGGACAACAACTGTTTGACCAGTTCGCCGACACCTATCAGTTCAAGGGCGCCTGGCAGCAATCCCTGCAACGCTGGAGCGTCGACACAGTCTTTGTGCCCACGCGCTCACCCTTGGCGACCGGTCTGCGGAGTTCTCCGCGTTGGACTGTCTCCTACGAAGACTCGCAAGCCGTTATCCTCACTGCGCTTCCCACTGCGATCCGGGCGGAGCCTGCCGCAGCTAAACCGGGCGGAGGCAAGCCAAGTCTCTAAAGCCAGTCTGTCAGACACAGGCGCACTGGCAGTTACCATCGGTATCCAATAAATTACACTCTCAAAGCATTTTGCGGGTTATTATGAGGGGAGTTAAATCCCCCGTAGAGCGGTACGAGTAGGCAGGGCGCAAGTCCCAGAAGCCATGGGCCTTATCTGCTTTGCGCGGATGTTTCACTAGCTTGATGTTTCTAAGGAGGCCGGAAAGTATGGATCATCTTTGGAGATTGTGGCGCGAGGAAGAAGGACAGGATATTGCGGAATATGCCGTAATGCTGGCCGTGATCCTTGTGATCGTGGTAGGCACCATTCGGCTGATCGGCTCTAACGCGAACAATGTTTTCTCCAACGTCGCCAGTTCGATTCAGTAAGAATCTGCAACGGCGCAGCACAACAGAGGCAATCCTCGACCCCCCTATGGCGAGGATAATTGCCTTTGCTTGTCCTGACGGAGCCGTGCTGACGGAGCACTATGAACCGCACTCGTTTGTTGATGATCGGGGTTGTGGCCTTGGCTTTGGGAGCCTTTGTCAGCCTCTTCGTCTACAAAAACCTGCAAGGCAGACCGTCGACCGTCGAAGCCGGCGCAGACGTTATTGTGGCCGCCGACGACATTCAGGTTGGGGCCCGGGTTGAAGAGCACGACGTGCGGATCGCCAAGTTTCCTGCCTCTGGATTGCCTGCCGGAGCTTACACCAAGAGGTCTCAAGTGATGGGCCGCGGCGTCATCATTCCTATCGCCAAGGGCGAATTCATTCTGCCCAGCAAACTGGCTCCGGAAAATGCCGGATCGGGTTTGCCTTCACTGATTCCACCGGGGATGCGCGCCGTCTCAGTGCGGGTGAATGAAGTGGTCTCGGTCGCGGGTTTTGTCGGTCCTGGAACCCGAGTTGACGTGCTCCTTACCGGAACTCCCAACGGCAGCAGCGAATCGCAAACCACCACTGTCCTGCAGAATGTGGCCGTGATCGCCTCCGGACAACGCCTGGAACGCAACGCCGCCGGGGAACCTACGAACACTCCAGTGATCACGCTGCTCACTTCTCCCGAGGACGCCGAACGTGTGACGCTCGCTCAGTCGGAAGGCAAGATTCAACTTTCCTTGCGTAACCCGCTCGATACGCATCAGGACTCCGTGGACCCGGCCAATGCCAAGGGTCTGTACAAGGGCGGCACACCGGCGGCGCTACCGCGGGCGACGGTTCGTCCCGTCAGGATGCCGAAGACTGAGAAACCCGCTCCTCCTCCCATCGGTCTTCAGTGTAGAGGTCTATAAAGGTGACAAGAAGACGGTTGTCCCATTACCGGAACAGGGCGGTGAAGACCCCAAGTAGTCAGAGAGCAGTTTCGCCTGCGCCCTCGATACGTTGCATTGCAGGTTTCCTCATGTGGAGAGGAATCACACGATGAAGTTTCGCACGACATTTTTCGTAGTCGCGTTGTCGTTTCTAATCCCGCTGTTCGTTTCGAGCATCGCCCTGGGCGAGGCTCTGCCCCAGCAGCCCGCAACTCAGGCGCCCCAGGAACCGACTCCACCGGCCACCACGCAGACCACCCTTCCGCCTCAGTCAGCCCAGCCGCAGGGTTCGGCTCCGCTGCGCGTCATGGTCGACAAGTCTCTGCTCATTAATACGACCGAGCAAATCAAGCGTGTCTCGGTGACCGACCCTAACGTCGCCGATCCTACTGTGCTTACGTCCACCCAAATTCTGGTCCACGGACGAGCCCCTGGCGAAGTCTCCCTGATCATCTGGGACGAACTGGAACGCTCGCGCAGCTTTGATCTCCGCGTTGACGTTGATGTCAGCGCCTGCGCCGAAGAAGAACATCGCGTTTTTCCCGAGGAACAGATTTCGGTGACCCCTTCCCGCGCCGCCATCGTGCTCTCCGGCCACGTGACTACTGAGGATGTCGCCAAACGTGCCGGAGAATTGGCATCAGCCTATTCCAAGAATGTCGTCAACGTGCTCACCTTCGGTCCCGTTGGTGCTCAGGAAGTCTTGCTGGAAGTGAAGTTCGCCGAGGTCGACCGCACCGCCCTCACCCAACTCGGCTCCAACTTCTTCTCAACCGGCGCCGGCAATACAATCGGAAGCACCACCACCGGCCAATACGGCGGCTTCGGCACCGCGCAAGTAAGCCAAACTCAGGGAGTGAGCGGCCCGTTTCAGACCAACGAAACCATCAGCAATGTTTTGAACCTGTTCCTGTTCCGTCCAGACATCCACTTCGGCGCCGTGATCGAGGCCTTGCAGACCAAGAATCTTCTCCAGATCCTGGCTGAGCCCAATCTCATCGCCGTCAATGGCAAGAAAGCCAGTTTCCTCGCCGGCGGCCAATTCCCCTTCCCCATCGTGCAACCGGGACAGGGATTCACCGCCGTTACCATCTCCTTCAAAGAGTTTGGCGTGAAGCTCGATTTCACTCCGGTCATCATGCCCAATGGCAATATTCACCTCCTGGTCGCCCCGGAGGTCAGCACTCTGGATTTCGCCAATGCACTTACGATTTCTGGCTTCACCGTCCCGGCCTTGAGCACGCGCAAGGCTGAGACCGAGTTCGAGTTGCGGGATGGACAAAGCTTCGTGATCGCAGGCTTGATCGATAATCGCGTCACCGACATTTGGAACAAGGTTCCCGGCCTGGGCGACATTCCGATTCTGGGTAATTTTTTCAAGAGCAAGAGTGTCCAAAAGAGCAATTCGGAACTGATGGTCCTCTGCACCGTGCACCGGATTTCGCCCAATGCCACACCACCGCCCGGGCCTACGAATCCGCAGCCTTTCATCAACAATGACAAGTTCGATGGAAAGAAACCTTCGGGGAAGTAGAACCGATGGACGCGATGATTTCACCGGTAACTGGCAACTGGACACTGGCAACTGGCTTTTGGGAAGTGAGAAAAGCGTAGGTTATGCCCGAGCTTTCAGTCGTCATCGTGGCTACCGATAATGAGCAGCGCACCGTGCTCCAGGTGTTGGTGGATGGAACCAGCGTAGCCCGCACGGTTCATACCTGTGCCAGTTTCCCGGTGGCGGCATCCGATCCCGTCATCCGGCGCGTGCAAGCCGCTACTCCTGACGTTGTCCTGGTCGATGTTCCTGCCGATAATCCCGCCACGGCCATGCGCGCCGTTGAACTTCTGCGCCAGGAACTGCCCGACTCGGCCGTGTTCGCCATCGGCGGTCTCAACCAACCGCAGGTCATCGTGAGTGCCATGCGCGCCGGTGCCCGCGAATTCATCGAGCGCCCCACCACCACCACCGACCTACTGGAAGCTTTCGTCCGCCTGACCACCGCCCAGCGCAAAATTCAAAAGGAAGGCCCCCGCGGCAAAGTGTTCTCCGTGGTCAATGCCAAAGGCGGAAGTGGGGCGACCACTGTCGCCGTTAACCTCGCCCTCGCTCTGCAAGCGGCCCATGGCCACACAGCCCTCGTGGACCTCGCCCCCCTCGGTCACACGTCCTTGCATCTGAATCTCAAACCCTTGTTCACCCTGGCCGACGCCACGCGGAATCTGCACCGCATGGATAGTTCCCTGCTCGAGAGTTTCATGACCCGCCACAGCGGCGGCCTGCAGTTGCTGGCAGGAACCAACGCCCCCGCCTCTGTCGAACCATCGACGGCCGAGTTTGTCCGCTTGTTCGACATGCTGGTAACGCACTACCGCTACGTGGTCGTCGATAACTCCTCGCGCCTCGACGCCGCCAGTCGCCTGGTCGCCAATTTGTCCGAGTGCGTACTGTTGGTAGCCTGCACTGACGTGGCTTCTCTGTGGAGTGCGGCTCGGGTGCAACAGTACCTGGGAGAAACCGGCAACCGGGAACGCTTGCGTCTGGTCCTCAATCGTTTTCGCAAGGTGTCCGGCTTCAGCGAGGCGGATGCGGAAAACGCCGCTGGAGTCAAATTGTTGTGGCGCGTCCCTAATCAATATTTTGCGATCTCCTCCGCCATCGACCGGGGCACCCCGGTTATGGAGCAAAGCCACACCGAGATTGCCCGCTGCTTTTCGGGGCTGGCGCAGGAGTTGACCCGCAACGACGTCGACGTGAAACGTGCGGCCTGGTCCTTGTTCAAAACAGTACAGGGTTAAGACGGTATAAGACTTTATGGCCAATCAGCAAACCTTCGAGCAGAACACTTATCAGCAGGTAAAGGCCGACCTGCACCGCAAGATTCTGGACCGGCTTGACCTCGAAAAACTGGGCCGCAATACCGGCGACACAGCCCGCGAAGAAGTTCTCGCTCTCATCCGGAAGTCAGTCGATAGTGAGGTTGTTCCCCTCAGCTTCACCGAGCGCGAGCGCCTGTCGCGCGAAATTCTCGACGAGATCTTCGGCCTCGGTCCGCTCGAACCCCTGCTCAAGGACCACACCATCTCCGACATTCTGGTCAACCGTTTCGACAAGATCTACATCGAGCGCGCCGGCAAGCTGGAGCTGATGCCCGACTTGTCCTTCAAAGACAACCAGCACCTCATGCAGATCATCGAGCGCATCGTTTCCCGTGTGGGCCGCCGCGTCGACGAATCTTCTCCCATGGTTGACGCTCGCCTCGCTGACGGCTCCCGCGTGAACGCTATTATTCCTCCCCTCGCCCTGGACGGCGCTTGCCTCTCCATCCGCCGTTTCGGACGCGACCCGGTCACGGCCCGCAACATGATCGAGAACCACACCCTCACCGAGCCCATGCTCGAACTGCTTTCGACTATGGTGAAAGGAAAGTTGAACCTGCTCATCTCGGGGGGAACGGGCGCCGGTAAAACTACTTTGCTTAACGTGCTTTCAGGCTACATCCCAAACGTAGAGCGCATCGTCACCATCGAAGACGCCGCCGAACTGCAGCTCAAGCAGGAACATGTCGTCCGCCTCGAGACCCGCGCCCCTAACATTGAAGGCAAAGGCGCGGTTCGCCAGCGTCAGTTGGTCATCAACAGCTTGCGTATGCGGCCCGACCGCATCGTCGTCGGCGAGGTCCGCGGCGAAGAAGCCTTCGATATGTTGCAGGCCATGAACACCGGCCACGAGGGTTCCCTCACCACCGTCCATGCCAACTCCGTGCGCGATGCCCTGGCTCGCGTGGAGAACATGGTCTCCATGGCGAACCTCAATATTCCTGAGCGCGCCGTCCGCCACCAGATTGCCTCCGCCATTCATGCCGTGGTCCAGGTCGCCCGCTTGTCCGACGGCACTCGCAAGGTCACTTCGATTTCCGAAGTCACTGGCATGGACAATGAATCCATCTCCATGCAGGAGATCTTCGTGTTCGACCGGCGCGGCATCGACGAAAACGGAAAGATACGCGGAGCCTTCCGCGCCACAGGAATTCGCCCTCACTTTGCCGAAAGGCTGGCCAATGCGGGTGCCCGATTGCGTCCGGCGCTGTTTGAATCGAAGACTGAAGTTTAAGGGAATTTGCTGCTCGTTGATTGCTGATTGATTCCTTATGTCCGCACTCTTGATTGCGTTTCTGGTGTTCGTTGTCGTTGCCCTGGCGATGTTCGCCGCTTTGTCTCTGGTTGACCAGCGTCGCGCCCAGGCCAGGCTTATCAAAGATCGTCTGGCGACCGTGCAGAAGGCGCCGGAACGCGATCCTGAAGAAGAGCTTGCCTTGCTGCGCGATGAGCAGCTTAGCGAGATTCCCGCCCTCGACAGTCTGCTGCGCCGCTCCGCCCGGGTCTCAGCCATGCAGGAAGCGCTGCTGCAAGCGGGCATGAAATTTCGTGCCGGCAACTTTCTCGTGATGTGTATGCTTTCCGGCGCGGCGGCCGGCCTCGCGGCTCTTATCTGGAGTCGCAACCCCGCCATCACCTGGGCTGCCCTCATCATTGGCGCATTTCTTCCGTATGCAGTTGTGTCCTACCGCCGCCAGAAGCGTTTCGAGAAAATCGAGGAGCTTTTCCCCGAGGCGATCGACACGGTGGCCCGCGCCGTCCGCGCCGGGCACGCCTTCACCACCGCTCTGGAAATGATCTGCAACGAAACCACCGAGCCGCTGGCCGGCGAGTTCCGCAAACTCTACGAAGAGCAGAAGTTCGGCATGCCAGTGCGCGACGCCCTCATGAACCTTACCGAGCGCGTACCCCTGGTGGACGTGAAGTTCTTCGTCACCGCTGTCATGTTGCAGCGTGAAACCGGCGGCAACCTCGCTGAAATCCTCGATAATTTGTCGTATGTGATCCGCGAGCGCTTCAAGATTCAGCGCCAGGTCCGGGTTCACACCGCGCAGGGTCGCCTCACCATGGCCTTGCTCATGGCCATGCCCCCAGCCGTAGTGGCGATTCTTGCGGTGTTCAGTCCCGAGTTTGTTCGGCCACTTTTTTATGATCCCATTGGCCATACCTTGCTGGTGGTAAGTCTTGCCTTACAAACCATCGGCTATTTCGTGATCCGGAAGATCATTAAGATTCAGGTGTAAGTAAGACTAGGGTGGAACAACCAGGTATAGGAACGACCAGGTATAAGAATGCCGTCGATGATTCTCGCTATCGTTGTATTTGTCACCGTCGTGCTGGTGGTGTTCGCCTTCGGCGCGGCCGTTGTGACGCCCAGTTCCGTGCTGGGAGCCCGCTTGCGCGCTTTGGGCGGCCAGGGAACGCAGCTTGTAGAGAAACCTGCGATGAAGATGAAAGAGCGTCTGGAGCAGGCGCTCGATCCCATCAGCCGAGCCATTCCGCTGTCGCCCTCCGACGTCTCCCGCACCCGCGGTTGGCTGATCCAGGCCGGACTTCGCGAACCGCGCCACGCCAGCTACTACCTCGGCGCCCGCCTGCTGCTGGCTTTTCTAGGTTTGGGCGGCGTAGTCCTTTTCTCCGGTTTCTCCAGTCTGGGTCTGCTGGTCTGCGTGCCCGCGTTCGGCTTTTTCCTTCCTCGCTTTTTCCTGAAACGCATGATCAAAGACCGCCAGCAGCGCATCCGCATCGCCCTGCCCGACGCTCTTGACCTCACCGTGATTTGCGTCGAAGCCGGGTTAGCGCTCGACCAGGCCTTAATGCGCGTCGGCAAGGATTTGCATCACGCCCATCCCGATCTCAGCGACGAATTTCACCTGGTCAATCTTGAGATGCGCGCCGGCAAGCCGCGCGCCGAAGCCCTGCGCAATCTGGTCGACCGCACCGGTGTCGACGACATTCGTTCTCTCGTGGGCACACTGATTCAGACCGATCGCTTTGGCACCAGCGTGGCTCAAGCTCTGCGCGTTCACTCCGACTCTTTGCGCACTGCCCGCCGTCAGCGGGCCGAAGAACAGGCCGCTAAAACCACCATCAAAATGGTCCCTCCCCTCGTTATATTCATTCTGGTACCGTTCCTCTTTGTCACCGTTGGACCGGCGCTCATTCAGGCGTATCACTCGCTTGTCTCGAAATAGGCCTCGAAATAGGGGAGTAGCGCCGGCGTCCCGCCGGCCGTCAGCCCATCGAGACAATGAGCGCGAAGTGGTGGGCCGCTGAGGCCGGATCCAACCAAGAGCTCAGGAGTCGTCATGCCGGGATTAGCCGCTCGCGGCCAGGCTTTCAACCAAACCCGCCAGCTCTATCTCGCCACCAGCCTCGCCGTGGCCCAGACGCACTGGTCCCGCTTGCGTGGCCTGCTCGGAGCCGCCGAAGATGACTTCCGTAACGGCAGCGGCCTCTGGATTCAGCCCTGCCGGGGCGTTCATACTCTAGCTATGCGATTCCCCATCGACGTGGTCTACCTCGACCCCGACGGCACAGTCGTGCACATCGAGCCTGCCCTGCGCCCCTGGCGATTCGCGCCGGTCCGCCTGCAGGCCGCCTCAGTTCTGGAGCTGCCGCAAAACACAGTAACCTCAACAGGAACCGCTTTGGGGGATAGAATTGAGATCAGAATAAAGGAGGACGTCTAGCAGCTTCGGCCGCGACTCCCCCAGCCGCAGATCGTCGTAACGCAGATCGGCCGAACGCAGATCGGCCGAAACTAGACCAGCCACAGACCCTCAGTGACCGACACGCTCCAACTCGAAGAAGCGACCGCGCTTCATGATCTTCACGACGCGCCCAAGCTCCTGGTCGAGTGGTCGCCGCGATGGCAGGAGTTCGTCACCTCCATCCGTCCCGCCTTCGCCCGCTCCGGTGCGCGCCTCGCCGGCGAAGCCCCTCACGGTATTTTCCCCTACACAGGCATGCTGGCTTCACTGCTGCTGGAAGCGTTCATATTGTTCGTCCTGATCGTAATCCCAAAGGAGATCGCCAAGCTACGCCCCTACGCTCCACCCAAGGTGCAGCCCTATGAAGTCATCTATTACTCCGGCGACGAGCTGCCGCGCACCGAAGACCTAGGCGGCGCCCAGGCCGGAACCACCGGCCGCGCCGGTGGGCATGAAGCGCATCACCGAACCCAAACCATTCACGTAGCCCGCGGCGGCTCGCTCACACCCAAAGTCGTCGACGCGCCCAATCTCAAACTTCCCTCTACCTCGGGTGCGGTGGCCAACCTGCTCGCCTTCAAAGCCACCCCAGCACCAACCAGTCCAGGTCCGCCTCCGTCAGAGGGCCTGCACTCAACTCTCGTTGCTCCCAGTCTTCCCGTCAACGTGATTGCTCCGGCACCAAACGTCGCTCGCGATCGATCCCGCGGCACACCGACCCTGGGCGCTGTCATACCGCCAGCCCCCAGTATTTCTACGGATAAATCTCGATCCGCCCCCGCTCTGAACGCGGCAGTAGTGCCTCCGGCGCCCAGCGTCCGTTCTGACCACGCCCTGATCGCGCCGGCTCTGGACCCCAGCATCATCGCCCCAGCCCCTAACGTTTCCCGTGAACGCACCAAGGCCGCACCTTCCTTGGACACCAACGTGATCGGCCCGGCCTCGACGCGGATTTCTCGCGATCAGGCGCGTTCCGCTCCAGAGCTCAGCGCCAGCGTGGTTGCGCCCGCTCCCGCAGCCATCAATCATGAAGTTTCGCCGACCCGCGTCCAGATGAACAGCGTGGCAGTCGTGCCGCCGCCGGTTTCGGCGCCCGAACGCGAGACTGCGCGCAATGCAAAGCTCAATCTACCCCCGCCCTCGGTGGTCGTGCCACCGCCCTCCGCCGATTCCACACACGACCTGCGGCGTCTGGAAAGCGGCAGCGCCGACTCCTCAAGAGCCGTTGTCCCTCCGCCCCCAACGCCAGCAGGCAACGGATCGTTCGTGAGCAGCGTCATCGGCAAGCTTTTCGGAACCCAGGACGTTGTACCGCCTCCACCGGCGGTCTCGACAGGAAACACTTCAGGAACTGCTCGCAGCGCCGCGGGCGGCTCTGGCGGCTCACTGGCCAACAACGTCGTTCCTCCTCCACCTTCCGTCGGCTCGGGAACAGCTCGCAGCGCGGCCGGAGCTCCGGGAGGCTCGCTCTCTGCCGGCGTCGTTCCCCCTCCGCCCTCGATCGGAGGTTCCAGCAACTCGGCCTCTGGAAGAACTCAGGGATCAACCCTCGGCGCATCCAGCGTTATCCCTCCGCCGCCATCGGTCGGTGGTTCGGGAGCAGGTTCCGAAGCAGGTTCTCAGAGGGAGTTCCGGAAATTCCGGCGCTTCCGGTAACGGCACGCAGCTGGCCAGCAACGTCGTTCCGCCCCCTCCGTCCATCGGCTCCGGTCCCGGACTATCCGGCTCCGGCCGAAAAGGCGTTGGCCTCGGTGGCCCGGGCGACTCCGGCTCAGTTCTCGCTCCTCCGAAAAGCGAAGGCGGAAACACCAGCGGTTCTGGAATTGTGATCTCATCCCAACCCGGTTCGAAGGTAGGAATGCCCGGCAGCGGCGGCAAGGGCTCAATCGCGATGTCGCCCTCCGGTGGAGACAAACCGGGCCTCGGCGGTTCCGGTGGAGGCGCAAGCATCGGCCACGGCGACGGTCCCGGCAGCGGCTTAAACACGGAGAAGACCAGTGCCGGCTCAGGAGCAGGCAAGACCGGAACCGGCGTCGGGTCCGACTCGACTGCCCACGGCGGAATCTCTCCCACGCCCGGTCCCGGAGGCGCGGGCAACGCTCCCACTGGCTCTCCCGCGGTGCCCGGCGTCGACGTTCGCGGCGGCAGCACCAACGTCGTCAATCTCCCCAGCTTCGGATCAGACGGAAGCAGCGCTCCCACTCCTCCCGGACGCTCCCCAGTAACGCCAAAGGATGGCCCGGCAATCACCATCGTCGCCACTTCACGCTCCGGCGGCGCGTTTGATTTCTACGGCAAGCTCCCCGGCGACAACTACACCGTCTATGTGGATACGTCGATCGGCACGGTCGTGATGCAGTTTGCCGAAGTCAATCCCGCCGCGCACAATCAGGCTGGAACGCCCACCGGCCCGCAAGGAATTCGCACCGATTTGCCCGCAAACCTTCCCCACGCCCGCGTCGTGATCAAATGCAGACTCGATGCTTCCGGCAATCTGAAAAATCTCCAGGTCCTCGAACCCGGCCCAGCCGCAATGACCGCGAAGATCATGGCTGCCCTGCCCAGTTGGAAGTTCCGCCCCGCCATGCGCGGCACCCAGCCCGTAGAAGTCGACGCCATCCTCGGCTTCAACATCGACACTCGCGACCGCTACTAACGTGGACGATCCGCAGTTGACGTAGAAGGATTCCGCGGCGAGGGCCCATGGTAGAAGTGCCCGATCCATACTGTCATCCCGACCGGAGCTTTCCGTTCCCGCAGGGAAGGGAAAGCGGAGTGGAGGGACCTGCTGTTTCCCTCAAGCCGGAACGATCCCAAAGAAACAAGAGAGGCGTGGTCGCGATTCGCCGACGCTAAGTCGACTTTACTAATCGCATTTTTCACGATCATCTCTCCAACAATGTGACATCTAACCTTGTCATCCACAGCGTCCTCATCCGATCATGCCAGCGGAGGCATTCCGCGAATGCGATTTATTCCTCTTCGGCGCACAGATAAGTCCCACGCTATCAGGATTTTGCCCGTAACTCGTTGCAGCCCTAGGATTACTTCGCAAATTGTCGCCAACACGATGATTCCAATAGACCAGGGGGGAGGGGGTATACCCCCAGTTATGAAATGGTAAATAGCAGTTCTCCCGAAGCGGAAAGTCTGGAGGACGCACCGAGCAACGCGCCTCAGGACACTCCGGACGCAGGTTTGCCGAAGCCCGAAAGCCGCAGCCCGAAGCCAGCCCTACTGCAGCCGCAGCCGCGCCAGCAGTGCATACGCTTTGCGAAACCACGGACGCTCGCGGCGGCGCTGGTATCCCGGCATGCTACGCCTCTTGTCGAGAATCTTCTGAGCCCACTCGCGGGCTTCCTCACCACGGCCCTGCGATTGAAGGAAGAGAGCGTAGTTGTAATAAGTTTCCGAACTCGTGGAGATTTTTGTGGCTTGTTGAAACAGGGACTCGGCTTTTTCTGCTTGCCCGGTTTGCGAATAGGCATGAGCCAGCAGTCCTTTCGCGCGCTGGAAGTCGTAATTAGGATCGGCGGCAACCGCCCGCTCGAGATCAGGAACCGCCGCAGCGAAATCCCCCAGTTCAATCTCCGCGATCCCGCGTCTGTAGAAAGGATCGGCGGAATCTGTTCGCGACGAGATCGCCTTGTCGTAGCAAGCCCGCGCCCGCGCAAAGTCGCCGTCGTCCAGATAGAGCAGCCCAAGTTCTTCGTAATTTCCCGCCGAAGGATTGTCGAGGATGGCCCGCTCCAGCTCGTGAATCCGCCGTCTACGCGGGAAAGCCTGAAACGATCCCCGCAGCAGCCCGGCGTCGGGAATCATTTCCGCGACAATGTAGATCAGCGCGCCAATCCCTCCCAGGAAAATGATGATAAATATCCAATACGTATCCGGCCGCCGGCGGATGAAGTGCACAATCGCTACCGCCTGCAGAATGAATCCCCACCCGCCGAGAAAGAAGAGAAGCGATCCCATGGACAACCCAATATGACAGCGCAATATACCATGGGCTTCAGGGCTCGGCTTTCGGGCTTCGGCGAATGCTAAACTTTCAATGGTGAAGTCTTTCACCCATCCGATCCGGTTACTCGCTTCCGATATCGACGGCACGTTACTGAATCCTCAATTTCAGATTTCCAGCGACGACCTTGCAGCCCTCCGTCGCGCCCATGATTCCGGCATCGAAGTCGTATTAGTCACCGGACGAAGGCACACCTTCGCCTTGCCCATCGCAAAGCAGTTAGGGTTCGATTTCTGGCTGATCAGCTCGAATGGCGCCGTAACCCGTTCGCTCGCGGGTGAGACTTTCCATCGCGACCTGATGCCGCGCGAGCTCTGCCGCGAGTTATGCCTAACCATGCAAGACTTCCGCGGCAATACCGTTCTTACCTTTGATAAGGAATCCAAAGGCGCAATCGTGCTCGAGCACCTGGACGACCTGAACGCGAGCATCCGACGCTGGCTGGAAAAGAACATGGCCTACATCGAGTTTGTGGTGCCGATCGAGAATGCCCTGGCGAACGATCCTGTGCAGGCCATGTTTTGCGGCTCCATGGAGCGGATGAGCGAAGCCCTGCGGGCACTCGAGGCGAACGGCATGGGCAACCGCATCACCGTCCTGCGCACCGAGTATCCCGAGCGCGATCTTTCTATGATCGACGTGCTCAACGCAGGCTGTTCCAAAGGCCACGCCCTCGAGCGCTGGGCCGCGCATCGGGGCTTCCGCCGCGAGCAGGTCATGGCCATCGGTGACAACCATAACGATGTGGAAATGCTTGAGTTCGCCGGCCATCCGTTTATCATGGGGAATGCCTGCGAGGAGTTGCGCGGCCGTGGCTGGAGCGTAACCCTCAGCAACGATCGCTGCGGCGTAGCCGCGGCAGTAGCAGAAGTGGTCGGCAGCTAAGAGTCGCGAGGCGACGGCATTCATTAGCCCGAGCCTGCCCTGAGCGAAGCCGAAGGGGAAGTGCGGGGTAAGTATAAGTGGACAGAACGGAGTCCCCGAAGGGGACGGCACCCAAGGCATGACAAAGACGAAATGAAGAAGCCGATCCAGATCGCGCAATGGGCAGCCCTCATCGCCCTGCTCGCAGCAACAGCGCTTCCCTGCCCAGCTGCCGACACGGCCGTTCTGCGCAATGGCTTCTCCATCCGCCATGAGCGCCGGCGGGTCATTGGGACCATCACCCGTCTGTACGTGGATGGCGACGACACAAGTTTTGTCGACGTGCCGACTGCAGAAATCGACCACTTCGAAGCCGCGCCGACGGAAGCAACGCCACTCGAACCAGGAAAAAACGATCCCCCTTCTCGCTCCCAGCTCCAGCCGGATCTGAACGAGGTAGTAAGAGCCGCGAGCGGAACCTACCACCTCGACCCAGACTTGGTAAACAGCGTGATTCGCGCCGAGAGCGGCTTCAATGTCCGCGCCGTATCGCCCAAGGGCGCGCAGGGATTAATGCAGTTGATGCCCCAGACCGCGTCGAATCTGGGCGTGCAGAATGCCTTCGACCCCAAGTCCAATGTGGAGGGAGGAACTCGCTATCTGCGGGAACTCCTCGAGCGCTATAACTTCGATCTGATCAAGGCGCTGGCTGCTTACAACGCAGGCCCACAGCGCGTGGAGCAGTATGGCGGTGTGCCACCGTATTACGAGACCAAAGCCTACGTAGCCCGCGTCGTTCGCGACTTCAACAAAAAGAAACTCGCCGCGAAGACCGCAACCCAGCCGTCGGCTCCGAAGAGTTCCGGAAGCAAGTCAACCGGCGCGCCAGAGCCGGCAACCAAGTCTCACAAGTTCCCGCAGACTCAGGCGAAAGCGAGTCCCACTCCCAGCCAGTAACAGACTTCTCCGGTTTGACCCTCTGGTCACAGTCATTTACCTTGGGAGTGCCGTTTCCGCTTCTCGTTGCGAGGGTCGCGGCGCGAGGCTTCTCCCCTTCATGGACAAAAAGCGCATCCTGGTGAGTACGGTCGTCTTCCTCATACTTGCCCTTCTAGTTTACGTTCAGTTTCGCGAGTGGCGTGCGTTCGACTGGGGCAAGTTTCGCAGTCTGAGCCAGCAAATCCGCTGGTTTCACGTGCTCCACGCTGTAGCGTGGATATATTTTGGATACGTGCTGCGAGCGATCCGTTGGAAGATTTTTCTGCTGCCTGTTCGGCCAAAAGCATCCTACACAGGACTGATAGCCCCTACGCTGATCGGATTCACCGGCCTCGCGCTGCTCGGGCGCCCGGGCGAACTCATTCGCCCCTATCTCATTTCAAAACGTGAGAACCTTCCGTTCTCCTCCCAGATGGGGGTTTGGGCAATTGAGAGAATATTTGATTTTGGAGCCTTTACGATCCTAATGGTGTGTGCGATCTTCTTTCTTCCTACCGCGATGCAGTCAATTCCGCACCCTGAGTACTATCACAAGTTTCGCATCGGGGGCTTCGTGCTCATGGGTCTCGTGGCAGGGCTGACAGGAGCCGCCGTGGTCGTCGGCCGTAGCGGCGAGGCCATTGCGGCTTGGGTTGAGAAGCGCTTTTCCCACGTGCCCGCGAACGTGAGCAAACGCGTGGCTGAAAGGATTCGCGAGTTCGGCGTGGGGCTGCGCATCGTCCACGGGCCGATATCCCTGACACTATCGATCCTGGTTTCGGTGGCGATGTGGTTTGTCATTGCCGTCGCATATCAGGAGGTAGCGCATGCTTACGGCACAGACGCCCTCGATATCGCGCGGCCTCAAGTGCTGCTCCTGATGGGAGCCAGCATTTTCGGATCGATGCTGCAGTTACCCGGCGTCGGTGGTGGCTCGCAGGTGGCAACGATAGCTGCTCTTACCAGAATCTTTGATGTTCCTGCCGAGATGGCGACAAGTTGCGCAATCCTGCTGTGGCTGGTGTGTTTTGTAGCGGTCGTACCGTTAGGATTGGCACTGTCGCACCACGAAAGATTATCCCTGCGTAAATTGTCGAAGGAGAGTCATCAGGCCGAAGAAGTCGAGATCGGCGGCCCACCAGCATAAGCGGCATTCCTGTCTATTACGTAGGTTCCGCCCGGTACGACCCGGTCTTACTCGCCTGTTACAATTTCTCTATTAATCCTAGACACTCGATTTCGCTAGACAGATTCGTTTCTCGACCTACATCAGCGCCATGAAATGTCCCTTTTGCGGATTTGCCAACGACAAGGTAGTTGACTCGCGCGAAAGCAAAGAGGCGGAGTCGATCCGCCGCCGCCGCGAGTGCCTGAAGTGCAGCAAGCGCTTCACCACCTACGAGCGCATCGACGAAATCCCGTATATGGTGGTCAAGAAGGATGGCCGCCGCGAGAAGTTCGACCGCCAGAAAGTTCTGAACGGCCTGCTGCGGGCCTGCGAGAAGCGACCCGTGCCCATCAGCAAGCTGGAACAGATTGTCAACGAAGCGGAGTCGTTCGTCATCGAGTCTCAGGAACGCGAGCGCAAGACCAGCGAACTAGGCGAACTCATCATGAACCGTCTCCGCCGCTACGACAAAGTGGCCTACGTGCGCTTTGCCTCCGTCTATCTGGATTTCAAGGATGTAAAAGAGTTCATGAACGAGCTGACGGATTTGGTGAAATCAAAAGAAGCAGGGGAAGTGAAGGCAAAGAAAAGTGGCCAGTGATCTGAGGGCAGTGGTCAGTGATCAGTGGCCAGTAAGGCGAAGTGTTTCACTGGCCACTGGTCACTGACCACTGGCCACTGCGAAAGCGGTCATGACACACAAAGTAACTCTCATTCCCGGCGATGGCATCGGTCCCGAGGTCACAGCGGCCACGGTGCGCATTCTTGAAGCAACCGGCGTGAAGTTTGATTGGGAGTCGTTCCAGGTCGGGGCCGATGCCTTCGAAAAACATGGCGAATACATTCCCAAAGAAGTAATCGAATCGATCGAGCGCACCCACGTGGGATTAAAGGGACCGGTCACCACACCGGTGGGCGGCGGTTTTTCCAGCATCAACGTTGCCCTCCGGCAGAAGTTTGAGCTGTACGCCAACTTCCGCCCGATTCGCAATCTGCCTCACATCCCCACGCGATATCCCGATGTCGACCTAATCATCGTGCGCGAGAACACCGAAAGCCTGTATTCCGGACTCGAGCACGAAGTGGTGCCCGGAGTGGTCGAGAGCCTGAAAATCATCACCGAGAAGGCCTCGACCCGCATTGCGAAGTTCGCCTTCGAGTATGCCCGCAAGAATCAGCGCAAGAAAATTCATGCCATTCACAAAGCCAACATCATGAAGCTGTCGGACGGCTTATTCCTGCGCTGCTGCCGCACCGTAGCCAAGCACTATCCGGAAATCACCTACGGCGAGCACATCGTGGATAACACCTGCATGCAGCTCGTCATGAATCCCTATCAGTACGACATGCTGGTCATGGAAAACTTGTACGGCGACATCATTTCAGACTTATGCGCGGCGTTCGTAGGCGGCCTGGGATTTGTGCCCAGCGCGAACCTGGGCGATCACTGCGCGATTTTCGAGGCGGTCCATGGTTCAGCGCCCGATATCGCTGGCAAGAATCTCGCAAATCCCACCGCGCTCCTGCGCTCCGGACTGCTGATGCTGCGCCATCTCGGCGAATTCGACGCTTCGTTGCAGATTCGTAACGCGCTGGAAAAGGTATACCGCCACCCCGAGAAGCTCACGAAGGATATCGGCGGCAAGGCGGGCACTTCGCAATTCGCGGACTCAGTGATCGAAGAAATGGAAAAAGCCAAGACCACTCCCGCCGCAATTCATTAAGATATCGTCATTGTAGTGCTTGGGGCCTCCCGAGTCGGTGAGGCAGAAAAGGGGCGTTATGAAGCAGAGGTTTGTCTCAAACGTGGTCACTGCTGTGGCCTGCATGCTTCTCTTCGCAGGTTCGGCGGCTGCGCAGGGCGGGGCGTTGGTGGCAGCGGAGTACGGCGCCCGCGACCGCCGCGTGGATGTAACTCCACGAGTGCGGTCGTTTATGCACGACGGCGTCCTGCAGTTCGATGTCAACGATCAGAATCTGGGCGTGGATCCAGCGCGAAATCACGTCAAAGAGTTGTTCATCCGCATCCGGCACTGGGACGGCAACGTCGAAGAGTTCCGTTTTCCCGAATATTCCCATGTGAACCTGGTTCTCGATCCCGACCGGGGATACGAATGGCACGATCGCGAACTTCACATCATGCGCGCCTTCTATGGAGGCGCCGGGCATTTCGTCGATGTGACGGATACTTTGCGCAGCTATAAACATGGACCTCAGCTCTTCGTGGTCGTGGATAACCGCAGTATGGGCGTCGACCCTGATCCCGAGGTACATAAAGTTTTGCGCGTGCTGTATTGGGTTGCCGGAGAGCGGAGGCAGATTGTGGTGCCGGAGCACGGGGAACTGAGACTGCCGTAGTCACCTTCTTCAACGGCGCGGAGAATTCCAATACAAAGTGGTGCGCTTCAATCCGGAGCGCGCCGCTGCCTTTCAAACTTTCTTCTTGCCTGCATTCCAGGATTGCGATACAGTCCTGTGCCATCTAGCAAGCGACCGGTAGCAACGAAGTGCGGCAAATCCGGTTGCTTCCCGAGTAACTTCTCGCAAGCATCGCTCTCGGCCCCGTGGTCAATTCTGCAGTTGGGTTAACTCTGAAGTTGGGCTCCGTCCGATTCCCTGGTTAGTGTCCGCCTGGCAAAACAGGGCATTCCATCGGCGCCTGGCCGCAGGACGATAAGGAGAAGACCGTATGGTTGCGAAGAAGAGCAGCAAGAAATCCACAGGGAAAACCCATCCAACCAAGAAGTCCCCAACCGGAAAAGCCGGGACAACTGCCGGCGGGTTCGTATTTGCCAACCCCAAGCCCTCGCCGGACGACTATGGAAATTTCAGCCAGTCTGACGTTTTCGCTGATTCCAATGTCACGGCCGGGACTGCCCTGCAGCCCATCCCCAAATCCTGGAGGCAACCTGAAGTGCTGGATCTTGCCCAGGTTTTGACCCCAGCCAACCTTCAGCAGATTCAGGCGGCGAAGTCGATCGTCTTCCACGCGGTGGGCGACAGCGGCGGCGTCAAGGAACCTTCCAAACAGTTCGCAGTAGCCGATGCCATGGCCACCGATCTGCAAGGCAAAACTTACCAGAACGGGCTGCCCGCTTTCTTTTACCACCTCGGCGACGTGGTCTATTACCTCGGCCAGGAGCGCTATTATTACGATCAGTTTTACGATCCTTACCGCGATTACAACGCTCCCATCTTCGCCATCCCGGGCAATCACGACGGCATGGTTTCTCCTAGCCTGCCTGAAAAATCCCTGGATGGCTTTTACGAGAACTTCTGCACCCAGACCCCCGGTCACAATCCAGAAGCTCAGGGATTTGCCCGCACCACCATGCCTCAGCCGGGAGTTTATTTCACGCTGAATGCGCCTCTGGTAAAGATTATCGGACTGTACTCAAACATCAGTGAGGGTGCCACGGAAGGGGTGATTTCCGGCGGGGTCGTAGGGACGGCGCAGTTAACTTTTCTGCAGCAGCAGTTGAAAGCCGCAGCGCAAGAGAGAACCGCCGGAAACCGGCGCGCACTGATCATCGCGGTTCACCATCCCCCGTTTACCGGCAGCCAGGACCACGCCCCGAGCCCGGCAATGTTGGCCCAGATCGACAGCGCGTGCCAGCAGGCCAGCATTCTGCCCGACCTGGTCCTCTCCGGGCACGCTCATCTTTACGAACGCTATACCCGCTTTATGGGAAGCACTCAGATTCCGTTCATCGTGGCCGGCACTGGCGGCTATTTCAATCTTTCGGGATTCAAGAGAACCAGCTCGGGCGCCCTACCCAAACTCCCCTTCCTGGGCACGGATGCGAAAGGCAATAAGCTGCGATTGGATGCGATCAACGAGAACAACTTCGGCTTCCTGAGAATCACGGTTTCCGCCAGCGCGGTCACTGGCCAGTTTCTGGGAGTGAACGTCGTGACCAAGGGCGCTCCCACTCTGTTGGACCACTTCACCCTCGACCTGAATCACCACACGGTGAGCTGAACGGATTTCAAGAAACCATTTGCGTGCAGTTGGAGCTACCGATTTCGCATTCGCCATTGACTCTCGCCGCAGATGGGAGTAAATTCGCCGGTTCTGGGGAATCTGAGGGGATGACGCGCACAACACGGCGTGTGGGGGTGGTTCTGTTTCAGCTGGGCGGTCCTGACACCCTGGCTGCGATCGAGCCTTTCCTTTATAACCTTTTCTGCGACCCCGATATTATTGACTTTCCCTTCGCCCGCATCGGCCGCAAACCTCTGGCCAGATTGATTTCGGCAACCCGCGCCCGCAAAGTGCAGCACCATTACGCCACCATCGGCGGAGGCTCGCCCATCCGACGCTTCACCGAGCGCCAGGCGCGCTCCCTCGAGGCCGAGCTGACCGATCGCGGTCTGGACGCGCGTTGCTTCGTGGCCATGCGATATTGGCATCCCTTTACCCGCGAAGCTATCGCAGAACTTCAGGCTGCGCAATGCGATGAAGTAGTCTTGTTGCCCCTTTATCCGCAATACTCCTCGACCACAACGGGCAGCAGTTTGAACGAATGGCAGCGTCTGTTCCGCGACGATGTTCCCGTACACAACGTCGGCGCCTTCTACCGGCATCCGATGTATTTAGATTCAGTAATCGAGAAAATTGAAGAGGCGCTGGCGCGCTTCCCGGTTCCGGAGCGCGCCGAGATCGTTTTCAGCGCGCACAGCGTCCCCATGTCGATCATTGCGAAGGGAGATCCCTACCAGCGGCACATTGAGGAAACGGTGCGGCTGCTGATCGAACGCGGCGGCTGGCCCAATCGTCACCGGCTCTGCTACCAGAGCAAGGTCGGAGCCAGCAAATGGCTGCAGCCTTCCCTTCATCGGACGCTGCATGACCTGGCTGCCGAGAAGGTGCGGGAAGTTTGTATCGTGCCGGTGGCTTTCGTTTCTGACCACGTCGAGACGCTGGGCGAGATCGACCACGAAGCCCGCGCGGAAGCATGGCGCCTCGGCATCACGCGGTTCGAGATGAGCGCAGGATTGAACGATTCTCCAAGATTTATTTCGGCCCTAGGGCAATTGGTCCTTCAGGCCCTGGGCGAAGCGGTCGACTCCAGCATTCCGATTCACGGACACGGCAGGCAAGTCGCG
The DNA here is from genome assembly GCA_963787495.1 of uncultured Acidobacteriaceae bacterium. Classification (GTDB taxonomy): domain Bacteria; phylum Acidobacteriota; class Terriglobia; order Terriglobales; family Acidobacteriaceae; genus Sulfotelmatobacter. The sequence continues at coordinate 523,850 of CAWBDA010000001.1, forward strand.
ACGCTGGCGTTGGTAGCCGCCGATTAGGGCAGCAAGATTGTTCGACCGGAACAAGATCGACGAGTAGAAAAGAATAAAGCAAGGAGGAAGACTCATGCCGGAGCCGGAGGGCGACAAGCCCAGCCCGAATCCAGAGAGCGCGAAACCCGCACCCACAGGCGCAATGGATGCCACGAAGTATGTCGGCACGCCAGCGGTCGGAACCTCGAAGGCGGCAGCGTCTGCTGGACTTTCCTCGACTGGTCCCTCGAACACCGAGATCGACCGCCGCCGGCGCCGCCTGGTGTGGGTCGCGGTAACGGGTTTTCTGACCGCATGGTTCCTCGCCTTCTTCAGATTCTTTCTTCCCCGCACTCTTTTCGAGCCCAACACAGTTTTCAAGATCGGCTATCCCTCGGAGTTCGCGCTCGGCGTCGACACCAAGTTTCAGCAGAAGTACCGCATCTGGGTCGATCGCACTCCCGACCGAGTGTTCGTGATCTACGCGCGCTGCACCCACCTCGGTTGCACGCCAGACTGGAAGCCGAGCGAAAACAAGTTTAAGTGTCCCTGCCACGGCAGCGGCTACGACAGCGAGGGCATCAACTTCGAAGGCCCGGCCCCGCGTCCCATGGACCGCGCAAAGGTGGAACTTGCCCCCGATGGCCAGATCATTGTTGATACCTCGAGGCTCTATCAGTGGCCGAAAGGTCAGCCGTCGCATTTCAACGATCCAGGAGCATTCTTAACCGGAGTGTAGTGGCATACGTGTAGCGCCGGCGTCCCGCCGGCTTAGCAAGTGACGAAGAGGCACTAATGGCTGACGAAAACAATTCGAACGGTAAAAACGGCAAATTGGGCCTGGTCGATCGCGTCAAAGACGACATTCAAGCGATGAAGGTCGACATCCCCGCCAAAGCGAAGGAGCAGATCGAGGGCTTTAAAGACCCGACCAAAACCCAGGTTTACACCTCGATCTTCCGCCACAAGCACGACGACACGCCGCGCAACCGCGCTCTGGGCGTGCTTTCCAACGTCTTCCTGCATTTGCATCCCGCCAAGATCAATCGTGATGCGGTGCGTTACAGCTACACGTGGGGCATGGGCGGGATCACCTTCTTTCTCTTCATCATCCTCACCTACACCGGGGTGCTGCTGATGTTCTACTACCACCCCAGCAAAGTGCAGGCGTTCCGCGACGTGCTCTATCTCGAGCACGACGTACCCTTCGGAAAGATTCTCCGCAACATGCATCGCTGGGCCGCTCACCTGATGGTGATCGGCGTCTGGCTGCACATGTTCCGCGTGTTTCTCACCGGGTCGTACAAGAAGCCACGCGAATTCAACTGGAACATCGGCGTGCTGCTGCTGGTGTTTACTTTGCTGCTCTCGTTCACGGGATATCTGCTGCCCGACGATCAACTCGGATTCTGGGCCGTAACCGTAGGCACGAACATGGCGCGAGCCACGCCGCTACTAGGCCATGAAGGCCCATTCGGCTCGATGCTCGGCATGACGCCTTACAACGACGTGCGCTTCGGCCTGCTCGGCGGCTCGATCGTGGATGCAAATGCCTTGCTGCGGTCCTACATCTGGCATTGCATCGGAATTCCGATCGTCGCGTCGATCCTGATGATCGTCCATTTCTGGCGCGTGCGCAAAGACGGCGGAATCTCCGGCCCAGCCCCGGTGATGCTCGAAGCGGAAGCCGATAAGCCAAGAAGAGGACCGAAAGCAGCAGGAGAGTAACGAATCTGTCGGCGAGAAGACGTAGCAAGCTACGTCTCTACAGGAAAATCTTATGGACTGGCGACAACTTTGGGAGATTTGTTCGGCTCCAGACAACGTCCCGATCGTGGGCTTGATCCCCTTACTTGGTTTCTACATTTATCTGGCATGGAAGCAGGCGCACGCCAACGACCAGCTCATCGCGCAACTCGAAGGCGACGCTGCTCTCGCCAAAACGCATCACCGCAAGACCTGGCCCTTCAAGCCGGGCTGGCAAAAAGAAGTTCACGTCTGGCCGTTCCTCCTCCGCATCGAGTTTCTCGCTGCCATTATCGTCACCATCATTCTGATGGTCTGGTCGATCACGCTGAACGCCCCTCTGGAAGAGCCCGCGAATCCCAACCTGACGATGAATCCGGCCAAGGCCCCGTGGTATTTCCTCGGACTGCAGGAGATGCTCGTCTATTTCGACCCCTGGATCGCCGGCGTGGTCATGCCCACGATGATCATCGTCGGCCTCATGGTCATTCCTTACATAGATACCAATCCGCTGGGGAGCGGCTATTACACGTGGAAGCAGCGCAAGTTTTCTATCGGCACCTTTTTATTCGGCTTCATCATTCTCTGGGTCGCGATGATCATCATCGGAACCTTTATTCGCGGCCCCGGCTGGCAGTGGTTCTGGCCCGGGCAAACCTGGGATCACAACCGGCTCATCTATGAGGTGAACCGTGACCTGCCGGACATTTTCGGGATCACGTCGAACATGGCGAAAGCTCTTTTCGGCGCCGTCGTCGTCGGCGGCTACTACCTGCTCGGAGGCTTTCTCGTGTACTCCCTCTTCCGGCGATTCATGGCGAAAGACTTCAAGCGAATGAGCCTGCTGCAATTTTCCATTACCCAGTTTCTTTTGCTGACCATGGTTGCACTGCCCCTAAAGATGGGGCTACGCCTCCTATGGCACATCAAATATGTATGGATTACGCCCTGGTTCAATGTTTAGTTTGTCATGCTGAGTGTAGTCGAAGGATCCCTATCACCGTAGCGAGTGCCGGGAGTAGAGATTCCTCGCTTTGCTTGGAATGACAAGGCTTATCGGAGTGACAGAGACTTTCGGAGGAAGTGGTGCCTGAACAACCCAACCCCGAGCAGGACCCGATTACAACTAAGTCGTACGCCGCCTATTACCTGGTCGCGATGGTGATTCTGATGGCAACGTTGTTCTGGGCCTTGTGGGACGAGGCCTGGACACAGCGGCCATGGAAGGCCTTCCAGGAACACTGGAAAGACCGGTATCCCGCTTTTCTGAACACCGCACGCTCCAAGTCGTCCACGTCAGAAACAGACGTCGAGAAGAATCCGGATTACGTCGCCCTCAAGCAAGCCTACGAAAAGGCTTATCAGGATTCGAAAGCTCAGGCCGAAGAAGCACGCAAGAAGCTCGACGATGCCAGCGCCCGTCTGCTCGCTGTGCAAAGCGTATTCACCGACCGCCGTGCCTATGTGAACGCTCTGACCTACGAACTCGAAACCAGTAAAAGCGATTCCGCGAAGGCCAGCAAACGCAAAGAGATTGATTCGTACAAGAGCGAACAGGCAACCGTTGAATACCCGGACGGTAGTAAAGAAAAATACACCTTCCCGCAGCTCGAAGAAAAATATAACGAGATCCGCGATGAGCGTACGAAATTAAGCCTGGAGCTCGGCGAAGTGTTAAAGCCGGCAACCGCCGCTAAGGCGAAGCTGGATGAATACATCTCCGACCACATGGTCGACCTCACGCCACAGCAAATCGACGGCTTGAAAAGACGGGCAACCGAATGGGTTCCCGCAATCGTGCAAATCAACGTCGCCGAGGCCAACATCGTCGACCGTTGCGAGTCCTGCCACATGAACGCCCGCGAGCCGCTGAAAATCACTCCGGCCTCCATGACAGCAAAAGATGAGAAGAAGCCGGATGAGTACGCCGATGCGTTCGCCAGCCATCCCCAGCCAGAGTTATTGCAGATTCATGATGCCGAGAAATTCGGCTGCTCGCCCTGCCACCAGGGCAACGGCCGCGCTACCACCAGCGTTGAGAAAGCCCACGGCAACTACGAGCACTGGCTCTGGCCGCTCTTTCCCAAGGAAAACGCACAAGCCGGCTGCCAGAATTGCCACGCCGCCGACATGGTTCTGGCCAGCGGCGACATTCAGTGGCTAACCCTCAACAACGGCAAAGACCTCTTTCGCCAGCGCGGCTGCATGGGCTGCCACCGCTACGAGGGATATGACAAAGAGCCAGAAGACCTGAACGCGGTCGGCCAGCAGATCAAGCAGATCGAGAGCCAGAAGACAGACAATCTGAAGCAAACCGCGTACCTGATGAAACAGGCCGATGCCGCCGAGTCGAACGAAGAAGCAAACAAGTTGAATACCCAGGCAGTTGACTTGAGAGTGGCGAACAGCAAGCTGGACGGCCGTCTGCAGCAGCTCGATTACCAGTCGCACAGCCTGATGCAGGACCAGAAGAAGGTCGGTCCGAATCTAAAAGATGTTCGCCTCAAACTGAACAAGAATTGGATTCCGGTGTGGCTCAAGAAGCCGTCCGATTTCCGGCCTACCACCAAGATGCCGAACTTCCGCCTGAACGATCATCAGATTCAGGCGATCTCCGCCTACATCTGGCAATCCGGATTCACCGATCCGCTTCCCAAACACAAGCCCGGCAACGCTGCACACGGCAAAGAATTATTCGAGACCCGTGGATGCCTGGCCTGCCACTCGATTGGCGAAGGCGATCAGATGCAGGGCGGCACTTTCGCCGCGAACCTGACCCGCGTCGGCGAAAAAGCGAACTACGATTATCTCGTTCGCTGGATTCACAACGCCCGCCAGCGCACCCGCCCCTACTGCCCGTACGAAAAGAAAGATATCGGCCCCGAAGATTACGCTAAGAAGGGCCTTCCTTACGAATTCGATCTCGACCACAGCCGCTGTCCCAACGACGGCCACGAACTGCAAGTGCAGAACATGACGGTGATGCCGAGCCTGCGCCTGTCTCCAGAGGATGCCGAAGATATCGCCACGTATCTGATGACGCAGAAAAAGCAGGAGCCGTCGTCGTACGCGGACGCCTCGTTCATGGATGATCCAAACTTGAAGGCCGAGGGCAAGAAGTGGGTCCGTCACTTCGGCTGCTCCGGCTGCCACGAAATCGCAGGCTTCGAAGACGAGGGCCGCATCGGCACCGAGCTCACCTACGAAGGCAGCAAGCCCATCGAGCGTCTGGACTTCGCCCTGTTCACCGAAACAGCCCAGCGCGGCGGCAAAGATGCGGAGCCCATCAAAGACAAGGACGATCTCGCACGCCTGCCCGACGGCCCTGCCACGGAACCCTGGTACGACCACAAAGGATTCTTCGAACACAAACTCGCCGAGCCCAACGTTTACGACCAAGGCATGGTCAAGGGCGAAACTGAAGCCCTCCGTATGCCCAACCTGCACCTCACCAAAGAGCAGGTGCTCGATCTAACAACTTTCCTGATGGGAAGCGAGGAGACTTCCCTGCCCGCGAGCTATCAATACAAGCCGGGCGACGCGCGCCACGACATTCAAGAAGGTTGGTGGATCATAAAGAAATACAACTGCATGGGCTGTCACCAGTTCATCCCCGGCCAGCCAACCATTCTGATGGGATTGAAACAGTATCAGGACATCCAGGAACAACTGCCGCCGAAGCTCTTAACCGAAGGTGCGCGCGTCGATCCCGAATGGCTGCGCAAGTTCCTGTCGAATCCCGCATTGAGCACCACGGATACAAACCGTAACGGCGTGCGACCTTACTTGAAAGTCCGCATGCCCACGTTCTCTTTCTCCGACAACGAACTGCGCAAGCTGGTGCGCTTTTTCCAGGCGCTTTCGCAGCAGCCCATGCCCTATATTCCGGAACAGGTGCCAGTGCTCACGACGAAAGAAACGGACATGGCGCGCAGCCTGTTCTCGAGTACCGCCGCTCCATGCCTGAAGTGCCACGCCACGGGCGATCCCGCGCACGACAAGATCGCCACCGCGCCCAACTTCCTCCTGGCAAAGGAACGGCTGAAACCGGATTGGGTCGAGCGCTGGATCACCGACCCGCAGGCCGTCAGCCCCGGAACCTCAATGCCGTCGGGCCTTTTCAAGCAACAGGATAATCAGTGGGTGTTCGCCGGACCGACGCCGGCATTGTTCCAGGGCTACGCCGGAGATCATCGTAAACTGCTGACGGATTACATCTTCCTGTTAACGCCGGAAGAACAGCGGAGAGTAGCCGCGTCCATGCCGCATGCGAAGGCCGCGGCGCAGCAGAAGACCGATCGCAAACAAGCGGTTGTCCAGTCGCATCCGGCAGCAAGCGGCGGTTCGCGGTAAAATGGCGGTTACGCAAAACTCGATGTGTGACTGCGTTTTGAAAGGGCGCGGCTTCAAGCCGTGCCGCAAAGTCCCCAACTTCAAAAGCGGCTTTACCGCCGAGGGCGTCCGTCGGGGCATAAATATCAACCACTACAGAAAGAAGGACATCATGAATAAAAAACCCAGTTGGATGTTATCAGTCAGCATGCTTGCATTGTGCGGCCTGCTGCTGACCGTAGCTTGCAGCAAGAAAGAGGAACAGCCGGCCAATAACATGTCTTCCGGGCAACCCGCAATGGCTCCCGCTGCGACGCCCATTGATCCTGCAACCGTGGCCACGGTAAACGGCACCGTCAAGTTCGATGGCGCCGCGCCGAAGGCCGGCAAGATCGACATGAGCCAGGACCCAGCCTGCAAAGGCATGAACGAAGCCGAGAACGTAGTCGTAGCGAATGGCGATCTCGCCAACGTCTTCGTCTACGTAAAAGATGGGCTCGGCAGCCGCACCTTCGACGTCCCCAAAGACGCGGTCGTTCTCGACCAGAGCGGCTGCAAGTATCATCCTCACGTGCTCGGCGTGATGGCGGGGCAGACCGTTGAAATCAAGAACGACGATCAGACCACCCACAACATCCATCCCACGCCAAAAGATAACCGCGAGTGGAACGAATCGCAGCCGCCGTCCTCCGCTCCGCTCGAGAAAAATTTCGCCCGCGAAGAAATCATGCTTCCGGTAAAGTGCAACCAGCATCCCTGGATGAAGATGTACATCAACGTGGTGAAGAGCCCGTTCTACGCGGTCACCGACAAGTCTGGCAAGTATGAAATCAAGGGACTGCCCCCGGGCGACTACACCATCGCCTTCGTGCACGAAAAACTGGGCGAGCAGGACCAGAAAGTAACGGTCGGCCCGAAAGACACCAAGACCGTGGATCAGAGCTTCAAAGCCGCGGGCGAGTAAGCGTCGTCGAATAAATGGGGCTCGGGAAGGCATGGCTTAAAGCAGTGCCTTCCGAGCGCTCTCGTCCCGGTGCATTATCCTTGACCCAAGGGGAAACACACTGAAAGCCATCCCGGCAACCTACAACCGCGCCCATCACGCCTTCGCCGTGTTTACCGCATGTGCGACCCTGGTCGTAATCACAGCAGGCGCATTGGTCACCAGCAACGACGCCGGCCTATCGGTTCCCGACTGGCCCACTTCGTTCGGCTACCTGGTAAAGGTCCCGCATTTCGTCGGCGGAGTCCGTTACGAGTGGAGCCACCGCATGGTAGCCGGCACGCTGGTCTCGCTCACTCTGGCCATCGCGCTCTGGACTTTTCTTGTCGAGAAGCGGCGCTGGATGCGCTGGCTGGCCGTCGGCGCATTCTGCACGGTCATCGCGCAGGCAACTCTAGGAGGGCTTACAGTCTTATTCTTCCAGCCGCCGTGGCTTTCCACCGCCCACGCGACGGTAGCGCAGACTTTTTTCTGTATCGCGGTTGCCATCGCACTGTTCACCGGACGCAAGTGGGTCGAAGAGCAACCTAAAGTGGAGTTCGACGCCCACCACCCCAGCCTGTTCACTCTCACCCTGCTCTCCATCGTCGTGCTCTACGTGCAGCTCATCCTCGGCGGAATGTTCCGCCATCACGGCATGAGCTGGTGGCCGCACGTGCTCAATGCGGCGACAGTTTCATTCGTGCTCGCCTGGACCGCCATCCGGGCGATCTCAGTGTATTCGAATATTGACGCCGTGCGCCGCCCGGCAATAGTCATACTCTCACTTCTAATCACGCAGCTCTTCCTGGGCTTCGCAGCATTCCTGACGCGCGTAGCCTGGGGACAAGGCGCAGTCCAACCCGAGCTCCCCATGGTCACATCCACGGTAGCGCACGTAGCCGTCGGCGCGCTGCTCCTGGCAACCACGGTAGTCCTTGCGATTCAAGTGTGGCGCAACGTTCCGGTGGCGCTCGCCGACCGTGTCCCGCGGGCCCAACGGGATGCGTCGGCCGCATGAACGTCGCCAGCAAGCCCACTGCGCCTCTTATGTTCATTCTCATGATGATGAACCCGATCTCGTCGTAAACTAGTAGTGGACCTGACTCAGGACGCCTCTTGGTATCGAACGTTTCCACATTCGCCGAAGCCGCCCCGGAAGTGACTCCAGCTCCCGTGCCGCCCGTCATTTCGGTCGAGCACCTGGTGCATCGCTATGGCGACCGGTCCGCTCTGAACGGTGTTTCGTTCGACGTTCGCCCGGCCGAACTGTTCGGCCTGCTCGGCCCTAACGGCAGTGGCAAAACCACTCTGTTCAGGATTCTTTCCACTCTAATGCTCCCCACCGCGGGACGCGCCACCATCATGGGCTGCGATGCGGCGCAGGAACCAGCGCGCTTGCGCCGCCAGATCGGCGTTGCCTTTCAGGCCCAGAGCATCGACGTCAAACTCACCGCCTACGAAAATCTCTGGCATCAGGGACATCTCTACGGTCTCCAGGGCACAGCTCTAAGAAAGCGGATTCAAGAAATCCTCTCCCGCGTCGGCCTCGCCGATCGCGCCAAGGAGTTGGTGGAAACTTTCTCCGGCGGAATGCAGCGCCGCATCGAATTAGCCAAAGGATTGTTGCACCATCCCGGAGTGCTCCTGCTCGACGAACCTACCGCCGGCCTCGATCCGGGCGCCCGCCGCGACCTCTGGCAATACCTGCAGATGCTGCGCGACGAAGAACATGTCTCCGTGCTCGTGACCACGCATCTCATGGAAGAGGCCGAGCGCTGCGACCGCCTCGCCATCATGAATGAAGGCAACCTGGTGGCTCTGGGCACGCCCGCGGAGTTGAAAAGCGAAATTGGCGGCGACGTGATCCTGCTGGACGCCGCCCACGATGCATCTGTGCTGGCCGAACGCATCCGCGCACGTTTTCATGTCGAAACCACGGTTCTCGAAAATCAAGCTGGCAAGAATCAAGTGCGCATGGAGCGCGAAGGCGCCCACCGCTTCGTCACCGAAATCGTCGAGGCCTTCCCCGGAGAGATCGAGGCGCTCTCGGTGAGCAAGCCGGCTCTCGAAGACGTCTTCATCCGCCGCACCGGACACAAGTTCTGGAGTGAAAGTAACAGTAGCGACAATCAATCAGGTTCAGAAGATCACAGGAGGTAGAAACTTTCTATGATGCTGATTCTCTCACTCGTGCTTGCCATCCTCCCCGTGCTGGGAATCGTGTGGACGCTGATGAACGGCCTGATCACCACTGTCGACGGCCTGTTCCTGACCGTGATCCTTCTAACCCTTTCAGGAGTCTTCCTGCTGAACGCCTACTGGGAAATGCGCGACCAGGGCCTGCTCGGCGCAAAGACGGCCGGAAAAGCCGCCGGAGCTCCGGCAAGCAAAACTCCCGCACCGAAAGCGAGTTAAACTTCGTGGCCACTCAAACCGCCGCCTTACCGAGATCCATCGCGCCAGCTTCAGCCGGCGTATGGCTGCCCGCCTTCACCCTGTGGTGGCGCGAGATCGTGCGCTTCTACCGCCAGAAGACGCGAGTCGTCGGCGTACTCGCATCTCCCCTGGTGTTCTGGATCGTAATCGGCTCGGGATTCGGCAACTCCTTCCGCTCCGGTGCCGGCCAGGGGCAGCAGAACTATCTCGACTATTTCTATCCCGGCGCCCTGATAATGATCGTCCTGTTCACTTCGATCTTCGCCATGATGTCGCTCATCGAAGATCGCAAAGAAGGATTCCTGCTTTCCGTGATGGTCGCCCCAGTGCCGCGTTCCGCCATCGTGCTGGGCAAGGTTCTAGGTGGCACCACGCTCTCCGCCATTCAGGGCATGATCTTCCTCATCTTCGCTCCGTTCGCGGGCATACACCTCGACCTGCTCCAGTTCTTGCTGGTGACGCTCGTAGTCTTCCTGGTTTCGTTCGCGCTGACCGCGCTGGGCTTCGCCATCGCGTGGCCCATGGACTCCACTCAAGCCTTCCACGGCATTATCAATTTGTTTTTGATTCCGTTGTGGCTTCTGTCAGGAGCGCTGTTTCCCATTGCCCGCGCCTCGGGCTGGATTCGCGTCCTGATGTACATGAACCCGCTCACCTACGGAGTCGAGGCGCTTCGCGCCTTGCTCTATCCCGGGATGGAAACCCCGTTCCCTCTGCCTTCATCGATTGCCACGTTGCTTCTGTTTTCTCTGGTAATGTTTGCGCTCGCATTCCTGATGGCCAACCGCCGCACCACGAGGCCGGCCGCCTGATCGACAAGAACTGATCGCCGAAAATATGATCGCCGAACAATACGCTTACTTCCCCGCCCTGATCGCCAGTCTGAACGGAGTCAGCGCGATCCTGCTGGCAGCCGGCCGCTACCTGATCGCCCGCGGCCGCATGGCCGCGCATCGCGCCTGCATGATCGCCGCTGTAGTCGCCTCAGCACTGTTTCTGGCTTGCTATGTCTATTTTCACGTGCACGTGGGGAACATTCGTTTTCTCGGTCAGGGCGTATGGCGCCCAATCTACTTCGCTGTCCTGATTCCCCACGTAACGTTAGCCATAGTGATCGTCCCCATGGTGATCATTACGTTAATCCGTGGGCTCCAGGCGCGCTACGACCGTCATCGAGCCATCGCGCGCTGGACCTGGCCACTCTGGATGTACGTAAGCGTAACCGGCGTACTCGTATACTTCATGCTCTACCAATGGTTCCCGCACAGCTAGGGTTCACGAGGAGCAAGAAGGGAGAGCGGGCCCGCGTTAGGAACCACAAGCGGGTGGAGCAGGCCTTCAGGCCTGCGTTGAAGGCGGTCATTTGGATTGGGCTTTAGCCCCTGAGGGTACCTGCTTTCCAGCCAGCTACACGGTCGTAAGCAGCACCGTGGAAGAGCGGCGCTTAAGCGCCGCGTAAAGCGTCTACAATCGATGCGGGCTTCAGCCCCTGGGGTCTTATGTCGATCGTAAAACTAAAAATCGATGTCTCCGGCACAACGGGCGACGAAGCCTGGCGCGAGATCAAGCAATTCGATCAAATCCAAAGCGCCGACTTCGGCCCCCAATTCGGCAGCGGCGGACTTTCCGCAAGCCCTGTGGCCACGGCCGCCTCGGCCGTGCCGCCGAGCGAAGCGAGGCGGACCCCCTACCCCAAAGGCGCCTGGATCGGAGCCGAAGTCCGCCTCCAGACCCCGCTCCTGGCCCAATACGCCGTCTCGCATTATTTGGAGCAGGACCGCGTACTGGACGCCGATGTCGTAGAGTAGTTCCTGGTAGTGATTTTCTCCGTGACTCAGTGACTCCGTGGTAGCTGTTGCCCTTATGTCCGCCAATTTAAATTCCGCCCAACTCACCGACGACGTCCAGCCCCGAAAGCCCGGCATGTCCCGCACCCAAAAGCTCCTCTTCTTCGTCACCGCCTGGTTGATCTGCCTAATGCCTTTTCTGTTCTGGTGGAACACGTGGTTCGGCCGCAAGCTCTCCGACCAGCAGCTGACCGAATACCTGCACGACACGAAAAAGCCGCGCCACATTCAGCAAGCGTTGGTCCAGGTAGGCGAGCGCATCACGCGTCAGGATTCAACCGCGAAACAATGGTATCCAGAACTGGTGAGCCTGGCCGCCGATCCCGTAGAAGAAGTCCGCAACACCGATGCCTGGGTCATGGGCCAGGACACGTCCGGCGCGGGATTTCACGAAACTCTGCTGAAGATGTTATCCGACCCCTCGCAGATGGTCCGCGGCAACGCCGCGCTGTCGCTGGTGCGTTTCGGTGACGCCACAGGTCGCCCACAAATTCTAGCCCTGCTCCAGCCCGCCCACATTGCATCTCCCGAATCCGGCCGCATCGTTGACACAGACCGCCCGGGCACCGCCATCCGCCAAGGCGGCATGATAGCAAAGCTGGAATTCGGCAACAAACAGATCGCCGAAATCCGCTCTCCGATTCCAGGCCGCATTCGCTCCGTAGCCGGAACCGGATCAAATGTCGCGGCAGGAGCGGAGATCGCAGTAGTCGATCCCGCCAATGACCAGGTCTGGGAAGCCCTGCGCGCCCTCTATCTAATCGGCCAGCCCGACGACCTCGTAGCAATTCGTCCCTACGAACGCGACCTCCCGGATATTTCCAACGACGTGCGCCAGCAAGCCGCGGAAACGGAGCGAGCCATCCGGGACAGAGCGAGTAAGTAGCTCCCCGGTTCTCCCACCAAGAGTTAAAGACCTTCCCCGCCTGCAACCGAATCAATCGTTGTGCATCTAAAGCTATAGAGGAAAGGAAATAGCTTAGCTTCTTGGCATTTATTGTTTGTCATGCAATTCGAAGTTGGAGACACAGTACGTAACAAGACGAGTGGCGAAGAAGGTCGTATCGTGCGGATCGCAGACCTACCTGGTTATGGATTGTGTTACATAGTGTCGGTCACGCCTGACTCGATTTGGGGCACCGAGGCCAAAGAAGCTATCTGGAAACGGTCAGAGATCAGTAAGTGATCGCAATCAACGGACGCACGCCCGCGCCGCTATGAACCGTCATCCCACCGCTTCCATAACCGTGCTCTCCACGTTCTTCCAAGCCCCCGACCGCGGATCGACCACCTCAAAATGCCCCGCCCCCGCAATCTCCACCAACCGCACATCTTCTTTAGCTTTCTGCTTCGCGCCGACGTAATCACGACTGAAAAACGGAGGCACCACATCATCCGCCGTACCATGCACCAGCCACTGCCGCGCCCCAATCGCGAGCTTCATCGGATCTGCTTCCCGATAATGATCCGCAACCTCCGCCGGCGTCCCACCCAGAAACTCCACCACCGCATCGTTGCTGAGATGCAACGCGTAAGCCCGCTGCAGATCCACCACCCCCGCCAGCGAGATCACGGCTTTCACGCCAGTCTCATGCGCTGCCAAACAAAGTCCAAGCTGACCTCCAGCCGAGTGCCCGATCACAACGACTCGTCGCAAGTCGAACTCATATTTCGCAGCATTCTGTAGCAGAAATCGGCAAGCCGCCCGTACATCCGCAAACGTCCCCGGCCATCCTCCGCCTGCATTCCCCACCCGCCGATATTCCAGGTTCGCAGTCGCAATCCCCTTTGCCGTCAAAGCCGCGCACAAATGCCCCATATACTCCAGATCGTACTTCGCCCGCCAGTACCCTCCGTGAACGGAAATCGCCAGCCCGTGTGGTCCTTTTCCCGAAGGAAACCGTAAATCCAAGAGCTGATTCGAATTCCCGCCATAAGCCACCCGAGCATCAGCCCGAGGCGGAGCCAAATTCAAAATGTCATCGGACGAAGCCATGTTCAACAGGGACTAGGTACTAGGTAGTTCTAGCTACTCGTATCGCAAAGCCTCAATCGGATCCAGCTTAGCCGCCCGCATAGCTGGAACCATCCCGCTAACCACTCCCACCACCGCCAATATCCCCGTAGCCACCACCAGAATCATCGGCGACAAGATCAGCCGGATGTCTCCCGCCTCCGCATGCTTCGCCATCGCGCTATAGAACGTCAGCCGCCCCACCGATACCGACACGAGGTACGACAACAAAATTCCCAGCAACCCTCCCACCGCCGTAATCACCAGCGCCTCCGCCAGAAACTGAAATAAAATGTCTCGCCGCCGCGCTCCCAGCGCCTTCTCCACTCCAATTTCCCGCGTCCGCTGCGTCACCGTCACCAGCATCATGTTCATCAGCCCCACACCGCCAATCCCCAAAGTCAGCGTCCCGATAAACGCAAGCAGCACTTTGAGCGCCAGCGAAATAATCCCGAACTGCGAAAGCTGCTTCTGCGCATCGAATACAAAAAGCGCCCGCTTATCGTCACTCTTGAAGTCGTGCGCCGCCGCCAGTGTGTCGCGAATGGTTTGATCCAGCCGGTCATGATCCAGCCCCTGCGAATCCATCCAGATTCCATCCAGGTAGTGATTATCTTTCAGCACATTCATCGCGTTATACGGAATGTAGATCGTCCGGTTGTCGTCGTCGTCGCCCTCCTGCATCCGCGGCTTCACCACTCCCAACACCTGGAACTCAACCCCGTTCACGCGGATCTCTTCCCCCACCGCCGGCATCCCCGAAAACAGCTTGTCCTTGGCCTCGGACCCAATCACCGCCAGCAACCGGTGCCGCTCATTGTCCTCATCGTCGAGGAAGCGCCCCTGGTCCATGTCCAGATTCCAGATCTCCCCGATCGCCGCGTCCATGCCCAATACCGGCAACGTGAACGTCCGGTTTCCGTTCTGCACCGACGAATCCTTCTGTGACATCCGCACCACGTGTTTGCACAACGGCACATTATTCCGCAGCAGTTCAATGTCGGCGTCGGTGAAGCGCACCTGCACACCGGCCTTGTTCCCTCCCGCCTGCTCCGAAGTCCTCCCGGGAAATATCCCCACCGCAGTCGCCCCAAAGCTCTGAAAAATATTAGTAATCGCCTGCGCGAATCCGTTCCCGTAAGCCAGCAGCAACACCACAGTGGCAATCCCCCAAGCCATCCCGGCCATGGTGAGCGTAGTCTTGCGCAAGTCATGCCGCATAGCCGCAAACGCCTGTCCCAACAAATCCCGATGCATAAGTCTCAGCTCTTAGCTTCTAGCTCCTAGCTTTTAGCTAAATCTCGAAACCATCCCCGACAAAAGATCCTGGGCAGGGCACGACTTCCGTCGTGCCGCCCAGAAGAGTACCGGACGCGGGCTTTAGCCCCTGAGGCGCCGTGGTTGGCTAGAAGCTACTAGCTAGTAGCTAGAAGCTACTCCTTCCGCAGCAGCAAATCCGCCTAAGGAAGTTTCTTCACTGGCCACTGATCACTGACCACTGTTCCTACTCCTTCCGCAACGCCTCCACTGGCTGCAACATCGCCGCCCGCCGCGCCGGATACAATCCCGCCACCACCCCGGCAACCGCCAGCGACACCACCGCCAGCGCCGCCGTTGACGCCACCAGCTTCGGCGGATCGAATCCATCCCCCAGATCAACTCGCGACAGCAACCCCATCAGCCCCGCGGCCAGCCCGATTCCAATCGTCCCACTCAACAAAGTCAGAAACGCGCCCTCCACAAAAAACTGAAACATGATGCTCGCGTTCGTCGCGCCCAGCGCCTTCCGCAATCCAATCTCCTGCGTCCGGTCCGCCACTGCGACCAGCATAATGTTGATAATGCCAATTGCTCCCAGTCCCAACGTCACCAGCCCCACGCTCCCCAAAAACGCATTCATCGCGTCGAAAATCTTTCCCACCTGGTCCACCGTGTTTACCGTGTCCCACTCGTCGAATGAATCCGGATTGCTCGGATCGAACCCATGGTTCCGCGCAATGATCCGGTGCACTTCCTGCCGCGCCGTTTCGTGCAGCACCCTCGTCTTCGGCTGGTATTCGATAAGCGTAATCACATCCGGCGATTCCCCCACGTTCGTCGGCCGAAAATACTCCCGCATCGTGCTGAACGGCATGAAGCACTTCAGGTTTTGCGTATTGTTATCGCCGTGTCCAATCCGCTGCAGCGTTCCGATCACCTCAAACTGCACCCCGTTCAGAAGAATGTTGCTCCCCACCGCCGGCCGCCCCAGAAACAAGGTCCGCTGCGTCTCATCTCCCAGTACAATCACCGCCCGTTTCTGCGCGATGTCCATCTCATTAATCCAGCGCCCTTCCTTGATCGGGAGGTAACGGATCCGGTTGAACATCGCCGGCACTCCCATAAGGTCCCCGCTGGACTGGAAGAAGTCGCTCACTGCCCGAATATCGTTGCGCCGGATTACCGGCGCCACCGCTCCCACGCTCCGGGCCTCCTGCAAAATGTCCTGGTAGTCTCTGTCCGTAAGGTAGTACTGGCGCAGCGCCGTGAAACTTCCCTGCATCACCGGAGCCCGGCTCGACCAGATGAACATCACATTTTCGCCCAGCGTGTCGAACTGCCTCTTATTTCCCGACCGGAATCCCTCCCCCAGTCCCACCAGCAGCAGCAGCGAAAACACTCCCCAGGCAATTCCAAACATGGTCAGAAACGACCGCAGTTTGTGCCCCCATAACGTCCGAAGGGTCTGTCCGAATATGTCAAGAATCAGCCGCACCCCTGTATTATACGGGCTGCGAAATCAAAGGTCTTTGACCTACGGAAGTCTGCGATGAAGAATGTCTGGAGAGCTGTTATCGAAGTAGGTTTTATCGTCTTCCTGTTCTATTCCAATCTCCTGATGGGAGAATTTGAGCGCTCAGGCTGGGGGCAGAAGAGGGGCTTGGTCTGGGCAATCGGAGATGTCTTCACCGCCGCCAATTTCGAAATTGCCATGATCGCCGCTATCATCGGTTACATCCTTTTTGAATTTCTTCGCAAGAAATTCTAGAAAGAAGGAAACACATGAAAAAAATTATTCTTTTGATAATCGTTCTTCTTGCCGCCAACTCGCAACCCGCCTCCGCCGCCAATCCCACTCCACTAAAGCTGGGCATTGTCGGCCTCGAGCACGGCCATATCGAGTTCCTTGCGAGGCGGCGCGCTAGCCCCCGCCGGCGGACTGCTGAACCGCCCAGACGTTAAAATAGTCGGCGTCGTCGATACCGACCAGGCCCTGTTCGACTCCTACGCCCAGCGCCACCATATGTCCCCGAGTCTCCACTTCCGCACCATTCAGGAGATGGTCAAGCAAGTTCACCCTCAGGCAGTCCTGGTCTTCACCGCCCCCAGCGAACACCGCCGCATCGTCGAGGAATGCGCCGCCCTCGGCGTCCACGTAATGGTCGAGAAGCCTCTAGCCATCAGTTACGAGGATGCCCTCGCCATGCAAGCCGCCGCCGAGCGGGGCAAGATTCATGTGCTGGTCAACCTCGAAACCTCTTGGTACCCAAGCAACACCGAGGCCTTCCACCTGCTGCGGCAGGGCGCTCTCGGTCCCGTCGTAAAGGCGGTCTTTCGCGACGGTCACCGCGGCCCCAAGCTGCTCGGCGTCTTCGGACCCGAGTTCCTCAACTTTTTGGATGATCCGAAACAGAACGGCGGCGGAGCTCTTTTCGATTTCGGCTGCTACGGAGCGAATCTGATGACGTGGCTCATGGATGGCGAAGCCCCGCTATCGGTCACCGCAATCACAAAGCACATGCAGCCCGATCTATATCCGCACGTAGACGACGAAGCCGAAATCATCCTGAACTACAAGAGCGCCGTCGCAATTGTCGAGGCCTCATGGAATTGGCCTTTCGCCGTGAAGCAGATGGATGTTTACGGCCGCACCGGCTACGCCAAAACCATCGACTCCGAGCGCATCGAAGTCCGAAACGCGAATGAGTCCGAAGGCCAGACGATAAAGGGACAGTCTCTCCCCGCCCCGGACGACGACCCGGTGCACTACCTCGCTGCGGTCATGAACGGTGAAATCCAGGAAGGAAATAGCCTGTCGTCTCTAAAAAACAACGTAACCGCGTCCGAGATTCTCGATGCAGCAAGGCAGTCTGCTCAGACCGGCAAGACTGTTCAATTACCTCTCGCAAAGTAGAGCCCAGAGCCTATTCGGACGACTGAAACTCCATGTTCTCATTGACCGAAAACTGCGCCGGCATACCTGGGGTGCCGTCACCCGAATGGGTAGCCACCACCCGGAAGCCATCGGGACGGGTCTCGACCTCATAGGTGTAAGGAGGACGCTGCCGCGCCATGGAAACGTAATTACTCGAGATCAGTTCGTCGAGAGAAGCATATTTACCTTCGGTCGCGAAGTACCGGCGCTCCGCCGAGGCGATACCAATCAGATCGCTCTTCACACCAGTCAGGTTGACCGCGGCCTTTGGATTGTTCGCTCCCGCAACAGCAGAAGAGCTCTGCGCCTGCCTGGAATAAACGTACATCCCGACCGCCAATACAACGACGACGCTAAGAAAGCCGAACGCGCGCCCCATGGGTCTCTCCTGAATCTCTCGCCGTACTCTCAATAAAGATAATTGCACGCTGAAACCAGGTCGCTGACAAGTAACCAGAGGCCAGCGAAAACAGGTGACTTGAGTACATACGCAAAGGTAATCAGCGCAGGACAAGCGCCAACATTGTTAAGGAATCACTACACTTACCGCCACCCAGGCCCTGAACTTTCGTCAGCAACAAACATCGCGTCTCTGGGTTTTAATGAACACGCCCATGCAGTGCGGGCAGACACGGGGAGATATTGCTGTTTTGGGGCCCCGGCACAAGGAGAAACAACTATGTCTCTTCGTTCAACATTTCGCAATCTGTTTGCCGCTGCTTTGATCATGCTGCCGATGCTGAGCCTGCCCAGCGCGCAGGCACAAATCGTCGTCGGTGTTTCTATCCACCTTGCTCCTCCGGCCCTGCCGGTATATGAGCAGCCACCGATTCCCGCGCCGGGTTATCTTTGGACTCCCGGCTACTGGTCCTACGGGGATGCAGGCTACTTCTGGGTTCCGGGCGTCTGGGCGCAGCCTCCCAGCGCCGGTCTTCTGTGGACCCCTGGTTACTGGGGCTATGAAGGCGGAGTGTACGGCTGGCACGGCGGCTACTGGGGACCGCATGTTGGGTTCTACGGTGGCGTCAACTACGGCTTCGGCTTCGGCGGCGTCGGCTTCGTCGGCGGCGAGTGGCGTGGTGGAGTATTCGCTTACAACAGTGCCGTGGCGAACTTTGGAGGCGTACACGTCACCAATGTGTACGAGAACCGAACCATCGTAACGGAAAATACCGTCGTGAACGTCAACCACGTGAGCTTCAATGGCGGCGAGGGCATTCAGGTGCATGCGTCGGCTATGGAGATGCAAGCGGCCAACGAACACCACTTCGAGCCGACCGCCGATCAGGTGCAGCATGAACAGTTTGCTGCGCAGGACCGCGCGCAGTTGGCGTCGGTGAATGGAGGACGTCCGGCGACCATGGCGAGCGCGAATGTAAACGCGTATCACCAGGTGGCGCAGCAGCACGCGCAGTCGCAACCCATCTCGGCGGCCGACCGCTCAGTGGGGCGCAACTACAATCCCAATACCCGGGAAGCCAATCAGGACCAGCGCATCGCCAACGGCTTGCGCAGCGGTCAAATGACTTCCGGCGAAGCGGCACGGGCGGAGCAAACGCAATCCAACATTGACCAGCAAGTGCACAACGATCGTGAAGCGAACGGTGGCAAGCTCACGGGTGCGGAGCGTCAACAGATCAACGGCGAGCAAAATGCCGCCAGCCGTCAGATCTATGACGAAAAGCACAACGCGAATACCGTGAAGCCGAACGAAGTCGATGACCGGGAAGCCAACCAGCAGCAGCGCACCGCCGAAGGGCTGCGCAGCGGCCAGATGACTTCCGGCGAAGCTGCCCGCACCAACCAGAACCAGGCCAATGTTGCCCAGCAAGTGCACGACGAGCGCACCGCCAACGGCGGCGCCTTGACCAAGCAACAGAAGCAACAAGCCAACAAGGAAGAAAATAAGAACAGCAAACAGATCTACAACGAGAAGCACAACAACAACAAGGCGAAACCTGCCAAGGAGCGCGACTGACAAACGAAGCCAGTAGCGATCAAGCTGGAGCGGCCGCCATTGCAGGCGGCCGTTCTACCTTGTTCCCGCTGTCGTTCGCCATCTCACTCATTGACCCCGGCCAGCCAGCCCACCAATCCTCAATGAGTGGAAACGCCCGTCCCTCGACAGTTTCCGGGCGGTCGCATACAATATCATTCCGGTAGGCTAGGCTGCCTTTAAGGAATCGTGCCATGAATCACCGATTCACCCTCGATGTCCCCTCCTTTCAAAAGCTGTTGGAAGCGGCCTGGGTTCTCCAATGTGAGCGCGATCGCGAACTGAGTGAAGCGGACAACGGAGTAAAGCTCCTCGCAGTTCCCTCCGACAACGGCGAATGGACCGCGGCCCTTCCATTGACTTCGCCGGGCAATGCTTTTGAACCAGCGCGAGCGGTCGCCGAAGTGCCCACGTCAGAGACTTGCGAAATCCCAGATCCCAGTGTCGTTCCAAGCCCGTTGACGATTTCGCCGACTTACCAGCCAACTGAAGTTGCAGGAGCGCTGGCTCTCGCGGCGGAGCTTGATTGCTCACCGCCGCGTGATCCAGTCCCGTTCTCAGGGCCGGATGTTAAGAAACCTGCCCAAGGCGAGAATGAGACGGCGGTCGCCCAGATCACTCCGCGGGCAGCTCTCACTCTCGTGCCGTTCAGAGGCAGATATATAGATAGAAATAAAAATAAACATAAAGATGAGGAACACTCCCTATCCGCCGGGACCGCATTCGCCCTCCAGCCCGCGTTACAACATGCGGCAGCATACGTTGGGCCCATGGTCGTGCTGCTGGTCATGCTCGCTTTCTTATTTTCGCTGCTCGGAATTCACCGGCCTGCCCTCGCCGCGATGAAAGCTGCTCCTCCGGTCCACAAGATCGCACAGGATAAGATCGCACCAGACAGGATCGCAGTAGATAAGATCGCAGTAGATAAGATCGCAGTAGATAAGATTCCCGTCGCTGACTCGCCTGCACGTGACCATGTTGGCCAGGCCCAAACCCTCGTAGCTACCCGGAGCGAGAACCTGCGAACCAATCCACCGGCGATTGAATCGGCTGTTTCTGCACCGGCTGTGCCTGAACCAAGCCACTGGCGAGTGACCGACCCTGCAGCCTCCTCACTCGTGGCCGGCTTGAGCCCCTACGAGATCGAAAGTGTGCGTCAGCAAGCGCAGTACGGGGATGACGTCGCGGCCCTGACCTTGGGAATGGCCTATGAGATTGGGCGCTACGTCCCGCGAAGTTGCACGCAAGCAGCCCACTGGGTTGCCGTTGCCGCGGAGGAGGGTAATTCCGCCGCTCAGTACAACCTCGCTCTCCGCTACCTCTCCGGCGATGGAACTCCCACCAACCTCGGCGAAGCCAGGAAATGGCTGGAAAAGGCAGCTGGGCACGGATACCAGAAAGCCAAGCTCACCCTGCAGGCCCCGGGTTTGTAAACCTGGTCAGCGAAATCCAGAGTTCACCTCTGCGAATGCAGCCCCCTCATTACCCTCATTACCCTCATTACCTAAGGTCTGAAGCTGTCGTTACGTTTACCGTCCGCTCCAACCCCGGTATTTTGGAGACTCTCGTGGGTCGGCCTCTGCCCCCGGCCTGTGTTGTCCCTGGGAGCAAGAAGCAATGGCGAGAACGGCGATGCTTTTCGCGAGTTTTCAATCAGAACGTCCCGAAGCAAGCGCAACGAAATGAGAACAATGAGAACTACTCTGAAGGTTCTATCTCTTGCGTTCGTGCTGGTCGTGCCTGCCTTGGCACAAAATCAATTGCAAGCCGGACCGCCCGCCACCGCCTATGGCCCCACTTACGATCTCGGTTGCGGTTACAGCTATCTCTCATCGACAGTTCCATCCGCCGGCCGCATAGGCCTCAGCGGCTTCGATGTCACCGGCCACGCCAACTTTCTCCCGCATTGGGGAGTCGCCGTAGACTCCGGTTACGCTCACACCTCAAGCGTCCTGACCACCGGACAATCCGGCTACACTTTAACTTTCCTTGCTGGCCCCGTATTTCATTTATTTGAGCAAAGAAAAACCCAGATGTTCGTGCACGCGCTAGTGGGCGCCGGACTGGTTGACAGCGCAGTTCCCGTGACTGGCAGCGAATACGTACATGGATGGGTTGCCAGGCCAGCCTATGCTCTCGGGGGAGGGATCGAACGCTCCATTGCGGGGCCTTTCGCCGTCCGCCTCACCGGAGATTACCTGCGCACCGCATATGTGGACTCTGCCGTCGCGGTGCAAAGCCAGAACAATCTTCGCCTAACAGCAAGCATCGTCTTTCGCCTGAGCGAGCGCCACGGTGTCGCCCCCTAACCCGGAACGTTGACCCCACTCAGAAAACCACCTTATTCCAAGTAAATTTATTTACATGGCGGTGGGAATAAAACGCCCACTCGCTGGTTTACTCTTGTGTGCGTGTCTCAAGAGCGCGCGTTATCGGGGTCGTTCGAGGAGTTGGCGATGCCGCTCTTCGATCGGCTTTATAACTTCGCTCACTGGCTGACCCAGGACCGCCACGAAGCCGAGGATCTGGTGCAGGAAACATACGTTAAGGCGCTTAAGGGATTCCGTTCGTTCCAGCAGGGCACCAACTTCCGCGCCTGGATCTACCAGATTCTGCGCAACACGTTTCTTACCTCGCGCACCGGCCTGAAGTCAAACGCGACCGTGCCGCTGGAACCGGAAAGCGACCAGGAGCGTCTGCCCGCGTCCAACGACACGCCGGAGACCATCCTGCTCCAGCGCTCCGATCAGCGCCTCGTACAAGAAGCTTTAGGTCGTTTGCCCGTGCCTTATCGCGAGGTACTGCTCCTGTGCGAATTTGAAGAAATGTCGTACCAGGAAATTTCTGCAACTCTTGCCATCCCGATGGGCACCGTGATGTCGCGCTTGTCCCGCGCCCGCCAGGCTCTACGGGACTCCGTACAAGAATTGCAGACGAAATAGAGTTACCTAAAATGCCCTGCGAGCACTGGACCGAAAAACTCGACGCTTACCTCGACGGCGAACTCCCCACCAACGAAGCCCGCGCCGTAGACGAACATCTGCGCGGATGTCCCAGCTGCGCCGCCCAGGCCCTGCGCAAAGTTCAGCAGAAGCGTGCCGTTCACGCGGCTGGCCAAAGGTTCACCGCAGACCCGGCCTTCCGCGCCCGCATTCAAAAAACCATCGCCGCACCCAAGCCAACTTTGTGGAGTCAGCGCTGGCTTCCCGTCTTTGTAACTGCAACCGCTGGCGTTCTGCTGGTTGCCACCGCTTTTCTTCTAACTCTCCAACACAATCGAACCAGCGAACAGCAACTCATCAGCGAACTGGTCGACCAGCACGTGGCCATCCTCGCCAGCGCCAACCCGGTCGACGTAGTTTCCACCGACCGGCACACCGTCAAGCCCTGGTTTGCCGGAAAGATTCCCTTCACCTTCAATCTGCCCGAGTTGCAAGGTTCGCCTTTCGTCCTCGTCGGCGGAAGGCTCAGCTACCTCAGCCAGTCGCCCGGCGCAGAGCTGATTTTTCGCGTCCGCCAGCACCAGATCTCAGTCTTCATTTTCCAGGATCAGAACCTCAGAGACCCGCGCGCGCATGAGCCTGTGCGCACCGCCCTCTCCTTCGAAGTCCGCACCTGGCGTCACAACGGCCTTCAATATTTCGTCATCGGCGACGCCAGCCCCCAGGACTTGGACAACCTGAGCGAACTGATAAAAGCGGCGGGCTAAAAACCGCGAAGCAATCAGACCTACTGCAATCCTTCCGCCACATACAAAGACCCCAGAATCCGCCGCGTATCGTAGACATACGTCTTACTGTTCTCGGAGTACTGCGGCCGCAGTTTCAACACTGAACCCGCTTTCTCCCTAAGTTCCACGGTCTGCAGCAGCGTCCGCTTTCCGGTTGCCACTTCCACGCGGTACATCCCTGCCGCCATCGGCGTCCCTGAAGACATCAATAGTGCTTGCCCATCTTCCGTCCATTCATCAAAATCATCCTGAGGCCCAATGCCCGGCACCACCTGCACCTTCCCCGTCTCCCGGTCAAGCACCACAACTTCCCCGGAAGCATTCCGCCCGGCAATTTGTTTCCCATCCTTTGCAACAGCCATTCCCCGGAAATCCGCAGGCCCCAAAGGCTGCGGCCTTCCCCCCTCCAGATCCATCACATAAGTCCGCAGCGGTTGCCCCTCGGCAGCTCCGGCGAGCAAAAGATGTTTGCCATCCGGAAACCACGCCACATGCACCAGGCTCACAATGTCGCCCGCGGGCAAGCGCCGGCTCTCTCCCGTTCCAATCGGATGCAGCACCACCTGCGGCGGCCTGGTCAGAATCGCGGCAGCGACCATCGTTCCGTCCGGCGAAAATTTCGCCGCCGTCCCCGGTCCCAGCGCCACCGGCGCAGATCCATCCAGCTTCCGGTAAACCACTAGATATAGCGGACCCGCCGGCCCTCCCCATTCCATGAAAACGATCGCCTTCCCGTCCGGCGAAATGTCCGGAATCGACGACCCATTGAACCATTCCAATCCTCGCCTTTCTTTCCCGGTCGCCGCGTCGACGACCGTAATCTCCGCCCGGTACTGCTCGTTCGAAAGAAGGACGCGCCCGTCCGCCGCGATGTCCATCACTCGCGTCCGTTGCGGCACATTCAGCACTTCCCGCATCTTCCCGGACAAGTCCACCCCATACAGCCGCTGATCGGTCGCCTCGTCCGCCGCGCTGAACCATATTTCCCCGCCGCTTCGCCACGCCAACCCCTGGATTCCCCCATATTCCTTGGTCAGCACTTTGCGATTCCCCGCCGCATCCACCACCGACACCCATCCCCGGTCATCCTCGTATACAGGATGCTCCACAAACGCCACCTGTTTCCCGCTCGGCGATACCCGCACATAGTCCAGGTAACCGGAGGTCGTGTAAAGCACATTCCCCACCGGATACTCCAGTTGCACTTTCCGATTCGCATGACGCACCACCGCCAGCGCCTTCCCATCCGGCGCATAGTCCGCTGCAATCACCTCTTTTTCCAATGACCGGGGCGCGCCCCCGACCATCTGCACCTGCGCCATCGTGCCACTCAGAAAATTCGGGTGATACACCGGATCCACCGCCAGTTCTACCTCTCCGCTCGACGACAGTGCCAGCAGTGCCGCGCTCGGCAAATCCAGTTTCGTCGATTGCGGAAATTCCATCCGCACCGAGTAAACCTGCAGCGGATCGTCATTCCACTGCGCGCTGTAGACAACGGTCTGCCCATCCTTCGCAAAGCGCGCGTTCGACACATAACCCTGCAGATATGTCAGCCGCGTGAATTTCGGCTGCGGCCTCGCCGCCGACCACCGCCCTGCCCACCAGGCGCCTCCCGCCAACGCCGCCACGATCGCCAGCGCCGCCGCCCAGGGCAACCACGCCCGCCTCGCAGCAGGCTGCGCCACGCTCTTCGCCGATGACGTTCCGCTCAGCGACTCAATCGCAAATGCCAAATCGCTCGCCGACTGGAACCGCCGCTCTACGCGCTTCTCCAGGCAGCGCGTCAGGATTCGCTGCATCCCCGGCGGCCCCTGCCATCCCGTATCCGTCAGCTCCGGCGGTTCCTCGCGCAAAACCGCGGTCATGGTTTCCGCCGACGTTTCCCTCTTGAACGCGCGCTGGGCGGTCAGCATTTCATACAGCACAGTGCCAAAACTGAAAATGTCAGAGCGCGCATCGCTCACGTCGCTCCGCACCTGTTCGGGCGACATGTAACCGACGGTTCCCATCACCACGCCCGGCAAGGTGCCCGTCGCCAGCGTTTCCGCGTTTTCGCTGCGCGCCTCCGGCCGCACCAGCTTCGCCAGTCCAAAGTCGAGAATTTTGATTCGATCATCCCGCGTGATAAATATGTTTTCCGGCTTCAAATCGCGGTGAACGATTCCCTTTTCGTGGGCCGCAGCCAGTCCCTGGGCGATTCCCAGCGCGTACTCTATGGCGCGCCGTACCGGCAGCGGCCCCGCCTGCAGCTTCTCCCGGAGCGTGACGCCCTCAAGAAATTCGCTGACGAGGAATGGCGCGCCGTTGTAGGTCCCGATGTCGTGGATCCCGAGAATGTTGGGGTGATTCAGCGCCGCGATGGTGCGGGCTTCTTGTTCGAAACGCCGCAGCCGGTCTGCGTCCTGCGCCATCGCCGAGGGCAGAACCTTGATCGCTACGGTGCGGTCCAGCCGCGTGTCACTCGCACGGTAGACCTCGCCCATCCCGCCCGCCCCCAGCGGAGACTGAATTTCGTAAGGCCCGAGTTTCGTGCCAGCCGCGAGTGCCATGCGTGGCCGCAATTATAGCCCGAGCACTATGTGGGCAGGATGGAAGGGTTCTGGGCGGTCGGTCGCTAAGCCGAAAGCAATTCCCGTCGTCGGTCAAACATCGCCGGCACGCTCACCGGCCGGCTCCGCCATTCTCATTGCGTGTAGTCGCCTTCCATGAGAGGCCGGTCGGAGTCATGTGGGTTCTTTGTTTCTTCGTCGGACAAAGTTTTTTCTCCCGCCGAGTTGATTCTAAGCGGCCACGATTCTTGCTATCGTAATTGTCTATGAGCGACGGGATGCGGGGATCTTGGCTTAGCGCTAGTGAACGACGCCGCGGGAGCTTTCGCATTCGTTCCCTCCGCGCAGCACTGGTTGCGATATTCTCCCTCGCGGCTCTGGGCCAATCACAGCCCGAACGCCTCACCGGGGACACAAGCCTAAGAACAATTCTCGCCTACATCCATACGGGGTGGGACGCTCTCACCCGCTCGACGAGTTCTTGCGGCGCAGCTTCGGACCCCAAACTCTCGGCCTCGCCGGTAATTTATCTTCCCGCTGATTTTGAACCCCCTCAAGATCTCGCCCAAATGCAGCGCGGCTGTAAAGTCACCATTGCCCATCTGCCGGAGGTCATTCATCAACTCGGGACCATGGACGCCGATTCGATTCAGCCACCGGGACTGCTTTATCTCAAGAACAAGTACGTCGTGCCCGGCGGGCGCTTCAACGAAATGTATGGCTGGGACAGCTACTTCATTCTTCGCGGTTTATTGCGGGATGGACGGGTGCAACTCGCGCGCGGAATGGTGGAGAATTTCTTCTTTGAGATTGAACATTACGGCGCGGTACTCAATGCCAATCGCACCTATTATTTAACGCGCTCCCAACCTCCATTTCTCAGTTCGATGGTGATGGCAGTCCACGAGGCGCAAAAAGCGGCTGGGCAAGACGACCGGGATTGGCTGGAGACGGCCTACTCGTATGTGAAGCGGGACCACGCCATGTGGACGCGCGAGCCGCATTTGGCCGGCAACACCGGTCTAGCCCGCTATTATGATTTCGGCGACGGACCTGCCCCCGAGGCTTTGCAGGACGAGACCGGCATCTATGGGCAGGTAGCGGCCTATTTTCTTTTCCACGGCGGAATCCCTGCCTATGAAGGCGAAGCTGCGGATGTTCCGGCGGGCCGGGCCTCTGGGTCGGCCTATTCGGTGCGAGTCTGCGGCACGGCGCAATCCCAATCGTCGTGCGAGCCTGAGCGTCTTATAAAGCTGAAGCCGGACTACTACAAGGGTGACCGATCCAT
This sequence comes from uncultured Acidobacteriaceae bacterium, assembly GCA_963787495.1. Classification (GTDB taxonomy): domain Bacteria; phylum Acidobacteriota; class Terriglobia; order Terriglobales; family Acidobacteriaceae; genus Sulfotelmatobacter. The sequence goes on from CAWBDA010000001.1 coordinate 550,971, forward strand.
GCGCGAGTCGGGGTTCGATATCTCGTTCCGTTTCGAACCTTACGGCGCAGCTACTCACCATTACGCTCCCGTTTGCCTGAACAGCCTTCTCTTCAAGACCGAGCGTGACTTAGAAGAAATGAGTCGGCTGCTGGGCAAGGACTCTGATACCGCGCAGTGGCAAAGACAGGCGGAGGCACGCGGCCAGGCGATACAAAAATACTTATGGGATGAGCGGCAGGGGCTTTTTTTCGATTACAACTTCGATAAGGAACAGAGATCGACTTACGTCTATGCGACTACGTTTTATCCGCTGTGGGCTGGGTTGGCTACGCCTGCGCAAGCCCGAGCGGTGGTGAAGAATTTGAGTTTATTGGAAAAAGCGGGCGGCATTGCAATGAGCGTCGAGGAGACCCAAGCCCAATGGGATTATCCATTTGGCTGGGCGCCGATCCAGTTGCTCGCCGTAGAAGGCATGCGCCGCTATGGATACAATGCGGAAGCGGATCGTGTCTCTATCGAGTTTCTTTCAACCGTTCTGGAAAACTTCATGCGAGATGGGACGATTCGCGAGAAGTATAACGTCGTGACCCGGTCTTCGGAGACCAATGTGAAGGCGGGATATGCCGTGAATGTGACGGGATTTGGTTGGACTAATGCCGCTTTTGTTGAGCTGCTGCATTCGCTCCCGCCGCAAAAGGTCCCCCAGGTCGCGCATGCGATTCCGCCACCGACTGCTCTCCACTAGCCGACGGAGCAGAAGTAGCCGCTAATTTCTGTCAGCTCCAAATCCACTTCCCCTGGGCGCTGGATATGTATATAAAATAGTGACTCTCTCGTGGTGATAGCGCGATAGGATGTTTTGTCCCTGAACTTCTCCCCGCTCCCGGTAAAACTCTGGACGAACCTCCACCATCAGATTCGCAGGTTTGCATCATCACTCGTGCGTCTTTGTGGCGCTGGCGCCGGTTTCACATTTGCGGGTTAGGCGTTTGAGGTGTTCGGCGGGAAGACAATTCCCCAGAAAGTTTCCGCCCGTTCGCCCTGCTCGACGAACTCGATTGCGTACGTGGAAACGCCCTCCAGGCCCGCCAACTGCGCAACTACGCGGGCCGAGAGCGCGGTGCCCTGCTTATTATTTATGGTGACGAACGAGCCCACCAGAAGCTCACGACGGAGTTGAACGGCAGCGCCGTGCTTATTCAATTTCGTGGCCTTCGCCGGCATCGTAAAGGGACACTTCTGCCGATCTTCCCCGCGTAGCCCGACAGAAGCGTGGAGCGCCATGCGATTGCTCCGGCGTTTTGCGATCTGGCTGCGGCTGGCGGTTGCGTTAGCAAGCTCCGGACGATGCGATTTCGGGCGGGGATGTGCAGGTTTCAGATTCATCCTGATCGCGACATTAGAATGTGCTCTTGGTCGTTGCAATGTGCCGTTCGTCACCTCCCCAGGTTACCCCGCAGAACTCCTTGATTCTTCAAAGTGCGGGACGCGCCGCTCCACGACAGGAAATAGGACATGTACCAGAACGACAACCGAAGCCAAGCTTGCATGGGTATAAAGTCCATCGGCGCCCGCCAATGCGGGTAGCCGGCGCTAGACTTTATCCTTTGAAACGGTGCAGCGCCTTGGCATGGTCTATCCCTTTTTCCGATACTTGCCCAAGACAATCTCCGCACACTGGGCAAGGCACGAGAGCGCCAGCAAGACAATGAGGAATAGACCGGGGTGTAGGACGACCGTCCCAAATGCCGACACCGCGACGTAGAGCGCGCCTAGAAGGTACACTGGTCCGGTGAAGTAGCAGTGCAGCCGCCCGCAACGGGACGCGTTCGCCAGGCAGCCCAGCCCCATGACTAGAAGGGCGGGTACCCACATCCATACGCGCCCTCGTGTCCATGATGAGCCAACCACCAAGACAGCGATGGGCACATACCACAGAAACCATGCTGTCTTGAAGCCCATAAGATCATTCGGGGAGCAATCGTTTGGATTCAAACAGTTCTTCATCGGGGCACTCCGGATTCGAATTGTGAGAGTTTCTGACGAATGCTATCTGCTACGTCTACGACCGCTCCTCCGAAGAACCCGGGCGCGGAAGAACCCCACTGAGCGTCCTTTGGATATACTGCAGCAACGTCCCAGATTATCCCGTTACGCTGACAACACAATTGCGAACTGGAAAGCTGCTGCTTTAGCTCTTGTGCCACGAGATGACGCTTGTCCCAAAACTGCACGGCGCGAGGGTCCGGGATACGTGATTGGACTCTTCCACCCGGTCTCGACCAGTCAGTCGGCAGCATCGGTTCCCATACCACTAACACTAGAATCGGCGAGTGGTCCTGTTTCAATATCTTTTCGATCGCGGAGGCCCCCCGCAAGCAATACGCTCATGTTGGGGAAAGCAGCAGCACCAACCGCGTGCGGTCTGCCGCGTCGTTGAAGTCGTGTTTGAACTGCTCGAGATTGTCCGGTGTCAACAATGTGAGTGGTGGCTGTCCTTGAGGAGGACTGCTCCAACCCCAGAAATACCAGATAAATGCAAATGCAATGACGCACACGAGAACGTATTTCAAATTCACACGCATAACATCACTCAACCAGCGACCAAACTCGCTATGACTTGGGGAAAGAGAACAATCAAAAGAACCGCTCCGAAAGCAATCCAGAACAGGGCTATGCTGAACGGACTGCGTTTCCTGCATTGATTACGGCGACGATACAGCTGAACGAAACCTAGGGCCAGCAAGATGAAAGAGCCGACGAGCAGCCAAGGTCTCGCCGTCTGCAATCTGACGCTCACCCCCGCAAGTCCAAGCGCACCCAGAAAGCCAAACGGCAGGCAGCACGCCAAAGTCGAGAACGCAGCTATCACGGCTGCGACGGGAGTTGCCCGCTCTGCGACTCTCATGACACCTCACTCCTTCCTTTGCCTCCTGAGATCGCGCGTCGAAGACTCTCTTCTGAGGGAACCCCGGTCAAGCCTTGGTACAAACGACACTTTAGACCGGGAGTGATTGTCTCGTCGGGTTCGACATCTTCACCGTTCACACGTATCGTGGGGGAACCCGGAAACAACAACTGCCTTGCTTCGGCATCCGTTTGTACAGCCACAGGCCGGATTTCCGTCTCCAATGATTCCGAGGCCAACACTCTTTGGATTCGCTCAACCGTTGGGCGGTAATTTGGGCATCCGGGAGAGTAAAGGACTTCTATTTTCATTCTTCTTCTCCAACTGAAGCTGCCAGCACGGGACACCCTGCTGGCGTGTGCCGCCGCCGATGCTTCAGTTCTGCATTACACTTCCGCAAGTCCACGGCAAGTTCAGATTCCAGCTCCTCAAGCTGGCGCATCTTCGTTCGTACTTCCGCTAGCTTCGTAGCCAGCAATTCCCTCACTGATTCGCACGCATCCACTCTGCGGGTGCGAAGGTCCGTCAATTCCTTGATTTCCCGCAGGGAGAAGCCGAGGGCTTGCATCCGTCCGATAAAATGTAGGCGCTCGATGTCTTCCACCGTATACATCCGAAAACGACCAGTGCTTCGCACCGCTCTCGGAAGCAGTTTCCGCTTTTCATAAAAACGGATCGCATCGACCGTCAACTCGGTTCGTCTTGCAACTTCGCCGATTTGCAGCGTGGGGGTGGAAGGCTGATGATTCAGCACCATGGCGGAATCATACAACCTGGAGCGCAGTCCAGAGTCAATAGCAGAGATTGGCTGTTCTTGCGCAGCATGGGCTCTGGCGTTGTCGGCCTAACATCCGGATTTCACCGGTAGTGCAGGGGCCGATGTTTCCAAGATCAATCTTGGCCCCTGGGATTTTTTTCCCACCCCGCACAATTCATTTCTCTCCCCTGCAAAACTCAGCTATCCTCTACCCCGGGATGACCACGCTGCCTCTTTCCGAGCTTCTCGGCGCCACGGTGTATGACCCGTCCGGCGCGGCAACCGGCCACGTGCGCGAAGTCACCCTCGCCCCTCAGGAAGACCGCGACCGCATCGCCTCCTTCATCGTCAAAACCAAATCCGGCAACCGCGTTCTTCCCTTCTCCGCCGTCACCACCATCAACGCCGACATTCATACCTCCACCAATCCCGCCGACTGGCCCGCCGCCAACGGCGCCGAGGGGCTGTTCCTCCTCGAACGCGATCTCCTTGATCAGCAGGTCATCGACATTAATGGTCGCAAAGTCGTCCGTGTCAACGACGTCGACCTTCAAGTCGATTCCACGACCGAGGCTGGACGCCCCCATGCCATCCTGCGCATCCAGTCCGTCGACATCGGCGTCCGCGGCGCCATCCGCCGCCTCCTGCGCGGCCTCGCACCCCGCCCGGCTCTCCACCTCCTGCTCCAGAAAATTCCTCCCCGCATCATCCCCTGGAGCTTTGTCGACTTGATCGAAACCGATCCCGCCCGCCGCATCAAACTCAAGATTTCTCACGAAGGTCTGGCCACTCTCCATCCCGCCGACATTGCCGACATCGTCGAAGACCTCGCCCCCGATGAGCGCGAAGCCGTCTTCCGCACTCTCGACGAAGACGTAGCCGCCGAGACTCTCGAAGAAGTCGAGCCCAGCGTCCAGAAATCCATCGTCGAATCCCTCGACTCCGAACGCGCCGCCGACATCGTCGAAGAAATGGATCCCGACGCCGCCGCTGACCTGCTCGCCGATCTCCCGCAGGATCGCACCGAGCAGATCCTCGTCGAGATGAAGCCCGAGGCCAGCCAGGAGGTAGTCGAACTCCTCGAACACAAAGAGGAAACCGCCGCCGGACGCATGACCACCGAGTTCCTGGCCCTCCCCGTCACCGCCACAGTCGAGAACGCGATCGGCGTAATGCGCGAGTTCGAAGGCGGCATCGAATCCGTCAGCACCATCTACCTGGTAGACTCCCACGGCACCCTCGTTGGGGCCGTCCCTCTGGTGAAACTGGTCCTGGCCCAGTCCGACACCCCGCTCCTCTCCTTAACTCAAGAGCCCCTGGTCCTGACCCACAAAAAAACCAGCGACAGCGAAGTAGCCGAGCTATTCGACAAATACAATCTAGTGACGCTTCCCGTAATCGACGAACACAACAAGCTAGCCGGCGTAATCACCTCCGACGACGTAATCACCATGCTCCGCAGCAAACTGTAAGATTCACTTGTCGTAATCCCGAGCATTTCAGATTGTCATCCCGAGCGAAGCGAGGGATCCTGGTTTCACTGACCACTGCCCACTGACCACTGGCCACTGTTTATAATCATCAGTTCCAAGGAGACCCCTTTGCCCTTCGACGACCTCCGCCAATGGATCGCCACTCTCGACCGCGCCGGCGAACTAAAGCGCATCCAAACCGAAGCCGACCCAATGTTAGAAATCGCCGAAATCACCGACCGAGTAAGCAAAGGAACATACAATGTGGGGACGGCCGCCTCGGCCGTCCAGGCGAGCGCAGCGAGGCTTGCAGCCCCAGGCGGCCCAGCCCTTCTATTCCAAAACATCAAGGGATACCCCGGCTCCCAACTCCTCATAAACCAGTTCGGCTCCGAAGCCCGCATGAAACTAGCCCTCGGCGTAACGTCCTTCGACGAATTCGCCGACCGCATCAAAATGTTTCTCGACATGAAATCCCCTCAAGGCTTCCTCGACAAACTAAAAATGCTCCCCCTCCTGACCGAAGCCGGAAGGTTTTTCCCCAAGACCGTCCCCACCGGCCCCTGCAAAGAAGTAATCAAGCGCGACAATTTCTCCTTACTGGATTTCCCCATCCTCCAATGCTGGCCCCAGGACGCCGGCCGCTTCATCACTCTCCCCTGCGTAACCACCCGCGACCCAAAATCAGGCAAGCGAAACCTGGGCATGTACCGCCTCCAGGTCTACGACGCAAAAACAACGGGCGCGCACTGGCAGCGGCAGAAGATCGCAGCCGAGCACTACCGTCAAGCCCTGAGGAATGCAGGCACCATCACAGAAGAGGGTGCCCCATCCTCGTCGCGTTCTTTGCGACAGGGTGGGGGTTCTGAATTCGCATCCTCGGCCACAAAAGAGGGTGCCCCACTTCTCGCGTCTTTTGCGAGAAGTGGGAACTCCGCCGCCGTGGATCTAATGGCCCGCACCTCGGGCGGCCAAGTACTCTCCGAGAAAAATCACCCCACCGGCAAACTGGAAGTAGCAGTAGCCATCGGCACCGATCCCGCCGTAACTTTCTCCGCCATAGTCCCCGCTCCGCCCGACGTCGAAGAATACTTAATCGCCGGATTCCTTCGCGCCGCCCCAGTCGAGCTGGTCAAGTGCGAAACCGTCGACCTCGAAGTCCCCGCCACCAGCGAAATTGTCCTCGAAGGCTACGTCAATCTCGACGAACTCCGCCCCGAAGGCCCTTTCGGAGACCACACCGGCTTCTACTCCCTCAAAGATCTCTACCCTGTCTTCCACGTACAATGCATCACCCACCGCAAAGATCCCATCTATGCCACGACAATAGTCGGCAAGCCTCCCATGGAGGACGCCTACATGGGCAAAGCCGTCGAACGCGTCTTCCTCCCGCTGATGCGCCTCACTATTCCTGAATTGATCGACATCAATCTACCCATCGAAGGCGTCTTTCACAATCTGATGATCGTCTCCATCCGCAAGTCCTATCCCGGCCACGCCCGCAAAGTGATGAACGCCATCTGGTCGCTGGGCCAGGCCATGTTCACGAAGGTCATCATCGTCGTCGATGAAGACGTAGACGTGCAGGACCTGGCCGATGTGACGTTGAAGGTCCTAAACCACATCGACCCCGAGCGCGACATCCAATTCACGCTAGGCCCCATCGACTCTCTCGACCACGCCAGCCGCCTGGCCAACTACGGCTCCAAGATGGGCATCGACGCCACCCGCAAGTGGCCCACGGAAGGCTTCACTCGTCCCTGGCCCGATGAGATTGTGATGGATGCGAAGACGAAGGCGTTAGTGGACAGCAAATGGACGGCGCTGGCAAAAGATCTGGGGATAGATTAAGCGTAGCGCCGGCGTCCCGCCGGCTCAATTTTCCTTTTGGGCGGCGGGCGCTAGCGCTGGCGTCCAGGTTAGAACCCACTGAACATGAGCAATACGAGACATTAATCCCCTTGCCCGCGGCGCACACTGGTGGCTGCCGCAATTTCCGACGCGGACATTCCGACCTTGGAGACCACATGCACCGACCACGTCATTACCTCGCTGCGCTATTCCTCACCGCTGCCGTCGCGGCACCGGTATCACTTCTGGCTACGCCCGCTCCTCAAGAGGCCGGAGTCCAAGTCCGAGTCTACGACAAGAACCACAAGGATTATCACAACTGGGACGACAACGAAAATCGCGCCTGGAACCAGTACCTTACTGAAAACCACAGGGATTCTCACGAATACGCGAAGGCGAACAAGCACGAACAGTCCCAATACTGGGACTGGCGCCATGCCCATCCCGATCATCGCGACAACGACAAGCACTAACTGCGGGTGGCCCATCCTTTGCGCTTTTTGCAAAGGGTGGGACATCCCCAAGTCCGAACCGCTTAGGAGTTTAGGGCCTTGACAGGATTTTGCCGTCCGGGAGACTCCAGCCAACCCGCGCCCAGGGACTCATTTCGACTCGACTGACTCTTTCACATAGCGAGTGAGCACGGCGGCCAGACTTTCGAAGTGGGTATTGATCATTTCCACGTGATCGCCCGGCACAGTGTCGATCTCAAGCTCGGCTGCCAGTTCTTTCCACAGCGCAGCCGGATCGCTCGGGTAATAATGCTCGCCCTCGGCCCTCATGAATCTTATTTTCCCTCCGTAAAATCGGGGGCGATAGTGTGCGAGGGCCACCAAATCACTGGCCTCGACGCGCAAAAGGGTCTCGGCGAACGATAGCGGCAAGCGAGAAGTTTCACGAGACGGGGTTCGGAGACGGGCTCGAGCGATGCGCCACCGACGTTGAAGCGCCCGCACGAAATGTGAAGCCGCACCCTGGATCGAGGTCCGTGTCACAAAGGAAATCCGGTTTCTCGTCCGTTTTGCCAGGAGTCTCAGGCGCTGGCCTGGTGGAAAGTAGCGCGGGTGCGCGAATGTGGCCATCAGGGCCAACAGCGCAACCTCTTTCCCTTCTCGGGACAGTCGTTGCGCCATCTCCAGGGCCAATAAGCCGCCGAAAGAGTAACCGACAAGAATATAAGGGCCGTGGGGCTGTAGCTGGTTGAGCGCTCCCAGGTAGAACTCGGCCATATCTTCCATACGCTCAAATGGCTCCTCCATTCCGTCAATGCCCCTGGCCTGAATGCTGTAGACCGGATGCCCGGTGCGAATGTGTTTTGCGAGCTGCACGGGAATGGGCCGGCTCCCCAAGCCAGACACAATAAGAATGGGCGGTTTGTCGCTGCCCGTTTTGACTCGGAAGAAAGGCGGAAGCCGTGGAAGAGTGGGCTGCTCTAACAAGGCAGCCAGGGTGGCAATGGTGGGCGCATGGCAGATGATCGCGCTGGGCAGTTCCCGGCCGCACGCTTGTTCGATCTCGGCAAATAGACTGTCAACCAATGAATCGTTGCCGCCAAGATCAAAAAAATTGTCTTCGGGGCCGATGGGGCGGTCGATGGTTGACCGTTGTAGCACGCGCTGCCAGATCTCAGTCAACACATCAATCATCGTAGTGCTATGACCGCACTGCACATCGCACCTCGAGGGTCGTACCTCAAAAAACAAGACACCGCCACAAAGCTTGACTTTTTGCGTGCCTTGAAAGCAGGCGAGGAGGAAAGCATCGGCAGACCTCGCCCCCAGCACCGCCAGCCGCTGAGAGATTAGAACACCTCTGTGAGGAATCTACGGCTTACCTCGGTAACTGCGGTGAACTGGCTTTCGGCGGGCGGCCCACCCTTGCGCGTTCTCTGCAAGGGCGGGTTCCCCGACGCCGCTGCGAAGGCGCTACCCACTCTCCGCCAACCGCATCGTCACCAACCCCCAAGCCTCCCAATACTTTCCCAACTTCCCGCTCCGAGGATTCCCATGCAAACAAAGCTTCGCCGACTGCCGTCCGTAAATCGCCTCCACCGGAATCACAAACCACGCATCGCAAGGCATCACATAAGCCACCACAAAATCAATCTCCGAAGCATCATAAGGCACTACCTCTCCATTGGCGTTCCTCTGCAAGTTCACGAAATACGACCCACACTGCTTAGCGCTGGACGACTTCACCTGCACCCGCCACAACCGCTGCCCCACATCCAGAATGAAGTCATAGCGCCGGCTATCCCCATGGGGTTTAGCCCTAACAAATCCCTTCTGCGCCGCCTTCACCATGAACATCATTTCCGCCAATTCCCCCCGCTGCTTGCTGGTGAGGTCTGTCGTGGAGCGGGCGCCCCCGCCCGCTGCCTTTGACTTTGATCTTAACTTTGCCGCACACCCCAACGGTTTCACGGTACTGATACGCACACTCACACCGATACCCTCAGGTTTCTCATTGCTCGGATGATCCTGGTTTTTGTCCCGAAACACGAACGGCGCAGACCGGAATGGCCTGCGCCGCTGTTTTCTTGACCCTATATATTCAGAATATCAAACTGGAGGGGGTAAATGTGTCATCTTCGATGAACTTATATTCCCCCGCGAATCAATGATTTAAGCAAAAAATGCTCAGGTTTAAGGTCTTGACAAGATTTTGGTGGCGTCAGACGGACAAAGGCACAGGGCTATCCGGCGTCGTAATAGCGCCCGTTCACCTCCTCGCCGATAATGGCGAAGTCGGCCTTCGACGTATTCAGCGGATCGGACTTCCACGAAAAACCAATTGCAGGAACCTCCACCTGCGCTTCTAGCTGGCAAGTCGCGCGAGTGCCCATAAAACGCAAATGCCTGGAGGCATCCTCATACTTCACTGGCTCTCCGGTTGATTTCCAAACCATCTTGAAACTCATCCGCGCGGGTGTAGCAGGCGAGTCCAAAGCCGGCCACCGGGGCTGGTCAATTACCGCGACGTTCTGCATCTCCAGCGTGAACGTGTTTCCATCGGCACTGATACTTAGGCCATCCTTTGGCACGGGAACAACCCAGTAAAGTCCGGAGGACGCAATGGGCGGATGAAAGTCATGAATCTGATTGGCGGGGACAGCCTGTCCCCGGAACAGCGTGAGTCATATATGAGTGAACGTCCCCTGCTGCGCGGCGCGCGCGGCCCAGTACTCGCCCTGCATCACTCCATAATCGGTGGTCGGACTCCCGAATGCGATTCGATTCCCCTGGTTATCCGTGCCAACGCCAGTGAATGTGCTGCAGCGGGCCACTCGCCCCTTGAAATGATAAATGTGCGAAGGTTCCAGGTTCAGACCTGCCGGCTGATTATGGCTGCCGTTCTTATCCAGCCAGGGAATTGGGTAAGGATCCGCGCCGCCATTGGCGGTAATTGGAGCTTCATCCCCGCGCGCATACGCCGTGGGCACAATGAGCGGAAGAAGCGTCAAAGCGCCCAACTTCAGGATCTCTCTGCGACTGCATACCGGACAGGACTTGGGCAGGCTCATCACGCCCTCCAGTTTGAGCAAGAGTCTCACTTAGGATACCGGAAACCTCCAGGTTCCGGGCGCGCCCCATCCTTCTCGCGTTCTTTGCTGAAGATGGGATTTCGATCTCCTCGATCGCCAACCCAGGTCAAAGGTATGCCGGACAATTGTGAACTCAGTGCGAGGAAAAGCGCACGGGAACCACCGTCGCGTTCGACTCGGGGTTGTAATAATCGTAGAGGAGAGAGGGCGCTGTCATTGCGTCCATACCGTACCGCAGACGGAACCGGAATTCGAACCGTGATCCGCTCGCCTCGGGCCAGACATAAAAAACAACGCGGTCGGGTTGAACCTCATAGCCTTGGATCGAGCCCGTTCCTCTTGCTGTCTCCAGCGATTCCCGGTCTACCTCGGAACCGGGAGGCAATCCGATTTCTGCGAGCATCATCCCGTAGCCGCGAAACCCTATCCGCTCGGTTTCTACGTGGCATTTCACCGCTTCATCCGGCCTCGGATCGGTGTGGTCGTATTCCACTTTCAGGCGGAGAGCGCGGGTATCCCCGGAAATAAAGTTCTCGCCCGAAGTCGAACGGGAGTCCTTCCAGGGAATGTAGTGCGAAGTGATGAGCAGCGCATTCATTGCCGATGAGTTCGCGCCGCGAACCACTTGCACAGTGTTATGGCCGGGGTGCAGGTAATGTGCGAGTTCCAGCGTCGCGGGGCCAACGATGGCGCTCGCTTCTCGCAGTTGCATGGTGGAAACGCTGTGCCCGTTCACGATGACGTCGGCTTTCGAGGGGCCCGCGGTTTCATCTCCTGGAGGCATGGCGGCGATCATCGCCTCGATCACATTCTCCGTGGCTTGCGTGGAATACCAGACCGAATATCGATCGCGATGGCCAAGCAGGTACTGAAGTCCGCGACTGACCTGCTGGGCGGTTTCCGCATCCGGCTGTTTTTCTTCCAGTTTGGCAAGCGCTTCGACCGCAAGGGCAGTGGTCTCAAGTCGGCCAGTGTTTCCCCAGCCATAGAAAGGCGAAGTGTTCGCTTCTAAATTCCAGTAAGTAGCGGTGCCTTCCCGATGCGCCAGGCTGCTCAGCAGGGCTCGTGTCCGAGAAACATATTCGCTCTCGTTTGATACAGAAGCGGCAATAGCGTAATTTCCCACCAGGTACGGGTCCTTCCACGAATCGATTTGATCTTCGAGATAGTTCATCCCCAGCTTGAATGAAGCTTCTACAGCCTGAAGGCCCTTGACGTCTTGCTGATCCTTGCTTCCGGCTTTGATCGCGCTTTGCGCCCCGACCGCGGGAGCCAGAGTGCGCGTCATGTATGCGGTGAGATTCAAGTCCTCAACATCTTTTTCCTGTCCCCAGCGGTGCGTCCACGCTCCTGTCTTGCTTTGATGTCCAACTATGTAAGCCGCCGCCCGGTTGGTCACACCGCGATCAACAGCGACAAACTCGCTCGCACCTTCCAGGAATCGCAACACGTACGCGCTAAGAGCGAGATCCGAAATCTGACTCCGCCAGTATGGAAACCCGCCGTCGGATTGTTGAAGATCCACCAGTTGAGAATATGCATCCTGCACCGCCTTCCTGGCGCTTGCTGCCAACTGAGCGCGAGGGTTGGAAGGATCGTTGCTGCGGTTCGCCTTTGCCAGAACCTGCAGTCCCATCAGGCTCACGTAAGCCACAGAAGTGATCTGCTCAGCGCAACCCGTGGGACGTTGCCCAATCCCATGCATCGCATCGAGAACGTGGGCAATGAGATTGGGGTAAAGGCGCAACTCAGCATCGATCGAACCGGGGATGGCGTCGTCCGGAACCTCGACCTCGAGCGAATTGTTTGGCCCCGCCAACACCTGCGCTACGCTGGAGGAAATTTCCTGACCGTCAGGATGAACTAGCACTTCGCGTTCGACCGCGTCTCCAGTTTCAGAGTTGTGTGCGGTCACGCGCTGCTTTCCCTTTCGCACACTGTGATCGGCCCGAAACGAGAAGATCGTGCTGGCGTCGCCGTTGGCGGCCACGGTCACATTTTGCCGTGGGGCAGACAGCGCCGAAAACCATGGCTCCGATTTTAACTCTGTTTCCAGCGATTGGGACTTCGCGGAGTAATTCCGGATGACCACGGGCAGATGGATGCGATCGCCTTCGGTGAGTACCTTCGGTGGGTCGTGTTCCAGAAACAACGGCTGGAAGGTTCGCAGTTCCTTTTCCGCCACTCCGATCTGCCCAGCTTCGGTGGAAGCAATCACCGACATTTTCCACGCCGTGATGTTGTCAGCCATCGGGAAGCTGATGCGGGCGTGTCCTTGTTTATCTGTGATCACTTCCGGCAGCCAGAGCAGAGTCTCGGGGAAATACTGGCGCAGTCGAGGCGTAAACAGCTGCTTTTCAGGCGGCGCCTTGTTAGGTGGTGCCGACCCGATTACTTTCTGGCCGACGGCTGCGTTTTCTGTTTGCAGCAATTGTGCTTCACCTGTAACCATTACTTCCTCGGAGGTGCTTCCCACGTCGAGAGTTACATCGACTTGAGTTGTTCCGGACTGCTGTACAGGAACCCTCATGACCACACGCGCTCGGAATCCGGTAGCCGCAAACTCCAGACGATAAATTCCGGAGGGGATATTGGAGAACGTGTACCGGCCGCTGCTGTCCGTGTATTCGGTGAATTGCATGCCATTGTCCGCCTCCGCTGTCACCGTAGTTTTTGCAATTACCGCACCGGACGGATCAGTGACCACGCCACTGATTCCGCCATGCCCTCCGGTCCGCGGAGGTTCCTTCGGAGTAGGCATTACCTTGATGTCTTTGCTGCTTTGTTCGGCGATCACGCGGCTGAATTCCGCCACGGGAAAGCCACCGTTGGCGTCGTTGTCTGGGCCGTTGCTGACCACCTGGAGGTACGCCAGCTGTTGCGTTACCGGCGTGACCTCGGTCGTCCGGCGCGGTTGCTCGCCATATACCGAGATGCTTTGGGTGTTCACACGATCCCAATAGCGGCTGCGCGTGCTGAACGTAAAGCGGTAGGGATGACCCCACGGGTCGAGCAGGCGCTCAGGAGCCAACTTCGCAGCCTGCAGAACGGGTTTCAGTTCCTCGGCACTCTGGGGAAACCTTCCCGTCTGTGCAAAATGCTCACCCAGTGCGCGCTGCAGGTCGCTGGTCTCTTGTTGGAAGTAGTGGATCGATGAGGTCCATTCGTGAACGTCATCTAACGAAGGTTTCGTTTTTGTGTCGAATTCGCCGTCCGGACCGGCGCTGTCAACGCGGATCTCAAAGAAGGGGCCCGTCGTTTCGAAATGATAGGCGTACCCGTGTCCCCAGGGATCGCGGAGCGCGTCCAGATCGACGTTCTTCTTCTTCATCTCTTCGCGAAGCGTGGCGTAATCACGAATATATTGCCCCGTGCTCTCGTAAAATGCATGCACAGCACTGTCGATTGCAAGCCCCGCTCGATGGAAGTACGGCCAGCCAAAACTCAAAGCCAGAAAGTCGTCCTTGGTATTGGGAATCTTGTCGACGCCTGCGCTGAAAAGAGACAGTACGTCGTATTGGCCTGACACGGAAAACACTCTCCGATAAGGAACACCCCATGGATCGACTACGCGATCCAGATCAACCCCGCAATCGTCGAGTTCAGACCGAAGGTCGCTTTCGTTCTTCGGATAGGACATCCTTGTCTGATAAACCTCGTCCAGAGCCCCCTTTAAGAGCTGTGTACTGTTCTCAAGCGCGGTGTCGAAATGGGAGGCGGCCTCGCGGCCGTAGTCCGAAGCACCCCCGGCGATCGTCAAATCTTCTCGCGAACCGCGATATCCCGAACTCAGGATCTCCTCGGCAACAAGATCGATCCCTTCAGGAAAGGGTTTACTCGAATCAAGATTGAGCAAATCGCGGTAGGTGATGCCGCCAACGTTTAAATAGTAATAAGGCGCGTAGTCGTAAACCGAGAAGCCATACTCGCGGCCGAATTCTTTGTCGGTTCGCACGCGCTCAGCTACGGCTTTGTCAAAAACCAATATTCCCAGAGCGCTCTCGGCGGCACTTCCTTCGGGCGTCAGGACGTGCAGGTCCGCATTCGCGGTTTCTCCGGGGCGCAATGTCGTGCGCGCCATGCGCAGTGCCACTTGCAGCTCCTGGCGAGCTGGATAAATGACGTAGGCCGTACCTGAAAGGGCACGATTCTGGTCGCCGACACCGGTCATCGCATAGGCCACAATGGTTAGCGCGCCGCGGAACCGCGCATCGTACGGCACGCTCAGTTCTGCCTGCCCGTGCTTCAGACGCACAACCTCCGAAACCACCAACCCACTGTCGGCGAAGATGTCGACGATCAGGTCCTTGACGTTGGCATTTGAACGTACGTTGATGAGGACTGGATCGGATGGCCGGTAGAGAACATGGTCCGTCTTTACCCGGACGTAATCGAGGTTGAAGAAGATCGCGACCTGCTCGCTGTAGTGGCCTGGGTTGCCCGCGGCATCCGCCCCTCGCAAGAGAATAAGTGCGTTGCTCTGGCTGCTCTGCTGGTCAGAATTGTTATAGTCCCGGTACTCAGACCACGAGCGTGTCCAAGGTCGCGAATTCCAGTCTTGATAGCCGCCACCGCCAACTGGGGTGAGCAAGTCTTTCGGTAAGGGCTGAAGTTCGACGCGTCCTACTCCATAATGATTGGTATGGAACTTACCCAACGGCACGCGGTCTGAAATACTGGGCTCTTCGCCGAATTGGCTGACGCTGCCGGACCGTGCGCCTTCGACCACTCCTTCAACCGAAGCTGGAGTTCCATCTGCGTAAGAACTGGTTACATACAGCACAAAGGGAGCATCCGCCGTAATCGTTCCCGCGGTCGAGAGGTAGAGGTGAATCGGTTGCGAGCTCAGCCGCAACTTGAATCGGCGTTGTTCCGTGCGCTTTGTTGAAAGATCGGTGACGTAGGCGGCCATGTTCAGGTCTTCGAAGCGTTGGTAAGAGGACTCCTTGAAGTCGTGGAAATCCCCGGTAAGGTCCACATGTGCGGTGAACTTGCCGTCGGAATCCAGTTCCCCTTCCAGAGCCTGCGACTCGTCGGCCACCCACTCTTGCTTCTCGGAATCCCAACGCCGGTTTTCCTGGCGAACTACCTTCACCTTGGCGCGCTGGACTGGCTTGCCAAACAGGTAGTCGGCCCGAACTTCCACGCTGGCATTCTGACCGGGAAGGTAATAGGCGCGGTCGGGAGTAACTTTCACCGTGTAAGTGGGCAGTTCATAGCGGCTGATGCGGATCTTCGACTGAAACTCCTGACTCGAGTATCGGTCACTCTGCACCTCGGCTGCGATGGAGATATCGCCTAGTTGCAACTTTTGCGGAATTTCCCAATCTGCCTTGGCCACGCCGAACTTTGACGTGTTGAACGTATCTTCAAATTGAGTCTGTCCCTGGTCGTCTGTAAGCGTGACTTTGAGCGAGACATTCGCGAGCGCACGATGGTCGGGGCCAAACGCGAGCACGCGCATGTGAACGGTTTGGCCCGGCTGATACAGGGGCTTGTCGGTGGCGAGCGTCAACTGGACAGTGTCGGGGAACTTTATGTCGATCGATTCCTCATCGCTGAAATCGCCGAGACTTGCAGTTGCGGTCGCTTTCCCATCGGAGGCCGAAGAGGCCTTGGGAAGGTTAAATTCCACGACGGCGTATCCCGAGCGATTAGTGAACACCTTCTTATGCATCGTTGGTTGATCGTCATCGTCGTCACCGACATCGATCTTGAAGTCGACCGAGACGCCCGCGATCGGCTCGCCTGTGTTTGGGTTATCGACCCGCGCACGCAACGGATACTTCGCTCCGAATCCAACTGCCTCGGCACCGGTCAGCCGCAATTCAAATGCATCGGGGATCAAGCGCCCCATCTGAAGCACTCCACGGACTGGCACCGAATCCAGGCCGTTGATGGAAGGAGTGAACGTGTACCGTAGGCGGTACCACCCCAACTCCGAGGGAGCTGCGGTTGGGAGCGCTTTTGCGTCCCACGGTAGCTTTTCAACGGTGGTGCCAGGCTCTTCTTGAAACGTCCCCTTCATTGTCGAGTGAACATGATCATCAGAATGAACCAGTTCCAGAAGGAACGTTCCTTCCAATCGCTGGCGAGAGAGATTGACTACAGGAAGCTCGAGTTCGGGCTTGGGGAGGAGATGAAAGTGGACATTGGACTCGTCAATTTTCAGCAGGCTGTCGGGTGATTGCTGCGCGAGGACAAAGGGTATAAAGAAGAAAAACAGAACAGTCGAAGTACACCAGTGGCGCATAGCACCCATGTGGCCTCCGAAGGAGATGCTAGCAGAGCGAAAGTCACTTCGGGCACCCATCTGGATGCGTAGCGAAGTGGAGCCCTCACAGCTCGGTTGCCGGTTCCGTGTGGTCGGTACCCGGCACTCCTACGGTATACTAGAAGAGTATGCCGGTCCTGAAGAACATCGCCGCCATCGCCAAGGGAATGAGCATCACCTTCATGGAGATGTTCCAGCCCACGACGGTGGAAAATTATCCTGACGGCAAAGGACCGCTCAAGGGAGCGAAGTTCGAAGCTCGCTTCCGCGGCGCGCACGTGCTGCAACGCGACGAAAACGGACTGGAAAAATGCGTAGCCTGCTTCCTCTGCGCGGCCAACTGCCCGTCGAACTGCATCTATATCGAAGCCGCCGACAACACCGCCGAACGCCGCGTGAGCGGCGCCGAACGCTACGCCAAGGTCTATAATATCGATTACAATCGATGTATCTTTTGCGGGTATTGTGTGGAGGCTTGCCCTACCGACGCGATTACGCATGGGCATGGGTTTGAGCTGGCTACGTTTAATGCCAGCAATCTGGTTTACCGCAAAGAGCAGATGCTGGCGCCCCGGCCAGCGCATATGGGAGAGAACGTCATATTCAATCAGGCCGATGTGGATGGTGGGGCTCCGGCGCAGATGGTGGCGGGGAGTTAGACTTCGAAACCTTTTGAGTTCGAGCAGATCACACGCCGGTCCTTGGGGGCCGGCGTTTGTGCATTGCTGGTTCTAGTAACAAGTATCGATGGCTGATTTTTTACAAACCGTTCGGGAGCGCGTTGTCGTTTATGACGGCGCAATGGGGACTAACATCCAGGCGCGGAATCCTACTCTAGACGATTACTGGGGTAAAGAGAACTGCAGCGAGGTGCTGGTGCTTAGCCGTCCCGACATTATTCGGGAGATTCACGCTGACTTCTTTCGTGTTGGCTGCGACATTGTTGAGACGAACACTTTTGGCGGGTCGCGGATCGTTTTGAGTGAGTTTGAGCTGCCGGACCGGGTGCGCGAGATCAACGTAAAGGCGGCGCAGCTGGCGCGGGAGGTGGCGCAGCAGTTTTCGACCAAGGAGCGGCAGCGGTTTGTGGCGGGGTCAATGGGGCCTACTACGAAGCTGCCTTCGCTGGGGCACATTGGGTTTGAAGCAATGGCGGCGGCTTATGAGGAGCAGGCGGCAGCGCTGATCGAGGGTGGAGTGGATGTGCTGCTGATCGAGACTTGCCAGGATCTGTTGCAGGCGAAGATTGCGACTATCGGCGTGCTGGAAGCGATGCGGAAGGCGGGCAAGCGGCTGCCGGTTACCGTGCAGGTGACGTTGCAGGAAAGCGGGACCATGCTGCTGGGGACCGAGATTGGCGCGGCGCAGACGGCGCTGGATCCATTTGATATCGACATCCTCGGGTTGAATTGCGCTACTGGGCCTAAGGAGATGAACGATGCGGTCCGTTATCTGGCGCTCAATTCTACGAAACAAATCTCGGTGCTGCCGAATGCGGGCTTGCCTCACAATGAAGGCGGACACGCGGTCTACAAGCTGACTCCGGACGAACTGGCTGAGTATCACAAGCATTTCGTTCAGGACTACGGGGTGCGGGTTGTCGGTGGGTGCTGCGGAACTACTCCGGAGCATTTGAAAGCCGTGGTCGATGCAGTCTCCGGAGTGGAGCCGGCTAGGCGCGAGGTGAAGCGGGTGGGTGCGGCTTCGAGCGCTTACACTTCGGTTCCGCTTGATCTGGAGCCTAAGCCTTTGATCGTTGCCGAGGAAATGAATACGACTACGCGAGTCGAACATTTCCGGAATCTGGTTCGGGCCAAGAAATACGACGACATTCTGGCGCTGGCTAAGAAACTGGTGAACGACGGGTCGCACATGCTGGACTTGTGCTGCGCGATTGTGGGCGAGGATGAGAAGGGATACGTTTCTTCGATTCTGGAGCGGATAGCCACGCGGGTTCCGGCGCCGATCCTGGTGGATTCTACTGAGGCGGATGTGGTGGAAGAGGCGCTGAAGCGGATTCCGGGGCGGGCGATTATCAATTCGATCAATCTGGAGGATGGGGAGAAGCGGACATCGCTGGTGCTGCCGATGGCGAAGCGGTATGGGGCGGCGGTGATTGCTTTGACCATTGATGAAGACGGGATGGCGCTAACAGCGGAGAAGAAGGCGGCGATCGCTCATCGGATATTCGATCTGGCTACGAAGAAGTACGGGTTAGACGGGACGGACCTGATTTTTGATGCGCTGACTTTGCCGATTTCTACCGGGCAGGATGAGTACCGGAGTGCGGGGATCGAGACTTTGAAAGCGGTGGAACGGATCAAGAAGGAACTCCCGAACGTTAAGACGATTCTGGGGGTGAGCAATATTTCGTTTGGGCTGGATGCTTATCCGCGGCGGGTTTTGAATTCGGTGTTTATGCATGAGGCTGTGGACCATGGTTTGGACATGGCCATCGTGAATTACACGAAGATTTATCCGCTGTACAAGATTCCACAGGAGGAAGTAGATCTGGCGCGGAAGCTGATTTTCCGGGATGAGTCGGATGGCGATCCGCTGCAGAAGTACATGAACCACTTTGCCGGACTAAAGGGCAAGCCGGCGGCTTCGACTACGGCGCATGTGGATACGCTGTCGGTGGAGGACAAGCTGAAGTTCGCCATCATTAATGGCGAGAAATCGGTTGGCGAAGGTACGCATAAGAAATCCTTGGAGGAGTTGCTGGAAGAGGCGCTGACTTCTTACTCGGCTTTGGAGCTGATCAATACTGTGCTGCTCGACGGAATGAAGACCGTTGGCGATCTGTTTGGGGCGCGGAAGATGCAGCTGCCTTCGGTGCTGGATTCGGCGGGGGTGATGAAGCAGGCGGTGGCCTATCTTGAGCCGAAGATGGAGAAGAAGGAAGGCGGGTCGCAGAAGGGCACGATCGTGTTGGCGACCGTGAAAGGGGATGTCCACGACATTGGAAAGAATCTGGTGGACATTATTTTGTCGAATAACGGATTCAAGGTGGTGAATCTGGGGATCAAGCAGCCCGGGGACAAAATTATAAGCGCGGCGCAGGAGCATGGGGCGGATGCGATTGGGTTGAGTGGGTTGCTGGTGAAGTCGACTTTGGAGATGAAGTATGTGATCCAGGATTTGCAGCGGCAGAAGCTGGAGTTTCCGGTGATCTGCGGCGGGGCGGCTTTGACCCGCAAATACGTAGAAGATGACTTGCGGCGAGAGTATGCGAACGCCGTGTTTTATGCGGAGGATGCGTTTGCCGGGCTGCATGTGATGGAAGATTTGGTTACTGAGGACGGAGCGCGGGAGACGCGGCTGCTGGATGGGCGGACGGTGAAGGAGTACGCGAAGGCGGCGGCGGTGGATGAGGAGACTGGTCCGGTGTTTGCGGAGCGGAGCGTGGTGGTTACGGATGCGCCGAATATTCCGGAGCCTCCGTTTTGGGGAGTGCGAGTGAAGCACTACGATGTGCGGGACGTGTTTCCTTATATCAACGAGACCGCGCTGTTTAAGAATCAGTGGCAGTTGAAGACGGCTTCGCAGGCGGATTATGTGCGGCTGGTGGAGGAGAAGTTCCGTCCGATTAAGAAGAAGATTGAAGAGGAAGTGGCGGGGTCGGGGTTGTTTGAGGCTAAGGTGGTTTACGGGTATTTTCCTTGCTTGAGTGATGGGAATGATGTGGTCATTTACGAGCCGGACGGTGCGGGGGCGGGGCGCCCCCGCGACAGCCGGCGGGACGCCGGCGCTACTGAACTTTTGCGGTTTACTTTTCCGCGGCAGCGGGAGGGGCGCAGACTCTGCATTTCGGATTTCTTCGCAGCGAAATCTTCCGGGAAGATGGATGTGATTGGATTTTCTTTGGTTACTATCGGAGCTAAGGCTTCGGTGGAGACGCAGAAGTTGTTTGAGGGTGGGGAGTATACGAAATATTTGTATCTGCATGGGCTAAGTGTGGAGACGGCGGAGGCGCTGGCGGAGCTGCATCATAAGACGATGCGGGAGGAGTTGGGGATTGCGGGCGAAGATGCGGCGGCGATTCGCGATCTGTTTCATCAGAAGTATCGGGGGTCGAGGTATTCGTTTGGGTATCCGGCTTGCCCGAATCTGGAGGATCAGACGAAGTTGTTCGTGCTGCTGAAGCCCGAGGAGAATGTTGGAGTGCGGCTGACTTCGGGATTTTTTCTGGAGCCGGAGCAGAGTACCTCGGCTTTGGTGGTGCATCATCCCGGGGCTAAGTATTTCGTGGTGTGAGTTGTTGGCCGCGGATTTTCACGGATGAGACGCCGGAACGCAGGATCTGCAAAACCTGAGAATTCCCTGAGAGGTTCATCGCGGTACCGAAGTGCGAGGGGTCCCCTTCGGCTTCGCTCAGGGCAAGCTTTCGACTGCGCATGATCGACCTTTGGCCGATCATGCTTCGCTCAGGATGACAATCCTATTAGCCCGACGACGATCCTAATAATTAAAACGCAGCGGCTAGGCGGAGGAAATAGCTTCTAGGCGGGCCTATGGCGTTGCTGGAGAAGAGGCCTCCGAAGTCGATCACGTTCAGGCGGTTGTTGAGGTTTTCTGCGTCGGCTTGCAAACGGAGGGAGCGATTTTCTTTTTTGTAGAGGTCGGCGCCAGCGGACACATCAAAGGAAAAGTTGGGCTTGACTCGACCATCGTCGAAATTGATGCGGTCGATGACCTGCTGGCCGTATTCCGCGAGAGCCTGATCGTAGGTACCGCCGAAATCGAAGGGCAGGCCACTGCCATATTCAGCGCCGGCAGCGAACCACAGACGCGAAGTTAGCTGATAGCGAATGCGGGCGCGGGCGGTGTTGCGCTGATCCTGAGAGTCGGGGATGTGGCCGGGAAGGCTCGCCTGCACTACGTCGTCTCCGAGCAAAAGGCCCCCCGTCACGGGCAGCCAGGAATTTCCAACGATATAGGAATAGCTGAGGAATCCTGAGAAGCGGTTCCAGTGGGGGACTTCGATTTTGGCTTCGGCGCCATAGAGAATTGCCTTGCGGAAAGCTATGGGGAAGCTGACGGCTGTGCTGAGGATTTGATCGTCGTCGGCGTAGTTGTTGACGTAGCGGCGGAAATAATTGGCATCGAAGCGGAACTGGTTGAGAAAGCTCTGGCTCGCACCGACTTCAAAATAGTTTCCGTGAGAAGGTTCGACGGGCAGACGGAGGACGCTGGGGTTGAGCGAGGTGACCTGCGAAGAACTCGACAACAGGATGTTTTCGAACGATGGGGTCTGGAAGATGCGGTCGTAGGAGGCGTGGACGATCAGGTTGGCCTTGGGGAAATAACGCGCCACAGAGAAGCGGGGGCTGACTGCGTTCTGATTCACGATGAGCTGATAATGGTCCCAGCGGAGGCCAGCGTTAACGGTCCAATTGCCGAGGTGAATCAGATCCTGAACAAAGGCCGCCTGTTCAAGGTCAGGACGGCTGCCGGTGAAAGCGAAAGTGGCTGGTGTGCCGGGATCGAAGGGATTGTTGGGATCGTTGGGATTTACGGTGATGATGTCGCTGAAGTTTTCGTGGAGGAAGAGGCTATCGGACTCAATGCCGGCCTTCCACTCCTGATGAGCGTGGTGAATGGAAATGACGGCGTTGAAGTATCCCTCCCGGAAGTAGTTGTGCTGAAAGGCGGCAATGGGCCAAGCGCCGCTGTTGGAATTGAGGTCGAGCGAGTTGTCGCGGACCATGCCGCGGAGGTTGGCTAGAACGTTGGGCGAGAAGATGTGCTGGTACGAGGCGATGCCCATGGTCTCGAAGTTATCGGCAGTCTGGAGTTGGGGGATGGAGCCCGGAGGATCCTGACCCTGAGGGAACTGCTGAAGCTGCTCGTTGGGAATTTCGTAGCGGGCGAGTTCGTGGCGGACACTGAGCGTGAGGTGGTCTTTGGGAGTGAAGTCGCGCTCATAGCCTAAAGAGAAGTCTGCGGTGGTGCCGCGGTTGGTGTAGTTCTCGGGGACGACGGGGTTGAGATAGTGGGCGGTCATGTTGCCGGAAGCGCTGAGGGCGAACGTGTTTTTGCCGAGGGTATCCTGAAGGCGGGTGAAAGCGCCGGCGGTGTCGAAACTGCCGCCGGAGAGAGTGAGGTCGCCGTGGAGAGCGCCGTCGGTCTGCGTATCGCGCAGAGTGTTGACTTCGACTACGCCGCCCATTTTGCGTCCGTATTCGGCGGGGATACCGGCGGTGTAGATGGTAAGGGAGTCGACGTCATCGGCTTCGATTGAGGGGCCGAAGCTGGGGGAGCGATTGTCGGTGAGGGGGATGCCATCGACTACGAATTGGGTTTGATATTCGGAGCCGCGGGGATGGAGGACGGCGTTGCCTTCGTAGAGCCATCCGGGCTGGGAGTTGACGAGATCGACGAGGGAGCGGCCGGGGAGCGACGCGGGGCGGTCGGCGATGGCCTGTTGGTCAATGTGGTTGGAGACGCCGGCCCGGCCGGGATCGAGGAGGGTGCTTTCCGCGGTGACTTGAACGGCGGTGCTTACGGACGAAATGCTTAGCTTTATGATATAGTCGGTGGGGAGCGCGGAGTGGATATCGATGAGCCCGTCGTACGCGGAAAAGGATTCGCGCTGGACCTGGAGGCGGTAACGGCTGAAGGAAAGATTGCGAACGATGAGCTGGCCGGCATCGTCGGCGGAGAAAGAGCGGTGGAACTGGAGGGCGTCACTGGAGAGTTCGACGGCGGCTTTTAAGGGGAGATTGTCGGGGCCAGTGATTTTTAAGCGGAGCTCTCCGGCGTTGCTTTGGGCGTCGACGGGAAGAGCCAGTAGCGGAAGAGCTAACAAAAGGATGGCGAGGTGGAGTAAAGCGCGCACAGTTTTGAGGCAGAACCTTTTTATGCTACCAGCTTTGCGGTGCGGCCAAGTTTTTACAAATTGAAGACATCGGTCTGACAAATGTGAGCGGAGCGTGGGGCACGATGAGAGTGCGATCAGGGACCGGGGGTTGCTGATCGCGGATCTTCAGGCCCTCCGTCACCATGAGGGAATGGGGGAACCGGCGTTTCCACCGCAGGGGGTGGGGAGGCCGGTTTTATTTTTTGGTCTGGCGTGATTCCGCAGCGCCTGAAGGCGCAGTTGATGATCGGTTTCTTATGGTATGCCTGAAGGCATACCCTGATACGAATCGGAGGCAGGATTCCCTTCCCGTTGACGCCTGGACCCTCGCTGCGCTCATTGGACAGCCGAGGCGGCTGTCCCCACATGACTGTTTCTGGCTTCCTTTATTTTCGCAGGAGTAGGTCTGCGGCTATGAATGCGGCGAAGACTACGGAGATTACTCCGTTCATGGTGAAGAAGGCGGCGTTGAGGCGGGAGAGGTTGTCGGGCTTGACCAGGGAATGTTCGTAGAGCAGTAGGAGCAGGACGGCTGCTACGCCGGCTAGGGCTAGTTTTCCCAAGGCGAAGGCTGGAAGCAGAGCGATGAGGAGGAGAAGCATTATGAGGTGGAAGGCGCGCGCGATCCAGAGAGCGCGGGGGACGCCGAGGTGGCGGGGGATGGAGTGGAGTCCGGCGTGGCGGTCGAAATCGAAATCCTGACAGGCGTAGAGGATGTCGAAGCCGGCGACCCAGAAGGTGACGGCGGCGGTAAGAATAAGGATGCGAGGGTCGAGGGAGCCGCGGACGGCGATCCAGGCCGCGGCGGGCGCCATGCCGAGAGCGAAACCGAGCACGAGGTGCGACCAGCGGGTGAAGCGTTTGGTGTAGGAATAAACGAGCAGGACGGCGAGGGCGACTGGCGAAAGCCAGAGGGTGATGCGATTCAGTTGGGCGGCGGCGAGAATGAAGATGGCGCAGGAAACGATGACGAAGGTGGCGACGAAGGCGGGCGAGAGATGGCCGGCGGGGAGCGCCCGGGTGCGGGTGCGGGGATTGGCGGCGTCGATCGCGGCGTCGGCGAGGCGATTGAAGGCCATGGCGGTGGAACGGGCGGCTAGCATGGCGATTACGATCCAGAGAAGTTGATGAGGCGTGGGAAGGCCGGAGGCGGCCAGCATGGCTCCGCAGAGAGCGAAGGGGAGAGCGAAGATGGAATGCTCCCACTTGATCATCTCGAGGGTGAGGCGGAGGCTGTGGAGGACGGGCACGGGAGTAATGTATCAGTTCTTTGTTCAGTGGTCAGTGGTCAGTGGTCAGTGGTCAGTGGTCAGTGGTCAGAAAATAAAAATCTCGCTGTCGTGTGGTGTCAAGACTCTAGGCGGTTGCGGTGTCTTAACTGATGCCACCGTCAATCTGGCTCTGGCGTGGGTTGGGCGGTTTTGCTGAGAACTGAGAACCGGGAAATGAGAACTGTTTTGGGGCCATTTCCCCGATTGACAAGTGCTGCATGCTAGGGCATTATGGGTGCGTTAAATTGCGGTTCTTTTCCCTCTCACAGGGAATTAAAGTGCGAAATGGAGGGAGCGCATGTCCGAATTCATCCGCAGGATTTGGTCGGAAGATGCGGGGCAAGATATTGCCGAATATGCGGTAATGCTGGCAGTGATCCTGGTGCTGGTGGTGGGCACGATACGACTGATCGGATCGAACGCCAACAATGCATTTTCCAATGTAGCCAGTTCGATACAGTAACAGGATTGGCTGGCACCGGCCCGCGGTTCCGAATCGTAAAGTGGAGGTTCTGTATGACGCGATTTACCTCGTTTACCGGGCAGTTTCGCTACTGGTTTAGTGGAGTAGCGGCTGCGGCGGGGCTTGCGGGGAGATCGAGTCAGCCATGATCGACTAGATTCAAGCAAGGTTCAGCCAGAGGCCGCGATTCTAGATCGCGGCCTTTCTTTTTAGTAGGGAAACGGCTTTCACCACGGAGGCACGGAGACACGGAGAAGATCTCTAAATTGTCTTTTTCCTTCCGTTTTGTTTTCTCTGTGTCGCCGTGCCTCTGTGGTGAAAAGCTTTACTCAGGAGATGGTCAATGATTGTGAACATGTCGGAAAAGGCGACGGAGCAGGAAATTGCACACATCATCGAGCGCATTCGCGAGGCGGGATACACGCCCCATGTTACGCGGGGAGTAGAGCGCGCCATTGTGGCTGCGGTGGGAAGCGGGCGGCGGCACGAAATCGAGGCGCTGCAAGTGGCGCCCGGTGTGGACAATGTGGTGGCCATTGCGCAGCCTTTCAAGCTCGTCAGCCGGCAGGTTAAGCCCGAAGGAACCGTGGTGAACGTGGGCGGGGTCGCGATTGGGGAACCGGGGGTAGTGGTGATTGCCGGTCCTTGTTCCGTGGAATCGCGGGAACAACTGATCAGCACGGCTCACGCGGTGAAGCGGGCGGGGGCTACCATGCTGCGCGGCGGGGCGTATAAGCCGCGGACTTCTCCGTACGACTTTCAGGGACTCGGCCTGGAAGCACTGAAAATTCTGCGCGAGGCGCGGGAGCAAACCGGGCTGCCGGTGGTCACGGAAGTGATGAGCACCGAAGATGTGGACATCATCTGTGAACATGTGGATATGCTGCAGGTGGGAGCGCGCAACATGCAGAATTTTGCACTGCTGCGGCGGTTGGCAACTGTGCGCAAGCCGGTGCTCTTGAAGCGGGGTCCGTCGGCGACGGTGAAGGAGTGGTTGCTGGCGGCGGAGTATTTGCTTTCGGGAGGAAACAGCCAGGTTGTGCTTTGCGAACGTGGGATCAAGACGTTTGAAACGGAAATGCGGAACACGTTCGATCTGGCGGCGGTGGCGCTGGCGCGCGATCTGTCGCATCTGCCGGTGATTGCGGATCCTTCGCACGGGACGGGCAAGCAGAGCCTGATTGCGGCGGTTTCGCGGGCGGCGGTTGCGGTGGGGGCGGATGGGCTGATTATCGAAGTGCATCCTTGCCCGGAGCGGGCGCTTTCGGATGGGGCGCAGTCGCTGGATTTCGCGGGATTTGAGAAGGTGATGAAGGCTATTGCGGAACCGCTGCGGAGAGCGGCGGTTCCGGCGGGAGCCACCGCGGATGTGGCGTAGGTTATGAGGAGGGCGGGAGCCTCGCTGCGCTCGGCGGACGGGCAGGAGTGCCCGTCCCCACATGGTCTCTGTCCCCACACGATCCCGTTCTCCACATGGATCCCTTCCCCAGCCTTTACATAAAGAATACCTGAGGTGAAGATGCCGCGTTTTGATGTCACTATTGCCGGTGAGCTTAATCTGGATCTGATTCTTTACGGGCTTCCGGACGAACTGCCACCTGAACGCGAGCTGCTGGCTGATCGCATGATGCTCACGTTGGGAGGATCGTCGGCGATTCTGGCGCACAATCTGGCGGCTTTAGGCAGCCGCGTGGGATTTCAATCGCGCATCGGCGACGACGATCTGGGCCAGATGGCTTTGCTGCGATTGCAGGAAAGCGGCGTGGACGTTTCGGAGCTGCGGCGCGTGCCCGGGCCGGTGAAGACTGGGCTTACCGTCATTTTGCAGCGCGCCGTGTGGCGCAACATGGTGACGTATTCCGGCACCATCGCAGAAACCAGCTGGGATGATCTCGACCTCGGCTATCTGGCGGATTCGCGGCATTTCCACGTCTCTTCTTATTATCTGCAGGGCGGGTTGCGGCCGCGAGTGGCGGAACTGTTCCGCAGAATGAAGGAGGCGGGACTCACTACCTCACTCGACACCAATGACGATCCCGACGATACATGGGAGGGCGGCCTGCAGGATGCGCTGCGTTATGTGGACGTCTTTCTGCCAAATGAGCGGGAAGCGTCGAAGGCGGCGGGCGTCAAGGATCTGGAAACGGCGGTGAAGAAACTCGCTGCGATTGTGCCGCTCGTAGTGGTGAAGCTGGGGCGGGAAGGTGCGATGGCGCAGCGCGGAAGCGAGCGCTTCGCCAGCCCCGCGTTTCGAGTGGACGCGATAGACGCTGTGGGAGCGGGAGACAGCTTTGATGCGGGCTTTCTGCATGAGTACGTGCGGGGCGCAGATTTGGGAGCGTGCCTGGCGGCTGGGAATCTGGCCGGCGCTTTTTCGACTACGCGACCGGGAGGTACAGAAGCCTTCCGCGATGCAAAATATCGTGAGCAATTCTTCCAGGAACATGGGTCGAAACCTGGCCAGTGATCCGGCGGCGATTTTCTTCTGATGAGAATTCACAGGTTACTGTAGTTACCCCTTGCGTCTTCGCGAGTTGCATTATGATCGAGACTGGAACGAGTTATGAAGAAGCTCAGTTTTCTAGTCTCCCTCACGAACAACGAGAACGATTATCAGCAGGAGCAGCAGGCGGCCGCGGAGAAAGCTGCGCGGCGGCTCGGCGTGGACCTGAAGATCATCCATGCCAACAATGACGCGGTAACACAGAGCCAGCAACTGCTGCACTACATTCAGGGAACGGTGGGTTCGCGTCCGGACGCGATTGTGTTCGAGCCAGCGGGCGGAACCGGGTTTCCGCAGGTGGCTCGCGCCGCCGTGGCCGCGGATATTGGTTGGGTGATCCTGAACCATGAGGCCGACTATCTCAAGGAACTGCGGCAGGGCTGTCACGTTCCGGTGTTTTCGATCAGCTCTGATCATGAGGAAGTAGGCAAGCTGCAGGGACGGCAGTTTGGGGCGCTGCTGCCGCAGGGCGGATCGATCCTGTATATCGAGGGGCCAGCCAACAGTTCGGCGGCGCATGAGCGCACTGCAGGAATGAAGAAGACTAAGCCCGCTAACATTCAAGTGAAGACGATGCGGGCGAATTGGACCGAGGACAGCGCATACCGGACCGTGAGTTCGTGGTTGCGGCTGCGTACTTCGCAGGAAACCTTGATTGATCTGGTGGGAGCGCAGGACGACAGTATGGCAGCGGGAGCCAGAAAGGCGTTCGCGGAGATCGCGGTTGGGGAGCGCGAACGATGGCTCAAGATACCATTCACGGGGTGCGACGGGTTGCCGAAGACGGGGCAATCCTGGGTGCGAAGCGGGCTGCTGGCGGCGACGATCTTTATCCGTCCTAACACGGACCTGGCGTTGGAAATGCTTACCGAGGCAATTCGCACCGGATCTCAACCGGTCCAGGGCAAGCTGCTGGCTCCGGAATCGGTTCCTGCGATCGAGGAACTTACAGCGCGAGCAGCGATCGCCAGGGCGGGCGGCCAACGTCACGGCGCCGGCGCCTGAGATTGAGCGGCGGTTTCTCGGTTGGTCTCGTACTGGTTTTCTCTTCCTTCCTGTAACTACCGGAGCAACTTTCCCGAACTGAGCGGCCTTCTGGGACAGCGGCTGCCGAGGTCCGGGGGCCCGAAATACTGCCTTGACATCGGTGCAGAGAGTGTCGTAGGGTTCCGCTCCATGTTCTGTGCAAAGGTCTGAGCCAGAACGAGGAGAACCGTCTATGTCGACGCTGAAGCAAGTGTGTCTGTGCCTGATCGTGATGGCCGTCACCGTCGTGCCGTTAATGGCGGGAGGCAATGATGCGAAACCGGTCAATGGGAACGGAGCCAATGCGGAAGCGGCTGCCGCCGCGAATCCGAACCCGTCCCCGAACCTAAGTGCGGCGCCAGGAAATGCAAATGTCACGGCGTTGCTGGCCGTGCTGGTGAAGAAGGGAGTGCTGGGATCGGCGGAGGCTGATGCCATCCGGAACGCGGCTCCTGAGGCGGAGTTTCGGCTTCTGGTGGAGGCGCTCAGCCGCAAGGGTGTGTTGAGTGCAGCGGATCTGTCCGGGGCTGCGAGCCCGGCGGCGCAACCTGCAACGTCTGCGGTGGCGCCGGTTGAGGCTCGGGAAACTGTGTCGTCGTCGCGGGTGGATCCGGATGCTGACGCCTCGCCACAGTCCCAACCCCAAGTCCAGCCGCAGGCGCCTATTCCGTCGCGGGTAGCGGGCGAGTTGCCGCCTCCCCCAGCCACGGTGGTAGGGGCAGTGATTCCGGTCCGGGTGTTCCCCGTCGACGCGCCTAAGACCGGCGGTCTGGCTGGGATTAAGGCAGGGCCGATCACGCTGGCGCCTTATGGCTTTATTAAGGCGACAGTCGTCCATGACAGCAGTGACCCGGATGGCGATGACTTTCCCTTCCCTGGCATATGGCTGAATTCCGGGAATATTTTGAGCACCGGCCCGACACAGGATCCCGAGGTCCACATCAAGGCGAGGTCCACGCGCTTTGGGCTCAACGTGGAGTGGCCGGATATTTCGAAGAACCTGACACTGACCGGGAAGATTGAGGGAGACTTCGAAGGCAACTTCAGCGAAGTCGACAACCGAGACGTTTCGTCGATCCGCAGCAATGAACCGCAAATGCGTCTGGCATTCGTACGGCTGGATTACCACGCCAGCGACACCTTTGATGTTTTCTTTCTAGGTGGACAGGACTGGACGCTTTTCGGATCCGGCGCCCTGGAAAATATAGTGGAAACCACATTCAACGGCGCGTTCTGGGGCAACATCTGGGAGCGCTCACCACAACTGCGGGGGGGCTTTATCTGGACGCTGGATAAGGCGCACCACGTCAACCTTGAGCCGCAATTTGGGATCATGATGCCGAGCACGGGTCAGATCCTGAAGCTCGGGACGCTTGGTATTAATGGCCAGCTCGGGCAAGGCGAACGCGAGGGCGCCGACTCGGACCGTCCGGAGCAGGAAGGCAGAGTGGCCTTGAGTTACCAACTCGACAATGCCAAGGGTGTGGCCCCGGCTCAAATCGCGGTGGCTGGATTCCATTCCAGGCGCACATCCATCGCTTACAATTTGTCCGCGGTCGGTCCGTCCGCACCGTACGGGACTCTGTGTTTGACAACGAACTATTGCCGTACCTTCCCGAATGGCTTTGAGGCTTCCAGCAATCAGTGGGGAGGCCAAATCGTGGCGCAAATACCAACTCGCTGGTTTACCGTGGTGGCGAGCGCCTATCAAGGAGCTGACTTGCGCTTTTACTTCGGCGGCCAGATCAACAGTTTCGCAACCGATGTGAGCAACCTGACTGGCATACAGGGACCGTTTCCTACTCTCGATGGCGGTCCGCTGGCTGCTGCCGGTGGCGCGGTACTAGGTTGCTCGGGGGTGTTTACGCCCACCGGAGGAGCGCCAGTGAACGGGATCACCCCTGGAACCTGTGGGGGCACGGTTGTGGTTGCTCCGCAGCGGCCGATCCGGGGGTTTGGCGGGTTCGTCCAGCTGGGCTTGCCGCTCTCCCGCTGGTTCAATGCCAATCCGCGTGGCCACAACGCGGGCTGGCAGCTTCTGTTCACGGTTGGCAAGGACCAGGTAAATGATCACGACCTGAATCATCCTGGCTTTATTGGCGCCTACAACGGCGGTGGCACTGCCCCATTGCCCCTTCTGATGGGAAAGACAGCGATTGGAACCCTGTACTACAAATTCAACAACTGGTGCCAATTCGCCTTCGAGCAGTCGGTATACGCCACCCGTGGTTTGGACCACGCCACCATATACACGATTGCCGGAACTCCATCCAACGAATGGCAGGATCACCGCACTGAGTTCGGGCCGATCTTTACGTTCTAGGCCGACCGTCCGTTCCCAGCGGGCCCAAACCGGGCCCGCTGAGCGCGGATGGATTGGTGAAATTGCCGGTGCCGATTGAGGTACCGGTTGCTAACGAAAAGGGGACGGGCTCCGTTCGGGCGATAGTCCATGGGTGAGTCTGTCCTCCCAAACTTCCTCCTTGAAAGCGCTTGTGCGGATCACGCCGGGGGAGCAGAATGTAGCGAAACTTCGCGACTGGCTTGCGGAGTCGTGGGGGAGAACCAGGCACGCGACCGATGCATCCGCAGTATTTGGAGGAATTGGTGTGATGAGTATGCGCAGAATGGCGGTTTTGCACGCGTGTCTTTTGTGGGCGGCCGTGGTGGCGAGCGCCGCGTCGCAGAAAGACACGGTTCGGATCACTGTGCTGGATTCTGTAACTCGCGCCTCGACTGCGGATAACAACAACGGCGTCCCACAGAATTGCGAACAGCTTACTTTCGATGCGTACTGCCGCTCCACTTCAAACGTGCCGCTGGTGAGTACCTTGCTGGTGCAGGAAGACAATGAGCCGCCGTTTCGAATCAGTTGCACCATCGAATCAAGATATTCCAGATGCATTCCGCTGGCCAAGGGAGAAAGCTTCGACGCCAGGAAAGAGAAACACGGCCTTGAGGTGTACTACGTGGATGACAAGGGCAAGGCTCGAAAGCAGCTTTACACCTTGGTAGACATGGGCGGAAAGGCCGCTCCGCCGGCGGCTGCTGCCCCAGTTGCGACGCAGGCGGTCCCGGCTGCAGTGGCACCACGGCAGAGCGCGCCAATGCCCGCGCCTGCGCCGGCAGTGGGCTCCGTGCAGGCAGTAGCTCCGGAGAAGGTGGAGAAAGTGAAGTGCAATTTCAGCTCGACTCCCTCGGGGGCGGAAATCACGCTTGACGGCAAGTACGTGGGCAGTACGCCATCGGAAATCGAGCTGGTTACCGGGACGCATGTTGTTGTTTTTTCCACGCCGGGCTTTACCCAGTGGAAGCGGGAGCTTACGGTGCTCCCCGGATCGCAATTGACGGTAAACGCGATTTTGCAGAAGGGCGAGTAGGACAAGTTACTGCGGGTAAATGGAGGAAGTTATGGCAAATGCTGCTGCAGTGGGGGGAACTGGTAGGGCAGAGTACAGCATCTGGCGGGTGATTATGGCTTCGTCCGTCGGCACCATGATTGAGTGGTACGACTTCTACATTTTCGGCAGCCTGGCGGCCATCCTGGGCCCCAAGTTTTATCCCCCCGGTAACGACACCTTCGCCTACATTGCTTATCTCGCAACCTTCGCGGTCGGCTTCCTGGTGCGGCCTTTCGGCGCACTGTTCTTTGGCCGCATCGGCGACCTGGTGGGGCGCAAGTACGCCTTTCTGGTGACGCTTTCCATCATGGGCTTTTCGACGTTTGCCATCGGCCTGTTGCCTTCCTTCGCGACTGCAGGCTGGTTCGCGCCGATCGTGCTGCTGCTGATCCGTGTCCTGCAGGGACTGGCGCTGGGCGGAGAGTATGGCGGCGCAGCTGTGTACGTGGGCGAGCACGTTCCCGACAACCAGCGCGGGTTCTACACGAGCTTCATTCAGATCACGGCGACGCTGGGTCTGTTCGTCTCGCTGATCGTGATTCTGGTTACGCAACAGTCCATGTCGAAAGAGGATTTCGCGGCTTATGGCTGGCGCATTCCTTTCCTCATCTCCATCATCCTGGTCCTCATCTCGCTCTACATTCGGTTGAAGATGAAGGAGTCACCGATCTACGCCGAGCTCAAGGCAGCCGGAATGACCTCCACACAACCGCTGAAGGATGCGTTCACCAAATGGACCAATCTGAAACTCGTCCTGATTTCCCTTTTCGGAGCGACGGCTGGGCAGGGCGTG
Source organism: uncultured Acidobacteriaceae bacterium (assembly GCA_963787495.1). Lineage (GTDB taxonomy): Bacteria > Acidobacteriota > Terriglobia > Terriglobales > Acidobacteriaceae > Sulfotelmatobacter. Next base: position 584,078 of record CAWBDA010000001.1, read on the forward strand.
GTCTGGTACACGGGGCAGTTCTACGCCTTGTTCTATATGCAGACCATTCTGAAAGTGAACGTTAAGACCGCGAATATCGTAGTCGCGATCGCCCTGCTGCTGGGCATGCCGTTCTTCACCGTGGTGGGCGCACTTTCCGACCGCATCGGCCGCAAGAAACTCATGATGGCGGGCTGCCTGCTGGGAGTGCTTACTTACATCCCAATCTACAAAGCGATGGAACGCGCTGCGGGTAATAATGTCGTGACGGTAAAGTCCACTCGCAATAAAGTTACCGGCGCGATCGGTCTAACGGCCATGACCACGGACGCCACGGGTGCGCTGGTCCCAGTCAAGGAGGCTCCGAATCCAAATACCACCATGCTGGTCGTGCTGATTTTCATCCAGGTTCTCTACGTGTGCCTGGTTTACGGACCGATCGCCGCCTACTTAATTGAGGCTTTCCCGGCGAAGATACGCTACACGTCGCTTTCCCTGCCCTATCACATAGGGAATGGAGTATTTGGAGGATTACTGCCGTTGATTGGTCTGTCGTCCGTTGCGGCTACAGGCAATATTTATGCCGGGCTTTATTACCCTATGATTGTCGCCGGTATTACGTTTATCGTGGGGAGTCTGTTGCTGAAAGAGACGCACGGCGTGCGCATCTGGGATGAGACCGGAGCAAAAGCCGCAGATTAGTGGAATCTGTCACATCGTGCAGCGGAGCGAGCTGGACAAGTCGTTCTTGCTTCGAGCCGGGGGGTTTAGCCTGGTCAGGGTTGGGAGCCCGGGGACGCTCCCCGGCGCGCACTGTTGAGGTGCATGCGCGAAAGCCATGAGTGTGGTCCGCTATAGAGGAATTCGAGCCCTACATTTCCGCCCGCATACGCCAGCAGACTGTAGTTGCCCATTCGGAGACCGTCCTTGGCATCGTAACGGCCGGGATACCACGCGTACACGGCAGCCATAGTGCCAGCGTAGGGAGCGACGAGGGCGGGGAAAGAGAAGACGCGGTGGCCGTCCTGGCCGCGGCGGGAAGTAAAGGTGGAAACCAAGGCATGGCGGAGCCGCGGGAATACGCCTTTGCACTCGCAGCGGTAATACAGGGTGTCTTCCTTGAAGGCCTGCGCAAGCGCATAGCGCGTGGTGGTCGTTATGCCGGCGATGCCGAAGGCGGAGCCAAAACGCTGGCCGTAGGCCGCGGCGCCCTGCTTCCACTCCGGCGGGGAGTTCCTCTCCTGGTTGAGGGCGGCAGCAAGTCCCGCGCCGCCGATGGGATAAGGGCCGAAGGTGTCGAATAAATAGTTGCGGAGCTTTATTTTCGCAGTGGGGCGGACGTAGGTCAGATCGGGTTGCGCCGGGCTTGCGCTGGCGACCGTACTCGAGGAATCGGCTGAGGCCGCGAGAGATTGTGCCTTCGCAGGCTGCGACTGGACGGCGAAGCTCACTACTAGCATGGTCGTCGTCAAAATCAACGGTCCAGGTGTAAGGCGGCGCGTCTTCATGTCGAGACTTCCCTTAATGTCGAGATTTTGCCTGGCCAATCCCGGATTCGATTGGGAGACCCCAGGTTCTGGTTCGTATTTCTCGAACCTATGCGTTCGCATGTTTAGTATCGAGCTTCAGGCGACGAAAGACTGATCAGAATTGATCGTCTTTTGAAAAGCGCTGCCGGGGGACGCCGGCGCTGTCTGGCACACAGCGGGAAGGGCGAACGGAAGAAGGAGCAGACAAAATGACTGCAGTTTGCGCAGCATTACGAGCCTCCCATTGTCACAACTTAAAGCCGGCCATGTTTGAACTTATAAACCGGCGATCAGGTCCGCACCCAGGGTTGCCAGAGCGATATCTTCATTCGACGATAGGCCGCTGACTGCGACGGCTCCGACTACTTCGCCGTTCTTCCAGACCGGGATTCCGCCGCCCCAGCCTACATAGTTCGGATCGCCGTAGTAGGCGATGTCGTGACCCTTTTCCGGATGCTTGACCTTTTCTCCGACTTCCCTGGTGGGTTTGCGCTCGCGCGCGGCAGTCCACGCCTTGTTCATGGCGATGCGGATGGAAGAGACCGGAGCACCGTCCATGCGGGAGAGGCAGATCAGGTCGCCGTGGGCGTCGGCGACTGCGACCGCGGCAGCCTTCTGCATCTGCAAAGCTTTTTCCACGATGAGATCGACCGCGCGTTTGGCTTCGGAATGGTCGATGGTGTGGAGAGTTCTCATACGTGCGAAGGATACAACGACCGTCCGAAAAGGCGGCGGCAATCCCTTGGCCAACTACTTCTTGAGCAACAAAAGATCGGGCGGGAAAGTGAACTTTCCCGCCCGTAGAAGTTGCCATTCGATCTTAGAAACTGAACTTCAATCCGAACTGCACGATACGGAACGTGCTGTTAAGCGTGTTGGTCACTACTCCAAAAGTTGGGCTGGTTGCAGTCGAGTTTGGCGCCCCGAACTGAGGGTGATTGAACAGGTCGAAGAACTCGGCGCGGAATTCAACGTTTACTCTCTCATAGATCGATGTCTTCTTGAACACCGCGAAGTCGAAATTAACCACGCCTTGCTGCCGGAGCGTGGGGTCAACGCGGGGCTCGTTGCCGAAGGTCCAAGGATTGTTCGGCGTAGAAATGTTGCCGTTGTTTCCGCTGGGAGCGGTGAAGCAGGCTGTGTTGAACCATGTAGTCCGTTCCCTGCTGAGGGCGCTTCCACTCATGCCCTTGTCGCAACCCGCGACGTAGTTAGGTCGAAGGGTACCAATTCCCAAGGCTGCTTCGCTGAGGGCGTCATTACCGCCCCAGCTGATCTTTACAGGGAAGCCGCGCTGGAGAGTTGTAATTCCATCCAAGCCCCAACCGGAGACTACCGCATTGCCAGCGCCGCCTAGGCTGGAGAGGTATTTCTTGCCGTGTCCGAAGGGCAGATCGAGTACGTAGCTGGCTACGAGGCGCTGAGGGATATCCTGCGAGGAGAGAGATCGCTCGCCTTTGAGGTTGTTCCAGTCCTGCACCGCTCCCACACCTCCGGTGGTTCCACTTCCTTCTAGCCATGAGGTGAGCGTGTCGGTGTTCGACATCAGTTTGGCATTGGTATAGGCCACCAGCAGAGTACCGCCGCCCTGGAAACGCCGGGTTACCGTGGCCTGCAGAGCATTGTAATTGCTGCTGCAGCAACCGAAAGCGTTAAGGTTGAGCGCCGAATACTGTGGGTACGGACGGTCGAGCTGGCCTTGGATCAGACCTGCCGGCCCAAGACCGCCGGGAAGATTCTGGCTGAAGGGATAGTTTGCGGCGCCCACCGGCTGCGCGATGGTCACCGTCTGGGCAGCCGCGAATTGGCCGGCAGCTTGCGTAATGAAGCTGTCCGGAATCTGGTTGATGTTGGTGTTTGACTGCTCCAGATGCACGCCGTGCGAACCGGCATACGCAACATCCGCGAAGAATCCACCGGGAAGTTGACGCTGGAAGTCCAAGTTGTACTGCTCCAGGTAGCCGTACTTCTGCACGGTATAGCCGGTTGTCGAAAAATTATTCTGGGTCAGGGCGTACTGCGAGACATTCGGCTGCGGGTTGCGGCCCGCGACCGCGGTAATGACGTTTGCACCTACTGTAGGAACTCCGCCAGTGTACGTACCCTGATTGAAGGGCCCGGCGCCGATGCAGGTAAGGGTGCCACCGCCCAGAGTGGGCTCATAGCAAGTATTCGAGTTGAGCGTGGCCGCGGGGGAGACGCCGTGGTCGTTGGTGTTGAAGAACGGCGAGGTGGCGCTGTTCAGAATGTCATTGTAGGGATTGGCGTTGAACGAAACGTAGTTCGGAATGAAGAAGATCCCGTATCCGCCACGAATTACAGTCTTGGAGTCCAATGCGTAGGCAAATCCAAGCCGCGGCAAGAACTCCTTCTTCGAAAGCGGTAGGTTATTCCGGCTGCTGTTGACGCCGGTCCCGACCAGGAAGACATCGCCCGGGCAAGAGCTTCCCGCCACGCCGCTGCATCCGGTCACGGAGGAATTAGTTGCGGCCGGGTTGAAATAGGTCATCTTGTCGTAGCGTTCCGACCATGGGCCCTGCAGCTCATAGCGCGCTCCCAGGTTCAAGGTCAGCTTGGGAGTTGCATGCCAGGTATCACCAAAGTAAAAAGCGCGGTATGTCTGTTTGCCGGAAATCGGGCCCGAGATCACCAGAGAGCCGGTGGTCTGGTTGCCGAATGAAGCGCCTGTCCCGTTGCCATACCCCAGCAAGAAATCAGCGAAGTCTTCGCCGTTGCCCGTGCCGTTGCCATCGCCGACCGTGCCAGCAGTCGCTGACGTCCACGACCCGGCAAAGGAAATCAAACCGCCGCCGGTATTGGTTTGGAGGTAATTGTCATAACCCTCTTCGAGTTGCAATCCCCAAACGTAGGTGTGGCGACCTCGGATCATGGTTACCTGGGGAGAAAGATTGAATTGGGTATTAAGGTCGTCGATGGCGCTTTGCCCCTGGCTGCAACCAACGATCGAATCGTTCTGGCCGAAGCAGGGGGTCATCGGAGTACGTTCGAGGCTAGGCACCAGCGGGTTGTACGCGGCCGGCCAGTCCTCTTGCGTCACATCGAAGCCCGAATTGATGGGTGCGCGGAGATAGTGGAACCGGCTGATGCTGGCACCCAGGTTGAATGTGGTATTGGGACTGATGGCGAAGTTGTAGCCGAGAGCCAGGCTCTTGCTGTTGGTGTTTTCGGCGCAACGGTCTGCGCACAGGCCCGTGCCGAACGGATCCTGCGCTAAACTGAGCAGCTTCCAATAGGTGAAGCGGCCGAAGAGGGTCTGTCTGTTGTTGAGCACTTGGTCGACCCGAGCCACATATTCATCCGTGTCGCCACCCGTGCTGGTGCTCTTCAGGAAGTTGAGGACGGTTACCCCCGGGCCAGCCGTAGGATCGGCTTCCAGCTTGCCCAAGAGATAAGCGGCGGTTGGATTGATCAGATTGCCCGTAGCTGCGGCGTTTGTCTGGCAGAAAGTCGATCCGGTCGAAGATCCGTTCAAGCAGTTAAAGGGAAGCGGCGCACGTTGCGCCCCGGAAGCGTCAGCGCCGTCGCCGTAAGAGGGTTGTAAATCTGGTGTTCGGTGCCACCCCCATCATTGCAAAGCCCCGCCCCGTTGAATCCAGTCGAGCACAGATCGGAGAAGTCTCCCGTGCGTTCCTGGAGCGTTGGGACTGTCGTGTTAAACGGAGTGGCGGTACGAAGCCGGAATCCTTCATAACTGCCGAAAACGAAAGTCCTGTTCTTGATAATCGCTCCACCAACAGCAGCACCAAACTGGTTCTGCACGAACGGCACCGGCTTGTTCGGCGTGCCAGCTTGGATTTCCGCAGCCTCGTTAAAGAACTCATTGGCATTCAGAACCTTATTGCGCAAGTATTCGTAGCCTTCGCCGTGCCACGTGTTAGTTCCCGACTTCGTGCTCATATTGATGACGCCGCCGGCGAACTTGCCCCATTCCGGGCCCAGGTTGTTGTCCTGAACCTTGAACTCCGAGATCGAGTCCTGGGTCGGAACCAGGAACGGCAAGTTGATATAACCGATATTTAGGGGTTGACCATCCAGATACTCCGCGCCCTCATTGGCGAAGGCGCCGCCGATCTGGTAGTTGGCGAAGTCGAAGGGATTCTTGCCCACGACGTTGCCTTCGGTGCTGCCTTGGGGAATGACCGAGGGCGTGATCGTCGTCAGGTTGAAAATGTTGCGGCCATTCAAAGGCAACTCGTTCGCCTCGCGCTGGTCAACGACTGTGCCGAGCGAGGAAGTCTCCGCCTGGAGCAGCGGGGTTTCCGAGGTCACTTCTACGACCTGGCTAACCTCGCCGACCGTGAGGGCGGCATCGATGTGGGTGTCCTGCTGCACGTCGACCGTCACGGCAGTACGTACGAAGTGCTTGAAGCCCTGCTTTTCCACGTCAATCCGGTACTGGCCGGGGAACAGGTTCACAAAGGTGAACAGGCCGTCAGCGCCGCTGGGCTGGGTACGCTTCTCAGCCGTGCCGAGGTTGGTCAGGGTCACCTTGGCGTCGGTGACCGCCGCGCCTGAGGTATCGGTGACAGACCCGGAGATCGAGCCATGTGTGCTTTGGCCGTAAAGAGAAAGGGAAACCGAAACAAGGAGGGCCAGCGAGACGAGCAAACTTCGCAGTATGCGACTTGGCATAGATAACTCTTTCCGGTACAGGAATTTCCCAACGTCCCCAAACAATGGTGGTGGATTTTTGTCCACAGGGACAACCGTTGTCAAGCGGAAAATGCATGATTCGCATTTGAATTATCGTTAACCCACGAACAGTGGTATGCTTCCCGCGCATGACCGCGACCATGATGGACATCGCGAAAGATCTGAAGGTATCCGTGGTCACGGTGTCGAAGGTGCTGCGCAATCAAGGCCGGATCAGCGACGCTACGCGCAAGCGAGTGCTGCGCCGGGCCAAGCAATTGAATTATCAGACGAATTGGGTGGCGCGCAGCCTGGTAACGCGGCGCACCTACACGATTGGATTGCTGCTGCCGGAATTCACGCATCCCTTCTTCGCTGAGATTGCACGCGCCGTGGCGCAGACGGTGCGTCCCCATGGTTATCACGTGGTGATTTCATGTTTCGAGGAAGATCCTTCATTGGAAGTGAGCGAGGCGGACTCGCTGCTGGCTCGGCGCGTCGACGGCCTGATCATCGCTTCCTCTCAGCCGCCTCGGCGTCTGGGACTGTTCAAGCGGATTCAGGAGCAGAAGGTGCCTTATGTTTTGATTGATCGTCCCATCGCCGGTCTGCGGGCCTCCTACGTTGGAGTGGATAACTACGCTATTGGCGAGTTAGGTACGGAGCACCTCATCGCGCGAGGTTGTCGCCGGATTGCCCACCTGCGCGGTCCCGAAGTAGGGATTGCTGCCGAACGAATGGCAGGCTACCGGCGGGCGCTGGTGAAGCACGGCATTCGTCCGAACTCGCAGTATGTCGTGTCTGGCGGCCATCGCGATGACACCGGATATGAAGGGATGCGGAAACTACTCGACATCAACCCGTTTCCGGACGGAGTTTTCTGTTACAACGACCCGGTCGCCATCGGCGCCATGCGGGCAATCTTAGGAGTTAACTTTAACGTGCCAAACGACATTTGCGTGGTTGGAGCTGGCAATATTCACTACTCCGACCAGGTTGCGGTGCCACTCACCACTGTTGACCAGGGCTCATGCCGAATCGGAGTGCTGGCCGCGGAACTTCTCATTGAGCGAATCGGGGCGAAGCGTTCCCTGCGTCCGAAAAAAATATTGATTCCACCCAAGCTCGTGGAACGGCAGTCGACCCAGCGGCATGCCTAGAAGTTGCCCTTGAGCTTCCCAGTGAAGGTACTTGGTGCGATATGCTGGGCTGAAGGAACTTAAGTTTGCGGAACACTCTGCTACGCACATCCTGTGTCTTGGCGTTGGTGCTGTTTGCCGCGGCGTTGACCTTGCCGGTTTTCGACGTCGTTCAACCGTCTGGCTTGGATTTCACGCTGCAGAATTCTCCTACACCTCAGAAATATCTGATTGAAACCATGCCCGGTGGAGTGGCGCTTCTTGACTACAATAACGACGGCTTGTTGGACATCTTCCTGGTAAACGGCGGGCGGGTCACCAGTCCCATGCAAAGCCCCGAGAACTTCGACCGTCACGATCCGCGTTACTGGAACCGACTCTACCGCCAGAACAAAGACGGCAGCTTCACCGACGTCACGAAACAAGCCGGCCTGGCCGATGCCGGAGACGGAAACTATGGGATGGGCGTGGCGGTGGGAGACTATGACAATGACGGCTATCCCGATCTCTATGTCACCAGCTATGGGAAAAACATTCTGTATCACAACAACGGGGATGGAACTTTTACAGATGTGACGGCGAAGGCGGGCAGTGGCCGGGGGAGGGTGGTCAGTCTCCGCCGGATTCTTCGATTACGATAACGACGGCAAGCTGGATCTTTTTGTAACCCGCTACATGGACTGGGACACCAAGCACAGCAAAGATTGCGGCGGGAACTTCCACACTTATTGTCCGCCGGAGGAGTTTCCTGCCACGACCAACATTCTCTATCACAACAACGGCGATGGGACCTTCACGGACGTGAGCCAGCGCTCCGGCATCGCGGCGAAGAAGGGGCGCGCTCTGGGAGTGGCGTTTGCCGACTACGATGGCGACGGATTTACGGACATCTATGTAGCGAACGACGGCATGCAGCAGTATCTATTTCACAACAACGGCAACGGCACTTTCACGGAAGTTGGGCTCGAAGCCGGGGCTGCGCTTTCACAGGACGGGCGCCGGCTTTCGGGCATGGGAGTGGTGTTTCAAGACTATGACAATGACGGCCGGCCCGACGTTGTGGTGACTGAGTTGCCTCGGGAGATTTACGGCGTTTACCACAATGATGGCAACGGTTCGTTTACTTATCGCAGTCTCGAAACCGGTCTAGGGGTGCTCTCGAGCGGGAGTTCCGGGTGGGGTGTGGGACTGGAAGATTTCGACAACGATGGCTGGAAAGATTTGTTCGTCGCTCAGGGTCATGTACTGGATAACGTCGAGCGGATCGACCCTTCGCTGCACTATCTCGAACAGCCGCTTCTGGCGATGAATCGCAATGGGCGGTTCGAGCGTGCTGATTCCGGCAGTACGATCCCCTGGGCCGGGCGCGGGGCGGCGTTCGGTGATTTGAATAATGACGGGTGGCAGGATGTGGTGATGACGACTCTGGGCGGGCATCCTCAAGTGTTTCTCAACCGTGGCGGCAAGCTTCACTGGCTGGTGATTACGCTCCGCGGCACTCGCAGTAACCGCGATGGATTTGGAGCCCGGGTGCAGGTGAACGGCCAGACACGATTCGCAACTTCGGCCGGCAGTTATCTTTCCGCGAGCGACAAACGGCTTCACTTCGGGCTGGGCAGCTGCAGAGAAAGCTAAGGTGGAAATCGATTGGCCCTCCGGTACTCACCAAGTAGTGAATGATGTTCATGCCGACCAATTTCTGGAAGTGCGTGAACCGGAGAAGCCGTGATTCGAGCGCTCTTACTCTTGTATTTTGCGTGGCAGGTCGCGTCGCCGCAGGCTGCCGAGCACATGCAGGCGGGAATCGCGGCAGAGAAGCAGCGGCAGTTCGACGTCGCCGTCACGGAGTTCAAGAAGGTAACCGAACTCGATCCGTCATTTGCGGATGGCTTCATCAGCCTCGGCCAGGCTTATATGGAGAGCGGCGATTACGGGTCGGCAATTCCTCTGCTGAAACATGCGTTGGAACTGAATGCAGATTTGCCGCCGGCTCATCAGTTGCTGGGGTATGCCCTGCTCTCGCAGGGTTACGCGAGCGAAGCGATACCGCACCTGGAACGCTCGCCGGACAAAACCGCGCTGGGGATTGCGGAAATCCAGACCGGGCAATTGCCGGAGGCGGTAGCGAATCTGCAGGCAGCGCTGGCGGCGCACCCTAATGATCCGGATCTCCTCTATTACCTCGGACGAGCCAGCGGGCTGCTGGCCGAAACAATCGATTGATACTTTGCTGGCGGCTTATCCGGATTCGGCGCGCGCCCACCAGGCGATGGCGGAAAACTACTTCGTGCTGCGGCGAATGCCGGACGCCGAAAAAGAATACCGCGAAGCGCTGCGGCTGCGGCCGGGTTTGCCCGAAGCTCATCTCGCGCTGGGCGAAGTGTATGCCGGCGCCTTCCAGTGGGACAAAGCGGAAGAACAATTTCGGTTGCAAGCCAAGCTGCAGCCGGGGAATGCTGAAGCCGCGTACCGATTGGGTGAGGCGCTGCTGGAGCAAGGAAAAGCGCACGAAGCGCGGGCCGAACTTTTGCGCGCCGACCGTTTGATGCCGGAGATGCCGGAGACGCTTTATTCGCTGGGGAAAGCGGCCTCGCTTGAGGGTGACGCTGCCGCCGCCGAGAAAGCCTGGACGAAACTTCTTTCCATTGAGAAGCAAAGCGCGCTGGCGGCGCAGGCACATTTCGGACTGGCGGGCCTCTATCGTAAACAGGGAAAGACGGCGGAGGCGCAGCGTGAAATGCAGGAGTTCCAGAAACTGCAGAGCAGCGCGAACCAGACTCAACCTGGACAGGATTCACCGCATTAATGCACTTACACGTTTTGCAGGAGCTCTTATGGGACGGATTCGGCTTGCATTCCTTCGTAGTTCGGCAGTTACGGCTTTCTACTTTCTCGGATGCTTCTTGGTTTGTTCTTTCATCGCATTGCCGCTCGAGGCGGCGGAACCTTCGTCGCGAAATCTGGATTCCGGCTGGCAATTTCGCGCGGTCGCCAACACGGATCGAGCCGACGTCAAGGAATGGCATCCGGCGCAGGTTCCGGGGGTAGTGCAGACCGACCTGCTGCACAGCGGTCTAATTCCCGATCCTTTCGACCGGGATAATGAATTCCGTCTGCAGTGGATTGGGCTGGCTGACTGGGAATACCAAACTACGTTTCAAGTCGACGCGGCAACGCTCGCGCGTGACCATGTTGACCTGGTGTTTGCCGGGCTCGATACATTTGCGGAGGTCTATCTCAACGACCAGGCGATTCTCCACGCCGACAACATGTTCCGGCACTGGCGGATTCCGGCGAAGGCTGGGCTGAAGCCGGGACCGAACACTCTGCGAATTGTTTTTCATTCCGCGGTCGAGAAGATGATTCCCTACGCCAAGTCCCTGCCTTTCATTTTGCCTTCGATCTCAACGCATAATTATGGGAACGAAGAGAACATCGCAACCGCTCCGTATACGCGAAAAGCGCCCTACAACTACGGCTGGGATTGGGGACCGCGCTTCATGACCGAAGGCATTTGGCAGCCTGTGCGGCTTGAAACCTGGGATGCGCTGCGCATTGAGAACTTCCATATTCATCAGCAGAGCATCACCGCGGATTTGGCCAACGTTACGGCCGAGGTTGAAATCGAGGCCAGTCGGCCCACGACGGCTACGCTCACACTGGCTCATGATGAAATGTCGGGACCGCAAACCGCCGATGGAACTCAAACGCTGCAACTCAACGCCGGCATCAATCATGTTTCGGTTCCTCTGCGGATTGCTGGCGCCGAAGCTGTGGTATCCGGTCGGATATGGGGCTCAGAACCGGTACAGGTTTTCTGCGCAGGTGCGCATCGTCCGTGACATTGCCGCTCACGCCGAGACGAGAACCGGACTGCGCTCTGTCGAACTGCGCCGCGTTCCCGATCAATGGGGGAAGAGTTTTGAGTTTGTGGTGAATGGGATCTCTGTGTTCGCTAAGGGCGCGGATGTTATCCCGTTCGACAGCTTTCCCAACCGTGTGACTCCGGAGATTCATCGCGGCATTCTCCAATCCGCGCGCGATGCACACATGAATATGGTTCGGGAGTGGGGCGGCGGTTACTACGAATCCGATGATTTCTACGACATTTGCGATGAACTCGGCATTATGGTGTGGCAGGAATTTATGTTCGGCGGGGACATGATTCCCGGCGACGTCCCCTTTCAAGAGAATGTGCGGCAAGAGGCCATCGACCAGATCAAGCGGCTGCGCGATCATCCCAGCATCGTGGTCTGGTGCGGGAACAATGAGGTGGAAACCGGATGGTGGCACTGGGGCGATCGCCAGGAATTCAAGGCGTCGATTTCTCCCGATACTCAGGATCGGGTTTGGCAGGATTACGTAGTCATGTTCGCCGACATTCTCAGGAGCGCGGTCACGCAATATGCCGATCCCGTGCCCTACACGCCGAGTTCTCCCAGCGCCAACTTTGAGGAGATTCCTGACAATCAGCACAACGGCGACATGCACTACTGGGCGGTATGGCACCAGCAGGCGCCGGCATCGGACTATACGAAACAGTTTCCGCGGTTCATGTCGGAGTACGGATTCCAATCGTTTCCCGAGATGCGCACCATCCAAGCGTTTGCCAATCAGCCGGGGGACTTCGATATTCGTTCCACCGTCATGCAGGCGCACCAGAAAAACAAAGGAGGGAATGAACGTATCCTGACTTATATGCTGCGCGAGTACCGCGAGCCCAAGGATTTCGCCTCGTTCGTTTATCTGAGCCAGGTGCAACAAGCGGAGATCATCAAGGTTGGCGCTGAGCACCTGCGCCGGCAGCGGCCGCGCACCATGGGTTCGATTTACTGGCAGTTGAACGACTGCTGGCCTGTAGCTTCGTGGGCCAGCATCGATTACTACGGTCGGTGGAAAGCGCTGCATTACTACGCGCGCCGGTTCTACGACGATGTGCTGATCTCGCCGTTTCTGCACGATGATAAGGTGGACGTATACGTTGTATCGGATAAACTTCAGCCGCTTTCGGGGAGGATCCACATGCGGCTGCTCGATTTCTCGGGAAACGTGTTGCTCGAACAGACCAAGGACGTTCAGATTCCCGCGCAGTCGAACGCGATTTATTTCAGCGTCGATAAGGCCGCGGTATCAGCGAAGGCTGATCTGAGCAAGAGCTTCCTGGTATTTGACCTGGATGTGGCAGGAAAGCGGGCGTCGCGCAACCTAATCTTCTTCAATGTGACGCATGACCTGGAACTGCCGGTCGCACCGAAGATCGAAACGACCATCAGCAAGGCTGGCGACGATTACACCGTCACGTTGCAGTCATCGAAGCTCGCGCGGAACGTGTATCTGACCTTCGGCGACCTCAATGTGGAAACTGTGGACAACTACTTTGATCTGCTCCCGGCGGAGCCGGTCACAATTCGTCTTAAATCTTCGGCAACGCTGGAGCAACTCAAAACTGCATTGAAAACCATGTCTCTGACCGAGGCCTTCAATTCAAATTGATAGTGTGATGGGCAAGAGCGAATGAGGCCGGTAGCAACCGGAGGAACGGCGGATGGAGGATTACTTGGTGAGCGCGGCAGGATTCGAACCTGCGACCCATGCCTTAAAAGGGCATTGCTCTACCAACTGAGCTACGCGCCCATCCTTTACAATCAAGCACTTGCAGCGTTGGCTTCAGCAGCGTGGGTCCACATAGGTCCAACCGCTTCGATCAACTTGCGCTGTGCCGCTCGTTTCACTGGCATCAAGCCCCGAGTGTACACGTCGAGCGTTACTTTGCTATCCGCGTGCCTCAAAGACTCCTGTACCGTCTTCACGTCCTCACCGTTCCCTTTCAGGAGAGTTGCGAACGAGTGCCTGAATACATGCCAACGAACGTGCTTTAGGATTCCAGCCCGTTTTGCAGCGGGTCTGATGTGCTTCGACATTGCCGAACTTGGCCAGATTGGTTGTTGGCCCTTTTTCTCAGCAGAGGCGAAGACGTAATCCGTCATTTGATTGTAAGGGCATTGCGAACGCCAGTCCAGCAGTAGCGCCGACAAACCCTCTGCCCTCGGAATTGGCTTTTGTGAAGCTGTTGTTTTCAAAGGTCCGACGTGCTGACAGACTATCGCTCTTGTGAGCTTGATCTCCCCAGCCACGAAGTCCATGTCTTCCCATTTCAATGCCAACAGTTCACTGACGCGCAATGCCGTGTCGACATATGATGGACAGGACCGCATCATGATGCCAGAGGAACCTATGAACAACCGCTATCTCAGCTCCTACCTGTTTTTGTCATTGCTTGTTGCCATAGGAATTATCTCCGCAACCAGTGTTCTCGTAGCCCAAGACACCGATCGGTCGTGGATGAATTCCAAACTGTCCCCTGAAGAGCGTGCCGAACTGGCTCTGAAGCAGATGACGCTCGACGAGAAGTTGGCCCTCCTGCATGGGAATGGCATGGCAAACAATCCCAAATGGACGATGCCGCTCACCTATCTCACAAACGGTGGCGCTGGTTATGTCGAGGGTGTAAAGCGTCTCGGCATTCCGCCGCTGATCATTTCAGATGCAGCTTACGGAGTACGGGATAGCGGTGTGAATGGAAGGTATGCAACGGCGATGCCTTCGAACTTGGGGGCAGCATCCGCGTGGGATCCGGAATCCGCTTGTGCTTACGGCGAAGTCATCGGCAGCGAGCTTCGAGCGCAAGGCTTCGATATGACACTTGGAGGCGGCGTGAACCTGGCCCGTGAGCCTCGGAACGGTCGTACCTTCGAATATGCCGGCGAAGATCCTTTGCTTGCCGGCACGATCGACGGAAACATGATGAAGTGCGAACAGGCGCAACACGTCGTCGGCGACATTAAACACTACGCGCTGAACGACCAGGAGACCGGACGCAACTTCGTCAATGCCATCATTTCGAAACGGGCCATGCAGGAATCCGATCTGCTCGCTTTTCACATTGCGATCTCCATCGCAAAGCCTGGCGCGGTGATGTGCTCCTACAATCGGATCAATGGAGACTTCGCTTGCGAAAATCCTTACACCTTGCGAGAGATACTCAAGAGGGACTGGGGCTTCCAAGGCTTCGTGATCTCCGACTGGGCTGGAACTCACAGCACGGAGAAGGCATCAGCTAGCGGTCTTGATCAGGAACAGCCGATGGCTGACTACTTCGGTCCGAAGCTGAAGGAAGCGGTGGCTGCCGGGAGAGTGTCCTTGTCGGAGATTGATGACCACGCAAGGCGAGTCCTGTATGCGGAGTTTCTCTCAGGGGTGGTTGACGACCCGCCCCGGAAGAGCGTGGTCGATGTGGAGAAGGGTCTCGAAGTTGCGCAGCGAGTGGAAGAGGAGAGTATCGTCCTCTTGAAGAATACTCGTTCCGTACTGCCAATTATCCAATCGATCCACAGCATTGCGATCATCGGGGGACATGCTGATGTCGGAATGCTTTCCGGTGGAGGATCGGCGCAAGTGGACCCGCCAAGCGGAAATGCCATCATGCCTGCGGGCAAGGGTGAAACACACTGGCAAGATCACATCTGGTTTCCGACGTCTCCGCTGAAAGCTCTCCGAGCGAAGCTGCCGAACACGAAAATCGAATACGATTCGGGAACAGACTTGAAGTCCGCGGTAAGTCTTGCCAAGGCTTCTGATCTCGCAATCGTCTTTGCATACCAGTGGATGTCGGAAGATATGGACCTCCCGAGTCTGTCGCTTCCCGATAATCAGGATGCTTTGATCGAGCAGATTGCCGCAGCGAATCCTCGCACAATCGTTGTGCTCGAAACCGGTACGGCCGTCATCATGCCATGGCTCGACAAAGTCGCCGCGGTAGTCGAGGCATGGTACGCAGGTAGTGCCGGACATAAAAGTTTGGCCAACGTTCTCGTTGGCAACGTCAATCCAACAGGCAAACTTCCCATCACCTTCCCGAAAAGTGAAACAGATCTGCCGCATCCGGTCATTCCACCACTGCCACCTCAGGATCAAGCTCTCAGTTATACGGTTCACTACGATGAAGGACCCGAAGTTGGCTACAAGTGGTATGAAGCGAAGGGCAAGCAGCCGCTATTTGCATTTGGCTTCGGTCTGTCCTATACCTCCTACGCATATTCAGGGATAAGCGTTGATTCCGACGCCAAGACTGTCCGCTTCAGCGTCAAAAACACCGGGAAACAGACAGGGACTGAGATCGCGGAAGTTTACGCAAGATTGCCGAAGAGCGCGGACGAATCCTTCAAACGGCTGGTGGGGTGGAAGCGAGTCAGACTCGCGCCGGGTGAATCACAAACGGTCACTGTGGCGATCGATCCGCAAGTCTTGCAGACCTTCGACGACACGACGGCCCGCTGGAACTTCGCGCCAGGCGATTACGAAGTCGTGGTTGGTGCATCTTCGGACAATACGCCTCTCACAGGAAGTCTCTCGGTTCATTGAAATACTCACAAATTAAGAGAGTATTTCACTGTTGATCGAGCAATTCTCGACGCTTGCATCTGCAACCCGAAGGGAACTTTTGATGGCTCGGACGTTTAACAAGGTGCTGTCGTTTTGAAAATGGACCTATCGACGTGCAGGTGTTCGGCAATGTTGCCGTGGCCCAAGGCCGTGTCACCGAGAAGAGGACCGGGACGGAAAAGACGTTAGCGGTGAGTTTGTTTGGAATGATCTCCTCAAGAAGCGAGCAGGCAAATGGGTGGTCGTGCGCAGCGCAGGCGCCAGGGTGGAGCCAGGGAATTAGAGGAGCGGGACCAGACTTTCCGGGATCCCGAGCCTACTATATATCGAGACAGGTCCGCGTTCGTCGTGGTCATTAGATTTAGAATGGGACACCCGGATCGTGTGTCCCGATGTAAAATGCGGAGCATTGGGGGCATGGGGAGCAAGGAATGAATGCAAGTTTGCCCATGGCCGATCGCGGTGCAGGCTCGGCTATTGTGTCCAAGTCCGCTTCATCCACGCCTGCGGCCATGGAGCGCAAGCGCCACACGGCTATGGTGCGTGTGACCCACTGGCTGACTACGGTGGCGTTCCTCGCCCTCCTGCTGACGGGCGGGGAGATTGTGCTGTCGCATCCGCGATTTTATTGGGGTGAGACCGGCAACGTGAACATGCGGCCGTGGCTCAACCTGCATCTTCCCTCTTCGCGCGACACGGTTCCCACCGGCTACGGATACGTGCTGCCCGACCAGAATGGCTGGAGCCGCTATCTTCATTTCGAGGCGGCGTGGGTTGCGGTCGCGACCGGATTGCTGTACGTGCTTTGGGGCCTGTTCAATGGGCACTTCCGGCGTAACGTGTTTCCTGCCGTATCGGATCTTTCCGCCAGGAAACTCGCTCTCTCGACGATGAAGCATTTGCGCTTCGAGCGGCCGGGAGCTGAAGAGGCGTGGTCGTATAACGTTCTGCAGCGCCTGTCGTATCTCATGGTGATCTTCGTGCTGTTCCCCCTCATGATCTGGACGGGACTGGCAATGTCGTTCGGGTTCGATGCGGCATTTCCACTTGCGGTCCGACTCTTGGGAGGCCATCAGACGGCTCGATCGCTGCACTTTCTGGTCACGATATTGCTTGTGTTGTTTCTGCTGGTTCATGTTGTGATGATCGTTGTAGCAGGGTTTCGAAGCCGGATGCGGGCCATGATCACCGGAACAACGATTACAGGGAAGATGATTACAGGCCGCGCTAATCATGTGGGGACAGCCGCCTCGGCTGTCCGTCGAGCGCAGCTTGACCAGGAGTCGACTTTATGAGCGAGATTTCTCGGCGCAAACTCATCACCTCAGGGCTCGCAGCCGCAGCCGGCGTATCCGGGCTGTTCGTGGGAGCCAGACTCGCGCGTCGGTATGGGCTAATCCCGCCGGATGCCCACGGAGTTTATGGGCCGGGCGAGACGCTGACTTATGCCGCGCAGCGGCTAATAGGAAGCCACGCCATGGCGCGGGAATTTTCG
This sequence comes from uncultured Acidobacteriaceae bacterium, assembly GCA_963787495.1. Taxonomy (GTDB): domain Bacteria; phylum Acidobacteriota; class Terriglobia; order Terriglobales; family Acidobacteriaceae; genus Sulfotelmatobacter. The sequence continues at coordinate 601,315 of CAWBDA010000001.1, forward strand.
CGCGGCCAGATTTCGACGAATCCGTTTGCCAATGAAGTCGACCCCCTGGGTGACGAGTTCAAGCGCTTGCAGACGGCGGGTTTTGTGGACTGGCATCTGACGGTGGATGGCATGGCCGCGCGCCCGACGACTTTCTCACTGGCCGAGATCAGGAGTTTCCCCTCGAGTTCGCAGATCACGATGATCGGTTGCGAGGAGGGCTGGACTTACATTGCCGAATGGAAGGGAGTGCCACTCTCTTACATTCTGGACCGTGTCGAGGCTTCACCGCAGGTCCGCTACGTGGTTTACCGCTCGTTTCAGGCCGATTGGTGGGAGAGTATCGACATGGCGGATGCCTTGCACCCGCAAACGGTCGTCGCACACGGGATGAACGGTGGCGACCTTCCCGTCCCCTTCGGGGGCCCGTTGCGCCTGCGCGTGCCACGGCAACTGGGCTACAAGAACGTGAAATACGTTAACCACCTGATTCTCACTGACAACCTCAAGCCGTTCGGCAAAGGGACCGGCGGGGCTGACTCTGACGGCGGATACGCCTGGTACGCGGGCATCTAACCTGCTCATCGCCCACCCTGCGAGAACGGCGATGGATGGGACATCCCCATATCATCAGTCGTCAGCATGTGTTTGGCGAGCTGCCAGAATGCCACGTGCGCAGACGATTGCCACTTCGCTCCGGCACGAGTCGATGAGTGTAATAGAGATTTCTCAATAGTTACATTTGCTACGAGGCGCATCCACACCCTTCTCCGTATTATTCTTAACCCTGATAGAGGGTTTCTGCACCGTCACTGCGCGATTAACAGAGTTGGGGTATGCTGATGGCGGCTTGGAAGTCAGGTGGGGGATTTCTGTGTGAAGGACAATTATTTTCGGTCTGCAATCCTGAGTTTTCTGGTTCTTCTTACCTCCGGTTGTGGCGGCGGCTCTACTTCGACGCCCACTCCCGCGGCTTCCTGTGTACCTTCCTCCAAGCCAGAGTTTGCCTATGCGCTGACGGGCTACGCGGTCTCAATGTATACCGTAGACTCCTGCACAGGCGCTTTCACGGCCACCACGCCGACCTCCGTCGCAACCGGGTATACGCTGCCGCAACAGGGCGCAGAGCAAATGGTCGTCGATCCTCTCGGAAGGTTTGCCTATGTGGCCAACCTCGTTTCCAACGCTTCCGACCTGTCCACCATCTCGATGTACACCAGCAACTCCACAACCGGAGTGCTCACGCCAACCGCACCCGCCACTGTCCCCACCGGATGGTTTCCCCAGGGAATCGCAATCGACCCGCTGGGACGATTCGTCTACACGGCCAACTCCGACGACAGTTCGGTCTCCATGTTCACGATCAACCAGACCACGGGCGTTCTAACCCGGACGACGCCGGCCTCAGTGTCAACAATGATCCCCGGCGAGCTCCTTTCGCAGCCAGGCTTCTTGACCGTCGACCCTACAGGCAGGTTCCTCTACGTATCCGCTCTCGATAGCGACGGCGCTACGGTCTCCATGTTCACCATCAACCAGACCACCGGAGTTCTCACACCAACCTCGCCCCCGACGGTCATTACCGACGGGATCCCGTTTCAGATCGTCGTCACCCCCTCCGGCAAGTTTGCCTACGTGGTGAATAACCTCGCGGGCGGCGACGAGACCGTTGCGGTTTCGCAGTACACCGTCGACTCCGCCAACGGCGTTCTGACGCAGAATTCATCATACGGGGCCTCGGCCGGCAGCGGGCCCACGGCGATCGCCGTCGATCCAACCAGCAGGTTTGCCTACGTCGTCAACCGCCTTGATAACACGGTCTCGATGTATATCATCGATCCCAACACCGGCAACCTCACGCTGAATTCAACCGCCACCAACCCGACGGCCACCATCGCCACTGGCACGGAGCCCTTCCGCATCGACTTCGATCCGACCGGAAAATTCCTCTACGTGACCAATGAGGGCAGCGCAGCTTCCATCTACACCGTCAACAGCGATGGAACCTTGACCAACGCGGGAACGACCGGAGTCCCAACCGGAGCTTTATCCACGGCCATCACAGCTGTAAGCCAGTAGCCGAGAAACCACTGACCTGCCCCGAATTCTCACCCACCCGTAACTGGAGATTCTCGCTAATTCCGTCAGATCAGTACCGAAACATCCGAGATTAGCTCTTCGAAAGACCAGACATGATTCGTAATCCCTACCTTCATTGCGGGCGCCACGAATCAGAAAAAAACAGAAAGCGCCAACTAACGGGTCAATGAGTGTAATGGGGATATTTCGCCAACTACGGTTCCACTAGCCGCTGGCCGACTTTGAGTCTGACCTTCGCTCCGTCCGGCAAGTCTGAAATCTGTCGGTTTAGATCGCCCAAAAACGCAACGTGTTCGTATAGATCAACAATGTAGGGCGAGTCACGAGAACCGCTCTGTGCGAAGACAAGTGGCAAACCAGAGTTCGGACATGCGCCCAATCATAGTTGATGGTAACCAGGCGTTATGACGGACTTCTCTTTGAAAGCAAAGCCCGCTCCTCCATCGCTGGATTGGCGGGCTTTCTGTATACGAAAAACGGATATCTAGCGGGGGTGCCCGCCGCCATGTGCACCGCCCCGATATCCGGGGAGGGCGTGTTCAGCCGCCCCGTCATGGGCAGGGTTGCCTACGTTGCCTCGCCCATCCCGCGCCTCATTTGCGTGGAAGTGGTTGAAGCGCTGCGCCCCGCGCTCCGGCATCGGTCCAGCATAACCGTGGTGAGGATCAAAGCGGTTGTCAACATGGCCGTAAAAGCCGCGAGGGCCATGAAACCAGGGACCAGCTCCAAGAAACACCCCGCCAACAAACCAATCCGGACCATAATAGCCGTACGGAGCACAGTCATACGGGGCGTAGTCGAAATACCCGTAAGGGCACACGGGAGCTGGTCCGATGTTTACGCCGATGTCGACCTGGGCTCGCCCCACAGGTACACAACACAAGAGGCCAGTCATAAGAGCTGCGAAAGCAAGCGCGTAGACTTTGAGCATGGTTTCTCCTTGAATGATAGAGAGTTTCAACCTGGACAACAGAGCCCCAGCATAATACTTAAGGATCGGGACCGGCAAGTCGGCCTAAGCAGGCGGTCACCCTCATCAAGCATTGGCGCGATCGGGATCATGAGTGTAATGATTCCATAACAATGTCGGCTCCCAGGCCCGAGTAGACTTTGGAGGCGCAAACCAACCAAAGGGCTCGGAGGAAAGGAGCCGAACATGTTGATTATAGGTTGTGACTATCATCCGGGCTTTCAGCAAATTGCTTTTGTGGATACAGAAACCGGAGAGTGCGGCGAACGGCGGCTGACTCACCGCGAAGAAGCCGAGCAGTTTTACAACGCGCTCAAAGGGCGGAGCGTGCGTGTGGGGATGGAAGCAAGCGGGCATGCGCGTTGGGTTGAACGGTTGTTGATCGGCTTGCAGTTTGAGTTGTGGATCGGGGACGCAGCGGAGATTCGCACGAAGCGAGTGCGCAAGCAGAAGACGGATCGTCAGGATGCGCAGCTGTTGCTGCGACTGATGATGGAGGACCGTTTCCCGCGGATCTGGGTAGCGGACGCAGAGAATCGGGATCTGCGGCAACTGCTGTGGCATCGCCATCGGCTGGTGCAGATGCGCACCCGGGTGATGAATCAACTGCATGGGGTGGCACTCAACGAAGGTCTGCGGCGCAAGAAGGCGCTGTGGCGGCCGGCGGGTCGCAGCGAACTGGAGTCATTGGTGCTTGCTCCGTGGGCCAGCCGACGACGCCAGGATTTACTCGACGTACTCGACCAACTCACTGCGAAGATCCAGGGACTGAGCCGAGCGCTGGAAGAGGAAGTGGAGAAGCGACCGGTAACACGGCGGCTGATGACGCATCCCGGCGTGGGCCCGCTGACGGCCTTAGCCTTCGAGTTAGTGATTGGAACATCCGAACGCTTTCACTGCGGCAAGCAGATCGCCAGCTATGTAGGACTGGTTCCGTCGGAAGAGTCCAGCGGCGATCGCCGCCGACTCGGGCACATCAGCCAACAGGGCAACTCACTGCTGCGCTTCTTGCTGGTAGAAGCGGCCCAGGTCACGGTGCGCAGCCAAGCGCAGTGGCGGAGCAAGTTCTTCCACCTGGCCCTGCGCCGAGGACGAAAGATCGCGAAGGTAGCAATGGCCCGGAAGCTGGCGGTGCATCTGTACTGGATGTGGCGCCGGGGCTGGGATTATGGCCAGTTCGAAAAGCTCGGTTCGCACGCGGGAACGCCCGGAAATCGCCATGGTGTGCAGTAGGTCACCGGCGTAATGATTGGGCATCCCGCTCCCCTTTGTCGGGGAGTTCGAAGTAGTAATCATGATCGCAGTTGGGATCGAAGAGATGGATGGGTCGGACTGAGTTCCTGACCCCAACGATTAGAAGCGAGCCCAGGTTGGAAAGCGCAAACTATCCCCGAGAGCGAAATGGCGCTCTTTGTTCGAGTGCAGGCACTAGTGTGCTTGGAAAGCGCTTGACACCGCCGACATTGTTAGAGAGGGGATTTTTCAACAGTCAGTATGTTCTGTGGTGCTGGCTGGTAGGACGCGGGAATACGAAGTACGGGTCCAATGTAAACGGGCTCAGGAAGTAGCCTTCCTTCCACTTTGGATCATAGCGATCGAGGAAAAGACCCTCGGCGGCCCCCCAGGGATATATCGCGACCCGTTTCCATTCCGCGAGATCGACCTTCGTTAACTCCTGCAAAGTGTCGGAACGGGCAAGCGTGGCGTAGGCAGCGAACGGCTCGTAATCGGGCAACGCCATGAACTCGGACGATGCACGGTAATTGGCAGCCGCTTCCGCGCACTTAATCTGTGTGTATCGGGCGATTCCCTCCTTCCACAGTTGAAAGCTCAAGTACTTGCGATCGTCGGGCGCGAGCGCGGCGAGGAATTTGGTTCGCGCAGCAATGTACTCCGCGGCCAGCGGCTGAAATCTTTTCCCGTCAGGCGCATGCAGGGCAGCTAACAAGAGATCGCGAACATGGGCGAAGGACGTGTCAATCTTCGCATCGGCGTAGGGGAATGCGTAATTCAACATCCATATGCCCGTGGTGTCTCCCCGCGCCAGGCCCAACTTGTTTACCGCATCGAAAATGCCGGGCTGCGCATCCTGGAGCTGATGAAAATGATCGTGCATCAGCGTGATCTCCCAAGGTGTGCTGGTCTTCGCGTCGGTATTCTCGGGTTCGCCAATGACGATGACCGACGGCGGTCCGAACGCGGGGAACGTCGCCAGCAGGTTCGTCGGAAACTGTCGTGGGCGTTCGTAGGTGTCTTCGGTGAGTCTCGTGAAACCTTTTGGTGGACTCGGATGATGAGTCAGAAACTCGGCATCGTTGGTGACGAGCAGAAGCGGTGCGGTCACATTGCTCCATTTAGGCCAGATCTTGTCCTCGATGAGCGGCGCAAGACGGTAAAACTCAGCGATCCGTATGGCGTCGGTCGGCGGAAGCTGGGCAGAGGGTTCCGCCTGTCCCCTCGCGGCGCCAAGAAGCAGGACGATGGCGATTATTCGCATGAATAAATAGACGCGAACGGCACGGTTTCGTTAACCCGCTCACGCTTTCCCGACTACCTCTCGTAGCCTCGACACGCTCGCTACCAGAAGCATGCCCTGCGCCGTCAATTGACGCTATAGCAATGTGAAGCAGTGTGTGGACGTGGGATTGGTGCAGGGCAAGCACCTGTCCGTGGATGGCAGCTTCGTAGAGGCGAATGCGGCGAAGGAGAGCCGCATTCCGCGCCAGCAGTTAGCGGAAGCGGCGCAAGTGAACCAAACCGTGCGTCAGTACTTGGTGGAACTGGAGCAGCAGAACCCCACCGAAGAGCCGGTGCATGAGCAGGACCAGGTTTCGACCACCGATCCCGATTCCACCTACGCCACCAAGGGCGGCACACCGGCGCGGCTGGGATACTACGACAACTATCTGGTGGACAATCACAGTTGTGTGATCGTGGGAGTGCAAGCGACGGCGGCGCGCATGAGTCAGGAAACCGTGGCCGCGCAAGACATGCTCACCCGTTTCGCTCAATGGCAAGGACGAGAGCCGGAATCGGTGGCGGCCGATACGACCTACGGGAACGGCGAGTTCTTGCAATGGCTAGCCGATCGGAGCATCACTCCCTACATGCGGACCCGTGACAGTATCCACCGCAAGAGGAGCCCATTCTTTGGCCCCGAGCGTTTCACGTACGAACCGGAAAACAATCGCTATATCTGTCCTGCCGGCCAGTTCCTCAACTATGGGGGCCGAGTTTATCGCAATCGAGCCTTCAACTACATCGGGACACGCAAAAAGTGTGGCCCGTGCTCGCTCCGACCACAATGCACCAGTGCTGCCTTCCGGGGCCTTATCATCCACCAGAACGAACCAGCCCGACAACGTGCGCGGGAGTTGATTAACACGCCAGAGTTCGCCAAAGCACAGCGGCAAAGAAAGAAGGTGGAAGCCTTGTTCGCGGAATTGAAGAATCAGATCGGATTGCGGCGCTTGCGTCTGCGGAGACTCAGGTTCGTGCGCGAGCAGTTCTTCCTGGCAGCGGCAGCTCAGAACATCAAGCGACTGGTGCGCTTCCTCAGTCAGCCGACAACACCCACTGTGGAAGCTGCCTCTTAGCTGAGGCGAGAAGAAAGAACTCGGCCACCGCGACATCACGCGCGGAAAAGATATACGATCACGGACTTTTTCAACACCCACAGGCGTTTACACTCATCATAGTTCCATAGCCTTACTTCATGCCTTCCAGCGACTTTGCCACTCCAACCACCGGCGGCATTAGGCGTTCGTGTACCGTCCAGAGATGATGCAACGATGTTGAGTATAATTTCGCAGGCGCACAAGCACGTTCGGAATCAAGGACGTGATTCGGTCTGAGGAGAGCAGCCATGTCTCTGGCCAAGCTCGGCTTTTTCGCAGTTCTTGCCACCATTGTTGTCCACGCGCCGCAGGTAGCGAACAATCTGGACTTGGCAAATCGGGTCGAGGCATCCTACGCCGAGACCCAGATCTCTCCGGCCATTCCTCTTCCCGTCCAATCCAAGAACCCCGAACTTCTGGGTGTCGGAAAGATTCTGGTGGCCAGCCGAAGCCTCGGCGATCCACATTTTGCTCAGACCGTAATCCTGCTGGTTCAATACGATGCCGGCGGTGTGGTCGGACTGATTCTCAACCGCCGAACCGAACTCCCGGTGTCACGCGTGCTTGGGGACTACAAGGCCGCGAAAGGCCGTTTCGACACGGTCTATTTCGGGGGTCCAATCGATTCCCAGCAGATATGGGCGTTGCGCAGGTCCCAGGCTAAGCTCGATGGGGCGACGCAGATTTGCCATGGGGTCTACCAGATTGCCACGAAGGCCCAGCTCGAACAGACCCTCACCGATCGGGCTGCCCCCAAAGCTTTTCATGTATATCTGGGCGATGCCGGATGGCATGTCGATCAACTGCGAAAGGAAATGGAACTGGGCGCGTGGTTCGTTTTTCCAGGAGATGCCGAGACGGTCTTCAATTCCGATCCCGATTTCTTGTGGCCGCAGATGATTCGGAAAACCGAGCTGCAGATGGCGCGGAACGAGCCCGTGGACGCATACTTAAGTGGACATGGGTGCCCCATCCTAAAGGCCGCGCTTCTTGCGGCGTTAGGGTGGAAGCTTGGTCCTTCCCATTCCTAGACGCCAGGTCCGCAGGTGTTGTAAACAGGCGTTTACACCCATTGACCCGGCACGAAGTCTGCAAAGACCGATCACAAGGGTTGCGTCTGCTATGATCCTAAGCCGTGGGGGGCACTCAACCGATGGGAAACGTATCTGTGATCGTGAAGCAGTTGAAGAAGGAACGGGATAAAGTAGAGAAACAGCTGTCAGGATTGAATGCAGCGCTAGCCGCTTTTGTTGGCACCTACTACGGCAACGGAGCCAAACCAACACGCAAGAAACGAACGATTTCAGCAGCAGGCCGGAAGAGGATCGCTGCTGCTCAACGTGCGCGATGGGCAAAAGTGAAGCGAGCGAAGAAGGTTACCTAGATGTTTCCAGTCGCCAGCCGCATTTTGTGTCAATACGCGACTCACGGTCTTATCCGCTGCAAGTGCAGCGGGCGGCCCACAGTCATTGCGATGTGGGCTTTTTGGTGGCTTGGCCGCTCAGGCCCACAGCACTTCAAGGCGGCGAGCCACAAACTGCCTTGCGCAGTTCACTTTGGATCCGGCGTGACGACAAGTGGCAGATGCTCTTTCATCAGGGCACGAAGATCCCCGACGTATAGTCTCTAGCGCGGCGCGCCTCGGGTCAATGAGTGCTATAGAGATTTTGCAGCAATTGCGCCGCCGCTTCCGGTTTCCGAGTTGGCCGACCATCCCCGAATTTCAGATAATCCGTCGTAGTCGCAGCTTTGTCGTGTGAGTTTTGTCGTTTCGCCTGATTGTTAACGAGTATTCCTTGCCAACCCGAGGAAGTCCAAGCATGCAGCGTCGATGCGCGCCGCGCGGGTATTGCTGCGGGTGTCTGGTTGACGCGCAATTTCAGGAGCGTCAACGCCGCTGCTGGAATAGAATAGCGCTTCGCCAAAGTGTTGGCCTATGAGCACTCCGATCGAACTCTGGAAAAACTGGGAAGGCCGCGTAGTGGATGGAAAGTTCACGCTGCGGCAATGGCTGGGAGGCTCGGACCACAGCGCCGTATTTCTGACGGAGCGGGGCGGCAGACAAGCGCAAAAGGCCGCTATTAAGCTCATTTCCGCGGGGAACCCGGACGCAGGAGCTCAACTTTCTGGTTGGGGCGTTGCCGCGAAACTTTCCCATCCTCACCTGATTCGTCTGTTTGAATGCGGACGCGGCCAGATCGACGACACGCGAGTGCTTTATGTCGTCATGGAATACGCGGAAGAAAATCTGGCGGAGATTCTTCCGCTGCGGCCGCTTGCAGCGGATGAGGCCTCCGCGATGCTACAGCCCGCGGCGGAGGCTCTGTCTTATCTTCACAAGTTTGGGTTAGCGCACAGCCGCGTCAGGCCTTCCAACATCATGGCGGTCCACGACCAGTTGAAGATTTCCGCTGACGCCGTTTGCAAGGCCGGGGAGCGACGTGCGGCGCGTGCCCGCAGCGCATACGACGCGCCTGAGATGGCGACCTCCGGGCCGTCACCGGCAGCAGACATTTGGTCGCTGGGCGCTACGCTGGTTGCCGTCCTGACCCAGAATGAACCGAATGCGAAGAACGTCGCTCGGGAGCCGGTGGCCGTGCCTGAAACGATTCCGCAACCCATCCGTGGGATTGCACGACAGTGCCTGCAGATCGACGCGAAGCAGCGCGGCACAGCGAGCGACATATTGGCCCGGCTCCAGCCCAAGGCTGCCCGAACTCAGGCTGTTCCGGCCTCGGCTCCTGCTGGTAATAAGGTCGTCGAGACGCGTCCATCACAAGAGCATTCGAACCGGTGGATCGCGGTGGCAGCCGTTGTCGTCGGAATCCTGCTGGTCGCCTGGGTGGGCAACAGGTTTGTGTCCCGTCATCCGCCGGTTCCGGCGGATGAAACTAACTCTACAAGCCCTGCCAACGTTCCTGCGACGCAATCTCCTGCGCCTGCGCCGTTTTCCGGGAAGGAAAAACCCGCGCAGAAAGGAAGCGTCCGAGGCAGTGTGCTGCAGCAGGTCATGCCTGAGGTTTCGCGGAATGCGCAAAACACGATCGAAGGGCGGCTGAGAGTCGTGGTCGAAGTTTCGGTGGATGCGTCGGGGAAGGTCTTAGAGGCCAAGCTCGTCTCTCCCGGACCGAGCGTGTACTTTGCGAACCGGGCGCTGGCAGCGGCGCGCAGCTGGAGATTCAATCCGCCGCAAGTCTCCGGACAAGCGGCTGCCAGTACGTGGGTTCTGCGTTTTCAGTTTCGAAGGACGTCGATTGAGGTGTCTCCGGCAGAAAAAAATCCTTGAGCCAACTGGTTTAGTTTCCTGCCTGGTCTTTATTACTTTTACTATTCTTCATTTTCCAAACCATCTGGCGCAGCATGCCGAGCAGGAATTCCGCGTCCCCGGTCTGCAAGTGAAGCCGCCGCACGAGACGCCGCACTGCACCCTCAAAAGAATCCGAGGAGTTCAGTTTCGGGTAGCCACTGGCGCGAAGCGCCGCGAACAAAGTCTCAGTAATTCGTTCCACTTCGGCCGCTGAAGCCGGACTTCCCTGCTCTGGCTCCGCCAGTGCGCCGGGATCGCGAATTAATTCGTACAGACAAATCGCCACAGCCTGCCCCAGATTCATCGAGGCGTGTTCGTTCCGAGTGGGGATATGCATCAGCCACTGACAATGGCTCATGTCTTTGTTCGAGAGCCCGAATTTTTCTGATCCAAACAGAAGAGCGCAGCGCCCCGTGGCCAGATGCGCGCGAATGATGGGAGCCCCCACCTCCAGGCGCTGGAGGGAGTGCTGCAGGTCGCGATGGCCGATGGCGGTGGTTCCGACCACGAGGGAGCAATCGGCAACCGCTGCGGCTAGCGTTTCGTACTTTTCAGCGCTGGCTAGGACTGCTCCGGCGCCCACGGCGGAACGAGCGCCTTCGAATGCCACATCGTAGGGATTCACCACACGCAGATGCTGAAATCCGAAATTGCTCATGGCCCGAGCGGCCGCGCCGATGTTGAGGGGATTGCGTGCGTCAACCAGGACGACGCACAAATGATCGAATTCAGCGGAAACCGGCAAGCTGTCTGTATTCTACGGCACGCTTCGGCAAGGGTTTGCAACCCTTTCCTGCTTCCCGGAAACAGGTTCAGCAGAAGCCGATTCGTTGCAAGCCTCTTGCCGTAGCTCATCCTCGCCTGGGTGTGCAAATGTAAAAAATTTGTCAAACGTTTGCTACAACGGAGAAAATGGGCAGAAAGGTTGTAAGCTTCAGTGGTGGTGGGCCACAATTGGGCAATTCGGCAAGCTGTGCGCCAGCTCAGGAAGACGGGCCCGAATCGAGTGAGGATAGCTTTATGGGTCAAATCGCAACACCGATGAGCACGGCCCGATCGGCGGATCCGATGAACTCTGTGCGGCCGATGGGAAAGATTCTGGTCGTCGAAGACGATCCTGCCGTCCAGAAGGCATTAAGGCGGCTGTTTGAATCCGAAGGATATGTGGTTGAGGTGCAAGCTAATGGGAAGTCGGCACTGGAGAGCTTCCAGGCGGCTCCGCCGGCGGTAATTATTCTCGACCTGCGCTTGCCCAAGCTTTCCGGCAGCGATTTGTGCAAAGAGGTCAAGGCCCAGGCTCCCACTTTGCCGATCGTGGTTCTGAGCGCAACCAGCGACGTCTCCGACAAGGTTCTATTGCTTGAGCTCGGCGCCGACGACTACGTAACCAAGCCCTTCAGCCCCCGCGAGTTGTTGGCGCGCGTTCGCGCCGCCCTGCGACATACGTCGAGAACGGCGACTGTCAACTTGGTAAGCTTCGACGGCATCTCGATCGACTTTAAGAAAATGGAAGTCCTGCGCGACAGCAAGGTTGTGGTCTTGACCGCGCAGGAGTTCAAGACTTTGCAGTTTCTGGTGCAAAATGCCGACCGCGTAATCAGCCGGGACGAATTGCTGAATGAAGTGTGGGGATACCAGAATTATCCCTCGACGCGCACCGTGGACAACCACATCCTGAAGCTTCGCCAGAAATTAGAACGCGACCCCGCCAGTCCGGTACACTTCCGGACCGTGCACGGAATGGGTTACAAGTTCGTTCGCTGAGACCCCTTGGCTCCTTCATCCGAACCCGCCGCGCAAAGTTTTCCAGGCTACTCGGGAAGTGCACTGGTGCCGAGAACGCGTCTGCGCACTCGCTTTCTGCTGTCCATGATCCTGATCACCACCGGGCTCACGGCATTGAGCCTGCTGGTGGTTCGGGACAGCGTGCGAAGCCACGTCCGGGAAGGTATCGGACAGGATCTGCGGAACTCTGTCACCACCTTTCAGAATTTTCAGCATGACCGCGAAGTCATGCTGACGGGCTCTGCAGAGTTGGTCGCCTACCTGCCGATCACGCGGGCGATCATGACGGCGCACGACCCGGCCACGATCCAGGACGCCTCAAAAGACGTGTGGCAATTGACTAGCAGCGACCTTCTGGTTCTGGTCAACCGCAACGGCGAAGTAGTGGCGCTTCACACGAAATCAAAGGGCTTCACTCGCGAGGCCGCGCAGCAATACTTCGAGCGGTCGTTGACTGAAGAAGACTCCAGCCATTGGTGGTTTGGGGCGCACCATCTCTACCAGACTTTCGTAAAGCCGGTTTACTTCGGGTCCAAGACCGAGGGTCCGCTGCTGGGTTTCTTGATCATCGGCTACGAAATCGACGATCGCTTCGCCAGCGAGGTCAGCAAGGTCTCGGCCAGCCAGGTGGCTTTCTCCTACGGCGATGAAATTGTCGCCACCACCTTGCCCCCGCTTCAGGCCCAGAGCCCCGGCGTGAGAGCGTTGGCGGCGGGAGCCTCGCAAAGCGCGCCCCGTGATGTTGAAGTCGGCAAAGAAAATTTTGTGGCTACGTCGCTCGACTTGTCAGGCCAGCAAAAACCTGCAGTGCGCCTGACTGTATTGGGAAGTTACGATCAGGCCGCCAAATTCCTCGATAACCTGAATCGCCTGCTGCTGCTGCTGGGGCTCACGGCCGTCCTGATCGGCAGTGGCCTCGTGTTCCTGATCTCGCACACGTTCACGCGTCCGCTGGGCAGCCTGGTGGAGGGTGTTCGCGCTCTGGAGCACGGAGATTTTCATCATCCCCTCGATCCCCGGGGCAGTGACGAAGTCGCGGAACTGACCTCAGCTTTCGACCGCATGCGCGCCAGCTTGCTCAAGACGCAACAGGCACTACTCGAGTCAGAGCAGTTGGCCACCATCGGACGCATGGCGAGTTCGATTTCGCACGACCTTCGTCACGCGCTGGCCGCCGTCGTCGCCAACTCTGAATTTCTTTGTGATGGCCGCCTGACTTCTGCGCAACGAGAAGAGTTATACCAGGAGGTTCGCACCGGCGTTAACCAGATGACTGACCTTATCGACTCGCTGCTCGAATTCGCCCGCACGCGAGAGTCCCTGAACCCGACCTACGCCAGCGTTGTTGAAACTGTGCAGCGGGCGATGCAGGCAGTGCGCCTGCATCCGCGCCATCAGGGCACGCTGATCGAGATCAACAGCAACGGCCAGAGTTTGGCCTGGTTCGATCCCCGCAAGCTGGAACGCGCCCTTTACAACCTTCTGCTGAATGCCTGTGAAGCCGCGCCCAGCAACGAGGGCAGAGTTCAAGTCACGATAGGCCACGCCGAGTCCTCGGTCACGATTGAGGTGTCTGACAACGGTCCCGGCATTGCGGAACCGATTCAGGACAAGCTTTTTCATCCCTTTGTAAGTTTTGGCAAGGAGAACGGGACCGGACTCGGACTTACGGTGGTGCAGAAGATCGTGCAAGATCACGGCGGAAAGGTTTTGATGGAACGCACCCCGGACGAACGAACGGTTTTTCGCATCACAATCCCCGGACGCGTTCCACAAAGTTCGGACGCCGTCGACGACGAGCTAACGAACCGTTCGTTTTTGCCTGTAACTAGCGATAGAACGACTGAAAACTCAATTCGACATTCGGACACGTAGCGCCCGTTCCCATTTTCTTGATTCCACGACGATCCGCATGTCGCGCAGGAGGATGTGTGAAGAACCCAAGGACCCTCGCGCTTTGGACAACCGCCATGACGACGGCCGCACTTGTCCTTTTCAGCGCCTACAGCCTGGCTCAGGAAGGGGCGCCCGCAGCGGCATCCCAGCCAGCAGACACCCCGCTGCGGGAACTCGATTCCCAAGTGCGCGAATTGCGCGCCGTGATCGAGCAGATGCGAACCGAAAATGCCGAGTCGCGTGTCGAAATGCAGGAACTGCGTAAGGAACTGCAAGACACTCGCAAGCTGCTCGCCCCGCTCGCGGCTTCGACGAATGCGGGCCCGGCGTCGTCTGCTCCGGCGGAATCGGTTGCGTCAGTCTCCAGCAATACCTCTGACACCGCAGCGACCGCCGATCTCGGAAGCCGGGTACAGAAGCTGGAAGAATCCACGCAACTGTTGGGCTCGAGGACTAACGAGCAATACCAGACGAAGGTCGAGACCGCGGGAAAATACCGCGCCCGGCTTTCCGGAATTGTGCTGATGAATGCGTTTCGCAATGTCGGTGCATCCGACAACCTGGACCTGCCCGACTACGCGCAGCCGCCCGCACAAGGTGCTTACTCTCAGACCAGTTTTGGAGCCACGCTGCGCCAAACCGAGATTGGTCTGGAGATTTTTGGACCGATGTTGGCCGGCGCGAAGAGTTCAGCCAGCGTGCAGTTCGATTTTGCAGGAGGCTTTCCCGCCACCAACAACGGCGTCAACTTTGGTCTGGTGCGCATGCAGACCGCCAGCGTGCGCCTCGACTGGCAGCACACCTCGGTGATTGCGGGGCAGGATTCCCTGTTCATCTCCCCGCTTTCTCCTACTTCCTTTGCATCACTCGCCATTCCGGCCTTCGCTTATGCGGGGAACCTGTGGGGCTGGACGCCCCAGCTTCGGATAGAACATCGCTTCGATCTTTCCGACCAACAGACTGTGACGGTGCAGGGTGGAATTCTGGACAATCTTGATTGGGAACTTCCCAGCAACCAGTACTTCCGCACGGCGCAGGCCGGCGAAAGCTCTGGCCAACCGGCTTATGCAATGCGCACCGCATGGTCCCGGCCGGTGCTTGAACATCCTTTGACCTTTGCAGTAGCCGGCTATTACGGCCGACAGGACTGGCCGTGGGGCCACGACGTCGACGCCTGGGCCGGTATGACGGATTGGCAGATTCCGATCCTCCGCCGCTTGACTCTCTCCGGTGAGTTTTATCGGGGACGGGCGGTGGGAGGCCTGGGCGGCGCCATCGGCCAAACGATTCTGTATGGTAGCAATCCGGCCTACGCCACAACGAGCATTCGTGGCCTTGACTCCGCCGGAGGATGGAGTCAACTCAAGTTCCAACTCACGCGCAAGCTGGAGTTGAACGGAGTGTTCGCCGACGACAACGCGTTTGCCGGGGACGTGCGGGGTTTCGCCACCGACGCTAACAATTTCGGCCCGATCCTGGGGCGCAATCGAGGCGAGCTCGGCAACCTGGTGTACCGGCCACGCTCCGACTTGTTGCTTTCCGCGGAATTCAAACGTTTGCACACGTTTCCCGTCTATGACAGTGCAAGTGTGACCAACCAGATCAATCTTTCCATGGGGATACTATTCTGACGATGCTTCGCTTCGCTCATTGCCGGGCTGTCTGGTACATCCTTTGTCTCTCGTGTGTCTTTGCCTCTGTGTCGGCGCAAGATGTGGACCTCAAGGGCGCGGATCTCAAAGGCAAAGTGCAGCTCACTCGAAACGGACGCCACCTAAACGACGCTTCGAAAGTTGTGGTCTGGCTCACACCTCTGGGGACCACTCCTGCGCCTTCGCCGCCCCCGCAGCAGAGTTCAGAAATCCCGAAGCTGGTGCAGAAGGACAAGAGTTTCCATCCTTCGCTGCTGGTGATTCCAGCGGGCGGGCAAGTCGAGTTTCCGAACCAGGATCCGTTTTTTCACAACGTGTTCTCGTTGTTCGACGGGAAGCGCTTCGATCTCGGACTCTATGAGAGCGGTACGACTCAGTTTGTTAAGTTCGACAAGCCGGGGATTTCCTTTATCTTCTGCAACATTCACGCCCAGATGAGCGCGGTGGTGATCGCGGTGAACACGCCGTACTACGCGATTTCCAACGGGCGTGGTGAAATAAGCATCGGCAACGTGATCCCGGGCCGCTATCAGATGCATATTTTCCATCCGTCGGTTTCGCCTGATGCACTGCACGCCGCCGAACGGGAAATTACGGTGACTCCGGGCGAGACCTTCCTCGGAGCCTTCAGCCTGGCTGAATCGAATCTGGAACTGGCGCACAAGAACAAGTACGGCCGCGATTACGATCGTCCCGAGCCGGACAGCCCGGCGTACGCACGGCCCTAGGTTCGCAGCTAGCAGCCCTGTCATCCTGAGCGGAATTTGTCGCGCGAGAAGCGCGTGACAAATGGAGTCGAAGGATCCCTATCGCGCCTAGCGGTACCCCGGTGCATAGAGGCGTTCTCCCCTTGGCGTCGGTTGCCTCTTCCTTTTGATTTCTGCTCGAAATAAATTTTCGCCAAGGCACATCGGAACCCGATTGCTGGTCTGCGCTCGCGCCCAAACGGGGGTATCCCCCCTCCCCCCTCAATCTCTGGAATCATCAGGTTAGCGCGAAATTCCCCGCAAAATACGGATGTCAAAGAACTTAGGTACTAAAATCTAGACAACAAAGGACTTGAGGGCGTCGCGAATTGGCTTCTGCCAACCGTCACGGCCTCGACCATGATCACGCGAATTAATTTTGCGCGCAAGGTCAGATGTCGCAACGGGCCTGTGGAAATTGTTGAGAGCTCCGCAGTCCCACCCCTTCGACTCCGCTCAGGGCAGGCTCCTTCGCAGAGAGCGCTAAAGGATGGACCACCCGCCGGAAGGTGGAGCTAAAGGTCTGGAAGATCGCTTCAGACCACCGGCGAGGCCGGGCTCCGTGGTGCCCAGCTTTGCAAAACCGACAAGCTGGGGCAGCCTCTTTCGCCCGATGTGCGGGCAAGAAACATTAAAGGTGGGCCGGCGCCCAATGAGACTATCCCTCTTCGATCGGGACCAACATTAGATTTTCGTTGTGCTTCCAATCAACGTCCGCCTTTAACTTTCGCAAGACTCGCCCAGAACCGACGACGCTTGCCTCAAGACTGCCCTTCGCCAGTAAGGGGAAGCCTCTCGAATAATCCAGCATTGGTGCGTCCGTCGGCCCGGATCGCTTATTCGTTACCATCCTCCAGTCCTGAATCCAATTCTCGCCCACCGCTAGGACCAGCCGCCGCGTGTCTCCCACGTCAAGAAGAACCGAACTATAGGGCTCATCTAGCCACGCGGCGGGAGCAACATCGTACGTTCCCTGCGTGAGCTTGAAGCGCAGTTGAGCTTTGACCTGTCCAGCAGACGCCATTTTTCTTCCATCAGTCGCGTGGTTTCTGACTTCAACCGTAGCAGCAAACATAAATTTTGCTGTTTCGTTCGGCACGAATAGTCTGAGCCGGCCGCCATCCTCCACGACCTTCTGAATTGAAATCTTGGTGTCGTCAAAGGTGACATTCGGCTCTGCCTCAACCGATACACTTTGCCTCGCCATTTGAATTTCAACTGAGGACTGTCTCGCCCTGAACTTTTGTTTCTGATCCCTGATGAATTCACGATTCATTTCCTCAACTTGCACCCTTAAGTCTCTCGGGAATAGTTGAATGTCAATGCCTGCCTCGCTCAATCGCTCAAGAGTTGGTCTCCCAGACCACGAATGTCGGGATTAGGGTCGAGCATCCCGATGAATACGCGGGCAACTTTTCGCTCCGCCAACCGCTGAGCGCAGCAGATTTTAGGGTGGGTTTCGTTTGATGCAGGGTTCGAGCGTCGTGTACACAGTAGCTCCAGCCTGACAGCTTCTGTTCCAACGCGACGTATTCAGCATGAGATTTCGGGCTCTCGCCTCGATGGGCCTTGGCTAGAACTTTGCCCTCCTTAACGATGACCACGCCGACCCTCGGGTGCGGCCTGCCATCCTCGGGGATGCTCTTCCTCGCCTCTTCGATGGCCGTAAGCTCGAAGTGTCGATCGTCATTAGCATCAACTGGCCGTGCGGCGCGGTACTCTTCGGCGACGGCATCCGCTTCCAGACGTCGACTCCAGCGTGCCGCGAGCCGTTCCATTCGGCGGTTCCAGTTACCAAGTGAAACAGAGTTGGGTTTCTCTCCGGTTCGCGTACCGCGCAGTGAGACCCCAGACTGTACTGTCGCCTTTCGCGTGGCAATAAGCGGGACTATCGCTCTATCTCGTACTGCGCGGATGAACTCCCCGGTAACCTTCCGATTCTGCTGAGACCATGACTCACAGTGGGCAGCGTAAGCTCTCTGTGCCCACTCGTCAGTTAATCGTTCCTGAAAGTCGAAGAGTCGCGGCAGGTAACCGGCGGCATTACCACTCTGCCTTGTGTCAAATGCCGCTTTCCGCTCACCTTCGACAGACTTCTTCTGCATCTCATTAGAAAGCTCTTGTAGTTTCGGAGACAGAAGCCGATTGTCGAGGTCCTCCCAGCGAAATGGGCGGCGATTCGCTTTTTGCGGTGAATGATCTGCGCCGTCAGCTGCTCGCGCGGCAAGCTCATTCGATTTGAGCAATTTCTCCGCGCCGCCGGAGATAATGAACCAATCACCAACTTGCTCGTCATTGTGAATCAGAACGCCTTGCCTCTCCAGCCAGTTCCACGCCTCCATCATGCGCGTTGTTACTTCAGGCTGGCGCGCTCCATATTCCGGTTCTTTGGGCAGCGACCCAAGGCCGACGTTTCGGTTTTCGAGCATGGCCCGAAAATAGCCCCTATTGAACCCGGCATGTTGGTAGACCGTGTTCAGGCCAATATAACTTTTCAGATGCATGAAAAGATTCACGCTAAGGGCAGGCAAGTCCTGCGACAGCAACTCATCGGCGGTAGGAAAGAACGATTTGAGCGGACGAAATGGCATAGTTGCTATTTTATCGCCCATCGTTTTGTTTCAGGAGTTTCTTCTGCCCCGGTCGATAAGGGGCCGGCCCATCTTTAGTGTTTCTTACCCGCACATCCGCGAAAGAGACGGCCGCAGCTTTGCTGGCTTTGCAAAGCTGGGCACCACGGACCTCGCCCCATGTTCATTCGTCACATACCCGACCTTGCATGCTTCGCTACACCCACAAATCAAAAGGAAGACGGAAGTGTGGCGTCGTGCCAGAAAAGAAAGGGCATGCCGTTTAGCACGCCCCTCCCGCCTCTGACCTTCACTTCACTTACAACCTTGCTGGCAAGTCCGCGATTTAGTGGTGACCTCCGCCGCCCGAATGACCGCCGCTAGCGGAATGACTGGCACCTCCGGAGCTGGGCGCAGTGTGAGAAGCGCCGCCGCTGTAGCCGCCATGGCTGCCACCGTAGCTTGGCGCACCGTGGTAGCCACCATAGCTTCCCGAAGACCGGGGCTGGACAATGGGCTGCCTCATGTTGAGTTGCGGACGCGAAGTAGCACCGCGCTCGTAATTGCTTGAACTGGAATAACGCGAGTAGCTGGAACTCGGCGCGGTCCGATTCCAATAGCTGCCGCCGCCGTCGCCCCTGAGAGTGTCAGCGGCGCTCGCGGCGCGACCCGCGGATTCGCCGCCATGCGAAGGTGGCGTAAAAGTCTTCCACTCGCCCCGGTTCGGTTCGCCCCGGGAGGACGATGTTTGATCGCCGCGATTTGCTGAAGACATCGGTTCGGTTGAGTCGCGACTTCCATTCTCATTCGTGGCCTGATTCCCCGCACTCCGCGTCATGCCATTGTCTCTACCCGACGCAGTCGTGCCAGCGCTTGGCCTCCCAACTCCGCCCCCCGACGCGCTTCGAGATTCCGTAGAACGAGATTCTGTTACACGTGGGCCGGTTACACCTGGCCCGGTTGCGCGCGCACCCGCCGCCACCGGCGAAAAGTGGCTCTGCTGCATGGACTGCTGCAGATGCGTGGTCTGCTGTTGGAATGATTCGGGGCGAGATGTGCTCTGCGTGCCAAAGAAATGCTGCGATGCATTGCTGTGAATCGTGGAGGCAGCCGCCGCTCGCCCACTCGCCGACAAACTGGCGTGCGTGGGCACCACCGGCAGATTACCGGTCATCATGCGAGCCCCACTTAACTGCGCGTGGGTAGCTGCTGCTGCAGTGGTTCGGCCGGCGCCGAATTTTCCGGCTCCCACCGTGGAGAGCGCGCCTCCGATGTGCGCATCGTTGATGTGCGCCACGTTCGAGAACTGCGTCCCTGCGTGCAGCGGTGCGATCCCGCCGAAGCGGTTCAGTGTGCCGAACCGATTGAAGCCGACCACTCCGAAACGCCCGCCATATCCGCCCCACCACGGGAAGAAGCGGTCACAGGGCCCGATGGGCAACCAGCCGAAGCCGCCCCATCCACCCCATCCAAAACCGAAACCTAAGCCCCAACCACCTCCGAATCCGAAGAACGACACATAAGCCGGCGCCCAGAAGGGACGATAGAAGCCCGGACCCCACACCGGTCCCGGCCACCAGGCCCATGAATTGCCGTACCACATCCAGCGCCCGTAGTGATAAGGCGCCCAGCCCCATGGCTCATAACCAACCCAGGTCCAACCGTAGTAAGGCTCCCACACCCAGTTGCCATCACGATACGGAACCCAGCCATCCGGTTCATTCGGAACCCAGACTTGTCCGTAGTCCGGAGCATCCTCCCAGGTTCCGTTGGCGTCCAGATCTTCCGACCCGACGTAATACTTATTTGTGTGATGCCACGCCGCGGCTTCGTGAATCATGCGATCGCGATCGCTATTCCAGCGGTCCCAATCGTCCCGCTCAGGAGCCGGAGTGATCTTGTACTTCGCATCGGCGCCGGAACCGCGCACCGTCGCCATATCGCCCTGCTTAATCTCGGCAATGCCTTGAGGCGTCGATATCTGCGCTTCACCTTTGCGCACGATAATGATCGAGTCGCCATCGGGCCGCACTTCAATGCGGAACACGCCGTCTTTGTGTGCAGGATGAACCGCGACGTTCGGCGTATCGATCTCCGGCTCAGTCTCACCCTCGCCAAAAATGGAGTAATTGGCCAAACCTTGCCCAATCTGAACTTGGACGTACTTGTGGGTAAAGTTCGCGATGGTGGCTTGCGCATTCGGTCCCAGTCGAAGAATGTTCGAATAGTCGAGCTGCACTTCCGCTCGTGCGCCGGCTCCAGTGGAAACCTTGTCGCCGTTCACGACAGGCTGATTCAACACCGCGGCCGACCACGTCCCCGAATCCCCCCGCTGCGTGGAGACTTCGCCATGAGTCATGCTGATCCGGCCGACGCCTCGATCAGTGTTTGCTGGACCCTCGCCCGAAGGTCCACCAGGCTGAGATTCCTCTCCGAGTTGGGGAGGTTGACCGGGTTGAGGTTGACCGGGTTGAGGCGGTGGCGCGGCTTGAGGCGGCTGAGCGGGCTCGCCCTGTCCCATCTCCATCGGCGCACTGGGTTGCTCCGAAGGACCTGGGCCTTCCTGAGTAGTTTGCGCCTGGGCGCTCATTGAGAACCCAACAGCCAGCGCGAGCGCTAATGCTGCCAAAGTCGCTATGAACCGGTCTTTCATAAACCACCTCTTCCCAAACCCAACCCACATCTACTTAAACCCTGGTACTTAAACCCCGGGTCCAAGGGATCAATGGGTTATAGCTCGGTGCGTTATAGAAAGAAGCAACTGCGATGCCAAAAGGAGGACAACGCGGAGTCTCGTAACTCGTTTATTTTCAGATCGTAAGGCGCGAGTCTTCAGCAGGAATCGGCGGAAAATCCCAGGCTGGTGGCCGCCCTGAGCCAAGGTGGTTCTTTTCGGCCAGCCTCGCCCCCGTCGATTCATGAAGTGTCGATCGTTTGTGTGACTTGACCAGCATTCGGCTTTGGCGCCTACTCGCGACAGCCGTGCGCAAACCAGAAAGGCTGGCTCGACGGGCAATCGCGCGAAATCATGATTATGTTTCCCTCTCCCCCTCATCTGCAATCCCAATCTTCGAAAGCCGGTATCGCAGCGCATTCCTCGACAGGCCCAGCAAACGAGCCGCCTGACTCTTGTTTCCATTCGCGCGCCGTAGCGCCTCCTGAATCATTTCATCTTCCCAGTGTTCGAGAGTCATGCCCTCAGGGAGAAATCCAGCAGCGCCGTTCGCCGCCTTAGACGGGCGCACATCCAGATGAATGTCGCCCGCCTCGAGCACCGGGCCCTTAGCCAACGCGCAGGCCCGTTCGATGATGTTCTGCAGCTCGCGCACATTCCCTGGCCAGTGATAGTTCACTAGTATCTGCATCGCCTCGGGTGAAAAGCTCTTTACCGGTTTTCCGGAATCTCCAGCAAAGCGCGAGATGAAAAGATTCACCAGATCCGGAATATCTTCCTTGCGCTGGCGCAGAGGCGCGATGTCGATGGGCACAACATTCAAGCGATAGTAGAGATCCTCGCGGAATGTCCCCTGCTCCAGCGCTTCCCGTAAATCGCGATTCGTGGCCGCGATCAGGCGCACATCCACCTTCACCGTTCGCGTGCCGCCCAGTCGCTCAAACTCACGCTCCTGCAGCACGCGCAGAAGCTTCACCTGTATCGCCGGCGGCACATCCCCGATTTCATCGAGGAACAGCGTTCCCTTATCCGCCAACTCAAACTTGCCCGGCTTGCTCGCGTTCGCGCCTGTGAACGCTCCCTTTTCGTAGCCGAATAATTCGCTCTCCAGCAGGTTCTCTGGAATCGCGCTGCTGTTGATCTTGATGAAAGGCCCCGAAGCACGTCGCGACTTCTCATGAATCGCGCGAGCGATCAAGTCCTTGCCTACGCCACTCTCCCCGCCCAGCAGCACCGTCGAATTCGTCGGAGCCACGCGCTCGACGGTCGCCAGTACCTCCTGCATCTTCACACTGCGTGCCACCACGTTGGGATGCTCGTAGCGCTTGCCAAGCGCCTCGCGCAGTGACCGGTTCTCCTCGCGCAGGTCGCGGACGTCCAGTTCTTTCCGAATCACCATCCGCATCTCGCTCAGTGAAAATGGTTTCAGCACATAATCGCTGGCCCCAGCCTTCATGGCTTCCACTGCCGTCTCCACCGTCCCGAAAGCCGTCATCACCACCACCGGCAACGCCGCATTCTGGCGCTTGACCGCCTGCAGGAACTCGAGGCCGTTCATCCCCGGAAGCTTGAGGTCCGTCACCACTAGATCAACCGTGTTCTCGCGCAGAAGTTTCAGTCCAGCCTCCGCGTCTTCCGCGGAGAGTGTAGTAAAACCGTCCTCCCCGAGATTCAACTCGAGCAGGCGGCGCATCTTGGCCTCGTCCTCGACAATTAGGATTATCGGCATGATGGTTGGCGGTAGTCTGATACTACTTCGACCTCACATAGCCTAACTCTACTCATTTGGGACACCATTCACTTAAGACGCTTGCGTCGCAACGGCGTCGTCGCCCTCTGGAAAAAAGATCACGAAGCGGGCGCCATTCTGATCGTTCCCTTCCCTGTCCTCGACCCGAATGGTGCCGTGATGGCCGTCGATAATCCTGGACACGATCGACAACCCCAGCCCCACACCGGTTTTTTTCGTAGTCACGAAGGGATTGAAGATCTGCTCCCGCAGTTCTGCCGGAATTCCCGGTCCCGTGTCTTCGATTCGCACCTCGACTCCGGGCCGATTCGCGCTATTCGCCCTCGCCGCGGTCAACCGCAATGTCCCTCCGCGGCTGCCCATCGCATCATAAGCATTCTGAATCACATTCACGAAAGCCTGCTCGCCAAGACTCTCATCCAACGGCACCGGCGGCAAGTTCGGCTCGTACTGCCGCTCCACGCGCACCAGGTCTTCATCCTTCCGAGTTAATGATAGAGAAACGGAATGGAGAGCTCGATCCAGCACCGCCGTAATTTCCCGCGGAGACAGCTCGGCATGCAGCGGCCGGGCAAAATCCAGGAACCGCGTCACCAGCGCGCTCAAGCGGTTCGTCTCACTCGAGATATAACCCGCCAATTCGCTGGCCAGAGGATTCGATTCTCCAAGCTTCTGGTGCAGCATCTCCGCCGACCCCTTGATCACTCCCAGCGGATTGCGAATCTCATGCGCCAACCCAGCCGACATCTGACCCAGAGCCGCAAGCCGCTCCGAACGCCGCGCTTCCTCCTGGGCCTGCTCCAGCTTGCGGTTGGTTTCGGCCAGCGCTTCGCTCAATTCCTGATAGCGCTTGATCTGGCTGCGATTCTCTACCACGAATCGGTTCACCACCATTGCTGCGAGGAAAAAGAAAAGAATTCGGATCGCCAGGATTTCGTAACCCTCTCTTGTCATTTCATAATCCTGCAGCGCAGGATAAAGGTACGAACAGTACGCGGCAGAGGCCAGCGCCGTCCACACCAGTGTCAACACGGGACTGAAGTACTCCGCCGCCGTGACCGCCGGCAGAAAATAAATCGGCCAATAAGTGCTGTTGATTCCGACCTCGCCGGTGTGATCGATGAGCAAGGTCGCCAGCGCAATCTTGAGCAGGACAATGTAAGCCGCGCCGCGCCGTGGAGCCCGCGCCAGCAGCCACCCTTCGCTGAACTGCACGATTCCAAAGGCCAGCAGCGTAAGCTGTTTATGGATCTCCGTCACTGGCGGCAGCGCCGCCAGTCCAGCCAGAAACAGCAGCCAGAGCACATCCATCCAGTTGATTACGGAACGATTCTGTTCTGTATTAATTGGCTGGCTCATGTCAGGATCCCAAAAAAAAGCGCCAGGAGCGGGATGGTTGCCCGGCTTCCTGGCGCTATAGCGATCTCGTTAACTTCAACTCGGACCCCTGGCACGTTGCATCGCATGCGAACCTATCAGACCGCATGCAGCCGGGTCACGTCAATGTCACTTCTTAGGTGCGCTCTCGGGCTTAGGGGCGGGCCGATGCGGAGTTTGCTGCGGAGTCGGCTGCCGTTGCGGCGACGGCAACGCAGGTTTCGCCTGAGGCTCGCTCGTCGCTCGAACCGGTGCAACCGGCTGGGCCGAGGAGTGCAACCCCTGCTGCGTTCGCTGTTGTGTCCCTTGCTGCGGCGGACGCGGGGCGGACGATTGCACATTCCGGTTCCCGGGACTCTGTTGCCTCGTCTGCGGCTCCGGCGCTGGAGATCCTTGCTCCTCCCACACACGAGGCTGTATTTTAGACGGGCTGCCTTCCGTCCCTGTCTCTACAACCGTATGGAAGCCGGCCTGCGTCTGTGATTGAATCGGGCGCGTTACCGGAACCGGGCGCCCCGGCGGTTGCTGCCGCACCAGCGATTGTCCAGTCGAACTTTGTCCGGCCGAGGCTGATCCGGTCGACCCTGATCCAATTGAGCGCTGCAGTGGAGCCGGTGTGCGCAGCGCAACTACTGGGCGATTCATCACCGCTGCTGGCGGCTTGTTTGCCACCGGCCTGCCCGCACCAAACACGCTGTTCCGCCCCGGCTCAACCGCAAGCGCGTTCGAGAGGGGCGCGGTCGCCAGCTCTCTCTGCGGAACCAGCATCATATTCCTGGCCACGGACCGGCCATTTACGAACGTATCCTGTGAAACTACGGTGATGCCTCCGCTCACGCTCCGGTTCGCATAAGTGACGTTGCTGAAGTCCCGGTTCACGACCACCGCGTTGTAGACGTTGGTGACCCTCGTGACATTCACTGCTGTGTTGGTGACGTTCACGCTGTTTACGTACGCACGACTCACGTGATAACCCGGAATAAATACTTCTCCTGGAGCCAGCGGAAACCACGCCACCCCCACCCCGGCCGAGAAACGAAATCCCGGCCCACCGCCGGCCCAACTCACCAGCGCGGGCGCGTAAACCGGCCGCACCATGCTCGGTCCCGGGACCCACACCCAGCCGGTCGCGGAGAAAGCCCAACGTCCATAATGGAAAGGGGCAAATCCCCAGGGCTCATTCTCCACCCAGGTCCATCCCCACGGTGCCACCCAAGTCCAACTTCCGTAACGATACGGCGCCCATCCCGGCACCAGGGCGGTCGGCCGCCAGACCATACCGTAGTCGGCAACATAGGCCCAGTCGCCATACTGGTCGAGATCCTCGTATCCGGTCATATCGCGCGAGACGTAGTTTGCCGAATCGGAGCGATCTTCGGTCTGGTCGCGGTCCTGCGCCCAGCTATCAAATCCATCCTGATTGGGAATGTCTCCGGCGCTGTAATCCACTTGCTCGTTCGCGCTGCCGGTAAATCTGGCGTGCTGATTCGCCCCCATGCTATAGGTGTTGCCTGCGCCGGTGACCTCGCCGCGTCCGCGCCACACGGTCACCTCCGTGCGGCTGCCGTCTGGATCCACATCCATGCGGTAATCCCCCGGCTGCATCACCACGAACGCCACGTTCGGTGTGTCGATTTCATAAGAATCTTGGCCGTCCACATGCCTGACCATCACAATCAGGGAGCCTTGCACCAGACGAATCTGTGCGGCTCGGTCACCCACCTCGAGCAACGTCAGCCCAGTCTTAGGACCCAGACGCAGCGCGGTCGATCCAATGTGCAGCTCAGCCCGTGAATTTTCATCCGCCCAAAGATTGTCACCCGTCACCAGCGGACGATTGAGCTCGGCAGTGACCCAGTCGTTCTCACCGCCTGGCTGAAACGACACCGATCCCTCCACGTAATTCAGGCGGGCCACTCGGCTCGGAGGATCTTGTGCGTTGGCATTTTGCGCGTCATTTTGCGAGTTCTGGGAGGGTTGTGCGTCAGGAGTCCCCTGCGCATCCTGCGCTCTTGCCCCAAGAGGCTGTAATAGCAATGCCAGACTCACCAGCACCAGTGCCCAAGCCCACGACCGCCTTGTTCTCCTCATAAGCTCCCCAATGGATTCCGAGCGCGTTTGCCACGATCGTATCCATACCTCGATAAACACGACAGATACCTTTAGTTTCGTGGCCGGGAGGGTCCTCTGGGGCCAGGGTTGACCGAGGTGGGTTAACCAGTTGGTTTCGAAAGTAACTTCAGTGGGTTACTGCCGGCTTGGGTGAGATTTCATCCAGCGTAAGATTCAATTCCAGTACATTGACTCGCGGCTCGCCCAGAAATCCGAACTGCCGCGACTCGGTATGCTGCCTGACCACTTCGCGAACCACATCCTCGTTCAGTCCGCGTTCCTTCGCGATGCGCGGCACCTGAAATTCCGCTGCCTCAGGTGAGATGTGAGGATCAAGTCCCGATCCCGACGTCGTCAGCAAATCCATCGGGATTGCCGTCGCGGGATTCTCCGCCTGCAAGCGATCTGCATCGCCCTGCACCCGCGCGATCAGAGATTGATTGGTTGGCCCAAGGTTCGATCCGCCGGAATTGCTGGCATCGTATCCGGTTCCAGCGCTGGACGGACGTGAATGGAAATAACCACGCGAAGAGAATGACTGCCCGATCAATCGCGATCCCACCACCTTGCCATTCTGCGTCACCAGATCTCCGTTGGCCTGTCTGGGAAACAACACCTGCGCCAATCCAGTAATCAAGAGTGGAAACAACAAACCAAACAACACAGTCGTCACCAGCGTCATGAGCACAGCCGTGATCAGATTCTTCTTCATAGTCGCCTCTACGCCAACCCTGCTCGCACAATCAGCAAATCGATCAGCTTGATCCCGATGAATGGCACGATCACTCCGCCCAAACCGTATACCAGCAGATTTCGGCGCAGCAGCACCGCCGCTCCCTGCGGAACGTATTTCACCCCGCGCAGCGCGAGGGGAATCAGCGCCACGATGATCAGCGCATTAAAGATGACCGCCGACAAGATGGCTGACTGCGGCGTAGCCAGCCGCATCACGTTGAGCGCCTGCAGAACCGGAAACGTCCCGGCAAACATTGCTGGAATGATGGCGAAATACTTGGCCACGTCATTCGCAATCGAAAACGTGGTCAGCGCGCCCCGCGTCATCAGCAACTGCTTGCCGATTTCCACGATCTCAATCAGCTTGGTGGGATTCGAATCCAGGTCCACCATGTTGCCTGCTTCTTTCGCCGCCTGGGTGCCGGTGTTCATGGCGACGCCCACATCGGCTTGCGCCAGCGCCGGCGCGTCATTGGTGCCGTCGCCAGTCATAGCAACCAGTTTTCCCTGCCCCTGTTCGCGGCGGATCAAATCCAGCTTGTCTTTCGGCGTAGCCTGCGCCAGAAAGTCATCCACGCCAGCCTCAGTCGCAATCGCCGCCGCGGTCAAAGGATTATCCCCCGTAATCATCACCGTCTTGATTCCCATTGCACGCAGTTGATCAAAACGCTGCCGCATGCCGCCTTTCACAATATCTTTCAGTTGAATCACTCCTAGAGCGCGGCCATTCTCCGCCACCACCAGCGGTGTGCCTCCAGAGCGGGAGATCGCTTCTACCGATGCGCGCACCTCCGCCGGAAGCGAACTGCCCTGGTCTTCCAGATACTTGGCAACTGCATCCGTCGCGCCCTTGCGGATCGCGCGCCCATCCAGATTCACGCCCGACATGCGAGTCATCGCGCTGAAGGGAATAAACTCGGCGTCGTGCGAACTCATCTCGCGTCCGCGCAACCCGTACTTTTCTTTTGCCAACACTACAATCGAGCGTCCCTCGGGAGTTTCGTCAGCCAGCGAAGAGAGCTGAGCTGAATCCGCCAGCATCGCTTCGGTCACACCCGGCGCGGTCACAAACTCCGTAGCCTGGCGATTCCCCAGCGTGATGGTCCCGGTCTTGTCGAGGAGCAAAGTGTTCACGTCGCCCGCGGCTTCTACCGCGCGTCCCGACATAGCCAGCACGTTGTGCTGCACGAGTCGGTCCATTCCCGCAATCCCAATTGCCGAAAGCAGTCCTCCGATCGTGGTTGGGATCAGGCATACCAATAAAGACACCAGCACAAATACGGTCTGTGGCGCACCGGCATAAATCGCGAACGGCTGCAAGGTCACAACAGCCAGCAAAAACACGATGGTCAGCCCCGCCAGCAAAATATTCAGCGCAATTTCATTCGGAGTCTTCTGGCGCTCCGCACCTTCCACCAGCGCAATCATGCGGTCCAGAAACGTTTCGCCGGGATTCGAAGTAATCTTCACCTTCACCCAGTCCGAGAGCACGCGCGTTCCGCCGGTCACAGCAGAGCGGTCGCCGCCGGCTTCGCGAATCACGGGCGCCGACTCTCCCGTAATCGCCGACTCGTCCACCGACGCCACGCCTTCCACAATCTCACCGTCGCCCGGAACAAACTCGCCCGCCTCCACCAGACACATGTCTCCCGAGCGCAATTTCGAGCCGGGAACCGTCTCCGTCTTTCCATCGGGAAGCAGACGGTTCGCCATCGTCTCGGCTTTCGCACGCCGTAACGCATCAGCCTGCGCTTTGCCTCGCCCCTCCGCCATGGCTTCGGCAAAGTTGGCAAACAACACCGTGAACCATAGCCACAGCGTAATCTGCAGATTGAATCCGAACCCAGGCTGCCCGTGCATTCGCTCCAAAACGAGCAGCACCGTGGTCACTACGCTGCCCACCTCCACCACGAACATCACGGGATTGCGCATCATGGTCACGGGATGCAGCTTCACCACCGAATCCCACGCCGCACGGCGCACAATCTTCATGTCCCACAGACTGCGTTTTGATTTCTTGCTTGCCATGTTTGACCTAGAAAGTCTGACCTAAAAGGTTTTGCCCGCCGTCATCAGCAGGTGTTCGAGCACGGGCCCCAGACTGAGCGCCGGGAAAAATGTCAGCGCGCCCACAATCACCACCACTCCGATTAGCAGAACCGTAAACAAAGGTCCCGTCACAGGGAAGGTGCCCAGCGTCGCCGGAGTCTGTTTCTTCCCCGCCAGATTGCCGGCAATCGCCAGCATGGGCAGAATCATCATGAAACGCCCCAGCAGCATGGCGATGCCCATCGAAGTGTTGTACCAGGGCGTATTTCCGCTAAATCCGTTGAAGCCGGAGCCGTTGTTGGCCACGGAGGAAGTAAAGGCATAAAGCACCTGGGTGAATCCGTGCGGTCCTGCGTTTGAAATGGCAGATGTGCCAAAGCTGTACAGAACCGAAATCGCGGTGAACACGAGAATCACCAGAGGAAAAATCAGTATCACCAGCATCGCCATCTTCACGTCGTAGGCTTCGATCTTTTTTCCCAGATACTCCGGTGTGCGTCCCACCATCAATCCGGCAATGAAGACGGAAAGGATGACGAAAACCAGCATTCCGTACATCCCCGCGCCTACACCGCCGAAGATCACTTCGCTCAGCATGAGATTGATCAAGGGAACCATTCCGCCCAACGGCGTAAACGAGTCGTGCATGGAGTTGACGGCGCCGCAACTCGTATCGGTGGTCACGGTAGCGAACAGCGCCGAGTTCGCCACACCGAATCGGACTTCTTTCCCTTCGAGGTTGCCTGCGGTTTGCAGAGCAGCAGCCGGACGCTGCGAGCTATGCTGCGCCGCAGCCGTTACTAACGGATTCCCCCGCGCCTCCGCCCAATAGGCAGTCGTAACCCCCGAAAGGAAAAGCAACGACATCGCTGCCCACACGGCCCATCCATGCCGCGACGAGCCCGTCATCTTCCCCAACGTGTAAGTAAACGCCGAAGGAATCGCCAGGATGCAGAACATCTCCAGAAAGTTCGTGAAGGGCGTGGGATTCTCGAAGGGGTGCGCGCTGTTGGCGTTGAAGAAGCCGCCGCCGTTCGTCCCCAGTTCCTTGATAATCTCCTGCGACGCCGTAGGCCCCTGCGCGATCACCTGCTGACTTACCGTCTGCATCACAGGTTTGCCGTCAGGCCCGGTGACAGGTTTTCCATCGGAGCCCAGTTGTGGCGTCTGGTAGGGATCAACCAGTTGCACCGTGTCGTAAGGCTTCAGGTTCTGAACCACGCCCTGCGACACCAGCACCAGCGCCCCCACCAGACACAATGGAGCCAGAATCCACAGCGTGCCGCGCACTAGATCCACCCAGAAGTTGCCGATAGTCTTCTGCTCACGCCGTGTGATGCCGCGAATGAATGCGATGGCCAACGCCATGCCGGCTGCCGCCGAAACCCAGTTGTGATACGCCAGACCCACCATCTGCGTTAGATAGCTCATGGTGGTTTCGGGCGAGTAATTCTGCCAGTTCGTGTTGGTCGTGAATGAAGCCGCGGTGTTGAACCCCAGCGCCGGTGGCACGCCCGTCAGCTTTTGCGGATTCCACGGCAGCCACGCCCACTGCTGCACCCGCTGCAACACATAAAGCAAGATCATGGAGACGCCGCTGAACAGCAGGAGCGCCAGTGCGTACTCCTTCCAATTCATCTCGTGGTTCTCGTCCACGCCCGTAAGCTTGTAAAGAATCCGTTCCGCCGGCCGCATCACCGGATCCAGCCACGTCCGCTCACGGCCGAACACCCGCGCCACGAACCCGCCCAGCGGCTTGGTGATCAGCAAGACCACCAGCAGCAGAAAAAAGATTTGCAGCCATCCATTTGCTGTCATCAGAATTTCTCCGGCCGCAACATAGCGTAAACGAGATACACCAGCAACCCGGCGCAAATGATCAGCATAATGATTGGCTCAGAATTCATATCCGCCTCAACGTACCCGCTCGCAAAACACCACATAAGCGAGCGACACCGCAAAAAACAAAATCGTTACCGCAAGAAAGATCGCATCCTGCATAACAAGTTCCTTCCAGTCCGCCGTCCTAGTTTCGATTCCTCGGATCTACGGTCCGCTGGCCCGCGGACGAGGAGTTCCTCACGCGCCATTCACTAGAACTTGACCATGATAGCCATGTCGATGAACTGCTCATCGCGGCGCAGATCGGGGAACCACACGGTGCTGCCTTGCGCCCCGCAGGCTGTTACCGCAGCACTTTCCGTGCCTTGCATGGACGAATTTCCGTTGGTACAGGCAAAGAACTGAGGATATCCGTTGTTGGTATAAGGCGCTCCCCCCGAACCCGGCGGCGTGATTCCACCCGGGCCCGACCAGTAGGGCACGCTGGCATGGCGATAATCGTATTCCCAGCGGAACGTGATGTACTGCCGAGGCATGTAATCAAAGGTGACCGACGAATCCCAAGCCTTGAATGGGTCCCCGGGATTCCCTGTAAAGTAGGGCGCATTAATCGCCGCTGACTCCGCCGTCTCCCCGTTGATGGGAGGGTCCAACACCAGATAGCGTCCGGGATTGTTAATCTGGCCGCCGCCAATCGTCAATCCATACTTGTCTTTCTTGAACCACGTGCGATTGTAAAGCATGTAGCCGACAAAGCTCTGCTTATGATGGATGCCGTCCACGCCTGTTTTATTTCCCAGGCAGCTCACTATGCCGCTTGAGCCTGGGTTACCCGCAGTGACCGTGGGGCCTGCGGTGCCACCAAATTCGCAACCCAGATCACCGGTGAACGAGAAAGCCATCTTGTCGAGAAACTTCTCTGGCTTGTCGTAGTACTTGATCTCAAGGCTGTCATCGGTGTGGATGCGGCCCCGGTTCGGTATGTAAAGGTCATCGTGCCCCAACCCGTAATTGTTGGAAATGACATTCACCCAGGGTCTTGGAGTCCACTTGATCTGTCCACCCAGACCTTTCCTCGAGTTGGCCGACCCATAGGATTGCCATCCATTGATGAACCAGGGCTCGATCTTTAAATGGGGATTGGGGAAAATCTGAACTCTCAACCCATTGAAGAACCATGGAGTGTTCGAGGAAACATAGGAGGGTTGATAGGCCCAGTTGTCGAAGTTGTAGTAGCTGAATAGGCCAATGTAAGAGAGAAAAATGCCAGCGTCCACATTGATCCCATTCAACGCATTGATGTGGTAACCGCCATATGCCTCTGCCAGGTAGCGATACGCAGTGTCGAGGTCCCACTGGCCCTTCGCCGGACTCGGGTCATTGCGCGGCGTGGTTGCGGAATACATCCCAAACTGAGTCATGAACCGGGCGCGCACATTGTCATAATGGAAATCGCCGCCGATGCCGAGCTGTTCCAACTGAATCTCGTTAGACCGGAATATTTCGCTCGACCCGCTTATCGTGTTATCCACTGGTTTGTTGAAGTCGTAGGTATAGGTAACGTCGGCCCGGATTTCCGGGGTGAAGAATTTGGAATCAAAGGCCGCTTCTTTAGTACGCGGGTTACCGTTCAACCACGTCCAGTCCCAGTCCGAAAAAGGATCGATCTTCTCTTTTTTTGCCGTAGCTTCGGAAGATTGACTTGGAGAAGACGAACTCGCGGGCTGTGTCCACGACCCTCTGAGCGCGGCAGTTACAGGAGCCGCGCTGGTCGCTGCGGTGGGGCTGGCAAAGTTCGCGGCCGTCACCGTGGGAACGCTGGGCCCAGGGCCAGTCCTCACCGGAGCCGGCGCGGCCTCGCCGCGCTCATAGGCTGGCGCAGCGTTCCTCCCCTGCTCGACCTCCGCACGCAAGCGCTCCACTTCGGCTCGCAGCGCCCTCAATTCATTCCGCATTTCCTGTTGTTCAGTTAGTGCAGGCGAACTAGAGTCGGCGTCCGCGGACGACGTTGCCACGGCTTGGCTGGACTGAGCGCCAGACCACGTTGTCAGGAACAGGATGAACGGCGCGAGCAACAGGACCCGAAATGTATTTTTCTTCAGCATGACATTCGCTCTCCATTAATTCCAGGCGGTAGTCGCCGCGGTCGTTTCTTGTCGCGAGGCAATCGTCGTCAAAATAGATGCCGCGCAGAACGTTAAAGTGTCGCTCTTTCTCCGGTTCCCGGAGGACTGGCACGAGCCAGTAACAGACCGAGGGTGGACTCTCACGCAGCAAGGCAATCAGAAAGGTGAGCATGAACGCGGTCGCTGCCAAAGCGATGGCTGCAATGAACCACACTGCCCACATACTCCCGCCTCCTGCACGGTCACGCGGACGTCTCACGCAAACGTTTTAGTAGAACATTTCAGGTGTAAAGGGGGGTTAAGGAATTCCTAAAGAAATCGTAAAGGTCTACATCCCTTTCCGGAGTGGCGGAAAACCCACCACCCCGTGAACCAGTTCCCGACAGAGCCTGCCAGCAGATGCTTACCCGCCGAATCGGGTTCAGCAACCCCATTCAGCTTCGCCCGGTTGCGCAAAATACTTCCGCGAGTTGGCCCGGTCGCTGGTCATCGACTCCAGTTCAAGCAGAGCCAGGCGCGCTGCCGCCACTAAACGATTCTTTTCCTGCGGGGCAACTTCTTTCCATGAGTTGCAGCGTTCACTGCCTTTACCAGCCATCTCCGGCGTCAGCGCCTGATGATAATGATAGAAAAGCTCCGCCAACCGTTCCGGTGCAACATCGTGAATCCACATACCCTTGATCTCCCTGTCCCGCGACGTTCGGCCTGGGACCTTTTCTGCCTACAAACGATTGGACACGGAATCGCACAAAGGCCGAATAAAGGCCTCATAAAATGTTCGTAAAGATGGAAGCGGGAAGATCGGCGAAGGCAGGCCTTAGGACCCGGGTTCAAACCGGTATCCCACCCAGGGTTCGGTAAGCAGGTATTTCGGCGAGGACGGATCAGTCTCAATCTTCTTGCGCAGCTGCCCGACGAACACGCGCAAGTACTCCGGCTGTTCGACACTATTCGCGCCCCAGATGGCAGCCAACAGCGTCCGGTGCGTCACGACTTTGCCCGGACGCCGCGCCAGATAAAGCAGCAAGTCGAATTCTTTCGGCGTGAGATGAACTTCATGCCCCGCAACTTTGACCGAACGCGCATCCACGTCAATGGAAAAGTCGCCCGTGGTAATTACGCTGGGCTGTTCGTCGACGGCCGGAGTCCGCCGCAGCTGCGCCCGGATTCGCGCCAGCAATTCGTTCATGCTGAACGGCTTTGTCACATAGTCGTCGGCGCCGGCGTCCAGCGCTTCCACCTTCGTGCGATCCTGGCCGCGCACCGAGAGCACGATAATCGGCACCTGCGACATCTGCCGAACTTGCCGGCATAGTCCCACGCCATCGAGATTCGGCATGGCCAGGTCCGTCACCACCACATGCGGCGTCCAGTTCTTCATCAACTCCAGCGCCATCTCCCCGTCGTTGGCCACGCGGATGTCGTATCCCTGCGCCGACAGCGTCGTGCGCAGAACGCGTGTGATCTGCGGTTCGTCGTCCACGACCAGGATCCGCCGGTGCTCGTTTGTCATCTTCCTCTCGTCAATCCCGCTCTTCAATCGAGCCCGTCAACCGCACTCACCGCATTTCCTGGGTCACGATATGCACATCGACTGCGGGAGTATCGCGCAAAAATTTGTGGATCGCCGAAAGATAGAAATACCTCTTCCAGCCCTTGGTTGCCGACCGCCCGAAGACTACCTGCGTAATGTGATTCTCGCGGACAAATTCTGCAACTTTCTCCGCGACAATCTTGCCCTCGGCCTTCACCACCTTCGCCCCTACGCTCTCCGCGAACCGGATATTGTCAGCCAGTGTCCGCTGGTTCTCGTCGCTCTCGTCGGCGCCAGTGTCCACGTAAAAAGCATAGAGGTCACCGTCCATGGCCTGGGCCATGCGCGCCCCTCGCGCAATCAAATACTGCGCCGCCGGATTCGAGCTGAAACACACTGCAATCCGCTCCCGCACCTGCAACAGTTGCCCATCTTCACTCTTGAGTTCCGAGAGCGTACGGTCGACCGCCTGCGTCACCTGCCGCAGGGCCAGTTCACGCAGGGCAACCAGGTTCGTATTCCGGAAAAAATTTGCCAGCGCCCGCTCTACTCGCTCCAGAGGATAAATATCTCCGCGCTTCATCCGCGTCTGCAGAGCCTGCGGCGTCAAATCCGCCATCACAATCTCACCCGCGCGCCGGATCACCCAGTCCGGCACCGTCTCCCGCACCTGCACCCCGGTCAAGCTCCGGATCGTCGGCGACAAACTCTCGATGTGCTGCACATTCAAGGTGGAAAGAACATCAATCCCGGCATCCAGCAGCTCAAACACATCTTCATAACGCTTGGCATGCTTACTGCCTTCAATGTTGGTGTGGGCCAGTTCATCGACCAGCACTACGTGCGGCTTGCGCGCCAGAATGGCGTCAACATCCATCTCTTCAAAAATAGTCGACTTGTATTCCAGTTTCCTGCGCGGCACCTCCTCCAGCCGTGATGAAAGCTCAACAATCGGTTTGCGCCCATGAGTCTCCACTACGCCGATCACCACTTCTTCGCCGCGGCTCGCCCGACGCACGCCCTCACTAAGCATGGCGTATGTCTTTCCCACCCCCGGCGCATAGCCCAGAAACAGCTTGAACACCGCCGGCCGCTGGGCGGTGTCCACTTCCTTAAGCCATTCTTCGGGAGTCTTGGGCATCGCCGCTATTCTCCACGCCCGAGCGACAATTGTCGAATCTAGACGAAAGCAAGTTTCAAGGTTTCATAGTTTCAAGGTTTCACAACCCATCGCTGCCCCTGAAACCCTGAAACTTTGAAACTTTGAAACTCTGAAACCTTGATTCCGGTTACAATCGTGCCCGTGAAAGCCCGCTGGCCACAGCACCTGCTCCGTTACGCCGCATGCCTCGTGGCCACCGAACTGGTAGTCCAAGTCTACGGGCACCTCATCCACGTAAACCCCACAACCGTGGCTTTGACATTTCTGCTGATGGTGCTCTGGGTAGCGGCCTACTGGGGATTTCGCTTCTCGGTTTTTCTCGCGCTTATTGCAACCCTCGCCTTCAACTATTATTTTCTTCCCCCCATCGGAACCTTAACCGTCGCCGATCCGCAGAACTGGGTGGCGCTGTTCGCCTTCCTCGTGACCGCGGGCATCGCCAGCCAACTCGCCGACCGCGCCCGCCGCCAAACCGCCGACGCCAATCAGCGCCGCCGCGACGTGGAACGCCTCTACAGTTTCAGCCAACGCCTGCTCGCCACCGATAACGTAGCCGAGTTGCTAAATGCGATCCCAGCCTACGTGTGTGACGGATTCGGCGCCAAGGCCGCCGCCATCTACCTGCTTAGCTCGCAACAGGTCTACCGTACCGATCCCAAAGCAACGTCGCTTGCTCTGCAGGATCTTCAAATGGTTAGTTCGCGAGGCGAGCCGGTCATCGATTCCCAGCGCGGAATTTCTCTCACTCCTCTGCACCTGGGGACGCGCACCACGGGAGCTGTTGGCATTGCCGGGCCAGCCCTCTCGCGCGCCACTCTCGAAGCCCTGGGCAGCATGATCGGCATTGCCATCGAACGGGCTGGAGCCATGGAGAAACTTTCCCAGACCGAAGCCGCGCACCAAAGCGAAAATCTGCGCGCCGTCCTGCTCGATTCTGTAACTCACGAACTGCGCACACCGCTCACCGGCATCAAGGCCGCGGTCACAGGTCTGCTCTCGGAATATAACCTGGACGAGGCGCAACGGCGCGAGCTATTAACGGTAATCAACGAAGAAACCGACCGCCTCGACCGTTTGGTCGGCGAAGCGACGGAAATGGCTCAGCTCGACGCCCACAAAGTCGAGCTGCACATGGCCCCCGTGGATATCGCCACAGTAATAGAGTCCGCTGTGGAAGAATCCAGAACGTTCATAGGCCAGCATCCGCTCGATGTACGCGTGACCCCATCGTTGCCTAAGGTGCGCGTCGATTCCGATCGCATCGCGGAAGTGTTGAAGCAGTTGCTGGAAAACGCCGCAAAGTACTCTCCGCCCATTGCGCCCATTACAATCACCGCCGAACAGAAAGGAGACCGCATCATCACCAGCGTCACCGATCACGGACACGGCATTGACGACTTTGAACAATCCTTGGTTTTTGACAAGTTTTACCGCGGCCGCGACCAGCGCTACAGCGTGCAAGGCACAGGTATGGGGTTGGCCATCGCCAAGGCAATCGTGGAAGCCCACAACGGCGTCGTCGGCGTCACCAGCCAGCTCGGCCGCGGCTCGGTCTTTTCCTTCGACCTACCTGTAACTTGACGGACCGGAGTCAGTTCTTCAGCTTCGGACGCTCGCAAGTATCCACGATCTTCGTCGGATCGATCGCATCCTTATCCACTTGCTCCTCCAGGATCTTCCCATCTTTCCCGATCAGGAAGTTGACCCGGCGCGCGGCTTTATATTTATCGACGTAAATTCCGTACTGATGCGTAACATCTCCGCCCCAATCGCTCAGCAAGGGAAAGGTAACTTCAATCTTGTCGGCAAAGGCTTTGTTGGCGAACGCACTATCCATGCTCACACCCAGAACCTGGGTGTCGGTAGCTTCCAGCCGTTTCACATCCTGCTGGAGAGCCTTCATCTGTGCCGTTCAACCACCGGTGAAAGCGAAGATAAAAAATCCCAGCACGACGTTTTTCTTCCCACGGTACTGGCTCAGGGAAACACTCTTCAACTCGTTGCCATCGAAATACTTCAGCGTGAAATCCGGAGCGACATCGCCCACTTTGGGCATTTGTAGCGCCGGCGCCTCGCCGGCCCCCGGCTTGGTCTGGGCGGCAATAAATCCCACGCTACTAATCGCCAGCATGCCCGCGAGCAATGAAGCCGCCAACACGTTCGGTATTCTCTTCCGCATTATGGTCCTCCTCCCTAAAATGATAGCCTACTCCGCAGTGGAATTGCCTGTGACGTTGAGTCTTCTAGAACTTCGTCGGGACGCCAATCAGTACCCTGCCCGCGCACGTTTCGCATTGCCGAAAGCAGTCACAAACCAGTAAATTCAGTTCCAGACCGATGACGCTTGCCACGCTCAACGATGTCTTCTTTGCCGCCACCGAGCGCAATCTCGACCGCGCTATGCTCCACCGGGAAGCAGGAAAGTGGCTGCCAATCTCGTCCGCGGATCTCCGCCGTAATGTCGCTGGAACGGTCCGCGCGTTGCAAGACTGGGGCATCCGCAAGGGCGACCGGGTTGCCATTCTCAGCGAGAATCGCCCGGAGTGGTCCACTGCCGACTTCGCAATCCTACTGCTCGGCGCGGTGACCGTTCCCGTCTACTCTACACTGACTCCCGAACAAACCGCTTACACCCTGCGCGATTCTGGCGCCACGGTCGTGTTCGTCTCCACTGAACTTCAACTGCGCAAGATCCAGACGATTCTCCGGCAGACGCAAGTCAAAAGAATCGTGGTCATGGACCACGTGCAAATCCCGAGCGATCTGGCCGCAACGTGCGCCCTCATGGATGAGTTCATGACCCAGGGCCCGAGCATCCTCGATCCGCAGACTGAATCATTCGCCCGCTCCATCCAGTCCGACGACCTCGCCACCATCATCTATACGTCCGGCACCACGGGAGTTTCCAAGGGCGTAATGCTGAGCCACGGCAACATTGCCTCGAATATCAATTGCTCCCTGCTCGGCTTCGACATGCACCCCGGGCTGCTAAGCATCTCGTTCCTTCCTCTTTCGCACGTCACTGCCCGGCACGTGGATTTTTCCTTGCTGTACCACGGTGTAACTCTGGCCTATTGTCCCTTCATCGAGAACCTTTCCGAAACCTTCCTCGAAGTTCACCCCTCCTTGTGCGTGTCCGTGCCCAGAGTCTACGAAAAAATCTATGCCAAGACCGAAATGAAAGCCCACGGGTTTGCCAAGCGTGCGATCTACCGCTGGGCACTCTCCGTAGGCCGCGCCAACAAGGCCGCAATTCTTGCCGGACAAATCCCCACCGCGGCGAACTGGAAACTGGCCAATCAACTGGTTTTCTCGAAAATCCGCGAGGGCCTGGGCGGCCGTGTCGAAACCTTCATCTCGGGCGGCGCGCCTCTGGGCCGTGAACTAGCGGAATGGTTTGCCGCCGTCGGCATCCGCATTCACGAGGGTTACGGGTTAACCGAAACTTCCCCGGTAATCGCCGTCAACACGCCCATCAACCATCGCATCGGCACGGTGGGCAAGATCCTTTCCAACCTTGAAGTACGGATTGGCGACGATGGCGAGATCCTGGTGCGCGGCCCCTCTGTGTTCAAGGGATATTGGAACCGTCCTGAAGAAACCCAGAACGCCTTCCAGGAAGGCTGGTTCAAGACCGGAGACATCGGCCAGATCGACGCCGACGGGTATCTCTCGGTGACTGATCGCAAGAAAGACCTCATCAAAACGTCCGGTGGCAAGTTCATCGCGCCGCAGCCCATTGAAAATTCCTTGAAGCTTAATCCCCTCGTCGGAACTGCCGCCATCATCGGCGACAAGCGCAAGTTTGCCTTTGTCATCGTCTCGCCCAACTTCCCAATTCTCGAGGATTGGGCCCGCACTAAGAACATTGCCTTTTCCTCGCGCGCCGTACTCATCGGCAATTCAACGGTCCAAGCGCTTTATGAAGGGATTGTGGAGGAAGTAAACCAGAACCTCGCAAGATTCGAGAAACTGAAACGTGTCTTGCTGGTCCCCGAAGAATTCACCGCCGACAACGGCGCCCTAACTCCCACTCTGAAACTGCGCCGCCGCGTGATCGAAGAACGCTATCGCCGCCAGATCGACGAACTCTACGCCGAGGCGGAATCGACGGCTACAACCTAGTCTTGTCATTCCGAAGCGGCGCAGCCGCCGAATCTTGTCATTCCGAGGCGGCGCAGCCGCCGAGGAATCTGTTTTCCTATCCACCAATACGGCCTTTGCCACCCGCCGCTGTTCCCAGCGCCGGTTTTGATTACAATGTACCCATGACCGATCCCCTTGTCATCGCCGGCCGCTCCTTCCGCTCCCGCCTGATCGTCGGCACTGGAAAATACAAATCCTTCCAGGAAACCGCCCGCGCCCTCGAGGCCAGCGGCGCCGAGATGGTCACAGTCGCCGTCCGCCGTGTGAACCTCGACCGCAGCAAGGAATCCTTGCTCGACTACATCGATCTCAAGAAATATTTTCTCCTGCCCAACACCGCCGGCTGCCACACCGCCGATGAAGCCATCCGTGCGGCGCGCCTCGGCCGCGAGGTCGGCCTCTCGGATTGGGTAAAACTGGAAGTGATCGGCGACCAGGCCACGCTATACCCCGACGTCCAAGCCACGCTCGAAGCCACGCGCGTTCTGGTTAGCGAAGGCTTCACCGTGCTTCCCTACACCTCTGACGACATCGTCTATGCCAAGCGTCTGGTGGAAGCCGGAGCGGCCGCCGTGATGCCGCTCGGCGCGCCCATCGGAAGCGGCATGGGCATTCAGAACCAGGCCCACATCCGCATCCTCCGCGAAATGATCACAGGCGTGCCGCTGATTGTGGACGCAGGTGTGGGCACAGCGTCCGACGCCGCCATTGCCATGGAACTCGGCGCCGATGCGGTCCTCATGAACACGGGCATCGCCGCGGCGCAAGACCCCGTTCTCATGGCCGAAGCCATGCATCACGCCGTGCTAGCCGGGCGCCAAGCCTACTTGTCGGGTCCCATGCCGAAAAAGCTCTACGCCACTGCGAGTTCCCCGCTCGAAGGCGTAGTCCGGTAGCCCGTAGCGCCGGCGTCCCGCCGGCGGTTTCGGGAGGCATCCCGCTGCGGGTCTCGACTCCGAAAAAGCGGCAGAAATGACAAAAGGGCGGCCGCAGCCGCCCTGATGACTCCCAAATTTCTCTTACAGCATCTTCACACTGTTTACGTGAATGGAGTCCTTGCTCATGGTTCCGGTCACGGCGACGTGGTGTCCTTCGTGCCCTTTCAGAGCATCTTGGTTATCCACGGCCAGAACTTTCTGGTCACTGTCGGTTACGATCACCATCTTCTCGCCCGCAGCCACGCACTTCTTGGTGCACGCCTCAGCCCCAGCATTGGCGCCCTTCGCGCCGCATTTTGCGTCGCTCACCCACCCGTTGACCGTCGTGCTCTTCCCCATATCATCAAACGCCAAAGCCGTCAGGGCGAACACGAAACAACTCGCAAGACATAACACTAGAACTTTTCTCATGGCCGGTTTTTCTCCTTTTTTAATGTTCCGCTCGCGGCCCCAAGCCGCAGCTACAGTAGAAGCTTTAATCATACGTCCAGCAGCAACTCAACACCACCGGCCGTCGATCAACGCCCGAACTATACCACAGGAAAACTCTCCGAATGTCACACGCTTGTAAACTACAAAGAGATTCGACAACGCGGCAGGGGCGCGTTACTTCTTCGCCGAGTGAGTAGCGGATGGTAGCGGATTCGGCGCAGCCGGCGGGACGTACACATACTCCCCGGGGCGCGCATATCGCAACTGCTCGCGCGCTTCTTTCTCGATCGCGTTCTCGTCTGTCTTCAATCCCTGAATCTGCTGGGTGTAGAGTTGATTTTCCAGCTGTTCCTGCGCGATCCGCTTTTGCAGCGATTCGTACTCCGTCCGCTTCTGTTTGTAGACGATCATGCCATTCACGCCAAACATAACATGCACAAACAGCAATCCGGCAAGCACCGCGACCGTGACGGTCGCAATTCGTCGCCGCAAGAGGTACAGTCGCATCGCCAGCGGCCGCACCCTCAACATCCAGGACACCGCCAGCGCCTCGGCCTCTGGCGCCCTTTCGGCCATCGCTCGCAGACCGTCCTGAGGACTGGGAAATCGCCGAATTCGTGAGAAATCTTTTACTCGAAAATCCATTCCTTAGCCGCCCCGCTCAGCATCTCCAGACCCGGCTCGCTCCGCGCCTCGGAGTACACTCGCACCACTGGCTCGGTTCCCGAAAGCCGGTAGCAAACCCAGGACCCGTCTTCGAAAACCAGCTTCAATCCGTCCGTGCGAACTACTTCGCTGACCCCGCGCCCACAGAACTCCCCCGGATCAGACCTTAGCTTCTCAGTGAACTTCGCTTTCACCTCGGGCGTCAAGTGGAAGTTCTCCCGTCGTGGGTAATAGGAACCAACTTGGTTACACAGCGCCTTCAGTTGCTCGCCCAGCGACTTCCCGCGTTTCGCCACCATCTCGCAGCACAGCAGACCTGCCAGCACCCCGTCTTTCTCTGGCACATGATGACGGATCGACAGCCCCGCGCTTTCTTCCCCGCCAATCGCGATCTTGTCCTGCATGATCAGTTCGCCAATGTATTTGAATCCCACCGGTGTCTCGTAAAGTTCCACACCACGCGCCTTGGCAATCGCATTGATCAAGTTCGTGGTCGCCACTGACTTCGCCACGCCGTTCTTCCAGCCCCGGCTCTCCACCAGATAGTCGAACAGCAAAGCAATCACGTAGTTCGGCTGCAGGAAAGTCCCGTCGGCATCGACAATCCCGAAACGATCGGCGTCGCCGTCGGTCGCAATCCCAATGTGCGCTCCCGTCGTGCGCATCCTTTTGCGCAGACCCTCAAGCAGGTGATCGTCCGGCTCCGGCGCATGCCCCCCGAACAGCACGTCCCGGTAGTCGTGGACCGCGGCAACCTTCACCCCCGCGTCCCGCAGCGACTCGTCTGAATATCCCCGCGCCGCGCCCCACATCGGATCAAAACAAACCTGCAGGTT
Source organism: uncultured Acidobacteriaceae bacterium (assembly GCA_963787495.1). GTDB lineage: Bacteria > Acidobacteriota > Terriglobia > Terriglobales > Acidobacteriaceae > Sulfotelmatobacter. The sequence continues at coordinate 644,316 of CAWBDA010000001.1, forward strand.
CGCCTTGCGGATCGCCTCCAGATCCACAATCTCCCGCAGTCGCTTCAAATAGGCCGGTTTCACATCCAGCGATTCCGTCGGCGCGCCCCCATTGCCTTTTGCTCCTGCCGCCGAATCCGCACGGTCTCCAGCTTCAATTTCAGCCTCGATCTTCTTCGTAACTTCGGGCAGTGCCGGGCACCCATCGGGCGTCGAGAACTTGATCCCGTTGTACTCCGGAGGATTGTGCGACGCCGTAAAGTTGATCACCCCGTCCGCCTTGGCCTGGACGACGGCATAGGCAAACGCCGGAGTGGGCGCAGGTTCTGTGACTAGGACCGGGACAATCCCGTGAGCCTCCAGAATCTCCGCTGCCATGGAGCAAAACGTCTCCCCCAGAAATCGCGGATCGCGCCCCACAATCACTCGCGCTCCCTGTCTCTTCTCGGCAGCCACATAGCCTGCAATTCCGCGCACTGCACGACGCACGTTGGCAAACGTGAATTCTTCCGCCATTACTGCCCGCCAGCCTGATGTGCCAAACTTGATCTGCGTTAGCATGTTCTACTCTCTGGCTTAAAGTGCTACCGTCTGATTTGTCCGTGTTTGAGTGACGACCGCTTATGGCTGACAGCCGATTCTATATGACCGACAAACGAATCGTACTCACCACCGCCGCCTCGGAAGAAGAAGCAAGTAAGATCGCGCGCCATTTGGTCGAGCGCCGCCTGGCCGCCTGCGTCAACATCGTTCCCCAAGTTGCGTCCATCTACCGCTGGCAGGGCAAGGTAGAAGAAGCTCGCGAATGGCTTTTGATCGTCAAGACAACGGCCGCGGCCTTCGGTCAGGTGCGCGAGGCAATCGCAGAACTCCACTCCTACGAACTTCCAGAATGCATCTGCCTGACGATTGAAGACGGATCACCCGCCTATTTGCAATGGATTGCCGAGTCTGTCTCTGCCGGAGAATTCGGCGAATGACTCCACTGCCTCCTGAAGGGCTACTGGGTCGATGCTGCAGTTGCGAAGTCAGCTGATTGACGGCCGCGACGTCGAAAAAGCCCGATAGATCGGCGTGGCCGGCTAGAGTCTCGCGCTGCTTCCCTTCCACCAGGATTTTCACCTCAAGAATGCCCGGGAGGTTGGCGGCCAGAGTCTGGATCAAAGACGCCACGGTCAGTTCTTCCGACAGCACACCCGAGCGGTGCCCATCGGCGAAGGCGGCGTTGATGTCAATGACGGCCAGTCCGGGATCAACCAGATACACGCTGCGGACGTCGGCTCCCTGGGGCAAGGGGTGGGGCGAGGACTTGTCCATATATAAGGCAAGCAGCGAGCGAAGCAATTCCTCAGCGCGTTGTTGGCGAACCGATGGCAGCGGAATCCGGGCGGACTGCGCATGCAGCACTCCGGTATCGTCATACGCAACAAACAGCGTTACTTGCTCGGTGGCTCCGGCCACCGGAGGCCCAACCGGACGGGCGTCGATCGAGCCAACGGAACCGGCGGCCGCGCGGCCGCGCATGTGCCATGCATAGAGGCTCATGCCGAGCACAGCCAGCACCAGCACCGAGACCGCGATGAAAAGATGGCGTGGAAACATGGACGTCCGATCTTTATCTGTTGAATCCTTATCTGTCCAATCATCGTTTGCCCAATCGTTGTTGTCCATCATGGCGCGGCTCCGAGCTGCGCGCGAATGGCGAAGATTCCGTTGGCGACGGCGCCGGCAACGAGTTGCTGGTAATCCGGCGAAGTGAGTTGCGAAACGTCGGATGCCGTTGGGGCAACCTCGACCGCAATCGCTGCAGTGACGATGTTATTCAATGGTCGGAGCGGCGCAGTTAGAGTGCGGACGGCAACCTGTTGCCTCTTCAGTTCCGCCGCGACACTCGCGGCGGTGGCTTGACTGAGAGCAATGGAAGAGGACTGCGCGGTAGTCCAGGAGCGGAAAGGACCGCGGTCATCCGCACCACCGTAGGGAAGCAACGCAGTGTAAAGGCGCACGCCGTGCCCGTTGGATGCGGCATGCAGGGCCACATAAATGGCAGCGTGGGTCGTGTTGGCGTAATACGCGCGATCGTCGAGCGACAGGTTGGCGTCAGAGTCGCGCAACACTAGGGTTGGGATTCCGCGATTCTCGAGTTCCTGGCGCAGTCGGCGCGCGAATGCGACCGTGAGATCCTTCTCGGCGAGCGTGGTGCTAAGGGCTTCGCCTCGATCGTTGCCGCCGTGGCTCGCGTCCACCACCGCGAAGTAACGGCGCGGAACGGAAGTCGACGGTCGGGCCGCCGGCGGTTGGGGAACTGGGCTGGCTTGCGGCGGAGCCCCGACCGTAGCGGTGGTCGTGTTTGCTCCCGTTGCAGTTACCGCCGGTTCGGTTGCTCCGGTAACGCTTGTTCCAGGTGCGCTTGTCGCCGTTTGAGATTTTGGGGGCGCGAGAGTGATGGTTTTTCCATCCGGGCTGAAGCTGGCGAGCAGCGGAACAGTAGTGGTCACAGTGATCTGCGCTCCGCCATTGTTCTCGGAATAGGTGGCCTCAGGGATGGTCTTGCTGCCGAAGGTAAGTGTCGAAGAGGCGGGCGCAGTCACCGGTTCGTGGCTGAACGTCATGCGCAGTTTGCCGGGTTCGGCGGCGACTGACGGATTGACGGGTGCGGTGAAGTGGAATACCAGATGGGAAGGATCGTCCGGAGCCACCGAGGCCGTGAAGTGGGTCGCGACGTTGCCGATGAAAAGACGTCCAGACTCCTGGTGCAGGGTTGCAGGTCCGCCCAGAAAGCGTGGCAAGAGGGAACCGAGAGCTGCTACAGGGACAAGGCCACGTCCGTTTTCCATGAGAAACCTTCCCGATAGGTCGCTGTCTCTCCCTTGAACGCGGGCATGAGTTTTGCCGACGGTAAACTCGCCGAGGATGTTGTTGTAGTGAATGCGCCAGCGCGGAGGATCCACCTTTGCGCTGACCGTTCCAAGAGGATCCAGCAGTTCCAGCAACCCAATGTAGTCGCGCCCTTGCCGCTGCACGATGGGTAAGGAATAGTTGGCAGCTGTGGAGTACACGGAAAGATGCTTTTCGGGAGCTGCACCGGAAACCAGTAGGACGGCGAAGAATAAGAGGATGCCGGCCCCGCTTCGCCAATATCGGCGAATCGACTGCCCGCTAGTCCAGCTTCTATTCGAGGGCATAGGCCGTCAATCCGCTGAGCAGCTTGGGGTAGAAGTCGGTAGATTTCTGGGGCATGACCTCACCCGCAAAAGCAATGTCACGGACCTGCGTCATGCGGCAGGGATTCATCAAAAAAGCGATATTGGCCCCAGACCCGCCTGCCCCGCGTACCTGCGACAAAACTTCGCTCGCCTCACGGATGTAGGCGATGTTCTCCTGATTCCGGATGGATTCCTCCGAAAGGTTCAGCACTCTTTCCAGCAGACTTTTGTGCAGTTGCACCACGTCGAGGGACTCCTGACGGAGCGAGAAGCCAGCGAAGACCTGCTCGGCCGGGTTCGGATTGGGATGGTGCAGCAGGAAGGCTCGGTTTGCAGTGACGGCGAGGATGGAAGTTCCAGCCCGCCCTGACTCGCGGAGAATCGTGGTGGCGCTGCGTGCGTCGAGTGCGGCATCGACCTCGTCGACGTCGAAAAACGCACGGGCAGAGTTGCGGAATTTCTCTTCCGAGAAAGATGCCAAGCCATGGACCAGACGATGCGTCGGCAGAATGAGCAGACCGGGGCTGTTCACGTTGACAAAAGTCATCGGGACAAACTCGTAGGGCGCCCTGCTGGGACCGGCGCCTGACGCGGAAGAATCGGCAGCACGGCGTTCGTTGCGGTAAGTGAGCGCAGTCTCGTAACGGTGGTGGCCATCGGCGATGATCAGTTTCTTATCGCTCATCGCGTTTTGAACAGAAGTGATCACGCCCGGATCCGAGACTTGCCACATCCGGTGAACGACACCGTACTCATCCGCGACCGAAATGTCCGGCTCTGTATTGGTGGCGAGCAGCGATTCGACCTGGCCCGCATCCTCATAGACGACGAAGATCTGTTCAAAATGGGCACGGGTGGCGCGAAGCAGATCGAGACGGTCGGCCTTCGGTTTGGCCAGGGTTTGCTCGTGGCGGAATACGACGCTTGCAGAATAGTCCTCGATGCGGCACAGAGCGATAAACCCACGGCGTTCCAGTTCAGAGCTCGAACCGGGGAGAATGAAGCGCTCGCAATAAACATAAATGGAGGGATGGAGATCCTGGCGCAGGATGCCTTGCTGTCGCCAGTCGCGAAAATACCCCGCCGCCCTGGAATATACCTTGTTCCCTGTATTGTCATTTTCTTCCCTTCGGCCAAGGATAACGCGGACGAGGTTATGCGGGCTGGCCGCATAATAACGATCCTGCATCGCGGCAGTGATCTTATCGTAGGGTTGGGTCACAACCTGGGCAGGGGACACCTGCTCGGGATCGTAGCGAAACGCACGAAAGGGATGAATGTCAGCCATGGAAACTCTTGATTGTAGCAAGGTGGCTGTGGGCACTCGCTTCCCGTGCTCCACCAGATCGGAACGATCGCCCGGAATGGGCCGCCAATTCCCGATTGTCACCAACATTTGACAAAAAAACCGCAGCCCCGTACGCAAAGCTGTGATACTATCGCGGCCAAATGAGGTACTTATGGCCCTCCTGGATGGACGCCGGCTCTCTCGCCCCAAGGCCCCACTTCGGAGTTTAGGTCGAAGTTTAGTTCCGAGTTTGGTTCGGACTTCCTGCCCGGCTCGACCCCGGACCCTAGCTTTTGCCCGCCTGCGTAGAATCTCGGCCTTGCCCCTACTCTTCATATTGCTTCTTGCACTCGCCGCGGTCTGTGGCATGCCCGTGGTTGCTTTTGGGCAGGCGGACGTAAACGCTGTCCACATCCAGCCCCGTGAGGTGGAGAAAGCCAAGACCGAAGAGGTCGCGACGCAGAGCATGGTGTCGCCAACACTGAATACTCGCGTGCGCCCTTTGAAGGTAGCCGTTGATTTGGTGCTGGTTCCGGTCACCATCACCGATCCCCTGAACCGGCTGGTGACCGGCTTGGAGAAGGAAAACTTCCAACTTTTCGAAGGCAGCGCGTCCCAGGAGATCAAGTCTTTCTCCAGTGAGGACGCACCGGTCTCGCTGGGAGTGATCTTCGATTCCAGCGGGAGTATGAGCAGCAAGATGGACCGGGCCAAGGATGCGGTGGTGGAATTCTTCAAGACCGCCAACCCCCAGGACGAATTCTTCATGATCACCTTCTCCGACGAGCCCGAAGTGGTCAACGATTTCACCAGTTCGGTGGACGACATCCAGGGCAAGCTGGTGTTTACCGTGCCGCGCAGGCGCACGGCGCTGCTCGATGCCATTTACATGGGCGTCAGCAAGATGAGGGAGGCCAAGTACCCCAAGAAGGCGCTCCTCATCATCTCCGATGGCGGCGACAATCACAGCCGCTACACCGAGAACGAGATCAAAGCTCTGGTCAAAGAAGCTGACGTGATGGTGTACGCCATCGGCATTTACGACAGGTATTTTGCAACTCAGGAGGAGCGCCTGGGTCCGGAACTGCTGGGCGAGATCGCGGAACTGACCGGCGGGCGGGCATTTACCGTGGAGAATCCAAACGACCTGGCCGATGTGGCCACCAAGATCGGGGTCGAGCTGCGCAATCAATATGTGCTGGGGTATCGTCCCACTGTAGTAGCGCGCGACGGCAAATGGCGTAAGATTAAAGTGAAGTTATTGCCGCCGAAAGGATTGCCACCACTCCGAGTGTATGCCAGGACCGGATATTACGGGCCCCAGGAATAACCAAGCCGGGAACTTCTTCTTGGTTCTAAGGTGTGCGATCTGGGTCAGCGCCGCCGTCGCGGTGCTGGCACAACCTTTCGCCGGCCGTGCCGCGTGGAAGCCTTCGCCGCGTCAGCCTGAGAGTATCCAGTCTCAGCCAGCTCAGTCTCAACCAGTTCAATCTCAGCCAGTCCCCTCGCAATCTCCTCAGCCCCAGCCAGGCCCTGCTTCAGCGCCTCCCGCCGCACCAAGCCAGCAACCGTCCTCCGACGACACCGGAACTTACGTCATCCGCAAGGACGTCGACGAGGTCCTGCTCCACGCCACTGTGGTGGACGACAAGCAGCACATTGTGACCAACCTTGACCGGGACGCGTTCTCCGTATTCGAAGATGGAAAACCGCAGAACATTATTTCGTTCCGGCATGAAGACATTCCTGTGGCCATGGGAATCGTCATCGACAATTCCGGTTCCATGCGTGAAAAGCGGTCAAAAGTGAACCAGGCAGCACTCAACCTAGTGCGGGCGAGTAACGCGCAGGATGAAGTGTTCGTGGTTAATTTCAACGACGAATATTATCTCGACCAGGATTTCACCAATGACCTGCTGAAACTGAAAGAGGCGCTGGAGAAAATTGATGCCAAGGGTGGAACGGCGCTCTATGACGCCTTGTTAGCCTCCGCCGACCAGTTAAGGTTAAACGCGAGATTGGAGCGAAAAGTCTTGTTCGTCGTGACGGATGGAGAAGACAATGCCAGCCGGGAGAACCTTGAGGAGGCAGTGAAGAGGTTGCAGGGGGAGAACAGTCCGTCAGTGTATGCGATCGGGATTCTCGGCGATGAAGAGCATCCCAAACGCGCTCGGAGGGCACTGGAGATCATCGCGCAACGGACCGGGGGATTGGCGTTTTTTCCCGGGACTCTCGACCAGGTGGATGAGATCAGCCGGCAGGTGGCCCACGACATCCGGAACCAGTACACCATCGGCTACAAGCCAACCAATCCCAGAGCCAGCGGCGGTTTCCGTACGATCCGCTTGGAGGCCAAAGCCAAAGGACACGGCAAACTCGCGGTCCGGACCAAGAGCGGCTACTACGCGGGGCCGCAACCGGCAGCGTCGGGAAGCTAAGCCCTGCGAGAATAAGGAATCTGCCATTGCGCGCATCGCCACTCATCGCAGGACGAGCCTACGCTCTGATTTTTTGGTGTACGTGTGCGTTGTGGATACTTCCAGAAGTTGTCGCTTGGAGAGCGAGGCGATCGGGAGACTCATCGGAAGCTCAGGATCGGGGTTCACTTAAGCTGATCTCGGTGCTTTGGTGGCTCGGAATAGTCGCGGACGTCTCTCTTTCATTTTGGCTGCCGCAGGCCGCTATCTCGTGGCAGCGGACCTCGATTTTCCTTGTCGGCCTTGGCCTGATGCTCGCTGGCATAGCACTTCGCTGGTACTCTGCGTCACTATTGGGTAAATACTTTACCTTCGATGTCGCGATACACAGCGGCCAAACTCTGATTGAAGCTGGGCCTTATCGCTACATCCGTCATCCCTCCTACACCGGCGCCCTTCTGACTTTGCTCGGGTTCGGTGTCGCGCTGGGGAATTGGGCGGGACTGGTTGCGGCGCTCTCCTGCCTTGGTCTCGCCTATGCCTACCGCATACCGACCGAGGAGGCTGCGCTCACGACGGCTCTGGGTGAGCCCTACAGGCAATATGTGGGCCGAACCTGGCGGTTGGTGCCTTTCTTGTTCTAGAATTCGTAGTCGTCGGCTTGCGCTTCACCGACTGGCAGATCCACCTACACCATTCCTGCATGTGTCACTTCAGAAACTGTCCCAAGCGCGCCTCCGTTTCCGCAGCGCTGACCCTATGATCCCTTCATGGACGGAGGCAATCAGGACGCATGATTTCGAGACGCGAATTTGTTGCCGGCTCTGTGGCTCTTGCCCTTACTTCAAGGGCATTGGGGAAGTCATGGCCGGAATCCGAGCCGCTGATCGTCAACGATATTCACTCCCAACTCAACTCCACGCGAGTTCTTGAAATCCTGGAGCCGGGATCTCAGGAGGACGTGCAAAACATCGTTCGCACGGCGCGAAGGAATCGAAAGGGAATCTCAGTTGCCGGCGGGCGGCACGCCATGGGCGGACAGCAATTCGGCGCCGATACGGTTCTGATCGACATCAGAAAATTGAACCAGGGTCTGCACCTTGACCGCGAGCGCGGAATCCTTACGGTTGAATCTGGGATTGAGTGGCCGGAACTGATTGACCACTACCTGGCTGCACAAAATGGAGACCGTCGGCCTTGGGGCATCGCGCAGAAACAAACCGGCGCTGATCGTCTGACGATGGCCGGAACAATGTCAGCCAATGCCCACGGCCGTGGCCTGACTTTGAAACCATTTATCAGCAACGTGGAGTCCTTCGTTCTTGTTGACGCAACGGGAACGGCACATACCTGCAGCCGAACCGAGAACCCGGAATTATTCCGTTTGGTGAACGGCGGGTACGGCCTCTTCGGAATCGTTACCTCACTGCAACTGCGGTTGGTGCCGCGGCAGAAAATCGAGCGGATGGTGGAGATTCGCACGGTGGACGATCTCGCTACAGCGTTCGAGAAGCGCGTTTCCGATGGATTTGAATTCGGCGATTTCCAATTCTCCATTGAGCGTGACTCCGAAGACTTCCTGCACAAGGGAGTTTTTTCCTGCTATCGCCCCGTTCCCATGGAGACCCCCATCCCGCCGGCGGAAAAGCAGCTATCTGACGAGAATTGGAGACAGTTGCTCTATCTCGCTCACACTGACCCAAAAAAGGCCTTCGAAATGTATTCCGAGTACTATCTCTCGACCAGTGGCCAGGTCTACTGGTCAGATACGCACCAGTTAAGCATTTACCCCGACAACTACCACCGCGAAATTGACGAGAAGATGCACGCTCCCTATCCCGCAAGCGAGATTATCGCCGAAATCGATGTGCCACGGCCGCTGCTGAAAGGATTCTTCGATGAGGTAAGGGAGGATTTTCGCAAGTACAAAGTCGACCTGATCTACGGCACGGTGCGAATCATTGAGCGCGATGATGAGAGCTTCATGCCGTGGGCAAAACAACCGTATGCCTGCACGATCTTCAACCTGCACACCATCCACAGCCCCGAGGGGATCCAGCGCTCCACCGATGCATTCCGAAGGCTCATCGACATGGCCGCCCGGCGCAACGGTTCATACTACTTGACCTATCATCGAGACGCTACTCGAAGCCAAGTCGAGAGCTGCTACCCGCAGTTCGTGGAATTTCTCCGCTTGAAAAAGAAGTATGATCCCGAAGAGCGCTTTCAGAGTAACTGGTACCGGGACTATAAAACAATGTTCGCCGACCGCCTTTGACACGGTACCTCGAGCGTTCATAGGTTGGTGTGCACAAAGCATTGCTGCAACCTGTCGTGCCAAGCCCTCCGGTCCATTGACGATTCCGGACTCTCCCCTTACCCTGTAGCGTGCACCTGAAAAACCCTGAAGTTTCCCATCTGGGTGTCGCCGACGACATTACGGACCTGGTCGGCGGAACTCCTGTCCTTCGATTGAAGCGGCTTGTTCCCGCCGGGTCGGCCGACATTTTCGCCAAGCTCGAATACTTGAATCCGGGAGGCAGCGTGAAAGACCGCGCCGCCATTGGGATCATCCGCAGGGCCGAGCAGGAGGGTAAGCTCGCGCCCGGTGGGACCATCGTCGAAGCCACGGCGGGCAACACTGGAATCGGATTGGCGTTGATCGGGGTGAATCGCGGCTACAAAGTGAAGTTGTTTGTTCCAGAAAACTTCTCGCAAGAGAAAGTAACCATTATGCAGGCCCTGGGAGCACATGTGGAACGCACTCCGGACGAAGAGGGCATGCAGGGCGCAATCCGGCGTGCCAAAGAGCTCGTCGCCGGCGATCGCGGAGCATTCATGGCCGGGCAGTTTGAGAATCCGGCGAATCCCGATTATCACTACGAAACCACGGCGGTAGAACTTTTCGAACAGATGGGTGGAAAAGTCGATGCCGTCGTTCTGGGCTGCGGCACCTGCGGCACCTTCACGGGCGTAGCTCGCTATATGAAGGAGCATGTGCCCGGAGTGCTGGCAGTTGCCGTGACCACCCAAGGTTCGGTGCTTGGGGGCGGAACGCCCGGGCCGCACAAAGTCGAAGGGATCGGGAATAACTTCATCCCAGAGACGTTTGACCCAGCCGTATGCGATGAAGTGATTGCAGTGACGGACGACGACGCCTTTGCGACCGTGAAGCTGTTGGCGGCGCAGGAAGGCGTGCTGGCCGGTTCGAGCGGAGGAGCGGTGGCATTCGCCGCGCTGGAAGTAGCGCGCCGGCTGGGCGCGGGAAAACGCGTGGCGACGATTATCCCAGATTCAGCGGAGCGCTATTTGTCAAAGAAGATCTTTGAGGGCGGCATTTGATGGTCTGTAGAGGATGTTCATGAAAAAGAACCGACAAGCCGGCTTTGCGACCCGCGCCATTCACGACGGACAGCAGCCCGATCCCTTGACCGGCTCGGTTACCGTGCCCATCTATCCCACCTCCACCTACGTGCAACAGGGCATCGGCGAGAACAAAGGCTACGAGTATTCGCGGGTCTCAAACCCCACTCGGACGCACCTTGAGGAGAACCTGGCGTCGCTCGAAGGCGGCGTCGCTGCGCCAGTGTTTGCCAGCGGCATGGCGGCCATCAACGCGGTCGCCTCCATGCTGAAGGCGGGCGATCACATGGTGTGCGGCAACGATTTGTATGGCGGCACTCCGCGGCTGTTCAACCAGGTGATGACCGGATTCGGGCTGGAGTTCTCCTACGTCGATACCTCCGACGCGGAAAACGTGGAGCGCGCGATCCGCAGAAACACGCGAATGGTCTACGTGGAGACGCCCACCAATCCCCTGATGGGCTTGAGCGACCTGGCCGCGATCAGCAAGATTTGTCGACGCAAAAAAGCTGAGTTGGTAGTCGACAACACCTTCATGTCGCCTTACTTTCAGCAACCCCTCGCGCTGGGCGCGGATATGGTACTGCATTCGACCACGAAGTTTCTCAACGGACACAGCGACGGACTGGGCGGCGTGGTGGTTTGCAGCACTCCTGAACAGGCAGAAAAGCTGGCCTTTCTGCAAAAGGCGGCGGGAGCAATACTTTCTCCGTTCGAATGCTGGCTGGTGCTGCGCGGCGTGAAAACCCTGGCCGCGCGCATGGAAATCCACGACCGCAACGGCCGAGTAGTCGCGGAGTTTCTCGCGAGACACAAGAAGGTTAGCAAGGTGTTTTATCCCGGGCTGCCGGATCATCCACAACATGAGCTGGCAAAAAGACAGATGAGCGGCTTCGGGGCGATGATCACGTTTGAGACGGGATCGCTGAAGAACGCTAACAAAATGCTGAAGAAGCTACGAGTATGCTCACTGGGAGAATCGCTGGGCGGAGTCGAGACCCTGATCTCGCATCCCGCCACCATGACCCACGCCGGGCTGGGCGCGAAGGGACGTAAGGAAATCGGCATCACCGATGGCATGGTGCGGATCTCCGTGGGCATCGAGGATGTTGCCGACATTCTCGACGATTTGGAATCCGGTCTGGCCGAGATCTAGAAACTTCCTGTTCCCTACTCCACCTTCTCCGCTACCCACCGCGAAATCGCCGTCACCATTTTTCGCGGAGCAAATCTCACCGACTTCGCCACCAGCCAATTCTGCACGCCCGAGATAACTACGGTCCGCCCCGCCATCAGCCCGCGGTATCCGTCCCGCGCCACCGCTTCCGCATTCATCGGTCGAAGTTTCTTGAACAGCCGCGACTCCTCAGTGCCAGCCCGTTTCGCAAACCCGGTGTCGGTGGCTCCCGGGCAAAAACAGCTAACGACCACACCGGAACCCGCCACTTCGTTCGCCAGCGCTTCCGTGAACGAAAGCACGTAAGCCTTGGTGGCGTAGTACACCGCCATCAGCGGCCCCGGCTGAAAAGCAGCGGTGGAAGCCACATTCATAACCTTCCCGCTGCCCCGCGCCAGCATGGCGGGCAGGAACAGCCGAGTTAGATAAGTGAGCGCCACAACGTTGAGCTGGATCTGTCCCAGTATTTCCTCTTCCGGCATCCCCGCAAACTCGCCAAACCCGCCAAACCCCGCGTTGTTAACCAGGACGTCGACTGCTACTCCCTCCCGTTGCAATTGTTCGAACAGAAATTTCGTAGCCGGTGGCGCAGCCAGATCGAGCGCCAGTGTTTTCACGGTGACCCCAAACTCGCTTTGGAATTCAGAGGCAACCCGGTTCAGCCTCTCTGTGCTGCGAGCCACCAACACGAGGTTGTAGTGGTCGCGCGCAAACAGCTTGGCCAGTTCATATCCAATGCCTCCAGATGCCCCAGTAACAAGCACGGTCTGAGTTTTCGAGTTCATAAATGCTCCTGCCCAAATCCCACCCAAATCGTAGAGACGTAGCTCGCTACGTCTGCCGCCATATCGACTCCAGCCACAAAGAAAAAGCGCGGGCAACTTAGCCCGCGCCCGAAAAACTCGATAACCCTAGGCCCCGACCAACGCCGGCTCAACCCCGTAAATCGAATACCACGATGTAGCAGCCTTCAGCTTTCCGTTAACGTTATTAATGTTCTTGACCCCTTCCGTCTCTAGCCAAGAGCGGAAAGCCGCCGCGCCCTGCTTCGCATAAATCGGAATCCCGTCTTTCCAGGTCGCGCGCCCGCAGAGTACTCCATTGAACTTCACTCCAGATTCCCCCGCCAACTCCAGGGTTTCGCTGAATTCAGCGTTGCTAACGCCTGCCGACAGATAAATAAAAGGTTTGGTCGCAACGTTGGCCGCCTTGTGAAACAGATCAATCGCCTCTTTCTTCGTATAAGCTTTCTGCCCGCCAAAGCACTTCACGCCCTCTACAAACTTCATGTTCACCGGCACTTCCACTTTCAGCACATCGACACCGTACCGATCCTTGCTGAACTCCCGCATGCTCTCGGTAACGATCTGCGGTTTCTTCTTCGCGTAGTCCAATCCCTTCTCATCCGCGCCCTCGTCATATCCCACAAACTCCAAAAAGTATGGGATGTCATTCGCCCGGCATTCGTCTCCAATCCGTTCCACCCAGGCGTGCTTCTTGTCGTTCACTTCCTTGGGATCAAACGGCGAATAGTAAAGGAGAATTTTCACGCAATCCGCGCCGGCTTCTTTCAACCGCCGCGCCGACCAATGATCCAGCAAATCGCCCAACCGTCCAGGACCAGTTTTGTCGTATCCCGTCTTCTCATAAGCTAGTAGCAGCCCGGCATTCTTAGCCCGCCGCTTCGAGGCCGGCAGTCCCCACTCCGGGTCGAGCAGGATAGCGCTGGCATGCGGCGTCAACACTTCAGTGACCAGCGTCTTGAACTCCTCCATCATCGCGTCGCTGACTTCCCCGCCCTTTTCTTTGCCCAGCGACTTCTGCAGCGACCCGCGCTGATCCATCGCCGCCGCCGCAATCACGCCACGTTCATTCGAGACTTTTTTGAGACCCGCCAGTTTGCCAGGGGTAAGCTTCATAGATTCCTCCAGGAGTGCAAGAAGATGAGTGTTTGAAACAGCCAATTGTAAACCAAACGCCTTGACAACTCTCATTAAAAGTAGGTAATATAACTACTTAGGGACCCAAGCATGGAGAAGGCTATTTCCGCTGCGAATGCGAACCGGAAGTTCTCCCAGGTATTGCGGGATGTTCGCGAGGGTCAAAGCTATGTTGTGACCAGCCATGGCAAGGCGGTGGCGCGTATCGCGCCGTTTAAAGAAAATGGCGCTACTGCGGCGAGCGCCCGTGCGTCTCTGCTCGGCCGCTTGCGAGCCGAGCGCGTCATCAAGATCGGACGCTGGAAAAGGGACGAATTATACGACTAGCGGCTGCCCGGGTGGCGTAAGTGAGATTAGCACTTGATACCAATGTCGTTGCCTACGCCGAGGGCATCAACGGCGCCGCCAGGAAGAAGATCGCTCTCGAAATCATCGCGAAACTACCCTCCGACTCCACGTTCTTGCCGGTTCAAGTGCTGGGAGAACTCTTCCACGTGCTGGTGCGAAAGGCAGGGCGTTCCCCGGAACGGGCGCGGGCAGCCATTCTAAGCTGGCAGGATGCCTTTCCCTTGATCGAGACTTCACCCGCTGTTCTGTTCTCCGCCGCCGATTTGGCCGCGCGCCACAGTCTCAGCATCTGGGACGCGGTCGTCTTCGCTGCTGCCGCAGCCGTGGGATGCCGCCTGCTGCTCTCCGAGGACCTTCAGCCGGGCTTCACTTGGGGCGGAGTCACTGTCGCGAATCCGTTTTCCCCGGCGAAGCATCCTCTGTTAGAAGCGCTACTGGAGCCCTGAATACCAGGCCGAGTTCTCCGCATCCGTAAACCATTGCGCTGAACCAACCCAATGGTATAGTGGTTTTAATCACTGCCAGGCTTCCCAGCGTCACCTGCGAAGGCAGAAAATAAGCCGAGATTTCTTACACACTACATTCCGAAGGAACCATTCATCATGCCCATCGCCACCACTAACCCGGCCACCGGCGAAGTACTCCAAACGTTTGAACCTCTCTCCGCCGCGCAGATCGAGCAAAAGCTCCAGCTAGCAGTCAGCGCCTTCAAGGCCGAGCAAAAGACAACTTTTGCCGAGCGCGCCCGCCGCATGCTGAAGGCCGCCGACATTCTCGAACGCGACAAAGACAAGTTCGCTCACCTGATGACGCTCGAAATGGGAAAGCCTTACAAAGCGGCAGTAGCCGAGGCCGTCAAGTCCGCCGGAGGTTGCCGCTACTACGCCGAGAACGCTGAGAAATTCCTGACGGATGAAGTCATCGAAACCGGCGCCAAGAAAAGTTTCATCCGCTACCGTCCGATCGGCCCGATTCTCGCCGTGATGCCCTGGAATTTTCCCTTCTGGCAGGTCTTCCGCTTCGCCGCTCCCGCCCTCATGGCAGGCAATGTCGGACTGCTGAAACACGCCTCGAACGTTCCTCAGTGCGCGTTAGCCATTGAAAGGATCTTTCTCGAAGCTGGATTCCCCGAAGGCGCGTTTCAAACTCTGCTCATCGGATCGCAGCAGGTTGACGCAATTCTCAACGACCCCCGCGTAGTCGCCGCCACCCTCACCGGAAGCGAGCAGGCCGGCATCCAGGTCGGAATCGCCGCCGCGAAGCGCATCAAGAAAGTCGTGCTCGAGCTCGGCGGCAGCGATCCTTTCATCGTCATGCCCAGCGCCAATCTCGACGCCGCCGTCGCTACCGCAGTCGAAGCTCGCGTTATCAACAACGGCCAGTCCTGCATCGCCGCCAAACGCTTCATTGTCGCCGAGCCGATTGCCGCCGAGTTCGAGCGAAAGTTCGTGGATCGCATGAAGAATCTGCGCGTAGGCGACCCGTTCGACGAAAAAACTGAACTAGGTCCGCTCGCCACAGCCGACGCGGTGACTTCCCTCGACGCCGACGTCCAGAAAACCGTCAAAGCCGGCGCCAAACTCCTGACCGGAGGCCATCCCCTAAAGCAGCCCGGCAACTACTACGCGCCGACCGTCCTGACAGACATTCCGAAAGAGTCACCAGCCTACCGCGAGGAATTTTTCGGTCCCGTCGCCTCGTTGTTCCGGGTCAAAGACATCGACGAGGCCATCCGCCTCGCCAACGACAGTCGCTTCGGCCTCGGTGCCAGTGCCTGGACCACCGACGACCGCGAGCGCGAACGCTTCATCAACGAACTGGAGTCCGGCATGGTCTTCATCAATAAGATGGTGGCCTCTGATCCCCGCATCCCCTTCGGCGGCGTAAAGCAGTCCGGACACGGCCGCGAGCTAGCCGCCAACGGCATCCGCGAATTCATGAATATAAAAACGGTCTCGATCGCGTAAGGAAAAAGCACAAAACGCCGGGTCCCATTCAAAGCGTCCTACGTAGAGACGTAGCTTGCTACGTCTTGCCGCCACCAACTCGGCACTCAGCGTGGCACAACTTCCTGCAAGGTTTCCTGCTTAGTTTCCTGCGACGACGCCCGCCCCTTCAATTCGCTGGTCAATGCCGTCGCCTTCTCGTCGGAAATTCGAATCTCCCCATCCAACACAGCCATGAGCTTGCCAGAACCCGTCCCCTGAAATTGAGCACGACGAAGTGTGGCATAACCCTGCGCCGTTGCCGGAAGCGTCACTTTGAAGTCTCCACCTTGGCGCATCGCAGAAAGAACGGACCGCCCGACTGTGTCGCTCACCGCGTCCCCCAGAGAACCTGAGCGCAACAAGTCGCCGACCAGTCCCTCAGCATTAACTCGCCCAGTCTCGAGGACCAGTCGCAACGCCCCGTCTTCTCCGACCCCCGGCGTCAGCTTCACTTCGATAGTGCCGTTGCCTTCCGCCATTTCGTTTATCGTGTCCCGGCCAAAGCAGGCCCAGCGTTCAAAGTGCAATTGCACAACCACCAGGCCCGAGGGTGGCGCCGGGGTGAGACTCGCGTTCTGAATCGCAATCTGTTCCCCGCATCGGTCAGCTTTGTTGAGCTGGGCGCGCAGGACCTCAGTAATGTTCTGTTGGAGGTCCGAAAGATCAGCGGTTAGCTCAAGTTTGAATGTGCTCTGGCCGCCTTCCGCCACGCCCTTGGAAATCACTCCCAAAGTGGTGATGGCGATGGCCTGATCCCTGAACTTGACTGAGTTTCTAACCGGCGCGATGGCGTAAGTTGAGTCCGGCGCCTTGCTGGCAGTCCCGATGCTCATTTCTGTTCCGAGAGCGGCTTGCTGGCTGCGGAAACTAGTAAGCGCGTGCTCCAGACTCTGCGTCGCCCCGGTGATCTGCTGCGGAACTGCCTTCGCATCCGGAACCACTTGATCCAGGGCCTTGGCCTGCTGTTCCAAGTCGGAATCCGCCTTGGTGAGCTTCTTGATGATTTCCTTCAGCCCGGATTTCTGCCGCTCCGAAAGTCCGTCAAGAAATTTCTTGTTTTCAATGCGCGCCTGTTCCAGCGCCTGGCCAAGAGTGACATCGCGACTGACAAGTTCGGAACCGCCCTTCTCTTTATCGAGCCGTTCCTGAAAGCTTCGCAATTCGGCGCTCGCCGCTTCCGAGATCTTCACCATCGAAGCGTATTGAACGATTTGTTGGCTGGTGGCTTGCACGGCCAGGACTTCGCGAAAGTCCTTCAAGTCGTCCTTCTCCGAGACACCGGTCGCTCTGCCCCCTCCTCCGCTCAACCCGCCTCCCCCCGCACTGCCGCCGCCCGTGCCGCCCCCGCCCCCGTGCTGCGCCATCATGCCGCACGGATACCCCAGCAGAGCGACTGCCAGGGCCACTGTCTTTAGATTGGAGATATGACTCTTTTTGGAAAACATAGCTGGATGCTCCAAGCATACCTTAATAGCTGGGAAGGGCACGACTTCAGCCACCTTCCCTGAGCGAACGGAAAGGGGCCGCTCGGGGCCGACCAGACGAATGTCAGCCCTGAATTAGCTTGGCTCAGGTCCGAAAAAAACACCACAAACTTTACAGTTCTTTGCACAGCTGGGGGGGAACAACATTAAGAACAACACTAGCAGAACGCGGACCGTCAGTTATAAAGGTGAAAGCTAACCTCCACGCTGATCTCGCTCTTAACCGGGGTCCCACCCTCAGTCCCCGGCTTGAACTTCCATGTCCGAACCGCTTCGATCGCCTTCTCATCAAGGCCGCTTCCCAGGCCCTTCACGACCTTTACGTCGGCCACGTCGCCGCTTGCATCCACGGTCACCGTCAGCACGATCGTTCCTTGCACCTTTGCCTTCCTGGCCTGCTCGGTGAACTCCGGGTCGGGCGCATAGATCGCACGGGGTTTAGTGAGTCCGCCATTTCCGCGGATGGTGCCTTCACTCGAACTGTGCAACCTGTCTGCAATATCCGCAGACCCGGCTCCCGGCGCTATGCGGCTCACAGACCGTATCCTTCTGCCGGGATTAAGGTAGAAATGACATCGCAGTTTGAGGAACTCGCCGTCGAACTCTGGGATTGCCATGAACGGGGCGGATTTTGCAATCGCATCCAAGCCGGTACGATCCAGTTCCGGATCCCCGGAAGTTTCCACCACCTGTCTGCTGTCGAGAGTGCCATCTTTCAAGATCGTAAACTCGACCGCAAACGCCTTTTGCTCGCTGGTAGGGATAATTCCTTTCTCGCTAACCGCCCGCTGCCAGTTTGCACGGATGTTCGCCACCACGCCGAATCCAAGGTAATTTCTAGTGTGGAAGCTTACCGGGCCATTCAAGACTTCCATCTCACCAACCTGCGCCACCTGGTTGGAACTGAGGCTGTGCTGGCTTGGAGAACCCTGGTTCGTGTCACCATTAGGAATTTGTTCCCACGTACCCTGCGCAAACGCGGCAGCGCTCGCGAAGAGAAGCGCAATCACGCCCGGGTTGACGAGATACTTGGCAAGAGCTCTTCGGATGTTTTTCATATGATCTCTGAACACTAGAGCCCTGACTTAGTTGCTCGCCGTCACCCTCTCCCGAACCCCAATCCCCGGCACAGTCCTACCCACCACGCTCGCGATCTGCCGTACCTGCACCATCAACTCGTCAAACTGATCAGGAAACAGCGATTGCGGACCATCCGACATCGCCTGATCCGGCTGATTGTGCACTTCCACCATCAATCCATCCGCGCCCACAGCCACAGCCGCCCGCGAAAGCGGAGTGACTTTATTCCGCTTGCCCGTCCCGTGGCTGGGATCAACAAAGATCGGCAGATGGCTAAGCCGCTGCACCGCCGGCACCAGGCTCAGGTCGAGCGTATTGCGAGTGTGGTCGGCAAAAGTCCGCACCCCGCGCTCGCACAGCGCCACGTTGTAATTGCCTTCGCTCAAAATGTATTCCGCCGCCATCAAAAATTCTTCGAGAGTAGCCGACATCCCCCGCTTCAGTAGCACCGGCTTCTTAGCCCGTCCCGCGCGCTTCAGCAAAGAAAAATTCTGCATGTTCCGCGCCCCGATCTGGATCACGTCCGCATACTCTTCCACCAGATCAAGTGATTCATTATCAATCGCCTCCGTAATAATCTTCATCCCATACTGCTGCCGGATCTCCGCCATAATCCGCAGCCCCTCTTCACCTAACCCTTGAAAGGAGTAAGGCGAAGTCCGCGGCTTGTAAGCCCCGCCCCGAAAAAACTGTGCCCCCGCCCGATGTACTCGCTCCGCCACGGCAAACGCCTGTTCCCGGCTCTCGATCGCGCACGGTCCCGCCACAATCGCCAGTCCGGTCCCGCCGATAGTAGCCGCAGTCCCGGCAAAACGAATCACCGTATTGTCTTCCTTAACGTCGCGGCTGACCAGTTTGTAGGGCTTCGAAACCTTGATCACTTCCTGCACGCCAGCCATCTCTTCGAGCGTGCCCTGCTCCACCTCGCCCTTATTGCCCGTAATGCCGATAGCAGTCCGCTGCGCACCGGGCATAGCGTGCGCCCTATAACCCAGCGCCTCAATCTTCGCGCAAACCAGTCGCACTTGCTCCTCAGTAGCCTGCGCCTTCATCACAACCAACATAAATTCTCCCCAACTCGCGTGGTGCCAGCTCTCGTGTGTGGTGACGGGCACTCTTGCCCGTCCGGCGAGCGCAGCTCGCCCTGCATCGCCACAAAACCCGCGCATCAAGTCTACCGTCACCAGCCCTGCACCGCAAACGGGGCATGCCTCTTGCGTTTGTCCTGCACTTGAGCCTACGGCCCCGTTCGCCTGAAAACACACAGGTACTTCACCTGGAATCCAAATACAGGTTTTGACGAGTCTTTTTTAGATATTGCAGTTTTTCCTGCAAATGTGTTCTCTCTGGCGGATGTGTGAAGATGGGAAACCCAGCTACCTGGTCACATTTCTTGATATCCTCGGTTTGTAAATAACATGCCTTCCATCGCTGCTTAACGTCTCGGAAATACTCCATACGGCGTCGGTCAACCTGCACAGATGCAGCGAGAACAGTGACAAGGAACACGCTCAACAACAACCTTCGCATTGAAACTTGCCGGATGCTGAGCAGATGAAAGTACAAGCCAAGCACCCCTAGTTCCAGATAAATTACATAGCGAGGAGCGAGCGCGGTCGCCAATCCACCGCACAATCTGCCATACGCAGTGTTCATACTGAACAAGAGGCTATAGGCGATCAAGGCCGTAGTGATCAACCGTCTTTTTTGTCCCTCGTCCGTAAGGCTGGGGTTTTGTCTGCGCAGCAACGGCCAAATGGCGCTCGCGAGCGAAACCAACAAGACACTCAAAATCGTGATTCCAATAATCCGTGCAAGGGCCCGAGTCCCCTTGACTGCAAAAATGTGGCCGAACATGAGCGCCATGTAGAACAGGTAAGAACTGGGTGACTGTGGTTTAGGCGAGAAGCAATCTAAGTCCGCATTGAACTTGTACCCAAGAAAGAAGGATCCCAGCGATATGAGGGAGACGATTAGGGCCCCTACGAAATAGGTTCTTGGCAACCGTCTGTCAGGAATAGCTGCCCAGTAGTCCAGAACCAACAGGATAGGGGTGAGCACTCCAAGAAAGAGGCCGAATCCGGTGTAGATCGCAACAAAATTAATGAGTACGACCAGTGAGTACCCGAGAACTTTCCTATCGCAGGTCCAGGCTAGACAGTAGAGCACAACTAGCAGAAGAGGGAACGGACCATGGGCAAAATTCGCGGTCATGAACAGAGTCTCCCACTGAGCAGGGATGAAAAAGACCGCTGGTATCACCACATCGAAAACAGAAAAGGGTCCGTAGAGCCTTCTTCTCAGCCAAAGCGCACATATGGCGGCTACCACAACGACGCCTCCGACTATGAAAGACTCGGTCCGGCTGTTCCACTGGGACAGCGGGTCGACCAGCCTGGAGAACAAAGCGCCCAGGCCTTGGCGATGCGGTCCGTGTTGCCAAGCGAACATCTGCCAGATTGAGTGTCTTTGGAAGAGGGTAGCGTCATTGAACTCCCACTGATCAGAGAAAAATATGTTTACGGCATATCGAGAAATTAGGAAGAAAAGGCGTGTGGCACATGCAAGGAAAGCAACAACCACAATCAAGAAGGATCTCAATTCAGCCTTCGGCTTTATTGTGGACTTCATAGCAGTAGTTTATATGTGCACCCGCCGCCCGCAGCGCAGTCTGTAGGAGCCGGTATGCCCGGAACACGGTGGGTTCGTCATGAGTTTTTTCTTGTTCTCCCTGTTGGGATGCATCTTCTGAGTCTCGCACGGCCCGGCAGCATCAAAACAATGCAAATTTCAAAGTTCCTTCTGGAGTCCTCATATGAAAGCAGCCGTAGTTCCCTCGGTAAACGGTAAGTGGGAAGTAAAACAGTGGGAAACCCCCAAGGCTGGCCCCAACCAGGTAGTGATGAAGATCCACGCCAGCGGCCTCTGCTACACCGATGTCCATCTGACGCACGGCCTCATCCCCGTGCAGTTTCCGCACGTCTTTGGCCACGAACCCGTCGGCGAGATCGTCGAGGTCGGCCCCGGCGTCACTTCCCGCAAAGTCGGCGACCGCGTCGGCGTCGGCTGGGTGCAAAAAGGAGACGGCACCTGCGAGTGGTGCCTGCGCGGCAAGAAGGAACGGTGCCAAAATCCAGCCGCCTCTACCGGCATCACCCTGCAAGGCAGCCATGCCGAATACATGCTCGCCTATGCCGACGCCACCATGCCTCTTCCTGCCGCCATCAGTTACGAGCAGGCTGCGCCCATTTTCTGTGCCGGTTATACCGTCTGGAGCGGCCTACGACTCGCTGATCCCAAACCCCACGAGCGCATCGCCGTAGTCGGCATCGGCGGCCTCGGACATCTAGCCCTGCAATATTCCAAAGCCTCAGGCTTTGACACGATTGCCGTCACCAAATCCAAAGACAAAGAAAAAATGATCCGCGAACTGGGCGCCGACGAAGTCGTCGAAAACGGAGCCAAGCTACTGGCCGCCGGCGGAGCGGACGTGCTGCTCGCAACCTCGAATTCCTGGGCTGCCACCCAAGAAGCCGCGCAAGGCATTCGTCCCGACGGCCGGGTCGTGGTGATGGGAGCATCCAACGAACCTCTGCTCTTCAACATGAGTATGATGCTGAATCGCGTGCGCATCCTGGGTTCTAGCCAGAACGGCCCCGAGTATCTCTACGAAGCGCTCGACCTCGTCGCCAAAGGCAAGGTCAAAGTAGTAGAAGAAATCTACAAACTAGATGACATAGCCAAAGCCTACGACCGGGTAGCCGAAGGCAAAGTCCGCTTCCGAGCCGTAATAACGATGAACTAAGGGTTCGGCAGCGAACTGGCTGGAGCCAAAACGGCATTTGTAGGAACGCCGGCCCGCCGAGGTTTGTTCCCTGCCCACTCTAATGTATTCTGGGCCGTCCCATGATCCGCCTTCTCATCTGGTTACTGAGCCAGCCCCTACTCTGGGCCGTGCTCGGCGTAACTCTCGGCCCGTATTTCTTCTGGCGCGGTTTTCTTCTCCTTCAGCGCAAGCGCCTCATCATGGACACTCCCCGCTCCACCATCCGCTCTGCGGCCATGGGACGCGTGGAGATAACCGGCAAAGCCGTCGGTCCCTACACACTCGTCGCCCCGATGAGCCATGCCGATTGCCTCTACTATCGCCTGGTCATCGAATCGAACCCGCAAGGCGATCTTAGTAACAGCATTCGCGAGATGTGTACGCCAATGTTCCTCGACGATGGCACAGGCACGCTGATGATTTTCCCCCACGGCTCGGAACTCCTGCTCCCAGCGTCCAGCGAGAGATCGGAGTACGGCAAGCTAGCCCTCGCACTCACCAGGTATTCGGAGGGCAATCCGGAATTCGCCCAGGAATACTCCATAAAGCCCGGCGACACAATTTTCGTCCTGGGCACGCTTCGGGAGAACCCGTGGGCGAAAAAGGATCCCATTGCCGAGTGCAACGAGTTGTCTCGGATCGGGCCGGGATTCGTCGGCGAAGGCGAAGCCGACCTGCTACGCCGTGAAGCCTATCCTTACCTGAATCCCAAGCTCCCGTCAGGGGCGACTGTGGCCTCGCCCCACGAATTCGACTTCCATCCTCCCGTTATCTTGATGCAAGGCGAAGGTCCATTCGTAATCTCCACCGACAGCCAGCGAGACCTCGTGGCCAAGCTGAACCTGAAATCGTTCCTGTACATCTGGGGAGGCCCTGCCGCAGCCCTCTGGGGTCTCTGGGAGATTCTCAACCACGCAGGACTACTGTGATCCTTAATGCCAAGCCTCCATAGCAAGGGTGGGGACGGCCGCCCTCGTCTGTCCGCGGAGCGAAGCTCCGCCATTTCCACCCACAGTTCTCTCGGCTCATTGTAAAATCAAAGGCTTACTCGGACTTGCTCGGTTCCTATGCCTTCGCAAGACAACTCGGAAACCGCCACCGCGATCAAACATGCACGTCCTGATCGTTCGAAAGACGATCGTCCCAACGACGACCGCTACGATCCCCAGCGTGTAGAAGCCAAATGGTTCGAGCGCTGGGAAAACGATCCTGAGCTCTACGCCGCCGAACCCCATACCACAAAAAAGAAATACTACGTGCTCGAAATGCTGCCCTATCCCTCGGGCGCCCTGCACATGGGACACGTGCGCAACTACGCCATCGGCGACGCCCTGGCCCGTTACATGTGGATGAACGGCTACAACGTGCTTCATCCCATGGGATGGGATTCCTTCGGTTTGCCCGCAGAGAACGCCGCCATCCAGAACAACACTCCTCCGCGCCAGTGGACCCTCGGCAACATCGCGAAAATGAAGGCGCAGATGAACCGCCTCGGCTTCGCCTACGACTGGTCTCGCGAAGTCACCACCTGTCTGCCCGATTACTACCGCTGGAACCAGTGGTTTTTTCTCAAGTTCTACGAAAAGGGTCTCGCCTATCGAAAAAAAAGCAAGGTCAACTGGTGTCCGCAATGCGCCACCGTGCTCGCCAACGAGCAGGTCGTCGATGGATGCTGCTGGCGCCATGAAGATACACGCGTCGAGCAGCGCGAGCTCGAGCAATGGTTCTTGCGCATCACAAAGTATGCCGACGAATTGTTGCGCGATCTCGACAAGCTCGGTGGCTGGCCCGAAAAAGTCCGCACCATGCAGCGCAACTGGATCGGCCGCAGCGAAGGCGCTTTGGTCGATTTCAAACTCGACTACGCCGAAAATCACAAAGGGTTTGGTCCGGCCGGCTCGACCATCAGCATTTTCACCACGCGCATCGACACCATTTTCGGTGCAACCTCGGTGCAACTCGCACCCCAGCATCCCATCGTTGACGATCTAGCGGCAGACAACTCTGATTTGCGCGCCAAAGTCGATCAACTCATCGCCGAGCAGCGCAAAGCCAGAGAAGTGGGCGACATCGGCGAAATCGAAAAACACGGCGTCTTCACCGGCCGCTACGCCATTAATCCCTTCAACGGCGAGAAGGTTCCGGTGTGGGTCGCCAATTACATTCTCATGGATTACGGCACCGGCGCCATCATGAGCGTTCCGGCGCACGATGATCGCGACTACGAATTCGCGAAAAAATACAACCTCGAGATCCGGCTTGTGGTTCTTCCACTCTCTAACGATCCGGAAGAGACCATGGCGGAGCCGGCCCTTCCCTTCACGGCACACGACGAAGGCATGTTGATCAACTCCGGCCAGTTCGGCGGTCTCGAGTGTGCCGATGCCATCCAGAAAATGTCGGCCTTCGCCGAGAAAAACGGTTTCGGCAAAGCCACCGTCACCTATCGCCTGAAGGATTGGGGAATCTCGCGCCAGCGTTACTGGGGCACTCCAATCCCCATGCTTTATTGCGAAAAAGACGGCATCGTCCCCGTTCCGGAAAAAGATCTGCCCGTTATTTTGCCCGAGGCCATCGATATCGCGCATTCTCTTGGATCGCCCCTCAGTGGTTTGCCGGAATTTGTCAACGTGACGTGTCCCAAATGCGGCGGCCCGGCGCGCCGCGAAACCGATACCATGGACACCTTCGTCGATTCGTCGTGGTATTTCTATCGCTACACCGACGCGCACAACGACCGCGCTCCGTTCGACTCGAAGACCGCGCAGTATTGGTTCCCTATCGACCAGTACATCGGCGGCGTCGAACACGCCATCCTTCACCTTATCTACTCGCGCTTCTGGACCAAGTTCATGCGCGACCTCGGATTGGTCGCCGACGACGAACCCATCGAGCACCTCTTTACCCAGGGCATGGTCATCAAAGACGGCGCAAAAATGTCGAAGAGCCTCGGCAATGTCGTCAGCCCCGACGAAATGGTCGCGCGCTACGGCGCCGATGCCGCGCGGCTTTATAGCCTGTTCGCCGCTCCGCCCGACCGCGACCTCGACTGGCAGGATTCCGGCATCGCTGGCATCCAAAGATTTCTGGGCAAGGTCTACCGTTTCATCGTACGAAACGCGGGCAGTGCAGCGACCGAACGCGTAGAGACGTTGCTTGCAACGTCTCTCTCGCCACAAGCACGGCAGATCCAACGTAAACTTCACCAAACTATCAAGCGCGTAAGCGATGATTTCCAGGGCCGCTGGCACTTCAACACCTGCATTTCGGCGATCATGGAACTGGTGAACGTGTTGTATGACGTGGAAGGTACGACCGCACGGAATGTCGTTCCCCCGCAGCTTCTGGCCGAAGTGCAGCGCAGCCTCGTCCTCTTGCTCGCGCCCTTCGCTCCGTATCTCGCCCACGAACTGTGGGAGATGCTCGGTGAAAAGGGAAACTTGCTTAAGACTCCCTGGCCCAAGTACGACGCCGCACTGGCGAAAGAAGAAGAATTGGAAATCCCGGTGCAGGTCAACGGCAAGCTGCGCGGTCGAATTGTTGTCTCCGCCGACGCTACCGAAGAATTTGTGCTCGAGCGCGCGCTCGCCGACGAGAAGGTGCAGTCCGCAATCGCCGGCAGGCAGCTCGTGAATAAAATCTTTGTTCCCGGCAAGCTTGTCAACCTCGTGGTGCGATAGATTCATGCCTCGCGTCTCCCCCACGATCGAAGGCTTTCGCGCGAGTTTTCGCCGGCCTTCGCTGACGTTCGCCGAAATCGCTTGGCGCTGGACGGTCGGCGCCGTTGGCTGGGCATTGACGTTCTTCTGGCTAATCGAATTTCTCGACACGTTGCCGGTAACCAAAAGCGACGCGACTCTCTTATCGACCAGACAACCCTTGCTCGTCGGACGAGCAATCGAGCACATCCTTCGCGGTAGCCTAAGTCGCGCCGTGCTGGCAGCGTTGTTTGCGCTGATCGCATTGTCGTTGCTCTGGATCGTAGCCGCTTCCATCGGACGCGCCGCGACGGTCTGCGCCTTGCTCGAATACTTTCGTCGAGACAATGCGAGCAGCGTCTCGACCGCAACGTCTGACTTGATCGAGCGGCGGTGGCGACTGCGCTCTCTGGTCGGCCTCAACTTCTTGCGCACAGCTCTGACTCTGGCGGCGATTCTCGCCACTGTCGGCGCATCCATTCTTGCAAGCTTCGTCTCGTCGAAGGCACACCCTGAACCGGGCCTGGTCTTCATTGTCTTTCTGGCGCTGGTCGGATTGATCTGCATCGTATGGTCGGCGCTGAACTGGTTGCTGTCATTAGCCTCCATGTTCGCTCTCCGCGACGGTGAAGACACTTTGGGCGCGCTGTCGGCATCCGTCGCTTTTTGTCGACAACGATCGGGAGCGGTATTCGCCGTAAGCACCTGGAATGGACTGGCGCACCTAGTCGCTTTCAGCGTCGCGGCGACAGCTGTGTCGGTGCCTCTTGCTTTCATCCAGATCGCTCCGTGGCGGCTCGTCATCGCCGGCGTCATTCTTATTGCACTTGCGTATTTTGCCGTTGTGGATTGGCTGTACATGGCGCGTCTGGCAGGGTACGTCTGCATCGCCGAAATGCCGGATGCTCTCGCCTCTTCCGAGCCGATGCCCGCTCCTCCGCCACAGACCTCGATCGACCGCGAAGAACCGATCCTCAGCGACGTGCCTAACCTGGCCGTAGAGACGTAGCTTGCCACGGCTTGCCTGCGGCGGCACGCACTTAACCAGGGCACCACAAGCCGCCGGCAAGACGCTGCAAGCAACGTCTCTACGACACGGTCCTTTACACTGGCCATCCGATTTGAGAAACTCATCCGTGGAACCCCAATCCAGACTTAACGAATCCATCGTCATCCTCGACTTTGGCGCGCAGTATACGCAGCTCATCGCGCGCCGCATCCGCGAACAAAATGTTTTTTCCGTTGTGCTGCCTTGCACGGCCTCGCTGGAGGAGGTTAAGAGCTGCGCGCCTGTGGGCATTGTGCTCTCGGGAGCGCCGTGGTCGGTGTACGACAAAGATGCGCCCCCGGCGGACCCGGGTCTCTTCAAGTTGGGGCTGCCTGTACTTGGCATTTGTTACGGGCTGCAGTTCATGGTGCACACTCTTGGCGGAAAGGTGCGGCCGGCGGACAAGCGCGAGTATGGGCACGCTGAAGTCGACATTGTCGCTGAATCGGTGCTGTTCCAGGGCATGGCAAAGCGGCAGGCGGTGTGGATGTCGCATGGCGATGAGGCGCTGGAGTTGCCTCCTGGGTTTGAGCTGACTGCGAAGACCGCGCATGCAGTCGCAGGAATTCAAAATGTCAGTAAGAAGTGGTTTGCGGTGCAATTCCATCCTGAAGTTCACCACACGCGGAATGGTACGGAGATTCTGCGCAACTTTATATTCCAGATTTGCGGCGCCAAGCCCTTGTGGACGCCGCGGCACTTTATTGACTCGACGGTCGAACAAGCCAAGCAGCAAGTGGGCACGGGACGGGCGATCTGCGCGCTTTCGGGGGGAGTGGATTCGTCGGTTGCGGCGGTGCTGGTCGATCGTGCTTTGCGCGATGCACGGGGCAAGTCGCGGCTGACCTGCATCTTCGTGAACAACGGCGTATTGCGCAAGAACGAGTTTGAGAAAGTGCAGAAGACTTTGCATGACAAGCTTGGGCTGCGCCTCGACGCGGTCGACGCGACGGCGCGCTTTCTCGGAAAACTCAAGGGAGTCAGCGATCCGGAGAAAAAGCGAAAAATCATTGGCAACGAATTCATCAAAGTGTTTGAGCGGGAAGCCCGCCGGATTGAGAAAGAAGAAGGCAAGGTGAAGTGGCTGGTGCAGGGGACGCTTTACCCGGATGTGATCGAATCGCGGTCGGTGCGGGGACCGTCGCAGGTGATCAAGTCGCATCACAACGTGGGCGGGCTGCCGGAAAAAATGAAGTTGAAGCTGATCGAGCCTTTGAAAGACTTGTTCAAAGATGAGGTTCGAAAGATTGGCCGCGACCTGGGCATGCCGGAGGAAATCTTGCAGCGGCAGCCGTTCCCCGGCCCTGGACTGGCGGTGCGCGTTTTGGGGGAAGTCACGCCGGAGCGCCTGGCGCTGCTTCGTGGCTGCGACGATATTGTGGTCACCGAGATCAAGAATGCCGGCCTTTACACGAAAATCTGGCAGTCATTTGCCGTGCTGCTGCCGGTGATGTCGGTCGGGGTGATGGGCGACATGCGGACCTATGCTTATACATGTGCGATTCGGGCCGTGAGTTCCGAAGATGGCATGACGGCCGACTGGGTCGCCCTGCCGCACGAAGTTCTGAAAAACATTTCTACGCGGATTGTCAATGAAGTGAAAGGCGTGAACCGCGTGGTGTATGACGTTACTTCCAAGCCTCCGGGGACGATTGAGTGGGAGTGAGGGGCAGTTCTCAGTTCCCAGTTCCCAGTTCTCAGTTCTCAGTTCTCAGTTCTCAGTTGTCAGTTCTCGGTTGTCAGTTCTCAGAGCTTCGCCTCTCTCCCTCCGTCGCTGATGCCTGATTGGCTGCTTCTTGAGGGTGAATGGGTGGGTTGGGTGGCGGTTTGCATGATCCAATCGCGGGCCATGCCTCGGATTTTTTCTCTCACCTGTTCCAGGTCTTTCTTGGGTGGTTTTTTCTTGTTGGGCTGAGTAGTTGCGGCTGGGCGGTGGGACTGGGCGGAATTGTTTTGGGCCGCTGCGGGTTGCTTTTTGTCGGCTGGTGTAGGCGGCGGGTTCGGTGCTTGGATCGGTTGGGCGGATGGCTTTGTGGCTGTCCCCACTCGGGCGGCTTTGCCTGCCGGCTGGGCTGCTGCCTCTGCTTTTTCTTCTTCGGGTTCTTCTTCCGGGTCGGGGAAATCTTCTTCGCTCCACTGGTCGCAGCCGATGCTGGTTTGGTCGATGGTGCGGCGGTCGATTACTACGTCCCTGATGTAGGCGGGCTCGAAGGCGGTGTAGCGAAGGTTGCAGCTGGCGGTTTGCAAGGCGTAGAGGAGCAGGCTCGCAATTTTGGAATCGATTTGGCGGGAAGCCAACAGGCGCATGATTTGCATGAGCGAGACCTGAATGGAGTTGGCATCCTCGAGGACGGGGAGATAAAGGTTTGCGCGGCCGCGGCGGGCGCGGTCGGAGTTGAGCTTGATGCGCTCTTCCTGGAAACGCTTGTGGAAGAAACAGAAACGGTTGCGCTTGAGTGCGGGGGAACCGCACTGGGTTCCGTTGACTTTGAGATGCTGACAACGCGGAACGCTGTAGATTGACATATTGGTCTCCTACCCCCCTCCCCCCTGGTCTAATGCAATCAGAGGTTTGGCGGGAAATTGTGAAAAAATCTTAGGGCTGCAATGAGTTAGGGGCAAAATCTTGATTCTTGACGAGTTGTGGGCGCGGGAAAACATGATTCAGAATTCGCTATAGGTCCAGTATTGGATATTGAGGGGAGCTAGTAAAGGTTAGGTGAACTTCGCGAGAGAGAAAGCTGTGGAAATGATTGGAGAGTGGTGTTGCGGTCAGGGAAAATCCTAGAGGGGCTTGCGGCGGTGGCTAACGGTATGGGGTGCTTCGACTGCGCGGGATCGTCCTTTGGACGATCCCGCTACGCTCAGCATGACAGGAAAATTTATTCGACGTTCACGGTTACGGATTCAGAGGCGATGCCGTTGCAGATTACCTGCAAGTCGCTTAGGCCAGTTTCCATCTTGTTGGGCATATCGAAGTGGGTAGAGGCCGGGTGAGTGTAGGCGATCGCCATGGTGCTGTGGTCGTGGGTTCGGGCGAAGGTAACGACTCCGGTGATGCGGTTGGTGATGCGTACCAGCGGATAGTTGGTTGCGGCCTGGGTATCGTCGCCATACGCGGCGCCCTGAGAGAATCCGTTGAAGTTGAAACCTGAGACGACATACGATTTCCCGCGCTTCACTGCACTGGGAACGGCGGTGATCCGCGGAGCCCAATCGGGGTTGGGACGGCCTCCGTGCTGATAGACCCAAACGTCGCCGAAGTCGGTCCAGAGAACCTCGCCCGTGGGCAGGAGCAACATGTTGCCATAGTAGGAGGGGATGTTGGGCGCATCCGTGTTGCCAGCGGTAACGTTTGTGAGATTGATTCCGTCCCACACGAAGAACTTGGAGCCGGGGTTGAAAATGCCAGGGCTGGTTTGGACCAGCACGTTGCCATCGGGCAGCAACGACGCCGGGCCGTCGGCTACATCGAGGGCGCCTGGGAAGTTGGGTCCGGCTGTCCAGGTTTTGGTCTTGGTGTCGTAGATGGAGGTATGGCCGGGTTTTCCTGGGGCACCGTAGGCTCCAGTGGCAAATACTGTTCCATCGGGGCGCAAGACGGCGGGACCTACTTCGTTTGAGGCTTGTTGGGCATTAGGGTAGGAATCCCATAGTTGGACAATCGTGCCGCTGGCGGGGCCGCTGGTCCAGTTGCCCTTGGCGGGGTGATAAATCTCGTAATTCTTGCCATTTGCTTTGTATTGGAAGACGTAGGCATCGACGGTGAGCACGGTGCCGTCGGGTAGCAGATTCCAACCTTCCTCGTCGTTGACGTCAAACTTGCCTTTGCCGGTCATCGTCCAGGTGAGAGTCTTGGGGTTCAGCAGGGCTGACTGCTTGGTGCAGCAGTTGGCCTGCATGTAGGTGCCGTTTGGGAGAACGACGCTTTGAGCGTCTCCGATCGTGGTCCAGCCGTCGGGAGGCGTTACGGAAGTCCATTTATTTGTGGTTGGATCATAAATCGCACCGAGATTGGTCCAGACGGACTGGCAATTATCGGGGGTGCCGTTGTATTCGCCGCCCATCATGACGACGCGACCGTCGGGCAGGACGGCCGAACCGAAATAGAGCGGGCCGTAACCAGCAGGCAGGGACGCGATGCGCTTCCATGTGCCGTTGATGTAGCTGCCGTATTGATCGGGAGTGAGACGCCACCACTGCCGTCCACAGGTTTGGTGCGCAATGACTGTGCCGTCGGTGAGCAGCAGAGGATTGCCAAGTCCGAGATTATTGGGGTTGGGTTGGTTCACCAAGGGAATCCAGGCTTGTGAAATGGCGGGATGGGGGGCTGCGATCGATAGGAGCAGGGCGATGTAAAATACGCGCAAACTTTTCATGGTTGTCTTCCTGTACGGGGATCGATTTTTCCTAGCGAGCGCAGGGGATAGGTAACGTTGAACTTCCTAGGACGAACTTTTCTTAGACTCCAAAACGCGCGGAATTATACCATCGATTCTGCTGTTCCAGGCGTCAAAACCCGCGCCGGTCGTGGGTTACAGCCGAAAGTCTCCATCGGGTTGGGCTAGGGCTGGTCGCGGTGGACGGTTTCCATGGAGAAGGCGGGGAGGCAGACGGCGATGTACTCGGCGCCACCCTCATGCGGAGTGGAGTAGCGGATCCACTCGCCGGCGCGGGCGATTATGGCTTGTCCAGCTGCGACGTCGAGAGAACCGTTCTTGTGCTCCACGCGCAGCATGCCTTTCAGGACGATGGTGAACTCGTCGAAGGTGGGAGTCTGGCCGGGCTCGAGCCATCCGGCGGGGCTGCGCATGTGGGCTACGCTGGCGGATGAAGTTTGGGAGTTGACGCGTCCGATGTATTCGTCGATGAGCTTGCGCTTGTTGCCGGCGGATTGGATGCGCGTGGGTTGAGGAATGAGAGTGGGCATGGAGCAGTTCTCAGTTCGAAGTTCTCAGTTCTCAGTTCTCAGTTCTCAGTTCGAAGTTCTCAGTTCTCGGTTCTGGGTTCTGAGTTCTGAGGTCTGAGTTTAACTCGGCGGAGAGTCTTAAGAAAACTCTCCGCCGATTTGATCGAACTGACGATCCGTCCTTTACGGGCAGGGGTGAGGGGTGGGCGGAGTTGGCGGGATGCCGGGGATGTGGATGGACGGAGTTCCGGGCGAATAGGGAGTGGCTGGCGTGCCGGGGATATCCGTATCAGGAGTGCCTGGAGTGCCCGGAGTGTAGCAGGTGCCGGGGTCAGTGTTGGGCGGTGGCAGCGGTTGCGGGCGCTGGGCGACGGGCTGCTCGGGCACCGGATGTCGATCGGATTGGCGGACGGCGTCGGCGACTTCGTCCCCCTGCAGAGTTAGGGGATGCTGCAGCACCATCTCGACGGGTGACCCTACGTCGAGGAAAAAATGGTGAGAAGTCCCGACAAGTACAAACCCGACGGCCAATCCAACGCCGGCACCGACGGCCGAGCCAATGACGGTGTCTTTTCCCTTGTCAGGAGGGCCCGTTATGCTCGAGGAAAGGCATCCCGGCGAACCCGGGATACAACCTTGCGGAATGCTGCTGGTGAGCGTAGTGCCTTGCGAACTGGCAAGAGAGTGACCGATCAATGCTCCCAGGCCCGACCCGGCTAGAGGCCCCGCAATCAAAGCCGCAATGCGTCCTTTGCCGGGATCTTTCAGGGCGTAGCCTTCATCGCTCTCCAAGGTTATGGGGCCGGCGATGGGCGCTACATAGCCATCGGGATAGGTGATCGACATCGACTGGAGGTAGAGTTCGCCGCGGCCGCCGTTGCGGCCGAGCTTGTCTACTTTTCCTTCAACCAACGTTCCGGGAGGGATGACGACCTGGTTGCCGGCGGTGACGGCAGAAATGACCTGGGCGTAGATGTCGTCTCCGTGATGAATGTAGCGGCTTTGAATGGGATGGGTGAGCACGAGGGCGATGCTGGTTCCGGCGGGAACAGTTATGGTGGTGGCTTCGGGCGCGGGTTGTGCGGATGCTACGGCGTCCTGAGAGATGGGTGGCGAATCTGGCGGCGGAGTTGCTGGCGGCGTCTGCTCCGCGAAGGTGGACAGAGTTAGCAGCAACGTCGTGGTTATCGCAAGGCCTTGCCTGACGCCCGTTTTGGCCAGAGACGTTAAGGAAGTTGTGGAGTGAGTGAGAGGACGACTACGGTGCGTAGCCATTGCGGTTCCTCCTGTTGAAGGTTAGAACCTTCCGTTCGTGTGGCGATTGGAGAGTCTCTATTTGCTCTCTTGGGGGAGTAGACCCAGGTGCACCAGGAAAGTTGCATAGAGTTTGGTGAAGAATTGCAAAGGGTTTGTAAAGGTGTGGTGTAAGAGTGCTGCGTTCGTATGCGGCGGTGCTGCAGGTCGAGCTTCGCTCGACGGACGGGCAGGAGTGCCCGTCCCCACACAAGCATTCCTACACGCATCAGTTACAATCCTTGCTTATGTTTTATCGCTCGGACAATCGCTCGTCTGACCAATTGCGGCCGGTTTCGATCGTGCCGGACTTTATTACTACGGCAGAGGGATCGGTGCTTATTGAAGTGGGGAACACGCGGGTGATTTGTACTGCGTCGATTGAAGAGACGGTGCCGCCGTTTATGCGGAATTCGGGCAAGGGATGGATCTCGAGCGAGTATGCGATGATTCCGCGGGCGACGCTGACGCGAACATCGCGGGAGGTCGCGAAGGGGCGGCCTAGCGGACGGACGCATGAGATCCAGCGGCTGATTGGGCGGTCTTTACGTGCGGTTACAGATCTGACGCGACTGGGCGAGCGTACGGTCTGGATTGATTGCGACGTGATTCAGGCGGATGGAGGGACGCGGACGGCTTCGATTACGGGCGCGTTCGTGGCTCTAGGACTGGCGCTCGAGAAGTTGGTGGAGGCTGGAACTTTGACTTCGGTTCCGTTGAGAGATTTTGTGGCCGCGGTTAGTGTGGGGATTGTGGATGGAGAAGTCCTGCTGGATCTTTGTTACGAGGAGGACTCCCGCGCTGATGTGGATATGAATTTTGTGATGACGGCGGGGCACAAGATGGTGGAGGTGCAGGCTACCGCGGAACGGCAGGCGTTTGATGAAGCGCAGTTCGCGAAGATGATGGCGTTTGCGCGGCAGGGCGTGCAGTCGCTGATCGCCAAGCAGCAAGTGGTTTTGAGCGGGCTGACTTTGCGGCAGTAACGAAGCGGCGCCTCGCTGCGCTTGGCCGAACTGCCGGGGCGGCTGTTCCCACATAGTCTGGATTTGTGCGTAACCTTACATCTTGCGAAAACTACTTATCATTATTGTTCTGATTCCACTGCTGGGCGGGCTCGGGTGGTGGTATCTCCGCGAGCAGGCTTTGCCGGACTACGGGCCCGCGTACCGCGAGTATGCCTACGTCACCAACGGCAAGAGCAATACGGTCAGCGTGATTGATTTGCGGACGTTCGAGGCGGCGAAGACTATTGCGGTGGGCATGGAACCGACCGGAGTTGCCGCCAACGGCAAGAAGAATGAAATCTATGTGGTCAACTCAGAGTCGAACAATGTCAGCGTGATCGACGCCGAGAAGAATGCCGTGGTGGCGACGATCGGAGTACACGGGAGGCCGTATTTCATCGACGTTTCCGAAGATGGCAAGCGAGCCTATGTGGCGAACTCGGGGTCGGCTAATGTTTCGGTCATCGATCTCGATAAGAAGGTTGTGATCGGTAATGTCCGGGTGGGCGCTGCGCCGGGACTGGCGCGGGTTTCGCCGGATGGCGCGACTGTAGTTGTGTCCAATCGCGGGGACAACACGGTGTCTGTGATTGATGCCAAGCTGCTGCGGGTGCGGACGACCTTGCCGGTGTGCCAGCAACCGGAGGACATCGCGATCCTGCCGGATTCGAGCAAAGCGTTTGTGGCGTGTTCGGGCTCGTCGCAGGTGGCGTCCATTGCCCTGGCTCGGGGCGCAACGAGCAGCGAGGGGACGAGTGACCGGGTGCTGGCGCTGCTGGATGTGGGGCGGACGCCGGTGAGCCTCGCCCTGAAGCCCGATGGCGGCGAATTGATTGTTTGTGATTTCGATTCCGACAGCATTTCGATTATTGAGACAGGAAACGATGAGGTGGGCAGCAGCGCGCTGATCGGGCAGCATCCCACGCACGCGGTGGTCACGCTGGATAACTCGCGGCTATACGCCAGCAACTTCGGGTCAGATAGTGTTGCCGTCTACGACATCGATGTGGGCCGGAGGATCGCAACCATGGCGGTCGGCAGCCGTCCGGATGGCCTGGCGCTATCTCCGGACCAACGGTATCTTCTGGTGCTCGACACCCAAGCCGGCGATGTGAGCGTGATTCAGAAACGCACGCCGCGGAAGCTGGAGCCTACGGAGTATTCGCTAATGACCATGATTCCGGTGGGAGTGCAACCGAATGGGATCGTGGTGAAGGCGTTTATGGTTAGCGGGCCGGGAAAGAAGTGAAGTATTCCGCAGCGTCGCCTGGGCGAGAGAGACGTAGCAAGCTACGTCTCGACGACCTGTTGTGTGGTTACCGGTCTGGCGCAGAATTTGTCTAATGCTGCTTTCAGGTCGGCGGCGATGGCTGGGGCTTCACGGGATTCGATGTCGCGGCGGGGCATCATGTAAACGAGTTGGCCGTCGCGCAGGATGGCGATCGATGGTGAGGACGGCGGTTGTCCCGTGAAATACCCGCGGGCGCGCTCGGTGGCCTCGAGGTCCTGCCCGGCGAATACGGAAAACGCTTTGTCGGGCCGCGCGGCGTGCTGCAGAGCCATGCGGACGGCGGGACGCATGCGGTCGGCGGCGCATCCGCAAATAGAGTTCACAACCACCAGGGTTGTACCCGGCTGCGCGTTCAAGGCGCGGTCGACAGCCTCGGGCGTGCGCAGTTCCTCGATGCCCAGGCGGGTCAACTCTTCGCGCATGGGGATAACCATAATTTCCGGATACATTTTGTGGGTGCTCCTTCTTCTTCTGGATTGATTCTATCTCAGAAGCGACGAGTAGGCGGAGAGGAATCAGATCGGAAACGCTTAGTGTGATGGAAACGCCTCGCCAGGCTAGTTGTTGCGCCAGCGGATCGGGGGTCCTTCGCTCCGATCAGGATGACAGTTCTTACGATTGCGGCACCAGAGCTTCCTAGGAGCCCGTTTTCCGAAGTGCTTCTTGCGCTGAGCGCGCGTCTTCGCCGCTCAAGCCTGATTGCAATGCCGTCTGCAGGCTGGTGTGGGCTTGCGTGGGCTGTCCGGCGGCGAGGTAGGCCATTCCCAGATGAAACTGAAATTTGGCAGCCTGAGGATTTCTTGCCACCACGGGTTCGAGAACCTGCACCGCGGTGCGGTATAGCCCCTGCTTATAGTAGACCCAACCCAGAGCGTCGTTGACGCCGGCGTCGTCGGGTTGCCCGGCCTTGGCTTTTTGTGCGAGCTCGAGGGCATCGCCCAGGGAGCCGCCATGGTCGGCATAGAGAAGCGCGAGATTACTCATGGATTGGTAGGAACTGGGATCAACCTTCAGGGCGTCCTGATAGGTTTGGCGGGCGCGATCGAGGTTGCCGACGTATTCGTAAACCTGGGCCAGCAGCAGGTAGGTCGGAAGATATTCAGGAAATTTGCTGCGTGCCGCTTCGTAGGCCTGGATCATGCCCTGGGGGCGATTGGTCGCGGCATAAATGTGAGCCAGAGCAAGATAACCGTTCACGTAGTAGGGATTCACGGCCAAGGTTTGCTGATAGCTATGTTCGGCGCAGGCCCAATCTTTCTGGGCGATGCAAAATTCGGCTTTGGCAACGTACAACTGGAAAGCCCTGGGATGCACTGCGATCTGGCGATCGATGCGCGCGTTGGCCTGCTTCTGCGTCCCTTCTTTCTCGAGGATCCCGGCCAATCCAGTCAGCGCAGGAGCATAATCGGGCGCAATTGCCAACGACGCCTCATAGGCCTTCTCGGCCTCCGCGTAGTTGCCCCGCATGCCCAGGACGCGCCCGAGATGTTCTTGCGCGGTGGGACTACGGGGATTGAGTCCGGCGGCCAGTTCGAAGGCGCGCTGTGCCTGGTTTAAATCTCCCTGGATCAGGTAGGCGCTGCCGGCGATGACGTGAGCATCCGCGACCCAAAAGCTGGTGGCGATCACCTGGCTGGCATAGGCCAGAGCCGAATTCGCATTGTTTTGCCGCAAGCTAATGTTGCCGAGATCCAGCAGGGCGGGCAAATATCCCGGCTGAATGCGGAGCGCCTCAGTGAGCGCCTGTTGTGCCTGCACGGCTTGCTCCTGCGCCGAGTCAACCTGAGCCAGATAGAAGTAGACGGCGGGCAAATCGGGAGAGTCTTTGACCAGGCTTTGCAATTCGGCGGCGGCTTCGCGGAGCCGGAACGCGCCCAAATCACTGCGCGCGCGGAGCAGGCGGAAGTCGCCATCCTTACCATCCTTGTTGTGCTGGTCGATCCATTGCTCGGCATCTTGCCAGCGGCCCAACTGCAGGTAGCATTCAGCAACTTTCCTGGCGGCTGCCTGATCGTTTTCGTTTTTGCTCACGAGGTCGCGGAAGCGGTCGAGGGCGGAAGCAGCGTCGCCATTGTCTAAATAGAAGGTGGCGACGGCGCGGCGGCCGTCCGGGTAGTGATTTGCATCCACTTCCACCCGATCAAGCAGTTGTTTCACCTCGGCTGTACGGTTGCGTTCGACATAGAGACTGGCCAGCGCCAGGGGCAACTCAACTGCGTTGGGAAGCTTCGCGATTCCCTGGTGCAGGACCTGCTCGGCGCGGTCGGGCGCGTTCTGCCCTTTGTGAAAGTCCGCCAGGTTGATGTAGGTCTGGGGGTCGTCTGGCTTGATGTCGACGGCGGTTTGAAAACTTTTCTCGGCTGCGCCGTACTCTGCATCGAGCAACTGAGTGAGGCCCAAGACTTCGTAGGTTTGCGGATCGTGCGGATCGAGCTCAATGGCTCGCTTCAGCTCATTTTCCGCAGCGATGTATTGCATCTGGTGAAGTGCGACTTGCCCCAGCAGGCGGTGGGCGCCGGCATTTTGTCCGTCCTGCTGAAGCACCACCTCGGCCTGCTGACGCGCTTCCGCGTACTGAGTGGATGCGACCTGCAGGTCTCCGAGATGCAAACGAGCATCGAGGTTCTTGGGGGCGAGATCGACCGCGTGCGCGAGCGATTGGCTGGCGGCCGTGGGATGCTCTTGCTGGATCTGCAACAGCCCCAGACGGTAGTAGGCATCGGCAAAATCAGGATTGATCTGGATCGCCTGCCGGTATTGGTCCTCCGCCGCGGCAAACTGCTTTTGCGCGAAGTATTGGTTCCCTTTTTCGACCTGCGCCTGCGCGCGCGCCGAGCTGCGGCAAGCCGGGAGAATCGCGAGCAGCGCGGCAAGAAGAATGACAATGCCAGCGTGGTAGCCGAGGGAAGAGACGCTCGGGCGGGATCGAATCATCTTGGTCTCAAAATCAGGTCCCAGAATAAGGTCTCACGATCAGGACGATGGACTGAAGTTCGCCTCGATTCTAACCTAGAATTTCTGGGGAACGGTCCTGAGATTCGGTCGGGCTCCTGCTCAAAAAAACGGCACCGAGTAAGGGCCCCCACCCTTGAACTCCGGTGCCTAATGAAACCGTGAATGCTTTCGAAACGAACGGAATTGGGAATCGCCACATCTTTGCTGTCCGCTGTGGCTTGCGGAGCTGTAGCTTCGACTCCACCCTGTAGATAAGAGACATCGATGGGATAAAGCAAGTGGCAAGACGGGACAACTCGGGACATTGCGGGACATTGCGCAACAAACCGACGAGAGCGGGTTTTATATGTTTGAGTTTAGATGGTGTGGTGGCGACGGGATGGGATGAGGCGGGAGTGTGCGTTTTCCACAACCACGCCCGCTACCGCTGTTACAATTCGAAATTCGCAGGGTTGTGGCGGCATTGGGTTCCGACTTTTGTAATCACCAAAGTGGCTCAAGTCTAGGGCTGGTTGTGAGCAACCCCTGCGCGAGCCTGGGCAACGAACTCAACGGGGCGGAGTGACAGCCGAGAAATGGACTTTTTTTGTTAACAGGTTAAAACCACGAGGAGGACCATTCACCGATGAACAGCAAGTCGCCTTTTATCAGTTCGCTGGTCTTGGCCGCCGCCCTGAGTTCTGTCTGGGGCACCGCTTGCGCGCATCATTATTACCGGGTCTATGATCCGTACTACAGCGACTACCACGTCTGGAACGACGAGGAAATAGGTTATTACCAGCGGTGGGCCCGTGAAAACCACCGTGATGAACATCGAGACTTTCGCAAGCTGCCTGCCGGAGAACAGAAGGAATACTGGACTTGGCGCCACAGCAACGGGGATCACCACTAGACGACCGCGGAGCTCGATTGGCAGGCGGGTGCTGATGTGCTCGCCTGCTCGAATGTTGTCAGTGAGTCAGCGTTTCGGCCGGTCATTGAACCCATCCTTTGTGTTCTAATGCTGCCTTCTTGGTCATTGTCATCCTAAGGAGGCTCCATGTCCAAATTGCTCCGTTCCCAGCTGGTGGCCGCGATTTTTGTCGCTTCCGCAGCTTTGCTGGGAGCCCAGAATGCTCCCCCTGCCGATCTGGATTCCTACGTCGCAAATTCCATGAGGACCTTCGACGTCCCGGGATTGGCCGTAGCCATTGTGAAGGACGGCAAGATCGTCCTGGCTAAAGGCTACGGCGTGCGCAAGTTGGGCGATCCCACGCTGGTCGATGAGCACACCCTGTTCGGCATCGGCTCGAACACAAAAGCATTCACCACCGCCGCTCTGGCTGGGCTGGTAGATGCGGGCAGGCTCTCCTGGGATGATCCGGTGTACCAACGGCTTCCCGGCTTCGTGATGTACGACCCGTATGTTTCGCATGAGATGACCATTCGCGATCTTCTGACCCACCGCAGCGGGATGGGACTGGGCGAAGGGGATCTGCTGTTCTGGCCGCAGTCGACCTATACGCGCGAGGAAATCATTTACAAGCTGCGGTTCATGAAACCCGCGTCGAGTTTCCGCAGCCATTACGCCTACGACAACCTGCTCTACATGACGGCGGGGCAGATTATTCCCGCTGTGACGGGGGTTTCGTGGGACGATTACATACGGCAGCACATCTTCGCAGCACTGGGCATGAATCACTCGAATGTCAGCACCGCCGCTTTCAAACCCGGCGACGACTATGCTTTCCCGCATTCCCGCGTGGATGGCAAGCTGCAGGTGATTCGTTTTGAAGTGCTCGACAATGCCGGTCCGGCGGGATCGATTAATTCTTGCGCGGCGGATATGGCGAAATGGGTGCAGTTGCAGCTCAACGGCGGGAAATTCGTCGACCACGATGGCCGGTTGTTCAGCGAGCAGCAATCGAAAGAGATGTGGTCGCCGCAGACAATTCTTCCGATCGGCGATCCTCCGCCGCCCCTGGCGGGACTGAAAGCAAACTTCGCGGACTACGCGTTGGGCTGGGGTCTGCGCGATTATCACGGCCGTAAACTCGTGGGACACACCGGCGGCGTGGCGGGCTTCGTTTCGCGTGTGATGCTGGTGCCGGAAGAAAATCTGGGAGTGGTGGTGCTCACCAATGCGGAGGAAGGTGGAGCGTTCGATTCTGTTCTTTATCACGTGCTGGATCATTATTTTGGCTTGCCGCCGACGGACTGGATCGCCGGCTTTAAGTCGTTTCGAGATACGCAAGAAAAAGACGCGGCGGAAGCGATGAAGAAGTCGGAAGGGGTTCGCGCAGCGGACTCAAAGCCTTCGCTGCCGCTGGAGAAATATGCCGGCAACTACACCGACGCCTGGTACGGTCCGATCACGATCCGCGGGGATAATGGGGGCCTGGTTATCACCTTCGATCACACGCCGTCGATGATCGGCGACTTGCAGCACTGGCAGTACGACACGTTCAAGGCGCACTGGCGAGATCGCACCATCGAAGATGCCTTCGTCACTTTCTCGTTGAAGGCGGACGGCGGCATTGAGAGCGCGCGCATGGCAGCGGTTTCTCCGCTGGCCGATTTCAGCTTTGACTATCAGGATTTGCTGCTCAAACCGGCGGAGAAAAAACCATAACTGGCGCGAGACAAGTAACGGATGGCGATTTGACAGCCAGCAGATCCACTCCTGTGCGCACCGCTGGGGCCGAAGTTCAGGCCCATAGCGCCGAACTGCGCAAGGAGCTTGGCCTATTCGACCTGGTGATGGCGCAGGTTCTGCTGGTCATCGTGGTCGATTTCTTCGGCACCGCTGCCAAGGCTGGCTCCGCGCATGTGGTCTTCTGGCTGGTGGCCTTTGTGCCGTTTTTTATCCCGCTGGCGATGGTGGTCGCTCATCTCAATCGGCTCATGCCGCTGGAGGGTGGCTTGTACGAGTGGGCGCGCCTTGCCTTCGGAGATCAGATTGGCTTTCTGGTGGCGTGGAATCTTTGGCTATTCGTAATGCTGTACGTGGCCGTGATCGGTCTGGTCACGACCACGTTTACTGCTTACGCGCTTGGTCCGGCCGCGGCGTGGATCGCCTCCAGCAGGGGGCTGATCCTCGTGGTCTCCTCGGCCCTGATTCTGGCGATGATGTGGCTGACCGCTCTCGGGCTGGGCGTGGGCAAATGGCTGGGGAACGTGGGAAGCATCGCCGTCCTGATCACGCTCGCCGTGCTCATTGCCGCTCCGCTGCTCAACCTGTGGCGCGGGACGCTTTCCGAATATCACCCGCTGCGGCTGGTCATGCCGCCGCTTACATTATTCAGCCTCAGCGTTTTCGCCAAAATGATGTTCGGCGCACTCAGCGGCTTCGAGTATGTTGCGATCTTCGCGGGGGAGTGCCGGAATCCGGCGCGCAACCTTACTCGTTCGGTCCTGATCACGGCGCCTTTCATCGCGCTCATCTATATCTTTGCCACCAGTTCGATTCTGGCGTTCGTTTCCCCGGGGGCAGTGGATGTCGTCGGACCCATCCCGCAAGCGCTGCGCCTGGGCGCGCGGGGCTTCGGGTTTGCCGGCGGCTTTGTCGTTCCGCTGGCCATTATTCTGCTCTTCGTGAATTACCCGACAACTTTCAGCGTGTATTTCAGCGCCAGCGCGCGGCTGCCGATGGTGGCGGGATGGGATCGGCTGCTGCCCGACTGGTTCACGCGCCTGCACAGCAAGTATAAGACTCCAGTGAATTCAATCCTTTTTCTGGGCGCGGTTACCCTGGCCGGCAGTGCGGCGGCGCTTATTGGAGTTGGCCCGCAGGAAGCCTATGAACTGCTGCTGACGTGGGGTTTCACCTTCTACGCCATCGCCTACCTGGCCTTGTTCGCCATCCCGTTCCTGTCACCGAAGGATCGAGGACTTCGCCCGCGATGGTGGCTGCGTCTGGCTGCGGTCTCGGGATTCCTGATGACGCTGGTCTACGTCGTGCTCTCGATTTTCCCGGTCATCGATGTAGAGAGTTCCAGGGGATACTCGATAAAGATCGCTACTGTCGTACTGGGCGCAAACGTTCTCGGCTGGATTCTCTATCGAGCGGGACGGCGCAAGGGACGCCTCACGGCCGGCTGATTTTTATTGGATGGAAGGTGTTTAGCTTGCGTCAGGGGGATTGTCGGAGATTCGGATGGAGAAGTTGACTGTGATTCGGGCTTTGGTCTCGACCGCCTGTCCGTTCTGAAGGTAGGGCTTGAAGCGCCACTGGCGAACCGCTTGCTGAGCCGCCGCAGTCAGGATGCCTGGGCCACTGATCACGCGCAGGTTTTCGATAGTACCGTCGACACCAACAAGCGCCTGCAACACCACCGAACCCTGTACCCTCATGTGCTGTCCCAGCAAAGGATAGGTGGCTTCGACGGTCTGGTGCAGTTCCGGAAAAGTGGCGCCAGAAAGACGCTCGTGTTCTGCCGCATTCGTGGTCAGGCTCACCGCTGAGGTGGCGGCCGCTGAGACGCGGTTCGAGTCGCTGGGAATTTCCACTTTCGAGACGTTGTTTCCGGGATGAATGCTGCGGTGATTGTCACCGGCAATCACTTCGACATCCAGCGGAGGCAGGGCGGCCCGGGTGGTCGCGACCACTGGCGAATCCGGGTTAGCGAGCTTTGAGTAAACAAGGCTAGAGTCAGCGGCGACTTGTTGAGATGGCTCAGACGCGGCTGCCTTGGCGGAAGTCTTGGGAACGACGTGGTTTTTTGCGACGACAGCTCGCGTTGCCGGAGCAGACTTGGCAGGCACGGCTGCGACCGCTACT
This sequence comes from uncultured Acidobacteriaceae bacterium, assembly GCA_963787495.1. GTDB lineage: Bacteria > Acidobacteriota > Terriglobia > Terriglobales > Acidobacteriaceae > Sulfotelmatobacter. The sequence continues at coordinate 687,372 of CAWBDA010000001.1, forward strand.
TTCTGAACGGTTTCCGAAGTTGAAGTGTCGGCTTCGACGGTATCGTCCGAACCAAACCAGAATTCGCGGTCCTTCACGATTACGACCGCGAGGGCAACCAGGAGAAGAACCAGCGCGATCTGCAGGCGGAGAGGCTGCGTATTCGCGACCGCGACCTGAGGACTGCCAAGCTCCGTGGTTAGATTTTGCTGAAACATTTGGTCTCTTCCGATCTCCACTCAGCCTCGCCTTGCGAAATAGCCATCAATTTGAAGGGCTATTCACCAGGCACCAGTATCCTGAGGCCGTGAGTGCGGGATGACAATGGCACGATACGGGGAATATGTGGCCCGAGGGTGCCATACGGGGAGTTCGATTCTTTTTATGAGATAACTGGTTTGGAAATGGCTGGATTTCCGGCTTCTTTACCGCAGAAACACATGCTGCGGATCTTCCACATGGATATTCGACTTTCGCCTGGCGCCATTCGCTACGTTATAGGCGACCAGCAGATGTCCCTCGACGATGAGGATCTCCTTGTCGGTGAGCCAGCCGACCAGGACGGCGTGCGGCAGGAATGCGATGCGTCGCGGCACATCCTGATTGCTCTTGATCTCGACCGCTGGCAGATCGGACAGAGACTTGCGAATGCGCTGCGATTCTTCCGGGTTGGACTGTCCTTGCTCGGCCAGCTGAATCGGCTTGTTGGGCTGGGCAGTGGCGACGATAGTCAACGCCACAGAACTGAGATCGGGCGACAGCTTGCCGTTCTCGGTGAAGAAGCTGACGTCGTAGTCTGGATTTTTGTATGCTGCCTGCTCGTCGAACACAGTTGATGTCTTGCCGCGGAGATGGAGCAGAGTTTGATCGTCGCTCTGATTCTCCCAGCCGCAGCAGGCCGTGTCGGGAATCGCTTCCAGGATTGTGCTGGCATTCGGGGCGTCCAGCACGCGCCGCAGCGGGGGATCGAGTGGCGTCGCGGTCCATTTGCCGACATTTTCCTCGTATAAAGAGGTGGCCTTGTAAAGGGGCTGAGTCTTTCCAGAGACGAACTGTGTCAGCAGGAAAAACTTGCCCACGCCATCGGCTGGAACCCAGACCTCGCCATACGGGCAAGTTTCTTCACAGCCTCCGGTCGGGCACGAGCAGTCGGGCAGGGCGGTCGAGGCCAAGTCCTGACGCCCGGCGCCGGAGAGATCCGTCTGCCAGCTTAGCCAGGTTGTCTTGGTGGAAAGATCGACGCCATCGCGCTGCAGGCGGCGCGCCTGGTTCGAAAACCAATAGAGATGGGTTCCGTCCGCCGAGAGAAAAGGCACGGGAGCTGACTCGGTGATGGCCAGGTTGGAGCCCGCTGTGGCCGTGGTGCGGGCGACGTCGCGCGCCAGGGTGTTCGCGTTGCGGCCATCCCAGAACCACACCTTCTGATCGGCCGCCAGATCGCCTTCGGCTAAGGGCAAAGAGACGGGTGCGGCAAACAGCATCTGCCCCAGATGATTGACCGAGAAGGTCTGCGGGGATGCTGCGGCTTCTGGCGGGACCTTCACTGTTTGTTTAGCAAAAAACGTTGCGGGGTCATATTCAGCGATCTCGCCGGGTGCGCGGAGGACCCATAGGCGCTTACCCTGCGCCGCCAGCGAGCCGCCTAACGCTAGAACAATACAAAATGATGAGATCAGGTTTCGCATGAATGCAGCGTGCGGCCTTAGAACCGAGGAGCCGGGGACACCAGCATGATTGTAAATCGTGGACTCGCTGGCTTCGCACCTCTTGCGTACAATGGATTGTGAAATCATGAACCCACGTCCCGAGAAGACAATGACTACGATCTCAACTCCTCCTGCTCACCCACAAACGGCCTCCGCACAGCTTCCCGAAGTGCCGCTGACTACTGAGGGTTACAGCGTGCTGCACCAGATGATGCGTTTTCGCTGGACGGCTTGGCGAGCCCTGCCCGATGCCACGCGGTCGGCGATCGCTCAGGAGGCGGCGGCAGTGCTGGGTGAAATGGAACAAAATTCCAGCGGGCAGTCCGCGCTTTTTTCATTGATCGGCCACAAGGGCGATCTGATGCTGGTGCATTTCCGCAAGTCTTTTGCCGATCTTAACCAGGCGGAGCTCAAACTGGCGGGGTTGCGGTTGAGCGATTATCTTGAACCTACGTCTTCTTATTTATCTATCATCGAACTCGGGCTCTACGATTCCACGCTTAAGATTTACAAGGAACTGGCGGATCAGGGCATTCAACCGCACTCCGACCAGTGGAAGGCCGAGATCGAATGCAAGCTGGACCGGCATCGGGAAGCGATGCATCCGCGGCTGTTTCCTGAGATTCCGCCGAACCGATACGTCTGCTTTTATCCCATGAACCGGCTGCGGGGCGAAGACAAGAACTGGTATACCCTTCCTATCGAAGAGCGCGCCCGCCAGATGAGTGAGCACGGCCTGGTGGGCCGACGCTACGCGGGTGAAGTTAAGCAGATCATCACCGGGTCGATTGGTTTTGACGACTGGGAGTGGGGCGTCGATCTGTTCGCCGACGATCCGCTCGTGTTCAAGAAGCTGATTTACGAGATGCGCTTCGATCATGTCAGCGCGGTGTATGCCTTGTTCGGCCAGTTCTTTGTGGGAGTGCGCTGTCCGGCAGCGGCGTTAGAGACATTGCTGAGCGGGGAATTGCCGCAGTAGCTGAACCGATTCACCACGGTGACACGTAGGCACAGAGAAGGTCTTTACTTTGGATCGGTTCTCCGTGCCTGCGTGTCTCTGTGGTAATCCGACCTAGAAGGATTGGAAACCTCATGGCAACGCTGGGACTCATCGAATATAAGGACGCTAGCCCGGAGGTGCGCGCCGTTTATGACGACATCATGGCTACGCGCAAGACTGACTGGATCAACAATTTCTGGAAGGCGATTGCGCACGATCCCGCGACGCTGAAGCGCACGTGGGAGGACATCAAGCAGATCATGGCTCCTGGGGCGCTTGATGCGCTGACCAAAGAAATGATTTACGTTGCAGTGAGCGTGACCAACCAGTGTGGCTACTGCATCGCGTCCCATACTGTCGCAGCCCAGAAGAAAGGGATGACCGACGCAATGTTCAAGGAATTAATGTCAGTCGTCGGCATGGCCAACGAAACCAACAAAATGGTTACGGGATACCAGGTGGAGGTTGACGAGCAGTTCAAGAAATAGTGCCTCTCAGTGCTTCCTGGTCGCGCGCGTAAACTTGTACTCGCACTGCTTCATGTCCACTTTTCGGCCGCGGAAGCGTACGCCCTCGGATTCCAGTCTCAGGCGCTGCTCGATCGCAGAATCTCCGCGAAGCTTGATTTCTCCGCCTGCGCCTAACACCCGCTGCCAGGGCAATCCGTAACTGCGTTGCAACACCTTGGCCACCTGCCGCGCCGCTCCTGCGAGTCCGGCCGCTCGCGCGACCGCTCCGTAGGTGGATACCTTACCTCGGGGAATTCTTCGGATGGCCGCTTCGATGCGCAGCCGCATCTTTGCTGATCGATCTGACGACCGATCTGGCGATTGGTCGGGCGAGGATCTCGCTCCCCGTTGCGGCGAATCTTTGCTTTTGCTTCCCTTCTTCACAGAGCAATCCATCCCAAGCGAATCAGCCACAGTGATCCCACTGAAACCAGCAACCATAATATGACGCCCTGCAACAACGGACGATGCCCTACCTGTTTGACGGTTGCTACCGAGATGCCGCTGCCGATCAAGAAAAGAGTAGCGGTTAATCCGACCTTCGCAACTTTCACCGCGATGGCGTAGACGTGGGCTCCCGCGGGAAGATATGTATTGCACACTGCGGCCAGGCAAAACAAGCCGATGAACCATGGCCACTGAATCTTCGCCTTGGCGCCGCGGATCATGGCAGTCCCGACCGAAAGCGGGACAATCCACAAGGCGCGCGCCAGCTTCACCGTGGTCGCAATGGCCAAGGCCTCGGCGCCATACTTCGCGGCCGCACCCACTACTGAGCTGGTGTCGTGAATGGCCAGCGCTGCCCAAAGTCCGAACTGCGATTGCGTCAGTTTGAGTACCGCGCCAATGGAAGGAAAAATCAGTAGCGCCACGGAATTCAGGACGAAGACGGTTCCGAGCGATATGGCCATTTCTTCGTCGCTGGCCTGCGTGATGGGCCCGACGGCGGCGATGGCGCTTCCGCCGCAGATTGCTGTGCCCGTGGAAATAAGAAACGCTGGAACTCGTTGCACGCTCAACAGCGTGCCCAGGCCCATGCCAGCGAGTAACGTGAAACTGATGCCCAGCATGGTGTAGACGAAGCCGCTGCGCCCCGCGCGCACGACCTCGTGCAGGTTCATACCGAAACCAAGTCCTACCACGGAGGCCTGCAGCAGGAATTTCGAGAACCTTTTCGCTTCGTCGCCGTAGGGGTGGGGAAACGCCAGCCCAAACACCAATCCCATGGCCAGGGCGACGGGCGGGGACACGAAACCGCTGGCGCTCACCAACAGGCAGAGGAGAAAAACGATGCGAGGCAGCATTCGAGGGGAAGCCGGCGTGGCTGCAGCGGTCGCGCCGTTGGTCATTTTCGGTCGATCATTTTCGGTCGATCATCTTGCGGCGATCACATTCTGTTGGTCATATTCCGCGACGAGTGCCGCCGATCATATCCCGATGATCACGAGCTGGGCTAAGCCACCTTGCGGAAGGATTCGATGGCTCCCGCTTCAGAGTCGTGGACATCGAATACCGTTAGCAGCTTGGTGACCTGCAACAAATCGCCGACGCGTTTCGTCAACTTCGCCAATTTGATAGTGCTACCGGCGTTTCGCGCGGTTGTATCGAGAGCCACGAGGGTCCCGAGACCGCCGGAATCAATGTAGTTCACTTCTCCCAGATTGAGGAGGATGCGCTTGTTCTCTAACACAGCTTTCTGGACTTGTTCCCGCAGCAGCGAAGACTCCTCGCCGAATATGATCCGGCCGGTGCAATCCACCACGAGAACTCCATCGTTGTTTCGCGTTGCCATCTTCAGTTGCATAAGACACCTCGTTCCAACCGTAGGCGACCAGCCTATCGCTTGCGCAGCGGTTTTAGCAAGTTGGGGATAGCGACATCAGTCTATTTCCCCGTCGGCCTGCATACGGATACCGCAAAGAGAATATTCAGTCGAGTAGTCTGACATCGGGTACTTCATTTCGACGGCATAACCGGAAGCACGAGCGCGGAAGGATGTTGTACGTCGTGCAAAATTGCGTTTGTGGCGGCGACGGAGGTGCGTGCGAATTTGATTTCTTCGCCTGTATTGAGATTACGATCGAAGCGCGGGAAATTGCTGCTGGAAATCTCCAGGCGCAGGGAATGGCCCTGGAGAAAAACGTTGCTGGTGGCCCAAAGATCGACTGAGATTTCGTAGACCTGCCCGTGGTTCAGCAGAGTGGCATGCTCGGGCGAAGTACGGTAGCGCATACGAAGAATACCCTCAGTGAGATCCTGCGCGAAGCCGTCAGGCGCGACGTCTACGAGCTTGGCAGTGAAATCTGTGTCTACAGCCGAGGATTTGACGAATAGAGTGGCGGTAACTGGGCCAGTGACTTCCAGGTCGCGAGTGAGCGGACCGGTGGAATAAATCAGCACGTCGTCGCGATTTTCCACAGATCGCTGATCGCGCGGGCCAGGCTCCATGTGTTCGGCGTCGCAGCACAGCGGCCCTCCCACCGTGGGAGCGGGATTGGTAGGATTGTAAACATAGGCGTCGGAGGGCTCGGACTTAGGCGCGGACGTCGAGAGAGAGCCGTCTCCGCGCAGAGACTGCGCTTTGCCGGTTGAATGCAGGAAAAACTTCGTGGGCTGGGCTTGGGGCGGTGGCCAATCGTCTTCCTGGCGGTATTCGTTGGCGCCCATTACGAACAGTTTGACGGGCTTGTCCGTGGCAAATTGGTTCCGGATGCCCTTGAAGAGGAAGTCATACCAGTCGAGGATGACGTCGGTGTAAACGTTTTCGATGGCGTGAGGACCGAAGTCGACGTCGCCGATGCGACGGCCGAAGCCGGAGTGGCCCCCGATTTCGATAAGCAGATGCTGCTGGGACCGGGCTGCGTCGGTAGATCCGTGGGCTTTCGCGCCCATGTAATTGCGCAAGGTGCCGCCGTTGAAGATGTCATACCAGGCGCCGACCTGGAGCATGGGGACGGCGATGTTTGAAAAATGCTCCTCGATGGACCACTGCTTCCAGTATTCGTCATAATCTGGGTGCGCCAGCCAGTCGAGGTAGTAGGGCGCTAGAGTGGCGGTGAGTTGAGCGTCAGCGGGCAACTGCCCGAAATTGAAGACCGGGTAGTTGGCGAGAGGAAGGGTGGGCACGCCGACCCGGGCATCTGTATTTTCATGGATCAGGCGTTGGAGCGTGTTTTGCGCAATCTGTGAGGTCCAATTCTGGTCAAACCATTGTTCGAACGCGCCCCCCTGGTAGGTCCAGCCGTCGTGGTAATTGCTCGCCGTCATGTTAGGTGCGATTGCCGCGAGATGCGGGGGATCGGCAACGGCAGCCAGCATCTGCGTCGCGCCCACGTAAGAAGCGCCCATCATGCCGACTTTGCCATCGGAATAGGGGAGAGCGGCAGCCCACTCGACGGTGTCGAAGCCGTCGGCTTGTTCATGTTTGAACGGATACCATTCTCCTTCGGAAGTGTAGCGACCGCGGACGTCCTGAATGATGACGACGTAGCCGCGTGGCACCATCTTCGAGACGGGCGAGACAGCCCAGCTGGCGCTTTTGTCATAGGGCGTACGCATGAGGATTACGGGAAACGCTCCTGACGAATCGGGGCGATAAATGTCGGCATAGAGGGTGACTCCATCGCGCATCTTCACTGGGACGTCGTGCTGAGTGACGATGTGGGTAAGGGCGGGTGGCGACGCGGTTTGCCCGTGGAGAGGCTGCGGTGCCCTGACCCAAACGATTGCGAGCGCGAAACAACATCGGAATAGCCGATCACATCTCATGTGCCAAGCCTCCGGCCGCGTTGCGGCTGGAAAAGAACGCCGCATGCGGCCGGCGCAATTATTTTTCATTTCGCGCAGGGATGCAAGCAGCAACGTACCGGGGCTGGGAGGAAAGTCCTGCCACCCAATCCCGGCGATGCATCACGTATAATCATCTTTTCCTGCTCATGAGCTATACCGTTCTGGCGCGCAAATATCGGCCGCAGAAATTCTCCGAGGTCATCGGGCAAGAGCACGTTACCCGCACCCTGCAGAACGCGTTGGAGCAGGGACGCACTGCCCACGGCTACATCTTCAGCGGTCATCGCGGCATTGGAAAGACGACCGTGGCGCGCATTCTGGCCGCGGCCTTGAATTGCCGGTCGTCCGATAAGCCAGTCGCGGAGCCCTGCGGCGTGTGTGAATCCTGCACGGAGATTCGCGCGGGGAACGCGGTCGACGTGATCGAGATCGACGCTGCCACCAATCGCGGCATCGACGAAATCCGCGAACTGCGGGAGGCGGCGCGATACCGTCCGGCGCGCGACCGCTTCAAGATTTACATTCTCGACGAAGCGCACCAGATTACCGACGCGGCATTTAATGCCCTGCTCAAGACGCTGGAGGAACCTCCCGACCACATTGTTTTCATGCTGGCGACCACGCAACCGGAGGATATTCCGCAGACCATCCGGTCACGCTGCCAGCACTTCAGCTTCCGCGCTGTGAAGTTCGACGACATTGTTGGCCAACTGCGCGATCTGGTCGGCCGCGAAAAGATTGAGGCCCATGACGATGCTCTTGCCCTGCTGGCCGAGGCTGGCGACGGCTCTATGCGCGATGCGCTGTCGATTCTTGATCAGGCCATTGCATCCTCCAGCGGGAGGCTGACGGCTGATTCCGTTCGTAACCTGGTCGGCGCTGCACCCGCGCACATTCTCGAACAAGTGATGCAGGCGGTCGCTCGCGGCGCCAGCGACGAAGTGCTGCGGGAGGTCGACCACCTTATAAACGAAGGCCATAGCCCTACGCACTTTGCACGGCAGATGGTCCGCTTTTTGCGCAATGCGACGGTCGCCAAGATTGCGGGTAAGGAGTCTTCCCTGCTGCAGATATCCAGTGAAGAACGCGAGCGCGTGGAGCGCGTCGCGGAACTGTTTGGCGAAGAAGATCTGACGCGGCATCTGCAGATCATGCTGCGGACCCATGGCGAGTTGGGTTACAAGCAGGAACAGCGCTTTCACCTGGAACTTGGCCTGCTCAAAATGACGCACGCGCAGCGTATTTTGCCAATTGAGCAACTGCTCAGCGACGTGGCCGCCTCCTCCGTCAGCGGATCTGGAGTTGGCGCGCCACCGAAACCGTCTGTTGTTCCACCAGGAGATGCTTCGCCGCGGAAGATTCGGTTTCCGCAGGATCGCGAGGACGCGGCTGCAGGTACCTCCAGACACGTTTCCCCGTTCGACGCTGATTCCGCGCGCAAAGGTGGCCCTCGGCAGGAGTCCGCTTCGAATCCCGCTCCCGGCAACGGGCCGCGCATAGTTGCGAGTGGTAGCTCACCTGCGCGAGTAGTTATGGGCGCGGCTGCGCCCGCAAATGTTGACGAAGATGCTGGGGAACTCGAAATCAGTTCACAGGCTGAACCGCAGCTCGAAGCGAAATTGCAAGCTGCGCCGGCATTCTCGCAGGCCCGGCCGGCGGCTGCGTCGGCGCCATCAATCGAGAGATTGCAAGGCGCGGTCCTGCAGGCTCTGGCGGATGGCAATCAGCGCATCCTGGTGTCGATGCTCGAAGCGGGCGAATGGTCGGTCGAAGGAAACGAAGTGGTGGTCAGGGTGTCGGAGTCGCAGACTGTGGTCGACATGTCGCTGGGTGGGGATGCCAGACGACTGGCGGTCGCTTCGGCCAGCGGGATTTTGGGACGAGCGGTCAAGCTAAGGCTTGTCCCAGGCGCAACGGTGATGACTGCAGAAGGAAAGAGTAACGGCAACGCCGCCAAGTCCAGCGGGGCGAACTCAGGGGTTGGGGGCCGAAGCCGCGCCGAACAGGATGCGGTGGTCCGGCGGCTGCAAGAGAAATTTGGCGCCGAGATTCGAACTGTGATCGATTACAAGGAAAAGCGGTAAGGATCAAGGTTTCAGAGTTTCAAGGTTTCGAGGTTTCGAAACCTTTGACTTTGAAACCTTGAAACGTGAGGTTTTATGGGTGGATTCAATCTGCAAGAACTGATGTCGAAGGCGAAATCGCAGTACGACACGCTGCAGAAGAAGATGCAGGAGACGGTGGTTGAGGCCTCGTCGGGCGGAGGCACGGTCACGGCGAAAATGGACGGCCGCAAACAGCTGCTCAGCCTGCGTATTGATCCTGAGGCCGTGAGATCTGGCGACGTGGAGATGCTGCAGGATTTGATTCTCGCCGCCGTGAACGAGGCCGCGCGCAAGATCGATGGAGCGATGCAGTCTACGGTGGGTGGGATGCTCGGCGGGCTGGGGCTGGGCGGACTCTAGGCGATTTGGCAATTTTGCAATCGGGTAATTTGGTAATTTCTCGCAGCGACTGATTGAAGTCTCAACGCGCAGTTTTCAAATTACAAGATTACCCGATTACTAAATTACTAAGTCCTTATGTCGAAATTTGCTGAGCCGATGTCGCGGCTGATTGACGAACTTAAGAAGCTGCCGGGCGTGGGCTCGAAGAGCGCGCAGCGGCTGGCTTTTTACATCCTGCGCGCGAGCGACGAAGACGCCGAGGCGCTGGCCGCAGCCGTGCGTGACGTCAAAGCCAACCTGCGGCTGTGTTCGGTGTGCAACAACATCACCGACGTTGATCCTTGTGTCTACTGCACAAGCGCAACGCGAAACCAGCGACTGGTCTGCGTGGTCGAAGAGCCTACCAATATCGCCGCCATCGAAAAGACCAAGCACTTTAACGGCGTCTACCACGTGCTGCATGGATCGCTTTCGCCTTTGCACGGTGTAGGACCAGAACAGTTGCGCATCGCGAATCTCATCACGCGCGTCGACGCGGGGAACGTGGACGAGGTGATCGTTGCTACGAATCCCACGGTCGAAGGCGAAGCCACCGCGACCTATCTTTCGCAGCAACTGAAGCGCGCGGGCATGAAGGTAACGCGTATCGCCATGGGCATTCCGGTCGGCAGCGACATCGAATATACCGATGAGATCACGATGCTGAAGGCCATGGAAGGGCGGCGGGAGTTGTGAAGGAGGTCTTAGGTCTTAGGTCTTCGGTCGCGCGTCAGATCTGTTCGAGGAAGACGTTGAGTTCTTCTTCGGGGGAAGCCAGGCCTTCGGGGAGCGTGCCGCGGTTGTATTCTGCCATGCGGTTCTTCCATTTGAGGAAGTCAGTGATGCTTTGGGGTTCGACTCGGACCTCGACGCGGCGCAGGCTGGCGAGTAACAGATTCATTTCGTAGTGGAAGCCGGTGCTGCTGCGCAGATTCTTAGCGGCGGAAATCACGGTTTCGATCCTGCCGTGACTGTGTTCGAGCAATCCCCACCCCTGGGGCAATTCTTCGGGGCGCACGAGTCCGGTCGGGACGAGGTAGAAGCGCTCGCAGCCGACTCCCTGCTCCGGTTTGAGGCGGAAGGGTTTGGCACGGTCGGCCAGGAAGTCAGAGCGCGTAATCTTGCACTCGACCAGCACGGAATGGCAGGCGCGCTTCCAGCCGATGGCGTCGGGCATTTCGCCGCTGACGCAGGCCTGCTCGGAGAGGACTACTCCGCAGCGGTAGCTTCGCAGCCAGCGCACGGCTCTTTCGACTAGTTGGGCGTGAGTCATAGATTCGGCTTCCAGCTCTGGGCTCCCGGCTTTCGGCTGGTGGAACGCCGAAGGCTTGGGGTCGCCGACGGAAGCAAGAACATTTGTATCTGTAGAATCGGGCGCTTGGAAGTGACTGGGAAGCTACTGGTCGCTGCTAAGCGCCGTAATATCATTAGAGATAATGTCCAGCCCCGACCACTCCGTGATGCTCGCGGTGGCGATAGCGGAAGCCCGCAAAGGGCTGGCTGAAGGCGGCATTCCGATCGGCGCCGCGATTTTTGACGAAAGCGGCAAGCTCATCGGCGCCGGCCACAACCGCCGCGTGCAGAACGGCGATCCTTCGCTGCATGGCGAAACCGATGCTTTCCGCAACGCGGGACGGCAGCGCAGCTATCGCAAGCTCATCATGGTCACGACCCTTGCGCCTTGCTGGTATTGCAGCGGGTTGGTGCGGCAATTTGGTTTCCGGACGCTGGTGGTCGGTGAGAGCCGCAACTTCCAGGGCGGCGTGGAGTGGCTGCGTACGCTCGGCGTGCAGGTGATCGACCTCGATTCGAAGGAATGCGCTTCTTTATTGAGCGAGTATATCTGCGCGAATCCTGAGATCTGGAATGAAGACATCGGGGCGGAGTGATTCCCTTCGCCTCGCCGTTCTGACCCGAAGATTCGACTAGAACATGAACCCCAGCGACATCTGGATCTGCCTCGGACTGCCGATGGTTTTGTTGACCGCGCCCAGGGAAAGGGGCGGGTTGTAAAGCGGCTGCCCTACTACCGGAAATTGGTTGTAATTCTGGTTCTGCGAGACGTCGTCGATGGGAACATCAAAGCTGGCCGTGTTGGTCACGTTGAAGACGTCAAAGCTGTACTTCATGGAGATACGCTCGGTGATGGCGGTCAGCTTGGCCAACGAAACATTGACAGCCCTCTGCCAGGATTGGCGGAAGATGTTGCGCTGGCCATTGGTGAAGTTGGTCTCGAAAGTATCGTTGGCAGGAATTGCGCCTCCCAGAGCACCAGGTTGGAGGAGCGGCAGAGTGAAGCAAGCGGGGTTGAGCGCGGTCTGGGTGGAATTGTAGTAGGCGTTGGCGCCGGAGTAGCCGGTGACGGCCTTGCAGCCCGGAATTTCAGGCACGATGGGATTGGTGATGCCATCGTAAACGCTGTAGAAGATGCTGCCGACGGCTCCGGTGTAGTCGATGACGCTGTAGGGCTGTCCGCTCTGGAGAACACCGCTCCCGTGAATTGCCCATCCGTCCGCCAATTTGCCCTTCAATGTGGACGCAGAAAAGAACGTGGGCAATTCGTAGTTGTAGCTGAAGTTGAAAACATGAGTGCGGTCAAAATCGGACGACCCGTAGGCAGATCGCAGATCAAGAGGATTGTTACCGTTGAAGAACAAGCCCAGGCCGCTTTGCTCATCCAGAGCGTGGGAATAGGTGTAGGAGAAACCCAGCTGGAGCCCGTGACTCATGCGTTTTTCGATGTGGGTCTGCAGGGCGTTGTAGGCCGAGACCCCGGCCGCGGTGTAGCTCTCTGTTTCCGCTGAATAGCCGAGATAGGGAACCCGCAGGTCAACGTTGCCACCCTCGTAGTTGGCTAGCATTGGTCCTTGATTGTTTGGCAGATTAATTGGACAAAACGGAGAGCAACTAGCTGCTTGCTGCACGGTATAGCCGTAGGTATATTCCTGCGGGTTCTGCGAATTGGGGTGGATGATATTGCTCGGCGAGGCGACTCCGGGCTGGTTGAAAGGAATGGGGATAACTCCGTGCCGGCCAAAGTTGCCAACGTAGCCGATCTCGATGGCCAGGTCATTCCGCGGCTGCCATTGAAAGTCGAGAGTGTCGTTGATGGTGTAGGGCAGCTTGTTGGCGCGGTTGTAGGTAGCGAAGGAGAAGAGCTGCTCGCCTTCGAGGATGCCTGCTTGTATTCCAACTCCGGGCACTCCGGTATTCGGCAGGTAGTTGTTGACATCCATTGGGTTGCCGGTTGGGGCGGGACCGAGCGTCGGACCCCACGGACTGGAAAGATTGTAGTTAGGAACTCCGGCGACCCCGGAGGGGCAGGTGGGAATGTAGTTAAGGTAATAGCTGATGGAGCCGCTGGCGAGGGGGTCGTTCCCGCAAGACTGCGCATTCACGTAGGGCGGAGTCTGGTTCACGCCGAACGGTCCACCGTTGATCACGCCTTCAGCAAAACCTGGTGACAGATAGGAGAAAAGTTCGCCGCGGTCGTAATAGAGGCCGGTTCCGGCGCGGACAACCACTTTGTCGTTGAAGCGTTTCGGGCTCCAGGCAACGCCTAGACGGGGGGCAAATCCCCATTGCCTTCCGGTGAGCGTTGTGTTGCTCACGCCTTTGGATGGAAACAGTTTGTTGTTACCGGCGATGATTATGCCGTTTGAGGTGAGCGTATCGGTCGCGTCGTCATAGGAATAAAGCGAGGGATCGAAATTGTAAATACGTCCGTACTTTTCGGTGAAGCCGCCATCCCAGTCCCAACGCAGGCCGGCAGTCAGGCTGAGGTTGGAGCGGAACTGAAACTTGTCCTGGATGTAAACGCCTGATTGCCCGGCGCGCATGTAACGGTTGGCGTTGCCTTGAAGGAACTTGGTCGTCGTGAAGTCGTCGTTGGTGGTGACCAGGCCCTGCAAGAATTGCCCAAAGTCAGCGGAAGCGATAATCCCCTGGTTGGTTCGCTCATCCCGTGTATTGAGCTGGGTATAGGCATAGCTGCCGCCAAAGGTTAGGGTGTGCTTGCCTCGCGTCCAGATTGCGTTGGCGGAAGGCATGATTCGATTCTGGAAGAGCCCGGTAAAAGCCCCTTGGGAAGCCGCGCCCTGGCCGATTTGCAGAAAGTCGTTTGGCACGGGGAAAGTATTTCCACTAAGAATATTCACGATGCTGATGCCGGGGAAATAACCTGAACCGAAGGTATTCATGTTCAGCTGTTGCGGCGAGAACGGCTGGGCGATGGTGCTGTAGACCTTCTCACGAAGAATGCCTAGGACTTCCACTACGCTCAAATTGGGCCGCAAGCTTTGCGTATTGGTGAGCGAGGCTACTTGACTGCCAGCGTCGAGATGCTGGGTGAAGCCGGCGACGTTGGAGTAGGCGTAGGGAGCGGATGTGGGGTCGTGCTGATAATAGTATTTGGCGGAGACGGTATCTCTGGTGCTCTTGTTCCAATCAAGATTCACCACTGCCAAGTCGGCGGTGAAGATGGCCGTGCCGGGAATGGTGGCATTTTCCGGAAAATCCGGTGAGGGTTGAACGTTAACGTTGGAATACGGAATGAGGTACTGGCCGTTGGGAAACTGGTACGAAAAGAGAGCCAGTGCGACCGGGTTTACCTGGGTGGCGGGATTCGTAATCCCCGCACCGAAATCATTGTTAGCCAGAGTGGCCAAGCAGCTGGCAAAAGTTGGGCTCTGACGATTGGTGAAGCCACAACCTGCGGTAGAAAGGTACGTGGGATTGAAATCGATGGGCACCATCAGCCGCGAGAGGCCGATTTCCTGATCGGAAGAGCGCAGGTGCTGGTAGCTGACGAATCCGAAGAGCTTGTCCTTGATCAGCGCGCCGCCCAGTGTGCCGCCCACGCTGTTCCGATGCAACTGGGGCACCTCTTCGTTGGCGAGAATAATGTTGGGATCCTGCTTATTGAAGAACGGCGCCGCATTCAGCCAGTCGGTTCCGCGGTGCCAATAGGCTTGGCCGTGAATTGTGTTGGTCCCTGAGGCCGTGCTCATGTCGATATGCGCACCGCTGGTTGAGCCTTGCTGCGCGTCGTACATGGAAGTGTTTACGCGGACCTCTTGAATGGTCTCCGGAGCGGGAGTCGGTAGTGCCTGGCCAACCGACAAATAGACCGATGCGGTGCCCTGGACGGGTGCGGCGTTGGTGCTGGCGACTCCGCCAACGCCAGTGTTGTTCACAACCCGGGCAGAAGCTACCTGGCTGGTGCTCTTACCGTTGAACAGATTGCTGGCGTCGACCCCATTGAGCAGGAAGCTATTGCTGGTGTCGCGCTGGCCGTTGGCCCAGATCGGCTGGTTGCCCAGGCCGCTGTTGGCGCCGGTGCCGCCGGAGAGCTCGGCGCTTACTCCGGGAGAAAGAATGGCGAGTCCAGTGAAGCTGCCCGTGGGCAGCGGCACGGCGTCGATCTGGTCCTTTTCCAGAATGTAGCCGTTGGTGGTGTCGACTGCGTTCATCAAGGGCTCGGCCTGCACCTCAACCACCGTGCCCACCTTGCCGACAGGCAGCGCGACGTTGACTGTGGCAGTTCGGTCGGCCTGCACTGTGATGGAGGGAATCTTTTCGCTTTGGAAGCCGTCGTGAGTGAAGGTAAGCGTATAGGTACCGATGGGAAGATTAACGAAATCGTAGCTGCCATTCGCATTAGTTTTTTGGGTGCGCGTGAGACTCGTCTGGTCGCCAACGATGGTCACCACCGTATCCGGCAGGACGCTTCCGGTTTTGTCTGTGACTGTACCGGTTATGCCTCCGAGGGTCTGCTGGGCTTGAGCGCACGGTTGAAAGACAACCAGCATCCACAGGGATGAGACGGCCAGGAGAGTGGCCAGTCCGATTCTGTTTCCCTTAAGCATAGTGACCTCGCGCGAGTCTGTAAGCTCACTCGTGCAGGACTGCCTGCCGATGGTCAGACCACTGCGTTTTGTTCTAACGATATTCGGCAGAGTTGGATTGTTCGCCGTCCGCACGCAAAACGACTGACCGAATCTACACGAGTTCTCTGCGGAAAGAAAGCGGTCCGCTAGTCAAACTTTCTTTGACCTAGATCAGATATTTTTATTGCGATGATGAACTTTGCGGATAGGCGGTAATGGGGCGTTTCAGTTCCCAGCCAGCGCGGCGTTTTTTCCGCGGCCGCGAAAAACGAACCACAGCAGCCCCGCCACCAAATAAGCAAGGTAGATATAAGGCAGTTTGCCGTAAGGTCCTTCGGGGACGGGATAGAAATTTCCGATCAGCGCGAGCAGCATAGCGAGCCCCGCCAGCCACGGAACAATCTGCGCTCCGCGACGAAAGACACCGTGGTCGCGCAGGTAACGGGGCAGCGCGATGCAAACCAACGCATAAGCGACGATAAAGCCATAAGTCGCCAGTGAGCCCAACCAGCCGTAAACATCCAAACCGCTGGCGCCGCGGGCCGCCAGCACTGCGACTGGAAGCAGTGCCGCAATTCCAGTGATGACGACGGCTCGGCTGGGTGTTTGATTCCGGGCATGCGCCCTGCCCAGAGAGCCATGTGCGAGCCCGTTGTGCGCCATCAGAAGCAACACCCGCGCTGCCGCCGTAATGCACGCCAGAGTTCCAGCGAACAGGCTCACAAGCGCGCCGAAATCGATCAGCAGTCCGAGGACGGGGACGCCGGCGACTCGAGCGAGTATATACATCGGGGCCTGGCTCGTCCCCAGATCCTGGCCTACAGTGTGGAAGCCCAGCACTTCAGCGTAGGCGCAAACCGTGAAGAAAGCGCCAGCAAGAACGGCACTCTGGATAACCGCCCGTGGAATTGTCTTGAGCGGGTTGCGCGCCTCAGATCCCAACGTGGTCGCGCTCTCGAAGCCAACAAAGCTGAACAGTGCGAGAACCAGGCCCAAGCGGAGTCCGCTGCCCGTCATACCGTGGAGATGTAGTTGTTCCGAATCCAAATGCCAGCCATGTCGAACCAGCAACAGCATGACGACGATCACAATCACTGTGACCGATGCCGCTTCGATCCACAGCATCAGGCGGGCGGAGATCTTTACGTCACGGTAAGCGATCCATATTGAAACGCCGGTGACCAACGTGGCCAGCAACACCGCCGAGTAAACATGGCCCGTTGCATCGCGCAACAATAAGTTCGCATAGTGGTAGAAGCCACCGATGACACTGGACCCCGTGGCTACGTAGGCGAGCAGAAGACTCCAAGCAACGGTTGCGCCGAGCCATGGGGGCAGGGTCATCGAAGCATACGTATAGAGCGAACCGGGCGAAGCCGAATGGCGGGCATAGCGGCCGATGCACAACGCGACAAGCAGCACCGCCGCGGTCGCCAGCACATACGCGAGCCAGGTGCCGTTGCCGGCCAGCGCACAAACCAGCGGGATGGTGGCCGCGGGCGTGGTGGTGGGAGCCATCGTGGAGACAGACTGCGCAAGCGTTTCCATGGGAGAGAGAATCTCGCGACGCAAACCGTAGTCTGCGCTCGGGGAATACGCTTTTGCCGGCCGCTCCATGACTGCTGATCCTTCCAAATCAGACTGGGGTGGGATTGTACAGTACGAGCCGCACGCGGTCAGAATCTGATCTGAGATCTGATCTCAGAAGTGTTGTATTATCGTGCAACGTTTCGCCTGCCATGAAACTTGATACACAGTTGCTGCAGAGCCTTCCCAAAGTCCTTTTGCACGAACACCTCGATGGCGTGCTGCGTCCGCAAACCGTCATCGACCTGGCTAAAGATGCCACGTACACAGGCCTTCCGACCGACGATCCCGATGCCCTTTCGCAGTGGTTCTTCCGTGGAGCGAATCAAGGGAGTCTCGCAAAATACCTGGAAGGTTTTGCGCATACGATTGCAGTGATGCAGACCGAAGAGGCACTGCAACGGGTCGCGTATGAACAAGCCGAGGATCTCAGTCGAGATGGAGTCGTTTATTTTGAGACCCGCTTTGCGCCAGTCTTTCATACCCAGAAAGGATTGACCCATCAGCAGATTGTGACGGCGGTGTTGAAGGGACTGGAACGAGGACGAAAAGACTTTGGAATTTCCTCCGGTCTGATCATTTGTGCCATGCGGAACATGAATACCTCGCTCGAAATGGCGGAGCTCGCGGTCGATTTCCGGGCGCGTGGGGTTGTGGGCTTTGATCTGGCGGGCGAAGAAGGCGGTTATCCGGCGAAAAAGCACGTGGATGCCTTTCATTACATCCAGCGCGAAAACTTCAATATTACGATTCACGCCGGCGAAGGCTACGGTAAGGAATCGATCTGGCAGGCTATTCAGTATTGCGGCGCACACCGCATCGGGCACGGGACGCGGCTGATCGATGATATTGCGGTCGTGGACGGCAAGGCAGTGAAGTTGGGCGATCTGGCGCAATATGTTCTGGATAAGCGCATTCCGCTGGAGATTTGCCTACTGAGTAACGTCCACACCGGCGCCACGCCGAGTCTGGCAGACCATCCTTTCCGGATTCTTTACCAGGAGAAATTTCGCGTCACGCTCAACACGGACAATCGTCTGATGAGCCGCACAACCATGACGCGGGAATTCGAAGCCGCAGCCGAAACTTTTGGCTTGACTCTGGATGATTTCGAGAAGATTACGATCAATGCGATGAAGAGCGCCTTTTTGCCCTACAAACTGCGCTGCGATTTCATTTATTCGGCGATCAAACCTGGTTACGCCAGGATTCGCCAATCGACCGGGGCGAAGTGACTCGCTTCCCCGCGTGGTAATCAGAGCCGGCACTGAAGAACGTTACCCGGAAAGCGCTGCCAGGGTCTCGGCGAGTACAAGCGTTCCTCGAACGATGTCATCCGGGGTTGCGTACTCATCGGGACGGTGGCTGTATCCGTTGCGGCAGGGGATGAACAACATTGCAACCGGCGCGATGCGCGCAATGAAAAGCGAATCGTGATACGCACGACTGACCATGGGCAAAAAGTTCAACGAGTGCTTATGGCAAGATTGAGAAAGTGCTTCGATGATTGCGGGGGCGCAATCCGCGGGCGCGTCGGCGTTCACCAACTCACTGTGAATCGAAACCTGCCGTTTAGCTGAAATCGAATCGCATGTGGTTTCGATCGTGCGCATTACTTTGTCGCGCCGTTGAAGATCCGTGTCGCGTACGTCGACGCTAAGGCGGACTCGGCTCGGAATGCTGTTGACTGCACCGGGGAACACATCGCAGATGCCTACGGTTGCCACCGTGTCGATCGCTCCGCTGGTACGTGCTGCGTTCTCGATCGCCAGAATCAGCTCGGATGCCGCGCAGAGAGCGTCTTCGCGGTCGGGCATCAAAACTCCACCGGCGTGTCCGCCTGAACCTTCAATCAAAACCCGAAGACTTGCCGGCGCTGCAATATTCGTGACAATTCCCAGAGGAATCTGCTGCCGCTCCAGCAGTGGCCCCTGTTCAATGTGTAATTCGACGAATGCCTTATAGTAGCCATTGGGCAACCGGACCTGCTCGATTTCTCCGGCGAAACCTGTCCTACGGCGAACTTCCTCGAGAGTGGCGCCGTCGTTGTCTGTTAGTTTTCTCGCCGCATCGGCAGAAAGAGTGCCCGACAGCAGCCTGCTTCCGAAGCAACCGATTCCAAAACGTGTCGGCTCTTCCGAAGTGAAAATAAGCAACTCAATCGAATGCTTTGGATGAAATCCACTCTGCCTCAAAGCGCGTACCGCTTCCAGGCCTCCCAGCACTCCCACTACGCCATCGAATTTCCCTGCGTTCGGAATGGCGTCGATGTGTGAGCCTGTGCCAACGACTGGCGCCGTCGCATCAGAGCCGTCCCAGCGCGCGAAAGTGTTTCCGACAGCATCCTGGCGCACGGTGAGTCCGGCTTCCTCGCAACGCGCTTTCATCCACGCACGAGCTTTGAGGTCCGTCGGCGAGAAAACGATTCGAGTCACCGCGGGAGCTTCTGCGTCAGAGAATGCAGCCAGCGCATCGATTTCAGAAAGCAGGCGTTCTCGGTTGATGGTGAGAGTCATCGCTGCAGGCCTGCCAGGGGATGCCGGTTCCAGTCTTTATAGATGAGATATTTCGCCGGTACCTTGCCGATCGCCCCGAACCACTGCGGACACCACGGTCCCATCCAGATGAAGTCTCCCGCGGTCACGGGATACCACGAATCGCCGAGCCGGTAAATTCCGCCGCCTTCGAGCATGATGAGCCCGTGCTCCATCACATGCATCTCGACCATGCTCAGCGAGGCTCCCGGCTGGTAAACCATCGTGTTCACTGCGAAATCGAAACTCATCTCATCAGGCAGCAGACACTTGACCTGAAGTCTGGGATCGTCGTCGAGCGGGTGCGAGGAAACGGCGTCTTCGTTCGCGACGATCATATGCGGTCGCTCGACTGAAGCGAGAGCCTGATAAGGCTTCTCGACGACGGCGACGCGGCTTGGCCTCGCAGCCAGCACGCGATGCTGCAATCCTTCGGGGAGATAAGCGTAACCGCGCTCGCCCAGTTCGCTGGTTTTGCCGTTAACTTCCAACTTCACGCTGCCGGTGATTACAAAAATGAGGCGTTGCGCCGGCGTGCCGCCCAGTTCTCCTCCGGCTTCGAACTCGGCGGTGTATTCGGTGAACTTGGCGCCCAGCACCGGACTGACATGCACAATTGCGGAGCAGGCCTTCATCCCGGGCAGAGTCGTACGTACAAAAGTGTCTGCAGTCAGCAGCAAATGATTCGGTTGATGGGAGCTTCGGGTCAGGCCGAGATTATGCACGGTTTGTCCTTTTTTTAAATTCGGGCGAAGATGCCAACTGGTCGAGAAGATGCAAGCCGCACTCGATAGCCTTCTCAACGTCCTCAACCGCAACCGATTCCGCGGGATCGTGGCTGGTTCCGTCGGGAGTCCGCAGAAAAATCATCGCGGCAGGGACTTTCTCCGCCAGAATCATGGCGTCGTGACCCGCGCCGCTCGCCATGCGATGCGGCTTGCATCCTGTCTTGACGATTGCCTGTTCTATCTCTGCTGTGAGGAACAGATCCATCGCGACAGCCCGCTGGCTTAACAGCGTAATCTCATGCACGGTTAGTCCGCGACGTGCGGCAATTTCTTGGGCCTGGCGAATGAGATTATCTACCGCGCGAGTTCGAATGTCGTCAGAACTGTGGCGAACGTCGAGGCTCAGACGGGCCTCCGCACCGATCACGTTCGCGGCTCCGGGCCTGGCTTCGACCTTTCCTACAGTCGCGACCAAACCAGGAACACTCTGAGCCGCGCGTTCGACCGCCCCGATCCACTCGGCCGCGCCCGCCATCGCGTCGCGGCGGAGATGCATAGGTGTTGTGCCCGCGTGATTGGCACGACCAAGGAACGTAAATTCCATTCGGCTCTGGCCGGCGATCGCCTCGACAGCTGCAAGTGGCAGATTCAAGTTCTCCAAAACCGGTCCCTGTTCGATGTGAAACTCAAGGTAGCCCAGCGTATCGTTTTCCAACTTAGCTTGAGAAATCTCTGCGGGATTCAGTCCAAACTTTTCGATCGCCCTTCGCACGGATACGCCTTGTGCATCCTGGACCCCTAGAAGTTCTTCATCCACCCTGCCGACCAGTGCACGGCTGCCGATAAATGGAGTGCCGAAGCGTACTCCTTCCTCTTCGGAAAAGCCAACCACCTCGATGCTGAAAGGGAGCCTCCGTCCCCGCAACTCTTCGAGCAACGCGACTGCAAGAACAACTCCTAGGATGCCATCATAAGCACCAGCATTCGGAACCGTGTCGAGATGTGAGCCGATCAGGAGGCATGGAGCGTTCTGCCGCGCGGCGGGATAAACTCCGCGGAAATTTCCGGCAGCATCCACTCGCAGGTGAGCGCCCAGCGGTTCCATCCAGCGGGCGATTTCGCGGTGGCAATCACGCATGGGTGGCGACAAGAAAGTCCGGCGCGTGCTGCCTGCGTCTTCTGTGAAAGAAGCCAGCTTTTGGCAGCGGGCGATGACTTCTGCTGCGCGACTTGTGGTTTCAGTTGTCCGCACTAGATTCCGATACCGGCGAATGCCTGCCTCATGCAGGCTCAGGCCTCGCGTATAAGCTTCGCCGCCACCCAGCCCAGAAGAACGAGGCCGACAAGGACCTCCCAACCGTATGTGTTCCCGTAGGTTGCGACGGGAAAGTGATTGCTGATCATAATAAAGACGACGGGAACCGCAATAAACGTATTGTGTTTGGAACGCAGTTTGGCTTGAGCGCCAAGTGATGCATCGAACCTTGACCCGGCTGCCGCGGCCGCGATCATTTTGCGTTGTGAAGGAAGAATTCGAAACCAAACATTGGCGGTCATGATCGTCCCGAGCACCGCACCCACGTGGATGTAAGCCGCGCGTCCGCTGAACACGTGCGCCAATCCCCAGGCGAGCACGGCAATCATCAGCAGAGAGAATACAGCGAACACGGCTTCTGACCTGCCTAAAGGCGACCGTGCGGCCACGTCGTAGAGAATCCACCCGCCCGCCAGCACTGCTAGCCCAATGGCAATGCCAACCCCTTGAGAAATGTTCGCGACGTCCGTGTCGATGAGCCCACTGCTGGAGTAATACACAAGGACCAGAAGCACCATCCCGCTCAGCCAGGTCATTAATGCTTCCCAGCGGAACCAACGAACCTGTTCGGGCCCGACTATCAGAGATTTCTGTTTGTGGACAGAGTAGAAGCCGCCGCTGTGGACCATCCAGACCGACGAACTTGCGTCATCTCCGGCGGCGTTTTTCGCAAGCTTGCCAAATTGGCCGTCCAGCCACGTGAAGTAGTACGTCTGGCCGACCCACATGATCGCCGCGAAAACGTGGAACCAGCGCACAAGAAGGTTGAGCCACTCCCGGATTGATGAGGTCAACTTATCAACTCCATTTGCAATGCCGGTTGAGATCAGCTTCCCCGGTAGGTTGTATATCCGTTGGGGCTGAGCAGCAGCGGAATGTGAAAATGCAACTCACCATCTCGCACCTGGAAAATAACCTGCGCCTGCGGATACAGCGTATCGATCTTCTGCAGCCCGTAGTAATTTCCAATGTCAAAGCTTAAACGATAGACTGCTGGGGACAAGTCCTCGCCTTCCGGCAGCAACTGGGCACATCGGCCGTCTTCATCGGTGCGCGCCTGAGTCAACAGCCGCCACTCTCCAGCCGCGTTCTGTTTCTCCAGCCGCACGGGCACGCCTTTGGCAGGCTTGCCGCGAACCAGGTCCAGAACATGGGTTGAAATGCCTTTCATGCTCGAAGCCATTTCCTTAAACGGATCTCCATAATCTGCCGCTGCTGCTCGGCCGCTTCGTGAAGTTCAGTTTCTGCATCGTTCTTGAGGCGCCGCCGAACAATCTCGAGAATCTCAAGTGCGGACTTCCCCGTGGCGCACACAATAAAGATACGATTGAAGCGCCGCTCGTATTCACGATTTGCATCCGCCAGAGCCGTCTTAGCTTCGCCGTCTGAGTCCGTGACCTCGCTTTGCTCTTGCGCCGACCATCCTACAGACTGATCTCGCGAATGTACGACCGGCGAAGATTGGGATTCCGGAGAAGACGGTCGCGGCTCCCCGATTCGTGGATGACTCTGGAAAGCTTCCATCAAATCTGATTCTGCCAGATTGCGGCACGTTTCGTTTGCCGCGGCGAGCAGCGCGGCTTCATCCGCGAGCGGTCTTTGGGCCACCATCCCTCGCGCCCAGGCTTTGGATCCGCAACAAGGCAGAATTGCTCTTACGGCTTCCTCGATCGGAAGACTATTCCATCGCGCCAGCACGTTTTCTGCACTCCCCAGCCGATTCAAGAACTCAGCTACAAGATTGCCGGCCACGGCGGCACGATACCTCGCCGTAGATCGAATATCGTCAATCGGTCGGATTTCGCCGGCTACGGCCTTTTTCGCCGAAAGCAAGAGATCGGAATTAATGAACTTTCCTTGCACAGCTCGCTCCGTCTCCCTCAGGCGCAGCGGAACTGGTGCAACACTGCCCAGCGCGATGCGAACATCGTCGACCACTCCATTTACAAGGCGGCCTAGACCCGCGATACACACTTTGGAGATTGCTTGCGCGTTGCGGGCACCCACCTTGCGTGCATGGTTGAAATATCCTGAGAATCGCCGCGGCAGGCACACGGTTTGAACCAGTTCATCGGCTGCCAGTTGCGTCTTCTTGTAGCCGGTGTGAAAGCTCACATAGGGCAGGCGGCGCTCGCCCCTGGCTGAAACGAGAATCAACTCGACCTCGTAGACGAGCAATGCAGGCAACGAGTCAGCGGCCGGCGACGCGTTCATGATGTTGCCGCCAATCGTCCCTCGATTCTGATTCGCAACTCCGCCAGTCCAGCGCGCCGCGCTATGCAAGAGCGGAAACTCGCGTCCGATTATGTCATCCCTGCAGAGATCACTATAAGTACATCCTGCACCAATCCGAATCTCGTCCGCCGTGACCTCAATGCGCCGCAACTCGGGAATGTCCCAAACACTGACCAGCTTTCGCGCCGGAAGCTTCCCGGCCGCGTATTCCACCATCACATCGGTGCCTCCGGCAATCGGAAGCCACACTCCCGGCTCCTTTGCCATAAGCGAAACAACCGCATGCAAGCTGCCGGGCGCGACCATTTCGCAGCTGGAAGGATTCGATCTCATGCTGCAGTCCTGCGGCGCGCCGCTTCCGCCACAGCTTCAACAATCTGGCTGTAGCCGGTGCAACGGCAGAGATTGCCGGACAGCCCATCTCGGATTTCTGCCATGGTGGGTTCAGGTTTTCGGTTCAACAAATAAGAGGCTGCGAGAATCATTCCGGGCGTGCAAATGCCGCACTGCGCACCACCGCATTCCAGAAAAGCTTCCTGCAAAATGTGCAGCGTTTCTCCCCCCGCAAGCCCCTCGATTGTGACTACGCTTGAACCTTCCGCCTGGAGAACCGGTACGAGGCAACTGTTCACAAGTACGCCATCCATCAATATCGAGCACGAACCGCACTCGCCTTCTCCGCAACCTTCTTTCGCGCCGGTCAATTGAAGCTGGTGGCGCAAAACGTCGAGCAGGCGCTCCATAGGATAAGCATGCACCGTCTTTGGATCTCCGTTGACCACGAATGAAATCTCGGCTTGGGCGCGGCTCTCGCGAGAATCGCTCATCGAATCCCGCCTCCGGAGCCAACCCCGATGTCGATGTACTGCGGCGAAGCAGCAGGTCCATCTCTATCCAGCCGATCGATGATGTCTTCCGGGAGCAGAGGAATCGCATCGAAGGCAATTCCGAGTGCGTCTTGCACCGCATTGACGATTGCCGGGGCCGGGCCGTCCATGGGCAGTTCCCCGATTCCTTTCGCACCATACGCACCGTAGACATTCCCCAGCTCTTCAAAAAACACGCGAATGGGAGGCAGATCGCTGGAAGTCGGCATGATGTAATTGGTCATCTGGCTGTTCTGCATGCGTCCGTTCTGCCAAATGACTTTCTCATAAAGGCTGAATCCGATTCCCTGGGCAACGCCTCCGATGATTTGCCCCTTGGCCAGAAGTGGATGCAGAACCTTGCCGACTTCCTGGAGCGCCACGAAGTCGTCCACGGATACACTATACGTCGCCAGGTCAACGGTGACTTCGGCGATGTACACCGCCCACGCAAATGCCGCGTAGGCTTCTCCTCGATACTTTTGATCGTCCCAGAAAATGTCACTCGGCGCCTCATAACGCGACCACGAACGGAACTGGCCATGCATTGCAACATAGTGTTGGCAGGCGGCGCGAAACTCTTCGGCCGTATAAGTCTCGTGGAGCAGGTTGGACGAAATCAGTGTCTGTTTGATTCCCAACGCGGCCGATTGCACCAATTTCCCAACCACCATTGCTGTCCGCGACGCGACAGTCGGACCGCTGTTCGGCACTTCCAGAGTATCGGGCTGGGCCAGGCTGACGTTCTCATAACGCAGACCGAGGGCCTCGGCAGCAATCTGACTGAGAACAGTTTTCGTTCCCTGCCCAAATTCCGTGCTCGAAACCAGCACTCGCACATTCCCGTCGGCACAACCTTCAACGCCGACAACAGAACTAAGATAGCGTTCGCCGGAGCCTGTGAATCCTGCACCGTGCAGAAACGCGGCGATACCCATACCCTTTCGAATGGCACCCTGTCGATGTTCGTCCGTGAAGCGTTGTTTCTTGGAGTGATAGTCAGAAAGCTCGAGCGCTCGGTCAAGCAACTTCGCGAGATCAATGGGTTCGCGCACGACTTGTTCTGTAGTGGTGGTCTGTCCCGGCCGCAGAAAGTTCCGGCGCCTGATCTCGACCGGAGAAAGGCCGACTTCGCGCGCAATGCGATCCATGTGCCGCTCCATGGCGAACAAGCTCTGAGGCGCTCCGAAGCCTCGAAAAGCTCCGTGCGGCGGCGTGTTTGTAGCAATGGCCTTCGCGCGGATGCGAACACTCGGCCAGTAATAAGGTCCACCAGCGTGAATTGCCCCCCTGGAAAGCACAACGGGCGACAAAGTCAAATACGCTCCGCCGTCGATCGTAAACTCGATCTCTCCGCCCAAAATCTTGCCGTCCCTGCTGACGGCCGTCCGCAGGCGGGTACGCGAGGGATGCCGCTTGGTCGTCGCCGCCATGTCTTCCATGCGGTCATAAATAATCTTCACCGGTTTCCTGGACTTCATCGCCAGCAGCGCGGCATGCGCCGCGATCATCGACGGATACTCTTCTTTCCCGCCGAAAGCGCCTCCCGTCTCCATCTGCACGACACGAACTTTTTCCGCTGGCAAGTCGCACAAAGCCATGAGCGCTTTATGAACGTAGTAAGGACACTGCAGTGAGCCCCATGCTGTGATTCCCTGCTCCGCGTCGAAGGCAGCAATCATCCCATTGTTCTCGATGTAAAGCTGCTCCTGCGCGCCAGTCGTGTACTCAGCTTCCACGATGTGGTCGGCCTTCTCCCAAACATCGTCGACGCTGCCCTTCTCGATCAGGTAACTCTTGAAGACATTGTCCTCGCCCCAGATAATCTCGGAGCGGCGCTCGCTTTCTTCCATCGTGAAGATGGCAGGCAAGGGATCGTATTCGATCGACACCGCCTCAACCGCCTTTGGGAGAAGATGGCGGTCGGGATGAGCTAACAAGAGAATGGGCTCCTCGGGATGGTTGACGAACTCATCCGCCAGGCAGGGCTGATCATCCGCGATCAACGAGATGCAGTTTTTCCCTGGAATATCTTTCGCAGACACGATCACGAATTCATCCCAGACAACTCCTGGACCGAACGTGATCTTCCGAATCCGGCCGCGCGGAATCTGGCTGCGAACCGTTGCTCCAGTAAGCATGTTCGGTAGAACCATATCGTCGACGTACTGCGACCTTCCGGTTACCTTGTCGCGCCCCTCCTTGCGTGGAACCGACTTGCCGACGATGCGATCGCTGCTCATCACTCAGTTCATCACTCAATTTTCAGATGGGGGATAGTGTATGACAGACCGGGGCACAATGGTGGAAGTGTTACCAGCACGATAAGTTCTACAGAGTTGATTGGCGACTCATATTCGCCGAGTGTTCCCGCCCCTCGGCCTTACCAGGAAACTCTCCTTCGGCGAACACGGGATTCCCGCGCAGATAGGTAGCCTTCACAACGCCGCGCAGCTTTTCTCCCAAATACGGAGAGACCGGATGCCGGTAATGCAACTTGTCTTCTGTCACCACGAATTCGCGGTCGGGATCGAACACAACGAAATCCGCATCGTAGCCAGCGGCAAGTCTGCCCTTGCACGCGTCGCAGCCAGCTAGTCGCGCCGGCTCCGCTGCCATCCAACGTGCCAGATCGAGCAACGTGAATCCTCGCCGCCTGGCTTCCGTCCACATCAATGGCAGAGCGATTGAAAGGCTCGCAATGCCGCCCCACGCGGTGTGAAAGTTGCCCTCGGCCAGCCGCTTCATCGCTGGAGGACAGGGAGAATGGTCGGTCACCACCAGATCGATCGTCCCCTCTCTCAAGCCTTGCCACAATCTTTCGCGATTGTCACGGCTGCGAATCGGCGGTGCGCATTTGTTCAGTGTCGCGCCATCACTGATCTTTTCCGCGGTCAGATGAAGGTAGTGAGGGCAGGTCTCCACGCTAACGGGAAGTCCTTCGGAGCGCGCCGCTCGCAGTTCCTCGAGCGCTTGGCTGGTCGCGAGATGCACGATATGCAAACGAAAACCGTATTCGCGGCACAGCGACAGCATCAGCCGAATGGCAGTCAGTTCCGCCTCGTCTGGCCGCGACTGCAGATATGTTGAGTAGCGGGTCCAATCGGCGCCGGCCAGAGCGGCGGTTGCCTGATCAATTGGACCGGGAAGTTCCGCGTGCACCAGGAGCGGCAGTCGAGTACGGGCAACATGAGGCAGAGCCGATCGCAACTGTTGCTCCGTCACCATGGTGAAACCTTCGATACCAGGATGGATCAGAAAGCATTTGAACCCCGGCACCCCGGCGGCTGCGAGGGCTTCGATGTCGCATTGATTATCGTGGACCACTCCACCCCACGCCGCCCAATCCACCCGGCATCTGCCGCGCGCAGCCGCACGCTTCGCTCCAAGCGCAGCAACCGTCGTGGTCGCAGGAAGGCAGTTCAGGGGCATATCGACCAGCAATGTGTATCCGCCTGCCGCCGCAGATCGGGTTGCGGTCTCGAATCCTTCCCACTCCGCACGGCCGGGGTCGTTGATGTGCACGTGGGAATCTACAAGTCCCGGAAGAATAGCCGCGTCGCCAAAGTTATGGATTTGGTAGCCTTCGGCAGGCACTTGATCGGGAGATACAACAGCCTGGATCCGCTCTCCTTCCACCAATATGGCCGCCGGACGGATTCCTTCGGAAGTGACGACCCGGCGAGCAATGAATGCCTGCAAACTCAAAATGGCTCCTTGGAAGATGCCCAGAGGCAGAGCGTATCGCGGTCACTCCACTTTTACAATGCACGCTAAAGCGAAATTAAGGAAACATTTTACGAAGTTCTGAGTCCCGGCTTATACTCACTTCTCAGCAAAAGCGGCTGTGAAAGAGTCTATGTCGACTGATTTACGAGTTCGCGGGTTGCTGGCGCCGGCATGCCCTGAAGTCAAGCTGAGGTAGGCGAAACATAGACCGACAACATGGACAACCCTTTCATGGCCCGCGCCATTCAGCTCTCGATCGACAACGTCAACTCGGGACGCGGCGGACCCTTCGGTGCGGTTGTCGTGAAAGATGGCACCATCATTGCCGAAGGTGCGAATCAGGTCACTTCCACAAACGATCCTACCGCGCACGCGGAGGTGGTTGCCATCCGTGAGGCCTGCAAGAAGCTTGGAGTTTTCGACCTTGAAGGCTGCGAAATCTACACCTCCTGCGAGCCCTGCCCAATGTGTCTGGGGGCAATCTACTGGGCTCGCCTGTCTCGCGTTTATTTTGCCAATGCCGACGCGGATGCGTCCCGGATCGGATTTGACGATTCAATGATTTACCGTGAACTCGCCCAACCCCATTCGCAGCGCAAGATTCCGATGATCCAGATGATGCGCGAAGAGGCGTTAGCTGCGTTTCGTGCGTGGGAAAGTAAGACTAATAAGATCGAGTACTGAGCCGGTTCGAGCGCCGCCGGCCTTAGTCCACGGAGGACGATTGATCGATCGCTACTTTAAACTCGCCGAGAATCAGACCTCTGTGAAGCAGGAGATGCTCGGTGGCCTCACCACCTTCGTCACGATGGCCTACATCATCGTCGTGAACCCTCAAATTCTTGCTCAGGCAGGAATGCCGGCGGAGGGTGTGGTCTTTGCGACCTGTGTCTCGGCCGCGGTGGCTACTCTGGTCATGGGACTCTACGCCAACTATCCCATCGCGTTGGCGCCGGGAATGTCTCTGAATGCCTACTTCACTTACTCCGTTTGCATCGCCATGCACGTCCCCTGGCGCACCGCGTTGGCGTTGGTTTTTTGTTCAGGGGTTCTTTTTCTTGTGCTCACGGTGACTCGCATTCGCGAGCAGATTGTCAACGGCATGCCCGACGGCCTGAAACACTCGACCGCGGCGGGGATTGGAATGTTCATCGCGTTTGTGGGACTGCGCAACGCCAAGCTTGTGGTGGCGAATCCAGCGACGTTTGTCGGCCTGGGCAGTTTCGCCGACAAAGAGGTCCAGACCGCCTGTTTCGGACTGATCCTGACACTGATCCTCATGTCACGAAAACTGCACGGCGCCATCCTGATCGGCATTTTCGGCACCACCCTGCTCGGAATTCTTCGCGGGATCGCGAGCTGGCCAGCGGCGATTTTTTCGATGCCGCACCCCTCCTCCACGTTCTTGCAACTTGATTTTCGCGGCGCCAGCCATCTCGGCTTCCTCGAAATCCTGTTCGCGTTTCTATTTGTAGATCTCTTCGACAACGTCGGCACTCTCGTGGGAGTATGCGAGCAGGGCGGCTTCATCAAGGACGGCAAGATTCCCCGCGTGGGCCGCATTCTTGTTGCGGACGGCGTGGGAACTGTTTTCGGAGCTTTGACCGGAACTTCCACCGTGACGAGCTATATCGAAAGCGCAGCCGGAGTTGCTGCCGGGGCTCGTACCGGCCTGAGTAACGTTGCCGTCGCAGCACTCTTTTTGCTCGCGACTTTCTGCTCGCCCCTGGCCACTGCGATTCCAGCCTACGCGACTGCCCCTGCGCTGATTCTGGTTGGCGTTCTCATGACGCAATCCATCGCGCAAATCGCCTGGCACGATTTCAGCGAGGCCGTGCCAGCATTTATCACCATGCTGGCTACACCTCTTACGTTCAGCATCGCGACCGGTCTAAGCCTTGGTCTGATTTCCTACACCATCGTAAAGATTGCGGCTGGCAAGATTCGCGAAGTGAACGCTCTAATCTGGATCCTCACGATCCTGTTTATTCTGCGTTACGTCTATCTGGCCGCAGCTTAGGAAGCCGCCTCGACTTTAGGTTGCGTGGCCAATCGAGGCTTTCCCGGCCTCTCGCGAAGTCTGCGAAGGGCCGGGTTTCCGGCGTTCTCTATGCGGCCGCTTGTTTGCTGCGCTGCAAAAACGCGAGCAGGTCGGCATTGATCTGATCAGCGTTGGTCGTAGGCATCCCGTGCGGGAAACCTGGATACACCTTCAGGGTTGCGTTCTTCACGATCTTCGCGGACATCAGACCCGCTGCGCCGATCGGCACGATCTGATCGTCATCCCCATGAAGAATGAGGGTTGGCACATCGAACTTCTTCAGGTCTTCTGTGAAGTCAGTCTGCGAGAAGGCTTTGATGCAATCGTAATGGGGCTTAACGCCGCCCATCATGCCCTGCAACCACCAGTGCTCCCGAATGCCTTCCGAAATCTTGGCGCCGGGGCGGTTGTATCCGTAGAACGGAAGCGTAATGTCCTTGTAGAGCTGAGCTCGGTTGTTCGCAAGTTGGGATTGCAGGTCATCGAAGACCGATACAGGTAGGCCCCCAGGATTCTTGTCTGTCTTCACCATCAGCGGTGGCACCGCGCTGATAAGCACGGCCATGCCGACGCGTTTTGAGCCATGCCGTCCAATGTAACGGGCGACTTCTCCGCCGCCGGTGGAATGGCCCACATGGATCGCGTTTTTCAGGTCGAGTTTTTCGGTGAGTGCCGCTAGATCGTCGGCGTAGGTGTCCATCTCGTTGCCATCCCACGTCTGGGTAGAACGGCCATGGCCGCGCCGGTCGTGTGCGATGACTCGATAGCCGTGCTGACCGAAAAACAACATCTGTCCGTCCCAGTCATCCGCGGTGAGCGGCCAGCCATGACTGAACACGATGGGCTGTCCCGTGCCCCAGTCTTTGTAGTAAATCTGCGTACCATCTTTCGTCGTAATCGTCGGCATACATGCTCTCCTTGTAGTTGCGCTTTTTCTCTGCTTTCGGAACTCGATTCTTCTCCGGGAAATCGGGAGGTCTGTTGGGTCAGATGCCACCGCCGTTTGCACTGATTCGTCATTCCGGCGTCCAGTCGGAACTGCAATAAAAGCATCTGGGCCCCAAGCCCGGAAATTATAGAACGCATGACCAAGGTCTGGCCACCCCGTCTCGTTCGATCTCCGCAGGTGAAACAGGTAGAATGCTTTTTCTTGCAGGAGGCTCTCTCACGTGACGAGAGCCAGTCAATTCTCAGTGTGATTTTGCCGGGAGATTCTATGAAATTAGCATTGAAGCCATTCGCCGGTTTAGCCGTACTGATTCTTTTTGCCGCGGCAATCTCGGCAAGAGCGTCCGCGCAAACCGAACCGATCGCCTCGCGCACGTCGCGGGTAAACGGCGTCGAACTGCACTACCTGACGGCTGGTCGTGGCCCGGCCGTAATCCTGCTGCACGGCTATACGCAGACCTCGCGTATGTGGCGACCGATTATTCCACTGCTGGCCGCGAAATTTACGGTGATCGCGCCCGACCTCCCTGGAATCGGCGATTCCGCGATCCCGGCAGATGGGTTGGACATGAAGAACGCTGCCATCCGCGTCCACTCGCTCGCCAAATCGTTAGGTGTCGAAAAAGCGCGGGTCGTCGGCCACGACATCGGGCTGATGGTCGCCTACGCTTACGCCGCGCAGTTTCCAACCGAAACGGAGAAACTGGTGGTGATGGACGCGTTTCTTCCGGGCGTGGCCGGATGGGAGGACGTCTACAACAACCCCAGCATCTGGCATTTTCGCTTCAACGGTCCCACGCCGGAAGCGTTGGTACGCGGACGTGAGCGAATCTATTTCGATTACTTCTGGAACGACTTCGCCGCCGACAAAACCCATTCCCTTCCAGAAGGCGACCGCGCAGCCTATGCGGCAGCCTATGCTCGCCCAGGGCGCATGCGAGCGGGCTGGGCCTATTTCGTCTCCTTCCAGCAGGCAGCCAGAGATTTCGCTCAGCTCTCTCAGACCAAGCTCACCATGCCCGTGCTTGCAATTGGCGGCGAGAAGGCAAACGGAAAATTGCTGGGTGAGCAGATGAGGATTGTGGCAATCGACGCGACGATGGTCGTTTTGAAAGACTGCGGCCACTGGGTGCTCGAGGAAAAGCCGAAAGAAACCACTGACGCGCTAATGAAGTTTCTGTGAAGTTACCAGCGATCTAGATCAGTCCTCATCCAGATATTCGCCCGGCACGTCGTCTTCCGGTACCTCACTCGTATGAACTTCTCTTCCCTCGTCGTTTCCGGCATCTTCGACGCCTGACACCACCCCAGCCTCGAATGCGTTGCCTTCCTCGATCAACTCGTCAACGCTTTCCGAATCCGCGGTTTCGACGTTAGACAAACCCTGGAGATCTCCCGATTGCCCGCCCGAGTCTGGTCCCAACGCCTCCCCGGAGAACGGCGTCTCACTCCGCGCCGGGCGTTTCTTCCGAGTCTCGATGCGACGCACGCTCGCGGTCTTCCCACGAGTTGCGCTCTTCAGGCTTTTCTTTTTCGCTTTGGCTTTGTTGGGAGCGGCTTTCTTCTCTGCCAGTTTCTTAGAAGCTTTCCCCTTCCGCGCGCGCTTCTTCGCCGCCGGCCTCACCTTCCGGGCCGCAGTCCTCTTCGACTTCGTCGACTTCTTCCCGGTTTTCTTTTTGCTGGTTTTCTTTTTGGCAGCCATTGGCGCAGTTTAGCACCGCATGCGTGGCGTGTGCAAAACCTAAGAGGGCACTCGATCCGACGGCATCGACGGATCGAGCACACCTCACTCACACGTTACGCTTTGATGAACTCGGCGTCGACCGTGATGGTCACTTCCTCTCCCACCATGATGCCGCCGGTCTCGAGCGCCGCGTTCCAGGTCAATCCAAAATCCTTGCGCTTGATCCGCGTTGTGGCAGCGACTCCGATTCGACTGTTGCCCCATGGATCCTTCATCGGAGCGCTCGGCCCCTCGACTTCAAACACAACATTCCGAGTCACACCATGGATCGAAAGGTCTCCCTCAACCGTAAGCTCGTCGATTCCCGTCTTCGAGACGCGAGTCGATTTGAAGGTCAAAACGGGGAACTTCTCCACGTCAAGAAAATCGGCGCTCTTGAGATGCGCGTCGCGTTGCGCCTCCCGCGTGTTGATCGTGGCCGCATCGATCGATGCTTCGACCCTTGATTTGGTGATGTCCGAACCGTTTAGTTCCAACTTGCCGGTAACGGCGGTAAACTCGCCCTTCACGTTCGAGATCATCATGTGCTTGACTTTGAACTGAGCGTTAGAGTGAATGGGGTCAATGTTCCAGGTTGTCGTAGCGGTTACTTCCGGTGCAGCGACTGTGCTCATGATCAGCTCCTCTTTTGACACAGATGCTTCTGGGAACGACAAAGTATGCAAAATAATTATCTGGCCCCTCAACCGCGAACGCGCCGTTCGAGCAGGAAGGTGGTAACCGCTCAGTAACTGAGGCACTAGCGGAAAGCTATCCGGGGTGCGCTCGATCAGGCTTTTAACTTAGACTCTCATTTACCCTTATCTTCTGGAGGCTTCTTTGGCTCGTTCTCCCAAGATCTCGCCGGCACTCAAGAAACGCGCAGCACGCATCGAACTGCTCCTCATGGACGTGGACGGCACGATGACGGACGGAAGCGTCACTCTGCTCTCGCAGACCGACGGCACAGCCCTTGAAATCAAGACCTTTGACGCCCACGACGGTCAGGGTTTGACCCTAGCCCAGACTGCGGGCCTGCGGACGGGCTGCATTACGGGCCGCGAGAGCCCCGCACTCCTTCGCCGAGCTCACGAGATGAAGATGGAGTTTATCTACATGAAACAGCCCTTGAAAATGCCGGCGTACGAAGAAATTCTTCGAAAAGCGGGGGTCTCCGATTCCGCCGTCGCCTATATCGGCGATGATCTTCCAGATATCCCCCTGATGCGTCGCGCTGGTCTGGCCATCGCCGTAGGCGATGCCGTCGCCGAAGTAAAAAACGCCGCGCACTATACGACGAAAGCTCTTGCAGGCCACGGCGCGGTCCGGGAAGCCGTTGAATTGGTTCTCAAATCCAAAGGCATCTGGGAAGCGATGCTCGACAAAGCCCGGGCCTGACTTAGTTCTTGTTTTGGGATGGATGCTGAAAAATCGAGTGCGCCACAAATGAACTGAGCTTCTCCCTATCGGAAATGCGCGCTATCTCGAATCTTTTTGGCCGTCTCCTCCAAAAAGTCGTCGACATGCTGACCGGGCTGGGGCACCAGGCCGGTCTTCGCTTTAATCCGCTCCGCGATTTGCGCCGCGGTGCTCGCGCGAACATAATTATCCAAGTCCCATCGCCGGTGCAGGTAGGTTTCAATCAGGACGAGTTCCTCGGGCGCGATCTGCGTCAGGCCCGGAACGGCTGCCACTCCTTGGTCCGAGGTATTCCACGAGGGGCGAACCTCCTCCGTGGGCTTCTCGTGTACGACAACCGTACCCGCGACGAAATCTCCCAGCCTTCGGCTCTGCTGGTTGCACATCATGCAGACCAGGCCCACACCATAGATGCCGGGCAGCCCATCTACCGCGCGCATCAAGTTCCGCCCGATTGCCTCAAATGCATTGATCGGCCTGCCCGATTCTTTAATGACTCGGATGCCGGCATAGCGCTTTCCCGGCGTTTGCCCAGACCAGATAGACTCGAAAAAAGCAAAATAGCCCCAGTAGATCGCGAACAGAATGAAGACGGCCAAGGCCGGCCCCAATAATTTCGGAAGAAACATAAATACGGAGGACCCTACGGGCACAGTGAATATGAATATAAATGCCGTGATGAGATAAAGGACACTTTGGATTAGAGTATCAATTGCCAAGGCGAGGAATCGGCTTCCGATTCCGGCCAGAGGCAACTCCAGGGCAATTTGCTCGGGAGTGTCAATTCTCAGCTGATCAAGCGAGTTCACGATGATTTCCACCCGCTGGTTGGAGAAGCGCAAGCCGTACTGGAGCAAGCTCGAAACCCTGCTAAACCAAAGCACGCAAGGCGGCCTGAAGTCCCTTACTCGCTCCGAACTGCAGGAACTCAGCCTGCTTTACCGCCAGACCGCGGCAGACCTGGCCGCCATCCGCGAAGATCGTGGTTCCGTGCACTTCGCCCGCTACGTAAACCAGTTGCTGGTGCGCGCCCACAATACCATCTATTCCGGCCGCAGAGCCAGTGCTAAGACAATGCTTTCTTTTTTTTGGGAAACCTATCCCGCAACCTTCCGGCGAAATTTGCCGCATTGTCTGTTAGCGTTCTTGGTCTTTCTGGTCGCGGGAGGCGTTGGCGCAGGGCTGACGTATCAGAATCCCGATTTCAAAGTGAAAATTCTGGGGCCGCAAATGGTGGAGACGATTGACCGGCATGAAATGTGGACGCACTCGATCGTGGGCATCAAGCCGCTGGCATCGAGCGCCATCATGACCAACAATATGAGTGTGGGTTTCACCACTTTTGCCTTCGGCATCACAGCTGGTCTGGGCACCATCTACATGATGGCGTTTAACGGCCTGCTGATTGGAGTCATCGGCATGGCTTGTGCACTGTCTGGGATGAGCCTGCAGCTCTGGAGCTTTGTGGCGCCTCACGGAGTTCTCGAACTGCCTGCCATTTTTATTGCGGGCGGCGCAGGACTGCGCATCGCCCAGGGTCTCTTGTTCCCAGGCACGTTGCCTCGGCGAGAATCGTTGGCACAAGCCGGGTTGGAGGCTGTCCAACTGGTTCTGGGTACAATTCCCATCCTGATCATCGCCGGCTTGATCGAAGCATTTGTTTCGCCGACGGAGTTGCCGATTCCGTTGAAATTCTCCACGGCGGGAGCCTTGTTCGTCCTTTTGGCAGCTTACTTGTTTGGACTCTCGCGCAAGCCCAAGCCAGCTCAGAGTTGATTTCGTTCCTTGATCTGCAGATACGAGTTCACGAGCGCTGGCGAAATTGCTCCGGAATTCACTTCCAGCGCAAGAGCTCCCCGTTCGCGCAAACGGGCCAAAAGCAGTTCCCGCCGGTGAACCATCTCCTGCGCGGCGGCCACCAGATACATTTCCGTCTCGCTCTGGGGCCGCTTTGCCGCCAACTCGCCTAGGTCGGGTTGACCGATCACCACAAACAGAACTAGATGTTTCGGCATCATCATCGCCGCCGCCTCAATGACCTCTGGAGTCATCGCGGTCTCGGCAAGATCGGTCAGCCATACGATCAGGCTGCGCCGTTTCTGGTCCGTCAAGAGGCGGCCCGCCATGTGCAGGTGGTCGGCCTCAGATACTTCCTCGTGTACCAGCGCAAGTTGTTCGATGAGTTGACGCAAGTGCGCACTGCCTTTGGCGGCTGGAAGTTGCTGACGAATCGCGCGGCCATACGCCACTAGTCCCACGCGGTCTCCGGAGTATAAGGCTACCTGGGCCAGACTCAGCGCCGAGTTGACCGCATGGTCCAACTTGCTGAAGCCCCCCACTCGTGCCCGCATCAACCGTCCGGAGTCGATGACAATCCATATGGTCTGGCTGCGTTCAATCTGATAAACGCGGCTCACCAACTTTCCCCGCCGCGCCGCCGCCGTCCAGCAAATATGGCGATACTCGTCGCCCTGTTGGTATTCACGCAGGCTTTCAAACTCGCGACCGATCCCGCGTACCCTGGTGTGGCGTTTTTCCATGGCCATCTGGCGGCTGCGCAGCAAGTAAATCGAGTGCCGCTTGGCGTCCTCCAGATTTGGATAAATCCGTACTGTCTGCGCCAGGGAAACTCGAACCCATCTTTCGGCGATGTGTAGGACGCTCTGATAGCGCACATAACAATCGCCCAGCTTCGCGTCTCCCCGTTGCGACGGACAGATGCGGTACTCCACCGTCGCTTCGCTTTTAGCTCCAACCCTGGCAGTGAGAGTTGGAGGCTCATTCCTCAATTGCACGGGAACGGTGTCGACGATCGTGGCCCGCACCGTCTTGCCGGAGGAATTGATCAGCGTAAGACTAATATCCGATGGAATCGACAACGCTACCGCAGAGCTCCACGTGCGTCTTACCGTGATTTGCGGCGGCTTGGGCAGTTGCGCCAGATCGGCAAGCCAGGCTAGAACCACCAGGCTGTCCCACACCAGCAGTGCATAAACAAATCGCAGATCGACGAACGCCGGAACAATCCATACCAGGCCCAGCAAAAGCAGCACGAAGAAACGGTCGCCGAATGCCACGCCCAAGCGCTTATAGGAATTCGCCGGTGCCTCGACTTCGGCCGGAACCAGCGTGCCTGGATCGCTCACTTCGGAACCTCGACGGCGCGCAACACGTCCTCCACTACCTGGTTGGGCGTAATGCCCTCCAGATCGGCTTCCGGCTTCATGATGATCCGATGACGGAGCACCGGTCGTGAAGAGGCCTTTACGTCGTCTGGAATTACGTAATCACGCCCATCGATTGCAGCTACGGCTTTGGAGACGGTCAGAAGGCTGACTGCGGCGCGAGGACTGGCCCCGAGCGACAAAGACGGCCAGTCGCGAGTGCGCCGGGCAATCTGCACGATGTAGCTAAGCAGTGCCTCCTCCACCGTGACCGACTTGAGTTCCTGCTGCGCCTCCTCCAGCAATCCCGCGTCGATCGGTTTCAGGTCCATCTTGTCCAGATCTCGGGATTCAAATCCGTTCTGCACGTTAGCCAGCAATCGGACCTCATCCTGCAACCCGGGGTAGGAAACCCTAAGTTTCAGCAGGAACCGGTCAAGCTGAGCTTCCGGAAGCGGGTATGTTCCTTCGAATTCAACGGGGTTTTGCGTAGCGAAGACGGTGAAGAACTGAGAAAGATGATACCCAGTACCATCGATCGTCACCTGATGCTCCTCCATGCATTCCAGCAGCGCCGCCTGCGTGCGCGGAGGCATGCGGTTGACCTCATCCACTAGAAGTAAATCCGTAAACACTGGCCCCCGGTGAAGCTGGAACGCCCCGGTCGCCATGTTCAACACATTGGTGCCGACGATGTCTGCGGGCATCAGATCAGAGGTGCACTGAACACGCTGGAAACTCAGCTTCATGAGCCGCGAAAGGGTCTTCACGATCAAAGTCTTCGCAATGCCCGGCACACCTTCCAACAGAACGTGCCCCCGGCACAGTAAGGCTATGACACATTGGTCCCTGATCTCGTTCTGCCCGACTACTACCCTACCCATCTCGTCGCGGACGTGCTGCGCTAACTGTGGGACTGCCTTCATTAACCCTTCTCCTTCCGAGTGCTTCGAAACAAGTTCAATTGAGCCGCATACCCGTCGAGTTCCTGCAGCAATCGCAACGCCGCCGGAGCCTCAAGAAAAGGATCTGAGCTGGCAGCCTCGCAGTTTCTGAGAGTGGTAATGAGCTGATTGTTGGTGAATTGCCCTGCTTGGACTCCACCGCCGCTCGATTCCCAACGATTGCGGATGGCCGAAGCCAACTCCTCCACCGAAATGTTGCCTGCAACGCCGAGGCGTCGCGTCAACCAGTAGCGGAACCGCCGGTAGCAGATATCCACCACAATGCAAGCGGTCCCGGCGCGTTCGTAGAGTCCGCCGAGCGTCTGAACAAATTCGATCGGCGATAGCCGGACCTCGGTTGTCGCCATACAGACCGGCCCGCTGCGGCGCGAGAAGGTTGCCACCACGGCGAATGCCAGCAGAACCAATTGCGCGAAGAGCCACTTTGCCGGGGAGTGGACAATGGACCCACCCAGCGTTTGTCGATAGCCATGAATGTATTCGTCCCACAGAATCTCGTTCTTCTGATCGCTCAGACACGCCAGAAAGAATTCCAGATTGCCGGGCTCTTTCAAGCCCGCATTCGTGAGCGGGGTAGCCGACGCCCACCACAGAACTTCGCCCCTGCCGAAAGGATACTTGACGACTAGCGTGTGATCATCGACTCCGTAGAGCGCGTACGCGGATGAGAAAGCCTGCCAGTAGGCGTGCGGAGCCAGCACAATGTGAGGCGCCGCGCGAGTAATCTGGGAAGGTGAAAGCGATGATGCCGTCTTCCACGTCATTCCCGATAGCGGATCGGGCACTGACTCATTCTCCGGCAGGAACGTGCCGGCAAACATTCCCGTCGCGATGACGTGGCCTCCTTCAGAAACAAACGTCTTCAGCCGTTCTCGCTCTTCGCGCGTGGGTGCTTCGTCGGGCTCCGCAAGGACGAGGGTAAAAGTCTTAGCTGCAGTCTGCGGGAGTTCGCTCAGAGGCTGTTCCCAGCGCGTAACCTTGTATCCCGTGTCTGTCAGAAGCAGGTACGCGGCTTTCGCCCCGCTGGAAGCACTCGAGTAGCTGCTGGGGTATTCGGCCTGACCTTTCTCGCCGGTGTGAAACACCAACGCGCTTACCACGAGTAAAACGAAAACGAATCCCGCAGCAAGAAAAAGCTTGCGGTCCTGCCGGTTTAGCTTGCGTGACATCCCAGCCTCTCCAGCGCCTGCAGCGCCTGTGCGAAGGCTCCTTTGTTAGCCTCTCGCTTGGCATACCAGGTGAGCTCGAAGATCTGCGTAAGTGCAGCCAGCGTCTCGCGGTGCTCACTGGAGCTCGATAACAGGCGAAGGTATTCGCGAGGCGTGCGCGCGCGATCGGGTCGCCATGTCCCCTGATGTTCGAGAAAAGAAATGCCGGCCCAGTAGGCGAGATGAATCGCTTCCCGCCAATTGTGTTGTTGGGCGGCCTCCTGCGCCTCCGCCAGCCAAAGCGCCCAGTCCTTCGCTGAAACTGGAAGATCGGTGGGTACTACGTTTTCCCGTTCGCCGGCCGATTTAATCTGGCGGTACGCCAACCACCCGAGCGCTAGCACCGCCAGGCCAATCAGCGTGTATACAAGAAACTTGCTGATGGTCGGAATGGCGGACGAGCGGAATAGACGCCCCAACCAGCTGAGGATGATGGTCAGCAGCTTCTGCGCCAGCCGGTCAAGGAAGCTCGGCCCACGTACATCGCGGAATTCCGGTCGCGCCAGCAGGGCGGCCAGATGCTCCCGGTTGCTCGAAACGTCCTGCGGAGACTTCTCAAATCCGTCGAGATCGCGCCTCAGGGCTTGAATTCGCGACTGAATAGCGAGCGCGGCAGCGTAATCTCCTTTCTGCTCAAACTTCTTGACGTCCTGGCGTAGCCCTTCTGCGGAGATCGTGAAGTCTTGCTCGTCAGTATGGACTCGCCAGCTTTGCGGTAGATCCCGCAGGACTGGAGCGACGTCATGGCGGGAACTATCGAGCTGCTGCGCAGAATCCAGCAACTGGTCGAGTTGCGAGCGATATTCCGCGACGGTGAGATCGGCCCCCGAATCCGCCCAGCAGACAACGCTCGCGCTCATCAGCCCAACCATGACGAGAGCAGCGAAAATATAAGTGCGTCTTGCCGTCATGCGCTCTTCTACACCGGGGCGGTTTGAAGACCAGGGGCATCCAGCGTGGCCATCATCAGTTGGAGGTCGAATGCTTCTTTGCGCACCCGCTCGTCGTAATAGACCAGTGAGAATGCAATGGTCGCAAGCGGACCGACCAGGCATTGCGCCATAAACGTCGCGACGAGCGATGCGACTTGCCACCCGACCGCGGCGTGCTGTAACGCGGCTAGGCCTCTTGCACCTCCAGCCGCAATTTGGATTGGCCACTGCAGAAGCAGACTGACTCCGATGCTGAGCACCAAAAAGAGAAACCAGATCACGAAGACACGGCCACGGTTCCCCTGGGTGAGCTCCGCGCTTCGAGACATCGCATCTCCACTGTTTTTATTCTCCAATACCTTTGCGGGGACTGCCAACGACCACCGCAACGCGAGCAGGATTCCGGGGACGATCAAAGCTAGGCAAGCCAAACCCACGAGAAATCCCACTTTCATCGAGAGCCAGATGACACCGCCGATCTGGTTCTTCACCGTCGAAAACGAATCCATCACCCCCGCAGGCCGGTCGAGGTGAACGTTTGAAACCGCAACCACGGTAGCGGCTTGCGAGGCGGCAGCGACAACCACGCTCAACAGCACTGCCCCAAAGCCAAAGATTGCCGCAATGAGAGCATTACGCAGCTGAGCCCCGGGCGTTTGAAACGCAAACGTAAGGCACTGGAAGGCGAGGACACACAGATGGGGAAGGGCGAATATCCCCACGAACAACGCAAAGTGACTGCGATAGAGGGAAAACGTGCGGTCCAGCAATTCCCCCGTAGTGAGGGGTCTAAGCGCGGTTGCCATCATTCGCCTCCCATGGCTATTACTGGCCCGGAATCGTAGCACGTTAGCACATATGTGTCTGCAGGAGCGAGTGCCCCGGAAATCACCCTCAAATTGAATTGAGTTACGTGCTGCAGGTTTCTCGTATGATGCTGGTGGTTTCTATAATGCTTGCAATATCTCAACTCCCGGCCCACGCCCGGGGAAAGGAACGTCTCGTGAAACACCCGACTTTTTATCGCACGATACAGGTAGATGGACTCTCCATCTTTTACAGAGAAGCCGGCCCGGAAGACGCGCCTACGCTACTCCTGCTCCACGGATTGCCTTCCTCGTCGCGAATGTTTGAGCCACTTTTCGCCCGGCTTTCCGATCGCTATCACCTTGTAGCGCCCGATTATCCCGGCTTTGGCCACAGCGACTGGCCGGACCCGAAAAAATTCGCCTATACGTTCGATCACCTCGCCGAAATCATGAATCACTTCACCGAGGCGCTAAGGCTCTCGCGTTACGCGCTTTACATGCAGGATTACGGCGGCCCAGTGGGCTTTCGCATGATCTTGGCGCATCCAGAGCGAGTGGAATTGCTCATCGTTCAGGATGCGGTGGCGCATGACACCGGCCTCGGCGCGAATTGGAAGACGCGGCGTGCGTATTGGGCCGATCGGACGGCAAACGAAAGTGCGTTGCGCGAAAATCTGCTCTCGCTCGCGACCACGCGTGCGCGACACGTGGGCGACGATCCCAACCTGGAACGTCACGACCCGGATTTGTGGACCGATGAATATCGCTTTCTCAACCAGCCCGGACAGATCGACATTCAAAGCGACCTTTTCTACGACTACCGCACCAACGTAGACAATTATCCGAAGTGGGACGCTTGGATGCGCGAGAAGCAGCCGCGTCTGCTAGTGATATGGGGCAAGTACGAGTCGTCGTTCGATCCGTCTGAGCCGGAATCGTACCGCCGCGATGTGCCCAAAGCCGAAATCCACATCATCGATGGCGGACATTTCGCATTGGACACGGCGGCCGATGAGATTGCAGCCTTGGTCGAGGATTTTGTCGATTCCTCCCGTGGAGAGGCACGGGCTCGGCGCGCCGGTTGATTTGTTGCGAGAACGACGGCGGCAATCATTGGGACGTAACCAGGCGGCGCGCATCAAACCGCTGAGGAGTTCACGTGCGAGCTGACATCGTTCACGGCGCTTTCTTCCCGACTATGAGCCTTCCGACCACGCCGCAAGACGCCGGAAGCTCTCCGAACTCCAAGGACAACATCTTATGGTCTCGTTCTAAGCCACGGAGGTTTCTGCGGTCTCGGAGAGCAAGATTAGGGCGAAGCGCTCATAAGGTCTCCTGCTCAACCAACCCTTGCGCGGACTGGGTTCGTTCCCAGTCCGCGCAAACATACGGTCACCCAGACACCAAGCAGTAAGGGTTCCGAGCCATGAGCCCTTCAACACCTCCTGATTGTGGACCAAACTCTACGAGCACGTTGCCGGAACAGCCGAGCGTGCTCGTCGTCAGGAAACACAAACGCCTTAGAGGGCGTTGAGGGTAGGAATCTCCATTCGCGAGTGGAGTAGTTCAAGGAGCGGCTTTTCATTCTTCTTGACAGGGTTCGCTAGTTTTTCTAACCTTGCGGATTTATAGTAATGTGTGCGCTGCGACACGCGGCGAATCTGTGCTCCGCAATACTGAGGAACCTTCATGCGGGTTTGGGTGTGCCCGTTCATGTTGTGGTGCCTTGGGTCGCACTCAGCCTTGGCTCAGGATCGCGACTATGGTCGCTCCATGGTAATGACGGACCGCGGCATTGTGGCTAGCAGCCAGTTTCTAGCTTCCCAGGCGGGTGCAAAGAGTAGCGGGGCATTTTTGAGGGAGAGAGCATCTTTGTGCGCCAAGCAGGACGGTCTATGAATACTGAATTCTCCGTCGTGATTCCATGAGCGAAGAAAATCGCGACCGGCAGTTGGGAATGGGACGCCGCATCACAAGACGCGACTTCCTCAACGGCGTTGCCGTAGGCATCGGAGCGCTAGGTTACGCGGGCCTGCCCGATCCGGCTCACGGTACCCATGCTGCATTCCAAGCAGGCGCGGAGTCTGCCAAATTCTATCCGCCTGCTTTGACAGGAATGCGAGGCAGCGCGCCGGGCTCATACGATGTTGCACACGCACTGCGCGATGGGGATTTCTGGGAGACCGCCGGAAGCCCGACAGACACGAACGAAACGTATGACTTAGTCGTCGTCGGGGGCGGCATCAGCGGGTTGGCTGCAGCTTACTTCTACCGCCAGAATGCCGGCAAGGGTTCACGCGTTCTGGTCCTCGATACCAACGACGATTTTGGCGGGCACGCCCGGCGCAACGAGTTCCGCGTGGGAGAGCGGTTGCTGTTGAGTAACGGCGGAACCCAGTCGATTGAGAGTCCCTCGGAATACAGCGAAGTGGCCAAGTCCCTTCTGAGTGACCTGGGTGTCCAAACGAAGACCTTTTATAAGGCCTACGATCAGAAGTTGTACTCGCACCTCGGTACAGCCTGCTTCTTTGACAAGGAGACCTTTGGTGAGGATCGCCTGGTAACTGGAATGGGCTCGACTCCCTGGCCCGAGTTTCTCAAGAAGAGTCCGTTGCCGGAAAAGGTTCAGCTGGAGATCGCTCGTCTCTATAGCGAGAAGAAGGATTATCTTTCCGGGCTCTCAAAAGAGGAGAAACATGCGCGGTTGGCAAAGATCAGTTACGCGGGATTCTTGACCGAGATTTGCCAAGCCGATCCTGGCGTCTTGCCATTTTTTCAGACCTATACCCACGA
Source organism: uncultured Acidobacteriaceae bacterium (assembly GCA_963787495.1). GTDB lineage: Bacteria > Acidobacteriota > Terriglobia > Terriglobales > Acidobacteriaceae > Sulfotelmatobacter. The sequence continues at coordinate 731,725 of CAWBDA010000001.1, forward strand.
TTTGTATGCAGTCGGAATTGATGCAGTCTCAGCTCTTGCCTGTTATAGAAATCCCGATGACTACGAGGCATGTCACTATGCAGGTTTTGAAGGGATGAATCTAAGCGGAGACGAGGAAAAAGAAGAACCCTACATTTTTCACTTTCCCGATGGGAACGCGTCCATCGCCCGCTTGCTCGTGCGAAGTCTCATCCCTGAAGCGGTTCCAGGGCACAGCATGGAGGACGTTGTCACCGCACGTGCCGACTACAGCAAACTGGATCAGCCTTCATCTCCGATCCGAATTCGCCTGAACTCAACCGCGGTTCGTGTGCAACACTCCGGGCAACCAGAGTTGGCAAAAGGGGTAGAAGTCTTGTATGTCCAAGAAGGAAAGCTAAAGAAGACAACAGGGAAATCCTGCATCCTTGCCTGTTACAACAGCATGGTCCCATATCTTTGTCCGGAGCTGCCCGAAAAGCAAAAAGAAGCTCTGCACTATTGCGTGAAGGAACCGCTCATTTATACGCACGTTGCCATTCGGAATTGGACGGTATTCCACAAACTGGGGATACGACAAATTGTCTCGCCGGGAAGCTACCACAGCTTTACCATGCTCGATTTTCCTGTCAGCCTGGGCGCGTATCAGTTTCCCAGCAACCCGCAAGAACCAATGGTGCTCTTCATGTTGCGGACACCCTGCAAGCCGGGGTTACCGCGCCGGGATCAGTATCGGAGGGGCAGGTTCGAACTCATCAGCACGCCATTTTCTACGTTTGAACGCAATATCCGTGAACAGTTGAACCGTACGCTGGCGCCGGCTGGATTCGATTCCGCCCGCGACATTGCTGCCATAACAGTAAATCGGTGGGCGCACGGCTACGCCTACGAATACGACTCTTTGTCTGATCCACACTGGGCGCCGGAAGAGCGACCTTGCGTTATTGGAAGGAAACAATTTGGACGAATCTCGATCGCGAATTCCGACGCCGCTGCCAGTGCTTATACGAATGCCGCAATTGATCAGGCCTATCGTGCGATTCAGGAACAAGTGAAAGGTGCGTAAACAAATATGGCTGGCCTCAAGAATGAAGACGGAGGTCGATCCCGCGATCGCGAGCTTGGCATGCCCGCTTCTTGGTGGAAGCTCGAAAGCGACCGATCTGGTGGAAGTGATTGAAAATGTGGTGGCCAGGGACGGAGTTGAACCGCCGACGCCAGCCTTTTCAGAGCTGAATGCTACCAGCCTATCTCCCTTGTTGGTCAGTAACTTAACTCGTCAAGGTGGCCACTGTTTTGTGACCACTCTGTGACCAGCGCCGATGTTCGCCTAAGCGTCGGCCCCAAATCTCACCAGTGCCGCTTGCCAGCGACCGTCGATCTCCGCCAGTCCCGGGCGCGGACTAGTACCCATCAGAACGCAACGCCCGACTAACTCCTGGTTTGCCCGTGATCCAAGCGCAAATACCAAAGAGTCACTCGTGGGTTAGACCCCCGCGGAAGCTCCGATTGTTGACTCGAAATGCGTCTGTGTCTTCAACGACTTCCTTTTGTCTTCAATACGGGCGCTGCTTCGAATCCCACCTCTCCGCCAGCAAGTCTGGACTGCGGAGAAAGTCCGCTACCCCTTACGCCGAAATACGCGAAATGTGCCTGTATTTCGCAATATTTCGTCCACAAACCGGACTGGAGAGAATGAACTGCCTGACAGCGAAGGGGGCCTTTGTCCTGCCTTTTCTCTGGAGGGCACACGCGCAGTCCGGTTTCGAGGAGCGCACCACAATCGCTGACCCTTCGTGAGCTATAGGGACCAGTCTACGAGGAGTCGGTGAGCAATTACGACATGGCTTGAGTCGTACACATCAAACCTCCCATCGTCATTCGTTCCCCGCTCCCGAAGTCGTACAGCCACATCCGGCTCTAGGCTGAGAGCAGTCTCTCCCCTTCTTCGGAACCTGAGTTTACCCTCACGACGAATTGTCATCTGTGCGCGGACTGGCTAGGATCACAACCGAAAGTCCACGGGGCCCAAGGCAAGAAGAGCGAGCGGAAGGAGAATGTCATGAAAAACGGGATCAACATGTTGCTGCTAGTGTTGGCTGGTTCCCTGGCGCTGTGCTTCGGAACGATCTCATGCACGAAAAGCAAGGGCACTGAAGAGAGAACCTCAGCCGACGCGTCAACGAAACCAACGACCCAAGCTCAGACCCAACCGGATTTCGAGAAACAACGCCAGGACGCCGAACAGCAAGCCCGACCAGGCGTCGAGAAAGAGCGAAAACAGGCTGAGGAGGAAGCCGGTAGAAGCCTGGATCAAGATGCCATTGCGGCCATAGCCGAAACTCAACTCGCGATCGACGCCATTGCCTCCAACAGGACGGACATGGCCATGCAGGCCATTGAGCAAGCCACGGGCAAGATCAACGTGCTGCTGGCGCGGGATCCGGCAACCGGGCTCATCCCGGTCAGTGTCCGCGTCGAGGTCATCGACACCGCTCCGAACGACACGAAGACAATCAAGGATCTCGCTCGGCAAGTATCGACCGCAATAGCGGCGAAAGACTATCCGGCGGCGCGCGTCGTGCTTGACGCTCTAACCAGCGAAATCCGCGTGCGCACCTATAACCTGCCATTGGGGACATACCCCGACGCCCTGAAAGAGGCCGCGCGCTTGCTCGATCAAAAGAAGAATGACGATGCCAGCAATGTATTGTTGACTGCCCTTAACACCTTGCTGGCGGTCGATCGGGTCACGCCTTTGCCACTGGTTTTCGCGCGCGAGGCGCTTGACGCGGCCAAGGGACAGAGCCAAAGCGACAAAGCCGCAGCGCAAGCGCTCGTACAAACCGCCAAGAATGAGATTGAGCGGGCCAAGGAACTTGGCTATACGGCGCAAGCTCCTGAATACGCGGACTTGAGTTCCGATGTCTCGACCCTCGAGAGACAACTCAAAGGCAATTCCGACGCGGGTTCGGTGTTCGCCAAACTCGAGGATAAATTGTCCGCGTTTCTGAAACGGCAGTCCCAACAAGAGCGGCGCTAGGGTGCAGTTCGGCGGTGGTCGACAACCAGACCAAAGCGAGGAAGAAAATGCAACATCCAGAGCGAAAGACAAGAATCACGACGACTGTTCTGGTAGTGGCCCTACTGGTCGGATGGTCAGTCAGTCCAGCGTTGGCCCAAGAGCCACCTCAACATTCCCCCGAACAACTGGACAAGCTGGTCACACCTATAGCGTTATACCCGGACCCGCTCCTGGCGCAGGTTCTCGCCGCCGCGACGTATTCCGACCAGATTCCCGCTGCAGCCAAGTGGGCCGATGAACACCATTACTTGACCGGGGACGTGCTTGCCAAGGCCATTGCCGACGACCATCTGTCGTGGGATCCGAGCGTACAGGCGTTACTCCCTTTTCCGTCTGTTCTGGAGAAGATGGCTGCGGACATGGAATGGACGCGGGAGTTGGGCGACGCTTTTCTCGCGCAGCGCCAAGACGTGATGGATGCGGTCCAGCGAATGCGGCAAAAGGCCAAAGACTACGGCTATTTGCGCAGCAACGATCAAATCATCGTAACCGGCGGGCCCTATATTGAGATCGATCCCGTGGATCCCGCTTTCATCTGCGTGCCGGTCTATGACCCACTGGTTGTTTTTTGGCCGCCTCGGCCCGGAATTGTTGTGGGCGCTGCCATCAGCTTCGGCTTTGGCGTCAACCTTGGCGTGGCATTTCGCCCGTGGGGATGGGGCGTCGTCCGCTTTGACTGGGGCGCCC
>CAWBDA010000002.1:0-387486 GCA_963787495.1 uncultured Acidobacteriaceae bacterium
CGTGCTAAGACCCAGTGTTCATGCGTGTTTTCAATAACTTACGCTCTGCACTGTTAGGCACAAATAGGCATTATTTGGGGGTCGCAGTGAAAAAATGGTGAAAGATTTCTCAGCCGAGGATGCAACGCGTGAGCGATAGGCGGGATTGCTAGTGCTGATGCCCTCGGCGATGCTTGTTCTAGCTGCACTTCATTCTTGCACTAAGAAAAGTCCGACGTTTTGGGCGGGGCGTTTCCCTCCAGCACGGGCAACCTCAAGCGGGATGAAACCGTGACCGGGCATATAGACTTGGTTTTCCCCACGGTCTCTCAATCCGTCCGCTAGGCTGCAATAGTGCGAGTGCTCTTTCCCGTGCGTCACCCCGCAGTGATAGCAGCACTCTTGCTTCATCCAAAAGACGTGAATGTTGCGGGCCAGCTTAGGCACGGCTTGGGGTGTGAGTCTTGTTCGTGCATGGCGTGAATCTCCTCCGATTCCAGAAAATTGTTCCGGGGTCTAGCTGATCGTCAAAGGATTACATACCTCCACTCATCGTCATTCTCGAACTTGCACCGTGTCCGCAACTGCGTCAGTTCTTCCTCAGAAATAGACTTCGCATCGAACGTATGTACGACATCCTTGGGAACGTGCTTAAAGGTTCCGGGTTCCTCCGGTCCTTTTGAAACAGCAATGACCTTGAACACACGTCCATTGCGAAGGTCTGCGAAAACAATGTCCTGCTCCAAAGGCTTGTCCCTGAAACGCACGCTTGTTGCATCAACTGGCAGAGGGCCGTTGTGCCTCCAGACGTAATCGAAAAACTTCACGGTTTGCGGGTCTGAGGTTGGCAAGATGGGCACTCAATTTATTGTGGCTTCCTGACCAAAATGTTTCTTAACCCGGCACTCCTCCTCATAGCATCGGGGGCAGGTGTCCAAGTGTTCATAGACGCTCTCGTACGCCTCATTGACGCCTTGCTGTGCGGCTCCCTGCTCTTTGGTCATCGTTTCGGGCGGTTGTCCACCAACTGCCCATTCAGGAAAAACCTTGTCCCACTTTGCCCACATATCTGCGATGTTGTTGTAGAGGCTCCATCCGGTTGAACAATATTCCGGGGGGATATATGTTGCGTCCATTTTCAAACCCTCCCTCAATTTTTTACTAACATCAATCGACGTGGTTGGAAAAACTTTGCTCTCGCAGTTTCCACACGCTCCAACTCGCTCTGCATCTTTGGGTCGAAGAATGCCTTGGGGATTTCCGAGTCCTGACAGACTGGACACCTTGCGGGTATGCCAAAGTCGTATCTCCCAACATGGCAGTGAGCACAGACGCCGCCATCAGCGACCGGGAAATTCCCGCACTTGACGCAAGGGTCGCCGCTGGATACCTCGTGCTCTTTGAGCATCATCATTCGCCATGATGTGATCTTGGTGAATCCTTGATCCTGTTGCAACTTCTCAGACTCGCAGGACAGCCTGAGTTCGGATCGCATCTTCAACTTTTCGACATGCAAAAGATAAATTCCAGATCGACCCGACTGACCTTCGATGTCAGCGATCTTCGATACAACAGCTGACCTGCCCCCCAGAAATTAGTCCATCGAAAATGTGACTTCTCCATTTAGGATGACCCGCCCAGGGTCAAAGGAGGAGTCGTGCGAAAGAGTCGATTCAGCGAAGAACAGATCATCGCCGTGGTGAAGGAGTCAGAGGCGGGAGTAGAAACCGGGGAACTGTGCCGAAGGCACGGGATCACGCGGGCGTGTTTTTATCGGTGGAAGAGTAAGTTTGGTGGGATGGAACTGAGCGAGGCGAAGCGGCTGCGCGCGTTGGAGGAAGAAAACCGGCAGCTAAAACACATCGTGGCCGAACAGGCGGTGGACATCCGGGCGTTGAAGGCGGTAGTGGCAAAAAAGTGGTGAGCCCGGAGATGCGGCGAGAGGCAGTGCTGGTGATGCAGGTAGAAGTCGAGCTGAGCCAGCGACGCGCCTGCGGGCTGATGGAACTCTATCGTGCGACGTGTCGGTATCGAAGGCGGAGGGGTGAGGACCAGCGACTGCGGGTGCGGCTACGCGAGCTGGCCGAAGCTCGGCGTCGGTTCGGCTACCGGCGTTTGCAGGTTCTGTTGCAGCGGGAAGGGTGGCAAGTGAATCACAAACGCATCTACCGGCTGTATGTCGAAGAGAAGCTGTCGCTGCGGCGCAAGCGTGGACGGAAGCGCAGCACGCTGCGCCAGCCGTTGCCGGAGGCAGTGGCAGCCAACCAGGTGTGGTCGGTAGACTTCATGACGGATGCGCTCAGCTCGGGGCGGAGGTTTCGTACCTTGAATATCGTGGATGACTACACGCGGGAGTGCCTGGCGATCGAGGTCGATACCTCGCTGGGTGGAATGCGTGTGGTGCGCGTACTGGAAGAGTTGAAGCAGAGACGTGGACTGCCGCGGCAGATCCGCAGCGACAACGGACCCGAGTTCGTGAGCCGTGCGGTCGATCAATGGGCCTACGAGCAAGGTCTGCAGTGGCACACGATCCAACCCGGACGACCGATGGAGAACGGCTACGTGGAGAGTTTCAACGGGCGCTTCCGCGATGAGTGCCTGAACGAGAACTGGTTCAGCGATCTGGGCGACGCACGGGAGAAGATTGCACGGTGGAAGCAAGACTACAACGAAGAGCGTCCGCACAGCAGCTTGCAGTACCGTACCCCAATGGAGTTCGCAGCGCAGTCAGCAGTGAGCTTCGATACAGCTGGAGTGGGGCAAGGGGTCTCAAACGCCGACCCCTTGCCCCACACCCCCATCCCCGCTACCGAGACTGGCACGCGGGGCGAACAGAAACCGGAGAAAGTCTCATTATCCCTGGACTAAAGATGGGGGGCAGGTCATCCTCAAGCTCGATTGGGCCAACAAGCGTATCGATGAACTCGATGCCACCCTGCGACAATTTGTTGATTCTGATCCCTATGGCATCTCGGTAAAGTTCGATCCGAAGAAAATCAAGATTCGATTTCAAGCGACGAAGAACGCGAACATTCCGCCTGAAATTTCGCTTCTTACCGGCGACGTGCTTCAAAACCTGAGAACGACCCTTGATTATCTGGTGAATTCCTTGGTTATCGCCAATGGCAGAAAGCCGACAGAGAAAACCGGATTCCCCATTGCCGACAGTCGGCAAAAATACAAGCGATCCTTCTTTTATCCCAAGGTAGAGGGAATAGGGGACGATGCGATGCACCTCATTCATGAACTCAAACCGTACAAGGGAGGGAATGATACCCTTTGGCGGCTCCATCGATTGAACATTATCGACAAACACCGATTCCTGCCCACGATTAGCGTTTACGGTAGCGTTTTTGTCGCCCCGAAGAAATCCGATCCCGACTCCATGGTCCAGTACCGGACTGCAGTCACCACCGGGAAAAGTGTCCCGATAAAAGCAGGCGCACAGATCATCCTCGACGCCATCGATCCGAAGCCTCACGATGATGCAAAGTGTCGCATCGAGATATCGCTCAACGAACCTGGGCTCTCTGAAGGAGAACCCGTCGCTGAGCTTCTGCGCTGGTTTTGGCTGAGTGTTGCGCGGATTGTTCGGCTGCTTAATGCGTGAGTCCTTGGATGGCACACTCCCGTCGTTTCCTCCACCGTGCTAGACTGATGGAGTCATGACGGGCCAACGCTCATCCGGCCAAGGTAGAAGCGAGGAACCCGCTGCGTGTCGGGATTTAAAACCGAGTAAAGAAGTCGAGTCTAAAATGGCTCCTGTATCGAAGGCGTCATTCCACGATCTACTGAAACGAGCGGCGAATCCGCCTTCTCGGCGACGCGCTTCAAGAAAGCGTTGAAAATCAAATTCCCCTGATCCCTTCGGTTGTACCTGAACGAATACTCATCCAGATAGCTCTGCAAATATTTTTGACTGACCTGATGGTATACGCCACCAATCCCACGCTTTACTAAGCTCCAGAATCCTTCAATCGTATTCGTATGAACATCGCCCATAACGTAAACTTTTGAGGCGTGATTGATGCGCCGATGGGTGTAACCGTAATCCATGCGATCAATACCTTCATAGGCTGGATACTCATCAGTGAACACGGTGCTCTTCGGAAGTATTTTCTCTTCCACGATTCCGAGTAGTGTTTGCTTTGTGACATCTCGCGTAGCGCGAGCAAACACACGACCCTTTCCCTTGCGCTCTGCAATTCCAACCACGGGAGTCTTAACCTTGTCACCGCGCATCGGGCGTCCCCTGCCAGCCTTGCGCTTCCCGCCCATATACGTTTCGTCCATCTCCACCGCTTCTCCCTCCAGTTGCATGTCAGGTTCGGACAGCAACGAGCGAATCTGGCGGAACATCCGCCAAGCGGTCTTGTAGGTGACTCCGGTTTCACGTTGAATCTGTTTTGCAGAGATGCCGCAACGGGTCGAAGCCATGAGGTACATGGCGTAGTACCAGAGCCGTAAAGACGTGCTGCTGTGCTCAAAGATTGTTCCAGCCATCGGAGAAATCTGAGTCAAGCATTCATCGCAGGCATAAACCGGACGCCCCTTAACGCGGTGATGCTGTGTCTGCTTTTTGCAGTTCTCGCAGTGTGCGATCCCGTCAGGAAATCGTTGCTCTCTCAAGTGCTCAAAGCAAGCGTCGTCATTCGGAAACTGACGGTTGAAATCTTCGATTGTGTACCGAAGATGGGCGGGAATTGTCTGTCGGCGGTTCATAATGCAACAAATCTATCAAAACCATAACGTGATGTCAAGGGATAATTACCAATCCCCATTACACTCATTGACCGGGAGTCCCCCCTCCCAGGGGTCAATGAGTGCTAACGCCTGATTACGACAGTTAACTTCCGGTGTGCTCCTCAATCGAGCTTAACCCGGCAAATGCCAACAACTCGGGGTCATTGACTTCTGCCATCGAGGGCCGCTCCGGCTGGCGGCGGGGTGATGATGCGCACTGCGATGGGAACCACCTGCAGGCTGGTGGGCGGATTGTTGGAACTGGTGTAGACCGCCGTCACGTCGAGTTGGTTCGGGCTGCTGGCGGGAGGCACGATGATCACCACAAACCCCTCGATAAATGCCGGCGGGCCGGGTGCCGCTGTACCGAGCAGACTTCGGATAGTGGTGCAGCCGACTGTCTCGGCGTAGTCGTTCGGCAGCGAGTCTTGTTTGAAGGGGGAGGGAGCGACCAAAGTGGCGCCCTCGGTAAGGGCGATCACCGCTTTCTTGAGGAAAGAGAGAGGGAGCGTCGCTGGTGAATATATTGGGGTTGTGGATATTGATCGAGGTATGGTATTGCGCGTTCTCGACCACTCCGGCGGCGAGATTGGCGGCGGTGGGAGTACCACAGACAAACTTAGCGGAGTATTCGCTGTAGGTTGACGAGCTTTGGGCGGAGGACGTGATTGCGGCGAGCACTGCGACTGCGGCGATCGAAGCCGTGCGCAAGGCCGAGGTGGCGATGAGTGTTTTTCCAAACATGGTGAGCTCCTTTTCATCTTGCCTAGGCAAGACCGGGACTGCGGGCGGCTCCATTTTGACACGGGTCAAATGCATTGTCACGCGCCCGATAGAACTGCTGACCTTCTTCATCGCCGGGCCAGTACTTGCCATCGCAATCGCGTGTGCGGCATGGCGAGGAAAACCGAGTATCTTCAACCCTGAGCGCTACGGGATGTTGTGCATCGCGTCCGGCGTAACTGCTTCTCCGCTATTCGCATTCGTGAAGTGGATGAACGCCGATGTCAGGACCCCGCAGGTATTTCCTGCAATTTGCGTGTTTCCTGATTAGCGGCCTCTTATTTGGGGTTTGTACGGGGTCTGGTTTTTTCCATTCTCTTACGCCTGTGGCGTTGGCACAAAGCAACACGACTCGGACTCTGGCCGAACAGGACGATGATTGGCGCAAAATCCCCATTACACTTATTGACCCCGATCGGCCAATTCTCAATGAGTGTAAACGCCTGATTACAACAGTTGATTTCCGGTTTGCTCGTCAGCCGTCCGGAACTGGGGCACGCTAGGAATTCGCCGAACTACTCAGCTGCAGACTCACACTTGAATAGACGGGAATTACCAGGTCAACCTGTCGCCGCGCGGGGGAGGCTAGCTCTTCAAACCTATGCGAAGAAGGAGGCTTTGGAAGCGAGGGTCGGAACGAATGGCATCCCATTGCGGGTCGACGTTGAGGTAAATGAGTTCGGCCTCATGCTTTGTGTATGCCTTCTCTAGTGATTGGAAGGCAGCATCGAATTCGCCCAACCGAACGTTGAAAAGCGCCACATATAGGTCTTTGACGTAATCGCAGAAACCAAACCCTGAAGCAGTGGCGAATTTGCGCCGCAGCTTGGCTGCCTCCTGACAGAACTCCGAGGTCTTCCGCCAATATCCCTTCTCACCGGACTGCTGATAAGCCGTTCTCAGTTCTGCGAGTCTGTTCTGGCTCAGGCCGAATATTTCCTGCGCCTTGGTGTATTCCTCGATGGCTGCGCGAGACCGGCCCGTCCACTCATAAATCTGGCCAAGGTCGTAGTACGACCAGGGGTATTCCGGTGCGAGCTCGGAAGTTTTCTTGGATTGTTCCGTCGCTAGGTCATAACGCCGGTCAAGATAAAATGCCCATTCACTAAAGTCCATGGTGAATACGGAGAACGGATCGAGCTCCAGCGCCCGCTTCGCCTCTGCCACGGACTCGTCAGACCGACCCATGGCAGCCAAATAATGCGCATACCAGGCGTGGGCTGTAGAGTAGCTGGGGTTCAGCTCAATCGCACGTTTGAATTCCCGTTCCGCCCCCGCCCAGTTCCAATTGAGGGTCATCTCAACGCACGCAAACGATGTGTGAGCCTCAGCCAAATTCTCGTCGAGTCGCAAAGCCTGGGAGGCTGCGTCTCTGGCCTTCGGCATGATCTCGGCGGCTGAAAGATCCCCCACAAAAATATCCCCCGCCGAACTTAAGAGCACATAGCAATTGGCGAGGCCTGCGTAGCCGAGAGGATCCGATGGGGCTTCCTTAATGGCCTGTTCAAAGTATTTGATTCCTTTTTCCACGGTCTCAAGCGTGTCCTTGTCACAGAAATACCGTCCTCTAAGGTAGTCATCATGGGCTTGCGGATCCACCGGCCGGGCGTTGCCCAGCAGCTTTTGCTCCTCTGGCGTCAGCGTCACCTGAATCTCGCGCGCGATGGCCTGCGCCACTCGACCTTGCAGCGTGAGCACATCGCCGACGTCGCTCTCGTAGGTTTCGGCCCACAAGTGCTTCTCGGGAGAGGCTTGCAGAAGATTCGCAGTGATGCGCAAATGATTCCCCGAGCGCAACACTGTTCCCTCTACCAAGACATCAACATTCAATTCCCGGGCAATTTCAGGCAGCGGCTTTTTCGTCCCCTTGTACTGCACGACTGATGTGCGGGAGATCACGCGCAGAGCGCTGATTTTGCCAAGATCGGTAATCAAGGCCTCGGTCATTCCGTCGGCAAAAAAATCCTGATCCGGATTGCCGGACAGATCCACCACTGGAAGAACTGCAAGAGATTCAATGTGGGGCGTGGCGGGATGCCCGAAGAGGTGTTGGCGCACACTGGTTGAGCTGAGAACGGCAATCGCAACTCCTGAAAGCAGTAAAGCAGCTGCAAGCACCCTTGATCGTCTTCCGTGGGCCCTCCGCTCAATATCCGTGGAGATCGCGACGGGTGCAGGGGCGGGAGTTCCCGCAGGGCGAAGCCCGTCGTGAGATTCAACGGGAACCAGAAAGCGATAACCGCGGCGAGGCAGGGTCTCAATGTATCGGGGGTTTTCGGGCGAATCCCCCAGAACTTCGCGAAGGCGCGCGATTGCGTTGTGCAGGCTATGGTCGAAATCGACAAACGTGTCGGTTTTCCATATCTGCGCCCGAAGTTCTTCCCGCGTCACCACCTCGCCCGACCGCTTCATCAGTGCTTCAAGTACCTGCAACGGCTGGCCTTGCAGGCGTACCTTTACGCCCTGCTTCCGCAGCTCGCCGGCGCGGACGTCTAGTTCAAAAATGTCGAAGCGCAGCACTCGCACGACTGGGAACGAGGAAGACATATCAAGTTCCGCAAACTTGGCAAAGCCTACCACAGTTCCGCGGCCCGTTGGAGGCCCTCCCCTCCGAGCTCGAAGGCCCTTGTATTCAATGACTTACTAATGGAGAAAACTTTGGGAAGGGATGGAGGTGCAGCGCATTGACCTTCGTGCCGGAACCCGCGAAAGTGGGGTCGTTCTCGCGTGAGCTCACGAATCGACGGGACGCGTAAGGCCAGTCGCAGTTTCGTGAGCAAATTCCGCGCAAGAAAAAGGGAGAGCCAAAAAAAATGAAAAAGACAGCGTTTGTCGCGCCTCACATTGCCGTGCTGGTGGTCGCCTTCCTGGCATTTTCCTCTCTAGCCGGGGCTCAGCATCCCACGCAGGTAGAGGGACAGGGAGATCAAAGCGATCTCGTTCAGACCGTTCGCGATGCGACGAAACAGTACATCGATATCAGCAACGCCATCGCCGACGAGTACGCCCCGTTGTTCGGTTGCGTCAGCGGCTCGGATCACGGGGCAATGGGCATCCACTATGTCAAGAAAAGTTTGCTGAACGGAACGATCGATGTTAACCACCCGCAAGCCCTGATCTATGAGCCGTCGTCGAACGGTCAAATGAAACTGGTCGGTGTTGAGTACATTGCGGACCAGGCGACCTGGCTGAAGAGCAATTCGGGCCCTCCCGTTTTGGACGGCCAGGTATTCCTGCTCGTCGACTACCCAAACCGTTTCACTATCCCAGCGTTCTTCGAATTGCATGTCTGGGCGTGGCGGGACAATCCGCAGGGCTCGTTCGTGGATTGGAACAATCATGTGACTTGCGCAGGAGGTCAGTGAGCAGACTGAAGGGAGACGTCGGCTCACGCTGTGCGTCTCCCGTTCCTTGTGATCCAAGCACTGAGAAAAGGAGAATCCCATGAAAACGAATCTGAGAACCACCGGAAATCAATTATTAGCGGCAGCCCTGTTGATGATTTTCTTCTTGGTCGCTGCGTCACCAGCACAGACCGACATTCCGGTCTTCACGGGAAAGTTCACATTAGCCAATCAAGTCCAATGGGGAGAAGCGGTCCTTCAGCCTGGTGACTACACCATCACCATTGGGTCCAGCCGCATGCCAACTTTTGCGTTGGTCACGGACAGCAAGGGTCGGCCTGTTGCCCGCTTTGTGAGCGGGATCGACGGCGGCCCGACCAGTGCCGGAAATGCGTTGCTCATTAGAGAAAAGGATGGACAGATGCGCGTGTATTCGCTGGCGCTCGGGAGTCTAGGAAGGATGCTGGTCTATGACCCGGCCTTGGCGCGGGAAGCGGTTCTGGAGACGCGTGCATTTCGGACGGTGCGGGTGGCGTTGGCCAAACGGTAGGTGAAACGGCGAATCGGGTGTACATTGGCACGCTTGGTCGCCCGTCTTCGCTGTTCCGGGCCAAACCGCATTCCAGAGGTCAGATTGTTGATTGATCCCACTTCGGCGGGGAATTGAGAAATTCTACCTCCCATGGTGGCTGGGCTCAGCCTCCAAGCAAAACCGGAGCTTGGCAGCGGGCGGTGTTGCCGAAAGTCCTTTCCGTAAGATTCTCAGGATACTGGTCGGATTATCGGTCGGCTAACCGAAAGTTGCCTGGTCCGCCCCGGGCGTGGAATTGTGTCAATTGCTGATAAATCGCCGTCTCTAACAATGTCGGCGGTGTCAAGCGCTTTCCAAGCACACTAGTGCCTGCACTCGAACAAAGAGCGCCATTTCGCTCTCGGGGATAGTTTGCGCGTAACCAACCTGGGCTCGCTTCTAATCGTTGGGGTCAGGAACTCAGTCCGACCCATCCATCTCTTCGATCACGAACTGCGATCATGATTACTTCTTCGAACTCCCCTCTGCTAGGGGAGCGGGATGCCCAATCATTACGTCGGTGATTTACTGCGCACCATGGCGATTTCCGGGCTTTCCCGCGTGCGAACCGAGCTTTTCCAACTGTCCGTAATCCCATCCCTTGCGCCACATCCAGTACAGATGCACCGCCAGCTTCCGAGCCATCGCTACCTTCGCGATCTTCCGCCCGCGCCGCAGGGCAAGGTGGAAGAACTGGCTGCGCCATTGCGGCTGGCTGCGCACTGTAACTTGTGCCGCTTCCACCAGCAAGAAGCGCAGCAGTGAGTTGCCTTGTTTCGTGATGTGACCGAGTCGGCGGCGATCACCGCTGGACTCTTCCGTCGGCACCAGACCCACGTAGCTGGCGATTTGCTTGCCGCACTGAAACCGTTCCGGAGTTCCAATCACCAACTCGAAGGCTAAGGCCGTCAGCGGACCCACGCCGGGATGCGTCGCCAGCCGCCGCGTTACCGGTCGCCTCTCCACCTCTTCTTCCAGGGCTCGAGTCAGCTCTTGGATCTTCGGGGTGAGTTGATCGAGTACGTCGAGCAAGTCCCGCCGCCGTCGGCTCGCCCAGCGAGCTAGCACTAACGCCTCCAACTCGCTGCGACCCGCCGGCCGCCACAGCGCTTTCTTGCGCCGGAGACCTTCGTTCAGCGCCACCACATGCAGTTGATTCATCACGCGGGTGCGCATCTGCACCAGCCGGTGTCGATGCCATAACAGCTGCCGCAAATCCCGATTCTCGGCGTCCGCTACCCAGATTCTGGGGAAACGATCTTCGATCATCAGTCGCAGCAGCAGTTGCGCATCTTGACGATCCGTCTTCTGCTTGCGCACTCGTTTCGTGCGTACCTCCGCCGCGTCCCCGATCCACAGCTCAAACTGCAACTCATGCAGTAAACGCTCAAACCAGCGGGCGTGGCCGCTGGCTTCCATTCCCACTCGTACGCTCCCCGGCTGGAGCCCACGGTAGAACTGCTCGGCCTCCTCGCAGTGAGTCAGCCGTCGTTCGCCACACTCCCCGGTTTCCGTGTCCAGAAATGCAATTTGCTGGAAGCCCGGATGATAGTCACACCCTATAATCAGCATGTTCGGCTCCTTTCCTCCGAGCCCTTTGGTTGGTTTGCGCCTCCAAAGTCTACTCGGGCCTGGGAGCCGACATTGTTATGGAATCATTTCACTCATTGACCCTATGCTGCCTCAATCTCAATGAGTGTAACCGCCTGATAACAACACCTAACGCGCTGGAAATCAGCGAAACCGGGACACTGGGTGGTCGTAGACCTGATCGCAAGGGCGGCCACATCCGCACTGTGCCGATTCCGGCATGGGTCAAGACCGCGCTCGATCGGTGGATACGAGCGGCCAGGGTCACCGAGGGAAGGATCTTCCGTGGCGTGGCAAAGACAGGAAAGGTGTGGGGCACTGGAATTTCGCAGAATGTCGTGTGGTATGTGGTCCGGTCCTGCTGTGGAAAAGCGGGCTTGGAGCATGTTGCACCGCATGACCTGCGGCGGACCTGTGCGAAGTTGTGTCATGACAGCGGAGGAGAGTTGGAGCAGATTCAGTTCTTGCTGGGGCGTGCATCCATCCAGACCACGGAACGGTATCTGGGCTGCAAACAGAATCTCGGGCATCCGGTGAATGACCTTTTTGACCTCAGAACGGCCGGGTGGCCACGTGAAAACGAAGGTGAATCTGCCCCAAGGAACGCCTCCGACCTTGTAGAAAAGGCATCTCGGCAAGGGGTAGAATGCCGCCACGGAGGATCGGAACATGCCCAACCCGTCAGTGAGTCAAGACCGCCATCCCTACCAGAACGAACCGATTTGGTCGAGGTCAGAAAAGGCCCTTGCCCGGAAAGCCTTCGACCCTGCCCTGGGGCGAGAGCTTCACGAGGTGATTCAGGAAGTAAAGAAGATGGCCAGTCAGATCAAGCAGTCGTCGGATCTGTGGGATTTGGAACATTACCTTACCGAACGCCGTAAAGAGATCAATCGCAAATACGACTATCGCTACTCGCAACTGACGCACGTGTTCGGGA
The DNA here is from genome assembly GCA_963787495.1 of uncultured Acidobacteriaceae bacterium. Lineage (GTDB taxonomy): Bacteria > Acidobacteriota > Terriglobia > Terriglobales > Acidobacteriaceae > Sulfotelmatobacter. The sequence continues at coordinate 11,948 of CAWBDA010000002.1, forward strand.
GACTTTTGCACGAAAAGCGACTCCGTCAGGAAGAGCTGCGCGGCTTGCGGGAGGACAAACTGAACTCGATCCGTTCTTTGGCCAAATTCTTAGCGAAGTACGCGGCCTGACCTGCATTCTGAGCGCTATCGCCTGGTTACAACAGTCAGTCCCTTTCTGATTAGAGCGCCTAACAAAATCCCTGCTGCAACAAAAAAGCCGCCTCCCAAGGAAGCGGCTTCCACTCGCGTTGTGGTGCGGCGCTGACTAGACATTCCAGCGGACAAAGTTACGGCGTGATCTCAAACACGAGACCGTAATTATCGGTGCCAGCCGACGTTGTGCCGTAAAGATCGCCGGCCGCGTCCATAGTCAGGCCAGCAAGGGGATACTTTCCCGTGCCCGTGAAGATGTGGAGTTCGCACTCCGTCCATTTCCCGTCGGGGTGGGGCGTCAGCTTGAACACCATTCCATCTCCAGCAGCACCGCCACCCGCGGCCGTGCCGTAGAGATTGCCGATTGTGTCAAAAACCAACCCGGCGAGGGGGCCGTACCCATCCGTACCCATGAAGCTGTGCAGCACGGTCTCGGTCCAGGTCCCGTCCAGGTTGGGCGCGAACTTGAACACTACGCCATATCCGGCGGCACCGCCGTATTGGGTCGTTCCGTAGAGATTACCACTGGCATCGAAGATCAGCCGGCCATATGGAAACGTCCCATCCGAAGCAATGAGGCTGCGCAGCACGCTCTCTGTCCAGGTCCCGTCCGGGTTAGGCGACAGTTTGTAGACCACGCCGCAGCCGAATTCGCAGGCCGTCCCGCCTCCGTAATAAGTTGTCCCGTAGAGGTTGCCTGCGGAGTCAAAGATCAGCGCGGCATAGGGGAACCAGCCGTCCGTGCCTGTAAAGCTGTGCAACACGCTCTCTGTCCAAGTCCCGTCCGGGTTAGGCGCGAGCTTGTAGACCACGCCGTAGCCGTCAGCGCCGCCACCCTCGGTCGTGCCGTAGAGGTTACCAGCGGCGTCGAAGATCAGCCCGGCAAAGGCTCCATACCCGTCCGTGCCTGTAAAGCTGTGCAGCACGCTTTGTCTCCAGGTCCCGTCCAGGTTGGGCGCGAGCTTGAACACCACGCCGCCGCCGGCTCCGCCACCGTAGGTTGTGCCGTAGAGGTTGCCTGCGGCGTCAAAGATCAGCCCGGCAAAGGGCGCGGATCCGTCCTCGCCTGTAAACACGTGGAGTATGCTCACTCTCCAGGTTCCCTTCGCACCAGGTGCCAGCTTGTAAACGGCGCCACAGCCGCTCCCACTACCGAGACTGACGCACCCTGGCGAGGCCCCGGCCCGTGTTGTCCCATAGAGATTGCCAGCCTTGTCGAAGATCAGGTCTCCACTCGGAGCTTTTGCCCAAGTAAAGCTGTGAAGAATCTCATAAGAACTCGCGGCAGCGCCGCTCGCCAACGCCAGAGTCACGATCAGCAATACGGTCACGGCCGCCAAAGCCTTGCTGACGGCGGTCCAGGATTTATTGCGTGTCATAAGTTTTTCCTCCCTTCAGAAGAGTTGCGGTTGAAACCGATTTGGGGGATGAATCCTCTTGGCGGGTTGAATACGGCGACCAGAATGCAGCCACCACGCGAACGATGTGGATCTTCATGAGAATCTCTCCTTCAGGGAAGCGAACCTAGGTTTCAGCGGCGTCCGAAATGCTTAAGCAAAAAGCCGGGACGAATATGAGATTACTGCAATAGGAAGAGGGGCAGCTTGCTCAAAACTTGAGCAACAGTATGTTCGCTGGTTGGGGGCTTGTCAATCTGCAAGAAATTGCGGTAGTGGCTTAATTTGACGCCACCGCGCATCTCGGGGGTCATATCCAAGGTTCGACAAGGCGACCCCGATCCGGACCATATCAGCACTTCGTTCGTGGAGCGGCAGAACCTGACTATGAGAATGGCAATGCGTCGATTCACGCGCCTGACGAACGCTTTCTCGAAGCGGCTGGAGAACCTGAAAGCCGCTTGCGCTTTGCACTTGGCGCACTATAATTTCTGTCGCGTGCATTCGTCCTTGCGCGTGACTCCCGCAATGGCTGCTGGTTTGGCGAACGAGATTTGGCCACTTCACTCGCTATTAGCTTAAGGAGGTCGGTGGATGCCAGCTTTAGGCCGCGTACACGAAGAGTTCCTGAAAATATGGATGGGAATGTTCGATACGATCGAGACGTACCGAAGGAAAAACGACGCCTTGCAAGAGATGTTGCTAAAGCGGGGTCTAACGCGGCGACGGCTCCGTAGAGAAATGAACGCGCTTCTAAAACATCCAAAACCCCACCCTGCCGCCGATCAGCAATTTCGAGAATTGTGCGAAGGAATGAAAGTCTTTTTGGAGCAGAATCCAGTGACCCAAGCGCTCCTAGCAAAAATCCCTGAATCCGGGACACTTCAGTGACGATCTTAGTTGAGACACTCTATGCTCCGGCCCTAATGTGGGCATAACGAAGCACGACATAGACCGGAAAGGCCCGGACTGGCATATCCGGGCTTTTTCTATTATCAAGCTGCCTTCTTGTTGAATTTCCTGTAACCTTCAGCGCGAACTTTTTCCAGTTCTCTTTTCAGGAATTCAATCTGATAATCGAGTTCCTGCATACTGACACACTCGGGCGTAATTAAACCGGAGTATTCTTGGCTCCCATACGTCTGCGTTCCAGTGCTTTTAACCTCAATGATAGCGACTGGATGGAGGGCAACGCCGGGGTCCACAAAAACAAGATCGAAAATGATGGTATTGTCCATACCGCAATTTACTCGCCATTCTCTATATCGTGTAAGCCCAAATTCAGCCACTACCGAAATTGCAGTGTAGTACGCTGGTTGGCTGGTCTCAAGGATGATTGACGTTAAATCTCTATTACACTCATTTACACCGGGCCCAAGGGGTTTTGAGTGTAATCGCCTGATAACGTCAACCATCCGATAGAATCGCCGGTGGCGATCCTCAACCATGGAGGGACACCGTGGGTATCAAAGTAGCGCTTCAAACAATTCACGGGAAGGAATTCGGTCTGGTAACAAATACCGGGGGCCTGCTTGATCGCGTGCTTCCGATAGAAGACCCTCGGTTCCCCATGATGCGGTACATAGACCCCTATGGAAACACGATCTTCAATGGCGTACAGATGTACCCACTCTTAGAAGAGCTTGACAGGCTCATAGAAGAAACCTCTAGTCCAGATGGAAAACGACTACTCGCTCAGATTCGTGAGCTTGCAATCCAGTGCCGAGATCATCCCCACCAGTTTCTTCGATTCATCGGCGACTAGGATCGACCCTTATTGACCTCCCGCTAACTCTCAATGAGCGCCTGTTTTCGATAGTTGCACGCTCAGAGTTTCGGATTCACACTTGCAACTTCTTGCTTCGCTGGCCGTTCCGCCACCAGAGCAGGCACCACTTGAGCGGATTGGTTACGATGGACGTGGAGTACCTTTCGACGGGACAAGAGAGCTGTAATCCGCGCCCCATCTGGTGGTACTGCGCGTCCAAGTCGTTTTTGGGAACGAACACTGACGCAAACGTCTCTGATTCGGTGGCGCAAATCGCTTGCAGCTTGACGCCGAAGTTGCGCTCAAGCCCCACCGAATACCGCCGGGCGGCATACCTTGTTGCTTCCGCTTCGCGCTTCCTGACCCAGTAGTGACAGTTCGTTTCCACCACCACGTCGCCGCGCATCACCCAACAAATTGTTTTTGGATAGTTCTGGGTTGCAAGAAAGGCTGCGAACTTCTCTTCGGCAGCCGAGAGCGACTGGGGCGGGTCTGCGTTGGCGTCGGTCACTCTCGAATTATGCGCGACTCCCTCAACTGTTGCAAAATCCTGATTACACTCATTGACCGTTGTCTGGGGCGAAGACCCTAGTCGGGGGTTTTGAGTGAAATCGCCTGATAGCGTCAGTTGACGCTGACTACTTCCGGTTTGCCCGTCACTCAATCCAAACAGGGGAACTCTGCGCAGATTTGGCTTATTTAGAGTTCAGCTTCTCTAACATCTCGGTTGCGTTCGTGTTTCCGGGGTTGAGCTGCAATGACTTCTGGTAGTTCTGGGTAGCGAGATTCGTCTCGCCATTGTCCATGTAGGCTTCGGCGAGGCTGTCGTAAGTGTTGTAGGAATTGGGAAACATTTCGACGCTAAGCTTGAAGACTTCGATCGCCTCTGGAAGTTTTCTTCCATGGATGAGTTGATAACCGAGACCGATCAACTCGTTTTCGCCGAAATCGTATTTGCCGGGCTGAGCCGCTTTCAGCTCCCGATATTGTTGGATCGCAGTCGCAACATCTTTTTCCTGGATGGCCTTCATCATGCCTTCGGAGATTGGCTGACGGCTTGCGAGGGCCTCCACGTCCGCCAGCATTTTGTCGAGATCGGACCGCGACAATACCTTTCCACCGTAAATCACAGAATCGATCTTCCGGGTATTTGAAATGTCGTCAAGTGGGTTGGCGTCGAGAAGGAGAAGATCTGCGATTTTGCCCTTCTGAACGGTGCCCAGATCTTTTTCCTGATCGTTGAAGCGAGCCGGATTGAGAGTCGCGGTCTGCAGCGCCTGCATGGGCGTGAGGCCGGCTTTAACGAGCAGGCCCAGCTCGTCGTGCAGGCTGAATCCCGGCATGCAGAACGGATTGGAAGCGTCGGTGCCGGCCAGAATGCCAACGCCCGCCTTTTGCATGGCTCCCACGAGTTCCAGATCCTTTTGGAATTCCTTCTTGGCGAAAGCAAAGTCTTCGGGCGTGCGCGGCCCGTAAAGGTAAGGAGCTTTGTCCGGTGTCCAATCTTTGCGAGCCCATGGCGGCATGTATTTTACGCGGGGATCGTTGGTGAATGAAAGATCATCGACGTAAGCGAGGGATCGGAGCACGGTCAAAGTCGGAACTTGCCAGGTGCCGTTCTTCTTGAACACGGCGAAGAGAGCAGCCGCACGTTCGGGGCTGTAGTTGTCGATCTCGGCCTGACGCATCGACTTGTAACGGGAGCCCCAGAAAGTGGGTTTGCCGGTAGAAAGTTCCTCGGCCAAGTCGGCCTGTGCGGCCTGGAAGAATTCGTCGCTTCTGCTTGAACACGCGGGCAGGAGACCCATCAAATGCTCGAAAGACTTCTGTCCGGCACGAGATGCCTCCTCGGCGGAAACCGAGAAAGGGATATGCCCGGCGAATGGAATATCTTGCTTCTTGGTTTCGTCGACGATTGCGAAGTATTCTTCGCGGGGAAGGAAGGAGTACACCTTCACAAAGTCCGCACCATCTTGTTTCGCCGTGAGGACCGCCTGGCGCGCTTCGGCTTCGGTTTTCACACTGACGGAGCCTGGCCAAAACGGTTTGGGGCCGTCGATTAGGGCGCTCGCGATAACGAGATGAGGAGCGAGCAAGTGACCTAACTCACTCTGGCGCCGCCATTCGTGGTGGCGGGTGTGACCCCACATGATGCGAACTCCGGTAATACCGTTCGCAAGAAACAAAGGCAAGTATTCAGTGTCTCCCCAGTGCACGTGCATATCCCAGAGGCCGGGGATCAGGAACTTGCCTCGGGCCTCCACTACCTGAGCATTCTGGGGTATTTGAATTGTTCCGCTTCTCCCGATCTGGCTGATGCGGGCGCCGGTGATGATCACTGTGATGTCCGGCTTAGCTGCCGCGCCAGTCATGTCAATCACGGTCACATGAGTGAGTACGAGCGCGGGCCCGAGCGCGGGAGAGCTTTGTTGCGCATGCGACAGGCACACCAGGAGTGGAAGAAACAGCGATCCTAAGCTCTTTTTCATGCAACCCCGCAGGCAAAGAGTGGACTGCAGGCGTCCAATCGAACGCTTTACCTGTGGCAGTATACCTCCCAGACAGCCGGGGAAATTCACGGTAGTTCCCGGGCGGTCGGCCAACCGGAGAGCGCCGGGATAAACCGGCATGTTGTAGGGGATGAAAGAGCCCTACAGGAAAGGAAGCAGCGAATCCATCCTGGCCTCGAGTCTTGCAGGCGACATCGCGAGATGTCGCTTGAAGCGTAGACAGGGGTATCGGTGGGCCGGGCTATTGAGCTTCGAAAAGCCGATGGAACAGGATGCCGACTTCGTTCCGGTAGGGAGGAAGGCAACACGGCAGCCACGCTAATCGCGAGTGGATTGTCGGTCCTGCGTAGTCTAAGAACCCGCGCACGCTGAGAAACAACATGCACGAGAACCGGGAGATCTCCTGCACGTCTTGGTCAACCGATCAAGACCGGTCCGCAAAGGCCATAAACCGAACGGCGGACATGAACGTGCAGGAGAAGTCGGACTGTGCCGTAGTACCTGTGAACCCGCCGAACAAGGAAGGGCAACCCTCCGCGGAGGTGGGGGAGGGAAGGGCGCAGACTGAGGAGAACATCGTTCCATCACACATGCGCCCGACACAGAGCGGGAAACGCATGTCCCAGGGATCGGACGGTGTGCGGCAAGCTGCAAGAACGAGGAAGCAGGAGCGGTTCACCGCTTTGCTCCACCATCTGAGCATCGGATTACTCCGCGATAGCTTTTACGCACTCAAGCGTCAGGCTTCTCCCGGAGTCGATGGTGTGACGTGGCAGGAGTATGAAACCGGATTGCAAGATCGGCTCATCGATCTGCACAGTCGGGTGCACCATGGAGCGTATCGAGCACAACCCTCACGACGAGTCTACATACCGAAGGCTGATGGGCGACAACGCCCGTTGGGCATTGCGGCACTGGAGGACAAAATCGTTCAACAGGCCGTGGTGACGATTCTCAACCAGATCTATGAGGTCGACTTCAAAGGCTTTTCGTACGGGTTTCGACCCGGTCGCAGCCCGCATCAAGCGCTCGACGCGCTGACGGCGGGCATCCAATGGAAACGAGTGAACTGGGTGCTCGATGCGGACATTCGTGGCTTCTTTGACAACATGGGCCACGAGTGGACCACGAAGTTTATCGAGCATCGCGTGGCCGATCGCCGAATACTTCGCCTGATCCAGAAGTGGCTGAAGGCGGGAGTTTCGGAAGATGGTCAGTGGTCGGAGACGGAGGTAGGAACGCCGCAGGGAGCAGTGGTTTCGCCGTTGCTCGCCAACGTGTACCTGCATTACGTTTTCGATCTATGGGTCGAGGTCTGGCGCAAGAAAATGGCAAAGGGCGATGTGATCGTCGTCCGCTACGCCGATGATCTTGTGCTCGGCTTTCAGCATCGAACGGACGCTGAACGATTCCTTCGGGAGTTTCGGGATCGATTGGCCAAGTTCGGTTTGGAGTTACACGCGGACAAGACACGACTGATCGAATTCGGGCGGTTCGCCGCTCGAAACCGGAAGCAGCGTGGCGAGGGAAAACCTGAGACCTTCATATTCCTGGGTTTCACTCACTTCTGTGGGCAGCGCATCAGCGACAAGGCCTTCATCGTCTGGCGGATTACGGCGAAGAAGCGGATGGTCGCGAAGCTCAAAGCCATCAAGGCTGAGCTTCAACGCCGAAAGCATCATCGTACGACCGAGGTCGGTGCATGGCTTCGAAAGGTTGTGCTGGGCTACTACCAATACCATGCCGTTCCGGGAAACTCGACTCAGTTGCGCATCTTTCAACGTCGCGTTTGCTGGTTGTGGCGGAGCGTCCTTGTCCGTCGCAGCCAGCGCGCACAGGTGCGATGGGCTCGTCTCTCCCCAGTCTTGACCCGGTGGATTCCCCAACCCCGCACTCTGCATCCTTATCCTGATGCACGCTTCGCCGCCAGTCATCCACGGTAAGAGCCGTATGCGTAAACGCGCTTGTACGGATCTGTGCGGGGGGCGATCAGCAATGGTCGTCCCTACCGCGACAGTAATCCGAGCCACGGCCTGGCAGGGAATCGTGTCAATTGACGTTATATCCCCATTTCACTCATTGACCCCGATGGCGGGGGTTTTGAGTGCTAACGCCTGGTTTCGCCAGTCATGCTAGACGTTGCGCACCGACCGCTGCTCGCCATGCTCGAAAAAGGATGAAGAGGCCAATGGTATGAAGAATGAGAGTCAAGCCTTGCCATGCGAGTTGTCGGACGGATGCGTGAAACACGGCTGACGACGCCGCGAAGCTGAGCACGAATGCGAAAGTGTCGATTGCGTATAGCCAAAAGCCGACCTGAGTGGCCCGAACCCGTCGATGAGAAACCTTCCTGGCCAGCACCAGCAGCAGTAAGACGAACGGCAGGTCCAGCGCCCACGCTGGTAGGGCAGTAGCGAACCAGGGCGCCCCTGGCGGCTCCAGCTGCATACCAACAAAAACCGCATCGATGAGCTGTGTAAATGAGAGTCCTATCCGGAAGTCGATGAAGCGAGAATACTTGAACAGTATGACCGAGTTGAGGACAGTCGCCAGAGCGACGAGACAGAGCCAAATCGTCGCTGCCTTGACCACCGTTATTCCAGAGGCGCCAAATTTCTGCACGATTCCTGGCGGTGGAGGCGGAGAGTCCATAAGGACCGCATGATATCTCAGCAATGACCCATAGTTGTTGATAAATCCCCATTCCGGCGGGATTTGGCGGGGTAGCCGTGACGCAAGCGGGAGAGGACGGCTGGAGCACGCAGCCTGGCGCGCAGCCCGTCGGCGCGATCATAGCATCGATTCCGCAGGGGAACCCCGCCGGGATGCCGGTAGGCCCCGTAACCGTCACAGAGCCAGACGGAACAACGTTCTACTTCACGAGCGACTCCTATAACGACGTCAATGGCGCACTACCGAGTTCGGTGGAGGACCGCAACGGTAATGTCATCCAAATCACGCCCGCAGGCACTTCGGGATACAACTACGCTGACACACTCGGCCGCGCGGTGCTTCAAGATTCAGGATTTGCTACAAGCGGTGAGACGGTGAAGATTTTGGGTCTGAACGCTCCTTATAATCTCCAATGGACAACGTTGCCTACACCGTCGTTTCAAGCCGCCGTGAACACTTTGTCGGGTGTTTGTCCACAATATTTTACCCACGTGGCATGGTACAACACAATAACTGACGCACCTATTACAGGGATCTCCACTCTCACACTTCCAAACGGCAAAAGCTTTTCGTTCACATATGACTCCAACTATAAGGTCGTTAACAAAGTGACATATCCAACGGGAGGGTACGTTCGGTATGTGTGGGGGATGAATGCGCAGGCTGAGTACGGCGCTAGTCAGCTTGCCCAGAATCCACAGTGCGATGCGCTATACGCGGTTCCCGTTATTACCGACCGCTACGTTAGTTTCAACGGAAGTACGGAGGTCTTGCACCAGCATTTCGTCTATACAACCAACTGGAATACAAGCGGCGCGATCTACTGGACGAGCAAGACAACGACCGTTGACCTGCTCCCCGTTTTCCGAACAAGTCCGAGTATGATTTCGGACGAAGGAAAGGGGAAGGAGTATGTCGAAGAGCAGGCACACGGAAGCGGAGATGATCGGGGCGCTGAAGCAACTGGAGGCGGGTCGGAAGGCGGAGGATGTGGCGCGCGAGGTCGGGGTATCGAAGCACACGATCTACGCCTGGAAGGCGAAGTACGGTGGGATGGACGTGAGCCAGGCGCAGGAAGCCAAGCAGTTGCGGGATGAGAACACGCGATTGCGGAAGCTGGTGGCGGATCTGAGTCTGGACAAGGATGCGCTGCAGTGGGTGATTGAAAAAAACGGGTGGAGCTCGCGGTCCTGAAGGCGACCGTCGAGCAGGTGCGCGAGAAGTACGCCTTCAGTGAACGGCGGGCCTGCGGGGTGGTGAGGATGGCAGTGGCGAGCTACCGGTATCAGTCGCGGCGCAGCGATGAACCGTTGCGCACCAAGCTGGTGGAGTTGGCGCGGGAGAAGCCACGCTTCGGGTATCGGCGGCTGCATGTGTTGCTGGGCCGCTCGGGAGAGCATGTGAACCACAAGCGGGTGCATCGCGTGTATCGGGAGGCAGGGTTGATGATCCGGCGGAAAAAGCGCAAGCACTGCGTGCGCGAAGGAAAGCCGCTGCTGGCACGGACTTCGGCCAATCAGGAGTGGGCGCTGGATTTTGTGCATGATGCGGTGGAGTGCGGACGAACGATCCGGGTGCTGAGCGTGGTGGATGCGTATACACGGGAGTGTTTGGCGTTGGAAGTGGACACGAGCTTTGCCAGCCGGAGGGTGACGCGCGTGTTGGATGGGATCGTCGCTGAACGCGGACAGCCGTTGGCCATCCGTTGCGACAACGGGCCGGAGTTGACGAGTCGGCATTTTCTGGCGTGGTGCGTGGAACGGCAGATCGAGCTGGTACATATTCAGCCGGGAAAGCCGACGCAGAACGCGCGGGTGGAGAGTTTTCACGGACGGCTGCGAGATGAGTGCTTGACGGTGAGCTGGTTTCAAAATTTGTTCGACGCACGGCGGAAGATCGCGGCATGGCGGATCGAGTACAACGAGGAGCGCCCGCACAGCAGTTTGGGATACCGCACGCCGAAAGAGTTTGCGGCGGCGCAGGCAGCGGCCTTCCACCCAGCTGTGCGAGAGGCAAGGGACTCAAACGCCGTCCCTTGCCCCTCGCGCTCCCCCATCCCGGCTCAAACCGAAGATGGAAAAGCAGAAAGCTGTCGTATGCTTACGTGAACGAAAGCAGGGGGCAGGTCAGCCCAGGTTGTTTTAGCGGCCCGACCGCCGAGAAGAGTAGCAGGCGCAAAATCAGAACCGCCCACAGCTGCGGACAAGAAGGCGGCTTGCGTTGGCCAGTAGCCCTGTCTCGCAGCACCCCCAGAGTGGTGCTGCAAGAGTGGCCCGGTCCCTCCTTTGCGAGGGTGGTCACGACGCTGCTTGGCACTTTCGGTTTGGCACCGACTCATGAGTAAGGCTAACACTTTTGATCGCTTGCCGAAGGTTTCATATCTCTGCGTGGTCGCGTCTTTTCTTGCTCTCGTGGGCTGCGGAGGAGGTGGAGGTTCTAGTTCTCAACCGCCACCTCCGCCTCCTCCGGAAGTGGACAACATATCCGTGAATCCTGGAACGGCTCAACTCTTCACCGGGAAAAGCCAGTTGTTCACCGCGCAAGTCATGGGAACCGGTGCATTCAATGCGAATGTGACTTGGTCCGTGAACAGTGTCGTTGGAGGAAACAGCACTTACGGGACAATTGCCAGTGGCCAATACACGGCCCCGGCGACGCCTCCCAATCCGAGCAGCGTCACCATCACGGCTACAAGTGTGCAGGACCCGGCTGTGTATGGCACCTCGATGGCGACGGTATATGCTTCTGCGGTGTTGACCTCGATCAGTCCGAGCGCAGCGAGTGCCGGTGAGCAAGTAACGATCAACGGTCAAAACTGTGTACGGCCCTACAGCGGTTATTTTCTCTGCCGCGAATGGCACGAGTATTGCCATGCCTCTCCAGCAGGTTTCGTATAGCCAAATCACAGCTACGGTTCCATTCGGAGCGGCAACGGGGCCGATATCAGTGAATCTCACACCATTCCAGGGCACGAACGAGACAACCAACTCGATTACGTTGACGCGGCTGCCGAACTTACTTGTTCATGCGGCAAACAAGGACCTCTCGTCCGGCCAGACACTGCAGCTTGATTGGCGGCTTCTGGGAGCGAGCACGCCAAATGTTGTGACGTGGACGGCAGACTCAGGCAGCGTGAGTGCGCAGGGCGTGTTTCAGGCTCCGGTCGTTTCTAGTGAATCTTATTCGCGGGTCACGGGTTGCTTGCAGAACACCAATTCCTGCGACGCAGTCCTGCTGCGCATTCTGCCTTTCCGCATCGGCCCATCGAATCCCGTAGTAAATGTCGGGAACACCGTTCAGCTCGATGCCATTCAGGGTGGATCTCTTCTTTCGCCGCAATGGTCGGTACTGGCAGGGGGCGGAAGTATCACCTCGGGAGGACTTTTTGCGGCTCCAACCACCGCTGCGCAGGCTGGTCCTGTGCCGATAGTGGCAACTGCAGGCTCGACAACGGAACAGACATCCGTGGCGGTTTCCGGGGCCTTCCCTGGATTGGTAAATAGGGTCTATGACTACGCCGACTTCACTACGTTCACACCCCCGGAGGCGACCTTCGTCAAGTCCGTAGCGGTCAGCGGGAACAAAGCCTATGCCCTGACCAGTGGAGCTTTCTATCAGCCGCCGCCGTATGCAGCGATTGACGTGTACGATATCAGCAATCCTGACCAGCCGGTCTGGATCGACGCTAGCGAGTCCGCCAGCAGTTACCCCGCCGATTTATTCGTCTACGGGAACACCCTGATCAGCCTCGACTCTAACTATCTCGTTTTGTATAGCCTGACATCGCAGGTGCCCGGCGACTCTTGGGTTGGTACGTTCCCAGGCTGATCTACGCGGTAGCCTGGACGTTCTGGCCACTCACGGTGCTTAGGTTTGTTGAATTGTCCATCATTATGCCAGTGTCGCCAGGGAATCCGTATCCGGCAGGGTTGAGAAGTCCCATAGCGTGTCCGTACTTTTCCAGAATTGTCCCCTCTTGGAACGGCGCGGTCGACGCTGGGCTGTAGAAGCTCGGACCGAGGGTAATTTGGACTCCCTGCGCTAAACCGCCAAGTATAGGAACGGGCACCTGGGTCGGGGTTGTCGTGGCAGCCGATTTGCTGGGCACTGAGGAGTCAGGGCCAGTATTAAGCTGGATGAGGCGGGTTCGGGTTGCCGAAAAGCTGGCTTGCGATTGCTCCCGCCACCGCCGCTTGGCCTGAAGGCGAAGAGCCGCCGATGAGAGCAGCACAATTGAAATTCGTTAGCACGGCCACGACCGCGGCCAGCTCGGCTTGTTGGACTTGGCATTGGTCATCGCAATTCTGGTCCGGATTGCCACTGTTGTCGTCGAGTCATTTGTGGTCAAACAAGCTTTCGACTTGCAGCGCGACCTTCAAAGACACCGATTCGATAAGGTAACATTTCAAATAGTCGCGCCTGATGATCACGAACTCCTTATTGTCGGATTTTGGTAAATCCGCAACTGCCAATATTCGATCGCTGATCAGTTGACCGCCTTTGGTCTGATTGTGCTCTCGGCTCGTGACCATTCGTGTGGCTTTAACCCACTTTTCGATTTGCAGCTCCGCAGGCTCCAGCGAATCGAATTCTGTGAAATGTACTTGTCCCTCAGTGCCATCAGGCGCTTTGTAGAGTCTGAAGAGCGTTAAAGGGCCGCCCTTGGGCTTGATATGGCCCATTCTAACAATTTCGAGATCCGTTGGGTTCACAGGAGCCGCATCTTGAGCAGCTGCAAACCACACGCAAAACAGGCCCATTAAACAAAGGGATGAGATCACTTTTCGGGATTTTGCCATAATTCCTATGTCCTTAATTCTATTCCGGATTAAGGCCAGGAGTTCCAGTCGCGCTTGAATAGCAGTCCGATAGGGCTGCTCCCGGATCTTGGCTCGTGTTAGTGTATTGGCCTGCCACTGGCGGTCCATTCTCAATAACATCAATTGAATTGCCTAATTCAAAAATCTGAGTATCGACGGCAGCCTGCCCTACCACGCCATTCGCGGTATAGTTCGTCCATGGGTTCGCGGGGTCCGTATTTCCCAGCGTGGTTGTCGAGGGATTCTCATTGGTGTAGATGCTTGAAGGCTGTTGCATATCCTGAAGCCCCTGGCTTTGGATGTCATTCGTTATCGTCCCCGCCGTCCCTATGGCGAGACCTCCGAACAGTAGAGTGGCAGATCCGTTGATGTTGCCTGGATCTGCGACGCCACCTGTGGCGCCATTTCCGACCGAGGGTGTGGCATCAAGGAGTATGGTGCCGGGAAACTGGTTGGAGATACAATTCCCGAGTGCTGAAACATCCAAGCTGGGACCGCTTGGGTCTGGGTTGTTGCAGTTGGGATCCGTCTGGTCGCACTGATTGGGTGGAGGGTTGCCACTGTTGTCGTCGTTGCCGCTGTTGTCGTCGTCACCGCTGTTGTCGTCGCCACCACCACCGCCACCTCCGCCGCCGCCACCTCCGCCGTCGTCGTCGCCGCTGCAATCGATGTTCGCGTGAACGTGGCCGGGTACGGCGTTGGAGCAATCCTCAAGGCCCATCGGGTCGATCAGCGCCAAGGGGTTGTTGTTGACATAGGCGTAGCGGTTCCAGCTCTGCGGATTGGTGAGGGTTACCGCACGGCGACCGGCGGGGTCAGGCGAGATCCAGCGTCCCTGGCTGGGACTTTGGCGGCGGGCGGGGAAGTCGTACAGGCTGCTCAACGTGTCCTGATCCTGGCCAGTGAACGAAGCGTCAGCTGCGCCGGAGGTTTGGTTCTGCTGCACCTCGCCAAACGGCGCATAGGCCGTACTAGAGTACATTGTCCGGGAAGCCGTCGAAGTCAGCCGGGAACTGCCCAACCAGTCTGAGTGGCGGTAATATGCCAGGCCCGTGGAATTGTAGATGGCCTTCGCCCCGCCCGGCAGTGCCACAAAAGCCTTGACCAAGGTCGTTCCGTTGACCTTTGCCAGCTTTACCCCAGTTGGACCGTAGACGAATTCGGTGTATGTGCCGCCGGGGGCAAGGAGAAGAAATCCTAAGACTAAGGCAGTTTAGCCCGCCATACATCCCATCCCTTCAAAATGTCGAATTTCCATAGTTGAAGGTCTCCCTGTGTGTTCCTATCAATTTTGCCTATCATGTGGTTAACCCGATCATCCTTCTCGAAAAGAAAAAATAGAATGGGCGTTGGAGGCGGCTGCGGCTGTTGGATCAGTATCTGCACATTCCCACAGATCATCTTGTCCATACGGCATCCGTTTATTACTCCGCAGACAATCTCCAACACGCAGGCATATTTCGGGTTTTCTATCGGTGCGAATGCATCCAGAATGAAGGGCAGCCTGAGTCCTTTCCCTAACTGCGTGCCCATTTCGATGATGTCATTGACATGAAGAACTTCCTCCCAACGTGTCTGAATGGATGGTGCGAGGGGATTGGGATTAGGAGTCGTGGTCGTGGTCAAAACTGCCTCCCCGGTTTCGCGGACAAGCTGATTGTACCGCCCGGCAGAAAAGTTGTGTTCAGCAGTGTGTTCAATAACTGCCCGTAGTGCCACATTCTGCCCTGGAAGACCCGCTCTAACTGCTTGATTCCGCGTTGGCCGGCGCTATGCCGCCAGCTTCCCAAGCTGGATGTCGCCGGTTCGATCCCGCATCGGATTTGCAGCCCAAAACCAGGTCAATGAGTGTAAATCGCCTGATAACAACAATCAGCAAAGCCTGCGCTAGACTTACTTTGAAATGGCCACTCCTAGCCCTTGGGACGAGTACAGAAGGCGACGAAATCTGGCGTGGTTTGCCTTTCTCGGCTACGTGCCTGTTTGCTCCGCCGTAGCCGTCCTTTCGATGCGTTTTTTCTCCACATTCACTCCAGCTTTCGTAGTGGTCATTGCGTGGATGATTTTTCTTGTCATCGCTGGGAACCTAGCCCTGCGGTTTCCCTGTCCAAGGTGCGGCAAATGGTTCTTCGCCAAATGGTGGTACCACAACAACTTCGCACGCAAATGTGTTCACTGCGGACTGCCCAAATGGGCAGACCCAAGTAATGCAGGATCGAGTCGGCGAGAGTAATCGCCTGATTTCGTAAACCAACGTGAACTCAAGTTCGCTACTGTTCCTTTTGCTGTGCGCTAAAACAGAGAACCTTTACGCGACGCGTACTTGTGCACCGATAGGGCGTTCCCTCGTAGGAAATCTCAAGTTCGGAATCGCTCTTCCATCGAATGTTCTGGGCTCTGACTGACTTGAACTCACCGAAAAACACTACATCAGAACTGAAGCCATGGGCTGCAAACACCTTTACGGTGTCGTCTGCGCCGCCGAGGCCAGATGCGTTGTATTCGACGATTCTGGCTGCCATCTTCCTGTTTGGAGAATAAACAGGTTCGGAGTAGGTATTGCCGGGCAAGGTCGAAACAACCGCGACCAAAAAGAGTAGTGCGAAGAGCGAGAGCCCTAAAAGTAACTGGATTGGAAAGCGAACGAACCAACGCTTCTTGCGCACAGACCAGATGCTTAAACTCGCAGTCGCGACAATCAGTAGCAACAGGCAAAGCCGTTCTACTACCCACCACTCAACAAAAATCATCGCACCAAACTCCTCGATGAAGGCAGCTCATATCGTATCCCAAGCGTCGCGGACGGGGGTCAACTGTTGAAATATCGCCATTACACTCATTGACTGTACTCCGTGCCTCTCGCCTTCCTATGCCCGTTCACGCAGACGAGCGTCGATGTACGCATCAAGTTCTTCCCGTGGAATGACGAACCGTCGCCCGATTTTGCAAGCGCGGAGTTCCTTCGCCCAGACTGCTTCACGGACAGCCCAGACAGCCGCACCGAGGTAGACAGCCGCTTGCTTGATTGTGAGGAGACGAGGAACTATGGGTTGGATTGTTGGACTGAGTCGTGCTTGCTGGATTGGCACATAATGCCCTCCAAGCGATGCGGTTCGTTCCTCGCATCGACTCATGTGCCAGCATCGGCATGTCGCCTAGCCCCACATGGTGCCCCGCCTCAACTGTGCGAGGTTCTAGTGCGGAACAAATCTCTCCGCACGTAAAACCATCGTACCACACGAAACCCGCGCCAGTCAAGGCTTTTCCCGCTTAGGACTTTAGTAACCTCACCTGATTACCTTTAGGCTATAGCATTTGTGGGGCAGAAGATTTATGGTGAAAAGTGGGGGTGACCTATGGCACGGAAAAAAAGCACGGTACGACGAGCGAACGGCGAAGGCGGGCTGATTAAAATCGCAGGCTGTCGCTTTTGGTACGCACAGTATTACCAAGACGGGCGACAAGTCCGTGTTTCGACGAAAACCGAGGTGAAGGCTGAGGCTCTCGCCACACTTCGCAGATTCATGGGTGACAGAGACAACGGTCACGCATCTATAACGGACATGCGCCGATTGCGCTATGCCGATTTACGGGCTGCGTTGATTGATTCCTACGTCGCACAAGGCAACAAGTCCCTGAAGGAGAAAGCGGACGGCTCCGAAACTATCGCAGGATTGACGGCGCTAGATGAATTCTGCGGATTCAAGAGCGAGATTGTTGACGGCAAGGTCACTGTGACCGACAAGGGAATGTCCGTTGCACAGATGACGACTGACGCGGCACGGCGTTTTGTGCGGGAACGTCGAGAAGATGGAACAGGGAATGCAGCAATCAACCGCAGTCTCGCCGCTCTACGGCGAATGCTGACGATTGCGAAGCGTGAGAAAAAGATTCACGATGTCCCGTTCATCCAATTCCAGAAGGAACCCCATGCACGGAAGGGATTCCTGGAGCGTGACAAGTTCGTCGAATTGATAAAACTGCTACCGTCGCATCTACGCCCGCTCGTCACCCTGCTCTACTACTGCGGGACGCGAATCGGGGAAGCGTTGCAGATTGAATGGTCTCAGGTCAATCTCGACAGTCGGTTGATTCGATTGGAGCCCGAGCAAACGAAGACCGACGAAGCCCGTATCCTGCCTCTGCCGAGTGTTCTGGTCAACATGCTTGCTGCGATTGAGCCGAAGACGGGGAAGGTGTTTGACGGCACGAATCTCCGCAAGGAATGGATGACCGCTTGTGCCGCGTGCGGGCTAGGCACTAAAATCGAAGTCGAAGGCAAACCGTATGACCCGCGGTACGTCGGGCTAACGTTGCACGACCTGCGACGTTCTGCCGTTCGGAATCTGGTGCGGGCGGGGAATACTGAATCGGTTGCGATGAAAATCAGCGGTCACAAGACGCGCAGCGTATTCGACCGATACAACATCACGAGCACTGCTGATGTCACCAATGCAATGCAGCGTGTCGAGTCCGCAACGTTGACGACTGGAAAGACGCTCGACGGTGAAAAAATGGTGAAAAAGCCTTCACGCAGTACCCGTAAGTCATTGATGGCGCTATCGTCTAGGGGTTAGGACGGAAGATTCTCAATCTTCAAACCCGGGTTCGATTCCCGGTAGCGCTACCAGTATTTAGCCATGTTTCGTAGCCTTCGCGCTTTTGATCACTTGCCCGTGTCACGGAGTTAGCATCGACCTCCCGAACGGGTAACATCGGCGACACAAATGGAACTTTATCCGTGGCCGGGCTGGCGATTTCTAATGGCTCGCGGCCTGGGGCTTGATTAAGTCGTCGAGATAGTCGGGCCGGTCGCCATCACGCACCAGGTGCGGGTAACGCGCGCCGTCATGGTAGGTGATGGTGCAGGTTCGAAAATAATCGTCCACGACGACCAGGAGTGTGATCGGTTTTGAAGTGTCCTTGGCAGACTTGATTGCGTCCGAAAGCAATTCCTGGGTGTAGACGCGGCCATTGACGCCAATGATTTTCATTTGCGAAGAGATGCCTGCCTCGAACGCAGGACTCCCGACGATCGAGTCGGTGACAACCCCATCGCGTCCCACGTGGAGGCCGATTGAATAAACATCGCCGGGATTGCCTTGACGGCCCTCCAACTTCGAAGGCTTGTCGCTAAAAGCGACTTTCCAGCCGCCGTTTTCGATTCCTCCCAGGGGCGCTTCCGCAGAAGTGGAATTCAACCTGGTTTGGAAGAACGCGGTCCAATCAAAAGGCGCCAACGCGTTCAGCACCTTCACCAATTCGTCGAAGGTATAGGTCTTCACCTCGGGGCCATGGTTGGGGCCGCCGTGGAATTCCTGGCAGAAATCATCAATCGATTTCTTGCCGCCAGACTCGCGATGAATGATGGTGGCTACTTCAAGCCAGAGCAGATCGCCTTCGTCGTAGTAATCGGTGCCTCGACGCCAGTTCATCCATCCGCCTCTTTCGAAGCCCAGGCCGGGTTCTGCGACCGCGGTGTCGAGCAATGGGCGCCAGGTACGGCCGGGGCGTCCGGGGCCGAGCATGGCCGAGATGCTGGCCAGGTACTCGTGGTATTGATCTGGAGTCCACAAGCCACTGCGCGCGGCCAACATGGGTCCAAGATAGTCGGTGAGCCCTTCGTAGCCCCATAGCAGATCCGTTTTCATGGGCTGTTCGTAGTAGGGGACGGTCAGATCAGAGGGGCGGCGAAACTTGCCGTTCCAGGAGTGAACGAATTCGTGCGACAGAAGCCCCCCCAGAGACATACCAGAACTCGGCAAAATCAGAGCTCGCTCCGGCAGGCGGCTGTTGTTGGACTCGTGGTGTTCGAGGCCGAAATGCGCCACATGATCGCTGAGCGCGAGCAGGAAATGGTAGTCGCGGTAGTGGCGAGCGCCAAAGAGTTTTCCTGACTCGGCCACCAGATTGATCATCTCCTTCTGGTTTTCGGGGCTCATGTTCAGAGCATCGGCGCTGTCGGCAGCTATGTTCATCTCGTGATGGATGGATTCGCCTGGTGGCGTGATGTCGATGGTGCGATAAAACTCTCCGGTAATCACGGGCGAGTCGACGAGCAAGTCCAGAGAAATGGGTTTGAATGAAACTGCGTTCCCGGATTCATTTTCGACGGGAAGCGGTGTGCCGAATTTCCAACCATCCGGCATCAGAAGTTTGGCTGCATACGTGAGCTTCTCGGCGGGGATGTCTGCGGGATAAAGTACGACTTCATTCCATTCCAGGACCATCAATTTGTCGGTGGCCGAGCCGCCGTCGGGCTCGATCACGTCAAAGTTCACATTAAGGTGGGTGACACCGCGGGGGATTTCCAGGTGGAAGGTGAAAACATCAAGCAAATCGCGGTGCCACGGGATGGTCTGGCCGTCCGCCTCGAATTTGAGGCCGGTGAGATTTGCGATGGGTCCGTCGGGCCCATGCTCACCGGGAATCCATTTCGGGTAGTAGAGAGTTAGAGGTCCGGGCTTGACGGGCATCACCAAGTGGGTGTGCAGCAGCTTCTGCTGAGTCTTTGTTGCGTCCACGGTGACTGAGACTGCTTCCTCGGCGAGTGCGGCGGAGGCGGCCAGCGCGAGCACGGAGAAGAAAAATAAAAACGAGCGAACACGGAACCCTTCCATCCAAATGCTCCTTTAAGAAAACGGGATGAACCCCACTGGTGCATCATATCGTGCTTCACGCTTGCTTCGGCAGGGCCAGCGTCGACCGAATTTCGGTAACGATTTCCGCGGGTGAGCGGTCTGCATCGATTGGCACCGCGTCTTCCGGAGCCTCCAGCGCCTCCAGTTGGCTGTCTAGCATGCGTTCCGTCATGAAGTGTCCGCTGCGGGCATGCAAACGCTGGCGCAATATTTGTGGCGTCCACTTCAGATATACGACCTGCACTTCCGGGGAGACCTGCAAGACCTGTCTATATGACTGCTTCAGGGCCGAACAGGCCAGCACCGTGTTTTTTTTGGCGGCAATCCAGTTGGCGATGAGGGTGCGCAAAGTTTCGAGCCAGGGGGCCCGGTCGGCGTCGGTCAGCGGAATCCCATTCCGCATCTTTTGTACGTTCTCTCGCGAATGGTAATCGTCTCCGTCTACGAAGTCCCATCCGAGTTCTGACGCTAGCAATTGTCCGATCGTTGTCTTTCCTGCGCCCGAGACTCCCATCAGCAAAATGACCACGAATCCTCCGTACTGACGCATCCACGGTTCTACTTCACATACTTCGGTCCTGCCGAAGTATTCCACGGGTCGTAGTGGAGTGCGAACTGGATTCTGTCGGGAATTGATGGGTGCGAGTAAGACCAGAAGACGAGCAGCGGGTTCGGCGTGGGATAGTCGTAGCTCTTTTCGCCGAGCTTTTGGAAGGATGAGGCTGCGACTTGGTTGTTGTTGGGGAACAGGCCGTGCGTCACCTCCAATCCGTAGATATCGGCCTGGTGTTCGATGTGGCGGCTGAAGGAGTTACCGATCGGTTCACCAACCAGGCTAAGCAGCGAGAGCGCGAGCATCAGGACCGGGAGGGCTGCCAGGTCGTTGATGTCGCGGATGTGCCAGGCTTCGCCCCATCTTGCGAGGAGGGCGAGCACGATGCGGCGTCCCAGCCAAAAGCCGGCCAGCATCATGACCGAGAAAAACGCCAGTCCTTTGTAGACGTGGTTCAAGACGTAGTGGCCCATTTCGTGTCCGAAGACGAAGAGGGTTTCGGGGAGGGTGAGGTCGCGCGAGGTGTTGTCCCAGACAACGACACGCTTGGTTGCGCCGATGCCGGTTACGTAGGCGTTGTAGGTGGTGACTTTTTCGCTGGCTTCCATTTCGAACATGCGGTCGCGCGGAATGCTGAGTCCGCCGCGGTGGGTTACCTTTTCAATTTCGCTAACTAGGAGCGGCTGCTTCTGCTCCAGCGGTTCGAACTTGTTGAACAGTGGATCGAGAATTACTGGCGTCACAAAGATCAGCAGAACGAGGAACGGCAAGGTCAGCAGCCAGAAGTAGAACCACCAGCGCTGCGGGCTCTTGCGGATGACCTGGAACAGGCCGAAGACTACTGGAACGAGAATGACGAGCGAAACTCCTTCGGCCTTGCACCAGTCTCCTGCCCATGAGGCCCAGCCCTGCACGGAGAGTCCGTAAGCACGCGAGATATGCTGCTCGTAGATGTCGATGGGCAGAGAGATGATCGCGATTAACAGCATCAGCAAGGGCACAAAGATCAGTGTTTGCAAGAAGCTCTTCTTGCTGACGCGCTCGGCCAGATCGCGGAACGCCGGCGCTACCCGCAGCTTGAGAAGGATGCAGAGAACCACGATTCCGAAGACCATGCCGAACAGATAGAGCACGGTGCGCGTCTGGTAGAGCGCCTCGGCTTTGGCCAGCTTGTCTGGAGGCAGGCTGTATTCGGTGACTTTGAGCTCCTGCGGCTGCGGGTGCGCCTGTTGCTGCATTTGGTCCGGTGCCGAGGTTGGCGCCTGAGCGGGCGCAGGCTGGGCTGCGGCAGATGCGGCGATCATGAAGCAGAGGAACAGCCATGCGGTTGCTTTCACGAGAGCTCCTTCTCTGCGAACCGGGTTTACACAGCGGATGATAGGTTACCGCGGACCTAATAATCCAGGCCGGAGGGAGCATCCGTGAGAGCCGCCGTGTTGGAGAATTTTATAGAGACTTCAAGAACTGAATGACGGCTTCCTGGTCGTCGTACTTCAGTTTTTCAAATTGTTGACTTACATGGGCGGCCTCGCCCGCGTGGCGCACTATGGCGTCATGAAATGTGAGGGATGCACCGTCGTGCATCAATCGCGGACGCAAGCGGACTCCCCACAACGGGGCGGTGCGTATTTTGTTTCGGCTGCTTTCGAAGTCCTGCTTCGCGAGATACGCCGACATTATCTGGAAGACTTTGTTTCCGTAGTGCTCGCGGGTCGCCTGCAGGATTCCGTCGCCCGTGCCGACGTCATGCATCAGGAAATCGGCGTAGGGATGGAAGGTGATGGACCCGAGCGCCGCTGGAATCGTGAATGTGCCGCCGTCGATCTTGGTTCCCGCCGGGGCCGTGGTCAAGGTTTCGACGTGGCAAGTCGCACAACCAATCTTGACGAACAAGGCGTTGCCCTTCATCGCAAGCGCGCTGCTCGCAAGCTGGGAATCACGCGCGGGAGCTTTGGTGGCTCGAATAAAACGGGCGAAGTGATCAATGTCAGAAAGGCCATCGGCCCCTGGGGTGTCATTCGGTTCGGAAACAGTGTTACAAAGCTTGGTCACCTCGTCGGGTTGAAGGCGGTTGGTGATGCCCATCTCATTGAGGTAAGCGTCGCCGGCGAACGACAGCAGGCTGGCGTGCTGGTCTTTCCAGCCGAACCTGCCTACGGCCATCTGTCCCGGAGCTTCGACGATCGGGACCTCGAGAACCTGTCCGCAGATTTTCCGGTGCGAAGACTTGCATTGCTGCGTGGCGAGATCGATCAGGGTTTGATCGGAGAGCGCCTCGACGAAACCGTCTCCCAACAGGTTCAAAGAGATGCGAAACGTGCGGATGGTCTCTGTTTCCGGAACGCGCTCTTGAATTTCATTGTTGGGAAAAGCGGCATTGGGACAGATCGCGCGATCATTCACCAGCGAGCGGCCAGAGATCACTTCGGCGCCGTGAGCGATCGGGATATCCGGGTTGCGGAAGTGTCCCCCTGGACCCATATGGCCGACCCGTAGTTCTGTGACCTGGGAGGCGGCGCCGGAAACCGGATTCTGGTGGCACTCGCGGCAGGATTGCGCGTTGTAGAGCGGTCCGAGGCCGTCGCTTATCTGCTCGATTTCCTCGAATGTCTTTTGATCGGCTTGATGGGTAGCATCATCGGTTACGCCATTGCTTTTGTTGTCAAAGCCGACCGGCGCTTCCGCAGGCGGCAGAGCGGCTGCTGCGAGGATAAGAAACAGGATCGCCAAAGGGATCAAGGGTCGCATAGCGTATTCCCCTTTCTACAACGGCCTCGCGGAAGGCGCTTCTCACAGAGGACTTGTCTCAGCTCGTAGCCGAGCCGAGAGACGAATTTGGGAACATGAATACCACCTTTGCTGGTGTTTGTCCAAGACGAAAACGCTGGGATGCCTGGGAGGTCAATCCCTGATCGGATTGCTGCGGCCTTGGTTGGGACTATATTGGTTGGGGCTATAATGGCGCGACACGAATGGCGCTTACCTCTGGCACGAAGCTCGGTCCTTACGAAATCCAGTCTCCGCTGGGCGCGGGCGGCATGGGAGAAGTTTATCGTGCCCTTGATACTCGCCTCGACCGCACCGTGGCGGTGAAAGTTCTTGCCTCACATCTTTCCTCTTCGCCGGAACTGAAACAACGTATGGAGCGCGAGGGGAGGGCGATTTCTTCGCTGAACCATCCCCACATCTGCCAGCTCTATGACATCGGATCACAGAATGGCACCGATTATCTGGTGATGGAGTTTCTGGAAGGTGAGACTCTTGCTGAGCGGTTGCGCAAAGGCGCGATGCCGCTGCCCGAGGTCATCAAGATCGGGATTGCTGTGGCCGAGGCGCTGGCCGTGGCGCACCGCAGCGGGATTGTTCACCGTGACCTGAAGCCGGGGAACATCATGCTGACGGCGGCGGGCGCGAAGCTGATGGACTTTGGACTGGCGAAGCCGCTGGGCCTGCAAGCGGCGTCGGGATCGGGATCAGCGCCTTCTTTTACTGCGGCGGCCACGATGAGCGGGCCTAGCCCGTTAACCCCGCTGACCACCGCGGGCAGCGTCATCGGGACGATTCAATACATGTCTCCGGAGCAGATTGAAGGCAAAGAAGCGGATGCGCGCTCTGACATTTTTGCGTTTGGCGCTGTGCTTTACGAGATGACGGCGGGGAAGCGGCCGTTCGCGGGGAAGAGTCAGATTTCGCTGGCGTCGTCGATTCTGGAAAGCGAGCCAGAGCCGGTGGGAAAGCTCAAACCGAGCACTCCACCAGCGTTCGAGCATGTGGTGACGACGTGCCTGCAGAAGAATCCGGAAGAGCGTTATCTGGCGGCGCACGATGTCAAGCTCGAATTGCAGTGGATTGCGTCGGACCGGACGCCGCAGGCGGTTACCCTCGCGCCCCGGCGGTCGATCGCGCGGGAACGTCTGATCCGGGGCGCGCTGATGATTTTCGCGATTGTGCTAGGCATGATCGCCGGAATCCTTCTGAAGGTCCCTGCTCCACCGGCGCTGATGACTCGCACCGTCATCGACCCGCCGGAGAAGACGACGCTTAATCTGACCGGCGACTCCGGCGGGCCGCCCGTGTTTTCGCCAGACGGTGCAATGGTGGCATTTGCCGCCTCGAGTCCCGACGGCAAGATCACGCTGTGGGTGCGCCCCATGAATTCGCTGGAGCCTCGCCAGTTGGCAGGAACCGCGAACGCGATCTTTCCATTCTGGTCGCCCGACGGCCGCTCGCTGGGATTCTTCGCCGAAGGCAAACTGAAGACGATTGACATCGACGGCGGCTCGCCCCAGATCATTGCCGATGCGCCCTTCGGACGCGGCGGCGCATGGGGGACAGACGGAGTGATCCTATTTGCTCCTGAGACCCAATCGGGCCTGATGCGGGTCAGCGCCAGTGGTGGCACTCCCGTTGTCGCCACCAGGCTCGACAGCACGCAGCACACTTCGCATCGCTGGCCGTTTTTCCTTCCCGACGGCAAGCATTTTCTCTATCTCGCCATTCATCACGATCCGGGCAAAGCGGCGAACAATGCTCTGTATTATGCCTCTCTCGATGGCGCGAGAATCGTGCCTTGTTTCGTTCCCAATCGAACGCCGTGTACGGCAGCGGCTATCTCCTGTTTGCGCGCAGCGACCAGTTGATGGCCCAAGCCTTCGATCCGGCCAATGGGAAGCTGAGCGGCGAGCCGCAGATCGTGGCCAAAGGCGTGGTCAACGATCCCAGCACCTGGCACATGGACCCTTCGGCTGCGGGCGATTTACTGATCCTTGCCAGCGGTGGTACCGGCGACTGGCAACTGTTGTGGATGGACCGAAGCGGCAAGCAAATCAGCACCGTAGCCGAGAAGCTTTCGAACCTGCAATACGCCAGGATCTCGCCGCAGGGCGATCGCATTGCTATGCAGATCGACACCGGAGCCAACGACATCTGGGTGCTCGACTTGGCGCGCGGCATCAAAACGCGGCTTACGTTCGGTCCGGTATCGAATGCGTTCCCGGTCTGGTCGCCCGATGGCAAGTGGATCGCTTACACCGCCGATCGCAACGGCCATTCCAACCTGTGCCGCAAACCCTCAGACGGCGGCGGCGCGGAAGAAATCCTGCTCACTGATGAGCAAATCATCGCTGCCACCGATTGGTCGCGGGACGGAAAATTCCTCTTCTACAATCGCGGACCGGTGGGCAGCCAGGATATCTGGGCCTTGCCCCTGGAGGGTGACCGCAAACCGTTTCAGGTGGTGCCGCGCGCCGCAAACTCGTTTAGCATCATGGGGCACCTCTCTCCTGACGGCCGATGGCTAGCCTATAGTTCGAGTGAGTCTGGCACTTACGAGGTCTATGTGGTGCCCTTCCACGGTGGGCAAGGCAAATGGCAGGTATCCGCCAATGGAGGCGGCATCCCGCAGTGGAGCCGGGATGGCAAAGAACTCTTCTATATGGATACAAGTTACAATCTCTTCGCTCTGCCGGTGAAGGATGCGGGGGGCGCCCTGCAGTTCGGCACCGCGCAGCAACTCGTCAGCAACTGGTCGGCCCCGCAGGTCTTCTACGACATCAGCCCCGACGGCAAGAAAATTCTTCTCGACCGGATTTCGCAGCAGGTGAGCCAGTCCGTCACCGTGGTTACGAACTTCACGGCGGGGTTGAAGAAGTAGGGGCAACCAGTATTTGGACGCTCCTTCAAATTCGCGCACAGGTGTAGCATGAACATTTCCATTCGGATTGCAGCGGCTGCGCTGCTGCTTACAACTTCCATGTCCATGTCGGCACGAGACCGGTCCAACGCGCGCTCGATGGTGGTCACACGCTATGGCATTGTGGCGACCAGCCACGTGCAGGCTTCGGTGGCGGGAGCGCAGGTGCTGGCGCGGGGAGGCTCCGCCGTGGATGCGGCGATTGCCGCGAATGCCGTGCTGGGCGTGACCGAACCCATGATGAACGGCATGGGTGGCGATCTGTTTGCGATTTACTGGGAGGCGAAAACCGGCAAGCTGTACGGACTGAACGCCAGCGGATGGGCGCCGCGGGGGCTGACCATCGCGCACGTGAAGGCAAAAGACGCGACCGCAATGCCACTGGAAGGAATTGATTCGGTCACTGTGCCGGGTGCGGTCGCGGGATGGCACGCGCTGTACCAACGTTTTGGAAAGCTGGCGTGGAAAGACCTCTTCCAGTCTGCGATTTCTTATGCTGACGATGGCTATCCGGTTCCGGAGGTCATTGCGTCATACTGGAATGACGCTGCCGATTGGATTGCGAACGATGCCGAGGCGCGGCGGGTTTATCTGCCTGGTGGCAAGCCTCCGGTGGTGGGACAGGTGTTTCAGAATCACGATCTGGCGAAGGCCTTGCGGCTGGTGGCTGAGAATGGCGCGGATGCATTTTATAAGGGTGAGATCGCGCGCGCGATTGTCAGCACTTCACAGAGTCTGGGCGGGACGATGGCGGCCGATGATCTGGCCGAATTCTCTCCGGAATGGGTTGAGCCGATTTCAACCACCTATCGCGACTGGACTGTCTACGAACTTCCTCCCAACGGACAAGGAATGGCGGCGCTCGAGATGCTGAACATTATGGAGACTTCTCCGCCGTCGCCTGACGGGCCGCTCAGCGTTGCGGAACTGCATAAGAAGATCGAAGCCATGAAGCTGGCCTATGCCGATCTGGGGCGTTACAACGCCGATCCTCGATTCGCGAAGATTCCGCTGAAGGGGATGCTGTCGAAGCAATACGCGCGCGAACGCGCGAAGCTTATCGATCCCGGCAAAGCAAATTGCGAGGTTGCGGCCGGCATGCCGCCGTTTAGTGACACGACTTACCTTTCGGTGGTCGATCGCGAGGGAAACATCGTCTCGTTGATTCAGAGCAACTATGAGGCATTTGGGGCCGGCATCGTGGTGCGCGGCATGGGATTCGCGCTGCAGGATCGTGGTGCGTTGTTTTCGCTCGATGCTGCTTCGCCGAACGCGCTTGCGCCGCGGAAGCGGCCGTTCCACACCATCATTCCGGCTTTTATGGAGCGCGGAGATCAACATATAGGCTTCGGAATCATGGGAGGAGCGAACCAGCCGCTGGCTCACGCACAATTTGTTTCCAACGTTGTCGACTATGGCATGAATATCCAGGAGGCGGTGGAGAATGCGCGCTTTACGGTGAGTGCGCAACGCGGCTGCAACATTGTGATCGAATCGAGAGTCCCGGCGGAAGTACGGCAGAAACTTTCCACGATGGGGCATCAACTCGACGTGCGGAACGCATACTCGACGGCCATGGGCCGCGGGCAGGCTGTCCTGCACGACTCGAAGACCAAGGTGAACTACGGAGCGTCGGACGCCCGCGCCGATGGCGCCGCGGTGCCAGAGCAGTGATCAGTGGCCAGTGGTCAGTGATCAGTCATCGCGCCGGCTCAAGTGTTACTGACCACTGACCCCTGCTTTACGACCGCAACAAATTCCTGGCGATGAACAAGACGTTGGCCGGGCGCTCGCCCAGCCGCCGCATGAAGTAGGGATACCACTCACTGCCAAAAGGAATGTAGACGCGGACGCGCCAGCCGTCGCGCGCTAGCCTTCGCTGCAGGTCACGACGGATGCCGTAGAGCATCTGAAACTCGAACGAGTCGCGGGAAAGCTTTTCTTCAACGGCGAAAGCCTGAGCTTGTTGAATGATGTTCTCATCGTGCGTGGCCAGGCCGTGATAGATGCCGCTTTTCATCAAGATCTTCATCAGCTT
The DNA here is from genome assembly GCA_963787495.1 of uncultured Acidobacteriaceae bacterium. Lineage (GTDB taxonomy): Bacteria > Acidobacteriota > Terriglobia > Terriglobales > Acidobacteriaceae > Sulfotelmatobacter. The sequence goes on from CAWBDA010000002.1 coordinate 40,174, forward strand.
GACGTAGTTGGCATCGACGTCGGACTTGAGGGGAAAAGCGATCTCCGCAGATTCCTTGTACGCGCCTTTGCACAGGCGGATGCGAATACGCTCGGCCAGGAGTTTTTCGACGTCACTCTCAGAGCGCTTGAGGTACGACTGGATTACGGTGCCGACCGAGTTGGCGTTTCCCGGCATGCGATGGAGTTCATGGACGAAATCCAGAGTGCGCTGAGTGTAGGGCGAGCCTTCCATGTCGACGCGCACAAAGCCAGGAGGGTCCATGGCTGCGGCTTTGGTGACCAGTCCGCTGACGAGCTCGCGGGCGAGCTTCTCATCTACGTCGAGCCCCATGTGAGTTAATTTGAGGCTAATGTTAGCGTTGAGCTGGTTGGCGACGATGGCGTCGAGAATCTGATGATAGAGCTGGGCACTGTGACGGGCTTCGTCGGGATTGGTGACATTTTCCCCGAGGTTGTCGATGCTTACGCTCATGCTGGCGCGGTTGATGGCTTGGGTGGCGCGGACGGCGTCGGCAATCTCAGTACCTGCAACGAAGCGATTGGAAACGCGGCGGCCAAGCGAAGAGTTTTCGGCAAAGGTGCGCAAAGATGGGTTTTCAGAAAGACGGACGAAGAAAGTTCTTAACATTCCGCACCTGAGAAATTATCCGCCGGAAGAGATGAGCATATAAAGAGCACAGAAAGTTGTATCACACCGGCGGCGTGGTGCAGGCAGGCTGTCGACCCAGCGGTCGAAGCGCGAGGCGAGTTGACGACGATGGGGGGCCGAGCCCTAAGGGTTGAATCGGAGTTCAACCGACTCATGAGTTTCGTGAGAAGCGGCCTCCCACTTCCACTGGCGCAGCGCCTCCTGGGCAGCCTGTGCGAGCAAGGGATGGCCGCCCTTGACCTCGATGGATGTTACCTTTCCGTTAGGAGCGACCAGAACGTCTGCACGTACGATGCCTTGGATTTTCATGGAGCGGGCGATGCCGGGATATTGCGGAACCACCTTGCTGACAACTTTGCGGCCGCTTTCAGAAACTTCCTGGGTAAGAGCGTGGTTGGGGGCGAACGTCAGTATTGCGAATAGAACAAATAAAACAACCGAAACGCGGTTTTTCATTGGGGTAAGAGGTTCCGTATTCAGAATTTGTTCTTGTTCAGGATAAGAGGGATTTAACGTGCGCAGTAGATTACCGCGGTAATACGACCAACGATTTTCGAGGGAAAGGCCGGATTATAGGGGTGGCTCGCGGCGCGGGGCTTGCTGACTCTTCAGGCGCCGTGTTCTTCCAGGAACTTCTCGACTTCGATGGCAGCCATGCAACCGGTTCCGGCGGCCGTGATGGCCTGGCGATAACGACGGTCCTGCACGTCGCCGCAGGCAAAAACACCGCGGACGCGCGTGTGCACGTAGTTATGGGTCTTAAGGTAGCCGTCAGCATCGGTTTCGAGTTGGCCGTCAAACATCTTCGCGTTCGGCTCGTGCCCGATGCCGAGGAATAGAGCATTGGTGGGGAAGTCCCAGACTTTGCCGGTCTTCACGTTTCGCAGTTTGAGGCCGGTGACCTCCTGCTTGGCGTGGTCGTAGACATCTTCGACGACCGTGTCGGTGAGGAACTGAATCTTCGGATTCTGCTTAGCGCGCTCCAGCATGATCTTGGAGGCACGGAAGCTGTCGCGCCGGTGGATGATTGTGACTTTGGTGGCAAAGCGGGTGAGGAACAGGGCTTCTTCCATGGCGGAATCGCCGCCGCCGATTACCACGATTTCCTTTCCGGAAAAAAAGAAGCCGTCGCAGGTGGCGCAGGAAGACACGCCGTGACCGATGAGCTTCTGCTCGTTAGGGATGCCCAACCAGCGCGCGGAAGCACCGCTGGCGATAATGAGCGCTTGCGCGTGCACCTGGTGCTTGCCGATATGGAGCAGAAAAGGACGCTGGCTGAGGTCGGCGCTGGTGAGATGGCCTACGCGGTATTCCGCTCCAAAGCGTTCCGCCTGTTTGCGCATGTTCTCGACCAGTTGCGGTCCCATGATCCCTTCGGGAAAGCCGGGGAAATTCTCCACCAGCGTGGTGAGAGAGAGTTGCCCGCCGGGCTCGTGGCCCTCGATCAAAAGCGGTTTCAGATTGGCGCGCGCGGTGTAAAGTGCGGCGGTGTGTCCGGCGCAGCCGGATCCGATGATGACGACGTTGCGGGTTTCGCTCATGATGGGATAGCCGTTAGATTGCGGAATTCAGATTTCGATGCATCGTGCTGCCGGGAGCGCCGAAAAACGAATCTTAACCGCTGAGGCCGCGGAGTACGCAGAGAGATCCTTGTCATTCTCTTCTTCTCCAGAGACTCGGCTCACTGTTTGGCGGCTGGCTTGGCCGATTTCGGCTTTGGTGGCACTTTCGGTTCTGCCCCGGGAATTTGCGCCAATTCCGCGGGTACGGTGCGCCGGACGCCGAGCAGGCTGCGATAGTTGGCCAGCACTTCAGAGGCGGCACGGAATAGGGGATCGTAGGCGCTCTGGTCCGGCGGCGGCCCGTTTTCCGAGGCCATGCAGCGAGCCAGCGCAATGGATGACTTTCCGAATCGCTCGAGCCGGATGCGGCTGGCCGGCGTGTTCGCCGTCACCATGGCTTCAGCGCTGCCGATCGCAGACGCAGTGTCTTCCATCGAGACCTGAATCAGGTCTTTAGGCTCGCGTACGTGCAGCACCAGAGTCTCGATCATGTTCTGGCCATCGTCGCTGAAGGAGTATTGCACGCTGGAGAACAGCGCCTGCACGGAGAATTCGCGGCGAATGCGCACATAGTTGGCGACCGAGGGCTCATCGGACATTTTCGCTGCGCTTCCGGGCTGAAGGAAGTTAGGCGGCTCGCTCAGCGTGGAGCGGCCGTGGGAGATTTCGAAGTCATCGCTGAACAGCGGCTGTTTCGGGACGCGAGTCAGGGCGGCAGCGATTTCCTTTTGCTCGTCCGCGGATGGCGTGCAAACGTTCAGCATGTTCACCTTCACTTGCGGCTGGGTCGACGGGGTCTCGGGAGCCTGCTGGGATATAGCGGGAAGACCTAGCAGCAGGGCGGCGGCGATCGGAATGAGTTTTGAGAGCACGGCAGAATGATAACCCAGTCAGTTCTCAGTTCCCAGTTCTCGGTTCTCAGTTAAAAACCTTGGGTTGGTGAGAACTGGGTTACTGAGAACTGAGAACTGGTTCTGGGGTTTCGATTAGAATTCAGGCATGGCGAATCTGACACTGGTTTACGGCATGCGGCTGCTGCCCTCCGAAGACGTGGCGGAAGTGGGTCAGGCTCCGGTGAAGCTTACCAACGGACACGAGGCGCACGTCACCATGCACGTGCTCGAAGGCAGCAAGGAAGAGATTGAGAAGCAGTTGCGCACCAGCCTGGAAGCATTTTTCGACCTGTATCCGGAAATTTAGCAGGTTCGGCGAAGCGAATTCATGAAGCAGTTTTATTCGAGGTTCCGCGCGAGAATGCTGGCCGCCGATTTATGGCCGCAGGGATGGATCGCGCGCGGAGCCTGCTATTCGCTGGGCTTCGCCCTGGGACTGCTCGTTCTCCAGGCGCTGCTGAAGCTGTTCGCACCCGCCGCGGCGGCGAGCATCGGGGGTTGGATTAAGTTCCTGGTTTTCGATGCCGCTTTGCTGTTTTCCATTGTTGCTTTCCGCTGGCTGAAGCGAAAACTTCTGTGGCGCCTGCGCAACCGGCTCATCGTGACTTACGTGTTCATCGGCGTGATTCCCGCGGTGCTGTTGATGGTGATGGCACTCATCACACTCTACGGGTTCGCCGGACAGTTTGCCATTTTCGTAGTGACTTCGGAGATCAACTCGCAGTTGCGCAATATGGAAGCGGTGAACGCCGCTGTCGGCAACGAACTGGCGGCGCGGCTCGAGCGGGGCGACAATCCCTCGGTCCAGTCGCTGGCTGGGCTGAGGAAGCGCGATGCTGCCTGGCGTCGGCGACGGATGAGCGCCTGGCACGGCGGTACCCTGTTGCCCCTGGGCGAAGAATCCAAGGGTTCGCCGCTCTCGTTTCCCTCCTTTATAAAAGGAGGACTGCGCGAGATCACACGCGACGAAGGTACGCTTTACCTGCGCGTGGTGACACTGCTTCCCGTGGTATCCAAAACGCAGGGATCGAAAACACTCGTTGTGGTTACCAGCGAACCGCTAGACCGCGAACTGGTAGGGAAGATCGCAGCTGACATGGGCGAGATCAGTCTGTCGGACGATTCCGGAGGCGCCGCAGGGAACAAGACCGGACAACAGAATGCGGGAACGCAACCCAGCACCCCGGCGAAACAGGAACCATACAGAGGCGACCTCGATCTTCGCGGTGAAAACGGACAGCCGCTGGAACCTACCTTTACCGTAGGAACTGTGGTGCCTCCTGCCAACAGTATGGACCGCGAGGTTACCTTTCCCGGAGCGCTGCCAGTTTTGGATTGGAAGACCGGAAAGCGTGCGCCGGACGGTTTGGTGATTCGGGTCTGGACTCGCCCCTCTGTGCTTTACGCCCATTTATTTGCTGCTCTTGGAGATTTTGCCAGAGGCGTGGAAATCATTCTCGTGTCGGTTGGCATCTTCTTTACGTTGATCGTACTCATCGCTTTAATTATCGGAATGCGCATGACGCGCACGATGACCGGAGCTGTGGCGCAGCTCTACGACGCCACCAAGCATGTGGATCGCGGCGACTTCAGCCATCGCATCCCTGTCAAATCCGCGGACCAGTTGGCGCAGCTTTCGTTGTCGTTCAACTCCATGACGGAGTCGATCGAGAAGCTGGTTCTAGAGCAGAAAGAAAAGCAGCGGCTGGAGGGCGAACTCGCCATCGCGCAGGAGGTGCAGGCGCAACTGTTTCCGCGGCAGGTTACGGAACTGGAGTCGCTTGAAGTGCATGGCTTCTGCCGTCCGGCGCGTACGGTGAGCGGCGACTACTACGACTTTCTCACCGCGAGTTCTCACAAGCTGATTCTGGCGGTTGGCGATATCAGCGGGAAGGGAATCTCGGCGGCGCTGCTGATGGCGACCATCCACTCCGCGGTGCGCGCTTACAGCGTGGAGAGCTTGCCGCAGATGCGAGAGCCCGTGGCCGTGGGCGCGGTGGCGGGCGCGGGCAGGGTTATGGCGGCGTGGCCCGAGGGCATTGAGATTTCTCCGGGAGCGTTGCTGGGCCTGCTCAATCACCAGCTCTACGAGAGCACTCCCCCGGAGAAATACGCGACGCTGTTCCTGGGAATCTACGACGGGCGATGCCACAAGCTGACCTACAGCAATGGAGGACACTTGCCGCCTATCCTTATTGGGAGAGACGGTGCGGTGCGGCGCCTGGAAGCCGGCGGGACTGTAGTTGGGCTGTTCGAGAATGTGACCTACGACGAGGGCGCGGTGGAGATGCATCCCGGCGAACTCTTTCTGGCCTACAGCGACGGCGTCACCGAGCCGGAAAACGAGTTTGGCGAATTTGGTGAGGAACGCTTGATCGACCTGGTGAGCGAGAACCGGCGCCTGCCGCTGGTGCAAATCAGCCAGACCGTCACTTCTGCGGTCGAGGATTGGATCGGCGACAACGAGCAACCGGACGACATCACGCTGGTGCTGGCGCGGGCGCGGTAGGCAACACTTGTCATTCCGAGCGAAGCGAGGAATCACTGAGGCCAAAGGGAGGTCCTAGCATTCAGGCAATCCTACTTCGGTGTTTCGCCTGCGGAAATCGCCGCAATGGTGCAGTCTTTCTGCTGGAACTCGCAGCCTGCATCCGTATCTTCCGCCTTCGCGGCGCGGTCTTGCGGGGTTGCGTGCACCACACCACTCTCGTCCATAAAATAACTGCGCAGTGCCTTTTTCCCGTACTCCTGCGGTCGTGCGGCAAGGTCGAAGCCCTTATATTTGCCGCTTACCGCATTCGTCGCCTGGTATTCGAACTTATAGAATCGGTAGCTAAACTTGTTTCGCCAAAGTTCGAGCACGGACAGGTCTTTGGCTTCGTAGGGCTGGACGCAGGGCACTCCGTACTGCGCCTTGATAGAGAGTAATCCGTGCAGATCGGCCGGATACGTGTCGCCGCCGCTCGCATCGAACGCTATCTTCAGACAATCTCCAATGTTCTTGGCGAGCACCAGCGCAGGACTGAACGCGAATCCCCGTTTCTCGCCCTCCATCGCGGCCAGAATTCCGCTTTCATCCACCATCTCGTCCGGCAGCGAGAATGTGGACCCGATATGCTCCGTCTCTTTGGATCGGGCGATAAACCGGTTCCTCGCTCCCGTGCCGGCACTGCTTGAAGTCTCATAGAGAAAAACATGCCCGGCCACTGCGTTTACGTCGGGAAAACAGTCGTTGCCGCTAGGGCCGATTTCATCCAGCTTCTCCGGAAAGCCTTCGCTCGGATGTGTCGCGGCGTACTGAAACACGCACTTGCCAATCTCTAGCACACCCTGCTGCGCCGCATGGCCGCGTTGATACTCTTCGGACTGCTGCGACTCCCGCTCCCGGCTGATTGGTGGACTCTTTGCGTACGTGCTCTCCTGGGCGACCTGCGAATTGATCAGTCCTCCGAGTAGCACAGCCAACACTCCGACTCCCCACTTTCCCGCCAGCCGCGCTGTCGGCTTTCCTGCCTGAATCGTGGCTCGCACTGCCGCGATACTCGTGATCAACGCGCCCAGCGACGGCAGTACAGCTATGACGAGCGAGGCCAGTCCCTGTCCTCCCAGCAAGTACAGCATCGCCGCGGGGTAAGGCAACATGCTGATGGCGATGTAGGGCAAGAACTGCAACAAGCTGAAACCCACGGCCATTCCTATCCCAAGGCGTGGCTCTTCGCGCGTCAGCAGATACCAGATCAATGCGAGAAGCAAGAGCCAGATCACAGCAACACCGATATGCAGGCTGAACACAGCCACGGACACGCTCGTCCCCGGTATCGCACCGAGCACTATCGCCGCGGCGATGAGCGCTTCACTGATCTGGATCCAGCGGATCGACCTCCGCAAACCCGCCCGTTTCGCCTGTTCCCGGGCGCTCCGTGCGGCCGCTATCGACTCTGCCACAGCCGACAGCGCCGGCGCCTTTGTTGCCGCAACAGGCGCGGCCGGTCTGGTTTTCTGCTCCGACTCATCGCGCCAACGCCACATCAGCCACGCGCAACCCGCGCTCAGAATGATTCCAAAGAATGTGTATAACGGCCCGACGCGCTCCTCGGCCAGGCCTGCGAGGGAACTTCTGACGCCGCCCGCGAACAAGTGCAGCACGAGGGGAGAAAGCTTGAACAGTTGCAAGAGTCCGAACGCCGCGGCCACGGTTCCAAATGCCGCTCGTGCCCACTTGCGATAGCGCGCCAAGCCAAAGACTAGAACACCGCTTGCCGCGGCCAGCAACAGTTGCAGCAGAATGCCGGGCCAGCGTGTCGCATTCCCGAACTGGAGGAGCGCATTTCCTGTGAGTTGGAAAAAAGCGCGCGGAACCACAGCGAATGTGGGGAACACTTCTGTGTACCGGTCCGCCCATCGAAGCGTCGCGGAATCCGGAAAGCTGAGCAGAAACGTTGCCGCGTGATACGCCGAGTAAACGAAGACCAGCGCGCTGACGGCGACGCACACCGTGAGCAGTTTCATAACCCAGTTCCGCGTCATATCGCTTCCTCCGGCACCCTGATTATGTCTGACGGGCTAGGTGGTCGCGGAGATAACTGTCGTAACCAGATGGGATGAGAAGCAAGATGAAACAGGCTTACGCTACCCGGTTGCTGCGAGATCGTGACCGACACCGGCGCTAATTTGATTGCGATTCCAGCGTAGCGTCAACCTTGATGTGTCCGCTCGACACCGTAATTGTTCGTTCCCAAGGCTTGAATCCGGCTTTCTTTACGGAGATCTGGTGTGGCCCTGCCGCAACCCCCAGGGTGGAAGGTGTGTTGCCCACGAAGTTCCCATCAATTTCGATGTCGGCGCCATCGGGAGTCGACGACACCTCCAATTCCGCCGCAGCCCCTTGATCTGGCGATACATGATCTGGCGATACATGATCCGGCGATATAGGAGTGGTGTCGGTGGGCGCGGCGTTCGGAGTCGCGGATGGTGATGCAGGGGGGGCCTGTTGTGTGGTAGGGACTGGTGGTGCAGCAGGAACAAGGGGCGCGGGCTGAAACTTTGCGGGGTCCAGCTTCACGTCACCGCTGATGTACGCCGTCACCTCAGTCCCTTTGGGGAAGGTGACATCCTTCCCATGCATAAGGAGAAACACTGGGGCCGCCGGCCAGACGATCAAGCTGGTCGCAACCATGCCCCCAGCCATTATCCCAGCGTGACTGCCTCCCTGGCTCTCCTTCACAGCGCGTAGTGTTGCCTTTTCTCCGTCGGCCAGTTGAACGCTGTCGATGGTTACATCGAGTTTGCCGGCACGACCCATCCGTGTTTTCTTATGGGCCTCGATAACGGTTCCTGACGCAGGGCTGTCTTTCGGGATGACAACAATTCTGTCGACGCTTATTTCTTCAGCCACCTCGAAATCCACCCTGTCGCCCGCCTGGGCGTCTGCGGAGGACAAGCTGCGGCCCAGCCGTAGTGTCACGGCAGTTCCATCCTCCAGAACGAAACCCTTTGAGGGCACGTTAGGCTGAGCGTTTGTCGGCTGACTTTGGCTGGACGGCGGAGGTGGCGAGCTCGACTGCGCGAGTGCAGTTGATAGCATGCAACATACGACAATCAAACCAGCGAGCGTGGCAGACATGGCATGACTCTCCTAGCTGTTCAGGATGAAAAGATTACTTGCGAAGTTTCAGAGTTTTTGGACTCAAGAGAAGGGATGTCGAGCACATCGCACAATCCTGCGACAATCACGCCGCGTTTCTAACGCGCGAACGATGACAATCAAGCGTGGTGAAAGCGTTCACACTCGTTTCCCTCAGATAAACATTCTTCGGCCATCAATCGGCGAGTCGACGGTTGTATTGGGGCTGGCCCATTCTTGCGCCGCCAGGAATGAGGCCGCCTCACCCTTCGCGATTTTCGAAGGGCGAGCACCACGGACCTCGCGCCATATTCATTCGTTTTGTCTTTACGCTTTCCACAATCACCTGTGACATCTAACCTTGTCTCGCTAATCTAAATCGGCGATCATGGTCGAGGCCGTGACGGTTGGCACAAGCCAACTCGTACCCACGGATCGTCCCCTAAGCTCTTTGACATCAAGATTTTGCCCACAACCGATTGAGCCAAATAGATCAGCTGTCATTTTGGCGCTAATCCGATGATTCCAATAGATCGGGGGGAGGGGGGATACCCCGATTTTTCGGCACAGAGCGAACGATCCCGCCACTCGCGAACCATCGCTGCTAACTTTATTTTCCGGCAGGAATCCACAGCTCGGGCAAGAAGCAGGTTCCTCCACTCCGCCGTCCCCTTCGGCTTCGCTCAGGGTCCGGCTCCGGTCGGAATGACAGAACGGTTGGGTTTTCGCGAACTCGCCTACACGCTATCTCGCTTCAAATCTTCTGTTTTTTCCAACGGCCCTGTTTGAAGAGGATTGCGCTGGCGGCGGCCATTGAGGTCTCGGCGATGGCGATGGCAAAGAAAGCGCCGTTGGAGCGCATATGCAGTGGTATCGCCAGCCAGTAGGCTAGAGGAATTTCGAGCAGCCAGAAGCCGAAGAAATTCACGATGGTGGGCGTGATGGTGTCGCCTGCCCCGTTGAAGGCCTGCATCATTACCATGAAGTAGGCGTATCCCAGGTTGCCGTAGCTGATGACGCGCAGGCAGGCCGCTCCGAGCGGCACCACAGCTGGATCGCTCGTGAACAGGCGGACGATGGGCTCGGGAACGACGATGAAGACGACTCCGACCAAACCCAGGAAGATCACGTTGTAAAGACCCGTGCGCCAGACTGCTTTCTCGGCGCGCTCGGGATGTCCGGCGCCAAGATTTTGCCCTACCAGAGTTGCCGCGGCGTTGCTCAAGCCCCACGAGGGCAGGATTATGAAGATGACGATGCGGATGGCGATTGTGTATCCGGCGAGCGCGGCGGCACCGAAGATGCTGACGATGCGGACCAGGCCGATCCAGCTGGTGTGCGCGATAGCGAATTGCAGGATGCCCGTCACCGAAACACGCATCAGGCGCAGGAGCACATCCCACTGCAGGCGAACCTGACTGCGGAGGATGCGAAGCCGCTCGGTCCCGCGCATGAGGCGATAGAACTGGTAGAGAACGCCGATGCTGCGCCCGATCAGTGTTGCCAAAGCCGCGCCGGTCACGCCGAGGCGCGGGAACGGTCCCCAGCCGAAGATCAGGCAGGGATCGAGTACCAGATTGATGACGTTCGAGACCCAGAGCAGGCGCATGGCGATCGCCGCATCGCCGGCACCGCGGAAGATTGCGTTGTTCAGAAAAAGCAAGAGCACGGCGAAGCTTCCGCCCAGACAAATTCTGGTGTAGCCGCTGCCGACGGCGACGATCTCTGGCGATGCGCCCATCAAACGCAACAAGTTCGGCGCCCACAGACCGCACGGCAGGCCGATTGCGAGGGAAACCATCAAGCCGAGAGCGATGGCCTGCACTCCGGCAACGGCGGCGCCTTCGGGATCTTTTTCCCCGATGCGCCGCGCCACCATCGCGGTGGTCGACAGGCTCAAGCCCATGGCGACGGAAAAGACGAGGCTCAACATCGATTCGGTGAGTCCCACCGTAGCGGTTGCGTTGGCTCCCAGCCGGCCGACCCAGAAGATGTCGACCACCGCGAACAGCGATTCCAGCACCATCTCCAGCACCATGGGCACGGCCAGGAGCAAGATGGCGCGGTTCAGGCTGCCGGTGGTGTAGTCCTGGTGCGAGCCGCGAACGGCTTCCACCAATGAGGCCCATAGAGTGTGCTGCTTCTCAGCAGCGGAGGCCGTGGCTTCCATAAATACCTGCAAGCTTTCTACGACACTCGCCCGGAAGAACAGGCGAATGCGCCGATCAAATTACCAGAGACTAGACGAGACGTCCGACTTAGCGGACTCAGGAGGATGGCGAAACTATCGAGGGTTAAACATTGCAGTTTCCATAGTGCGAACCTTGTGACGGAAGTGCGAGGCCCATCAACGAAGAGATTGTATCGCGAAGCGACGGCATCAGACAAATCGAAATCGCGACGCTTACCTCTTTTGCAACAGCGCGACCCCCGCTGTCGGCGCGAGATCCTTCGCCATCCCGCCCACGACCACGGGTCCTATCGTCGTGTCAAGAATGTGGCTGTCGCTCCGAGGATCGGGCGTGTCCTGGCTGATGGTCTCCCAGCGGTTGTGATGGAGGTCGTAGGCAAAAGTGAACGTGCACACTTCGGCAGGCTGGCCGTCGTAGGCGACACCTTTGTAATCGTGAGGAGTGGCAGTGCCGCCGGAAAAGAAAATCCTGTGATCCTTGTCGGAGCCGCCGCCGGCGATGCCGAAGCGCGCCGGGCCGGGATGCGCCGGCACTTTGCTCCATTCAATCTTGTAGGGATCCTTCTTGTCGATCTTGCCCAGCCAGCACTCGTCGGAGGCAACGTAACGCGGACCGCCCGCCGGACCTCGCTCGACCGGACCTGGCTTGGCGCCATCGACGATCACGATCGCGCCGTCTGCCACGCCGCCGGCGAGGCCAAAGACGGGTGTGCCGGGGAAAGGCGTGGCCTGAGTCCAAGTGTCTTTTTGCACATCGTAAACTTGAACGCTGTTTACCGGGCCATTCGATGATCGGCCGCCGATCAGATAGACGAAGCGGTCATGGTCCACGCCGACGACGGCGCGGTCTACCGGGACGGGAATGTCTTTGCCGCGATTCCAGCGGCGTTCCTCGATATAGACGTTCACATCCGGAACGATAATCTCATTACCCTGGGCATCCATAACAGAGCCGCCCATGAGAACGATTTGTCCCTTGGCTCCGGCAGCCGAAGCGCCCAAACGGCCGGCAACTCCGGGCACGGGATGGCCCTTATGCCACGTCGGGTGACCGAGATTCATGGTGTAGACCATGTTGGTGACGTCATCCCAAGTCTTGCGGGGGCCGATTCCCATGATGGTGAAGAGTTCGAACCCGCCTTTGAGACTGGCCACCGCGTTGCCTGAAACCGGGACAGGCATGGAGGGGAACCTGGGTTCGTCTGACGCATCCAGAAGGATTGCGGCGCTAAGCAAGAGCAGGATGAAGACAGACAGTTTCTTCATTCCAGAGATATTACCGCACGTGGAGCGGTTCGACTTCGATGTTCCGGCGTCGGAAGTTTCAGAACCAGGTTTTTCAGAACCAGATTTCCTAGAACCAGGTCTTGCGGCGGTACTCGCGGTAGGCATCGCCGAATGCAGCTTCGAGAACCTGGGCTTCGCGGCGGGCGCGCAACGTCTGCATGACAATGAGAGCCAGAAGAACGAGCCAGAGGACGGGCCGGTGGAGGACCAGCACGAATCCGGCGAGCATGACCCCTCCGCACACGTAAATCGGATTGCGTATCTTCGAATAAATTCCGCGCGTGACTAACTGGTGAGCCTTGGGTGCGAGGGAGAAGGACTTGCCCAGTTGGTAGCGTGCTGTGGCAATTCCGGCCGCGCCCACAAGCATCAAGGCGACGCCCGTGTCGCGTTGCCAATCCCAGGGGCCGGGCATGGAAAACACCATCCAGAGAATAAAGGCAACGGCAGCGATCTGGAAGACGGTAAAGAAGATGTAGAAGGGGCGATCTCCCATGGGAATGTACCTTTCTTGCTCGATCATTCCTGCCCGATGAGCGTTGCTTCACTCGCCTATTCAACCAAGCCCTGACGCACGGCGTGGATGAAATCGGTATAGGCCGGTTGCTCCCCGCCAGCGCGCACCTGGCTGGCGATCTGACCGCGATGATACGCCGAGTGCAGCAACACGTGAGTCAAAATGTCTTCTACGGAACTGGTCCAAGGCTCGCCCTTGCTGTTCTTGTAGACGACCGTTTGCAAGAGCCCGGCGGGAGAAATCTGTCTGAGGAATTCGTGCCATAACCGGGCGAGGTCAACGATTTGTTCTTCACTTTGGTCGAGGGTGAAATCCGGCCACACGGGCAGGCTTTGCGGCTGCTGCCTGATGCGCTCGAGCCACAGCCGCTCGGCGGAGAGAATGTGCGCCAGAAGCTGCTGTGGGCGTGCGGGCGGATGAGGGCTTGCCCTTAATCCGGCGAGGACTTCGCGGTTTGCCCATTCGTCGTAGGCAAACTGACGGCGCAAGTGTTCCAGCAATTCCATGATTTGGACAACCCCACACTGTAATCGGCACCTACGATGATCTGCAAATCGTATTCACGGTCCTTTCATATTTCTCAAGTAGACTGCGGCTGAGTCAGTGGTGAGATACTCTGAGTTAGAAGATGATCGAACGACGGTCATCGGGTTGAAAAATGCCCCGTAAGGCTTCTAGCCCGCGCACCGCGATCGCTGAGCCTGATGCGATTGACACCGCTGAGGCAATGCCCGCGCAGAATCAGGAAGGTGGCAAGAAGGCCGCCCGGAAGGGATCCGGTTCACTCGACGATCTGACGCGCACGGCGCTCAAGGCCTTCCTCATCGCTCGTGACGCGGCTTTTAACGTGCGCGACCTGCTTACCCACTCTTCGCGGATGGCTTTCCTGGCAATCAAGGAGTGCGAGCAGGAGCTGGACATCATCGAGCGCTACATCGATGAGCGTTTGCCGGCGGCTATCACGCGAGTGAGCGAGGCGCGGGCGCGGCAGTTGCTGACCAGCTTGAAGTGCACCACCGACCTGGAACGCATTGGCGATCTGGTGATGAGCGTAGCCATGCGGGTGCAGTCGCGGACGGCGAAGATGGCGGCCTCCGATGTGCGCCAACTGGTGGAGATGTCGGCGATCCTGCGTGAGATGCTGGACCTGGTGTATCGCGGATTCGTCGATCTCGATCTGGAGTGTGCGCGCAAGGTGCTGCAAATGGATAAGGACGTCGACCGGGTCTGTCACGCTCTGTTCCAGAAACATCTTACCGAACACGCGATCGACAGCAATCCCTCGAGTTTTGACGTGCTTCTGATGGCACAGGCTTTGGAGCGTGCTGGAGACCACACCACGAATCTCGCCGAAGACCTCTACAGCCTGATCGAAGGCCGTAGCCTGCGGCATGCGCCGAAGAAGCGGGCAGCGACTTAGGACTAGTGGTCAGTGATCAGTGGCCAGTGGTCAGTGAAAAGCCAAACCTCCGTCAAGACGCCGGCGCTGGAACTGGCCACTGATCACTGGTCACTGGCCACTGCGTTTTGAAATTCATCATTCGTTAACAGTTGGGAAACATTCCCGCAACATTCGCAACATACAGTCATATGCAGAACCCGGCCATAAGTGACGATGCACTCTCCCATGGGATCTTCCGAAGCGCTCGGCGATGCCGGCGTCGCGCCCGTGCCTCGCGGCCTTGTCTTTGTTGTAGAGGACGAGGAAGATATTGCACGGCTGATCTCTCACAACCTGCAGGCGGCTGGCTTTGGGGTGCAAAGCTTTGTCAGCGGTGGGTCCGTGGTTTCGGAAGCCTTGCGGGAGATGCCATCGCTTTTCCTTCTGGATGTGATGCTTCCCGGCGCGGACGGCTTTGACCTGTGCCGCCAGATACGCCAGACTCCCGCTCTTTCCTCGACGCCTGTCATCTTCCTGACTGCCAAGACGGCCGAGGCCGACCGCGTAAAAGGGCTCGAACTGGGAGGGGACGATTACATCACCAAGCCCTTCAGCCCGCGCGAGCTGGTGGCGCGGGTTCGCAGTGTGCTCCGGGGCTTGCGCCAGCAGCCAGTGACGCCGGAAGTGCTTCGCCTGGGCGATCTTGCCATCGACCCCTCTTCGATGACCGTGCAAGTGGAAGGACGAGCAGTTCTCACCACGGTGCGGGAATTCCGCCTGCTGGAGTATCTGGCTACACACCGCGGACGCGTGCTCACGCGCGACCAGTTACTCGATGCAGTGTGGAAAGAGACTCCTTTTGTCACGCCGCGCTCGATCGATGTTTACGTGCGGCGGCTACGCGAGAAAATCGAAACTGATCCGCGCCACCCGAAGTATCTCAAGACGCTGCGCGGTATTGGCTATCGTTTCGAAACGCCGAAGTAAGAGCAGTGGTCAGTGTCCAGTGGTCAGTGGCCAGTTCTCGTACCGGCTTCTTGAACAAGGGTTGGCTTTTTACTGGCCACTGGACACTGGCCACTGGACACTGACCACTGCCTTTTGATTTATCCTTTCTGATCGCCTCTTGAGCCGTCACCCTCATGACCCGATCCAAACCGCTGTGGAATGCGGACGATCAAAAGGCCCGTTTGTCCGAACTTACGGCGCGGTCGGACGATTCCGCCAAGGATCGCTCCCTGCGCCGGGATGTGCGTTCACTGGGTACTTTGCTAGGGCGGGTGTTGGTGGAGCAGGCGGGTAAGGAATTGTTCGATACCATCGAAGAGCTGCGGAAGCTGATGATTGAGCATCGCGAACGGGCCCGGAGCAGTAATTCCGCGGATGAACTGATGACCCGCGCCCAGGCAACGATCTCAAGAATGGATCTGGCGCGCGCTTATCAAGTCACTAAAGCTTTCGCAATCTATTTCGAGCTGGCAAATCTGGCGGAGACCAACCACCGCAAACGCCGCCGTCGCGCCCGCCAACTGGACCAACACCGAGCAACTCTGCCGGGATCGTTCCGCGGGACTTTGTTGCGCATGAAGAAAGCCGGGATCTCCGCCGAAGCGGCCCTGGCGGCGCTTCGCCAAGTGATGGTGACTCCTGTGTTCACGGCCCATCCCACGGAAGTGGCTCGCCAAACCGTCCTGCTGAAGCGCCGCCGCATTGCCCAACAACTGGAGCGACTGGACCGTCTTCCCCTTACCGAGGCCGAAGCTCTGCGATGCGAGCAGACCATCCACGCCGAAATTGCTTCCCTCTGGCAGACTGACGAAGTCCGGCAGACCAAGCCCACGGTCAATGATGAGATTCGTATGGGCCTGCGCTATTTCCGGCTTTCGCTTTTTGAAACGCTGCCCCGTATCTACGCTGAAGTGGCGGAATCGATGCGCGACGTCTACGGCATGGTTCTCGACGTGGACGATTTGCCGAACCTGCTGAGTTTCGGATCCTGGATCGGCGGAGACCGCGACGGCAATCCGCTGGTCAAGCCCGAATGCTTGGAAGATGCCCTGGCGCAGGCGCGAACGATGATTCTCCGCGAATACGTCCGCGACGTGGAGTTATTGAGCGATTGCCTGAGTTCGTCTTTGCGCCAAGCGGCTGTTTCCCCGGAGATTGTGTCGCGCCTGGCGCAATATAAGGGGTCGCTGCCCGGAGCCGCCATGCTTTGGGGACCGGGCAACGCCACGGAACTTTATCGGCGGTTTCTTTCCTACATGCTTCACCGGTTGCAGCGCAGCCGCGAAGGCCCGAATGTTCAGGGTTCGTATAAGGACGCGACGGAGTTTGAATCCGATCTGGTCATGTTGCGGTCGAGCCTGATGGAGAATCGCGGTCAGCGGCTGGCGGAGGCCTATGTCGATCCACTGTTGCGGCAACTTCGGACCTTCGGCTTCCATCTTCAGGTACTCGATATTCGCCAGCATGCGCGCGTGCACGCCGAAGTTCTGCAGGAGATGGGCGCAAGAACGATTGACCTAAGCAAAATCGGGCTGGGAAGCACCGAACTAAGAAAGACCAAGCTGAGAAAGACGGATTTGCGAAAGACAGCCCCGGCTTTGGCGGCAGGCGCTGCGTCTTCTAAGAGCAGCGAGTTTTCTCCTCAGGCGCAGGAGCTAATCGAGACTTTCCGTACAATCCAGAAGCTCAAGCAGGTTTATCCCGCGCAGTCCATCCATCAGTACGTCGTCAGCGGTGCGGAGTCCGAAGACGATGTGCTCAACGTTGTCCGCCTGGCGAAGGCTTGCGGTGTCCGCTTGGCTGGTTCAGGCGATCACGACCCTGGCCTGATGCCGGTGCCGCTGTTCGAGTCAATCGATTCTCTGCGTGCGGCGGGCGGCGTGATGCGGCGGGTGTGGCGGCATCCTGATTATCAACCGCTGCTCGATTCCTGGGGACGATGGCAGGAAGTGATGCTGGGCTA
The DNA here is from genome assembly GCA_963787495.1 of uncultured Acidobacteriaceae bacterium. Taxonomy (GTDB): domain Bacteria; phylum Acidobacteriota; class Terriglobia; order Terriglobales; family Acidobacteriaceae; genus Sulfotelmatobacter. The sequence goes on from CAWBDA010000002.1 coordinate 57,250, forward strand.
CTCCGACTCCAACAAAGATGGAGGAATGCTGACCAGCACCTGGGAACTGCACAAGGCGCACCGCGATCTGCATGGTGTGGCGGGAGAATGCGGAGTGAAGCTGCGCCTTTTCCACGGTCGCGGCGGAACGGTGGGGCGCGGGGGTGGTCCCACTCATGCGGCAATCCTGGCCCAGCCGGAAGGTTGTTTTTCTGGGCGCATCCGCATTACCGAGCAAGGAGAAGTTCTCAATTGGAAGTACGCCGATGCGGTGCTCGCGGAATGGAACCTTGGATTGATGATTGCCGCAAGCCTGGAAGCGTTCACGCGCTCCGGCGCTCAGGCAAAGGATCAGGCGCGCTGGGAAGAGGCCATGGAAGAAATGTCGGGGGAGGCGTATCGCGTCTATCGCCGCGACATCGCGGAGAATGCCGACGTGCTGGAGTACTTCGAGGAGGCCACACCGGTCCAGGAGCTGGATGCGGCGCGTATCGGCTCACGGCCATCGCGCCGGACCAGGGGCCGTCGTTTGGAGGACCTGCGCGCGATTCCGTGGGTTTTCGGATGGATGCAGAGCCGTCATGCCGTGCCGGCCTGGTATGGAGTAGGACAGGGATTGCAGAGCTTCGCCGGGAAGGGAAGAGGTCACGAGCGGCTGCTGCGCGAGATGTTAAAGCACTTCACTCTCTTTTCGGACCTGGTACGCAACGTTGAGCTCGGCATGGCCAAGGCCGATCTCCACATTGCCCGGGTTTATTCCGCATTGGTAAAGAACGCGGGGTTGCGCACGCGCGTCTTCGCTATGCTGGAAGAGGAGTTTCTGCGGTCGCGGCAAATAATTCTCCGGATCACGGGTCAACGCGAGTTGCTCGCTCGCAACCGAGTGCTGGCGCGCTCGATTCATCTGCGCAATCCCTACGTGGATCCGATGAGCCTGATCCAGGTCGAGCTTTTGCGACGCAAGCAAATGGGGCAAGATGTGGGGAATCTTGAGTATCCTCTGGGCGCGACCATCAACGGCATCGCCGCCGGACTGCATAACACGGGTTAGTTGTCAGGTTTCTCCGCTAACTGTACTGCTGTCGGCGCGTCATATAATATGTTGTTGAAACTAGTATGTTGTTGAAGCGTGGGCCGGAGTGTGCCGTTTCGTCCCTGCACTGCTCGGAACCTTCATCTTCGCTATGTGCGTACTTTCAAGGAGCCATTGCTCCTGCTGCAATCTCGTCTATCTCCGAAAAGAGGGCAAATGTTTATTTCCAAAGTCATCTTGTGTTTTCTGCTTCTGACTTTATCGCTGGCGGTGTTTGGGCAAACTGCAACGCTGAAACCGACTTCGGGGGCGACTGCCGAAGCCGCGACGGAAACGGCCGCTCCGAAACTCGAACACTTTGATCCCAATCTGACCGACCAAAGCCTGAATCCTTGCGACGACTTCTACAAATACTCCTGTAACAAGTGGATCACGGCCAATCCGATTCCGGCCGACCAGGTGTATTGGACCACTGGAAGCAGCCTGGAACTGTGGAACGAGAACGTGCTGCGCGAGACGCTGGAGGCGAGCAGTAAGAACGATCCGGCTCGCAGCGCGGTGCAGCAGAAGATCGGCGACTATTGGGCAGCCTGCATGGATGAGAGCGGCATCGAGGCCGCCGGGCTGAAACCGTTGCAGCCGGAACTGGATCGCATTGCCGCCCTCAAGTCGAAGAAAGATCTCACGCTTGAAATTGCGCATCTCCATCACTTGTCTCCGGGGGCATGGCAGGGGAACGACAACCAGACGAACGCGCCGTTTTTCGGCTTTGCTGGTGGGCAAGACTTTGACGACGCTTCCAAAGTGGTAGCACAGATCGATCAGGGCGGCCTGAGCCTGCCGAATCGCGACTACTACATCAAAACGGACGAGAAGTCGGCGGAGACTCTGAAGAAATTCCGTGCGCACGTGCAGAAAATGTTTGTGCTGGCGGGGGAATCGGAAGCGCAAGCCGGCGGCGACGCGGGTACCTTGATCGAACTGGAAACCGCCCTGGCGCAGGCGCAGATGGATAACATCAAGCGCCGCGATCCCAAGAACCTCAACAATAAGATGAGCCTGGCGCAGGTCCGCGCGTTAACGCCCGCCATCGACTGGGATGTTTACCTGAAGGCGGTGAACGCGCCCGCCAGCGAGCACTACGTCGTCAGCGCTCCGGACTTTTTCCGTGCCGAAAATAAATTACTGGTCGAGCGTCCGCTAGAGCAGTGGAAGATCTACATGCGCTGGCAGGTGATTCACCGGGCCGCGCCCTACTTGACTAAAGCAATGGTCGACGAGAACTTTGATTTCTTTTCTCACACGCTGGCTGGCCAGGAAGAGCAGCTATCGCGCTGGCGGCGCTGCACTCGGGCCGCCGACCGCGATCTAGGCGAAGCGCTCGGGCAGGCCTATGTGGACCGCGCGTTTCCGCCGGAGAGCCGGGCGCGCACCATTGAGATGGTGCATGCCATCGAGCGCGCCATGCACGACGACATTGAAAGCGTGAGCTGGATGACGCCTGCAACCAAAGAACAGGCGATCGTCAAGCTGAAGGGAATTGAAGACAAGATCGGCTATCCTTCGCACTGGCGCGATTACTCCAGCGTGAAAATCACGCGTGACAGCTATCTTGCCAACGTGGGGCAGGCCTCGGGCTTCGAGTTCGAGCGCTTTGTGGCCAAGATCGGCAAATCTGTCGACCGCAGCGAGTGGACAATGACGCCGCCTACCATCAATGCTTATTACGATCCTCAGCTGAATACCATCAACTTCCCCGCCGGCATTCTGCAGCCGCCATTCTTTGAGAAGGACATGGACGATTCGGTGAATTATGGCGCGATCGGCATGGTCATCGGTCACGAGCTGACTCACGGCTTCGACGATCAGGGACGCAAATTCGATGCTCACGGCAATCTGCGCGACTGGTGGACTGCCGAAGACGCCAAACAGTACGACGAACGCGGCAAGTGCATCGCCGACGAGTACACGCAGGAGGTTCCCGATGCTGGTCCTGGAGTCAAGCAGAATGGTTTGCTCACTCAGGGCGAAGACACGGCGGATAACGGCGGCATCCATCTCGCGCTGTTCGCGCTCGAGGCCGCACTCAAGACGCAAGGGAAATCGCTCGACGACAAAGGTCCGGACGGATGGACCTATCGCCAGCGCTTCTTCCTCTCGTTTGCCTACTCCTGGTGCTCGAGCGTGCGTCCGGAGATAGCGCGTATGCTCGTTACCACTAACCCGCATTCGTTACCCATCTTCCGCATCGACAACGTGGTTTCGAACATGTCGGAGTTTGCCCAGGCCTTCGGCTGCAAGGCTGGTCAGAAGATGGTCCGGGCGAACGCTTGCCGGGTGTGGTGAGGGAGGAGTCGATGGTTGGCAGGTGGACATGGAGCCCTGCCAGCTTTGGCGATTGTGGAAATGGGGCAAGTATAGGTCAATGGGCGCAATCGGCCTGATTGCAACAACCCTCGTGATTCGGTCTCGCGGGTGAATTACGTGGTGTACGGCGAATGTTTACTTGATGCCTTCCACCGAATAGAGATCGGAGAGCGTGCGGCCGTATTCGTAAACGTAGGAGTTGGTGTTCGGAGCGATCAGGATCGGCCCCAAGTCAGTAACGCCCGCCGCATCAGCCGGCATGAGAGTTTTCCAGGGTTGCCGCTGGCCCGTGCCCAGGATCAGACGCTCGACTTTGGCAGGTAGATCGCCCGGGTTGTAGATGAAAAGTGACTCTCCATCATCGGACCAACCGACGGGGATGTAACCTTCTGGAAATTGAGGAATTGTCTTTGCTTCTCCCCCATCGACCGGGAACAGATACCCTTTTCGGTCGGACTGGACCCCGGCGACTTCCTTGCCATCCGGCGAAATCGGCCACTGGGTCGCACGGATTCCCTCGGGAGTGATGGGAGTCGGCTTATCACTGTCCACGCTCTGCACCCACAGGCGCAGGCCATGGTCTTTTTCGTTGCCGATGAATACGTATCGCTTGCCATCAGGCAGCCAGTGGGCCCTTACCAGCATGACGCCGCTATGCGTCACCCTGCGGCTTTCCCCTGGTCCAGTCGGCAAAAGCATGCTCTCAAGCGGGACCCCTGGTTGGCCCGCCAGCACCCACTTCTTGTCCGGAGAAATAGCATAGGCTGCGCCGGTGCCGAGACGCACGGCGGGCGCGCCGTCGGTTGTTCGTAAATAGGCGCTATAGTGTTCCCCGCCTCCTTCACCCGACTCGGTGAAAAGCAAAGTCTTGCCGTCGGGGGAAAGATCATTGGGAGCCGACCAGTCCAGCCAGGAAAGATCGGCTTCTTTGGTTCCTCCCGGAGGCACTCCCACCATGCCAACTCGCAGGACATCACGAGTGAGAAGCACATGCCCGTCACGGGTAACGTCCTGGAGAGTCAGTGTGCCGGGTTCCCGCGCGATGAGGCGTACGGCTCCCGTAAGACCGACTGCGTTAAGAAATCGGTCGCTACTAACCTGCGCGCTGGTGAACAACACCTCATCACCCACGGGCAGCCATGCCAGCCCCTGCACCGAATTCCACCCGTCTGACAGTGTCTTCTTGACCCCATTCAGGTCAACCAGGGCGATGGAACCCATGTCATCGCGGCGTTGCGGGTGGTCAATGAAACCTACGTATTTACCGTCCGGCGAAATGCGCGGATGGCTGATCCAGCCTGCAGTCTTGTATAAGACCTTGCCGATCGGGTACTCGAGGCGGTTCTGCCCTTCGAGATCGCGAACCACCAGGAGATTATTGCCGTCGGGCGACCAGTCCGCCCATTGCACGCCCTCCAGCAATTCACGGGGTGCACCGCCCTGCAGAGGCACACGCGCCAGGACGCCGCTATTGATGAAGGGTTCGATGTTGCGACTGTGCAGAAGCACCGCCATTTCCCCCTGCGCGGAAACAGCCAAGATTTCCGCGCCTTCCAGCCCCAGGGAGCGGGACTCCGGGCTCTCGGCGCGGGTGGCGTAGATATCGATCGGCCGGTCTTCCCAGGCCGCGCTGTAGATCATGGTCTTGCCATCGGGCGAAAAACGCGCCATGCGAATGCCGCCATGGCGAAAAGTAAGCTGGTGATAGGTAGGCGGTGACAGCGGGGCCGGCTTGGCGGTCATGCGCCCTAGAAGAAAACCGGCGGCAAGCGTCGCCACCGCTACAGCTGCCATCACCGAGCGAGACTTATTTGAGGCGACGCCGGGGCTCTGTACCGGCACCTTCCCGCTGACCGCGGCGATGCCTCCCGACTCGCTGTCGCGTTTCAGCCGTTTCAGATCACCGCGCAGCTCGGCTGCGGTCTGGCAGCGCAGTTCGCGGTCCTTTTCCAGCGTCTTATCAATGATCTCTTCCACCCGGGCGGGGAGGCGAGGGTTGAGCGTGGCCACTTTCGCCGGCTCGTGCTCGAGTATCTGATTGAAGATCACTGCCGACGTGGCTCCCGAAAACGGCTGCCGGCCGGTTGCCATTTCGTAAAGGACCACCCCAAACGAGAACAGGTCGGCTCGAGCATCCAGCGTGTCGCCGCGGGCCTGTTCTGGTGACATGTAGGCTACCGTGCCCACGGCTGTTCCCGCACTCGTGAGGTTCAAGGCGCTCCCCGCCGTGGGCTGCGAGTTGCCGTCATTGTGCGAGAGAGCGTTCACCTTCGCCAAGCCGAAGTCGAGAATCTTCACCGTGCCCCGGTTTGTTACGAAGATATTCGCAGGCTTGATGTCGCGATGAACGATGCCTTTCGAGTGCGCTGCATCGAGAGCATCGGCAATTTGGGCACCGAGATCGCAAATGGTTTCGAGCCGCACCGGTTGGCTCTCGATCCGATGCTTCAGCGTCATGCCATCGAGGTACTCCATGGCGATGTAGGACTGTTCACCATCCTTGCCGATGTCATAGATGGTGCAGATGTTGGGATGGTTCAGTGCGGAGGCGGCGCGCGCTTCGCGGCGGAAGCGCTCCAATGCGTCCGGGTCGCGGGAAAGGTCGTCAGGCAGGAATTTCAGAGCGATGAAGCGGCCGAGTTCGGTGTCCTCGGCTTTATAGACCACGCCCATGCCGCCGCCGCCGAGTTTTTCGAGAATGCGATAGCGGGAAATGGTTTGGCCGATCATCGGCGAGGCAATGTTATGCGGCGGAGGACGGGAAGTCAATGAAATCCAAAGTTTCACGCTCGGCAAAATATCACTTGGCGATAAACCCCCATAGCACTCTTTGAGCCGATCATTCTTGTAGATCACTCACGTAATGAACCATCCCGACAAATGAGATGGGCCAAACCCTTGGGCCGGCCCATTCTCTCTCACAGCATTCTTGTCTTCGGTTACCCTAGCGGTTGATGTCCTCCTTGGACTGCAATCGTTTGATGTATTTCTCCAGGTTCGACCGGTTGGCATCATCCGGCACGCCTGCCAGAGCGCTTTGCATCTCCTTGACGGCTTTGTCGTATTCGCCCTGGCCGCTGTAAACGCGGGCCAGACCGACGTGCGACGTCCAATAGTCGGGATACTTCTTCGCGTTGGAGCGGTAGAGAGCGAATGCTTCTTCCTGCTTCTTCTGCCCTTGAAGCTGGCGGCCATAGAAGTAAAGTTGCTGGGCGCTGGCTTTGTCCAAGGCCTTGTTGAGCACCATCGCGGCGTCGTCTTTGCGGCCCATGGCCTCGAGAATCTGCGATTTGGCGTGCAGATTGTCGAAGCGTTCTTCGGTCTGGATCGACTTGTCTTCGTCCTTCAGCGCCTCGTCGAGATTCGTTTTACTGGCGAGGTAATAGTTGGCAACGTCGTCCCAGCTCTCCCAGTAGTATTGATTGAGGCCGCGCAGTTGCCGGTGAATGCTGGCTTCGACGGTGTCGTTCAAATTAACCGCAACCTTGAAGGGCACTGCGACCTTCTCCCAGCGCATAGTGACTACGGTGGAGTCGGGTTTGACGTCATCAAAGTCGTAGGTCAGGGCGTCGTGGAAGTCGGCAGTTTGTGGTTTCACAGTGACCCGCAGCGCGTCTTCATCCTGCTTGTAGCTGAAGCTTCCCCACGCGGTAGACATCTTCGAGAAGATCACCGTCCACTGATTTTCGCCCGGGATCATGTGCAGGCCATAGGTTCCTTTATCGAGCGGCTGACCTTCTATCGTGACCGGATCGGTGAAGGTGACGATGGTATTTTCGTTGGCTCCGGCGCGCCAGACCTCTCCATAAGGCACAACCTTGCCCCAGATTTGGCGGCTATTCACCAGCGGCCGATGATAGTTGATGGTGATGTCGGTGATGCCGATGCGCTGCGTGATCAGGGCATGCTGGCTCTGCAGGGGCAGATCGAGCATTACGGTTTGAGCGTGGCAAAGACTTGCCACCGCCAGGAAGCCGGATAACAAAACAAGCAGACGAGTTCTGTGCATGGAAGACTCCTCTTCTGTGGTGGGAATCGACAGCGGATTCAGTCGCAATTCTGGACGGAGCACGGAATAGACACCTGGATGGGCTTACGCCTGGCCGCTGCGCTGTTTGGCTTAGACGAGGGACAGCTGCCAAGGTAAGCAATCGTGGCATGGACCGGTGGGGATGGAAAGGCTTGCCAGTCTGAGCTTGACAATCCCGGGCGGCGGGCGCAGAATCTTCATAGGCGAATAAAAAGCGAAAATGCCTCCGGGATCTTCTCCGGCGTTCCCTGAAATCTTCCCGAGGAATTCTATGTCTTCCGCAGTGGTTTCCACTTCGGCGGCCCAGGGCCGCCCTTTTGTTTTTATTGAAGAAGGCGCCGAAGTTTGCCCCGAGCCTTCCGAGGCGGAGCTTTGCACCGAGGGTCGTCCGCCACAGCGAGCCTTTTCTAATTCTGCGTTTACAGACGCGAGGCTCGCCGGCGTTACCTCGGCTTCGCGGTTGGCGGTGCGGCCTGCGCCAGAAATGGTTTCCAGCGGCATCGCCGCGATGGATGCGCTTACCGGAGGTCTGCCACGCGGTTGCCTGACTGAAATTTGCGGTCCAGCCTCTTCCGGCCGCACCACCTTGCTGCTGGCTGCACTGGCTGCTGCCACGCGGCGCGGGGAATTCTGCGTGCTCGTGGACGCCAGCGATGCTCTCGATCCGCGGTCCGCCGCCGATGCCGGAATCGAGTTGGATCGGCTGCTGTGGGTGCGCTGCGGGGAGAATTCACCGGAGAAGAGTCTGGAGCAGCTTCTGCGCGCTACCGACCTGCTGCTCGAAAGCGGAGGTTTCGGATTGATCGCTCTCGACCTAGGCGATCTGCCGCCGCAGACAGCGCGCCGCATCCCACTGACCACGTGGTTCCGTTTCCGGCGCGCGGTGGAGCATACGCCCACCGTACTGTTGGCAGTCGAGCGGCAGTCCATTGCCGGAAGCTGCTCTTCTTTATCGATAAAGCTGGAGTCGGCAATGAATCGAATAAGCGAGAAGCCTATGGATTCTCAATTTCTGTTGCCCTCACACGCGCAATTGCTGACAGGCTGGAAATCACGGCGGAATTGGTGCGATCCCGGCTGGATCGCAAACCGGTTCGTTCCGCCGAGATCACATTCGCCAGCAAAACTGCCTGGGCGGGATGAAAAACAGTAGCCAGTTGCCAGTACCCAGTTGCCAGAAAAATCTAACTGGGTACTGACAACTGGGTACTGGGTACTACTTCATGTTTGCCTGCATCTTCGTGCCGAATTTCCCCGTGGCTGCGGTGTTTCGCGCCGAGCCGGAGTTGCGCGCGCGTGCCGTGGCTATTTTCGAAGGCAAGCCTCCGCTGGAAAAAGTTTTTGCCGTAAATGAAAGCGCGGGCCGCGTGGGCATCACGCCTGGAATGACGAAAGCCCAGGCGGAACTGTGTTCGGAATTGACGTTGCGTCCGCGCTCTCTGCTGCAGGAATCTATGGCGCACGCCGCCTTGCTGGATTGCGCACAGTCTTTCTCGCCCTGCGTAGAAGATGCTGCGGCCGACACAGCAATTCTTGATCTGGCGGGCATGGAATCTCTTTTCGGGCCGTTGCTGGAGATTGCTCACAACCTCTTCCGCTGTGCCGCAAACCTTGGACTGGATGGGAACGTTGCTGTGGCTTCGAATCCCGATGCCGCTGTGGTCGCGGCCCGCGGCTTTTCCGGTGTGACTGTGATTCACTCTGGGCAGGAAGCCGAGTCTCTGGGGCCTCTGCCGGTGGAAGTTCTGTTTGCCAGTTGGGTTGCAGAAAAAGAGAAGGAAGGGAAAAAGAAAGAAGACGAGCAGCAAAAAGAATCGGTGCGTCTGCTGGCAACTCTTGAGCGCTGGGGCATCCGTGATCTGCGCGCTCTGGCGGCGCTGCCGGAAGTTGCTCTGAGCGAGCGCCTAGGGCAGGAAGGCCTGCGCTTGCAGCAACTGGCGCGGGGCGCGGCTTCTCGCACGCTCGTTCCGGTGGAAGCGCCGGCGGTGTTTGAGGAAGCCATCGAGTTGGAATATCCCATCGTTCTGCTGGAGCCGCTGGCCTTCCTGCTGAATCGTCTGCTTGAGCAGATTTGTGCACGTTTGGCCGTGCGTGCTCTGGCGACGCAAGAACTGCGGCTCACTCTGGAGTTGCAAAACCTGATGGGAGTAGATCCCCAACTCGACAGATTTGGAATTCCCGGCGAAAGCGACGCATCGCATAGCGCAACCCAATCCCAATCGCCGGCTCGGCATTTTGTTTCCGGCCGGCAAGGAAAATTCTGCCGCATTCTTCGTCTTCCTCTTCCCATGCTCGATCCCAAACTTTTTCTCAAACTGCTGCAACTAGATTTGAACGCTAATCCGCCGGGCGCGCCCATCCTGAAGATTCATCTCGCTGCGGCACCGGCGAGGCCGCGGTCGGCTCAAGGCGGCTTGTTTCTGCCTCCGTCGCCGGAACCAGAGAAGTTGGAACTCACGCTGGCGCGCATTGCCGGCCTGGTCGGCGAGCCCCGGGTCGGTTCGCTGGAGTTGCTAGATACGCACCGTGTGGAGGGTTTTCGCATGAGGCACTTCGTGCCCGGGGTATCTGCAGAAAAGAGCCGTCAAAATGTTTCAACGGAAGGAAAATCCGCTGTAGCTGCTCTGCGAATGTTCCGTCCGGCGCTGCGCGCCACCGTAACTTTGGAAAATGGCGAACTGGTGCGTGTGGTCTGCTCGAAGAAGAAAGAAGCCCAGGGCAGTGTGCTCTGGAAGGCCGGTCCATGGCGTAGTTCCGGCGACTGGTGGGAGCGGGAAGCCTGGGCGCGCGATGAGTGGGATATCGCCTTGCAAAATGCAGACAACGTTGCTCTCTTCCGCCTCGTGCATGATTTGCTCGGCGGAAGCTGGTTCGTGGAAGGCACGTATGACTGAAAAACAGTGGTCAGTGGCCAGTGATCAGTGTCCAGTCTTTTCTGCGGAATACGGATCACTGACCACTGACCACTGGACACTGATGTACATCGAGCTTCATGCCCGTTCCGCTTTCAGCTTCCTCGGAGGATCTTCCTTGCCTGAGGAGTTGATGTCGGCCTGTGCCTGGCTCCACATGCCGGCCATGGCATTGCTTGACGCCGACGGAGTCTACGGTGCGCCACGTTTTCATCTGGCGGCGAAGAAGCTGGAGATCAAGGCGCATATCGGCGCGGAGGTGACCGGATGTTTATCACGTGATAAGTTCCGTCTTCCTCTCCTCGTTTCCTCTCGTGGCGGTTATCAAAATCTCTGCCGCCTGATCACTAAGATGAAGTTGCGCGCGAAAAAAGGCGAAGGTGAAGTGCAAAAGGAAGAACTGGAGGAGCATGCAGAAGGTCTCATTTGTCTGACCGGCGGCGCGGATGGGCCGCTGGCCGCCGCTTTGCAGCAGGGCGGCATTGAAGAAGCCCGGCAGCAGGTCGAGCGACTACTCGGACTGTTTGGCCGCGGCAATGTGTATATCGAGTTGCAGCGCCATTTCCATCGGGAAGAAGAAACTCGCAACCGTGCTGCTATCGCGATTGCCCGGTCGCTGAATCTTCCTCTGCTCGCGACCAATGGCGTTTGCTACGCCGCCGCGAAAGATCGCGAACTCTGCGACGCATTCACCGCCATTCGCCATCACCGCACGCTGGCGACAGCCGGGCGGCTGCTGGCGCGCAACTCCGAGCGTCATTTGAAATCGCCTCAGGAGATGCAGCAGCTTTTCGCCGACCTGCCAGAAGCCATCAGTAACACGCTCGAACTTTCTTCCCGCCTGGAATTCACGCTGAACGACCTCGGCTATCAGTTCCCGCGTTATCCCGTCCCCGAGGGCGAAACCATGAACTCGTTCCTGCGCGAGCGTGCATGGGAGGGTTTTCGCCAACGCTATGGCCGAACTTCGCCTGACATGCAAACTCGTGCTCGTCGCCAGATTGAGCGGGAACTTGCACTCATCGAGAAACTCAAACTTGCCGGATACTTTCTTATCGTCTGGGATCTGGTCCGCTTCTGCCGCGAGGAAAATATTCTGGCGCAAGGGCGCGGGTCGGCCGCCAACAGCGCCGTTTGTTATTCGCTGGGCATCACGGCCGTCGATCCCGTCAGCATGGAGCTTCTCTTCGAACGCTTTCTATCGGAGGAGCGCGGCGAATGGCCTGACATCGATCTCGACCTGCCCAGCGGCGACGAGCGCGAAAAAGTTATCCAATATGTCTACCGGCGGTATGGCGAGCGGGGCGCAGCCATGACTGCCAACGTCATCACCTACCGCAACCGCATGGCAGCGCGCGAAATGGGCAAAGCGCTGGGGTTCGATCCCGAGACACTTGCCAAAATTTCCGCCGCTGTCGCGACCTGGGAATTTCGCGACGAAAACGACGCGCTTGACCGCCGCTTCCGCGATGCCGGGCTCGACCTGAAACATCCTCGTCTGCGCAAATATTATGAGCTGTGCCTTGCTGTGCAGGACATGCCGCGCCATCTCGGGCAGCACTCCGGCGGCATGGTTATCTGTCAGGGGCAGCTTGACTCTATCGTCCCTCTCGAACCGGCTTCCATGCCTGGGCGCGTGGTGGTGCAGTGGGATAAAGAAGATTGCGCGGACATGGGCATCATCAAGGTCGATCTGCTCGGCCTGGGAATGATGGCTGTGCTCAAGGATTCCATCGAACTGATAAGCAAACATTATCGTGAGGAAGTTGATCTGGCTCATCTCCCGCCGGATGATCCTGTGGTCTATTCCGCGCTGCAACAGGCCGACACTATAGGCTTGTTCCAAGTGGAAAGCCGCGCGCAAATGTCATGCCTGCCGCGCCTGCGCCCGAAACGCTTCTATGACATTGTGGTGCAGGTCGCGATCATCCGGCCGGGGCCGATCGTCGGGCAGATGGTGAATCCTTTTCTCTTGCGCCGCCAGGGGAGGGAAGAGGTCACGTATCCGCATCCTTCGCTCGAACCTGTGCTCAAACGTACTCTCGGCGTACCGCTGTTTCAGGAGCAATTGCTTCGTCTCGCCATGATCGCTGCTAACTTCACCGGCGGCGAAGCGGAAGACCTGCGCCGCGCCATGGGCTTTAAACGATCGCAGGCGCGCATGAAAGAAATTGAAGCCAGGCTGCGCGCCGGCATGACACAGAACGGAATTCCGTCCGAGGCGCAGGAGAAAATTATTCTTTCGATTACGTCTTTCGCGCTCTATGGATTTCCCGAGTCGCATGCCGCCAGCTTCGCGTTGATCGCTTATGCCAGCGCTTTTTTGAAATGCCATTACCTAGCCGCGTTTACCGCCGCGCTGCTCAACAATCAGCCTATGGGGTTTTATTCTCCGGCGACGATCGTTAAAGATGCGCAGCGGCACGGATTGAAAATGTTGCCGGTGGATGTGACTTGCTCGGAATGGGGGTGCACGTTGGAAACAGTGGCCAGGGGTCAGTGGCCAGTGGCCAGTAAAACAATCGTGCAGGACGCTCGCCCTGCCGGCGGGACGCCGGCGCTACGCCTTGGCCTTCGTTACGTTCGTGGATTGCGTGAGGAAGTTGCTCAGGCTCTGGTGCGTGAGCGCATGCTTGCTCCGTTTGCTTCTATTCATGATTTGACTTGTCGTGTTCCGGAGCTGCGCAAGGATGAACTCACTACGCTGGCGGAAATCGGAGCGCTGAATGCAGTAGCTAGTACCGAGTGCCGAGTACCGAGATCCCTCCGCCCCTCGCATTCGCTCGGGGATCGGAATGACAAAGGTTTTACTTGGTACTCGGTACTCGGTACCAGGTACTCGAAGCTCCACCGCCGCGATGCTCTCTGGCAGGTGGAGCGCGCCGTCCGCGGCTCCGGGCCGCTGCTGGAAAATTTGCCGGAACCCGACTCACCATCACCGCTCAAGCCCATGAACCACGAGGAGCGCCTGGTTGCCGATTTCCACGGCACCGGCCTCACCGTGGGGCCGCATCCCATGGCTTACCGCCGCGACTGGCTCAATGCCATGGGCATTCGCCGGGCCAGCGAACTCCGCGACATTCCCAGCGGCAAGCGTCTTCGCATCGGAGGCTGCGTCATTACCCGCCAGCGTCCGGGAACGGCAAAAGGCTTTGTGTTTGTCAGTCTGGAAGATGAAACTGGAGTGGCGAATGCGATCATCACGCCCGATCTCTTTCACCAAAACCGTCTGCTGCTGGCTTCAGAACGGTTTTTGGCTATCGAAGGCATCCTGCAGAATCAGGACAACGTGATCTCCGTAAAAGCGGAGCGCGTGCTGCCACTGTTTGTCACGAAAGCCGAAACTGTCTCGCACGATTTTCACTGAACGGATACTAGGAACCAGAACTGGAAACCAGAAACTGAGAACTGAGAACTGCCTTACTGCTCGGGTGCTGGGGATTCCTCAGGCCTGGCGTTCTCGGGCGGTGCGAGCGGCAGCCGGGTGGCGCCGCGCATGATGTCGCGCTCTTCCGGGGAGAACACACTCTTGAAGCGGTGAGAATCGATGATTTGCTCGCGCTCTCCCGGTGGCATGGCGCGCAGATCGCGCACCGCGGTGGTTACCATGCGCCGCCGGTCGGGCGGAAGCTGCTGCATGCGGCCGAACAATTCTCGCGCCTGTTGTTTCTGACCCGGTGTCAGATGTTCCCACGTCTCCATGCGGTTCAGCATGCGCTGCTGTTGATCGGGCGGCAAGCTCGTGAAATGATGCAGTCGCTGCCGCAACAACTGCTGACGCTCCGGAGACAAACGGCGGAATGCCGGATCATTCTGCAACGCGCGCTCTTGCTCGCCTGGAGACATTCCCTTGTACCGGCGCAGCCAATCACCGGCATGCCCTCCCGGGCGGGATTGCTGATGATTTTGATACGCCACGGGCGGCCGTCCTTGCACGGGCCGGAAGTTATTGCGCTGGGCGAGACATGGAGAAACAGACACTACAAGGGTCGCAACGGCAAGCACAGCCGTCGCCATCCATCGCGTCATCAAATTCCCCCGCCGCATTCTTCCCGCCCTTGGGTTCGTCCCACTCTGTACCCCGCTCGCACATTCGCTTCTTAAACTCTTACGGATTCGCCTGCACATCCTGCTGTACTGCCAGGTCATCCAGCAAATCAAAGTCGGAATAAAGATCGTGATTCTTTTCCAGGGCCTGCAGATCACTAACCGCCGTGCCCGGTTCTGTCGCCTGAGAATCCATGACCGCGACTTCGTCATCGCCGGTCTTGTAGATTCCGCTGCCCTTGGAGAAGAACAGCCCCACGCCAATTGCCATCAGCACGGTAAGCGCTGCCGCCAGCACCGGACGGCGGAACCACGCCATCCAACTGCTCTGCGGCTTGGCCATCTCTTCCCGCAGACGCGCCTGCAGACGCACATCAAAATACGGCGATGGCTCCGGCACACGCCACTCATCCAGCAACGCCATGGTCTGCCGGAACTCAGCCATCTTTGCGGCGCACGCGCCGCAGTCCGCCAAATGCCCGCCGATCTCCGGCGTCACTCCCATCAGGCCGGACGCCAGGTCCGGCATTATTTCGCGAATCTCTTCGCACTTCATAACTATGCTCCCTTATTCTCTCTTCGCCCTGTCACTTCACTGCTATTTCGCAAAAATAAAAGCGTCGCTTCCTAGAGAAATTCTTTTAACTGTTCCCGCAGAGTCTGGTACGCCCGGAATAACAATGATTTCGTCGCCGACTCGCTCAACTTCAGTACATCGGCGATCTGCTTGTAATCCATCTGCTGGTACTTGTGCATGATGACCGCCAGCTTCTGCCGTTCCGGCAACGCTTCCACTTTGCTTCGGATCGCCGCCATCCGTTCGCGCCGCACCAAAGCTTCTTCGGCGGTCATCGTACCGTCGGCTACATCCAGCGTCGTTCCGGTTTCCTCATCCGGCTCGTCCAGGCTGACCGTCACCTCTGGCCGTTCGTGGCGCGTATCACGCGCGTGGTTCACCGCCAGGTTGGTCGCGATCCGATACAGCCAGGTGGTGAACTTGGCGCTGGCTTCGTAAGTCTGGCGCGATCGGTACACGCGAAGAAAAACTTCCTGCGCGAGGTCCTCCGCCGCCGCCGTGTTGCGCGCCATGCGGTACATAAAACTTACCAGCGGCCGGCGATACTTCTGCACCAGGTAATCGAAGGCGGACTGGTCACCCGCCTTAACTCGCAGCATGACCTCGGCATCGGTATAGCTCTCGGCACCGGCCATCGCCGGTTGTACAGATCCGGCCGGGCGAGACCCCAGCGACGCCATCAGGACCCCGCGGTCGATGGCGGCAGCACTCACACTAGATTGAACCCCATCAGGAAAGGAAAGTTGCTCTTTGTCCTGGTCCGGCGAAGCCCCAGAAGTGCCCCCAGATGAGGAGGATACGGTGGTTCGAGGGGGCCTGGCTTGATCCGGCATCAGGAGTCACTTTGGACACAGGTGCCGACGGACCCGAACCCGCCTCTGCCCCTGCCGAGCATAGGCTACCACGGCATGTTCGCACGTCCAAACGTCGTCTCCAGCGGCCTCAACGCACCCGGCCAACTCGAGCTCCGTCGGAGCCGGGGTTGCAGGAACTACCCACTGATGTTTGAATAGAAATGGGTTGGGCGCTTAACTCAGCGGTAGAGTGTCACCTTCACACGGTGGAAGTCGTAGGTTCGAATCCTACAGCGCCCACCATCTTCTTCCTCAGGTTCGCTCGGGCCGGCTGCCGGCGCTACTTTGTGTAGCTGACTCTCCAGATCGAGTCCGAGCCGTCGTCGCTTACCAGCAGCGAACCATCGGGAGCCACCGTTATACCCACGGGACGTCCCCACACGTTGCCATCAGGCAGCACGAAGCCGGTGAGGAAGTCTTCATACTCGCCGCTGGCGTGACCGGTCTGGTGCAGCGGGACGCGGATCACCTCATAGCCCACGCGCACCGCCTTGTTCCAGGAGCCGTGCTCGGAGGCGAAAATGTCTCCCTTGTACTCTGCAGGGAACTGCTGGCCTTCATAGAAGGTAAGTTCCAGCGATGCGTTATGGGGCTGCAAGAGCACATCCGGGACGATCGCTTTGTCCTTCAACTCCGGATGTTTGCCGGCATGCCGAGGATCCTGATGGCCGCCGATGTACCACCAGGGCCAGCCGTAGAATCCGCCTTCCTGCACGTGCGTGATGTAGTCGGGAACCAGGTTGTCGCCGAGCGCGTCACGCTCATTCACCGAACACCACAGTGCGCCCGTCTGCGGATTCACCGCAATCCCGCCTCCGGCATTGCGAATGCCATAGGCATACACGCTCAGCGTGCAGTTCGCGGGGTCGCAGACCAGAATGTCGGCGCGGTCCTTTTCTCCCGGATGGGTATCGGGGTCGTTTATGTTCGATCCCGAGCCCACTGCTATAAACATCCTCTTGCCATCCTGAGAGAATTCCACGGCGCGCGTCCAGTGCCCGCCCGTTCCCGGCAGATCGGCAATATGTTGCGGGGCGCCGCTCGCTTTAAGGTCTCCGTTGTGATAAGGGAAGCGAACCAGTTCACTCGTGCTGCCCACGTATAGCCATTGCGGATCAGGTCCGGGAGGATAGAACGCCAAGCCGTAGGGATGCTTCAGCCCGCTGGCGAAAACGGCTGATTGCTCAGGCTTGCCGTCGCCGGTCAATCCGCGATACACACGGATGCGTCCGGGGTCGCTCTCGGCCAGAAAAATGTCTCCGTTCGGAGCGGTGCGAAGGGTCCGGGGATTGTCGAGCGCGGCGGCATACAACTCCACCTTGAATCCAGGCAGCGCCATCGGCCAAGCATTCTCCGGGCGTGCTACCAGTTGCGGACCGTTATCCGCCGATTGGGTCGCATACGGCTGTGGAAGGTCGCTCACCGTGATCTTGCGGACCGTGCCCGGTTTCTCATAGCGGAAGTCAGTGAACGGTGGGGTGGGCGGCGGGGCCTTCAGCTTGGATGTGGCCGTGTCCGGCGGTGCGTCTGCTGTTTTCGGCTCCGCGTTAAGCGCCGGCAAGACTGAGGTCACATACGTAACGATCTTCCAGCGCTGGCTGGCCGGCAAGAATGCCCACGAGGGCATCCCGTTATCCTTGTCGCCCCGAGTGATAAACCAGAACACTTCCCCAGGCTTGACGGAATCCAGCTTGCCATCCACCAGCGACGGTACGTTGCCCGTGCCTTTTCCCAGCTTGCCGTGGCACGACAGGCAATTCTTCGCATACAAGGGTTTGCCCGCCTGCGCCGCAGCATCGTCACCCGCGTAGGGATTCTTCGTTGTCTGGGCTGATGCCGGCGCATTGTGGAACTTCGTGTCTACATCCGCTGCCAGCAGCAATGCCGCAGGCAACAGAATTGCAGCGGTGACGATGGCGTATCGATTAGCTAAAGAGCGCATAAATCCTCTCGGTAGGGTGGTCGGCAGAAGATTCTATCCTGAAACTTTGGATGCAGGTGGGTTGCGGCCGGATTGTGCGAAGTTGAGCGGTTTTCAACGGACTTCCGCTCGACGCTGATCGTGTCTGCTATTTTTGTCCGGAAGTCCCTTTAGTGACTTGCTCGTACCAAAGCCGGTGATAAGTACGCGCCCAGGCGTTAGACACGCGCCCGCGGATCATAGCGTGAAACGATTCGGGCTCCATGAAGACGCTCATGTAAATATGAATGATGAACGCTCCGATGGTCGCCATGGCCGCGACCACGTGTACCGTGACCGCCAGATAACGCAGCCAGCGCAGGCTCCACGGGATAGATTCGACGAACCACAGCCCCAGCCCCGAAATCAGCAGCAGGATCACGCCATAAAACATCAGCCAGAAGAACAGCTTTTGGCCGAAATTGAAGCGGCCCACCGGCGGCAGCTTCTCATCATCATTTTCTACGTAATGATTTATAGCCTTCCACCAGCCCCGGTCCGCGTCGGTCGTGGCCAGGTCGCCGCGCCAGATTTTGTACATCCATCCCACGGATAGCGCGAACGCCAGCCCAAACCAGGGATGCCAGAAGCGAGCCGTGGGTCCGCCCCCAACTACCGCTGCCAGCCAGAACATGTAAGGCGACCAGAAAGCCAGACCTGTGATCAGGCAATAGATGTAGGTCAACGCGCCGAGCCAATGTTGAACCCGTTCACTCAGCGTGTAGCGAACAACCTCGCCGCCAGATTCGCCGGTCGAGCGGTCGGATGAAATGGCGTGCGAAGTGCTCACGGTTTCCCTCCGTTCCCATTCTTCGCGTCCTCGTCATGCACTTCCTTCGGACCATAGCGCAGATAGTGCAGGGTCACACCGAGAAGGCCCCCCAACATGGCGAGGTTCCCAATCCACTTCGCCGGTCCTTTCCAGAACCGCACGACCCAGGGAATGTGCGGATCTTTCGGCAATCCTCCATACGCCTCGGGGTTGGTCACATCGTGAAGGACGTAGATGACGCCGGTTCCGCCCACGCCTGCCGGATCGTAGACTCCCGCCTTCTCGATCCCGTAGTTCTCGCGCAGTTGCTTGGCACGAGTCTCCGCCAGATCCACCATGTCGTCCTTGCTTCCAAAGTGGAGGCAGCCCGTGGGGCACGCTTTGATGCAAGCCGGTTCCAGTCCCTCGCTCACCCGGTCCACGCAAAGCGTGCACTTGTACATTTTCTTGGTCTTAGGATTGAACTTGGGAATATCGAAGGGGCAGCCGCTTACGCAATAACCGCAGCCAATGCAATTCTGCTGCTGAAAATCCACAATGCCGTTGGTGTACTGCACGATCGCGCCATCCGCGGGACAGGCCGCGAGACAGCCCGGATCGGCACAGTGCATGCACTGATCCTTGCGCATGAGCAGCGTGATGCTGCCGTCTTCGCGTTCGTGCTCGTTGAACTTGATCAGGTTCCAGTAGTTCCACGTCGTTTCCGGCATGGTCTGGTAGCTATTGTCGAACACCGTGTCGGTGAACGTGTAGCCGTTCCATTCCAGGCATGCCACTTCACAGGCCTTGCAGCCGATGCACGTCGTGGTATCGACCAGCTTGCAGACCTGATAATCGCGCTCGACATCATCGCCGGGAGCGGCTCCGGGGTGGCCGGAAATTCTGCGGACTGCTAACGTAGCCTGGCTCATTTGTCGTTCTCTACGCTTTCTCGATCTTCACGAGGAACCCCTTGGATTCGGGCGTGTGTGCATTCGGATCCGTCACCGATGGTGTCAACAAATTGGCCGGGGTCCGGGCGTCTCTTCCTGCATCTTCGGTGATTCCGCGGAAGCCCTGGTGAATTGGCAATCCTATCTGGTAGACCTTCTTGCCATCGATCATCATCGGCTTCAGCCGGCGTGTGACAAAAGCTTTGGCGATGTACGTCCCGCGCGCGCTGATGACTTTGATCAAGTCCGTTCCGCGAATGCCTTTTTCGTCCGCCAACTCCACCGGAATTTCCACGAACGGTTCGGGGATTAATTGGACGTTCATTGGATTATTCTTCGTCCAATAGTGATATTGCTCGGTCAACCGGTACGTCGTGCAGACAATGCCGTACTCTTCCGGAGTTCCAAACTTGTCGTACGGTGTAGTGAACTTCTTCACCAGGGGATTATTCGATTGGTCGGGGTGCAGCGGGTTCTTGATCGGGCTTTCGATCGGTTCGTAGTGTTCAGGGAAGGGTCCATCCGCAAGCACTCCGATAGGCGCAAAGAGCCGCCCCACGCCTTCCGGGTTCATGATGAAAGGCCCCATGTGGTCTTTGGGAGGGGAATCGGGTTTGAAGTCAGGTACGTCATTGCCTGCCCATTTCCCAGCTGCTTCGTTCCACCACACCTGTTTGCGCTCGGGATCCCATGGCTTTCCTGAGGGATCGCAGGATGCCCGGTTGTAAAGTACGCGGCGATTTGCCGGCCACGACCATGCAAAGTTCTGGTAGATGCCCAAGCCTGACGGATCGTCGGTGCCGCGACGCGCCAGCTGGTTTCCTGCCTCCGTCCAACATCCGGAATAAATCCAGTTGCCGCAGGCGGTCGTCCCGTCATCTTTCAACCAGGCAAAACCGGGCAGTTGCTGTCCGGCTTTGATCACTTGTTTTGTGGTCGGATCCGTCAGATCCGCCAAGGCCTTTCCGTTTAGCTCCATGGCCACTTGGGAAAGTGATGGATGAGCCGCGTCGGCGTATGCCCAGCTCAGATTCAGAATGGGATCAGGAAACTTCCCGCCTTCTTTCTTGTAAAGATTCCGGACGCGCAGGAAAATCTGTGCGACGATGTCCTGGTCGAGCCGCGCCTGGCCCGGAGGCGGCACCGCCGCATATTTCCACGTCACCCAACGCGCCGAGTTGGTCATGCTGCCGTCTTTTTCCGCGAAGCCCGCGCAGGGTAACCGGTAAACCGTCGTTTTGATGTTCTTCTGTTCATCGGCTGTAATGCCCGGAGCTTTCCAGAACTCGCTGGTTTCGTCGGGATAAATCTCGCCTACTACCAGCCAGTCAGCCTTCTTGAGCGCGTTAATGTTCTTGTTCGTGTCCGGACCGATCATGACGCCATTCATTCCGAATGCCATCATCCCCTTGACCTTGCCGTTGTACATGTCGTCCCAGATGTGGGTCCACGAATAATCGCGATCGATTTTGGGCAAGTAGTCAAAGGCAAATCCATTTTCTTTGGTCGCAGCATCGCCGTACATGGACTTCAGCAACGACACCATGAATTTCGGCGTGTTCGCGTAGTAGTTCATCGAATCCCACGGTGTGGGTTTGGATGATGCTGGCGTGGTGCGCTTCAGAAACCCAGCCAAATCCGTGTCGGTGGGAATTGGGGCCTTAAGATAGCCTGGCAGGGAGTCGTACAGCCCGGCCATGTCGGTGGCGCCCTGAATATTCGAATGTCCGCGAAGCGCGTTCACGCCACCGCCCGCCCTTCCGACATTGCCGAGGAGAAGTTGAATCATCGCGGCGGTACGGATGATCTGCGTTCCGAAAGTATGCTGCGTCCAGCCCACCGCATAGATGATCGTTGCGACTTTCTTCATGTCGCCATCTTTGCGGACTGAGGTAAATAGATCGACAGCTTTCAGATACTGGTCCTTCGGAATGCCCGTAATCCGTTCGACGGTTTCGGGTGTGTAACGGGAATACTGCTGCTTCATCAATTGGAAGACGCAGCGCGGATGTTGAAGCGTGAGGTCGTAGGCAACATTCGGGGGCAGCGCAGGCGGAGGTGCGGGAGTCGCCGGACTCGAAGGTGCGGAAGTTGCACGCGCGGTAGTGGCGGGGTCCGTTTTGCCGCTGAAGTCTCCGCCCTCTTCATAATTCCACGTTGTCTTGTCGTAGCTGCTCGATGCCGCATTAAATCCTGAGTACAAGCCGTCCTCAGGAAGTTTGAAACCCTCCTTCACGATGAAGGCCGCGTTGGTGTAGTTGATGAGATAGTCTTTGGCGATCCGGTTGTTCTCGATGGCGTAGCGGATCAGCCCGCCGAGGAATGCGATATCGGTACCGGCGCGAATTTGCAGGAAAAGGTCGGCAGTGGAAGAGGTGCGGGTGAATCGCGGGTCCACAGAAATCAGCTTGGCATTGCGGTTTCGCTTGGCCTCCATCGCCCACTTGAAACCGCAGGGATGGTTTTCGGCGGGATTACCACCCATGATCAACATCATGTCGGTGTTCTTAATGTCGATCCAGCCATTGGTCATGGCCCCGCGTCCAAATGTTGGTCCCAAACTTGAGACCGTAGGGCCGTGTCAAACACGGGCTTGGTTTTCTAAATAAACCAAGCCCAAACTCCTCATTGCCTTTACCACCAAATAATTGAACTCATTTGTATCTGTGCAGCCACCGATGAAAGAGATGCCTTCGCAACGATTAGCGGCACGGCCGCTCGCGTCCTTCTCAACGAAAGTATCGTCGCGGGTTTTCTTGGTCCAGCGCGCGATCTCATTCAGGGCGTCATCCCAGGAGATATCCTGCCAGTCCGTCGCGCCGGGGCGCCGGACTTGCGGCTTCGTGAGCCGCCGCGGGTTGAGCATATCCTGTTCGAGCGAAGAGCCCTTCGGGCATAGCGTCCCGCGATTCGTGGGATGGTCGGGATCGCCTTCGACGTGGATCACTTGCGGGGTGACGTTCTTCGCCCGGTCGCCAATCGTGTAGATAAGGACGCCGCAACCCACCGCACAATAAGGACACGTGGAGCGCGTCTCCGAAGCGCGTGCGATCTTGAGTTCTTTCAGCTGGGCCACCGCGGGAGTCAGATCGAATCCCAGGAGCGAGAAGCCCGCTCCACCAGCGAGTGCGCCTTTGAGGAAGGTTCTGCGGGAGAATTCCATTGCATCCTCCGACTACTTCGATCACAGTCGAAAAGACCGCGCCCCAAATTTGCAGAAAACTATATTCCTATCGCTGCTTCACAGTCAATGCCGCGAAAACTGTATGCCACGAGGCTTGTTCCCGTCCACGCAGTTGCCTGCCGCGTGCCGAAGCCCCATAATCGCCCGGTGGCCAACACTGCCTGGCAACAGCGCATCCGGCGCGCCGAACAGCTCGCGGCAAAGCATCCCTTCGCTGCGGAGATCCTCGGCTTCTACATCCACACGGCTCGCTTCCAGGAAGGTCTTTACCAGCGTCTGGAACACGTCTCGCCAAGCGGCGCTATAGACGAGCTGGATTCGGCCGAACTCGTCGCGAGCTTCCCTTCATTTCTCTCGCTGGTCGAAGAGCATGGTCCAGCGCGTCTTGCCCAGGTCGCGCACGATCTGGGCAGCTCAGACCCTAATTCATGGACGGACCTGTTCACCGAATGCTGGACCCACATCGACGCACCCACCGATCCTAAGGAATTCCTCGTGCTGGCTTTTTTCCAACCCTACGCCGAACTCGCTCGCTCGCGCGCTCCCCTGCAACCGGAAGGCTATACGTTTTTGCTGTGCCCGTTTTGCAATCGCAAACCTGCGCTAGGAGTGCTTCGCCAACAGGGTGACGGCGGCCGCCGCAGCCTGGTGTGCGGGTTCTGCCTGACGGAATGGGAGTTCCGCCGCGTAATCTGTCCCGGATGCGGACAGGAAGACCATGCCAAGCTTCCCGTCTACACCGCCGCCGAGCTGCCCTACATCCGCGTCGAGTGCTGCGACGACTGCAAGACCTACATCAAGTCCATCGACCTGACCAAGAACGGCCTCGCCGACCCCCTGGTCGACGAGCTCGCCTCCGTGCCGCTCAACCTGTGGGCGCAAGAGCACGGATACGCCAAACTGCATCCCAACCTCCTCGGGATGTGACCCAAGTAACCCATCGCGTGCCTGGGCCGTGCGGCGGTTTGTAACTTTACTCTCCTGATACAACCTTCCCTTCTAAAACTTGATCAGACTGCACTGAAGCCGTGTAAGCTAAGGAACCAAGCACCTCAACCCCGACCCTGCAGATGGAGCGTTTCATGCGATTTTGGAAGTTACTTCTGCCGCTACTAGCGTCAACTCTGTGCCTTGCCCAGCAGCCGGACCGCGTCGCCGCGACCATCGATTCCTCGCAGATGGTAGCGCTCAGCGGTAACGTTCACGGTTTGGCCCAGCCGCGCTTCGATCTTGGCCGCGCCGAGGGCAGCAAGGTGCTTTATGGGGTCACGCTGGCCTTCCGGCCCTCCCCTACTCAGCAGGCAGATCTCAACAACTTGCTGGCCCAGCAACAGGATCGCTCGTCCCCGAATTATCACAAATGGCTCACGCCGGCCCAGTTCGCCGACCGCTTTGGCATGACCCGGAACGACATCAACCGCGTGCAAGCCTGGCTCGAATCGCAGGGCTTCACCGTGACTTCCGTAGCCAACAGCCGCAACCAGATTTCATTTGATGGGACGGTCGCACAAGTCGAGGCAGCGTTCCGCACCGAGATGCACAATTACCTGGCCGATGGCGAAATCCACCTTGCCAACGCCACCAACCCTTCGGTACCGGCCGCGCTTGCGGGAGTGGTCCTCGCGATGGGAAATCTTCACAACTTCAGCCCCAAGCCGCGAGCGATATTTCGGACGAGGCCTTCAACCGGGGCCCAGCCGCATTTCACCGATCCTGCCGGCGATCATTTCCTGGCCCCGGGCGATTTCGCCACTATCTACGACCTTCCCGCAGGCCTCGATGGTACGAATCAGACGATCGCAGTCGTAGGGCAGTCTACCGTCAGAGCGGCCGACCTAGCCAACTTCCGCAGCGCCGCTGGTCTTGCGGCAAAAGCGCCCCAGTATGTGCTTTCTCCCAGTACATCGACTGCGACGCGCTGCCCTGGGGATGAGGGCGAATCTGATCTCGACCTGGAGTGGTCCGGCGGGGTAGCCCCGAACGCCAACATCATTTTTGTCTATGCAGGCCTCACCTCCGGCGACACTTGCGGGAACCGTTTCAACAGCGTGTGGAACGCTCTTCAGCAGGCTGTCGATACTAACGTCGCACCGGTTATCAGCACTAGCTACGGCGCCTGCGAGGCAGCGAACGGCGAAGCGTTCGCCGTTGACATGGTCCAGGCATGGGCACAGCAGGCCAACACCCAGGGCCAGACGATTATGGCTTCCTCGGGGGATGCTGGTGCTGCCGATTGCGATGAAACCAACAGCCCGTCGGCCACCGGCGGGTTGGCTGTCGACGTTCCCGCCGCTATCCCAGAGGTGACCGGCATGGGCGGGAACGAATTCGACGGAGATGCCGCGGGTACGGTTACAAACGGAAATGCGAACCCCACCACCTACTGGAAAGGCACGACCGGAGGTACCAATACCCTCTCCTCGGCGCTTTCCTACATTCCGGAGATGGGGTGGAATGACACGGCTGAAAACGGAGGTCTCCTGGCTTCGGGCGGTGGCGCCAGCATGTATTTCGCAAAACCCACCTGGCAGACTGGCACCGGCGTGCCCACCACCGCAGGCCGCGACGTGCCCGACCTCGCGCTGAATGCGTCACCCTACCACGACCCTTACCTGATCTGCAGCGAAGATGGACAGGGCGGCACAATCGTATCAACCTGCACCAATGGTTTCGTGAATAGCAGCGGCGAAATTTTCCTGGCTGGCGGCACCTCTTGCGCCGCCCCGACCTTCTCCGCCATCGTCGCGCTTTTAAACGAGTCTCTGAGTTCAACAGGGCTGGGGAACATAAATCCCACGCTCTACAGTCTAGCGGCCAGCACTCCGGCAGCCTTCCACGACGTGACCACCGGCGATAACAAAGTACCTTGCACCAGCGGAACCACAGATTGCCCCAGCGGCACGACGGAGATAGGGTTCAGTGCGGGCGTCGGATACGACCAGGTGACTGGGCTCGGCTCCGTCAAAGCCGCCACGCTCTTTACCGCATGGAAAGCGTTGCTCGCGCCGGATTTCGCGCTGTCAGCCAGCACGCTGAGTCCCACCCCCGTCTCCGCCGGGCAGTCGGCGTCGGCCACTTTGACCATCTCGCCGATAGCGGGTTCTGTCGCGACGGTCGTGAACTTCGCGCCCAGCAACTGCTCAGGGCTGCCTGCGGGAGCGACGTGCAAGTTTAGCCAGCCTAGCGTCAACTTCGACGGTTCGGATCCTGCCACCGTAACGGTGACCATCTCGACGTTGGCCAACATGGCGCTGCCTTCGGGTGCGCAGACTGTCACCATCACTCCCACCAACTCATCGAATACGACCACAACCGTCAGCCTGACCGTGATCGCGACCACCGAGACGTACACCCTCACGACAACTGCTGCCACCTTCGGCCCCGTAGCCGCGGGCGGAAGCCAAACGGTCAATGTCACGGTCAACAGCTCGACCGGCTTCATTGTGGGCAGCGGCACCGGCGCCACCACCGCTCTGCCGGTCACCTATACCTGCACTGGAGTGCCGTCCTTGCCCACAGCGGAAATTGCCTGCCAACTACCGAACAACGGCCAGCCCAGCAGCGCAACCTCGGTTGCCATCAACCTCGTGACCACAGCCCCGACCGCACAGCTGCGTCGGCCCTTGAGCGGCGGCAGCCGGATTTTCTATGCCCTGTTGCTGCCCGGTTTGTTCGGAATCGTTTTTGCCGCGGGATCGCGCACTCGCGGCCTGCGATTGCTCAGCCTGATTATGGTTCTCGGCTTCTCCACGCTGTGGCTGGGCTCCTGCGGCGGCAGTGGTGGCGGTGGCACGACCACCCCGCCGAACCCCGGGACGCCGGCCGGCACCTATACGGTGACCATCAGCGCCACCACCGGTGCGCCCACGGGCGGGACCGCGATTACCAACTCCAATGCCCCATTTACGATCACGTTCAACGTATCGCAGTAAGCTGTCGCTGTAAGTAGCGCAAGGGCTACCGCGCTCCGCCACCGGCGGAGCGCTTTTTTCTGCTTGTATGTTCTGTTGTTTGTTTAGCTCGCCGAAGCCTGAAGCCCGAAAGCCGCAGCCCCGACAGGCATGTCCTCCTGTGCAAAAAGGCTCCCCCTTTGCCCCTTGCGCGCCTGCGCCGGGACGAGTACCATTGACTTGTTCTCATTGGCCTCGTTCCCGCGTGGGCCTTCCGCGTCCCAGGCCGTTCCCGGCGGCGCGACGGATTCCGACAACGGATAACCGATACGCAAAATTTAGAATTTTTTGCCAGTACGAGTTTGCATCACTAGTAAGCGGTCGATCGCGATTGCGTCCCAGCCCAACCCGCAATTCCGCATGGATAGTGGGCCGTGCCCCCTCGAATGCATTCGCGAGTCTTTGATGGTTGACAGGTGTTGACTGAGTGGTTTGACCGAGCAAGTGGATGGGCCCCGCAAGAAGAGTGGCTGTGTGCCAACCCTGTGAGAGCCTGCCGCAACCCAATGGGGAAACTGACATCGTGAGATTTTGCAGCCCTGCACCGGGTCGAAGACCCGGCCCAGCAGGTTTGAGAGGACTATGAACGCAGGATCATCTGGACAAGGACAGGGACAAGGACCAGGAAGACCCTCCGGTGGAGGAGGCAGAAGACGGCGTCGTGGACGCCGCCCTAACAATCCCCGCGGGCCCCGTCCCGCCGGCCCCAGCCAGGCGCGCCACAATCAGGACGGCATCTACACCGCGCCCATGGATCACAGCTACCGCGCCGCTCTGGCCGGCAACGGCAACAACGGACAGGGAGCGCGCCGCCAACGCCCTGGCTTCGCTGCGCCTTTTGCGCCCGCCGATCCCGAGCCTCTGCCCGCATTGCGCGAAGACTCCAACTCGCGCATCTTTGCATTTGTCGACGACCTGTTCTTCGCTGCCAAGATTCAAGAGACGGCCCGCAAACTCAATGTCAAAGTCGAGTTCGCCAAGAACGACAAAGACCTGGCCGATCGCATGGAGCAGAACGGCGAAGAAAAACCTTCCCTGATCATCTTCGACCTCAACAACGCCAACGCGAAACCGCTGACGCTCATTCCCAAACTGAAGGCGAAGCTCAAGAAGGGAACCTCGATCATCGGATTCCTCTCGCACGTGCAAGGCGATCTGAAGCAGAAGGCTCACGAGGTAGGGTGCGATATGGTGCTACCCCGCTCGGCCTTTTCCCAGAACCTTCCTCAACTGTTGCGCCGCCACGGAGCCCCGGAAGACGAGAATCCGACGGTACAGTAGTTGCCGGTCTCAGCTAGCTGCATTTTCAGCGCTGCGGCCGCGAGTTAAATCCAGGTTCATGGTTTCCACCTGACTTCAAAGTCCCCGGCATCGGCACGATTGGGGAACTCGCGCTCCAGTGCGGTCTGGAGATCGTCCGCGATTGGACCCGCGAATGGCGGACGATGATTCAGGACCACGAGATTGATGTTGTGCGAGTCAATGACCTCCAACGCACGCTGGGTTCGCCCGGCCGGGTCTTCATAGAAATCAAAAAAGATACCGGTCGGATCGCGAAAGCCGGAAAGAAAATAGACTTCTGGGGAATCGGGTTTGGCCAGGATGTATTCGCCGCGAGCATGCTGGCGGATAAGACTCTCCAGTTCTTCATACTCGCGCGCGCTCGCAGCGGTGACCCGCAAGCCACCAGCGCGCGGAATGGAAAGCCGAACCTTCTGGGTGTCAGGCGCATATTCAGTGCCCAGGTGGTAAACGAACCCCGGCGTCAAGTCGAAGACGACATACAGAAAGCAGAAGCACATCATGCCGGCCACAGCTAGCCGGGGTGGCTGATCCATCAAACTGACTACGGCGGTGATGGACAGCAAGACCAGCGGCGCAATGTAGCAAAAATAGATAGTGTTGCTGAAGGGGAATTGAATCAAGCTGCACGCGGCCGTCACCGAAAGAGTGAGGAATAGTCGCTGGCGCGCGATGGATTCCAATCGGTTCAGCCAAGACCAGCGAGCCAGTAGCACAACACCAACGATCAACACGACTGGCGCAAAAACCCAAATCGTGCTCCACACGTGTTGATAGTAATATCGAGATCGGCGAGCCAAAAACAAAAGGCCAGGGATCAGGATGACCATTGAAACTCCGAAGAGGGCCTGTTTCCAAAGCTTTGGTGCGGTTTTCGATCGTGTCAAGAGAATGGCGGCGATCAGCACTGCATTCACTTCGATTCCCTGATGAAACCAACGCACAGGCGGCTTCATACCTATCCGCTGGATCAGCTGGCTGGATAAGGTAAAGATGTCTCGCACAAGAAAGCCGACACTTCCAGTGAGAAGGTAGGGAACCAGAAATGCGGCGATGGGAATCGCAACACCGGCTCCGAACAACAGCAGTTTGCGCAGAAGAAACTGAAATCTTTGGCTTCGATCTCGGGAGGCATAGATTTCGTGCCAGACAACAGCGGTGCCAATCGCAAGTTCCGGGACCCAGAAGTAAAAATAGGTGGCACGATTCGCCAGCTTGTCCAGGAGTAGAAAGATCAGAACCTCGTATAAGAGTATCGAGACCACAACGAAGCCCCGGTACACCCAAATCTCGCGGCGATCGCTGGGTTTGGCACTGGGCGCAAGTTGCTCGCGATACACAAGAAATAACAATGTACCCGCGACGAAATACAAGCCCGGCAGCTTGAACAGGACCGAGATGCCGCCACAAATCCCGGCAAGCAGCAACCAACGTCCAGTTTGGACTTCGATGTAGCGCAACAGGGCCGCGAGCCCGAAAGTTGCGAAGAACAGGTTGTACCAGGAAGGCAGGGCGGCAGCATAAGTTGGCGGTCCCCATGCGACTGCCAAGAGGGTTAGTGCACCAGCCAGGGGTGCGGAAACAAACTTCGTGACCACGTAATAAAACGCCGGAACCCAAGCCAGAAAAAACAGAAACAGCATGTAACGCATGCTGGCCAGGTTTGTTCCAAAGACCCGAAACGCCGCTGCGTTCAGGTAACTTAGTCCTCCGGTATAGCCTTCGTGATAGTCACGATGAGGAAGTTCCCCCCGCAGCACGCGTTCGGCGCACTCCGCCAGAGTGCCTTCGTCCGAGGGGACCCAGCCGCGCTTTAATTCCCGCGCCATGTACAGCGCACTCAGAAGCAAAACCAGTGCAAGCAAGAACCGCCTGCGTGAGGATGTTTTCGCCCAATGCAAGCGTTCCCCGTGCGCAGGAATGCCTGCAGGAGCGCCCTGCGGAAGTTGTACACCCACAGAAGTCATTGGCTTTGCGTCGATCGTCGCCGATAAATCTCGACTGTGTCAATGACGCAGACCAAAGAATCGTTGGCGTCTACGGTCCGTCCTTGGACAAGCCAGATCATGACTCGCGCCTTGCGCGGCCAATGTTACCGGTCGTGCCGCCGGGGTAGGTGCCCGATCCATGCGTTTGATTTCAGCGCTGCGGTAGAACTTCCTGGTGTCGAGCAGTTTGTCGGTGAACTGAGATCTGCTCCGCTAGCCCGGGGGCCAGCTCAGGTGGCGTCCCCCTAACAGGTGGACGTGGAGATGAAATACGGACTGTCCCGCTCCTGGACCCACATTCAACACGGTCCGGTATCCCTGCTCGATGTTCCGCTGGCGCGCAATCTCGGCCGCTGCCAGGTGACAGCGGCCAATCACTTCGGCGTCGTCAGCCTGCGCCTCCTTCAATCCGGCAAAATGCTTCCTGGGGATGATCAGCACATGCGTAGGAGCCTTCGGGTTGATGTCCTCAAAGGCCAAAACGTGCTCGTCCTCGTAAACTTTCTTGGCAGGAACCTCGCCGCGGAGAATGCGGCAGAAGAGGCAGTCGCTGCTGGGGTCGGTCATCACTTGGTCACCATGCTCAGTCACTCTGCCGGAAACGATAACACTTGAGCCGAGGCTCTGCCAGCGAAGCGTGTTTACCGAAACTTCGTGACCAATTCCGCGAAGGGCTCAGATCCCACGTTCCAGGTGCCTTCGAAGGGATTATCCAGATCCGTCAGCACGAAATGGGCAAAGGAGAGCAGCATGGTCGTGATCGCGATGGACACCAGGCCAAGCGCAACATTGCGGAACGGAAAAAAGAAAAGCAGAAACAGGATCATGGACGCCGTAAGAGTGACAAACAGCAGAAGTGTCTGCGGCATTCGCTTCATGCTGAGGGCAAGCCGTTCATCGCGGTGCGCGCTCGCCTGATTCGCGATCTCCAGCAGCAGCTGGTAGACGATGCGCTCGGTGTCGTCCTCGGGTTTCACGTCCGCGACGCTGGAAATCACTGCAGAAAACAGTTTATCGGTCTTGTCGGTTTCTTCGCGCGCCGACAGCGTCCTCCATTCCGTCTCTGCAACTCCTCGGGCGTAGACCTTCACAGCCCGCACGATCGGTTCACGCACGGTTTCCCTCAGGCGCTGGCTGAAGAGGAGCAGGTCTTTCAGCGCTCCTGACTCTTTCTGTATTTCGTTTTCGACGGAAGTGAACTGGCCCCAGATCACATAGATCGCAAATGCGTAGACGACGCTGTAGAGGGTGCCGATGATCTGCAGAAGCGCCCCGATCCCCTCGGCATCGTTCTCGAAGAGCTTCTGAAAGCCCAGGAGCCGCAGCACGAAGTAGACCGCTGCCGCCCCGGCAATCATCTTTGCGCCGCGAAGGCGTGCGGACCGGGGAATGACGTCTGGCATCATGGAAACTCCGCGAGAGCATAGCAGAACTGTCAGTGACCAGTGATCAGGAGGATCCGTTGGTTTTACTGGCCACTGACCACTGATCACTGGCCACTGCTCTAGTCCAGTCTCACCAGGAATACCGCGCCCTCAGGCGTTTCAGTTTCCGCGACCAGTTCCTGGGCACGCTGGCGGTCGTCGCCGAGCACACGAACCCGCACCCACCAATCGCCTGCGGGACTGGCGAAGCGCAGCACTTTCGCCGTCCGATAACGGCGCGTGAGATGGTCGGCGAGTTTCGCAGCGGCGTCTCCGTCAGGGAAGCCGCCAATCTGCACTGCCCACTTTCCGCCAGTCTCGAGCGGCGCGGGGGCCTGCATCACTTCCACTTTCACTTCCGCAATCCCGGGCAGGTAGACATCGATCTTGCGCGCCGCGGCCAGTGACAAGTCAAGAACCCGGCCGGGGATGAACGGCCCGCGGTCGGTAATCCGCACCAAAGCGGTGTGGCCGGTCTTTATATTTGTGACGCGCACTATCGAACCCAGAGGAAGTGTGCGGTGTGCCGCCGTCATGGCATTCATGTTGTAGACTTCGCCGTTCGATCCGCGTCGGTTGTGATACGGCGGACCGTACCAGCTGGCCCGGCCGATTTCGGTGGCCAACGGCGTCGTGCCCGCGGGAATTACCGGCTCGCTGAGATCGGCGCTGCCTTCCCCACCGCGGGCTTCAGTACTCGAAGGACGCTCCTTCTTCGGAGCGCTCTCTGGATTGGATGCGGCAGGCGGTTCAGACGGGGAAGCCTCGGGCGTCGAGACCGGTGGCGGCGGTACATTGACGTGCGCCTGCTTGGGATGGCCGCAACCTGTGAGCAAGAGCAAGATCGTAAGCAGCAGAGTCAGGATCACGGCGCAGGGGACGAAGCCGGTGCAGCGCAGCTTCACTTTTGCGACGCTTTTTGTTGCTCCATGTAGTCGGCCAGTTCGATCAGCTTTACGCTCGCGGCGCGCAGGGCTTTGGTCGAGTGCTGGCGCACTGCGGGAACCACCTCGTCGTTCAGATATTTGATCAACTCGGGAATCTCTTTTTCGATCCGTTCGGCAGCGTCGGCGACCGTCTTGCTGACACGCGCCGACGCGCCTTCCACCTTGCGGCTGAAGTCGTTCATGATGCTCCTCGGTACTGCTGGGCGTGGATGAACTCACGCAAATGTTGCGGATGCCAGGCTCGACCATTATTTCGCGCCCGGGAGCGCCGGTCAATGGCAGGCATACGGGGGAGCAACCGGAAGGTATCACCTAATCAATTAGAATCGAGCTTCGCGCGAATGGTTGGCGGAGCCGGGAATAGCAGGCTTGGGGATGCGGATCGAGGCGTTGATGCAGAAGGAGCCGAAGAAATTCCGAAGGCGGTTGCTCGCCTGGTATGACCAGCACCGACGCGATCTCCCCTGGCGCAAGAGCCACGATCCCTACCGCATATGGCTTTCGGAAATCATGTTGCAGCAGACGCGTGTGGCCGCGGTGATTGAGCACTATCAGGCATTCCTGCGCCGTTTTCCCACGGTGAAGAAACTAGCAGCCGGGCGCGAGGCGAGCGTGCTGGCGGCCTGGAGCGGCCTGGGATACTACCGGCGGGCGCGCATGTTGCACGCCGCGGCGAAAGTCGTGGTGCGAGAGTATGGAGGGAAGTTTCCGACGACGGCCGAAGCTTGGCGTGAATTGCCAGGGATTGGACGCTACACCGCGGCAGCGATTGCCAGCATCGCTTTCGACAGGCCGGTCGCTGTCGTCGATGGCAACGTCGAGCGCGTGTTGCAGCGACTATCTGGAACGCAGCTGAGGGGCGAAGAGTTCTGGCAGGTCGCCAACAACCTTTTAGATGCCAAACGTCCCGGAGATTTCAACCAGGCGATGATGGAGTTAGGCGCGGTCGTGTGTACGCCGCGAGCGCCGGCGTGCCTGACATGCCCCGTGGTCGAGCTGTGCGTCACGCGCGGAGAAACAGCGCCCAAGGCGAAGCCGGCGCAGCAGAACAAGCGAGAGATTGATTACGCTCTGGATCGTCGCGATGGAGAGGTTTTTCTGGTTCGGCGCCCACCGGATGTTTCCCTGATGCCGGGAATGTGGGAGTTGCCCGAGTTGCCGAGCACGAACGGCACGGGCCGCCCGTCCTTCACGCTGCGTCATTCGATCACGATAACGGATTACACCGTCCGTGTCTGGCACGCCGACGTTACCGCGCGCGTTGACGGAAAATGGATTCCATTGGGCCGCATGGGGCAGGTTGCTCTCACCGGTCTGGCACAGAAGATTCTGCGAAGAGCAGAAATGCTTTGAAGAAATCACCAACCCACTGTCAAGTTCCCTCTGGTAACTCCTTCTTCCGATCTCCGATCATCTAAAATGAGAGCAGCCAGGGCCTGAGGACCATATGCGGTGGCTGCAGGGTATCCTGAAAAAACGACCGGGAGGACGACCGATGGCGGCATTGACCGCGGGCACGAAAGCGCCCGACTTCGAACTGAAAGCAATGGATGGCAAGCGCTTCGTGCTGCATGAAGAGTTGGCGCACAGTCCCGTGGTGCTGGCATTTTTCAAAGTTTCCTGTCCGGTGTGCCAGTACGCGTTTCCGTTCCTGGAGCGGCTGGAGCGCGTGTATGGGCACCAGGGTGTCCGGATCATCGGTGTTTCGCAGGACGATCCCAAGCACACTGCGGAATTCACCAAGGAGTTTGGCGTGACCTTTCCCGTGCTGCTTGACGTAAAGGAAACCTATCCCGTGTCGAATGCCTACGGGCTGACAAACGTTCCGAGTATTTTCTGGATTGCCCCGGACGGCAAAATTGAGGTTTCCAGCGTGGGCTGGGTGAAGGCCGACTTCACAGAGATCAGCCGCAAGATGGCAGAGTCAGGAAAGATCGCGCTTGCCGCGGTATTCAAGCCTGGGGAAGACGTGCGGGATTTCCGCGCTGGTTGAAGCTCGAAGAACTAATCCCGCGGTCGCGGGACGTAATCTCGATGAAAACCTCTGAGGAAAGCCGAGGGAAGGCAATAGTCGCAGGTACAACCCGGCGCTTGTCTGGATGTCCTGCTGCGGACTGACCTGCCGTGCAGGGTTCCTGCGACTCCCTTACAACGAAAACTCCCCTTGTCCGTTACAATTCCCTCAGTCTTAACAACAGGCGTTCCTGGCTGTAAGCGTTTTTTCTGCGCCAATGCGCCGCTTCATTGAGGGGGAGAAGGCCGACCTATGCGAGCCCGATTCATACGAGCCCGATTCATACGAGCAGAGCTCAGAAGAATTGTTCCTGGCGGCGTGGTCCTCGCTCTGAGCCTGCTGGGATGGGCGGAAGGCGGCGCGCTTCCAGCCCCGGCAGCCGCCTCGGCGAAACGCGAGGCGGTCTCGGTGCGCTTGCCGGGTGCGGCATTTGCGGCCATGGAGACAATCAATCCCGAACACATTCGCTGGCATGTGCGCTTTCTCTCGCATGATCTTCTGGAAGGCCGCGGCACGGGGCAGCGCGGCGGCGACATCGCGGCCGAATACATGGCCACACAGTTTGCCGAATATGGATTGAAGCCGGCAGGCGACAACGGGTCGTACTTGCAGAAAGTGCCTTTGGTGGGAATCACGACGTTGCCCGCAACGCAGTTTTCGCTCGTGCCGAAGCAAGGCTCGGCGATGAATCTGAAGCCGCTTGAGGAGTACGTCGCTTACGATCAAACCCAGCAGGCGCAGTCCGATGTGGATGCCGAGATCGTCTATGTGGGATACGGCATCGAAGCTCCGGAATACAGCTGGGACGACTATAAAGGCGCCGACGTGCGCGGCAAAGTGCTGCTCATGCTGGTGAACGAGCCGCCGTCGGATGATCCGAAGTTCTTCAAGGGCAAAGCCCTCACCTACTACGGCCGCTGGACTTACAAATACGAAGAAGCGGCGCGCAAGGGCGCGCTCGGCGTAATTCTCATCCACAAAGAGGACATGGCGAGTTATCCATGGGAGGTGGTGCGTAACTCGAATTCGGGGGAGAAATCCTATTTGAAGCTGGAAGGCCCAGTGCTGAAGGTCGCGTCATGGGTGCAGCTTGATGTGGCGCGGAAACTGGTAGCGGGCTCAGGCATGGATCTGGAAAAGATGATGGCGGACGCGCGCACGCGGGAGTTTCATCCTGTGAGCCTCGGGGCGAAGCTGAAAGCGCACATGGTGAGCAACGTGCGGCACTTCGAGTCGAATAACGTGCTGGCGATGCTGCCCGGTTCGAACCGAACCATGAAAGACGAAGCCGTCATGTATACCGCGCATTACGATCATCTGGGCATTCGTCCCGACATGCCGGGCGACAATATCTACAATGGCGCCGCTGACAATGCCACGGGCTGTGGCATTCTGCTGGAACTGGCTCGCGCCTTCAGTGTCGCCAAAGACCGGCCGGGACGGTCCATCATCTTCGCGGCGATCACGGCGGAGGAGCAGGGACTGCTTGGGTCGGAGTATCTAGGCAAGCATCCGCCGGTTCCGGCGGGGAAGATTGCGCTGGACTTGAACTACGACGACGTGCAGCCGCTGGGAGCGCCCCAAGAAGTGGAAGTCTCGGGCGCCGAGCGCACGACGTTCTATCCCTGGGTGCAGGCGATGGCCAAGGAGTTCCGGCTGGCGATCCGTCCCGACGCGCGTCCCGAGGCGGGACACTTCTACCGCTCCGATCACTTCAGTCTGGCGCGCGTGGGCATTCCCGCGTTCTCAATTAACCAAGGCATGAAGTTCAAAGGTCACGACGAGGCTTGGGGACTGGCGCAGGACAAAGAGTACACCGAGAAGCATTATCACCAGCCGAGCGATGAATACCACCCCGAGATGGATTTCGTCGGCGATGGCGCGATGGCGCGCTTCGGCTTCGCGCTGGGCTGGGAGGCAGCAAGCTTCACCAAGCTTATCGGCTGGCAGAAGGGCGATGAGTTCGAAGCGGCACGGGTGAAGAGCCAGTAGTAAGGTGCGAGTGCCCAGTACCCGGTACCGAGTGACAACAGTTAGGCTAGAGTTTATGCGGTTGAGCACGGCTTGTTCTCCGACAAGATATTTCTTCCTCTGTCTCGCGGCGCTGTCTTTCGCGGGTTCCCTGACTGCGGCTGGACAAAATACTGCGGCAAATCCCGGCTTGTGGTCCGGCGTCATCGTTTCGAGCGCTTGCAATGCAGACGAAGCCTTCAACGAGTCCCCGGAATGTACCAGGAACGTGCCGGGTGCGAAGCTGTCGCTCTATGACGATACGAACCGTGTAATCTACGGCTTAGAGCCGCAGAAATCCGTAATCGCTCGCCTCGGAGACACCGTGACCGTTGGCGGAGCACTGGATGGCGATACCATCCAGGTAGCGTCCATCGAGCTGATGTCGATCGGACTCGCGGTAGGTCAGAAGGCGCCCGCCTTTTCGATCCCCGACCAGTTCGGCCGGGTGCAGACTTTAGAGACCTTGAAAGGAACCAACGGCACCGTCCTCCTCTTTTTTCGTTCCGCCGATTGGTGACCATTCTGCAAAGGGCAGCTGGTTCAGCTGCAAAACGCAATCCCGCGATTCGAGAAGCAGGGTGTCAAGCTGGCCGCCATCAGCTACGATTCGGAAGAAATCCTGAAGTTCTTTTCCGATCGGCACAAGATCGAATACCCCATGCTCGGGGACCCTGACTCGAAGACCATTAAAGCCTATGGCGTCCTCAATCCGGAGGCGACGGGCATGCAGAAGGGCTTCGCTCGCCCCGGATACTTTTTTATCGGCCCGAATGGCATCATCCGGGAAAAGTTCTTCGAAGCAAAATACCGCGAGCGCCTTACCGGGAACAGCATGATTTCCAAGCTCTTCCCGGAATTAGCCGAGGAAGTAACGCAGACGATCGAAGCCCCGCACCTGCAACTCGCGATCGAACAATCGGATCCCATTGCTGTTCCTGGCACTCGCATCACTCTCGCTGCCGAAGTGCGGCTGCCAGCGGATATGCATGTGTATGCTCCCGGCGCTCAGGGCTATAAGCCCATTAGGCTGACGATTGACCCCATGCCAGAAATGGACTTCAAGCCGGCCATCTATCCGGCGTCGAAGATCCTCTTCTTGCCTGTCATTAACGAGCGCGTGCCCGTCTTCGAGGGAACTTTCCGCATCCGTCAGGATGTGAAAGTCAGCTCTGGGGCGGAGTTTTGGGGTTCGCTCGGGAAGGACGGAAAGACCTTCACAATTACGGCTAAGCTTGAGTATCAGGCTTGCGACCAGACCAAGTGCTATCCGCCGACTTCCATTCCGGTCAAATGGCAACTGCAGGTTTTTCCCCTGGATCGGACCCGGGCTCCCGTCGACATTCGGCATAAGTAGTCAGGCCGACCCAGCGTACTCCGCGCGGTCAACCCTACCTTGCCGGGCACGGCGCTCCCGCCGCCTGCCATTGTTTTACCTTCGCAGAAAACTCATCGTGCGGCATGGGGACGGGAGTTCGACCCTCGCCCGGATTCCAGGCCCACATCACCAGCTTATCTTCGGTAAGGTGCTCGACGAGTTGATCGATGTTGCGGTTTCTGTTTTGCTTTCGATCCTTGATCGATTCGCAAATTTGCGCGTCCGTTAGGCCTTGCCAAATCATCGGCGTGTTCGCAGGCGGCAGACCCCAGTTGGGCGCTCCTGGCGGCAGGTGCGCACCCGCCAGATTATGGTCCTGGTGGCAGGTGCTGCATTTTTCCGCTGTAACTCCGTGACCGTCTGGCCCCCGTCTTACGTTCATGGCGTGCCGATGTCCGTCGTCACCCTGCCGCGGGTAGTCTCCTTGCGAATGACAATTCATGCAGCGCGGGTTCCTCAGAACGGAAACAAACGCGGTGAACAGCGCTGCCACGTCGCTGGCCGCCGCAACCTTCCGTTCAGCTGGCGTTTCTGCTGCGGCGACTGAACGCGAGAACCACATCGCTCCGGCGATGCCCGCGACCATCAGGCTTGTCAGCGACAAGCGAGTTACGACAAGGGCTCGCTTCATATAGCCTCCGTCATCCGGATCGGCAACCGGCGAATTCGTTTCCCGGTCACGGCGAAAATAGCATTCGCGATCGCTGGCGCCGCGCACGGAACGCCCGGCTCTCCGATTCCGCCGGCCTTTTCGTTACTTTCCACAATGTGAGTTTCTATTTCCGGACATTCATTCATGCGCATCACCGGAAAAGTATTGAAGTTGGTCTGCTGCAGGCGTCCACTCTCGAAGGTGAGCTCCTGGAAGAGTGCCGCCGATGCGCCGAAGATCGCGCCTCCTTCGGTTTGCGCCGTGATAATGCCGGGGTTCACATATTGTCCGCAGTCGATGGCGCAGACCATGCGATGCACCCGCACTTTGCCATCAGTTACCGAAACCTCGGCCACATGCGCGGAATAGCTTCCGAAGGCAAAGTGCACTGCAATACCGCGCCCCATCCCTTTGGGCAGAGGTTTGTCCCATCCCGCTTTTTGCGCGGCGAGGTCGAGCACGCCGAGATGTCGAGGCTGCTTCAGCAGAAGCTGGCGCCGGAACTGGTACGGATCTTTCTGCGCGAGGGCGGCGAGTTCGTCCACAAAACATTCAACTGCGAAGGCAGTGTGAGAATGTCCCACTGAACGCAGCCATTGGACCGGAACGTTGATCTCCGCCTGATGCGACTCAACCGTCACGTTCGGGATCGCGTAGGGAAGATCGTCAACGCCCTCTACTGAAGCTGGGTCGTAATCCTTCCCCTTCATTAGCATCGCCGCAAACGGCGTCCCAGCCATGATCGACTGACCCACCAGCCGTGATCTCCAACTCACCGCATTGCCGCTCGCATCAACCCCGCCCTCAATGGCATGGAGGAAGGCCGGTCGGTACCAGCCGCCGCGCATGTCATCTTCGCGGGTCCAGATCACCTTCACAGGGGCTCCCGCCGCTTTGGCAATGTGGACCGCTTCCACCACGAAATCTGATTGCGGATTCGCCCGCCTTCCAAAGCCTCCACCCAGAAAAGTTGTATGGAGTTGGACTTTCTCGTTCGGCAGTCCGGCAACTTTGGCCGCGTTCGCGCGATCCACCGTCTGAAACTGCGACCCAGTCCAGACCTCGCACGAGTCGAGCCGCAAATCCACCACGCAGTTCAGCGGCTCCATCATCAGGTGCGAGAGATAAGGAACCTCATAAACCGCTTCGATCTTCCTAGCTGCATTCGCCAGCGCGCCCGCGGCGTCGCCATCTTTGCGGACGCTCGTGCCCGTCGACTTCGCGCGTTCGCGGAACTCCTCCATCATGTGACTGGTGCTGAAGTTCTGCATGCTGCCTTCATCCCAATCAAGCTGCAGAGCCTCACGTGCCATCTTGGCCTGCCAGAAAGTGTCCGCGATCACGGCCACGCCCGCGGGAACGGCGACGATCTTACGCACTCCGGACATCGACCGCGCCCGGGAATCATCAAAGCTCTTTACTTTTGCCCCGAAAATGGGAGGGCGGGCGATCACAGCCGTCAGCATCCCGGGCAATTTGACGTCGATTCCGAAAACCGCTTCGCCGTTCAACTTTACGGGGGTATCGAGGCGCTTGATCGGTTTGCCAATCAGCTTGAACGTCTTCGGATCTTTCAGTTGGACGTGATCGGGTGGAGTGAGCTTCGCCGCGGTGCCAACCAGTTGTCCGTAAGTCAGCTTGCGATTGGATCCGTTAAACACCGTGCCTGATTCTGTGCGGCAACTCGCTGCGTCCACGTTCCACTGCTGCGCGGCCGCGGCGACCAGCATGGCACGTGCAGCCGCGCCAGCTTGCCGGAATTGCTCCAGTCCCGACCACACGCTCGAGCTTCCTCCCGTAATCTGCATGCCAAACGCGGGGTGGTTGTACTTGGGGTCAACTGGAGCAGACTCGTAGCCCACCTTCGTCCAATCGGCATCGAGTTCTTCTGCCAGCAGCATGGGCAACGAAGTGTAGACTCCCTGCCCCATCTCGGAATGGTTCACGATAACCGTGATCCTCTCATCGGTCCCGATCCGCACGAAGGCGTTTGGCATGAACGTACTTGCGGAGCCCTGCGCCGACACCAGCGCGCTGATTCCGGGAAACTGAAAGCCGATCAGCAAACCGCCGCTAGCGGCCACCGAAACCTTCAAGAAGTCACGACGTCGCATCCCACTGCGCTCCCTGATCGTGCTCGCATTTAGACCGTTCACAGCGCACCTTCCTTGGCCACCATCTCGGCCGCCCGGTGGATTGCTCTTCGAATGCGCAAATACGTCCCGCAGCGGCAGACGTTTCCCGTCATCGCCTCGTCGATGTCGTCATCCGTGGGCCGCGGTTTCTCGCGCAGCAGCACTGCCGCGCTCATCAGTTGTCCTGACTGGCAGTAGCCGCACTGCGGAACGTCTTCTTCGAGCCATGCCCGTTGCAGCGGGCTACTTAGATTTGGAGAGAGCCCCTCGATTGTCGTAACGGCTTTTCCTGTCGCCCGTGACACGGGTGCGACGCACGATCGCACCGCCTCTCCGTTGATATGCACTGTGCACGCGCCGCACTGCGCCATGCCGCATCCGTATTTTGTTCCCGTAAGGCCGAGATGTTCGCGGATTACCCAGAGCAGCGGAGTAGAGGGATCAACGTCGAGATCGACGCGTTTGCCGTTGACGAAGAAGCCGATCATATAGTTCTCCTGTTTTGTTTGGGTTAAGTCGTTGAGCAAGGCTGCCGCGACGGCATCGATTTTACATCTTTGAGGGCGGCGCGTTGATGCTGGGGAATTTTCTTCCCAAGCGAAGCCAACCTTCAGGTTAAACACGTAACCTAGGTAACTTTAGCCGCTGCTTCTCCCATGCTAGCCTCGATATGTACATGTGTAATCAGTAACTTCCAAGAATTTTGAGTCATCACGAATGCCGCGATTACCCATCTTCCGCCTGGGCAAGGAACCGGAGAAACTGGTGCTGCCGGAGATGATTGCGGCTGCGCCAGCGATTGCCCTGGAAGGGCTTGCAGTCGGGGTCGACAACCTGCGGCACGACGTGGCCCTCAGCGCGCGCTTCGTGGAAGCAGCGCGAGCGCAGATCATGCGCTTGATTATCCGCCATGGCGAGTTGGAAGGCCTGCTCGCCGCTGAGATGACACAGCGCACGCAAGGGCCTTCGTGGATGAGAAGCGCCGCAGCCGGTCCCACCCGCAACCCCGCCGAAAAGTCCGACTGGAAACCGTTGCTCGCCGAACTGCACCTGGCGGCGTTGAATCGCGCTAAGAAGGAAGAAAAGATTTCCGTCGATCAGCTGGCGCGCCTGGCCATCACCAAGTTTCTTCGCACGGAGATGAACCTGCAGTTTGCACAAGTGCTGGAACGCTGCCGCGTTCTGCTCAAGAATTACGAAGGCATGCGGCAGGGCAAAGGAGTGGAGTATCGCGAGCGCGTGGCTGCCTTCCAGGTGCGGAAGAAGATCATTCTGCGCAAGACTGGGCAGGATCTGTTCGAGACCCTGCGCGAGATCGAGAAAGAGACACTGGCGCGCACGCGGCGGTCGTTCTTCGGAGAAGCGAAGACTGGAGAAGCAGGTTCTGCCGAGTCGAAAGTTGCAGAATCCGGCCTCGGCAGTTACGGCCTGTTCGTGAACCGGCTGGCATTCTCCGAGGATGGCCGCGACGATTACCTGTGCGCCGAGCACTACGTCATGCTGGGCAACTGGGATCGCGATCCCGACCGCTATGGTCGCTTGCAGGACGTGGTATGGGGTTTCGTGCGTTCGCTCTACGGAGAAGACACCAGCAGCGAAACGATCGATTCCTGGCTGTGCGCTCCGGAGAATGCCCGCGCCCTCGTCGGCACCGGCACACCGGATGATTCCACGGCGGAGGGGGTTGCGAAGCAAGAGCGCCTCGCGCAGTGGGTACGCCTGCTCGAAGACGAGCAAGTGATGGAGCATGTGATCGCCTCCTACCACACCGTGCCGCTGCTCACCGAGTACGCACCGCGAATCAATCCACAACAACTGAAGAATGCCCTGATCTCGCGTCCCGAGTGCGACCGTGTGGAGCGGATGATTCAGGAGCACGGCAAGCTCTCTCCCGCCAGTTTGTACGCCGCGGTGGGCAAGGTTGCGGGATGCCGCGGCGCGGAGCGGACCAAAGTGGCGGCGCGCTTTCTGCAGGATTTCTCGCACTATCACCGCGACCTGCGACGGCTGGAAGTACTGAATGCGGCGCTCGACTCGATCAACCTGGTCAGCACCGAGAAGCTGCGCGAGCTTTCCCGTATGAACGGGACACTTTACGAATTCCTTCTTCCCGACGAGCAGCAGCAGACCGAGGAAGATCGCGTGCTGCGGCACGTGGTACTCAAGGCCGATGTGCGCGACTCGACACGGCTTACGCGCACACTCATGGAAAAGGGACTCAATCCGGCGTCTTATTTCAGCTTGAACTTCTACGATCCGGTGAACAAGCTCCTTAGTAAGTACGGAGCGCAGAAAGTTTTTCTCGAGGGCGATGCCATCATCCTGGCAATCCTTGAACGCACAGGCGAGCCCGGACTGGCGGTGAGCCGGGCGTGTGTGCTGGCCCGCGAGATCATTGAGATCGTGCGCGGCTACAACGCGCTGATGCAGCGGTCAGGCATGCCGGGGCTCGAGTTGGGCGTGGGCATCACGCTGCAGGAGTCGGCGCCGCTTTATCTGATGGACGGTGAACACCAGATCATGATCTCGGAAGCTCTCAACCAGAGTGACCGCCTTTCTTCCTGCAACAAGCGTGCCCGCAAGGTGATGGAATCGCAAGCCGGGCCGTTCCACGTCTATGTGTTCCAGACGGCGGGCGCCGAGCCAACTAAGCACGAGGCGCAGAACCCGGAAGACTCCATCGTCAGCTACAACCTGGGCGGCATTCGCATGAATGAAGCCGCGTTCCGCAAGCTGGAGCAGGAGATTTCACTGGTGCCTCTTGCGGTGAAGCTGCCACCTGCGATGGCTTCGGATAAGGGGGAGTACAAGCTCTCCAGCGGTACCGTCCCAGTTGACCGCGATATTTTTCGCAAGATCGTGGTGCGCGAAAGCCGCGTGCCCCGGATCAATGTAGAAGATTTCTCCGTTCAGGGATGGACCGACGGCACCTACTACGAAGTCTGCACCGACCCCGCAATCTACGCTGCGCTGGAGAAGAAGAAAGGCGCTGCGCGATAGTGGCGAGTACCTAGTGCCGAGTACCTAGTACCCAGACAAGCCGAACCACTGGGCGCTGGCGGGCCCAGAGCAAAATCAAGTTCATTGGGGGTTTCCTGGGTCCGCCCCGACTTGTCCCTGCAAGGGGAAAATGGGTACCCCTCCCCCACCCCCCTCAATCTTTAGAATCATGGGGTTAAGCAGGTAATAATATCCTTGACTAACCCAAAGGATTTTGCTATTGTTATGACATGGAAAAGCCAAAGACACTGCAAGAGGCTATTCAGCACTTCTCCAATGAGCAGGTTTACCGCTTCTTTCCCGTAGTGGATGTTTGGTATTCCAAGCGTTCACTAATTGCTTATGAAAATATCTTCTAATCGCTTGCTTAGCATCGCTGTTGGTCTTCTCCCCGTCCGAGGCAGGAAGTAAGCCTTGATAAACCAACCGAAGTTCCAGCATCTGGCTGTGCTCCATCCGCGCAAAGTCCTCGCTGGCATACCACTCCCGATGAACGGGAGCGCCAATGGGGAGCGCGTTTTGCACGATGAATTTCTCTCTTTCTCATTCATCGGCAATGATTTATATTGCAACCCTACGCTATCCTAGAACTCTGCGTTGGGTTAGTCAACTATATCATTGCCGTTAAGCATGTTTTGGCCCGCAAAATCTTGATGTCAAAGAGCTTGGCAAGTATCCCCTGACATCAAGTATACAATGGAGGACACCGTGACAGGGCAAATTGCGGAATTATCCACTTGACATACCCAAACGAATTTGGTAGGGTATAAGCATGAAAGCCGCTAAAAACACTCCACAGCATGAGCTTTTCACCAACGAAGAAAAAGCTATTGAGTTCTGGGAGAAGAAACGCTGGCCGGATGGCCCGATCTGTCCTCACTGCGGTCTCGTGAGCGAAGCCTACAAGTTGCAGGGCAAGAGCACTCGCCCCGGCCTGTGGAAGTGCAAGGACTGCCGAAAGCCGTTCACCGCGAAGATGCGGTCGATTTTTGAGGACTCCCACATCCCGATGCACAAGTGGATGTATGCCGTGCATCTGATGTGTTCCAGCAAGAAGGGCATGAGCGCATATCAGTTTCACCGCATGACCGCGACGTTCTACGGAGAAAAACTTTCCTACCGCACAGCGTGGTTCATGTTCCATCGGATTCGATTCGCAATGGCTCAGCATCCACTTGTCGATAAACTGAGCGGCACAGTTGAATGCGACGAAACCTATGTTGGCGGCAAGCTGCGCGTCGGATCGTACAGACCACGGAAATATATGCGGTCGCGTGGAGAGAAACCAAAATATCCGTCCGTGACTTCTAACAAAGCCGCTGTATTTTCGGTTTTACAGCGCGACGGTGCAGTTCGCTCCCGTCACGTAGAGCGGGTCACCGCAGAAAATCTCAAGCCCATCATCGAAGAAATGATTGCCGATGACGCGCATGTAATGACGGACAGTTCCAGTGTGCT
The DNA here is from genome assembly GCA_963787495.1 of uncultured Acidobacteriaceae bacterium. Classification (GTDB taxonomy): domain Bacteria; phylum Acidobacteriota; class Terriglobia; order Terriglobales; family Acidobacteriaceae; genus Sulfotelmatobacter. The sequence goes on from CAWBDA010000002.1 coordinate 102,155, forward strand.
CGCTGGCGCTCTTAAAGGTCGCATTCACGATCAGGTAAACCACGTGGCAAAAGAATACGTGCGGTATGAAAACGGAAAGTGCATCACCACGAATTCAATTGAGGGCTTCTTCAGTTTGCTGAAGCGGGGCATCTACGGCACGTACCACCAAGTCGGAAAGCCGTATCTGCAACAGTATTTGAATGAGTTTGATTTTCGTTACAACAGCCGAAAGTCAACCGATGCGGAGAGGACAGAGCTTGCATTGAAGGCTACAGAAGGCAAGCGATTGACTCTGAAAAACCCAGTCGGATTGGTGAACTAAAGGATCGGCTTTTATGATTGCACCAAGGGAGTAGCACTCTGGAACCACGTAAGTACTTGATTCTCCTCGCTTGCAGAAAATCTTTTAAAACCCTCTCACTCGCGTTTGACGATGTAATGCCATAGCATATACAAAGTTGGTGGTGCGGTAGGCGAGGTTTGAACTCGCAAGGGGTGTTCTCCTTATCACAGGCACCCCACTAGCTCCCAAGGCTAGCGCGTTTGCCGATTTCGCCACTACCGCATGTAAAGGGTGGGCACGCTCGGATTCGAACCGAGATTCTCCAGAGTCAAGGTCTGGGCTTCTACCGGGTTGAATTACGTGCCCACATTGTGAAGTCGTACAGGGCTGAAGACTCTTTGCCAAAATTGCTCCCAGTCCTGTACGGCCTTCCAAAACAACTTTGCTTTGCTTACTTCTTTACAGCCCAATGTGCCAGAGTCGTAAACATCTCCAGCAAACTCTCTGCGACAGCTTTCGAGTCAACGCGCACGGTGACGCTGTACGATGATCCGTTACGCGAGATTGTTGGGATCAATTGCGGCGGCGTTGCCGACCACGGTGTGAGCTTTATTTGACCGCCATTACGCTCAATCAGCCCCACCTCAACCATGAAATCCAGAATGAACTCTAGAGCCTTTTTTTGCTCCTGCCCAACTCCAGACGCTTCTTCGAGAAGCTGTAAGGCGGATCGTTCACCCATGGGCGCGTATTTCAATCTGGGAATGAGCAACTTTCCAAACCAAGCATCCCGAAAAGCGGGAGCTAGCTGTCTGCAAGCAGTTTCAGGGTTAGGCGCGTTTAAGTACGCGATGACTTCTTCCGACGGGAGGTATGTTCCCTTTGCAAGCCTTTGGAGAAGGCCAAGGCTAGAGAAAAAGGGATTGGTCATGGCCACGGTGCTAGAGACCATTCCCACTCTGCGAGCTACTTGGTTGACAGTGGCAGCTTGGTTTCCTTCGTTACTCTCGGCTCCCCACGCACGAAGAATCTTTAATTGATTCGGCGGGCTAACGCGATCCGTGGGCAACGGCTTGTTCAGTTGCGGACGGTCGGAGGGGATTTTGAAGGTATCAGGAATCTGGGCCGTGACGTGGCCCGAGTGAGCGCTCATTGTTGCTCCTTTTAGGAATGGAAAATTCCATATAAGACTCTTTGCCAAGGCCAGAATAGCACCATGGAGAAGAAAGTCAACGGGAACATAGTTAGTAGAGTGCTACACTCTCGGAATGAGTCGGAAGAAGCACAACCCGAATCCAGCAGGCAAAGAGGGTACGCCAGTATCGCTCTATCCGCTCAGTTTCGATGAAGCGGTGTCAGGGCTGGCGCAAACGAAGATGCCGGAGCCGGACAACAAAAAGCCCCCGGCCAAGCCCGCAAAGGGCAAGTAGGCCAAAAGGGGCTCGTTGGGCTCATGGCTTCGATCCTGCCTAAATCACCTTGGGTATGTCAAGTGGATAATTCCGGCAAATTGACACTAGGAAGATCGGCTCCCGAGGAAATGGAACAGGTTGCTGATGCTGTGCTGGCGCGCGGCCTCGTTTAACCATGCTTTGTAATCCGATTCGTTGAATCCCACGATTTTTTCAAGGTTGCCTGAGTCAATATCCGCCTTGAGATCAAGGAACCATTGTTCGCTATAACTGAGACTCGCGAAACGTCCGGTTGCACGAAGCGCATCCCACGATCCACGCTTTCGTTTTACTGGGCCAACAGTATGGTCCAAGGATTTCCATGCCTCAAAAGCCAGCAAGTCAGCGGTTTGCACACGAGGAGACTCACGCCACGGCACAAAGGAAATTTTCGGGCCAAGCCATTTGCGAAGTCTCCCATCCGTGTCTCTCGCCCACGAATACAACAGGGCAGCATTATGTTCGTTTTCGGTACTGATATCGAAGGTTACTTCCGCAATCTCTCCGTAGTTCTCTGCTACGTTTGCCGCTCTCTCTATACATTCCAGAAACGCTCTGTAATAGGCGAGTGGCAGCCCGCCTGGAATGATCTTTTTTTGAGCGGGCAAATCAATGGCGATTCCGATCCCGCCCACTTTACTGGCTACCAGAATACTTGTGAGGTCGCGGTACATGGCTTTGTTTTCTTCGTGAGGGATATCCCCGTAGTCTCCTTGATCGCTTTCGCAATCGGTTGCATGAAAGGGGATGCCCCGGCAGCGTGCGATCGAATCGTCTTCGACTTCCTGCCACCATTCTTCGCGTCCTGCAAGAACGGCGACCGCAATGACACGCTCTTTTTTTTCATCTGCGCCGTCGTCACCATAAACGCGGATCACGAGATTCACTCCTCCGGTTGGTTGACTCGCGCAGACCACTGCTGTACCCTCATTTCCAGAGGGTTCCAATGGCCAATCACCCCAAACCTTCCGCCAAGAATGCCGAGGGTGAGACGCGCAAGAAACCTTTCACGATGGGCGACTTCGACCGGATGGTTGAGCGGGCGGTTACGACGCCCGCTCGAAAACCCGCTCCAAAATCGAAGTAAAAATCAAGTTGCCCTGATCCCGCCTGTTGTAGCGAAACGAATACTCATCCAAGTATGTCTGCAAATACTTCTGCGACACGGCGTGATAGACGCCGCCGATCCCGCGTTTTACCAGACTCCAGAATCCTTCGATGGTGTTGGTGTGAACATCGCCCACGACGTACACGCCCGCGCTGTGATTGATGCGGCGATGCTGGTAGCCGTTGATCTTGTCCAGTCCGTCGTAGGAGTGCAATTCATCGGTGAAGATGGTGGACTCGGGCAGGACGTGCTCTTTCGCAAGTCCATGCAGATTGGCGCGGGTCGCCGCATCTGCGGTCACAGCAATCACGCGGCCTTTACGGTCCGCGTTTCCGCGCTCCACAATCCCGATAACACAGGTTTTTTGTTTGTCGCCAGCGGGCGGACGCCCACGGCGACCGCGACGCGGCCCGCCCATATAGGTTTCGTCCATCTCCACCGTCGATCCCTCCAGTTGCATGTCAGGCTCGGAGAGCAACGAGCGAATCTGTTTGAACATGCGCCATGCAGTCTTGTAGGTGACGCCAGTCTCCCGCTGAATCTGTTTCGCGGAGATGCCACAACGAGTGGAACCCATGAGGTACATCGCATAGAACCACTTTCGCAGCGAAGTGCTGGAGTGCTCGAAGATGGTCCCTGCCATGGGGGAGATCATCGAACCGCAGTAGTCACAGGCATACGCAGGACGCCCGGTAACGCGGTGATGTTTGCGCTCTTGTTCGCACTTCGCGCAATAAGTGACGCCAGCCGGATAGCGCTTTTCCTTCAGGTACTCAAGGCAGGCTTCATCATCCGGGAAGCGCTCAAGGAAAGTCTCTACGGTCAGCCTCAGATGTTTGGGGATGCTCTGTTTCGGTTTCATGGCAAGAACAGTATGCCATTTCGTCTACTTGATGTCAAGGGATAATTGCCAAGAGCTTAGAGGTCAAAATCTAGACAACAAAGGGGTTGCGAGCGGATTTTCTTCCCGCCCACTCAGTGATCTGTACTGCCTCTGCTAGGGCAATCATGGAGGAATTTTTGCAGAGGAACAAGGTTTAGATGTCACAAGGGTGCGCTGTGCATCCCTGTGGAATACCATCCTTGCGCGTTTTTTGCGTAGGGACAAGTCCGAATCCCGCATTCGGGATCCCGCATTCGGAGTCAACCTATTTACACAAGCAGCTTGACATCACCACAGCGCGACTTGCGGTTGACACGACGGGGCAAGAGGGCTAGGCTTCCGGCGCAAGGGGAAACTCAAAACGGAAATTCCGGTTCAGCTGCCTGACACACAAAGACACACATGGCGACTTACACCTCAGCTGGATTAACGAATGGCGGAAGAACCGCCCATTATCAATTCTCATACGACACGACGCTAGCTGCGTCTCCGGCGAACCCGACCGGACCTGAGCCAGCCCGCACCAATGCCGTTATCGCAGCCTGCGAAAGCGACTACAACCAGATGTCTAGCTGGTTTGGGGGCGGCCTCAACGTCACCGGAATGACGGTGCAGGTCACCATCCAATCAAACGGCGCTTCGTGGTCTGGCCCCCCGACTTCAGCCCAAATCACGCTCAAGCCGGCAGGATTTAGTTTTTCGAATTCCTCCGTGTATCTTAGATACTTGCTGTACTCCGAAGTCTCCGAAATTTTCATGAAGGCCCAGAACGCGGGCTGGTACGTCGAGGGCCACAACGAAGGCAGCATGGGCGAGGGGCTCTCACGGTTCTTGGCGGCCGAGTTCCTCCGCGTCGCGAATGCGCCGGTGACTGGCGGAATCGAATCCGCGTACGCAGTTACGCCTATCTGGCTGAACGGCACGCGCCCGGATTTCATCGACACGGATCCAGACGACAACCAGCCTGACCAAGTAACAGGCTGCACGGCATGCTTCATCTGCTACTTGCATTATCAACTGGGGTATACCATCAACCAGATAATTTCGGCCGGGGCCTCGAACATGGCCGGAGTTTACCAAAAGCTCACCGGACAGACCGGCGCATGGACCAATTTCTTGACTCTGGTAAACAGCCATTATCCCCCGGGCCAGTCGGTAAACATTGCTTGGGACAATATCTACCCTGTTTCCGACCTTTCTGACTTTTGGCCCCCAAATCAGATCACTACCGGCTACTTGGATGGAGTCAGCTCCCGGATTCTTCTCGACAATCCAGCTGCGGGACCGCTAGTCATCAGCCTCACCAGCGACAACCCGACCGTCGTCACGGTCCCGGCAACCGTTACGTTTCCTGTCGGTTTTCAGTCGATGCCAATCCCCATCCAAGCGGTTCCCATTGCCGGACCGTTCCCGCCGAAATTTGTGAATCTAGTGGCGAGCTACGCGGGCAAGACCCTCACCGCTCAGATTGAGGTCGTTCCGCCGGCCGTGAGCCTACTCACCTTGACTCCGACCAGCGTTGTCTGCGGTAATTCCTCACAGGGGGTCGTCACCGTTAATCTTCCCTCCAAGGTGGGCGCGATTGTGGTGAACCTGGTGAGCGCAGCCCCCGGGTTTGCGACGGTCCCAGCCCAAGTAACAATTCCTCAGGGCCAAACAGTATCTCCACCCTTCGTCATTACGACGCCGAACATTCAGATTCCGTTTAGCCCTGCCCACAGTGACATCTTGGCGAGCTACGGCCCAAGCTCCTACACTGCCACCCTAAATGTCAACCCCAGCGTAGTGGCGGGAATCCTTCAGAGTCTCACCTTATTTCCCACCAGCGTGCAAGGAGGGGCTCCAAGTCGAGGCACGGTCGCGCTGGAACAGGCGGTCCCGACTGACACCTTGGTTGGTCTTGCCGTTTCTTCTGGTATAGTTTTGCGCGCGCCCAGCAATAGCCCATCTCTGGCTAGTGTTCCGGAATCAATCACAATTCCGGCGGGACGAACGGCTGGGGGGTTCGAGATAACGACAAAGCAACCGGCTTCGAGGCAGACAGAGACCGTGACCATCATGGCTGGAGCGGTGACAGTGAAATACGCGATGCTGACCGTGACGTCTTAAGTCTTCGCTGCGTCCGTCCTGTCTGCATGGGCCAATTTGCGCGCATTTCCGTTTTGAAGGTTGCACGCGAACCTTCCGGCGCTAACCGTCATCTGTTTTATGCGGGCTGAACGCGCACTTTCACCTTGAGATCCCGCTTTCCCGGAGTTTCGCAGTTAATTTCGACAAGACCCCACTCTTGCAGGTCGTCCAAGAGCTCTGATGCCGGAGCAACGCCCGTCACAGGTAGATGATCTCGGGGGCGGTGGCCCAGGCTTTTGATCTCGCTGGTACCAGCAAAATAGTGGGTGCCCCGTCCTTCGCGCAGTTTGCGAAGGGCGGGAGTCGGAAATGCTCGTGCAGGTGGGTCGATCAGGCTGCGCTGCGATGAGTGCGGTGCGAGCCGTGTCGCATGACAGACAAAATAGCGCCGTCAGCATCTCCGCCCACCCTTGCAAAAAAACGTGTTCAGTCTCATGACATCCTTTACGAAACGTCTCGATACATCCTTTACTCTCCCGCGTGAGCGCAGCGAGCGCGGGAGCAACCATGGCTTGGAAGACGATGGATGTTCAGGAACAGCGGGTGCGGTTTGTGGTGGCAGCCAGTCGTGAAGAAGAATCTTTGACGGCGTTGTGCCAGGAGTTCGGCATTTCTCGTCCGACCGGCATCTTGTGGAAGCGGCGTTACCGGCAAGGCGGACTGGCGGGGATCGCGGAACAGAGTCGCAAGCCACATCACAGTCCGTTGCGCACGGCGGGGGAGTTGGAGCAGCGAGTAGTCGAGGTCCGGCGACGCTATCCCGACTGGGGAGCGCGCAAACTGCAAGTGTTGCTGGCGCGGGAGGGCACGCAGTTGACGCGCAGCACCATTCACCGCATTTTATTGCGGCATGATCTGGTGCCGGAATCGCAGCGGCGGCGGCAAGCGCTGCAGCGGTTTGAGCGTGGCGCGCCGAACGAGTTGTGGCAGATGGACTTCAAAAGTCCGAAAGGTTGGAATGCGCCAGTCGGGCCCTTGTCGGTGTTGGACGATCACAGCCGCTATCTGCTGGTGCTGCAGGCGGTGTGGAGCACGTGGGCGGAGCTGGTGCGGGAGCAGTTGGAAGATGCATTCGCGAGTTGCGGAGTGCCGCAAGCCATGCTGATGGACCATGGCATTCCGTGGTGGAGCACGCTGGCGCCGAGCGGAATGACGGGCCTGACGCTGTGGCTGATGAAGCAAGGCATCGAGCTGCACTGGAGCGGACGGCGGCATCCGCAGACGCAAGGCAAGGTGGAACGCTTTCATGGAGAACTGGAACGAGCGCTGCAGGCGCGAGGCGCACCGCGCAAGGAGCCGCAAACTTGGCTGGATCAGTTTCGCTGGGAACATAACCATGTGCGCCCACACGAAGCGCTGGGGATGAACACGCCGGCGCAGCGCTGGCAGAAGAGCGAGCGCCGCTACGATCCGCATCCGCCACGCTGGCAGTATCCAGCGGGTGCCTGGGTGAGGAAGGTCGACAGCTCCGGCAAGCTTGGTATTTATTAAAGATCGCCACTGGAATATCAGCGGGGCACTCAGCGGAGAATGGGTGCGACTGGAACAGGTCGGAGAGCGGATCTTGGTGTACTACTGCCGCACCCTGGTGCGGGAACTCGATCTCTCCAGCCAGCGTTCGACCGCGGTCGAACGCTGGCTGGAGTCGCCTGATACATAAAACAAAACTGTAAAGGATGTCCCGGGACAATTTGTAAAGCATGTCCTGGGACTTGACACAAAAAAACGCAAGGATGGGGCATCCCCAGTGGAAATGGCGTACGCAGACGTTCGTTGAAGGCGGCCGCTCCTAAGGGCTTGTTGGCCATGTACCCGATGCAACCCACGGCTTGCGCCCCTTCGGCAAGCTCAAGGCAGGCTTTCGCGGCTGACTTCATCAGACCTTAAAGAGCTGCTTAGAAGTTTGATCCCACGCGCGTCGGATGGAATGGAATCCAGAATGTTGCTTCCACATCCACGGGAGCGCCGTTCTTGGTGGCGGGCTGGAACTGCCATTTGGCGATTGCCCTTCTGGCGAACTGGTCGAGCTGGTCGTCGACGCTGCGCAGCACGCGGATGCTGCTCACCGTGCCGTCGGTGTGGATGACGGCATAAAGGATGACGGTGCCACCTACGTTCTGCCGCATCAGTTCTAGTGGATACGCGGGATCCACCTTACGAGTCGCCACCGGCGCGGACAGATTGTCTGAAGCGGAGTCGGCCGGCGCGGCGGTGGAAGCGGCAGCGCGAGAAGAAGGACTGCCGGAGCTTGCATCCGGCTTTAGCGCGGCGAAGCGGATGATCCAACTGCCTCCGGCGGAGTTTAGATTGGGCATGTTGAGGCTGAGTGAATAGAACTTGCGGTCGCCGAAGACGGCCCGCTCCTCGTCGGAAATCTTGCTGTCGCTCGCCGGCTGCACAGTGCGCGCCGGCAGGCGTGGGGGGCGCATGCCAGCAATCAAATTCGGATTTACGGAATACGCGCTCTTTGGGGCAGGATCGCCCGCGACCGGCGAAGTCGTATTCGAGGTCTTGCCGACGTATAACCCCGAAGGCACGTTGCCGTTGGTCTTGCCGGCTCCGCTTGCATCTGCTTTGCCGCTTCCTGCCTTTGCGCCGGGTGCTCCTGAGGCTCCACGATGTCCTTCCGGAGTGGCCGCAAAGTTGCCGCGGCGATTGCCGGCCGGGGGATCGCGGGGCGCGCCTACTGCCGGATGGAGGTTGAGCGCGATCATGTTTCGATCGATCGTGCGTCCGCCGGAGTGGGCGCGTCCCGATGCGGCCAGTGACGGTGGGGGCGCGATCACTTGCGATTGCCCCTGCGGCGATCTCAGGGCCGAGGAACTCCGGCCGGGCACGGCACGCTGTTCGGCATACTGTTCATCCAGGGACAGCTGCGGAGCGGGTGCGATGACGGAACTGCGTCCGATGTTGAGATCGCCGAGACGGCGAATAGAGCGGGCCTCAACGTCGGGCGGCGGAGCGACCACGGCTGGCTGCGGAGCGGCCAAGGTTTTTGGCGACTCGGCGAGCAGGTCGGGCGGCGGTGCGATGACTGAGTGCTCCATCCGCGGTGCGAGGCGCGAAATCTCAGACACGGGAACGGCGGGAGCGGGGCCGATCGGAATCCTCGGGTTGCCAGGCATTTTTTCGAACAATGAGACGACGTTGGGCAAGGCTACGTCGCGCTGCAGCTTAACGTCAGGTGGCGTGACGTCTTTATGATTAAACAAGGTTTGCGAGCGGTTGTCGGCCTCAGGAGGCACGGAAATGATGGACTGCGGCCAGTATTCGGGATCGGCTGGGCGGGCGCGGACGGAGTTAGAGCGGCGTGTATCGAGCGGAGGCAGGTACTCCGAGGGCGTGTAGTAGACGACGTCGGCATGGGTGAACGCCGGCCGTTCTATGGAGTGAGGCTGCAGGGCTAGGAAGCGCGATCCCGCCCAGATCACGGCTAGCGCAAGAGCGTGATAGGCGGCTGACTGCAGGAAGCGGCCCCAGGGCAGTTTCCGGTCGACGAACACGTCTGGCCAGAAAGCAGCGGGGGCGGATTCGAGATGCAGCGAGTCGAGTTCAGGCTGCAAGAACAGGTCGCGAAGATTCTGCAGGAAGACGCGCCACCAGGGTTCGGGCACGACGACAAGGAGCAAATCCGGGGCCCGTAGGTCGGTCTCTGCAATCTGAAGGGATCCCGGAGCTTCGCGCATCTCTCCATGTTAGATGGAAAACGGTGTTTCAGGGTAGCCACGAGGACATGCGGAAAGGAGTGGTGCGACAAGGTAGTAGGATGGAGGCCGGCAGAGAGATTTTATGAAGAGATCCTTTATGAAAAGATCGCTTATGAAAAGATCGTGCGGCATTTTCTTGTGTGCTGCGATTTGTGCCGCGGTTGCGTTCGCTTCGTTCGCGGGCGCACAAGAGTCCACGCAAGATTCAAAGGCCGCGGCGCCGAAAGCTGGGGAGCCACCTGCAGCGGCGCGTAACGCTCCGCCTGGCCGTGAGTATTCCGGGATGTACAGCTTTGTGAAGGATGGAGAGTTCGTGCAGATCTCGGTGGAAGACCAGGGCAGGGTGACGGGATCCATCTCGCGATATGGGGATGGAGAAAGCGAGAAGGCGGCGTTTCTCGATCAGTACTTCCGCAGCGGCAAGCTGGACGGCAACAAGGTGAGCTTCACCACCGAAACAGTGCGCGGGGTATGGTTTGAGTTCAAAGGCACGGTAGAGCGGGGCGAGGGGAAAAATCCTGGAGACGAGGCGTACTACGTGTTGAAGGGAACTCTTACCGAGAATACCAGCGATGCGGCGAAGAAAATGACGACGCATGCCAGCGAAGTTGTGTTCAAGATGTTTCCGAAAGGCTAGTACCTAGTACCGAGTACCTAGTACCGAGAAAAGCGGAGTTGCAACTCATCACAATCTCCTCAGGGGCTAAAGCCCTGAGTTCTTAGGAACCTGGACGGCACGGCTGGAAGCCGTGCCCCTCCCGAACCCTGCCCGTCCGAAAAGTCTCCTCACGAAACTGGCCCGTGCCCCTTCCAAGAGTGAGCCTTACGACTGGGTACTAGCAACTGGCAACTGGAATCTACTGGCCGGCGCGGGCGGGGGTGACGATGAGACGCCCGGGAGCCTTCTTTTTGGCGTCGGGCTTTTCCTGACCATAGACGAGATCGAGTCCGCCTTCGGGAGTGGAAGAAGCCTCGGCTAAGGCCGCGGCCAGTGCCCGGAACGAGCGGCTTACTTCCAGTCCTTCCTGCAAAACCACTGGCGTACCGTGATCGATGGCAGGCGAGATGGAGTGAAACGCGTTGGGAACTTTCCACAGCACTTTGCAGCGCGTGGCACGTTCGATGTCTTCGTCGGTAAAGCCGGGAATCTTTTTGTATCGATTCAGAACCATGCGCAGGCGATTGCGTCCTGCGCCTTCTTCGAGAAAGGCATGGATGCGGCTGGCGCTCCACAGCGTGACCACGTCGGTCTGAGCGACCATGAGCACCGCGTTCGAGAGGTCGGAGAGCAGACGCGTGGTGGAATCAAGGCGGCTGGAAGCATCGACCACGACGTAACGATAGTGATTCACCAGCAGGTCGAACAGGCGGGCCAATTCGGCCGGCGTGGGGATTGAGGGATAGGGCTGCTGCGGCCCGGCCAGAAGATGCAAGCCGTCCTGGGCGGGGGTCATGAGGCCTTCGAGCAGGGAAGCGTCGAGGCGGTGCAGATTCTCGAGCGCGTCGGGAACTCCAAAACTGGGGCGCAGGTTGAGATGCAGTTGGGCGTGGCCGACGGGCGCAAAGTCCACAAGAACCACGCTGCCGTGGGATTGCTGCAGCGCAACGGCGGTGTTGACCGCGGCGGTAGTGGCACCCGCGCCTCCCTTGGCGCTGAGAAAAGTGAAGATGCGAGCCTTGCCTGCTCCCCCGCGAGTGCGGGTGCGGTTGGAACTGAAACGGGTCAGAGCTTCGAGCAGAGCCTCAGAGCCGGCGCTGTGATCCAGATATTCTCCGGCTCCGGCGCGCATGCTGGCCACAATCGTGGTGGGCTGCTGCATGTTGCCGTTGGCAAAGATAGCGAGCTGCAGGGTATTGGCCTGGAGCAGTTCAATGGCTTTGATGGCGCGCTGAGGATTCTCGTCCGAGATATCAACCACTACGACTTCGGCGCGCAAATCTTGAATCTGGCGGAGGATGGAGTCCGTGGCTCCGATGGGGAAGCCAAGGTTACTGAATACGACGCGAGCCAGGCGGGTAGCCTCCAGGCGGGTCTGCAACTCCGATAAATGTTCCCGGTCCTCGGACAAGAGGGCGACGGCGATCCCATGCATGGCGCGATTCTCGCTGATTTCTCTCGGTGTTTGCATGTTAGAAAGAGAAAGTACTGTTCGCCAAGTGACCTTGGTAACCGCCAGACGGCAGACGTCCACACAATTCGCGCAGAGACGAAGGAGGAGCAATCCACGGGACAATCAACGTCAGCGAGAGGTGCACAGCTGGAATACTCCCCTGCGAAGCCGCACTAGTGGACAACATTCTAAGCCAAGGCTCGGAGATTGAAAAGCACTGAAAAAACATCGGAAGAACTAAAGTTCGCGGCGAGGCTCAGACTGGGATTTCCAGCGACCGCGTCGCCCAAGCGATGCCTTTCATCGCCCTGATATGAGTCGTTTCCAGCACCGTAAACACCGGTTCTCAAGGATGAACGGTGAGGCTAATGGGCCGCGGCGCGCGGAGTGGCGGGCGCCGGCGTAGCGGGTCGCTCGGTCTCGCTGCTGGGGCTGTGCAAAGCCGAAATGCGGCGGAAATCGGCGGAACTGTCCTCCACTTCGGGAAGATATTCGTAGCCTTTCAAGCATACGGCCACGCCGATTTTGGTTTCCGCGGCCTTGCTCTCGGCCGATTGGGTGCTGTCAGTCGAGGCTGCGGGTTTCCAGATTGTGTCTGCCGGCCTGACGATCCGCAGAACGCGGCCTCGGCAGCGGACGCGCATGTTTTCGCCCAGCGTGATCTCAGACGGCATCTTTAACGTGAGTTCGATTTCCGCGCCTTCTTTGAGCGCCACGTCGGTGAACAAAAAAACTCCACGCGAACTCAGGTCCTGGGTGAAACCGGGTCCTTCCGCCGCGGTGGAAACGTCACGCAGGAATACAGGAAGGTTAAAAGCGAAGCGCTGTCCAATACGGCGTTCAACACCAACCGGAGGAGTAGTCATGGTCGTGTCCCTTTCTTGAGGGAATCGCCGGAGAGAGAGCAAGTGCCACTGTAGCGCAGTCCGGACGGTCTGGGAAGTCAAAAGTTTGTCGAAGTGGAGGCTTGCGCCGATCTGTGGAAAACTCGATGGTAGAGAACATTAGTGGGAAAGCTTTGTCCGTAAGAGGCACGTTATAGTGATCGTTATGGTGATCCCAGAGGGCCAGGAGTGTCATCGAAAGAAGCGAGTGTGGCTGAATCAAGAGTCCCAATCCAGGAAAATGCCGTGGTGAAGGGGGCGGAAACGGCCTCAGGGAGCGGATCGCGCTGGCAGGTGGCGGGGCGGGCGCTGCGACACCGCAACTTCCAGCTTTTCTTCAGCGGACAATTGATTTCGCTGATCGGTACGTGGATGCAGAGCGTGGCGCAGTCGTGGCTGGTCTATCGGCTGACGGGTTCGGCGCTGCTGCTGGGGTCGGTGGGATTCGCCAGCCAGGTCCCAGTGTTTCTGTTTGCGCCGTTGGGAGGAATCGCTGCCGATCGCGCCAACCGCCGCCACATCGTGATCGCGACGCAAGTGGCGGCGATGCTGCTGGCCTTCGTTCTGGCGGCGCTGACGCTGTCCCACAAGGTTCAGGTCTGGCACGTGTTTGTGCTAGCGAGTTTGCTGGGCGTGGTGAATGCCTTCGACATCCCTGGACGGCAATCGTTTCTGGTGGATATGGTGGGCAAGGAAGATCTGATGAATGCGATCGCGCTGAATTCTTCCATGTTCAATGGCGCGCGCGTGATCGGTCCGGCAATCGCGGGGATTCTGGTGGCGAAGATTGGCGAAGGATGGTGCTTTTTTGCCAACGCAGTGAGCTACATCGCGGTGATCATCGGATTGCTGCTGATGAGGGTGCACAGCCCGGTGCGCGTAGCCATGGCCTCGCCGCTGGAGCACATGATGGAAGGATTCCGCTTTGTCAACCGGACGGCTCCGATCCGCGCCTTGCTGCTGCTGCTGGGACTGGTGAGTCTGGTGGGCATGCCCTATGTGGTGCTGATGCCGATCTTTGCCGACCAGATTCTGCACGGCGGGGCGCGAGCGTTGGGCATCCTCATGGGCGCTACCGGCGTGGGAGCACTGCTGGGTGCGCTAACCCTGGCCTTCCGCGAAGGCGTGAAAGGCCTGGGACGCTGGGTGGCGTGGTGTTGCGCCGGGTTTGGAACCAGTCTGGTGATTTTTGCCCTGTCACGTACGTTCTGGGTTTCTGTGATTCTGCTGCTGCCGGTGGGTTACACGATGATGCTGCAGATGGCATGTTCGAACACCCTGATCCAGGTGATGGTGCCGGACGCTTTGCGCGGCCGGGTGATGGCGGTGTATTCCATGATGTTTATGGGGATGGCTCCGATTGGAGCGTTGTTTGGTGGGGCGCTGGCCGACCGTTTAGGTGCTCCGCTCACGGTAGCGATCGGCGGTGTGGCGTCGGTGGCCGGAGCATGCTGGTTCGCGCTGCATCTGCCGAAGATTCGAGTGGAAGCGCGGCGGCTGATTGTGGCTCAGGCCGTGGCCGGCGGCGAGCCGTCGGATATGACAACACAAGCAGTAGAAGATTAGGTCTTGGGAATACTCCGTCTAGCGGTTCCATCTGCGGCGCGGACCACGTCGTTCGCGGAGTCCGCTGGAATCGCGCGGGCACATGCCGTTCTTATCAGGAATTCTTCTCGGCTGAATTCGAGTCTCCGATCCGTTTGCATACTTCTTGAACATGACCGAAGAATCGTGATATATCGGCGGGTTAGCTCGCCCTTTGGTCGCGCCCATCAATCACCGACTTGAGGTGAGGGTAGGGACGACAGTCGAGTATTGGAGGACAAGATGAGTTCACTTCGAAAGATGATGGCATCTGGTCTTTTCCTGGCAGTTTCTACTGGAATGATGTTCGCGCAGGGCGGAGCCACGGGCGCCATCGGCGGCACGGTTCAAGATGCATCAGGAGCCGTAATCGCCAACGCCAAGGTGAGCGTCAAGAGCGAAGCCACGGGTGAGGTGCTGCGCGTGGTGACGAGTGACGCATCGGGGTTGTTCACGGCTACATTGTTGCCCGTTGGCGTCTACACGGTGGAGGTGAACGCGGCGGGCTTTCCGGACACCAAGTTTCCCGGCGTCGTGGTGCGCATCACGGAAACGACGCGCATGACGGCGGTTGTCAAAGTGAGCACGGTGAAGGAAGTGGTGGAAGTGCAATCGCAGGTGCAGCAAGTCGATACGACGGATGCCACCACAGGTCAATCAGTGGGGGCGCAGACGATTGCCGATCTTCCCCTGGCTACGCGAAACTTCCAGCAGTTGCTTGACCTTTCGGCAGGCGCATCGGCCAACCTGAACAACGCGGCGGCGCTGGGCCGTGGCGATGTGCGTATCGACGTCAACGGTGGAAGAGAAGATAACAACAATTATCTGATCGAGGGAGTTTCGGCTTCGGATTACTCTTTCGGCGAACTCACGTATACACCGGTCCCTAACCCGGACGACATTCAGGAATTCAAGGTCAGCACCAGCCTCTACGACGCTACCCAGGGGCGTAACGGCGGCGGCAACATCAACGCCACCCTGAAAAGCGGCACTTCCAACTTCCATGGTGATCTCTGGGAGTATTTCCGCAACTCGGTACTGGATGCCAACGACTACTTCATCGGTCCTTTTGTGCTTAAGCAGAATATTTTCGGCGGCGATTTCGGCGGCCCCGTCGGGCCCAAGGCCAGGTTCGGCTATTTTTATATGAACTACGAAGGCACGCGCCAGCGCAGCGGCGATTCGCTGGGAACCTATATCAGCGACGCTCAGGTACCGGTGCTGCCGCAGCAGGACCGCTCCAACGACAACTGTGCGGCTCTGGACGCCGCCCTTTTCCCAGGGGGCACCCTGCCGGCATACGCCACGAACGCGGCTACGTGCGGACTCGATCCGGTAGCCTATAACTTGATTAACACCAAGGGCACTCAGTTCGGTCCGGGCACGGGCGGGGGCTGGCTGATTCCCAGCGTCTCGGGTCCGGTCGGGGGCAACGGCTCGCTTACTCTCAGCGTCCCGGGTCGCTATAGAGACGACCAGTTCACGGCCAATTGGGACCGTGACTTCAATAACAGCAAGGATCGCGTCTCAGAGCGGTTCTTCTGGTCCGATTCCGAAACCTACCAACCGTTCGGCGCCGATAACCTCCAGGTTCAGACGGGCTACCCGGCGGCTTCCACCAACCTGAATTTCCCCCTCGACATACCGTTGCGAGGGCGGTTCGGCAGCATCGCGGAAACCCACACCTTCAGCAATAACCTGATCAACGAGTTTCGTTTCGGCTTGAACATCATCAGCGACTCGCTCAATAACGTTCCCGTCCTTGGTACCTCACCGGCGGATCTGGGCATCGTCAATAACGACGGGCAACCCGACTTCTACCGGTTGCAGTTCTTCGGCCCCAACCTCCAAATTGGAACCTTTCCCAACTCGGGGCAGACCGCGCTATCGGACTCGTTTACCTGGCTGGATACCGTCAGTTGGACGCACGGGCACCACTCGCTCCGTTTTGGCGGCGAAATCGACCGCACCCTGGATCGCCGCACCCTCCCCGTGCTGGACAATCCTCTGTTGCTCTTCATCCCCGGGATCACGGCCCCCGCAAACCTCAGTAGCTTCCAGGACTTCCTCCTCGGCCAGCCATTCGTTGATGAAGGTGGCAGCGGGGCTGCCAATCACGACTATCACATTCCCGCCTACGCCGCATTCGCGCAGGACGATTACCGGATCACGCCAAGCCTCACGCTGAATCTGGGGCTCCGCACCGAGTGGGAGGGTGCCGCCTCCGATAGCTATTGCCATTTGGGCAACACGATTCCTAACAACGCCAATCTGACGGGCGATCCGTTCGTGTTTCCGAAATGTGTGAGTAAGTTCGGCATTCCAGGCTTCACCGGCACGCTGAACAATGCCGCACTGAATAACGAGTACTCCACGGTAGTTGAGCCGCGCCTCGGTTTTGCCTACGACGTGGCGGGTAAGCACGACACGGTGATTCGCGGTGGCTATGCCATCTACAGCGTCCGGGAAGATATCGGCGCCGTGGACAACCTGTCGTTTACGGCTCCGTTTTACCCGCTGGCCATTCTTATCGGTGTAACTCCATACAGTGGCCTCTCGAACATGTACGCCGGGGTGCTGCCCCAGCTGGGAGCGCCGCCCAGCGCGTCGTTCGTGCCTACCCCCTCATTCATTACCGGCTTTTCGGGAGCCCCGGCCGGGCAGCCCGCCACCAACGGGTCTCCGTCGTTCTCCGGCAACTCCGAAGGATTTCTCCCTCTCGCCGTGCCCCTGCACTGGATTGTGCCCACCACCCAGCAGTGGAACTTGACCGTGCAACGCCAGTTAGGTGGAAATTGGGTGCTCGAACTCGGCTACGTAGGCACGAAGGGCACGCACCTGCGTTCCACGAGTGATCTCGACCAGCCGACCGTGATTCCACCGGGAGGCTCGCTGACAGTGACCGGACAGGGCGGGACCCAGTACGTGATCACTCAAAACACCGCCGCCAACGCTCCGGCACGCGTGCCCTACGTCGGAATCAATCCCGGCGCCTTCGAGTCGTTCTATCCCGACTCCGATTCGCACTACAACGGTTTGCAGGCCACGGTTTCGCACCGTTTCTCGAAAGGACTGTACTTGCAAAGTGCGTATACCTATTCCAAGTCGATCGATGACGTTTCCAGCGCCAGCGTGGCCTTTATTACGCGCTTCAATAATCAGCTCAGTGGCGCCGCCTCGCGGGGCCTTTCCGACTTTGATCGCCGCAACCGCTTCGTCACCAGTCTCAACTATGCCCTGCCTTTCATGGCCAACCGCCACGATGCCATGGGATATGCGCTGGGCGGCTGGGAGGTTGACAGCGTCATCGTCGCGCAATCGGGTTCACCCTTTACCATTCAGGACTCGTCTGCCGGAACGAACTACGATCTGACCACCCCGAACATTGCCACGGCCGATTTCGCTCCTGGTTTCGGTTGTGGCAACGCTCTGCAGTCTGGCGGCCTCAACACCAAGCTCGGGAATTGGGTCAACCCCAGTGCATTTGTACCGGTGAGCGTAGGAGGAAGTTATCCTGCTGTGAATTCCCCCGACGGTTCCGTCGGTTTTGGGGACGTTCCCCGCAATTGCACCATCGGCCCGGATCAGGTGAACGTCGACTTTACCGTCGGCAAGATGTTGAAAATCGGCGAGCGGCAGAGCGTGCGATTCCGCGCCGAGTTCTTCAATCTGTTCAACCATCCATCATTCCAAAACCCACAAAACTTTGGGTTCGCCGATGTTGAGGCCGGTAGTGCGATGGGCAAGATCAGCCAAACCGTGGGCACCCCGCGGCTGATCCAGTTCTCGTTGAAGTATTCGTTCTAGCGTTAAACGCGGCTAAATCTAGCGGTAAGCTTCCGGCGGCAATCCGGTGATGCGGATGCCGCCGTGGCCTTTGTGGCGGATGTTCAGGCCGATGAGCAGGGCGGTGATCTGCTCGAGGATGCGGGCGTTCTCCAGCTTTCCGCCGTCGATGGCGCGGACACCTGGAATCTTCGCGGCGAGAGTGCGCGTGAGTTGAGCGGCGTTGGCATCGTCGCAGCAGACGATGACGTCGCAGTCGAGAGCTTCGTCACCATTCAGAAGATCGGCCGGCAGGTTGTGGAACGCCGCGGCCACGCTCACTCCTTTGGGCACGAGTTCGGCGGCTTGCTGTGCGGACGAGCCTTGCCAGACGCCGAGCGTGCGGGAGGCGCGTCCGCCGACTCCGGCGGCGAGCGCGACCGTGGCGTCGATGAGAACGCTGCCGGGGCGGATCGCGGGCTTGAGTTGTTTGAGCAGAGCGGCCTGGCCCTCGAAGGGTACGGTCAGCACCAGAACACCCGCGGCGGCGCAGGCGGCGGAATTTTCCATGCCCGAAACGCGGGCCTGATCTCCCGCCCTTTTCTTGATCTTGTCAGCGGCATCTTGTGCGCGCTGCGCGTCGCGTGAGCCGATGATTATGGTTTCGCCGGCGCGCGCCCAACGCAGGGCGAGACCCGTGCCTGCCGGACCGGTTCCACCCAGAATGGCGATGGGACGCGAGGCGTCATTCATGCAAATTCCGGCTCCAGCATTTCTTCTGTAGTGAACTCCTCGAGCGGCGACTTCAGCTTGATGCGGGTGTAGGTGGTGTTGCGCTCGGCGGGGACGCGGCCCATTTCCAGAATCAGCGATTGAAAATCCTCAGGGCTGGTGTACTGGCCGGCGGTGGCTCCGGCTTCGCGCGAAATATTTTCTTCCATCAGCGTGCCGCCGTAATCATTGGCCCCGGCGTGCAGGCAAAGTTGTGACAGCTGGCGGTTCAACTTTACCCATGAGACCTGAATGTTGTTGATGGAACCGGCGAGCAGCAGGCGCGAGAGGGCGTGCACTTTCAAATGTTCTGCCAGCGTGGGGCCGGAGCGCGCAAGCCCTTGATGGAAGAGCAACGTGTTCTGGTGCACGAAGCCTAGCGGGACGAATTCGGTGAAGCCCCCGGTTTCCTGCTGAATCTCGCGCAGCAACGACATCTGGCGAACCCAGTGTTCCGGCGTTTCCGCGTGTCCGTACATCATCGTCGAAGTCGATCGGATGCCGTTGCGGTGGGCGGTGCGAATGACTTCGATCCACTGCGCGGTCGAGAGCTTGTTGGCGGAAAGAATGTGCCGGATCTCGTCGTCGAGAATTTCAGCCGCCGTCCCCGGCAGCGTGCCCAAGCCGTTGTCGCGCAGCATCGAGAGGTAGTCGGCGAGCGGCATGCCTGTGAGTTCGACGCCGTAGACGATTTCCATGGGCGAGAAGGCGTGGATGTGGATCGCGGGCACGGCGCTCTTCACCGCGCGCAGAATGTCGCGATAGTAGAACGGAGGCAGGCCATGCGGCAGTCCACCCTGGATGCAGACTTCGGTGGCGCCGAGTTGCCAGGCTTCTACGGCTTTTTGCGCGACCTGATCGGGTTCGAGGAAATAGGTGTCGGACTCGCGTGGGCCGCGGCTGAAAGCGCAGAACTTGCATCCCACAAAGCAGATGTTGGTGAAGTTGATGTTGCGATTTACCACGTAGGTTACGAGGTTGCCGGCGAGTTCGGCGCGCAACAAGTTGGCCGCAGCTAGCAGTCCGAGCAGGTCGTCGCTCTCGGAATGGGCCAGCGCGAACGCGGCTTGCTCTGAAATGGAAGCGCCGTCTTGAGATTCCAGAATTCTTTCCAGCGATGAGCGCACTTCGGGCGTGAGTTGCGGCGCGACCTCAAACCAGTCGAGGGAGGGGAAGTTTTCCAGTTCCGAGATCGAGAGTTGGCGGGGCACGAATTCCTCCAAACCTGTTGGTACTCCAACTTACTCCTAGAGCCCGCCCTTTGGCGAGAGCCTAGCGGAACAAGTCGTTGGCTGCGGGACGAAGCAGGTCGCGGGCGCGGGCGTCGGCAGCTTCGTAGGGAAATCCGCGAATGATGCAGGCCGGGGTGCGGTTGAGTTTGCCGCAGACCAGTCCAGCGGCGGAGGCCAGTTCGTCGGCGACGGCTTCGAGGCTGGCTTGCAGCGTGTAGCCGTGCGGATCGCGGCGGCCGCGGTCGTCGCGCTGCGCTTTCATTCCGGCGATGCCAATGCAGAAGTCGACCAAACCCTCGCGCCAGGGACGGCCGAATGTGTCGGTGATCAGAACGGGGATAACGAGCCCGATGCGGTTCTTAAGTTCGCGATGAAGTTTGCGAGCGGAGCGGTCAGGATCGGCGGGAAGCAGCAGGGCGTGGCGGCCGCCGTCGACGTTGGAGACATCCACGCCGCTGTTGGCGCAGATAAAGCCGTGACGAGTCTCGGTGATGAGTACGCCGTTCTTTTGGCGGATGATTGCTCGGCTCTCGCGTAGAGCAAGCTCGACGACGCGGGCGTCCAGGTTGTATTTCTTGGCCCACGTAATCGAATCGGCGGAGGGTGTGATGGTCGCGAGATCGACGATGCAGCCCTCTGATTTGGAAACGATTTTGTGTTTGACCACGAGAATGTCGCCGGGCTCGAGTGCGAGGCGGCTTTGCCGCAGGGATTGTAGCAATTTGTCGGCGAGCGAATCACCGGTTGTGATTTCATCCGCGACAGGGATTGGGATGATACGGAGTTCCAAATGAGGTTGGCTTGTCTCTCGCTTCTTGTGCACGGCGGAGGCTTTCTTAGGGGTGCGTCGAGGCTGGCTCACGATACCTCTGTTCCGGTCGCAGGAATGCGCATGTCCAGCGACCAGCGGCGAAGTAGGCTCTGGGTGCGGGTTTCGCCAGGATGGGCGAGCACCTGCTGCAAGTCTTCGGGATTGTCCACGTCGACAGCAATTCCTGGCAGCCGTAACACGATGCAGGGTTTGCCCGTGGCCTGGGCCGCGGCCAGATGGGGCTTGAAGCTGTCGTTTCCGAAACGCAAGGGGAACAGATTGGCGGGGCGCCGGAAGGCAGCGTTGGTTCCTCGTCCGTCGGCTGCGGGCGCCAGAACTGAGCCTTTGTCGGGAGCATGATCCAGGACCTGATCGAGCTCGCTGGCTTGAATCAGCGGAATATCCGCAGGGATTACGAGTGTGCTGTCGATCCCGCGCTCTACGCAGAGTTGTGTGGCCATCTCGATGGCGCCGGTTTCGCCAGGATTCGCCGGGTCGGGAATGACTTCGAAATCGTACTGCTGTGCGAGTTCGATCGCGAAGGGATCGCTGGTGACGAGAGCGCAGGCGGGGCGGCGCCTCCAGGCGGCGAGCGTCGCGACGACGTCATGCAGCATGGCTTGTGCCAGTTCGGTGCGTGCGGGCTGATCGAGCACTGCGGCGAGCCGCTGCTTGGCTGCCGACAGATTCTTGACCGGAACGAGGATCACGGCTGATCGGAGGCGGTGCGGGCCGCTGATTTGTCAGGTTTATCTGGAACGGCTTTGTCAGAGACTGGCTGGTCCGAAAGCAGTCCGCTTATGGTCGAGGAGAGAACAGCTCGAGCCAAATCGGCGCGGTCTTCCGGCGTGCGCATGATGGTTTGCGTGCACTGCACCCGCAAACCAGCTTTACGAAGCGCTTCGGCCGGGCGGACATCGCGGGTGTCGCAAACGAGTAGATCGAGAAAGTCTTCGTAAGCCTTGGCCACGCCCGCAATCGAGCAAGGCAGTCCTTGCGCGGCCATGAGAATGCCTGCAGGCCCAGCTACTGGGGCGTTTCCCACGATCGGACTCACAGCCGCGATTTTGCCGCGGGTGCTGCGCAGGGCGTCGCGAACTCCGGGAACGGAGAGAATGGGGCCGATGCTGGTGATGGGGTTGCTGGGAGCGATGAGTACGGCGTCGGCGGAGGTGATGGCCTCGATTACTCCCGGCGCGGGTTCGGCGTCGGACGATCCGGCGAAACGTACGGACTTCACCGGGTCCTGATACCAGCGCTGCACGAAATATTCTTCGAAACTCAACTCGCCCGAAGGCGTATCCACGCGCGTCTCGACCCGCGAATCGCTCATGGGCAAAATGTGCGCCTTTACGCCGAGCTTGTCGCAGATGGTCGACGTAGCTTCGGAAAGCGTTTTACCTTCCGCCAGCAGGCGCGAGCGCAGCAGGTGCACGGCCAGATCGCGATCGCCAGTGTGGAACCATGTGGGCTCGCCTAGCTGCCCCATGGCTTGCAGGCAAAGAAAAGTATCGCCTTTTACGCCCCAGCCACGCTCGCGGCTGAGCAGGCCGGAGAGCACATACGTGATGGAGTCTATGTCTGGCGAGACGTAAAGTCCCCACCAGAGCAAATCGTCGCCGGTGTTGACGATCAGAGTGATTTCTTCCGCTGGGATAACTTGCCGCAGGCCGTCCACGAACTTGGCGCCGCCGGTGCCGCCGGTTAGAACACAAATCATGCGGCCATCCTTCTTCTTGCGAGGCCTTCGCCGTCACGGGAAGCCTGAATTCTTTGCGAAAGCAATCCGGGTCTCGCGACAAGCGCCGCCAGGAATTCGGGATAGACCGGCAGGCGCTGGCGCAACTGCAGTCCTTTGCTCTCGGTGCGCCGGCGGAGTTGCACCAGATGCGGCCAGGGTTTCTCCGGATTGATGTAGTCAGGCGTCAGCGGTGACACTCCTCCCCAATCGTTGATGCCAGCATCCAACAACTCTTCATAATACGGCGCATTGAGGTTCGGTGGCGCCTGAATATTGACATTGGGCATTAACAAGCGAGTTACCGCCACGGTGCGGAGCATCTCCCCCTGGCTGGGTTCAGGCACGTGGGCCATTGGGATCGTGGGCTTGGCGCGGAAGTTTTGCACGATTACTTCCTGGATGTGGCCGTAGCGCTCGTGTAGGTTGCGGATCGCGAGCAGCGTATCGACGCGGTCTTCCGGCGTTTCGCCGATGCCGATCAACAATCCCGTGGTGAAGGGAACTTGCTGCTTTCCCGCCTCTTCGATGGTACGCAGGCGCTTGGCCGGGACTTTGTCAGGCGCATTGTCGTGAGCCGCGCCGCGGGCAAGCAGAGCGCGGTTCGTACTTTCGAGCATGAGGCCCATGCTGGGCGAAACGGCGGCGAGGCGGGAGATCCATTCGGCGCTGAGTAACCCGGGATTTGGATGGGGTAGCAGAGTCGTCTCAAGCAAGACGAGTTCGCACATGGCTTCGAGATAGTGCAGCGTGGACTTGTAGCCGAGGTGGTGCAGCGTGTCACGCATCTCGGGGAAGAGCAGTTCTGGCTTGTCGCCTAAACTGAAGAGAGCTTCGGTGCATCCCAGCTTTTCGCCGGCGCGGGCCACGGCAAGAACTTCTTCTGGAGGCATGGTGTGCGCGCCGGGGTCTCCGGGATCGCGGCGGAAGGTGCAGTAGCCGCAGTAGTCGCGGCAGAGATTCGTCAGGGGAAGGAAAACCTTCCGCGAGTAGGTGACCACTCCGGGCTTGAAGTTTTCTTTTGCGGCGCGGGCGGCGGCCAGCAGGGCCGGGAGATCATCGTCGGTGCAGTCGATGAGGCGCGGGGCCAGGGCTTGCGAGATGGGCGATCCGGGCTTCAGATCGGCGAGTTCTGCCGCACACGACGAGCTTTCCTCCTGGGCGGCCGTTTTGGCGGCGGTTAGGGTCACGATGCTCGGTTCCGCAGCGTGCGGATGCATCGAATCATACAACAGTGGTCAGTTGTCAGCGGTCGGTGCTAGTCAATACAAGCCTGCCCGTCCCCTGAACACTGGCCACTGGCTCCGGCAGGGTCAAATGAGTGAGATGGCGATTTTTCAATAACTACGGCGTGCCACGTCGCCGCGGCTGCTTACCGATGAACCACTCAAGTACCCCAAAGGCGATGAGCAGTTCGATGTTGGCCAGCGGCCCCATAAACAGCAAGGGTACCTTTTCCATTTGGGAAAGGGCGGGAATTGTTATCGCGGTGAACATGGCGAATAAGGCCGCAATAACGGCCCAGAGGCGCCAGTTCCCGCGGAAAATCCAGAACGCTTTGGCAGCGTAGCCCAAGGCGACGCAGGCACTGCCCAATCCAACAAACCAGTCGTTCTTAAGATTGCGATGGATCCCTTTGTCGGTGTCATTTATCAATGCTGCGATAATGATTGTGACCGCCACCATTGCGACCGCGAAGTAGAGAAGGTTGTCTCTTAGGTGGTGCCCCTGAACGACTTCGCGAGCATTTTTGTCAGGTTTGTTTCCGAATAAAGCCCAAACGCTAAATGCGCTCGCATACAAGCAAGCGATCGCGACGCAGAGACCGGCCCAACCGGACCCGTAGGCGAATAAACGTGAGATCAGCAGCACCACAAGGACGAATGTAGCCGCAACCGTTAATGCGGCAACAAAGAGTCGCATCGCTGAGGTTCCTTCAATCCTCTAAGAATGTACCTCCAATTTCCATTGCGGTCGATGGTTGTCGTAAACGGCGATTGCACTCGTTGACCGCGGCGATCCACTGGCGTGCTAATGTAGGCAGTCGCGGCGGGAAAACCTCCAGATACCACATGAGCCTTAGTCCAATCGACTTCCGAAAAGCGATGGGAAGCTTTGCTACGGGAGTGACCATTATCACTCTCGATCTGCAGGGTGAAGTGCATGGCATGACTGCGAACGCCTTCGCTTCCGTGTCGCTCGATCCGCCGCTGGTGCTGGTCTGCGTCGACCACAGCGCGCGCACTCATGCCCACCTGCATGCCAAGAAGCGCTTTGGCGTTAACGTTTTGGCCGAGGAACAGCGAGTGATTTCGGAATACTATGCGCGGCCGGTTCACGTCCACGAGCACGCTGAAGAGGAAGCCGGGGCGCGATTTGAGCGTACGGCGCAGGGGACTCCGATCTTGCACGGAGCGCTGGCCTATCTGGAATGCCGGCTGCAGTCGGCGCAGGAAGCGGGCGACCATACCATCTTCATTGCGGAAGTGGAGGACGTTGTGGTCCGCCAGGGCGATCCGCTGTTGTTTTTTCGGGGCAAGTACCGCAAGATCGGGGAGGAAGTGACGGATCAAGAATAGAAAGGCCCGGTGCCTTCTGAGGGACGCCGGGCCGGAGGGACTCGCAGACGTTTCGACCATCCTCGCCTAACGTGCCAGTTGAGAACAAGGTTAGATGTCACAATGCCGCTGTGATGGATGTCACAGACAAGGCAGGCAAGATGTGATCCGCGAATCAGCGAGCGCCACTTTTCTGCTGGCCGAGCATCCAATGTAGGTGTAACGGAATTGTTTTACAGCCAGAAGCACTATTCGACTGGGGACATACTTTGATGACAAAGAAAATGGCAGAGAGCGAATCGGAGTGGAAGCAGAAGCTTACGCCGGAGCAGTATCACGTGACCCGCGAGGCGGGGACGGAGCCGGCTTTTACCGGCAAGTACTGGAAGACCAAAGATGCCGGGACGTATCACTGCATCTGCTGCGGAGAACCGCTGTTTGATTCCTCGACGAAGTTCGATTCCGGCACGGGCTGGCCTAGCTTTTTCAAGCCTGCCGACGAGAATAAGGTCGAGGAGCACAAGGATTCCACCTACGGCATGGTCCGGACTGAGGCGCGATGTGCGAAGTGCGGCGCCCACCTGGGGCATGTGTTTGAAGATGGTCCCGCGCCGACCGGGTTGCGGTACTGTATGAACTCGGCGGCGCTCGACTTGAAGCCGAAGGATAAGAAGTAGGCGCAGTCGGGACCGATTGGAGAACTGCCTGCGGAAGAATCAGGGGCACGCCCGTGCGTGCCCCTTGTTCATTCTTGCAGTTTCTCTAACTTAAGCGTTCGCGGTTGCGGCCAAAGCCTTCGGCGTTTCCACCGAGGCGGACTTCGTCGCCTCTGACTTCGACTGAGCGTCTTTCTGCTGCTTGTGATCGCCACTACGTACCTGGATGCCACCCTTGAGCACGGCGCCGTCTTCCACGCTGATGCGTACGGTGGAAACGTCTCCCGTGACCGAGCCTTCGCTGCGGATATCCACGCGGTCGCTGCAATCGAGATTTCCATTCACCTTACCCATCACCACAACCTCGCGGGCGGTGATGTTGCCTTGCACGCTGCCGTTGCGTCCGATGGTGACGCGGTTGTCCGACAGGCTGATTTTGCCTTCGATGCGGCCATCAATGTAAAGCGCTTCCGCACCGCTCACCTCGCCCTTGATCACGAGCGTGCGGCCGATGGTGGCCTGCTCGATGGGGGCGCTGACGGTTTTGACTGGATTGAAAGAGTTGGGGTTGGAGGCTGGAGTATTGGACTTCCCGCCGTAGGTGTAGTCTGAAGACTGGAGCATGCGACCTTCCTTCATTCCCGCGCGGCACGCCCTGTCCGAGCCGCTCCTGCGGTTGGTCTGAATTTGGGGCCTCTGGTTAGTTCGTGTCCCATCGGCCATGGTCACTATCGCACAGAGGTAAGTCATCCTCCGAGATTACGGAAGCTGCTGTACGGCTGGGAGCGAGGCTTGTTTTGTTAGCCTGTTCCGTTAGTCAGCTTCCTGCAGCGACTGGCTGAGAACCTCCCACTCCTTGATCAGGGCGGCGTGCGCAGTTTTGCGCTGGTCGAGTTCCTGCGACTGGCGCTGGCTCTCTTCGGCGCTGACAAAGTCCTGCAAGGCCGTTTCACACTGCGCGATCACGGTCTCGGCGCGGTTGATTTCGGCTTCCAGTTCATGGATCCGGTCTTCCATCTTCTTGCGTTTAATGGGATTGAGGCGCTTAGCTTTCGCGCCGGGCGCAGGTACGACGGGCGCTTGATTGCCGTTGGAAGGGGCGTGCGGAGCGGCTTCACTCCTGCTCAGCTGCTGCCGGATCGCCTCATTCTGCTTCGCACTTCCACCCTGCTTACGCCAGAGATAGTCTTCGTAGTTGCCGGGGTAGACCTCGACCTTTCCGTCTCCAATCTCGAAAACCCGCGTGGCCAGCTTGTCGATGAAGTAACGGTCGTGCGAGACGAAGACGACCGTGCCCGTGTATTCCATCAGCGCGTCCAGCAGGACGTCTTTAGCGCGCAGGTCAAGGTGGTTCGTGGGTTCGTCGAGCAGCAGGAAATTTGCCGGATGCAGCAGCAGGCGCAGCAGGGCATAGCGCCCGCGCTCGCCGCCGGAAAGCACTCCAATCTTCTTGAACACGTCATCTTCCGAGAACAGAAAACACCCGAGCAGGCTCCGCAGTTCCGTCTGCGTCGACTGCGGGGAGGCATTGCCCAGATCGTCAATCATTCGCGCGTCAGCATCGAGTTCCTTGTATTGATCCTGCGCAAAGTAGTCGGCCTGAACATTGTGACCGAGGCGGAATTCGCCGTGGGTCGTGCGCTCCGTGCCCGCCAGTAATTTGATCAGGGTGGACTTGCCGGCTCCATTAATGCCGACAAGAGCAATGCGGTCGCCGCGCTCGATCAGGAAGCTGACGTCGCGGAAGACCTCTTTTTCGCCGCCGTCTTTCTTGGTGCCATCAAGCTTTGGATAGCTCTTGGCTACGTCGACGAACTCGGCCACGATCCGGCCGCTGGGCTTCGGCTGCGGGAAGGAAAAATGAATCGTCTTTTCTTCGGGAGGGACTTCGATGCGCTCGATCTTTTCGAGTTCCTTAATCCGGCTCTGTACCTGCTTGGCCTTGGTCGCCTGGTAGCGGAAGCGGTTGATAAACACTTCCAGTTGTTCGATGCGGTCGCGCTGGTTCTTGTAGGCGGCCTGCAACTGCTCGTTGCGCTGCGTCTTCTGCGTCAGGAATTTGTCGTAGTTGCCGGTGTAGAACCAGAATCGCTTGTTCCAAATCTCCGCAATCTTGTTGACGACTACGTCGAGAAAATAGCGGTCATGCGAGATGAGCACCAGGGCATGCGGATAGTCGTGCAGATATTCTTCCAGCCAGTTGCGGGCTTCCAGATCGAGGTGGTTGGTGGGTTCGTCGAGCAGCAGTAGGTTCGGCTTTTGCAATAACAGCTTGGCCAGCGCCAGGCGCATCTGCCAGCCGCCGGAGAACTCGTCCGTCTGCCGCTCCCAGTCTTCTTTGCGAAAGCCCAGACCTTGCAGCACGCGTCCCACTTCGGCTTCAATCGAGTAGCCGTCGCGGGTGCGAAACTCATGCTCCAGGCTGTGATACCGGTCGGCCACTTCGGCGTACTCCGGGCTGGTGTGGTCGAGGTCAGAGATTTTATGTGTGAGCTGTTCCAGTTCGCGCTCGATGGCGTGCAATCCAGTGAACACCGTCATGCACTCGGCAAATACAGTGCGGCCAGAAAGCGAGAGGCCATCCTGCGGCAGATAGCCTGCCGTCGTTCCCTTGGCAATAATCAGCGAGCCGTAGTCGAAGCTGTCCAGGCCCGCGAGAACCTTCATCAGGGTGGATTTGCCGGTGCCGTTCGCGCCCACCAGACCAACGCGGTCGTGGGGCGTGATCAGCCAGTCGGTGTTTTCAAAAAGAAGTTTGTGGCCGAAACGTTTTCCGGCACCGGAAAGCTGAATCATGGGACTGGATTCATCGTCTCATAAAACGGCAGTACCCAGTACCTGGTACCTAGAGACGAATCAGGAATGTGCTGCTGCACGGCCGTTGCGGCTTTCGGGATGCTTATCCCATAGCTGGCTGTGGAAGTGGATGCGCTCGAGCGCGCGATCGATCACCGTTTCCAACTCATGCGCATACTTTACTTCGCGGCCTTTGGCTAACCGTTGCCGCGCGTCTTCCGGGCTGAACCAGGTCGGCTGTCGCATCGGCTCATCGGGGCGGCGCATCTCATGGATCTCCATCAGAAAAGCTTTCACGACAAATTCCTGCACGCCGCCTGGCTGCCAGAACACTCCTTTGGAGTGGATGTAGAGATGAAAATGACGCGGCTCGATCGTGCCCAGGGCGCCGGCTTCTTCCGCGGCCTCGCGCTCGGCGGCCTGGCTGTGCGAAAGGCGGGCCTCCGGTGATCCCTTGGGGAAAGTCCACTTATTTCCACCGTTGGTGTTCACCAGCAGAAATTCCACGGCGGAGCCACGCTTGCGGTAACAGATCGCCGCCACCTGCAGCGGCAGCGATTTCGCAACGCGCGGCGAACCCATGGGGCGCCCTCCTGTAACAAAGCTACTTGGAGAATATTTCACTAGTGTTAAAGTGCAACGAAAATTGTGCAGGAGGGATGGTTACGAAAGGGGGGACTCTGACCCTAAAGCTCCCTGCCGATGCTCATGCGGTTTTCTGTTTGAACTGAGCTTCGATCTTCTCCAGCAACCCGGCAACGGCTTCCCCGGCATCGCGAGTGGAAAACTCGCTGCCCAGTTCGATTACGGGGAGCTTGGCGCACGCCGACTGGAAGGCTTGTTGCGTGTTCGGGGAAGCTGTGATGTCCGGGCCTACCAGCAGCAGATCGAAATGCGTGATGCGCATCAGCATCAGAGCGTCGCCCCGGTGACTGCTGGTGTGGACCTCGTACCCGGCGCGGCGCAACACCTCGCGCACGTAAGCCAGCACGTCCGCGTTGTGGTCCAGGCAGAGAACGCTGCGGCCGGTGTGGACGGGCGTCTCGGCCTGGGTTCGGGGCTGGTAAAAGGCGGCGACTGCCTTCTCCTCCGACTCATGAGCGTCGAATACTTTCGTCAGGTGCGACAACTCGAGAACTTTTCGCACATGTTCCGGCACGTTGCACAGCTTCAGGTCTCCGTGCACCTGGCGGGTGCTGGTCAGGGTGCGGACCATCGTGCCCAGACCGCTGCTATCAACGAACGCGACCTCGCCCAGGTGCAGGACGATGGAGCGGCGGTCGCGCAACAACCAGGCCACGTGCGTGCGCAGAGACTCGCTCTCGCCACCCGAAACAATACGACCTTGGCAGCGCACGATGGTGACACGTCCGACTTCACGAGTGTCGAGCGAAAGGCGCAAAGTGCCTCCAATGCGGGAGCAAGCCCCGAAATCGCCACATTATATGCCATAAGGAACTCGAGCCGGCAAGCGAAGAAACGGGCGGAATCTCAGGTCAGTCGGCCGCGCAGCTCTTCCGGGTCCAGCTCGCGTTCCCAGAGAGCCACCACGATGGTGGCGACGCCGTTTCCGATCATGTTCACCAACCCGCGGAACATGCTCATGAAGCGGTCAATTCCAAGGATGAGAGCCATCCCCGCCACCGGAATCGTAGGGATCACCGACAAGGTGGCGACCAGAGCAATGAAGGAAGCCCCCTGCACTCCGCTCGCTCCCTTCGAGGTCAGCGTGGCGACTGAAAAAATAGTGAGTTGGTCGAGCAATGTCAGGTGAGTGTTGGTGGCCTGGGCAACGAACAACGCCGCCAGCGTCATATAGAGACTGCTGCCGTCGGTATTGAAGGTGTATCCGGTGGGCACGACCAGCCCCACCAGAGAGCGCGAGCAGCCCAGCTTTTCGAGCTTCTCCATCAATGTGGGGATTGCTGTCTCCGACGAACTGGTGGCTAGAACGAGCAGGATTTCTTCTTTGATGTGGAGCAGAAACTTCACGATGTTGAATCCCGCCGCCCAGCAAATCGCACCCAGCACGATCAGCACAAACAGAATTGACGTCACATAGAAGGTGCCGATCAACTTGGCCAGCGGTCCGAGCGAGGCCAACCCGTACTTGCCGATGGTGAAGGCCATAGCACCGAAACAGCCGATCGGCGCAAAGAGCATCAGGATGTTTACCACGTGGAAGACCACATGGGTCAACGATTCCAACAGAGCCACGATGGGCTTCGCGCGCGGCCCTGCCGATGCCAAGGCAAAGCCAAACAGAATCGAAACAAATACCACCTGCAGGATGTCGCCCTTGGCGAAGGCGTCGGTCACTGTGGTCGGGACGATGTGCATCAGGAATTCTGTGACGTTTTGTGCTTTGGCTTGCCCGGCATAATCGGCGACAGCCCGGGCATCGAGCGAGGCGGGATTCACATTGAAGCCGCTGCCGGGACGAACCACGTTGCCCACGATAAGCCCAACCGCCAGCGCCACGGTGGAGACAATTTCAAAATAAAGCAGGGCCTTGCCGCCCACTCGGCCCACTTTTTTCAAGTCCTGCATGCCGGCGATGCCGGTAACCACTGTGCAGAAAATGAGGATCGTGATGATCATGGTGATCATCCGGATGAAGGCATCGCCCAGCGGCTTCATGGCGATGGCGCGCGCGGGACTGAAATATCCCAGGGCCAGGGCGACCACCATGGCGAAAGCCACCTGCGCCCACAGAGACGCGTAAAACGGCTTGCGGCGCGGTTCTGGCGGTGTGGTGTCGAACTCTGAGGTTGCGCTGGGAGCGGACATGGTTAGGGAAGCAAAGTCCTAATTCGCCGGAGCCTGAAGCGTCTTCACCAGCCACGGAATAATCACTTCCTTGAAGATCCGCGGATCGGGCCACACCCCAACCTGCCGCCCAAGATGTCCGCCACGAGGATTGATCCAGGCTTCTTTCGGCACATCGCCTTTGCTTAGCAATAGATATTCGTCCTCGATCGGAACCTGGGTGTCGTTGACTCCCGCAAGAATGAGCATGGGCGCCATCGGTTTGCCCAGCAGTCCCTGCTGCACCAGCGACATTTTAGGCAGATAATCGCCCATTTCCTGCAGCGTGTGCACGCCCTCCAGAATGTTCATGAGCGCGGGTACCTGATCGAACAAATATTCGCGATTGCCCAGGAGTGAGTTCATCAGAAAATCTTTTTGAAAGAATTTATCCACTGGGGGAGATTGTGCGCTGCAACCGCGCAGCCGGGCGCGCTCGACGATGGCCATTTTGGTCGCCCAGTACGCTCCCCAGCTCACGCCGTGCATGGCAATGCGGTTCTTATCGATTTCCGGCCGCGACTGAGCATAATCGATCACACGCGACAACATGCGGTCTGCCGTCTCGCTGACCTTGATCGGATTCTGCCCAGTCCCTGGGCCATCGACCGCGAGGTAGCCGATTCCAAGAGGAAGGATCGCGCTGAAGGTCTCGGTCAAGTCCTCTTTGCGGCTGTCCAGGCCATTCACTGCGATCACCAGCGGCACCGGACCCTTCGCATTTTTCGGCAGGCGCAGGTAGCCGATAATTTCTTTTCCCTCGAAAGGAATGTGTACGACTTCGAGCGGCGGATCGAAGAACTTGGCATGATCCAGAAAGGCTTCGAGGGCTTTTTCATACGAGCGCTGCTTGCCCGGAGACGCCGGAATGGGCCAGCGCCCGAAGGAGTAAAGGCGCCACGCCCGGATGAAGTCCGCATTGGCTTTGGTAGGATCAGACTTCTCTTTCTCGAGCGACTTCGCTTCATTGAAGTAGCGATCGGCCACGTGCATGAACCCCGCGGCCCACTCGTCCTTATCGCTGGTGTGGATGTTCTGGAAAGCTTCTTTCACGTCGGCGGGATCAAGCCCGATCAGCGGGTACTGTCCTACCTCGGCCCGGTGAATGGCCTCGGCCTTGATCTCATCGATGGTGCGCTCGCGCCGCTCCTCTTTTTGAGCCAACGCCGAGGCAGAAATAAGTACGAAGAATGCCAGAAAGAAAGATACGAAAGAAACCTGAATTCTCATTTTCTTAGCCTGTCCCTTCTCTCGCGGATCACGCGAGCCAGCTACGAAAAAAGGCCGGACGGAATTGCGTCCGGCCTCTTCACTCCTTCAAACCTGCACCTAGAACGTAAACTTCATACCTAACTGAATCGAGCGCGGGCCACCAGACCCCACCGCAGGGTTGGCAGCAGCGATATCGGGCGTGGCGCAGCCGCAGCCGAAGCCCGGCACCGAAGGATCGTTGAGACCGAACCCGTTCTGACCGCCGTAGGGGTTGGCAAAGTTCGGATGGTTGAGGATATTGAAGAACTCGATGCGACCTTGCAGCCGCATGGTTTCTCCAAAATGAAAATTCTTCGCCAGGGAGAAATCGAAGTTCTTGAAGCCGGTGTCCTGGAACATGTTGCGGCCCATGTTCCCGAAGTGGCCCTGCGGTGGCGCCATCATCACGGAGTTTCCCTGGGCGTAGCAGCCAAAGTCATTTAAAGAGGTCGTCTCTGGCCCGGCAACGCCTCCATCCTCCGCTAAGGCGGAGGCGACGCATCCCGCCGGCGTATTGGGATCTCCCGGCTTGTAGAAGGTAATTCCAACCCCGCGCCCAGATGTGAAGTCCGAGGGGTTGCCGAGTTGGTTGGTTCCAGCACGGTAGAAGCTCCAGCGAATCGGACTATTGGCCGGCGGGCTTACCGGCAGCGGTCCAACGCCCGCCGCATCGGTTCCTTCGTCCATTGGCCCCCAGAATTGCGGGGTCTGCAGCGTTATGATCGAGTTAATCTCCCAGCCTTCCCGCAGTTGCCCGAAACCCTTGCGGCCGGGAATCGCGTAGGTGAGTGAAACCGTGAGCCGGTGTCGAACGTCGAAGTCGCTGTTGGCATACTCGGCTGCGACGTCGTGAGCGTTCTGCGGCAGGCCGGAGCCGTAGCCAAAGTCCCAATTCGCGCCCACATCATCCGATGCGTGCGAATAGGTGTAGCCCGCCACCATGCTCAGGCCGTGATAGTTGCGGGCATTCAGCGTGACTTGCAGTCCGTTGTAGTTGGACCGGTAGACGTTTCCCATCTGGAAGATGTTGAGTAGATAGGGAAATTTACTGTTGAATGGAAGACAAAGCTGATCTGGAGAGTTCCCCTCTGCGCAGGCCGGAATGTAGTCACTGCCCACAGGCGGCTGGTTGATGTCACGAATTCCAGTCAGGTTCGATCCGCGGTTCCCGACATATGCGGCTTCCAACGACAGATTCGCTGTGAAGGCATGCTGCAGGTTCAAGGTCCAGTTCCACACGTAAGGAGTAGTGAGGTTGCGGTCTACCGTCATAATTGGGCACGGGCTATTGAAGCAATTGACCGTGCTACTGCCGTAAAGCGGTCCATTTGCAGCGTCCCAGGTCGTCGGGTAGTTCAGAAAATTCTTCACGGTGACGTTACTCGTAGTAATCGTGCCACCGGAGGTGTCGCCGGCCGCGTCGATCGGAGCTCCTGTCGGAACGCTGCCCGGACCGAAAGCGTTGTTGAAGGCGACGAACGACTGCCAGTTCACCGTCTCGTAAATCAGGCCGCCGCCGCCGCGCAGCACGGTCCGCCCGTTTCCGCCGATATCCCACGCGAAACCCGCGCGGGGGCCAAAGTTTTTGTGATCCGGGTTATAAAGGCTGCTGATCTGATGGCCCACCTGCACCATCCCCAGGTTGGGATCGAAGTTTCCCAGCAGATTGTTCGCTTCCTGGGGCACACTGCTGTCCTCGTAACGGACGCCAAAGTTAATAGTCAAATTCTTGGTCACGCGCCAGTCATCCTGGAAAAAGCCCGAGTAGGCCCAGTTATGCAGACGGAGCGTCGGATTTCCCACCTCGACCGTTGACTTAAATGGTGCGCCTGCAAAGAAGTCTTCAAGCGGGCTCGAAGCCGTAGGTGCACCGGGGGGAGGGGGGCCGGGACTTACCACGCCGCCCAGGAAATTCACGCTGCCTCGGGCGTTGCCATACGAGGCGTTCTGGACCTTGTTGTAATGGAGTTCGCCACCGAATTTTAGGGCGTGCTTGCCGACCGTGTAGGAGATATGATCCACAAATTGAGTGATGGAATCGGGCCCCTGGAACTTCGGCCACTTGAAACCGCCGAGCGTAGTGAAGTACCCACCAAAGCCGATGCGCGGCAGGCCTCCAGTGTTGGGTCCGGTCACACCCGTATCCAGACCGTACGCCGAAGCCGGAGTGTTGAGGTCGGCCGGCAGAGTCGGCTGGTAGAGTCGGTTGTACCCGACACGTGCCTCATTCACCGTGCGGGCATTGGGCGTCCAAGTCCAGCTGCCGCCCACCACCTGCGCGCGGGTGTGAATGTCAGAGAGCCACTTCTGCTGCATCTCGGAAAAGTCTTCGACGGTTCCGGAGTTGTTTCCAAAGAAGTACATTCCGCTGATGGTGCTTCGGTCGTTAAGCGAGTAATCCACCTTGCCGACAAAGTTGTCGACGTGGACGACGTTATTAAATCCGTTGGGGACTGTAATTGCATTTAGGGTCGTGAGGGCCGTGCCGATATCCGTCTGGTTGTTCGTAACAAATCCTGTGCCGTTGCAGGTTACGGCGCCGCCCGAAACCGCACATCCTGAAACCATCTGGCTCGCGCTGCTTATCGGATTTGCCGGGTTGATACCGAACGACGCGGCAGCCGGCTCGAACAGATCAGCGATCGCATCCGGAATACTGTTGGCACAGTCGCCCGCAAAACCGAACGGACAGTTGCTCGGCGTCTGCGGCGCCATGTGCACCATTGAGGGAGCGGTGACGCCGCCGTAGGAGTTGCCGACGTTATAGCGCTGGCCTTCGTAGGCGCCAAAGAAAAACGCCTTGTCCTTGATGATCGCACCGCCGAGGCTGCCACCGAATTGCTCCAGCGTCCGAGTCAATTTTGGATTCGGGGAGTCGTTGAAATAGTTTCGCGCGTCCAGGTGGTCTCCATCGCGGCCAAAACCAAAAGCGGTCCCGTGCACTTTGTTGGTGCCCGACTTCAGGCCCACGTTGACGACCGCACCAGGCTTCCATCCGTATTCTGCGGGCGGGTTTTGCTGCAGGTTGAACTCCTGAATCGCATCAATGGGCAGAATGGTCGCTGAGTCGCCTGCGATTCCTGATCCATTAATGATTGCCTGTCCGGAATAAGGTTCGCTGTTGAACAAGCCCTCGACGTAATATGCGTTGTCTTCGGCGCGCAGACCGTTGGCGCTCGTGGTGGAGAATCCGCCGCCGGGATAACGCACCACACCGGGACGAAGCTGCAACAGGTTCTCGTAATTGCGACCGTTCAACGGCAGGTCGTTAATTTCCTTGTTGCTCAACGTGCCTCCCAGAGTGGCGGAAGTGGTGTTGAGCAGAGGAACTTCTTCGGTGACGGTCACGATCTCTGAAGCATTCCCGAGCGGCAGAGTAAAGTCGACGCGGACGTCGGTCGCGACCTCGATCGTAATGTTTGGCCGCTCCACCGACTTGAAGCCCTTGGCCTGAACGTGAATCTTGTAGTCCCCCGGGATCAGGTCGGCGGCGACGTAATCTCCCGATGTGTCAGTGGCGAGAGTTCGCGATGTGCCGCGCTGCGTGTCAGTGACCACCACGGTTGCTCCGGCTACAGAGGCGCCGCTCTGGTCGGTAACCCTGCCCAGAACACGTCCGGCGGTGGACTGGGCCAGCGCGGGCAGACTGGTCAGACTCAGGGCGAGAGCAAGAAGAACAATCCGGATAGATGCAGTTGTCTCGTGACCCGCGGACATGGCGGTGCTTCGGAATGTCATCACATCCCTCCGTTTTATTGGTCCGACAGCCATACCATTGCTGCGGGAATGAAGTCAAGCAAATTTTCCGATTCAACCCCTGCTTCGGTCCTGGCGGAGCCTGAGTAGTAAAGTTTCTTCAGTAGGAAGCATTTCGCAGCAGATTTGTGGAGTGAAAATCGGAGTCCGGTAAGGGCTTGCACTCCATGTAGGAGGAGTGATATTGTCCTAGCTATCATACCACCGTACCTAGAGACCGCACTTTGCTCACTCTTCGACCCAAGACCGCAGAAACCGCGCCGCCAGCACTGGACCTGCGGTATAGTAGCCAGACCAGCAACGCTTCCCCCAAACTGGCCCGTGCGGGAGAATACCCTGTGTACAAAGTTGTTCGAACCTCTCGGTTGTACGAGCAAATCGTCCAGCAGATCGAAGAATCCGTCCTCAACGGCTCGCTGAAACCTGGCGACCAGCTTCCCGCTGAGCGCGATCTTGCACAGCGTCTCGGGGTCAGTCGTACGGCCGTGCGTGAAGCGGTCAAGACGTTGCGCGAAAAAGGTTTGGTTGAAGCCTACTCCGGCCGCGGCACTTTCGTGACTGACGGCACCTCGCAGGCCGCGCGCCAATCGTTCGACCTGATGGTGAAGATCGGCCAGCAGGAAGGTTCGCCGCATCTGGCCGAGCTGCGCTTGATCCTGGAGCCGGGAATCGCCGCTATGGCGGCGGAGCGCGTTAAGGACGAGGATCTAACCGCGATGCGGGATGCAGTCGCCGTCATGGAGCGCTCACAGAAAGATCCCGAAGCTTACATCGAGGCCGATCTTGATTTCCACCTCGCTCTGGCCGAGGCGGTCGCCAATCCTCTTATTCTTTCGCTGATCGATTCCATCGTCGGACTGCTGCGCGAGCAACGCATAAAGATCTTTAACGTCGAAGGCGGTCCACAGCGCGGTCAGTTCCATCACAAACGCATTCTGGAGGCCATGGAACGCCGCGATCCCGAGATGGCCCGGAGCGCCATGCGCGCCCATCTCGAGCAGGTACGCCAGGATTCGCGCGTTTCTCCCAGCGGCAAAGCCTCTGGGAAACATACGCCGGCCGGTTCCAAAGTCATTGCGTGACCACATCACGCGTAAAGGGATTTCGTAACTGGTTCGACTAAGTGGTTCGGATTAACAAGTTCGTAGGTTGAGGGGTGGATGGTGAAACTCGG
Organism: uncultured Acidobacteriaceae bacterium; assembly: GCA_963787495.1. Lineage (GTDB taxonomy): Bacteria > Acidobacteriota > Terriglobia > Terriglobales > Acidobacteriaceae > Sulfotelmatobacter. The sequence continues at coordinate 139,594 of CAWBDA010000002.1, forward strand.
GTTCATCGGATTAGGAGTCATGGGCAGCCAGATGGTGAACCGGTTGCTCAGCAAGGGTCACAGCGTCACCGGCTACAATCGCACCCGGGCCAAGGCAGAGTGGCTGGTTGCAAAAGGCATGCAGTGGGCTGATTCTCCGCGCGCAGTTGCAAGTGCGTCCGACTTCACTTTCGCGATGGTGACCAACTCCGCGGCCATCGCTGCCGTCACCGAAGGGCCCGACGGAATGTTGGCGGGCCTGAGCGCGGGCAAGATCTTCATCGACATGAGCACGGTGAGTCCTACCGTGAGCCGCGCGCTGGCCGCCAAGGTGCGCGAAAAAGGCGCGGACATGGTTGACTCGCCGGTTTCCGGTAGCGTGATCACGTTGCAGGATGGCAAGTTGTCAGTGATGGTCGGCGGACGCCGCGAGACTTTTGAAAAAGTGAAGCCTCTTCTGCTCGACATTGGCCCCAAGGTCACTCACGTTGGCGATAACGGTCTGGCGCTCGCGATGAAGATCGCCGTGAACCTGAGTCTTGCGGTGCAGATGCTGGCATTTTCCGAAGGCGTGCTGCTGGCCGAGAAGAGCGGCATCGCGCGCGAAACCGCGGTCGACGTGCTCACCCACAGCGCCGTGGCATCGCCCATGATTCAATATCGCGGGCCGTTTGTGCTGCAGCAGCCGGAAGAAGCCTGGTTCGACGTCAACATGATGCAGAAAGATACGGTCCTGGCGATGGATTTGGGCCGCCAGCTCGACGTGCCTCTACCCTCGACCGCTGTAAGCAATGAGATTCTGACTGCCGCGCGCGGCATGGGCTGGACGAAATACGATTTCGCCTGCATGTTCGACGTGCTGGCCGCCATGTCAGGAGTGACGACCCCGGTCACCACGGGACCTAAGAAGAAATGACCACCGCTACTTCCAATCCTGAAGCTGGCCGCGAAACTGCCACCGCAAAAGAGAAGTGGCTGCGCGCTTACCGCCAGATGGTGAGCATCCGCCTGTTTGAAGAGCAGGTGAACGAAGTTTACACACGCGCGCTGATGCCCGGACTCGCCCACTTATACAGCGGCGAAGAAGCTGTCGCCGTGGGAATCTGCGAAGCTTTGCGCATCGACGACTACATTACCAGCACGCATCGCGGCCACGGGCACTGCCTGGCCAAGGGCGCGTCGCCCGATCGCATGTTCGCCGAATTGCTAGGGAAAGAAGCCGGCTATTGCCGCGGCAAAGGTGGATCGATGCACATTGCCGATCCCGCCACCGGCAACCTCGGCGCCAACGCCATTGTCGGCGGCAGCGTGGGCATCGCCACCGGCGCGGCTTTCTCCGCCAAGACTCTGGGCACGGATCGTGTTGCCGTCTGCTTCTTCGGAGAAGGCGCGCTCGGCCAGGGTTCGCTCTACGAAGTGATGAACCTGGCGCAGTTGTGGAAGCTGCCCGTGATCTACGTCTGCGAGAACAATCAATACAACGAGTACACGCATTACCAAGAAACCACAGCCGGTACTATCCTCGGCCGCGCGACCGCTTTCGGGATCGAAGCCGCAAGCGTTGACGGACAGGATGTGCGTGCCGTTCACGAAGTTGCGACAAGGCTGGTAAAACGCGCCCGCTCTGGAGGCGGACCGGCATTCCTGCAGTGCGATACCTACCGTTACAGCGGCCATCACGTCGGCGACATCAATCGCGAATACTACCGTTCCAAGCAGGAAGAACAGCACTGGAAGACAGATCGCGATCCCATCACGGTCTTATCGAAGTGGTTGCTCGAGCAAGGCTATGCCGATGCCCCATCCCTCGATCGAATTACCTCGGAAGTTCGCGCCACGATGGAAGCCGCGGTAAAGTTCGCCGTCGCCGCGCCCTATCCGAACGTTGACGAAGTGGAGAAGCACGTCTATGCCTGAACGCGAACTGACATTTGCGCAGGCCGTACGCGAAGCGCTCGCGGAAGAAATGCGCCGCGACTCGCGCGTTTGTATCATCGGCGAGGATGTGGCCGAGGCGGGCACTCCCTTCAAAGTTCTCTCCGGCTTAGTCGAGGAGTTCGGTGCTGGGCGCGTCGTCGACACTCCCATCTCCGAAGCCGGATTCACGGGCGTGGCCGTGGGCGCGGCTATGACGGGCCTGCGTCCGGTGGTCGACATCATGTTCGGCGATTTCATCACCCTCACCATGGATCAGATGGTCAACCAGGCAGCCAAAGTCCACTACATGTCGGGCGGGCACTGGAAGGTCCCCATGGTGATGCGAACCACTCTGGGCGCCACGCGGCGCTCGGCCGCACAACACTCGCAATCTCTCCACGCCTGGTTCAGTCACGTGCCCGGATTGAAAGTGGTTCTTCCCTCGACGCCCTACGATGCGAAAGGCCTGCTGAAGACCGCCATCCGCGATGAGAATCCAGTCGTCTTCTTCGAAGACAAGATGATGTACAAGCTGAAGGGCCCGGTTCCGGAGGAGGATTATACGATCCCGCTGGGCGTGGCCGATGTGAAGCGCGCCGGCGATGACATCACGCTCGTCGCGACCAGCAGCATGGTGCAGGTCGCGCTGGGCGCGGCTATTCTGCTGGAAAAAGAAGGTATCAGCGCCGAGGTGGTGGACCCGCGGACAACATGGCCGCTGGACGAAAAAACACTCATCGACTCGGCGAAGAAGACCTCGCGTGTGATCGTGCTCGACGAAGGCTATGGCCGCTACGGAGTCACGTCGGAGCTTGCCGCCGTGATCGCCGAAGGCGCATTCTACGATCTGGACACGCCGGTGAAAAGAATGGGCGCGATGCACGTCCCGATTCCATTCTCTCCGCCGCTAGAAGACGCAACGGTGCCAACGGAACAAACGGTATTCGAAGCAGCGGCAGTGATGTGCGGAAATAAGTAGCGCCCGCCGGACAGCCGCCGAGACGGCGGCGCTACGCGAAGGCAGGAGGTTCATATGGCACTAAAAACTCACGGAACCATGGCAGTCGATTGGGAACAACGCATCGACTTTGATCGCTTACGCCGTGAGCGCTTGGCGAAAGCCAAAGCCCTGCTCGCCAAGTCCGAGATGGGTGCGCTCCTCTGCTTCGACATGAACAACGTGCGCTACCTAACCTCGACACACATTGGCTCGTGGGCGCAGGACAAGTGCAACCGCTTCACCCTGCTGCCGCAGAATGACGAACCGATTCTCTGGGATTTCGGTTCCGCCGCCAAGCATCATCAATTGAATTGTCCCTGGCTCGATGGGCGGTCGCGCGCAGGCATCTCCATGCTGCGTGGCGCCATGACTCCGGAGATGGGACGAGCCGAGGACGTCGCGAAAAAGATCCGCATTGAACTCGAAATGCGCGGCCTGCACAAAGAGCCAGTCGGCATCGACATCATCGAACTGCCAGTGCTCTTCGCCCTGCAACGCGAGGGCATCAAGGTAGTCGACGGCCAGCAACTTATGTCGAACGCCCGCGTCATCAAGACACAGGATGAAATCTCGCTGCTCAACACTTCGGCGATGATGGTCGACGCCGCCTACGACGAACTCTACCGCGCCATGAAGCCTGGACTGCGCGAAAACGAAGCGGTCGGCCTCGTGAGCAAGGTTCTCTACGATCTGGGCTCCGAATATGTCGAAGCGGTGAATGCGATTTCCGGCGAGCGCTGCAATCCCCATCCCCACGTGTTCTCGGACCGCGTGCTGCGGCCGGGCGATCCCGTGTACTACGACATTCTGCATTCCTACATGGGATACCGCACCTGCTATTACCGCTGCTTCACCGTCGGCTACGCTTCGCACGCTATGGTTGACGCCTACAAGCGCTGCCGCGAGTATCTCGATGCGGCATGGGGGGGGGGGGGGGGGGGGGGGGGGGGGGGGGGGGGGGGGGGGGGGGGGGGGGGGGGGGAGGAGGGGGGGGAGATGTGAGGGTGCGTTTTCGCGCCATGAAGCCTGGACTGCGCGAAAACGAAGCGGTCGGCCTCGTGAGCAAGGTTCTCTACGATCTGGGCTCCGAATATGTCGAAGCGGTGAATGCGATTTCCGGCGAGCGCTGCAATCCCCATCCCCACGTGTTCTCGGACCGCGTGCTGCGGCCGGGCGATCCCGTGTACTACGACATTCTGCATTCCTACATGGGATACCGCACCTGCTATTACCGCTGCTTCACCGTCGGCTACGCTTCGCACGCTATGGTTGACGCCTACAAGCGCTGCCGCGAGTATCTCGATGCGGCAATCGAGCTGGTTCGTCCAGGACGCACCACCGCCGAGATCGCCGCGGTCTGGCCGAAGGCCGAAGAATTTGGTTTCCCCAACGAAGAATCCTGCTTCGCGCTGCAATACGGCCACGGGATCGGCCTCGCCATCTGGGAGAAGCCGGTGATCAGCCGCCTGGTTTCGTTTGAGCATCCTGTCACCATCGAGCCTGGCATGGTGTTCGCTCTAGAAACCTTCTGGCCTTCGACTGATGGTTGGAGCGCGGCACGCATTGAAGAAGAAATCGTGGTCACGCCGACGGGACACGAGGTCATCACCCGCTTCCCAGCAGAAGAGCTGCTGGTGGCGGGCGCACACTACTTCACAGTCAACGGACCGCTGCCCACCACCCGCGAGACGGAAAATCCGCCCAGCGAGAAAGTGCTGGATATGATTGAAGCCAGCGCGAAAACTGAGCGGGTAGGAGTTTCGGACTGAAGGCCATAGTGCGAATGTTCGTTTGAGCCCTTCCCGAGTAAAACATTATGGCCTTCAGCGTTGTTATGCCCGCTCTCGAGATGGCACAGGAAACCGGCAAGCTCATTGCCTGGCGAAAGAAGGAAGGCGACCGCGTTATCAAAGGCGAGCCTCTTCTCGAAGTAGAAACCGATAAAGCCGTGCTCGAGGTGGAAGCGCCCGCCGACGGCATCCTCGCCGGAGTCACAGCGGCGGCCGGAGCCGACATTCCCGTGGGAAAGACCATAGCGTGGATCGTAGCTCCGGGCGAAAAGCCTCCCGCAGAAAGCGAATCGTCAGCCTCCGCGCCCGCAGCCCGAGGCAAAACAGAATCGCATGCCGCCCAGGTCGCAGCGAGCGCTACAGAACCTTCTGCCGTTCCAAGCGCGAGGATTTCTCCCAAGGCGCGGCGTCTCGCGAAAGAACTGGGGGTGGACCTTACTGCCGTGCGCGGCTCTGGTCCGGGCGGCGAGATCCTCGCGTCCGACGTGCAGGCTGCCCCAGCGGCATCCACCGCGGCCCCGAAACAAGGCAGCATCGAAGCCCCCAGCACGCTCGGTCGATTGATGGCCGAGCGCACCACGCAAAGCTGGACCACTGTCCCACACTTCTTCGTTACACGCGAGATCGAAGCCAGTGCACTCAACGAATACCGCGAAAAGCGGGCGCCAGAAATCGAGCGAACGCACCACATCCGCATCACGCACACGGATCTGCTGATCGCTTTAGTTGCGCGCGTGCTGTTGAAACATCCGCGCCTGAATTCGAGTTGGACCGCCGAAGGCATTCGTCTCCACGATCACGTGAACATGGGCGTCGCCATCGCGGTGAGCGACGGCGTGGTCGCGCCAGTAATCCCGAACGCACACACTGCCGGCCTTGCGGAAATTGCCACGCAGCGGCGCGACTTGGCCGAGCGCGCCCGGGCAGGGAAGCTGCGTCCCGCCGACCTGGCCGATGCTACCTTCACGATCAGCAACCTGGGCATGCACCAGGTGGACCAATTCACCGCGATCATCGTTCCGCCGCAAGCGGCAATTCTGGCGGTGGGCAGCATCGCCGATCGAGTCGTTGCCATAGATGGCAAGCCCATCGTCCGGGACATGATGGGTCTTACACTCTCATGTGATCATCGCGCCGTGGACGGTGCGCGAGCGGCGATGTTCCTGAGCGATCTGGCGGAGGTGGTTCGTCAGCCGGAGAAACTTTCTTGAAAAAAGCTGAGTGGCTGAGTGTTGGATTGTGATGCAGTCGTGCCCAGCTCAATGAGCACGCGCCCTCGACGCGTGAGTCAGCCTGCTACGGAAGAAGTATTGGTCGGGGCGCGCGGATTTGAACCGCGGACCCCCTGCGCCCAAGGCAGGTGCGCTACCAGGCTGCGCTACGCCCCGACATTATGAACGACAACGACCCTACTGAATCAACTGCTGCTTCGATTATAAACGACGGAACGCGCTATAATTTCTCGCTGGATATGCAGAGCCTGCGGTATGCGTTGGTTGCCTACGTGAAGAGTCCCGTAGGAGAGTTCGTGGAGAACCTCCGGCGGGAGCTGCATCCCAACCTGCCGCATCTGGCGGCCCACATCACCTTTCTGCCGCCCCGGTTGCTGCGCGGCACCGAAAGCGCCGCGCTGCAGATGGTGGCCGGCATCTGCAGTCAGGCCGAGCCTTTCGAAGTGACCCTGGGCGATATGCAGTCGTTTGCTCCCACCACGCCGACGGTTTATATCCGCGTGACCTACGGCGCGTCGCGTCTGCAGGAGTTGCATGACCAGTTGAACCAGCAGACGCTTGCCTTCGCCGAGGAGTGGCCTTACATTCCCCACCTCACGATCGTGAAAATGGCGACCGAACCGATGGCGGAACAAGCCCTGCGGATCGCCCGCGAACGTTGGCGGCAGTATTCAGGTAGTCGGCGCATCCTGCTCGACCGGCTCACCTTTGTGCGGGAAGACGCGCAAAACTGCTGGGTGGATCTGGCCCCCGTGCAGCTCGGCGGTAGTTTGGTTTCGCCCTAAGTGGCTAATCGCAATGAGGAGATTCTCTGCCGCTGCTTGATTCCCGCCAACTCCTTGGACTTCGTTGACTTGCTGGTTTCGTCCACGTAAGATTTTCCGCCAGTGATCGGTCCAGCACCCCGCACGGAGTGTTGTTTTGTCGAGCGGTTTCTTGCTAGCGAATTGAAGTGGAGAGAACCTATGCTTGTCCGGAATGCCTTGCACTTTTTTTTACTCGGAGCACTGGTTGCCCGCGCCACGTCTGGGACCATTGCAGCGCAGTCCAACGCGTCCTTTTCGTTGGATGTGACCTCGGCAACGGCGACTCTGGTCGAGGGTGCATCCGGATATAACCAACCGCCGAAAAACATTCTGGATGTGATGCAAGCGCCCTCACCCCCAGTACCCAGGGTGAGCCCGACCCAGGACGCAATTCTGTTGGTGTCGTGGCAGGACTATCCGTCGATCACCCGGGTGTCGACGCCTTTCTTGCGCCTGGCAGGCGTGCGCGTGGAACCGAAGAATCACAGCAAGCACGACACCCCGGGCGGTTACGGCATCACACCCTGCGCCCGGAGTCTCGAACTGGTGCGCATCGCCGATGGGGATCGAATTCCTATCGCGCTTCCTGAGGGCGCTTGCCCAGGCGGGCCCGTGTGGGCGGCGGATGGGAAGCGATTCGCGTTCGTGAATCTCGCTCCCGAGGCAGTCGAACTCTGGATCGGCGATGGTAAGACCGGCAAAGTGCATAAAGTGCCGGGGGCGCGTCTCAACCCCATGTTCAACGACGAAATGCAATGGATGCCGGACCAGAAAACGCTTTTGGTCAAGCTGGTACCGGATGGGATGGGCGCGCCACCTCCTGAACCGGTGGTGCCGGCTGGTCCGAGCATCCAGGAGACCACGGGCGAAAAAGGGCAGAGCAGCACCTATGAAAACCGCGACACCCTCGGCAACAAGCACGACGAAGATGTCTTCGATTACTACGCGGCCTCGCAACTCGCACTCGTCGATGCGGCGACCGGAGCGATCACGGCGGTGGGTAAGCCGGGGAATTACGAGGCGGTGGCTTCCGCGCCAGATGGGCAGCACGTACTCGTCGCCGTAATCCACAAGCCCTACTCTTACGTGACCACTTACGATCGCTTCCCGCGCGAAGTCGAAGTCTGGGATACATCCGACCGTGCACACGTTCGTTTCCATACCATCGCGTCGCTTCCGTTGGCGGATCGCGTTCCGATCGCGGGAGTTCCGGTAGGTCCGCGCGATTTTTCCTGGCGCGCTACGGAGCCAGCGACGCTGGTTTGGGCGGAGGCGCTGGATGGCGGCGACTGGAAAGTGAAGGTTCCGGCTCGCGACAAGATCCTGCTGCAGAAGGCGCCGTTCGAGTCGCCCGCCGTCGAAATCACGCGCACCGAGCAGCGTTACACCGGTTTCGGCTGGGGCGAACAAGCGGGCACCGCTCTTTTGCATGAGTACGATGAAAACCGGCACTGGAGGCGGAGCTTCGTCATCAACGTTGACGATCAACAACCAAAGCCGCGCTTGATCTGGGATCTCTCCTCCGACGAGAGGTATGCGAACCCGGGCAATCCAGTAAAACGCCAACTGGCGAACGGGGCCTGGGTGGTTCGTGAGGAGGGTGACTCGATCTACCTTGCAGGCTTCGGCGCTTCGCCCGACGGGGATCGGCCGTTCCTCGACAGGCTCGATCTGAAGACGCTGAAATCCGAACTTCTGTTTCGCAGCGATAAGACTTCGTACGAGCAGTTTCTTTCTTTCACCGGGCCAGACACAAAGACGTTTCTCACCTGGCATCAATCGCCGACTGATCCGCCGAATGCTTTTGCACGAACGCTTGGAAAGGCGCTTGATGCGCCCGCCGGGGAAGCGTCGTTTGCTTCAACCAGCGTGGCGATCACTCACCTTCCTGATCCGGCGCCGGCGGTACGGGCGATCAAGAAGCGGTTGGTTAAGTACAAGCGCGACGACGGGCTTGACTTGTCGTTCACGCTCTATACTCCGCCCGATTATAAAGAGGGAACGCGCGTCCCTACTATTCTTTATGCCTATCCTCTCGACTACGCCGACGCTTCGAAGGCCGGCCAGGTTGCGGGTTCGCAGGAAACCTTCACCCAACTGCGGCAATACCGGCTACTGCTTCTGGCGGGCTATGCCATCGTCGACAACGCTGCGTTCCCCATCGTCGGCGATCCGAAAAAAGCCTACGACACGTATCTGGAACAGCTCGTCGCCGATGCCAAGGCTGCAGTCGATGAGGCGGTGCGACTCGGCGTTGCCGATCCCGACCGCATCGGAGTCACGGGACACAGCCACGGCGCTCTAATGACGGCGAATCTGGTTGCCCATTCCGACTTGTTCCGCGCCGGTGTCGCAACCAGCGGATCGTATAACAAGACGCTCACGCCTTTCGGGTTTCAGAACGAGCGGCGATCGGTTTGGGAAGCGTCGGATGTCTATTTGAAAGTCTCACCATTTTTCTCCGCCGATAAATTGAAGACGCCGCTCCTCATCATGCACGGCGCAGAGGATGCGAATCCCGGGACTACGCCGATCCAATCGCACAAACTCTACGAAGCCATTCGCGGCAACGGCGGCATCACTCGCCTGGTGATACTCCCGCACGAGCCGCACTGGTATACCGCAATGGAGTCGAACGAGCAGCTGGTGTACGAGATGCTTCGCTGGTTTGATAAATATGTGAAGGACGCGCCGCCGCGGCCAGTGACGGGGACCCGTTAGGGGAGTGCAGCCATGGTTTGGCGGCTCCAAAGAGACAGCGGTCCCAATAGGTGAATGCGGCACTGGCGAGGCGGAGTGCATTGACTTGCCGATGCTCGGCTCCTAAGATGATCCGCCAAGGGCAGACTTTCCCGAGTGATCGGCCAAACCATCTCGCACTACCGCATCGTCGAGAAACTCGGCGGTGGCGGCATGGGTGTTGTTTATAAAGCTGAGGACGTCAAACTCGGCCGCTTTGTCGCCCTCAAGTTCCTGCCCGATGAAGTTGCTAAAGATCCGCAAGCTCTCAGCCGCTTCGAGCGCGAGGCCAAAGCTGCCTCAGCGCTGAACCATCCCAACATCTGCACCATCCACGAAATTGACGACCAGCATGGCCAGACGTTTATCGCCATGGAGTTTCTGGATGGCGTGACGTTGAAGCATCAGATTGCCGGACGACCGCTGGAAATCGAGACGGTGCTGTCCCTCGCCATCGAGATTGCGGACGCTCTCGATGCTGCCCACGAAGGGGGGATCGTCCATCGCGACGTCAAGCCGGCGAACCTTTTCGTGACCAAGCGTGGCCACGCCAAGATTTTGGATTTCGGTTTGGCGAAGGTGACGCTCCGCGGTAGCCCCATTTCGGAAGGCGCGAGTGCGACAGTGCAACAGAGCCGGCTGAGCGAAGAGCACCTGACCAGTCCCGGGGCCACGCTCGGCACGGTGGCCTATATGTCGCCGGAGCAGGTGCGAGGCAAGGAATTGGACGCGCGCACGGACCTGTTCTCGTTCGGCGCAGTGCTTTATGAAATGGTGACCGGCACGGTGCCGTTCCGTGGAGAAGGCTCGGGCGATATCTTTGACGCGATCCTGCACAAAGCGCCGACGGCGCCAGTGCGGCTGAATCCGGAGGTTCCGGTCGAGCTGGAACGCATCATTCTCAAAGCCCTGGAGAAGGATCGCGATCTGCGCTATCAGCATGCCTCCGAGATGCGGGCTGACCTGAAGCGGCTGAAGCGGGAGACGGAATCCGGCAGGGTGAGCACCGAGTCTGCGTCTGGTAGCCCTTCGGGTTTGGCTGAGCCACGGGTTTCCACCTCAGGATCTGCGAGCGCGGCAATTCCATCTTCTGCCTCGGCGTCGTCCAGTTCGGTATTGATCGCCGAAGCGCAACGCCATAAAGGCAAGCTGGTCGGGGCAGCAGTAGTGCTGGTGGTCGTGGCTATCGCCGCCGCGTTTGGCGCTTACAAACTGCTGCACAGAAGCGCGCCAGCAATCAACACGCGCAACATCACCATCCGGCCGCTGACCGAACATGGACAGGTCATTGGACTTGCCAGCATCTCGGCTGATGGCAGATTGGTAGCTTATGGGAGACGGGAAGGCGAACGCAGCCTGCGCGTGAAACAGGTAGCCACGGGCAGCGAGGTCACCGTCGTGCCGCCACAAACCGGGTTCTTCGGTTACGGCGCCACTTTCACACCGGACGGCAATTATCTTTACTACACGCACGCGGACCCGACCAATGCTAACAGCACAAATGTCTATGCTGTGCCCGCTCTGGGCGGGGCGTCTCGGCAGATCGCAAGCGATGTAATCAGCGCTGTGGCATTCTCCCCTGACGGCAGGCAAATCGTCTATCGGCGCACGATTCAGGACAAGGGGGAAGATCAGGTGTTGATTGCGAATGCCGACGGCAGCGGCGAGCAAGTCATCTTCCGGCGTGAATCCGGAATCAAGGGCCTGATCGGTGATCCCTCCTGGTCTGCTTCGAACCTGATCGCGGTGGGCGCTCTTGAACAGGGACAGAACCGAATTACGACCATTCTTGTGATTACTCCTGAAGGGCAGCTGGTCAAGAGCTTTCCGCTCCCGAGCGTCTTCCAGACAGTGGCATGGCTACCCGACTCCTCCGGGTTGTTTTTCATAACCCGTGAAAAGTCGACCGGCCTTCGATCGCAGATCTGGTTCCAACCTTACCCCGACGGTGATGTGTTCAAGATCACTAACGACTTGAACCAGTACAGCTCGCTCAGTGTTACGGCTGACGGAAAGTCGTTCGTGAGCACTCAACAGCGCCAGCAGGCCACGATTTACGTGGGCGATTCTCCGGCAAGCCTGAATGCCAAAATCGATTGGAAGCTGACGCCGATCTCAAGCGAACAAGCGACGGGATACTCTCTGTCATGGACGGCAGCGGGTAAGCTCCTGCAAATGGATTCGGCGCTCCACCCCTATGTTACCGGTGGCGATGGCAGTAGCCGGGTTCGCTTGCTGGAGAGTGATGAGTTGGGTTTTAACCCGCAGGCCTGCGGCTCGGGGGATGTAGTTGTCGTGTCTAGAGTTAGCGAGAGTAATGAGCCCAACCTCTGGCGCCTGAATGTCGCAAACGGCGAGTTGAAGCAACTCACTTTTCTCAAGGACGTGGAAAGTTCCTCCTGCGCGCCAGACGGCAAATGGGTCGTTTATCCCGGACTCGTTGACACCGACAACGTGCGACACATCTTCAAGGTTTCTATCGACGGCGGAGCACCCGTGGAATTGGCAAAAGGACAAGTGCGTGACCCCGTTGTGTCCCCAGATAGCACCCTAGTCGCCTATTGGAGCATCGACGGACAGGGAGCGCGCGCAAAGTCGAAGTTCGTGGTGCAGAAGTTGGAGGGCGGTGCACCCGTGCAGGAGATCGAGATGCCCTCAACGCGCAACTGGTTCGCACTCGGGTGGACGCCCGATGGGCGCGCTCTCACTTATATACGCAATACAACAGGGAACACACAGAACGTCTACATGCAACCATTGGCTGGCGGCGAACCAGTGCAGTTGACTCACTTCGATTCCGAACCCGCAGTTGTGTCCGCCTATGCCTGGTCACGGGATGGGAAGAAATTCGCGATCACCCGCGCCCGCTACAATGATTCGGATGTAGTTATGTTCAGCGGTTTCCGTTAGGGCGTAAGGGCAGTTCCAAACATCGAACGAAAGAAGAAGGAAGATCAGAAAGGACTCTTATGCTGGAGATTCAGACCAAGCGCCTGCCGCCTGACATTGTTGTCCTCGAGATAACGGGCAGAATCACGATCGGCCGGGAGTGCAAGCAACTGGAATGGGCCGTCGAGACACAGGTGCGGGAGAAAAAGGAAAAGAAGATCATCTTTGACCTGAGCGGCGTGACCCATATGGACAGCACCGGGGTCGGGATCATCGTCATGTCGGCCGGGATAGTGAAGGAGGCAGGAGGAGAGCTGAGACTCGCCGGTGCCAACAAGCATATTGAATCCGTATTGAAGGTAACCAGCATGGACAAGCTGGTCTCGTGGAACCCAACGGTCAGCGAGGCGGCTGCGGCCTTCAGCCAAACTTAGAATTAGGGCGCCGGGAAGTCGTCGTCGATGGCGGCTCGTAGGCGTCTCTTCGAGACTCTTCCCTTTTGCGGACGAACCACTTCTTTAGTCGTACTCTTCCGCCCGTAACCTCGGCCTTGGTTACTCTGGCATTACGTTACCCCCTGCCGAGTCTGCATGGCCCCTGGTACATCTCCCTCCCGTGCATTGCGCCGGGGCTTGCCGGACTGTAAATACAAGGAGAGGGAATTGTGGAAATCCTGCGCTGGGAGCGGCTTGGGGCGCGGATTTCAGGCGAGGCCGGAGGGCAAGCATGCAGATCGGGGTCTACGGTTCGGGTTACCTGGGAACAGTGATTTCGGCCTGTCTGGCAGATTTTGGCACTCCCGTTTCGTGCTGTCATCCTGACCGGACGCGCATGGTTGAGATGGCGCAGGGCAATATCCCGTTCTTTGAGAAGAATCTGAAAGAGATCATCCGGCGAAACGTCCGGGCCGGGCGGCTGGCCTATTCCACCGATATTGAATCCTTCGCGCGCAAGACCCAGGTTATTTTCCTGGCGGAAGACAACGCGGACAATCTGGCCGACGTGGTGATGCGGATCGCAAAGCTGGCGAACAAGCCTCCAATTCTGACTATCGTTACGCCGGTAGCGGTGGGCACAGCCGCGGCTCTCGAGAAATCGATGAAGAATGCAGGCGTGCATGGAACGATCGTTTCTCAGCCCATGTTCTTCACCGACGGTTGCGCCGTAGAAGATTTCAACTGGCCCGACCGGCTGATTCTGGGGTCGACCTCGAACGAAGCGGTGCAGGTTCTCAAGCAGATTTTTCATCCTCTGGTGATGCGCGGTGTGCCAGTCATTGTGACCAACCAGGCTACGGCGGAACTAGTGCGGGAATCGGCGACGGCATTTGTGGCGACCAAGATTTCTTTCATCAACGAGGTTGCGGCGCTGTGCGAGCGCGTGGGCGCAGATGCAGTCAGCCTGGCCTTGGCGCTCGGCCTCGACAAAAAGATCGCTCCGCGCTGCCTGCAGCCGGGAGCGGGCATGGGCGGCGTGTTTGCCGAGTCGGACATGGATTCGCTGGCCGAGCTGGCCAAGTCGAACGGGGTTCCGCTGCGAGTGCTGAGTGCAGCACGGGACGTTAACCATACACTGGCGGAACGCCTGGTCGAGAAGATCGCCCTGGCTCTGAATTCCGTCGAGAACAAGGACGTGGGAATTCTCGGGATGGCATTTAAGCCGAATACGAATTCGGTGGCGGGATCTTCTGCGGTCCGTTTGGCCGAGACACTAGTCGCCAAAGGCGCGCGGGTGCGGGCTTATGACCCGGTGGCGCTTTCGGAGGCCAAGCTGCGGCTAAACGGTTCGGTGCGTTATTGCGAGTCGGCTTATGCCGCGGCGGAAGGCATGGACGCGCTAGTGGTAGGCACGGGCTGGCCGGAGTTCCGCGCGCTCGATTTTGACCGCATCAAGCACCTGCTCAAGAAGCCCCTCATCGTGGATACGAAGAACCTGCTGGATTCCGCGCGGCTGCGGGCGATGGGCTTTGAATACGTGGGCGTAGGGCGGGGATAAGGGTTAAGGACAAGAGCTTTCACCGCAGAGGACGCCGAGGGCGCAGAGAATTCTTGAGGATTACTTCGATTCGGCGTGCTCGGCAGTAAAAGAACTTTCTAGCTGTAAGCAAGATTCTTCCCAGGACCCGTGAACGAGGAAATTCTCAATCCCGCAAAGCAGTTCGCACGACAGCCCGAGCGGCTGACGTCGTTATCCCAACCTGCGTTATCCCAACCTTCGTTATCCCAGCTTTCGGTTTTTGTCTCTGGAATTCTCGATAGTCTCTCATATTTCTTCTTCTGCTTATCCTTTTCCAGCCTGACTCACCTGCTAGGTTCCTGGTGGAACCGCTTCTTAGCTGAATAGTGATCGCTGCGTCACCGCGCTGTGGATTCCAACCCGAGAATAAAGTTGGGAACTTGGTTGCGGTGGGCGTTGGGTTGCTCGCTGCTGTGCTGAGAATCGGGGTATCCCCTCCCCCACCCCATCACTGGAATCATCACGTTAGCAGGGCAATAACCTAGTTGACGCACATGTACAATAAAAACGCCGTGACAGGGCTTAGTCGCTCCAGTCCACCGGGGTTGAAGCAGCAGCAACCTTCCGAAGCTTGATGTTTTTGACGTCAATAGCTTTGGCGTCTTTGCCAAGAACTCTCTTGCCGTGCTCCACGGGATAATAGACAAGATCACAGCGCCCCTCAAATAAATTACTAGCGTCGTCCTGGTAACTGAACCTCAAGGGAACAGGCAACGCATACAAGTTCGGATTCTTAAGCGCGTCCCATGCGTCGTGGAAAACACTGAAGATATTCTTCCCGGAGGGCTTACCGTCGGGATTACTAATGCACACATTGTTAATGCTGTCGTAGTTTCCAAATGGCGCAATCGGAGGAGGGAAAGTCCGCAAAGCCACATGGTGCCCACCGATGTAGAAATCTTCAATGCACGCGAATTTTGCTGGTGAGTACTTCCCCACCTTAACAAGTTGCATTCCTCCTACGTCATTTAGCGCTTGTGTGAACTCTAAATAACAGAACGAATCGCCGCCCGTTTGAGTCTTCATGGAGTCTGTCAAGCCGGATATGGTCGAGTCGAAGTGTGTTCTTCCTTCCCTTATTGTTTCGTTCAACGCGGTTAAGGCTATCGTTCCCTGATCGACCGTAACCGTCAGTTTCGCCGCTATGTCTGAAAATGTTTTTGTTTGCTCTTTCCGATCCTTGCTAATGGCCCGAATTTCGATCCCCGCGAAAAGCAAAAGGATGACAAACCAAAGAGATTTCTCCCATCCGCCCATGTCTGGCCTTAAGGCCATAGCGCCTGCTATGACTGCCATTGCCGTAATGGCGTACCCGGGCGGAGGGAGACGCCTCTCAAGCCACAGGAAAACCAAGAAGGACATGGCGATAAGGGAATAACCCGGCCACGCTTGCCCCCAAATTTCCCGCGTATGCCCGAGCCAGTCTGGAACGGAAAGATGATCCATTTTGCGCGCCTCCATCGAACTAAGGCCAGTTCCTTAGTGCATGAAGGATATGCTTTTCGTGGATTCGAAACCAATAGGCAGAGAACGCGAAAGGATGGGCCACCCGCCCGGCGAAGGGCCCCACTTCTCGCAAAGAACGCGAAAATGGGGCACCCGGCACAGCACGACCGTGGTCTGATTCGGGACTGGCGAGTCGAAGGTGGGTATTGGTTTCTGACATCGGCGGAGCGCAGTTGTTATAATCAGGGCGGTGGTGGGAATAGCTCAACTGGCAGAGCACCGGACTGTGGCTCCGACGGTTGCGGGTTCGATTCCCGTTTCCCACCCCAGAATTTCGCTGTTGGACGGTTTCTGTAGAGACGCTGCTTGCAATGTCTTGCCGCCGCCGGCAGAGACGTAGCAAGCTACGTCTCTATCAGAGCATCGTTGCAGTTCCCCGTTTATCCCATGCTGTTTGCGTACCATATTGGGAACGTCCTGCCTCCTGTTACGTTTTTCTTGCCCTCTAGTCGTTGACCCTGCATACCATCCGGTCTAGAATTTCGCTCGAATCTTCTTGCGGGCGCAGCCGCGTCCAGCAGGGCCTGTCGGGACAGACAGAGGGGAAGCAGATTCACCGGTTCCGAGCTACGGGTCCAGCTCCTTAGGGAAGGCTTCGTTCGAGGAGGAGCTCCATGAAGAGTTCTCCACGCAAGCACGTCAAATCACGTCGCAAGGGCGCGCCTGAAAATGGCGCCAAAACTCACTCCGGATTATTCCCCATCGTGGGGATCGGAGCGTCGGCTGGCGGCCTGGAAGCATTTTCCGAGTTGTTGCGTCATCTTCCGGAAAAGACTGGCATGGCCTTCGTGCTGGTGCAGCACCTTGATCCCAAACATGGCAGCGTGCTGCAGGAGATCCTAGCGCGGACGACCAAGATTCCAGTCACTGAAGTGACTCAAGGCGTGGTGGTGCAACCCGACCACGCTTATGTGATTCCGGCCAACACGAACTTGACCCTTAAGAATGGGATGCTGCAACTGGGTTCGCGCGTGCTGACCCGGGGGCAGCACATGCCGATCAATGATTTCTTCCGCTCGCTGGCAGAAAGCGCCGGGCAACAGGCCATCGGGGTCATCCTGTCGGGCACGGCTTCGGACGGCACCGAGGGATGCCGGGCCATCAAAGCGGCGGGAGGAATTACTTTTGCACAAGATGAGGAGTCGGCGAAATACGACAGCATGCCGCGCAACGCGGTGAATGCGGGCTGCATCGACTTCATCCTTTCGCCGAAGGATATCGCTCGCGAGCTGGGCGGAATCAGCCAGCATCCCTACGTGGCGCGGCTGGTGTCGCCTGAGACGGAGGGCTTTGAGGGAATGGTGGGCAGCGAGTTGAACGCGTTGTTCGGGCTTCTGCGGGAATCGACGGGAGTGGATTTCACCAACTACAAGCACACGACGCTGCAGCGGCGCATCCGGCGGCGCATGGTGGTGCACAAGGTCGCGAAGCTGAAGGATTATCTCCGTTTCATCGGGAAGAAACCGGAAGAACTGGACGAGCTTTACCGCGATTTGCTGATCCATGTCACTGGGTTTTTCCGGGAGCCGGAAGCGTTTGTCGCACTGCGCAAGCATGTTTATCCCAAACTGTTTGAGGGACGGAAGCCGGATAATCCGATCCGTGTTTGGGTGGCCGGCTGCTCTACCGGCGAGGAGGTGTACTCGATCGCGATCACGCTGCTGGAATACATGTGGGTGCACAGCCGGAATATCTCGCAGGCCGCGACCGCCATCCAGATTTTCGCGACTGATATTAGCGACACCGCGCTGGACCGAGCCCGCACGGGGCTCTATACCGAGGCGGCCGTCTCGGAGATCTCGCCGGATCGCTTAAAGAGGTTCTTCATCCGGCTCGATGGAGGATTCCAGGTCAACAAGTCGATCCGGGATATGTGCATCTTTGCCAAGCAGAACCTGGTGAAGGACCCGCCATTCTCCAACCTGGACCTGGTGAGTTGCCGCAACCTGCTGATCTATCTGGGGCCAGTATTGCAGCGGCGAGTCATCCCCACACTGCATTATGCTCTGAAGCCCGGAGGCTACCTGATGCTGGGATCGGCAGAAAACCTGGGAGGATTTGCCGACCACTTCGGACTCGTTGACAAGAAGGACAAGATCTATCAGAAGAGGAAGACCTCGGCACGTCTGACGACCTATTTCGCGAACGCCGATTATTTGCCGATCAAGGCCGGAGACGCGAAGCAGTCCCGGGAGTTGCCGGCGCCTTTTACAGTGGAACGGGAGGTAGAGCATCTGCTGGTGAACCGGTTCGTTCCGGCCAGCATTGTGGTGAATGATCAGTTGGAGATTGTGCAGTTCCACGGGAAAACCGGGGCTTATCTGGAGCCGCCGGTCGGGCAACCCAGTTTCAGCCTGGCAAAGATGGCGCGCGAGGGTCTGCTGGTCGACTTGCGGGCGGCGCTGAACACGGCCAAGAAGACTAACGCCACAGTGCGGAAGGAGGGTGTGCAGATTCAATCGGAGACGGGAATGCGCGAGGTGAGCCTGGAGGTGGTGCCTTTGCGCGGTCCCTCGGCGCATGAGCGTTTTTACGTGGTTGTGTTTCAGGACGAGCTTCGCAAGCCGGCGGGTTCGGAGGACAAAGGCAAGGCCGGCAAGATGGTGAAAGCAGTTCGCTCCACGGCGCGGGACACTGAGCTTCTGAAGCGCGAGACGAATCAACTGCGGGAGCAGTTGCGGTCGCTTATCGAAGAGCATGAAACCACGACAGAAGAGTTTAAGTCGGCGCATGAAGAGGTCTTGTCGGCCAACGAGGAATTGCAGAGCACCAACGAGGAGCTGGAGACCGCCAAGGAGGAGCTGCAATCCACGAATGAGGAACTCACTACCCTCAATGAGGAAATGCAGAACCGTAATGCGGAATTGGGCTCGGCCAACAATGATCTGCTTAATCTGCTGGGCCACGTCGATATTCCGGTGGTGATGGTGAGCAACGATTTGCGTATCCGCCGCTTCACCCCGCCCGCACAGAAACTTCTGAACCTGCTGCCCGGGGATATTGGCCGGCGCCTGGGAGAAATCCGGCCGAACCTCGACGTGGAGGATTTGGAATCCCTGGCCCACGAATCCATCCGTCGCGTGGCTCCGCAGGAGCGGCAGGTGCGCACCAAGGAAGGCGGTTGGCAGATGCTGCACGTGCGGCCCTACAAGACCTGGGACAATCGAATCGAAGGCGCGGTGATCAGCTTGCAAGACGTCGACAACCTGAAGCGCTCGCTCGACCAGACGCGGGAGTTCGCGGACACGATTGTCGAGAGTGCCCGGGAGATCCTGGTGTTAAATGCGGGGCTGCAGGTTACCGCCGCGAATCCCGCGTTCTACCGGGTCTTCGATGTTTCCCGGGAAGAAACTGAGAAGCGTTTGATTTACCAGCTGGGGAATGGGCAGTGGGATATCCCGAGGCTGCGCGAACTGCTGGAGGAAATCGTCCCGCGAAACTCCCGCGTGGACGATTTTGAAATGCGCCATGATTTTCCCCACCTCGGACCGCGAGACATGCGGCTCAATGCGCGCCGGGTTGAAATGCAGCCCGGCCATCCTTTCATTCTTCTCGCGATAGAAGATGTGACGGTAAAGAGCAAGGAGGGAGCCGCCTGAGAAGCTATTTACCGCCGAGCACGCCGAGAGCGCCGAGTAGAACACCTTCAAAACCTCGGCGCTCTCGGCGTGCTCGGCGGTTAAGGCTTTTTGCCTTCCGAACTCCGTGTAGAATGCTTGTGCAGCTCGTACCGAGCATGCAGCGAATGAAACAGATTTTCCATTCATTTCGAAGTTTTTCGCGGGAGCTGGGGCCGCTCGAGGAGCGCATGCTCGGGGCGCTGTGGGCAAGAGGCAGTGCAACCGTCCGCGAACTGCTTGAAAACAGCCACCCGGAACTGGCGTACACCACCGTGATGACCACGCTGGACCGACTTTTCAAGAAGGGGCTTCTGACGCGGTCGGAGGAAGGCCGGGCGTTCCGCTACGTTCCGCGGTTCAGCCGTGAGGAGTTGCATCAGGAGGCGGCGGGTCACGCCCTTCGCCAACTGCTGGATGCGAGTCCGGCTTCGTCTTTGCCGCTTTCGTTCCTGGTGGAAATTCTGGGCGAGCGGGACGAGCAACTACTCGACGATTTGCGGAAACTGGTGGAACGCAAGCGCCGCGAACTGGGCCAACGGGAAATGGGTCAGCGAGAACTAGGTCAACGCGAATTGGGACAGAGGGAGAAAGAATAATGTTCGCGATGCGCGGGATCGCGGTTTCTTTCTCCGTCTTCGTCATACTCTATGGCGCCCTGTCGGCGGCCGTTTGCGGCGTGTGGCGGCGGATGTGGCCTGGTGGCCGGCAGTATTCTGCCGGACGCTGCGCCGACCTGCTTTTTGCCCTGCGCCTGGCTCCATTCGTGGTGGCCGCCGGAGTCACGCTTCTGTTGGCTGTGCCCTCGTTCCTGCTGCTCGAACCCCGCGCCGTGGACGAACCCATGGGCGCGGCGCCCGTGGTGCTGAGCTTGTGCGGGATGGCTTTGCTGGTGGCGGGAGCGTGGAAGGCGTCCGCGGCCTTAGTGCGGGCTTCACGAACTGTTGCGCGGTGGTCGAGCGAAGGAATCGCGACCATTCCCCGCCCGATCGATTTCATGACTTCAGTCTCGCTGCTGCGCGTCGCGGGGGCTGCTCAGCCGCTCACCGCGGTGGGCATCCTGCGGCCGAGCGTGTGGTTATCGCAGGCAGCCGAGTTCGTGCTGACCGAGCGGGAGTTGGAAACCGCGCTACGGCACGAAGTGGTGCACCTGTGCCGGCGAGACAACCTGAGAAAGCTGGTGCTGCGACTGGTGGCATTTCCTGGCATGTCCGAACTGGAGAGCACATGGCGCGAAGCCACTGAAATGGCGGCCGACGATGCTGCGGTCTCGAGCGCTTCCGAAGCGCTGGATCTGGCTGCGGCGGTCATCAAGTTGTCGCGGCTGGCTCCTTTGGAGCCGCCCGCGGAGTTGACCATGGCTTTGGTCCATAGTCCGGCGGAGTCGGTGAATGCGCGCGTAGAAAGATTGATCGCGTGGGAACGGCCGGAGAGTCCGGTTCCTGGATATTCGTTTGTGTATCCGCTATGCGCCGCGGCGGCTGTGCTCGTCACTCTGACCGTTACTTACAGCCAACTGCTCGTGCGGGTGCATGCAGCGACTGAGTGGCTGGTGCGGTAGAGTATCGCGTGTCGGATCATAGCCGGTGCCGGTCGTTCCTCTGATCTGCCGCGCCTGGTGATAATCTCGCAACATGGCTGACGATTCCGACACTGGCCCGCGTTCTCCTACACCTGCTCGATCTTCTAAGGCGGCTTTCTTTCTTGCTCTCGTCATCGGGTTGTCCCTCGGGGTGCTGTGTGCCGGCTCGATAGGATGGTTGATGCTGTCGCGAGATTCCGGGCGAGCCCTGTTGAGCCATATGTGGTCGGCGGTGACGGGCAGGACTCTCACCATCGATGTAAGCCAGCCCACTGTGGTCGATCGTATTCAGCGATTGCAGCGGCTGGAGACCGTGGTTTATACCATGGACAAGTTGGTGACCGGCGCGAAGGAAAATCCCATCTTCCCGGATTTTCTGGCTGGCGACCGGCTCTTGATGATGGTGCACGGCGAAGTTGTCGCCGGCATCGATTTCTCGAATCTGAAGCCGGGCGATGTCAGAGTGGATGGCAAGCAGATTCGCCTGCATCTGCCCGCGGCGCAAGTCTTCAGCACTCGGATCGACAGCGCGAAGACCCGCGTCTATTCCAGGCAAACTGGGCTGCTCGTATCTACCGATCCGAATCTGGAAACGCAAGTGCGCCAGGAGGCGGAACGTCAGCTGCAAGAGGCCGCCTTGAGCGATGGCATTTTGCGAAATGCCCAGCAAAATGCGACCTTGACCATCAGTAGTCTGTTGCAGGGTCTAGGGTTCGAGAAAATCGACTTCGACTAACTGGATATTCTGTCAGTACCTCTAAAACGTCACCCGCACGCCTACCTGTGCGGCGAATGGAATGCCTACCGTTGTGCCGGGACCGAAGAAATCTCCTAAGGCGCCTTCGGGTATCTCAAGCTGCTTCAGCCTGGTGATGGGCGCGGTTTGGGAGCAGTCCGCGACCGCGCAAATAAGGGTGACATTAGTTACGCCTTGCGCATTGGGTTGCATCTGGACGGATGGAACCGGAAGTTGGGCCACATTGACTGCGAAATTCGCGCCGGGATTGTTACGGTTGAAGAGGTTGAAGAACTCGACGAACGGATCGATCTGCCAGCGCTCGTTGATTCTGAAAGGCCGCGTGACGCGCAGGTCGGATTGGATGTAAGGCGTGCCGCGGAATTCGTCGAGGCTCGTGTACGCTCCATTTACATAGATGCGGTCGGTGTTGTTCGCATTCGTGATTGTGATGGGGCGAGCGCTCTCAAACTGGTTAATGGTGCTCAACTCGAGACCACCGGGGAGATGCACTGTGCCGGCGAGCACGAAGCGGTGGCGAACGTCTTCGCCCGACGGGCCGTAGTCGCCTTGTCCGAAGGCATTCAGGGATCCCGCATTCGTTGATCCCGGTTCGTTTGCACAGACGCCATCCACATAGTCAAAGAGCTCGCCCAGCAGGCAACCCCAGGTCTGCGCCTTGGAGAACGTGTAGTTCGCAACCAGGTTGAAGCGGTGCATGTTGCCTTGCAGACGCAGCATCAGCCCGTTGTAGCTGGACCGGTTGTCAGCCTCGAACACATTCACATTCGGCACAACGGCCAACTGATCGTTGGTATAGTTCGGGTCTGTCGTGGGAATGAGCGGAGTGAAAAGGTTGCTGCCGCCGCTGTAGGGGAAGCCGCGGTAGCCGTGATTTCCCTGCTCGTGTACGTAATCGGCACTCGCCAGCCAATGTTCGTTGAAAGCGTGTTGCACGCCGCCGGTGGTGTGAATGGAGTAAGGCGTTTTGTAAGGGGAGCCGATCAGATTACCCGCGGTTCCGCTGCTCAGGCAGCCCGCGCCGGTGAGCGCATAAGTGCCTGGGCCTCCACCGAGGCTGCACGGCCCGGTGGCGTAATTCGAATTGTTGACGCCTTGAAACGCAGTTGCCCACCCGTTCTGCGCGAGATCGTCGTAGTAAAGGCCAAAGCCGGCGCGAATTACGGTCTTCCCGCTGCTGCCGGGTGAGTAAGCTATCCCAAGGCGGGGCGCGATTTGCTTGCGATAGTCGCTCGGAACGCTAGGCACAGTAGCAATATCTAAAGCCCGCAGCGTCAGGTATGCGGGGTTCTCGGCTTGGCTTCGACCCGAACCCACGAACAGTCCCCAAGTGGTCTGGTAACGCACGCCGTAGTTGAGCGTGAGCTGGCGCGAGACCCGCCAGGAATCCTCGGCGTAGAGCCCGAGACGCTGAACATTCTGCGAAAAGCTGCCATCGCCGGCAGGCTTGTAGGAGCATCCGATGCCAGTGGGGACTGGTGGGGCACAGGCTAAAGATGGGGGATTGGGTGGTGCGAAATAAAACGGTAAAGGCGTCGTGATGCCACCGCAATCGGGGCCGGGAGGGTTGATGTAGCAATCGGGGTTTGAGGGATAAGTGATGAACTCTTCCGCCGTCGACGCGAACGCGCCGCTCAGCACCGGTTCGTGAATAAAATCGACTCCAAATTTGAACGCATGGTCACGCACAACGTGGCTCACGTCGTAGCGGAATTGATATTTGTCCTGATTGCGCAGGTCGGGGAAAAGAGTGATGGGAGTGGCAAACTGATTGTCACCGAAGGTCTCGAAACCGGAGACGGTTAGCGCCGTCACGCTGAAGGGAAATTGTATGGCGAAGCCGAGATCCGAACTTCGAGTCTGTGTGAGATGCAACAGGCTGGCGTCAAGGACCAGATTGCCCAGCCAGTTTGAATTGAAGGTATAGCTATTGCTGAGCGCTACATTCCAGTAGTTGTTGTGCGTGATCAGGCCGGTCGAGGGCAGCGTAGCCTGCTGCACCAGGGCATTGTGCGTGAGGTAACTGTCCTGCGAGGCGCGCAGGAACCAGGTCGATTTCGGCGATTGCGCCCAGTCCAAGCGCAGCGAACTGAGGTAGTCGCGAAACGGAATAGGAACGGTGGCGGGAACAGGGATGGAGGGAATGCCGGTGATCAATCCCTCTGACGCCAATTGCGCGAGCGCGTCGAATTGCACAGTGCTGGCCGGGCTATAGGCGATGCTCGCGTCTTCATGCACGTTTTCGAATGAGGTAAAAAACCACACTTTGTCTTTTGCGATGGGACCGCCGAGGGTTCCAACATAGTTCTGGCGGGAGAACGGCTGTTTCGGATTCGGCGCCGGATTCTCGATGGGAAAGCGCGCATTCAGTGCGGCCTGGCGATCATAGAACGCTCCGCTGCCGTGCCATTGGTTGGTTCCGTGCTTGGTGGTAATCACGACCGACCCGGCCGTCGTCCAACCGGTGTCGGCGTCTTCGTTCGAAGTGCGCACGGCGAATTCCTGAACCCCGTCAGGCGAGAAGTTTTGCAGGAAGCCGCCGATCCAGTCGTCGGAGTTTTCAGCCCCATCAACCGAAAGTTCGTTGTTTAAGCCGGAGCTTCCGCCCGTCGAGACCGCGGTGATGCGCGCCTTGGTGGGATCGGAAGGCTCGACGGGCTCGGTTCCTGGCACGAGATAGGCAATATTGGCGAAGCTTCGCGCGGGGAGCGGCAGAGTTTCCAGGTCCTGGCTGCCAACTACTCCTCCGCGCACTGCGCTCGACGTGTCAATGGTTTCGGTTGTAATCGAGGAAAAACTCCCCCGCACGATGAGGGTTTCCGAGGCCGCCGCGGGCTTCATCGTGACCGTAATATCGCGGACGGTGGTGACGGCGATTATGACATCGGCCTGTGCGGGGGTGAAGCCGGCGGCGCTGACATTGATGCGATAGGTGCCGGGCAGCAGGTCATCGAGACGAAACTCGCCACGATCTTCGCTAGTCGCTTCGCGTTGCACCGAGGAGCCGGACAGTTGCGCGACGATCCTCGCGGCGGGAATGCGGGCGCCAGTGGCGTCCTGCACCGTGCCGCGCAGCGACCCGCGCGGGTTCTGGGCGTGGAGGGTGGCCGTGAGCAGAATGGCGATTAGCGTCAGGGCGAAAGCGGTCTGGCGCGAATTGGTTTTCATGTTTCGAGACAGAAACGAGACTAGACTGCGGGGCGAGCTACTACCAGAGATCGTAGGGTAGTTTCGAGCGAGTTTGGACTGTGTTCCTCTTCGCTAATTGTGTGCGCGCAGTGCTTCTCGAGCGATGGGCTCGCCATGGAGAAAGATCGTCTCTATCGAGTCATACGCTGAAACGTTCGCGAGCGGATTTTCCTTGAGCAGGAGCAAGTCGGCTCTCTTGCCAACCTCGATGGAGCCTAGTTCATGCGACAGCCCCAAGGCCGTTGCGTTGTCGAGCGTCGCGGCCCGCAAGATCAGGGATAGTGGAGCGCCGGCATCCGCCCAATCCTGCAATTCAAGCCGCCCGTTCAGCCCCGGCGGATTGCCGAAGCCATCGACCCCAGGTGTGTCGCTCCCGAAAAGGAGGGGAACATGGTTCTGCAACATGAGCTTGAGCGTCGCTCGCGTTCTTTCAATTGCAGCCGTAAGCAATGGCTCGAAGCCGGGCGGCGGGGATGCTTTTCGATATCCTTCCAGCAGCGCTGTGCGGGCCTTCACCCCTTCAGCCGACCGCAAATAACCTATCACGGCCGAGGACAGTGCGAAGGCGAGCCTGGGATCGTCGAGCAAGCTTGGATCGATCATCGCGCGCTCCCCGGCAACTGTTTGCATCGTTGGCTGTACATGCGTACCCGAGCGCGCCGCATCGGCAATCACATGGTTCGCGGCCAGAGGTGGCACGGAATTGCTGAAATCGCCTGGCCAGACCCAGAGACCGTGCGCGATTATGTCAGCATGAGCATCGAGTGCCGACTGCCAACTGTCAATGCTGTTGGCATGAACTATGAGTGCCAACTTGCGTTCTCTGGCGGCGGTCTGGATTTTTTGCAGCGTCTCGGTGTGCAAATAGGGCCAGTTGAACATGCCGAATCCGGATTCCACGAAGGCCTTCGCGCAAATAGCTCCGGCCTCCGCCGCGCGTGACACAGCGCGTTCGGCCGTGTAGTCGCCGGGGTTCAGTGATTTGGGCCAATGGTCTGCTTCTTTCGGTTCGTAAACCAGGTTGGGAAAATTCGGCGATGAAGCCGGCGGAACGTTGAATGACATATATCCGCCGGCGACCTTTATTCCTCTGCCACACGAGTACAAGCGGGGATGCAACGGCGTGCCTTCAAACCATGCCTGGTCGCTTGGTGTGAGGTCGAGATCGACGATGGACGTAAAGCCGAAGGCAAGATAGGCGCGTGGGACCTGCGCACGATAAGTGGCCCAAAGTTCCGGATGGGCGTCGATTGCATCGTCATCTAACGCCGCGGAGTGACCCGCATGCACGTGGGAGTCGATCAATCCAGGGATCAGGAATCGTCCGTTGCCATCGATCCGCCGCGGGTTCGGACCAGTATGTAGATTTGTGCCGATTTCAGTGATCCTGCCATCGCGGATAACAACATCGACATGAAGCAGCGGAGCGGCGCGTTCCGGCGAGATCAGAGTGACATTTTCGATTACCATGCCCTGATCAACGATGCGCTGCGCGCGAGCAGGCAGCCCGACATTCAGAACGATGAGCGCAATCAACGTCCTCGTTAACAGTCGAGTGCTCAAGGCAGCCCCCGGTCTACCGAGATCTCTTGCGACATGGGAGCATACGAACTTTCCGACGTGAAAGTTCCACCTCGTAACCTCAATCCGACCAGGGTTGCGGCTCGCGATCCCAGCGGTGCTTTTTCAATTCGGCAAGCAGGCCGGAGTCGAGCGAGCCGGCGTCACTGGCGGCAACGTTCTGGCGCACGTGCTGTGGGTCGCGCATGCCGACAATCGTCGTGCTGACCGCGGGATGAGACAAGACGAAGCGCAGAGACATTTCTGGCAGCGTCATGCCTGGGGGCAGGATTTTCTTGAGCTTTTCGACACGCTGAATCGTGTTCGCCAGATTTTCCGGACCAAAATAAAGGGACCGCCAATCACCCTTCGGGAAGCGGGTTTCAAGGGTCATCTTGCCGCCCAGGCTGCCTTCGTCGAGAGGCACTCGCGCGATCACGCCCACGTTGAGTTCCTGGCAGATGGGGAACAATTTGTCTTCGGGAGCCTGATCGAAGATGTTATAGATCACCTGCACCACGTCGACCACACCGGTGTGTAGCGCTCTAAGCCCATTCTCCGGCTCCCAGCGGTTCAGGCTGAGTCCGAAGTAGCGAATCCAGCCGCCGTCTTTCAACTTCTCAACCGTGGCGAGAAATTCTGGCGCATCGGTCCAACTGTCATCCCAGACATGGAACTGCAGTACATCGATGGAATCGACGCGGAGCTTCTTGCGAATGAGGTCGGCGTACTTTAGAACGTGATCGGGAGAAAACACGTCGAGGTATTTATATTTCGGGAGTGCGGGCCACTTGTTGTTGGCGGGAGGGATTTTCGAAGCGGCATACAGGCGCTTCTCGGAGTTGCGCGCCATGATCTCGCCGAGCAGGCCATCGCTCTTGCCCTCGCCGTAGGCCCAGGCAGTGTCGAAGAAGTTGCAACCTGCGTCGATGGAGAGTTGCAGGGAGTCGAGGGACTGCTGGTCATCTGAGCCGCTCCACCCGCTCATGCCCCAGAGTCCGTAAGCTATGTCGCTGACATCAAAACCGGTTCGTCCCAACTTGCGATAGTTCATGAAAGGTCTTTCCTTAGGAGGAGTTTCTGAATTCCTTACGGCTTCGACTGATTCGACATCCTAGCAGTTCTATCAAGGGAGCGAAATAATGCCATGGCGGCGAATCATCCGGTTGCTGATTTTTCGATGCGCAGTATCGAGATTTTGCGGCCTACGGATCGCGGTCCCGGTGTTTCAATAGAGCTAGATCATAGAGATTGCGGAGGTCCCCTGTGAAATCAGAATATCCTTCTCCTTTTATGCCTTCCTGTTGCCAGGAAGATGCTCATGCACCTTCGTCCCGCCTGCTGGATGAGAAAATCTCTGACGACTCGGGAGCGGAAGCGACGACCGACAGCGCTCTTGCGCCCGCCGGGTTGAAGAATCCTTTCTGGAGCAAAGCCAGCTAGCGCAGAATCGGCAGGCACAAGCAGGGACGCAGAGCGAAGGGCAACGCGGCCATTTCCTGGAGCGCGGGGTGTAGCTGCGCGTCCCGGCAAGGCTCGAGGGTAATCACAAAGGGCAAAGCGTTTTTGTCGAAGCCGGGGTTTTGCAGCACGGCGTCAATGTTGAGTTGATGAGCCGAGAGGATCGCGGCCAGACTCGCGATGATGCCCGGCTGGTCCTTCACCAGAAAACGCAGATACCAGGGCGTTTCAAAGTCGCAACTGACTTTTGGCGACGCGAGTTGAAGCGCGCGGTGAGGGCGCCGTCCGGCCGAGGAACTTCCGGCTGCGGGGCTTTGCGCCACAAACATCAAGTCTGAGACTACCGCAACCGCCGTGGGATCTCCTCCCGCACCCGCACCCAGGAAGGCCATGTCTCCGCCGTATTCTCCTGAAGTCAAAACCAGATTCAGATTTCTCTGCACGCGTCCGAAGGGCGAGGACGTGGGAACCAGGCTGGGGCCAACTTCGGCAAATAGCGTGGTCTCCTTCAGATCGGCGCGCGAGATCTGGCGGATGGTGCAGCCCAACTCGGCGGCGTAATCGAAATCGACCGCGTCGATGGGTCGAATGGTGCGGGCGCGAATGTCTCCCGGAGAAACCCGTACGTGCAGGCCAGCGAGCGCTAGGATGGAAAGCTTTGCTCGGGCATCGCCGCCGTCGAGATCTTCGCTGGCGTCGGCTTCGGCGTAGCCGCGGGCTTGCGCTTCCTCAAGAGCCTCGCTGAAAGGAACGCGATCGGTCTCAATGCGACTGAGAATGTAGTTGCATGTGCCGTTCAGAATACCGGCAATGCCGTGCAGGCGGTCTCCGCAGAGTCCGGTGCGCAGCGCGGGAAGGACGGGAACCCCGCCGGCGACGGATGCGCCAAACTCGAGCTGGCAGCCGTTCGCACTGGCGAGCTGCAGCAACTCCGGCCCAAAACGCGCGATCAGTTGCTTGTTGGCCGTGACCACCGACTTGCCTGCCGTCAAGGCGCCCCGCACAAGATCCTCGGCGGGGTGGAGACCTCCGATCAGCTCAATGACGATGTCGGCATCGGAGTTGAGAATCGCGTGGAAGTCTTCGGTCCAGACGACGTCACTCGGAAACCATCGTTCGTTACTCCAGGCCTGCTTCTTGCTTTCCACGTTGCGATTGCAGATGTGGGTGAGGCGGAACGAGCCGTCGGCATCGTTGCGCTCGCAGAGAATCTTGGCCACGGCGCGGCCCACGGTTCCGAAGCCCACGAGTGCGACCCGGCGTGCGGGGGCGCGATCCCGAGGAGTGCGGTCGGGATTGGCGTCCAATGCCTGCTCTGGCGGAGTCTTCGGCAAAGTGTTCTCGGAAATCGAAGCTTATTTTTATCATACGTGGGGCGTGTTGCTCGGCGAAGCGGAAAGCGAATGGGATTTGCGAGAAACGGGGAAAGGCTCCGGCCAACGCACCGGGCGGCTTGCCAGGCAGAATCAGCATCAAAGTTGGTACTATAATGCGATCCCGCCGCAACGGCCGAAGCTTGCTTGCGAGGAATCACAAGCGGAACCTTTACCAACGGCGCCTCTCGCCTCTTCATGCCGAGCGCTACGGTCCGCCACCACGCCCGGTTATGGGAGGAGAATGGATGATGGCAAAGTTCGCGCGGGTGACCGCGACTGCGAGTGTGCTGACGCTGCTGGTTCTAGTAATTCTATTGGGCGCGCAAGGATTTGCCCAGACAGCGGCGCCCGCTGGACAAACGCCTGCGACAGCGCCTGCGGCACAACAACCTGCCCCACCGACTCCTGCCGCTCAGACACCCGATACCGGCCAGGAACCCTCCGATGAAGTATCCTCTTCACGGCGGAAGAAGCCTCACGACTACAAGAACTGGGTTTTCGACGTCGGCGGCGGCGCCAACCTCGATAGCGGCACGACGCGCACCTGGGTGCGAGGCGGAGGCCTGGTGGGAACGGCAGGCGTGGCTCGCAATGCGAACAAGTATTTAGGCCTGCGTGCGGACTTTATCTTTGCCGACCTGCCCTTGCGCGACTCCACCGAGGACCTGGCACAGGCGACAGGGGCCAGGAATTACGCTTACGCCATCACGCTCGACCCCATCATCAATGTTCCCGTCACCAGCGTATACAGCGGATATGTTCTCTTCGGGGCCAGCTTCGACCATCGAGGCGGGAGTTTGAGCGGCAGCACCGCGGTTCCGGGTTCGGGTTGCAATGTATTCTGGGTCTGGTGGGGTGCGTGCCAGAATTCGCCTACCAGCATTCCGCTTAGCGGCAGCTTCGTAAACTCCAGTCTGAATCAATTCGGATACAACCTTGGGGGAGGGGTGACGCGAAAGATGCCGAGTGGGGTCGAAATCTACCTGGAATGGCGCCTTATGCACGGAACCAGCAACAGCATCACAACCGACTTTCGTCCGATCACGATCGGGTTTCGCTGGTAGAGCGGTTTGGTTATTCAGGATTAGTCCGATAACGCCAGAAACTTCCGGCGCGTTGTTGCAACTGCACGAACGATGGGGCGGCGGGAACGGGCTGGGAGACTGCGCTAGTGGAGTTAGCTTCCGCCAACGCGGCTTCGACGATGTGGTGGGCTGGCGCGAGCGAACAGGCAGGGTCCGTCGCAGTCGCGTTGCCGGTGAGCAGTAGCGCCTGGCAGCGGCACCCCCCAAAATCTTCGGAGCGCTGATCACAACTTCGGCACGGCTCCGGCATCCATTCCTCGCCGCGAAAACGCTGGAACGAAGAGGACTGCCGCCAGATGAACTCCAGGGTTTGCTCACGAACGTTTTCGAACGCCAGGCCGGGAATGACCTCCGCGGTATGACACGGAAGCGCCTTCCCGGCGGGATTGATGAGCATCAATCTACGTCCCCATCCGCCCATGCAGGCCTTGGGAAAACGCGCGTAGTAGTCGGGGACCACGGAATCAATGCGGATGCGTCCGGCGAGGCGTTTTTCGGCGGTCTCCACGGCTTGCACGGCTTTCTCAAGCTGCGGCCGCGTGGGTAATAGTGCCGCGCGGTTTTGCAGTGCCCAGCCGTAATACTGGGTGTGGGCGATTTCCATGCGCTGGGGCGAGAGTTGCTCGATGAAAGTGATCATCTCCTCGAGGTGATCGATGTTCTGCCGGTGCACCACAAGATTCACGGTGAACGCGATCTTGTGCCGCCGGATCATGCTGGACAATTCAATCTTGTGGGAGTGTGCTTTGGCTCCGGCAATCCAGTTGGCTGAGTCCTCGCGCGAATCCTGAAAACTGAGCTGGATGTGATCGAGTCCAGCCTCGACCAGCGCCTGCAGACGTGTTTCAGCCAGGCCGATGCCGGAGGCGATGAGGTTGGTGTAAAGGCCAGCGGCGCGCGCTGCGCTGACGAGTTCGGTTAGATCCGGCCGAGCCAGCGGCTCACCTCCGGTGAAGTGCGCGTGAAGCATCCCGAGCTTGCCCGCCTGCTGGAAAACGTTGATCCATTCTGCGGTGGTAAGCTCCGAACCTAGTCCGGCCAGTTCAAGCGGATTGGAGCAGTAGACGCAGTGCAGCGGGCAGCGGTGCGTGATCTCGGCAATCAGGGCGAGCGGGTTCGGAATCATTGGTGGCGCTGTCTTGAATTACCTGAAAATCCCTTTATTATATGCTTGACTGGCATTGTTACTTTAGGTAACATTTATCGGTGTACGCGGTCGTAACCACGAAATCCTTCGCGAGGGCTCTTTCCCGGCTTCCGGTGAACTGGCAGAAGCGGATTGTGGGCAAAATCAAAGAAGTTGCTGCCGATCCCTATGCGAAGCACAACAACGTCACAAAGCTTCAGGGACGCGATGGTTACCGGCTCAGAGTTGGCGACTGGCGCGTTATTTATGAGTTACACGATGACCGCCTTGAATTGTGGGCCTTGGAGGTGGGGGCGAGAGGAGGAATCTACTAATGCGAATTGAAACCGTTACTCGCAAGGGTAGGGAATTCGCTTTGATTCCAGTACAAAAGTTGGAGAAGTTGATAAAGGATGCGGAGATGCTCGCCGATGTAAAGGCGTACGACGCCGCGAAGGCGCGTCTTGAACACGGAGAAGACGAACTCATTCCACTGGAGATCACTGAGCGCAGGCTGAAGGGAGAGGCCGCGCTCCGTATTTGGCGCGAGTACCGGAAGCTTACCCAGGAGCGGCTCGCCAAAAAGGCAAAGGTTTCACGCGCGCTGATCGCTGCGATTGAGACGAACCGCAAGGCTGGGTCGGTGAGCACGTGGAAGAAGCTGGGCGCGGCACTCGATGTGGGCTGGGAGCAACTGGCATAGGACAGCCTCTGTGCGACGGGCCTAATAGTCTACGATCCGCTTGTGCCGCAGTTGCTCGAGAAACTGGCTAATGTCGGCGCGAATCTTGGCGGGATCGGCGTCGGCGAATTGGTCCTGCAATTCTTGGATGATCTGGCCGAAGGTGCGCTGGCCGTCGCAGCGTTCGAGCACCTGCCGGCCGGTGCCTTGCAACTTGATCGCGCCTTCGGGAAAAAGAATCACCTTGGCGTCCTCCGTGCCACCCCAGCGGCAACCGGCGGCCAGGCGCGGCAGGCTGGAATCTTCCGGAGGTGCCATGCTAGCTGGCCTCGATGCGGAATGCGCCGGGCGGCGGCCATCCTGGCTGCACGTAGGCGAAGTAGAGTGCGTCGAGCTGGGCCCATAAAATGTCGCACTTATCGCGTAAAGCCTGCAGCGCCAACTCCTGCTCAGCCCGCGTCTTCGCGTTGTCGTAGACATAGTTCACCGCGAATTGCGAGTCTTCCGGCGCTTGATAGAGCCTGGCTTCGAAATAATCCAGGCCTCCAGCCAACCAGGGATAATGCTGGCGCAACTTTTCCACGCGCAGAGTGATGAGCTTGGTGGAAAACAATTCCGTCAGCGAGGAAGCGACCGCCTCCAGCAAGGACCGGCTGCGAACCAGGTTCAGGTATTCATTCACTGCGAAGCGGGTTGCGGGAAGAATGTCTTTGCCAGCGCGAACCTGTTCCAGATCGAGACCAGTAGCTTCCGCAAGTTTTATCCAGCGCTTGATCCCACCTTCGCTGGTAGCGTCGCCATCGTGGTCGACAATGCGTTTGCGCCAGGCGCGGCGGAAGACCGTGTCCGGACCGCGGGAGAGGATGACGGAATCCTTGATCGGGATCATGCTTTGATAGTAGTAGCGGTTCAGCACCCAGGCCTGCAGTTGACCGCGGGAGAGCTTGCCTTCGTGCATCAACAAGTGGAAAGGATGCTGGTGATGGTAACGCTCCTCGCCCGTTGTCTGTAATTGCGCGTGAAAATCCTCGAACGAAAGCGGGCTGGAGGCGGTTCCGGTTTCTACAGATCGAACTGCCATCCATCCTCCGCAATCTCCCAGCCGGCGTCTCGCGCCTTGCGATGTTCCGGACTTGCCTCGTCCAGCATGGGATTGGTGTTGTTGATATGCACAAATATTTTACGCGGGCGGCGCACGCCCGCCAACTCGACGAGAGTTTCTTCGACCGGGACGTGGCCCATCTGGCGCGCGGTTTGCCCCGCTCTTCCGTTTCCCTTCATGTGCATGAGTTCGGTGTTGCTCCAGAATGTGCCGTCGAAAAGCAGGACGTCACAGTCCTCGACCCCCGCGAGTAATGCTTTGTCTACTTGAGGGACCGCCGGCATATAGGCAAATCGCGAGCCGGAATTCGAATGGATGAAGAATCCGAGGGAAGCTTCGCCGGGCGAAAGTTGCGATTGACGTTCCGCTGTGACATAAGAGGGATAGTGGGCACTCAATGACCACGGTCGGCAGCGGAGAGCGGAATCCGCGCCTTGAGCATCGCACAAAGAAAATTCTTTTCCGGATTCGAAATCAGTCCACACGGCTTGATCTGGAATGCGATGCAGCATGCCGAACATCGAGTTGTCTTCACAGAGAATGCGGCGAACCGAGGGGGTGGAATGGATACGCAGCGGCTGCAGTTCGCGCAGCAGAAGGAGTCCGAGGACGTGATCGAGATCGGCATTGGCGAGCGCTACGCCGGCGATGGGCGAATGGCGCAGACCCCGCCGTGGATGCAACTCCGGAGTAGCTTCGATCTGGGTCCGCAGGTCCGGAGATGCCCCCAGCAAGAACCACGAGAGGCCGTCCTCGGTGATCGCAACCTGGGTCTGCTTGCGCGACTTGCCGTGGAACGTGCCGGCTCGCACGGCACGACAATTTGCGCAGGCACAATTCCACTGCGGAAACCCGCCTCCGGCCGCGGAACCGAGAATCTTTACTAGCATCTCTGGTGAGTTTACAGCCTGGAATTGAGATGAGCGGCAATTTCGGAGAAGAGCTTGGCGCTCGATTCGGGGCTGTGGCCACGGAATCCGCGAGAATGCGGCCTGCGAGCCGGACGACAAAAATTGCAACTTTCCTACGAATTCAGCGCGGTAAGTGTGAAAGATCCTGCAACTTGAACAAGAAATGGGTCTACATTCGGCTTTCTGCTTGTGCTCGCGCCACTCCCCGCCGCATACTAGCAAAAGGCTCGCGCAAATGCGGGTTTCAGCCTTCCCCCCGCCCTCCCCACTGATCTATTAACCCCGACCCACTGAGGCGGCACAGCGCTTCGGATCTACGTCCCAGAACATCGTCCCGGCGGAGAGGTTCTCGACTCCGACTTCGCCGGCCATTTCGGTTCCCGGCTTGCCGCACCACACGACGCGGAATTGACCTCGCGTACCCTCGTAAAGAATGTCGACTGCATCTCCCGGCTTCAGTTGAGCGTAAACGCACTGCAGGGTGGCTCCGCGCCCGCTGATGGTGCGCAGGCTGGCGGGCTGAGCGAAGGGCCGGGAATGCGCGTCCATGCCGCAGATCTGGACGGGGAGCTCAACGAAGACGCGTGACTGCTGGCGTCGATCCATGCGATGCTCCTTGGTTTGCAGGGGAAGTCAAAGCATCGTAGGCGGGCTGGGCGGGGAAACATAGGTAACCGCAGTCACCGGCAAGATAGTGCCGAAAGTTTGCTTCGCCCGCGAGTGGAGGTGAGGCAGGGGATGAGGCGCTAGTCGAGATCCCCGAGGGAACAGGAGCCCGGACCGCGAGGATCGCCACAGGAGCCGCATGCGCCCGCCGAAGTGTTCGCGGAGCTTTTGGCGGACATGCCTTTGGTTGACATGGCAAAGATGCTCAGCTGCGGGCTCAGCTTCTGGCTTTGACATTTGGGGCACTTGGCCTTGTCGCGGCCGAAGACCAGGGTTTCAAACTCGTGCTGGCATTCCTAGCAGATGTATTCGAAAATCGGCATGAGCATCGCTCCCGTGAAGATGACTACTACTATTAGAATCAATTTGCCAGAAGTTCGCAAACTTGCTTTGCAAACAGGGGCGGTGACGCCTGGGATCTTCAAGTTCAAGAGCTGAGTTCGAGGACGGCGTGACGGAGAAGCCGCCGGCGTTCGTACCTTCGATTTTCCGGCCACACACCTGGCTCCGGGGCGGGCATGTACAAACCCTCGCTGCCTTTTTTCTTCCTCGCCGAATCGACTTACCTCCTGCCGAACAGCGTCTGATCGAGGTCGAACCCGGAGTCCCGGTGCTGTGCCAGTGTCACTGGCAAAAGGATCGGAGGGTTTTGACGCTGATCGTGGTTCATGGGCTGGAGGGATCGAGCGAATCGCAATACATGTTGGGAGTGGCGCGGAACGGTTTGGCTGCTGGCATGAACGTGGTGCGCATGAACCAGCGCAACTGCGGCGGCATGGATCATTGCGCGCCTACCCTTTACAACTCCGGCCGGTCTGCTGACGTGGCAGCGGTGGCGCGCGACCTGGTCGAGCGCGATAGGATTCCCGGTTTCGTGTTGATTGGATTCTCCATGGGCGGCAATCTGGTACTGAAACTGGCGGGGGAGTGGGGAAGCGACGCTCCGGCCGAGTTTCGCGGGGTGGCAGCGGTTTGTCCGGCGGTGAACCTGGCAGCTGGGGCGGACGCGCTGCACGAACCGGCCAACCGGATTTACGAATACTATTTCTTGCTGCAATTGTTCCGACGGTTTCGCCGCAAGGTGAGGCTGTTTCCGGGCGACTTCGATGCTTCGCGCCTGCGAGGAGTAAAAACTCTGCGAGAGTTTGACGACCGCGTCACCGCTTACTACTGTGACTTCACCGGTGCGGACGATTATTACGCCCGAGCCGCCGCCGCCAACGTGGTCAGCCGCATCGCGCGCCCCGCGCTGGTGATTCACGCAGCCAACGATCCTTTCGTTCGCATTTTGCCGGAAACGCGGCAGGCGCTGCTCTTGAATCGCAACATTACCTACGTCGAAACCGGGGACGGTGGTCACTGCGCGTTCGTCGGCGAGCGCGATGCCGACGCGGCCTACGATGGGCGCTGGGCCGAGCGCGAGGTCGTGGAGTTCGCGAAGCAGTTTCGCTAGCTCATGCGGTGCGGGCGGGAACCCGAAACCATGCCAGCACGTCAGCTCCGCGGCCTTTCAGCCGCGTGCGCAGAAACGCTAGCAGAAGCATCGCCAGGAAGATCGTCAGCAATCCCAAAGATGCAGTCCTTATGCTCTGGCAGTGTTTGGGCAAGATAGAGAAACGTCCGTACACGAATTCGAGGTGCACCCAGTAGACCAGAAGGGAAGCCTGCCCCAACTGAATCAGAGGGCTGAAACTCCACTGCCCCGGACCCCAGCGGCACCAGGCATAGCTCGCCGTCAGAATCGCGAGCAGCATGCCGACTCGAACGAGAAAGAAGTTTGGGCTCGTGTGCCAATAATCGTAGACCGCGTAAAGCTGGAGCGGCTGGGCATCGAACCAGCGCGCGGCGGCTACAAATCCCATACCGGTCGCGCCCGCCAATAAGAAGATCAGGGTTTGACGCTCGCGGGCCCATTCGCTTTGCAAGATAAATCCGGTGGCCAACCCGGCGAAGGCGAAGGCGGTCCAGGGAAAGATTGGGAAGAGCCAGGCCTGCGGCGTGCCGAGATTGTGAACGCCGTTGATGTAGGATTCCAGCGGCCAGGGCAGCCAATTCGGGCGCCAGGTGGTCCACAGCGGTGGTGTGAGCAGAGAAATCAAAGTCGCCGTCCCAGCAGAGGCGAAGACGAGCACGAGCCTGGTCCGCGCTCCGTGGTGAATCGACAATGCCAGCCAGCAAACGAGGCCCATCAGCATCATGGAAAGGCCGATGGTGTTCAGCACGTCCACGCGCAGCAGGTCGCTAGGCGGCGCCCAGCCCCAGGCGATGAGATATTCCTGCAGGCGAAAGAGCAGGCCGAAGCCAAATATTTCCGCGCCGCGTCGGATGGTGGCCCGGGCAATTTGCGCTGGCGGTAAATTCTTCCTCCACAGTTTCTCGGTCACCAACGCGAACGAGATGCCCGCCAGAAAAAGAAACAGAGGAGCAGGGAAGGTTCCTCCCAGTTGCGAGTACATGAAAAATTTGCTCTGGCGCGCGCCCGGACTGAGCCAGGCGTCATAGCAGTGGGTTTGAAACATCAGTACGCAGGCCAGCCCCCGCATCCAATCGATGTAGGCGAGGCGAGATGGATTCGAAACTGCCATACCTGCTGCGCGAGAGCAAGCCGCGCGAGAGCAAGGTGGCAGTATAAGGCACCGCGGTGCGATGAGACGTCCTCTTCGCTAGGCTGATTGAATCTGCACAAGAGGAGTTCCAGGTCCGGAGGGGCGGGCTCCGGGCTGCCGGCGGTTGGGAGGACGCTCATGAGCGCGCAGTTGGTTCACCGCGGTGCCGACATAAAGAGAGGCTGTTACGAGGTGCCCGACACGAAGCGGTCCGACAATATTTTCATTCTGAATCCAGTGCAGTGCGCTGCTGATGCTGCAGCCGCACTGGCTGCAATCCGGATTTCCGCCGAAAACGCAGGGCTCCACGCGGGTTTGCAGGTCGGCCGAATAATTCACTGACATTTTGGAAAACAGGCAACTCTGCGGATTCGGTGGCGGGTTCACGAAAGCGCGAGCCATGCCCTCCGGGATCAGCAGCTTCGGATATTTTCTCCGCAAAGGCGGCAATTCCTTCGCAACGCGTTCGCGATCTTCCTGAGCGAGCCGCTCCGGGCTTTCCTCGCCCATCTGCGGGCTGTAGAGACTTACCCAAATGTGATCGACCTCAGGCCGCGCGTTCCAGAATGCGACGTATTCTTCCAGGTAACCGGGGCGGGTGAGCATGGGCCGCGTGATGACCCAGTGCACATTGATTTTCCTGTCCGCAATGTTCTTCAGGATGCGTTCGTAGATTGCAGGCTGACGTCGAACGTCATGATGCTCGGGCAAGCCGTCCACCGATACGGCGACGCGCATGCGGGGGATGTGCATCCAGTGCGCGGGGATCGGAATCACGCCGCTGGTTACGACCATGGCGAAGATTCCCATTTCGCTGAGCGCGGGGAGAATGCGATCTAATTCTGGACGGCGCATCATAGGTTCGCCACCCACGAGAGAAACATGCATGGGGCGATGGCGCCGCGCCAGGTCGAGGACACCTTCGACCAGTGCATCTCCGCGAAGGTCTCGAAGCTCAGACAGCGTGACCCCGTTGCCCAGATGGCTCTCGCCATAGGCGTAGCATCCCGGACAACTCAAGGGACACTCACGCGTGATTTCAATGGAAAGGAGGGGAACGCTTCCGCTCAGAACCCGCCACCAGCCGCGCCCAAGATCGCGAGGAGTGAGACTAGATCGCGGCACTACCGACTGCATTGTTACTTAGATGCACGTTGCCTGTTTAAGGTTCTCCGGGGTAACCATCAGCAGGATTGAGGGTTACTCAAGTTGGCGGGAATGGCGAAAGGCTGAGAAACTTGAGAATCGACGCTACTGTGGTAGATTTTTTCTAGGGGCGCGTAGCTCAAACGGATAGAGCACCGGATTTCTAATCCGGTGGTTGCAGGTTCGATTCCTGCCGCGCCTACCAAGAAACAGTGGCCAGTGATCAGTGGCCAGTAACGCTGCTCGCAGCACCGGCACTCCGCGCTTGATCTTACCGACCACTGGCCACTGATCACTGACCACTGGTTTTCCTGTGTTCACAGGTGGCAGTATTCAGGCAGGAGTCGGCCAGGATCAGTCGCTCGACGGGTTTCCCGCCGATGATGTGTGATTCGATGATCTCATCGACATCGGCCTCGGTGACGTGCCCGTACCAGACAGCATCGGGATAGACGACCAGATTCGGGCCGTGCTCGCATTGATCGAGACAGCCCGACTGGTTGGCGCGCACCTTGCCTTTGAGGCCGCGCTCCGCGAGTTTCTGTTTGAATAGTTTCTGCAGCTTTGCCTGGCCTGTGGGGTCGCAGCATCCCCGCGGATTTCCCGCAGGGCGCTGGTTGCCGCAAATGAAAATGTGTTTTTCGAACTTGGGCATGGGATCACGTGAAGGAATTCTAGACCTTCTGAATGATTGCCGGTACTTGTTCGCACCGACTCGATCGTCCCATGGCTCCCGGCAACATGCAAACTTGCGGAAGGCCTATGATAACCTGCTCCGACCGAGGTGCGAACATGCACGGGTATATCCGAAAGGCCGCGTTTGCGGCTATCTTCCTTCCTATTTCTTTTGCAGCAGTTCTGAGCGCGCAACAGGCGAGCCCCGCGCCTTCGCCTAAGGAAGGCGACTACGTTTCCGCCGACTTCCGTTTCAAGTCGGGCGAAAGAATGCCCGGCCTGCGAATGCACTATGCGAGCTTTGGGACGCCTGCGCGCAACGCCAACGGCCGGGTCACCAATGCAGTGCTGCTTTTGCACGGCACCAGTGGTACGGGCCGGCAGTTCTTGGCTCCGCAGTTCGCCGGCGTCCTATTTGGGCCGGGGCAGCTCCTCGATGTCACGCGGTATTACGTCATCCTTCCAGACAACATCGGTCACGGAAAATCCAGCAAGCCGGGTGATGGCATGCACGCGCATTTTCCGCAGTATGACTATGATGATATGGTCGCCCTGCAGCACGAGTTGCTAGAGAAAGGTCTGGGGATCGACCACCTGCGGCTGATCCTGGGGACGTCCATGGGTTGCATGCATGCCTGGGTTTGGGGAGAAACCTACCCTGACTTCGCGGACGCGCTGATGCCGTTAGCCTGCCAGCCAGTACAGATCGCAGGACGGAATCGAGCCTGGCGCAAGATGGTGATTGATGGCATTCGCGAAGATCCCGAGTGGAAGAATGGAGAGTATGCTGCCCAACCTTTGAGCGCCCTCGAAGTTGCTGCGGATATGTTCTTCATTGCAGGAGGAGCACCTCTGCAGATGCAGAAAAGCTTTTCCACCCGCGAGGCTACTGATGCGGCTGCTCAGGACTTCGCGAAGCGGTTCATTGCCGACCACGATGCCAACGATCTGCTTTATGCAGTGAATGC
The DNA here is from genome assembly GCA_963787495.1 of uncultured Acidobacteriaceae bacterium. Classification (GTDB taxonomy): domain Bacteria; phylum Acidobacteriota; class Terriglobia; order Terriglobales; family Acidobacteriaceae; genus Sulfotelmatobacter. The sequence continues at coordinate 179,977 of CAWBDA010000002.1, forward strand.
CTCGCGGAATTATGACCCCTCTCCGCAACTGGAGAAAGTCACTGTGCCCGTAATGTTCGTGAATTCAGCCGATGATTTTATCAACCCACCGGAACTCGGAATTGCCGAACGAGAAATCAAACGTGTGAAAAAGGGCCGATTCGTGCTGATTCCCATCTCCGAGCAAAGCCATGGTCACGGCACTCACACTTGGGCAGCGTTGTGGCAGCAGTATCTGAAGGAACTCTTGGAATCCTCGCAATAGGCAATGGTCAGGATACGCCGCGTCCTTCCACAGGTTTGGACCGTGCGACCTCGGGCCGCTGGTGGTGCGTTGCCATTCGCTGCGCGGGCGCGATAAGATACGTCGTACACATCTTCTCCGCTTACATCCCATAAGCCTTAATTGTGTGCCGCGGGGCAAGCAGTGTGCGACCCCGGTGCTACGCAGCCAGGCGAATCCCTGTGACGGAGTTGGCATTGAAACGAGGCAAGACCGCGGTAATTGTCGGCGCGCAGTGGGGCGACGAAGGCAAGGGCAAGATTGTCGACGTTCTATCGGAGAACTTCTCCGTTGTGGCCCGTTATGCCGGCGGCCATAATGCCGGCCACACGGTCATCATCAACAGCAAGAAGTTCGTGCTGCAACTGGTTCCGTGCGGAGTGTTGCGGGCAGCGTGCCGGAGCGTGATCGGCAACGGCGTGGTGCTCGATCCCATGGCGTTTCTCAAGGAAGTGGGGGCACTGCGCGAGGCGGGCGTGAAGGTCGACGGAAATCTTTTCGTCTCGAACCGCGCTCAGGTGATTTTGCCCTACCATCGCATGATCGAGTTGGCGGCGGAGAATGCGCCGGGACGCGTGAAGATTGGCACCACGTCGCGCGGAATCGGTCCGGCCTACGAAGACAAGATGGGTCGCCGCGGGCTGCGAGTCGCCGACTTGCTCGATCTGCAGCTGCTGAAAAAACACATTGAAAACGCCGTGCGCGAGAAGAACATGATCGCGCACGCGCTGTTCAATTCCGAGCCTCTGGACGCCGACAAAATGTACGCGGATTACGCTGCTGCGGCCGAGAAAATTGCACCCTTTGTATGTGACACGGCGGTCCTTCTGAACCAGGCTTTGTCAGGCGGCGAAGCCATCCTGTTCGAAGGCGCACAGGGCACAATGCTCGACATCGATCACGGCACTTATCCTTTCGTGACCTCTTCCAGCGCAACTTCAGGAGGCGCGGCGACGGGCACCGGCGTCGCGCCGAATGCGATCGACTCGGTGATCGGACTCACCAAGGCATATTGCACGCGAGTGGGCGAAGGTCCGTTTCCGAGCGAAGAGAAAGGCGAGCTCGGCGAGCAACTGCGCAAGCGCGGCAACGAGTTTGGCGCTGTTACCGGACGTCCGCGGCGCACCGGCTGGCTTGATTTGCCTCTGCTGCGCTACGCTGGCATGATTAACGGCATCTCGTGGCTGGTGGTGACCAAGCTGGACGTGCTTGACGAACTGGCCGAGATTCCGGTCTGCGTGAGCTACGCGGTCGATGGCAAGAGGACCATGGAAATCCCGGCCCAAGCCAGCGGTTATGACAAGCTGGAATGCATTTACCACAAGATGCCGGGATGGCGGACATCCACGCTAGGCATAACGGAGTTCGACAAGTTACCCAAGGCGGCTCGCGAATACCTGGCGTTCGTGGAAAAAGAGACCGGGGCGAAGGTGGGTATGATTTCGACGGGTCCGGACCGCGATCAAATCATCTTCATGGACGAATTCGCCAAGGAGATGAAGACAGCCGCATCCCGAAAAGTCTAGACTTGACTTCCTCTTAGTCAGGCAACGAAACTACGAAACCAGACTACGTAAGGAGCACACGATGGTGGTTTTGGCAGTGACGTGGATGGCGAAAGCAGGGCACGACGCCGACGTTGCCCCAATTTTTGTGAAGCTGACCGAAGAATCCCGCAAGGAGCCCGGGTGCCTTATGTATCAGGTCCACCGGCACAAGACCGAGCCGCGGCGCTTCTTCATCTACGAGCAATATAAAGACGATGCCGCGCTCGAAGCCCACCGCGCCGCCCCGCATTTTCTGCAATATGCCCGCAAGGATCTTCCCAAGGTTGCGGATCGCGTAGAAGGCCACTTGTACGAGCCTCTCGGGTAGCGCCGGCGTCCCGCCAGCTGTCGTGCCGCCAAGACAGGGGCGCTACAGGTTATTTCGCAAGCTCATATCCCGCGAAGAAGAAACTCAATTCAAAGCGGGCCGTATCTTCGGCGTCGGAGCCGTGAATCGCGTTGTGCTCGATGCTCGACGCCCACTTCTTGCGGATGGTGCCTTCCTCAGCGTTGGCCGGGTTGGTCGCGCCCATCAGCTTGCGCAGGTCGGCAATAGCGTTCTCTTTTTCCAGCGCTAGAGTAACGATCGGTCCGCTCGACATGAAATCGGTGAGCGAGTTATAGAACGGCCGGCTCGCATGCACGGCGTAAAACTGCTCCGCTTGATACTTGGAGATTTCCAGCATCTTCATGGCGAGAATGTGGAAGCCGTTCTTCTCGAATTGTTCAATGATGTCACCGACCGCGTTCTTGGCGACGGCGTCAGGTTTCACAATGGTAAGAGTGCGTTGCAGGGTTTTCATAGTTGATAGTTAGTCCTCAGCAGTCGGCTCGTTCGGTTTTTCTCGCTACTCGGTACACGGTACTCAGTACTAGACCTTCACTCCCAGCGCCGCCACCAGCGTTTCCCCGATGGCCGCCGGAGATTTTGCGACCCGGATGCCGGACGCTTCCATCACTTTGATCTTTTCCGCGGCGGTTCCCTTGCCCCCGGAAATGATCGCTCCGGCATGGCCCATACGGCGCCCCGGAGGCGCGGTCTGCCCGGCGATGAAGCCGACCACCGGCTTCTTCACGTGGGTCTTCACAAATTCCGCGGCGTTTTCCTCGGCGTCGCCTCCGATTTCACCGATCATGATGACGGCTTCGGTTTCAGGATCTCGATTGAACAAGTCGAGCGCATCCACAAAGTTGGTTCCGATGATCGGATCTCCGCCGATCCCGATGGCGGTCGACTGTCCGATGCCGCGCTGTGTGAGCTGATGGACAGCCTCATAAGTAAGCGTGCCCGAGCGCGACACAATGCCGATCGCTCCTTCTTTGTGAATCGAACCTGGCATAATGCCGATCTTGCACTTGCCCGGCGAAATAATCCCGGGACAGTTCGGCCCGATCAGCCGCGAGCGCCGGTTTTGCAGGAACTCCCACGCCTTTACCATGTCGAGCGTGGGTATGCCTTCGGTGATGCAGACGATAAGGTCGAGTCCGGCGTCGGCAGCTTCCATGATGGCATCGGCAGCGGACGGCGGTGGAACAAAAATCATGGTCGTGTCAGCCCCGGTTTTCTCGACGGCTTCCTGCACCGTGTTGAAGATCGGCCATCCCTCGTGTGTCGTGCCGCCCTTGCCCGGCGTCACTCCGCCTACCACTTGAGTTCCATAGGCCGCGCAGGCCTTGGCGTGGAAGGTGCCTTCGCGTCCGGTCAGGCCCTGCACGATCAAGCGCGTTTTCTTGTCAACCAGGATTGCCATAAATATGAATTCCTCACTGCGCCCTAAGCACGGGCCGCGGCCACCACTCTGTCTGCCGCATCCTTCATAGTGTCCGCCACAATGAAGTTGAAACCTGAATTCATCAGGATCTTCTTTCCTTCGTCCACATTCGTGCCTTCGAGGCGCAACACCACAGGAAGCTTGATGTTAGTTTTCTTCGCGGCTTCTACTACTCCTGTGGCCAGCGTATCCACGCGCAGAATGCCGCCAAAAATGTTGATCAGCACCGCTTTCACACTCTTATCGCTGAGCAGGATTTCGAACGCGTGCGCGACCTGCTCGGCATTAGCGCCGCCGCCCACGTCGAGGAAATTCGCGGGCATGCCGCCTGCATACTTGATGATGTCCATCGTAGCCATGGCCAGCCCGGCGCCATTCACCATACAGCCCACGCTACCGTCGAGCTTAATGTAGTTCAGGCTGTACTTCGAAGCCTCGACCTCGAGCGGATCTTCCTCCGTAATGTCGCGCAGTTCGCGAATATCGGGATGGCGGAAGAGTGCGTTGTCGTCGAAAGTCAGCTTGGCGTCGAGTGCGAAGAGCCGGCCGTCGGTCGTCGTGATGAAGGGATTTATTTCGAGCAGCGATGCATCCGTGTCGAGAAACGCTTTGTAAAGGTTGGAGAGAAATTGCACCGCAGGGGTGATCTGCTTGGCGTTAAGTCCGAGCCTGAAAGCCATCTTACGCGCCTGAAACGCTTCGAGACCCACGCCCGGGTCGATGTGCTGCTTGAGAATCGCATCAGGATTCTCCGCGGCCACCTGCTCGATTTCCATTCCCCCGGCAGCCGAAGCCATGAAGACCGGCTTGCCTTCCGCGCGGTCGACTAGAATTCCAAGATACAGCTCTTTTTCGATAGGGAGAGTTTCTTCGATCAGCAAGCGCCGCACCGTGCGGCCTTCTGGATCGGTCTGATGCGTGACCAGCTTCATGCCCAGCATCTTCTCGGCGAGATCTCCCGCTTCGCTGACCGACTTGGCGATCTTCACGCCTCCGCCTTTTCCGCGGCCGCCAGCATGAATTTGAGCTTTGACCACAACCCCAGTCGCGCCAGCGCTGAGGAGTTCCCGGGCAGCGGCCTCAGCCTCTTCGCGCGAAGTCGCCATGGTTCCGCGCGGCACGGTCACGCCATACTTCTTTAGAATCGCTTTCCCCTGGTATTCATGGATTTTCATAATGACGCTCTTTGCTCGCTAGCTAAGAATCGGAAGGAACCTGCTTGCGGCTATCGACTGAGGGCAGCAAACTCTTGATTTTATAGAAGGGCGGCGGATTAGGGCAAACGCTCAACGACGAATATCCTTCGCCGCTTCGGTCCATTCCAGAACTGGACCACAAAGATGCTACGCTATTGCGCAGCCATGATCCTCGACGCCCTCCATCGCGTAGCCAACCACGGCCAATCCCTGGCGCGGGCGGAAGCACGTGAAGTGATGGCGGAAGTGCTGGCGGGAAACTGCACCGACGCGCAGATCGCCGCACTACTCATGGCTTTACGCATGAAAGGAGAAACGGTCGAGGAGATCGTCGGCTTTGCCGAAGCGATCCGCGCCGCGGCGACGCCCTTGCCCATCGCATCCCCCGGCGCACTCGACCTCAGCGGCACCGGCCGTGACGCGCTCACTGAGTCATCTCTGGTCGATACCAGCGGCACCGGCGGCGACGCCAGCGGCACCTTCAACATCTCGACGGCGACCGCATTCGTCACTGCAGGAGTGGGGGTGCGCGTGGCCAAGCACGGCAACCGCAGCATCAGCTCGAAGTGCGGCTCGGCTGATGTGATGGAAGCGCTGGGTGTGAACATCCAGCTGACTCCGGAACGTGCAGCGCAATGCTTGAGGGAAGTCGGGATCTGTTTCTTGTACGCACCCGATCTGCATTCCTCAATGAAGCAAGTGCAGAAGGTACGGCGCGAGCTGCGCCTGCGCACCATGTTTAACCTGCTCGGCCCGCTCACCAATCCCGCCCACGCTTCGGGACAAGTGGTGGGCGTGTATGCGCTCGACATGGTCGAAAAACTGGCCGAGGCGCTCAGCATGCTGGGCCTGCACCGCGCTCTGGTAGTCCACGGACTTGATGGACTCGACGAGATCACCATCACCGGACCGACGCGCGTGGCCGAAGCTCGCGATGGATCAGTGCGGACTTACGAGATTGATCCTGAAGAGTTCAGCATGAAGCGGGCCACGCTGGCTGACATTTCCGGCGGGGATGCAGCCGAGAATGCAGCCATTGTTCGCGAGGTTCTAAGCGGAAAGAAATCTCCCCGCCGCGATGTGGTCGTGCTGAACTCCGCTGCCGCACTGGTAGCGGCGGGACGCGCCGACCACCTCGCAGGCGGAATTCCCCTGGCGGCACAATCGATCGACTCCGGCGCGGCTGCCGCAAAGCTGGCAGCGCTCGCAACCTTTACGAAGCGAGTGGCCAGTAGGTTCGACTGACCACTGACCACTGATTTCCAATCACTTCGCAGCGTCACTCGCCTCGATCTTGAGTACGTGGTTCGTCGTGCCGCTCTCCGGCACGCTGCCATCATTGACCACGACTTCCTCCGGCGGTTTCGGAACCTCCACTCGAATCACGCCGTTGCTCTTGCCGCGCACGACAAGCCGCTCGGTGACCTCTCCACCGGCGAACTTCACCGTGAGGGGAACTTCCGCTCCCGCCGCGCCCAGATTGCTGACCGTGATGGTGAGCATGTAAGCTCCCGGCATCGTCTTACGCGCGAATGCGGACTCTATTTTGAACTCGGGCAGGCCCCGGTCGCGATAAACCCAGTCGTCGAAGAACCACTCTAGATCACGCTTCGTCTGCGCCTGGATCAGGCGCTGCATGTAGGAAGGTTCCTTGTCTTCGTCCGCATGGTACGACGCGAGCGCCTTTTTCAGGGCCTGGTCGCCGACCATGTCGCGCAGCATCCACCACACACACATCGCTTTGCTGCGGTAAAGCTCTTCATCGGCCGTGTTTACTAACGACCCGTTCAACTCATTTTCAGATCTGGGGGCGGTCGTCAGATTCTCTTTTCCTTTCTCAACCGCACTCAACGCGGAACGGTGCAACCCCATGTAATCGAATGCCGCCTGCCGTCCACTCATATGTTCCAGATAGAGTGCCTGGGCGAAGTGCGCGAGGCCTTCGTTGATCCAGGGCCGCGACGAGAAGAAAGTCGCGTGGGTTAACTGGTGAGCCGCCGCCAGCCCTGCCTGCTTTGGGTCGGTGCCGGTCAGCGGCGTCAACAAAAGAGAGCCACTTTCAAAGGGCGGCGCATTTGGATCGGCCAGGTCGGCAGTTTCCGCTTTGCTTCGCGGCACTCCAAACCATTCGGTGATGAGCGGAATCGCCTTTTCCGCAGCGTCGGCATAGATTGCCGCGGAGGTGTCGTGGCCACGCAGGAAATGAACTTGAACAGCCGCCCGATCCACCACTTCAAAGTCGGCAATCACAAACGTCGGCACCACAAGTCCAAGAAATCTGGATGTGCAATCTGCCAGGAACTCGTGTTGCACCTCGTGCGCCGTCGGGCAGGTTGTCGCATTGACCAGAAGCTCCGGTTTTTCTCCTTCATCATCAATCGGCACCGAAATCTGTAAATGTATCGTGGAGCTGGCCTCTCGTGCCTTCCACCTGCCAATGCTGTCGAATGCGCTGTTGCCTTCTGCAAGACTTCCTGCCTCCGTCGCTATCGGATACCAAGCCACGTATCCTACCCCCCGCACGGCCGTGAATTTTGTGCTGATCTGATCCCAGTCCGTGCTCCGCGCCGTCGAGTCGGGTGTGCCGATCCCCGCAAGCCGCGTTGCATCGAGCACAATCACGCCTTCATAGGCAATCTCCAGGTCGACTGTCGCCTTGGGTGAAACTGCTTCCGGCAAAGTGACAATGGCCTCGGAGAGCGCCCCGGTGTGATCGATGTCGGAGGTGTACGGCTGCGAGACAAACTGCAACTGTTTGTTGCCGGCTTTGATGGAGCGCCAGTCCAGCGAAGAAGAAATCTGCAGCGCCGCGATCTTCTGTGGCGTTGTCGAATCGTTGCGCAGAGTGATCTTGCCGCGGGCTCCCAGCCTTTGCTGCGCAGGCTCTATCCGGACATTCAGGTCGTAGCTGGTGAAAGTAAACGCCTCGCGGTCAAGGGAAAAAGCATTCACCACAGAGGCACAGAGGACGCAGAGGAAGCAAAAACGCATGCCGCGCAACCTCATTGCGCACCCGAGGACGCCTCTTTGTTGTTTTGCTCGTCTTCAGTTTGTGCACGGGTTTGTGCGCGCCTCTGCCGCACAATTTCATACATCACGACCGCGCCAGCGACGGACACGTTCAACGAAGACACTTTTCCCAGCATCGGAATCGAAACCAGAAAATCGCATTTCTTCTTCACCAGGTCGTGCAAGCCTTTTCCCTCAGCGCCCAGAACCAGCGCGCAATCCATGTTGTAGTCGAGGGCGTCGTAGGTCTGCGATCCCCGTTCATCGAGACCAACGGTCCAGACGTTGCGTTCCTTCAATTCTTCAACCGTGCGGGCGATGTTGGTCACCTTCGCAATGGGCAAGTGTTCGCTGGCTCCAGCCGAAGCCTTCGTGACGGTTCCGGTTACGGCCGCGGCCCGACGCTCCGGGATGATCACGCCGTCCGCACCCGCAGCATCTGCCGTTCGCAACAGCGCGCCCAGATTGTGCGGATCTTCCACTCCATCGAGCACGATGACGAAGGAGTACCGTCCCCGTTTGCCGCCGACCACGTCATCAAGGTCGCTGTATTGTTTGGCCGAAGTGACCGCGACCACGCCCTGGTGAGCGGCGTTGCCCGCCATGCGGTCGAGTTCCACGCGAGTGAGGAAACGCACCGGCACACCCAGCTTGCGACACTCTTCGATCATGCGCTGCAAGCGGATGTCATGCCGCTCCTTCGCCATACCGACCCACTGAAAAGCCCGTCCCCGGGCTTTAAGCGCCTCGCTGACCGCATTGATGCCGTAGATATAGTTCATGAAGTATCAGTGTACCGAAAGTGAGGTGTGGCGCGGGCGCCCTCGCCCGCGTTGCCTCAATCGCCTGATTGATTGGCTAGAAACCGCGCGATGTCCTCTGGCTCCGGACGCTCCGTGTAATCCTCGTTAGCGGAGGCGTAGAGTACCGAACCATTGCGGTCGATGATGTAGGTCGCAGGAATCGGCAACTCCCAACTCTCATCACCATTCACAAAGGGAAGATTGACGAAAGCTCGCTGATAGACGGCCCGTTGCTCGTCAGGGATGCGGTAGGTAAGGCCCAACTGCCGTGCCGCGTTATTCCCGGCGTCGGAGAGCAGCGGGAAGCGCAGCTTGTGCTGATCGCGCATGAAAAATGATTGCTGAACCGTCTGCGGAGAAATAGCCACGAGCGTTGCGCCTGCCTGCTGGATCAGCGGCAGAATCAGATTCATAGCTTCCATCTGGCCAACGCAGAATGGACACCAGCGCCCGCGGATGAAGCAGAGCACGAGGCGTCCTTTGGCGAGCAAGTCGGAGGAAGAGACAGTCTTGCCGTCGTGATCTTGGAGTTGGAATTCTGGAATCTTTGTGCCGGCGGGCAGGATATTCGCGGCTAAACCTTGTTGCTTGAGTTCCGCGATGGCGCGAGCGTGAACAGCCTGCGTTTCCGCCGGAACATACTTCGCAATCAGTTCCTTGCGCTCGGCGAAGATCTCGCGCAGCGGGCGGATGTCAGTCTCCGGGGACGATTCTTCGAGGGAGCGCCACTTCATGATTGGGGTTTCGAACTCGATTTTGTGGGCGAAGGCTCGGTTTCGTAGGGTATCAGACAGATGGAATTGGCGATCTGGTCGAAGAGGGCAACATCTTCCGGTCTTGTAGCTCTGTACCGGGATCCTCCTCCTCCCGCGATCGCGGTCTGACGCCACTTCCCTTGGTCACGGTGCTGGCCCCAACTATCCGTGCCAACTACTCCCAGACCGGGAGCGACGATCTGCCGCTGCGAAAATTCGACCGAGCTCACGAAGTCTTCGTCATCCGGTTCGGTGCTGATTGCATAGGGACCGAACCACAATTCCAAAAAGGCATCGCCCGTCTTCGGTTTGATCAAGTAACGGACATAGTCCACGTCAGTCTTTCCCCCAAGGATTCTCACGGCGCGCCGGGGCACGTCGAAGCGGACTCGCCATCCGATTTGCTTTGTACCCGGTCGGCGCGCTCCGCAAGGCGGAGCGGTGAGGTCATTGCCCGGAGCCGAGAGGGTTACCTGAACTTGCGAGGTGCCGGGCGGGAGCACCAAAGCTTGAGGCTCAAAACCAGTGTCGGAAAAGTGTACGACGGCTCCGGGATGTTCGAGGTGAAAGCGGCCGTTCTCGTCCGTCGTCGCATGCTCGCCCTTAAATGGACAGCAAGTCTTCGACTCGCTTCCCTGCACAGACACCCCGGCAACAGGCTGTCCGCTCTTCGTGGTCACGAGGCCGTCGACACCCCCATCGATCTGACCTATTGCCGAGAGAATGAGTAGAAATCCGGCGAAAGGCGGCAGAAGATAAACCGACCACCGAAGCTGCGCTTCGCGAACCTTCCGCAACATATCGATATGCCTCAGCAGCTACATTCCAGGCAGCTTCATCCCCGCCATCCTGCGCGCGAAGCTGGGCTTGCCCATCTGCTTGAACATCTTCTTCATCTGCGCGTATTGCCGGAGCAGGTTATTCACTTCCTGCACGCTGGTGCCGGAGCCGCGGGCGATGCGTTTGCGGCGGCTGCCGTTAATCACTTCGTGATGATTGCGTTCGTGGACGGTCATCGAATTGATGATGGCCTCGACGCGGTTGATCTGTTTTTCGTCTACGTTGTCGGCGGCTTTCTGCAAACCGGAAAATGGGCCGATCGACGGCATCATGCCAATCAGGCTCTTGATCGACCCCATCTTCTTTACATGCTGCAACTGGTCGCGAAAGTCCTCGAGCGAAAAGCCGTCGCCGGTGAGGGCCTTGGTGGCCATCTCCTGCGCTTTTTTCTTGTCGATCTGCGACTCGGCACGCTCGATCAGCGAGAGGATGTCGCCCATGCCGAGAATGCGCGACACGATGCGGTCGGGATGAAACGGCTCCAGCGCGTCATATTTCTCGCCCACGCCGATAAACTTGATGGGCTGTCCCGTAACCTGCCGGATGGAAAGCGCAGCGCCGCCCCGGGCATCGCCATCCATCTTGGTGAGGATGACCCCGGTGAGCGAGAGCTTCTTGTGAAACTCATCGGCGGAGCGCACCGCGTCCTGCCCGGTCATGGCGTCGGCGACGAACAAAATCTCCGACGGATTCAGCAGCTTTTTCAGCGACTGCATCTCGTTCATCAGTTCGTCGTCGATGTGCAGACGGCCGGCGGTATCGACGATCAACACGTCGCAGCCGGAAACAATGGCCTCGCGCCGCGCTTCCTTCACCAACCGTTCCACTGCTTGTGTGAGTTCGGCGGGCGTTTTTGCCTCGCCCACTTCGCCTTCGTAGATCTGAGCCTTGACGGCCTGCGCCACAACTTTCAACTGCTCGCGCGCCGCTGGTCGGTAAACGTCCACTGAAACCAGCAGCGGACGATGCCCGCCCGTCTTGAACCAGTTCGCGAGCTTGCCTGAGGTGGTGGTTTTGCCCGAACCCTGCAGTCCAGCCATGAGCACGACAGTGGGCGGTTGCGATGCGAACTTCACGCGTGCCGTGTCTTTGCCGAGAGTCTCGACCAGCTCGTCGCGCACAATCTTGATGACCTGCTCGCCGGGAGAAAGCGCGGTCATCACTTCCTGGCCCACAGCCTTAGCCTGGATGCGGTCAATCAGCTCTTTGACCACCTTGAAGTTGACGTCAGCTTCGAGCAGCGCCAGCCGGATTTCGCGCAGCGCCTCGCCAATGTTTTCCTCGGTCAGCCGCGCCTGGCCGCGAAGGCTCTTAAACGCGCGCTGCAGTTTTTCCTGAAGATTCTCGAACATACGGATGATTTATTTTAGCAGTGTCTACTCAACCTTGGGCCGCACCATCTCGAATCGCTGCGTCGTCCGCGTGTACTGAAGCCCGCCCATGCGTCCGATGAGATCCAGTGAGTTCCGGTCCAAGCGACCGTCTTTGAGATGCGCATCGTTCATGTGAATCGACACAATCTCGCCGATCACGAGGCTGCCGCTGGTGGGCGCGGGAGAGAAGTCAATAATCTGATGAAGTCTGCACTCAAAGCTGACAGGTGACTCCGCGACTCTGGGCGGACGCACGATCTTCGACGGTTGTGGAGTAAGCTTCGCCAACTCGAATTCGTTCACCGACGCGTCGTATTCACCGCTGGTCAGGTTCATCGCCTCGCGCAGCTCATAAGTGACGATATTGACCACAAAGTCCCTGGTTTCCCGAATGTTCCGTAACGTGTCTTTAGCCGCGCCACGGCTAACGTCCGGTTCCTTAGGCCGGCGCAGTCCGGGCGCAAACGCCAGCAGCGGAGGATCGGTGCAAACCGCGTTGAAGAACGAGAAGGGCGCGAGATTGAGGCTTCCCGATGCGCTCGTCGTCGACACCCATGCAATCGGCCGCGGCGCCACCGAATTGAGCAGGATGCCGTAAAGCTCGCTGTGCGAAAGTTCTGACGGGCTGACGATCATGCCCTCAAGTATATCTTTTCGGGTCTTTACTTCTTTGCCGCGAAGACCTCTTTCGCTGCAATCACCGTGTTGCAATGAATGGTCACGGTATCCTCCACATTCCGGGCGTAGCCGCCGGCGAAGGTCACCATCACGGGAATATCGCGGGCGCGGGCCACCTTGAACACAAGTTCATCGCGCCTCTTCAATCCCTCAATGGTCAAAGAAAGTCCGCCCAGTTGGTCTTCCCGATAAGGGTCGGCGCCGGCGATGTAGCACAGCAGATCGGGCTCGAACTGTCGCAGCCCGGAGCTCAGAGCGTTGTCGAGCCAGGCCAGATAATCGTCGTCTCCAATGCCATCGGGCAGGTCTACGTCAATCGACGAGGCCGGCTTCCACAGTGGATAGTTGTTGTGCTGGTGCAAAGAGATGGTAAAGACGTCTCCGGCATGCGCGCCACGAATCTTGCCAGGAAGCGCGGATCTGAGCGACGACGAATCAAGCGTCGATGCTCCGGCGGAAGGCAAAAGCGCGCTCGCGGTACGCGTGCCCGCAAAAATCGCCGCCGTGCCGTTGCCCTGGTGAACGTCGCAATCCACAGTCATCGAGGTGCGAATCTTGTCATCGCGCTGCAACCGCCGGATGGCCACCGCCACATCGTGAATCATACAGAAGCCTTCGCCGTGGTCGGGGAAGGCATGATGAAATCCGCCGCCAATGCTGATCGAGACGCGGTCGGCCAAAGCCTGCCTCGCCGCCAGGATCGATCCCCCCGCAGCCAGCCAGAATGCCTGCACCACGTCGCGCGAGTAGGGAATCTCCAGTTCCATCTCCTCGCGCGGACTGAGCGATCCCGTCTTCAGCTTGTGCACATACTCGGGCTTGTGAACCAGCAGAATGTCCTGATCAGTGGCCGGCTCAGGTTCCAGAAAGTCTCGAGCTTCGGCAACGCCGGCCGCAAGCAGTCGGTCGCGGACCCGCTGGTATTTTTCAGCCGGGAAGACGTGCTCGCCGATGGGCAGGTAGTAAGCGTCGCTGTAGATGAGCTTGAAGGGAAGCATGCGGCATTCAGCATTCAGCACGTCGTGTGCTGGAGGACTTCATGTGGTACGCGGGAAAGGAAGAATTCGCAGTCCTCTGCTTCACCGCCTTTTCCCCGGCTGCGCCGCCGGTACCACCATCTGCCGCCTCACCGGCACGATCGCTCCCTTCGCCGGATCGGCCGCCGCGTTGGCGCGGGTGAGCACTTCCTGCTGGATGTACTGGACGAACTCCTGAATCTGACGCTGCATCTCTTCCATGCGCTCCCGCATTTGCAGGATGATCGCCATGCCGCTGATGTTCACGCCCAGGTCGCGCGCCAGCGAGAGAATGAACTCCAGCCGCTGCAGGTCTTCGTCGGTGTAGAGGCGGGTATTGCCCTCGGTGCGCGACGGCTTGAGCAGTCCCTCGCGCTCGTAAAGGCGCAACGTCTGAGGATGGATGCCATACATCTCAGCCACGGCCGAGATCATGTACGCGCCTTTGGATTTGCGTTTGGTCATCTGTCTCGAGCCGCCGCCCCCACGTGAATTTTTCGCCGATCCTCTGCCGGCGGTGCAAAGCAGCCTTAGCGGCGCTTGCGCAGGCTGCGCGCTTTGGGGCCGTTAACGTCTGGAACATCTTCGCCGAGGGCAGTAGCTAAATCGATTTGATGATCCTGCTCCTGCATGAGGATCTGGCGAATCTGCTCCGCCATAGCGTATTCACCAAGCGCCTCACATTGCCGGATGCGATCGCGGTAATTGCGGATGGTTTCGTTTTCGTTCTCGAGATCGTACCGGAGCATGTCTTTTGCACGTTTCGATGTGCGCACCGGCTTGGGAGTGACCACCGGCATTTTGCCGAGATAGTCGATCTGCCGCGAGAGAATCAGGGCATGATCAAGTTCCTGCTTGGCGTGGATTTCAAGCTGGGCGGCGATGTCCATATATTCGGCGCCGCTCAGCACCTGGGAATAGACCACATAGGCGATGATGGCTTGATATTCGCGGGAAAGGTCTTCGTTCAATAGCTCTGCGAGGCGGTCCCGGGAAATTTCGTTTTCGGTTGTGGTGGCTTTCGGCATTTGATTCCTTTCTTGGAGTTACTCTCCTCCGGTCGATTTTAGAGCAGGACAGCTTTTCTGGCTAATTTAACGCACCAGAATTCCGCCCAACCTTTACTCGTCGCCGGCATCCAACCTCCGGAGGTTTATTTCATGGACGAAAATAATGCTATCAGCGTGATTGAAAATCTTATCGAGACCTGCAAAGACGGACAGAAGGGGTACCAGGATGCCGCTTCGCACGTCAAGCGGTCTGACTTGAAGACCTATTTTAACGAGCAGAGCCTCGAGCGGGCTCGCTTTGCCGGGGAACTGGAAGCGGAGCTGATCCGTTTGGGCAAGCCGGACAAGAGGGTTTCCGGCTCCGTCTCTGGGACGCTTCGCCGGGCCTGGATCGATACCAAGGTTAGTCTTGGCGGCGGCGACAAGACGATTCTCGAATCGGTTGAGGCGGGCGAGGACAACGCCAAGGGAAGCTACCAGAAGGCGATCACAGGCGATTTGCCGGAAAACATCGCTCAGATTGTCCGCCGACAAGCGGCTAGCGTTCAGAGAGCGCATGACAAGGTAAAGAGCCTGCGTGACGAGGCCAGAGCGGCTGCATAGTTCGAAGAAATAGTTCGAAGAAATGGGCTAAACGCTCAAGTGAGGGCCGGGGTTGTCGGCCGGTCCTCACTTCTTGAAAGCGACGAGCGGACTCACGCCGCCGGTTGAGGTTTTTCCCTGGTGGCGGCCCATCCGTGCGGCTTCAACAGATGATTAACGGCGTAAGCCACAAAGCCCGCGCCGATCAGAATCATGCCAAAGGCAAACGAGCTCATATTCCAGATTTGCTCATGCTCGCTGCGTGACACCGCGAAGCCCAGCAGGAGCGCCGGGGGAATGCCGATTGCGATTGCCCCGAATAATCCGCCCGGAACGCGAAATGGCCGAGGCAGGTCCGGTTCGCGGAACCGCAGCACCGCCAGCGCCACAAACTCCAGCACCAGGCTGGTGCCGTAAAGAAGAATGTCGATCGTCACCAGCCGGGCAAAGCCCAGGCCGAGACACATCGCCCATCCCATGGCTAGCGCCACGATGGCAACCCAGGGCGCACGCGACTTCTTCTGCAACTTGCCAAAAATGCCGGGCAGCATGCCGTCCTGAGCCATGGCCAGAGGCAGCCGCGAATAGCTCATCACCAGAGCATTGAACATGCCAAAGGCACTGATCACGCCCCCAAGCACCACGCCGACGCGCAGCAGCGGCCCGCCCAGCAAGCCGGCGATGTCCACCCAGGACCCAGTCTCCCACGCGGTAGAAGTCAGTCCGGTCATCCACATGGCGACGAATGGAAGCACATAGGTCAAGGCCACGATGCAAACCGCAACCAGCATCGC
Source organism: uncultured Acidobacteriaceae bacterium (assembly GCA_963787495.1). Taxonomy (GTDB): domain Bacteria; phylum Acidobacteriota; class Terriglobia; order Terriglobales; family Acidobacteriaceae; genus Sulfotelmatobacter. The sequence continues at coordinate 195,614 of CAWBDA010000002.1, forward strand.
TCGCGGGTAGGTCCGCTGCGGCTTCTCAACTTCCGTGGCAATGGTCGAGGCGTTGTCCCAGCCCGTGTAGTTCCACATGCAGATCAGCAGACCGCCGAGAATATCCACGGTTGAAGTGGTCGGCTTGGTTATGGCGTTCGCCAACGCGCCCATCTTGAAAGGCGCCAGCAGCACGATGACGACGAAGGGAGCCGATAGCGCGAAGAATAACCACAGCGAGGTCAGCGAAACCACTTTCACGCCCGCAATGTTCAGCGCCGCACAGGCAATCACCACCGCCAGGGCTACCCACCATCCCCGATTGTTCACCGAGAACCAGGGGAACATGCGCGTTAGGTAGGCCACGAACAGCGTGGGATAAATCGCCATATCGAAAATGGACGCGACCAGCGAGAGCCATGCTTCCTGAAATCCCCAGAAGTTTCCCATCGCGCGGCGAACCCACGCGTAATAGCCGCCTTCGTAGGGCAGAGCGCTCGAAAGTTCGCCGATCATGAAGGCCGTGGGCAGGCTCCAGAGCAGCGGAATGAGCAGCAGGATCAGGATGCCCCGTCCGTAACCGGCCCCGTGCACAATGTCTTCTGTGCCATAGGTTCCGCCCGACACCATAAAGAAGGTGGCGGCGACCAGAGGCCACAGCGTGAGGCGGACGAATTTTTTCCGGTTGGGAGCCTTATTAGGAACGGCGGCGAGAGGCTGGGGGTTCTCTATTTGGTGATGCGGGGCGCTAGCTGTTGCCAATTTCTATGTCTTCCTCCTCAAGCGACTCACTCTCGCCACCTCGTCTCCGGGGTTACCGGAATACGACTTGCGTCTCGAGGCTCCCGAGTACCTGCGATTCCCGGGCATTCCGGCGGAGTTAGTTCGCATGTAAGAGATTACGGGAATTTTCCACAGATGCAATCTTTTTTTGAGATTTTTTGAAAATTTTTGTCGCCGCAGGGTCTTACTGAAGTAATGGACAAGACGAAGCCGTGCCGATGGTTCCCCGTCTATCTCCGAACCGACGGGCCTCTTGCGGGCGGGGCCCGGCAGTGGCTATTATTCGGCCGTCCGTTTGGAGGTCTCTATGAAAATACCGTTTCTCGTTGTTGCCCTATTCGCGGCTGCAGTTGCAGTGTTCGCAGCGCAGCCGTCTCTGGCGCAAAACGCCTTCACACCCGATCAGGTGAAGTACGGCCCAGCCCCGCCGTTCCTGCCTCGCGGGAGCGCAACTCGCCGTCCTGGAAGGCGACCCCATGGCCGCGTCCGGCGATTTCACCGTTCGCCTGAAAATGCCGGACGGCTACAAAATCGCTCCTCACACCCATCCCTACCGGGAAAATGTCACCGTGCTCTCGGGCACTCTCAAAGTCGGGATGGGAGACCAGTTCGACGCCAGCAAGATGATGAGCTTCGGGGCAGGCAGCTTCGCCTATCTCGACCCCAGCATGCACCACTACGCCGCGGCTTCTGGCGAGACTGTGATCCAGATCCATGGCATGTCGCCGCTCAAGGTCAACTACATCAACCCCGCGGACGACCCCAGCGGTAAGAAGTGAAGGAATGAATCGAAAAGGGCCCGGCCTTTGGCCGGGCCGCGAATCTCCAGCAGCACGGGGCGAAGCGGGCAGCTTCACCTGCATAGTACGGCGTCCGGCAGGCTCACAGTTTCAATTCCCAGGTCTCGGCAACCAGACCCTTCCGGCTCCAACTGTCGTGCTTTTCCTCGTCCACCAGTTTGAAGCCGGCATTCTGATATATACCCCGTGCCGCAGCAAGCTCACTTTGAGTCCACAGCAGAATCTTCTTGTATCCGGCTCGGCGGGCAAATCGTACGCACTCCGAAACCAGTTGCTTCCCAATCCCCAGCCCCCGCGCCGAAGGTTCTACCAGCAGCAGGCGGAGCTTGGCCACAGTCTTGGACTTCTTCACCAGGAAGACGGAGCCGACATTTTCCCCGTCCCGTTCGGCGATCCAGCAGCGCTCGCGCGCCGGGTCGAGCTTCTCGACAAACTCCGCCACGATCCCGGCCACCAGAGCCTCAAAGCGCTCGTCATATCCGTATTCCTGCGAATACAACACTCCATGGCGCCACACCACCCAGCCCATGTCCCCAGGACGGTGTTGCCGGAGCACATAGGACATCGCGTCGCGGTGCCGGGACTTAGGAGCGACTCGACCGTCTGCATGGAGCGCAAAAGATCATCCTGCCTGGCCGGCGATGAGTTTACCGAGGATCGTTCTGACTTGCTCGTCGGATCGGGCATTCAGGGGTTCGAACACCTGCCGGCCCTTCTTGGTGAGCGCCAGCAGGGTTTGACGCGCGTCCTTGGGCGACTCCTTCTTCTCGACCAGACGAGTTCTTTTCGAAACCACTCAGGATCCGGCTCAGGTATCCCGGATCGAGACCGAGCGTGTCGCAGAGTTCAGACCGCGGTCGACTCTTTGTGGTTCGCCAGTTCGTACAGGGTTCGCGCCTGGGTCAGGGAAAGTGGACTGCTGAGCAGGCCTTCTTCCAGCAGCCCAATATGCCGCGTATAGAAACGGTTAAAGCGGCGCACGGCATCGATACGAGGGACGGGAATTTGCGGGAAGAATCTCCGGAACCATGCCTAAAGTATGGTCTCGATCGTATGACTAAGTCAATTAAATTATATGACTAAGTCAACAGTACGGGAAAGGATCTACCTGAGGACTCCAGACAAAATGCGCTTACACTTTCTTCCACAGTTCTTCCCGCGGGTCTTCCGGGTTCAGCTTCGCCAACTCCTTCAACAGCTCCTTGGTGCGCTCATCCCGAGGCATGGGCACGGTCACCGTGATCTCAACGATCTCATCCCCGCGCACGCCCTCTTTGGTGGCCGAAGGCACACCCTTCTCGCGCAGGCGAAGCTTCTGTCCCGACTGGGTCCCCGGAGGAATCTTCAGCAGCGCCCGCCCATCGATGGTCGGGACCTCAATCTTCGCGCCCAGCGCCGCCTCGGTCGCGCTGACTGGCACAGTAAGATAAATGTCGTCTCCGTCGCGCCGGAAGATGGGATGCTCCCCGGTCCGGATGATCACGTAAAGGTCGCCAGCCGGGCCGCCGTGGGCTCCGGCGTTGCCTTTGCCGGCCAGCCGGATGCGCTGCCCGTCGCGCGTCCCCGCCTTGATGCGCACTTCCAGCGGCTCGGTCCGGCTCACCGTGCCCTCGCCGTGGCAATCGGGGCAGGTGGAAATATTCTTGCCCGTTCCCTGGCAGCTCGGGCACGGCACGTTGAACTTCATGCGCCCACCGGTCTGCGTGACTTGTCCGGTTCCGTCGCACTCGGGACATTTGCCCGGCGCCTCGATGTAACCCTGTCCGTGACAATTCGTGCAGGCGTCCTGACGCGAAATGTTGAGCCGCATCACGCCGCCGCGAATCGCCGTCCAGAACGGTACGTTGACCTGATATTCCAGATCGCTACCCGGCTTCGGGCCGCGTCTCGGCCGCTGCCGCTCCGCGCCCGCCACCGAAGATTCCCGAGAAGATGTCGCGGAATCCCCCTCCTCCGCCGGTTCGCCGGCCTCGACCCGCAGCGTCAGCCAGATCCGAAAAGTCGAACCCGCTGAAATCAAAGGGAACGCCCTGGCCACCGTCCCCTGCACCGCCGCCGGAAAACCCTCCTCCCGGTGCGCCTCCGGCAAATCCGCCTTGACCTCCGCCCCGCGCATAGGCTTCCGCCGTAGCCGGATCAATATTGTCCGAGTAGAACCCGACCTGGTCGTAGATTTTGCGCTTCTTAGGATCGCTGAGAACGTCGTTCGCCTCGGAGAGCGTTTTAAACTTCTCCTCCGCCGACTTGTCCCCAGGATTAACGTCAGGATGGTACTTGCGCGCCAGCTTGCGAAACGCCTTGCGAATATCTTCCGCCGACGCGGACTTCTTCACGCCAAGGATTTCGTAATAGTCTTTCTTGGTGGTTGTTGCCATTAGAGCAGTCTGTCAGTTCGGAAGTCTCCGCTTCTCATCTTGTATCACGACCAAAGGCCCGGACTCCGCCGCGTCCACGTAAACCGGGATCGACATGGCGCCCGCCGGAGTCGAGACAAAAACCTCCCACTGCTTCTCATCCTCAGCAAGACTTAGAAAATAAGTTTGCTCGTTTACCTGAAAATCCATTTTTCGCTTTCTCCAAACCCGCAAAACAATGCGCCCACACAAACGTGATGACGCGAGCCAAAGCCCGCGCCACCCGATTCAAGCTAGAAGCTAGTAGCTAGAAGCTCTCTTACTTCTTGTCTTCCACATCCACGTACTCAGCGTCGATCACGCCTTCGTCTTTCTTCTGCCCTCCGCCGTTGCTGCCCGGCGCTGCGCCCGTTCCATCACTCGGAGCGCTTGGCCCAGCTCCACCTGCCGGACCCTTCGCCTGCGCGGCCTTGTACATCTCCTCGGCCAGCTTGTGCGAAGCCTTGGTCAGGTTCTCGCGAGCCTTATCCATCTGCGCTTTGTCGTTCGACTCCAGCGCCTTCTTGGCGTCGGCCACGGCGTTTTCAACCTCTCCCCGCTCCGAGCCGGAGATCTTGTCGCCGTTCTCGCGCAGCATCTTCTCGACGCTGTAAACCATGCTGTCGAGCTGGTTCTTGGCTTCGATCGACTCACGCTGTGCCTTGTCTTCGGCCGAGTGCGCGTCCGCTTCCTTGGCCATGCGCTCGACCTCTTCCTTCGACAGCCCAGAAGACGACGTGATCGTAATCTTCTGGTCCTTTTGCGTGGCCGTATCTTTCGCGGTCACGTTCAGGATGCCGTTGGCGTCAATATCGAACGTCACCTCAATCTGCGGTACGCCCCGCGGAGCCGTCGGAATCCCGGTCAGATGGAACTTGCCCAGAGTCCGGTTCTGCGCCGCCATCGGACGCTCACCCTGCAGCACATGCACCTCAACCGAGGTCTGATTGTCAGCCGCGGTCGAGAACGTTTCCGTCTTCTTAGTAGGAATCGTCGTGTTCCGCGGAATCATCGGAGTCGCCACACCGCCCAAAGTCTCGATTGACAAAGACAGCGGAGTCACGTCCAGTAACAGCAGGTCTTTCACCTCACCGCCGAGTACGCCGCCCTGAATCGCCGCTCCAATCGCCACCACTTCGTCAGGGTTAACTCCCTTGTGGCCTTCCTTGCCAAACAGCTCCTTCACCAGCGCCTGAATGCGCGGCATGCGCGTCTGTCCGCCGACCAGTACCACTTCCTGGATCTTGCTGGCATCCACGCCCGCATCCTTCATGCACTGCTTGCACGGACCCACCGAGCGCTGAATGATGTCTTCCACCATCCCTTCGAGCTTCGCCCGCGTCAGCTTCTTCACCAGATGCTTCGGACCGCTCGCGTCCGCCGTAATGAACGGCAGATTGATCTCAGTCTCCATCGTGGTCGAAAGCTCAATCTTCGCCCGCTCGGCCGCGTCGCGCAGCCGCTGCAAAGCCATCTCGTTGCCCTTACCGCGCAGGTCGAGACCTTCATCCTTCTTGAACTCGTCAATCAGCCAATCCACCAGCCGCTGATCAATGTTGTCGCCGCCGAGGTGCGTATCGCCGTTGGTGGCCTTCACCTCAATGACGCCCTCGCCCACTTCCAGAATCGAAATGTCAAAAGTCCCGCCGCCGAAGTCGTAAACGGCGATCAACTCGTCCTTAGTCTTGTCGAGCCCATACGCCAGCGCCGCCGCCGTCGGCTCGTTGATGATGCGCTTCACGTCAAGCCCGGCAATCTGCCCGGCATCTTTCGTGGCTTGCCGCTGGGCATCGTTAAAGTAAGCGGGTACGGTAATCACCGCCTCAGTCACTTTCTCGCCCAGGTAGTCTTCCGCCGCCTTCTTCAGCTTCTGCAGAATCAGCGCCGAAACCTGCGGAGGCGTGTACTCCTTGCCCTGCGCCAGCACCGCCACGTGGTCGCCCGACTGCACCACCTTATAGGGCACCATCTTGATCTCTTCCGTCACTTCATCGAAGCGCCGCCCCATAAAGCGCTTGATCGAATAAACCGTGTTTTCCGGATTGGTGATCGCCTGACGCTTCGCGACCTGCCCCACCAACCGTTCCCCAGTCTTGGTAAACCCAACCACGGACGGAGTAGTCCGCCCTCCTTCTTCATTAGGGATAACTTTGGGCTCGCCGCCCTCCATCACCGCCACGCAAGAATTGGTCGTTCCAAGGTCAATCCCAATAATCTTGGCCATAAATTGTCTCCTCTACCTTACTTTTGAATCAAATAAGTGCTTTGTAATCAATGTGCTTATGATTGCTTCCACCCGGATGATAAGATGTGAGTGGAGCGCTGTCAAGGTTTAGATGCGATCGGCAGGAAGGAAGTTGCGGCAATTGGACGGTTGGGTTTGGATCGTGTGGGGACGGGCACTCTTGCCCGCCCATGCCGAGCAAAGCTCGGCTCGCTTTCGCTTGCGGCGTCGACACCGTTGGCGGCGACCCGACACCCCTCGTAGCTTCAAACTACTCGGAAAGGCGCCCTGTAGAACGTACCACGCGGTCTGATACCAAAATCAAAGGCCAAGACAGGCCGGGTGCCCCACTTCTCGCTTCTTTTGCGAGAAGTGGGATTCCACGATCCCATCTCTCCCCATTTTATTCGGTCGCTCCACACCGCTGTCATCCTGAGCGAAGCGACTGCTTCGCGAACGCGAAGCAGTCGCGCAGTCGAAGGACCCCATGCCCGCCTGAAGTGCCACGAACTCCGAGAGGAGTTTCCACAACGGCTCCAACCGCCCGGGTTAGAACTCCCTGATAGGCCACCGGCAGTCCCAGCGTGCAAGGGATCCTTCGACTGCGTTGTCGCTCGCTTCGCGACCGTCAACTCCGCTCATGATGACAGAGCAAATAAGACGACTTGCCACGTGTCGCACCGCCCCGGGGGAATCGCTCTTGCTTGCCTGTTTAGGATGCAGTCAGCGTCCGCAACTCCTTCAAAGTTTCCGAGGGTTCGGAACGGATCGTATAATCCGCGTTCACGTCGGCTGCGCGGATGATACCTTGCCTGTCGATTATGTAGCGCGCAGGCATGGGCAGCCGGTATTCCGATTCGTCGTGGAATCTATCTAGAGTGCTGCCGAACGACTTGTAAAGCTCGCGCAAGTAGTCCGGCAGTGTGAACACCAGCCGAAACTCCTCCGCGATCTTCAGATGAAGATCCGTCAAGATGTCGAATGTCAGGTTCAACTTCTTGTGCAGAGCGCGGGTATACCGTTCGAGTTCGGGAGTGAGCACAACGATCTGCGCTCCCAATGCCCTGACTTCAGAACTAATTCCCTGTAGAGCCTCCAGCTCCATGTTGCAGTAGGGTCACCAGTGTCCTCGGAAGAAACTGACCACAAGCGGTCCTTGACGGAGGAGATCGGCCGAGGCCACCTGAACGTGATCCTGGTTGAATAACGTGAAACCCGGAGCGCGGTCGCCGACTTTTAAGGCTCGCTCTTGAATTCCGGTGGCCTTGAGTTCGGCTGTCGCTCGATGCATCGTTTCGATTACCTCGTGCGGCGCGTTGTACGGTGGAGCTCCGGATTCGAATGATTTCTTAAACTCGTCCAGCCGTTCCTGAAGACTTGCCATCGCTTTCACCCCCGCTGGATTTCACGAATAAAACCTGCAGCTACATTTCTCATTATAGATAGCAGCTGCGCCCTCATTCCACGGCAGTTTTTGGAGGGCTCTCGCCGGATGCGGGTGGCCCATGCTTCGCGCACTTTGCGAAGCGTGGGATTCCACGGTCCATCCCTCTGGGGGCTCCGCGCTTGCATGAGAGGGAAAATCGCGCTAAGCCTGAATGACATCGTAATTCACCTGAAGTACAATGAGGCAGGAGCCTTCCATGCCTGCAAACGCCTTGGTGCAAACCCGGATCGACCCCGCCGTGAAAGAGCGCGCGACGGAGGTCCTAGAAGAGTTGGGGATCACCGTCTCGGAAGCCGTGCGTATTCTATTGACGCGGACCGCCAACGAAGGCGCGCTTCCGTTCGCGTTGACAAATGACAGCGTCGCACACGATGCCTGGTTCCGCGCCAAAGTGCAGGAAGCGCTGAACGATCCACGCCCCGCCATCCCACACAAGAAAGTCGAAGCGCACTTTGCGAAGAGAAGGGCCGCCGCGCTGCGCAAGACGCGATAACCTATGCGGTTGGAGTGGTCCAGCTTCGCGCAGTCCGACCGCGACGCGATTTTCGACTACATCGAAGCTGACAGCGCGCAGGCTGCTGTTACTGTCGATGACCGCATCCGAACACAAATCGAAAGCTTGGCGCAGTTTCCGCAAAGCGGTCGTCCTGGCCGCATTGAGGGAACGCGAGAGTTGGTGATTCAACGCACTCCCTACATCGTCGCCTATCGGATCGCGGGCGGCACCGTGAGGATTCTGCGAGTGCTCCACGGTGCCAGGCGCTGGCCTGACGATATGTCCGAAGAGTCACAAGAGTAAACGAGTGCTAAGAGAGCGCGGTGCCCATAAAGCCACCGACCCTTCGCTCCTGTAGTGTCCCTCGCGCAAGAGAACAGCCCGCAAAACAAAACGCCCCAGACTCATTCGAGTCATGGGACGTATGTCGATCAGCCCTCCCCCAAGTGCTGCTCGATCAGAAGACTAACCTGAAGCCGCACATCGGTAAATGGCTCCTCCGGGCCATTACCAGCCCGAAGGTAACCGGAAGACCATTACTTGACCGGAATCAAATCAAACTTCCCGGACGATTCTTCATAGAATAGAGCGCCCTCTTTCGCATCGCCGCCGCTCCAGTGCTTGTGTCCTCCAGGAACCCGCAAGAAATCGCCTGGCCCTACCCGCTTCTCGCCAGCGTCGTCCTTGTACAAATAAGCGCCCTTTACTCCGACGATCCATACATCGTTTGTGTGAGTGTGCATCCCGTTGTCCTGGCCCGGCGCGAATTTAGTGAATGTGGCGTGCGCTCCCTAGCTGGAGTCTCCCCAGATCACGGCCATGGAGACACCGTGGTTCGCCGCACTGAAATTCGCCTGATCGGCAGAAACGAAGACTACCTTTTCGGCTTGCCCTTTCTGTCCCTGCACCCTCCCCACGGACCACGCGGCCACGAGCGCAACTGCTACTCCAAGCACCAATAGCGATCTTTTCATTCTCGTTCTCCTCTTTCGTATCGAATTCTCGATTCAAACCTAAGGCGGTCGCATTCTACGCTGCTAAGCGGGACAGCACCATCGCCCGAGATTCCGGCGCGAACGGCTTCCGTTCTACCCTGTGCTCCCCTGTGTCCTCTGTGTTAGAGATTTTCGATTGCGGTGGATTGCGAGAGTCCTTTTTCCACACCCCACGTGTGACATCTGACCTTGTCCCAAAATTCAAATCCTGCAATGATGGTCGAGGCCGTGACAGTCTGCTTGAGAGCAAGTCGTCGAGCTCTAAATCTTTTGTTTACAAGATTTTGACCTCTAAGTTATTTGACATCCGTATTTTGCGCGGAATTTCTTGCTAACGTGATGATTCCACTAGACACCAGGGGGAGGGGGTATCAATTTGAATGGTCTCGACCGGGCAGTTCGGCGACCGGTTGCCGAGCGATTTGTTACGCCTGAAGAAGTTTATTTTCTTCAGTCGACGCGCTCGTACTTCTGGTTGCCCAGATGTCTCCACCGAACGCCGTCAGCGTCCCGAAAAACACCGAGCGGCTTGTCTCTCTCCGCATCAGACCCGATGCGCAGCACGTTCCCGTCGAGGTCTTCCACCTGCATCTCCAGCGCCCACTCGAAATTCTCGGGCGGGTTCCGGATCTTTGCGCCGGAAGTCACATACTGCCCATGCAAAGCGCGCACATCCTGCACGCCGATCCATATCCACATGCGCGCCTGGCTCTGATTGTCATCGGTCAAGAAGATGGAGCACTCATTGCGCGCAACGCACGCAAATCCCTCATTCGCCCGAAATCGCAACTCGAAGCCAAGAGCGTTGAGGTAATAGGTGATGCTGGTGTCCACGTCTTTGACGCGAAACACTGGCACGGGCGCACCGAAGTTGTTCGTCGAGGATTCCGGCATAGTTCCTCCGCAAGCAGAATACATCGACAAAGTCGACAAGCAGGCAGCTTTCTCCATCACGAAAGCCGAAGGCTGCCCTGTATTACCATCCAATCGTGAGCTCGCGCGTGCGCCGTTGGTTGTCCGATCCCGTCATCCTGCTTTGTCTCACCGCAGGTCTGCTCGCCTTCGTGGTGCAGTCAGGGGAACTCGGCACCTCCGACACCACGCATCGCTTGCAGACCACGCACTGGCTCTGGACCTCGGAGCCGCAGGTCTTCCCGAACGAGTATCCCGAGTTCGGCCTGCACGGTCGCGGTGGCCGCCTCTACAGCTGGTACGGAATTGGCCAATCTTTGCTGATGCTGCCCGCCGATCTGGTCGGCAGCTGGATCGCGCACTGGCAAATCTTTTCCGACTATGGAGACGATCCCGCGGTGCGCAGCATCGTGGTCAGCTACAGCACCAGCATTCTGGTGAATGTGCTCACAGCGCTGATTGCATTTCGCCTGCTTCGCCAGTTCCGCTTCAGCGTGAAGGAGTCCGTCCTGGGAGTGCTGGCGCTGCTGTTCTGCACCACCCATCTGCATTACACGCAGAACATGATGGAGAACAACTACATCATGCTTCTGACGCTGGCCGGATTTTCCTTTCAATATGAGTGGCTGCGGACGGGAAGCAGGCGAGCGCTGCTCCTAGGCTGCTCCGCGCTCGGCCTGAACCTGCTGACGCGTCTGACGACTGGCTTGGATCTCGTGATGGCAGGTTTTTTCCTCTTCCTCGTGCTTTGGTTTGAACAGGTGCGAGGACGCGACCTGTGGGATCGGTTCGTTGCTTACAGCAAAATCGCAGCTCCCGTGTACGCGTTCTTCTTGCTGGTTGACCGGCTCTATCAGTTCTATCGTTTTGGATCATTTACCAACACGTACGTATCGCTGTTTGCCCAGGAACAACGGTTGCAGGACCCAACCCTGCCGGCAAACTTTCCCTGGAGCACGCCCTTTCACGAAGGCTTCCTGGGAGCGTTGTTCAAGCCGGAGAAGTCGATTTTTCTTTTCGATCCTCTGCTGGTGCTGGCGATTCTGCTGCTTATCCTGCTGTGGAAGCGCCTGACTCCGGAAGTTCGAGCCTATGGCGTGGCATCGCTTCTGCTGCTGCTCGCCTACATCAGCTTTTATGCCAGGTACACGTACTGGTCGGGGGATTTTGCCTGGGGCGATCGCTACGTTTCAACGTCGGCTGAACTCGCAGCCTTGCTTGCCGCGCCTCTGCTGCTGCGCTATCGCGAGGATTTGAGCGCATGGATCTGGCGCGGTGGAGTTGCGCTTATCGCAGCCAGCCTGATCATTCAGCTTGCCTCGCTCGCATTCTGGCTGCCGCTGGAGATTTACCAGATGGAGACGCTAGGCCATCCCACCATCGTGATCGCGCTGCGCTTCAAGAACATCGCGGCGTTTGCCTTGGGAAAGATGGACGCTTGGGGCTTGAACACCGACGCCATGCACTGGGACCCATGGGATTACGTTCACATCACGACCTGGAATTTCCTGCCCTTCCTGCTGCGAAGAGTAGGAATCGCGCCGGCTTGGGTGGTGGATACGGCGTTCGCGATCTGGGTGGTGGCGATTGCGAAGCTGGCGTGGGTTCTGGAGCGGCTGCGGAGAGCCGTGCAGGCCGCATCTCCAGACAGCTGACGGTGGTTACCTACTCTACTGTGACCGACTTCGCCAGATTCCTCGGCTGATCCACATCGCAGCCGCGCCGCACAGCGATGTGATAGGCCAGCAGTTGCAGGGGAACGATTTCCAGAATCGGCGAGAGTTCCTCCGGCGCGGCGGGAACGTAGAGGACGTGGTCGGCAGCTTCTTTGATCTCTTCATCACCCTCGGTAGCCAGCGCGATCACGACGCCCGAGCGCGCTTTTACTTCCTTGAGGTTCGACATCGTCTTCTCGTAGCGCACCATGGAGTCGGGATCGTTCGCATCCCGCGTGGCGATGATGACTACGGGAAGATTTTCGTCGATCAGGGCGTTGGGGCCGTGCTTCATCTCCCCGGCAGGATAACCTTCCGCGTGGATGTAGGAGATTTCTTTGAGCTTGAGCGCGCCTTCGAGGGCGATGGGATAGTGAATCCCGCGGCCGAGGAAGAGAAAATCCTGGGCGCGCTGGAATCGTTTGGCCAGGTCTTCGCAGGCTTCGTCGTGAGTGAGGATGTTTTCGAGTTTGCCAGGGATGAGCGTAAGTTCCTGGGCCGCTTTGCGAGTCTGTTCGGCAGTCATGGCTCCGCGCACTTGCGCGAGATAAAGAGCGAAAAGATAAAGCGCGGTGAGCTGGCAGGTGAATGCCTTGGTGGAAGCCACACCTATCTCTGGACCAGCATGGGTGTATATGGTCCCGGCAGCCTCGCGAGTAATCATGGAGCCGACCACATTGCAGATGGCCAGTGTTTTCGAGCCTTTGGCTTTTGCCTCGCGCTGGGCAGCAATCGTGTCGGCAGTTTCTCCGGACTGCGAGATCACGAGAGTGATGGTGTCCGGGCTGACGATCGGATCACGGTATCGCCATTCGCTGGCGTAATCGACCTCGACCGGGACGCGGGCGAAACTTTCGATCATGAACTTGCCGGCTTGTCCGGCGTGCCAACTGGTGCCGCAGGCCACGATGTTGATTTTCTTCGCTGCGCGGAATTCGGCCTCGCTGATTTGCATTTCGTCGAGAAAGATGTGGCCGGTGTCGAGCGAAATGCGTCCCAAAGTAGTGTCGCGGACGGCGCGCGGCTGCTCGTAGATTTCCTTGAGCATGAAGTGTTTGAAGCCGCCTTTTTCCGCCATGATGGGGTCCCAGGTCACATGCTGCACCTGGCGCTTGAGGGGCTTTCCGTCGAAATCCGTCAGTTGCACGCCGTTGGCGGTGACCACGGCGAGGTCGCCATCGGCCAGAAAGAAAATGTCGCGGGTGTGATAGAGAATGGCTGGGACATCAGAGGCGACAAAGTATTCGTCGTTGCCCAGGCCAACCACCAAGGGAGGACCGTTGCGTGCGGCCACAATCTTATTCGGCTCGTCCACCGAAATGACTGCCAATGCGAAGACTCCAGTGAGTTCCTTTACCATGCGCCTGACCGCCTCTTCGAGCGCGGGGTGGTGACCGTTCCCGGTTTTGAAAAGGTGTTTCTCGATCAGGTGAGCGATGACTTCGGTATCGGTTTCAGTGGAGAACTTGTGGCCTTCTTCAATCAGCTTTTTCTTCAGGCTGAGATAGTTCTCGACAATGCCGTTGTGCACGACGACGATTTTGCCGGTGCAGTCGCGGTGAGGATGAGCGTTCTCTTCGGTGGGACGTCCGTGTGTGGCCCAGCGAGTGTGGCCAATGCCATAGCTGCCTTCGAGTGGCTTAAGACGGATGGCTTCTTCCAGATTGCGCAGCTTACCTTCGGCGCGGCGGATCTGCAGCTTGTCGCCATTGCCGGCGACGGCAATTCCCGCGGAATCGTAACCGCGGTACTCCAGTCGCCTCAAGCCCTCGAGGATGATCGGAACGACCTGCTTTTTGCCGACATAACCAACAATGCCACACATGCATAAACTCCAGGAATTCAGTCTGCGAGGGAGCAGCGGAACTCTTCAATGACCGGGTTGGTGAGAACTTCGCGCGCCATGCGCTCGACTTCGGCTTGCGCTTCCTCGCGACTTAGTCCTCCATCGAGCGTAAGTTCGAAGTACTTTCCCTGGCGGACGTCCTCCAGACCCTTGTAGCCCATCTTCTTGAGCGAACCCTGGATGGTCTTGCCCTGTGGATCGAGAACGCTTTTCTTGAGAGAAACGTAAACGTAAGCTTTCATGGGGATAAAGGCATTATACGGTAGGAAGTTTCCGCACCGTAAAGCACCCAGGTAACTCGGGTCAGCCCAGTTCGGTGATCTGCTCGTCGAGCACTGCCAGAGCTTTCTCCAGAATCTCTCGGTAGCGCGGGTTTCCGGCCGAGTGAAGCTGCTCTAAAATCCGGCTACGGGAGAGCCTTAGTCCTTCTTTGCGGAATTCGATCGCTCTTTGTTCCGGCGTCAGATGATTCCGGGGTTCTCGGTTGGACGAACTGGCGTCGTCCTGCTGCAGTTCAACCGACTTGCTCTCCCACCCGCGTGCCACACGAAGATTATATCTTTTCGTGCGCAACTTCGAGTGCGGTCTAGGCGCGACCGGCGTACACTGTTAGACGCTTCAGTTTCCCCTGGTGCCAGATCGGGCGGGTCATGGATTTCGGGCCATAGTATTTCAGGACTTCTGGTTCGGGCCTACAAGTTTTGAGGCAGGCAAAAGCGGCGAGGGATCCGTTGTGATGATCTCTGCAAACGCGGCGTTGACCGGCTCCTACGACTACGGCGAAGTGGCGCGCTCGGTGTTGATAGCCATCGCCGCTTCTTATGCCGGGCTCGATCTTGCGGGACGCGTAACCGCCGCACGCGGCCGGGTTCGCCTGCCTTGGTTGAGCGGTGGCGCCATTGCGATGGGCATCGGCATCTGGGCGATGCACCTCAAAGGGATGTTGGCCTTCCACTTGCCAGTCCCGATTGTGTATCACTGGCCAACGGTTCTGGCAGCGCTCCTGGTAGCCATCTTGGCGTCCGCGGTCGCGCTCTATGTGACGAGCCGGCAGAAGATGGGCGGCGTCGAAGCCTTGACCGGCAGCATCATTATGGGCGCCGGCATCGCAGGCCTGCATTACGGCTTGATGGCCGCGATGAGAATGCCGGCCATCACCCGGTATTCCGCCTTTCTGGTGACATGTTCCATCCTGCTCGCAATCTTGTTTTCTCTGATCGCGTTGCTGATGGCATTCGGTCTACGAGAGGAAACCAGAGGGACGGTCCCGCGAAAGGTGGGCAGCGCCATCGTGATGGGAATCGCAATCTCGGCGATGCACTATACCGGAATGGCTGCCGCCAGTTTCTTTCCCGGCCCGCCTCCAGACCTGTCCCACACCGTGAGCAACTCCCCCATAGGCGGTTTTGGAGTTGTAATGGCGACTCTGATCGTGCTCGTCGCCGCCATCGTCACATCTTCTGTGGACAGGCGGGCACACGCCGAAATTCAGCGGCTTAACCAGGACCTGGAGCGTCGCGTCGCCGAACGGACCCTGCAGCTTGAAACGGTCAACCAATCGCTGAGAAAGGAAATCGCCGAGCGGGAGCGGGCCGAAGATGCGGTGCGCCGAAGTGAAGACCGCCTTCGGCTTGTGATCGACACAGCGCCCGCGATGCTACACAGCGCCCGTCCCGACGGCTATCTCGATTTCTTCAACAAGCGCTGGCTGGATTACGTGGGTGTTTCTTTGGAAGATATGTTGGGATGGCGATGGACCAATGCATTTCACCCAGACGACGTTGAGGATGTCGTGGGCAAGTGGCGATCGTCGGTGGCGACGGGCAGACCTTTCGAAGCTGAAGCACGACTGCGGCGGGCGGATGGAGAGTACCGTTTGATGCTTCTTCGGAAAGTGCCGCTACGCGACGAAGTGGGCAGCATCGTCAAGTGGTACGGCTCCGCTACCGATATCGAGGATCGAAAGCGGGCTGAGGAGGCTCTGCGAGAGTCGCGGGCCGAACTAGCGCGCGTGACTCGAATCGCGACCATGGGGGAGTTGATGGCATCCATCGCCCATGAGGTCAACCAGCCACTCGGGGCTGTGGTCACGAATGGAAATGCCGCACTGCGCTGGTTGGCCGGGCAGCCGCCGAATCTGGAGGAGGCGCGGGAAGCTATCGACAGAACCGTCCGGGAGGCGAATCGGGCTGGCGATGTGATCGGGAGGATTCGCGCGTTGCTGCAGAAAGCGCCACCTCGGATGGAGCGACTTGATGTGAATGAGGTAATCCGGGAAGTGCTGAACCTGGTCGACAACGAGCTTCTGCGGGGCGGTGTTACGGTTCGGACGGAGCTGGTGGCCGATGTTCCCGCCGTGCGCGGGGATCGAGTGCAGTTGCGGCAGGTCCTATTGAACCTTATCCTGAACGGAGTCGACGCGATGGGCACTATCACCGATCGGCCTCGGGAGTTGCTCATCAAGTCGGCCCGGCACCCGGATGGAGTGCTGATCCAGGTTCATGATTCGGGAGCAGGAGTCGATCCGGAGCAGGCAGGCCACATCTTTGAACCATTCTTCACCACCAAGCCCCAGGGTATTGGAATGGGACTATCAGTTAGCCGCTCTATTGTCGAGGCTCATGGCGGGCGCTTGTGGTTCACACCGGGCGCGTCAACCGGAGTGGTTTTTGAATTTACTGTGCCAAAGGCAGATTGAGTTCATGACGGAGCAGCCGCCAATCGTGTTCGTTGTGGATGACGATGCATCAATCCGCGATGCGCTTCGGAGC
The DNA here is from genome assembly GCA_963787495.1 of uncultured Acidobacteriaceae bacterium. Lineage (GTDB taxonomy): Bacteria > Acidobacteriota > Terriglobia > Terriglobales > Acidobacteriaceae > Sulfotelmatobacter. The sequence continues at coordinate 211,975 of CAWBDA010000002.1, forward strand.
TTGATCCGCTCGGTGGGTCTGAGAGTTGAACTTTTTGGCTCGCCGCGCGAATTTCTGCAAGGTAAACGGCCGGACGCGCCGAGTTGCCTGGTCCTTGATGTCAGGTTGCCCGGGGGAAGCGGGCTCGATCTTCAGCGCGCGTTGGCTGAGGCCAACATCCACATTCCGATCATCTTTATCACCGGCCACGGCGATATCCCAATGTCGGTGCGGGCCATGAAAGCGGGAGCCGTGGAGTTCCTGACGAAGCCGTTCCGCGACCAGGATCTGCTCGATGGAATTCAGGTGGCGTTAGAGCGCGACCGCGCCAGGCGACAGCGCCAGGCTGAGATTGCCATGATCCGCGAGCGTCTGGAAGCGCTGACCCCGCGCGAGCGGGAAGTGCTTCCCCTGGTAGTTTCAGGCCTGCTCAATAAACAAGTCGCCGCGCAAATCGGGGCCACCGAAGCGACGGTCAAGGTCCATCGCAGCCAGCTCATGAGGAAGATGGGCGCGGACTCACTGCCGGGACTGGTGAGGATGGCCGAGAAAATTGGTATCTCGGGTTCAAAGCGATAAAAGTTCGCAGCCAATTAACCTTTGTTTAACTCGCCTTTACTAAAGTAAAGAAACCTACGCCAACAGCCAATAGATTTGGCTGCTGTCCCCCTGTAGGCTCAACTTGGCCCCGCCATCCCGTAACAATCAAAGCCTTCCCCCTAGGCGGGGCCTTGTTTGGAGGAGCCATAGTTGCGGCGAAGGAGAGAGCAGGAGCGCGATGGAGTGTTGGGAGAGAGTTGGTCGGAGATGCGGTGACTAACGGCAAGGACGAGAGCGAAGCAGGAAGGAGCGATGCGGAAAAGGATCAACCGGCACAGCAGCAAATCGAGCAAGACAAAAGGAAGAAAACGCGGCGTCACGAGCGATTTGAGCTGGAAACCGAAGTGACGGCATTTGGGGAGATTGGGCTGCTGCCGGGTCGTACTGTGGACGTCAGTGAGTCCGGCGTTTCTGCGATTCTACCGAGCGAGCTGCAAGTAGGAGAGATCGTTGAACTGACGATCAAGCTGCCGATAGCCGTGGCAACCGTCCGCGCTGTGGTGCGGAACGGTAATGTCTATCGCCTTGGGTTCGAATTCCTGCACCCAATGCACGACGTTATCCGGCGTGAAGCGGCTGCCGCCGACTGTCAGAGTTGCGGCGGTACCGGTTTCGTGATGCAGGCCGTGAATGGAAGGCAGGGAGTTGCGTTCATGCGCATCAGATGCTCGAATTGCGGCGGAGCGGGACTTGACAGTAAGTAGGCCTGATGCCCTAATCGCGGTCATCGATGGGAGTTATTCAGTGCGTCGGGAGGTAGCGACAGTCATCAGGTCAGGCGGCTTCGCGGTCGAGGTCTTTGCCTCGGTAGAGGAGTTCATCCTGTCCAATCAAATGGCTTGCACCGCGTGCCTCGTGGTTAACGTGCGACAGCAAGGAATGGGTGGGCTGCAGCTTCAGAGTCATTTGGCAGCAGCTGGCCGACATATTCCGATCATCTTCATCACAGCTTCTGCGGATGAGGGTGCCCGGAGACTAGCGATCGAGTTGGGAGCGGTAAACCTTCTGGACAAACGATCCGGCGATGCAGCTTTGCTCAAAGAGATCCGCCAGATCTTGAATATGAAGGACAACGAAGGGTGGACTAGCTTTCACGGTCCCGAGCCACAAAGCCTTTCTTAAGCGTTATTTTCGGCTCCCCGCACCACGTTGCCGGGTTGGAGGTGGCGCCACTCCCATCTTGGGAAGAGTCTGTTCGGAAAACCGATCTTGCCAAGAAAATCGCCGATTCCTTTGAAAGTCGAGGTTATAATGCCGCTTCAATCGGGGCAATTGAGCGGCGGCCTTTTCGAGGGGGAGACGCCGCGAGGTGCGGTGCAGTGTACCCCTTGAGCGCGCAACGCTTAGACCGGGAAACGCAGCGATCCCATGCGCTGCTAGAGATGGCAGAAGTAGTGTCTCGAAGCCGTGAACCGGCTGAAACCCTGCTTGCATCGGAACAGTTACTCGCCGCTTATTTCAATGCGTCCAAGGTGAATCTTTGCATCCTCGACAGTGACTTCCGCTATCTCGCGATCAACCGCAGTTTGGCGGAAATGAATGGCATACCGGCCGAAGCGCATCTGGGAAAAAGTGTTCGCGAGGTGCTAGGTGACTTTGCCGAGGTGATTGAGCCGCTGTTCAATCGAGTGTTGCAGACCAAGCAGCCCGTCTTGAACTTCGAAATCAGCTGCATCCTTCCCACCCGGTCCGAAGCCGGGCACTGGGTTGCGCATTACATCCCTATTAAGGACGCGACGGGCAACGCTACGCAAATCGGCGTAATCGCGGTCGAGATTACGGAACAGAAAAAGCTGGAGGAGTCGCTGCGCAGCGTCTCTGAGAAGTTGAGGGAGGAGAAGAAGCGGCAGCACGTCCTGATGGAAGTCAGCCGTGTGCTGGCTGCGAAGTGGGATGTGCGGCAGGTGTTCCCAAAGATTTCCGCCTATTTACGCCGGGTGTTGCGGCAGGAGTACGCAGCCCTTGCTGTGCACGACGAAAAAAACGGTCAGCTGGTGCCGCAAGCTGTGGATTTTCCTCTGCGGAAGGGATCCGCTGCCGACACTGAAATCCATGCCGCAAAGGATCCGGGAGGCAAGGCTGTGCTGGAGCGCGCGCCCTTAATTTTCAATAAGGGCGAGATGCAAGAGTTTCCGGCCGGGAGTACCGACCACCTGCTGGCCGAGGGTCTGCAAGCGCTTTGTTGTGTTCCCTTGCTCCGGCCCAAGGGGCCGCTGGGAGTTCTGGTGCTGGGCAGCACCCGGGCCGATGCCTTCAAGACCGACGACCTGACGCTCCTGAACCAGGTAGCCGCTCAACTTGCCATTGCCATCGAGAACGCGCGCACCACCCGCGAGGTCGAGCAGTTGCGGAGCCGGCTGGATCATGAGAAACGCTTCCTGGAGGGTGAACTGCGCACTCTGCTTCATTTTGAAGAGATCATCGGGGAGAGCGGGGCTCTCAAGCAGGTGCTGGATCAGGTCGCGATCGTCGCCGCCAGCGACGCGACCGTTCTGATCCTGGGAGAAACCGGAACCGGCAAGGGCCTCGTGGCGCGCGCAATTCACCGCACCAGCAAGCGCAAGGAGCGAAGTTTTGTCACATTGAATTGTGCTGCGATCCCCACGGGGCTGCTGGAAAGCGAATTGTTTGGCCACGAAAAGGGCGCGTTTACCGGGGCCGTGAGCCAGAAAGTGGGGCGCCTGGAACTCGCCGATAAAGGTACTCTGTTCCTCGATGAAATCGGCGAAATCCCGCTGGAATTGCAGCCCAAGCTGCTGCGGGTGTTGCAAGACCATGAGTTCGAGCGGCTGGGAGGGACGCGGACGATCAAAGTCGATCTGCGCCTGATCGCAGCTACCAACCGTGACCTGGCCCGGAGCGTGGTCGAGAAAGAGTTTCGCAGCGACCTCTTTTACCGCTTGAACGTGTTTCCGATTCGACTGCCGTCACTGCGGGAACGGCGCGAAGACATCCCCTTGCTGGTCAAGTACTTTGTCCGGAAATTTGCTCGCGCGATGGATCGGGGCATTGAGACGGTCCCTAGCGAGACCATGAATACCCTGGTCAACTGGCACTGGCCGGGCAACGTAAGGGAGCTGGAGAACTTTATTGAGCGATCAGTCATTCTCACGGAGGGAACGGCGTTGCGCGCACCACTGGCTGAACTCCAGGCAGAGTCGCCGACCGCCGATGCTTCGGAACATTCGCTTGAGGGCGCGGAACGCGAGCACATCATTCGCGTGCTGCTGGAGACTAGGGGAATGATCTCAGGCCCCAGCGGAGCGGCCCGTCGGCTTGGCCTGAAGCGCACCACCCTGCAGTCGAAGATGCAGCGGCTGGGAATTACGCGCCAAGACTATTCCGGCCGGAAACCGGGCTAGCTTGCCGCCTTGACATCGAGGGCGCGAAGCACCTCTACTTTAGCTTCACGAAGAGCAAAACGAAGATCGCCCACACTCCCACTGTCACTGGAAACTGCACCAGGGCCTCATTCTGCGTCGTGCTTCCCCTGGGCAGCAAATAGGTGAGCCCCATCATCGCCAAGGCTGTGAGCACGCCTAGAATCAGTTTGCTTTTCCAATTCATGAGGTGTTTGCCCTCACTTTCCCTTTGTCCGACTTATGTCTCGCAGGCCGGGAGTATACCCCTCGAACGTAAACTGAACAAGTCGCTGGCGAGTTGGCCAGACACCTCTAGATTGCTATCCCGACGGGGGTGGTTTCAAGTGCCGACTTATGCTCCAGTTGCCGAAAGGTCGGCAGCTGGCTGATTAGCAGAGTTGGAAGCCCGGTTAGCTGACGCTTTCCCTTCTGTGGGTTAGATCACTTTCGAGACGGGGCCATTCTGGAACGTCAATTGCACGGACATTCCGTGATCGGGAAGTAAGTCGAGCAGGTTTTCACAGCGCGGACGGACGAGTCGCACCCCCACAGCAGCCGGCCGCATCCGGATCAGGAGTGAATCGTGTTAGTGGCTAGGAACTATCAGCCGAGCAATCTAGTTCGCTTATTGCCAGAGCCTGTCATGAGCGCCGCCCTGCCTGCAGAAATCTCGAGGGGTGGAGCCTGGCGTGGCGGGTCGCTCACTCGCGAAGAAGCGTGGGCACAGGTGTCTGAGTTCGCAGATGTAGCCAGGCTCGAACCGTGGCGCGATCAAAGTCTCGGCCAGAACAACCCAGAGGCGACTGATGCTCTCTACTTGTTTGCCTGCCAACTGGAGTGGGAGCGGCGCGCCGACCCGAGTGCGGCGTGGGAAGTTATTTCGGCCGCACGCAGTTCGCACGCTGACACCCGGGCCCATGCCCGGGCATTGCTCGAGCGTTCGCAACAGATGAGATCACAATGTCCTGAAGAAGCACCCGCCGAGCAGGGACACCGGCGAAGTGCGACAGCGGAGGCAGGCATGAGAACTCCCTATGGTCTCGAGATCATTGAGAGCTGCATGAGCTGTAAGGTGAACCGGGGAGGGTTCTTCTGCCGCTTTTCATCTGCAGTGCTGCGGTCATTGGACGAAGTCAGTCACCACAGTGTCATGCCTGGGGGAGCGCTGCTGTTCGTCGAGGGACAGACGCCCCGGGGTGTGTTTATTCTTTGCTCCGGCATGGTAAAGCTCTCCACCACGTCAAAAGAAGGCAAGGTGCTGATCCTGAAACAGGCGGAAGCCGGGGAAGTGCTGGGGCTGAGCGCCGCCATTTCCGGGACAAACTACGAGATGACGGCCGAAACCGCTTCGCCCTGCCAATTGAATTTCATCGGCCGCCAGGACTTGATGGCCCTTCTAGAGAACGAGAGTGAAGTGGGCATGCACGCAGCACTGTGGCTGAGTCGCGAGTTCCAGGGCGCTTATCGTGACATTCACGATCTGGTGCTGGCCCGTTCTTCTTCAGGAAAACTGGCGAGGCTGTTGTTGTCCTGCGCTCCGGCTGGAATTCAAGAGTCGCAGGAATTGCACCTGCGCTCCTCGATGACCCACGAAGAGATGGCGCAGCGCATCGGTTCTTCGCGGGAAACTGTTACCCGGTTGCTGAGTGATCTAAAGAAAAAGAGGCTGATCCGGCTGGAAGGCGCGACCCTTGTAATTCGCGACCGCACCGGATTGGAAGCTCTGGCAGTTTGACCTTCCCCCACCCGGGAGGGCGGCTCGAAGTTTGGGTCGCCCTCCGATGTTTCCCCCTCAGGTTATTCGAGCTCCCATCCGGACGGAAGTGAGTCAGTTTGTATTCCGGCACGCTGATTAACGATCTGATGGGAACGGTAGCAAGAGCGGAGCAGTCCGCCGCGTCCCGTTCGACTGCGAGTGAAGAGGACAAGCAGGTCAAGCCATGAGCAAGCGCCCGGTCCTCACAGACCGAAAAGTTCGCGCAGCCGTTTGGTTTGCGCCCGGCTGACTGGAATCTCGCTCTGCTTTTTATCATCCATACGCAACTGGTAAGAACTCTTGAACCAGGGCACGACTTCGCGGATACGATTGATGTTCACCAGATAGGATCGGTGTGCGCGCCAGAACAAGCCGGGATCCAGGCTGCCGAGTAGTTCTTCCAAAGTGCGGCAGTTCGAGTGTCCCTCCATGCCGGTGGGGCCGGCAGTCACGACCGTGATCACTCCGTCTTCGATGGAGGCGTAGCAGATTTCCTTCTGGTCCACCAGAAACATTCGCCCTACGGCCTTGAGCAGGATTTTTGAGGTTTGAGGTTTCGGCGCCTGCAGCATGCGGACGAGCGTGTCGATCTTTTCCGCGGGCAAGCCTTCAGCTCCCTGTTGGGCGCGAGCCCTCTGCACCGACTGCGCGACGCGCTTCTTGTCAAACGGCTTCAGCAGATAATCCACCGCGTTGACCTCGAACGCCTTCACTGCATACTGGTCAAAAGCCGTGGCGAAGACGATCTTGGGCAAGGGGATCTTTTTGTCGAGAAGTTTTTTGATGACGCCGAAGCCGTCGAGTCCGGGCATCTGGACGTCGAGAAAGACGAGATCAGGGCTGTGTTCTTTGATAAGGCTGATGGCCTCGAGACCGTTTTTCCCCTGCGCTACGACGTTGACGTCGCCGGCGCTTTTCAGCAGGTAGGCAAGTTCGTCGCGGGCGAGTTGCTCATCGTCCACGATTACCGCAGAAAGGGGCATTCCGTCTCCAAAGAGCCAGAGGTCTGACTAGAGTATAGTGGCCGCGTTTTGGCAGCGTCAACGCGAGGCCGGGTCAAACCTCAGTGCGGCTGCTGCATCATGCCGCCGAGATCCATCTTGGTGAAGCCGGCCGGAATCTCAAACAAACTCGCCGGTTGCGTATCCTCTTGAATGTTGCGCAGTTCGCCGCCGCTATTCTTGCCCTCCCACTTGACCGGAAACCGGAGCTTAGGATCGAGCCAGAAGTGTCCGACATCGCCGCTGGCGTTCGTGATTTCGTATTTCACCGTGGTGCGACCATTTACCGTGTCGCTGCCGACCTTGTGGCAGCTTCCCTGGGTATGTCCCATCTTCTGCCAATCTCCGCAGGCATTCTCGACATCGCCGGCCTGGAAGAATGCAGCGGCATATCCCATGCGCTGGGTTTGAGCCTGCATTGGCATCTCCATATACATATGTTGCTGCGCCATCACAACGGTTCCAGTCTGGGTGGCGTAATTCATGATGACCGCACCTGCGCCATGGGCGCTGACAGTTTGTGATTCGATACGCATTTTGTCTTTAGCGAAGTAGATCTTGGCCTGAGTGGGCGTGCCCGGTTTCTGGAAGTCGACGATATCGGCGGAAAATTCAGACTGCGCCAATACGAAGCTGGCGGCAAGAATAAGGACAAAGAAACACGAAATACGAGCGATCGATCGAAGCATGTGAATCTCCTTCATTTCGCATCCGGCGGGGCCGTCGCTTGTTGCCGAGCCTGGGAGCAAGAGCGGAGGAAGAATAGCAGAAGTATCGGATTGCGGACAGGACAGGGGAACAAGAACAATCGCCAGGACGATTCGATCTCCACCCGAGTCAATGCTCCTTTTGTGCTTCAGGCTTGGAGAAATCCTCAGCGATCCATTTCGACAGGAAGGTGCTGTCGCGGTCCTTGAAGCCAAGCTTGCAGTAGACCTGTCGCGCGGTCACATTCTCGCGGACGACCTCCAGATGAAGAGCCCTTACATTCAGCGACCGGGCGGCTTCTTCAACGAAGACCATGGCCTTCCGTCCCCAACCGTGCCCTCGATGTTCCGGCAGAAGGTAGAACTCGTCGACAAATGCATCACGGCCCAGCCACTCCAGGCTGTAACCAAAACAGATCACAACGTAGCCTACGGGCGCTTCGCCATCCAGAATGAGCCAGACGCGGCCAAGGTTGGCGTCCCGCAGCAGAGTCGTCAGGGCCACGCTGGCTTTTTGCTCGTCGAACCCGTGTCCGTCGAAGGCGTAGTACGCTTCCATGAACTTCAGGAGCGCCGCGGTATCGGATTCCGCTGCGAGGCGAAATGACGGCTCGACCGTCACACCACGTTCTCCAACGCCAACGCCATGCCCAGTCCGCCGCTGACGCAGAGTGTGGCCACACCGCGCCGGGTGTTACGTTTCAGCATCTCATGTAGCAGCGTGACCGTGATTCGGGTGCCGGTGCAACCGATGGGATGCCCGATCGCGATCGCTCCGCCGTTCACGTTGAGCCGGTCGCGGTTGAAATTCAACTCACGGTCGCAGGCGAGCACCTGCGCGGCGAAGGCTTCGTTCAACTCGATCAAACCGAATTCGTGCAGCTTGAGGTTGTGCTTTTCCTCAAGCTTACGCAGCGCCGGGATGGGGCCAATGCCCATCTCGCGGGGATCGACTCCCGCCGAAGTCACTGCTGAGATTCGCGCCAGCGGCTTCAAATTGTTCTGCTTCGCAAAATGCTCGCTCGCCACAATCACGGCGGCTGCGCCGTCGGTGATTCCAGAAGAATTGCCCGCCGTGACCGTTCCAGCTTTCGAGAACACCGGAGCCAGCTTGCCCAGTTTTTCCAGGCTCGCGTCGGGGAAAGGATGTTCGTCACGACTGAAGGTGATTGCGCCCTTCTTGCCTTCGATTGTCACCGGTGTAAGTTCTGCGTCGAATCGTCCCGCGGCAATCGCCCGTCCGGCGCGGGTTTGCGACATCAGGGCGTACTCATCCTGCTCCTCGCGCGAAATCTTGTAATGCTCGGCCAGCACCTCGGCCGTTTCGCCCATCACCATTTTTGCCATGGGACAAAAGAATCCGTCGCGATACATGCCGTCGACCAGTTCCTGGTTGCCCAGCCGGTATCCCCAGCGCGCTTCGAGATAGTAAGGAACTCGCGACATGGATTCCGTACCTCCCGCGAGAATGCAGCTCGCATCGCCGATCGAAATCGATTGGTAAGCCAGCGCGATCGCCTTCATTCCCGAAGCGCAGGCTTTATTCACCGTGAACGCCGGCATCTCCTGCGGCACGCCGCTGCGAATGGAAATCTGCCGCGCCGGATTCGGTCCTCCGCCAGCCTGCCGCGCGTTGCCGAAGATGGTTTCCTCCACTTGCTCGGGCTGAATTCCGGCGCGTTCTATCGCAGCCTCAGCGGTTACCACGCCTATGTCGGCGGCCGTAAGAGAGGCCAGCGACCCGCCGAACTTGCCGATCGGCGTGCGCACTGCGGAGAGAAGGTAGACTGCCTGCAAAGTGTGACCTCGAAACATTTGAGTCTAGCAGGGCGGGGAAAGATGCTGGGGTGCGGGACGAGGATCTAGCGTTCGTTCATCTCGTCGCGGGTGTAGGGTCCGGAAGACCTTACGTGTTTCAGGCTTCGCATGACCGCAGGGATCGTGGGGGCTTTCTTGTCGACGCGCAGCAGCCGCAAACGTTCCTCGGAGCCGTCGCGACCCAATAGTACTTTAGCTTCCCTGCGCATTGCAGCATTCTATAGCAGACAGGATGCCGCACGCCGTTGCCGCTAGTTCGTCCTATCGCGGGAATTTCATATCGGGAATCAGCGCCGTTTCTGACAAACGCGCTTGCGGGCGGCGCGACCAACACCTAGGGGTGGCTTCAGGGCCCGTGGTGTAATCGGCAGCACATGAACCCGTCATGTTCCAAGGTGCGGGTTCGAATCCCGTCGGGTCCACCGCTTTCCCGGTTCTGGTAGGGAAAGTGGCGAGGAGGTCTCGGACGGGGGACCTCCTCAAAGTAACGTTGACTTCGCCCTTGAACCTGACGATAATTACCTAGAACTTGACGGGTTCATGCCCCGGGCTGAATGTGGCCCGGGGTTTTGTTTTTTGGCGGGCTGCCGTCCGTTCCTCCCTTGCCATTCCCGCTAACCTCCTTCATAATAAGTGTTTGTCTTGACCTCGCCGGACTCTTCCGGAACAAGGATATACATCAGTGTTAATGATTCGACTGTCGCGCATGGGTGCGCGCAAGCAACCGCATTACCGCATTGTGGTCATTGAGAAGGCGCGCGCGCGCAACGGCCGGCCGGTGGAAGTTGTGGGGACGTACAATCCCCGAACCAACCCCGCCAGCGTCGAGTTCAAGCGCGATCGCGTGGACTATTGGGTGTCGAAGGGCGCGCAAATGTCAGAGCGGGTGGGCAAGCTTTACTCCAAGCCCCCAGCTGCCCCGGCAGTTCCCGCGGCATAAGCAAACGCCATGACTGAACCCACTGGAAATGTGCGCGCTCTCATCGAGCAGATTGCGAAGTGGATCGTCGACGCTCCTGATCAGGTCTTTGTGGACCATCTCGACGACGACGTCATCGAACTGGAAGTCGCAGAAGGTGACGTGGGCAAAGTCATCGGCCGGCAAGGGCGCAACGTTCGCGCTCTGCGCACGCTTCTGAGCGCTGCAGGAGTGCGCGCGCGCAAGCGCTACACCCTGGAAGTCATCGACTAGAGACCAGCGACGAACCAGGGCAGGGAACCGGACCATTCGCGATCCTGAAACAAGTGGTGAGTTCATTACGCTGGCCCGCGTGGTGAAGACGCAGGGCCGCCGGGGCGAAGTTGCGGTCGAGATTCTCAGCGACGTGCCGGATCGATTTGCGGTAGGCATGAAGTTGCTGGCGCTGCCGCGGGAGTCGAACGCAGTCCGGCGCGAACTGGAAGTGGAGGGTCTTTGGCCGCACAAGGGCCTGCTGGTGCTGAAGTTCGCCGGAGTGGATTCGATCTCCGAGGCGGAAACGCTGGTAGGGTGCGAGTTCCAGGTGCCCCTGAGCCAGCGTTCGAAGCTGCAGGCGGGCTGGAACTACGTCAGCGACCTGGTGGGTTGTGCGGTGTCCGACCACGGACGCGAGATCGGATGCATTGAGGGTGTTGAGTTTGGAGCGGGCGAAGCGCCTTTGTTAATGGTTCGCGACAAGGCGGGCCGGCTGGTGGAGATCCCGTTCGCCGAGGCGTATCTCGATGGGGTAGACCTCGACCGCAAGCAGGTCCGGATGAAATTGCCCGAAGGCCTGATGGAAGTGAACGCTCCGCTGACAGCAGAAGAGAAACGGGAACAGGTGCTGGGCGCTGGAAAAAGCGCTAAACACAGGGGACACTGAGGATTCACAGGGTAAGCCTCTGTGTAACCCTGTGTCCTCTGTGTTAAAGGTTTTGATCTGCGATGAAGGCCGACATTGTCACCATTTTTCCGGACTTCTTTCGCGGACCGTTGGAATACGGCATTACGCGCCGGGCCCAGGAGATGGGGCTGGCGGAAATTAAGGTCCATGATCTGCGGGAGTTTACCCACGATCGTCACCGCACTGTGGACGACCGGCCCTTCGGCGGCGGCGAAGGCATGGTGCTGAAGCCGGAACCACTGTTTGAGTGTTTGGAGTCGATGGACCTCGCGCCCCGCGAAGAGCGACTGGCGGGACGAGCGAAACAGTCAGTGGTTTTGCTCTCGGCGCAGGGGCAACGGTTCGGTCAGAAAGTTGCGGCGGAGTTGGCGCTGCTTGACCGCCTCGTTTTAGTCTGCGGGCGCTACGAGGGTGTGGATGAGCGTGTTGCGGACTTTCTCGCCGACCGGGAACTTTCCATCGGCGACTATATTCTGAGCGGCGGGGAATTAGGTGCCGCCGTGATTGTGGAAGCGGTGATGCGGTTGCTTCCCGGTTCGGTAGGGAACGAAGCGTCAACCCAGCAGGAGTCTTTCACCGTTGACTCGAAAGCGAAAGACTCGTGCGGTGCGGATTCGACTTGCGGGTCGAATGGATTGCTGGACTATCCGCACTACACCCGGCCCGCGGAGTTTCGCGGAATCGCGGTTCCGGAGGCGTTGATGTCCGGCAACCACGAAGAAATTCGGAGATGGCGTCGTCAACGGGCGCTGGAAAAGACGTTTCGCAACCGTCCTGACTTGCTGGAAGGCGCGGTGTTAAGCGAGGAAGACAAAAAGTTTCTGAACCGGATCGGGCAAGACGGGATCAAGGACGGGATCAAAAAAGATCGCGGCTGACTTTAACGAGAGATAAAGATTTCAGAATTTGGAAGGATTAACCATCATGTCGAACTTAATCATCGAAAAATTGCTGGCGAAGACCCAACGCACCGACATTCCCGCTTTTCACCCCGGAGACACCATTCGCGTTCACGTGAAGATCAAAGAAGGCGACAAAGAGCGCGTACAGGCCTTTGAGGGCGTGGTGATCAAGCGCGACAACGGACCGCAGGCCAGCTTCACGGTCCGCAAGATTAGCTTCGGCCAGGGCGTGGAGCGCATTTTCCCCGTCCACTCCAAAGTGATCGACAAAGTGGATTTGCTGCGCTCGTCGAAAGTCCGCCGCGCCAAGCTCTATTACCTGCGGGGCCTTAAGGGCAAGGCGGCACGCTTGCGCGACGTCGAGAAGCCGAGCTGAACAGCGTCCTGAACAGCGTCTGCACTGATCTTCATCCTGCGACTGCTGCCATCGGCTCGGTGACCACTTCGAGGTCTGCGAAGTCCTGCGTCCGTAGTTTTCGCAACCGGCTCAATACATAATCGAGCAAGGGACGGTCGCCTTGCCCGATCTCCTGGAACTCCACTCCCATGGAGCGGTTCTGCGCCGTGTATCTGACGTGCCCTCGCAGCGCGACGCTGACATCGCAGATATTCAAGACTAGCCTGAGTCCGGTTCCCGGAGTTAGAAGGTCGCCGGCGCGGACCAGACAGCCGTATTCGGAGATCTGCTCCAGGCGTCCGTCAAGACGGGATCGTCCGCCGATTTCCGCCAGGTCAGCGTCTCCTTCCACATCGTAGCGCGGCCGGCGGCGGCGGTTTTGCTCGCCTCTGCCGAATGCGTTCAGCGCGGTCTTCCGGTTTGGCCCGGATGAGATGACGGGCAGATACTGCTCTTCCATTTGCCGCAATTCCTCTTCCCAGGGAATCCGGCTGCCCTCGACGCACTCTACCGTGAACTGGCCGCGCAGGGCGGAATCGGGATCAGCAGTCCAGACTACCTGACAGACGGACTTTTGACGGCCGCGCTCGACCGTGATCAAATCTCCCACCTTGACGTTTCTAGTGGTGAGTAATCGCGCACCGCGCGGATGGATGTCATAGGTGCAAGCCAGTTCGATCCCGCTGCGGACGCCGTTCCGCATGTGAGTCAGCCGAACGGGAAGTGCCAGATGGATCAACTTCTCAGCCGTCGCGCCTTCTTGGCGTCGAGGAGCAGCATCTCGTGGCATAGCATCTGGCTGCGGCTGGATTATCTTGTCGTTCACCGTTACTCCTCGCGAACGGGGGACTCGAGTCAACATAGCAGTACATGTCCTAGTGGACAATGTACGTCCGTAATCAAAGTAATGGTTACTGAGCGGCGCGGGGAGTGCTTCTTGATGGTTCTGCATTTTCTCGCTTGCAGGAATATGCGGTAGCAAGTGAAGATGGTGGGCGACCTTTCATTTTCAATGTCGAGCCCTGCGAAGGTTTCGCCCGAGTTCGCGCTTTCTCCTGCTGCGGCCAAACTGCGTCTGCTGAAGAAGCTGCGCTGCACGCTGCGTTATGAAAAAAATGCCTGGGCAACCGGGGCGGCGATGGTGGCGGGGGTGGACGAGGTGGGACGCGGATCTTTGTTCGGTCCGGTGGTGGCGGCGGCGGTGATTCTCGAGCGCGGTTACCGCATTCGCGGGTTGCGCGATTCGAAGCTGTTGCTGCCGGAGCGTCGCGAACAACTCGCGCCGCGCATTCGTGAGCATGCCATCGCATGGGCGGTTGCGGCTGTGGATGCTGCGCGCATCGACCAGATCAACATCTACCAGGCGTCGCGGGTTGCCATGCGCGAGGCGGTGTTGCGTCTGCAACCTGCTGCGGACCATCTGCTGGTGGATGCAGTGTGCCTGGATTGCGAACTGCCGCAAAAAGCCATTATTCATGGGGACGCGCTCTCGGCGTCGATTGCGGCGGCTTCGATTCTGGCCAAGGTGGAGCGGGATCGTATGATGTGCGAATGGGATGCGGTTTTCCCTGAGTACGGATTGGCTTCGCACAAGGGCTACAGCACGACGCAGCATCTGGCCGCGTTGGAGAAGTATGGTCCCACGCCGCTGCATCGGCAGTCGTTTGCTCCGGTGTGGAGTAGTCCGGTGGAGCAAGTGGTCTTTGAATTCGACTGACATATTTAACTGACATCGAAGGCCGCACAAGACTCAGGACGATTTTCGCTTGACACCAATCTCCTCTCGATTATTCTTGCCGTCATGAATTCGACACTCAAGGCGGTTCTCTGGGCAGTTCTCTGGTTCGTTCTGGGTCACCTCAGCTGTGCTTTCATGCACCACATGCATCATCACTCGGCGAGATAGCGTCGTCGCGCTCTCTTGAAATCCAGTCTGTGGATTTCTGCCGCTTAATAAATTTGCTCGGGCTCGCAGTAGAGACGGCCCGGGTGGCGGCGATTTGCTGTCGGGTCGATACCCCCTCCCCCCTGGGGTCTATTGGAATCATCGGATTAGCAGGAAAATCTCCGCAAAATCCTGACAACAAATGACTTAGAGGCAAAAATCTAGACAGCAAAGGGCTTACGGCCGCTATCGTTCTCGCTCTCCAGACTGCCTCCGCCTTGACCATGATGGGCTAGTTTTCAGTGGCGGACAAGGTTAGATGTCACAACGGGGCTGTGGATAAGGTGCCGTGACAGTGCCGCACAGTCACCGCGGTGTTCGAAAGCAGATTCCTCGCTCACTCCTGCCGGCTTCGCCGGCTGCGAGTGGCTCGGAATGACAATGGCTAGTCAGAACAGGCCTTACGCGGCGCTGAAGCGCCGCTCTTCCACGGTTGTACGGACGGCGTCGCGGTGGGCGAGAAGAGACGTTGCAAGCAACGTCTCTTCGACGGGTCTCGGGTGATTTCTTTCTCTATTACTTTTCCGCAGCGGCCGTTCCGTTCAGGCTGGAGTTGAGCTGATTTACCAGCTTCGTGTTGTTGACTAGCGCCTTGCGGAGGATTTCTGCTTGCTGTTTGGCAGTGGTCCAATCCTGCTTCTCGACTGCTTCCGTTAAGCCCGGCAACTCCAGGTGGGCGTAAGTGAAGCGTGCGCCGTAGAGGATGTGTTTAAACCACGGTCTCCCGGGGATGCCATCCGGGTTGAGCCAGTTGCGTTCGACCTGCATGGTGCCGTGATTGATGGTTGCGGCTAATTTGGGATCGATCGGGCCGGAGGCTAGTGCACGGCTTGCGGATTCGTCGAGGCGCTTGCCTGCGGCTTCGAATTCGTCGATGGCGGTGAGCACGGGGGTCAGATCGAGTGGCGTGTTTGCAGCGTCGCGCTCTCGGGTCGAACTCCCTGACGGGCCGCAGGTAGCGCATGCAGACCCAGGGTCCTTCGACTGCGTGGCTGTTTCGCTTCGCGAATCAGTCACTCCGCTCAGGATGACAGGATTATTTTTGGCTAATTCATTTACGAACTGGCGGATATTGCTGGCGTAGCTGGCGAAGTCGAAGGGGAGCAGGTTGGCATTGGCGAGGCGCAGTGCGAGAACGCCCCACAACTGCGACATTAGAGTGTGATAGCGGTAGCCGGGATCGCCGAAGTGATTCATCCAGAAAAAGTCGTCGTAGGCTGAGTGGTACACGCCGTAGGGTCCGTCGAACTGCAGGCCGAGGACCGGCATGCCTACGAAGTTGAGGAACACGGTATGGTCAGAGCCGCTGCCGATGCGAGTGTCGGCCAGATTCGAATCGTCGACGTTTGAATCGGTGACGTTCGAGTCGGTCACTCCTTCCGTTTGTTTCGCCTGGCGGCGTTCGCGCGTGGATGATTCCTTCCACGCTTCATACAGCGTTTTTCCCGAAGGATCTTTCAGCGAGCGAGTCGTCTCGACCAGCATCGGCGCCAGCGACGCCACTGCCTGACCGTGGAAGGTCGACCCCGAAGTCGCCTCATCGACGTTGATGTAGGCGACTGCCTTGTTGCGCAGTTCGTCGGCGAACTGCTCTCCCCATTCGGTGGAACCGGTCAGGCCAACTTCTTCTCCGTCCCAACTGCAGAAAACAAGGGTGCGACGCGGACGGGTTCCGGCTTTGGCCAACTTTCCAAGGGCGCGAGTCAACTCCATCAAAGATGCGGTTCCGCTGCTGGGGTCAACGCCACCGAAAACCCAGGCGTCGCGGTGATTGCCGAGGACGATCCAATCGTCGGGCAACTGCGCGCCGCGAATGCGGCCTTCGACCACGTAGTAGGGCTGGGTGGAGTTGTCCATTTCGATCTTCACGTGCACGCGCACGCGATTGCCGCCGAGGTGATACTTGATGGGCAGTCCGCCCTGCCAGTTGTCTGGCGCGACGGGGCCGTCCATTTGAGCTAGCAACGGCTTGGCATCGTGCCAGGACAGCGGCAGAGCCATGATCTTCGGGATCGACACTGCTTGCTCGACTGGAATGCGCTTGGCGCCGGGAACGGAGGCCCATCCTGGAGTGAGCGGATCGCCGGGGACCATGAAATCGTAAGTGATCGCCCCGCGCTGGATGTGATACTCCGGGCCCCACGGGCCGTTGGGGTCGACCTTGCCTTTCTTGAATCCATCTTCGGCGGGGTCGCTGTAGATGAGAATGGCGGCCGCGCCTTCGCGTTCGGCGGTGAGCGCTTTGAATCCACGATAGCTGTAGGGATTTGAGTAGCGCACCAGGACGACTTTGCCTTTGACGTCGATGCCTTGCTTGCGGAGAAGTTCGTAGTCTTCGGGATTACCGCTGTGGGCGTAGACGAGAGGGGCCGTGACTTCGCCGGAGGCGGACATGCCACTCCACGCAGAACTTATGCCCTTGTTCTTCATGTCCGGATCGCCGGGGATGGGCAGCTCGCGGAGTCCGGCACGGTAATGAACGGGCGCGATCATTTCCAGGAAGGTGCTCTTTGGATTACTGCCGTAGACGTCGTAGCGGCGGATGACTACGTCTTCCAGACCTTGGTTCCGCCACTCGTCGGCGATGTAGCGGGCCAGTTCGTTGTTGCGGGGAGAGCCGGCTACGTGCGGCTCGGCGGTGAAGATCTTGTGCTGGCGGCGTTCTTCGTCCGGAGAGGGGATGGCTTTGAACTTGTTCTCGAGTTCAAGCTCGTGAGCTGCGGCAGAAGGAGTGAAGCCCAGGATGGACGCGGGGGCTTGGGCAAACAGCAGGGAATGGAGCGTGAGGGCCAGATAACACAGGGTGCTGGTGGATAACATGGGCCGGCGCAAGCTCATGATCGGCGTCTCCTCGACCAGACGAGTGAATAAGGAAGCGAGCCAAACGCGCGAGTATTGTGTCGCAAAGAACGCGACACGTCGCGCGGCTTGCCCAGATCCTTCGCGAGACAAAAAGCGTCTCGCTCAGGATGACAAGGCCAAACGCGCGATTATTGCGTCGCAAAAAGGGCGACGCTTCGCGCGGCTCGCTCAGATCCTTCGCTGCGCAAAAAGCGCTTGCTCAGGATGACAATCAAACTAAAACTGAAGCTACTTCGCTTTGTAGATCTCCGACAGCAAATCCGGTTTCGATTCATCTCGTACCAGGTGAGGGTAGCGTTCGCCGCCGTGGTAATCGAGCTTGTAGGTGTTGAAGTAATCCGTGTTCTCGACTAGAAGTTCGAGGGCAGCGGTGTCGCTCTTGCCGGCAGCGAGGGCGTCGCGCAGGACTTCCGCTGTGTAGCGGCGGCCGTTCACTGCGATTAACTTCATGCCGGGGCCGATTCCGGCCTGAGCGGCGGGCATCCCTTCGATAGTGTCGGTGATGGTGCCGTCTTCGTTCAGGTCAATCCCGATCGAATACCTCACGTCGACGAAATGCTGGTTGCCCTGGCCGCCGCGCTCCATTTCGGATGGAACTTCGTCATACACCAGTTTCCACCCACTGCCTTCAATTCCGCCGAGCGGGGCGCCGGGGCCGTGATTCGTCAGCCGCTCGGTCCAGAAGCCGCGCCAGTCGTAGGGTACGACCTGATTCAAGGTATTGACGACATCCTCGAAAGTATAGGGCTTCACCATGGGCGCAGTGCTGGGAGCACCGTGGAAGAGGTGGCAGAAATCATCTAATGTTTTCTTGCCTTTGCTCTGCTGACGGATGATGACGTCGGCCCACAGCCAGTTCAGGGTGTCTTCGTCATAGAAATCGGTTCCGCGACGCCACGATTGCCAGGCATGGGGAGAGAAATAAAGCTGCGGAGCCGCATCGGCCGTGTCCTGCAGGTTGCGCCATTCGCGGCCCGGAGTATGGTCGAGGGCGGCGGCGGTTATGCTCAGATCGTCCCGTTCTTCCTCGGGAGTGAGCAATCCGCTGCGCGCAGTCAGCACGGTGCCGAGATAATTCGTCAGACCTTCGTATACCCACAAGAGATCGTCTTGCATCGGCTGCTGATAGTCAGGCGTGGCGAGATCGGCCGGACGCCGGTATTTTCCGTTCCACGAATGCACGTATTCATGGGGGAGCAGGCTGGCTTCACTCTTGCGCATACTGTCATCGACCAACCCGCGCTCGTCGACGCGGCTGTCGTCGGATTCGTGGTGCTCCAGTCCGAAGTGAGCTACGTGATCGCTCAGGCTGTACAGGAAATGGTAGTCGCGATAGTGATGCGCGCCGAAAAGCTTGTTCGCCTGATCGACCAGATTCTTGTAGTGATCCCAGACCTCGGGCGGAGGGGCAAGAGCGGCGGCGCTGTCGGCGGCAATGTCCATCTCAACAAGCGGGTCGTCGGCCAGTTTGACGACCCTGAGGAATTCGCCGGTGATTACGGGAGAATCGACCAGGGTGGTGAGGGACGCGGGCTGAAACATGATTTGCGTGTCGCCGTTCTGGCCGGTAAGCGACGTGGATGCGATCGGCAGCGGCGTGCCATATTTCCAGCCCGCGGGGAGTTTCAGGCTGGCCACGTAGGTGAGGTCGTCTGACTTCCAGCCTTTGGGGTAGAGCAGCACCTGATTCCAGCTGATCACGGCCATTTTGTCGGTGGCAGAAGAACCTGCAGAGAAGCCGCCTTCAAAGGTTGCGGGGGAGAGGAAATCGAGTTCGGCGTTTACTTCATTCTCGCCGGGAGGAACCTCGACGTGGATGGTGAAGCCGTCGAGCAGATCGCGGCGCCATTTCAGAGTCTTGCCGCTGGCGGTGAATTTAAGTCCGGCCAGGTCAATCACGGGGCCGTCGGGGGCATGCTCGCCGGGAATCCACTTCGGGTAATAAAGGGTCAGATCGCCGGGAGCGGCCGGAATCTTTAGCTTAGCGTGGAAGATCTTGCGGGGAGCCGAAGTGGCGTCCACAGAGATGGTGACGGTTGGCGGCGTGGCTGACCAGCTGAAAATCGAAGATAAAAGAACACAGACTACTCCCAAGATGCTTGAGAGTTTCATTATTAGGGGCCCCCATTCGTTGGATGAACCGATTACGACTGCGCCTGCGGAATTTTAGATTCTACCAGCCCGCGAGAGGACGGTACAGGGAGGGTCATACAAGAGTGCACCAGCGCTGCTATCATTTCCACGATGTCGCGGCGCGGGAAGTTCATCACTTTCGAGGGGCTCGACGGAACCGGCAAGAGCACGCAGATGCGCAAGCTGGCGGCTGCGCTGCGCGCGGCGGGGCATAAGGTGGTGGAAACGCGGGAGCCGGGAGGAACGCCTACCGGGGAGAAGATTCGCCGCGTGTTGCTCGACTCGGCGACGGAGGGTCTTTCGCCGTTTGCGGAAATGGCTTTGATGTTCGCTTCGCGGGCGCAGCACATTGCGGAGGTGATCCATCCGGCGCTTGAGCACGGGCAGATTGTGCTTTGCGACCGCTTCACGGATTCGACGGAAGCCTATCAGGGCAGTGGCCGTAAGCTGGGCAGTGAGATAGTGCTGAAGCTGCACCGCCTGCTTTGTGGAGACTTGCAGCCGGATTTGACGATCCTGCTGGATTCTGACCCGGCGATGAGCGTGGGGCGTGCGCGGCGGCGGAACCGGCGCGCTTCGCACGCGAACAAGAGTGCGGGCAAACATCATGTGGACGAAAACCGCTTCGAGCAGCAGACTCGCGGCTTTTTTGCACGCGTGCGGGAAGGCTATCTGGCGATTGCGGCACGCGAGCCGCAGCGGGTCGTGGGCGTGGATGCAAGCGGCACGCCGGGGCAGACGCATCGGCGGATTTTGGAGGTTGTCGGTCGAAAGCTGAAGTTGACTGCGAGGTAAAGCTTGGGATTCTCTAATTTTCACGGCAATGCCGAAACGGTTCATCGCCTGCGCGACATGCTGGCGCGGAAACGCTTTCCGCATGCGGTGATCCTTTCGGGAGCGCGGGGTTCGGGCAAATATACTTTGGCGCTGATGCTGGCACAGGCTCTGAATTGTCTGGCACCGACTGGGACGGATGGCCTGCCTGATTTCTGCGGGAAATGCGCAAACTGCCGACGCATTGCCCAGGCTGCCGATCTCGATGCCCGTTTTGCTGAAGCGGTAGAGACGCGCGAAGGTCTGCGCGAGGCCGACAAGAAAGATACACGGCTCTTCGTGCAGACTCATCCCGATGTGCTGATTATTCCGCCAGATCCTCCGCAGATGATGATCAAGGTGGATCAGGTTCGGCGGGTGATCGAGACCATTTATTACCGTCCGTCCGAAGCTCGGGAACGCGTTTATATCTTTACCGACTCAGCTTTCATGAAGGAGGCGGCTAATTCTCTGCTCAAGGTTCTGGAAGAACCTCCGGAGTTCGCTACGATTTTTCTGCTTTCGGAGAATCCTGGGGAGCTGCTTCCTACGATTCGATCGCGATCGATGGTGTTTCCCCTCGCCGCCTTGGCTGTGGAGGAAGTGGAGCGCTATCTCGCCGAGCGGCGTCCGGAATGGAAGGCTCCGCAACGCTCTCTGGTTGCCAGACTGAGTGAAGGCGCCCTGGGGAGAGCCCGCACCTTCGATGTGGAGGCCTATGTAGCCGCCCGCGCTGACGCGCTCACGATCCTTAACTCGGCGCTGGTGGGAGGCGAACACACTCAGCTTTTTAAAATCACCGAATCCTATCGCGCCGGCGCCGAGGGGCGGGAGAAGACGGAACGGCTTCTCCGAACGCTTTACTCGCTGCTGCGCGACTTGATGTTTCTGGGGTCGGGATCGCCGGAGCTGGTGCACAACACCGATATTCAAAGTCAGCTCACGAAGCTGGCTGAGTCTGCCGACTTCGACTGGATCGCCGCGGCCTCTGACCGGCTGGCTGAGGTAGAGCGTGGCATGCGTCGCAACCTGCTGCGGTCGTTATCGCTCGACAGCCTGAGCCTGGCCCTGGAGAAGGTAACTTAATGAATTCTAATTGTCTTGTTGTCAGTGTTTTACGGAGATTACTTAGGTGGTTCTACGGCCTTTAGATAGGTTGCTCCTACCCATCCTCAACGCCTATAATTGACGTACTCTGGTTTAGGAATTCTCCGTCAGGTTCCGGGGTAGCAAGGGCGAGGGTGAAGTCTGCCTTCGCCGAATGGTGTTTAGGAACCCGGTTATGCGAAAGCGCCTGCAAATCGCCCTGATGGCCAGCACCGTAGCCGCGACCTCTCTTTCTCTCTTGTTACCACTCCGCGCCGCTGAAGGTGGCGAAGGCCAGTCAGAAAAGATCGCGATAACGAACATCACGGCAACCGACGAGCACGGCCGCAAGATCTACGTCAACGAGCCTGTCCCGGCCAGTGCCGCTCGCCACACGCTAGAGTCGGAAGTGCCCCGGCGCAAACTGATGTACTGGAGTTCCAAGGAGAATCGCTGGAAGCCCGTTCCCGGACCCAGCGCGGCGGCGATGCGGGCGGCGCGCTCGGCGGCGGCTGAGGTCAGTGAATATCTGGGGCATGAGTCCACTCAGTCGGCAACGGCCAGGATTGTCAACGCCAATTTCCGCGGACCGATAGCGTCGCCTGGCGACATTGACGGTGCGATCGAGCAGGCGGCGGCGCGGCACAACGTGGACCCGAACCTGGTGCGGGCGGTGGTGAAAGTGGAATCGAACTTCAACCCCAACGCGGTCTCGCGAAAAGGTGCGATGGGGCTGATGCAGTTGATGCCCTCGACCGCTCGCCAGTTGAAGGTGAGAAATCCATTTGACCCGGAACAGAATGTGGACGCCGGCGTGCGACACTTGAAGCAACTTCTGGAAAGCTATGACGGCGACATCAAATTGACCCTCGCCGCCTACAACGCGGGTGCGGGAGCGGTGGCGCGCAGTTCCGGCGTGCCGCGCTATGCCGAAACCCAAAACTACGTCCGGAGGATCACCAACCTGTACTACGGTGTATCCGACTTTAACTCGGGCGCTTCGCATGATCCCGTCACGGTTCAGCGGGACTCGCGCGGTGTACTCTACATTAGCAACACAGACTAAGTTCGCAGCAGCGGTTTACTTTATCTCTCTACGGTTCGTTCTGGCTACTAGTTTTCTGGCACCCAGGGCATAGGTTCAACCAACTAGTTACGAAGGCACAGGCTGGTACTAGTGAAGACCTCATCGCGGCAGCGTGGTGCGTGGGGAGCGTTGTTTGCGCTCGCCGTGTTCGCCGCAGTCGCGGCTACAGCTCCTGCGGCGCAGGCCCGCTCGCGCCACTCCGATGCCTGGGCGCGGGAACATTTCGCCGCCGCCGAGCGCATGCGCGAGGCCCTGAACGGAAGGCCTCCTGCCGACCGAACGCGCCACGATTACCAGCGCGTTTTGAATGCTTACCGCTTTATTTATCTGGGTGCACCTGCTTCCACCAAAGCTGATCCCAGCGTGGTCGCGGTGGCCGAGACGCTGGTCGAAATGGGACGGCGATTTGACGACGATAAAATTCTCAACGAGGCCATCGAGCAATACAAGTTCCTGCGCCGCGAGTATCCCGGCAGCAAATACCGCTTCGACGGGCTGTTCACCATCGGCGAGATTTACAAGGATGATCTCAACGATCCCGAGGCGGCGCGATCCACTTTTCAGGAGTTTCTGCACCGCTATCCCCACAATCGCCTGGCCGACGGTGCCCGTGGGGCCATCGCCGAGCTCAATCAAGAAGCACAGGCCGAAAAGGCCGCCGCCCAAAGGGCTGCGGCGAAGAAACCGCCGGAAAAGAGCGGTAACAATAACAATGAAGACGCGAGAGAGGCCGCGGACAGTTCCGCTTCTCATGCGGAGTCTGGTAAGGACGAATCCCCGGAGGCACGCTCCGGGCGGCTGCCGCGGGTGACCGGCATCCGGCACTGGTCCACGCCCGACTACACTCGGGTTGCCATCGATGTGGAAAGCGAAGTGAAGTTTTTCTCGCAGCGGATCGATAGTCCGGCACGGATCTTTTTCGACCTGCGCGATGCCAAGCTTGCGTCCACCCTGGTCGGCAAGAGCTTCGACGTGGATGACGGCTTCCTGAAGAAGGTTCGTGTGGCCCAGTTTGCGCCGGGCCGCACGCGGGTGGTGCTCGAAGTCGATAACCTCTCCGATTATGAAGCTTTCCTGCTGCCCAATCCCTATCGCCTGATCATCGACATACACGGCCGGAATGGACGGGCGAAGCAGATCAAAGACAAGGACGCCGGCGAAACTGCCTCGGCGCAGTCGGATGGCGCGGCCTTGCCGAAAGTAATCAGCGCAGACGCCAGCGATGATGCCTCTGCGTCATCCGGGACCACGGTAGTGAGTAAGAAGCCAGCAACGTCTGTGGTGAAGAAAATCGTCGAAGCCGATGACGATGACGAAGCCAGTGCCCCCGCCGGAGTCACCAAGCGGAGCGCTCAAGGAGTGAAGAGCGGAGCTTCGCACACTCAAAATACGGTCACGGCGAAGAAACCCGCGGCCAGTAATCTCGACAGCGATCCAGATAATTCAGATTCGAGTGCTCCGGCATTGCGAGTTGATCCGGAGGGCCCCAGGCCCAAGTCCGGCACGCGCGCGCTCGCGTCCGGCAAGTCGGGAAGCGCTTCTGATCTGGACATTCACGAGGCAAGGCCCACTGCGGGCGGCGACCGTTCCCTGATTCGCGCGCTGGGATTGAAAATCGGCAAGATCGTGATCGATCCCGGACACGGAGGCCACGATACCGGCACCATCGGCCCTAACGGCCTGGAAGAAAAAGATCTCGTGCTCGATGTGGGCCGGCGCTTGGGCAAGCTGCTGGAAACGCGGCTGGGCGCGGAAGTTGTCTATACACGCAAGGACGACACTTTCATCCCCTTGGAAACTCGCACTGCGGTTGCGAACCAGGCGCGCGCCGATCTGTTCGTATCGATCCACGCCAACTCGAGTCACGATCCTGACGCTCGAGGCGTCGAAACCTACTACTTGAATTTCACCTCGTCGCCGGAGGCGCTGGAGGTTGCGGCGCGCGAGAACGCGGTTTCGGAGAAGTCCATCTACGAACTGCAGGACCTGGTGAAGAAGATCGCGCTGAAGGAAAAGATCGAGGAGTCGCGGGAGTTTGCCGGGGATGTGGAGCAGTCGTTGCACAGCGGCCTCGCCGCCAAGAGCCCCGGGATTCGCGACCGGGGCGTGAAGAAGGCTCCCTTTATTGTGTTGATCGGCGCCAACATGCCGTCGATTCTTGCCGAGATTTCTTTTGTCAGCAATCCTACCGACGAGCACCGCCTAGCCACCAGCGAATACCGCCAGCGCATCGCCGAGTCGCTCTACCGCGGCATCGCCAAGTATGTGAATGGGCTGAGCGGAGTCAAGGTTGCCAGCAAGATGGACAAAGCCGCCGGCCAGTAGTTCCTTCCGGAAACTTTTTCTCACCCGCTGTGGTCTAATCAAAAGAGGGATTCTGTGCCCAGTGGTGTATTCATGCGTGCCTCAAGGTTTGTACTCATCCTGGCTGCCGTTGTTTCTTTAATTAGCGCTTGCCTCGTTAGCGTGGTTTTCGCAGCCAGCCCGGGCACGGATTCGCCCGCCCCGCCTATCCTGCCAAAGCAGTTCGCCGGGTGGCAGATTCAAGGCGCGGCGCAGGCCAGTAAAGATGCCGCTGCCGCGGACCCCACCAACGCGGCTCTGCTGAAGGAATACGGCTTCACGGATTTCGAGGCCGCCACTTACCAGAGCGACGACGGGCGCACGTTGAAGATCCGCGCTGCGCGCTTCGCCGATGCGAGCGGCGCCTTCGGGGCCTACTCTTTCTACCTGCAGCCGGAGATGGCGCGGGAGGAGATCGGCGATCAGGGCGCATCGCTCAACCAGCGGGTTCTGTTTTATCGCGGACACATCGTAGTTGAGGCCGTATTCAGCCAGTTGTCTGTAATGTCAGCGGCGGGGCTGCGTGAGTTGGCAGGCGTCTTGCCGCGTCCGGGCGGGAATGCCGGCAACCTGCCGCCGATTCTGGCTTTCATGCCGCACCACGGCTACGCCAGGAACACTGAGAAATACGCTGAGGGACCTCTGGCTCTGGCCGCGATCGCGTCTCCGCTTCCCGCGGATCTGGTCGATTTCAGTGCCAGCCCCGAAGTGGTGCTCGGGCAGTACTCCACTTCAAGTGGAGACGCCACGCTGATGCTGATCGAATATCCGACGCCGGCTTTGGCGGCCGAACATCTGCGCCGCATCGATGCAGCTCATCATGCCGCTCAACCCCAGGCCGGGGTTGCGGCCATTGAAAACGTTGGGCCGTTCTTCGACAAGCGCACCGGGCCGATTATTGCAATCGCGACCGGCCCGCTTTCCCAAGGCGATGCGCAGACTTTGCTGGGTGCGGTGAACTGGACGCCCAGCGTCACCTGGAACGAGAACACGTATTTCGACAAGAAGAACAACATTGCCAACCTGCTGGTGAACATTATTCTGCTGTGCATCCTCGTGGGGGCGATATCTCTGGCTGCCGGAGTCGCCTTCGGCGGCGCACGCATTCTTTTGCGACGGTTTTTCCCCGGTCCGGTGTTCGGGCGTCCCGACCAAACCGAGTTCATTTCCCTCCAACTGGGAGAGGCGACGCCTGAGTCCGCGGCTCGACCTCCGGCCACGACGGCGCCCTCCAAGGGTTCTTAAGTGCCTCAGGAATATTGGCTTACGGGCTTTTTCCGGGCCTCTTGTCTCAAATTGAAACGGTTTCACGGAATGTTGATTCATTCTGTAAATGATTGAAACTAAAGACATTTATTTCCCAAAAATTGCTTGACACCCTGCTTTTTCGGCTCATAAGATTTTGTGCAGAAAGTTTTGACGGGATCTTTTGCCTCCGTTGGAACTATTCTCCCTTGAAAAGAAAAGGCCGCCCTGTTGCCGGGTGGCCTTTTCGTTTTGCTCGCGAAGCGATTCGCGCTTGTGGAGCGAAGCGGCTGCAGTAAGATTGCAGCGCGGAGAACGCTTTCGCTGAACTCTTGCCGGCGATTTGCGTATCATCTTACGGGTAACGTGTGTTGAGCAGTGTTCGTGGCAAACCGGCTCTTCAAACGAGACGGCGGGGAGGGAACGATGTTCTGCGATGGATGTGGCACAACGGTGCAGCCGGGTCAGGGGTTTTGCAGCAAGTGTGGCAAACAAGTCGTGGGATCAGTGAGGGCGATGCCGCAGCGTCCCGGGCGCGTCCAGGGGCATCTTCACCTGCTGGGGATTCTCTGGCTTGCTATCTCCGCGTTCAACACCATTGGCGGCGTAGTTCTGTACGTTCTTGCCAATACGTTGTTTGCACATCTGCACGAGCTTGGTGCGCCGGAAGCGCCGACCGCGTTCTTGCGTCCGCTTCTGAGCGTGCTCGGTATTTTCGTCCTGGCGAAAGCGGCCTGCGGATTCATCGCGGGCTGGGGATTGATGCAGCGCGAACCGTGGGCTCGTGTCATCGCGCTGGTGCTGGGCTTCGTCTCGCTGTTCAACGTTCCTTTCGGCACCGCCGTCGGCGTGTACACCCTGTGGGTGCTGCTGCCCGCGCAGTCGCAAGAAGAATACGACTCGATGGTGGCAGCTCGCGCCGCATAAGCGAGCTGATCTGAAGCCCGTCTTCTTCCAGGGAATTGCTGGTCTCGATCGTCTGCGGTTACCGCGGCGGCGATTTGATAAACTGGAATCGTCGCACTCCGGATAGTCCAACCAAGAGGCCGACGTAGCTCAGTTGGTAGAGCAGCCGATTCGTAATCGGCAGGTCAGCGGTTCAAGTCCGCTCGTCGGCTCCATCATTTTAGCCATCGGCCGTTCGGTCTAAAGAGGTTCTCGACTACAATCGCCAAACACCTCAATGACTTGCCGATAACCAGCCCGCACGGAAGTGACTTTGACGCCACTCGCAAATTGTTGAAGTTGTATCAATTCGAACGGAGCACGCGACACAGCGACGGCACACCACGACAAGTGTTACGTCATCCCCAGCGACTTTCGGGTCATTGTGAAGCGAAAAAACGGCAACGCCGAACTTCCGAAAGCAGTGAAAGATCATCCGCTACCTTCCTAAAACTGGATCTGCGCTTTCAGTTGGATCATCCTGGGGGAAACGTCGCCTCCAAGGCCAGACCCCAGGATGCTGGTCGGTGGCATCTCCATCGTCGATATCTCTCCGAACGATGGGTCCGAGCTGTAGTTGTCAGGCGGGCCGAAATTTGGGTGATTGAAAAAATTAAAGAATTGGACACCAATACCCAGCACCACTTTGTCCCGACCGACAAGGCTCGTTTTCTTCATGACAGTGAAGTCAGTATTGAAATAGCTCGGATAGCGGAAACGGTTGCGGCCTTGAGCGAAGGAAACGGCACCGCCTGAACAAGGTCCCTGTGAAGTTGGCAAGTTCCCGGTATTGAATCCTGTTTCGCAACCCGTTTGCACGAAATCTGCATTTGTATTGGGTATCGTTGTGCCGTCCGGCAGCGTCACCACTTGCGGCGGCCAACAAGGATGCGGGAAGGGAGGGATTACGGCTCCCGCTCCGCAGGAATGGGACCCGCCGAGTGGGGCAACTGGCACAGAGTAGATTGTTCCATAGAAATTTTTCGAAGCCAGGTTACCGCTTTCTGCGAGATCGATCACCGTGTAGGGAAATCCGGTTCGGGCGAAAATCGTTCCCGAGACCTGCCATCCCCTCACCAGGTAATCGGGGCCGTGGCCGTGGAGCACGATCTTTATCGGGAGTTGCCACACATAGTTCGCATTCAAGGAGTGACGAACATCGTAATCTGCCGCTCCGTAGCTGCCTCGCAGATTAAAGGGGTCCTGGGGGTAGACAGAACTGCCCGCTGTGAATTCGTCGAGGCCGCCGTTGGAAACTTCATCCAGAGCATGGCCGTAGGTATAGTTCACCTGGAATAAACCATCCCCGAAACCCGTAAATCGCCGCCGAAACGAAACGACCATCCCGTTGTAGTTTGAAATTCCGGGTGTCGTGAATTCAGTGACACCAGCGAAGCGAGGGTCGGCGCAGGGGGGAACCGGCGGGCTCGCACAGCGTGTGGCTGGAAATGGACCCCATCCCCAAGCATTGGCTGAGGGATTTTGCACGAACTCATGAATTCCGTGATTGCCGTAGTACCCGAGTGTCACCGAAGTGCTGGTGCCAAACGTCTGCTGCACTTCCAGGCTCCACTTCTGATACTGGGATGAACGGGGATGATTAGTCGCAACGGTAATGCTGGGAGGGAAGAAGTAATGATCTGACGCATTGATCTGAGCAAGGTTCTCACCGGCTGCAAACCCCTCGACAAAGGCAGCATTTGAGGCGGCGGCTACTTTAAAAAGGCTGTTGGTTTCTTCCGGAGCGAGATTGTAGGGGCCAAATACGGTCACGCGGTTAACGAGTGGTGGATTGCCAGAGAAAGGGGTTCCGAACCCGCCGATTAGCTCGTAAAATAAACCGAGACCGCCACGTACCACGGTATTATGCGAAACTCCCAGCGGTTGCCAGGCGAAACTGAATCGCGGCGCCCAATCAACAGCATCCTTGTGAAAGAAAGCTTGTTCACGTGTCGAGATCGCTTGATTGTAAGGCTGTGCGGGGTCGTGACTGATCGATTCAAATGGTCCAGATAGTTCAGCAAAGCAATCGTGGGCACAGACCGGATCTGATTCATGTTCCGCCCGCAGGGCGAGAGTAAGGGTCAGGTTGGACTTTACCTTCCACTCATCCTGCCCATAGCCCGCAAGCGTGTAGGTAGCGAAGCGCTGTGCCAGCTGAGTAGCAAACGATTGACGCAAGCGTGTGGAGTCACTTTGTTGAGATGCTGGATCCACGCCCCCAGAATAAAATGCGTCGATGGTTTGTGGAACCGTATCTCCAACGGCGTATTGCGTATAGTCTGAGTTGCTCAAATATGCTCGCAGGAAATCTAGACCGAATCCGAATTTGTGCTTGCCCCGAATCTTCAGGAAATCATCGGCGATCTCGTACTGCGTGAGCCCTCGGCCGATGGGATAGCCGTAGATGTAGTCAAATCCTCCCAGCTGCGTGAATGGCCCACCGGCGTCAGACCAATCCAGGGTGGTCGGAAAAGCAGCCAGGGTTTGCGCCGGGTTGACAACGCTCGTCACCCCATCCTGGTAAATACCTGCCAATAGGAACTGGTTCGCGGCGGTTGTTCCAAATGTGTGAGTTTCGTTCAACTGGGCTTGCCACCATGGCCCGCTGTAATAGACGTTGAAAACTGAGCTTATGGGGTCGACGACAATGGGCTGACGGCCATTGTCGTATTGGAGGAGGAAGAAAGCACGATCGCTGGTCCGGACGTTCCAATCCATACGGCCAGACACGAGGGATTCACTCGTCGGCTGCCCAAGTGTTGTCTGAAAATGGATTGCGCATGGAAGGTTCACACCGAGTTGGCCTTGCCCGGTCTGCGGACCGATGAATACACCAGTCGGGCTTGCGTCGAGACAGCCGAGAGGATCGGAGAAGCTTCCCGGAGTAGCCGCTGCTATTCCAGGGGTTTGGTTATACAAACTGAAGATTTGCTTGTAGAAAGCATCGGAAGCGGACACAGATCCAAACATAGAATCGATATTGGCGGTGGTTGCCGCCTCGAACTGCGGGCTCGGCAGAACCACCTGAACGGGAGAAGGCAGCAAGACTCGCAACCCTTCGGTATCAAAAAAGAAAAAAAGCCTATTCTTCTGAATGGGTCCTCCCACCGAAGCCGCCCACTGATTGGCGATATCGAACGGGCGAGGATTGCCCAATGCTTCCGTGATCCAGTCGGTAGCGTTCAACACGCTACCATTCCAAAAGTACTTGGCGTTTCCGTGGAATTCATTCCCTCCGGATTTTGTCACGTAGTTCACATACGAGCCTGGGGCATCTCCAAAATGTCCCGAGTAGCCATTACTCACCACAGTGGCTTCCTGAATTTGGTTCTGACCCAGAAGCATACCCGTAGCGCCAGTAAAATTAAGATGACCCGAGTTATCGTTCATGCCATTCAAGGTGAAGAGATTTGAGGTGCCCGGCATTCCCAGGATTGAAAAGTTCCCGCCCACGCCTCCAGTGCGCGCATTATCGGTGGCCATGATTGCGCCGGGAGCGGTCTGGGCGATGTAGGTGAGGTCGTTACCGGGATTGGGTAGTTCCGAGACCTGCGTCTGGCTCATGGTAATCGAAACGTCGCCGTTGTCTGCCTGAACGAGCGGAACCTCTGCGGTCACAAAGAGTTGCGTGGCTGCTTTTGCAATCTCCAGGGTGATGTTGACGGTGACTGGCGTCTCCAGCAATACGGTCACAGTTCGGCTTTCCTTGCGAAAGCGGTCGTGCTCTACGGTTAGCGTGTATTGGCTGGGGGCAAGAAAGAAAAAACGGTACACGCCGTCGCGATCTGTTTCGGTTGACTCGGTCGTGCCCTTGTTGACGTCCCTGATCTCGACATCCGCATTCGGCACAACCGCACCGCTCTGATCAGTGACGACACCGGTCACCGCGCCGGAGGTCGTGGTCTGCGCCGCCCCCACTCCGTTTGCGAAGGAAATCGCCAGGAGAAAGGCGGAAAAGCAGCGTCGGGGTCGCAATCTCATCGAAACACCCCAAGCAAATTCGATCGAAGCGGACCTGCGATCTGTAGTGCGGCATCATATCCGAAAATCGGCCAACGTGTGCGTGATTGCCTGTGCGTCGTACATTGGCGAGAAAGAACATGTAGCCCACCGAGTATTTATGAGAATCGACTCCCAGATAATCAAACGAAGAAAGGTGGCTATCGAGGCTGGTCAAGCCCAACGCGGTGGACCAGATCCACAAAACGTGGGTCGCTGCGCAAGGGATCGAGGTATGGATGGACCTTGATCAACTGCAGCATGTTTGATTGTTCCTCGTAGGCTCGTTCCAGCCAGGCAAGTGCCTGCTCGTTGTCACCGAGTCCCAAATAAGCATTCACAAAGGGGGCGGCGGCAACGTAGCTTGTCTGCTGCCGTCGTTTCAACTCCTCAAGCAGCCGCAGGGCTTCCTTACGGCGTCCAGCATGCGCATAGGCCCGAACCAGCACGCTCATTACAGCCGGATTCCGGTTGGGACCGAGCGCCTTCTCCAGCACCGTAATCGCTTCGTCCGGCTGGCCATTGGCAATCAGGGCGAGCCCCAGATACCAATGGTCCGGGTCGTCGTTTCGCAACTCCCTGATGGCCTCGTCGTAACGTCTCGCATAAAACAAAATGAAACCATTAGTGATAGCAACGCCTCCAACCGGAGTGATCCCAGCGCCTCCAAGCGGATCAAGTTCGCGGGCACGCTGGACCCACGCCAGGGCCTCGTCCGTCCGCCCCTGGCACAGCAGCCACTTAGCGTATCCGACGTGAGCACCAGCATCGTTCGAGTTCAACTCCAGAGCCCGCTTAAATTCCGCTTCGGCGTCGCTCCACTGCCATTGTTTCTGATATACCTCTGCAAGCAAGACGTGTGGTTCCGCAAGGTCCGGATCCAGTTCAATTGCTTTTCGGGCTGCACTCATCATTTTTGGATGTGTTTCCTTCGGGGGGGCACCGCCGAGAACTGATCCGAGCCTCTCGTATACGTTCGCGAGGCCGACGTAAGCCGGTGCAAAGTTAGGGTCCTTGCCGATCGTTTCCTCAAAGTAGGCAATACTCTGTTCAAGCTCAGCCTTGCTGCGACTCTTGCTGAATTCATTTTCGGCTTTAAGATAGCTCTCGTAAACTTCAGGCGAGACATGATGCGCCGCGATCAGCCTGGCACGCTCTTCTCCGGTGACCTTGACCTCCACTCTGCGCGCGATGGATTGCGCCACCTCGCTCTCGAGAGTAAGTACGTCCCCCAACTCGCCGTCGTACTCATCCGCCCAAAGGTGCTCGTCGGTCGAGGCACGAATCAACTGGGCATGCACGCGAATCCGGCTGCCCTGCCGTATCACCGAACCTTCGACGACAGCGTCCACCCCAAGCATCCTGGCCATCTCTGGCACCGAGAGCTTCGTACCCTTGAAGCGCATGACCGAGGTACGGGAAATGACGCGCAAATCATGGATTCTGGCCAGGCGTCCGCACAGCTCTTCGGTCATCTCGTCAGCCAGGTATTCCTGACTTGAATCGCCCGACAGGTTGTTCAAGGGCAGGACTGCCAGCGACCTGATTTTGGTCTGGGATGTATGTCCAGTGTGGCTCCGGAGCATAACGGAGGTGACGGCTATAAGCGCGAGTGCAGCCACACAGCCTAGAACAAGCCAGAGATGCGCCCGCGAAGTCCCGGTTGGTCGGACGTCGACTTCTCGATCCGCCGGACGTTCCGCCCTAAGCCCCGTCTCATTTGGATTTGGCCGCAAAGGGACAACAGCGAGCGACTCAACCGGCGCTACTGCCGTAGACGAATCGCCGTTTTGCACCTGCGCGATGAAACGGTATCCCCGGCGAGGAAGAGTCTCGATGTAGCGGGGTTCCTCGGCTGAGTCGCACAGCGCGTCGCGCAGCTTTTTGACGGCGCTGTTCAGACCGGTATCGAAGTCAACAAAAGTGTCGCCGGGCCAGAGTTTGTGGCGAAGCTCCTCGCGCGTAACCACGTCCCCCGGATGCTCAAGCAGAAGCGAGAGTACCTGGAAGGGCTGGCGATGAAGCTTTAGCCGGATGCCGTGCTTGCGCACTTCACCCGCACGCATGTCCACCTCGAAGGCGTCGAAGCGCGTTCTGCGGGTTCGGTCGGTCGCCTCCACAGCAGGTCCCCCAGACGGCCAGTAGTTTATCACTACCTACTTATCCACCAACGGAAATGCGGGTGCGCCTACAAGCCACCTGCATTCAACAAGTTGCACGATCAGACCAAAAACACCTACAAACCATACGCCTGCCATTGCGCCTCAAGCGACTTCGCGCCAATGTCGCGGTGGCAATGCCGTCCAGCAGTTCAGATTTGGAGGTTTCTATGAAAGGAAAAATCACTTCATCGGGGAGAACAACAAAGACCTTAGTACTCCTTTGTTGCTCGCTCGCGAGTCTGTTCGGGTCCGCAGCCGCCAGAGCGGATGCCGTTCTGGACTGGAATGCAATCGCGGTAAACACCGCCGTCGTCAATAAACAGAATCCCTTCGCCCAGGCACGCTACGCGGCGATTACGCAACTCGCTGTGTTTGAAGCGGTCAATTCCATAACACACAAGTACCAACCATATCTTGGGACCATCACTGCACCGGCGGGCGCCTCGCCAGATGCGGCAGCGATCGAGGCTGCGTATCAGGTGCTCATCGCCTACTTCCCAGCCAGCCAGTCGACGCTCAGTGGCGACTGGACCAACTCCATGCAGGCCATACCGGACGGACAAGGCAAGACCGATGGCATCGCCGTGGGTGACGCGGCTGCCACGGCCATGATCGCCCTTCGAGCGAACGACGGCTCGTCGCCTGCGCAATTCTATACACCGGGCCCGCCGGCTCCCGGGGTATGGCAGGCGACGCCCAGTTGCACGACTGTGAATGGAGTCGCGGTTGGAGTCGCCTTTCAATGGCAGAACATAACTCCGTTCGGCATCCGCAGTGCGAGCGACTTTTTTCTCGATCCGCCGCCGGCGCTCACGAGCGAGGAATATGCCAAGGCTTACGACGAAGTCATGACCGTGGGCGGCATAAACAGTACTCAACGACCTCCCTACCTGGCGAATGTAGCTTTGTTCTACGCAGCGTCTTCGCCAACTCAGGTATTTAATCAGGCCGCGGAGCAGGTTGCCGTGGCAGAGGGCCGGTCGCTGTCGGAGAATGCGCGCGCTCTCGCCCTGATCAACATGGCAATCAGTGACAGCCTGGTGGCGTCATTCCTCAACAAGTATCACTACACCTTCTGGCGTCCGGAGACGGCAATTCACGCGAGTGGCAATACAAGTTGGGCGCCCTTCATCACGACTCCCTGTTTTCCAAGCTATCCCTCAAACCATGGCAGCGCCGCGAACGGGGCAGCCGAGGTGATGCGACGTCTGTATGGCGAAGCAGGACATTCGATCACGTTGACGAATCCTGCCGTGCCCACCATCGTCTTGCAGTACACGTCGTTCAAGCAGATCACCGATGACATCGCCGATGCGCGTGTTTACGGGGGCATCCATTATCGATTCGACCAAAGGGCAGGCGCACGGCTCGGCCATGCTGTCGGCCGCGAGGTGTACAGAAATAACTTGCGTCGCACGCACGACGACGAGTGATTGGCGATGACGATAAAACCTAATTACGCTTAAATTCCCGGCGACTGCCACTTGAGGGAAATCGCCGGGTGTTACTTTACGCTCCCAATACCCCAGACACGAACCCGAGTTTAAGCCTAAAAACACAAGGAGAATCACAATGAACAAGTTCGGAAAGTATTTTCTTCTCGTGACAGGTTTCGCGCTCCTTGCCACTTTTGTCGGCATTCCAGGGGCGAGCATCAACGTTCATGCCAAAGACTGCGCCTGTAGCGTTGCCAGCCTCAAAGGGACCTATGCCTGGCGCAGGACGGGCATGAACAAATCCATGGGTGGCCCTGTTGCCGAGATGGGCCTCGACTTCTTTAACGGAGACGGGAAGCGCGGCGTCACTCGCTCGACCGGAACCAGCTACCCTCAATCCTACGACTGGACCAATGTCCCGTGGCCGAACGGAAGCTACACGGTCGATTCGGATTGTACCGGCTCGCTCTTCAATGCAAGTGGCACAAAATTCAGCAACATTATCGTCCTTGACGGAGGCAAGAGATTCTCCATGATGAGCTTTGAGCCGGACAAAGTTGTCACGGGAGAGGGGATAAGGCTGGAGGAGGAGAAGGACTAACGGTGCGCCGGCCAAGTTGGATGCACACCTCTCCATTTGAAGCGGTTGTGCATCTCGCCGACGGTCGGTGATGTGGAAGTGGGTAACTGGAACGGGAGGGTGCCGTGAAAAGCGAAACAGTGCTGGTGAGAAAGCTCGCAGTTGGGGGAATTGTGAGCCTTTTGCTCCTTGCCGGATGCGGAGGCGGCACCAGTCCGTCATCGATCAATCAGCCTACACCCAGCACCCCAACAATCACCACAATCTCGCCGTCCAGTACCGTTGCTGGCGGAGCGGCTTTCACGCTCACAATCAATGGGACGAATTTCGTCGCAGCTTCTATGGTCAACTTCGGCGGGTCGGCGCCCGCCACCACCTTCATCAACTCCACGCAATTGACAGCGGCCATCCCTGCTGCCAGCATCGCCTCAACCGGTACGATGGCCGTGACAGTGACCAACCCCGCTCCCGGCGGTGGCACCTCCAAGGCGATTAACTTCACCATTACCAGCGGCACCAGCGGCCCTAACCCCGTCCCGACGATCCAGGTTCTCTTTCCGAGCTGCATTCCCGCAGGAGAACCGTCCCTTCAACTGCAGGTAGTTGGGCCATATCCGGGGTCAAACTTTGTGACCAGTTCAGTCGTGCGCTGGAACGGAAGCGACCGGCCGACCACTAGTGATGCCATTAACGGACTCGTTGCTCAGATTCCGGCGAGTGACGTTGCCGCAGCCGGGACAGCCGCGGTCACAGTCTTCAACCCTGGACCTGGCGGGGGTAGCTCGAACGCGTTGACCTTCACCATTACGACAGGAGCTGATTCTCCGCAATCAATCGCTGTGGACCCTGCCGGAAAGTTCGCCTATGTGGCGAGTCAGGGCTGCGATTCAGATGGCTACGTGTCCATGTACACGATCAACCCCACCACCGGGGCCCTGGCGTCCATAGGACCACCGGTGCCTACAAATGACGAATTTACCGACTCCGTGACCGTAGATCCTTCTGGCAAGTTCGCCTACGTGGCGAGTTCGGGGGATGTGTGGGATATCGATTTTGGCAGCGTTGTGACGTATGCCATCAATCCCACGAGCGGGGCCTTAACGTCCACCACGGGAGGGATAATCGGAACAGGGATAAACGGAACTCCGGAACTTTTCAATTCGATGGCGTTTGATCCATCTGGCAAGTTCGCTTATGCGGCGGATGGGGGAGCTTTCCCGGCTGGCAGCTTCGGCGGTGATTCCAGCGTCTCGATGTACACCGTCAACAGCACTACCGGGGCCTTGACGTCCATTGGCATGATCGCCGCAGGATTTGGTCCCGACTCCGTGGCCGTTGATCCTGCGGGCAAGTTCGCCTATGTAGCGAATTTCAACTCGAACGACGTCTCGATGTACACCATCGATGCCACGACTGGGGCCTTAGCGTCCATAGGGACGATTGCTGCGGGACCAGGCCCTGTGTCCGTAGCCGTGGATCCTGCGGGCAAGTTCGCCTATGTGGCAAATTGGACGTATGACACGGAAGGTAGCGTCTCGATGTACACCATCGACGCCACGACCGGGGCCCTAACATTTATAGGGTCGATTGCCGCAGGAACAAGCGCTTTCTCCGTAGCTGTGGATCCTGCGGGCAAGTTCGCCTATGTGGCAAATTGGTCGGGGAATGACACGGAAGGTAGTGTCTCGATGTACACCATCGACGCCACGACCGGGGTGTTAACGCCTTCAGGAACGATAGCCACGGAGCTATCTCCCACCTCGATAGTCATCCATCCGTCCGGTAAGTTCGCCTATGTGACGAATTCCGGCTCGAACAGCGTCTCCATGTACAGCATTGATGGTGCCACCGGGACCTTGACGCTCATAGGGACAACAGGCACATGAAGGGGCCGGCTCTAAAGCAAGAAAAAAACAGGGAAGAGGAGAGCACCATGATTTCCAAAACACTTCGCATCGCTCGAATGTTTGTTCTTGCCAGCTTTGCGCTCAGTTCCGCTGCCTGGGCGGCGACTTGTTCAAACGCCTCCCTGAGTGGCACCTACGGGTCTTTGGGCGAGGGCACGAACCAAGAGGGTCAGCCTGAGGCCAACCTCTTCCAGTTCAAATTTGACCCATCCACAGGCAGGTTTACGGGAACGGATGAAACCGGGGCTTCTGTTAGTGGAACCTACGAAGTCGCTTCAAACTGCACGGTCACGGGTACGACCACGAAAGGCGGAAGCACTCACCCTTTCTCTGCTGTGGTCACTTCCGCCGGGTTGCAATCAGTTAGCGGAAACCCAGGTGCCACCAATGGAGGTTTTTGGGTGGCGCAAGGTTCCCCGTCCTGCACCAACGCCGGAGTTAGGGGTAGGTTTGGGTTGGCAGTGAGGGGGATCTTCCTCGCAGGAGCGCCGTTCACGGGACCAGTGATCCTCATCGGCGAGTTGGCGTTAAGTGTCAACGCTTCTGGAGATGGAGTGATAAACGGACACATAGCGGGTAGCGAGAACGGCACGATTCTCACGTTCGCTGAGGAACCAGTCACAGGGTCTTACTCGGTCGATGCGAACTGCAAGGGCACACTTACGATAACGCCGAAAGGCGAGTCCGTATTGAATTTCAGCTTCGTGATTGTCGACTGCGGGAAGGAAATGCTGGCCGTTGAGACGGACGCGGACACGGTTGTCAACGGCACGCTGGTGAAGCGCAATTAAGCAACAAAGACGGCAATCTTTGCAAAGCACTCACTCTACAACTTTCATAACTCTTTGCATCTGTTCGCTTTCGCGAATTCGTAATCGGCAGGTCAGCGGTTCAAGGCCGCTCGTCGGCTCCATTCTTTCAAGCACTTGCGATCAGTTCACCGCGACCTGCTGCACAACTTCTGTGCTGTTCCTGCCTACCGCGATTGCGGCAACCTGGCCTTGGTCAGCCAGAAGTCATTGATGCTTTTCACCAGGGCCTCGAACGCGTTCAACTGCGCGGGTTTGGTGAGATAGCAATTCGCCTGCAACTGATAACTTTTCGCAATATCTCCTTCCGCGTCGGAGGTGGTGAGGATCACGGTGGGAATGGTCTTCAAGTTCTCGTCTTTCTTGATTTGAGCCAGAACCTCGCGGCCATCCATTTTGGGAAGGTTCAAATCCAGCAGGACGAGATCGGGGCGAGCATCATTCTTGTGAGATCCTTCACGGCGGAGAATAGCCATGGCCTCCACCCCGTCGCTGGCTATGTGCAAACGAACCGACGGATTGGCGTCAAGAAAAGCCTCCTGAGTCAACCGGACATCGCCGGGATTGTCTTCCACCAAGAGAACCTCAATGGGCATTCCGTCTCCCCCGATCGTTTTCATTGTTCCCCCTTATTTCGCGAGACCTCGTTCCACGAGACTTTTTCGGCCCCTGCTCATGCTCTGCGTGGGCGCCGGGTTCCGGTTCGACCCCTTGTTCGTTTTGCGGCAACCTCACTTTGGTCAGCCAGAAGTCGTTGATACTCTTCACCAGGCCGTGGAATGCCTCAAAATGCATGGGTTTGCTGAGGTAGCAGTTGGCCTGGAGTTGATAGCTCTTCAGCACATCCGCGTCCGCCTCGGAGG
Source organism: uncultured Acidobacteriaceae bacterium (assembly GCA_963787495.1). Lineage (GTDB taxonomy): Bacteria > Acidobacteriota > Terriglobia > Terriglobales > Acidobacteriaceae > Sulfotelmatobacter. The sequence continues at coordinate 250,577 of CAWBDA010000002.1, forward strand.
AGGTTAGGATGACGGTAGGAATGGTTTTCAGGCTCTCATCGTCCTTGATCAGAGCCAGCACCTGCCGGCCATCCATTTTCGGAAGGTTCAGATCCAGCAAAATAAGATCTGGGCGCGGGGCATGGAGGTGGGCGCCCTGATGCCGCAGAAAGGCCATTGCCTCCACCCCGTCGTGTGCAACCTCGAGGTGGATGAACGGATTGACATCGCGGAAGGCTTCCCGCGTCAGCCGTATGTCGCCGCTACTGTCTTCAACCACAAGAACCTCCAGCGGCATGCGCTGTTCCTCCGATAGCGTTCATTATTTACACCGGTTCCCCAAGACTCTTGCCGTCTTTGGCCACGACTTCCGGGCTCAAGGTTTCATGCGGCAACTTGGCAACGGTCAGCCAAAAGTCATTGATGGTCTTTACCAGGGTTTCGAACTCTTCCAACTGCACCGGCTTGCAGAAGTAGCAGTTGGCATGGAGCCGATAGCTGGTTCCGACATCCTCGTCCGCCGAAGAAGTAGTAAGGATTACGGTGGGGATGGTCTTCAGGCTGTCACTACTCTTGATGCGAGCCAGAACCTCGCGGCCATCCATTCTAGGCATGTTCAGATCGAGCAACGTAAGGTCGGGGCGCGGAGCATCGGCGTAGGCTCCCTCTTGATTCAGGAAAGCCATGGCATCCACGCCGTCAGTGGCCACGTGTAAACGGACGTTGTTGTTGACGGTGCGGAAGGCTTCCTTTGTCAGCCTTACATCACCAGGACTGTCTTCGACCAAGAGAACTTCTAAGGCCATACGGTTCACCCCTGTTGAGAAGCATGACTTTCTTTCACTCCTTCCAAGGCAAAGCTAAAAGTGGAACCTTGCCCTGGTTCAGACTGGACCGAGATGCTGCCGCCATGGCGCTCGGCGATCTTCTTGCAGATGGCTAGTCCAATGCCTGTGCCGGCGAATTCTTCCCGCTTGTGCAGACGCTGGAACATGCCAAAAATCTTTTCGAAGTACTGCGGCTCAATTCCCAGCCCGTTGTCTTTCACCGAAAATGTCCACTGTTTTGCGCCGTTCCGGGCAGCCGAGATGTGGACCCGGGGTACGCCAGGCTTTTGGTATTTGATGGCGTTGCCGATCAGGTTCTGGAACAGCTGAATCAGTTGCGTCCCGTCCGCCAGTACAGTGGGCAGCGGATCGTGGGTGACCAGTGCGCCGCTCTCTTCCACGGCGCTGCGCAGGTTCACCAGCGCCCGTTGCAGCGCTTCTTCGCTGGAAATATCGAGCAATTCCTGTCCTTTTGTCCCCACCCGCGAGTAAGACAGCAGATCCTGGATCAGGCGCTGCATGCGGTTCGCCCCATCGACCGCGAAAGCAATGAACTCATCGGCTTCGGCGTCGAGTTTGCCCTTGTAGCGCCGGGAGAGAAGCTGAGTGTAACTGGCCACCATGCGCAGCGGTTCCTGCAAATCGTGAGAGGCAATGTAGGCAAACTTCCCCAATTCCTCATTCGAAACCTTTAGTTCATCAATCTTCTGCAGGAGATCAGCCTCGGCAGCCTGGCGCACGCTGATGTCGCGGATCGCCGCAGTCACCAGAATTCCATCGGGACTCTCTAGCGGGCTCAGCATAATCTCGATGGGAAACTCGCTGCCGTCTTTGCGCCGCCCGATGAGCTCAATTCCGGTGCCGATCTGCTGGGCCAGAGCCTCGGCCGCGCTGCGGGTGCCGTCGGCAATGATCCGTTCCGCGAAGCCTTCGGGAATGATGTTCTTGACTTTCTGACCGACGAGTTCGTCGCGGCCGTATCCGAACTGTTTTTCCGCCTGAACATTCAGCAGGACAATGTCGCCGCCAGGGTTCACCACCACCATGGCGTCCGGCGCCGCTTCGAGCAGCCCGCGGTACCGGCCCTCCATCTGCGCCAGATGGGTTTCCGCGGCCTTGCGCACGCTGATGTCGCGGATCGCCGCGGTCACCAGGATTCCTTCTGGACTTTCGAGCGGGCTCAGCATGATCTCGATGGGAAACTGGCTGCCGTCCTTGCGCCGTCCGATGAGTTCGATTCCGGTGCCGATCTGCTGGGCCAGCGCGTCCGCCGCGCTGCGAGTCCCGTCGGCGATAATGCGTTCCGCGAAACCGACGGGAATGATGTTCTTCACCTTCTGGCCGACGAGTTCGTCGCGGCTGTATCCGAACTTTTTCTCCGCCTGAACGTTCAGGAGAACGATCTCTCCTCCCACATTCACGACCACCATGGCATCGGGGGCGGCTTCGAGCAGCCCGCGGTAGCGGCCCTCCATCTGGGCGAGGTGGGTTTCCGCAGACTTGCGCACGCTAATGTCGCGAATCGCCGCCGTCACTAGAATGCCTTCGGGGCTTTCGAGGGGGCTGAGCATGATCTCGATGGGAAACTGACTGCCATCCTTGCGCCGCCCAATGAGCTCGATTCCAGTGCCGATCTGCTGGGCCAGAGCGTCGGCCGCGCTGCGAGTCCCGTCTGAGATGATCCGTTCCGCGAAGCCCTGGGGAATGATGTTCTTCACCTTCTGGCCGACGAGTTCATCGCGGCTGTATCCAAACGTTTTCTCCGCCTGAACGTTCAGCAGGACAATATCTCCCGCCACGTTCACCACCACCATGGCGTCAGGGGCGGCTTCGAGCAGTCCGCGGTACCGCCCTTCCATCTGGGCGAGATGCGTTTCCGCACCTTTGCGTGCACTGATGTCGCGGATGGCCGCGGTCACCAGAATCCCTTCCTCGCTTTCGAGCGGGCTCAGCATAATCTCGATGGGAAACTGGCTGCCATCCTTGCGTCGCCCGATGAGTTCAATTCCGGTGCCGATCTGCTGCGCCAAAGCCTCCGCTGCGCTGCGAGTGCCGTCGGAGATGATCCGTTCCGCGAACCCCTGGGGGATGATGTTCTTCACTTTCTGGCCCAGCAGTTCGTCGCGTCTGTAGCCGAACTGCTTTTCTGCCTGCACGTTCAGCAGAACGATCTCTCCGCCCACGTTCACCACCACCATGGCATCGGGAGCCGCTTCCAGCAGCCCGCGGTCGGACTCGAGTTGCACCTTCCGATTCGATCGGGACGTGGTCTTCATTTCACCTGACTTTGTATTGTGCCCACTACTTCCAGGGTTACTGCTTCGAGTAGGGCACTGGTGCCTCGAGCTGAGATATGGGACAGTTTCCTACTGGCGATGTCGCTAGTATGCGCCGACAATACTGGCGCTCCGACAGGATAAGTTCTGATATTTCCACCGGAAATGCCACTTCGGGACGACCTCCATTTTGGAGCGGTTGCGAGATTTAATTGAGCGAGGGTGGGTCTCCTGCCGGGGCCAAACTGTTCGGTCGAAACGGTTCAGGCCGTCGCCGCCTTGGCCCGGTTCTTGGCGGAAATTGCGACTTTGCGGCCGATGGCTCCTTTCTCCAGGAAATTCTTAAGTTTGAGAATGAGTGTCGGCGTGATGTCTTGCCCTTTGGACACTGGCAACATGCCTGTTTTGGTGCGCAGCTCTTCCTCCAGAACCATGTCGTAGGGGATCAACTCATCCACATCGCAGGAGCGGACTTCCGTCCCTTTTTTCTCTCCATCGAGCTGGGCCAGAGCCTCAAAGATTCGCGGATCGAAACCCGTGTGTTCCCGCGACAAGCGACTCGCGGCCTCGGCCTGGGAAACACCTTTGCTCACTAGTTCATCGAAAGCCAGGGTGGCTTGCAGCAGATTGGAGCCCAGCCGCATGTCGGCCGTGGCGGCCTTCGCGACGTCGCCTCCGGTCGTTGCTCCGGCCGCTGCCGAGTCATTCTGGTGGGCGATCATCCACGCAATGGGTTCCATCCGGGGAATTTTCGAAAGCAGGTCACGAGCTACGCCGGGGTGAGCGTCAAAACGCTTTTGTTCGTCGGGGGGAAGCTTCCGGCCAGCGTAGACGGCCTCGATGGTTTCCGGGTGAAGAGTAACGCATCCCAATTGCGACATCATAGCCGCTACTTCAAACCTCCACGGGCTAGCCAGGGCCATTTTCGTAGCCACGTGATGGATGTAGCGGCGGACCCGCAGAGCCCTACCGAACGCCGTCGGGTTGACCAGGCTAAGTACCTCGGTAAGCACCTGGATGCTGCCCTGCAGCGTGTTTTCCAGTAAGTCTTTTTCCGCCGTGAGCAGGCGATGTTGCATCAATCCTGCCGTCAAGGCTTTTCCCAAGGTGTCTTTGTTGCAGGGCTTGGTCAGGAAGCGAAAAATGCTGCCTTCATTGACCGCGCTCACCGCGCTGCGGACATCGGCATCGCCGGTCAGCATGATGCGAACCGCATCGGGTGCGATCAGCTTGACCTTTCTCAGTAGCTGGGTGCCATCCATTTCCGGCATTCGCATGTCGGAGACCACAACGGCATAGGGGCCGGTGGCTTCGAGCGCGGCCAGAGCCGCAGCTCCTCCGGGGGCGGTTTCGATTTGAAATTCGTTGCGGAACATGCGCTGATATCCCACCAGCACAGCATCTTCGTCATCCACCATCAGAATCTTTTCAAGCATTGGTCTCACTCCGAGAGGCAACTTCCCGACAAGCTTTCTCCCACGACGGCAGTTGTCGCTGGAGTCCGATTTGAGTCAAAAGAGGTTCATCCATCCCCGACGCTTCATCGGAGGGGGCATGAGCATGAAACTGGTTATCGTAGTAATCGGCGGCGTGCACGGCGATCAGCGCAGAAAATGCCGCGGGTTGGGCGTGCGCCGGCTGGTGATGCCAGGCAACGGCTTCGACGATGGAGTCGGTCAGCCCCCATAATCCGAGCAGATAGGCTCCGACTCCGTTGTGGGTACAACCGAAGGCATCCGCTTCGCAGCGTGCCAGCAGAACCCCAGGCTCGGCTGCGCGCTTCAGAACCTGCTGATATTCGACTCCAAAAGCGGAGGCCAGCACCAGTCGCCCCACGTCGTGCAACAGTCCGGCGGTGAAGGCATCCTCGATCACTCCGCGCGGAGACAGTTCCACGCGCGCGATGGCCTTAGCGAAACTGGCGGTGGTCATGCTGTGGTCCCACAAGAAGCCTAACTCCCGAGTAAGATGGCTTCCTAAATCGGAGAACACTTGCACGCTGAGAACCAGCGCTTTCAAATTTTCGATTCCGATCAGCAGGGCGGCCTGCTGGGGGCTCGAAACCCGGTTAGAAAGTCCAAAAAATGCCGAGTTGACCAACTGCAACACTTTGGCGGACATACCCATATCCCGGGCGATCAGGTTGCCTATTTCTGCAATCGAACTGTCCGAAGATCGCAAAGCCTCGGTCACCGCGACATAAAGTGCGGGAAGGCTGGGCACGGTTTTCAGGCGGCCGATGACTTCCTTCAGATGAGAATCGTTAAGCATGTCGCGCAGGGCAAAAGCGCGCATCAGCCGTTGCTTGAGTTCATCGAGATCGCAGGGCTTGGAGAGATACTGATGGCTGGGGCCTACGGAGCGCAGAATGGTCTCGCGGTCCGATTGCCCGGAAAGAATGATGCGGACGGTCCGGGGAAACTTGACCTTGACCAGGTCGAGTAATTGGGCGCCATCCATCCCGGGCATACGCATGTCGGTGATCACCACGTCGAATGGGGATTGCGCCATCGTCTCCAGGGCTTCGGCGCCGCTGTTGGCGAGTTTGACTTCCCACTCCGCGCGCATGCCGCGCAGGCTGTGCTGGATGCCCTGCAGAATCATGGGCTCATCATCGACAAAGAGGATTCGCTTGTTCATGGCGCGAGAGCCCCCGCTACTAGTGGAAGGCGGATGAAGAAAGTCGTTCCGGTTCCGAGTTCACTTTCAAACCAGAGCTGGCCCTGATGACGTTTGACAATCGCGGCGTGCGCCAGCGCCAGTCCCTGCCCCGTGCCTTTCCCCACTTCTTTAGTCGTGAAAAAAGGCTCGAAGACTCGCGAACGTATTTCCGCCGGGATGCCGGCGCCGGTGTCAGCCACCGCAATCCTGGCCCAGTCGCCCTCCTGCCGTGTGCTGATGGTAATGGTGCCTTTCCCGCTCCCGTTCTTCTCGCCTGCGTTGCTGATGGCGTGGGCGGAATTGACGATCAGGTTCAGGATCACCTGGTTGAATTCGCCGACCAGGCACGGGACGGCGGGCAGGTCGGCATCGAATGCGGTAACCACGTCGGCACAGTACTTCCATTCGTGCCTGGCCACTGAGATGGTGGTTTCGATCGCCTGGTTAAGGTTGATGGTTTGCTTTTCCTCCGAACCGAGATGGGAAAACTCCTTGAACCCCTTCACGATCTTGGCGATCCGCTTTACTCCTTCCAGGCACAGGTCGATGGCCTTCGGAATATGTTCCGAAAGGTATTCCAGATCACATTTCTTATAGAGTTCGAAGAATTGCTGAAGATGTTCGCGGGAAACTGAACCGGCAGCACATTCCGCTTGTATGGTTCCGCAGAAGTTCATGAATTCCGCGACCGGGCCCCAGGAATCCTTCAGGAACCGGATGTTGTCCCCGACGAATTGCGTGGGAGTGTTGATCTCATGCGCAATGCCAGCGGCCAGTTGACCAATACCCTCGAGTTTTTGAGCCTGCCGGAGTTGTAATTCCAGAACCATGCGTTCGGTAACGTCCGCCCCGGTGATGATGAAACCCGTTCGTTCGCCGCCTTTCGCTGGGACGCGAAGAACATTCAGGCCCAGAAACCGGGTCTTGCCTTCACGTTCGTAAGCCAGATTTTCGGAGCGATACGAAGACTCGGTTGCCAGCCAGCGCGCAATCTCCGTTTTAATCTCGGGATGGAGCCATCGGATGCCGCAGTCTTCGATCATGCGCCCCACCGCGCTGCTGTCCTCGGTCCCGAAAGTACCAGTCGCGGACAGATTCCAATGAGTGACACGACCCTGCGAATCCACCCCGATCAGGATGGAAGGGATCGAGCGCAAGAACAGTTCGGTCTCCGCGTGGGCAGCCTGCAGCTCGGCGAGGAGTTCACCCTTGACGCGATTGGCAGTTTCGGCCTCCTCCTGCGCCTTTTGCATTTCCACTTCCGCTTTCATGCGCTGAGTGGCGTAGCGAATCGCTCGGAGCAATCCTGCAGTTTCGATTGTTCCTTTAACAAGAAAGTCCTGGGCGCCCTGCTGCAAGGCCTGGTCAGCGACCAATTCGTCCTGACATCCGGTCAGCACAATCAACGGGATGCGCGGCGCGGCGGCGCGCGCCCGCCGCACCGCTTCCAGTCCACTTGCGTCCGGCAGGCCCAGGTCGAGCAGGATAATGTCCACGGCACTAGTGGCGAGGTGACTCTCCGCTTCACTCATAGATCCCACTTCGGTCAAGGCGAGCTTTCGCGATGCCTGCTTGAGGATCTCCCGCAACAAACGAACATCCAGTGAATTGTCTTCCACCAGAAGAAGCTTTAGGGAGTTCTCGCTCATTTGTTTGCAGTCGCAACGGCGTGGTGGTGAATGGGACCTCGTCAGCGAGGCACAGCCCGGAAGCAGCGTCGGCGAAGATACCGCTGCCTGCCATCTTCCAGTCCCATCGGCGGAATTGACGGTCCACTTTAATGCTGCATCGACTGCGGCTTGTCGCCTACTCCATCCTTATCGAGCACTCCGAGATTAGTTCGCGAAGGCAAGCCGGAGCTTCGCGGCAGATATCCCAGATCGAAGCCGGCCTTCGTAAAGTTATGCAAAGATTGTGCAATTCCTGTTTTATTGCGCAACTCTGGGTTCATAATTCCGTTTATAGAGGTAGACAGACCCGTTTTTGAACAAAGGAGATTCCCAATGATCAAACAATCCCTGCTGATTCTGGCCGCGGCCAGCCTCATCTCGATCGCCGCGCCTTTCGCGACGGCGCAGGATAACCCCGCCAACAATCAACCATCCGCGTCCGGCCAAGAGCACGGTCGCTGGCACGGCCATGAAGATCCAGCCCAGCGGACCGCGGAACTGACCAAGAAGCTCAAGCTCACGTCGGATCAGCAAACCAAAGTGCAGGATGCGCTTCAGTCCGAGCACTCGCAGATGGAGAGCCTGCACCAAGACAGTTCACTTTCCCAGCAGGATCGCCACACCAAGATGATGGAGATCCATAAGAGCACGGACGGCCAGATCCGCGGGCTCCTCGACGCTGACCAGCAGAAGAAGTGGGACGAAATGCAGGCCAAGCGTGAGCAACGGATGCAGAACCACAACGGGGGCCCGCCCAACGGCGGCTCCGCACCACCCCAGCAATAGCTGTTTGTGAGTCGAAAGCCGGTCGTTTCTCGGGCGGTGACATCTGCGGGAAACGGCCGGTTTCTAAGAAGCAAGCTTGGCGCGTCACTAAGCAGTACGCGAAATCCTCTCGCAGCGTTCGCGCGGTTCCGACGGCTTTTCCGTCATCTGAAGTGCCGCCTTCAACTTCCTCGTCCTTTCTGGTACTGTTTTGAGTCCGTCGAAAGCTGATTCCAACGTAGTGTGACGGGCGTCACAGTCGTTCTTGGAGTCGGTTCTGTAATATTCGCAGTCGGCACCCTGAGTCTGAAGGAGTGCCACCGACGATTCTCCCTGGGGAAAGGACAACCGCGTGATTGTTGGAGTTCCGAAGGAAAGCTATCCGGGAGAGCGCCGGGTTGCTCTTGTTCCTGCCGTCATCCCTACCCTTGCCAAAGCGGGGCTCGAAGTGGTTGTGGAGTCGGGTGCAGGGGAAGGGTCCGGCTATCCTGATTCGATCTACGTTGAGAAGGGCGGTAAGGTCCTTCCCGACCGCGCCGCCGTATTCAGCGCCGCTGACATTATTGTGCAGGTGCTTTGCTACGGCTCCAACGACGTGACCGGCAAGGCTGACCTTCCTTTGCTGCGGCGCGATCAATTACTGATCGGGTTTCTGCGCCCCTTCGGTTCTGCCGAAGTGGTCCAACAGATTGCCGCGGCCGGAGTTACCGCGTTCTCTGTCGAGCTGGTGCCCCGCACCACGCGCGCGCAAAGCATGGATGCGCTTTCCTCCATGGGGACGATCTGTGGTTACAAAGCGGTGCTGCTGGCGGCGGAAACCTCCATAAGAATCTTTCCGATGATGACGACTGCGGCAGGCACTATTACCCCGGCGCGAGTATTCGTGATCGGCGCCGGAGTAGCGGGACTGCAAGCCATCTCGACCGCGCGCCGGCTGGGCGCGGTAGCCTCGGCGTACGACATGCGCCCCGCCGCGAAAGAGCAGGTGCACAGCCTGGGCGGACGCTTCGTCGAGTTGCCTCTGGAAGCTCAGAACGCCCAGGACGCCCGTGGTTACGGTACTGCCCAGGACGAAACTTTCTATGCCCGGCAGCGCGAACTCCTGACCCGCGTGGTTGCGGAAAGCGATGTGGTCATTACTGCTGCCGTGATTCCCGGCAAGAAGTCGCCGGTGTTGATCACCGCCGACATGGTCAAAGGCATGGCTCCGGGCTCGGTGATCGTTGATCTGGCCTCTGAGCGCGGCGGCAATTGCGAACTAACCCGAACCGGAGAAACAGTCAAAGCGAACGGCGTGACGATTATCGGCGCCATCAATCTGGCCAGCAGCGTCCCTTACCATGCCAGCCAGATGTACGCACGAAATGTGGCGACGTTCCTCGCCTACATGGTGAAAGACGGCAAGCTCCAGCTCAACCTGCAGGATGAGATCATCCGCGAGACCATGGTCACCCGCGGTGGTGAAATCGTGAACGCGCGAGTGCGCGAGTTTTTCAAACTGCCGGCGTTGGCCCTGGCCGGTGGGTAAGTGTCAAAGCATGTGCTCTGGAAGCACTTTTGCTGAGAACTGAGAACCGAGAACAGAGAACTGGAGGTTGCATGAATTCCAACCTGATTGATGCGCTTTTTATCTTTATGCTGGCCTGCTTCATTGGCTTCGAAGTCATCCGCCACGTTTCGCCCTTGCTGCACACGCCGCTGATGTCGCTAACCAACGCACTCGACGCCATTGCGGTAGTGGGCGCGATTGTGCTCGCGGGCGAGCGCAAGAGCACGTTCGCGACGGTTTTGGGCACGATAGCCATCGTTGCTGCCACCAGCAACGTGGTCGGAGGATTTTTTATTACGGACCGCATGCTGAAGATGTTCAAGAGCAGCCGTCCGAACAAGTAGAGAGCTGAGCGAAGCCTTACTGAATAAGCCATGAACGAGCTCGCTGCAAGCCCGTACGTCATCGAAGGCATCTACCTGATTGCAAGCGCCCTTTTTATCCTGTCACTGAAGTGGATGAGTTCGCCCACTACTGCCCGTCATGGGATTTGGGCGGGTGAAATCGGCATGTTGCTAGCGATTGCCGGTACTCTGCTGCACCACGGCATCGTCGACTACAAATGGATCGCTGTCGGGCTGGTGCTGGGCAGCGGCATCGGCATTCCCCTCGGCATGGTGCAGATGACCGCGGTGCCGCAGCGGACCGCTCTCAGCCACGCTTTTGGCGCATTATGCGTCACTCTGGTCGGCACGGCTGAGTTCTATCTGGGAACGCAGAACAACTCCAAGTTCGGATTGTCGGTCCTCTCGATGGAGGTAATCCTCGGAGGGCTGACCTTTACCGGCAGCTTGATGGCGGCAGGAAAGCTACAAGAAATCCTGCCCCAGCGGCCCATCACTTACAAAGGACAGAATTTCGTGAACTTGTTGCTGATGGTCGTCGCCATCGGCAGCGCGGTTTATCTGGTCTTGCATCCCGAGGCGAAACAATTCTTTCCCCTGATCGTCGGATTGTCGCTGATCTTCGGGATTCTGCTAATCATCCCCATCGGCGGCGCCGACATGCCGACCGTCATCTCCTTGTTAAATGGCTATGCCGGATTGTCCGCAGCGGCGATGGGATTCGTCCTGCAAAACAAGCTGCTGATCATTGCCGGCGCGCTCGACGGGTCTTCGGGACTCATTCTTTCGGTCATCATGTCGAAAGCGATGAACCGGTCGTTCACCAACGTTCTGTTCGGAGCCTTCGGCCAGGTGCAGGCCGCAGCCGCAGGCGGGCAGGAAGCCAAACCTGTGCACAGCGCCACACCTGAGGAATCGGCGGCGATTCTGCTAGCCGCGAACAAAGTGGTCATCGTCCCTGGCTACGGAATGGCCGTGGCACAGGCGCAGCACAAAGTGCGCGAACTCTATGACATCCTCAGCAAGAAGGGAGTCGAAGTTCGATTCGCCATTCATCCCGTTGCAGGACGCATGCCCGGCCACATGAACGTGCTGCTGGCCGAGGCCGATATTCCCTACGACCGGCTCATCGAAATGGATGAGATCAACGGCGACTTCCCGCAGACTGACGTCGCCCTGGTGATTGGCGCCAACGACGTCACCAACCCCGCCGCGCGCACTGACGCTTCCAGCCCGATCTATGGGATGCCTATCCTCGATGTCGATAAAGCCCACACGGTGATGGTGATCAAGCGCAGCATGAGCCCGGGATTCGCCGGCATCGATAATCCTCTCTACTACCTACCTAACACCCTGATGCTCTTCGGCGACGCGAAACAGTTCGTAGGAGCGATTGTGCGGGAGTTGAGCGGCGGACACTGAGTTGGGTGCTTTCCTCCTAAGGTGACCCAAGAGGCAGCGGTCCATGCCCTCGCGGGCTCAGCATGGATGTTGAGATATCGCTCGCACCCCTTGTCCCTGATGTTACCTATGTAACCATGCCGTACCAGGTATCCGGTTACCCCGTCCGATTCATCGTCAATAATAGGGATTCAGCGTGGGTGTCGTGGCCAAGCAGTAGGACCAGCCTGTTCAATAACTTTCAAAGGAAGATAGCAGAAGCAGTATGTCTACTGGAGTGCGGAAAGCAGCCGACAAAGCGCAAGGATCGCCCGAAGCTTTAGCGCGGCTCGACGTAAGAGTTCTGGCCATGGTGATGGCCCATGCCGCGCTTCCTGAAATCCTGGCAACCTTGTGCACGAACATCGAGAAGCATCACAGCGGCCTATTATGCTCGGTTCTCCTGCTCGATGCTGACGGCAAGACCCTGCGCCACGGTGCCGGCCCTTCTTTGCCAAGGGAATACAGCCAGATTATTGACGGCATACAGATCGGTGCTTGCGCGGGCTCTTGCGGCACTGCTGCCTACCGCCGCCAGCCCGTCATCGTTTCCGATATTGCGACGGATCCCCTGTGGGCAGACTACCGCCATCTGGCGCTTCCGCATGGACTGCGCGCCTGTTGGTCGACGCCGATCGCCTCGCAGGACGGCAGCATACTTGGAACGTTCGCCGTCTACTACCGCGAACCGCGCACACCGGATGAAGAGCATCTGCAACTCATCGCGCACGCTACGCATCTGGCTGCGGTCGCCATTGAATGGGATCGAGCCCAGGCCGAACTCAGATCGGCGGAGAGCCGCTACCGCACGCTGGTGGAGCGCCTGCCAGCTGTCACCTACGTCGCCGAACTCGGCCCCTTTGGCCGCTGGCATTATGTGAGCCCTCAGATCGAGTCCATGCTCGGGTTCTCGTCCGCGGATTGGCTTTCCGATTCTGCGAACTGGATCGATCGCATCCATGCCGAAGACCGCGAAAAGGTACTTGCAGTCGAAGAACACTTCCAGAAAAACCGCGACCTGTTTCAGGCGGAATACCGCATGTTTGCCCGCGACGGCCGGGTCCTGTGGTTTCGCGACGAAGCCGTCATGTTGCCTGCGGCCGAGGACCAGCCCTGCCTGATGCAAGGTGTCATGTACGACATCACGGAGCGAAAGCGGCTGGAAGATCAACTCCTTCATTCGCAGAAGATGGAAGCCGTCGGACTCTTGGCGGGAGGCGTTGCCCACGACTTCAACAACCTGCTCATGCTCATTCAGGCGCACAACGAGCGCCTTCGCGGCGTGCTGGGCCCGGACGCTCCCGCCCAAAAAGAATCCCTGGGGATTGAACATGCGGTGACGCGAGCGGCAAGCCTGACCGGCCGGTTGTTGGCTTTCAGCCGCAGGCAGGTACTGCAGCCCCAAGTCATGGACCTGAACGTGGTCCTGAGCGAAGTGGCCAAGATGCTGGACCGCCTGATCGAGAAAAATATTACTTTACGAGTGACGCCCGCTCCTCAGCTTTGGCCCGTCAAGGCGGATCCGGGTCAAGTGGAGCAATTAATCATGAACCTTGCCGTCAACGCCCGGGATGCGATGCCTCAGGGGGGAGAGTTGCTGATTGAGACCAGGAATGCGGAAATCGGCAATTCCCATCCCCGGCTTCGCGACGGGGTGCGGCCAGGTCGGTACGTAACGCTTATAGTCAGTGACACCGGCGTCGGTATGGATAGCGAAACCCAAGCTCACATGTTTGAGCCCTTTTTCACTACCAAAGAGCCTGGAAAAGGCACCGGGTTAGGGCTTCCCATTGTCTACGGAGTAGTCAAGCAGACCGGCGGCTGGACTCACGTCGACAGCAAACCGGGGCAGGGTACGACATTCGAAATCTACCTTCCATGGGCTGAAGAAACAGACACCAAGGCGCCGGCGCCAGTATCGGAAACGCAAAGTGATCTCGCCGCCGCGCCCGGGGGTACTGAGACCATTCTTCTTGTGGAGGATGAGAGCGGCATTCGCGAGTTGGCCGGTGAATTTCTCCGGCGTCAAGGCTACAAAGTTTTACACGGGATGGACGGTAACGAAGCTTTGCGCATTGCCGAGGGGCACGAAGATCTGATCCACCTCCTGGTCACCGATATGGCCATGCCCAACCTCGGAGGTAAAGAATTGGCGCACCGGCTGCGGAGCGTGCGTCCGCAGATCAGGGTTTTGTTCATGTCTGGTTATCCTGACCATCCTGGCTTAGAGGGCGAGGATGTGGGCAGTCAGGCGACCCTCCTGCAAAAACCCTTTTCCTTGGACACACTGGCGCACAAGGTGCGGACCTTGCTCGACCAGAACTAATTCGCGAGCGCCGACCAGCGTGATATTCTACTGATATCAGCTGCGTACCGTTTTGGCGGAAATTCCCCCGCAGTTTCAGAAGAACGTTTCCTGAAGAAGTTCCCAGTCGAAGCCCAGAAGAAGAGAAACTAGAAATCATGCTTTCAGTCAGCAATGTGTCCATGCGCTACGGCGCCAAAATACTGTTTGATGAAGTCTCCACGGCATTTACGCCGGGAAAGCGCTATGGCCTGACCGGGCCTAACGGCTCGGGCAAATCTACATTCATGAAGCTTCTCAGCGGCGAGTTAGAGCCGCAAAAAGGGACGGTCGTGCGCCCGCGAAAGCTCGGGGTTTTGAGCCAGGACCAATTTGCCTTTGACGCCTACACCGCGATCGACACCGTCATCATGGGCAACAAGCGCCTGTGGGCGGCCATGCAGGAGCGGGACGCGATTTACTCCAAGCACGACATGACCGACGAAGACGGTATGAAGCTGGGCGAACTCGAAGGCATTGTCGGCGAAGAAGATGGTTACACGGCAGAAAGCGACGCCGCGATCTTACTGCAAGGTTTGGACATTCCGGACGAAGTGCATGCCCGCAAGATGAGCGAACTGCAGGGCGGACAAAAAGTCCGCGTGCTCCTAGCACAGGCCTTGTTCGGGCATCCGCAGGCGCTGCTGCTGGATGAGCCTACGAACAATCTGGACTTGGATTCGATCCACTGGCTGCAGGGATTTCTGAATGCCTACGACGGCGTGGTCATCGCCATCTCGCACGACCGGCACTTTCTCAATAGCATTTGCGCGCACATCGCCGATATCGACTACGAAACCATCATCACTTACACAGGGTCGTATGACGAGATGGTGTTGGCGAAGACGCAGGTGCGCTCGCAGATTGAATCGCAGAACGCACAGCGCGAGAAAAAGATTTCGCAGTTGAATGAATTCATCGCGCGCTTCTCGGCTGGCACAAGGTCGAGCCAGGTGCAGTCGCGCCGAAAGGAAGTCGAGCGGTTGCAGGTGACCGAACTGGCGAAGTCCAACATTGCGCGTCCTTACATCAAGTTCGAGCAGAAGCGACCTTCGGGCAAGCACATTCTCGAAATCGAGCACCTGGGCAAGGCCTACGGGGGCAAGCAGGTCATTCGCGACTTTACCGCCAGCATCACGCGCGGGGAAAGAATCGCATTGATGGGGCGCAACGGAGCAGGGAAGACTACTCTGGTGAACGCGCTGCTGGCGAATTCTCCGACCACGCCGGAAGCGGAGTTGCGGAAGACCAGCGGCTACGACGGCCCGTTCGTCGACTCCGGCAAAGTGCTCTGGGGACACGAAGCGTCGATTGGATACTTCGCCCAGGACCACCGCAGCCTGATCGAGGGTGGCACAACGGTGCTGGAATGGCTGCATCAATGGAATCCGGCAGCGGTCAGTGAAGAAATCCGCGGCTTGCTGGGGCAGATGCTGTTTGCCCGCGACGAAGCCACGAAATCAACCAGCGTTCTTTCCGGCGGCGAAGCGGCGCGGTTGCTCTTTTGCAAGCTGATGCTGCAGAAGCCGAATGTGCTCGTGCTCGATGAGCCCACCAACCACCTGGATCTCGAAGCGATCAACGCGCTGAACATCTCTCTGCAACGGTATCAGGGGACCGTACTCCTCGTAAGCCACGATCACGACTTGATCGACGAAGTAGCCACGCGCATCTGGCACTTCGAGAGCGATCACAAGATCACGGACTTCAAGGGGACGTACGAGGAGTATCAGGCAGCCGTGGTAGTGTAGGCGAAAAGCAGGTTCCTCACCCGGCCTTCGCCGCGTTCGGAAAGACAACATCAAGTGAAAGATGTGGGGACAGCTGTCCTCGGCTGTCCGTCGAGCGAAGCTTGACTGCACCATTCCCGTTGCATGTGAATCATCCAGGTTCTCCTCAGATTTCCACAAGGTTTGCAGTTGCGTTTACCTCGGCAAGTTGCGGATAATGGCGCGTAAGCTCTTGCCGCGGCAAAGCCGGCAAGAGACCGCATAAAGTCGTGTACAGTCGAGCCGATTTACTTAGAATTCTTCACCTCACGCCGCGCCAGTTAGCCAACTGGGAGCGAGCGGGGCTGATTACTGCCTCCACCACTTATTCTTTTTCGGACCTGCTGAAAGTCAAGAAAGTTCGCGACCTCTGCGCCATGAGGGTGCGTCCGGCCGTGATCCGGCAATCCCTCGAAGCCATGCAGAAGCAGGCGTCGGGCATGGGAAATCCGTTGCTCGATGCCGGAGCCTCCTCGACTAACAATCATCGCGTCGCGTTCCGCCATGAAGGCAGACTGCTGGAGCCGATCGCGGGACAGTTCGTGATGGACTTCGCGACTCGGGAAAAAGTCGTCACCAGCACGCCGATTCCCACTCCCGATTCGAGTCCTCAGGAGAACGACGCTGCGGCTTGGTTCGCCCGCGGCATCGCCTTTGAAGAAGATCCGGCCACCCAGGCCGAAGCGCTGGCAGCTTACCAGAAGGTGCTTGAGTTTGAATCCGGCCACGCGGCCGCGCACATCAACCTGGGAACTCTTTACTACAACCGCCAGGACTTCTCGCTTGCGGAGAGACACTACCGCGCCGCCCTGCAGGCCGACCCTCGCTACGCCCTGGCCTACTTCGATCTGGGCAACGTTCTCGACGAGACGGGGCGCGTGCAAGAGGCCATCCAAACCTACAAAATGGCGATTCAACTAGCTCCCACCTATGCCGACGCGCACTACAACCTAGCGCTCGCCTATGAAAAAACCCGCGAGCCCCGCAAGGCGTTGAAGCACTGGCAGGCGTACATCAAGCTCGACACCACAGGGCCGTGGTCTGTGCACGCGCGTAATCAGATTCAGCGCATTCTGCAAGCGGACACGCTGAAACTGGTGCATTCCAGACGCGGCTGATCAATCCCTCGAGATGGATCCCAAACAGAGAGTCGTGACTCGCTTGCCACTCGAAGAAGTGTGGCGGGAGGACGGCTTTCTGATCTCGGTTCAGAAACTGAGGTCATTGCGGACGCAAGATATTGCGAACCTCCTCGTGCTCGGACCAGTCAACTTCATTGTCGCGGACGTCGGAATGCCTCTAAAGTGGATTGACTCGACCGATTGCTATCAATTCTGGAACACTGAAGTCAAGCCGCATCTTGCAGCGCCGGACCAGAAATGCACTCTTGATGAGTTCCCAGGCGGCTATTTCTACTTTGCCTCCGAGTGGCGCAGGAAAGAGATATTCCCTATCGTCATTCTTGAGCGGCACCACTGAAGCTCCACGGGGCGCGGTTCCCAGGCTGGGCCAATGGGAGTGCTAACATAAGCGGTTCGCCATTTGTGCGATAAAGGTGCCCCATGCCCGAGACCCTGCAATCCTCCGTTCCCAGGCCGCTAACCACCCTTACCGACGACGAAATTCTCTTCCGCGACAACATTCGCCAATTCGCCGACGAGCGGGTCCGCCCGCTGGTGAAGGAGATGGACGAAAAAGGCGTCTTCGACAAAGCTCTCATCCACGAATTCTTCCAGCTCGGGCTGATGGGGATTGAAATCCCTGAGCAATACGGCGGAGGCGGCGCCAAGTTCTTTGAAGCGATCCTCGCGGTCGAGGAATTGTCACGCGTCGATGCGTCCGCCGGCGTAGTAGTGGACGTACAGAACACGCTGGTCAACAACGCGCTACTGCGATGGGGAAATGCTGAGCAGAAGAAGCGCTATCTGCCGAAGATGGCAGCCGATACTTGCGGCGCCTACGCCTTGAGCGAGGCCGGTTCCGGCTCTGACGCCTTTGCCCTGCAGACGCGCGCCGAGCTCAAGGGTACCGATTACGTACTCAACGGCCGCAAGCTGTGGATCACCAACGCCAAGGAAGCCGGACTGTTTGTCCTGTTCGCCACGCTCGACCCCGCTGCGGGGTACAAAGGCATCACCGCGTTCCTGGTGGAAAAAGACTTCCCGGGATTCAGCGTAGGAAAGAAAGAAGACAAGCTGGGCATTCGCGCTTCTTCCACCTGTGAACTGATTCTTGAAGACTGCCGCGTTCCCAAAGAGAACGTGCTGGGCGAGCCCGGCAAAGGTTACAAGATTGCGATCGAAACGCTAAACGAAGGCCGCATCGGGATCGGCGCGCAGATGATCGGCCTGGCGCGCGGGGCCTGGGAATTTGCCGCGAAGTACACGCAGGAGCGCAAGCAATTCGGCAAGGCCATCGCAGAGTTTCAGGGCATCCAGTTTCAGATTGCGCAGATGGCGACCGAGATTGAAGCGGCCCGCCTTATGGTCTACAACGCCGCCCGCATGAAGGATGCCGGCGTGAACTTCGTCAAGGAAGCGGCGATGACCAAGCTGTTTGCCTCGCAAGTGGCCGAGCGTGTGACGTCGCTGGCAATCGAAATCTACGGCGGCTATGGCTTCACCAAGGATTATCCCGTGGAGAAATACTGGCGCGACGCCAAGATCGGCAAGATCTACGAAGGTACCTCGAACATGCAGTTGGCAACCATCGCCAAACTCCTGCTGGGCGGAAAATAAGACTGGCCGTCGGGGTCCCGCGCGGCTCTTTGTTCCCCGGAAACCCCCGTCTGGCGGTCGTTTCAGGGCTGCGGCCCTCCATCCGCTAACGGTTACCCTGCTCATTATATGCATTGAGTTGCACTTTGAATCCGCCACCTCATCGCGATAAATCACTCTAAACCAAGTAGATTCAATGCCTTCCAGGCAATCGCACCATTGGCTGACAAGCTGCATTATCCACTGTGCCCGCCTTTTATGAGGCCAGGCCGGGGTGCCACTTGACTACTCTGTTTGGTTACACGGCGGTGATGCCGATCACGGTTCCGAACACGGTTCCGAAGAAGAAACGAACCCTTCTGCCGCTGCTCACCGTGGTGTTTATTCTCTCCTACGGTCTGATGACCATGCTCATCGTTGAACAAGGATCGGTCATCCAGTCACAGCGCAATCTCATCAAGATCTTAGCTCGCGACAGCACAGAACTGTGGGGTATGAGAGGCAAGGCACTAACCGATCAGCAGGCAGCCCGGACAAAAGCCCAGGGCCACGCCCCAGCTCCGTCGGTTCAGATCCCGTCTACCCAGGTTCCCACCAACCAGGCCCCGTCAAACCAGATTCCGTCAAACCAGGCAGCGCCGCAGCAGCGTGCTCAAGGGCATTTAGGTAGAAGTGCGAAGCCCCAGCATCCTCCCGTGCCGGCTTCGGATTTGGCAGATCAGCGTCGCGTCTTGCGCTCGATTTAGCCACCCAGGTAAGCAGTCAGCGTCCAGGGACGCGGTTTTGAAAAATTGGCAACGATGAAGGTTTTGACCCTAGCCTTGATGTTTAGTTTGACGGTTGCCAAGCCCGCGCCACCAGTGCGCCGCCCATCCGGCCACCTGGAGCAGCATTCCACTGGACGCTGGTATTTCGCCGCCAACGGCCACGCAGTTTATTGCTATGGACCGGTAATGACCCTGCCCCAGGCAAACGGGGATCTGCAAAAAGTCGCCACCTTCTGCCGCGATGGCAAAACTGTCGTGCCTCTGAAAGACTAGGCCGCCGCCCGTACCCAAACTTTCTTACCGCCGAGCACGCCGAGAAAACCAAAAAAGAGAAATCTCTGCGATTTCTGCGTTCTCAGCGGTGAATGTCTTGCCCTTTTAGCTTTCCCTTGCCCTCACGATAAACTGATCGCGTCATGCCGGAACTCCCCGAAGTTGAAACCATTGCCCGCGGACTGGACAAACGCGTCTCGGGCGACGTGATTGAATCGGTCTGGCTCGGCCAGAAGCCAGAGCCGCTGAAGTCCCCAGCGCGGGAAATCGCCGCCGCGCTTGAGCACAGCCGCATCTCGACCGTGCGGCGCATGGGAAAGCACATTGTCTTCGACCTCGAACAGACGAGTGTGGGGCGGGCGCCCCTTCGGCAAGCTCAGGGCAGGCTCTCGCCCGCCCAACGCAGACCCCACGGAACGCCGCCGATGGGATCCGAAGTGAGCTTGCGCCAGGTTTCACCAGCGGCGCACGCAGAGGCGGACGAGGGCGTCCGCCCCACACCGAACGCAGTCCAGTGGATCGTCCATCTCGGCATGACCGGGCGCCTGCAAGTCTGCGAGCCGCAGTCAGAACTTCTCAAGCACACGCACGCGATTCTGAAGCTCAAGTCGGGCAGGGAACTGCGCTTTGTCGATCCCCGCCGCTTCGGACGGTTGAGCGTGGCCCGCGCCGGCGGCTTCGAGGCGGGCGGCATTGAGCCGCTGGAAGCCGATCCCGACCGCTTTCTCACCTTGTTCCGTGGCCGCAAAACCCCTATCAAGAGTGCACTGCTGAACCAGAAACTGCTGCGCGGCGTGGGCAACATTTATGCCGACGAATCTCTGTTTCGCGCCAGAATTCGCCCCCGCCGCCGTGCCTCCACCATTTCGCGCGACCAGTTGGCCAAACTGCTCGCTTCGGTAAAAGAGGTTCTTCAGGAAGCGATTGCCCTCGCGGGCTCGTCCATCTCCGACTATGTCGATGCCGACGGCGAAGAGGGTTTCTTCCAACTGCAACACCGCGTGTACGGCCGCGAAGGCGAGCCCTGCCTGGTCTGCAAGACGCCCATCAAACGCATCGTGATCGCTGGCCGCAGCAGCCACTACTGCCCGAAGTGCCAGAAATGAAAAAATACGCTCAGCCGCAGTTCTGATAATCTTCTCGTCCATGCCTGACTTCTCCATCGGAGTCGACCTCGGCGGCACCAACCTCCGCATAGCCGCCGTGAGCGCCGAGGGAGAGCTTCTCGAGAAAGTTACTCTCGGGACCAAACTTGCTCTTGGTCGCGACCACGTCATTGACGAAATGTGCGACGCCATTCAGAGTCTATCGGGCAAATACAAAACGTCCGGAAGGTTCCTCGGCGCGGGCATCGGCTTGCCCGGCCTCATCGACCTGGAGGCCGGAATGATGCGGAAGGCGGCAAACCTTCCAGGCTGGGAGAACTATCCGGCGCGCGCGGAGATCGAGCGCCGACTGGGATTCCCGAAAAACGGGGCGCGGGTCGTCCTCGAAAACGACGCGCGCGCGGCCGCTCTCGGCGAGCAGTGGCTGGGCGCCGCCCGCGGAGTTGAGAATATGGCTGTGCTCACGCTGGGAACCGGCATCGGCGGCGGCATCGTGCTAGGCGGAAAAATCTGGCACGGCATGAACGGCATGGCCGGCGAATTCGGACACGTCACCCTCGAACCGGACGGCCATCTCTGCGGCTGCGGCAATCGCGGATGCTCCGAGCAGTATGCCTCGGCCAGCGCGCTTCTTCGCATGGCTCGCGAAGCCATCGCGACCGGTCAGGCTCCTGCACTGGCCCAGGCCGCGTCATCCGATCCTGAATTCGGCGCGAAATCGATATACGACCTCGCGCTTCAGGGGGACGAGACTGCCCGCCGCATCTTACAAAGTTTTGGACGCTACCTCGGCCTGCTGCTCGCCGGCCTGGTCAACGTTTTGAATCTGGAGATGTACGTGATCGGCGGAGGCGCGTCGAGCGCGTGGGACGCTTTTGCTCCCAGTATGTTCGAAGAACTGCGCGAGCGCTCGATCGTTTATGGGGCAACAGCACCCCCCGATCCGTTCAAAACCAGTTCCTCAGGAAGCCCCATCGAACGAAAAACCATCATCACGCGGGCCGTCCTCGGAAGCGATGCGGGACTCTACGGCGCTGCGCGGGTCTCCATGCTGTCTGGGTAGACCCATCGCAGCGGCACTTGAAGTGGCGTGCCCTTCACTGACCCCCGTGCCCGGCCGCCGAGCTCCGCGGTCCAACCCGGCGCACGGCCTTCAAGAAAGCCTGGTTCTGTTCCGGCGTCCCAATCGTCACGCGAATGCAATTCGGATCTCCCCAATGTCCCAGCGGACGCACCGCCACGCCTTCATCCTGCAGGCGTTTGGCGAAAGCCGCAGCGTCTTCCCCCAGATCGCAGAAGACAAAATTCGCCGCGGTCGGAACCACGCGGTAGCCGAGCGCGGACAATTCCTGGCTCAGCACTCGCGACTGCGGGGCATTGTTCTGCACTGCGCGTTGAACGTGGTGCTCATCGTCGAGCGCTGCCATCGCCGCCACTTGCGCCACCGACGACACGGAAAACGTGTTACGCATGCGCGCGCAATATGCCAGCAATTCCGCGGGACCCAGGCCGTAGCCTACCCGCAGGCCGGCGAGTCCATGAGCTTTCGAAAAAGTTCGCAGCACCACCACGCTCGCGCCCTGGCGAACATAATCCAGCGAGTTCGAATATCTGATTTTCCGCAGCGCCGCAAAATGCAGTGCGAATTCGTAATAGGCCTCATCCAGAACCGCCACGACATGACCAGGAAGGCGCGCCAGAAAGCGTTCCACGACATCGGCTTCCAGCATCGTGCCCGTGGGATTGTTCGGGTTCGCCAGAAACACGATGCGCGTGTTGGCGTCGATCGCGGCCAGAATTGCTTCCACGTCGAAACTGTCGTCGCGCATGGTCACTTCGACCAGATGCGCGCCAGCTGCCCGCACTGCCATCGAATACACAATGAATGAGCGCTCGCTGGTCACGGCATTGAGCCCGGGCGCAAGCAGCGTCTGGCAGAGCAGGCTCAACAATCCGGTTGACCCTGCGGTCACCAGCACCTGCTCCAGCGGCAGGCCGTGATGAGTAGCCAGTTTCAGGCGCAGCGGGCTGCAATCATCGTCAGGATACAAGTTCGCCGTGCCCAGGGCGCTCCTCATGGCATCGACCGCCCGCGCCGAGGGCCCAAAGGGATTTTCGTTGGAATCGAGTTTGACTAGCTGTGACCGCCGCCCCAGCGCGGCCGGCGTCGTGCTGGGACGATTCATCCTGCCCAGGTTGCGGGCCGGTTGGGAAACCACATCAAAAAAACGGTTCATACCTTGCCGCTCATCATGCCACGGAATGCTTCGTCGCCGCCATCGGTTTGTTGCAGACGGTGCGCAGACGATCGACTTCCTGTGAAGTCAGGGCGCGGAATCGCCCGGGTGGAACATCGAGTGTGAGCGGCCCGTAGCGGACCCGCTTGATCTTTTCCACATGGTGTCCGACTTTCTCAAACATCCGCCGGATCTCCCGGTTGCGGCCTTCGATCAAAGTCACTTCGTACCACGGATTGGTGGCTTCTTTAACCAGGCGTATTCCGGCTGGTGCCGTCCGCAGCCGGCGGCCATCTTCGGTAGCAATCGAAACACCCGCGCGCAACTTCTCCAGCGCTTCGGTGCTCGGTGTTCCAGCAATCTTCACCACGTAAGTCTTGGGCACCTGCGACGCCGCCTTCATCAACTTATTCGCCAGAGCGCCGTCATTGGTCAAAAGCAGCAGGCCCTCGCTGGCGTAATCCAGCCTTCCCACTGGATACACGCGCTTCTTCACGCCGCGGATCAGTTGCATCACCGTCGGCCGGTTTTCCGGATCGCTCACCGTAGTGACGTAGCCCTTAGGTTTGTTCAGTAGCAGATAGACGTGCATTTGCGCGCCCTGCAGCAGCTTTCCATCCACGCGGATGTGATCTGTGTCCGGGTCCGCCTTGCTACCGAGTTCCGTCACCACGGTGCCATTCACCTTCACGTGGCCAGCGCTGATCAATTCCTCGGCCTTGCGACGGGAAGCTAGTCCAGCAGCGGCAATGATTTTTTGCAGGCGTTCAGCAGGCATGGGGTGAGGAACTATTCCTTCTGGGCAGCGGACTCCGCGATCTCTTCGGCCTGAAGAGACTCCGTCTCGCGCGCTTCCACGGCGTCTTCCGCCGGAATCAACTCTGCCTGAAACGATTCCGCCACCAGCTTCTCGAACTCTTCCATGCTGGGCAGTTCGTTCACGTCTTTCAATCCAAAGCGCATCAGGAATTCTTTGGTGGTCTTATAGAGAATGGGACGCCCGATCACTTGCTTGCGGCCCGCGGTCGTAATCAGCTTGCGATCGAGCAAGGTCGCAATGACCCCGCCCGAATCCACGCCGCGAATCTCGTTGATCTCCGGTACCGTCGCAGGCTGCTTATAAGCGATCACAGCCAGCGTTTCCAGCGCTGGCAGCGACAGCCGCACCGGCGGCTTCAGGCTCTTGGCGAAGCTTCGCACCATTTCGTGCTGCTCAGGCTTGGTCGACATGCGATACCCGCCAGCCACCTGGCGAATCTCGATGCCATGACCTGGCCCGCCGTAGTCGGCAACTAGTTCTTCCAGCGCAGCCCGCACCCGTGACTTCACCTCAGCTTCGTCCGCTGCGCCACCGGCAATCGCCGACTCTTTGACGAGCTGGACCATCTGCTCAGTAGTGATCGGCGTCTCCGCCGCATAAATGACAGCTTCGAGTTGAGCTTTTAAACCCATAAGTGGCCAGTGGTCAGTGCCCAGCGGTCAGTAAATCTGTGGTCTTAAACTGGCCACTGATCACTGACCACTGTTCTTCTACTTCCAATCATCGCGCACGGCGGCTTGTTCACTCATGATCGCGTCGAATCCAACATGCTTGCGCACCGCAATCTCGCCAAACATCTGGTCCTGCCTCACCTGAATCGCCTGCAGCCGCACCATTTCGAGCAGTGCCAGAAACATGCACACCAACGCCTGCCGCGACGGCACGCGCATCAGAAGCTGCTTCAACCGTATCGGCCTTGATTCCAGCGCCAGCCGCCGTCGAAGATAATCAATCATCTGGCCCACCGTGACGGTTTCCTCGTCTACGTTGATTACCGGTCTTGTACGCACCCGCTCCAGGATTTGCTGAAAGGTCTTGACCAGATCAATCACGTCCGCGGCCATCTCCGGTTCGGTGCTTTCGGCGTCCATGAACTCTTTCAGCGACGGATTCGTCAGCACCGCATCTTCGATCTGCTGCTTCTGCAGGAGCATCTGCGCCGCCGACTTGAACTTCTCATGCTCCAGCAGCCGGTTCACCAGCTCGGTACGGGGATCTTCCAACTCCTCCGCCTTCGCCGACGGATCCCGCGGCAGCAGCATCTTCGACTTGATGTGAATCAGCACCGCAGCCATATAAACAAAGTCGGCCGCCACATTCACATCCAGTTCGCGAATTTTCTCCACGTAGGCCAGATATTGCGCCGTAATGCGGGCAATTGGAATGTCGTAGATGTCGATGTCCTGCTTGCGAATCAGATCGAGCAGCAAATCCAGCGGACCTTCGTAGACGTCGCTGACCGAAACCGCAAACGGAGAATCACTCTCTTTCTTTTTCGAGGATTGCGGGTCGGCAACGAGCACCGGTGAGGCGGACTCCGGCGCGTTATCCTCCGAGGTAACGATTCCATGTTCCACTCTGCTTCGCATCTTGACCTGCTTAAATCATCTTACTTCGCATCATCCGCCGCCGTGGGCTCATACGCAAGTGACATTCCCATGGCGTCGCGCACACCGTCCATGGTTTCCGCAGCAACCTTGCGCGCCCGTCCGCTGCCTGCCTCCAGAATATCCCAAGCCAGCCGCGGATTCTCCTCAAATTTCTTGCGCCGCTCCTGCATCGGATTCAGCAGTTGTACCAGCGCATCCGCCGCCCAGCCCTTGCACTCGATACACCCAATGCCCGCTGACCGGCAGCCGACGTTCACCTTGTCCATGGTAGCGCGATCACTGAAAATCTTGTGCAGATCGCCCACCGGGCATACATCCGGATTTCCCGGGTCGGACCGCCGCACGCGCGCCGGATCCGTCACCATCGTCTTCAGCTTCTGCCGCACCACAGGCTCAGGATCAGTCAGCAGAATGGTGTTGCCGTACGACTTCGACATCTTCCGCCCATCGGTCCCTGGCAGCTTGGGAGCGGGCGTGAGTAAAGCTTGCGGCTCAGGGAAAACATCGGCACGCTTTCCATAAAATCCGTTGAACCGCCGCGCAATCTCCCGCGTGAGTTCGACGTGCGCGACCTGATCTTCGCCCACCGGAACCACGTCCGCCTTGTACATCAAAATATCCGCCGCCTGCAGCACGGGATAGCCGAGAAATCCATACGTTCCCAAGTCTTTGTCCCTGATGTTCTCGCGCTGTTCCTTGTAAGTCGGAACCCGCTCCAGCCAGCCCAGAGGCGTGATCATCGAGAGCAGCAGATGCAACTCTGCGTGCGCCGGAACATGCGACTGGATGAAGAGTACGGATTTCTCCGGATCGAGCCCCGCCGCCAGCCAGTCCAGCGCCACTTCCAGCGAATTCTCCTTCACGCGGGAGGTATCGGCGTAGTCGGTCGTGAGTGCGTGCCAGTCAACCACGCAGAAAAAGCATTGATACTGATCCTGCATGCGCACCCAGTTCTCGAGTGCGCCCACATAGTTTCCCAGGTGCAGTTTTCCGGTCGGGCGCATGCCGCTGAGCACGCGCTTACGCAAGTTGGTCGAAGCTGTCATCAGTGGTTCAACGAGTCGTAGAAATAGAGATTAAAGAGGCACAAAGGCGTCAAGGCGCCAATATTCACAGCCTGCAGAATCATGCGAGGGTACGTCGATACTATCACGCAGGCCGCGAACTAAAACAGTAGCGCCACCGGCCTGCCCTGAGCGAAGCCGAAGGGTCCCGGCGGCTGTCCGGCGGGTGTCCTCGCCCGCTGCCCCTCGATCTCAACAAAGGTCGCTTTTCCTAGGATCCTCGCTCCATGCTTTATAATTCGCCCTCCACAAAACCCGAAGTCCCATGTCAAATCTAGCCCGCAAACTCCGCCTCACCGACTACTTCACACTAGCCTGGGGCAGCATGGTCGGTGTCGGCTGGCTCGTGATTATGGACGACTGGCTTTTGCGCGGCGGCTCTCTCGGCGCTGTGATGGGCTTCGCCATCGGCGGCGCTCTCCTGTTTCCGATCGGTTGGGTCTATGGCCGACTCGTGGCCGCTATGCCTGACGCCGCGGGTGAAATCGCTTACACTGCGGCAGCTTTTTCCCGCCCCATCAGCTTCTCCACCGGATGGATGATGATGCTCGCATACTTCATCGTCTGCCCGTGGGAAGCTGTTGCCGTCGGTCGCATCGCAGGCTACATCGTCCCCTCGCTGGATTCAATCGAGATCTACCGCATCGCGGGACGCCCGGTCTATCTCCCGCACCTGATCATCGGTCTCGGCCTCACAGCACTGCTCACCACGCTGAACTATCGTGGCGTCCGCCTCAGCGCGAACTTCCAGAACTGGACGTCCTTCGGCACCCTCGCCCTGTTTATAGTTTTCGTCTCGCTCGGCGTAAGCCAAGGCTCGCTGCACCACTTGCCTCCACTCTTCACTCACACGCCGCTCGTTTCCGTCCTGCTGGTGTTGCAGATCGTCCCGTATTTTATGACCGGCTTCGAATCCGTAAGCAAGGCAGCCGAGGAATCCACTCCCGAATTTCGCAGCCAGGGATTTCTCAAAGCCATCTGGATGGCCATCCTCGCCGGCATTCTTTTCTACACAGTCATCATTGCCGCCGTAGCATTCGTCGCTCCTTGGCATGAATTGACCTATGACAAGTTCATGACCGCCGTAGCTTTCCAGCGCGCGGTGGGCTCGCGCTGGATCGTGAATGTAATCCTCGCGGCAGCCCTGCTGTCACTCTTCAAGTGCTTCAATGGAAACTTCGTAGCCGCCAGCCGCCTGCTGTTCGCTCTGGGACGCCGTGGCCTGGTCAACCCTCGAGTCGGCCAAATCCATCCCGCACATCAAACGCCGTCGATCGCAGTTCTCTGCATCGGACTGGTCACTGCCGCATGTATGCTTTTAGGCGACGCAATTCTCGTCCCGATCACCGAGGTCGGCTCGGTCGCCTGCGCCATCGGATGGGCCGCCACCTGCGCCGCCTACATCCGGATGGGAAGCTCAGGAAAATTGCCCGGTCACTCGATTCTGACGGCAGTCGAATGGTCGGTTGCCGGCTTTGGGTTGCTCGTAGCCATCGCAATAATGCTGATGAAGATCGTCCCGGCCATCCCCGGCCATTTCACGGTGTACGAATGGCTCGCGCTGGGGATTTGGATTGTCCTGGGTGCGATCGCAAGGCGTCACCCGCACCCAGCTTCGTAGGAAAGGAAACCGATGAAGCTTCATACCGCGAATCTCATAGCCGTGATCGCTCTATCGCTCGCCACATCCCACCCATTGCCGGCGCAATCGCCAACCGCCTTCGACCTCGTCATCACCAACGGCCACATCATCGACGGCACCGGTTCGCCCTGGTATTCCGGCGATGTCGGAATCCGCGACGGAAAAGTCGCCGCCATCGGCAATCTGACGGCAGCGCCGCGCAAACGCACCATCGACGCCGCCGGCAAAGTCGTCGCTCCCGGCTTCATTGACATGCTGGGCCAATCCGAACTCTCCATCCTCGTCGAACCGCGGCTGCCTTCGAAGATTTATCAGGGCATCACGACGGAAATTACCGGCGAAGGCGGCTCCATCGCCCCGCTTAACGACGCCATCATTCAAATCGATCGCCCCGGCTACGACCATTACAAAATCACACCCGACTGGCGCACCTTCCGTCAGTATTTCGCGCGCCTCGAAAAACAGGGCATGGGCATCAACCTGGCCAGCTACGTCGGAGCCACGCAGGTCCGCCGCATGGTGCTCGGCGACGACGACAAGCAACCTACCCCAGAGCAACTCGAGCAAATGAAAATGCTCGTGCGTGAAGCCATGAAAGACGGCACGGTCGGAGTTTCCACGGCGCTCGAATACGCCCCCGCACCGTTTGCCAAGACGGAGGAACTGATCGCTCTGGCCGCGCAAGGGGGCAAGTTCGGCGGCATCTACTCCACCCACATGCGCAACGAAAGCGATTCCGTGCTCGAAGCCATAGACGAGGCCCTGCGCATCGGCCGCGAGGCGCACGTCCCCGTGGAGATCTGGCACATCAAGGTCGCCGGAAAAAATAACTGGGGACGCATGCCCGAGGTCGTAGCCAAAATAAACGCAGCGCGCGCCGCTGGCGCCGACGTCACCGCCGACACCTACGCCTACACCGCATGGTTCAACGATTTCTCGGCCTTCGTCCCGCCCTGGGCCCACGATGGGGGCACCGCGAAACTAGTCGCGCGCCTCAAAGATCCCGCTACGCGAGAGCGCATCCGCAAAGACATGCTCACTCCCTCCAAAGACTGGGACAACGAATGGGATGAGATTCCCGGACCCGACGCCATCATGATCGGCGTGGTGGAGAATCCCAAGCTTCTTCCCCTGCAAGGCAAGCGCCTATCCGAGGTTGCAAAACTCTGGAACAAAGACCCAATGGATGCCCTGTTCGATTTCCTCATCGAAGATCCAAATGCCGGAGTCGCCGTCTTCGGCATGTCACAACCCGACGTCACCCTCGCGCTGCAGCAGCCCTGGGTCGCTGTCGACAACGATTCCTCGGGAACCTCGCCCGAGGGTATTCTGGGCCAGGAGCATCCTCATCCCCGCGCCTATGGAACTTTCCCGCGCATTCTGCGCAAGTACGTCCGCGAAGATAAGGCGTTGACGCTCGAAGACGCCATCCGCAAGATGTCTGCGCTGCCAGCCCAGCGCCTGCGCCTCACCGATCGCGGCGTCCTCAAGGCCAACATGTGGGCTGACGTAGTCATCTTCGATCCCGCAACCGTGCGCGATCTGGCCACCTTCGATAATCCGAATCAGCTTTCCCAGGGGATGGAGTACGTTCTCGTGAACGGCGTGCCCGTGATCGACCAGGGAAAAATGACAGGAGCTTTGCCAGGAAAAGTTCTGCGCGGCGCAGGATACGTACCTTAGCGCGCACGATGCGCAGGAATCCGCGCGTGAAAATGCTCGGGAGGGCACGACTTTGGTCGTGCCGTAAAGCGTGCAAGCGGCTGCGGGCTTTAGCCCCTGAGGGCCCTACGGCTTCAGTCGAGCCTGCGTCTCCGGAGTGGTAAGTGTCACGCGCGGTTCCGCCAATGTCCCGGTGATGCTATAAACCTGCGAACCCACGCGCTCTGGTTTCACATCTGTTCCACGCGTCAGTTTGAGGCCCAGCGCCCGCCTCAGCGACACAGACCCGCTGATCTCATAAGCCCCCGCGGACGAAACCAGCGTGCCCTTCTCAATCTCGATCTTCCCGTCCTGCAGTCGCGCCAAGCCACGCCAGCGCCCAACCCGCAGGGGCCCCTCATCACTCGCCAGAGAAATGTGAGCCAAAACTCCGTCCCGCAGATCGAATTGCAACTGACCCTCGGCCGATTCCCAGAATGCTGTGGAATCTGCGCCCGATGCGGTGATCTGATAACTCCCTCCAGCGTTTCCCGAAATCCACCGATCGTGCATCGCTTCGGCGATCTGTCCCAGCGAAATCCCAGTCACAGTGCCGCTCCCGGTGTACGTGGCAGGTCCCGCGGTGAAGTCCGCTTGCCAATCACCGCGATGCTTACCCCCTAGCACATCCGCGCGCAACTCAGAAATCTTCAGTTTCCCGCGTTCGAGATCAAGGGCAGCCGAAACCCGCTCTGCAACCAGGTTACGAATCCGCAAGCGGTCGGCGCTTACTTTGCCCGATGCCCACAGGTTTTTCAGAAACATCGGCGCCGTCGGTTCCACAGACGTCAGCATCTGGTACCATCGGCGCTGGTTCGGTTGTGTGCCCAGCCACTCGGAGAGTTCGCTCAGCCCCATCTCTTCGGTGTTCAAATTAAAGCGGACCAGGCACGCCCCGGGGATTCCACAACCGCGGGGCAAGGCCACGGACCCCGTCCAGTCAGCCCCGCCGGCCTGCGCCCTCAACTTCTCCACCCGCACTTCATCGGGCAGAAGCTCTAATTCCCCCGAGGAGATTTCAATCGGCCCGCTCACACCTCGCAACGTGGCATGCACGTTATGGAGTTGCACCGTGCCAATCACTTGTGGCAAAGAAAATCCTGAGGAATTCCCAGAAATGTTCCCCGCCCATGAGCCCGCGATCTGTAACTTCATCGCAGCCTCGCCCTCGACGCTGGCCTTCACCGCCGGTAGTCCGAGCAGGCTGGCTAATCGCAATGTATGCGAGACTTCTCCGTCTCCGCGGATCAACAAGTCATAGCCCGATCGCGCTACCCACCCCCGCGCTTGCGCCTGCACAGGCCGTCCCAGCGCCACGGGGAGCGGGCCGAACTCGACATGCAACTCATCCGGGGCAGGCAGAACTTCGGTCTCCAATGGGTGAACGGACTTACCCTTCGATGGCGGACGAGGCCCCACACGCTTCGAGCTCAGCACAAACGGCACACTCGCTGGAGCAAATTCCACCTTGCTGGTCGCCGACTGCAGCCGAAGGTTGGTAATCTCGCCCCGGCCCTGAAACTCTGGTGTCCCGGGCGATGCTCCTTCTTCCTTTACTGTAAAATTGCCTTGCAAATTCCCCGCGGACACGAGATCCGCTGGCAGATTTTTCTTGGCACGTCGAGCCAGTTGCGCCACCGCACTCACGGGAACGCTCTCCAGGTTCAAGGCGAGATCGACCCGGTGCACTCCCGGCAGCCCGGCGTCGCCGTGCAACGTGATCATGCCGTTCCCCACCGGCGCATTGCAGAAGACCTCGTGCATCATCGCTTCCACCGAACTGTAGCGGCCGTCGCAGTGCGCCATCAGCCGCAGTCCCTCGCTGCTCGAGATGTCATAGCGGTGGAAGTCGTCGATCGATGCATCAACTGCTACCTGCATCGCCACCGGGATGCCGCTTAACGTCGACTCCAACCGGACCTCTCCTCGCCAGCCCTTATCATTTCCCGATAGCAGTTTGGTCAGTTGTCCCAACTGCGCGCCATTCCACTCCACGCTGAACTGCAGTGGCGTTTCGCGCAGGCTCCCAGCGCGCCGCCATGTCCCGTTCATCCGCAGCAGGCCGGTGTCACTCAAACTCATATCCGTGCGCAGCGGCTCGGCCTTCAGCCGCGCTCCCCACGTGTTCTCTGACTCCTGCCACAACGCGAAGTCCGCGTTCAGCAGCGCATAGGGCTTTTTTTCCTGTCCCGCCTTGAAATTAATGCGGCCAGAACTGGCTTCGATGTAGGGAAACCCCGGCCGCCCTTCCGACTTCGATTTCGCCGTCGGCGCCAGCGGAGTGCGTTCCGTGCGCTCCAGCAGTGCCTCCCAGTTCCACCGCCCGTCTGCTCGGCGCACCAGATTCAGACTGGGCTCCGTCAATTCCAAACGGGAGACGTCCAGCCTTCCCCTCATCAGCGAAGTGAGCCGCACCACGGCGGTAACCTCAGGAGCGCGCAACATGGGCTCCGCGCCGAACGCTGGATCTTCGTAGATGACCAGGTTTTCCAGATCGAACCCAGGCTGCGGCAGGAATCGAAGGTGGACCGCGCCGATCTCCACCGGGCGTGCCACCGCTTGGCTAATCGAGTTTGCAATGCGGGCTTTCAGGCGTGAGACGCCCGGACGCACCAGAAACAGACCCAGCAGAATCACCACTGCCGCGCTCAACCCCCGCTGCTTGGAAAGAAAAAACTTCAAGCTCACCGCACCATTTTCAGTGTTCGCCCCCACCGCGTCTCGTCAAAGAAATGCAACACAATATGCACCTTAAAAAGCCAGTTTGCCATCCCGGTCTTCAAGTATTGGTCGGCGGGCGTATCAAACGACCAGTAAATGAACATCGGACGCCCGATCACATTCTCCTGCGGAATGAATCCCCAATAGCGGCTGTCCAGGCTCACGCCCCGGTGGTCGCCCATGGCAAAGTAGTGCCCGGGGGGTACCACCAGATCCCCTCCCTGCACATACGACGGCAACTCCGCTTCCCATCTCGGGGAAATGTTCGGGTCCGACGGTGCCACGACAGGGAAGTCGTTGCGGTAGAAATCGTTGGGATTGTCCTGATCGGTATCCAGGTAAGGTTCCTTCAACGCTTCGCCGTTGCGGTAAACCACTCCATTGCGCAGGTGAATTCGGTCGCCCGGTACACCCATGATCCGTTTCACCACGTAGGTCCCGGCGTAAGCCGCGTCCGGGTGCAGAAACACCACGATATCGCCGCGCCGCACCTGACGATAGGGAATCAGCGGCCCTACCCACGAAGTCTTCGGCGCAAAAACGATCCGGTTCACAAATACGTGGTCGCCGATCAGCAGCGTGTTCTCCATCGAACTGGAGGGGATCTCGAACGCCTGCACCACAAATGTGATGATGAACAATCCCGTCACCAGCACCGCTGCCAGCGAAGCCAGAAACTCCACCGGTGTCTCTCGCGGTTTCTCTTCGACTTCGTTCTTCTCGATGTTGTCTTTCTTAGCCAATGTGATCAATCCATCCCGTCTTGTTTTCCTGACCTTTTGCCGTGCCCACTCGATCCCATGCGTCGCGGAGTGAGATTCGTATCAGGGCATGCCTTCAGGCATGCCATAAATGCCAGGTTTACCAACGCGCCTTTAGGCGCTGACCTCCCGGCCCGCCGTACGCTCAATGCACCAGCCGTAGCGTGCGGTTCCAACGCGTAATCTGAAAGATGTGCGTCACGACGTAGGCAAAGTGGTACAGTCTATCACCCACCGAAGATGGCGCCGTCGGGTCGCCCTCCGCCCGCACTGACCAGTAAATCACCAGTGGCCGCCCGATAATATTGGCCTGCGGCACAAATCCCCAATACCGGCTGTCCGAACTATTGTCCCGATTGTCTCCCATCACGAAGTAGTGCCCCTCGGGAACAATGAGCTGTCCATCCTCGACCAGTTTGCGCAACTGCAGCCACCACTCCGGCGTAGGACCCGACATCACGTCCAACCGCGGAAAATTATCCCGGAACACATCATCCGCCGGCCGGCTGAAACGCGCATAAGGTTCCTTCAACGGCACACCATTCACGAACACCTGCTTGTTGACCAGCCGTACCCGGTCCCCGGGCACGCCAATCACCCGCTTCACAAAATGCTGCGTTGGGTCCACCGGATAATGAAACACAACAATGTCACCTCGCTGCACCCGGTGGTAGGGCATGAAATAGTCTCCCGGGCCGCCTCCGCCGTAGCAGAGCTTATTCACCAGCAGGTAATCGCCCACCAGCAGCGTGTCCTGCATGGAGGGAGATGGAATCTGAAACGCCTGCACGATAAATGTGATCACAAACACCGCAATCACTACCGTTCCGAGCAGCGATTGTATGGAGCTGGTCACGTCCGTTCCGGCGACCCATGCCGTTCTCCGTTCGTCACCCAAACGACGGCCCGAAAAATGGCTGTCCGCAGGATGAGGGTCCGGAGGACGACCCTCCGCAGAACGACCAACCGAAGAATTCTCGCCAGGAGAATGAACCTCCTGAGAATGAGCATCGAGAGAATGAACGTCGGGAGGACGAACGTCGGGAGAATGATCTTCCAGGGGATGATCTTGCTGAGAATGCCCGACCGCGGATTGTTCGTCTGGGGAATTCATATCTACCTAACCGATCCAGCGTCTCTACTTCTCCGCGGACCGCGACCCCCGCGCTCCCGCCGATTGCGGACGCGACGCCAGATAGGCCAGCAACTGCCGTGCCGCATCTTGCTCCGCCGTCTTCTTGGTGGTGCCTTGTGCGCGTCCCACAAATTCCGCCCGGCCTTCGCCGTTCTTACTGTTCAGACGGACTTCCACCGTAAACGTCTTGCTGTGTTCCGGACCCGCTTCCTCGACCAGCACATACGACGGCTGGGCCATTCCCAGTCCCTGCAACGTTTCCTGCAGCGCTGACTTGAAGTCGTTCATGGGCAGCGTGCCGCCGTCACGCTCCATCCGCTCCAGTTCCGGCGCCAGGATCTCCCGCAGGATGAATTCACGCGCCGGTTCCATTCCGCCATCCAGGTAAATTGCTGCCAGTACGGCCTCCAACGCGTCCACCAGCAGCGCCGTCTTGCTGCGGCCGCCGCTCTTCTCCTCGCCCCGGCCCAGGCGCAAATAGTGGCCCAACTCCAGTCGCCGCGCCACCCGGATCAGGTGCCGCTCGCTCACCACATGAGCGCGCAATTTTGAGAGTTCCCCCTCGCGAAACTGCGGAAAACGGTGAAACAATTCCTCGCTCGTCACCAGCGCCAGAATCGCGTCTCCCAAGAACTCCAGCTGTTCGTTGTCGTTGACCTTATACTTACTGTCCCCGGCCTGCTGCGCTTCCTGCTCCCGCGCCTGCGAACTGTGGGTGAGAGCCTGCTCGATCACCGCCCGGCGGTGGAACTGGTAGCCTAACCCCGTTTCCAGCGCGGTGATTTCCCGTTCTTTCATGATTGCATCGCTGCGGATACTTATTCAATTCTTCGGAGGCGTAGGCGCCGGACTGCTGCCGCCGCCAGTCAACTGCGTCAGGCGGTCCTTCTCGTCCCGCGCCGCCTTGCCCGCGGCCGTGCCCTCCTTGGTGAGTTCCACCGCCTGGTTGGCATATTTCATGGCCTCGGGATATTTGCTCTGCATATCCAATGCCACCGAAAGCCGGAACACCGCGATCGGATCCACCTCCTGCGGGTAGGCGTCAATTGATTTCCTCAGATTTCCTTCCGCGTCCGCCCACGACTTCGCGTTGAAATCAATCGTCCCCAGAATCTCGTAAGCCTCGGAACGCACGTATCCTTTAAATACAGTCAGTCTCTCCGGCGGTAGGCCGGCGGGAGTGTCGGTGTCCACGGTGACCAGCGCGCGCTGCGCATCCTTTCTCGCTTCCGCCAGGCGTTGATCCTTATCTAGATCAGTATCGCGGGTACGCTCAGCCAGCACTTGAGCGACTCCCAGCAGCGCTTGCGGATCGTCCGGATCCAAAGTCAAAAGCTTCTGGGATGTCGCCAGCATCTTGTCTGCATCATTTGCTCGCTGGTACGAGGCCACCACAGCCCTATAAAGCAGCGCTCGCAACTCGCTGTCCGGAAACTTCGTAGCGAAATCGTCCGCCGCTTTCTCCTGGGCCGCGGGGTCGGTCAACGCCGCCGCCACCTTATAAGCCGCAAACTCGTCTTGCGTCTTCGCCTGCGGCGGACGCTTCCCCGCCGGAGCTGCCGCTTGCCCGCTCGCTTGTCCTGCGGCCTGTCCCGCGGGCGCGTTCTGCGCCGCGGGTTTGTCATTGCCCTGCGCAAAGCCGCTCTGCGCGAAACCCCAGACCGCTATTCCCAGCACCGCGATAATGATCGCCGCTCGCTTCATGCTTTCTCCTTGGCTCGTGCTGCCTGATTCAAATTCGCCTGCTTCCAACTTCCCCAACTTGCGATCCACCGGTTGCATTGTAACCGCATTGTAAGGTTCTTTTGTTTACCCTGCGTTCCTCTGCCTGCCCCGAGATCAGTCGAACGGTGCTCCCCGTGGTAAAGCCTTTCGTTCGTTAGCGCCGCGCACCCGCATCGCGCGTTTGCCTGGTTACCTTATCGGCTGCCCATCTACTGCGGCTTCGCCGGAGGCTCATACGCCTGTTGCAATCCTCGTTCCGCCGCCGCCTTGATCTCCGGCAATCCTCCCCCCGAGTTCAACGCCGCCCGGTACTCCTGCAACGCGGCCTCGCGGTCCTCTTTCATGTCCAAAATCCTTCCCAGGTACACATGCGACCACCCCACCACCTTGGGATCTTGCGTCGCTGCAATCGCCTTCTGGAAATTATCCTGCGCCCCGTCCCGGTTCTTGTTGGCCACGGCCACTTCCGCCAGAATAAACAGCGCCCGGCCCAGATCGCCGATCTTTTTATCCAGCGCCTGCTGTGCCAGATCCTGCGCACCTTTGGGGTCCCCGGCGGCCAGCCGCTTCTCCGCCGTTATCAGCATCCGCCGCTCTTCCGGACGCGACAACCGCACCAGCTCCGGCGACGTTGCGCTGGCAAACTGCACCTCCGCCGCTGCTTTCTGTTCTTTTCGCAGGTCCACATTCACCAGAAAGTCGCCGTACGCTCCTCGAATGCCCGCGGGATCCTTTTCAAACCCCACCACCGCGTCGTAGAAGTACTTCGTCAGAATGTATCCCTGCTTCACTGCGTCATCCACCGCCTGGGCCCGCATCGCCTCCTGCGCCGCCTGCTTAGTCCCCGTGGTGCGGATCTCGATGGCCCGCACCAGGCACTCTGTCACCAGCAGCGAGATGTCGGTCTTGAAGCTTTCTTCCAACGGCGCGCGCTTCACCGACTGCAGCAGCGGTTCCAGCCGCTTGATCGAACTGAAGTGCTTCTCTGCCAGCGGATCCAACTCGTAATGCAGAAACGTGTGACGGATCTGTTCCATCTTCAGCGCCGACTTCGGCGCTTCTCCCGACGGCGGGTTCGGTGCCGGGAACACGACTACGTAGTAATCCGTCCCGTAATTCCGCGCATCCGTCTCATTCGGCGAACCCATGAAGTCCAGATAAATCGTGAACCTCCGCCCTAGGTATTGCGATGAAGGCTGCTTCAAGTAAATCTCGGTATCGAACACCATCTTTTGCAGCGGTTCGTGATACCGCCTCATCGCCGCCGCGTAATCGGGGCGGTGCCGCTCCCAGATCGAGTGCAACCCGGCTTTCTCGTAAAAAGCCTCCAGCAGCTTTCCGAAACCCGCAATCGCCGATGCATCCGGAGGCAGATCCTCCTCTTTCGTACGCGGCAGAAAATGCGGAGGCCCATCCACATACAACGCCAGCGAGATGTATTGCGACAGGTTGCGGTTCGCATCGCTCGACGCCACGTGGCCCTGGTAGAACTCGCACAGCGCCGTCCGCGCCGCCTCCGCTCCCTCCGAACCCCGCAGATTCCTCTGCACCTCCGCCCGCACATTGCTCCGGGTCACATCCGATATGGTCAGGTCCTGATCGTAGCCACAGGTGTTAAGCGCCGCCAGCACGGAAAAAATCGTTTCGCTACTGTCCAGCGTGATCGGAGATTGGTTCTGCGGAACCTGACTCTGCGGCGCCCGGTTTGGCGCCACCGGTTTCGGCGGAGTCGGGCTTTGCGCAGGCTGGTCTTTGGAAGACGACTCCCCCTGAGAAGACGACTGATCCTTAGACGATGACTCGCCCTGCGAAGCTGACGAACCCTGCGGAGGCGGATTCTGCGGAACCGGGTTCTGTGGAGCTGCGTCCTCCGGAGTCTGGCCCTGCGGAGTCTGGCTCTGTGGAGCTGGCTTCTGCGGAACCGCCTCCTGCCCCACGCACAAGGGCGCAAGCAGCCCCAACAGGGCCGCAAACCACAGTCGTCGCAATCGCAGACTCAGGAAACCCTCCACAGGTTTGGTGGCGTGCCGAGCGGAGAACACCTTCAAGTGTAAGGACTTCCTCGCAGAGGGTCAAACTGGACATTCAGCTTACCCGCCGTGAGTTGGGAGGCCTACGTCGCCTTCTTCACGGTGACCCCCCATGGGTAGCCCTGCCTGTTACCTCGTCCGCCAACCGCCTCGGTCTGATCTTCGAACCGTATCATCGGCGAGATCGTCGAATGTACAATAACTGTGACTATGCGGATGATCCTGGACATCTTCGCGCAAATCTTCCGCACGCTGTGGGCCCACAAGCTGCGTTCGTTCCTTACTATGTTCGGCGTTGCCTGGGGGGTGGGATCGTTGCTGCTGCTGGTCGGTCTGGGCGAAGGTTTTCGCTCGGGAAACAAGCGCGGGCTGGCCGAATACGGCGAAGACATTATGTTCATCTTCCCCGGCCGCGCCCCTGTAGTAGCCGGCAGCATGAACTCCGCCCGCAACTATCTGCTTACCTACCAGGACTACCTCGACATCCGCGCGGATGCTCCGCACGTTCGCAATGCTGCTCCGGTCCTGTCCCGCGATGACATGCACGCAGTCAGCGAATTCGCCAGTGCCAACGGGCAGATTGTCGGCGCCGA
This sequence comes from uncultured Acidobacteriaceae bacterium, assembly GCA_963787495.1. Taxonomy (GTDB): domain Bacteria; phylum Acidobacteriota; class Terriglobia; order Terriglobales; family Acidobacteriaceae; genus Sulfotelmatobacter. Next base: position 289,103 of record CAWBDA010000002.1, read on the forward strand.
GCCTCAGTATTCCGCGATCAGATACCTCCCGCTCCGCCAGGGGCGCTGGCTCAATGGTTTGGACGACACGCAACGACGCGACGTCATCGTGCTCGGCGACGAGTTGACCCGGAACCTCTTTTCTGGAAGGCCTGCGCTCGGCTCATTCATCTTGCTCAACGACGTCAGGTTTGAAGTGATCGGCACGCTAAAGCGCATCGGCCGCGGCGACGAAAACATGACCAACATGCGCGGCTACATTCCCTTCCAGACGATGGCCACCAATTTCCCACTCAAGGGCGAAAACCATCAGAACTCTATCTCCCTCATCAACTATCAGCCCCGCGTGCCGGCAGAGCACATGCTGGCACGGGAAGAGGTTCACAAGATCATCGCCCGCAATCACGGGTTCGATTACCGCGACGAAGACGCTTTCGAAAACCTGGATACGGTTCAGCAGGCCGAGATGATGGGCAAAATTTTCGACGCCATGAACCTGTTCCTGGGTACCGTGGGAATAGTGACCCTGGTCCTCGGTGCCATTGGCGTCATCAACATCATGCTCGTGGCAGTCAGCGAACGGACTCGCGAGATCGGATTGCGCAAGGCTTTAGGAGCCACGAACCGCAGCATTCTGCTCCAGTTTTTTCTGGAAGGAATCCTTCTTACCTTGCTGAGCGGATTAATCGGGATGGGGTTCGCCGGTGGGCTGATGGCACTGCTGGGTACACAGCAGTCGCCGGGGAATTTTGATCCTCCTAAGCTGGTGCCCGCGTCGGCGATTCTCGCCATCGGCTGTCTGACGTTGGCGGGCGTGGCTGCCGGACTCTATCCGGCGCGCAAGGCCGCGATGCTGCCCCCGGTCGAGGCGCTCCGCCAGGAGTAAGGATTTGTAGAGTTGTAAGGGTTTACCTAGTATGTTCGGTGATCTACTTAACGAAGCCTACGGCGCCATGCGGCACAACCGCCGTCGCACCACGCTCACCATGCTTGGCATGGCTTGGGGTATAGCGACGGTTGTCATGCTGCTCTCCTACGGCGATGGCTTCGGCCGGGCCTGCGCCAGCATCTTCGCCAACTTCGGCACCAAGCTGATGATCCTGGCTCCAGGTCGCAGCTCCATGCAGGCGGGCGGCCAGAAAGCGGGCCAGGAGATACGCTTTACCCTCGACGACGTGGACACCCTTACCACCAACATTCCTCAAATCGCTCAGATCACCCCCGAAGCCGATAAGCAGGCCAACATCCAATACGAGACGCGGACCTTCACCTTCAACGTTACCGGAAACTATCCCAACGTCTTTTCCATCCGCGCGCTCAAACTTGCGTCAGGACGCTTCTACAACCCGGAAGATGAGATTCAGCACGCCCGCGTCGCCGTCATTGGCTCGGAGGCTAAAGAGAAGCTTTTCTCCGGACGCAACGCCTTGGGCGAACATATCCGCATCGACGGCCTTAGCGTGGAAGTGATCGGGGTCTTAAGCCCCAAGATGCAGGCGGGCGACGACAACATTAACCGCATCCTCTACATCCCCTTCACCACCCTGAGCGACATTAAAGATACGCGTTACCTCGGCTCCATCTGGTTCAGCTATGAGACCCCGGCGTACGAGGATCTTGAACACACCGTGCGCTCCGTGATGGCGATAGAACACAAGTTCAACCCCACTGACCGGCGTGCCATGTACGTGTTTAACCTCATGGAACAGGTCCACCAGTTCGAATTGATCACGATCGGCCTCAAGATTCTTCTGGGCTTCGTCGGTACACTTACGCTCGGCATCGGCGGAGTTGGCCTCATGAACATCATGCTGGTCTCGGTAGCACAGCGCACGCGTGAGATTGGCGTTGAAAAGGCGCTGGGTGCCCGCCGGAGTCACATCCTGCTCCAGTTCCTGGCCGAATCTCTGACCATCACTTTCATGGGTGGCGCGCTCGGAATCATCCTGGCCTATGCGGTCTCACTCTCCGTCGGACGCCTCACCCTTTACAGCGCGATGGCGAAGAACGCGGAAGCCGCCGACGTCCGGCTGATTATCTCGCCGACTACTCTGATTGTCGCCACGCTGATCCTCGCCGCCGTTGGGCTGGTGAGCGGTATGGTGCCCGCCGTGCGGGCCTCGCGTATGGATCCCATCGAAGCTCTGCGCTATGAATAACTAGGCGTGCTTGGTGAGGGCCGCGCGAATACGCCGGCCCACAATCGCGTCTTCACCGGGCTGCAACATCCACACCCCAACTACCAGCGTGTTCGCATCCGCCGGAATGCCCTGGTTGGGCTTTTGTCCGGTATTCGGGTTCAACTCAATCGAAGGCGTATCCCTGCGTAAAGCCTCGACGATCTGCCCAGTGGTGACGCCAGCCACCGCCGGGTCAAAGCGTATAAGGAGATGCGGAACATGGTTGGCGATCCTCGGAACCACCGTCTCCGTCTTCACCGAAGGAATGCCTTTCACGGCATCAGCGATGAGATCGACCCTCTTCTGGTAGTCGCCTTGCATCGACTCTTCGGTGTGCGCGAGAACCCAGTCGACCGCGGCCACCATGCCCACAATCTGCTCCTTAGCCACCTTCATGCCGCGTCCGATTCCGTCTCCCGGATTATTGTTCGCATGGGCCAGGTCGGTCAGCACCTTCCTGCCCAGAAGCAGTCCTGCGTTTTGTGGACCGCGTATTCCCTTACCCCCGGAGAATGCCACAAGGTCAAATCCCATGCCGGTATACTTCCACAGATTTGAAATCGGAGGCATGTCCGCCGCAGCGTCCAGGTGGCACGGAATCTTGTACTCGTGCGCCACCCGCAGCCACTCCTCTCGACCGATCTGCGCGCTCCCTGCGATCCCATCCTCATCTTCTGCAGCGTTGAAAAAATTCGTCATCACCGCATTACCAGCGTCGCAAGCCCGCTTATAGTCGTCGAGCGTGACCACCTCCGTCACCCGCGCCCCGCAAAGATACATCGCGCGGTCATACTCGTAGCGATGCGCACGCTGCACGATGACCTGATTCTTCATCCCGTCGATCGCCTGCGGCATGTCCAGAATATTGATCTTGTTTGCATACTGCAGGCAGGCAGCGGCCGCCAGGCTGATGGCTCCCGAGGCTCCCGAAGTCACGACCGCCCCCTCGCACCTGAGGCGCCGCGCGATGTACTCCCCGGCCTTCTGCTGCAGATCGTGCAGACGCACAGGATGCAGCGCGGCCTTCTGTACCGCCGCCAGAACCTCCGAGGGCATGCAGGCAGCCGTCAGCGTGGTGTAGGTGCCGGCAGCGTTGATAATCGTCGGCACGCCAAGTTTTGCGTAGTAGTCCTCACCATCCGTCGATGGCATCGGCGATGCCATCGACGAGGAAAGAGCCTTGGCGGACGAAACCAGAGGCGCCGCGCCCACGGCCGCGGCCAGCGAACTGGCCCAGCGAAAAAAGAGGCGTCGGGAGAGAGATCCTGCCTGCGATTCACTCGATGCTGACATGTGGGTTCCTCCTTAGGACGAAGTTGCGAACAGAAGAGAGTTGCAAACAGAAAACAGTGTATATCGCGCAAAGGCGGCTTCGGTTTCCACACCGCTCACACCACTCCGGCCGCTGCGACCAGTCTCAAACCTCACCCCGCAACGGTCAAGGGGTGCTGCGGCAAGTTTTCGCCAGACGGACCAGGCCACTGACTGAATTACCGACGTAACAGCAGACGCCGAACGGAGCTTGTTCAATCGAAGTGGGGGCCGCAATCTATTGCCAGAGGAACTATGTCCCTGCCAGCCTCGCCTTCGTTCAAAGCCAAGCTTGTGAGCAAGCACGTGATCGTGAAGCTTTCTCTTTTTACCCGAGCCTTTCCGGGCACGGTGGTTGCGACAGACGAGACTGGGTTCTGCTTTCAGAGCGACGACATGGTGGCGGCTTTGCGGGAGGTTACCGGCAGCATAATGGCTAAAGTGGATGCACCCCAAGTTTATCTAACCTTCGCAGCCCTGGAATGGCTCGTATTCTCGGAACCAAAAGCATCGGCCGCTTCAGCGTAAGAAGCTCCCGGTTCACCCAACTTCACTCCGCGCCTGCGCCGAGATCCGACGTCCCATCGACATCGCCAGTTCTCAAACGGATTGCTGACGATAAATCGCCTTAAACGCGTGTCAAAGCATAGAATTTCAGTAACGCCTGGAGAACAGATACAGATGAAGATCGAGATCGTTCACTGCCCGACATGAAAGAACAACAAGGCCCAGGTCGCGAGTCTCGTGACCCTCCTCAAGAAGCGCCTCGACATTGAAGCGGTCCTTAGGCCCGGGAAGACCGGTCAGTTCGAGGTCATCGCTGACGGCGAGAAGATCGCCGAGCGCGGTGGGAATTGGTTGACCCGAAGCTTCGGCGCCGGCTATCCCGATCTCAATAGCGTGATCGTCCAGCTTGAGCGCCGCCGCACAAAGTGACGCAGCGCATAGGAAGAGCTAGAACAAGAGCACCACGATTAGAAACCTGGAATTTCAACCACAGCGCGAAGCCCCGGAAAGCCGGAAGCCGAATCCCTACCCCCGAACGCTAATCCTCGAGAACGATAGCACCGCCCGCGACGAGATCGGACGTCCCATCGACATCGCTGGACGGAACGTTGTAAAGATCAGCATCCGCTTTACCTGCGGCAGCAGTTCCTGGGACTCCCCGGGATCGGAAAGAATTTTGTAGTCCTGCACCCGCCCGTTCCTGTCCACATACGCTTCAATCACCAGCGAGTCCGTATTCATCCCGCTCAGCGTCGTGCCAAAAACGCTCTCCTGCAACTCCGGCCCGGTATTCAGCACCAGCGGTACGTCTTGATTGTTCGCCTGCACCTCTCCCGGCATCGCCAGGATCGCCGTTACTAAACCAAAGATCAGCAAAGCACAGACCAGGCCCGCCGTAGCCGGTACCATGAACGCGTTCAAAGTATTTTCCACGCGCATGCGCAAGCCTTCATACCGCGGCCTCCGTGTCTCCGCCGCTTCCCGCGAAATCGCCAGGCGCAGCTTCAACCCAAGGTCTGCCGGCTCCTGCACCCGTCCCACGGCCATCAACAGTTGTTGCGTCTGCCGCAGCAACCGGTACTCCCGCATGCACGCCGCACACTCGTCCAGATGCGCCTGCAGTCCCTGCATCTCAGTCCCCGTCACCGCCCCATCCAAATACGGCGACAACAATCCCTTCACGTCCGCGCATTTCATAGTCGACTTCGATACGGACTTCATGGCCATATACCTCATGGCGTCACCTCGACCCTTCTTCCCCCTCCAGCAACCTGGTCCTGCAAATGTTGGGATCGCAAACTCGTCTCGTCTTCTATCTCCGGCGCAGTCAGCCCCAATTCTCCACTCACCTCGCGCACGTAAGGCGCCAGCCGCTGCTTCAACGCCTGCCGGCCCCGCGTGATTCTAGATTTCACTGTCCCCAGCGAAATCTGCAGAACCTCCGCAATCTCTTCATAAGACATTTCTTCCAAATCGCGCAGAATCAAACACGTCCGGTAGGGCTCGGCCACCTGCCGCAGCTCTGCATCCACGCGCTTCTGCACTTCCCGATGCGCCACACTGTCGAATGGCGAATCGTTCCGGTCGGTCAGCGCGTTCTGCATCGCCGCATCCCCGTTCCCCAATCCTTCCGATTCCACCGGTTCAATCGAAGTCTCATGCGCCTTGTGCCGGAACCACCACCGCTTCCGGTTCGCCGCCTCGTGCAATGCGATCCGGTAAATCCACGTTTTCAAACTCGATTCGCCATGGAAGCTCTTCATTCCGCGGAACACTTTCAGAAACACATCCTGCGTCGTATCCGCCGCATCCGCCGGATCGCTCACCATGCGGTACACCAGCCCGTACACCGGACGCTGAAATTCACCGATCAGCCACGCGTAGGCCTCTTCCGAACCCGCCTTCAGGTCCGCGACAATCGCCGCTTCCTGTGCCCGTGCTCCGATCGCGCTCGCCAAATCTCCCAAGGTGGTCACTCCCGCCCTTAACTTCGCGTACCGCGTGACTACAGGTTGATTATAGGATTCCACCCGATCCCCAACCGAAAAATCGCCTGCCCGCCCCTGGTTTACGGATTAGAGGTCACCGCCGCACGTTACCGGCGCACCCTAATACGCTCTCTAATAGAAGATAGACTCCGCCCAGCCATTCCAGGTTCCCGCCTGTAAGTGGTTTATTTACAATGGACTAGCTGGTCGTGATCTTCGCCCTGCTGAGCAGAAGGTGTCTTTCTTCTCCCCGTGCGATTTCGCTGCGGCGTCGGGGCCGGTTTTCCCGGAGGATTAAAATAGGCATCGCTGAAGACCACATCGTCCTGAAAGCTTTTCATGCTGTCGCGATAACGCTGGTCTGAAATCGCTCCACGGATCTCCGTTTTTGCCTCGTCCAGCGTCAAGGTGCGCTTGCTGATCATTTTGTAGATAAAGTGGGCGCCTCCAGGATCAGAGAACACTTCTGAAACTTCTCCTGGCTTCATCTCCATGACCGCCTCGTGTTGCGGAGGCAGCGCAACTCGCCGCACCTTCTCCATCTTCGTGTCGGAGTTGGTTCGCGGAATCCCAGCTTCCGTGTAGGCCTCGATTTGCAGCTTGTCAGGATCTTCCCCATTAACCGCCCGGACCCGAAGTTCGGCGGCAACCTTCGTCATCGCTTGTTCAACAGCCTTTGTCCGCGCGTCTTCCTGCTCCGCGTGGGCTGCTGTGGTCTGCTTGGCACGGGGAACAAAAATCCGCGCCAGAGTTGCCTGCTCGTAGGAGGACTGATTCTTCGCGTAATAGTCCTCAAGATCGGCGTCGGTGATGTTGTTAGCTTCCGCCTGCAGCACGCGAGTCAGATCCTGAGCAAGCAGTTGCATGCGTGCATAGCGCATCTCTTCTTCGAACTCTGGCGTTTTGTCCAGTCCGCGTTTCTCTGCCGCCGCCGCCATTCTCAGATTGCGCGCATAAGCGTTAGCCACATTCAGACGAAGCGACAGCGACATGCCCGGCTGCAGCGCGTCAGTAAGCTTTTCAAATTGCGCCCGAGTGATTACGGTTTTGCAGGCCACACCCGCCTGCGCCGGATCAGCGCAGAAACCATTCAGCGTAATCACCACATCCTCAGGCCCAACTTCTATTTCAGGTTTCTTGTCACTCGCGGGACGTGTAGCCGGTGGCGCAGCTTGCCCATAGGCCAAGCTCGCAAGCAGCAGACATACGAAAAACAACAGAGGCATGCCTGAGTATCCCCAATGCCCAGGTGGCGCAGCAAATAAAATGGGCACGCTGCAAAGCTGCGTGCCAGGCTTAAACTAGCTGATCACTGTTCAAAGGCTCCCATGTTGATTTGTCCGTTGGCATTCACCCGCGGATTGCCGTTGAAGTCCACCGTCCCGAAATCACCCGAACCCAGACTGACGTTGCCCGTGTTCTCGGCTGGCGAGCTGGTCGAGATGTCAAAATTCGGTGTCGGCGAGCAGCTCGTGAGCGGGGTCGGAGGCCCGCTCTCTACGGTCGACGTGCAAGTGGGTAGAGTGAGGTAGTCGGGATTGGCGAACACCGAATTCTTATCCTGTCCAGTCGCTGACTGGTAGGACGCGAACGAAGTGTAGCTCTTGTCGTTCAGCTCAAACGTTGTAGTCGAGCTGGTCGTGCAGTAATCGTTGTAATTGGCGGTCACTCCGCTGCCCGATACGAAGCCGTGGATGAACAGACCTTGCGCGCCGGCATAAACAATGTTGTTCTCGAACACAATCCCGGTGGCGCGGTACTGGATCTGGAACTCACCACTGCCGGTTTTCTTCGTGTCGTTGTCGTAGAGGCTGTTGTTCACAATGGTGATGTTGGTGCTTCCGCCCGTACCGACTTGGCATAGCCACCCACTGAAACACCGCACGAATTTGCGGCGTAGTCAAGGTTGTTGCGGAAGATCACGTTGCTCGAGACTTCGCCCGAGGTTTCGCTGGCGGCCTCGAAATTCAGGTCGTTGCCGTAAAGCGTGTTGCGCTCGAACGTCACCTCCGTACAGCCATCGCAGTACAGTCCGTCCTCATCGTACTGATTCCCCTCTCCGGGGTTTTTGAAGGCGCTGTTGTTGTAGATGAGGTTGCCGTAAACATCCCCGTTCTTGGCTTGGTCGAAGCCCGTGGGGCCCACTCCCTCGAAGCCAATCGCATCCATGCCAATGTTGTCATTGTCGTAAATCGTGTTGTTCGACACGACAAAGTTTTGCACGTTGCCGTTGTAGGTAGTGGTCTCGCTTTCCCCAGTCAGGCATCCCGTGACCGTGTTGCCGCTGACGTTCACGCTGAGCGGAGTGGCGCTGATCCCGAAAACGCCGATACCATACGCGTTGCCCCTCTTCCCCGCCGTGGTTTGGATGTTCTTAACAGTGTTGTTGAGGAAGTTGATTCCGGTTCCGCTGCCGACAATGAGGACTCCGACGGGAACTTTCGCGGCGGTCGAAACCTTGTAGTTTTGGATGGTGAACCCCTCAATGGTGAGATAGTTCACGCCACTCGCTGCACCGATGTTGAACAGCCCCTGCGTGTTGGTACCGATGAACCCGTTGCTTTGAGCGAAGGTGGGTGAGACACAGCAGGAGACCCCGGTGCCGTCCACGATGGCTACACCCTGTCCATTGAAAACGATGGGAGCCGTCGACGTTCCCGAGTTGGCGAAGGTCACGCTCTCGTTATAAGTCCCAGCTTCCACATAGACGGTGCTGCCCGCCTGCGCTTCCAGCGCCGCGTGTCCGATGGTGAGCCAGGGCGCACTCGCACTGCCGTTATTCGTGTCGCTGCCCGTTTTCGCGACATAGTACGTCTGCGCCTGCGCGCAACAGCAAAGCACGAAGCAACTGGACAGAAAGAGAAACAGAGCCCGAATCAACTCACGCCTCAGCACGCGTTGCTTGTTCCGTCGAATGCGATTGGTCATTGAAAACCTCCTGATGGCTTCCTGAGTTTTCCTCCCTGAAATCGGACCCCCTCTCCGGTCGCAGCGGTCGGTATATTACGAATGATTATTTTTACTTTCGATTTTATGGTCTTGTCAAGGGAAAAGAAAGAAATAGAAGCCAGAGAGCCTGCCGGTTCCCGGTCGACGGATTGGGCACACAGGGCCTACGCCGAGGTAGTTCGAGCCTGTTCAGGAAGGTTCTTGAGAATCTCCTCCACCGCCGCCAGCAGTTTCTCCGATCCCTTGTCCAGCTCGAGAGCAGATTTTTCCAGGAACCCAACGGCTCCGTCTCCCTGCAACCGGGCAGCATTCTTCTGCGACAGGCCCGTAATCACCACCACCGGGATCGCTATGGTCAAGGGATCTTTCTTCAGCGCGATCAGCACATCGGGACCGCTTATCTTCGGCAACAACATATCCAGCAAAATCAGGTCCGGCAATTTCTCCCGTGCCATGCGCAAGGCTTCTTCGCCGTCGGCCGCGCTGCTCATCTCATAGCCTGCACGCGCCAGCGCTCGCTCCACCGTCAGTCTCAGAAACTTGCTGTCCTCCACAAGCAGGATCTTCGTCATCCCCCCATAGCCTTCCACTCCGGTTTCCTGGATACTGGTCCATCGGCAGGTTTGGAATTCAAATAAGAAACAGAAGGTCCGCACCGCGCAGTCACAACCTGAGAGTCGTCTAAGAAAAAGAGAGGAACAAATCGAGCAAGTCGCGCCAGCGACGTCATTCATCAGCCCCGCACGTAAGTGCGGGGTAGGCTACCAAGAGAGGAATTGAGTCCCGTCAGAGCCTGCCTGAGCCGAAGGGGACGGCACCAACTCTCGCGCGCACACGCGAACTTCACACTCTTCAACACCTTCTCAATCGTCACCACCAACCGCCGTGCTATTGGCGTCTCCGACGCCAAGGTGTACGATGCTCCTGTCTTTATTAGAGGACGACTGAGTCAGCGGCCTAATCGTAGCGTACCTGTTAGGCAATGCGGGAGCCGATGCTCTTTCTCACGGGCCAGGCACACAAAAAACTGGCCCTCAGCATTGGATTTCCCTCAGCAACGAGGAGGAACCGTGCTCCACTACACTCGGGCTGTCCCCATCCCGCCGCGCAATGCCGCCAAAGCGCTCTTCTCAATCTGCTTTCTTCTGCTCTTGTGCATGCCTCTTGCCCTCGCGCAAAAGACCGAGCAAAAAGACAGCAGCCCGCCGAAGTACGACCTCCACACCGAAACCAAAACCAAAGGAGTAGTGGACGAAGTTAACCTTCTCGCCTTCGGCACCAGAAAAGACTTCACCGAACTCATCATCAAAAGCGGAGATGACAAGGTCCACATCTACGTCTGCCCCAAACCCTTCCAGGAGGAGATGGGCATCGCCTTCACCAAGGGAGACGAGATTGCCGTGACCGGTTCCAAGGTCAAACAGGACACCTCAGACATAATCCTCGTGAGGGAGCTCATAAGGGGAACCGACACCCTCATGTTCCGCGACGATAAAGGCAACCCGGTGTGGGATCCACGTACCGGCAAGTGACTACGCGAATCCAGCCTCACGTGACAAGATTTTACGCCGGAGATCCAGCTAACGGCAGCCAGACCTGAAAACGCGTCTCACCAGCTTTGGAATTAACCTGAATATTTCCCCGGTGCTTCTTCACAATTCGCTGCACCGTGTCCAGCCCCAGGCCCGTGCCTTCCCCAACTCCTTTGGTGGTGAAAAAAGGTTCGAATATGCGGGGCTGCACCGCCTCGGCAATCCCTGGGCCGTTATCGATAATCTCAACCACGGCGCAACCGTCTTCGCTGTAGGTTCGGATGCGCAGTTCGCCTTTTCCGTGCATCGCGTCAATCGCGTTATCAATAATGTTGGTCCAGACTTGATTGAGCTCGCTGCCAAACGAATTCACCAGCAGGGGAACGCTCTGGTAATCGCGCTGCACCGCGACTCCCTGCTTCAGCTTGTGATTCAGGATCGTAAGCGTGGTTTCCAGGCTCTTTACCACGTCCACGTTCAAAACCGGCGCCTGGTCCATGTGCGTGTATTCCTTGATGGCGCCGACCAGTTCCGATATTCGCGAAGTGCTGCTCTCGATTTCGTGCAATAGACTGGCGATCTCCACCGAAGCGGCGATCCGAACCAGAGCAGCTCGAGCCGTCTCCGCATCGAGGTTTGCGAACAACGATTCAACCACTTCCGGCTTGATGTTCCGTCGCGCCAGCCCGGCCGCCAGCATCCACAAGTCGTTCTGCCCATGACTGCGCAGCAAAGAATCGATCTGGTCTTCCAGATCGCTGATCGTCAGCGCATCCGGTGGAACGATATCCGGTTGCGTAAACGAAGCTTCCAGTTTTTCGATTTCCGATTTCTGTGTAGCCGTGAGATCACGCCTTCCCAGCTCGAGACTGGCGTTCTTGATTTTCTTTAGAATGTCGCGCATTTGGCTGGCTGCGCGTTTCGCGGCAGAAGCCGGATTGTTAAGTTCATGCGCCAGTCCCGCCGAAAGCTTCCCCAAAGACGCCAAGCGGTCGCGCTGTTGCTCGAGGCGCGTGGTTTCACGAATCCGGTCAGACATCATGCCCACCAGACGCTGGGTCAGCACTGGCATTCTCTGCACCAGTTCTGGAAACAACGAAGCCGGAAACCGCAGGGCGTGGCTGTCCGTCACCGCTCGTCCGCTCACCGTAAACTGCTTCATCCTCGAAAACGGCAATACTCCCGTAACGTCGCCCGGCTCCAGGTCGAAAACGAAGGTTTCGCCCCCCAGCTCGCCCCGCCCCTGAAGATGTCCCTCAAGAATTACAAACATCGCATCGGCAGGATCGCCCTGCCGTGCGTAGGTCTCACCTGCCTTGAGATTCAGCTCTTGCGCCTGGCTGAGGAACCAGTCGAGCTGATCGTCCGGCAAATCAGCGAACGCAGGCACGCGAAGTAATTCGGATTTCTCGACCATTTATACCTTGCTTAAGTACTGATGGATGAACTGCACTGCCACCGATCCTTCTCCCACTCCGGAAGCCACGCGCTTGATGGAACCGTGCCGCACATCGCCCACGGCAAAGATGCCGGGAACATTGGTCTCAAGCAGGAACGGATCGCGGTCAGGTGTCCATCCCTTCGGACGTTGCCCGTCCCGCATAAGGTCAGGACCAGTCAACAGGAAACCGCGCTCGTCCCGCTCGACGATGCCGGCCAGCCAATCAGTCCGGGGCAGCGCTCCAATGAAGATAAACATCGCACTCGCTGGCACGCGCTCAATCTTGTTGGTATCGGAGCAAAGCACCGAAATCTCTTCCAGATGGGTCTCGCCGTGTGCTTCAGCCACGCCCGCATGGGTCCAAAGCTGAATGTTGGGCGTTTCCTTAACCTGGTCGATCAGGTATTGCGACATGGTGCTGGAGAGCGATTCGCCCCGCACAAGAATAATGACGCGGTCCGCGTATTTCGCGAAGTTCATTGCCGCCTGACCCGCCGAGTTCGCCCCGCCCACCACATAGACGATCTCACCCTTACAAGACAAAGCCTCGGTAGCGCCGCCGCCATAATAAATCCCCGCACCCTGCAACCTGTCGACGCCCGGAGCTTCCAGCCGTCTCCACTGCACCCCCGTCGCGATCATAAGCGCGTGACAGGAGATCTCACTTCCGTCCGCCAGTTTGATGATCCGGTAAGGCCCCTCCGCGCGTGCTCCAACAACCTCCTGCGCTAGAATTTCCACTCCGAAACGCTGCGCCTGCACCACCGCTCGCCGCGCCAGATCGGCACCGCTGAGCCCGGTAGGAAATCCCAGATAATTTTCGATGCGTGAACTCATTCCCGCCTGGCCGCCCGGCGCTTCCCGCTCAATCATCACCGTGTGCAAGCCTTCGGAGGCTCCATAAACGGCAGCGGCCAAACCGGCCGGACCGCCTCCCACAATCGCCAGGTCATAGAAGTCGGTTTGCGCGCGCGTGCGTAAACCAACTTTTTGCGCGACGTCCGCAGGCACGCCCTCGAGCAGCTTCGTGCCATCCGGAAACAGCACCACCGGCAGATTGGCCGCCTCCGGACCCAAAGCTTCCAGCAGTTGCTTGGTTTCCGGATCATTGGCGGAAAGCTCCACGTCGGTCCACTGGTAGGGAACGCGGTTGCGCGCCAGAAAGTCCCGCAACTCATACGATCGCGGCGACCAGCGCGTGCCCAGCACGCGTATCCCTTGAAACGTCGGACGGAACGAAGCCTGCCAGTCATCGAGCAAATCGTCGAGTTGCGGATACAAGTGCTCCGCCGGAGGATCCCACGGCTTCAGGAAAAAATAGTTGATGCTCGCCTGATTGATGGCGCTGATCGCGGCGTTGGTATCAGCATAAGCAGTCAGCAATGCCCGCTTCGCAGTGGGAAAGATTCCCATCGCCTGCTGCAGAAATTCCACTCCGTCCATCCGCGGCATGCGCTGGTCGGCCAGCAGCAGAGCCACGCTGTCGTTGCGCACTTTCAACTGCTTCAGCAGATCAAGCGCCCCCTCGGGCGAATCGCTTCCGATCACCCGGTATTCCGCGCCGTACTGCGAGCGTAGATCACGCTCAATCGCCCGCAATACATCAGAGTCGTCATCCACGCTCAGCAAAATTGGTTTCGCCATGCTCGGTCCCAATCCAGGAAAAGTTCCCGGCAAATTTCCAGGCAAAGAGATAAGAGATAAAGATAAAGACAAAGAAGATGATGCCACACTCGGTATCTACCCGTCGAAGTGTGTTAGGTGAAGTTGGTTAGATACAGAAAGCCGGCATTCGGTCGCGCAATTCGTTGACTATCCCGAGCCGCGTAACATGGGGCGATCAGAAACCGCATGATTGGTCTTCAATACGTGAGATGGTGATTTAACGTCTTAGCGTCAACTATCTATCGGAAGGCAGCCTGTGGTTATCGAGGTGTCGAGATCTCTTTTGCAGACTACGGAATTCGCCGTATTGCCAACAACAATAGCGTCCCCTAGTATCACAGATGAAAGCTGAATGGGGCGGTCATGGGTTAGCGTCAGTCAGTCTGACTCACATTCAGACCCTCACGACCGCTGTTTTCCTGCTCGCCGTAAGCGCGAGTCCGCGATTTTCCACCCGTTTTATTTTACAGGCGGAGTTTGCAGAAAAATGCTAAACTCCGGAGCGAAATATTTTCTTCCCTATGAAACTGCGTGACAAATCGGAACCCCAGCGTTACGAGCAACGATTACAAGAGCTTCGCCGGGAACGGAAGAGTGAGGCGAAGCAGGCAGAACGGTTGTGCGCGGTCCTCGCGAAGAAAGTTGGCTCCGGCAAATCCACGGGAGCAGCCGTCAGGGCTGCTTAGTTATGCTTTCCGTTTCCGTGAACCCACTGCCGCCGCTTGCTCCTCTGGAGTGCTTGCCTGCGGGTGTCCAATTTTTCAATAAGCTGATCTACAAGGTCGGACAGCCAGTCACTTCGCCTGGCTAGTCGCTAACGATGATCTTCTTGTTCTTTACCACGGTTCCAGCTTCGCCAAACCAGATCGTGCATCGAAGGTTATGCTCTTCGAACACCCAGCTATTACTCTCCCGCTCTTTCTCGCCCAGCGGAAGGTTACGATCCTGGACGAGCTTTGAGACCGAATCCTTGGTCATCCCGGGAGAGATGTCGTCGCACACAGAGCGGGCACTCAAGTTAATGTGCTCTGCGGGCTGGGTTTCTTCTTTCCCTTTGGGACCCGGCGACATGGGAGCCAGCGAGCCGCCAAGCTTTCTGCGCCACAGTTCGCGACCATCCGCGGTAAGTGCTCGAACGTAGGCGCCATCCGGACACGACTCCTCGTCATAAATGTCGGGCCCATTTGCGCTCGGCACTGCCTGGCTCATTTTTGTACTCTTGCATCCCGGCAGGGCGCTGACAGACCACATCACCGTTCCGGTGGCCAAGGAACGGCCGGAACGAATCTCGATGCTGGCTTCAGAGGAATCGCCTTCGGCATAAGCACTCAGAACCACGGTCGGGGACGGTTCCACCGCCTGGATGGTCGCTTCATCGCCAGCCACCGTAAGCTTGGCAGCATGTTCGGGAGAAACACCCCAGCGGACACTGTGCCGCAGGCGTCCGTCCTTGCCGACAGCACGAAACGTACGTGTCTCGCCGACCAACATAGTGGCCTTCGTAGGCACCACGGAAAGTGCGGGGGCGTCTTGCGCGAAAACCAGTCGACCAGTTCTGTTCATGCCGAACGCGAGAGCTAACAGAACGGCAGCACGTGCCATTTTCCGCATTCGTTTATATCCCTCGTATTTCAACTTCCTCAGGCTACGTCTGGCGGGGAAACTGCGAAAGTTACCTTGGGGAGCCGATTCACCCGTCGACTCATCCCACCTCGCATTTCATTGACTGCATCGAGCCGCGTCCGTAAGATGAAGCGACCCGAAAACCAGGTAACTCTTGCGATTGACTAAGCACTAAGCGCGTGATCGACCAAGAATGATCGACCGAACAATGATCGGCCAAACCATCTCCCACTATCTCATCATCGAGAAACTCGGCGGCGGCGGCATGGGCGTGGTTTATAAAGCTGAAGACACGCGCCTGCATCGCTTCGTCGCCTTGAAATTCCTTCCCGATGAAGTCGCTCGCGACCCGCAGGCACTCGCCCGCTTTCAACGCGAAGCCCAGTCCGCATCCGCCCTGAACCATCCCAACATCTGCACCATTCACGACATTGGCGAGGAAGACGGCCAGGCCTTCATCGCCATGGAGTTTCTCGACGGGCAAACGCTGAAGCATCTGATCGGAGTTCGCCCCCTCGAGTTGGAAACCCTGCTTTCCCTCGCCATCCAGATCGCCGACGCGCTCGATTCCGCGCACGCCAAGGGCATCGTTCACCGCGACATCAAGCCCGCCAACATCTTCGTTACCGAGCGCGGCAACGCCAAGGTGCTCGATTTCGGACTGGCCAAAGTCGCGGCATCGGCCGCCACCGGCCAGAATGAGGCCACTCGCACCCAGGCCGCCGAACCCCACCTCACCAGTCCCGGCACCGCGGTGGGCACGGCCGCGTACATGTCTCCCGAGCAGGCCCGCGGCCGCGAGCTCGACACTCGTACCGACCTGTTTTCCTTCGGCGCCGTCTTGTACGAGATGGCCACCGGCCAGTTGCCCTTCCGCGGAGCCACCACCACCGACTTGTTTGATTCCATCCTTCATAAAGCACCCGCGCCCGCCGCACGCCTGAATCCTGATCTTCCGCCCAAGCTTGAAGAGATCATCACTAAAGCGTTGGAGAAAGACCGCGAGCTCCGCTATCAGGTTGCAGCGGAAATGCGCGCCGACCTGAAACGCCTGAAGCGCGAGACCGAATCGAGCAAGTCAGGCATTCCGGCCGCCGTCGACGACTCCAGCCATCCCGCAACCGGCGCCGCGGCCGCGACCTCAGCTGCATCGACCAGCAAGCAGCAGACAGCAGTTTCTTCGCTGCAGACATCGTCCACGGGACCATCAACGGCAACGGGCGCCCGCTGGAAGATCCTGGTTCCAGCCGCAGTGGTCGTCGTCGCCCTCATTGCCGCTGGTTTTTACTGGCGCTCGCGTTCGGCCGCCCCCGCCACCCCCGCTGCGACCCTCACCGAAAAAGACACCGTAGTCCTGGCCGATTTCAACAACAAAACCGGAGACGCGGTCTTCGACGATGCGCTCAAGCAAGCTCTCGCCGTTCAGCTCGGACAATCTCCGTTCATCAACATTCTTTCCGATCGCAAGGTTGGCGAGACCCTGCGCCTTATGGGCAGCCAAGCCGGCACTCATATCACACCCGAAGTAGCTAAGGAACTCTGTGTGCGCACCGGCAGCAAGGCCATCGTGCTCGGCTCTGTTTCGAATCTAGGCGGGCAGTACGTGATCGGCGTAAACGCGGTCGGCTGCAGTAATGGAGACACGCTCGCCGAGGAACAGGAAGAGGCGGCCAGCAAGCAGGACGTGTTGAAGGCGCTGAGCAGGGCAGCCGCCAGCCTGCGCACCAAGCTCGGCGAGTCGTTGGCCTCGGTTCAGAAGTTCGATGTGCCCGTCGAGGCCACTACTCCCTCGCTCGAAGCCCTCAAGGCCTACAGCATGGGCATCACCACCGGGCGCACCAAGGGTGACGCCGAAGCCATTCCGTTCATGAAGCGCGCCATCGAACTCGACTCCAACTTCGCCATGGCCTACGTTGGCCTCGCCGTCGAGTACGCCAATCTGGGACGCGCCAGCCTCGCTGCGGAAAATGCCAAGAGAGCCTACGACCTGCGCGACCGCGTCAGCGAGCGCGAGCGCTACCGCATCTCTGCTTTCTACTTCCAATACGTCACCGGAGAGGTTGAAAAGGCCACCGAAGCCTACGAACTCTGGGCAAAAAGCTATCCCCGCGACCCCGTCCCTCACGGCAATCTCGGCTACATCTACTCCGCTCTGGGCCAATACGACAAATCGATTGTCGAAACCGAAGCCCAGCAGCGGTTGGAACCCTCGATTGTCGGCTACGGAAACCTCGCCGGCACCTACATCAACCTCAATCGCTTGAAGGAAGCCCGTCAGACTCTCGCGGAAGCACAGCAGAAAAATTTCGATGGCCTTACCATTCGCGGCGATCTCTATTCCTTGGCATTCCTGTCTGGGGATACGGCGGAGATGGAGCGCCAGGTGGCGTGGGGGGCTGGGCGTCCCGGCGAAGAAGACCAGGTGCTCACCGGCCACGCCGATACCCAGGCCTACTACGGCCGCATGGAAAAAGCCCGCGACCTAGCCCGCCGCGCCGCAGACTCCGCCGTGCGCTCCGACGCCAAAGAAACCGGTGCCCAGTGGATCGCATTTCAAGCGCTCCGCGAAGCGGAAATCGGCAACGTCACCGCTGCCCGCCAAGGCATTACCCGGGCGCTGGCGCTCGCTCCCGGCCGCGACGTCAAAGTCATCTCCGCCGTGACCCTCGCCCGCACCGGCGAAACTTCTCAATCCAGATCCATCCTCGAAGCCCTGCAAAAGTCCGAACCCAGCAACACTTATTTAAAGGTGTATTGGTTCCCCGTGATCGAGGCCTCCCTGGCGCTCGCCCAACAGGCACCCGACCGCGCTATCATCGCCCTCGAACCCTCCCTACCCTACGAACTCGGCGCGCCTCCGCCTGGAATCTCAATGTATCCCCCCTACCTTCGCGGCCTCGCGTATCTCGCGCAAAAAAATGGTCCGGCAGCGGCCGCGGAATTCCTGAAGTTCCCCGATCATCCCGGAGTAATCCAGAACTTCCTGCTCGGCTCTCTCGCCCGCCTTCAACTAGCCCGTGCCTACGTCATCTCCGGCGACACCGCCAAAGCCAAAGCCGCCTATCAGGATTTCTTCACGCTGTGGAAAGACGCCGATCCCGGCATCCCCATCCTGACCGAAGCCAAGGCAGAGTCCGCGAAGCTGCATTAGCCAACGTTTCCCCTTCATCGACTCCCGACAACCCGTCTCCCCTAAGCCGCTCCCGATTTTCCACAACTGCCCTCAGCCGTTTTCACGAACAATTCAATTCTGTTTAACATTCCAGTCACACCGCGGTCCGTACTATGAGCCCTTGAGGTCAAGACAAACCCTATGAAAAAGACACTTGCTTTACTCTCCCTCGCAGCGATCTGTTCAGTGGGCACCGCAATGGCCCAGGACAATGATTTCCACCATATCAAGCGCGTTCTGCTCATCAGCGTAGACGGCATGCACGCCGTTGATTTCACCAACTGCGCCAACGGCATCAGCACAGTCAACGGCGGCGAACCCTTTTGCCCGGCGCTCGCTGCCCTGGGCAAGACCGGCATCAACTATGTCGCTGCCAGCACCACAAAGACCTCCGATTCCTTTCCCGGCCTGATCGGCCTCATCACCGGCGGAAGCCCGGCCTATACCGGCATCTACTATGACGTCGCCTACTCCCGGAACTTCGACGCCCCTGCGAAAACCACCGGCAACGGCCTCGGAGCCGGCCCCTGCACTCCCTTCGGCACGCCCACCGGCACCACAAGCGAGTACGAAGAAGGCATCGACATCGACCAGACCAAAGTGAACGGCGGCGCTCCCGGCGCGGCCCTCACCGACGGCGGCATCGCATCGATCGACTCCAAGCGGCTCATCCGCGACCCCAACAATGGATGCAACCCGGTTTGGCCATGGGATTTCGTTCGCGCCAACACCATCTTCAGCGTCATTCACCAGAACGGCGGATACGCCGCCTGGTCCGACAAGCATCCCGCATACTCCGCGGCTGCTGCTGGTCTTGGCCCCATTGCCCTCGACGACTTCTACGGTCCTGAAATCAACTCCACCGTGATCGGCCTTCCCGGCGTGACCACGCCCCTCGGCGTATCCTGCTCCACCATCCGCGATCCCGGCTCCGACCTCACTGCCTGGACCAACAGCTTCCAGAACATTCAGTGCTACGACACCTTGAAGGTCGACGCCATCCTCAACGAGATCGATGGCAAGAACCACCTAGGCACCAGGAACACCCAGGTCCCCACCATCTTCGGCATGAACTTCCAGGCCGTGAGCGTAGGCCAGAAGCTAGTCGAGAAGAGCAACGGCGTGACCGGCGGATATCTCGACGCCGCTGGCACTCCCTCCCCCGCGTTGCTGAGCGAATTCAAATTCGTCGACGCCTCCATCGAGGCCTGGGTGAAAGAGCTGAAGGCCAAGGGTCTCTATGACTCCACTCTGATCGTGATCACTGCCAAGCACGGCCAGTCGCCCATCGATCCCAGCCGTTACGTTTCCCAGCTCATCAACGGCACTTCGCCCGCCACCCTGCTTTCGAATGCAGGCTTCATCCCATTCTCTGAATCCACAAACAACCCCACCGGCATTGGACCAACGGAAGATGACGTCTCGCTGATCTGGCTGAAGAATTCCTCCGACACTTTAGCCGCCGTCAAAATCCTCGAAGACAATGCCACCGCCTCCGGCATCGAGCTCGGCCAGATCTACTACGGACCTTCACTCGCTCTCAACTACAACGACCCAACCGTCGACCCGCGCACGCCCGACATTATCGTGACCCCGAACGTCGGTGTCACCTACTCGGGCAGCACCGCGAAACTCGCCGAGCACGGCGGCTTCGCTCACGACGACACCAATGTCATTCTGCTGCTCTCCAATCCATCCTTCGAACCCCAGACGGTCCGCTCCTCAGTCGGCACCGTCCAAGTGGCCCCCACCATCCTCAAAGCCTTGCGCATCGATCCTTCAGCCCTCGATGCCGTGCGCGATGAGGGAACACCGGTCCTTCCAGCGGTCCAATTCGGCAGATAACCCGCCGCAACAGCCCAGCCAACCCACGGCGGACGCCCCTTGCGGGCGTCCGCTTTTTATCTCGGGGAGCGGCGAAAGGTCCAGCAACGACTTGCAGTCACCGGACCGACTTTTCGCCGGGACCGAGTGACTTGAGATAGCTAACGATCTGCCAGCGCTGCGCTTCCGGCAGTTTGGACCACACCGGCATGCCGTGCCGGACAACTCCATTGGTGAGAATCCAGAACAGCGTGCCAGGCGTCGACTGCTGCACCTCGTCGGCGAGCAGGCTCGGTGCCTTGCGGTGGCCTTCCGCCATGTCACCGTGGCACTCGGCACAGTGGAGGCCGAACAGCTTTCCTCCCGCGGCAACCGCCTCAGGATCGCTCGCAAGTGGATTGCGTCTTGCGACCGCCCTCTTAGGAGCTTTCGCGAGTTCGGCGTAGACAGATTCGTCCTTCTTGGAAGATGCGGGGTTCTCCTTTTGTGCAGAACCTAAAGGAACCGTGAGGACAACAAAAGCTGACACCACCGCAAGGATGGGAGTGCGCGCCGTCGCCCTGGTCATGGCTTGCGCCCTCCCAAAAGACGGCCCACCATTTCCCCGAAGCCTGAGAACTCGCGCGAGACGCCCCAGCGCAACAGGAAACGATGGCTGTTGTCGTTCAGCCCCCAACCCGGCGACAGCCGCAAGGTCCAGTCCGAAGGCAGGTTCCAGGCCGCAACCGCCGCCAGGTAATGCGATGTATTGGGCAAGCCGAAACTGTAGCGGTCTCCGAGGCCGCCGTACATTTCAACTCCGGCTATGAAATTCTCGCGGCAGAAATCGCACCGTTTCGCGGACGCTTTCAACGCCAACGGCCGGCTGGCTCCGATGGCGTATCCGAACTCCCAGGGATTGCCTCCCGTAAGGTTCTTGGTGGCGATGGTATTTTCCGCAACGTTCCATCCCTTGAAATTCCTGGACAGCAGAAGCTTCGATTCCAATTCGTGATCGTGCTCCTTGCGGGCCACACCGTTGGGGATGGCGTAGTCAGATTCCACATCGTGCCCTTCCACTTCCTTCAGAATCTTGTCGGCGCCGCTGGTTTGCTCGTATTCGATATAGAGAACGGGATTGATGAAATGTTCGCGCTGCAGCAGCCGAAAGCGGTTCTCCCAGCGAAACCCGGTGAAGATTGTACTGTCATTGAAGGTGGTCTGCCCGTCGAAATACAGCTCGGTCGTCCACCAGGCCGTAGCACCGTACTCGAACTCGCTCCAGAATGCGTGAAAGTCATTACCGCCGGCGCGCTGTGTTCCGAAAGTTGAAAAATATTCCACCTCTAGGCTGCCGGGCTCCTCCAGATAATGGTCGTAAGTGACAATATATGGACTCTCCTGCGCCTGCAGCGGCAAGGCAAGCCCGGCCAACACAAACACCAACAAGCACATCAGGAAGGCGCGGGTGCAACGCAATTCCATGAAAATAGCCACCTCTCTCGACGATCTGATTGATCATCTGACTGATCAAAGGCCGGACTGATAGAATCCTTAAATGCGACCGATTCGCAACTAGCGGCGATAATTGGTCCCCCCCGGCTGTCGCTCTGTTCTGGGCGTGTTGTAGGATATTCTAGTTGCAACCCAGTCGCATCTAACGTAACATTCGTCATACTGCCGGATGGGTCCCGATACCGTCAAGCCCCGGCGGAAGATTCCGTCGCAGCGTGATTGCGACCAGTTGCGACACTCGATCAGTTCCGACACTCAAGGAGCGGCGCCACATGCCACTACCCCAAACTGAAATGCCGGGCCGCCTGCAGGCCCACTTCGCTGACCGCGGAATCCGCATGACCGACCAGCGTCGGGCCATCCTGCGCGTGATGGAAACCGCCAGCAAACACCTTGATGCCGCCCAACTCCTGCGCAAGGCCCAAAAGCTCGATGCCAGCGTCGACCGCAGCACCGTTTACCGCACGCTGCAATTGCTGAAGCGCCACGGCCTGATCGACGAACTTGACCTCATGCACATCCACGGCGAAGGCCACTACTACGAGCGCAAGCTCAACCGCGACCACATCCACATGGCCTGCCTGCGCTGCGGCAAGATCATGGAATTCGTCAGTGACATCTTCGAAAAATTAAAGGGACAAGTAGAGAAAGACTGCCGGTTCCGGATCGTAGTATCGCGCCTGGAAATTGGCGGCTACTGCGCGTCCTGTTCGAAGTAATCCCGATCGAGGGCGTGATCGAAGAAAAAGAAGATGAAATGGGCTGTTTCCGATCGAGCGAAGGATTCTCGCAGGCCACTCCGACTTCCGGAGTTTCTCCCCGCCTGATTTTGCTCCGATTCGGCGGCATCCCTAACAGCCCAGGGTTCAACCAGAATCCTAGGCCTCGATCTCGCCGCTTCGAAAGTAACCGAGGTAACAGCGCAGGGTTGCGCTCAAAACCCCTGGCGCGACGGCAGTTGAAGGTTTGTTATGGCCTCTTAGGGTCAGCGCTGGCGGCTCTCGCTCTCACAGGCCGCCAGCCGTTGCACCTGCACCGTCACAACGCCGTGAGCAGGCTCCGACTCTCCCAGAATTTGTCAGTTTGACAGAGGCTGTGGATATTCACAGACACCCAGTACGCAATTTTATTCACACTAGACACGCCATTCATTCGAGGTTAGAATTCCGACACTTCGCTGACGCACCTCGGCCCCCCGGCGGACTGATCCGACAAAATTCAAAGCTTCCAGGAGCATGCTATGAAGGCCCTTCATTTCGCGCTCGTCGTGTTCGCTCTCCTGCTCACACCGTCAGCGTTCGGACAGGACGATCGCCCCTTGCCCGCTAGCCCAGATCAATTACATATCATCTATGCCCATCCGAGCTTGTATCGCGACGCCGAGCAGGTGCTACCGCCGGTAGCTTTCACTCTTCCAAACTATAGTTACAGCATTGTTTCACCCGTGGACGGCAAGACGTATACCGGCCAGATTCTCGGCGCGAACCCGACCACACGCCCTGCGCACCCCGTCGTGATCCCCGAGGTGATTATTCCCGTGCGCCTGGTATTTCAATTCAGCTCCACAGTGAGTTACATTTTTGACCCCACGGTCGCCGACCCGGGCTGCATTGGCGCAGGCCACACCGCACTCGGCCTCACCGAGCAGTCGCCTCTGTTCAACGACGTGACCTATAAGCTTGGCAGCACCACCATTGGCAACACGCAGTACATCGACGCGTTTATGCGGGGCAATTTCTGGGGCGAAGTTTCTACCGCGGTGAATTATCACACCCTGATGGGAATCACTCCCATGCCCTTGCAGACCGTCACCATCGCCAGCGGAGGCGCCGGCACCACCAACGGAGCCGTATTTAACTTTTCCGGCCAGTGCGGCACTAACACAGGCAATGTCAACCCACCCGGCGACCTGGGTGTGGTGAATATTTCCGATTGGGACCCGATTGCGCGGAACATCATCACCAGCCTGGGCATCACTCCCAACACGTTTGTGTTTTTCTTGTTCTACAACGCGGTGATGTCCGAAGGCCCGCCGACGGTCAAGTTGACTAACTGCTGCATCGCGGGCTATCACGACATCAACGGCACCCAGACCTATGGCACCGGCGAGTTCGAAGGGCGCGACCAGACGCTGTTTAAAGGAACTTCCGACACCTCTGTGCTGGCCCACGAGCATGCCGAATGGATCAACGATCCCACCGGCGCGAATCCCACGCCCGCCTGGGGCCACATCGGTCAGGTCACCGGCTGCCAGGACAACTACGAAGTCGGCGACCCACTGTCCGGCACCCTCATGCCTGCGGTGAAAATGCCCAACGGTTTCACCTACCATCTCCAGGAACTGGCGTTTTTCGATTGGTTCTACCGCGTTACCCCTTCCATCGGGGTGAATGGGCACTACTCGTTGAATGGAACATTCATCGCCGATGCGGGAGCGGTTTGTAAGTAACCCCGAGTCTACTTGCGACGAACTTAGGGAAGTCAGATCCTCGCGGCTTGGCGGTCCGAAGTCAATGAGTGTGATGGGAATTTATCGCCACCTAGGCTTTCCTTCCTTGCGGGCACCCGTCTTATAATCGACAACGCTATACTCGGCCTTCTATTGGGGATCGTAACTTCGAGCCGAGTGGAGGAAGCACAAAGAGGAATACCCTTGCGTTTACTCACCTTGGTGCATCTCGGAATGCTGATTTTCGTCGCATCGTATCAGGGCGCGAGAGTTTAGCCATGAAATGGATTCCCTTTATCCTGAAACATCTGCGGCAAAACTGGATTCGAACCGCGAGCACGGCGTGTGCCATCGCGGTCTGCATTTTCCTTTTCTGTACGTTACAGACATTCGTGGCGTCGTTGCGCGGGTCCATCAGTCAGGGCACGGCTCGTCTGATCACAACGAATAGCGTCAGCCGCTTCTACAGCCTCCCTGTCGCATACGAGCAGCGCATCGCGACCGTCGCAGGAGTGACGCGGCTGGCGGCAGCGAACTACTTTGGTGGAATGAGAGATGCAAACAATCCAGACAGTGAATTCCCGAACTTTGCCGTTGAGGCTGAAAACTTTCTGGCCATCTATCCGGAATTTAAGTTGAGCGAAAGCGAGAAAAGAGTATTCCTTGCAGACCAGCGCGGTGCGATCGTTGGGCGCGTACTCGCGGAGCAGTTCCATTGGAAGCCGGGGGACACAATTCAGTTAACCAGCAACATCTATCGCAATGGAAACCCGTACGGCTTCGTGATTGAAGCGATTTATCAGACGGATCAAACCCGCTATCCCGGCACCAATGAGTCAACGCTGTTCTTTCATTACAAGTACCTGGACGAGGCAACGGACGGAAAGTCTGGAGTGAGGACCTTTCGTATAGAGATCGCGGACCCAGAGCAAGCCGGCGTGATCAGTCACGCTATCGATCACCTGTTTGAGAATAGCGGGATTCAGACCCACACTGAAACCGAGGCACAGTATCGCGCCAGCACCGGAGTTTTAGGGGGGAACCTTGTCTTTTTGCTGAATGGCATCGGATTGGCTGTGATATTCACGCTTCTCCTGGTCACGGCAAACACCATGAGCATGGCTGTGCGGGAGCGTCACAAGGAAATCGGAGTATTAAAGACGCTGGGCTTCTCAAGCCGACTGGTTTCGGCATTGATCTTGACCGAAGGAGCCTTGCTTGGGCTATGCGGAGCGATAAGCGGACTGCTTCTCGGGCGGTTCCTCATTGAGATACTGCCCGATGTCCCGATCATGGGCGATTTGGTCCGCGGCTTTCCCAAAATGAACGTGCCCCCAGTAATTGCTGCGGCCGGAATCCTGGTTGGCCTGCTTCTGGGGGTGGTCGCAAGCTGGTTCCCGTCCGTTTTTGCCTACCGCGCAAGAATCACAGAACTGTTGAGGCAAGGTTAGCGTGGCAGTGCCGATCAAATACAGCGTTCGCAGCGTAGTTGTGCGCTGGAAGTCGAGTTTGCTCGCCATCACAGGGATCGGACTAGTCGTCGCGGTCTTCGTGGGATTGCTTTCGATGGCGAGCGGATTCCGTCTTGCGCTGCGTGCCAGCGGCAACCCGGAAAATGCTATTGTGCTCGAGAAAGGAGCGCTGTCCGAACTCGGATCTTCATTCAGTCAGGCCGCCGGGAATTGGTTGGGAAATGACCCACGGATCGCGCGCAGTTCGGAAGGTACGCCATTCATCTCTCCTGAGCTGGTAGGCATCGTCGCACTCCCCAAGAGAAGTGACGGCGAGTTGACCAATGTGGGCGTTCGCGGCGTCACGCCCATGGGATTCAGGGTGCGAAATGAAGTCAGCATCGTGGCTGGCCGCCGCCCAGAACCCGGATCATTCGAGGTTGTTGTCGGCAGACAGGCTCAGAGCCGGATTCGAGCCCTCGACCTGGGTTCAAGGATTTCCCTCATGAAACACGATTTTGAAGTTGTTGGCGTTCTTTCCGCTGAAGGAAGCGTTTTCGACAGTGAAATCTGGGGTGATTTCGACACCATGGCATCCGCCTTCAACCGCGCGGGTACCGTGAACTCTTTGACTGTTCGCTTGGAGCATCCCAGCGTGCTGCCTTCTTTCGACAAAGACCTACAAGCGAATTTGCAATATCCGCTCGAGATGTCAGGCGAGCGTCAATATTACGAAGACCAGGCTGGGCCGCTGAGCAAATTCTTGCAAGGGTTAGCAGTCTTCGTTGCTGTAATAATGGGAATAGGTGCGATTTTCGGCGCCATGAACACGATGTACGCCGTTGTTGCGAATCGCACACGTGAAGTTGGCACACTCCGGATGCTGGGCTTCCCACGCAGCGCCATATTGACAACGTTTGTGTTCGAGGGAGTGCTGCTCGCCCTCGTGGGCGGCGGGTTGGGGTGTTTGCTGTCCTTCTTGATGCAGCTGTTGACCACGAGCAGCACCACCGCAAGCATGAGCGAAGTTGTATTTGCTTTCCGTGTGACGACTGTTGATCTTGTGTGCGGGTTTTTGTTTGCCGCGATTATGGGAGTTATTGGCAGTCTATTGCCGGCCCTTCGTGCAGCGCGATTGCCTATCATTTCCGCACTTCGCGAAATGTGAAAATGAGCAGAAGAAAGTGTCGCACCCAGGCTCACCTTCCATAGGCCAGACACCGCGAGCGGACTCTTGTTAACGTCTGTAATCAGGCATTACACTCAAAACCCCCGACTAGGGCTTCGGCCCCTAGACAAGGGTCAATGAGTGTAATGGCGGTTTTACATCAACTATCGGCGCCACCCGCTCGCGTCACTCGCTGTCCCCTCAAGGTAAGCTAGTAGCGATCGCGAGCTAGACTTGACAGTGCATTGGCTCAATGAGAGACTGCAACTACTGGCCCGGCGGAACTGTTTCGGAATGCTTGCCCACCGAAAACCCACTCCGAAATCCAGCCGCAAACTGCTGCACTCTCGGGTATGAGTATGAGTACCGATTCCAGCCGCGATCGAGCATCCTTCGAAAAATTCTTGGCTAGTGCGCTTGCAGTGCAGGAGAGCGGGCTCGACAGTCAGTCGCTCTCTGCTCTGATCGAACTCCAACGTTCGATCACCACGGGCGAGACCGGCTTGGATCGAGCCATGCACACGGTCGCCGACCGTTCGCGGAACGTGGCCAACGCTACCGGAATCGCTGTTGCTCTCCTGAAAGCAGACCAACTGGTGTACCGGGCCGGCAGCGGAAGCGGTGCTGCTTACGTCGGTCGTCGTGTCACCGCCGTGCTGAGTGTCTCAGCGCACGACGACTCGAGAGACGAAATTCTGCGGGTCGAGAATGCCCAGGCTGACACCCGAATTGAGGCGTCGGTTTGCCGGCTGTTCGGAGCCAATGCTCTCCTGATCGTGCCGATATACCAGCAGCGTGCGGTGGCGGGAGTGCTGGAGGTCTTCTTTAGCGAGCCGCACACTTTCCAGGATCGAGAGGTGCGCACCTATCGAGTGATGGCCCGACTGCTCGAGGCGGCGATGTTCCGTGATGCCCGGCTTGACCAGAAAAAAGCTCCGGCAACCCAACTCACGACCGTGCCGCATGCCAGCGAGCCGACCGGGGAGACGGGTGTCCGCCAGCCCGTGAAAGCTGCGACAACAATCACTCAGCCGGCGAAGCGTGTTGCGTGGGACAGGCTGCGGTGGAACGTGGCTGCGGCCGTCGTTGGTACCGTGCTAGTGATGGGTAGCTGGGTTGCCTACAATCACCGCGGGGCGTCGCCCGCGGACACTTCGTTGCTACAGAGATCGGATGCCGCCGAGCAGCAGGTACCCGCCGCCCAGCTGTCGCCGGCGAGCAACAGCACCTCCAAGCCGCAGACCGCGGCGGGAGCGGAAGGCATGAAGGCTACCGGTTCCGCGTTCAAGCTGGTTCGGGTCGGGCAGAGTGAAGTCGACTACATTGCAGAGGATGTGACCATACGGCGTTTCACGCCCAAACCCCGACAACGCCCGCAAACGACGGTCGGGGAGAAGCGCGTCGATTTCGGGGAAGATGTGACGGTACGCTATTTCGCGTCCAAACCACCGGCTGCGTCGCAGGCACAGCCGGTGTCAGGGGCCGCCCGATCAGTGGAACGCTAGCTTTTCGCCCTTTTGTTGAAGTGCCTGGCAATCCGAAGCTCGGTAGTGGTGCCGTTTCGCGTCCTCAGCGATTAGTGCTGGCGTTGATCGCTTTCTTGGCTTTGGCTTCGGCTTCCGCTTGGAGTTTGTATTCTCCTTGTGGGCCTTTCGGTCGAGCATCTACATTAATCCAGATCACAGGGCCTGATCCCTTCTCGAATGGCGGGTCTGTTTGCCGTATAGTGTCAAATCCACGGCTTGACAATTCCTTTACCACGGCGAGCGCGAAGTCGATTGCTGCCGGATTATTGGTTGACTGGATTATTACACCTGTCTGGCTTCGCACTATAGGTCCGTTCCATTTGCCGCCCTCAGCGGCAGATATTATTCCGCCGACGTTAGTAGTTGTTATATGGCCTGATCGGAGCGCGTCTGCAATATCATCAGCGAACACTCGCGCCTCGGTCGAAGAGGCGTCGTACCATATACTGGCCCCTGCTTTAGGGCTGAAACCGGCAACAGCCGCGCCGATGTCCTGCTTTTGTCGGTCATCTAGCGATCTCCATGCGACGGTCGCTTCAATCTTGACTCGTGCCAGTCGTTCCGCCTCGGCAATTGCCTCGGCGGATTTGGCTTTAGCGTCGGACGCGGCTATCTGTGCGTCGAACCCCTTGGCTATTGCCTCTGCATTCTTGGATTCTCTTTGGGCTTCGGATACTACGGCATCAGTTAGGTTCGAGAGTGCGGAATCATACTTTGAGACTTGCGCCTCGAACCAGCCCTCCCCCATGACGCCTAGCACAATAAGAACCCATCCAAGCGCCGACCATTTCTTCACCCAATCACGCTTAGGGCATTCTCTTCTGTCTATTGAGGCAGTCAGCCAATATCTGAGCTCTCTCGATTTGCGCCAATATATCTCGCACATCTCATGGACGATTTCAGGGAGTTCCATTAACAGGCCGATTCCGACCATGAAGGTGCAGCCCAAGAGCCAATGGAAATTCCAGTCCCGAAGGTTCTTTAGGTGGACTTGCAGTAGTTCAGGCGATCCAGGCGACAGATTCGTAGACAGCAACATCGTGCACGACCTTAATCTCTTAGGAAAAGCCCTAGAGATGCTCGCAATTGCCTACATCAAAACGGCACCACTACCCGAAGCTCGAATTGGTTGACCCGGGGCACCGACTTGAATTACCCCTGTAGAGCTGGCGGTCGAGAGAAATGTTTCGGATTAGCGTACAAGCGGTCTCGCAAATTGCAATCCGCACAGGCTCCAGCCGTTTACCGGGGTGATTCGCACCACGCGCGCCTTGAGCGTACGTGTCGTTCGCCGAAACTTCATATTTCTTAGGGTGGGCGCCAACGGCATTTCTAGCGATACGCGAGAGCGATGCCGCAAGGATCTCCGTATTAGGAGCAGCGCACCCCCGGCACTTTCGTTGAGCAGGGTGCAAAATTCTACGAACTCGCTGCCTGGCCCGATAATTCCGCGCACGAACACGGGTATGGCGAGAGAAAGTCGCTCCCAGCGGCGGCGCTCCTGAGCTGGTTGTTTCGCAGCGGCCAGTCCTCGCTTCGAGCGCATACCCGATAATAACCGGATGACAGCCGTGTCCACCAGGCAGGGTCGAGTCCGCGCAACAGCAATCCGCACTGCTTTCACTGTAATTGACGCTAACCAGCGTTTACACTCAAAACCCCCTACCGCGACAGCAGCAGCGGTTTTGTTATGGCGTCTTAGGTCCAGCCTCTGTGGCTCCCCTCGAACTCACAGGCCCCCAGCCGTTTGCAGCAGCGCCGCCACCGTCGCCGAAAAGACCGAACGAGCTTCCTCCGCGTCCTCGGGCCGGATGGTCTTCTCAATCAAAAGCATCGCCGACCCGTGCACCGTCATCCACAACGCCGTAAGCACGCGCTCGTGATCGTCGGGTGACCCGCCCAGCTTTTGTGTCAGCTTTCGTCGCATCGCGTCTCTCGCCGGCTGGCCCACAACCCTAACCCCGGTGCGCCTGGCGCGGGGCGAGTAATAAAGCTCGTAATTGTGTTGATAAAACAGTTCGTATTCCCGGGGATGGCTCAGCGCATACTCCAGATACCGTTCGCAACCTTCTTCCGGAGAGCCGGCCGAATCCAGCGTGGCCGCAATCTCCATCCGGATGCGCTGCATCAGCCCGCGCAGTATATCGTCCCGGTCGCGAAAGCGCCGGTACACCGCCGGCGTGTTCGTCCCCGCCGCCCGCGCCACCGTCCGCATCGTCAGCGCCTTCTCCCCTCCCTTTTTCCACAGCTTCTGTGCTGCATCCAGGATCTTGCCTTCCAGGTCAGGGTCTGGTCGTCGCGGCACGTGTCTTCCTCCAGGGAAAACGCCCTCGAAGGATTATGTATACATCGTAAATATAACGATGTACAGAGAATAGATGCCGCCGGTTCTCGCCATGTTACCAACGTTTGCTCCCTCGAAATTATGTTGACATCGTAAACATAACGCTGTATAAATTATAAAGATTCGGGGCCCTTCTGCGGTCTTTCAAGGAGTTGATTAACCAGATGTATTCGTGGGAAAACCCTGAGGATAGACTCTCGATCGCTCAGATGAATTCAGAACTCCAGCACGCCCAACTGGAGCTGCTAAGCGCCCATTGCGCAACACACCAGCTGCGTTTGCGGTTTTCGGCGGACGATTTGGCGCGGTTTGGGCAGCGCGATATTTTGCGCAAGTCGGTGCAGTCGGCGGCGGCGTTGAGTGAGTACTACTCTTCGATCGAAAAGAAAATTCCCACCGTCGAGGCCGCTTCCGAGCCTTTGACTCAGGTCACGGAAGAGCAGATCGTCGAAGCAGTGAAGCGGGTTTCCGCCTATTTCCGGGAGCAGCGCGAACACTACCTGGCCTCCGCTGTGCCCCTGAGCAATCACGAAAAAGCGCTGATGTGGCCGTATTTTTCGGCGGCCATGCTTGATCGCGCGCGGGTTGTCGAACTCAAGGGAGCGCGCATGGCCAATCCGTCCTTTTATGAAGAATACCGGGCCATGGGATTCGTGAACCTGCCCGAGGTCACGCACATGCACTCCCTGACTTTTCTCGATGTGGTGGTGTTCAACGAGAAAATTACCGAGCGTGCTCTGTTTCACGGCCTGGTGCATGCCGTCCAGTTTGAAATCCTCGGCATCGAGCGCTATAGCGATATCTTCGTGCGCGGCTTCGTGCTGACCAAGCTTCATTTCTCAGTGCCGCTGGAAGCGCATGCCTTTGCTCTGGAATCAAAGTCTGCCGGCACGCCCACCAGCCGGTTTTCCGTCGAAGACCAGGTTCGCCTCTGGGTCGATCAGGGCCGTTACTAAGCGAATTGCGTTCTGAAACATTCCGAAGGAAACAATCTTCGGATGCGCGGGCCTCCCCCGTCGCGGTTTCCGGGGCGGCGCGAGCCGTCCCGGAAGCCCAAACAATTGTTCCACCCCCAACGCTGAACGGGGACGGCACGAGCCGTCCTCGTTTTGTTTTGCCACCTGCAGATTCCTGATTTAAGTCGGGCGTGGCAGCGCGGTAATATGAAGGGCAACTAAAGGGTTGCATGTTGCGGTGTCCATGAGGTAATATGCAACGAGCTAACATGCAACCCGGAGGTTGCCTAAGATGAACGACCGTATTGAGAAGCGTATTGAACTGAAGGCGCCGGTTTCGCGGGTCTGGCGCGCGCTGACGGATTACCGGGAGTTTGGCGAGTGGTTTCGGGTGAAACTGGACGGGCCATTTGTCCCCGGTCAAGTCTCGCGTGGCCAGATTACTTATCCCGGCTATGAACACATCAAATGGGAAGCCACCGTGCAGAAAATGGAGCACGAACGGCTCTTTATCCTTCACCTGGCCCCATCCCAAGTCGCTCGACAAAGGGGACGGGCCTGTGGATTATTCCGGGGAACCGACCACTCTGGTCGAGTTCCGGCTGGAGAAGACCGCCAGTGGCACGTTACTGGTACTCATTGAGTCCGGCTTCGACAAGCTTCCTGGTGACCGCCGTCTGGAGGCGTTCCGGAGAAACGATGGCGGTTGGACGGAGCAAATGAAGAACATCGAAAAATATGTCACACCAAAGCCATAGCCACAAAGCCTTCAAACGGCGGCCGCGTGCCGCCGTTTTTGCCGCGCTCGGCGACGAAATGCGGCTGGCGCTGGTGGCGAAGCTCTATGCCGGGCAGCCTCGTTCGATCTCCCAACTGACGAAGGGTTCGAGGCTGACCCGGCAGGCGGTCACCAAGCATCTTCGTGTGCTGGAGAGCGTGGGAATTGTGCGCAGCAATCATCGGGGCCGCGAGACCCGCTTCGAATTCGATCCCGAGCCCATTGAAGGAATGAAGCAATACCTCGATTTCGTTTCCCGGCAGTGGGATCAGGCGCTGGCCCGGTTGAAGGCGATGGTTGAAAATTGACTTCGGGGAGATCTTTCTCTGTGCAAGCCTCGATTCGCGCAACGAATCCTGGCGTTTCTCCGCGAAGGAGGTGCCAGGCTTCCTTGTACGCGTCGTATTTCGAGCCTGCCATGGCTGGATAGAGGCCTACGGTCGACATGCCGCGCACTACTTTTTCGGGGAGGATGTACCAGACATCTTCAGGGATTACGTAGGCCGCGACAAAATCAAAGGAATCTTTCTTGTAGACGTGGTGTTGGGTTCTGATGGTGCAGTGGTAGCAGCGGTACTGCTTGTATATCGTGGACTTCACTTGCACTCGAAAGATTCGCGTGCTCTTGTGGTGAACCAGGAAGTCGTATCCTGAGGGTTCTCCCCAAGGCCGAGCCGGCCGCAACCCTTCTTCGATAGCCCGCAGTGCGAAGCACAGCTCCGCCCATGCTCCGCGATCTTTGGAATTCTTGATGTTCATGCCACGAGGTTTTTTCACGCAGTTACCCTCTTCTCACAGTTCGGTTGTCGATTTGTCGAAAATGTGCCCCAATGAAAAACGCGGCCAGTGGTGGCCGCGCTATTTTTGGAACATAGTCCACTTTCACATGCTCTTTAGGGAACGTAAAGTCTACTAAAGTAGACTCTACTTTAGTAGACCATGCAGGGACGACCGTGGAATCCCACCCTTCGCAAGGAGCGCGAAGGATGGGGCACCCGGCTAAGGCCAGCCGGTTGACAAACGCGGCTGTGAGAGTAGGATTAGGTCGAAATTTCCCCGCGGGCGATCCCGATAACAATTCCAGGTGACTATGCGTCGGTAAGATGCGGATTTTCCATTTTCCGGACAAGCAATTGGAAGTTTCTCGAACTAGGCCTTGTAGAGCGATACTTCCAACGGCGCGTCGTAATCTCTCCCGGGGAGGCTCACTTCAGTGACGGTGAAAATCGCTCACATCTCCGACCTTCACTATGAAAGCAGGGACGCAACTGCTGCTTCCGAGCTTATCGATGCTTTGAAGCAAGAGCAGCCGGATTATCTCATTGTGACTGGGGATTTCGCGAACAATCCCTGGAAGCTGACAGACCCGCAGGTGTATGTCTCCGACCTCTGTACGCAGTGCGGCTTGGATAAGTCGAAGACGTTTGCGGTTGCCGGCAATCACGACTATCGGATACTCGGAAATTTCGGTTTCAAGCCTTTCGGTCAGTGGATTTTCCGCAAGACTTTCAAGGGATGGTTGGGAGCAGGTTTTGTTCCACTACAAAGCTCGCCACCGATAACTCTAGTACTGATCGACTCCAACCCGACGTTACTGGGTTTCGCACGTGGCCGATTCGGATACCTGCAAGCTCGCAGGCTGAGAGGCGCTCTTAAAAGGCTGCCCAAGGCAGAATTGGATTCGATTCGGGACTCAACGATAATTGCCGTTTTGCATCACCATCCGCTTCCCGTGCCCTATCAAGGGGGGGATTTCTTCCTGGTCCTTCGGAATTCGCAGACTATGGTTCTGTGGCTCGCCGAGATTGGAGCGGATGTAGTGCTGCATGGCCACAAACACCGTGCCACTTATTCGGGTCTGTCCATCGGCACTTCGACAGGGCCAAACCGCATTATCCAAGTCCTCGGCGCAGGCACCTGTATGAAATCAGACGATCACGATCCGAGAGGCTCTAATTTCAACGTAATTACCATCGAGGATTGTGGTCTGCGTTATGTACGCCAGTTTTTTGCACAGCCGGGCGAGCCTTTCCGTGAGCTCCCGATTCCGAAGTTTGTAACCGAGGCATTCGACGATGCCTACGAGCGCGCGTGCGGACGATTGGAATACCGGGTTCATAAACTACATTGGGATCTGCTCACAGACTATGAGGGTGACCGGCTTAACGATTTCCTGTACTCTGGCGTGGTCGCCAACACTGGGAAGGCAGGGAATGAGTTTCCGCTCCCATGCTACACCCTTGATACGGGTCATACCTCCGAGCCTAGTCTGAAGGAAGGCGCCCCTAGGGCCAGTCTGACCTTCAAGCTGACGGATCGTCGCAAGGTGGAGGAGCTAAAGGTCAATTTTGACCCTGGCGCGACCGACGTTGATCCGGTCTCTTTTCGCACCCAATCTTATGATTACAACGCCGTTTCCTTGGACGAATCAGAATTTAAACGCAAATTTCCGGCGCGCTCCGCGACCGGAAAGATCGAGGAGTTTGAGGAGAAG
The DNA here is from genome assembly GCA_963787495.1 of uncultured Acidobacteriaceae bacterium. Classification (GTDB taxonomy): domain Bacteria; phylum Acidobacteriota; class Terriglobia; order Terriglobales; family Acidobacteriaceae; genus Sulfotelmatobacter. Next base: position 323,934 of record CAWBDA010000002.1, read on the forward strand.
GAGATCTCGGTTCCGGTACATCATTTCTCTTGGACCCTCACGTTTCCAAGCGACTTCAAATTCCGTTACGCCCCGAGATTCGAGGTATTCGACCTGTCAGGGCGCCAGCGGCACGGCTGGCTGACTAAAGTTCTTGAACCCTGCTTTCAATTCAGCGAATCCACGAACACCGCTTTTCTCGCAGTTCGCCGCCCACCCGTCGGTTACCTTTATCGAATCACTTGGCCTTCACCCGAACGAAGTGCGGCGGCGACGAACGTCACCGTCGGACAAAGAATCCAAGTGGACGAGCTTCGCCAGAGGCTTCTCGTTTCGAACGAGGGGTCCCAGCAGCAGCGGGTGCTCGCCACAAGATTGTCTACTCTTCTCCTGGCCCTCAATGCCCTATTGAACCAATACCTTAGCAAGAACGTCGGGACAGAAATCGAGCGGGTGTTTGACATCAGCCTCATGGCCTTGGATGACGGCGGTCTAGGCCAACCCCCATCCTTGAAGCTGGTCGCGGGCCTCCCTTGTTTTATGGAGAGCGTTGAATTCAGGAACTTGTCGCTGGAGATTGGCGACGGAAACGCAGGCCGGGCATACAGGAAAAACATCGTGAGATACTATGATCGCTCCGAGGCGAAGGGTAACCCGAAAAACCACACTTACGTTGAAATCTCGGCGTCCTACCACCACAGGCTCCTGTTCTCGGTTCCCCTGCGCCATCCAGGCAATCCTAGCCTGATCTGTTGCATACTGAACGTGGGAGCATTTGGCGAGGCAGATGCTTCCGCCTTGTCGGTCCTGAAGCAAGACACTGGTAACGCTTGGCTTATCGCCGCCGGACACGAGTTTCTCTTGACAAAACTGGGACAAGAGTGTAACGTTAACTTGGTGTAGAAGGGGGTTCGTGTGACAGTACGTTTCCTTGAGTAAGGTTAATCTCGGAGAAGGCGTGGGCGGCTATGAGTTCGCCATAGAGGATCAAAAGGGAACTGATAGTCCGCTATATAACGCAGGCTCAAGGATCTATGAATCCCTGCTTGAGTCGTCGAAAATGCGCGTGGCGCACACATCCGAGGACGACGAGTAGCAGATGACTATGGGCGGCAAAACGCCGCCTTCCTCAGAAGCTCAGAACGGAGAGCTGCCCTACGTTCCCTCGCTCCACCCCGCCAAATACTCCTCCTGGTCCGGAGTCAGCCGGTCGATCTTGATCCCCATCGACTCCAGCTTCAGCTTGGCTACGCGCTTGTCGAGTTCGTCGGGAACTTTGTAGACCCTTTTCTCGAGGGTCTTGAAGTTCTTGACCATGTACTCGACGGAGAGCGCCTGGTCGGCGAAGCTCATATCCATTACCGAGGCGGGATGGCCTTCGGCGGCGGCCAGGTTGATGAGACGTCCTTCGCCGAGAAGGTTGATCTTGCGGCCGTCCTTCAAAGAGTATTCGTCGACGAAGGTGCGGGTGGTGCGCTTGGAGGACGACATCTTCTCGAGCGCGGGGATGTCGATCTCGACGTTGAAGTGGCCGGAGTTGGAAATGATGGCCCCGTCTTTCATCAGGTCGAAATGTTCTTTGGTTAGCACGCTCTTGTTGCCGGTGACGGTGCAGAAGACGTCGCCTAATTTTGCCGCTTCGGTCATCGACATCACGCGGAAGCCATCCATCACGGCTTCGAGAGCCTTGGTGGGATCGACTTCGGTGATGATTACTTCGGCGCCATTGCCGCGGGCGCGGCTGGCTAGTCCGCGGCCGCACCAGCCGTAGCCGGCCACTACGAACTTCGAACCTGCGAGCAGGAAGTTGGTGGCGCGGATGATGCCGTCGATGGTCGACTGTCCGGTGCCGTAGCGGTTGTCGAACAAATGTTTGGTGTCGGCGTCGTTCACGGCGACGATGGGGAACTTGAGCACGCCTTCCTTCGCCATTGCGCGCAGGCGGATTACGCCGGTGGTGGTTTCTTCGGTGCCTCCGATCACGCCTTCAAGCGCGTCGGTGCGCTTGGTGTGGAGAATGGTGACGAGGTCGGCGCCATCGTCCATGGTGATGTGCGGCTTGTGATCGATGGCGGCGAGGATGTGGTTGTAATACGTGTCGTTATCTTCGCCTTTGATGGCGTAAACCGGAATGGCTTGATCGCGGACCAGGCTGGCGGAGACATCGTCTTGCGTCGAGAGGGGATTCGAGGCGCAGAGCACCACGTCGGCGCCGCCGTCGCGCAGGCAGATCGCGAGGTTCGCGGTTTCTGCGGTGACGTGCAGGCAGGCGGAGATGCGAATGCCTTTAAGTGGCTGGTTCTTGATGAATTCCTTGCGGATAATCTGCAGCACCTTCATGGACTGGTTCGCCCACTCGATGCGCTTTTTGCCCAGTTCGGCCAGTTCCAGGTTCTTGATATCGCTATTGATCTGTGCTGCTGTCGACATACTCCTCCTGTGGCGCTTTGTTGCTTATGAATTCTGGTTGGCTACCTGGTTACCCTGCGTTGATCAGCTAGTTTGATTGCTTGATGCTTTTTCAGAATACACGAATCGGGGGAAAGGTCAGCATACCTAAATACTCTTCGGGGAGTGGCACCTTCGGCCTATTTCCAAAGTTGAACTTTGGTCAGCCGCGTGGCATGCTGAGGCTAACCCTTACTTGCGAACCGCCTGCACCGCGTGCTCGCCTACTCCGGCATCGCTTGCCAGCTCCGCAGCCTTGTCGATTGTTTCCCAGGTGAAGTCGGGATCGTTGCGGCCGAAATGGCCATACGCCGCCGTCTTCTTATAAATCGGCCGGCGCAAGTTCAGCGAATCAATGATCCCCCGAGGCGTCAGCTTGAAGTGCGCGCGAATTAAATCGGGGATGATCGCGGGATCCACTTTTTCTGTGCCGAAAGTATCCACGCGGACGCTTACTGGATCGGCTACGCCGATGGCGTAGGCGAGTTGCACTTCGGAACGGTCGGCCAGCTTGGCTGCGACGATGTTTTTGGCAATGTGGCGCGCCATGTAGGCTGCCGAGCGGTCGACCTTGGTCGGATCTTTGCCGCTGAAAGCTCCGCCGCCGTGACGGCCCATGCCGCCGTAAGTGTCGACGATAATTTTGCGTCCGGTGAGGCCGGTGTCGCCCATAGGGCCGCCGATGACGAAGCGTCCGGTGGGATTGATGTGGTACTTGGTGTCTTCGTCGAGCAGGTGGGCGGGAATCACGGCCTGGATGACGTGCTTCAGAATGCCGGCTCGTAATTCCTCGTTGCTGACCGTCTCAGCATGCTGCGTGGAAATGACAACTGCATCCACCCGCAGCACCTTACCCTTGGAATCGTATTCAACTGTTACCTGGGATTTTCCGTCGGGACGAAGGAAGGGAAGGGTTCCATTCTTGCGAACCTGCGAGAGCCGCATGGTCAGCTTGTGCGCCAAAGAGATGGGAGTCGGCATTAACTCCTCATTCTCGTTGCAGGCGTAGCCGAACATCATGCCCTGGTCGCCGGCGCCGCCGGTGTCTACGCCCATGGCTATGTCGCCGGACTGTTTGTTGATGCTGGAAATTACGGCGCAGGTGTTGCAGTCGAAACCGTAGACGGCGTTGTCGTAGCCGATGGCGCCGACGGTGCCGCGGACTACGCTCTGGAAATCGACGTAGGCTTTGGTGGTGATTTCTCCGGCGATGACTACGAGGCCGGTGGCGGTGAGGGTTTCGCAGGCTACGCGGCTGGCGGTGTCTTCGGCGAGGCAGGCGTCGAGGATAGCGTCGGAAATCTGGTCGGCGATTTTATCGGGATGGCCTTCGGTGACGGATTCGGAAGTAAATAAAATGCGATTCTTCGTTGCTGCCAAGATTTGTTCTCCTTAGAAAGCTGCGTTGGACCTTATTTCCGGCGACGGTGGGAGGTACTGCTCGCAGTCACAATGATCACACGAAAGACTAAGCAGCAATCATACTATTGGGATCGATCAAGAACAAGATCCGTCGAGAGAAGTCCTCGAAAAAAGGCTAACAGAGGGCCTCCAGGCGCACAATGGTTTTGGGGCTAAATGCCGCAGGATGAATTCAATAGCGGAATTGGCAGGGTGGATGGAGGGATTTGGGAGGGGAACTGGATGCGACACGGACGCCGTAGCATCGGTGTTCGTGGCTTCGGCGCTTTCGCAAAGAGCGCGGATGGATGGGACCCGCGTTCAGATTGATCATCAAAGTCAAAAGCCCCACTTCTCGCAAAAGACGCGAGAAATGGGGCACCCACCACCTCCAGACCATTGACTTTCATCTGACCTTCAGACGGAAGTGGGTATATTGGTTTGACGCTGTGCGGCATGGCGAGGAGGAACCGAAACTATGAATTACGGAGCTTTGTTTCGATCCGCACTGGTGGCGCTGCTCCGAAACAAGATGCGCAGCGTGCTGACGGTTCTGGGAATCACGATCGGGATTGCGGCGGTGATCTGTGTGGTAGCCATCGGCAAGGCTGGCCAGGCTCGAGTGCAGCAGCAACTGAATAATCTGGGAGATAACTTCGTGTGGATTGAAGCCGGCGGGCGGGCGGTGAACGGCGTGCGCACCGGCACGCATGACACAACGACGCTGGTGGTGGCCGATGCAGTCGCGATCAAGAACCAGATTTCTGTCATCAAGAGCGTTTCGCCGAATGTGGATGATCCGGTGCAAGCGGTGTACGGCAACCAGAACTGGCACACTTCCTACCGCGGTGTTTCGCCGGAGTTCTTCGAGATAAAGCGCTGGTACGTGGATCAGGGGGCGATATTTTCGCAGGATGATGTGGATCGAGCGGCGGACGTCTGTGTCATTGGGCGAACGGTGCGGGAACAACTGTTCGGCGTGGAAAATCCGGTGGGAAAGGTCATGCGAGTGAATGCCCTTCCATGCAAGGTCGTGGCTACGCTTCATCCCAAGGGGCTGTCGCTTTCCGGACAGGATCAGGACGACACGATCATCCTGCCTTTCACGACTGCGATGAAGAAGATCAAGGGTATTACGTGGCTGGACGACATTTTGTGCTCGGCGGTGTCGGCGGACGCGGTCAAGATGGCAGGACAAGAAGCGACGGCTGTACTACGAGATCGTCACCATCTGCGTCCCGAAGAAGAAGATGACTTTAATATTCGTAATCCTGAGGACATCATTCAGGCGCAGCTCGACGCCAGCAAGACTCTGACGATTCTGCTGATCGCGATCGCGTCGGTTTCGCTGATCGTGGGAGGTATTGGGATCATGAACGTGATGCTGGTTTCAGTGACCGAGCGAACCCGGGAGATAGGAGTGCGGGTGGCGGTCGGGGCCACGGAAGCGGCGATCCAGCTGCAGTTTCTGGGAGAGTCGATCATGCTCAGCCTGGTGGGCGGAGCTGCGGGAGTGCTGTTCGGAATCTTTGGCTCTTATCTGGTGGGGCAGACTCTGGGCTGGCCTATCGAGATGTCGATTGAGGCGATCGCGGTGGCGGCGATGTTTTCGGTCGCTGTGGGAGTATTTTTTGGGTATTACCCCGCGCGCAAGGCATCTCGACTGGATCCGATCGAGGCGTTGCGATACGAGTGAGAGATCTTACGGGTGTTGATTTTCGAGACCGGACATAATGACAAAACGCAGGTGGCTCATTTTAGCAGCGGTTGTGGTCGTGGCTGGAGTGCTGGTCGGGCTGGACATGACCCGGGGCGCGCAAGTTCAGCACTTCACCGCGAAGGTGGGACGGGGCGACATCCATGACGTGGTGGAGGCGACCGGGACCATCAACTCTGTAATCACCGTGCAAGTGGGATCGCAGGTGTCTGGGTCGATTGCGAAACTGAATGCCGATTTTAATTCGCGGGTACATAAGGGAGACATCGTTGCCCTTATTGATCCGGCCTTGTTCAAGGGGGCGCTGCTGCAGGCTACGGCTGATTTGAAGAACTCAGAGGCCAACCTGGAATCGGCGCGAGCCAATCTCGAAAAGGCGAAGGCCACTCTGGTGCAGACCAGGGCCGACTACGATCGAACCGTCGGCTTGACCCAAGATGGGGTTATGAGCAAGCAGCAATTAGACCTGGCCAAATCGAACTATGACGCGGCCAGCGCATCGGTGGATGCGGCCGCAGCTAATATCACGCAAGCCGAAGCGCAAGTCAGTATGAAAGAAGCCGCGGTCACGGTGGCTCAAACCAATCTCGATTACACCGTGATTCGCTCACCGATCGACGGCACTGTGGTGGCGCGAAATGTGGATGTGGGGCAAACGGTAGCGGCGTCGCTGCAGGCGCCAACTATTTTTACGATCGCGCAGGATCTGACGAAGATGTGGGTATACGCCAAGACTGACGAGTCCGACGTGGACAATATTAAGGTGGGTAAGACAGTGACTTTCAAGGTGGATGCACTTCCGAAGCAAACGTTTGAGGGGGTGGTCAGCCAAATCCGGATGAACCCGACGACGGTGCAAAGCGTGGTCACTTACGACACGATCATCGAATTTGCGAACCCCGAACTGAAACTATTTCCTGGCATGACGGCGTATGTGACCATTCCAGTAGATACGGCGCGGAACGTATTGGAGGTGCCAAATACGGCGTTGCGGTACAAACCGCCGATGGCGGCGCAGGAAATTCTAGCTCTGTACAAGCGGAATGGAATCGATACGGGTGAGGGACAGCTCACCGATAGTCCCGCCGCAGTGGAGGCCGGGAAACCCGCGGGCCAAAATATGCCCCGCGTACCGAAAGCAGAAACTGCTGTGGTTTGGAAGCTCCTTCCGGATAACACGATGGAACCGGTTAGGGTTTCGCTTGGGATCACGGACCATGCGTACACGGAAGTCGGCGCAGTTCTGAAGGGGGAACTAAAGGAAGGGGACGACGTGATTATCCGATCCGTGGCGTCCAAGGTCCAAGCCCCGGGGAGCATCCCGCGTTAGGATCAGCAGTTTGCAGATATCTCATGGAATCGACACCCGTGATTGACCAACTCGAAGCCAGGGGAGGTATCCCTGTGGCAAGCTCGGTGATCCGCGTGAAAGACGGGCACAAGTATTACGAACTGGGGGAGACACGGGTGCACGCGCTGCGGGGGGTGAGCCTGGAGATTCGGCGAGGCGAATTCGTGGCGATCATGGGGGCGAGCGGCAGCGGCAAATCCACCTTCATGAACATGCTGGGCTGCCTGGATCGGTTCAGTGCCGGAAAATACCTGCTGGAAGGGATCGACGTTTCCGAGCACGACAAGAAGGCTCTGGCACTGATCCGAAACGAGAAGATTGGATTCGTTTTCCAGGGCTTCAATCTGCTGGCCCGGACGACTGCGCTGGAAAACACGGAATTACCTACACTGTACGCGAAAATCGATAACGCGGAGCGCCGGAAACGCGCCTCCGATGCGTTGACGATGGTGGGCCTGGCCGAACGGGCACAACACTTCCCGTCGCAAATGTCGGGAGGCCAGCAACAACGGGTGGCGATCGCACGAGCGCTGGTGAATCGTCCTTCGATCCTGCTGGCAGACGAGCCCACCGGTAATCTCGACAGCCGAACTTCAGTCGAGATCATGGAGATCTTCCAGAACCTGAACGATAAGGGACTCACTATCGTGCTGGTGACTCACGAGCACGACATCGCACAATTCGCCAAGCGAGTGCTGGTGTTCAGGGATGGGAAGATTCGAAAGGACGATCCGGTTCCGGTTCGACCCAGGGCGAGCGAGGTTTTGAAGACTTTGCCGACGCTGGAAGACTGACGTGCTGCGATTCCCGGCTCCAAGTGTCCATGAATCCGCGGTTCGGCCTTCGTGAAGCGGGGTCCGATTGGCCGGGTGTAAAATGCTGGGCGTTTTTAAAGTCAAGTAAAGAAGTCGGGGCTAAATGGGGTTCCGGTTTGAGTTCGACCCAGGGAATAAGACCCTGCTGGTCCGGGTTGAGGGGCGGCTCACAGACGAATTGTTGGCTGAGACGCAACTGGCGATTCGAGAGTATTCGATCGCGACCGATGCCCGCGCGGGTATCTTTGACTTTTCTTCGGTTACTGAGGTTGCCCTATCCACGGCATTTGTACGCGAGCTGGCAAAGCAGGATCCGGCCATGGCTGACGCTCGGCGCCCCCGCATTCTCGTTGCCCCGACCGCGGTAATATTTGGCCTAGCGCGCATGTTCCAGATGCTGGGAGAGTCTACGCGGCCGTTGCTGGAAGTAGTGCGCACGCTGGACGAGGCGCTGGCAGCGCTGAGCATTCAGTCGCCGGGTTTCGAGCCTTACCCGTGAGCTTTGGAGTGTTTGCGCAAAACGCACCTAGACCTTGAGCCGTGCACTCAGCGCGGAGGATAGAGGTCTGACTTAGTTGGGCTTGCTGGCAGGGGCTGGCTGCGCCGCGGGTGAATTCTTGCCGCTGTTGGATGGTGTGGACACTGTTCCCATAACGTCTTTGTGATTGCCCGACATGTTGCCGGTATGGGATCCGGAGTTCGGATTTTTGTCGACGGTTTCCATCACATCTTTGTGATTCCCAATCATATTTCCGCTATGCGATGCGGAACCCTGGTTCTTGTTGGCAGCCGCGTCGTGCTGGCTGGCGCCGGTACTTGAGCTGGCGGCCGGGGCGGCTGCGCTTTGGGTTTTCGGTGAATTGCTCTGGCTCTTCTTGGGCGCGCTTTGCGCCGGCGCTACGGCAGAGAGGGCCAGTAAGATCAGGCTGGATTTCAAGATAGTGTTCATACGGCCAGCGTAGCGCCGGGGGAAGAGGTCAGCAAGAAATTCGTGGAGTGGTGGGTGCCTTCGGTAACGGCGCTTCGGCAGACTGCTAGCGAACGGCGGCGGGGGATTGCGTCTGGGGGAGCACGTGATAGCCGGCGGCATCGAAGACATAGGTTCTTACTTCGCCTTCGTTGCCTTGAGCTGGGATTTCTTCGCCGTTGAGCTGGAAGCTGATGCCGGCGGCGTTTCCTGCCTTGACTACGACTTGGCCGGCGGCTCGAATGGAGGTGTGGGCAGGTGCGATCAGGGTTTCCTGGGCTACGGGTTTGCCATCGAGGGTGATCGAGACCCAACTTGTTTCCTCGGCGCGGATGAGCAGGCTAAAAGTGCTGGGCGATTTGGCCGCGGCAGCCGACGTCGTGCCCTCTGCGAGTGTGGGATTGGCGCGGGGCTCGGTCGCCGAAGGCGCGGGAGCGGAGCCGGTGGAGTCGGGCTGGGCTGGCGCCGTGAGGGCCGCTTTCAAGGCGGGCGGAGATGTGGACGACGCGGGCAGGGTTATGGACGCGTTGGTTGTGGGCGAAGCAGTGGGTGCGGTCGAGATTGTTCCGGGGGAAAGCTTTCCGGACGAGAATGTTTTTGCCCTCGACGCTTTTGCCACCGTAAGGGTGGGCGCGGGATTGGACGGCGCCGGCGCGGTGCCTCGGGCGGGAGATTGAAGGGAAGAAGCGGTGGGCTGCGGCACGACTGCGGGTTCACGGTGACGGCGAGAATTCCAGAGAGCGAGGGCGAAGGTGACGAGCAGCAAAGCGACGGCTAGTTTTCCCCACGGAAGCTGGGCGGCGAGGCCGGGGGTTGCGGAATCGGGAGGTGGAGAAAGATCTTCAGGGCGATGATCTTCTTTGCTGTAATGATCTTCTTCGTGGCGATCTTCTTTGTGAGGATCTTCTTTGTGAGGATGTGCGGGGCGGCGAGCTTCGCTGCGGCGATCTTCGCGGCGACGAGACTGCTTGCGCCGATCGCCTGCTGGAAGCGGTTGGCTGCGATTATTGCGGGCGTCGTTGCCGGGAAGGTGGTTGCCATCCAGACCTTCGGCATGAGGATCATCACCGGGAAGACCGCGGAAATCCGGCGAAAGGGAGCGCGCCTGAAGTTGGGTCTGGCGCACTGCGTCGAGGTAGTCGGCTACGGCTTCTTCTTCGTTGAGTCCTACCTGACGGGCGTAGGCGCGCACGAAGCCTTTGTTGAAGACGCCGCCGGGAAGCTGGTCGAAATGTTCCTCTTCGAGGGCGCGTAGCATGCGGGTGCTGATTTTGGTGGTGCCGGAGATGGCATCGAGCCCGATGCCTTGCTGCTCGCGCTGCTTGCGAAGTTTTTCTCCGAACGCTCCCAAGGCTGGCTCCGGCGGGCGGGTATTCCGGTCCGCAGAATAATCATAGGCGAACGCGGGGGCGGACGCTAGAAGGGGCTGGGAGATGAGGGTTACGGAGGGTTAGCGTACCTCGGGGGCTAAAGCCAGATCTAAATTGGTGTGCTTAACGCAGGCCTGGAAGGCCTGCTCCACCCCCTACTGAGGTTTTTTCTCTAAGACGATGGTGAGTTCGGCTTTGCAGGTTTTGGAGGGGTCGACGAAGGCTGAGCCTTCGCGGCCGCCTTCGGAGGCGCGGAAGAAGAGTCCTTGCTTGGTGCGGTCGGGCAGTCCGGTGAAGCGGGCCTTGCCGCTGGCGTTGGTTCCGACCTCGAGGTCAAGCTTGTGGAGGTACATGAATCCGTAGGCGATGTGGACACTGATCTTGGCGGCGTAGACTGGGGCTTGCGCTGTATCGGTGACGGTGAATTCGGCGGAGCAGGGGCCGATGCCGCCGTCGATGACGGGAACGGACTTGGGGTCGACCGGCGGGGCGGTTTGGGCTTGACCGGCGGGCACAGAAAGCACCGCCAACACGATCGCACTCGATAAGATAACTCTGCGCTGTATAGTCATTTGCATATCAATCAGGATAAACCAACGGCGAACGAAGTGGATCGACCCTAGCCAAACCTAAGGTCGGTGGCTCCGATTGCATTGACAGGCTCGTACTTCGATCACTAGACTGCCCCGTGCTCTGAGTTGAAACTTCTGCCGTCGATCTCCAATCTGAGGTGTTTCATGCTGGAACGTTGCCGGGTCGCACGTAATCTGGTTTGGCTTCTGCTGCTGGTTTCGACTTTCGCACACTCGCAGTCGGGTGGGAAGAAGAAAGTCACGAGTCAGGCGGACCTGCCGCGGTTCAGCTATCCCCTGACCGGCACAGCTTCCGAGCTGGTGCAAGCGGACGACACGACTTTTAATGCCTTTGCGGCTAAAGTCCGCGCCGACCTCGACGGCGTCTTGCGTGACTACGAGATTGACGACAAAGCTACGCTGCGGACTCTGCTTTCGGTGAAGCTCGACTTACAGGAACTCGCGGGCGAATATCAGGAGGGGTTGCAGACGGTGGAAGCCCTCCGCGCTTTGCAGCAGAAGCCCGCAGCCAAGCTGTTCGCCTTCCTGTACACGCGTGCCAGGTTACAAGCCGCCATCGACGCGAAAGCGACACATGGTCCTGCTTACGAGCAGGCATTCACGAAGTATTTTAAAGAAGCGATCGATCCGCTGCCCTGGGATGTGGTTCAGGACTCAGTGAAAGAGAGTTATGCAGGCTCCCGGCTGTACACGAAGGCGGTTGCTGTGGGCAATGTGGAGACCGAGCTTGATCCGGCGGTGCAGAAATCGGGGGCGCTGGACAATCAGGAAGCCTGGGATTTGATCTCCACACGAGATGACTTGCAATCTTGGATTCCGACGCTTCCGGCCCGCGCCCAAGTTCTAAAGCAATACATCGCAGCGCACAATGTCGTTCAACCCGATATCTGGGCCGCGCGCGAAGTTACGCTCACAAAGGAACAGAATCTGTCTCCGGTGCTGGTTGCGATTTGGGATTCTGGGATCGACGTCTCGCTCTTCCCTGAGCAACTCTTCACCGACCCAAAACCTCCGGCCAGCGGCACACATGGGCTGGCGTTTGATGACCGGGGAGATCCGTCTACAACGTGGCTGTATCCGCTTACGCCCGAGCAGCAAAGGGCTTATCCGGAATTCCGCGATCTAATCCAGGGGCGGTTGGACATTGAAAATGGCATCGACACGCCCGCGGCGGCTGCGCTGCAGAAGAAGTACGCTACGCTGTCTGCGGAGCAGATCCATCAACTCTTCGAATTGGATAAAGTGCTGGGATTTTATGTGCATGGAACGCATTGTGCGGGAATCGCGGTGCGGGGAAATGCCGCCGCCCGCCTGGTGGTTGCGCGCTTCAACGATCAATTGGCTGACCTGCCGTTCGCACCCACCGCGGAATGGGCCCATCACATGGGTGCTGCCTTTCAGCAGATGTCCGATTACTTCCGAACGCGTAACGTGCGAGTGGTGAACATGAGTTGGGGAGACGATCCGCAGGAGTTTGAAACGTGGATTTCGAAAACGGGCGGCGGCGGCGACCCGGCAGCGCGCAAGAAGCGGGCTGCGGAACTCTATGCGATCTGGCGGGATGCGGTCGAGACCGCCATTAAGGGCGCGCCGAACACTCTATTTGTCACGGCGGCTGGGAATAGTGACAGCGACAGCGGCTTTATTGCGGATGTTCCGTCCTCGTTGCAACTGCCAAACCTGATCGCGGTTGGCGCGGTGAACCAGGCAGGAGACGAGACCTCATTTACCAGCTACGGAAAGGCCGTAGTGGTCGACTCGGACGGCTATAACGTGGAAAGCTTTGTCCCGGGTGGGGCGAAGCTTCGGCTGTCGGGCACATCGATGGCTTCGCCGAACGTGGTGAATCTGGCGGCCAAGCTATTCGCGCTCGACCCTTCATTGACACCTGCGAAGGTTGTGGAACTCATCCGGCTAGGCGCCACTACCAGTGAGGATGGACGGCGCAATCTCATTGATGAAAAACGGTCCGTTGGGCTTTTGCAGACGAAGAAGTGAATTCCGCGATCAGGAGCTCAAGCCGCATTGTACGTGAGACGCCTCGCTGCGCTCGGCTGGACGGCCGAGGCGGCCGTCCCCACACGGACCGAGGGGGCCGTCCCCACACGGACTGAGGCTAAACTCAGGATGGCATTGGCTTTAGGGGTACCTGTTACCAACGTTCATTGCCCCGGCGGCGGTGCGCTCCTATAATTTTTGGAACCGTCACTCCGTCCAGCTGAAGATCAAGGAACTTGAGATCAGGAAATCAGGCATGCCCGAGGCCACCGGCACACAATTGACGCGCCAGAGCCAGGAACTGACCATCTTCCACGACGTGGCCAAAGCGCTTACGTCGTCGCTGGATCTTGACTCGATTCTGCAGACCATCATGGAAAAGATGGCGGAGTACTTCCGTCCCGACACGTGGTCATTGCTGATGGTGGATGAGCAGCACAACGAGCTTTACTTCGCGATTGCGGTGGGCGATGCGGCGGAGGCGCTGAAGAATGTCCGGCTGAAGGTGGGCGAGGGCATTGCCGGCTGGGTGGCGAAGCACGGCGAGCAGGTGATTTCGGCGGACGTGGAAAGCGATCCGCGGTTTGCCAAGCGAGTCGATGAAACCACGCAGTGGGAGACACGTTCAGTGATCTGCGTGCCACTGAAGTCGAGGTTGCGGGTGCTGGGCGTGATCCAGTTGGTGAATGTGGATATGTCGCAATTCAACGAGCCGGAAGTTTTCTTCCTGCAGGCGCTCTGCGACTATGCCGCCATCGCGATTGAGAATGCGCGCTGGGTGGAGAAGATCCAGGAACTGACGATCACCGACGACTGCACCGGGCTTTACAACGCGCGACACCTTTATAAGACGCTGGAGACCGAGGTTTACCGGTCATCGCGTTTCGGCTACGAGTTCAGCGTCTTGTTTATCGATCTTGACCATTTCAAGTCGGTCAACGACACTCACGGACACCTGATTGGGAGCAAGCTGCTGGCGGAGATTGGTTATCTGGTGAAGGCGCAGCTGCGCTTGATTGACTTTGCCTACCGCTATGGAGGCGACGAATTCGTGGTGCTGTTGCCGCAGACGGGAAAAGATCAGGCGCTGGTGGTGGCGAAACGGTTGCGCGATGCGCTGCGCGCCAGCAGCTTTTGCCGCGACGAGGGGCTGAACCTGAATGTCAGGGCTTCGATTGGGCTGGCTACTTATCCGCACGATGCGCGCGACGCGCATGACATTATCCGGCAGGCGGACGAGATGATGTATCTGGTGAAGAACACGACTCGGGACAATATTGGGATTGCGCAGCGGGGAGTGATGAAATGAAATTTCGTAATTTTGTAAGTTGGTAATTTTGTAATTTAAAAGCTGCCTGGCGGCTTTCCGCTTGCCGCTCCCGATTCGCGCCTCTTCTTTTTCAAATCGCCCAATTACCCGATTACAAAATTACAAATGTCTGTCCGGCTTCTCCGGATCGGCTGGCTTCACATTTGGCTTCCAGGGGTTCGCATTCGCGGGTCCTGTGGGGTTTATGCCGAAATCCCAGACGTAGAGGTTCATGCCTTCGGTGCCTTTCATCTCGATCAGGGCGTACTCGCCGGGGGCCAGGGTTTCTATGGGGGTTAGTTTGAACCAGCCGCCGCTTACGCGGTCGATGGTGGTCTTGACGAAATTCTGGTCCTGACTCATCTTCCCGTTGGGGGCGCGCTTGAAGTCGCCTACGATGCGCTTGCCGTTCTTAACCTTGGTGTGGACGATGCGGAAGCGATCGAAAGGGACGAGGGCCTGCTCGGGCTGCTGCGGGCCCGGTCGGTCCGAACCCCGTTGCTCGGGGCGGGGAGCGTCGAGGCTGGGCTGGGACTGCTGGGCGGAGGCGGTTTGGCCGCTGGGCGGGGCGTCGGGTTCATCGTTGACATTGATGTAGATGGAGGGCACGGCGACGTGGGCGTGCACGGTAGCGTGTTCGCCCTCAAGTTCGACGGTTTGCTTGGCGCGGGCGGCGGGATCGAGGGCTCCGCGGAGGATGTTTGCCTTGGTGTTTTGGTTGATGTCGCCCTCGGTCTGCTGCATTTCGACGAGTTGCGGCTGGCCTTGAAAATTATCGAGCAGGAAGACGCCAGAATCCTCCGGGAGGCGCAGGCCCGGGGCGACTTGGGGAAGGTGGGAGAGTTCGGCTGCGCGGTCGGCGTCGGTTTCTTTGTCGATAGCGGAGGCTTCGGGGATGGCGGAGGTGGCGCGGTCTTTCTCGTATTTTTCGGTGGCGGGCCAGTCCACGAGCGCGGAGGGAAGCTCTTCCCACTCGTCGCGCTCGGCGCTTTTGTAGCGGACGCGGTCGCCTTTGATTTCATACTTGGTGACCAGTTGGTAGGAGCCGTCTTTGAGGATGAGACGGCTGGCGAGGTCCTGGGCTGGAGCTTGAAGAACGAGAGCGAGACCGAGCGCGGCCAGGGTGATGGCTGTAAACATCGGCTTGCGGGGATTCGGTAAGGTTGTGGTTGTGCAGGTCATGTGTTTACTTGGATGCGTCGGTTTTGATTGTGTTTAGCTATTATCGTCCGAGGCGTCGTTTATTCGCCAACCGCAGGCTGAGCTAGTTGACTGGACGAGAATTGAGAGGGGTCAATGAGTGATTAACGCCTGTTAACGTCAACCAATTGTGGCTATCTGGCCGCGACGTCAAGTGTGTGACCTGAGAAACCTGCGATTGCCAAGTGAAAAGGCCACTCCCACACCCACCACGAGCCACAGGACCACACCCCAAAGCAAGTAGGCAGACGTCGAGGGAATGGAAGCGCCAACGGCACAGATCAGGGTGAAGAGCAGCAGAAGAATCCAAGGCCATTTTGATTGGGTTGCAGGCCGTCCCAACGTATCCCATTGTCGGTCAAGCCGACGGCCCACTGCATACCAGAGTAGCGCTGCGAACAACAACGATGGTGCAAAAAAGACAGCCTCAGGAATATCAGGCCACCGCTCACCGATGGGCCAGCTAACTGCGGCCCACGACAGGAGCGCGGGAGTATTCATCACGACCGCAAACTTGAACGGCCACGGCCACACATGGAATCGAGCCGTCGAGTCCCACAGGGTTTGACCTTCACCAAAGCCGGGACGGCTCAGAATCGTAGACCGTTGCCACAGTCCGAGACCTCCAAACAGCACGGCGAACCCACACTCTGCAATCGGCAAGAAAGTGCGGAATCGAAGCCCTCGGATCATCCAGCGGTCCTCTGTCCTATTAGACACCGCGAGATTTGCAGTTGGATGTAAACAACTGTTGTAACATCGCCATTACACTCATTGATGCCAGTCGGTCATTTTCGTCAATTTCGTGCGATATGGGCTACGTTTGCAGTGGGCTGGGTCAGTGAAAGCCCCACTTCTCGCGCACAGAACGCGCGAGAAATGGGGCACCCGTTGTCTCTTTGCTCGACTTTGGTTCGAGCAGCTTTTACTTCTTTATCTTTTCTTTTTGAGCTGCCATTTCAACACCACCGGTTTTGGTCGGACCGTTACGGTCAACCAGCCTGGCGAAGTCCTCGGCCTTGAATGGATATTCGCGAGCTGACTCTTGCCCGGTTGGTTTCGAGGTGATGTCCACCCGGCGGTTGTAGGCGAGCACGATGGTTTGTATTTTCTTCAGGGCCTTTTCCCGGTCTTCTGGGCTGAGGCTGGCATCCTGGTCCACCTGCTGCTTGACTTGATCGGGACTCAGGTTTTGCTCTTTGCCAAAAGCCTGAGTCTCGATTTTGTCTTCGGGAACTCCCTGTTCCACGAGGAACTTCTTGGCGAGGGCGGCGCGCCTTTCGGAGAGAGGCTGGTTGTAGGACTGTGGCCCGCGCTTGTCGGCGTGTCCGGAGAGAACGAGGCGAGCATCGGGTTGGTCGGCCAGGTATTGAATGAAAGCAGTCGCGATGGATTTCAGAGTCTCCTTTTCGCTGGCCAGGAGCGCATTTTCTGTCTTTAGCGATCGCGGCCGATCGGTCGGGAAATAAACGCTGCGCGCGAGTTTGATTTCGGGTTGCACAATCGAGCCCACGATGTGCAGCGTCGCGGTTTTCGTGGCGGTTCCGCCGCAACCGTTGCTGGCGTTGAGCGTGTAGGTAACGGTTTCATCGACGGCGCCGGGGTCGGTCTTCTTGGGAGTGATCTGCAGACTGCGGCTGCCGGTGGGACTGACCGTGCCCAATGAGTCAATCGACACTGTCGAAGCGTTGGAGGCTGTCCAGTTCAATGCCGTGCCGTCGTCAACGACGACTTTGTCGCCGACTTTTTTGTAATGGACCTCGGCCGGCGCGAGCTGCAGATCGGCCTGGACGGCAGCGTTGACATTGACGGTGGCGTTGGAAGTGACGGTGCCGCCGGGCCCCGTCGCAGTCAGGCTATAGGTGGTGTTCTGCGTAGGCTGAACGGATTGTTGTCCCGAACTTGCGACTGGCCCCACCGGGGTGATTTCGACCCGAGGTGCGTCCGACGATGTCCAGTTGATTTGCGACGCATCTCCGCAGTTGACCTGTGCAGCTGTCACCGATAGCTGCGCGGTGGGTTTCGCAACCGCGACGGTGGCACTGGCTGTGCCAACGGTGAAGCGGGGTATGGCTTTGAGTTTTTCTCCGCGTGACCAGGCAACAGTCTTGCGAACGCCCTTCGGAATGTCGATCACGACGCGCTGATTCGCGGGTACGTCGACCGAGCCCGACCAAACTTCCTTATCGCCAGACAGGACCGAAACCTGATAGGTGCCGGGTGGAACGACAAGTTCCTGCTTCCAGATAAAGTCGTTGTTGAACTCGTCGCCGTGGCCGACGAAAAAGTCGGGCGTTTTCCCATTCAGCAGAATCGCGTCCCGGTCGGCGCCCTCAATCGTCATGGCGCCGAAGGGTCCGGAGACGGTTCCGGTGACGGGCGTCAAGGTGACATCGAGGTTGGTGGTTTTGCCAGCGGTTATGGTGACCGTTTGGGTTGACGGAGCATAGCCGTAGTTGACCAGTTCGATCTTGTGGTCCCCGGCACTGAGGCTGAGGGAGTGGTGTTTGCTGGCTTCGCTGATGGCGCGACCGTCCGCGAAGATGTAGGCCTGTTTGGGAGTGGCATGAATTACGAGTTTGCCGTCTTGGGCGAAGCTTGAGATTCCACCCGTCAACATGAGCAGAGCGACGGATAGAAAGAAACGGGATAGCAGGGTGTGAAACTTCATAGCGGTCTCCTTAATCTTCGGGATCCAGGTTTGGGCGCGATTCGACAAAGAGAACCTGATCCGGATCCTCTCTCAACACGGCGTCCATTCATGCTCGGGTTTGGTGCTTGTCGCCGCGGTTGATCCGGGGCTACTTCTGCGGGCGTCCCGTAGTATACGCTAGAACAGCATATAAATAAGGATTCCACGGACGAGTTCAATGCCATCGACGTTTTCGCGGCGGCACGTTCCGCCTAAATGCGTTTTTGGAATCCCGAGGAACCTGCGGAATGAGGGATCGGCTTGTAGTATCCTCGGGTTATCTATATTCTGTTGCACGCACGACGCCACCGACTCCAGACTCAATGAAACCTAAACTTGTCTGTTCTTACGTGCTGTTTACGCTGCTGGGGAGCGCGATTACCTTCGGTCAGACGGCTGCGGTGCCTGCGGGACCTGCCAGCCCACAATATTCGGTGCAAGGAACGGTTGCTTCCGCGGCGTCGCCGCAAGGGGCGCCGGTTTCTTATGCGTCGGTGACGCAGGTGAACGGGTTGCTGGCGCAATTGGAGACGGCGTCCAAATCCACGCAGGCCGACCTTGCGAAGCTGCGCATTGAACGCTGGAAGACCGACGGCTCGTCTAAGAAGCAAGCGCTCGGCAATGTCGATTCCATCCAGCGCAATCTGCAGAATGCGCTACCCGAGATTATTGGGCAATTGCGCAACGCTCCGGAAGACATGCCGGCGACCTTCAAGCTGTACCGGAACCTGGATGCGCTATACGACGTGCTGGGAAGCGTGGTGGAAGCGGCGGGAGCATTCGGATCGAAGGACGACTTCCAGGTGCTGTCGAATGATCTGACCAGTTTTGAGGGCACGCGGAAACAGATTGGGGAGCGTTTGGAGAACCTGGCTGCGTCGAAGGAGCAGGAGATTCTGCGCCTGCGAACGGACTTGAAGACGGCGCAGGCGGCGATTCCGACCGAGCCTCCGAAGAAAACCGTGGTGGACGATACCGAGCCGCCGAAGAAGCCTGCGGTGAAGAAGAAGCCAGTGGTGAAGAAGCCGGCTACGACTACGCCACCGGGCACGGCGCCGGCGACTACGCCGCCGCAGAATCCTCCGACACAACCTAAGCAGTAGAGACTTCGCTTGCTCCGTTTGTGCTGGCGGCGGCAAGACGTAGCAAGCTCCGTCTCTACGGCGCGGTGTGGTGGCGTTAGTTAGGACAGTCGTTGCCTGGTCTGGGCCCTAATCTGTTAACCTTCCTTCCGCATCATGATTGCGATTGCGAATCCCGACATCAACTTTCACGGCAGCATTCCTGCGATTATTTTCGGCGTTGTCATTATCTGCGTGGTTCTGCAGGATGCGTTTGAGACGGTGGTGCTGCCGCGGCGGGTGACGCGGCAGTTCAAGCTGACGGCGTGGTTCTTGCGTCGTACGTGGATTCCGTGGAAGAACCTGGCGGGGCGCATCCGGACTTCTTCATTGCAGCAGAGCTTTCTGGGATACTTCGGGCCGCTGTCGCTGATCACGCTGCTGATTTTCTGGGCTGCGAGCCTCATCATGGGTTTCGCGCTGCTGCAATACGGCATTGGGGGGCACGAACAACTGAGCAACGAGCCGATCACGTTTGGCCGGATCATTTACCACAGCGGCGAGACGTTTTTCACCCTGGGGTATGGCGACATTGTGCCGACCTCTCGCCTGGCGCGCGCCCTTTCGGTGCTGGAAGCGGGGATGGGCTTTGCGTTTCTGGGGGTGGTGATCGGCTACCTCCCGGTGGTGTATGCGTCGTTTTCGCGACGGGAGATTCAGATCTCGATGCTCGATGCCCGCGCGGGATCGCCACCGACTGCGACCGAATTGCTGGTGCGGCTGGCAGGGACTGCAGAGAATCCGGCGAAGATCGACCAGATGGTGCTTGATGGTTGTTTGCGCGACTGGGAGCGCTGGGCGGGGGAGTTGCTGGAAAGCCATATTTCTTATCCGGTGTTGAGTTTCTTTCGTTCGCAGCACAGCAACCAGTCGTGGCTGGGAGCTTTGCAGACCATGCTGGATGTGACTTCGCTGCTGATCACCGGCATTGACGGCATTCATCCCGGGCAGGCGCGGGTGACGTTCGCCATGGCGCGGCATGCGGCCGTCGATCTGGCGCAAGTGGTGAATGCACGCTACGATCCCCAGGCTGCGGAACGGTTGACCGACGCCGGTTTTGACACATTGCGGGATACGCTGGCGGCGGCGGGATTGAAGTTGCAAAGCGCGGAGGAAGCGCGGCAGAAGCTGACGAAGTTGCGATCGATGTACGAACCTTACTTACACGGGATGGCGCGAAATTTGATGGTGGCGCTGCCCCCGTGGCAGCATCCATCGAAGGGGCGAGACAACTGGCAGGCGGGGCCGTGGGACCGGATGATCCAGGCCAAGGGACTGGCGGTGCTAGGGCAGAAGCCAGTGCAGCCGCAGAGCAGTGAAGATCATTTCTAGGGAATTTGTTATTTAGTAATTTTGTAATTTAGTAATTTGAAAAATTCTTCATGAAACATATTGGCGAGAATGTGGTGCGCATTGAGGCGGAGGCGCTGCGAGCGCTGGCGGACCGTATTGGCGGGCCGATGGCGGGGGCGTTTCAGCGGGCGGTGGATTTGATGTTTTCCTGCGCGGGACGCGTGGTGGTCACGGGGATGGGGAAGAGCGGGTTGATTGCGCGCAAGATTGCGGCGACGCTGAGTTCGACGGGGAGTCCGGCTTTGTATCTGCATCCGGTGGAGGCGCTGCACGGGGATTTGGGGATGGTGGTGCGTGGAGATGTGGTGCTGGCGCTGTCGGCTTCCGGGGAGACGGAGGAGATTCTGGCGCTGCTGGCGACGATCAAGCGGCTGCGGGTGCCGTTGATTGCCATGACGGGGGATACGATCTCTCGGGCGGCTGCACCTGGGGGGAAAGGAAAGTCAAAGTCAAAAGCAGCGGGCGGGGGCGCCCGCTCCACAGGAGCATTGCCTTCACACGCATCCACATTGGCTTCTGCGGCGGACGTAGCGCTTGATTGTTCGATTGCGGAGGAGGCTTGCTCGCTGGGGCTGGCGCCTACGGCTTCGACTACTACAATGCTGGCTTTGGGGGATGCTCTGGCGGTTACGCTGAGCGAGAAGCGCGGGTTCAAGGAAGAGGATTTTGCCAATTTGCATCCGGGCGGGAAGTTGGGGAAGAGATTGGCTCGGGTGGAGTCTCTGATGCACTCGGGCGATGCGCTGCCGCGAGTTACACCGCAGACGAAGATGCCGGACGTGATTTATGAAATGTCGCGCAAGAAGCTGGGCGTGACGGCGGTGGTGGAAGGCGAGAAGCTGGTGGGCATCATCAGCGATGGAGATTTGCGGCGGTTGCTGGAGAAGCGTGGGAAAGACGTGATGGATCTGGCGGCTGAAGAGTGCATGACGAAGAATCCGCGGACGATTGCGGCTGGAGAGTTTGCGGCGACTGCGCTGGCTTTGATGGAGGAGAAGAAGATTACTTCTTTGATGGTGGTGGATGGCGATCAGCGGCTTCGAGGAATCGTGCATTTGCACGATCTGTGGAGTACGGAGTTGGTGTAGCGGTGGCGGCAGGGCGGGCGGGACGCCCACCCCGAAAGCAGCCGAGACGGCGGCGCTACGAGGTGGCGCTACGGCGCGGCGCTACAATAGCTGCATGTATCACTACGATCCCAATACGGCGCTGGAAGAATTGACGGAAGACGCAACCCTGCCGAACCCGGTGCATGTGCGCGACATGTTGCTGCGCAAGAAGCTGACGGCGGACAAGTCGCTCGAGATGAACCGGCTGTTTGTGGAGTACCAGAAGTTCTTCGGGGAGACGCAGAAGCTGGGGAAAGAGATTCTGCGGCGGCTGACTTCCTAGTACCGGGTCGCGAGTACCGAGTACCGCTCGAGTTGTCTATCTGCCTGCCAGAAAGTCGATCAACTCCTCGCGACTGAATCCTGCTTCCCTCAACAAGGACATCAGGGTGCCTTTTGGCAGGTCGCGAGTATGACTGGGAACAACCGCTCTGCGCCGAGAGGTCGGATGGAAAAGATGAAGTGGCTGCCCGAAGTGTGATCCAGAACAAAGCCGTTCTGCTCCAGAAAACGGACGACTTGGCGTGGTTTGACGGCAGGCAGTTTGGGCACGTTACCCTTATATCAAGTGGCAATGCTATAAAACCAGCAGTAACAGTAGGCGATAAGAAGAAGTGGAAAACTTTCTAAACATGATGTCTCCTCAAGGCGCTCACAGGGTTTAGCGGGAATACTCCAAATCCAGGGAGGCTACCAGCGTGTTGTCGTCAGTTGGAACGGGATCATTGTGTTTGCGCAGGCTGGCAATGTAACCGGAAATTGCGTCTCTGGCCATTTCTCGGGCCTCGTCTACCGTGCGGCCGTACGTGACACAGCCAGGCAGGGCCGGAACCAGCGCAGTGTAACCGCCCTCTGGTTCTGGACGCAGCATAATGTTGTAACGGTATCGAGCCTTAGCCATGAGACTGCAACCATTCTAGCAGGGGCTGGAAGCCAGTCAAAGAAGCCTCGCTGCTACAATAATCAATTCCACTTCCACAGGACTCATCCTATATGCATCGATGGTCAGAGCTGTTTATTCCTACACTGCGCGAGGCTCCGGCCGACGCCGAAGTTGCGAGCCACAAGTTTCTGGTGCGGGCGGGCTACATTCGGCAGCTGGCGGCGGGGATTTACTCGTATCTTTTTCTGGGCAACCGGTCGTTTAACAAGATCATGGGCATCGTGCGCGCGGAGATGGACCGGATCGGGCAGGAGTTTTATTTGCCGGTACTGCATCCGCGGGAGATTTGGGAGGTCAGCGGGCGCTGGGACTTGATGGGGGACAACCTGTTTCGGCTGAAAGACCGCAAGGGCGCTGACATGTGCCTGGGCATGACGGAAGAAGAAGTGATGACCTCGATTGCCCTGAAGGAGTTGCGCAGTTACAAGCAACTGCCACAGATCTGGTACCAGATCGCTCCGAAGTTTCGGGATGAGCCGCGGCCGAAGTCCGGACTGTTGCGGGTTCGGCAGTTCATGATGAAGGATGCTTACTCGTTCGACATTGATGCGGCCGGGCTGGATGTTTCTTACAAGAAGCATTACGAGACCTATCGCCGGATATTTGACCGGTGCGGATTGAAATACATGGTGGTCGAGGCGGATTCGGGAGCGATGGGCGGGAAGGAATCGCACGAGTTCATGGTGCGGACTCCGGCGGGAGAAGACCGGATTGTGAGCTGCGAGGGGTGCTCCTACGCGGCGAACATGGAGAAGGCTACGTCGAAACTGGAGGCGGTCGCGGACCTTGCCGCCGAAGGTGACGGCAAGCCGCTTGAGGTGCACACACCGGGGCAGAAAACGATTGAAGATGTGGCGCGGTTTCTGGGAGTCTCGCCGAAGAACAAGATCAAAACGCTGGCTTTCATGGCGGATGAGAAAGACGAGAAGACCGGCAAGGTGAAGTCGCGCGGGATAGTGGTGCTGATGCGTGGCGATCATCAGCTGAATGAAGCGAAGTTCAATGCTACGGTGGGGGTTGCGACCCGGCCCATGGAAGAAGGCGAGATCAAGGCGCTGTTCAAGTCTCCCGCGGGATATTTGGGGCCGGTGGGGATTGAGTGGGCTAAGGACTTGAAAAAAGAAGCGGGGCTTCCCGTGCTGCTGGTCGATAAGGCTCTTGAAGGGCGGGGGAATCTTATTGGGGGCGCGAACAAAGAGGACTATCACCTGAAGAATCTGACGCCGGGGAAGGACTTTCATCCTACTGCTTATGCGGATCTGCGGGCGGTTACGGCGGGGGAAGGTTGTCCGAAATGCGGGAAGGCGCTGCGCATTGATACGGCGGTGGAGGTTGGGCACATCTTCAAGCTGGGTTACCGGTATTCGGAGTCGATGGGGGCGCGCGTGTTGGATAAGAACGGCAAGGAAGTTACTCCGATCATGGGCAGTTATGGCATTGGGATTGAACGCATTCTGACGGCGGCGGTGGAGCAGAGTAACGACGAGAATGGATTCTGGCTGCCACCGGCGATTGCGCCGTTCGAGATTGTGGTTACTCCGGTCAACGTGAAGGATGAGAGTGTGCTGACTGCCTCGGTTGACATTGCGAAGCGACTGGAAGCCGCCGGGTTCGACGTGATCCTCGATGATCGCAACGAGCGGCCCGGAGTCAAGTTCAAAGACGCCGACTTAGTCGGTATCCCCTTTAGAATCACGGTTGGGAACAAGGTTACCGAAGGTACCGTGGAAGTGGTTCTACGCTCGACTCGGGAAGTGCGCGATGTTACGATCGCGGCGGTAGTGGAATATTTTCAAGGAGTGCTGCCCGCCAAGGCCTGAAAGTTGCGCCGCTGGCCGGCGCAGTTTTGAGACTATGGGAACCTTTAAGGCAGTGCTTGGATTTGCCGCAGTCATCCTGGTCGTGATAGCCCTGTTTCAAGTGGCTCCGCCCATCATGGCGAACTTCAGCTTTCAGGACGACCTGAGGCAGGTCGCGATGATGGCGGGAGCTAATCCGACAAAAACGGACGATGACGTTCGCAATGACGTGCTCCGCAAGGCCAGGGAGCACGACCTGCCGATCACTGAGAAGCAGGTGAAGGTGGAGCGGATCCTTACACCCGGCCTGATGGCTGTTTACGTCGCGGCCGATTACACTGTGCCCATCAACCTGCCGGGCTATTCCTTCGATATGCACTTCAATCCGACGAGCGGAAACAAGTAGAAAGTCAGTGGGCAGTGAGTACCCAGTACCCAGTACCAGGTACCCAGTACGAGTGCTCGTTTAGACACTGTTTTCGGCTTCCTTGCGCGTCCTCTGCTGAACCGAAGTCGTACCACTCTCTGCATGCCCGATTCATTCCGGCGCTTTACGCGTCCCATTTAGCTTCGCCCTCAGCTTCGCTCGGGCCTTCTTCAAGGGGCGCTGCTGAAGCGCCGTCTTCTGCGTTACTGCTCGCGCACGACTTCTTCGTACCTTTGTAGCGGCTATGCCATACGCCAAACGTCTGCGATACGTCTTAGTTGGTGAGCCGCGGTCTGCGCGGTAACGACCGTTCGGGGCGTCATTCCTGGTGAGGTTTGAACTGGTCAGGAGAAAGAGAAAGCTGCGCGGGTATGGACCGCGCAGCTTCAGAGGATTTAACGGTGCAAGCTCAGTTAGAAAAAACAGCTAACGGCTGGGGACGAGGTCTGCGGGGGAGCAGACGCGAACGTGAGGACTATGTTGTTGGGCCGCAGCCCCCTGCGGCTTGGGCGGTGATAGAGACTTCCGAGCCCACGCCGATGGCGACCGGTTGTGACACCATGCCCTTGTAAGTCGATGTGACCTGATAATATCCGGAGTAAACCCAGATTGCCGGCGTGCCCGGGGATGGAGCCGTATTGTTCCAGGTGCACAGGGCCGCTACGGCCGTCATCAAGCCGGTCTGGTCGATTGGTACAGTAGTCGGGCCATAGGGCGGCAAGGGAGTTACGTTGTCGTCGAGGGTGCCTACGGTCGTCACCTGGTAAGTGACAGAGGTTGAAACGGGGACGGTCCTACCGCTGTGGTAGACCTCGTTGGTGACTAACTGAAGCGTACCGTCGGCGCCTACAAGATTGAAAAAGCCTCCGCTGCTTGCCACAGTGGTCGTGAGTTGGACCGACTGAACATAATCCGAAGTGCCGCATCCGGTTGAGATGAGCGACAGGGCGACGAGCAATGCGGCCAGAATGTTTGTGCGTTTCACGTGAAAAATCCTCCTGAAGAAATCCCCGCTGATTCCAATTCGAATGTTGTCAGCTTCTAATAATGGAGGCAAGAGAAATGTGTGGTTACTATGCAATCGATTGGTCACGTCCGATAGTCACACGGGAAGAATTTAGTAATTTTGTGATCGGGTAATTTTGCAATTTGAAGAAGACGACCCGGACCATCGCAGAAGTTTTCTCGAAGGCCGCGATACCTTCTCGGAGCCTGTCAATTACTAAGTCGAGGAATTACTTGGATTACGAGAATTCCTGCTATCAATATTATTGCTCAAGGGCCAGTGACATTCGTAACGTTGCCACGATGTTACCTTCCACCTACTATCGCAATTAGATTAAGAGTTTCTTCACGCGCTCGCCGCGAATCAGTGAAGCTCAGGTGGAGGCAGTTCATGAAGACCAATGCTCGAGCGCTACTCGGCTTACTGCTGGTGGTGCTGGCATCGATGTTCCTGTCCGGTTGCAAGGAGTCTTACGGATGCCAGGTCACGTTCGGCAGTTCGTCGTGTACACCCTCGGGGGGCGGACTGGGCGGGGGTGGCACTGGCGGGGGCGGGGGTGGTGGCACGGCCAGGGCTTTTGCCTTTGCGGTGGATCAGAACGGCACGATCGACAGCTTCGCGTTGAGCTCTAGCGCATTTACGGCCACTACGAACTCCGTAAGTACCACGATTACCAGCAATCCTGGCGCTGGCATGGTGGTTGCGCAGCAAGTTGGGCAACAGCCGTTCGTTTACGCGCTGTTTGGCCCTCTGGGCAATGAACTGTTCGGCTGGTCGATGAGTGCCAGCGGCGTTCTCGCACTATTGCCCAGCCTTCCCGCACCGTTGGTGCTCAATCTGGATGCTTCGATCCCCTTCAACCAATACAGCATGACGACCAACCCTGCGGGCACGCTGCTGTTTATTGCGGATACCTTTAGCAACGAGATTTTCGTGTTCCAAATCGCCAGCACAGGCGCTTTGACGGTGGTCAATGGATCTCCTTTTGCGACCCCGGTCAGCCCCGGAAATCTGACCACGGATGGTCTAGGCAAATACCTCTATGTGACAGAGACTGTGGTCGACCACACCGGTGTTGAAATTCTTGGCTACTCGATTGGTGACGGCACAAACGGTACGACTTTGGGGGCGCTGACGGAACTTTCGAGCAGCCCCTTCACATTTCCGAAAAACATGTGGCAAGTGCAGGGCGACGCCAGCGGACTCTTTCTGGTGGGCACGACGGGGAATTCAGCAAGCACCGAACCTCGGTCTTAGCGGAACCGATGATGATCACCTGTACGTATTCAGTATCCAGCAGACTGCCTCGACTACTCCGGCGGGGACATTGACGGAGGTGGGAACTGGCTTTGCTACCACGAACTCTCCGCTCAACATTGCAGTTCAGCCGCGCTCGAGCCTGGGAGAATTCGTCTACTCGTTCGGCATCAACGACTCTGGGACTTCATACAATCCCATCGAAGGCTTCCAACTGATTACGACGGGAGCGCAAGCCGGAACCCTTACTCCGATCAGCGGATTCCCGACGACGGGAATTTCGACCGGCCACTGGGGCCAGTTCGATCAAACTGGCGCAAACCTGTTCGTCTACAGCAGCATTTCGAATGGCACCACCGTCGTGACACAGTTGGGAGCGCTGAGCATCGACTCCAATGGCATTCCCACGGAGCCGACTTCGCCGGCAGCCTTGGTCACGCCAGGCTATTGGGTCGTGAGCGATCCGCAGTAACCGGCTTTGGCTTGGCTGGGGAGTGGAATCAGCTTCCCTGGCTAGTAACAGCTTAGAGACCCGCATGAACTGCGGGTCTCTTTTTGTTTGCGGGCGCGGCGGTACAATGGAAGCATCGCATCCTGACATTGTTCGTCGCAACATTGTTCATCGCGGAAGGCGAATTGCGGAGAGCGGCGGCAGGGAAGCGGCAAAGGGGATGAGCAGCCGGTCAAACCTTTTGGTGCATCTGGTCGTCTGACTATATGGAGTTGTTTCGGCAGGCGTCGGGTCGAGACTCAGGTTAAACCGTGGCCATTAAGATCAAAATCCCGAAGAACGGCGGCAACGGCAGCAAGAGCTGGCGCGGCCTGCCGCGCGATCCTGTGATTCGGGCGGTGCTGGTTGTGTTCCTGGTGGTGGCGATTGGCTTGGGCGGATCCTTCTGCTACTTCTATATCAGATACGACCGCATTATCGAGCAACGCTTCCGGACGCCGGTGTTCAACAACTCAGCCAAAATCTATGCCCTGCCGCGGACGGTGCATAACGGCGACCAGATGGACGCCAAGCAAATCGCTGGGTTGCTGCGCCGGGCGGGATATTCCGACAAGGACGGGCAGTCGACCCTGGGCACGTTTCATCTGGTAAGCGACGGGATCGAGATCACGCCGGGGCCGGAGAGCTATCACAGCCCGGAAGCGGCGCACATTGCGATTCAGGACGGGCAGGTGGAAAAGATCGTCAGCCGGGGCACTGAGCTTTCCGCTTACGAACTGGAACCGCAGCTGGTGACTGCGTTGTTCGACTCCGAACAGCGCTCCAAGCGGCAGGTGGTGAAGTACACGGACATTCCTAAGGTGATGGTGGATGCGGTACTGGCGATCGAAGACCGGCGATTCTTTGAGCACAGCGGGGTGAACTTCATCCGCATGTTCGAGGCGGGATGGATCGATCTGACGCGGCAACGTCACGAGCAGGGCGGATCGACCATCACGATGCAGCTGTCGCGCGGCTTCTTTCTGACTCCGGAAAAAACGGTGCGGCGCAAGCTGACGGAGATGCTGATTGCTGAGGAAATGGAACAGAAGTTCAGCAAGCAGCAGATTTTTGAGTTCTACGGCAACTGGGTGAACCTGGGGCAGCGCGGGTCGTTCGCCATCAGCGGATTTGCCGAGGCTTCGAAAGCATATTTCAACAAGGATTTGAAGGACATCACGCTGCCGGAGGCGGCGCTGCTGGCGGGGATCATCCAGGGGCCGAGCCGGTTGTCGCCCTACCGGCATCCGGAGCGCGCTTTGGAGCGGCGCAATCTGGTGCTGGACTCGATGGTCGACACCCACGCCATTACCCGGGAGCAGGCCGAGAAAGCAAAAGCCACGCCGTTGAAGCTGGCGCCCCCGAATGTGGAGGCCAGCGACGCGCCTTATTTCGTCGATATGGTGCGCGACACGCTGATCAATCGCTTCAACGAACATGAGCTGAACGACCAGTCGTATCGCATCTACACCACGCTCGATCCTGATCTGCAGAAGGCGGCGGCACAGGCCGTCGAGATGGGCATCAAGCTGGTCGACGAGCAAGTCACCAAAATGCGCACCAAGAAGGTGAAGGTGGGCAAGAAGGTGGAGACGACGGTGGCGCCGGGTCCGCAGGCGCAGGTGGCGCTGGTGGTGCTCGATCCGCATACCGGTGCGGTGTTGGCTTTGGTGGGCGGGCGAGATTACGGCTTCAGCCAGCTGAATCACGCCGTGTCGAGACGGCCCACCGGATCAATTTTCAAGCCGTTTGTCTATGCCGCGGCGATGAACACGGCACTCGACGGTTCGACCACGGTGATCACTCCGGCGTCGACGGTGACGGATGCGCCTTCAAGCTTCGCGTATGGCGACCAGATCTACGAGCCGCGCAACTATAAAGAGGAGTACCACGGCGAAGTCACGCTGCGTTATGCGCTGGCGATGTCGTTGAACAATGCGACAGTGAAGGTCGCTGAAGAGGTGGGCTATGACAAGGTGGCGGAGCTGGCAAAGTCGGCGGGAATCCTGTCGGTGAAGGCGACGCCGGCCATGGCGCTGGGCTCGTATGACGCGCCTCCGCTCGATATGGCGGGAGCCTACACGTCGTTCGCGAACAATGGCACGCGGCTATCGCCAATCCTGGTGAACTCCGTGCGCAACGCCAAGGGCGACGTGGTGGCGAACTTCAAGACCGACCAGCGGCAAGTGCTCGATCCGCGCATTGCCTACGTCATGACCAACATGATGGAAGGCGTGATCAACAACGGGTTGGGCTATACGGCGGTTCGCTTGCGCGGATTTACTCCGCCGGCGGCGGGGAAGACGGGCAGTTCGCACGACGGCTGGTTCGCGGGGTACACCTCGAATCTGTTATGCATCGTGTGGGTGGGCTACGACGACTATAGCGATCTTCGACTCAGCGGTGCGATGACGGCCGCGCCCATCTGGACCGAGTTCATGAAGAAGGCCGCCGCGCTGCCGCAGTATGCCGACATGAGGGGCTTTGCGCAGCCGACGGGCGTGGTCGACGTGCAACTGGACAAGGCCACCAACCGCCTGGCGACGCCGACCTGTCCGGACGATTACGTATCAGCGTTCGTGGCGGGCACGGAACCGCGCGAGACTTGCGACCAGCAGGCGGGAGTGACTGGCTTCCTCTCACGGTTCTTCGGCGGCGGCCAGAAGCCGTTACCGCCTGTGAACCCGGCAAACGGGCAAGACCCGCAAAACGACCCGCAAAAGAAGAAAGGCATCTTCGGCAAGATCGCCGGAATCTTCAAGGATGACAAAGCTTCAACACCGCCGCCTAAGCCGCCAGATACCACCCAGACCGCGCCGCACTGAGCTAGTTCTTGGCGTGTGCAAGACGCGAAATTCGACTGTCCTGTCTCCTGTCATGAGCTTTATCAATCAAACTACACGCACGCATCGGTCCAAGGCGCAAACGGCTCTTTTGGCCGGGGGCTTCGGCGGGGTTCTGTTTGTGCTGACATTCCTCTTGCTGGGAGCGCTCGCTCCGGGCTACGACGCACCGCGCGAGACCATCAGCGCCCTCGAATTCACCCCCTTGGGGCTCGCCCAGCGGATTAATTTTTTTGTCTTCGGCTTGATGTTGATGACGTTTTCCCTGGCACTGCGCAGAGAGCTTTGCGCAGGACAGGGAGCAGTCCTGATTCCAATCTTTCAATGTTTATCGGGAGTCGGCGTGGCTGGCGATGCGATCTTCATTCACGAGCCGCTGCATTTGGTCTGCGATCTGATCGCCTTCAATTCCGCGCTGTTAGTCCTCTTCTTGTTCGCCTGGCGATTTTCCGGCGATAGCCGCTGGAAAGGCTGGACGGCTTATTCGGTTTTGACCGCGCTGCTAATGATGGCTTTTCTGACCGCCTTCGGAGTTGCCAATCACCTGGGCGGCCCGGCTGGAGCCTTTGAAAAGCTCGCGTCCCTCACGCGTACAACTTGGTCCGCGGTACTGGTGGTGGAGCTATATTCCGGGCGTCGCCTCGTTTAGAGGCAAACATAGATTCTTAGTTGGTATCACGAGGTGCCCAGGCAGAGGCTTGCCCGTGTCGGGTGCTCCAGGTCCAACCAGCTCGGAAAAGCACGCGTCGGGGACGGGTCGAAGTGGCGGAACCCGTCCCCGCATGCGAGCGGTGGAAGTACGGCGCCGATGTGTTTACAGCGTTACAGCTGCGGTGACAGTCAGTATGCCGTCGGCAACCTTGCCACCGTTAATCACGATAGCCTGAATGTGTTCCCGTGCAAGATCTAAGGTTAGTCCCGTTATCGACGTTGTAACTGGCGAATACATGAACACGTCCAAGGTCCCACTGAGCGAGTTGGTCTGGGTGGCCGAGGCCGTGAACAGCAGCCACGAAAAGGGGATGTTTACCTTGCACGTCGCTGTGGAACCGGATACGGTGGCAAGCTTTGTCGCCAACTCATCATAACCTGCTTCCCCGCTTGTGCCTGAAGAAACCGCGTCCGCCTCCACGGTGCAGGCGACTTGGCCCCCTGTGGGGAGAGCTGTCTTTAACGTGATCGTAACGGTGGCCTCGACCGTACCGGCGAAGGTTGTGGTAGAGGCGGTGGGGTCAGCTATTTCTACTGAATTCCCCAGAGGATGAAAGGTTCCGGTCCTGGAATCCTGAAACCCGAAAACCTTTGTTGAGTGAGGCCGGTTTGCGGTTTGCGCGAGCGGTTGGATTGAGCCACTAAGGGTCACAAGCGCGATTGCGGCGACGAGAGCGATGGAGTGTTTACGCATGGTATGTTCCTTTCCGGCGGGATTATTGGGGGAGAGCAGTTTACGACACTTCAACAGGCTGCGCGAGGTTTTTTCTGGAAGTTTTTAATAGCTAGAGTAAAAAGTCTCTGTTCTCAGAATTGGGCTCTCCGACGTCAAGATTTGCAGACGTTTCCTTGCAAAAGGCGTGCCCAGCAGGGTATTCAGGGGAGGTAGCCCACTTTCAAGGCCAGCTACCTAGACAAAACATCGCGTTCCACCCAGGCTTGCCGGAACTTTAGTTCAATTAAGAATCCACAGCTCGATTCGCCTTGGCGCCAGACTCAGATTTCTTCGCTGACCGGCGGAAAGTGTGGCAGAATGGGCCAGTTGGAGTCGGTCGCCTTGGGGGTGTGTATGTCCTACCGAAAGGCCTGCCTGATTCTTCTGGTTGTAATCCCTTTCACTGCCGCACTGGCGCAAGTTTCTCATTCGGAGCAGGTGCAGATCTCGCCGCCATTGATTCGCGCCATTGACCCTCCGGCTCCGGACGCAACCGCAGCGGATCTGGAGCAGCAGGGCGACGCTTTGCATTCGGCGAAGCTCTATTTGGACGCGCTCGATTACTATCGAGCGGCGCTGGTGAAGGTCCCCAATAACGCCCCGGTGTTGAATAAAATGTGCCGGACGGAACTGCTCATGAACCGCTGGAGGGAAGCGCGAAAGACCTGTGAGAGGGCGATTAAGGCGAATCATCAGTTCGCGGAGGCTTATGGCAACCTGGCGGTTGCTTATTACGGGGACAAGAAATTCGGAGCGGCCGTCAAGCAATGCAACAAAGCCATCGCGATCGATAATACTTCGGCGGCGTTTTTCAACAACCTGGGAGCGGCGTATTTTGCCGAGAAAAGGTTCGAGCCGGCGGTTGCTGCCTATCAGCATGCGTTGGAGCTTGACCCGGAAGTTTTTGCGCGAAGTTCACGGGGCGGTATCGAGGCGCAACTGGCGGGACCAGAAGATCGCGCCCGCTTCGATTACACGGTCGCAAGGTTGTACGCGAAAATGGGCTTCTCGGAGCAATCGCTGGAATACCTGAAGAAAGCGATGGAGGCCGGCTACAAGGATCTCAAGAATGTTTACAAGGACGAAGAGTTTGCGGAACTGCGGAAGAATCCGCGCTTCACGGAACTCATGGCCTCGAAGACGCCGGTGATTCCGGATTAGGCCAAGGGGGTCGAGAGAGATTCGGTTGTCTCGCGGAGCGCCTTTTTCTACGGGATGGTCCGCAAACGTCTACAGCATCTACCCGATTGATCGTCAGAAAAATTGCTTTGCTTGCGCGAAAATTACAAAGTTTTACAAAATTAGACGGAACTTGGCTGAGTTCTGAGGTTTAATCATTGCAAATACTCCTGAAAACAACAGGGTGAGTAAGGAGAAACGGTAGCCCATCGGATGCTGACCCGAGCACGCCCCAAGCAAGCATCCGGTGGGTTTTTTATTTTTGGCTGGTTCCTTACTTCGCCGGCTTTAACGCACCTTCCAAATCATCAGCGGCCTTGCTGATGCCGGCGGCGATGTTCTCGATCACATGGGCGACCATGGGAATTTGAGCGTCGGCTTCGTGCCATTTCTTTTCGTCCATGTATTCGCGCACGGCGGCGATGGGCTTGGCGCCGTATCCCGTGTAGGCGCCGGGCGCGTAGATCTGGTTCTTGAACCAAGGACGCTCAGGCAGGCCTTTCTCGTTCAGGAAAAGCCGCGAGATGCCGAGCAGATCGGCGTTCACAGCGTCGAGGGATTGCGGAGAAATAGTCGCGCCGCTGCTCTTGAATTTGGCGAGGGCCTTCGAGTAATCGTCCGCGCTCTTCTTCAGCAGTTCGAGGGCATTCTTCATGGGCGCGAAGTTCATGAATGGCGGGACGGTTTCGGCCGGTGGCGCGACGTAGGTTTTGTGCGGATCGGAAGTCGCGTTGAATACGCCTTCTTGAAGTTCGAGGTTGCGCTCGGTGAATTCCTCCTGTTTGTCCTTCAACAGTTTTTCCAAATCGGTTTCATACTTGGTGATGGCTTCGGCTTGAGGGGTGTAGTCGTAAGGAAGCAGATCGGCGTCGGCGATGCGCATCATGGTCGTGCCTGCGGTCTGGGCCAACACTCGCCCGTAGGCGAAGTCGGTGTCGGCGAAGTGGGTGTACCAATAGAAATCGTCATAGATCGAGTGGTACTGAGTGCCTTCGTCCTCGCCGCCGAAACCGATATCCAACGCGGAGATGCCGGCGTGGTCCTGGAATGCGGTGTAGTCTGATCCATCGCCGAGCGCTTCGACTCGCAGAGTGGTGCGCTTGCGAATCTGGCCGCGTTCTTCCGCATCTTTGGCCCTCATGATGCCGCGCAGGTGCGCTCGCTCCCAGATCGAGATGTTCTTTTCAGGATCGTTGATGTCGCGCGCGACAGCGCTGACCACTCCTTCTAGATCCTGGGTTCCACCGGCGAAGAGGAAGCCGCGTCCGTTGCCATCGGTGTTGAGGTAAGAGACGGTGTGCTTGCGCAGATCGTCGAGATGCGTCTCGACCCATTCCGTGGAGCCGAGCAAGCCGGGCTCTTCACCGTCCCAAGCGCAATAGATGAGGGTGCGCTTGGGCGACCAGCCCTGCTTGTGAAGCGCGCCCAACATGCGTGCTTCTTCCAGCTCTGGGGACATTCCTGCTAGGGGGTCGTCGGCGCCATTGACCCAGGCGTCGTGATGATTTCCGCGAATCACCCATTGATCGGGAGTGGCCGAGCCGCGTAGGGTCGCGATTACATCATTGACGGGTTTGATGTCCCAGTTGGAAGCGACTTTGAGATGGACGCGCGCCGGGCCGGGACCGATGTGGTAGGTGATGGGCAGAGCGCCGCGCCAGCCTTCGGGTGCGATTGGTCCGCGCAGGGCTGAGAGAAAGGGGAGCGCGTCGCCATAGGAGATGGGGAGCACCGGGATTTTTGTGATGGTCTTCGCTTCTTTGATGGCGAGACGCTTGGCGCCGGGGACCGCGCCAACGCCTGGAGTCAGAGGATCGCCGGGATAATCAGTGTCCATGACGCTGCCGCGCTGCACGCCTTCGCGGGGACGCCAGCCGCCTTCGGGGTAGTCTTCACCGTGGAAATAGCCGTCTCCCCTGGGGTCGGAATAGATGATGCAGCCGATGGCTCCGTGTTCACCGGCTACTTTCGGCTTGATGCCCCGCCAGCCTTCGCCGTAGCGTGCAATCACGATCGCGCCCTTCACGGAAACGCCCAGCCGGTCGAGCTGTTCGTAGTCATCGCGGTTGCCGTAATTCACATACACGAGCGGAGCGGTTACGTCACCGTCAATTGAGTAGGCGTTGTAGGTGGGGAGTTGTTCGGAAGTCTGATTCGAGGTGGGATCAGCGGCGAGAACTGGCTCTTGCAACTTGGCGCGGAAGTGCGTGGGTTCGAGCAGTTCGAGCACTCGCTCTTTTGGCGTGGGGAACAACACGTCGAAAGTCTCGATGTGCGCGTCGAAACCCCATTCCTTGAAGTGGGCTAACATCCACTCGGCGTTGTCTTTGTCGTACGGCGATCCGACGTGGTGAGGGCGAGCGCTGAGGCGGCGATCGTTCTCGCGGATGTTGGCGGCTACGATTCCGTCCTGAAACTTCTTTTCCCAGTCACGCTCCGCTGTGGAGGTTTGCGCGGTGTATCCGAGAAGCTGCGCGGGGGCGGCAGACGAGGCGGCTGTTGGGCCTGAGGAAGTCTGAGCCACGGCGAATTGCGTGACGGTGAGAAGCAGGATGTAGCAGGTTAGTGAGCGCAACCGGGTCAAGATGGTTCTCCTGGGTTCGGGGATGGACCGAGAATTCTAACACCGTGCGCTGTGGGGGCGCTTCCGAGACGAGCTCTAGGGCAAGAGCTAGTAACCCCGCTATCGCGCTATGGCCGGGCGATCCACAAGACCGGAAAGTGGCGTCCCAGTTTCTCGAAGTCACGATCCGAGGTGACCAGCGTGGCGTGTTGCAGTATAGCGAGCGCGGCCGCGAGGCAATCTACGTAAGGGATTTTGTGAAGCGCCTTGAGTTCCCCGGCCTTAAGCGCCTGCGCCAGGTCCACGGGGACAACCTGGATGGGAAGTCGCGAGAGATCGCCCAGGGCCTCGCGGGCGGATTGCTCTCCGTGTCGTTGCCAGGAGAGATAGAAGATCTCACCCCAGTTCGCGACCGACGCCAGTAGCGGGGTGCGTAATCGATCAGCATCCCGCAGCAGTTGCTCGATGCGGCCAGATCCGGGTTCGCCGACTAACCAATGGAGCAGGGCGCGGCGTCGAGGACATAAATCTTGCTCATCGTCCTAGACTAGCCGGTCTTTCTCGATCCGGTGTTCGCGTTCCCGGTCTTCCAGCAATGAATGCGGACCTTTGAGGCAGCCTCGCAACTTGCGGATGAGAGCTTCAATGTCAGGGCGAACCTCGTGTTTCTGCTGTTCTTCCTGAAGCGTCTCTCCTTGGTAGCGAACGTCAAACCCTCGTTCCTTCAGAATCGCAACCGCCTGATGCGAGTTGGTAGGATCATTGGGGGGCACTCCCGCAGCTTGCAAGACAAGGGGCCTCGCGGGCAACTCTCGCCCGTCCACGATGACACTCCACTTGGGCATGTGACGATTCCAGCGGAAATTCCTGGCGGTTGCCGTGATGTCGTCCTTAGTAAGTGAAGAAACTCTTGAGCTTGCCATATCTTTTTCTCCCCAATATTATTCATATTCATCATACTAGTATGATTATTTGTTTTCAACTACGGCCCGAACACTCGCTTCAACAGCGAACAATTTACGAAACTAAGGGTTCCGGCTACAATAACCGGATGCCGTCCCTTCCCGCGTCGCTGGCCTGGGCCCATCCTCTGGTGGCGGAGTGGTTTGTGCAGCGGTTTGGCACGCCTACCGAGCCACAGGAGCAGGGATGGCCGCACATTCTGGCGGGACGGACTACTCTGATTTCCGCGCCTACTGGGTCGGGCAAGACGCTGGCTGCGTTTCTGGCCTGCATTGATCGACTGGTGCGCAAGGCGCTGGCGGGCGATCTGGCCGATCGGACTGAAGTCCTCTACGTTTCGCCGTTGAAGGCTCTGGGCAACGACATCCAGAAAAACCTGGAAGTGCCGCTGGGGGAAATCTTGGCGATGGCCGGAGAGCGCGGGCTGCTGATGCCGGAGATTCGCACCGCGGTGCGCACCGGCGACACGCTGATGCATGAGAGGCGCGCCATGCTGAAGCGCCCGCCGCACATTCTGGTGACCACGCCGGAGTCGCTCTACATTTTGCTCACAGCGGACAAGAGCCGTGCGATTCTGCGCGATGTTGAGACGGTGATCGTGGATGAGATCCACGCCGTAGCCGACGACAAGCGCGGGGCGCACCTGACGCTGTCGCTGGAGCGGTTGGAGGCGCTGGCTTACAAGCCGCCGGTGCGGATTGGGCTTTCCGCTACGCAGAAGCCGATTGAAGAAGTTGCGTGCTTTCTGACGGGCAACTCCAACTCGGGAGAAGCCCGGCCTGAACCGGTCATCGTCAATATTGGGCACAAGCGGACGCTCGATCTGGCGGTCGAGGTTCCTCCCATGCCTTTGGGGCCGGTGGCTTCGAACGAAATGTGGGATGAGGTTTACAACCGGCTGGTCGCGCTGGTCGAGCAGCATCGCTCGACGCTGGTGTTTGTGAACACGCGTCGCATGGCCGAGCGTGTCGCCCACAATCTTGGCGAGCGCATTGGGGAAGAGAATGTGGCGGCCCATCACGGCAGTCTCTCGCGCAAGCTGCGGCTGGCGGCGGAGAAGAAACTGAAAGAAGGCGAGGTGCGGGTGCTGGTGGCGACCGCGTCGCTCGAACTGGGAATTGACGTGGGAACGGTGGATTTGGTGGTGCAGATCAATTCTCCGCGGGCGATTGCGGTGACGTTGCAGCGCGTGGGCCGATCTGGACACTGGCGTGGGGCGGTTCCTAGGGGACGGCTTTTCTGTACGACGCGCGACGATCTGCTGGAGTGTGCGGCTTTGGTGCGGGCGATTCGCCATGGCGATCTGGATCGGCTGATGATTCCGGAGTCGCCACTGGATGTTTTGGCGCAGCAGATTGTGGCGGCGTGCGCTGCCGAGGAGTGGGGCGAGGATGAGATGTTTGCGCTGGTGCGGCGGGCTTATCCGTACCGCAATTTAGCGCGTTCGACCTTCGATGCGATTCTGGAGATGCTGGCCGAGGGTATTGCGGCGCGGCGCGGGCGCTACGGTGCGTACCTGCACCGGGATCGAGTGAACGGCAAGCTGCGGGCGCGACGGGGGGCGCGACTCGCGGCGATCACCAGCGGGGGAGCAATACCGGACAATTCGCTCTACGCCGTGGTCGCGGAGCCCGATGGCATTGTCGTGGGAACCGTGGATGAAGATTTTGCGGTGGAGAGCAACCGCGGCGACATCATGCTGTTGGGAAATACGTCGTGGGTGATTCGGCGCATCGAAACCAATGCCGGGCGCGTGCTGGTGCAGGATGCGCACGGCGCGCCGCCGAGCGTTCCGTTCTGGCGCGGTGAAGCTCCAGCGCGAACCCAGGAACTTTCGGAACACATTGGCGCCTTGAGAGAAAAGATCAGCGAGATGTTGCCGCATACTTCGCCGGTCGGATTTTCAGCTACGCAGCCGGACGTTGCGCGGGCGGTTAGTTGGCTTAAAGACGAATGTGGCCTGGATGACTCCGGCGCGGAGCAGGCGATTGAATACATCCTGCAAGGCAGGGCCGTGCTGGGTGCAGTGCCGACGCAGACGACTGTGATTGCGGAGCGGTTCTTCGACGAAGGCGGCGGGATGCAGTTGGTGATCCACGCGCCGTTCGGAGGAAGGATCAACAAGGCTTGGGGACTGGCGCTGCGCAAGCGTTTCTGCGTTGGGTTCAACTTCGAGCTGCAAGCTGCAGCCACGGACAACGGGTTGAACATCGCACTGGCTGAGCAGCACAGCTTTCCGCTGGGCGACGTGTTCAATTTTCTGCAGGCGGCGACAGTGCAGCCGATTCTGGAGCAGGCGGCTCTGGATTCTCCGATATTTGCCACGCGCTGGCGCTGGGATGCGAACCGGGCGCTGGCGCTGTTGCGTTTTCAAAACGGAAAGAAAGTTCCGCCGCAGATTCAGCGGATGCGCTCGGACGATCTGCTCGCTTCCGTTTTTCCCGATGCGGCTGCGTGCTTTGAAAATATTCAGGGCGAGCGTCAGATTCCGGATCATCCGCTGGTGGGCGAAGTGATGAAGGATGTGCTCACCGAGGCGATGGATATCGACGGGCTGAAGTCTGTGTTGAGCGGGCTGGCGGATGGTCGAATTCGTTGTATCGCGGTCGACACTCCTGTTCCATCGCAGTTTTCGCACGAGATACTGAATGCGAATCCGTATGCGTTTCTCGATGACGCGCCGCTGGAGGAGCGGCGGGCGCGGGCGGTGCAGATGCGGCGGATGCTGCCGGAATCGGTGCTCGAGGAAGTGGGCGGGCTTGATCCGGCGGCGATTGCCCAGGTGCGGGAGGAAGCTTGGCCGGATGTGCGCGATGCGGATGAACTGCATGATGTACTGCATACGCTGGTGGCTTTGCCGGAATATGGGCGCGACTTCCGGACGCAGCAGTGGAAGTTTCATTTCGAGCGATTGGCTGGCGAAGGGCGTGCTGCATCGGTGGTTTCCGGTAGCCGGGTTTATTGGGTCGCGGCCGAGCGTGCCAAGACTTTTTCAGTGTGGTTTCCTGAGGCGCGATTTGCGCAGGATTTGGTTCAGGTGGAAACTACGGTTCCTTCCCAAGATGACGCTTTGGTTACGCTGGTTACGGGATGGATGTCGCATTTGGGCCCGACTACCGCGACACAGCTTGGGGAGACTTTAGGGATTCCTGCTTCCGAGATCTCGAACGCTTTGCTTCGCATGGAAGCTAGCGGGACGATCCTGCGTGGGAACTTCGGCGGTGCTGGCCAGCGGGCGGGAGCGCCCGCCCTACACGACTACGAGACGGAATGGTGTGAGCGGCGACTGCTGGCTCGCATTCATCGGCTGACCGTCGCTACGCTGCGTAAGCAGATCGAGCCCGTGACGGCGGCGCAATTCATGCAATGGCTGCTGCGCTGGCAGCACGTGGCTGCCGGGACACAGGTGGCGGGCGAGCGGGGCACGCTTGAAGTGCTGCGGCAACTGCAGGGGTTTGAGATTCCGGCGAATGCCTGGGAGCGGCAGGTGTTGGCGCGCCGCATTGTGGATTACGATCCCAAATGGCTTGATCAGCTTTGCCTGACCGGGGCTGTGGGTTGGGGAAGGTTGTCGCCGCATCCGGCGACATTGGAATACTCGACGGCGAATCATGGAGCAGAAGCGAAGCCGGGTGCGGCTCCGCGCCAGCGGCGAGTGATTCCCACCAGCGTTGCGCCGATTACGTTTTTCATCCGGGAAGATGCTGACTGGATGACGCCGCGGCATCCGGGAGCGGAACAAGCCGCAAACAGTGGGTTGAGCCACGGCGCGCAGAGCGTGCTCGATTTTCTGCGCCAGCGTGGAGCGTCGTTCTTTGCCGACATCGTGCGCGGCACTGATAAGTTGAAGGCGGAAATCGAGACTGCGCTCTGGGAGTTGGTGGCTGCAGGTCTGGTGACCGCCGACGGTTTCGACAATCTGCGTTCGCTGATCGACCCTAAGCGGCGGGCGGGGCAGGGCAGCGGGCGCACGACGCGTCCGCGGCACAACGCTGGACGGTGGGCTTTGTTGCATACCAATGACGCGGTCGAGCGGCCTCGAGCGGTCGAGGCGGCTTGCTGGATGCTGCTGCGGCGTTACGGAATTGTTGTCCGTGACGTGCTGGCGCGGGAGGCGAACCTGCCGCCGTGGCGCGAGCTGCTGGCGGGGTTCCGCCGGCTGGAGGATCGGGGCGAGATTCGGGGTGGGCGCTTCGTCGATGGATTTCTAGGGGAGCAATTTGCTTTGCCGGTCGCGGTGGAATCGGTGCGGGCGATGCGCAAGCTCGACTCAACAGAGGGAACCATTACGCTGTCGGCTGCCGATCCGCTGAACCTGGTGGGGATTCTGCTTCCGGGGGAACGGGTGCCGGCGATTTCCGGAAATAGTGTCACGTATTGCAACGGAGCTGTGATGTCTGTGCCTTCGGTTAAGGCTCTCGCGGACAGCGAAGCCGTGGCGAGTTAGCGATTATAGCGGGCAACGCGAAGAAACGAGGGATCCGATGAGGGGGCCCCTCGGATCCCTGATTTACGCCAAACTCGGCAAGGACTAATGCAAAAGCGCTTCCCCCATCGCTTTTTGCCAAGCACTAGCGCAGCCTGGGTAGTGCATGCGGTATGCCAATCGTCGCGGCTCTTGCAGGCACCGCAAGCATCTCCCCAAAACGCTGTCGGCAAGGCACTTATCGGCTGGCTCGTGTCTACAGCAGGAGGGGTGCCGATCCTGCTGCCGCTCGGAAGCTATCTGATCGGATAGCAAAACCTATCTGTTCGGATAACGGAACGAGTTCAATTCGGGCATGAATTTCGGGCGGAAGTGTGATAAGAAGGGCGCGAGGTGAGGTCGCTTGCGTCCCAGACTCGTGGTGCTTTCCGGGCCCTTGAAAGACTCGACGATTCCTTTGTCGGAGGGGGAAGTCACGATCGGAAGGGAGGGGTCGAATGCAATCGCGATCACTGACCCTTCAGTCTCGCGAAAGCATTGTCTGCTGAGCGGGCAGGACGGAAGGTTTTTGGTGCGGGACCTCGACAGCCGCAATGGAACTCTAGTGAACGGCACCGGGGTCGAGGAGCAATGGCTGCAACACGGAGACGAGATCGCCGCCGGCGACTCGTCCTTTTTGTTTCTGCTGCAAGACGAACAGACTGCACCGGCCGCGGGCCGGGTGGAATTCGAGGAGGCGCTGTTCACGGCGGAAACCACCGTCCTCCATCCGCGGGATGTGGTTTATCTGCAGCCGGACCGGCTGTTGCGCGAGTTGCCCGCGACCTCGCGCGTGGCTCGTAATCTGAACGCGCTGCTCAAAATCAGCCGGATCGTGCATGCGATTCGCGATCTCGACGAATTACAAGGCCAGTTGCTGGACCTGATTTTTGAGATTGTTCCCGCGGGCCGGGGTGCGATCTTGCTCGCGGATAAGGAAGGCCAGCAGTTCAATTCCATATT
This sequence comes from uncultured Acidobacteriaceae bacterium, assembly GCA_963787495.1. Taxonomy (GTDB): domain Bacteria; phylum Acidobacteriota; class Terriglobia; order Terriglobales; family Acidobacteriaceae; genus Sulfotelmatobacter. The sequence continues at coordinate 365,681 of CAWBDA010000002.1, forward strand.
CGTCCGCATGCGGGAGGCGGGGCAAGTCCAGTTGGTAAAGGTGAGCCGCACGATTGCCCGCCAGGTGCTGGATCAAGGGGTTGCGATTCTGGGGAGCGATGTGGCCGGCAGCGACGAATTGCGGGAGGTCGAGAGCCTGGCGGCGTCCCAGGTGCGCTCGTTGCTATGCGTTCCCTTGACGGTGTTTGAGCGGGTGATTGGGTGCATCTATCTGGACAGCGACAGTGTCAGCAACCGCCTTCACGAAGAGCACCTGCAACTGGTGACGGCGATTGCGGGCATCTCTGCGGTTGCGCTGGAGAATGCCCGGCGATTGCACTGGCTGGAACAGGAAAATGAGCGCCTGACGGTGGAGATCAGCCAGGAACGAAGCCTGGTGGGAGACGGCGCGCGCATGCAAGAGGTCTACCAGTTTTTGAAGCGTGCAGCGCCGACCGATTCTACGGTATTGATCGAGGGCGAGAGCGGAACCGGTAAGGAGCTGGCGGCGCGGGCTTTGCATCGTAACAGTCCGCGAGCGAGCAAGGCATTTGTCGCTATCAATTGTTCGGCAATTCCGGAGACGCTTCTGGAAAGCGACTTGTTTGGCCACGAGCGTGGAGCGTTTACCGGCGCCGCGTCGCTGAAGAGAGGCCGGCTCGAGGTGGCCGATGGAGGGGTGGTGTTTCTGGACGAAATCGGCGAGATGGCTCCCACGCTGCAGGTGAAGCTGCTGCGTGTACTGCAGGAACGTGAGTTCGAACGAGTCGGCGGGATGCACCCGATCAAAGTGGATATCCGCATCTTCGCGGCGACCAATCGCGACCTCGATCGAGCCGTGCGCGACGGCAGTTTCCGCCAGGATTTGTATTACCGTTTGGCGGTGTTGAAGATCACGATGCCTGCACTGCGGGACCGGCGGGAAGATATTCCCATGCTGGTTCGGCATTTTGTGCAGAAGCATGCGAAACGCTGCAAAGTGAAGGCGCTGCCGATTTCGCGCGAGGCTCTGGCTTTCCTGGTGAACTACGACTGGCCGGGCAACGTGAGGGAACTGGAAAACGCAATCGAGCGCGCGTTGGTGCTGGCGTCCTCGGATGTGATTCTGCCCGAGGATCTGCCGGAGTCGCTGCTGGAGCGTCCTCCGCTGCCCGAGATGACTGAGGCGAGCTATCACGTTGCCGTGAAGGAATTGAAGAAGCGGCTGATTCTTGATGCCGTGGAGCAGACGCACGGCAGGTATGCCGACGCGGCCCGAATTCTGGGCGTGCATCCCAATTACCTGCACCGCTTGATCCGCAACCTGGAGTTGAAGGAGAGTTTGAAGGATGCGCTAGAAGACATTCCGGAGCGTGGATGGGGCGGGCTGGGCGGGAACGCGTAGAAAGGCAGAAATTAGCAGTTGGCGATTCGCCATTGGGTTGCGGCTGAATGCAAGTGCTAACTGCTAGTTGCTAACCGCTGATGACGGCAGTCGCAATCGCATCAGACCCGCGGGATCAAGGTACGTTCCCTGCCAGCGCACCGCGACGTGGAGATGCGGGCCTGTGGCCCGGCCGGTGCCGCCGCTCAGCCCCACGACCTGTCCCCGTTTTACCTGATCCCCTTCCTTTACCTTGAACTCGGAAAGATGGAGGTAAAGGGTGAGCAGGCCCTGCCCGTGATCCAAAACCACGAAATTACCTTCGAAATAAAGGGGCCGTGCCAGCAGGACCGTGCCGTCATTCATGGCGGCGACGGGAGTGCCGTTGGGGACGCGGAAATCCAAGCCAAGGTGGGTACTTTGCGTCTTGCCGTTGAAGACGCGCTCGGCGTCGAAGACGTCAGAAATTTCAGCGTCGGCGGGCGCCGTGAATGAACCCGACCACTCACGTTCCGGAGTGACCCGGTTCAGATAGTCCTTCTTGATTTGCTGGCCTTCTTCAATTTCTTTCTGCTGCTCGGGGCTGGGCTCGGTGAACTTGTTTTCAACGGTGAGCTTTCCCGGGAGCCGGGGATACTTCCCGCGGGCGACTGGGAACTTGCGAGTGAAGGAGATTTTCTGGCCTGGAGTTTTTCCACCAACGGTTTCGCCAGTCAACTCGATGGCATAAGTTCCGGGAGCCGTTTCCAGGCTGACGCCCGCCAGCGTGAACCAGGTCTTGCTCGCGGTATCGAAGCTGAAGGAGAGTTCGTGGCCGAGCCAGGTTCCGCTCAAGGAGCCCAGCCGCGCCGGGGGTTTGACCTGAAATAATACCGGGCCTCCATTGACCAGCCGCGTGGGCTGGGCGCGCACGGTCCAGTTCGCGGCAGAAGCCGGAGAAACGGGGCTGAATAATAACCATCCCGGAAGAAGGAGAGCGAATGCGATGCGGAAGAAGGGAAGAGTCGATAGCCGCCGGTTCACCTTACCAGCCTAGCATTCCTAGACGTGGGGCACGGCTATAATCCGTGCATGCGTGCCGGGGTGCTTACCGCGCTGGGCATCGGGGTGCTCTGTGTCTCAATGACCGCGCCCGCTTCGCCCACCGTCCTGCGTGCCGATCACGTCGTGGTTCTGAAGAAGGAACGTAGACTCGAACTAGTCAGCCGGGGCAAGGTGATCAAAGCCTACAAGGTCGCTCTCGGAGGCGATCCCGTTGGGCCCAAGACTAGGCAGGGCGATCACAAGACGCCCGAAGGCTTGTACGTCCTCGATTTCCGGAACGCCCACAGCCAGTTCTATAAGTCGATTCACATCTCGTATCCGAGCCTGCATGACCGCGTAATTGCGCGTCAGAATCGCGTTTCTCCTGGGGGTGACGTTTTTGTGCATGGACTGCCCAACGGCTTCGGAGCCGTCGGCTCTGCTCACCGGCTAAGAGATTGGACCGACGGGTGCATCGCGGTGACTAACGAGGAAATGGACGAGATCTGGCGGGCCGTGCCTGACGGAACTCAAATCGAAATCAGACCATGAACCCGGCCTGTAACGGCGTCGGAGACGGAAACGCCGAATAGGCTATTATCCGGCCACAATGAGGGCGGATTACCGCGATTTTCAGCCGAATTTGGAGTACAGTTCCAAGGGATATGAGCCGTTCTCGACAGGATTCGCCGGCGCTGAACCCCCTAGTGGTGCTGGCTGGCGTCATTCTGATTCTATATTTCGCGCGCGCGGTCCTGATTCCTGTCGCTCTGGCGTTGACCCTCAACTTCCTGTTGACGCCGATGGTGATTTGGTTCCAGAAGCTCGGTATGCGGCGCGTGCCTGCTGTGGCGCTGGTGATGCTCATTTCGGTCGCAGCCATCGGAGGCATGGGCTGGGTGGTCGCCGATCAACTGCTGGAAGTCGCGAATGATCTGCCGAAGTATCGTTTGAATATCCATAAAAAGATCGAAGCATTTCATTTTTCGCCCGACGGCGCGCTCGGACGCGCGGCCGCAAGCGTGCAGGAAGTTGGCACCGAGCTTGCGGAAACCGAGATCCGGCCCAAAACTCCGCCCGCCGGTTCGGCCGCGCAAGGTTCCCAGGTCAAGACTCCTCCGCAGCAGGCGGGACCCTTGCCAGTTCAAGTGGTCGCGGTCCCCCCCGGCGGCTTGCAATCGCTTCGCGAGGTGCTGAGTACGGCGCTCATACCGCTCGGGATGACGGGCATGGTTCTGATCTTTACGGTGTTCATCCTGATCAAGCAGGTCGACCTGCGCAACCGCCTTCTGCGCCTCGCCGGCGTCGCGCAGTTGAACACCATGACGCTGGCTTTGGATGATGCCGCCCGCCGCATCAGCCGCTATCTGGTAGTTCAGTTTCTGGTAAACGCCAGCTACGGCATTTGCTTCGGGACTGGCCTCTTCCTGATCGGTATTCCGAACGCCGCCCTATGGGGGATCTTCGCGGGTGTTTTCCGGATCGTGCCTTATGTTGGCGTCCTGAGTGCTACAGCGTTCCCCTTGCTCCTGGCTCTCGCGGTATTCAATGGCTGGGGACCGCCGGTCCTGGTCGTTCTGCTATTCGGGCTGCTGGAATTGGTCGCAGTGAATTTTGTGGAGCCCTGGCTTTACGGTGCGCGCACTGGAATCTCTGCGCTCGCTCTGTTGGTGACCACTGTTTTCTGGACCACGCTCTGGGGGTGGGCCGGTCTGGTCTTGGCGGTGCCGCTTACGGTGGTGGCGATCGTATTTGGACGCTATGTGCCGCGGATGTCGTTCCTTCATGTTCTGTTGGGCGATGAAACCGCCTTGTCGGTCGAGGCTCAGTTCTATCAACGCTTGCTGGCTCTCGACCAGGAAGACGCGCGAGCCATCGCCGACACATTTCTGAAAACACATCCTCTAGCGACTCTTTATGACCAGGTTCTGGTTCCCGCCCTCACCCTGGCCGAACAGGATCGGCACAAAGGCGCGTTGGATGAGGCTCGGGAGTCGTTCCTGTTTCTCAGCGTGAGTGAAATCGTTTCCGAGTTGGCGGTTTACCGGCCGGAAGAGGTCTCGGCAAGAGCAAGAAAGCTAAAGTCGCGCTGGATTTCGACTCCTCGGCACGAGTTGCCCTCACACCATGCGGAGCCTTTGCCCTCAACCGTGCGAATTTTCTGTCTCGCGGCGAATGATCAGGCAGACGAGATTACTTCTTCCATGCTCGCTCAATTGCTGGAACGCGCTGGCCACGGCGTCCTTTCGCTGCCGGTTGGTTCCCCCGTCGAGGAAATACTGACGAATCTGCTGCCCGAACCGCAGGACGTGGTCTGCATCTCCGCGCTTCCTCCTTTCGCCTTTGCGCAAGCTCGCAGCCTATGCCAGCGCATCCGCATACACTTGCCGCAGATCAGGATCCTTGCCGGGATTTGGGGATTTGCCGGTGACCTCGATAAAGCCAAAGAACGCTTTGGCAGTACGCGGCCCGACCGAGTCGTGGCCTCGCTGGCGCAGGCGGTCGAACAAATTGGCGTTTGGCACAACGCTACGTTAACGTCGGAGCCGGCTGCCAGGTCTGCTCTCGATCCTGCCCAACCCCGGTAAAACTTAATCGTCAGCCCGTGGTTTCTGCGTGCGCTGCGCGTCTCCATTAGAGAACAGTAACGAATCTTGTTGGAACCGATCCGCGGGATTTGCCTTCGGCGACGGGAGAGCCTACAGTTAAGAGGTCTATTGTTCATCTCTCCGTCGCATTGCCGTTCCCACGTCGCGACGACGGTCTCCTGTGCAACCGACAGAAAAGCGAGGCGCCATGGAACCCACCTTGTTCCATCGTATCGTGCAGTCGGTCATCCCTCGTCGGCTAAGGAAGGGGACTTCATTCAGCTCCATTGAGGGAAAACCTAAGATTGCGGCTTACGGATCACAAAGGATGTGCCGGTCGTGCGGGGCCATCACAGCGTGCTCAAAGCCGCTGTGCCTGGAGTGTGGCGCATTGCTGCCGACAGTCTGACGAGAGAAACCTGGGCGCGCGGATGTTCGCTGACGTCGTGGTGCTGGACGCTTTCGCGGTGACACCGGCGGGCAGCGCTCCCGATGCAATCGTCCATTTGTAGGGAGTGCAGATTCATCTTTTAATTGTCGTAGGATCCCGATTTCACTCATTGACCCAACCACCATTAATGAGTGTAAATCGCCTTATAACAATAGTTGACTCTCGGTTTGCCCGTGATCCGTACACGACGCCCGAGGCGGGCCATCGGGCATTCTCACCGAGTTCGGCTCGTCTTTAGTGATATCCTTCCGCCACGCTGTTTTCCTGGACCGCGGGATGACTTACTTCCCGTGCCCCACGTATGCAGAGCGAGGTGGGTCCGATGCGCATATTCTTATTGCGATGTCTGCTTCTGGTTGTGCCGATGGCCAGCGCGCTCGCGCAGACGCCGGCGCTGCAAATGAATGTTGTTTACGTGTGCACGGACGGACAAAGCTTCAAGGTCTTTTCGTGCGACAACACCACAGGCGCCTGCGATTATCAGAACTACAAGAATGGGCAGGCATACCAGCGAGGCGAAGCGCTCCGCGTACAACTGGCTGCGTTGCTCCCGGCAAAATGCCATGCGCAAACGCCAGCCGAAGCCCAGGCCGACCCTCACCGCGGCGAGATTCCACCTGCGCCTTCTCCGTTTAAGGCGCGCGCGAGTGCCGGCAGCAGCGGTTCGGGATCCGCAGCTGCGGTGAATTCGCAGACCGGGCCCGGCGGATTCAAGGTCGGAGATACGGTGCGCATTTTGAGCGACGGCTGGCAGGAAGGCACGATCATCCAGGTGCACGGCCGTTCTTACGTGGTCCATCTGCCGAATGGGATTGACGTTTCAAAACTCTGGCCAATGGAAGTGCGTCGGCTCGGAAAACTCACGGCGGAGGATCACGCGATGGGGCAATACGATCTCCACGATCGCGTGCAAGTGCTGGTGAATGGCCGGTGGATGGAGGGTGAGATCCGCGGGCAGAATCTGAATATGTACGACATAAAGGTGCCGGGGGTCGATACAGGCTTCGGGTCCGATATTGTGAACACGACCCCCGAGAATATCCGGATGTCGACGACGCCCGCGCCTGCGGCTCCGGCCCAACGGGCGGCCGGGCAAGCTCCCAAGCCTTGACTCACGAGCTGCGCCGGCAAATATGAAGGCCGCTGGGAGCACGTCTCAGGCATGGGAGGAATGAGGGTCGTTTTCCGTTCCGGCAAGGCAACGATTACCGAAGGATTGGGAGGTGAGATGCCGTTCGATTGCTTCACCGGCGACGGCAAAGTCGTTTTTTACAAGGCCGGATCGTACACGCCCTTTTCCTACGACTTCGACATCAACAACGACGGAACACTGCAGACGCCCCTCGGAGCGATTAAGAAGATGGGCAACTGACAAAGTTGCGCGGCGCATGAGTTGTTGGCAAAAAACGCCATTACACTCATTGACCCCGCCCCGGCCAATTCTCAGTGAGTGTAAACGCCTTCTCATCCCATCTGTTATCGACAGCTAGGAATGAATATGGCAAATGAAAAGCCGCCCGAGAAAGGGCGGCGTTTACGGGCTGGTTAATTCGGGGGTTACTTGGCGGCAGCCACAACTGTGACTTGAGATGCAGCGACTTGCACTTTCACCTTGCGCAGGGTTTCGCGAGCCTCGCGAACTTCTACCTTCAAGCTCCGTACCGCTGCGGCCTGCGCGCGCAACAATTCCTGCTGCTGTTTGATCTCCTGCTGCTGCTCCTTGATCGCATTCACCATCGACCAGATGATCGGGTCGTTGTTCACCAGCAGATAGCCTCTGCTGTTTTCCGTCACCGCTTCCGGGATCACTTTTTGGACGTCCTGCGCGACCACTCCGATATGTTCGTCCCTATCGCGGATGCCCATCGCGTTGTCGGGCTTGTAGCGATAGCGGATCGGCTGAATCTTCAAGACCTGCCTCAGGCCGGAATTGAAGCTGCCGTTCAGGTTCTTGAGCCGTCCGTCGGAGAAAGTGCCCCACGAGCCTCCGCCAACTTTATCGGCGCCGCCGTTCACGCTGAGCGCGTTGTCGGGCGTTTCGGTACCGATGCCCACCAAGCCCGTGGAAAGAATGATCAGGTTGGTCCGCAGGCCATTGTTGGCCTTGCCGGGGATGTTCGAGCGGAAGCGGAGGGTGTCAGAAAAGCCGCCTGCGTCCACGGAGGCGATGCGGGCTGCCGGATTGTAGGTGCCAGTGGTGCTCGGCGTATAGCTGTTGAAGTCGATCGAAGTGGTGGCGCCCGTGCCGCCGCCCTGATTCGTTATCGTGATCGTGGGACCCAGAACCTCCGGCGCGTAGCCCTCGACGTCGAGGACCGAGATAGGCGCCGTCGTGCCGATACCGACGTTGGTGGGGGCGACGTAGCCATTTATGCCACTGGTGCTGTAGACGCTGCCCAGCACCATGGCATTACTCTCGTTGACCACGGCCTGGGCACCGATGGCGGTTGCGTTCGTGAGGGACCCCGTGCCGAAGGAAGCACCTTCCCCCAGAGCAGTGTTGAGGTTCCCGGTCAAATTACTGCCGTCGACCGTCGATCCGGCAGCACTACCTACCGCTGTGTTCGAGGAGCCCGTGGTGATCCGAAGCAGCGAAGCTCCGCCGACGCCGGTATTATTGAAACCCGTGGTGTTGGAGGGAAGCGCATACCACCCGACGGCGGTGTTGCCACCGCCAGTGTCATTTTGCAGTGTTTCGTAGCCGACGCCAATGTCGGCGGAGACCGCGGAGTTGGCGGCGGGACTCCCAGCGTAGCCGAGAAAAGCGTTCCCGCTCGCGGCGGAGCCGAAGGCGAAGAGGCTGCTTCCAATCTGGTAGCTGCTGCCCGTCACCACCCCGGTCGCGCTCAAGTTCCCGTTCACCGTCTGATTGCCGGTGAAGGTGTTGGCCGTCCCCAGTTGCGGTACGACGGTGGTGTCGATGGTCAGTGTTCCCGCCTTCGTGATCGGTCCGCCCTTCAGTCCCAGTCCGGTGGCAACGCTGGTCACCGAGCCGTCGCCCGTCCCGGGGAAGGTCTGCCCGGTGGCAAAGGTGAAGAGGCCTTTACTGCTCAGTTTCAGTCCGGTCTCGCTGGGTGTGGTCGCGCCCAGTCCGTAGAGCAGGTTTAGCGTGCCCGACGGAGCGGTGGTGTCGTTCGCGGCTGGCTCGGCCTGCCACTGGAAGGTCTGGTTTAGCGCTGTGCTGCTGGTACTGCTGAAGGAAGATGCAACGAAATCCAGCGGCCGCGAATCCGCACCCGTCGTTTTGGTAGCCGCCGCCGTGGCCGGCAGATTCAGTTTGCCGCTCACATTCACCGCCGTGGCTGCCGTCTGCGTCAGAATTGAGTTCTGAATATTCGTCGCCGTGGAGAACAGCGGGATCGTGTTTACCGTGCCGCCGGTTGTAGTCACGTCGCTCGTGGTTGCCGGCGAAACGCTTTCCGCGGTGCTGGCAGCCGGGCTGCCTGCCCCCGCCGAGCCGATGATCGCCGGCACAGCGAGCACGAAAGCCGAAGGCGGAAGTCCGCCGATAGTTTCCGCATCGCCCGCTTTCAGGGCATACGGAGCGCTCACCAGCAGCACGCGCGGCTGCTCCGCCTGGCCTGAGACCTGCACTCCCACCCAGCGCGCCTGCTCGGAGGTGAACAACTCCGCTGGCAACCCCTCGGGCTTGGTTGAGCCCAGCAGAACGGCGTAGTGGCCGTTGTTATCGGCGGTAACGTTCTGCGTCTCCAGCCAGAGTGGAGAGCCGCCGGTTTGCTCGGAGTAGAGAGCAAAGGTGATGCCGACCACGCCTGTGAGGGCATTACTATTGAGGTCCTTCACCGTGCCGCCGAAACGGACCAGACGAGGCAGGGCGGATGCGGTTTCAGTGGAGGTCTGTGCGAGGGTCAATGGAGTCAGTGAAAGAGCCAGCGACAGGAATACAACCACCACGCGAGCGGCGCGGAGCTTCATGGGAATTTCTCCTTCGAGGGAATCGAACTTTGGTTCCGACTGGGGTCGAATGCTTAGGTAAAAAGCCGGTAATGAGATTGGGTTCCGGGCAGCAGAGAAAGGGCAGGTGTGCCCAAAACTTGCGAAAGATTATGCTCGGCGGCTATTGCCCTGTCAATGTGCAAGTAGTTGCAGTCGTAAAGCGAGGTTCGCGGGCGGCTCAAAGAGTTGTTGGCGTTAAATCCTCATTACACTCATTGAGAATTATCGTTTTTTGGTGCTCCGTTTTGGCACATTTGGTGCTCCATTTTGACAGTCGAGAAGCGGTCAGCGCTCCTGCGGTGGGTCGCGACCGTGCAGGCCATGCCTTGGTCTTGCTTCTCTGCGGATCGCACACTTTGCCGCTCATGCAATTTGCCACCTTTTCCTCGACACAGAGCGAATCACTGCAACCGAACCCGAGAAACGCCCTTTTCACCGCCTGGTTTGACCCTAAGAAACGCGATGCTCTGCGGTCTGTCCGTCGAGAAGATAGGTTGAAAAGTCGTATTTCTGAAACTCCGTAGGATCCCTGCATGTACTTCTAGGCGCACGTAGCACCCGTTTGTCGGCACTGCGCTATCACTTAGCTTGCGGAGAATGCACGTCGGACTCGACAGTCATGGCGATTGCCGGACACGTCAGCCGTCGCATGTTGGAACGGTACAGCCACGTGCGGATGGAGGCGAAACGGACAGCGATGGAAACCGTTGCCACGAGCACCAGAATGGGGGGGTATGACACAAACCGTGACACAAACGCAGTGGTTCCGAGCACTCGCCCGGTTTAAGTTGTTGGGAGAATTGGTGGACCTGGTCGGGATCGAACCGACGACCTCTTCCATGCCATGGAAGCGCGCTCCCAGCTGCGCCACAGGCCCACGATTGAAGACGGAAAGCCGAAGCCTCGACGAATCGGGATCGAGGGAAGTACTCGAATCATTTTCGCCCACATTACCGGGATAGTCAACGCGCGCGGATTCTTCTGTTTGTTTCCACAGCCCTCTTCTGGCATAATTGATCGTGCACCCCACCTGCACAATCTTTCAAACACAATTTAGGACGAGGAAGAGATGCCAGCAAAGTACATCTTTGTAACGGGCGGAGTTGTGTCTTCATTGGGCAAGGGATTAGCCGCGGCTTCGATCGGCTGCCTGCTGGAGAGCCGCGGGTTGAAAGTCAACCTGATGAAGTTTGATCCGTATCTCAATGTGGATCCGGGGACGATGTCGCCGTTTCAGCATGGCGAAGTATTCGTGACCGATGACGGTGCCGAGACCGATCTCGATCTCGGCCATTACGAACGTTTCACGCACGCCAAACTTTCTCGCGACAACAACTGGACCACGGGCAGGCTCTACGAGCAGATCATCGCGAAAGAACGCCGCGGCGATTACTTGGGCAAGACGGTGCAGGTGATTCCGCACGTCACGAATGAAATCAAGGCGGCGATGAAGAAGGTGGCGCAGGACGTCGACGTAGCGATCGTGGAGATTGGCGGCACGGTGGGCGATATTGAGTCGCTGCCTTTTATGGAAGCGATCCGGCAGATGCGCCAGGAACTGGGCCGCGAAGACACACTGTTTGTCCACGTCACGCTGGTGCCGTTCATTGCCGCGGCGCAGGAACTGAAGACCAAACCCACGCAGCACTCCGTAAAAGAACTGCTCAGCATCGGAATTCAGCCTGACATCTTGCTTTGTCGGACGGATCGCTTCCTTGCGAAGGAGCTGAAGTCGAAGATCGCGCTCTTCTGCAACGTGCAGGAAGAAGCCGTGATCACGGCCAAAGACGTGGCATCCGTGTATGAAGTACCGCTCGTGTTTGCGAACGAAGGCGTGGACACGCTGGTGCTGAAATACCTGCGCATGGAAGCGAAGGACCGTGACCTCTCCAAGTGGGAAGACATTGTGCATCGGGTTTACAACCCGAAAGACACGGTCACGATCGGGATTGTCGGCAAATATGTTGAGTATGAAGACTCTTATAAATCGCTGAAGGAGGCGCTGGTGCATGGCGCGCTGGCGCACAATCTGAAACTCCAGTTGAATTGGATTGAGGCCGAGGGGCTGGAAACCGGCGACGAGAGCTACGAAGCTCAACTCGAGGGCTATGATGGGTTGCTGGTTCCCGGGGGTTTTGGCAAGCGCGGGATTGAAGGGATGCTGATTGCGATTCGTTATGCTCGCGAGAAGAAAGTTCCTTATTTTGGGATCTGCCTCGGAATGCAAACCGCCTGTGTGGAATTTGCCCGCAACGTGGTAGGACTGGCGGACGCGAATTCGAGCGAATTTGATCAGGCGACGCCACATCGGGTGATATACAAACTGCGCGAACTGCGGGGCGTGGAAGAACTTGGAGGCACCATGCGCTTAGGCGCGTGGACTTGCAAGATTGAACCCGGTACGTTGGCGCATCAAATCTACGGCAAGCTTGAAATCAGCGAGCGTCACCGCCATCGCTACGAATTCAATCGTGAATACGAAGAACCAATGGTCGCGGCGGGACTGCGGATCTCAGGCTCAACGCCTGACGGCACTTATGTCGAGATGATCGAACTTCCCGACCATCCGCATTTCATCGGATGCCAATTTCATCCCGAGTTCAAGTCAAAGCCGCTGGAACCGCATCCACTGTTTAGCACGTTCATCGCGGCGGCGTACGAGCACGGCTCGAAGCGGCGGGCGCAGAAAGAAACGGCGGCGGTCGAGATGTTTCATCGTCCGGAGAAAGTAACGCGTAGGTAGGCAAGACGATTTACCGCCGAGATCGCCGAGTACGCGGAGAAAAGCAATTGCGAACTTGATCTGTTCCCGGTCTATCTCGGCGGCCTCTGCGTGCTCGGCGGTGAAAGGTTTTCGCTTTTGATTTCCTCCTTCCAAGTCGGCGATGTCCACATCGGGTCGGGAAGCCTTTTTCTTATTGCCGGCCCGTGCGTGATCGAGAGCGAAGAGCACGCCATTCGAATGGCTGAAATCATCAAGGGCGTGACCCGGGCGCTCGGCTTTCCATTTATCTTCAAAGCCAGCTATGACAAGGCCAACCGCACTTCCATTCGTAGTTTTCGCGGGCCTGGAATCAAGGAAGGTCTGCGCATTCTGAAGAAGATCAAAGACAACCTCCAGCTCCCGGTGCTCACCGACGTTCACGAAGTTGCGGATGTGGCCAAAGTTGCCGAAGTGGTCGACATACTGCAAATCCCTGCGTTTCTCTGCCGTCAGACTGACCTCGTGGTCGCGGCGGCGCTCAGCGGCCGCGCGGTGAACATCAAGAAGGGACAATTTGTTTCGCCCTGGGACATGCGGCACGCGGTGGAAAAGTGCCGCGAGGCGGGAAACACACAACTCTTTCTAACCGAGCGCGGCACGAGTTTTGGCTATAACAACCTGGTTGTCGACATGCGCTCGCTCTCGATCATGCGCAAGTTTGCGCCCGTGGTTTTCGACGCGACGCATTCCGTTCAACTGCCTTCGGCGCAGGCGGACGATCGCAGCACAGTGGTTGCCGTTAGTGGCGGGCAGCCTGAGTTTATCCCGATACTCGCACGCGCTGCCGTTGCTGCAGGCGTCGATGGCGTCTTCCTGGAAGTGCACGACAATCCCAAGGAAGCGAGGTCCGACGGAGCGAATGCTCTCGAGTCGACTAAGCTGCGAGAAGTGTTGAAGGAATTGCTGGCCGTGAAGAAGGCGCTGGATATGGCCCGGGCCACACCTTAGCTGTTTGGGCTGTTTGGGTTTCTCCGTGCCTCTGTGTCTCCGTGGTAGATTTGAATCTCTGCATGAAGCAAATCGCTAACTGGGCTTTGAATGTCGCTATGATGCGCGGCGCGAGCTATGCCGATGCCCGCATTGTCACCCAGCGAAGCCGTGCGCTGACCACGAAAAATGGAAAAGTCGGCAGCGCGTCTGATGAGGAGTCTGCCGGGATGAGTGTGCGGGTCCTTACCGATGGAGCGTGGGGATTCGCCGCATCCGAAGATCTGACGCGTGCCGGAGTTGAGGCCGCCGCGGCCCGCGCGGTCGAGATTGCCCGCGCTTCGGCGCAGGTGAAGCAGCATGACGTACACCTGGCTCCGGAAAAGCCTGTAACTGCCGAGTGGACCACGCCGCATGTGATCGATCCGTTCTCGATTTCGGTGGAGCAGAATATTGCCTTGCTGCTGAAAATCGACTCTGAGCTGCGGGGGGTTCCGGGCATCACCCTGGCCGAAAGCAACCTCAACTTCAATCGGGAAGAACAATGGTTCGTGTCTTCTGAAGGATCGGACATCCATCAGACGAAGTATTCCGCGGGCGCGGGTTACGCCGCTTATGCGTTTGCGGGCAACGAGATTCAGAAACGGTCCTATCCTAATTCTTATGGCGGACAGTGGCAGAACAAAGGCTATGAGCTGATCGAAGAGTTGAAGCTGATCGAGAACGCTCGCCGCATTGCGGAAGAAGCTGTCGCTCTGCACCAGGCGGAGCAGTGCCCCCCGGGCGTGTTCGACATTATTCTCGATAGTTCTCAACTGGGGCTGCAGATCCACGAATCCATCGGGCATCCCATTGAACTCGATCGAGTGCTGGGCATGGAGGCGAATTTCGCGGGCACGTCGTTCTTGACCCTCGACAAGCTACGCACTCTGCGCTACGGCAGCGAGATGGTGAACGTCGTCGCGGACGCGCGCCAGGAGCACGGACCGGGCCTTGGGACTTTCGGCTTCGACGACGAGGGCGTCCCAGCGCAGTGCACGCCGATCATCACGAACGGACTTTTCACGGGATACCTCAGTTCGCGCGAGACCGCACATACGATCGGCGAGAATCGATCGGGCGGAACGCTGCGGGCCGAAGGTTGGAATCGCTTGCCCATGATTCGCATGACCAACATTAGCCTGCTGCCGGGGGAAAAGCCGCTGAGCCTGGAGCAGTTGATCGCTTCCACCGATCACGGCATCCTGATGCAGACCAACCGCTCATGGTCGATCGACGACCGGCGCTACAACTTTCAATTTGGTTGCGAGATCGGCTGGGAGATAAAGCGAGGCAAGCGCGTGCGCATGGTGAAGAACCCGTCGTATTCCGGCATCACGACTGAGTTCTGGAATTCGCTCGACGCCATCTGCTCGCGCGATGAGTGGACGCTTTGGGGCACGCCGAATTGCGGCAAGGGCCAGCCGCAACAGGTGATGGGTACGGGTCATGGGGCAGCGCCATCGAGGTTTCGCGGGGTCAAGGTGGGAAGCGCTTACAAGGGAAGCTAGTTCAAAAGCTAAATCACCCACAGAGACACGGAGAAAAACTAAAGCCAGTCTGAATGCTGACTAGAGAACAAGCCGCTGGCATCTTCGACAGCATTCGCAAGCTCTCGAGCGCTGACGAGGTCGAAGTCCTCTTCTCGGGCGGACGATTTGCGCTTACGCGCTTTGCCAACAACACCATTCACCAAAACGTCGACGATCAAAACCATATGGTCTCTGTGCGCACCGTTTTTGGTGGTCGCACGGCTCGGGCTTCCACTAACCAGCTTGACGACGACAGCTTGCGGCGGGTGGTTGAGAATTCTGAAGCTTTGGCTAAAGTGCAGCATCCTGATCCTGACCTCTTGGCTATGCCGGATTCGGCTGAAGCGGCCAGTAGAGCGGACGGGGGCGTCCGCTCCACACGAGTTCCTTCGCGCCACTTTGCTCAGACTGCGGCCATGACGCCCCAGCTTCGCGCCGACGGCGTGAAGAAGATTGTCGAGGTGGCGCAGAAGCACAAACTCACCACCGCCGGAATCTTTTCCAGTGCTGAATCGGTTGAGGGCATTTTCAATTCGCGCGGCCTCAGTGACTGGCACACGCAAACCTTGGCCGAAGTTTCGATCACCATGCTAGGCGCTGATTCTTCGGGCTGGCAGAAGGCCAACTCGCCCGACGTGGCGAAACTCGATCCGCTTGCGCTGGCTGAGACTGCGGCGAAGAAGGCGCTTGATTCTGCCCATCCGGCGGAGATTCCGGCAGGGAAGTATACGGTGATTCTTGAGCCGGCGGCCGTGCTCGACATCGTTGGCTTCATGTTCTGGGATTACTCCGGCACGGCGATCCTTGACGAGCGCTCCTTCCTCAGCGGCCGCATCGGCACACAACTTTTCGGCGAGAACATCACCATCTGGGACGACGTCACGCATCCTCTGCAAACCGGAGCTCCGTTCGACGGCGAAGGCATGCGGCGGCTTCGAGTTCCGCTGGTTGAGAACGGAGTAGTCAAGCGAGTTGTGTATGCGCGGGGAACGGCCGCGCGCATGAAGAATTCGGAATACAAAGACAAGGTTGGACCCATCGAAGCCACCGGCCACGGATTCGCGCTGCCCAACGAAATTGGCGAGATGCCGCTCAACATTGTGTTTGCGGCACCGCAGAATCAGCAATCTCTCGATCAGATGATCGCCTCCACCGAGCGTGGCGTGCTGGTCACGCGGCTGTGGTACATCCGCGAAGTCGATCCTTACGAGAAAATCGTTACCGGCATGACCCGCGACGGTACCTTCCTGGTAGAAAATGGCAAAGTTCGCCAAGGTTTGCGCAACTTCCGCTTCAACCAGAGCCTGATCCATATGCTTTCGGGGGTCGAAGCCATGAGCGTGCCGGTCCGGTCCTGCGGTGAAGAGTCGTTCGATATGGTCGTGCCGGCCATGCAGGTCCGCGATTTTAATTTCACAGAAGTGACCAAGTTCTAGTGAGCGTGGCATCTTGCTGACCGCTGTGCTCGTCCATACTTCTACCGGGATCGAATTTCCTCCGTAAAATCCCTCTAATCAGCTCATCCACAAGCAGTTAGCACCCTTTTGTTCCATGACTTCGGTAACTTTGCATGCCTGATTCCTGGGTGTACGCTGCCTCAGAGTTCCCTAAAAGCAGAAGAAAGGTCCAATCGAGTCGTGGCAGCCGAGGCAGGCAAGGAACTGACGATTCCACCGCAGGCGGAGGGCAAGCACTATGCCTCAATGCAGAGTGCTCCCCGGTTTCCCCTGCATCTGTCAGTGGAAATGAACTCGCCGAGCGGAGCGTGTTCTGCGGAGACGCAAAACATCTCTGCCAACGGCGTGCTGTTCGCGATGGATCGCGACGTGCCAGTGGGCTCGGTGGTGGACTTCACGATTCTGCTTCCGGGTGAAGTTGTCGGGTCGCGTCGCGATGTGCAAATTGACTGCCACGGCCGCGTGGTTCGCAGCTTTGAGGACCAGGGCCGCCGCGGCGTTGGCGTAGTGATTGACGAATACCATTTCGAGCGGGCATAGGTGCAAAGAAACTGATGGCGAGCACTTCAGTCAGCGTGGGAGAAAATAACGGCGTCCACGAGAATGCTGGCACGGGTCAGTTCATTCGCGTGATCCTGGCCGATACCCAGGCTATCTTCCGCGCCGGGCTAAGGAAAATCTTCGCGCTTGAAGACGACATCCGCGTAGTGGGCCAGGCCGAAACCTTGCCCCAGACCCAATCTGCGGTAACCAAGTTCTCCGCGGACGTTCTGATTTTTGAGTCGGCGCTGGCGCCGAATCCGGTTGAAGCCGTCGCGGAACTCCTGCGCCAGGCGCCGCAACTGAAGATTGTAGTGGTCACGCCCGCGTCGGACGAGCAGCTCACGCTGGAACTATTCCGCCGTGGAGCACACGGCATCCTTTCGCGCGAGGTAGAGCCGGAGATATTGGTCGATTGCCTTCGCAAGGTCGCCGCCGGCGAACCCTGGCTTGAGAGCCAGGCTATTCATTGGGTGATGGAAGCCTACCGTGGCCACAATCTGCGTCCCTCGGGAGCGCGCCCGAAGGTCCAACTCACGCCCAAGGAAACGCTGATCGTTTCCTGCGTCACCCAGGGCATGAAGAACAAAGAAATTGCGGTTCGCGTGGGGACGACCGAGCAAGTCGTAAAAAACTATCTGCGCAAGGTATATGACAAGCTGGGCGTCGCCGATCGTCTCGAACTGGCACTCTATTGCATAAGCCATCACGTCGTCGATGGGGTTAAGCCGCCGCCAATGCCTTCAACCGCCACGCACAATGGCGACATAGCCGATGCCGCTGCTGCCGCCGCAGGGGCGGGTGCAGCCTCTTCGAGTGCGCCGGCCGCACCTTCCAGTTCAGACGCGCCCAAGAACAACCCGCCACAGAAGATCTCCTAGGCTTTCTCTCGTTTTGAAATCCGGCCTCTTCCCTCGTGCACCCGCATTTGTGTCCGCAGTACTGCTATCTCGCCGATTTGCGCTCGTGCGCTCCTGACCATAGAATGAAGCTGAAGCCAAGCCGGCGTGAATCCAGCCGGCTCGGCGCCATGCGATAGCCTACTGGAGCGCGATTTTCCTTCCCAGGTTTCGCCGGAGAGATGGCCGAGTGGCTGAAGGCGCACGCTTGGAAAGCGTGTTTACTCGAAAGGGTAACGTGGGTTCGAATCCCACTCTCTCCGCCATGTTATTCAAAATAAACAAGTTGCTTGGAATCCTAAACCCAGTCCCAGGACCTCTTTCGTCTTTGGAATGAGTGACATCTAGTGTTGCAATGCGCAAAGGGCGTGCCGTTAAGGCTAAAACCGACTGATTGGGAATCAGTTTTTCGATCGACGAAGGAGGAATTTTGCAGACCCAGGTCGGTGCGTCCGCTTCTGCAGCGCCGAACAAAAATTCATAACCGAACGTCGTGCCGATTGCGGGTCATGGCTTGCAGGGCTCGGGGCAGCGGTCGACAACGCGCCGCTCCCACGCCAAGCGAGCGGGGTTTCAGTTCACGCGCCATCACGCGAACTGCTATTACTTACGCCTTACATGTAATGGCCGGCTTCACAAACTTCCGGGTTGCTCGTTATCCAGAGTGCGTTCGAATCGATCCACATAGGCCGACTTTTGGTTACCTATCGGATCTCGTGAGTGCCTTGGCGATCATGCACTCACCGAGATCCGCCGATTTCAGATGGCCGAGAAGCCGCCGTCGACAGACAACTCCACCCCATTCACGAAGCTCGAATCGTCTGAAGCAAGAAACAGCGCGACCGTCGCAATTTCCTCAGGACGACCCATCTTTCCCCGCGGGATCAGGGATTCGAACATCCGCTTCGCCTCCTCGTCGAGAACCTGGTCCTGCATCGGTGTGGCGATCGGCCCCGGGCTCAGCACGTTCACCCGGATATTCCTGCCCTTCAGTTCAGCAATACGATGAGTCAGTGGCGGCAACAACAATTGGGTACGTATTGCTAAAATAGAAGTCGGCCTTCTCGGAACGCTCTGCGATGGGACATAAGTTGTCGGGCCGGTTCGTCGCCGGCATGACGGTCGAGGAAGCGCTGGCCGCCTGCGAGCGAGTCAACCGCGAAGGCATCGCCGTCACCCTCGATTCGCTCGGCGAAAGCGTAACCACCGAGGCCGAAGCCGCGCCTCCGCCGAGATCTATCATCGCCTGCTCGACGCGATCGCCGCGCGCAAGCTCAACGCCAACGTCAGCGTCAAGCTCTCCCAGATGGGCATGGACTTCGACCCCGAACTGGCCGAGCGCATCGTCGGCGAGATGGTCGCCCACGCCGCCGCCGCCGACTCCTTCGTCCGCATCGATATGGAGGGCACTCCATACACCGAGGCCACCATCGCCATGACCGAGCACCTGCGCGCACTTCCCCGGCCGCGTCGGCACCGTCCTCCAGGCCTACCTCTACCGCACCGCGGACGACACCGATCGCCTGCTCCGGCAGGGCATCCGCATCCGCCTCTGCAAAGGCGCCTACAAAGAAGCCCCCGACCTCGCCTACCCCTCCAAGGAAGACGTCGACCGCAACTACGTCATCCTGATGAAGCGCATGGTTGCAGTCCGCGGCGTCTTCTGCGGCATCGCCACCCACGACGAGGCCATCGTCAACAGATCTGCGAAGTTCGTCCACGAGCACCGCATGGAAAAAAGAGCCTTCGAGTTCCAGATGCTCTACGGCGTCCGCCGCGACCTCCAGCGCAAACTCGCCGCCGAGGGCTACGGCGTCCGCGTCTACATCCCCTTCGGCACCGAGTGGTACCCCTACTTCATGCGCCGCCTCGCCGAGCGCCCCGCCAACGTCCTCTTCCTCGCCAAGAACTTCTTCAAAAACTGAAAGGCGGAAGGGCACGGCTTCAGCCTGTCGTGAGCAGCGAAGCGGAGAAATGCATGGCTCTTTAGCGCCCTGGAGGTACGGATTTGCGTTCAGAAAAGTGCAAATCTTAGCGCCTGCTAAGCCACATTAATCACCACATCCACCCTGCCATTCACCACGTTCTAACATCAAAATATCACCTTCACACCACTGCGCATTTTCCAAAACACCCATCAAAAACCCAGCAAAGTGACAAGAGCCCGGAAATCTCCGGGCGTAAATTTGTTTCGAAGATTTTAACACCTACCGCGAGGCCTTCAGACTCGGAACAGGCTCGCTCAGCAGGTGCTCGATGAGCTCGGTAACCTCCCGCTTCAGCGCCTCGTTGGCGGGCGGGTTAGCCGGCCCGGCGAACCCGGCATGGACCTCCTTCACCAGGCCATCGCGCCCAAGGAAGAAGGTAGTAGGCCAGCATTAAGGTGGACGCCCTGCGGAATCTTCTCGTTGAGCTGGTCGGTATTTCCGGCCACGAGAACGGTGTAGGGAATGCTGTACCGGGCAACAAAGGCGTGCAGGCCGGTCAGATCCTTCAGCTGGCTCTCGTCCTCAAAGGAGAGGTTCACGATCTCCAATCCCTGGCTATGAAACTGCTTGTAGAGGCTCACCAGAAACGGCGCCTCGTCATGGCAGTTCGGGCACCACGAACCGCCGATGGCAACGATGACCACCTTGCCGTCGAAGCGCGCGTCGGTGTTGGAGACCAGCTTGCCCGAGAGGTCCGGGAAGCTGAAGGCGAAAGGAACATCGGATCCTTGACGGTGGTCTGCTCGAGCGGTGTCGGTAGGAGCCGGCAGGTTCTCCTTACGAGCCTCCGCCGGACGGCGGGCGACCAGGTCCTGCTGCCGGTCGTTCATCGATCGGCGTGCAGCATGTTGGAGACCAGCAGCGTCCCATCAGGCTGCGGCGTAATGGTATAGAGCAGCGGCCCGGCGGCAGTGAAGTGGGAGACTCGTGTAATTCTTCCCGTTCCACACGCCATAGAGCGAGCCGGTGTCGCCGTCGATGCGCTGAATCACAGCCTTGACACCGCGCGAGTCGAGGTCTGGGTGTGACACGAAGCTGCCACGCCGACTCGTCCTTGGCCGATTTGTAGGCCATCTCCCAATCGCCATGAATGTCCTGGGCAATCGGCTCCTACGGAACCGACGACGTTGCGATGCGAACTCAAGCTGACAGGGTAGCGCTGTCGAGGTGGTGCCGAAGGTACGGGTGGAGTTGACCGCCGGCAAGCGTCGCGTCCAGCGTCCTGGCGTAGTAGTTGAAGGTGAGCAGAAGATGGTTGCCGCTGAAAACGGCGCTGGACGCAGGGTCAGCCCCCCGTCCCGTTGAGCAAGGCAGCGTGAAGGTCGTTGCCGCTACCGGTGATCTCAAGTTCGGATCGGGCTCCTGCTGTCCGTGCACGGTCGCTTTTCCCTTCCCATGTTCCCGCGATAGTGCTTTGTGCGATGGCAGATGCGCTGAGCAGAAGAAGGCTGACGAAGAGCTTCATGAAATGGCTCGATTCCTTTTGTAATTGTGTAATTCGGGATTGCGAGTTAGATACCGCTTCCTTAGCGGGTATGACACGCCTCTGTGCTAGGCCTGCGGGGAGCGGCGACAACAACAGAAGGTATGCTGTGTAGGGCATAGATTCAGGGTAGGCCAGGATAGAGTTGCTTCGGTCAAGGAGTTCAATCACCCGGCGAGAAGGGTGCGATGTTCATCTGTAAGTTGTATAGGCAGCCGGGCCGCTGTGACGTGCACACTACAACCACTAAGGGGGAAAAGAAGACCGTTCAGGAGATTCACCGGATTGCCAAAACTTTGCGATCATTTCGCCGCACCTCCGAATGGCTTGATCGTATCCTGGAATTTGTAAAAAGAAGTTCTCTTGACGCTGGGCCAAAAAGCAAGCGGTGTTCTTCCTTCATAGCCCCTATCCTCCTCCCCGCAACAAAAAATAGCCGCCTTCGGGCGGCTACCTCTCTTGGTACGAAGTGACTTCTTTACTTCCCGATGGCAGGCGCATCGTTCGGGTGCTGCACCGGAAAGTAGGGTTCGACCGCTGAGCAATCCGGAAAGTGCGTTGCGCTCCTGATCCGAGAACTCAGCGGCGGAAACGGTCTTTGTTCATGCCTATGGCCTGGCGCTGAGGTTGCGGCACTCGTCGCAGGTCGCGGAAGGCGCGGGCCACCATGCGGCGGCGGCCCTCGGGCAGTCCGCGGTATTGCTGGGGAGCGCACTGCGGACCTGTTGCCGCTGCGGCGGAGTAAGGTGTTCCATCGCCTCAGCAATACGCAACTGAGCCAGTAAATAGGCAACGGCACCACCGCCACGCATTGCT
>CAWBDA010000003.1:0-1077500 GCA_963787495.1 uncultured Acidobacteriaceae bacterium
TGCCGGGAGGGGGAATCGAACCCCCAAGGGCCGAAGCCCGGCGGATTTTGAGTCCGCTGCGTCTGCCAGTTCCGCCATCCCGGCCTGGAAATCTATCTTAGCTTACGGAAGTCAGTGAAATCTACTTGGCCGCGATGGCGTCGTGCCGGAAGCACTGCACTGCGTGGTCATTCACCATACCCACGGCCTGCATGAACGCGTAGCAGATGGTTGATCCCACGAAGCTGAAGCCGCGTTTCTTCAGGGCTTTGCTCATAGCGTCGGACTCGGCAGTGCGGCCGGGAACTCGGTCCCTCGCCTTCCACGAATTCACCCGCGGCCGGCCATCCACAAATTGCCAGATGTAGCGGTCGAAGCTGCCGAATTCCTTCTGCACCTGTAGCAACGCCTGAGCATTACGCACCGCCGACGCGATCTTCAACCGGTTGCGCACGACGCCGGGATTCTTAAGCAGTTGCGCCACTTTCCGGCGGTCATAGCGCGCTACCTTCGGCGCGACGAAACCGTCAAACGCCGCGCGATAGTTTTCCCGCTTGTTGAGGATCGTCTCCCAACTCAGTCCGGCCTGCGCACCTTCGAGGAGGAGGAATTCGAAAAGCGTGCCGTCATCGTGCGCCGGCACGCCCCATTCTTCATCGTGATAGCGAATCATCAACTCACTGCGCGCCCAGGCGCAACGAATTAATGGCTTGTCTTCGCGCTTTCTGGCCATAGATCAATGGACGTGTACGCCAACGCAGGAGCAGGAGCGAGGAGCGACGAACTACTCCAGGGACTTGGGATCCGACTTGTTCTTCGGCGATTTAGCATCCAGCAGCGCCACCAGATCTTTGGCGCAGGCAGGAATCGCAACTTTGTGATCAACAATGATGTCCTTCGCGTCCAGCCTCTTTCCGTAGAGCTTTTCATTGGCGCTGCCATCGGAGCGCAGGGTGGAGCCTTCCAAGGATATTCCGGCAAACAGGCCCTTATTGCGCGAGTAGGAGAGAATCTCCGCATTCATCACAATGTCAGTCGCGCCCTCGGCAGTGCGGCCTTTGGGGCCGGCAGCGGCCGATGCGTCCGCGCCCAACTTTACTTTGCTCGACAGCAGGGAGCGCGCTCCCTTGGGATTCATCACCAGCAAAACAAAATCCGTGGCCTGTCCACCCAGCTGG
Source organism: uncultured Acidobacteriaceae bacterium (assembly GCA_963787495.1). Classification (GTDB taxonomy): domain Bacteria; phylum Acidobacteriota; class Terriglobia; order Terriglobales; family Acidobacteriaceae; genus Sulfotelmatobacter. The sequence goes on from CAWBDA010000003.1 coordinate 1,158, forward strand.
AATCCGATGCTCACTCCTTCCAGCGCATACAGAGCCGGCGGTCCCCAGGGCCCGGTGTAGTGCGCGCCGCTGCGGCAAATCATCAAGCCGCGGCCATAGCTGCCTCCCACTCCGAATGCGCCTTTCTTCACCGAAGGCAGAATCACCAGGCACTCCGCCTTATCCAGCAGGTCTTGCGGAATGTCGTCGGGAATATTCAGGATTTCCTTCATGACTTCCCCGGCGTCTTTCACCCGGTCCTCTTCCCGCTCGTCGTTGACGGCGAAGGCCGGGGCTGCACACAGGCACAGGGTCAGAAGCCACGATGCAATTTTTTTTAGCTTCGCTGGGATGTTCATCGGCATCAGTCCTCCGGAGTCTTTGTTCTTCTTTCTCATTGCACGGATTCACTATCTTAAACCTTTCCCGGACGCAGAAATCCCAAGTTGTGGAAATTAGCTCCGTTCTCAATCGCTGTAACTCCAGTCTCCTGCGGCTCTTGCGTCCATGACCAAACGTGTGCTCCTTTTGTAACTTGGCACTCCGCTTGCCGCGCCTCTAGTCTCATGTGAGACTATGGGCGGAAAGCCGCCCGTCCTTCGGCATCCGGCGTGCATCTAATCTATTGAAACCACCGTCTGGGCCTGGGTGGAGTGAAAATTTTGGATTCTTTGGGAATGAAGTACACGCACCCGACCTGCCGCCTGCTGGCGCTAATGGCGACTTTCGCCTTGGCCTGCGCGTTGCCGGCCTTCGCCCAGTCGAATGCTGTGGCCACCGGGAGTGTGAGTCTCAGCGCCTATAACGGCCCAACCACCTCGGACGACGACCCCCAGGCCAGCTTCACCATTCGCAAGCGCGTTGATGAAGTCAACGTGCTATTCATCGCCACCGACAGGCATGGCAAGTTTGTCCGCGACCTCAATCAAAACGATTTCGCCATCCTCGACGATCACAAGCCGCCGCAATCCATCCTCAACTTTCGCCGCGAAACTGATTTGCCGCTGCACCTCGGCTTGCTCATCGACATAAGCGGATCAGTGAACAGCCGTTTTGATTTCGAGCAGGATGCCGCCACCAGCTTCCTGGTGCACTCGGTGCGCGCCGGCTTCGATAAAGCTTTCGTGGTCGGCTTCAACACCCAGAGCCTGATGACGCAAGACTTCACCGACAACGTGCAACTGCTTTCCGCCGGCGTGCACAAGTTGCACGATAGCGGAGGCACCGCACTCTACGACGCCATCTACCGCGCCTGTAAAGATAAATTCTTAAAGGATCGTCCCGATCATCCCGCGCGCAAGGCGATCGTGGTGGTCAGCGACGGCGAAGACAACCAGAGCGAATACTCGCGCGCCCAGGCCATCGAAATGGCGCAGCGCGCCGAAGTCATCATCTACGCCATCTCCACGGACGACAGCGGCCTCATTCTGCGCGGCGACAAAGTTCTTGAACAGCTCGCGGAAGCCACCGGCGGCCGCGCCTTCTTCCCTTTCAAGATGAAGGACATCACCCGCTCTTTCGCCGCCATTGAAGACGAACTCCGCAGCCAGTACATCGTCAGCTACAAGCCCGCCGACTTCGATGCCGACGGCCGCTACCGCTCCATCGAAATCTCCGCCCTCAAGAAAGACCTACAGGTCCGCGCCCGCAAAGGCTACTTCGCCCCGCAGCAGTAAGAGATTCCTCCTCGCACTATCAACGTGCCGCAAACGACGTGCCACGCACAGCCGTGTAGACGGCATCGAAGACGTTCAGGCTGTTGATATTCGCCACTCCCCCAACCCTGATCGGATCGCCGAGATATAAAACCTTGCTATCCGCGTTAGTGAACGCCGGCCACGAGGGAAGCCCCGGACCGTTCGGATTCCCCGACCTCGCGAAGTTGACCCAGTAGCCGGATATTTCCGCGGCCACGTTCCGGTCCGCTATGCTCCAGCGCCAAGGGGCTTGGTCGAGATGATCGAAGACATACCAGAGTTCAGCGTAGTGGCTCGCGCCCCACCCGTCATACACGGAACCGGCCGGGAACGGTGGCTGCTGTCGAAAGGAGTAGTAATAGACGTTGTTCTGCCCGCTTCCGGCCTGCAACCTGGCCCAGGCCCACATGTCCCAGCCGAAGCGGAGGTCGCGTTCGAGGTCAAGCCGCGCCTGCCGCGCTTCTCCATCGCTCGCGTGGGGATAAGCCGCAACCAGCGGAGCCGGCAACGGTCCCCAGCTATGCTCGAGATCACTGTCGAATGTGGCGCCCTTCACTTGGCTGACATCCACAAGGGAACGCGCCTCGTCGGCGTTCGAACCGATGAGCAGCGGGACGTCGTTCTGCCGCCCCGTAGCGAACGCTTCGTAGGGCGAAACCGGAAGCACATAAGGTTCGATCACCGGGTGGCTGACATCACCGGCTTTGCCTCCGAGCAGCGCCAACACCGGCAGCCGCCGTAATTCCCCGAGCGACGCCGCACCCAGCGAAGCGGCGTACTTCTCCCCGTCGCGTTCAGCATTGGCCAGCAGGAACCGGGGCGCGAGCTGGAGCGGCTCAAACATTCCTCCGCTCTCTCCGATGGCACGCTGAAACAATCCCTTGGCCAGCGGCGACGCCATCAGCATACTCACCGCCATCGCTCCGGCGGACTGACCGGCGACGGTCACATTTTTCGGATCGCCCCCAAAGGCGGCAATGTTCCTCTGAATCCACTCAAGTGCGGCGATCTGGTCCATCACTCCGTAATTCCCGGACGACTTGTGCGGCGACTCCCGCGTCAACTCTGGATGCGCCAGAAAACCCAGCGGACCGAGTCGATACGCGATGGTGACCACGATCACGCCTTTGCGTGCCAGCCGGTCGCCCCAGTACAGCGGCATCGACGCCGACCCGTTGTTGTAGCCGCCGCCGTAAATCCACACGATCACCGGCGGGCGCTCCCGCGCGCTCTTTGTTGTTGTTGTCGTTTCCTCCGCCGGAGTCCAGATATTGAGGTAGAGACAATCCTCGCTCACTGCCGGCGGCGTCTCGCCCGGCATGGATACACCCACCTGCATGCACGCTGGTGCAAACGCATCCGCGCTACGCGTGCCAATCCAGGACGCGACACGCACCGGTGGCCGCCACCGCAGTTCGCCCACCGGCGGGGCCGCGAATGGCACGCCTTTATAGATACTCAATCCGGCTTCCCGTACGCCCGATATCGCGCCTGACTCCGTCACGACCCGCTGCGCCACAGCGACACCGGCCAACTGGATCGCCGCCAGTACCACACTCGCAAATCGCCATCGCTTCCGCATGCGGACTCCCTTCGCCTGGGCTCACTAATTAGTTTGCTAAGAGGAGAAACTTCAGATGGGCTGCCTTAGTTCAGAGAACCTGAAAGAGTAAGAGGAGGTAGCTTGCTCTGATCACGATGCTAGGCTCCGCCCCGGCCCCTGTCAAAGGGCTTAGCGCAGAGCGGGACCGAAAATGGACTGTGGACGTGGGTAGGATGACTATGACGTTCTGCGATAAAGCCAGCAGAGAGATGCCGTTCGAGCACATCAGCTAATTCAGGGTTTCACAACGGGCTGCCCGAGGCTCGGCGAGTTTAGGTGCTATCCGTATAAATTCCTGCTGAGAAGCCCCCCGAATTCGTCGCAGGCGGAGCCTCCAAGCCTAGCTTGCGCAAATAACATTCTTCGTGAACCGCATCTCCCTTCTCATCTGTGTTGCAATATTCAAGGGAAACCGCCCGTCCGCACACATCACACATTGGAAGTAGAGAAATTGGCAAACAAAGCATGTAGCCTCCAAAGTCGGACGGCTTGACATGCTGCAAGATCAATACCAGAAACGACCGTGCTGCGTGCGCACTGCACTAACTATTTCTCGTAGAGCAAAGCCTTATGTGCGATGGTCTTGCAGGTGGCTGCCCGTACGGTTTTGTTCTTGAAATTTGCCATAGCAGAGAATCCGGCCTCGTCTTCGGTCAAATCTACATCGCTGTGGAACTCGGTGGTGCTGGCGATTCATCCAAGGTCCCGTTGGTTTGCGAGAAGACGGCGATGGGAAGCATGCAAAAGCTCGCAGTAATTGTGAGCCGGATGCGGGCGATTTTTCTCATGGTTATTGCAATTTGACCGTTTCCCGAGAGCGCCATGCGCTCTCTGAAATTGCGACGCATCATACAACGCGTACAACCTATTGAAATATCGCTATTACACTCATTGACCTCAATCGAATGTCCAGCGCGTCGCGGTTTTCGGGAAGCTCTTTTCGATAAGGCCGAATACACGGCTCGGGCGCACGCTGTAGAGGGGCTCGGAGCCGTCACCGCCGCTCATTCCATATTTGCTGAGCGATGTTGGTTCTAACTTCTTCCTAATAGCTGGGTCTATGATCAGTTCGGCGATACCTTCCAGAATCACCGCTTCAGCAGCGCTCTGAGTGCCCACGATACAGTTTGGATTTTTTGCTAAATTGCGTGCCTTTTGAGTCTTGCTCCCCGTGCCGAACCAAAACACACCGTCGAACCACAGGCCCCAGATGATCATGGCATGGGGTCGACCATCGGGACGCACCGTGACGATCCGGTACTCCCGAGATTCCGTCAGAGTCTTCACGGCCCATTCCCAAGGCAACATCCCGGTTTTGCTCTTGCTAATGCCGTAGCCGGGTATTCGCGGTCGTTCCGTTCGCAGCTCCGCCTTGCTCTTTTTCAGGCTTGGCATGAGGACCTCCGATATTGGCTCGCGTGGGCCTACAATCGCGGGCAAACCGTTCCCGGATTCTATCGGATTCTCCCGCCTGGGGGGATAACTGTTGAAATATCCTCATTACGCTCACCATCCCGTTGAGAACCGTGAAGAAACCGAGATACCCCTGCCAGACTTCGTTTGCACCCCCGCCCTCCCTGTGCTAACGTCCCATTGTTTTAAGGATTAAGATTCCGACAATCCTGCAACTCCCAAGGAGACGCCAATGTTCGGCATCATCTTTCTCGTAATCCTCGTGGTGATCGCCGTAGCGCTCGTCGGCAGTTACAACAGCCTGGTGCAGTTGCGCGTGCGCTGCGATTCCGCCTGGTCTGACATTGATGTCCAGCTCAAGCGTCGCCACGATCTCATCCCCAACCTGGTCGAGACGGTTAAAGGCTACGCCACGCACGAAAAAGGGACGTTTGAAAACATTGCCAAGTTTCGTTCGCAGGCCATGCAGGCCACCACTCCCGAGGGCAAGGCCGTGGCTGAGAATCAGCTCACCGGAGCACTGAAGAGCCTGTTCGCCGTCGCCGAGAATTATCCTGAGTTGAAGGCCTCCGAACAATTCACCCAACTGCAGGAATCGCTGAGCCAGACCGAAGACGCCATCCAGAACTCGCGCCGGTACTACAACGCGGTGGTGCGCGACCTCAATACGAAGATTCAGGTCTTCCCCACGAATATTCTCGCCGGCATGTTCAACTTCACGCCGCGCCAGTTCTTCGAGACCACGGAAGCCGACCGCGAGCCAGTGGCCGTGAAGTTCTGATCGGATGCGTGGGGAAATGCATGGACGAGCAACGTCGGCAGCGCCAAACAAGACTTCGGCGGCAACAAACCCTGTCGTAGAGACGTTGCTTGCAACGTCTCTGCCGGCAGCGTACCCGCCGCCGGCCCCCGAGGCGCCGCCGGCAAGATGTAGCAAGCTACGTCTCTACCACGCTGCCGTAACGTTTCTGCTGCTCTTTACCCTCGCCGTTCCTGCCGCCGCCAAATCCTGGCGCGTCTCCGACCTTCAAGACACCATCACCGTCAACCCTGACGGCAGCGCTCTGGTCAACGAGACCATCACCCTGAACTTCGTCGGCGAGTGGCACGGCATTCACCGCACCATCCCCATTGAATATCCCGGACCAAACAGCATCAATTACCAGCTCTTCGTCAACGTCACCAGCATCACCGACGAAAATGGCGCCAAGCTCAAATACGACTCTTCGATTTCCGGCGCCTCTCGCGATCTCAAAATTTACATTCCGAACGCCGTCAATGCCACGCGCATCGTCGAGATCGCCTATCGCGTGCGCAACGGTACCCGCTTTTTCGACGGTTACGACGAGTTCTACTGGAACGTAACCGGAAACGACTGGCCCGTGCCCATCGATCACGCCAGTGCCAGCGTGCATTTCCCGATGCGGCTAACGGATCCCTGCGCGCGCAAGCCTTCACCGGCGTTTACGGCTCGACCGAACGCGACGCCACCGCCAAGGTTGACGGCGCGACCGCCGAGTTCGAAACCAACAGTCCCCTGCCCATGCGCGGCGGCATGACGATAGATGTTTACATCCCCAAAGGCGTTCTCAAAGAGCCCGGACGGCTCACCAAACTGTTCTGGTTCATCGGCGGCAATCCCGCAGTTTTCCTGCCTCTGGTCACACTCGCCGTGATGCTCGTTTTGTGGTGGTACAAAGGCCGCGATCCTGACCCCGGCATATCGGTCGCACCCATGTACGAGCCGCCGCCTGGAGTTTCTCCTGCGGAATGCGGAACCCTGCTCGACGATCACATTCATCCCCGCGACATTACATCGACCATCGTCGATCTTGCTGTGCGAGGTTTTATTAAGATCGAAGAGACCGACGAGAAAGGCCTGCTCTTCCACCACAAGGAATACATCTTCCATCTCCTGCAGAAACCCCAGGACTGGCACGGCCTCGCCCCCCACGAGCTCGTCATGCTGGTCAACATTTTCCCCGGAGACGCCACCGACACGCGCCTCTCCAGCCTCAGAAACCGCTTCTACACCGCCGTGCCCGTGGTCCGCGCCGACATCATGTCAGCTCTCAAACAGAAAGGAATTTACCGGCTCGATCCCGAATCCGCCAACGGCTACAGCGCCGGGGCAGCTTTCTGCATCCTCGTGCCGTTCGCCATCTTCCAGTACATGCATTGGGCCGATTTTCTCAGTTCCATCCAGGTGCTGATTGTGTGCCTGGTGATCTCCGCCGTGATCTGGTGGCTCTTCGCCCGCGAGATGACGGCGAAGACTCTGAAAGGATCGCGCATTCATACTGCCGTGCTCGGATTTCAGGAGTTCATGAACCGCGTCGATGCCGAGCGCCTTAAAGTGATGCCGCCCGACACGTTCGAGAAGTTCTTGCCCTATGCCATGGCCCTCGGCGTGGAACATCACTGGGCACAGGCCTTCGCCGGCATCATAAAAGATCCGCCGAGTTGGTACGTCGGACCGGGCTACGGCCTCGGTATGGGGTTCAATCCCATTTTCTTCTCGTCGTCGATGCACGGCATGGCAACGGATATGCACCAGGTATTCGTGTCCTCACCCCGGGCCAGTTCTACGGGATCGGGCTGGGGCGGCGGTGGAGGAGGCTTCGGCGGGGGCGGAGGATTTTCCGGCGGTGGATTCGGCGGCGGCGGCGGCAGCGCGTTCTAGCGCGTCTTGTTGGCGGGAAATCTGGTGCGCCTGGAGAGACTCGAACTCCCAACCCTCTGCTCCGAAGGCAGATGCTCTATCCGATTGAGCTACAGGCGCCCGAGAATATTTTACGGCAAATTTGTTCGGCGTGAAGAATAAGGTGGGGCACGCTCGGCTGTGGTCGCACCTTGCGATACCCTCCACGCCTTTTTCGAAGGCCGCCGGTCCTGAACCCTTTGGTGCATACTTCACGAATTCCCACTTCTCGCAAAGAACGCGAGAAATGGGGCACCCCGGGGGTGGCTGCGGAAATGCGCATCAGCACGATCGTTCTACTCCATTTCGAAACCTAAGTAGGTCAGGCCGTCGGAGCGTTCTACCTGGAGGACTACGGGATCGCCAGTTTTCAGGGTGAGGACGGCGGCGCGGAGGGCATCCATCGACGTGATGGGAGTGGTGTTGAGGGCGTGGATTACGTCGCCGGTTTGCAGGCCGGTGTCGGGCAGGATTAGATCGGCGGCGCGGCCGAGTACGACTACGCCGGAGGGGATGCGCAATGTTCCGATCTTGCTGCGCAGGTCGTCGGTGAGATCGATGGCTAGAATGCCGAGGCGCGGGATCAGATTTTTTTCGGGGTCGGCGGTGTCGAAGAGCTGATCCATCTGGTCGCGGTGCTCGATGGCTGGAACGTATAGAGTTTTATTCTGGTCGCCGCGGAGGATTTCGAGCTTGAGCACCTGATCAAGGCGGTGCAGATAGAGGGCTGAAGAAAGCTGGGGAAGAGTTTCGATGCGGCGATCGTCGGCAGTGAGGACGATGTCCTGAACCTTCAGGCCGGCGGCAGCGGCGGGGCCGTCGGGCTTGACGTCGGCGATGATGACTCCCCAATGCCGAGCGAGCTGGAGGCCGTCGGCCAGCGTGGGTGTGATTTCCTGGGCGACGGCGCCGATCTCTACGCGATGAACGTGGCCGTACTTGCGCAGGCTGTGGTACACGAAATCCACGATGCGAGCCGGGATGGCGAATCCCAGACCTTCGCTGCCTCCGCCTTGGGAAAGAATGAAGGTGTTGATTCCGAGTACGGATCCGTTCATATCGACTAGCGGTCCGCCGCTGTTCCCGGGATTGATGGGGGCGTCGGTCTGGATGTAGGTGAGGGGTTTGTCGGGATCGGCCTGGCGGGCAACGGCGCTGACCACTCCCATAGTGACCGAGTTCTGCAGACCTTCGGGACTGCCGATGGCGAACACCAGTTGGCCTACGCGAGGACGCTGTTGGGCGAGCAGGACCAGCGTGGGCAGGTCTTTGTCGTCAACCTTGAGGAGGGCGAGATCGGTTTCTTTGTGTACACCGATCAGGCGGGCTTCGAGGATGTGGCGTCTGGCGGCGGCAATGGAGCGGCCGGCGTCAGTGGGCATCGGAAGAGCGACGCGGATGCGCTGCGCGCCCTCGACTACGTGCGCGTTGGTCATGATGTAGCCGTTGGGATCGACGATGACCCCGGAGCCGACGGCATGCTGGCGAACGATGAGAGAAGTTTCCGAGCGGTTTTCTTCATGCAGAGAGCCGTAGCCGGTTACGAGGATCTGAACAACCGCGGGAGAGACGCGGGCGGCGAGGTTTTCAAGAGCATCGTTGAACTGCGCCAGAGTCTGGGACGCTGCGGAGGCGGATTCATTGGGGCTGGGCTTCGACTTTTCGGGCGCAGTCTTCGGGGCGGGAGTCGGGGTGGTGGGCTGCTGCGCCAGGAGACACGTAGTTGATGCGAGAACAAGGGCTGCCGTTTTGCAGAGGAAATGGCGCGGGCGACGCGGCGCGCGGCGGGAGAAGGATGGGCGAGGCATGAGTGATCTCCGGGATGAAAACTCCTATTAGACGTTACCATGCGGGGGTCGGTTGCGGGATAAAGGTCCCCGCAGCGAGGCTCACTATTTCAGGTCAGCGGGCGCGGTCAGAACTTTGATGGCACCCGTGCGCTCCAAGCGTGTATCGCGAACGCGATACATTTCGCCCATGCCATCTGCGCCGAGCGGCGATTCGATTTCGTAGGGGTCAAGTCTGGTGCCGGAGGTCAGAACCATGCGTCCGCGCAATTATAGCCCGGGTAGCGGCCAGTTCTCAGTGGGTGTAAACGTGGGTGGCCACGGTTCCCACTCTTCGGCGAACCCTGCTCACCAAGGGACGGATTCTGGCGTCTATCGTATCGGAGGATCCAGATGGGTCATCGGTCAACGGGCAGCCTTTGTAGTCTCTCAAGAATCGCTCTTCCGCTCGGCCTTGCACTGGCTTTGGCCGGGTGCGGTTCGAGCGGACCCGGAAATGTGGTTTGCGGCGCTAGTAACGGCGGCAGTTGCCCGGTCTTGCCGGGTCCCGAGGTGCTGTACGGGTTTGCTGCCACGACGCAGCTCAACTTGTCCGTAACTACCACGATTGATGCGAGCACGGGGGGATTCGGAACGCTCTCGTCTGGCCCAACTCCGTTCTTTGCCAATGGGGCAGCGGTAGCATCGAATGCCCAGTTTCTTTACGTTTCGAATAGTTTTATCGACGGCCAACCCAACAACGGCTCGCAGATTTTTGGCTACTTGATCAGTCCGACCGATGGCTCCCTCACGCAGATTGCGGAATCGCCGTTCTTCCTGTTCCCACCTCCCTCTTCGATTCAAGGTCTGGCGATCACACCGAATGGCCAGTTCCTTTATGGCGCGGACTTTACCGGCTTCATCTACGGGTTCAGCGTCGATAGCGCGACTGGGGTTCTGAGCTTAATCCCCAACTCGCCGCTTGCCTCGGGGCCGAACTCTGAGCTGGTGGTGGATCCCACCGGCAAGTTTCTCTACGCATCCAATGACAACGATCCAGACGATAGTATTTTGGCGTTCACGATCGACGCCTCATCAGGAGTGTTAACACCGGTGCCGAATTCGCCTTTTGCGATCCCTGGCCCGACGGGTGGAACCAGCGAGCCGTACGGTATTGTGGATACAGGCAGTTTCGTTTACACCGCCCTCTTGAACCAGGTTGCGGCGTTCTCCGTCGATAGCGCGACCGGTGCCCTTACTCCCGTGCCAGGTTCCCCTTTTCCAGCGGGGAACGGTGCGAGTGTTCTCGCATCAGTAAACAATTTCCTGTACGTGGTGAATGCGGGCGACGGCACCATTTCCGGCTACAGCATCGACTCGAGCAGCGGGGCGCTTACGCCATTGCCTAATTCTCCTTTCGGGTCGGGCGGGGGGACACTCACGACCGATCCCTCTGGAAAGTATTTATATCTTGGCACATTCAAGGGCATCCAAGGCTACAACATCGATTCCACCACCGGCGCACTTAGCTTAGGAGCAGCGACCTTCGGCGAAGGTGCAGGAGTTCTCTGGCTGACGACGGTGCAACTGCCCTCCTCGGCCGCCGGGCAGTTAGGATAGCGGGGCGGTTCCCGGTATAGGCTCCACTTCAATAGCAAGGTCAAAGGCGGCAGACGAGGGCGTCCGCCCGACATGAACACCTCAGGGGGGAATCTAGGTTCTACCCTTAACTAACTCGTTATCAGGCTTTTATCCCGGTGGCATCCGTGATATAACCGGCCCTGAGCAACAAAAGTGGCTGATCCGCCTGCCTGTGGCGTATTCTGATGAGGTTGGCTGGGCTTATGGAGTGTCTAAGAGATTCAGCCACGAACTAGGAGGCACTGTGTCCGAAGCACGGACCGGAAAACGGTTTCCGCTGGAATTGCCGATCAAGATTCACGATGAGCGTGCCAGCGGCGACACCAAAGGGCTTACAGGAAATCTGAGCGCGGCGGGCGTATACATTCGCGCCGACGCGTCGCTGGAAATTGGTTCTCCGGTGGAGTTTGAGATCACGCTGCCGCCTGACGTGACCGGGGGGCAGGAGAACGTGGTGATTCAATGCAAGGGGCGGGTGGTGCGCGCCGATCCAACCGGGACCAGCGAAGAAGGCCGCGGTGTGGCCTGCGTGATCGATTCGTATGAGTTCGTCAGGAACTCGTAATGCTTTTGGAGCGGACGTTTTGGACCGAACTTTTGGGGTACCGACAACATGCTCAAATTGATTCTGGCCGATAACCAGGCAATCTTCCGCGCCGGCATCGCCAAGGTGCTTGCCGTGGAAGATGAGATGCGCATTGTGGCGCAAGCCCAAACGCAAGAGCAGATGTTCATGGCTCTGGACAAATTCCGCGCTGCGGTGCTGGTGGTGGCTGCGGGCTTTCACAACGATTTCGCGGCGATCATACAATCGGCGAACCGGGCTAAGACTCGCGTAGTGGTGCTGGCCGATACGGGCGAGAGCGCGCAGCGGCACATGGCGAACGGCGCGCATGGCGTGGTCTACCGCAACGTGACCAGCGCGGCCCTGGTGGACTGTGTGCGCAAGGTGGCGCGCGGTGAAACCTGGGTGCAGGATGTGGCGGTGCCGAGCGAACTCACGGAAAACGATATGGTCGGGCTGCGGGTGCGCGACCGGCTGACGGCGAAAGAGCTGCGCATCGTGGCGCTGATTGTACAAGGTTACAAGAACAAAGAAATTGCCACGCAGCTGGGGACGACCGAGCAGGTCATTAAGAATTATCTGCGCAACGTGTATGACAAGATCGGCGTTTCGGATCGGCTGGAGTTGGCGCTGTTTACGATTCATCACCGGATTTTGAATGAGGCGGCTGCCGCTACGACGGCGGGGCCGGCACCGCAACCTCCGGCGGGCGTTATGCCGTAGTCGTTTCGGATTCGAGAGCCGCCCCTTGCGGGCGGCTTTTTTTCGGCTTCAGCAAAGTCAAAACCTTCAACACAGGGGACCTTTGGCTTCGCTCAGGGCAAGCACAGAGTTACAGGAAGTCTTAACGTTTTCGTGGGCTCCCTACCGCATCGTTCTGATTGCGTCTGACATCTATTGTTCATGGAATTTCGAACGCTGGGACGCTCTGGATTGAAGGTGCCTGCCTTGAGTTTTGGCACGGGAACATTTGGCGGGTCGACTGAATTCTTTCGCGCCTGGGGCGCTAGCGATGTGGCTGAGGCGACTAGGCTGGTGGACATCTGTTTGGAAGAGGGTGCCAACCTTTTCGATACTGCGGACGTTTATTCGGACGGACTCTCGGAAACAATTCTGGGGAAGGCGATTGCCGGACGGCGCGACGATGTATTGATTTCGACCAAGGCGACCTTCCGCATGGGGCCGGGTCCGAATGATCTGGGGTCGTCGCGCTATCACCTGATCAAGGCTTGTGAAGCCAGCTTGCGGCGGCTGGGCACGGATTACATCGACATTTATCACTTGCACGGGTTTGATGCGCTGACTCCGGCCGAGGAAGTTCTCAGTGCGCTCAATCAACTGGTGGTGAGCGGGAAAGTTCGATACATTGCGTGCTCGAATTTTTCCGGGTGGCATTTGATGAAGTCGCTGGCGGTTGCCGACAAATTTGGCTGGGCGCGCTTCTCGGGACATCAAGTCTATTACTCGCTGATTGGCCGGGAGTATGAGTGGGAGTTGATGCCGCTGGCTTTGGACCAGGGAGTGGGCGCGCTGGTGTGGAGTCCGCTGGGGTGGGGACGGTTGACGGGAAAGATCCGGCGCGGGAAGCCCTTGCCGGCCGAAAGCCGGTTGCACAAGACGGGTGGGCTCGGTCCGCAGGTTTCGGATGAACATTTGTACAAAGTGGTGGATGCGCTGGACGCAGTCGCCGCCGAGACGGGCAAGAGCGTGCCGCAGGTGGCGCTGAACTGGCTGCTGCAGCGTCCGTCGATTTCGACGGTCATCTTTGGGGCTAGGAATGAGGAGCAGTTGCGGCAGAACCTGGGGGCGGCGGGATGGAATCTTTCGGCGGAGCAGGTTGCGAAGTTGGATAAAGCTAGCGATGTGACGCCGGTTTATCCGTATTGGCATCAGCATCAGTTTTTGGAGAGGAATCCGGCGCCGGTGCCGCTTGAAAAAGGTTCCTAGTACCCAGTACCTAGTTCCCGGACAGAACGATTCTCACTTGGTAGGGGGGTACTGGATACTAATTCTCTAGATTTTTTCCGCTATCGACTTGGCTTGCGTGAACAAGTACAAGTAGTCCGGGCCGCCGGATTTCGAATCCGTTCCCGACATATTGAAGCCGCCGAAGGGGTGCGCGCCGACCATGGCTCCGGTGCATTTGCGGTTGATGTAGAGATTGCCTACGTGGAACTCGCTTTTGGCGCGGTCGATCTTGTCGCGAGACTTGGTGTAGATGGCGCCGGTCAGGCCGAACTCGGTGTCGTTGGCGATTTCGAGGGCGTTGTCGAAGCCGCGGGCTTTGATTACTGCGAGGACCGGGCCGAAAATTTCTTCCTGCTCGAGTTTTGATTTGGCCGGGATGTCGGCGATTACGGTGGGTCGGATGAAGTAGCCTTCTCCGGCTTCGGTGGCTCGCTCGCCGCCGGTGAGGAGGCGTCCATCTTTTTTGCCTTGCTCGATGTAGGCGAGGATGGTCTTCATCGAGCCTTCGTTAATGACTGCACCCATGTTGGCGTTTGCGGCTGGATCGCCGACGGTGATTTTCTCTACGCGGGCTTTGAGCTGTTCGAGGAATTTATCGTAGATGCGCTCGTCGACTATGGCACGGGAACAGGCGGAGCACTTCTGGCCCTGGAAGCCGAATGCGGCCTGGGCTACGCCTTCTACAGCCGAGTCGATGTCGGCGTCGGCGTCGACGATGATGGCGTCCTTGCCGCCCATTTCGAGGATGGTGCGCTTGATCCAGAGCTGGCCGGGAGCTTGCGTGGCGGCGGTCTTGTTGATGTGGAGGCCGACTTCGCGGGATCCAGTGAAGGCTACGTAACGGGTTTTGGGATGCGCGACTACGGCGTCGCCGAAGCTGTCGCCGGCGCCGGGGCAGAAATTCACCACGCCTTCGGGCATTCCGGCTTCTTCTAGAAGCTCGATGAACTTCGCGGCGATGGTGGGGGAATCGCTTGATGGCTTCAGGATTACGGTGTTGCCTCCGACGATGGAGGCGAGAGTCATGCCGGCCATGATGGCGCAAGGGAAATTCCAAGGAGGAATTACCGCCCCCACGCCTAGCGGGATGTAGGTTAGCGAATCGCGCTCGCCGGGCATCTGCACCGGGGTTTCAGCTTTCGAGAGACGCAAAGCTTCGCGGGCGTAGAACTCGCAGAAGTCGATGGTCTCGGAAATATCAGCGTCGGCTTCGCCCCAGTTCTTGCTGACTTCGAAGACGAGCCAGGCCATGTAGTCCATTTTGCGGTCGCGGAGCAGGTCGGCTACGCGGAACAGCAGGCTAGCGCGGTCTTCGATGGGAGTGCGGCTCCAGGTTTGGAAGGCTTTCAAGGCGGCTGTCATGGCCGGTTCCACGTGTTCTTTGCCAGCCTTCTGGTGGACTCCAACTACTTGCGACGGCTTCGAGGGGTTCAGGGACTTGATCTTGTCGGTGGTCTTGACGCGCTGTCCGCCGATGATCAGGTCATACTCGCGGCCGAGTTGTCCGCGGACTCGTTCGATGGCGGCGCGCATCTTGCGGGCGTTGTCTTCTCTCGTAAAATTGAAAAATGACTCGTTGATGAATGGGCCTTGATGGGATGAGGTCGTGCGCGGCCGGGTGGGGAGTTCTAGGGTTGCCATGGGTTAATCCTTTCAAATCCGGAGCCTTAGATATTGGCTTCCTTGGCTATTTTATACCGGACGGCGAGAGATCACCGACGGTTCGCAGGTGACAATCGCGCTTTCACACCGCTAATCGCTCAATAGTTGACTGTCGGTGGGGCGACGTCTGTCACCACTTGCACCTCGTGAAACGACTCAAAGGTGACCGTGACTCTCCTCTGCCCGGCAGCTTCGAGCCCTGAAAGCCGATATTTGAATGTTGTTTCGTACTTGCGTTCAACGGCATAAGGATTTTGTTCGAAGCGCCATGTCTTCACATTTTCCACCGATGCGTCCTTAAACATCGGATGGCCGGACACCACCTCAATGTTTGTCGGTTGTTCGCCATTGGCCGGCAGGGTGAACGTCAACTTCACAACGCCCTCGATGTGGGCTTGGCAAGCCAAGGGTGGGTACTTTGGCACGTTTACCGAGATCAGCACAGGCTCGGTCTGTCCTGTCATCGTTATAGAGACTGCGGTAAGGAAGCAAATCAGAAGGCAGTTGCGGCAGGTCATACGGAACCTCGCACCGACGATTGTAATCCTTGTGATGATGTTGAATGGTAGACTCAAACGTTTTCGTAGGGGTAAATGTTATGGAGATTCAGCGTATTGGAGTAGTCGGCGCGGGGACCATGGGCAACGGCATTGCGCAAATCTTTGCGCGGGGCGGATATTCAGTAGTTTTGTGCGATGTGGAGCAGCGGTTTCTGAATCGCGGGCTGGAGACCATCATCAAGAACCTCGACCGCGAAGTGGCGAAAAACAAGATTTCTGCCGAGGACAAAGAATCGACTCTGCGGCGAATCGACCTCGTGACCGACCGCTCGAAGCTGGCCGAGTGCGATTTTATCGTGGAGGCGGCTACGGAGAAGATTGAGATCAAGACGGAAATTTTTCGTGATCTTGACCGGGTGGCGCGTCCGGATGTCATCCTGGCTTCGAACACTTCTTCGATCTCCATTACCAAGCTCGCCGCGTTGACCAAGCGTCCCGACAAAGTGATTGGGATGCACTTCTTTAATCCGGTGACGGTGATGAAGCTGGTGGAGGTGATTCGGGGGCTGGCTACCTCGGCGGAAACTTTTGCGGCGGTGCGGGAGTTGGCGGTGAAGCTTGAGAAGACGCCGGTTGAGGTGAACGATGCGCCGGGATTTGTCTCGAACCGCGTACTGATGCCTTTGCTGAACGAGGCCATGTATGCGGTGATGGAGGGCGTGGCTACCGCTGAGGCGGTGGATGAGGTGTTTAAGCTGGGGATGGCGCATCCCATGGGGCCGCTGACTTTGGCTGACTTTATTGGGCTCGATGTTTGCCTCGACATCATGCGCGTGATGCAGGATGGGCTGGGAGATCCCAAGTACCGGCCTTGTCCGCTGCTGATCAAGATGGTGGATGCGGGGTGGTTGGGGAGGAAGAGTGGGAGGGGGTTTTATCGGTATTGAGGATTCGTAGTACCCAGTACCCAGACCCAGTACCTAGTAAACCCGCAGACCATGACTACCGAGACAGTCTCTTCACCTAGCCGCAGCGATGTGCCCTTCTACCTTCTGGCCGCGCTGGCGGGCATCGGCACGGGGTGGGTGGACGCCATGATCAATGACCTGCTCTTCACGGCGCTGCTAGTGCTGATGGCTTGCATGTTGCTGGGGCTGCTGCGGCCGCGCTGGCCCTGGCGGTGGGTGGTTGTGGTGGGAATGTTCGTCCCTCTGGCCGAGCTTGCTGCTTATCTGATCCTTACTGTGAAACCTACGCGGGCGCAGGTCTATGGATCGTTTCTGGCGGCGCTGCCGGGAATTGCGGGGGCTTATGGCGGGTCGCTGATGCGCGGGGTTATCGACAATTTGCGGCAGGGGAAGTGAAAAGACAGTGGTCAGTGGTCAGTGGCCAGTGGCCAGAAAACACCGAAACCGGGACCGGCCACTGATCACTGGACACTGGCCACTGCCCTTAGGTACCGGATAACCAGAGAGTTACTCCCGAATTCACAGGGTGGGCGCGTATGCTGCGGGAATGGGTGTGACGGTTTCGATGCTGGCCAGCGGGAGCCGGGGGAATTGTGCGTTTGTGGCCAGCGCGCGCACGAGGATTCTGGTCGACGCCGGCATTTCCTGCCGGGAGACTTTCAAGCGGATGAAGTCGCTGGGCGAGGATCCGCAGTCGCTTTCGGCGATTCTGATTACCCACGAGCATTCCGATCACATCTACGGTTTAGCAACTCTGGCGAAGAAGTTGCGCATCCCAATCTTCATGACGGGGGCGACGCATGCGGCCTGGGCGCGGGCAATGCGTGACGAGAAGGGCGAACGGCCGCAACTGGAGAAGCTGGAACGCTTTGAGTCGGGGCATCGTTTTCAGGTTGGCGATATTGAGGTGAAACCTTTTACCATCCCGCATGACGCCGCCGATCCGGTGGGGTTCACGTTTCGGATAGAAGGCACGAAGGTGAGCGTGGCTACCGACTTGGGCTACCTTCCGGTTAATGTTCGCGACCACTTGCGCGGGTCGGACATTTTAGTGATGGAATCGAATCATGATGTGGAGATGCTGCGGGGCGGGTCTTATCCGTGGTCGGTGAAGCAGCGGGTGGCGAGTAACGTGGGGCATCTGTCGAACCTGAAACTCGCGGATTTCTTCATTAACGACTATGATAACAGTGCAGCGTTTGTGGTGCTGGCGCATCTATCCGAGCAGAACAATCACCCG
The DNA here is from genome assembly GCA_963787495.1 of uncultured Acidobacteriaceae bacterium. Lineage (GTDB taxonomy): Bacteria > Acidobacteriota > Terriglobia > Terriglobales > Acidobacteriaceae > Sulfotelmatobacter. Next base: position 18,861 of record CAWBDA010000003.1, read on the forward strand.
GAAATAGCGCGGCGAGAGGCAGAAAAGGCGCTCGCTGAGCGGGGCGGTTTGTTTCAGAATCGGGTCCTGGTGGCGATGCAGGGCGAGGTGTTGCCGCCGATTGAAATGTAATTACTTATGAGTCAGCAGTGCATTGATCCGATTGTAGGGAAGATTCTGGCGGGCTGGCGGTATGACATTTCCGGCCTGGCGCCGGAGATGCGCAGTGACTACGAAAGCCATTTTGCCGAATGCCAACACTGCCGAGGGCGGCAGCGAATCCATCGCCGGATTGACGTAGGACTGATTGCGCTGGCTTCGATTTCGGGCGGGGTGTTTCTGCTGGCTTTTGGAGTGATCCGCCACTTTGTTCCGCGGCATGCGTTCTGGCTGGAGATTGCGGCGCTGGCCGGCTTTGCCTTGTCGGCGCTGATCTGGCTGGTGGTGGCGGTGGCTACGCCGGCGCCGGTGACCGTGCTGGATGCGGCCAAGCAGGGAGCACGGCGGGTGCACGACCGGCTGCCGCAGGAGATTCGCGAACGCCTGCCGGAGGAGCTTCGGGTAAAGATCACCGGGACGTAATTGTGAGCCAGCTTTTTCCACGAACCGGTTTCCTGCAGATCGTTGCCGTGGCGCTGCTGAGTGCGGTCGTTGCCGCTACTGCGGGAACGATGTGCCTGCCTGCTTCGGCTGCGCCTCACCAGACTGCTGGGTGTCATCATCCTGCGCGAGTGCCAGCTAGTCCGCAACCTGCTGACTACCGCTGCTGCGTAAGCAGTCATCGCTCCGCTCTGCTGACTCGCGTTTTTTCACTGCGCCCTGGGCTGCGGTCGGTGGAGGCTGACACGATTCATGTTCTGGTGGAGGTGAGCGACAGCACGGCATCTCCGGCTGCGCTTACGGGCTCCAGTGGTCCGCCCGGCACGCAGATTCTCAGGATCTAATCCGCAATCCTCACTCTATTCTTCGTCGGCGCGCTCAACCGTGCGTCTTGATTTCATGCAGCCTTCCATCCAGGGAAGAGAACGAGGTTTCGTGTGGACAGAATCGTCTTGGGTTCAATCTTCGCTTGTTCGGTTGCGGTAGGGGGAATGTTGTGTGTGGCGGCTGCGGCGCAGGATACATCCATGAGCGGGATGCAGATGCCGATGGAAGCGCACGAAACTTCGCAGTTGCCGTCACCGCACGCCGGATCGGGAACCGGCTGGCAGCCTGCTTCGGTGCCGGAACCTCAGTGGATGGTGATGCGCGGGGGATGGGAATTGATGGCGCATGGGGTGATTTTCGCGGATTACAACCACCAGGGCGGGCCGCGCGGCGAGGGCAAAGCGGAGTCAGTCAATTGGGGGATGCTGATGGAGCAGCACGGGCTGGGCCGCGGAACGATTTTGCTCCGGCAAATGGGTTCGGCGGAATCGCTGACCTCGCCACATCCCGGATTCCCGGAGCTGTTTCAGACCGGGGAGACTTATCACGGAGAGCCGCTGGTCGATCACCAGCATCCGCATAATGTGTTTGCGGAACTTTCGGCGCTGTATATGCTGCCGCTCTCGGAGAAGGTCTCGTGGGAATTGTATGGCGGGCCTTCGGCGGAGCCGGCGCTGGGTCCGGTCACCTACATTCACCGGACCTCCGCGTCGGAGCTGCCGCTGGCGCCGCTCAGCCATCATTTACAGGACTCGACGCACACAAGCTTCGGCGTGGTCACGACCGGGTTTGTGATCGACCGTGTCAAGCTGGAGGCTTCGGCGTTCAACGGGCGCGAGCCGAATGAGGAACGATGGAGCATCCAGCTTGCCGCGTTGGATTCGTATTCCGGGAGGGTAAGCGTTGCGCCTACGCGCGACTGGACGGCGCAATACAGCATTGGGCGGCTGGAGCATCCGGAAGCGCTTGAACCGGGCAGCCAGTGGCGGCAGACGGCTTCTGTGGAATACAACCATCCGCTGGCAGCGGGCAACTGGGCAACCTCGCTGGTGTGGGGCCGGGTGCATAAGCTCTCTGACGGAGTCAATCTGAACGGGTATGGGCTGGAATCCACGCTGAACTTTCTGCGGCGCGATTATGCGTTTACGCGGCTGGAGCTGGTGGACAAGGACGAATTGTTTCCGCAGGCGGCGGTGCATCCGGCTTACCGCATCGGCGCCTATACGTTCGGTGGTGAACGCGATCTGGTGCAGAACCGGGCGTGGCAGCTCGGGCTGGGGGCGGATTTGACGGTCTATTCGAAGCCTGCTGTGTTGGATGCTGCGTATGGCAATTATCCGGTGTCGTTCCAGATCTTTTTGCGCGTGCGTCCGGGATTGCCCGGCGGCAAGCATGCTCACTAGTCAGCTCACTGGCGTATTGTCTAGGCGGATTCTGCCTGAAAGATAGCATGATCACGCTCGGCGGACTGCGCGAGAATGTGCGTAAATGCCGGGGGCCCTGAGCACGCTGCGAGCAGTGCAGTGGACGATGCTGGGCAGCATTGTGGTTTGTGCCGTCATCGGTGAGGTTCTAGGTCCGAGTGTCAGAGCCGTGGATCCCTCCCTCAGCTATGTTTTCTCAACCGCAGCAGTGGCTGTGGTGGGCATGATCTTTGTGGTGAGGCGCACGCTGGTAATACGTTCCGCGAACGGTTTGGCGGCTCACCCAGACGATCCCATTACTCTGCGTCACTGGAAGAGCGGTTACTTGGCTACTTACGCGTTGTGCGAGGGTCTCGCTTTGTTCGGCTTGGCGCTGCGTTTTCTGGGGTTCAATTTTCAGCAGAGCTTGCTGTATTACATTGGCGGGTTTGTGCTGCTTTTCTTCCTCGGACCCAGAGAACCCGTTCGCTCATGACGGGGTCGTCGTAGGGTTCGTCTTGGAAGTATCATGTCTCTGAGGGAAGGTTATGTCCATCAATGGACCGGAAGAGTTGAGAGGGATGCGTGCCGCGGGCGCGGTGGTTTGTCTTATGCTGGGGGCGATGAGAAGCGCGGTGCGGCCCGGGATCACGACGGCGGAGTTGGACGAAGTGGGCGCGGGCGTGATGCGGCAGCACGGAGCGCGATCGGCGCCAGCCTTGGTGTACGGATTCCCCGGAGTGAACTGCATCAGCCTCAACGAGGAAGCGGTCCACGGCATTCCCGGCAAGCGCGCGCTGCAAGAGGGCGACCTGGTCAAGCTGGATGTCACCGTCGAGAAAGACGGATTCATGGCAGACGCCGCGGTAACTGTTCCCGTGGGCGAGGTGACGGAGGAGCGGCAACGCCTGGTCGCGTGTACGGAACGAGCCTTTGCCAAGGCCATGCTGGTGGCGCGAGCGGGATTTCGGGTTTCGGAGATTGGGCGAGTGATCGAGCGCGAGGTGAGGCGCGACGGTTTCTCCGTAATTCGCGATCTGGGAGGACACGGCATTGGACGAACCATTCATGAAGAACCGCGAGTGCCTAACTACGCGGATCCTGAGGCGAATCAGGTTCTCACCGAGGGGCTGGTGATTACCGTCGAACCCATTATTGCCGCAGGATCAGGGAGGGCGTTCGTGGCGCAGGATAAGTGGACGGTGGTTACGGCAGATCGCAGGCCGTCGGCGCATTACGAGCATACGCTGGTGATCACGAAAGGTGCGCCGATGCTGTTGACGGCGGCGTAGAATACACATCGCACCATGGCGGCAGCTGTTTGTGCACAGCGATTTTTTCTGTATGGAACGTCTGAATCCGAAACCTAGAGGATGGCCTCGCGAGTGCGTATTCTGAAATTCATGTGTCTCGTCTTCTGCGTATTGTCCGTATTATTTATCATTGCGGGACGAGTTCCGATTCGTGACGTTCCTATCGAACTTGCCTATGCCAGCCTTAACGCGGCCGCTTTCTACGGCATCCAGAAGCGAGCGCCAATCGTGTGGAAGGTTGGCTGGATTGTACTTGCCTTTGGACTCTTAGACTTCTTCATTGAGGCACTGTCGTTCACCAGGAGAATGCCTGAAGCTAGCCATCCTTGGGTTTTCCGCACCTTTATTCTTGTTAGCGGCACCCTAGTCGGACTTTATTGGAGTTTTTGGTGGAGACGCCAGAAGTCCTATTTTTGGCCTCGGACCGATCCTGAAAGTTAGGTGGGAATAGGGAGGGTTGGTGCATCTAACTCCGGGCGACACCAAGCCGAAGCCACTTCGCCCGCGCATTCAAGCGCAAGATATCGGCGGACGCTAGCCCATCCTCTACGCTTTGATGTGGCAACTAGCCAGGCCGCGCTTCTCTAGATACTGCTGGTGATAGTCCTCGGCGGGATAGAAGGTCACTGCCGGGACGATCTGGGTGACGATCGGCTTTGAGTAGCGGTGCGCTTTCTCGAGGGCTTCCTTCGAGGCTTGCGCCTCAGCTTGCTGCGCCGGGGTGTGGAAGAAGATGGCGGAGCGGTATTGCGTGCCCCAGTCCGGGCCCTGGCGGTTGAGCTGCGTGGGGTCGTGGTTCTCCCAGAAGACTTTCAGAAGGTCGCTGTAGCGAACCTGGGCGGGGTCGAAATCCACCTCTACTGCCTCGGCGTGGCCGGTGCGGTCGGTGCAGACTTCCTTGTAGGTGGGACTGTCGGTGCTTCCGCCGGTGTAGCCCACCCGCGTGGACAGCACTCCGGGCATCTGCCGGAAGGTGGCTTCCACTCCCCAGAAACATCCCGCTGCGAATGTGGCTTTCTCCATTTTAAGATTGCTCCTTGCTGCACAATCATTAGATGACGAATTCGGCAGAAAGTCACGCTCTGGAAGCTCAGTGGTAGCCGCCAGCTGTCTCGCTTCGCTAGACGGACCCTTCGTAGCTCAGGGCAGGCAGCCGAGGCGGCTGTCCCCGCGTGGCCCCCACTTTAGCATTTCGGCGGGTCTGGGCGTTACTAAAGTGCCGATGACCTGATCGGGTAATTGACGCACATTAGAAATTCATTATAAAGTGCGGCAGGGTTGTCGCAGTCGTTGTCCCAGGAGACGTTCCTTGCTTTTCCGATCCAGCCGCGCCCGGAGTGTGCAGAGGCTTGCGGTTTGCCTGCTATTGGCGCTGGCAACCGCGCAGGTGGCGCTGGCCGTTCCGAACTTCACTGAGCCGCGTCGCGTTGGCTACAACACCGGGGATCAGTGGGAGCCTGCTCTGGCGGCGGATAGCCACGGACACATCTACATTCTATTCCCGCAATATGGGGCGGTGAGTGATTGCCCGGCCTGCACAGCCCCGACGATCGCTCTCATGGTCAGCAACGACAACGGATTGTCTTGGCAGGCGCCGCATCCGCTGGTGGCTTCCTCGACCGGGCAGTTTGATCCGCAGATTGTGGTTGATCCTGTGGACCGGCAGACGGTTTACGCCTCCTGGCTGCAGGACAACAAGCGCGATGTGATGGTGGCGCGGTCGCAGGACTTCGGGCGCACCTGGTATTTTGCTGTGGCGGAGCGCTCGCGCGACTCCGAGGAAGCTGACAAGCCAGTGCTGGCAGTGCGCGGGGCCGATGTGTACGTGGGATTCAACCGCGAGCAGACGTTTGTGGTCGCCGCGTCGCATGATTATTCCCAGACCTTCTCTTCTGCCGTCGTGAATGGGAATGCTGTACCCGGGTGGTCGCTGGCGGGCGGAGCTACGGTGGGTCCAAACAATGATGTCTACTTTTCGTGGACCGCCTATGCGCGGCGGGACCTCAGCACCCATCCGGTGAGCGTTTATGTGAGCCGGTCGGCGGATTCTGGACGGAGCTGGAACACAGTTCTGCTGGACGTTTCGAGCGCGCCGCCGGGCTGCGCCGCACAAGGATGCGAGGCCGAATACCTGGGAGCGCAGATTGCGCTGACGTCTGACGCCGCGGGAACGGTCTACGCTCTATGGAACGCAGGCACGAGGCACGGCGGGCCGGAACGGATCTATTTTTCGTCTTCTACTACGGGTGGGGCGAGCTGGTCGGCGAAGGCAGATGTCTCGGCCGCGGATGATCAGGCGGAACACTGTTTTCCGGCAATCACGGCTGGCACCGCCGGCGATGTGCGCATCGCTTGGATGGACACGCGCGAATCTTCTCTGTGGAATGTTTTCCAGCGCAGTTCGAGCAACGGCGGCGCTACCTGGTCGACGGAGACACAACTTTCGGGACCAGCGCGGGGTTACGATTATGTGCGGCCTGACGGCTTCCGCTTTCCCTTCGGCGATTACTTCTCGATCGCTATTGATAACCTCGGAAACACGCACGTGGTGTGGGGCGAGGGACGGAACTTCAAGTCTCCTGGATCGATCTGGTACACACACGGGCGTTAGTGTTCGTGATAGGCGGGATTCCCAATTCTCAGTATTTCAGTAGTAGGTGCCGTCCCTGACGAGACTTGCTTCGTCTCTCGCTCGTCTACCCCGCACTTACGTGCGGGGTAATGAATGGCGTCGCTTCGCGACCTTACTCCAAGATCATGCCGCCGGTCAGGTCTGCCAGGCGGGTTACTCCACGATCGTGACACCAGCGTTGCAGTTCGTCCACGATCTTCTCGGTGGCGCAGGGATCCCAGTAGCTGGCGGTGCCGATCTGGACGGCGGTTGCGCCCGCGAGCATGAATTCGACCACATCGGCCGCGGTTGAGATGCCTCCCATGCCGATTACGGGAATGTTGACCGCGTGGGCGGCGTCGTAGACCATGCGCAGGGCGATGGGCTTGATGGCCGGGCCGGAAAGTCCGGCGGTGACGTTGGCGATGCGGGGCTTGCGAGTGTCGGCGTCGATGGCCATGGCGACGAAAGTATTGATCAGCGAGATGGCGTCGGCGCCGGCCTCCTGCGCGATGTGGGCCATCTGCGCGATGCTGGTCACGTTGGGCGAGAGCTTCACGATCAGAGGCCGCCGGGCGGCGCGTTTTGCCGTGGTCACTACCTCATCGAGGGAGCGCGGATCGCTACCGAACTGGAGGCCGCCGGAAGTGGTGTTGGGGCAGGAAACATTCAGTTCGTAGGCCGCGATGCCTTCGCCGTCGTTGAGGATTTCGATGGTGCGTTCGTAGTCCTCGCGGGTGTAGCCGAAGACGTTGGCCAACACGACGATGCTTTTCAGCTGGCGCAGCCTGGGCAGTTTCTGTTCGAGAAACGCTGCGGCGCCGATGTTCTGGAGACCGATGGCGTTGAGCATGCCGGCTGCAGTTTCCCACAGGCGGGGCGGAGGGTTGCCGATCATGGGTTCGCGGGAAAGACCTTTGACGACGAATCCGCCCAGCTTGTCTAGGTGGACGACGTCCTCGAACTCGACGCCGTAGCCGAAGGTCCCGCTGGCCGCAATGATAGGGTTCTTGAGCTGGATGCCAGCGAAGCTGACGCTGAGATCCAGGGAACTCTTGCCGCCGTTTTCGGAGGATGGGGTCACTGCGGCGGCCTTTCGTTGGGGGAGCCTGCAGCAGATCCCGCGGCGTTCTCCGAGTGATGCGCTAGGGCGAGCGCCTCGGTGAGCACGCGGCCTACGGCGTGGGTGGGAGCATTGATGCCGAGCAGCGAGGCCAACGTGACGGCGAGATCGACTGGCTCGGCGTGGGTGCGATAGGTTCCCGGGCGGAATGGCAGTCCATAGAAAGCCAGGGGCACGTGCGTGTCGTACGTGTAGGGCGATGCGTGATCTGTGCCTTTGGACGAACCTACCGTATAGATCTCGGGTACTCCCATCACGTACCAGCCGCCTTCGGGCGAGTAGCTGTGCAGGAACTTCTTGCCGAGAGCCGTATCGGGGACCTCGCCTTCGGCGAGTTGTGACTTGGTGAAGTAGTCGCGCAGTCCAGCTTGCTTCATCGACTCGCCGACGGCTGTTTCGGCGTCGTGCTCTTTTACGTGAGCGGCGGTAAAGGCTTCCTGATCGAGCCAGGCATCCGGGTAGTCGAGCTTGATGTAGGAAGCGGTGTGCGAGAACGTCGCTGTCAGCGCATTGTTGATCTGAGCTTCGAGTTTCTTGGCGTCCAGATTGCCAGCGGGGATGCGGAGCTTCATGGCGGCATCGGGCAAGGCCGAGACGCCGTGGTCGGCGGAGAGCGCGATCCACAGGTCCGCCAAGCCAACTTGATGGCCGAGGAAAGTGAAGAAATCGGCAAGCTCACGATCGAGCGCGAGCGCCATGGCGGCCATCTCCGGCGAGTCGGGGCCGACCTGGTGGCCGAGAATATCGTTCGGAGAAAGACTGATGGAGAGCAAGTCAGTGGCTTGTCCGGCGCCGAGATTCTCGTAAACGACTAACTCCTTGGCGAATTCCAGTTCGTACTCGTTGGCGAAGGGAGTCGAGCCGATTACCTCGTAGAAGCCTGCTTCGGAACCGTCTTTACTTTTGCGATGGGCGGTTGAGCGCAGCACGTCGCCGTTGGCATTCTTCCAGTCGCGATCCCAATACTTCGCGGCGCGGTTTGCGGCGTTGAAATCCCGCGCCCACTTGGGCAAGTCGGGACGATAGTAGGTAGAAGTAATCCACGCGCCGCTCTTGGGGTCGATCCAGTAGGCGGCGTCAGCAGCGAAGCCGCCGGGGAGGACGGCAGCGCGATCCTTCAAAGAAACGGTAAGCACTCGCGCCTTCCCTTGGGTAGCGAGTTTGAGTTCGTCGCCCAGAGTATCGGCGAGCAGGTTATGGGGCGATGCGCCGGCTTTGTCTTTGGTTTGGTCCGCGGCAATGCCGACGACCTTGGTATCATCGTCCTCGACCGACGTGACCATTTTCTTTTTCTTCGGATCCCACCATTCATTGGCCACAATGCCGTGGCCGTTGCTGTAGGCCCCGGTGAACAGCGTGGCGTGCCCGGGAGCGGTGCGAGTGTTGGCGTAGTCGTAATTGCAGTCGGTGAAGTTGGCGCCGTGGTCGAGGAGCAGACGGAATCCGTTTTCGACGAACTGGTCGTGGTAACGCTCCAAATAGTCGCCGCGAAACTGGTCGATGATGATCACCACCACCAGTTTAGGATGGGCGTTATAGGCGGAAGCGAAGCTGGTGGGTATGGAGGCTAGGACGAGGACGACAAGAACTGATAGCGCAACGCAGCGGCGAATGGCAATGGAGCGGGGGGCGAATCTCATCGCGAAGGTAGTTTACACAGATGGGGGTCTGGGGCGAAAGCTGAGGTGACAGGGGTCGAGCTTCGCTCGATGGACAGCCGAGAGCCTGCCCTGAACGAAGTCGAGAGGGCGGTGGTCCCCACATCAGCATCTGGCAGTGCCGATGAGACAGTACCGAGCATCTCTTCCGCGTGCATTCTGCGCTCGGTTTCCGATAAAGTAGTTGTTCTCATGCTTGATCTGAGCTTTGTTCGCGAAAATCTGCCTCGAGTCGAGGAGATGCTGCGCCAGCGCGGCATGGATCCGGCTGCGGTGCTTAAGGATTTCAGCGACGTGGACACGCAGCGGCGCCAGGCTATCACCGAGGCCGAGACCCTGAAGGCGCGGCGCAATAAGGCCTCGGAGGATATTTCCAAACTGAAGAAGAGCGGGCAGGATGCTACCGCCGCGATCGCTGAGACCAAAGACTTGCGCGAGCAGATTCAGACGCGGGAAAAGACTGCCGGCGATCTCGACGCTCGACTGCGGGATATTCTCGCTGGAATTCCTAACATGCCGCACGCCAGTGTTCCGGTCGGCCGCAGTGCGGAAGAGAATGTCGAAGTCCGGCGCTGGGGCGCACCTCCCAAGTTTGACTTCGCTGCCAAGCCGCATTGGGAAATCGGCGAGCAACTCGGCGTGCTTGATCTGGAACGTGCAGTCAAACTCACGGGTGCTCGCTTTGCCGTTTACTGGGATCTCGGCGCGAAGCTCGAACGGGCGCTGGCGAATTTCATGCTCGATCTGCACACGTGCGAGCATGGATATACGGAGGTGCTGCCTCCGTACCTGGTCAATTCCGAGTCCATGTATGGTACCGGGCAGTTGCCCAAGTTTGCTGCCGATCTTTTTCGTGTGCCTCACGGCGAAAGGGATCTCTGGCTGATTCCCACGGCCGAGGTTCCAGTCACGAATCTTTACCGTGATGAGATTATCGACGCGGCGCGGCTGCCGATTTCGCTTACGGCTTACACTCCGTGCTTTCGCAGCGAAGCGGGCTCCTACGGGAAGGACGTGCGCGGGATTATCCGGCAACATCAGTTTCAGAAGGTGGAACTGGTGAAGTTCGCTCGGCCCGAGAATTCGTATGACGAGCACGAGAAGCTTACGCGGAATGCGGAGACGATCCTGCAAAAGCTCGGCTTGCACTATCGTGTGGTAACTTTGTGCACTGGAGACATGGGGCCATCTTCGGCGAAGACTTATGACATTGAAGTCTGGTTGTCGGGGCAGCAGTTATTTCGCGAGATTTCGTCGTGCTCGAACTTTGAAGCGTACCAGGGTCGACGGGCGAATATCCGGTATCGTCCGGAAGGCAAGAACAAGACGGAGTTCGTGCACACGCTGAACGGAAGCGGGTTGGCTGTGGGCCGAACCTGGGTGGCGATTGTGGAGAACTACCAGCAGGCCGATGGGAGCGTGGTGATTCCCGAGGTGTTGCGGCCTTACATTGGGGCGGAGCGGATTACGCGGAAGAGTTTTTGAGGGCAAAGTGTCAAGGCAAGGTTTCAGGGGTTCAAGGTTTCATGGTCCTTGGCGCCCGGGATGGAACCGGGAAACCTGGAAACGTTGAAACCTTGAAACCTGGAGGCTAAACTTGCAGAGTGTGGATATCGGCACGACCGCGACCGGCGCGACTTCCCTCCCGATGAACGGCGTCTGGCGCACAATTCGGAGCTACGTACTGTGGCAGCATGAGCGGGGCACGCTGCACTACGACATCATGGTCACGCTGATTCTCATCTTTGTCTTCTTCTCGCCCCGGGTCATCAATTTCAACGACAAACCTGCACTCCAAAGCGCGAACGCAGCCGATGTGGTGGTCACGCCTGATGCTAGGGGCAGCCTGGTTTACCAGATTTCGGCCAGCGCAATTACGCCGGGGGACGATCAGTCGGTGCGGGATCAATTTCTGCGGATCATTAAGCCGATTTCTGGCGAAGTGTCGATTGTGAGTTACGAGGCGGTTGCCGACGGCAAGGGCCACGTCCAGACCTATAAAGTTCTGGTGAGAAGATAGCAGGCGAATGAGACCTTTCTGGCGCATCCTTGCAATCGGGTTTTTTGGCAGTCTCTTGTGCGGCTTCGCACCTCAGGCGAGTCCGGAGACCTGCTCGCTGGACTGCGTCCTCAAGAAGATGGACGAAGCCGCGGCCAACTTTCACACCACGCAGGCTGATTTCGTCTGGGACCAGTATCAAAAGGTAGTCGACGAAACCGACACGCAGAAGGGCACTGTTTATTACCGCCGAACGGGAAAAGAAATCGAAATGATGGCGGAGATCAAGGAACCCGATCAGAAGTTTGTGCTCTACAAGGACGGCAAGCTTCAAGTGTACCAGCCGAAGATTGAGCAGGTCATCGTGTATCCCACAGGCGGCAACCAAAACGAGATTGAGAGTTATCTGGTGCTGGGCTTCGGGGGCAGCGGACAGGATTTGACGAAGTCGTTCGATATGACCTACCTGGGCGAGGAGAACATAAGCGGCGTGGCAACCGCGAAGTTGCAACTGATTCCCAAGAGCGAGAAATTCCGCAATAATGTGTCGAAAATTCTGCTCTGGATCGACTTGAGCCGCGGCATCTCGGTGCAGCAGCAGTTCTTCCAAGGCCAGGGCGACTATCGCCTGGCGAAGTATTCTTCGGTGCAGCTGAAGGCGAAGATCGGCAACGAGGTGTTTCAGTTGAAGACCACGAAGAAGACGCAGTTTGTCTCGCCTCGCGGGTAAGTAGTTGAATCTAAAGCCTAAGAATCTGTACTAAAAAGGGAACGCTGGGCGCTATACTGCCTTAGGATTCGCTTTCAAGTTCATCCGTTTCGAGTTCGTCCGTTTCGACTTCATCTTTCGAGTTTAATTCATGGCCAAGGTTTTTACGATTCCTGTTCCGCCTAATTTTGGCAGTAAGCGACGAGAACGTACGTCCGATCCTCGTTATGTCGATGGACAGCGCGTGCTGGTCGAGGCCATGAAGTATCTGGCCCAGAGCGATCCCGTGTCCAACCGCCCCGCGATTGAGCTCATTTCCGAGCACGTGCGCACCCGCTTCCGCATGAGCGACTCGCCGCTTGCGTAAGGCCGTCGGTCCCAAGATTTCTGAACAAGACCCACAGGAGAGTACCTACAAAAAGAGGGACGGCCGTTAGCCGTCCCTCTCATCGCTGAGCTTACCTAGAACGAAAAGCGGAGCGAGTACTGCATCACGCGCGGTGAGGTCAATTGTGTGTTGTAGAGACCAAAGCCCGTGATGTTCACGAGACTCTCACCAATCAGCGAACCGGCGGCGTCAAATCGTACTGAGTTGGTAACGTTGAACACATCCCAGGCAAACTTCAGGGTCTTCTGTTCACCCACATCCCACATCTTCGAGAGACCGGCGTCAATACCAAAGTAGCCTGGGCCGCGGAAGTTGTTGCGCTGGCCGGCTTCGCCCTCCAAGGTGGCACGGAAGGTTGTATTGCCAGCCGATCCGGGAGTGCATTCGCAAGTGATTGCCTGCGGATTCCGGAAGACGCTGGGACCGCTCGATGTGTTGAATACACCGGTCGCGGGTTTGGGACCGGTCAGAAAGGTGGAGCCCTGGAGCTCGAAATCCGTGGACCAGCCAGCGCCGGCTTCAACCGAGAAGGGGAACCCGCTCGTCCAGCGGGCCAAGCCGTTGAAACCCCATCCTCCGAAGAGTCCGTTCATGAAACCTTTTCCGCTGCTTCCCCAATGCCGTCCGCGGCCGTAGGGTACGTCCCACAGCCAATTGGCATTGAGCTGATGGGTGGTGTCAAAATCCGAAGGAGCGCGCCACAGGTCCGGCGAAAAAGCGTTGATCACCTGGCTGTTAAAGGCCAGCCCACTGGACTCGAATCCATTCACCCGTTCCGCGTTCGACCCGACATCAATCGACTTGGAGTACACATAGTTGAAATCGAACAGGAGGCCCGAGGCCATGGCGTGGCGCAATGAAATCTGCAATCCGTTGTAGTTGCTGTTGCCGCGCGTTTGCCAGCCATAGAGCGAAGAGAACTGATCCTGGTAATACTGGAACGGTGTCCCACTGGCCCCGGCACAAGCCGGATAGCAGAACGCATCCATGATTTCGAGCGCAGTGGTCTCGTTGGCCACAAAGCAGGAATACTCGTCGTAGATGTTTTGGGTGGCAGTGAGGGGCTCATTTGGCGTATACGTGCCCGGCGGAGAACACGGAACGGTCCCGAAGGCTGCGCCGCTGCCACCGGAAAGGAGATTGGCACCGGCAGCCAGCGGGAACATGTTCTCCCAATAGGGTATTTTCTGGATGCTGGTGATGGGCACGCCGGCGTAAGCTTGCTTCGACAGAGCCTGAGCCGCCGCGAAATAGTCTGTGTGGCTCGCCGGATCGACTAGGTCTAGCGGTTCTGACAGATCGATTTCCTGCAGCAGGTGGTGGGCAAAGCGTCCTGTGTAAGTTGCTTCAATGACAAAATTGTGCGCCAACTCGCGTGTGATCGAAAAATCGATGACGTGCGAATACGGGGTTTTCAGGTTGTCATCGATACCCCAGGCGATCGCTAATCCATACGTGTCGGCATTATTCGAAGGGGTGTAGGGGAAGCCGTGGGGGACCGGCGAAATTTGACTGGCTGGTAGATTGCTGGCTCCAAGCAGTCCCGTGTAGCGCGGCGAGGTGTCAACACCGAGAACGCCCGCCGGATTACTAATGGTGGTGGTCAGGCCCCACGAGCCTTGCCGGTCGAATGTATTTACAACTCCCTCACCGAAGTGATCGAAATAAAGACCGTACCCCATGCGAATGGAGCTCTTGCCGGCGTCGCCGAAGACCTTATGCCAGAATCCGTTGTCGGCGTGCGGCGAATAAGCAATCGCGAATCGTGGCGCGAGGTTTCGGTAGTCCCATGCCCAGTAGGGTTTCTTACCGTTGGCTTGCCCGGAAAGATCAAAGGTCAGGTCTGGCTGGACCACTGCTCCCTGGTACATGTTCGTGATGCGATTCTCGAACCACTGGTGCATGTTGATAGTCGGCGAGACCTGATTGCCGTCGGCCTCGTAGGGCGGCTGCAACAGCGAGTAGCGCAGGCCATAGGTGACAACCAGATTGGGCTTCACGCTCCACTTATCCTGCAGGTACATTTCGCCTTCAAAATTGTGGAAGTGCCGCGGAACTAGATTGCCGTTCGGTATCGCATTCCCGTTCTTGTCCTGGTTGGCTACGGTGTACACCTGGCTGAGCAGACCGGTCACCTCCGTGGCGGCAAAACTGTACGAAAAGTCGAAGCCACTATCGACCAGCGGGAAGTTCGGATTGAGCGATGGATCAAGACTGACATGCTGGTTCGCGATGGATGATGGATTCATCCAGTCGGAGTTCGCATAGGCGTAGGAAATGTTCTGAGCGTCAGACTGACGGTTGTTATGGATCAGTCGCCAATTCGTTCCGAACTGGATCGTGTGTCGATTCTTGGTCCAGGAAACGTCGTCAATGAAATTTTGCACTGGGACGTTGGTGAGAATGGTGGGAGTGCTGTTAATAGGACTAAGGGCCTGGGTGTCGTCAATGCCCCGGAGAGTGGCGTAATCCTGGCGGTTGATTCCGCTTTGCCCCAGCCCCTGGCGAATAAAAGCATAGCGGAAGTTGTTGATCAGGTTGTTGTGGATTATATAGGTGTAGCCAACGGCGATTCCCTTGCTGTTATTGGTTACGAAGTCGTTCGAAGGAAGATCGGGAAACTGGGGCGGCTTCGATTCGTGGTCATTCTGCAGATTGCCGCGGATGAATAGCGACTGGTTCCCGTTAGACGTAAGTTTGTAGTCGAGTTTGAAAATGTAGGTGTTAAGGCTCGTGGGATCATTGCCGGGAAACGTGAAGCCGGACGTGTTCAAGAGGTCTCCACTGCCGTTCACAGCGTTGCCGCAGCTGGGGCAGTTGGGTACAGGATAGTTTGTGAACAAAGCGTTGGGGTTGGTGCCATTGATGTTGGCGATCAGTGGATTTGGTCCCGGACCGAGCGGGCAGGTTCCGTTCGCCGAGCAGCCTTGATCTAAGGATGCAACGCCCGCCGGGGTCAGCGTAGCTACCAGTTCCGGAGCGAATAGAGCGTTGCTTGCAACCGAGAGCAGCGGAGTGCCACCACTGCTTACTGCATAGCCATTGGAACAAGTTGGGCCGGGATCGCACAGATATTTCAGCTCGCCCGCCACCATGCTGGGCGTTGGAATGACTCGGTTGCTTGGTACCTGGTCGGCCGTGCGCTGACCTTCATAGGCGGCGAAGAAAAACATCCGGTCCTTCTGGATTGGCCCTCCGATAGTCCCGCCGAACGTGTTCCTGAGAATGTGTTGGGGCCGATTCGGAGCTCCCTCAATGATCTGCGACTCTTTATTGAAATAATCATTGGCAACATCGAAAGTCGGCCGGTTATATTCGTAGACCGAGCCGTGGAAATTATTCGTTCCGCTCTTGGTGACCAGATTGACTTGCGCTCCTGACGAACGCCCGGATGCTGCATCGTAATTGCTGGTTGTAACGCGAAACTCCTCCAAGGAATCGAGCGTGGCGCGCATGGCGCCCCGGAAAGCGTATCCTTCGAGTTGGTCGTTATCGTCCAAACCGTCCAGAGTAATGTTGCTCTGGTCGCTGCGGGCGCCGTTGACCGCGCCGCCGCGGCTATCGTTGTCTTGCTGAGAGGGAATTATCCCTTGATTGGCACTGCTCCCGATGAACACGACGCCCGGCTGCAGGCTCAGAATGGCAGCGGGATCGCGGCCCTCCGAGGGCAAGTCGATCAGCTGGCGGGAATTGAAGTTATTGCCCAGCGTTGCGTCAGTGGTATTAACCTGCGGAGCTTCACCGCTGACATCGACTATTACCGAGCCGCCCTGCACCTGTAGCGTAATGGGCAGCGTGGCCGGGCTGCTGACCTGCAGCACCACGTTTTCACGTTTCAGCTTGGCGAAACCTGGGGCTTCGACGGTGAGCACATAGGCGGCCGGAGGAATCTCGAGAAACTGATAGGCACCTTGACCGTCGGTTTTGGTGCTGCGCGAGAATCCCGTGGCCGCGTTGCTCAACGTGACCTCGGCGCCGGCGACCACCAAGCCCTTGGCGTCAGAAACGGTGCCGCGCAATCGACGTGGTCGCGGACTGGGCGACACGACAGAGTTTGGAAGCATGAGGAAAGAATGGCGAGCCAGCAGAGTAACTACACGTGCGCCAGAACGCATAGAGCCCCCTTTTACCCGCAATGGGCGTTACATTCGGATGGTGTCCCGGAGACAGAAAGACGGTCGAGACCCGGAACCTGATAGTGGGTTAGTTGTGCAACTTCTGGGCCACAGAGTTCAAGCTGAATTTTCAACGTTTTCATTATCTTGAAACGTTTGAATACATCTTTTCACATACGGCGTTCCAGATTTGGGAGCCTGTTTATGCGGGTTTTCGATGGTTTCGATGCGATTTATCGATAAAGAACGCCGCGCCATGACTATGACCACGGGATAGCATTCCAGCGTGTAGCGGGGCTCCGGGTTCTCCAGAGTTCCGAGGAACAGCGAACGCAGGAGAAGAAACAAAACAAATAATCCGATGCCGAATGAATCGCGCGAGCGCCAGACCCCGGCAACAGCCGCTGCGACATAAGCGAGGCCGATCAGCCCGAAAACGATGCTTACCGTGAGCCACACAGGGTCGTCATCGAACTCCCACCAGCGCGGGTCGGAAGGCAGCAGCTCGGTTCGCGGACGCAGCCACATGTCGGCAATGCGCACGGCCGGAAGCCATAAGTAGTAACGCAGGGGCGCGGCGTGAATGCGGGCCGCGGCCAGCGCGGCAAAACGCGCGATCGAGTTCCGGAGTTAGTTCATGATCCTGGTTGTAGTCGGCGAAGAGTTGCTCCGTTGCCTGCCGCTGCTCGGCCGAATCGAAGGCACGCTCGGGCAGGCGCGTAAGATCGATCGGCGTCGCTCGGCACCCTCCAATAAATCTCCTGCACGGAGGTGTAGTCCGCCATCCAGGTTTTGGTCCAGCGATTGAACCCCGGCATCACGCGTTCATCGGAATCGTTGGCATAACGGGGCGCGAGCGGCTGAAAGCGGTGCATGGTGTGGAGGTTGCGCAGCGTCCAGGGAACCAGCGGGGCGAAAGGCAGCGACGGTCAGAATTACTCCCACGCGGAGCAGGGGACGCAGCCGGCGGCACAGATCCCCGATTGTCTGCTTCAGCCTCACCACGAAGCTTCGCAGGAAAATCAGGAACCAGTATGCGGCAACAGCAGCGAACAGGATGCCGCCGTCTGGCCGCAACAGAATGCATGCCCCAATCGATAAGCCGCAGCCGAGCCAGGTTAGAGGCACCGGTGTTGAGTCTGACTCGAGGTCGCGGCGAAAAGCGGCAAATCCGCACAGGGCTAGATCCAGCGCTACCGTTGTGAAGAAGATTTCCATCGTCTCGGTGAGAGCCGCGGCCGCGTAGTTGGCCAGGAACGGACAGAGTGCGGCCAGCAGGAACGCCGCCTTCGCTGCACGCTCCGAGAACATTCTCCGCGCGAGATCCGCGACGAGGAGACACGTCCCCAGATCGAATAGAACCTGAATCAGCAGGACGGCGCGGAAGTTGCTCCAGCCGAAGATGGCGAAAATCGCGGCAAGAAACGCCGGGTATCCCGGCAAGCGAGAGAGAGTCGGCATGACCTGGCCAGAATCGGTGATGCCGTAAACGCCATGCCCCAGCCAGTTCTCGGCGATATCGGCGTAGAGCCGGGAGTCGTCCACGACCGCGGGAAAGTGCAGCACAAAGACGAGGCGCAGGGCCAGCGCCACCAGGCTCGCCGCGAGAAAGAACCGAGCATCCTTCCGCACCAGTTCCAGCACGCTGAGAATATAGCGCGTTTGGAGTCATCTTCGGTCGGGGAAAGTGCATCGTCGTTTCCGCAAGGATCAGCTCCCCTTGCTGTTTCTTGATGTATTTCCCAGCGTGTCCCACCGGGAATTGACCGTCTGCCACCCACAGCATACGATGAACCATTAGCCCTCCATGGCCGACCCTGTTTTTTACGATCCGCAACGTGCCCGCTGGAAGCGTCTGAGACGCTTGGTTGACGCTGCCGTCGCCGTGCTCTCGGCGCTGATTATTTTCTTTGGGTACACCACGCTGCGCGATGAGCACCTGCCTGAGCTGCTTTTCTCACCCCAGAAGCGCGCCTTTAAGGCTCTGAAGGAAAATGAGAAAGACAAAGCTCGCGACCGCCAGAAGAAGCTGGCCAACCGATCCCATCGCAAGTCGAAGCTGCCGGCTTCGGAAGTCAAGCTAAACCAGGAAGAGGGCATCCGCGCGGCATTCTACGTGCCCTGGGATGCGGCCAGCTTCTCTTCTCTTCGAGATTTCTCCCGCCAGATCGATCTGCTGTATCCCGACTGGCTGCACCTGCTCACTCCCGATGGCCGCCTGCAGGCGGTGGACGACCAGACCAATACGTTTTTCGACGTGGTGCAAAACAATCGCGCCCGCTCCGTCGACGACCGTGTGATGCCTCTTCTCAAGGCGGAGGACTCCGCCATGGAGGTTTTTCCCATGGTGAACAACTTTGACGGCGTCGAGTGGGTGGGAGCAATCACCGACTTTCTGAACAATCCCGCAGCCCGCGCGGTCTTTCGCCAGCAGGTTGCCCTGTACCTTTCGTCGGACAATTTTCACGGCTTGATGGTGGATTTTGAAGCCTTCCCCAGCCTGGGCCAGCCGGGCTATGTGGCGCTGCTAAATGAACTTTCTTCGGACCTGCATGCCCGCGGGATGAAGCTTTATGTCGGCGTGCCGGCGCACAATCAGGAATTCAACTACGCGGCCATCGCAGCTCCGGCGGATGGCGTGGTGGTCATGAACTACGACGAGCACTATCCCGGCGCGGCCTCGGGCCCGGTCGCCTCCCAGGATTGGTTCGTCGACAATCTCAAGTTCGTCGTGAACGTTGTCCCCAAGGAAAAAGTTATCTGCGCCATTGCCAACTACGGCTACGACTGGGTGCTTAAACCGAAGAAGGGCAAGCTGCCTCCCGATGCCAAGGACCACAGCGTCTCGGCGCAGGAAGCCTGGCTGGAAGCGCGCGATTCCGATGTGGACGTAACCTTCGACGACGATGCGCTGAATCCGCATTTCAGCTATCTGGATGAGCGCAGCCTGCAGCATGATGTTTGGTTTCTCGATGCGGTTACAGCTTTGAACCACATGCGCGCCGCGCAAATGCTGGGCATCCAGACTTTTGCCCTGTGGCGTCTGGGGGGCGAGGATCGCACGCTGTGGCGTATCTGGGACGTTCCCGGCGAAGTTGGAGCTCCCGACAAACTGCGTGACGTGCCTCCCGGCCAAGACGTGGACATGGAGGGCCAAGGCGAAATCCTTCGCATCGAAGAGCGCCCCACCCACGGCACGCGTGACTTGACAATCGATGCCAACACGAAGCTGATCACTGACGAGAATTTTCAGTCTCTTCCAGAACCTTACCGGGTGGCGCGTTACGGCTACAGCCCCAACAAAGTCGTACTCACGTTTGATGATGGGCCCGATCCGGAGTGGACCCCGAAGATCCTTGACGTACTTAAACGGGAGCACGCCTCGGCGACGTTTTTCCTCATCGGCATACAGACCGACAAGTTCCCGGGTTTGGCTCAACGCATTTACAGGGAAGGCCACACCATCGGCAACCATACCTTCACACATCCGGACGTCAGCAATATCTCGGCGACGTACATGAAACTGGAATTGAATCTCACGGAGCGGCTTTTCGCCAGCCTGGTGGGAGTTCGTGCCATGCTGATGCGGCCGCCTTACGCGATTGACGAAGAGCCAGACACTGCCGACCAGGTCCGGCCACTGGAGATCCCGCAGGACATGGGATATATCACGGTTGGGAACCGCATCGATCCCAACGACTGGAGCGATAAGCCGCGGCGTCATACCGCCGAAGAGATCTCGGCCTATGTGCTGGCACACCTGCCTCCCTGCGGGCCTAACAATTTGCGCTGCGGCAATATCGTGCTGCTGCATGACGGGGGCGGGAATCGCGCGGAAACCGTGCGGGCTCTGCCCATGATTATTGAGGGCATCCGCGCCCGGGGCTACGAGATCGCGCCGGTTTACGAACTGCTGGGCAAGACCCGTGCCGACGTCATGGCGCCACTGACCACGCCCCAGCTTTGGGCTGCGCGCCTGGACGGATTGGGCTTCTGGCTATTCCAGGCAGGCATAATCGCAATCACATGGGTATTTTTCCTGGGCGACTTGTTGATGACCGGGCGCCTGATATTTATCGGTACGGCTGCGGTCTATGACCGCTTGCAGGAAAAGATTTTCGGCAAGCCTGCTGAAGTCGCTTCGTACAAGCCCAAAGTCGCCGTTCTAATTCCCGCCTACAACGAAGAGAAAGTGATTGTGCGCACGGTGCGGGCCGCGCTCAACTCCGACTATCCCAACCTGCGGGTGATTGTGATCGACGACGGCTCCCGCGACCGTACTCTCGAGGTTGCGCGCACCGCGTTCGCGCGTGAAGAAGCTGCGGGAGAAGTGCTCATCCTTACCAAGCCGAACTCGGGCAAGGCCGAGGCTCTCAACTATGGGATCGAACATATTGAAGATGCCGAACTCTTCGTTGGCATCGATGCCGATACCATCATCGCCAGTGACGCTATCTCGCGCCTGGTGCCGCATTTCATCAATCCTAAAGTCGGCGCCATCGCGGGCAATGCCAAGGTCGGGAACCGCGTAAATCTGTGGACGCGCTGGCAGGCTCTGGAATACATCACCAGCCAGAACTTCGAGCGTCGCGCCTTGGATGTTCTCGGCGCGGTCAGCGTGGTGCCGGGCGCGATCGGAGCGTGGCGCGTTTCCGCCGTGCGGGAGGCGGGCGGCTACCAGATTGACACGGTCGCCGAAGACGCCGATCTCACCATGGCGCTTCTGCGCCGCGGCTACCGGGTGGAATACGAAGACATGGCTTTGGCTTATACCGAGGCCCCTACCAACGCGAATGGCTTGATGCGCCAGCGTTTTCGCTGGTCGTTCGGCATTTTGCAGGCAGTCTACAAACACAGCGGAGTGTTCGCGCGCAAGGGCGCGCTGGGCTGGGTAGCGCTGCCCAACATCGTAATCTTCCAGATCCTGCTGCCCCTGGTGTCACCGCTGATCGACATCATGTTCGCCGTTGGCGCTCTTTGGTACTTCATTGACAAGCACTTTCACCCTGATTCGGCCGACCCCACAAGCTTCCACAAACTGGTGGCATTCTTCTTTGTATTTCTGGTGGTTGACTTCCTGGCTTCGGCGCTCGCCTTCGCGCTCGAGCGCCGCCGTCCCGATGATAAAGAAGATGCCTGGCTGCTGACTCAGGTTTGGCTCCAACGCTTCGCGTACCGCCAGTTGTTTTCGGTTGTGCTGTTCAGGACGCTGAAGCGCGCGCTGGAAGGCCGCAAGTTTGCATGGGACAAGCTGGAGCGCACCGCGGCGGTGAAGTATGTGCCGTCGCAAAGTCGGGATCAGGTGAATGTGCCGTAGCAGGACCGATATCGAACAGAATACCGGCGAAGGCGTCAGCCGGAACTACGAATGGCTCTTCCCTTCAGCCACTTCTAACCGCGTCTCTGCCTTGTGCAGCGCATCCAAAGATCGCTCGACGTCTACATTGGGATCGCCGCTCGCGAGTCGCTCCTCCGCGCGAGCTTTGGCCTTGCGTGCGCGCTCCACGTCGATCTCTGCTGGGCGCTCCGCTGTCTCGGCAAGAATCGTGACCTTATGTGGCAGCACTTCCGCGAATCCCCAGGCTAACGCAAGCCGCTGCTCCTCGGCCCCGGCGCGGAACGTGATTTCGCCAACAGCCAGTTCGGTGATCAGCGGCGCATGCCCCGGCAGAATGCCCAGATATCCGTTCTTACCGGGAATCTGAACTTCCGACGCAGCCGTGTCCACGACCTTCTTTTCGGGCGTGACGATCTCGAGTTGGAAAGTATCGGACATCAGTGATCAGTGGGCAGTGGTCAGTTTTGTCCGCGAATCAGCCGGTTTGACTGATCACTGAACACTGATCACTGGCCACTGCTTCTACGCTGCCGCTTTCATCTTCTCTGCCGCTTCCAGCACTTCTTCAATCGGGCCCTTCATATAAAACGCCTGTTCGGGGATGTCGTCGTACTTGCCGTCGACAATCGCCTTGAAGCCCTTCACTGTATCGGCAATCTTTACATAACGACCGGCTGCCCCTGTGAACTGCTCGGCCACATGGAACGGCTGCGACAGGAAGCGCTGAATCTTTCGCGCCCGAGCCACGGTAAGCTTCTGGTCTTCGCTGAGTTCATCGATTCCTAGAATCGCGATGATGTCCTGCAGATCTTTATAAGTCTGCAGCGTCTTCTTCACCCGTTGCGCAACGTCGTAGTGCTCCTGGCCCACGATGCGGGCATCGAGAATGCGCGACGTCGAAGCCAGCGGATCGACCGCGGGATAAATTCCAATCTCGGTCAATGCACGTGAAAGTACGGTGGTCGCGTCGAGGTGAGCAAACGTCGTTGCCGGTGCAGGATCGGTTAAATCGTCGGCGGGAACGTAAATCGCCTGCACTGAAGTGACCGAACCCTTCTTGGTCGAGGTAATGCGCTCCTGCAGTTCGCCCATTTCCGTCGCCAGGTTCGGCTGGTAGCCTACCGCGCTCGGCATGCGGCCCAGGAGCGCCGACACTTCCGAACCCGCCTGCGTGAAGCGGAAAATGTTGTCGATGAAGAGCAGCGTGTCCGCGCCCTCAGCATCGCGGAAGTATTCCGCGACCGTCAGTCCCGTCAGCGCAACCCGCAGGCGCGCCCCGGGAGGCTCGGTCATCTGCCCATAGATGAGCGCGGCCTTCGACTCCGCCGGCTTGCCGGGTTTGATCACGCCAGATTCCGTCATCTCCAACCAGAGGTCGTTGCCTTCGCGGGTGCGCTCGCCCACGCCCGCAAACACGGAGTAGCCGCCGTGCTGCTTGGCAACGTTATTGATAAGTTCCATGATGACGACGGTCTTACCCACGCCCGCGCCGCCAAACAAGCCGATCTTGCCGCCCTTCAAGAACGGCTGGATGAGGTCGATGACCTTCACGCCAGTCTCAAACATTTCCGCGGTCGTGGCCTGTTCGTCAAACGCCGGTGCCAGGCGATGAATCGGCATTCTCTCCTTGTACTCGATTGGACCAAGCTGGTCGACTGGGTCGCCAATCACATTCATGACGCGTCCCAGCGTGCCGCGGCCGACAGGCACGGAGATCGGTCCATTCTGGTCGATAGCCTTCATGCCGCGCACCATGCCGTCGGTGGCCGACATGGCGATGCAGCGCACGCGCCCCTCGCCCAGATGCTGTTGCACCTCGAGAATCACGTTGATGGGGCTGGGCACGGTGAAACCGTCGCTGACCACTCGCACCGCCTCATAAATAGGTGGCAACTTGCCTTCGGGGAACTGCACGTCCACCGCCGGCCCGGCGATTTGAACTACATGTCCTACGTTCTCTGCCATATGTTTTGAACTCGTCTCGGTACTGGGTACTGGGTACTCGCTACATTGCTGCCGCGCCGCTCACGATCTCGATTATCTCTTTCGTGATCTTCGCCTGCCGGGCCCGGTTCATGGCCAGGGTGAGCGAATCGATCATGTCGGTGGCGTTGCTGGTCGCGGAATCCATCGCGGTCATGCGCGCGGCATGCTCGGCCGCCACCGACTCCAGCAGCGCGCGGAAAACCTGAATAGAAACATATTTCGGCAGCAATGCTCGGAACAACTCTTCCGGCGCCTGCTCGTAGATGTAGTCCACCTGCGCTGTGCCGAATTGTGCCGCAGCCTGCCCAGCAGACTCAGAACGGTGCAGGCCCACTCCGGCGCTGATCGCTGCCTCTTTAGCTTTTTTCTTTTCTTCCTCCGTCATCTCCTCAACCAGGCGGACCGCTGGTTCGCCAATTTGTTCGATGGGAAGAATCTGTTCCACGATGAGCCGCTGAGCAATCACCGACTTGAATTCGTTGAAGACTACGTAGACCGCATCAATCTCCTCGCGTTGGTAGCGCCTGATCACGCTCTCCGCCAAAGTCCGGGCTTGCGAAAATTCCAATTTGCCGAGAACGCCAACATGCTCTCCCGTAATTTGGATCGCTCCAGCACGATGCCCGGCCTCAGGTTGGGTCTCGAGAGACTCTTCGGTGTCGGCCAGGCTGCGGGTTTGCACCGGCGCCGCGGGATAACGCCGCCGCAGGAAGTCGCGCCCCTTGCGGCCGATCGCTTCAATGTCGATATTCTTCCCTGTCTTGGACTCGATGAACCGGCTGGCCGCCTTGGTAACGTTGGCACTGAACGCGCCCGCCAAGCCTTTATCGCCAGTGACAACGATGAGCAGAATATTCTTCTCTGGCCGTTGCGCTAGCAAGGGATGCTTCGGCTCGCCAGTCTCGGGATCATAAATCTCCGCCCGCGCCACCAGCGACTTCAAAACGTTCGTCAGCATCAACGCATAGGGACGTGCCGACAAAGCGCGCTCCTGCGCCCGGCGCAGCTTCGCGGCCGAGACCACCTTCATCGCCTTGGTAATCTGCCGCGTGTTCACCACGCTGCGAATACGGCGCCGAATGTCGAGGATATTTGCCATTGTTGTTGCGAGTACCCAGTACCTAGTACCGAGTAAAAGCCGAATCAACTCGGCGCTGGATACTAGGTACTAGGTACTATTTCGCTACCGCCTCGCGCTCCGCTACGAACTGCTGTTTCGCCTGCTTGATCACATCGGTCAACTGCGCCTTCAAAGCGTCATCGAGAATCTTTTTCTCCATAATCGTGCGCAGCAGGCCAGACTGGGTCGCGTCCACGTACTCGTAAAGCTCTTTCTCGAAGTCGCGAACCTGATTCACTGGAAGGTCGTCGAGGAAGCCTCCAGTACCGGCAAAGATGATCAGAATCTGCTTGGAGAACGGCAGCGGCGAGAACTGGTTCTGCTTCAGGAGTTCGACCAGCCGTTGCCCGCGATTGAGCTGCGCCTGCGTGGCTTTGTCGAGATCGCTGCCGAACTGGGCAAACGCTGCTAGTTCGCGGTATTGCGCGAGTTCCAGCTTCAGCGTTCCTGCAACCTGCCGCATGGCCTTGATCTGCGCGCTGCCACCGACGCGGCTCACCGACAGACCAACGTTTACGGCCGGACGCACGCCCTGATTGAACAAATCCGTTTCCAGATAAATCTGACCGTCGGTAATCGAGATCACGTTCGTCGGAATGTAAGCCGAAACGTCACCGGCTTGCGTTTCGATGATGGGAAGCGCGGTCAGCGATCCGCCGCCATTCTTGTCACTCAATTTTGCCGAGCGCTCCAGCAGCCGCGAGTGGAGATAGAACACGTCTCCGGGATACGCCTCGCGTCCCGGCGGCCGCCGCAGCAGCAGCGAGATTTCACGATACGACGCCGCGTGCTTCGAGAGATCGTCGTAAATAACCAGCGCGTGCCGCTTCGTGTCGCGGAAATATTCACCCAGGGCAGTCGCTGCGTACGGCGAAATGTACTGCATGGGCGCGGGTTCCGAGGCCGACGCTGCCACCACGATGGTGTACTCCATCGCGCCGGCGTCTTCCAGAATCTTCACCACCTGCGCAATCGACGAGCGCTTCTGCCCGATCGCGTTATAAATGCAGACCAGGTCGTTGCCTTTGCTGTTGATGATGGTGTCGAGCGCGACCGCGGTTTTTCCGGTCTGCCGGTCGCCGATGATCAACTCGCGCTGCCCGCGGCCAATCGGAATCATGCTGTCGATGGCCTTCAGCCCGGTCGCCATGGGCTCGCGCACTGGCTGCCGAGCGATGACGCCGGGTGCCAGCCGTTCCAGGGCAATGAACTTATCGGTGGCGATGGGACCCTTGTCATCGATGGGCCGGCCGAGCGAATCCACGACGCGCCCGATCATGGCGTCGCCGACAGGCACGCTCATGATGCGCCCGGTACGCTTCACCTCGTCGCCTTCCTTGATCTCGGTGTACTCGCCGAGCAGCACCACGCCCACCTGGTCTTCTTCAAGGTTCATCGCGATGCCGGCCACGCCGTGGGGGAAGGAAAGAAGTTCGCCGGCCATTACTTTGTCCAGGCCATACACGCGCGCGATCCCATCGCCCAGCGTAATGACGGTGCCGGTTTCGTCCACGGAGATCTTCGATTCGTAGTTCTCGATCTGCTCGCGGATCAGTTTGGTTATTTCGTCTGCCTTGATTTGTGCCATAAGTTGCTCTCAGCCCAGTTCACGCCGCCAGCATTTAGCACTTGGCAATTAGCATTTGGCTAAATGCTAATTGCCAACTGCTAAGTGCCGGTGATTTCTTCCCGAATCCTCTCCAACTGCCCTTTCACGGAACCGTCGTAGATGGTGCTGCCCACGCGGACCACCGCGCCTCCAAGAAGCGAGGCATCCTGCCCATATCGAGCCCTGACCTTCTTGCCGGTCAGCTTTCCTACCTGGGCTTCGAACTCGCGTTTCTCCGCAGTGCCCAACTCGCGGGCGCTGGTAATCTCGGCCTCAGCGAATCCCAGGCACGCATCGAGTTCCTTCTCCAGTTGCCGGATGATCGGGTCCAGAAAATGTATGCGCCGGTGATCGATCAGCACCGCGACAAGGTTCCTCACCTGCAGCGAAATCCCGTCACGCTCGGCGATTATATCCAGCACCCTCCTCTTCTGCTCAGCGGGAATCGCGGGATTCTCCCACACGCGCCGCAACTCCGAACTCTCAGCCAGCAAGCCAGAGATTGTGCGCAATTCCGCAATACAACGATCCGCGTTCAGATGCGCGCTTAGCACCACATCTGCGAACGCCCGGGCATACGTGCTGGCGACCGAAGCCATGTTCTAGCGCCCGTCCTTCCCGGGCCCGGAAGCCTCCGACAAACCCAATTCCCCGGCGAATCTCCGAACCAGCGCCTGATCGGTCGCCGCGTCCACACGAATCTGTTTCTGCGCCAGGGCGACAGCCAAATCAGCGGCGTAGGCGGTCAGTTCACGCCGCGCAGTCTTGGCAGCCGCCGCTATTTCCTGCTGCGCCGATTCCACTACCTTCCGCGCATCTTCCTGAACCGCCGCCTGAATGCGGGATTCCTCAGCTCCTGCTTCCTTCTCCGCGGCATTGCGCATCATACCAATCTCCACATCGAGCCTCATGAGGCGCGATTCGACGTCCGCCAGCCTCCGCCGCGCTTCCTCGCTGGCCTTCTGCGCCTCCTGCATCGCTTTCTGGATCGCTGCCGTGCGCGCGCTGAACATTGGCGGCAAATACTTGCGGGCCGCCCAAGCGATCACACCTGCAATCACAACAAAGTTCAACAGCACGCTCAACCAATAGGCATGCAGCAGGCTTATCCCCGTCCACTTCGCAATCAGTCTTACCGACGCCGACTGCTTAAATTCGGCCCTATCGTCTTTCTCTTCTCCGGCAGCTTCACGGGTCTCGTGCGCCAACTGCTGCCCAATACCCCGCTGCTTCGAGCTCTGGGACTGCGAGTTCTGGGACTGCTGTCTCTTCTGCGGTGTGGCTGGCTGCTCCTGCGCGCGTAGCGGTCCGATCGCCGCGGCAAAACTCACCGCGACCAGCGCCAGCAGAACCGTCCGGATAATCTTCTTCACGAAAGCCATCTTCTTTGAATTCGGAGCTGTGACCTTCGACATCCTGCGGTGGAACATCAACGTCCCGCCTCGGCCGGCTCCAGAACGCGCCGCATAATCTCCGTTGCCAGAGCTTGTGCCTCGGACTGCAAAGCGCGCTGCGCCGCCTCCCGATCCTTCTGGATGTCAGCCTTTGCTGCCTGCACCTGCGCCTGAGCTTTGTTGCGCGCGTCGTTCAGCGCCGCGGTCCGCGCATCCAGCACCGCCTTGCGCCGCGCCTCCTGTGCGCGGAACACCGTCGCCCGCGCCTCGCGCAGCCGCTGCTCATATTCTGAAGTGCGCGCCTCGGCCGCGGCGATGTCTGCTCGCGACTTTTCCACCGCACCTTCCGTCTTGCTGCGTCGCTCCTCGAGCACTCGCCGCAAAGGCTTGTGCACAATCGTCGCGTACAGCAGGTACAGAAGCGCCAGCAGAATCACCGTCGGCACCGCTCCGAGCAGTAATTCGCCTAGTTGTCGTAGCGTTTGATCCATTGATAGCGGCTATACAGGAAAATGAGGGCTATGAAAACTGTTAAGTCTAACGTCCGCAGGTGTTTATGTCAACGCAAAGGGCTGATTCTCAGCCGATCTTCGGCTGGATGCAAGGTTTCACAATGGGCGAATTCCGCTAGTCAAGCCGAGTTCGACCAGCCATGCAAAAATCTGCAACTAACCCTTGACTTCCTAGTAAAGAGGACTAGCATTGAATCATCACCTCCGATCCAATTCAGGATCGAATGGGCCGATAGCCAAGGAATGTCACCGCTTCTTGGTTGCCGGCCCATTTAAATTGAGCGTGTTCACTCAACCACCCATTCCCTAACCCTCCGCATCACCGACTCCGGCGCTTCCGCCTCCAACTCCACAGCCCCGCCCCTGTACGACCGCGAATAAATCCGCGCCTTGGCCTCGAGCATAGCCAGCGTCTTCCCTTCTTTCTGCGGCACGCGCAGATGCACGCGGCTCACCCGGTCCTCCTCGATCGTGGCGTCGATACGCGCGAGCAGACGATTTAGCCCTGTGCCTTCCGCCGCCGACACGTACACCGTGTTCGAATCATCCCGCAGCGCATCATTCATCAAGCTCTCTGCCACTTCCACATCCAGCAGATCGACCTTGTTCATCACCCGCAGACGCGGCTTCTTCTCAGCCTCCAACTCTTTCAGGACAATCTCCACCTGCGCGTCCTGCTCCGCCGAGAGCCGGCTGCTCGCATCGGACACTTGCAGAATCAGCGATGCCCGCTGCACTTCTTCCAGCGTGGCTCGAAAGGCCGAGACCAGCGTGTGCGGCAGGTTGCGAATGAATCCCACCGTGTCCGAGAGCAGCACCTTGCGCTTCGAGGGCAGCACCACCGCCCGAATCGTCGGATCGAGAGTCGCGAACATGCGTGGCGAAGCCAGCACTGCGGCCCGTGTCAGCGCGTTGAACAGCGTCGATTTCCCCGCGTTTGTGTAGCCCACCAGCGCCACGGTCGCCACGGGAGCCGACTCCCGCCGCTGCCGTTGCTGTGCCCGGATGCGCCGCACGTTCTCCAGTTGCTGCTCTACGTGCCGCACCCGCCGGGCAATTTTCCGCCGGTCAGTTTCAAGCTGTGTTTCACCTGGGCCGCGCGTTCCGATCCCGCCGCCGAGTTGTGACATCTCCACGCCACGCCCTGCCAGGCGCGGCAGCATGTATTGCAGTTGCGCCAGTTCCACCTGCAGCTGGCCTTCCCGGGTGCGCGCATGCCTCGCAAAAATGTCGAGGATCAGCTGGGTACGGTCGATCACCCGCCGGTGAACGATCTTTTCGATGTTGCGCTGCTGCGAAGCGGTCAGGTCGTGATCAAAGAGAAGAAGGTCGGCATTCACCGACGCGGCCGCGCCGGCAATCTCCTCCAGTTTACCCGCTCCAATCAGAGTCGCGGGATCAGGCCGGTCGCGCCGCTGAAGGATTTCGCCGACCACCTTCGCGCCCGCGCTCCCCGCCAGCGTGCGCAGTTCCGCCATCGATTCTTCTGCGTCAAACTCTGGAATGCTCGGCTTGTTGGTGCTGGATTTTCCCGAACCGGATCCCGAGCTCGGTCCTAAACTCGGCGCCGAACTCTGCCCCAAGCTCTGCTGCTTGGCGCCCGCGGTGGACCCGGCGGCGGCATCCCGCGCCGCCTGCGCCTGCGCGGTAACCGTGCCTCGGGCACCGCGTCCGCGAGTTCGCACGTCAATCCCGACCAGAAACGCGCGTTCCAGCGAGCCTTTATCTTTACCCTTACGTTCCGTCTCGGCGCCGAGAGGCACACGTCGGACGGCCAACGCACGATCGCGGGTCTTCTTGGGATGAGAACTGCGCAAGCCGAGAGCGCCTTACCCTTCGGTGCCCGACGCGCTTGCCGCCGAGACCGCCGTCGGCCCCGATGACGAAGACGGCGATGACGCCGCCGACCCGGGCGCCCCGACTGCCTTTGCCTCAGGATGCGCCAGGTGCGCCACGTGCGGCCCGGTGCGGCCCATCACCACAGTCGAGATGGCGTGTTTGAAAATCAATTGTTCTTGTCCGTTGGCTTCCAGCACCACGGAATACTTGTCGAAGGAACGAATCCGGCCCGTCAACTTCACTCCGCTCAACAGGTAGATCGTGATGCTCAATCGCTCCTTGCGGGCCGTGTTCAGGAAGGAATCCTGGATGTTCTGCGCCGGCTTGCTGTTTTCCATAGCCGATCTCCTAAGTTCTTTGACCTGCTGCGAGACGCCAAACTAGCCTTTCCGCAGACAATTCAAGGCAAGTTTCAAATCAACAGCATGTTCCTTGTAGTCTTCCTGCACCAGGAACACGGGGGGTTAGCCTGCCTCTTCGCGCCCCGGTTTCCCAAGGCTGCGCCGCCTGGCAGGTAGCTGCGATTACCATACGGCCTCGCCCTGCGCTTTTCAACCTGGAACTTGCGGAAACCAGTTTTCTTTCACAATGGGAAGACTGCACCGCGAAACTGTTGTTTATCCCATCCGTCCCCGGCCGTTGTGTACAATCCCCGGCGTGGGCGTTACGGGTAAATCTCAGGAGGCATCATGGCAAGCGCCGCTCTCGCAACTTTCCTCGGACCTCAAATCAATTTTCCCTCGGACTTCAATACGAACTTTCTCATGTTCGTCCGCTGGATCCACTTCCTGGCCGGCATCACCTGGATCGGCCTGCTCTATTTCTTTAACCTGGTGAACGTGCCCCTGATGAAGGAACTCGACCCCACTACCAAGGGCAAGGTAATGCCCGCTCTGATGACGCGAGCCCTGTGGTGGTTCCGTATGTCCGCGGCTCTGACGGTGCTCGCCGGACTGATCTATTGGGGAAAAGTCGTCGCGACTGATGCCCTGAATGGCGGCGGCTCCAGTGGCTCCGTCATGGGTAGCTTCTTTCTGATCTGGACAATCGTCTGGGGTCTGCTTTACGCCTGCCTAATCCCCGGCAAGGGAATCTTCGACAAAGGCGCATTCGTCGGAGTCGTCTATGCCGTAGTCGTCGCAGTCGCAGCCTGGCTCTTCCTGAGCCTCAACAACCACGGTTGGGAGAGTAATCGCCTGCTTTCGATCGGCATCGGCGGCGGCATCGGCTGGGTCATGTTGCTCAACGTCTGGGGAGTGATCTGGCGCATCCAGAAACGCCTCATTCAGTGGACCCGGGACAACGCCACCAACGGCACCCCGATCCCCGACAAAGCCAAAGCCATGGCCCGCCAGGCCTTCCTGGCCAGCCGAGCCAACGCCTTCCTTTCGGTAGTAATGCTGTTCTTCATGGGCGCAGCTAGTCACTATCCCATGTTTGGGAAGTAGGAGGGAAGGCGGATGCTAAAAAGGATCAGGCCGACCCGAAGTTTTTAGAGGACTGCCGCTAGAACTCTATCCGCAGTGATACCTGCAACACGCGTGCCGCAGGACCGTTGTTGCCGAGCGATGTCCCCACCGTGCTCGAGACGGTCCCGAACAGGCAGGAGACATTGGTAATGTCATCACATGGATTACTGAAGTTGGGATGGTTGAAGACATTGAAGGCATCCCCACGGAACTGCGCTCTTAGCCGGTCGCCAATGATTGGGAAGGTCTTGCCCAGTCCCATATCCATGTCGAAGTACTGCGGGCCGCGCAGATTGTTCCGGGCGCCAATGTTGAAACCAACGGGACCAGTATAGTCTGCGTTGGCCTGGGGAACATTTGCGTAGCCAAGCAGGGCTTGGCCGTGACCGCCATTCAGATGGATGTGGAGGTCCGACTTCGGACCGACCAGAATGGCAGGTGCATCGTTGGCGTATCCGGCCACAAACGCGTTGGCGAACTGAAAGTAGGCGTTCCCACTATGCCAACTGGGAAGGCCGCTCACCTCCCAGCCGCCGATAATCTCGTCGAGCCAGCGCGGCACGGATGAAGCAAAACTCTTTCCCCGGCCAAACGGCAGGTCGTAGATGAAGTTGCCGTTGAAATAGTGGGTCACATCAAAGTCGGAGTTGCTACGGCATTCCCGCGGCCGCAGCACGTCGCAGATAAAACCATACCCTCCAAAAGCGACCTGATTGGCTGTCAAGGAAGTGTTATCGATCGAGTGTGACCAGGTGTAGTTGAGGTCGAATTGCAAACCAAAACCAAGATTCTTATGCAGCGTGGTAAGCAACCCGTTGTAACTGGAGAACCCCTGGTTGGTATAGTACGTGTTTTCGGAGAACTGGGCGCCCATGCCGACGTTCGGAGGCAGTCCCCCGTATTTTGAAAGGAACTCCATTGAGTCCGCGAAGTCGCCACGTTGAACATAGGTGCCGAAGAAATAGGTCAGAAAGGTAGTATTGTTCGGAAGACCAAAGTTAGGACCGAAATTGGGGGTAAGCACATTTTCAAACCAGGGTTCGCTAAGAGTAAGTGGATTGGCGCCGGCCCGCAGCTCCTGGGTTATATTTGCGAATGCGGTGGACATCAGTTCGCCCGATACAGGATCCTTGAAATCGATCAACTGGTTGGCATCGGCCTGGGCCAGCAGCCGTCTCCCCAGGCGGCCCACATAGTTAGATCTGAGGATGAATCCCTTGGGGAACTCGTGCTGAAAGCCAAAGTTGAGCGCGATAGAGTAAGGAGTTTTCAGGTGATAGTCAATGGCCTCGTTGAAGGCTTGGCCATTGGACAGGCCGCACGGCGCGGCCGCCGCCCCCCCGGAGCTCGGGACGCAATTCACAACGCCCTGGGTCTGGGTATAGGGGTAAAGTGGATTTGTAATCGGCGGAGCGGGAGGGGCGGCCGCTGGGTTGCTCAGTCCTGAGAACCTGGGCAGGCCACCATTAGCTACTGAGTTACCGAGCAACTGCAAATCGTTTTCAGTCGGGTTTCCAAACAGGTTCTGTATGCCGTTTTCCTGGATGCGGTAGTCGTACTGCGACTCCTGATACTGCACGGCGTTGACTACGGTTTGATCATAGAGTATTCCGGCACCCGCGTTGAAGACCGTCTTAGGATTAACGCTGTACGCAACGGCCAAGCGAGGGCCGAAATTCAAATGTTGCGGCAGGTAATAGCCGGAAGCATGATTCGCCTTTCCGCCCGGCGAATAGCCGATCAACGGGACAACCGTATTGCCCGAGAGGCTGGCCGCGCTCTGTGCCACACGATCCTGGAAGTATTGGTTGAAGCCGAAATTCGGAACCGCTTCAAGCCCATGCGTTTCATAGGGAACACTGTAGTTGATCCACCGCACTCCGTAGGAGACAGTAAGCTTCGGCGTCACCTTCCAGGTGTCACCGAAGTAAAGTTCCGTTTCGTAGTACTTATAGGTCCGTGTTGGGCCGGATCCCTGGGGCAAGAGGTTGCCTTGGGCCGTGTAGTTAAAGGTGCTATTGACATCGGTGTAGGGTGCAAGCGCAAGGCTGAAGGCAGCATCATACAACCCCGTTGCAAAAAAACACTGGGGCGACGACTGTGGGCAGAGGTCGGCGGGGCGTATGCTCGGGTCGAGGCTCCCCAGGAATCCGCCCAGACCGATCGTTGGACTGTTGTAGTTGAGGTTGGTATAGCCGCTGGGGTTGGGCCACTTGAACGTACCGCCAAACTGGAAGCTGTGCTGTCCCTTCACCCAACTGAAATCATCACGAACCACGGGAATAGGATAGGTGCGGCCTTGTGCGTTAATGGCACGGCGATAGGGGCCATCGATGACTGTTCCACCCACGCCGTTTCCAAAGGCGGTCTCGTATTGGTAGGCGCCGGTGGGATTGTAGGTGTTCGGGAAGTTGAGATTTGCGACCACTTTCCCAACGGACGCCTGGTTCACCTTAGTACTGCCGATGGTCCATACGTGCCCTACAACCCACGTATAGCTTTGATCGATGAAAGGGGCGGTTTCCGGATCGCCGGGGAACCAGATTGCGCTTTCCGTGCCGTTGGTTCTGGTGAAGCCGCCTTTCCCCCACAACTTCATCTTATCGTTTAAAGTGAAATCCACTCTTTGGACATAATCGTCCTCCTTGTAAGGGAAAGGCGCGTTGAAACGGAAGCCGGCCGTATTGACAAGATCTCCGAACGCACCCGACAGGTCATTCGCGTGGGGGTAGCGGCTGGAGAAAAGGCTCTGCAACGCTGAATTGAAGCCTACTCCCTGAGGATCGAACCCCGCCACCTGCGCCGA
This sequence comes from uncultured Acidobacteriaceae bacterium, assembly GCA_963787495.1. Lineage (GTDB taxonomy): Bacteria > Acidobacteriota > Terriglobia > Terriglobales > Acidobacteriaceae > Sulfotelmatobacter. The sequence goes on from CAWBDA010000003.1 coordinate 53,159, forward strand.
ACTCAATGTCCCAAGGCTATCCGAAGAGTTGATATAGGAAAGGGTACCGTTCCGGAAAGAGTCCAGCGGAACCGTATGCTCCACGAGGTTGGTGAGGGTGTCGCGGCGTCCGTTGTAATCGAAAAAGAAGAACAGCTTGTTCTTGAGGATCGGCCCACCAAAATTGCCGCCGAACTGGTTGCGGATGAGGGGAGGGCGTGGAACGCCCGAGTTGTTGTTGAACCAGTCGTTGGCTTCCAGGTCCATATCGCGGTGGTACTCGACAATCGCACCGTGGAAGGTGTTGGTGCCGCTTCTGGTGACCAGTTCGTATTGTCCACCCCCACCCCCGGCGGCCGTAGGAAGTTCGCCAGCGGCAACGCCTCGGAACTCCTGGACCGAGTCAACAGGAGCGTTGCCGATAATGGCCCCGAACTCGCCAACAGCCATGTCGTTGACATCGAGGCCATCCACGGTAACGCGGTCCTGGTCAATGCGCGCTCCCGTTACCGACCCATCGAGGGTGGTGCCGGGTTGCTGGACAAAGAGCGCAGAGGGACTGCTTCGGTCCTCGACCGGCAAGTCTTGCAGAAACTGCACTTGAAAGTTGTTGCCCACCGTCGCATCCGTCGTGTCGAGTGTGACAGTCTCGTTCGACGCTGACACTTCCACGGTCTCGGTAGCTCCTCCAAGACTCAATTGCGCGTTTTGTACGCGAGTGGCGTCCACGTTCAGGTAAAGACCGGAGACGACGGCTGCTTTGAAGCCCGGGTGCTTGAATTCGATTTTGTAGCCGGGTCCCGGCTTGACTTGGCTGATCGTATAAGAACCCAAGTCGTTGGTGACGGCCTTATACGAAACGCCGGTCTGAGGATTCTGCAGAGTCACCTGGACGGCGGGGACGACGGCGTCGCTCGGGTCGGTGACCACACCGGTAATGGAAGCCACATCCTGTGCGGCGAGAAAGGTCGGCACCACGAAAAACAGCGTCAGCACCAGCAAAGCCAGCAGAATTCGTGTTACAGCCGGACCGAAAGCGGATTCCATCAACTTCCTCCTCAGTAGCCGGGATCCATCAGAAAGAGGTCCCCGCAACCGTTGTGTGTGTCCTCACTTAGCCTAATTGCCATGGTGAAACAGCAGGGGGCGAATCACACTTGGTGCGATAGAAACAATTGGCAATAGCAGCTGATGTTCCAAAACAGTTCTAACTTAACAGGCTTAGTTATCATGTATATGCGAACAAGACGCCGAAAGGTTTCAAGAAATAGACATGAGTTTACGGAGGTAAACTATGGAAATTGGTATGTAGCAGGCGCTTGTTCCCAGGGCGCCTGATCCCAACTCCGGTGCTGCATCCCGTCCTGTTACAATCTCTCTTTCCGTGACCACTTCGACCACGAAACCCGGAACATCCAAGCCAGATTCGGCAAATGCGAATTTGCCTGGCGGAACGCCGCCCCACTCCGTCCCGATGCTTGATCTGCAAAGGCAGTATGAGCAGGTGCGCGCCGAAGTGCTGGCTGCGGTGGGGCGGGTATGCGCTTCTCAACATTACATTCTGGGGCCCGAGGTTGAGGCGCTTGAGCGCGAGCTGGCGGAGTTCTGCGGAGCGAGCGACGCGGTAGGCTGCGCCTCCGGCACCGATGCCTTGTGGCTGGCTCTAGTCGCGGCCGGAGTACAGCCGGGAGATCAGGTTCTCACCACGCCTTTCAGCTTCTTCGCTTCCGCCAGCGCCATCGCGCGGGCCGGCGCCCGTCCGGTGTTTGCCGATATCGATGCGGGCACATTCAATCTTGATCCCGCTCAGGTGGAGTTCTTTCTGCGCGGCGGCCAGCGTGACAAACTTCGCGCTCTGCTCCCAGTTCACCTCTACGGCCTGTGCGCGGACATGGATTCGTTGCAGCGTCTGGCGGACGAGTTCCATCTGCAATTGATCGAAGACGCGGCGCAAGCCATCGGCGCGCGCGCGGGCGATCGCAGCGCCGGGTCCATCGGCGTGTCCGCCGCATTCAGCTTCTATCCTACAAAAAACCTCAGCGCCTACGGCGACGCCGGATTAGTTACGACCAAAAGCCCGGAAATGGCGGCACACATGCGCCGCTTACGTAATCACGGCAGCCCGCGCCGTTACGTTCACGAAGAGCTGGGATGGAACAGCCGGCTCGACGCCATCCAGGCCGCCATCCTCCGCGTGAAGCTGAAATATGTGGAACGATGGAACGAAGCGCGCCGCCAGCACGCCGTGAAATACGATCAGCTGTTTGCCGCAGCAGGGCTGACGTCAACCGGAGGACAACCGGAGGACGCTGCACCCATCCAGTTGCCGACTGCTGTGGGGCGCACTTATCATGTTTTTCACCAGTACGTCATCCGAGCCTTCCGCCGCGACGAACTGCGCGAGTTCCTCACTGCGCGCGGGATTGGGAGCGAGATTTACTATCCCATCCCACTGCACTTGCAGCCGTGCTTCGTCTATCTCGGCTACCGCGAAGGCGACTTTCCCCAAGCCGAGCGCGCGGCAAAAGAAGTGCTGGCCTTGCCTATGTTCCCCGAACTCACCGAAGACGAGCAGCGTCGGGTAGTGGAGAGCGTCGCGGCATTTTATTGCTAATTGCTGGTTCCCGGTTAAAAGACTGGACAACTTCCTGCCGAAACAGGTATTCAAAGTATTTGCATGCAGGAGTTGAAGGCAATGAGAAACCTTCCAGCCGCGGCGGTAAGACTATCTCTCACTTTCTTTGTTGTCTCCGCGCTCTTCGCCTCAGTGAACGCCCAAACCTCTGCCACAGAAGCGAGCCGCAAGCCCGTGGTGGTTGAGCTATTCACCTCGGAGGGCTGTTCCACTTGTCCGCCAGCGGATGCTTTGCTGCAGCAGTTGGAACAGCAACAACCTGTAGCCGGGGCAGAGATCATCGCGCTGGAAGAGCACGTGGATTATTGGAATCACGACGGGTGGATCGATCCTTTTTCTTCAGTGGAATGGACGCAGCGGCAACAGGCCTATGTGTCTCTGGTCAAGAGGGGTCCGTATACGCCGGAACTCGTCGTAGACGGCCACAGCCAGTTCGTCGGCAACGATGCGCGAAAGGCCGAATTTGAAATCGAAAAGGCAGCAGGCGGGTTGAAAACAGAAGTTAAGATCACCTCCGGCGACCCGGAGGCAAAGGGCTCGCAGCGCTTCACGGTGTCGGTTGGAAAGCTTGCGCAAAGCCCCGCCGGCGATGTTGCGGAGGTCTGGTTGGCGGTAACCGAGGACGGCCTGCAATCGTCAGTGAGCTTGGGAGAGAATGCCGGGCACGTCTTGCATCACGTCGCCACGCTGCGATCTTTGCGCAAGATAGGGGTCGCAGATGCGAACGGGGCGTCAGTCTCGTTTGCGGGAGATCCCGTCGTGAAATTCAACTCCCACTGGAATCCTCAGAATCTCCATGTGACGGTCTTCGTCCAGGAGAAGAAAAGCCGGGAAATTCTGGGTGCGGGTTCGACAAGAATCAAAGGCTAGACCGCCTGCCAACTAGCGCCGCCGATGCTTCGCGGCCGGCTGGGCCTGATTCTGTTCGCCCGGAGCCAATACCCGGCGCACAATTGGCGTGTTCAACTTGTACTTACGTTCGCTGACGTTGCCGCTATCGTCTTTCACTCGCAGGATGAAGATCGGCAGCACGCCTTCCTTTTCGAAATTCTCGGTGCTCACTGTTACGGGCAGCACGCCGTTCAGGCCGTGCTCGCGGTAGGCGGTCTCGTAGCGATGCTTCTTGACGTTCCACGTGAAGACGCGAATCTGATCGTAATCGTAGGGCAGACCGTCGTGGGGCTCGGTGACGGCGCACAAATACTGCGAAACGTTCTTGCCAGTGCCGCCTTTGCCAGTATCCTGAACCTGGTTCAGCGCAAAGAACGCGACAATGCGCTGGCCTTCGGCATATTGCGCGATGTCGAGCGGGACGTCGAGATCCACCATCCGGGCCAGCACCCAGCCCACGCGGTTCTCCGAGTCGCGCACCAGCCACCAGTCCTCCAGCAGCGGGCCGGAGGGTGCTCTCCCGGCGGAAGCTCTTGCGGTTTTCGCCGGTTCGGGGGTCGCTCCCACCAGCTTCTCCGCCGTGGCGCGCTTGAGCACGGAAACCTTCGCTCCTGCCAAAAGCTGGTACAGATGCTCGGCCTCCCGGGCGGGCGTGATGTGCAAGTTGGTTTCGTTACGCAGCACGCCGGGCGATTGCACGGGATCGTTAAGGTTCTCTTGCGTAAGTTTCTGCAGCGCATCATAGGTTTGCTGATCGACCAGGTAGCGTTGCTCGATCCAACCTTCGATGCCGCTTGCGGTGCGCACACGGGAAAAGCGCTTCTCGTGCTCCAGAACTTCCACCCGCTCGCCGTTCTTGACTGTACCTACGTGGTTATAGACGGTGGCCACCCGGTCTCGCAGTGTGGCCTGCGCGGCCGATACATAATTGATTTCCAGCCCGTGGCGGCCCTTACGATTGCAGGCAGAGAGTCCGAGAAAAAGGGTAGCAGCCAGGACGAAGGCAACAGTGAACCGATAAGAATTTGATGGAGAGGGCAGTTTCACGATCTTCCACGCGGTCAAATCGACCTGTTCACATCCACCAGTTAACGTCGACCAGTTAACCTCAGCAATCTGACATCAGCGTGGTCAACTTCTACTATAGCGCGTCGAGACGATGGTTTGCGGACACGGAAGTCCGAGGAACTGAACTCCCGCGAAGCCGAGCGTGTTTCCGGTAACCTGACACCGCGCAGGCGCATCAGTTACCATGAAGGCACAACGCGCTATGACTAACCAAGTGATGAAACACATATCCAGGATCGCTGTTCTGTCGCTAATGGCGTTGATGTCCGCTGCCGGTTTGTTCGCAGCGGCGAATGAGCCGGTGAATCCGGCGCTGCGTCCGCCCAAAGGGTCGCAGGTGGCCATCGTGGTTTTCGAGGATCTGCAGTGCCCGCAGTGCCGTCGCGTGGCGCCCATTCTCGAGCAGGCTTCCAAGACCTACAAGATTCCGTTGGTGCGCCACGACTTTCCCCTGCCTATGCACAACTGGTCCTACGACGCGGCGGTGATGGCTCGCTATTTCGACGGAACTTCGAAAGAGTTGGGAAACGAGTTCCGCGACTACATTTTCTCGAACCAGCTTGAGATCAACCCGCAGAACCTGCGGGGCTACGCTGAGAAGTTCGCCGCCGAACATAAAGTAGGATTGCCCTTCGTGATCGATCCGCAGGGCAAGTTTGCCGCCGAGGTGAATGCCGACCGCGACGTGGGCAAGGCCATCAAGCTCGAACACACTCCGACCGTGTATGTCGTCAGCATCCGGCATCCAGAAAGGCCCTATGTGGAGATGAAGGATGCCAGCCAACTGTACGCGCTGATTGACGCGATGATGAAGGAGTAGCAGTTCGCAGTTCGCAGTTCGCAGTTCGCAGTTCTAGTTCGCAGTTCCCAATTCGCAGTTCTCAATTCTCAGCTCGCGGTTCTCTAACGGTTGACGGCTGTCTTCAGTCCCCAAATCCAATGCCGATGGCGCGAGCGGCTCGCACCAGTTCGCCTTTCGGGTCAACGGACTTGAGATGGCCGATGGCGTGAGCCACATCCACGGAGACGATGGAATCTCCGTGCAGCGCGACCATCATTCCAAAACCTCCAGCGGCGATTAGGTCGACGGCGGCTACGCCGAAGCGCGTTGCCAGAATGCGGTCAAAAGGCGTGGGCGTACCACCGCGCTGAATATGGCCTAACACGCTGATGCGGACTTCCTTGTTTGCGCCGACGCCGATGGCGTTGCCGATCAGGCTGCCGACAGGACTCGCTCGGCGATTCTCCTTCAGTTCCGGCGGCAGCTTCACGCCCTCAGCCACCACAACGATGGTGAAGTACTTGCCGGTTTTTTCGCGCTCGGCGATGTAACGGCAGACGTTTGCGACGGTGAAGGGGATTTCCGGGATGAGGATGACGTGAGCGCCGCCGGCAATCCCGGCTTCGAGCGCAATCCAGCCGCAGTCGCGCCCCATCACCTCAACCACCATCACGCGATGGTGCGACTCAGCGGTGGTGTGAATCTTGTCGAGTGCGTCGGTGACGGTGTGCAGTGCGGTGTCGAATCCAAAGGTGACCTGGGTCGCGGAAAGATCGTTGTCGATGGTTTTGGGTACGCCGACAATCTTTAGTCCCTTCTGAAAAAGGTCGTAGCCGATCTTCTGCGATCCGTCGCCGCCGATAGTGATGATTGCGTCGATGCCGAGCTTGGCAGCATTGGCGATCACCTGGCGGGAAATGTCGCGGGAAACTTCCTTGCCGTTCTCGGGGGTCTTGTAATGAAAGGGATCGCCACGGTTGGTGGTGCCGAGAATGGTGCCGCCGCGGGGCAGAATGCCGCTCACTTCTTTGAGCGTGAGTTCGAAAGACTTTCTCGGGCCAGATGAGGCCGTCGAAGCCATCGGGGATGCCGATGACCTTCCATCCGTACTTGATAATCGCAGCCTTGGTGGCGGCGCGAATGACGGCGTTAAGGCCGGGCGCATCGCCGCCGCCGGTGTTGATGCCGATACAGCGAATGTCTGACATAGAGAGTTCGTGGTTAATCGTTGATCGTTAATCGTTAGCTGGAATGTGCCAGCCGCCGCTCCTTCGATAATACTGGGACTTCGAGGGATGGCAAATTACCAGTGGACGTGAGAGATTTTGTCCCCCAGTCACAGGACGAGATTGAGCCGGGCAACGTCGGCGAAAGCACGGAAATCCTTATCCCGCGTGAGTAGGGCAATGCCGCGGTCGAGGCAGGTCTGGGCGATCAGCGCATCGCCGAGGCGAGCTTTGCGGCGCATCGACAATACTTTCGCCCGCAGCAGACCGGCGCGCTGCCAATAGCCCGGCTCGACCTCAATCATAGGAATCTCTGAAAGCGTTTCGGCGACGCCCGACGAAAGCGCTGGATCACCTAACAACTCAGTCAACACAACTGGGATCATCAAGATCTGTCGATCTCCCAGTGCTTTCTCCAGCAGTTGCGAATCCTGGCCGGAAGTGCCTTCCAGAAACGCGATCCACGTGCTGGTGTCGGCAGCGATCATTGGTCAGTTAACGATCTTCTTTCAATTCCTCGAAGGTGTGACTGAATCGGACCTTGCCGCGCAAGTGGAGGAGGCGATCATAGGCTTGCGAAGCTGCCAGCAGTTGCAGCCCGGCTCGTATGGTCTGGGTGATGCCGGTTCCGCTGGCCTTCTGCGCCTTCTCCAGAAGCTCGTCTGGGATTTCCACCGTGACCTTCCGCGCCGTTGGCATCGTGATCTCATTATACCGTATTCGATACCAGCATTTAGTATGGTATTTCGACACGACCTTGGGACACCCGCCAGCGGTGGATTTCTGCCGCGAAATAAATCTTGCGCGCGCTTGCAGGAAGGGTCTTGACTGGGGCCAGTCTGTACCGGAAATTCGTCGACCCCTCCCCCCTGGGGTCTAGTGGAATCATCGTGTTAGCAAGAAATTCCCTGCAAAATCCGGATGTCAAAGAACTTAGAGGTCAAAATCTAGGCAACAAAGGACTTAGGGAGTTGCGAGCCGCGGTGTAGCAGACCGTCACGGCCTCGACCATGATCGCTGATTTGAAATGTGGGAGCAAGGTTAGACGTCACACCCTGATTGTGGAAAAGTCAGGACCGTCGGCGAGGTCCGTGGTGCCCAGCTCTGCAAAACCAGTGTCAAGTCCCAGGACATGCTTTACAAATTGTCCCGGGACATCCTTTACAGTTTTGTTTTATGTATCAGGCGACTCCAGCCAGCGTTCGACCGCGGTCGAACGCTGGCTGGAGAGATCGAGTTCCCGCACCAGGGTGCGGCAGTAGTACACCAAGATCCGCTCTCCGACCTGTTCCAGTCGCACCCATTCTCCGCTGAGTGCCCCGCTGATATTCCAGTGGCGATCTTTAATAAATACCAAGCTTGCCGGAGCTGTCGACCTTCCTCACCCAGGCACCCGCTGGATACTGCCAGCGTGGCGGATGCGGATCGTAGCGGCGCTCGCTCTTCTGCCAGCGCTGCGCCGGCGTGTTCATCCCCAGCGCTTCGTGTGGGCGCACATGGTTATGTTCCCAGCGAAACTGATCCAGCCAAGTTTGCGGCTCCTTGCGCGGTGCGCCTCGCGCCTGCAGCGCTCGTTCCAGTTCTCCATGAAAGCGTTCCACCTTGCCTTGCGTCTGCGGATGCCGCCGTCCGCTCCAGTGCAGCTCGATGCCTTGCTTCATCAGCCACAGCGTCAGGCCCGTCATTCCGCTCGGCGCCAGCGTGCTCCACCACGGAATGCCATGGTCCATCAGCATGGCTTGCGGCACTCCGCAACTCGCGAATGCATCTTCCAACTGCTCCCGCACCAGCTCCGCCCACGTGCTCCACACCGCCTGCAGCACCAGCAGATAGCGGCTGTGATCGTCCAACACCGACAAGGGCCCGACTGGCGCATTCCAACCTTTCGGACTTTTGAAGTCCATCTGCCACAACTCGTTCGGCGCGCCACGCTCAAACCGCTGCAGCGCTTGCCGCCGCCGCTGCGATTCCGGCACCAGATCATGCCGCAATAAAATGCGGTGAATGGTGCTGCGCGTCAACTGCGTGCCCTCCCGCGCCAGCAACACTTGCAGTTTGCGCGCTCCCCAGTCGGGATAGCGTCGCCGGACCTCGACTACTCGCTGCTCCAACTCCCCCGCCGTGCGCAACGGACTGTGATGTGGCTTGCGACTCTGTTCCGCGATCCCCGCCAGTCCGCCTTGCCGGTAACGCCGCTTCCACAAGATGCCGGTCGGACGAGAAATGCCGAACTCCTGGCACAACGCCGTCAAAGATTCTTCTTCACGACTGGCTGCCACCACAAACCGCACCCGCTGTTCCTGAACATCCATCGTCTTCCAAGCCATGGTTGCTCCCGCGCTCGCTGCGCTCGCGCGGGAGAGTAAAGGATGTATCCAGACGTTTTGTAAAGGATGTCATGAGACTGAACACAAAACCAGCAAAGCTGGGGCACCCTCAGTCGAGATAATGCTGGCGTTAGAAAATCAAAGATGGGCCAGCCCCGTGGATTGGTTCCAACGCTACCGCGAGAGTCTGTGGATTTCTCAACAGGGGGGACACGCCGTTACGGGTTACGGATGCCGAAGGCGCACAACGCTCAAGTTGGATCGGCTCCTTGTGCCGGTGTTCAGGCCCGGAAGGTCAAAAGCCCCACTTCTCGCAAAGAACGCGAGAAATGGGGCACCCGGCGATATAATCATGTGCATTCCGGCCGACGAGCTGTATGACGACGCTGATGATCCTATCCAAATCCCGGCCTTGTGAGTGTGCGCGTTGGCTAAGTTGCCGGACGTGCACGCCGATGGCGATAAGAATATCGGCACTTTTGGCAGTGCTCGCGATTTTGTTGCTTCCCGCCGTCTCCTGTAGTAGCTGCCCGGCGACGCCCTCGATAAGTTCGATCGCGCCGAGCAGTGCGAGCGCTGGAGCAGCTGGATTTTCACTAACTGTAAACGGCGGTCATTTCAGCAGTAACGCCGTGGTGGTTTGGAACGGCTCGCCCCTAACGACGTCATTCGTCAATGGTAACCAGCTTACCGCCGCCGTCTCGGCGACGCAGATCGCGCAGCCGGACACGGCGCTGGTTTACGCATACAACCCTACGGGCGGGACCCAGACCCTTGGTACGGGGTCAGTCACGGCGTCGAACACAGACGGGTGCAGCGCTGCGGGCTCCAATGCGCTACCGTTCACGGTCAGCCCGTAACAGTGGGGCCAGGCCGTCCGGTTTGCCGCCGAGGTAGGCCGCACCACAGGCCATCACTACGGTACCACTATGTCGAGAGTGGCTGTCAGAGTATTGGTCGTTGGTCCGTATGTCACACTGAAGGTATAGGTACCGGACGTTGTACCGCTGTCGACGCTGCATGTCTCAGGAGAAGACACGCCGTCGTTAGTGCATTCGATTGAGCCGTTAACCGGGGCGGCAGATATCATCGTCCAAGTGGAGGCGACCGTAAGATCGAAGGTGTGTCCGTTAGAAGATCCCTGGGCAATAAAAGTTTGCTGCGTGCCGGCCGTGACGTGCGAAGTAAGCGCCGTGCTGCCGCTGGAGCAGGCACCCGTCGCGTCGAAGGTGCCCTGGCAAACCTGGAAGTTGGTGACGTTGGTGAGATCGACAGTCGCTTGTGTGGTGCCGGTGATGGCGCCGGAGGCTGCGGTGATGGTTGCTGTGCCCTGCGCAACGCCAGTGGCCAACCCACCAGTAGTGATGGTGACTACCGTCGTGTCTGAACTTGACCAACAAACCGTGTTCCCGCTGCAGCTTGTTCCGCCTGTCAACGTCGATGTGGTGCTGTCCTGGTAGGTTGCGGTCGCCGTCATCTGTTGGGTTGCGCCTTGGTTGATACTCGGAGTTGGGGGATTAACAGTGATGGTGCTGAGAATTGGGTTCTGGAAAAAGCCAGTGCAGCTTACGGCGAGAGCCAAGATGGCGAGCGCGGCGAAGGCGCCGGCCAATCGAAGTTTGCGTTTCGTAGATCCCATAAGTTAATCGCGACTCCTCGGGCGTGCCTGCGCGGCTTCAACTGCTCCTGCCCGATCCTACTGCAAAACTTGGTCCTGCTCTAAGCCAATCGACCTCGCCGGACCGGGCCTGCCTGCTCCCTCTAAGATACAGTCCCTCCGCGCCCGCGGTTGTAAAAAATTGTAGCAGAGAAGATTCCGAGGCGTAACCTGCACTTCCGTGCCAGACCGGTACCTGCGGGCCTAACGCCGCGCTCTCGGTTGCTCTCCGGATGAGAACGCCCGGAGAGGGGAGAGCTTGCAGGGAAAATGGCGCCGAACTCAGAGTTGCGGCGGAGCTGCACTCGCGGACAGCCGGGGGCGGCTGTCCCCACATAGGATCAACAAGTTGTTTGGAATGCGTGGCTTCCGGACTCAGTTCGTCCGTTTGGAGCGGGCGATGCGCTCGTCGATGGGCTTGCGGCCGGCGAATCCTTCTTCTGTGCTGTGCCAGTGCGTGATGGAATGCTCGCCCATCTTCCAGCAGAGCAGGACGATGCGGCCTTCCACTTCGCAGGGGAAATCGAGCAGGCCGATATCGAGATCCTTGACCTGGACACCGATGGAATCGATTTCCGCGAGAGCGTCTTTGGCCCTTTGTTCAGCCTTGGTGCGCTCGGCCTTGCGGCGGGCGACGGAAACGACGTCGACATGAGTGCCACCGTTAAGGAAGATGCGGTGATTCAGAGCCTGCATTTCGCCCTCGACTTCTTCCATCAGCTTTTTGCCGTCGATGGCGGCGCGTAGCAGAGATTCGAGTATGGGCAGCAGCGACTGGGCTTCGTCGAGGGTGAAGGTGCGGTCAGACATGGTGGGTGCCTCTATTTTAACGCAATCGGGGAAGCAGCAGTTGGCAATTAGCAATTAGCATTTGGCCATTTCGTTGCCGTCCATCGGTTTGAGCTAACTGCCAATTGCTAATTGCTCGCATTAGTTGCTCACCGGCTTGGTCATTTCAACGTCGAGCGTGATGGTGATGTCGTCGCCGACAATCCCGGGAAGGCCACTGACTCCGAAATCGTTGCGGTTGATTTTGGTGATTGCGGAGGCGCCCATGCGCAGGCGGTCTTTACCCATCGGATCCTTGATTGACGGCGTAGGCCCATCCACGTCGAGAACAACTTCTTTGGTGACACCTTTAATCGTGAGATCGCCAGTGACTTTCAGCTTGCCCGCTCCCGCGGCTTCAACCTTCTTCGACTGAAAGGTAATGTTGGAGTACTTCTGGGCGTCGAGGAAGCGCGGGCTGCGCAGATCGTTGTCGCGCATGTCGACGCGTGTATCCACGGACGCGGTCTCGATGGTGGCCTGGATCGAAGACTTGTTGAGATTGGCTGGGTCGTATGTCACGCTGCCGCTGACCTTGGTAAAGGCGCCGCGAACGGTAGAGACTCCCAGATGGCGTACGGAAAACTGTGCCGAGGAGTGGGGCGGATCGAGTTGCCATGCGTCTTGCGCAAACGCGGATACGGTGAGGAGCAGGGCAACAGCGAGGGTGGAAAGCGTGCGGGACATGATTTTCGGAGTCTCCTGGATTCGTACGGGTCGTTACAGTTTAGCGCATTGTTGCCTGGGAAGCGGCGCAGGCGCGCCGGCATCGGTCATTGCGATTGCGATTGCGATCTGCCGTGTGAGGGATCGGGCGACGTGGCTGTGTTCACGTCGACATGGAGTTGTTGCGCGGCGGCGATTCCGGGCGGATAGCAGTTGCCGTCGCGGCTGTAGTTGGAGCACTGCGCGGCGACGTCTTTGCGCTGCGGCGATTGGGCGAACTGCCACACTTCGGCGAAGCTGACCCCGCTCTGGACAGGGCTTGGCGGGTGAGCGGGGAAACTGCAGCCGGGCGCGGGCGGGCAGGCGTCGTTGATCGCCCAGTAAACAATCTGGCGTCCGGCCGCGCTCTGGCGAATGTCTTCGGCAGTCACGACATTGCCGTCGTCCGCGGCCGGGATGCCGGAGCAGTAGATGCCGGCGCGGAATCCGGCGGCGATGACGGTGTCGACCCACGCGTAGATGTAGGCCTTCTGCTCAGGTAACATGCGTCCGCCTTGCTCCTGGTCGAGGAAGATGATGGTCTTCGCGGGGAAGCCCTCGCGGCGCGCGGCAGCGGTGGCGGCTTGCGCATCGGAGTTGCCCAGTCTCGTTGCGCGGGAGACTGTTTTCAGTTCCTTGCAGAGGCGTCCGTTAAAGAGCACGAGGAAGCCGAAGCCGGCGTATTCGACTGCGGCGCGGTGGCCGGTCCAGGTGTTTGTGCGCTCACCGGGAGGATTGTTTAGCCAGTAGCCGGTGTAGGAGAAAGTTTGGTGCAGGGTTTTGAGGTTGGCGTCGCCGGGGTAGGTGTTGCGGTCGAAGCCGAGATAGGAAGATTGCGCGTGTGCAAATGCGCCAAAGCAAAATAGGGCAATCGTTTGCAGAAGCCGGAGACGGAGCATTCCCTGATTCCTCACAAGCCCGGAAACCAAAATGCAACTGCCTCTTCAGTAACGCCAAAAGATGCGTTCCACCACTGAATGGGATAGGGCCAATCGTTCTTAGTCCAAGGAACCTCCTGCCGGATGCAATGAGGAGGAAAGCCATTCAGAAACCCGGGTTTCGATGGGTCTTGCAGGATGCCACAGAATCCCAGTATGGCAATCAACGTCCTCCGCTCAGCGCCATTTGATGGGACGATATCCGCAAGCGCCTTCACCAGATGCGACAATTTAGCGGAGCGAGGCAACGACCGGGCGCCGTCGAGAACGCTGCGCATGAGTGCAAGATCATCTTCCGTGGGTTGGTCGGGTGGAGCAATGGAAAACTGCTCCAGGTCAAATGCAATGTAAAGGGGATCGGTGTGCCGCACCCCGCCCCATTTGAACCGTTCGAAGTTGAGTATGTTCAAATCCTCTCCGGCATTCGACCGGTCATAGCCTCCACAGAAGGAACAGCAAAACGTACCCGATTCTTTAATCCAGCTGTGCGTTGGCATATGCAAGGACACTGCAAAGCTGCCCAGGGCCGATCTGCGGTCGAGTCGGCGACAGGTGAGGCTGGCGAGAAACCCGTTGGCCACACTTGTCTTGGAGACACGGGAACGGGAACGAAGGACCCACGCTATTTTTTCATCATGCCAGAGAACCGTCGAATCGAACATGAAGCCGGAAGCCTTGGCATAGGCAAAATCTTCGGGTGGTGTGCTGTAGCTCTTTTTCCAGCCCGAAGGCGACCAGTAGGTCGAACTCAAAATTTTCAAAGCCCGCTGATCGATAGATTGCCTGGACATTTTCAAGTGAACGTTCATCCACCGATATGCACCATCGTTCTCGACGCCGGCACGAAATCCGGCTCGCCGATGTGGTGGCGTTCTTCTTTTTTCTCGATCACTCCGCGGATGAAGTCTTCCAACTCTTCGTCGCTCGAGCCGCGGCGCATTTGGGCGTGGAGATCGTGGTCCCACACCGAGAAGAGGCAGGTGCGAATTTTGCCGTCGCTGGTGATGCGGATGCGGCTGCAGTGTCCGCAGAAGGGATGGGAGACCGGGGCGATGATGCCGATCTCGCCGACTCCGTCGTCGAAGCGGTAGCGGCGGGCGGTCTCCGAACGCGCGTGTGGAATTTCGACCAGCGGCCGGTACTCGGCCATGCGGGCCAGAATTTCGTCGAGCGTGACCACCGTGGTGGGAGACCACGTGCGTCCTTCTTCGAGCGGCATGAATTCGATGAAGCGCACGGTGACGCCTTCTTCGCGGGCGAACATGCCAAAGGGGATGATCTGGTCCTCGTTGAATCCGCGCATCAGCACGCAGTTCACTTTCAGCGGCCACAGTCCGGCTCGGCGGGCGGCGCGGATGCCGGCGAGTACGTGGTCGTATCCGTTAGGCACGCGCGTGATGCGGGCGAAGCGGTCGGGATCGACGGCGTCCATGGAAACGGTGACACGGGTGAGGCCGGCGTTCTTGAGCGGCTGGGCCAGATCGGCCAGCAGATGGCCGTTGGTAGTGAGCGCGATGTCGAGCGGGTCTTTGGCGCTCCCGTTCTGATTGGGTGCGCGAAGCTGGGCCAGGTCGCGGACGAACTCGACTACTTCCTTGCGCAGGAGCGGTTCGCCTCCGGTAAGGCGAATCTTGGTGACACCCATACCCACGAGAACCCGCGCCATCCGCAGGTAGTCGGCGAAGGGCAAGTCGCCGTAAAGCGCGCCTTCATTCCCGGTGCGGCAGTAGACACACTTATAGTTGCAGCGGTCGGTGATGGAGATCCGCAGGTCGGTGATGGGACGGCCGAATTTGTCGGTAAGGGGCACGAGCGCTGCTCACATTATAGGCTGCGCGCGGGAACGGCGTTCAGCACTACCTCGTCCCGAGCGCCTTCTCGATCGCAGCTTCCGCCAGCGGAGCCATGATCTTGTATCCGGCGGCGTTGGGGTGCAGGCCGTCGTCGGCAAAGTCGCGTTTGAGCAGACCCTTGTCGTCGACCATGGCGCTGAAGTAATCGAGGTAGAGGGAGTCGGGGTGCGCAGCGACGTAGTTCTTCATCCACCGATTCAGCTCGAGGATTTTCTCGGGTGGCCGGCCGGCAAAAAGATTCTGTGACCGCGGGGTGTAGTTGTGCACCGGCAGCACTGCCGAGAACACGACACGAATGCCGTTGGCGTGGGCGAGTTCGGCCAGGGATACGTAGTTCCCTTCGATGTCTTCGAGGCGCATGGGGCCGGTGTTGCCGGCGATGTCGTTGGTGCCGGCGAGAATGACCACCGCCTTGGGATGAAGCTCGATCACATCCTCGCGAAAGCGGACCAGCATTTGCGGCGTGGTCTGGCCGCTGATGCCGCGGTTGATGTAGGGCTTGCCCGGAAAATATTCTTCGATCTTCCACAGGTCGGTGATGGAGTCTCCGAAGAAGACGACCCTGCTTTCGCCTGATGCAGGTGGCTTGAGGATGGCGTTGGCTTCGCGATAGCGGGCGAGTTGTCCGAAATCGTCGGTGAAGACTGCAATTCGCGAGGCTCGGTAATGATCCAGACCAGGGTTGCCGGTGGAGGGGATGGCGGGCTGCTGGGCCAGGACGGGAAGGGAGAAGAGTGCGACTAACGCGATCTCTGGAATGGAGCGCAGTGTTTTCATGTGTTCCCCGCACTAAGAAGCCTTCAGGTTCGGATAGGGATTCCGGATTTACAAACTCGTTTCTCAGCATTCGCGACACCCGCTTTCGCGAGCGCCTCAGTAAATGCCTCAATCATTGCCCAGGGATACTGCGACGGCCCGATAATAAGGCGGTCAAACATGCTGGAAAATTCGAGACCGGCAAGAGCCGGGGAGACTGTGGCGTCGATCGGGAGCTTGTAGACTGGCTGCGGAACACCGCCAACGACCTCGGTCGACGACTCCATTAACGAAGAGGGCAGCCGTCTAGGCGAGTAGATAGCCCTCCACTCGCGCTCTTCCCGAAAGCCTTCGTGTTTCAGACACGTGACCCCGGCAAGCAGCAGCGTAAAGACCCAGTTGACAATCAGGTCACGGCCCTGCGACTTCAGGAACTCGCGATTCGCTCCTATATTACTGATGACTTCATCAAGAACAGCATGGACTTGATCTTCATCGAGATAGGCCACAGGACTAAAAAGAATTCTCAACGCGGTCGATGAACCGGAAAGCCAAGGGACGCTGAAGACCAGCGCAACCCGAGCAGCGTTGCCGCCGAATGCGCGCCACATTGAGAGTCGTCCATGCGAATCTTCATCAGGATCGTGCTCGGAAACCGACGTAACGTAAGTATTAAGTCGAATATCATTCCACCGTTGGTTAAATGCGTTGATCGCTTCCAATGCGGCGCCCTGTGCGGTCGCGTCTAGTGCAGTGACGAACGCGGCCCGTTTAGCTTGATTGGAAAAGAACCGGTTGAAAATATCAAAACCGTGCTGCACCTCCCGGTAGTCCGCCATGCAGGTCGCTTTGCGCATCCAAATACGCTTGGTTCTAATGATGTTCAGCGCGGCCTCAGCCGAAGTGTAGTGAACAAATCTCAGAGCAGCCGTTTCTAGCGTTTCTCCTGGTTTTGTATGCCTCTTGTAGGCCTCGTCCCGTTGCGTCCTCGCGTAGGGCATAAAGATGCTTTCGAGTTTCATCGCGAGCTCAAACTGCTCAAGCGTTAGAGTCGGAGCTGGGGTTTCGCTGGTCATGACGTTCAGCCTTCAAGTCGCAATATACCGATTCGATAGTACGTCTGTCTCACCCGAGCGGCGAAGCTCGCCCAGGGGACGCAGTCGCCCGCAGGAGCCGCGATCCCCCTCTTCAGTAGGCGCAGGTAGCGACAAGCAGGTCCCCACGTTTACATCCCATCATAGTTCGGACCGCCGCCGCCTTCGGGTGGGACCCAGGTGATGATCTGATACGGGTCGGCGATGTCGCAGGTTTTGCAGTGGACACAGTTTGACGGGTTCAGGCTGATGCGCTTGCCGTTGGGCTGGCTTGCATCGTCGACCATTTCATAGACGTTCGCAGGGCAGAAATTCTGACAGGGGCTGCCGAATTCTTTCACGCACCGCGTGTTGCAAATGTTCGTGTCGTCGATGACCAGGTGCGAGGGCTGGTCTTCTTCGTGCTTGGTGCCGGAGTGGTAGAGGTCGGTGAGTTTGTCGAAGGTGAGTTTGCCGTCGCCTTTGGCGGGGCCGAGCAGGTGGGCTTCGGCGCCTCCATCAGCGGGCAATTCGGAGAGCTTGCGCATGTGCTGGTAGCCAGCGGTGCCGGGATAGCGGTTGCGCAGCCCGCGTCCGCCGGTAACCATTTGCAGGGCGGTGTGGAACATGCCGGCGTAGAATCCGTGCTCGAAGCCCTGATGCATGTTGCGGACTTTCCAGAGTTCCTCTTTGATCCAACTGGATTCGACGTTCTTTTGAAATGCGCCCAGAGTCGCGGCGGACGAATCATCTTTCTTCAGCGCCTCGTTTTTCAGAACCTCGAAAGCAGTTTCGGCGGCGAGCATGCCGCTCTTGATGGCGAGATGAATACCCTTGAGGCGCGCGGAGTTTAAGAAGCCGGCGGAATCGCCGAGGATCATCCATCCATTGCCTGCAACCGGCGGAATCGCCCACCAGCCGCCGTAGGGCATCGACTTCGCGCCGTAGCGGATCATTTTCCCGCCGGCCAGCAGTTTCGCCACCATGGGATGCTTCTTGAATTCCTGCAGTACGCGCTGCGGGTCGAGGCGCGGGTCGGGATAGTCGAGTCCGGTGACGAAGCCGATGGAGACAACGTTGTCTTTCGAGCCGTAGATCCAGGCTCCCCCGTATTCCTTCGTGGTCAGCGGCCAGCCCATCGTATAGATCACTTCGCCCGGCGCAATTCGGCCGGGAAGAACTTCCCAGAGTTCTTTCACGCCGACCCCGTAGGTCTGCGGGTTGGCATTCTTGGCGAGGTCGAACTTGTTGACGAGTTGCTTGGTCAAAGACCCGCGCGGGCCTTCCGCGAGGATGACGATTTTCGCGTTGAGATCGTAGCCCGGCTCGAAGTTTGATTTCCGATGGCCTTCTTTGTCGATCCCTTTGTCGTCGGTGCGGACGCCGGTGACGCGGTCGCCGGTGAAGAGCAATTCTGAACCTGCGAATCCAGTGAAGATGGTGATGCCGGTCTCTTCCACCTTGCCGCCCAGCCATTTCACGAAACGGTTGAGCGAGATGACGTAGTTGCCATGGTCACGCAGCGGCGGCGGCGTGATGGGCAGCTTGAACTTGCTCTTCTCCGTGAGAAAATAAACGGCTTCTTTGGTGACTTCGGCGTCGAGCGGGGCTTCTTTTTCGAATCCGGGCAGAAGCTCGCGCATGGATCGCGGGTCGAGGAGCGCGCCGGAGAGGCAGTGCTGGCCGATCTCGCGGGCTTTCTCGAGGACGTAAATATTCTCTTTGCTGAGAGGCGCGTCGGGATGCGCGGCGTTATGCGCGTCGATCAACTGCGACAGACGCAGCGCGCAGGCCATGCCCGCGGGTCCGCCGCCGACGATCACAACGTCAGCAGGCATCTGCGGGCGCTCGATACCTTCAATAGGTTTGCGGAAGATCAACATGCAGGTTTCAAAGTTTCAGCCTCCAGCCTTCGCCTTCTTCACTTCTTCAGTGAACGGAGGCACGATGTCGAACAGGTTTCCCACGATCGCATAGTCGGCGATCTCAAAGATCGGCGCCTCGGAGTCCTTGTTCACGGCGATGATGGCGCGCGAGCCCTTCATGCCCACGATGTGTTGAATGGCGCCACTGATGCCGAGTGCGAGGTAAAGCTTGGGCGCGACTGTCTGGCCCGAAGACCCGATCTGGCGGTCCATGGGAAGCCAGCCGGAATCGCAGATGGGGCGCGAGGCCGCCAGTTCGCCCCCGAGAGCTTCGGCGAGCTGCTTGGCCATTTCGATATTCTTCTGCTCTTTGATCCCGCGGCCGACGGAGACGATGATTTCGGCTTGCGTGAGATCGACGGCTTGTTTCGCTTCCTTGAACACTTCCTGCGGCTTGTTGCGAATAACACCATCCGCAATTTCGACGCTGACAGTCTCGACCGGAGCTGCGCTCGGTCCGGCCTCGGCCTTGTCTCCACGAAAAGCACCGTTCTGGAATGTGGCAAACCAAGGGGCGTCGCTGGCGAAACTTACATCGGCGGCAAACTTGCCCTGGAACATCTGGCGGGTGAAGACCAGCTTTCCGTTTTCGTGTTTGAAGCCGATGCAGTCGCTGATCACCGCGCGTCCCATAGCGGTGGCGAGTTTGGGGACGAAGTCGCGAACCTGGTAGGTGTGTGGCATCAGGACGAGTTTCGGCTGCTTCGTGGTAACTAGTTGTTTGAGCGCAGCGGCGAAGGCGTCGGGTGTGTAAGGCTCGAGCTTCGGTGATTCGACGGCATAGACTCTCGCAACCTTCTTAGCCGCGACTTCGGCGGCGAGTGTAGATGCCTTGCCTCCCACGACGGCAGCTTCGAGAGTCCAGCCGGTGGCCGCGGCGATGGCCTGGCCGGCGGTGATTGTCTCCCACGAGACGCGGTTGAGTTTGCCTTCGCGTTGTTCGACGACTACGAGGATGGTATCGGGCATAAGAGCAGCTCTCGGTTCTCAGTTCTCGGTTCCTCAGTTAAGACGGCCTTCTTCGCTCGGTGGACGGGCGAAGGCGCCCGTCCCCACACGAGTTGTTACAGAACCCGCAACTCGTTGCGCAGCTTGTCCACGAGCTTCTTCGCGATCTCGGCCGGCGTGCCTTCGATGTGCTCGGTCTTTTTCGTTTTCTGCGGCACGTAGAGGCGTTCGATTCTCTGCAGGTTCTCTCCAATCGCCGACTGCACTTCCGCTAGCGTCACCTTGCGGATAGGCTTGTTCTTCGCCTGCTTGATGCCGATCAGCGTGGCGTAGCGCAGCTTGTTGATGCCGGACTGAATCGTCAGCACAGCGGGCAGCGGCATGTCGACAAACTGAAAGAATCCGGCTTCGAGTTCGCGCTTCACTCGGATGCCGGCCTCGGTCTTTTCGATATGCATGATGATGGTGGCGTGCGGCCAGCCCAGCAGTTCCGCGAGGATGACACCGGTTTGCGCGTAGCCGTAGTCGTCGGATTGCAGGCCGGTGAAGATGAGATCGAATTTCTCGTCTTTGATAGCGGCGGCGAAGGCCTTGGCGGTGTTGAAAGCATCGAGGCCGACGAAGGCATTGTCTTCGAGGTGGATGGCGCGGTCGGCGCCTTTGGCCAGGGCCTCGCGAAGCACCTGCTGCGATCGAGCCGGGCCGGAGGTGATGACCACCACTTCTCCGCCGTGCTTTTCCTTCTGCCGCAGCGATTCCTCGAGCGCGAAGGCGTCGGGCTCGTTCACTTCATACGAGACGTCTTCGCGGATCCAGGCGGCGGTTTCGTTGAGCTTGAGCGGTGCGTCTTTCTGCGGCACCTGCTTCATGCAAACCAGGATTTTCAAACATGACTCCTGACTCCTGCTGCTTTGGGAGCGACAGGAAAACCATTTAGTATAAATGAGCGGTTGGCGATTGGCACTTAGAGTTGAACAGTGGTAGAGCCTACCCACATCGTATCCCCCTAGCGAAGTTGAAATGCTTGAGCGAGAAACGCGGTAGGGAGCTGGCCGGACGGCTCCGCAAAAGCCGGGAGGCCAGCGACCGGGACTACAATCCGCGGTGTCTACCCCCTACTTCCTCCTGATTCGCGAGATGAGAGACGCTTACAATCATCGCTTGCGTTTGGTGCAGTCGGCTCGGCAACGAGGCATCAAGCCCACCGCTCGTCTTTTCCAAACCACCGTTCCCACCGTGCGCAAGTGGTGGCGCCGTTATCAGCAGCAGGGCCCGCGCGGTCTTCTCGAAGTCTCCCGCGCCCCGCATCACCAGCCCGGCAAGACTCCCGCCGCCATCGAAGAACAGGTCGTCGCTTTGCGCCAGCAGCTGTTTACCTTCGGCGCTCGTCGTCTCATTCGGGAGTTCGATCTTCCCCTCAGCCATCGGGCACTAGAGCGCATCTGGCGCCAGCACGGCCTGCTCAAAAAACGCCCGCGCAAGTATCAGCGCAAACAAGACCTCGCCCACATCAAGGCCTCCTGGCGTGTCTTTCAGCAGATCTCCGCCGACACCAAGGATCTCAACGATATTCCCCGCTACTGGCCGCAAGCCCAAGCCTTCGATCTGCCGGCCGTCGAGTACACCGCGCGCGAGGTGCGCAGCGGTTTGTTGTTCTGGGCTTTTGCCCAGCGCCGTTCCGCAGCCGCCAGTTCCATCTTTGCCGCCCGCATCCAGCAGCACCTCGATCGTTGTGGCATCTCTCTGCGCGACCTGGTCTGGCAAACCGACAATGGTTCCGAGTTCATCGGCGGCCATGATCGCCGCGGTCACCCCACCGGTTTCCCCACCGCTTTAGGCGACAGCCAGCACGTTCGCATTCCGCCCGCCGCTCACACCTTCCAGAGCGATGTGGAAACCGTTCACCGCCTGGTTGAAGATGAGTTCTTCGATCTGGAAGCGTTCTCTGGCCGGGGAGACTTTCTCGCCAAAGCCTTTACCTATCAGCTCTACTTCAACCTTGTCCGTCCCAACTCGCACAAACAAAACCTCAGCCCCTGGCAGATCGTCGAGCAGCTCCAACCCCGCTGGCCTCTCCAACTTTGTTTGCTTCCACCTGTTTTCTTGGATTATTACTTGAACGACTCTGGGGGATACGATGTCCCTAGGCATCCCTCTTAGAGTTGAACAGGAACCCGGACCACATTATTCCGTAAAGACCACCGACTGCACGCCGGAGATTTCAAACCGCTTGCGGCAGCGCATGTTCTTGCAGGCCATCAGGTCGTCTTTGCGCAGCATGTAGGAGCGGGCTTTGGCGAAGCGGGCGCGGTCACGTTCGTCGGCGCGTCCGGCGAGCTGGCGTTTCTTGGTGCGCACCACCCAGGTCACTTCATACTCGGCGGGCTGATGGCAATGAGGACAGTTCAGGGTTGCCATCTTCTTTTGAGTGCTCTCGTCGAAGAAGTCACGTTCTTCCATGAAACACGATTATTGCATGTTCGGCGCGGTACAAGCTATGGCAACATGAGGGTCGGGGTTCGCGGGAAATGGCGCGCAAGAAAAAGGTGAAGCGGTTCGGCGCGGTGCAGGCGGTGAAGGAACTGGCGCGCGAGCGCATGGGCGCGCCTCCTGCCGGGAAGGTGGTTCCGCACAAGAACAAGAAGCAGGAAAAGCACAAACCTACCCTGGGGAAGCTGCTCGGTGACGTGAATTAGGTGGGTTTTTACTGGAAGGTCGCGGTCACGGTCGTATTAAAATTCAGCGTGACTGTGCACGTGTTGCCGTTAATGGTACTGCAGCCTTGCCAACCAATAAACGATGCACCTGGAGTAGCCGTGAGCCCGATCGTGCTACCCAGAGCATAATCAGCAGAGCAGGTTGTGCCGGTTGCGCTGCAGTTGATGACCCCGGTGGAATCGGTTACGTTTCCCGCTCCCACAATGTCAACGGTCAAGACTGCCTGGTCGCAAGCGGCCGTTCCGGCGCCCCCTCCCGTAATAAACGCGCTGCCGGTGACCTGGTTGGGACTGTCGTAATAGCTCGCATACAGGTTCCCGCTGCCGCAGATGCTGACCGCGGTCACAAGACTGGTATCCGTAATCGCTACCAGGTTTTGCGAATCGACCGACCAGGTCACGATATCAGTAATATCCTTGGTCTGGGGTGGATGCTCGTACGTACCCATGGCCTTGAACACAATACTCGACCCCACGGAGTTGAAGGTCACGCCCGGAGGGACGACCTGAATCGACAGCAGATGCTGATTGAAACCGCAACTGGACAGGTTGATGAAGAATGTCGCGGCGGCGATAAGGGCAAATATACTGAACCACTTCCGGCTCATCCACGACTCCTGGGGTCAAGCGACCCGGGCTGAATGCTCACGCAGCGCGGCAATCCGCTCAATTTAGTCAATAACGGGGCAAAAAGCAATCGCTAACCGCGAGGCCGAGCACTGTCCGTCACCCCTTGACTGCGTCGGCGACAACTGCTGCGAACTTACGGATATCGTCTTCGGTAGTGTCGAAGGAGCACATCCAGCGCACGATCGATTCCTCCTCGATCCACGTGTAGAAAAAGTACCGCCCCTTGATCTTTTCGATGGAGTCGCGGGGAATCTGGACAAAAACGCCGTTGGCCTCGACCTTCCAGACAACTTTGACTCCCGGAATGCGGCTGATTTCCTTTTCCAGCAAGCGGGCCATGCGGTTGGCGTGCTCCGCGCTGCGCCGCCAGAGATCGTTGGTCAGCAGGGCTTCGAATTGCGCCGCGATGAAGCGCATCTTCGAGGCCAGTTGCATGCTCTGCTTGCGCAGGTAGAGGAAGTCTTGTCCGTGTTCGGGATGAAAGAACACCACGGCTTCGCCGCCCAGGATTCCATTCTTGGTGCCGCCGAAGGAGAGCACGTCCACACCCAGATCGCGCGTACCCTGCCGCAAGGTTTGACCGAGCGACACGGCGGCGTTGGCGAGGCGCGCTCCGTCGACGTGCAGGAACATGTCGCGCTCGTGGGCAAAGTGGGAAAGCGCTTGAATTTCTTCCGGCTTGTAAACCGTACCCATCTCGGTGGACTGGGTAATAGAGATGACGCGGGGCTGGGAGTGGTGTTCATCGCCGATGCCATGGTATGCGTGGCGGACTGAGTCCAGCGTGATCTTGCCGTCCTGATGGGGCAGTGGAATCAGTTTGCAGCCGGTGTGCTTCTCGGGCGCGCCGCATTCGTCGGTGCAGATGTGGGCATAGTCGCTACATAGGACGGACTGAAACGACCGGGTTAGGGCTTGAAGGCTGAGAACATTCGCGCCTGTCCCGTTGAAAGTGAAAAAGACCGCAATATCGGGCCCAAAATGCTCCTCGAACTTCTTTACCGCCGAACTGGTGTAAGGATCGTCCCCGTAGGCGACCACGTGGCCATGGTTGGCGCGTGCGACGGCCTCAAGAATCTCAGGATGAACGCCGGCATTGTTGTCGCTGGCAAAGCTGCGGATGGGCTGGGTTGGCGCCGGAGGCATACCGCATAATCTAGCAGACTCGCAGAATCATGGCGCGCAGTCAGTTTTTACTTGACCTCTTCGGTCATTTGTTCTATATTGCAAAACAAATGCAACGTGGGGAACTTCTCGGATCTCTGGAACACATAGTCCTGCTTGCGCTTGGCGCGTCTGGATGGAAGCGCTCATGGAATGATCGTGCGACGCGAAATTGAAGAACGTATCGGCCGCAACGTCTCTATCGGTGCCGTGTATGCGACATTGGAGCGGCTCGAAACGAAGGGATACGTCAGCTCATTCACCGGCGAGCCGACTCCGGAACGCGGAGGCCGGGCGAAACGAATGTTTCGCCTCGAGGCTGCCGGCAAGCGCGCGCTGCAAGTATCGGAGCAAACCATTCGCAACATGACGGCTGGCTTAAAGCAGCCGCTGGGAGCGCATATGAGACCCAATTCGCCGCCTCCTTTCGCGTGCTGGTTTCTCGAATCCGTCGTGCCGGCCCCCTATCGGCAGGCTATGCTAGGCGACCTCATCGAGGAGTACGCTCTTCGCGCCGAATCAGCTTCGCCGCTCTCGGCGTCACGATGGTTTTGGAGTCAGGCCTGTCGCTCTATCCCCTCGATGGTCAGGTCGTGGCTTCGAAGCCGGGATTGGCTTATCAGCATGAGCATCGCTATAGGCGTGTACATCGCTATGGGAACGCTCAAGCTTGCCGCCGACTTGGCCATCTCGAAGTTCGTTGCCCCACGGCCAATGACAGAAGTCGTTCTTGCGCCGGTTGTTTTTCTCGCGACCACTTCAATCAGCGGTTGCGTTGCGGCGCGAATTCGTCCCGGCGCAACGATATTTCTCGCATTGATGGCGATGATTACGGTTGCCGTTTCGATCGCGTTAAAGGTCTGCACAATACCGGTGCCGTGGTGGTATCAGTTTGGGTTTTTTACTCTGGGACCTTTGTCGGTGTTACTCACACCGGCGGTATTTTGGGGTAGCCAAACCGTCCGCTGAAGGGTTTGCCTCCCGGAGCAACGAGACGCAGGATGGCCGAATTCTAATTACGAGGAAAATGGCGATGACACTCAGCTTCTGGAAATCAAAATGCTGGATTGCTTGCGCCGTCGGCTTGGTCGCCTTCGCCGCTGGATCGTCGATCACCGGCCGGCTACTTCAAGTCCATGAAGTTAAGGCCGAAAGCAACCGAGTATTCGAGCTTCGGGTTTATCACGCCTTGCCGGGGAAATTGCCGGCGCTTGAGTCCCGGTTTCGCGACAAGACCTCAAAGATACTTGCTCGCCATAACGTTAAGGTGGTTGGCTATTGGGTAACGGAGGAACGCTTCCGACAACTCCTTTATTTGGATCGTCGCTGATCCCAGCCACGAGGAGGCGAAAAAGAACTGGGCCGCAATGATGGCTGACCCGGAATTTCAGGACATCATAAAAGCCGAACAGGCGGAAAAACTCGTGGAAAAAGTCGATGTGACCTACATGCTTCCGACAGACTTCTCGGCGATCCAGTAACGCCACCCAAGGCGGGGCTGTAGCGAGGAATGGTTGGAAATCCGACTGGGTGCAATTCTTTTCATGTTGCAAGCCAAACAGATGGCCCTTCCTGAATCCTTTGGCCGGTCCGCTAAATCAATATTTAAAATATTTTGTTGGTGAGGCGCGTCTAACCTGTAATAGCATCCAATCGGTTGTTCCTGGTGGGGAGAATGTATGGCGAAACGAATGGTGATTATGTTGGCGCTGATGGCGGCGCTGGTCGGTGGGCTCGGCTTTCTAAAGTACCGTCAGGTCGAATCTGCCATCGCGGCGGGCGCCAGCTTTCAGATACCAGCCACGTCTGTCACAACCGTGATCGCCAAGCGCGAAACGTGGCCTGCGACCTTGTCTGTAATCGGGACCGCCGCTGCAATCCAAGGTGTTACGGTCAGCGCGGACCTGCCCGGAACCGTCGATAAGATTCACTTCGAATCGGGCGAGTCGGTGCATGAGGGAGACATTCTGGTCGAACTCGATACGCGCCAGGAAAAAGCGCAGCTGGCCAACGCGGAAGCCCAGCGCGATTTGGCACGCGTTCAATATGGCCGCTCAGAACAACTGTCCCAGGCGGGCGTAATTTCCAAGTCGGAGTACGACAATGCCGCAGCTCAGCAGAAGGCCACCGAGGCGCAGGTCAACGACGTGAAGGCTGCCATCGCGCGCAAAACGATCCACGCCCCATTCTCAGGAGTTCTGGGAATTCGCCAGGTCAGCCTCGGCCAATATCTAGCCGCTGGCCAGGCGATTGTTTCCCTGCAGTCCGTCAATCCAATCTATGTGAACTTCGGGGTGCCGCAGCAGGATACTCCGAAAATGAAAATCGGCCGCGCCCTCCATGTCACCAACACCGACGTTCCTGGCATGGCATTCGACGGGAAGATTACGGCGCTCGATTCGGTGATCAATGAGCAGACCCGCAACATCCAGATCCAGGCCACAGTGCAGAATCAGGGCGGAAAGTTGCGTCCCGGCATGTACGTGCAAGTCGAGTTGCCGCTGGGCGTGGCGCGCGACGTGGTTCCCTTGCCGGCGTCGGCCATCAACTATGCGCCGTATGGTGATTCCGTGTACGTCGTAACCGACATCAAGGATGAGAAAACGGGCAAGACCTATCGCGGTGTGCGCCAGCAGATCGTCAAGATCGAGGGCAGCCGCGGCGATCAGGTCGCGATCACCTCCGGACTGAATCCTGGCGACGAAGTCGTCAGCGCCGGAGTCTTCCGGCTTCGCAACGCAGCGCCGGTGGAGATCAATAACACGGTGAAACCTTCGAATAGCCCGAAGCCAAACCCTGAAGAAAGTTAAGAAGACAGTGAAGCGGAGATTTGATCTCAACGAGAAGCCGAGTGAGGAACACGCATGAAGTTCACTGATTTATTTGTCCGGCGTCCAGTTCTAGCGATGGTGGTCAACCTTCTCATTCTGATCGCGGGTCTCCAGGCGGTCCGTTCGCTGAGCGTCCGGCAATATCCTCGCAGCGACATTTCTCTCGTTCAGGTCACTACGGTATATGTCGGCGCGAACGCCGACCTGGTGCGTGGATTTATCACCACGCCGCTGGAGCGCGTGATTGCCAGCGCCGACGGCATCGACTACATGGAGTCCACCAGTGCCCAGGGCCTGAGCACGATTATTGTCCATCTGAAGTTGAACTACGACACGAACGCCGCCCTGACGCAGATACAGGCCAAGGTTGCGCAGGTGAAAAACGATTTGCCCCCGGAGTCGCAGGTGCCGGTGATCGACCTTCAAACGGCAGACCAGCAGTTCGCCGCCATGTATATCGGTTTCTCGGCAAAGGACCTCGACGAAAACCAGATCACCGACTATCTCACCCGCGTTGTGCAGCCCAAACTGAGTGCAGTCAGCGGGGTGCAGCGTGCCGACATTCTCGGCAATCGCACGTTTGCAATGCGGATCTGGCTCAAGCCCGATCAAATGGCCGCCCGCGGCGTCTCCCCCTCCGACGTTCATGATGCGCTGTCGAAGAACAACTATCTGTCGGCGCTCGGCAGCACGAAGGGTTCGATGGTTTCTGTAAACCTGATCGCGAACACGGACCTGCGCACGCCCGATGATTTCAAACAGATGGTCATCAAGCAGGAAAACGGCGTGGTCGTTCGCCTCGGCGAAATCGCCGACGTGCAACTCGGCGCGGAAAATTACGATCAGGACGTTCGCTTCAATGGCGAAACTGCCACCTTCATGGGAATCTGGGTCCTTCCCACCTCAAATTCGCTGGATGTGATCAAAGCAGTGCGCAAGACGCTTCCCGCCATTCAGGAACAGTTGCCTGCGGGAATGAAGTTAGGCATCCCGTATGACTCCACGGCGTACATTCAGGATGCAATCAACGAAGTTCTGCACACGCTTACTGAAACGCTGTTGATTGTCGTCATTGTCATCTTCCTTTTCCTGGGTTCGTTCCGGTCGGTGCTCATCCCGATTGTCGCGATTCCAGTGTCGCTGATCGGTGCATTCTTTCTCATGCTGATAGCGGGCTTCACCATCAATCTTCTGACGCTGCTCGCCATCGTGCTTTCCGTCGGCCTTGTGGTCGATGACGCCATCGTTATGGTGGAAAACGTCGAACGCCATTTGCAGATGGGCAAGCTGCCATTCCGCGCCGCGCAAGACGCTGCCCGCGAACTGGTTGGGCCGATTATCGCCATGACCATTACGTTGGCCGCCGTCTACGCTCCTATCGGCATTCAGGGTGGACTCACTGGCTCGCTCTTCCGCGAATTTGCTTTCACGCTGGCTGGCGCAGTCACTGTCTCCGGTGTTGTGGCTCTTACCTTGTCCCCCATGATGGGCTCGAAGCTGCTCCGTGCTGGCGACACTGAGCGCGGGTTTTCGGGCATTGTTAATCGCGGATTCGAACGGGTACGCACTCTTTATACCCGCGTGCTAACCAGTACTCTGAACTATCGCCCAGTCGTGCTGACGGTGTGGGTGATTGTTGCCCTTCTCATGATCCCGTTCTACATGTTTTCGCAACGGGAACTCGCACCGCAAGAGGACCAGGGAGTTGTGTTCGGCGTGATTCAGGCCTCTGCGAATGCCACGCTCGACCAAACCAACCTGTTCGCCAATCAGGTGTACGACGTGTACCACTCATTCCCGGAGAGCGAAAGCCTTTTCCAGATCACGAATCCCGGCGGCGGATTCGGGGGGATGGTGGTGAAGCCGTGGAGCGAGCGTAAGAAAACCACGCAGCAGCTACTCGTTGAATCGTCAGCGAAACTGTCGAAAATTGCCGGCGTGCGGGTCATACCTCTGACCCCGCCGCCGCTGCCCGGTGGCGGAAATTTCCCAGTTGATTTCGTGATCGCTTCCTCCGCTGAGCCCGAGCAAGTCAGCCAGCTCGCCGAAAAGATCGTGCAGAAGGCCATGGCCAGCGGGCTGTTCATCTATGCCGACACCGACGTGAAGTTCGACCAGCCGCAGACGGAAGTTGTTTTTGATCGCGACAAACTGCGCTCCCAAGGCGTGGATTTGAGCCAGGCTGGCCAGGATCTCTCGACCATGCTGGGCGGAAACTACGTCAACCGGTTCAGCATTCAAGGGCGCAGCTACAAGGTCATCCCGCAGGTTCAGCGCGCCGAGCGCCTCACGCCCGAACAGCTTTCGCAAATCTATGTGAAGGGATCGGCCAACCAACTCGTGCCGCTCTCTACCTTTGCCACCTTGAAGACCACAACCGAACCGCGCTCGCTGAATAAATTCCAGCAGTTGAATGCGGTACGCATTCAGGGAGTGATCCCCCCGAATGTGCCCCTCGACAAGGCGCTAACGTTCCTCGAAGATCAAGCCAAGCAGGTCCTGCCGCAGGGATTCACCGTGGATTACGCCGGTGAATCGCGTCAGCTCAGAGTAGAAGGCAGCAAGTTTCTGGGCACGTTCCTGCTGTCGGCGATCTTGATCTACCTCGTGCTCGCTGCGCAGTTCGAGAGCTTCCGCGATCCTTTCATTATTCTTGCAGGGTCGGTTCCGTTGGCTATCTCGGGAGCGCTGATGTTCTCGTTCCTGGGCTTCACGACGCTCAACATTTACAGTCAGGTCGGCCTGATCACTCTCGTCGGTCTGATCGCCAAGAACGGAATTCTGATCGTGGAATTCGGTAACCACTTGCAGGAAACCGGACACAGCAAGCTGGAAGCCATCATCGGCGCCGCGAGCACCCGACTGCGTCCGATCCTGATGACGACCGCCGCCACCGTCTTCGGCCACTTCCCGCTCGTTCTGGCCAAGGGCCCTGGCGCAGGCGCGCGCAACAGCATCGGCATCATGCTGGTTAGCGGAATGATTATTGGTACAGTCTTTACGCTATTTGTGGTGCCCTCGATTTATATGCTCGTTGCTAAAACTCATACCGCAATCCAGGACGAGGATGATGAGAGGATCACTCTGCGCCAGCCGATAGGAGCGAGCCTCTAATCACGGCTTGTCGTCACACTCTGCTGCCCTTCAACGCCTCCTTGCGCGTCTTGCGCCGCATCTTGGCCATCCATTCCCGCGAATACATGGTGCCGCGGCACTTGTGCGATCCACAGTGGCACGGCGCGGGAGCTTCATCGTCGTAGAGGTTGTAATCCCAGAGCAGTTCTTCGCCAGCGGCGATATCACGGAGAGCAAAAATCCACACGCGGCGCTTGATTTCATCGATCTCGCAGTTGGGATCGCAGGAATGGTTCAGGTAAGCGCCCAGTCCCTCACCGTCGATGATCGTCTTGCCGTCCTCCAGGCCATAGAGGTAGGTGCGGTGCGCGCCATCGTAGAGGCGGTTGGCCTCCTGAGGAGTGATGCGGGGACCAGCATACTCGACCACCCGAGCGCCTTTGCGAATGGGCGTGGTGGTGAACACCCCAACCGAATGAATGCGTGAAGGACGAACCACCAGGGCCATGCAACTAATTTCGCACGCCTGAGCGGTTTGAAGGAAGACGAAAAAGGTTTTTCAGCGAGGCTTGCGGTTACGGGTCGTATATCGAGCTTCCATAGCCTTGTTTGCGGGCGGAATCCTGCATATCTTCCAGACGCCTCTTTTCCTCTTCCAGTTGAGCTTGCATCCGCTCGGCGCGTTGTTGTTTCTCTCTCTGCCGCTCGTTCCATCCCACGCAATTTTCAACACAGTTGGCGGGAGCGAATCGGACCGACTCGTTGAGTTCGTCTACCTGGCCTTGCAGAGTAGCAATCTTGCTTTTCTGCGTCAGGATCTGCGACTTCACTTGTTCGGGAGGCTGCTTTGCTCCGTTTGAAGGAGCCGGCATCGAGTTCTGGCTTGCCTGGCCGCGTGCTCCCGGCGAGGTTGCAGGCCCGGTCCCGGTACGCTCGGGAATCTCTTCGTTGGTGATGACCTTGGATGCCTTGGCATCCTTGCCCGGCGCGGTTTTTGACTGTTCTTTCTGCTGGCGCTGCTGGCGGGCAAGATCGCCGAGGGACGGCGAATCCTGGCCCCGGGCGGTTCCGGCAATCAGGCTAACCGCCGCCGCAAGAACAAGAATGAGCTCGTACCTTGTGCTCATAGAATGACCCTCTCTGGCGACCCGTCGAACCTCTACGGATTCCTCCAGTAAATTTTATTCGTGACAGCTGGCGAACCAGCATTACGAACGGGTCGTGTACGAGCGGCACAAGAGCAGGCACCAGCGGGATCGAGACAACCGGCGACTCAGTTACTTCTGATCCTACCTCTGATCCTACTTCTGACCTTACCTCTGATCCGAAGGCGGCGAACCAGCGACGGATTCCGGGCTCGCCTGCCATCGCATCAGCTTTAGGTTTTCCGCCTTCCAGCGCATGGCGGCGTAGATCCGGTTGCGACCACTGGGGTGATCGAAAAAGATCCACTCTTCCACCGGACCTGGGTTCATCTTGCGATACTCCCCGAGATGAATGGCCGCCTGAGCGAAACCATCCGGTTGGCGGCTGGCGTTCAAGCCGTACATATCGGCCTCACCCTCGGTGGTGCGGGTTTGCGTATTCAAGATCGGGGTTACAAAGAAACCAAAGATGGACACCAGCAAAAGCACGAGTGGCAGCACGGCGGTATCGCCAACGTCGCGGATCTTCCATTTCTCTCCCCAACGCTGCAACGACCAATTCAGCGACCACTGCAGCAGTGCGAAGAAGATCACGATGACAACGCCGAAAAAGAGAGTGTCCTTGTAAATGTGATGGAGGACGTAGTGACCCATCTCGTGCCCCATGACCGCCTGAATCTCTTCCGGCGAACCGCGGTGCAGCAGATTGTCATTGAGCGTGATCCGCATCGTGCTTCCGAAGCCACTCACATTGGCACTCATGCGCGTGGTCTGGCGGGATGCATCGATCTCAAAGACATCGTGCGCGGGAATTCCGTTGGCGCGGGCCATGCTTAAGATAGGCTGCGTGACCTTGGGATCGTCCAGCCGCGTAACTTTGTTGAAGATGGGAACAATGTAGACCGGTGCAATAAGCACAATGACGATCATGAAACATATAGTCAGAACGGCGCCCCAAATCCACCACGTCCTCTGCAGCCGCCGTACTATGCCAAACAGCAGAACCATCAAGATGCCGCCGAGCACAAGATTCACTCCCAGACCCTTTAGCTGGTCGCCCATCCAGGGGCCGAAAGTCTGCGTGGCAAGCCCGTATTTATGTTCGCGGAAATACTCTTCGTAAACTGTGAGTGGGAAACCTAAGATCGTCGTGAGCAGGAGAAACTGCACCCAGTACACGATGGTGTGCACCGGTTTGAAGCGAGTAACCCGCTCGGCCAGATTGCGCATGGCCGCCGACCAGCCAAGATTCAGCAGCAGAAGGAGGATGACTGCTCCGTAGAGAAAATCCCACAGGATCATCCAATAGCCGCCTTCGAAGTAGGCGTCCGACCGCGCCCTGGCGTCGGCGGGAATCTGCGCCAGGTAAGCGTTCGTGGCAGCTTCGGCATTGAAGTTGGGAGAAGGCTGGGCCTCGGGAGGAACCTGAATAACCGACGGCATCGCCGTACGCGGCTGAAGTCCCGGCGTGGGCGCCTGTTGACCAAGCACGCTGCCAGTCAACAAACAGAAGCACAACACCACCAACCAGCAATTCCACTTCGCAGATAAACCCATGAGTTCCCTCGTAATCGATTGACGAACGGGAGTATATACGCTTCAAAGCACAAAGTAGTTCCACTAGAACAGTCACCATGAAGTCATCTTTCGTTTTAGTCCGCGACTAGCACGACGGGACAAACCCGGAAATAAGTGTATCGAGTCTTGCCAACAGCGCTTCGTTGCCTTGCCGCGGATACTCAGCCAGCTTTTCCCGATAAAGCGGCAGGTTGTAAAGGAAAGATTCCACACGCTCCTTGTTCAACTCATTCCAGTAAGCGCCGTACGCCATTTTCTGCAGCCAGTAAGCGTTGAAGATTTGTTCGAACTGGTGCTTCACGGGAACTGCAAGGTAAGGCTTGCCGAGATGTAAAGCCTCCGTGACCAGTGAAAATCCAGAGTTAGCCACTATCGCCTGGGCGGTCGTGAGGTCCCGCATGAATCCATCCAGCGACGGTTTTTTATAGACGATGTTCCCTTCTTCGCCCTCGCGGCCAAAACCGTAGGCGATGAACCGGCCGCGCACCGCGCTCAGCGCCTTGGCCAGCGCCGGAGCGGGCGAGGTTACATACACCAATACGTGTTCGCTCTGCGTGGGTACGGTTTTGAGGATCTCCTGCCGCAGCAGCGGCGGAAACAGAAACGTGTTTCGCTTCTTCACCGGCGCCGTAAAAAAGGAAATGACCAGGTAGGCATCGGCGTGCGGCGTCATCAGCCGCGTCACCAGCTTCGCGGCCGCGGCATCCCGCCGGTACTGCCGGGGATAGGAAACAACCGCATTTGTAAGGCAATGCTGATTATCGATCGAAATGACCGGTAACCCCATCCTGTGCCCGACGTGGCAACTCAGCGGCTCGAAGTCGGTGATCACAAGATCGATCTTCCAGTCCGCAATCAGATCCTTCAGCCGGCTCACGCTCTTCGCCGCCTGGCGCACTGTCACCAGATTCTTAGCGATGGTGCGTTTGTAGCGCACGCGGTTGTTCACATAGGCAAAACGAAAGCCAAAGATCTCTGTGACTTCAAACTGATCCCCAAGGTTGCGCAGTCCCCGGTCGAAAGAAGCGACGTGGAGCGTGTGCCCTTGATCCCGCAGATGATTAAGAACTTCCTTCGCCCGCGTCGAATGGCCGGCGCCTTCGCCGTTCACGCCGTAAAGAATGTTAGCCATAAGTCGAAGCAGAGTATACGCGGTGCCTGGGACGAGTGAGCGGTCGCTTGGGCCCTACATCACTTGCGGAGCGCCCATGCCCGACAGCCTGCTGCCGGTGATCGCCGGTACCAACTGGATCTGCACCAGGCGCGGAACCGGGGGGTTCTGCTTCTTCGCCAGCAGGTTGGCCGAGGGAATGCCGGTTCGAGCAAAGGATTTCTCGCAGTCCGCCGTAGAAGGCCCGCGCATATTCCCTTCCATGAACGCCAGACCCGGGCAACGAGTACAGGTCGAGCCATGCGCGCACTGCGAGCAACTCGAAAGATCACGCAAGCGAATCGAGCGCACTTCCTTCAATTGCTCTGAGTTGCGCCAAATGTCGATAAAGCGCTGCTGCCGCACGTTGCCGCATGACAGGGGGAATTGCACGCAGGGATAAAATTCACCGTAGGGGGAAACGTAGCAGGCGGTGTGCCCGGCGCTGCACGGCAAAGACTCCATGCTGCTTTCGTCGGGCGCGGGCGGCAGCGCACAGAACTCGTCGGCATCGCCCACAAACGTTTCGTCCCGGAACAGAGTGCGCAGCGCAGAGTCGCCCGCGTTCAAGTCCAGGGTAGAGCGGCCACCATCCATCATCGGCGTGACCGTCGGGTCCAGTGTGGACTCCGTTCCCAGTTCATCCGCCAGCGCCCGGACTCCGTGATAATCCTGCATGTTCTCCGTCATCAGCACATTCGCGATGATGACCTTCAACCCTTGCGACTTCAGAAAGCGAATTGCGTTGATCGAGCGCCGCAGCGAGCCTGGAACCTTGGTGATCGCATCATGCACTTCCGGCCGGTGCGAATAGATGCTGACCTGAATCGACTCCACACCGAGGTCGCGCAACCGCGCCGCCTGCGCTTCACGGATCAATACGGCGTTGGTCTTCAGCTTGATGCAGAAGGTAAGCGCGCGCGCACACTCCAGAATTTCGAAGAAGTCCTTACGCATGAAAATCTCGCCGCCGCTCAGGGTAAGGATAAAAACGCCCGCGTCCGCCATCTCCTTGAGCAGATGCTTGATTTCAACGGTGGTCATCTCACCGTGGTCGTCGTGATCGAGGTAGCAGTGAACGCACTGCTCGTTGCAGCGGTACGTAAGGTCGAGTTGCACGCTGAACGGAACGCCCAGGCGCAACGCGCGGTCGCTCATCTCCCGCATTAGAGCGCTCATGGTTGATGTTGCTCCTGCAGTGCCGATTTACTCGCGATTGGTTCCTCGGAGATCAGCAGGATGCCATGCTTGGCCAGATCCTCGGCCAGCGCCTCGGCATCGCGCAGCGCTTGTTCGGGCTTCACTTCGAATTGGGAGCAGATGCGGCGCTCGACGATTTCATCGAGGGGCGTCGCGCCATCGGCGGCCTGCCAGAGAATAGTTGCGGTCGGGTTGAGCGTGAACAGCGTCGATCCCTGCCCTGACATCACTAGCATCTCTTCGCCCAGCATGCGAGCGGCGATTCGCGGACTGCGCGCGACATAGACCTTCTTACTCATTATCCAATCATCTCCCAGACGCGTGCATCCGGCACAAAAGTGAGTCTGTAAACCGGCACGCGATCAACGAAGCCGCACGCCGCCTGAAATGCCCAGTGAACTAATTCCTGATCCTCGGCAAAGAAAAGCGTGTTGGCCAGAAGCTCGCGCAAGGCGTCGGCTGCAGCTACAGGATCAATGCGATTCTCGGGACCCTGCGCCAGCAGATAAAGTGCGGCCACGGGCGCCGAGGTATTCTCCCCCAGCTTCGCCAATTCCCCAGTAAAAGGCGTACCAAACGCAACGTAATCCGACCCCAGCTTGCGAACGTACGAGATCTCATCGGTGAGCAGGGTTGCATCCGCGGGGGCAAGGCGTGAAATCGTGGTCTTTCCCGCACCCGAAACCCCGGCAAACAAGAACGCTTTGCCGTTGCGAACCGCGCTGGCCGAGTGCAAAAGAAATCCACCCAGCCTGGCAAGAACGAGCGTGTGAACGATACGCAGGACGGCGTCGATCGAATATGGGTTCGCGGACTGGCGAATGCGGCCGGTGCGCGTGCCAGGATCCCACTCGGCCTGAAAATCTCCGCGCTCCATAAACCATCGGCCGGCGTGCTGGGTAACCCGAACATCCACGTCCGGATCGGCAAACGCGGGCGGGGTCAACTCCACATCAAAAGTGAACTCAGCCCCCGGTTGCTCGCTCACAAAACCAGCATAGCGCTCCTGCAGCATTGCGAGAAAACCCGCATCGGTCGTGTTCACCCGGACGGGGACACCGCCGATGGCAATCACCACGCTGTAACTCTCAACTTGCACGGCTAGCCCTGGCACGGAAGCACCGATTTCTCCGCAGCCGGCTTCTCTGGAGCCGATCTCGCAGAAGTCTGAATCACGCGGTGGAGATAAACCAGGGCACGCGCCACCGGTACCGAGCGCCCCACAATCTTCGCAGTCAGGCGTTCTACAGCACTCAACTCCGCGCGCACTGCGATCAACCTGCCCGCCCGGATCAGGTAAGAAACCCTGCCCAGCAACTCACTCTCGTTGACCGGTCGATCGGGGATGGCCATGGCATCACCCTGAGTAATCCATATCGGATTTTCCTTTTCCTCTACCCTGGAGACAACCCGGTGGGCACAAAGCCTGCCGTCGCGCCCCACTCGCACAACATCTCCGATGCGGACTTGGTCCCCGCTCACGCGCTCGACCATCAGCGTATCGCCGGGCCACACGCTTGGCAGCATGCTCCAGCCCGTAGCTTCAAATCGAAGGTTGCCGAACGAGCGCAGAACCTCACCTGCAAGATCGCACTTCACGGCGGAGGCGTCCGCCGAGGCACTGTCCACCTGGCTCATGACACTTTCGGATTCGTCATGCACTGGCCTTGCGTGCCGTCAGTCATTTTGCCGCAGGTCAATGCCGAAGTTACGAAGATCTGTTCGTAGCGAAATCCTGGCTCCTCGTAAGTCTTCTTCTCAATGGCCGCGAACAGCGGCTCGTCGTTGGATGATTCGTTTATCGACATACAATAACCTTCCCTCCCTTACCATACAGCCGATTGCGACGCCTGCACCGCGGACCCGCCTGACCCAACATTCCGCAAGCCCATGTGCTCAGAGTGGAGAAGTATACCGGACAAACGCCGGTCGATTTGCGAGCCCACAACAGTCGGAAGGGCGGCAGTTGAACCCGACACCTCCGACCGTCTGCACTTGGAAACTGGCTGGCTTACAGGAAAATCATCATACACCTGCAGGTTCTGAGGAAACCCCGAAAAGTAGACCCTTTCAGCCAGATTTCCACAGAGATTTCCACGCCGACTACCGGTCTGCCGGCCGCATCAAGCCGGGAGCGGAGATGTAGGTATCTGCTGCGCGCGGTTGCGGAGCTCCTCAAAAAGAATGGTGCTCAAATAGCGTTCTCCGAATGACGGCAGAACCACGACGATCAGCTTTCCCGCATTCTCCTTACGGCGCGCCACTTGCAAAGCAGCCACCACCGCAGCTCCAGAGGAAATCCCCACGAAAAGACCTTCCTCCAGCGGAAGCCGCCGCGCCATGCGAACCGCATCATCGTTGGTGACGGTAATCACCTCATCGATGTAGTCCCGCCGCAGGATGCTGGGAACAAAGCCGGCGCCGATCCCCTGAATTTTATGGGGCGCGGGCTTGCCCCCCGAAAGCACCGCACTATCCGCCGGCTCCACGGCAATGGCTTTGAAAGAAGGCTTCCTGGGCTTGATGTACTCCGAAACGCCGGTGATGGTCCCGCCAGTACCCACGCCGGAGACGAGGAAGTCGATGCGCCCTTCGGTATCGCTCCAAATCTCGGGGCCGGTGGTCTCGAAATGAATCTTGGGATTCGCCGCATTGTCGAACTGCTGCAACATATAGCTGTTGGGAGTGTTCGCCAGCAGCTCTTGTGCCTTAGCGATGGCCCCCTTCATCCCGTTTGGCCCCGGCGTCAGAACGATTTCCGCGCCGAAGGCCAGGAGCAGCACGCGCCGCTCCAGGCTCATCGTCTCCGGCATGGTCAGGATAAGCCGGTAGCCCTTGACGGCTGCAACAAATGCCAGGCCGATTCCGGTATTGCCGCTCGTGGGCTCGATCAGCACTGTTTTCCCCGGCTGAATCTTTCCCGCGCGCTCCGCCTCATTAATCATGCTCACGCCGATACGGTCCTTCACGCTGCCCACGGGGTTCTGGCTTTCCAGTTTGGCCACCACGTCGGCCACGCAGCCCCCGGTAACCTTGTTCAGCCGCACCAGCGGTGTGTGCCCGATCAGTTCCGTAACATCGTTTGCGATCTTCATGATCAGTCACTCCAATAGTTAGTCACTCGAAACGAAGTGGCGGAAGCGAGTGGGGGTCGAACCTTTCCATCTGTTGCAACTAAAGGACTTGCCTTTAGAATCAATCGTTCTTCCCGACACAAATCTTAACTTCCGCACCCCCATAGCACACAAGCTAGCACGGTTTTCGCCGTTCATTCGCAAAAGAACCCAAAACCGAACTCACTGCCTGTGCTAAGTGACGTGCCGCACACAAACTAGCACACTCAGCGGTTTTCAGGTTCCTCATTTTCTCTCTTCGTCTTCAGAGCGGTCTCAGCGCCGATTCGTGCCAGCCCGAGGCTAGAATGCTGACATCAGTCAGAGCCCGCCGTCCTCGTAGTTGATTTTCTTAATCGCAGTCAGGACAGCGTGGATGTTGGTGTCATTCTGTAAAAATCCGCTGGTTGAGCCGAAGAGATTCTGAATCGCTTCTTTGTTTCTATTGGCGTCGAAGTCGAGGTTCAATGCGACAAAGACCATTGTCTGGCGAAGCTGGCGTAAACTAGCGCCCATGCGTTGTGGACGCCTTCTACTTCTATTGCTCCTCATGACCTCGTGCCCACTAGGGCAGTCTCGGCCCAAACAAGATGCACCCACCCAACAAAGACAAAATGAAACTAAGAGCATTCCTGCGCCTGTGGTAGCGCAACCAGCCGCCCCCCAACAAGAAAGGCAATCCCAGAAGTCTTGCAAGATACCAGCGCTGACTGACCCGTTTTGGGCGAATTGGGCTTTGGTTATCGTTGGAATAGTTGCCGCTTGGATTGCTTTGGGAACTCTCGGCGACTTGAAAAAGCAAACCGCTGCAACCAGAATATCCGCCGACGCTGCCAAGAAAAGTGCCGAGATCGCAGAGGCGTCCCTCAAGTTGGTGGAACGAGCGGATGTATTGCTTAACGCTGCGTCCCTCATTCACAGCCAAGTTCTGAGCGACCAGCAGAATTCCAGAGTCATTTTGCAGTTCAAGAATTTCGGACGCACGAAAGCGGTCGAAGTTAAGCTTAAACTCAATCTGATAATCGAGAAGGTGCCAGAAACAGATTGCACAGAAGTGCCACCAATCGCGATGGGTGCCGGAGAAACTAAGGACATATCCTCCCCAAGATTCGTTGAATTCCTTACGGAACAAACCGCGCAAGGAATCTTCACTGGAAAGATTGGGTTGCGTTTTGAAGGAGAATCCCGCTACCGAGATATTTTCGGTGGCGCTTACCGTTCGTATTACGAAGGAACGTGGGACGCTGGCACTAACGTGTTCCGAATTGATAAGCAAGAAGCCGACTAGCACCTGCACAAGAGCTAGGCATCAGGAGCGCCTTTCTGTGCAAAGCCGTCGGGTTCGTCTTAAAGACTTTGTTACTTTGGGACTCTTCCCTCTCATTACCTCCTCAGGTACGGTGCAAGAAGAGGGATGAGAATGAAACGCAGTAGTGTTTTAATCGCAGTACTCGCTCTGCTTGTGTGCGTCGGGCTAACGATGGGGTGTGGCAGTTCCGCCAAGCAGCAATCGCTGATACCGCCGTCGTTTTCGAGTGGCGGCAACTGGGTCGGGACTGTCACCAATTCAAGTTTCGACCAAATGGCTTTGACTATCACCATGTACCCAACCGCGGTTGGCCCCGATAGCAGCAGCGGTACTCCCCCAATGGGTCTGCAAATAGAGGTAGGAACTAGTCCAAATGACCTCACCGTCAATAGCGAAGAATGTTCCATCGCTGCTGGTGTCACTGGTACTGTCAACGCCCCTATTCCTGTCTTTACGGATGCTACAAACTTTACGATTACTGCAAATCAACCGACCAGCAACGAGGAGTCGGCAACTATTAACGGGGTTTACAACCCGAGCACTCCGGACACGTTCACAGGCAGCATGTCAATCTCCGGCTACGGGTGCGCCGATACTGCAACCTTCACGGTGACGAAGCAACCGTGACGAAGCAGCCAACACCATGAAAGAAATACGGTCTGGCGCTAATCGACAGGCGGAAATGTCCTTGACTGTTGACGCCCCAACTCAATAAAGAACTAGGGCGGGCATTCTAAGGGGTCTGCTCTTAGTCTCCGCCGCGCTTCGCTAGGGTTAAGCGGCTTTTTTCTGCTTTGCCTTCCAAACCTTCCATCGGGCTTTCTGTGCGGCTGCAATCTTGGCTCTCGCCTTCGCTGACATCTTGCGGCGTTTGCGTGTCGGTTTCGCCGTTTTGTATGCGCCGACAAAAGCAGAAAGAGCTGCATTCAATCCCGATAACTGCCGCTCCACACGGTCACGTTCTTTCTTCAACTGCTTCACAATCCCGGACACTCTTGCCATTGATGTCTCCGCTAGTTGTTTTTTCTCAGTCCTAGATACTAGTTGAAGTCACTTTCGTTCTCGGAGCCGTGTAATTTGTATTTCCATCGATAGGCTATGACTTCCCCGTGTCGTTCACCTGCTTTTCGATAGACTCGGCGGGGGAACATCGGATTCAATTCAGCAAGAACCGCGGCATTGCTCACGCCGAGAGCCTTAGCAATATCTGCTGTTCCGTATTCAGTCAGGTAGTTACGCCTCAAGAACGTCAGAGTGCGTGGAAGTAGTTTAGCCGCCTCTCGTACTTTCTGTTTTCTGCGTTCTTCTGCATCATCACGCTGCGCCATTTTCTCCTCCGCTGCCCTCAGATGCGAAGGAGAAGTGTAACTCACATTTCAACAATAAAGGTGAAATCCTTCAACTCCGAGGATTCAGACGGTCAAGGCAGACCTTCGCAACCACGAACAGAGCGATAGCGTAAATGAGGATTACGGCTGGCATGTTCCCCTCTTCAGGGCGTCAAGTTGTTCCTGTATCTCGCGCTCTTGCCTCTCAAGCTCCTTCCACTCTTCCGTATCCTTGACGGCGTCCCTCGCCGCGTTCTGCTCGTCTACCATCTTCTGTTGCTCCGCCTGTTCGCTAAGTAGCCCCTGCAAGAAGGATCTCGTGGACTCCGATAGCACGGCGTGCGTCTATAGCGTCGCTCGTGATTTGAAGTTCTCGCTCATTCCAACCCAGTTCAGGTTTTGGTTCAGGCGTGGGTTCTGACTTCTCAGGCTTCGGCTCCTGTTTTCGCATGGCCCTCACGAAACAAACCCCTTGCCCCGCATTTCTCGTCTCGTCCTTCGTGAACCCACCCATTGACTGCAATACCCTGATTGACTGCTGAATCTCCGAGACCGTGCATAACGTAGACTGCAACAGTCTTTATAAAGCCGTGTGCCTTTTTTGCTCTTTATAAGCATTTTGCAAGAACGCAGGCGTAACAGGGTGCCTGTGTAAGACGACGCGGAGTTCCCGGCTTTGGGCATCAAACGGCTCAATGGATTGTCTGGGTGCGGGGTTTATCGTGGCGCTGGGGGAAAGGTGCCCGTCAAATAGGTGCCGCGGTTGAGGTGTGTAGTTCACAGGCTCAGGTTCCCGTATGGGTGCGGGGTAAGTCCCGTTGCATTCAGGAAGCCAACTCTCATAACCCATGTTCTCCTCCATTAACTAAAGCGTTCTACAAAAAGCGTTCTACAAAAAGTCGTTCTACAAGCTGTCCGCATAAAGGCTTGATCTGAATCAACCTCATCGTGATAGCGTTGCTTCCCGTGCCCGTCTACTTGAATCTGATACTTACTGCGAGGACGGCTCTCCAAATCGGTGTGCCCGTTCCTTCTTGCTGTGCTTGCTGTAAAAACCCGAGTAGTTCCGTCTCACTCTTCTGAAGTGCGAACGCCACGGTTGAGAAATCGACGCCCAGCCCTTCTACGGCGGACATCGCCCGCTTGCCGTATTTGACAGATAGTGCGACCGCAGCCCGTGCGCGTTCCTCAACATTGACCGCTCGTGCCAATGCGGAGACATCTTTTAGCAACGATTCAAGCGTAGAGACTTGTTCTTGTAATGCAGGAATGCGGTCATCAGGAATCCGCTCAGGTTGAACCCTTTGAGCCGTCCGAGTCTGGAGTTCAGACTTGAGTTCCGCATTCGCCTGCGTCAGCCGTGCAATCTCCTCTCGCTGGGCGGTCACCTGTGCAGTCAACTCGTTATTGCGGTCGTCCCGTGCGTCGTTATACAGAAGCCGTTCGAGGCTCGCCGCTTCTATTGCTGCGTCACATTGTTTCTGGGGTTTCAATCCCTTTGTGCGGGCAAAAGCATCTAGTTG
Organism: uncultured Acidobacteriaceae bacterium; assembly: GCA_963787495.1. Lineage (GTDB taxonomy): Bacteria > Acidobacteriota > Terriglobia > Terriglobales > Acidobacteriaceae > Sulfotelmatobacter. Next base: position 95,512 of record CAWBDA010000003.1, read on the forward strand.
CTTAACCCTGTCTAATAGCCTATTGCGGGGGGACTTGCCCCGCTTGCTTGTCTCTATGTCCTGGGGCTCAGGCTCTTTACGATTTTCATTTTCCATAAGGCTTTAGCCCCTCGCATCTCTCAGTTGTTGATTGAGACGTTTCTGCGTATCTGTCACTTGACATTTGGTTATTCCTTACTCCGCTTCAGGGAGTCCCTTGACTATCCCCATTGCCTTTTTCGCCCCAGGGACTATTTCCTTCATGACCTGAAAAAGAAGGTAGGCTTGAACAGGGTTTCTTGCTGCCCATGTTCCGATTGCTTTCACGCCGTCAATCGTGTGTGTCAGGACTGACGGTACAGCCTCGGCAATTTCCCCAGGGAGAGCCATTACCGCGGGTCCAACAGCCCCGATAGCCGCAGCAGCCCCGAGGGTCTGAATTGCTTTCTTCGGAGCCGTCTTTGCCTCTGCGTCGAGTGCTGCTTGCTGTTGCTCTGGCGTCAGTGACTTGTGATAAGCGACTGCACGCTTCATCGTGTCAGAAAAACTCTCGCCGTCTTTCGGGACGATGACCTTCTGACCGACATCGTTAATTATTTCGCCCGTCTTGCGGGGGTCAGTAGTTTCCTTAGTGTCGGGCTCGACTTTGACGCCCCCGAATTCTGCGAACGGGTCAGATTGTGTAGGTTGTGTCGGCTGCGCAACGGGCTGTGCAGGTGCCGTTTGTGGCGTTGCATTGCCCGTACTCGCCCCGCCAAATTCTGCAAACGGGTCGGGTTGTGTAGGTGTTACTGCTGGTGTAGTCATTATTGACCGCCTATCGTTGCGTTCGGATACTTCGCTTGGAATGCTTTGACCTGATTCTGTGGAATGAATCCCGTCACCCCGTTCACGGTCGCAGCGACTTGTCCAGGAGCAGGCACGCCGTACTTATTGAAGACCTTCACGGTTGTAGGGCTTACGCCTTTGACATCACGATTGAAATACTGCTGACTTCGCTCGTTAATCTCATTGATTCGACCTGACATCAATTTGACATAAGCCCTGATGACATTCTTAGTCTGTTCGGGTGACTGGTCAGAGTTCAGGTTGCTGCGAAGTTCAGCCAGTTCCGCCTCGTGCGGAGTTCCGCCTGCGACAACCTTGCCGACTTCACCATTGACCTGTTCAGCAATCGCTTTGAAGGTCACAGCGGGCGATTTGCCGACTGCAACACCGAAAGTATTTGCGAGATGGTTCAATGCCTGAGTGTCGTTATTGTTGAGAGCCTTCGCCGCTTCGTCGAGCAATTCAAGATGCTGTGACGCAGTCCCCGCGTTGTACAGCGTTCCACCCGCCGTCCCTTGACGGGTAGAGGCGAGTTCTTTGCTCAGACTTGCCGCTGCTGCATAGTCGCCTTCCTGATAGTTCGGATTGATATATTGACGGATGAACGCCAAGCCTTCCTGTGCCGACATCTGGTTACTACCCTTGCGAGGATTAGGCGGAAGGGTAGTCAACGGATTCGCATTGTGAGCAATCCCATAGAGTGCTTCAAAGTTTGCAGGCAACTTGACGCCCTGCTTCTGCAGATTTGTTCTCAGCGTTGGACTGTCCATCGTCGGAGCATCGGGATTGAATACAAAACCCGTCGGTGTCGGTCCTGCCGCTGTCGGTTGGGCATTCGTGACATTTGAGTTTTGTGCTTGCAGGATGTTGTTCTTAATCTTCTCTGCCTCTCCGACGGTCAAACCCGCTGGATTGATTCCCGCCATAATTGCCTGTGCTTGGTCGGGATGAAGTTTCTTTGCTGCTGCTGTGAGGTCTGCAATCATCTGCGGCGGTGCGGGTGCCTTGTCTCCGATACCGCCTTCCTTGGCTAGCGCCGCCTGTCTTGCCTCTTCATTTTTCACCTTGTTGATGTACTTGGTAACATCGTCCTGACTGACTCCCATTGCGTCAAAGATTGCTGAACTGCCAGCGACTTGCTGGATTCGAGCGAGAGCGTCAGCCGTTGACCCGCCCGAGGCGATAGCATTTTCTGCTGCCATAATTGCGGGCATCAGATTCCTGTTTTTCTTGACCGCTGCACTTAGGTCGAAATTGTCGCTTACACCTAACGCTTCATCAGCCCGCTTGAAGAACGATTCAGCCGATTGCACTGTAGATACTTGGTTCATCGCTGCGAGATACTGATGAACGGGGAGACGCACATTTCCGCCAGTCACTTCGGAAAGACCCGTAAAACTTGGATTGATAGTTTCGATTGTCTTAATAGCATCGGGGCTTAGAGCAACATGAGCGTCTGGATTGATGAGCGTAAAGGTCGGCTCGATTGTCGTTTGTCCTGTTTGGGGGTCGTAAATGTCTTGGGAACCCGACATAACGAGATTGTTTCTAGTCATCTTTCCTTGACCGAACTGCGGACTATCCATCGCTTGCTTAAAAGTCAACCCCGTTGCAAGGATGAGTTTGTTCTTTGAGTCAGGTTGTTGAGCGTCATACGCTTCCAAATCTTTCAGGAAAAGCGAATTTGAATCGACAGCACCTTGCAAGTCTTGATGCTTTTGCTGGGCGAGTGCCGCCATCAGATGGACTTGGTCAGTATTATTTTTCACGTTCATCAAACGGACAGTTTGCTCTTTGTCGCTCAATGCCTGTGCGTCTGCTTTTGCTTGGCGACAACGCTAGCGCCCGCATTTTGCGCGGCGGCTGTCGTCGCACTCGCGTCTATGACACTCCCGTAGGGCGTCTGTCTATAGACATTGGGCGTGGCAAACATGCCCGCTAGAACTGAGGCGAGAATAGTTTTGCCCATACTGACTTTTGTTTGCGGGACTTCTTGCACATTGCCCTGGGGGTCAACATACCGCGTGGGCGGGACTAGCCCTAGCAGGAGTTTCTTATACAGTTTTGCATGGTCATCAACAGGGTTTTGTGCCGCTGGAGTCTGGTGCGCGTTAGGCTGGTAGGCTGTGCCGTTACTGGATTCGGTGCCGCGTTCGGCTGTGGCGTCGTGGGCTGCACGGGCGGTTGATTGCCCATAATCGCATTGCCAGTCCCAGCGGGTGCCTGTGGCGGTACGGGCGGTGTGCCCGCGGGGCTGCGTCTGGTCAGGCGTTGGTTGATTCTCTGGTGTATCCATTGTTTATTCCTTCTCGCCCTAAGGCGTAATGCAGTCAAACTCCTCCAAATAGTGAGGCTTACCTGTTTAAGACGGGGATGAACCCGTTGGGGGCAAACAACCCTGGCCCCCGAACTTCAAGACTGAAATTGATTCTGTGATGCACTTCGGCACGCCGTAGTCCTTCTCTGTGTAGTTGAGCGGCACGACGGCGACCTTCTGCCGTGCGGATGTCCAGACTTTCCATTTCTTCCGCTGCTAAATCGTCAGGGGTGAGACAGGTTCGTGGCATTATCCCCTCTCGGACAAATGCACGCCGACACTGGTCGTATGCACTTCTATCAAAAATGAATGATTCGTTTTGATGAACCAATCAGAGACCTGCTTTGCAACGGGAAGAGGCATGGAATATCCGAACGAAATCAAGAGCGAATCTACCCACGCATTGAAGGTTGGTCGTGCTTCCTCTATCGCAAACTCATGGGCTGCGTTCCGCAATTCTGGGTCGTCCGCCGAGCGCGTCGCCAATAGCGTGTCAAAGTCAGGGTGCTTGCTTCACGGGTGCGGGTTCAGAATCTTAGCCCGTTCTACGAGGTAATCCCTACTTTCCTTCAAGAAGCTGAACTGTGACACATATGTTCAAATACATTGGAAAAGGTTGTGGCTGAACTCCAATCAAGCGCACGATTGTCTTCGCTCAGTGCCGCAAGTGACCCGTATCCCATCGTCTAGTCATCGTGACGCCCGTAGATTCAAGGCGTTGCCGAAACTCTTGGAATGTACGAGATACCTTTTCTAAGTAGTCCTCGTAGAATCCACATAGGGCGGGCAGATTTCCAGAAAGTATTTGTAATCAGGCACACTCAAGTCGTATCGAGCCTGTCTCGCTGCAACCTCACGAGTAGGCGTTCAGCTTCTTTTCTAACTGGCCAACGGGCGCGAGTTCCTTCTCGCGTGCCGCGTTCTGCTCTGCTTCTGCCTCTGCGACACAGCTTAAATACAAGGCTTGCCGTCTTTGCTCATCGGACGGGGTGTTGCGCTCCCTGTCGATGCGGGCGTGTAGTTCTTGGTCAAACACTGCTTTTGCCGCGGCTCGTTTCCGTTGGTCCCTAGTCGTAATCATAAGTATCTCCTAAAATGTTCGTTCTCTTGTGCTTCACGCTGGTATCTCTCGTGAAGAGCCTGCCATCCCGCTATGTTGTCCCGTCTTGCCTTTGCTACACGCTGCTCGGGAGTCAATGGCGTCTCAACAGGCGCGGGTGCCTGCGGACTTGAAAGTGCCGTTTGTTGTTGCATCAAAAGTTGCGCGGTTTCAAACATTGCACGACTTACTGATTTCCTCACGCCGTCTCCTCTACCCCGTCAAGGGGCATCTCTGCGGGTTCAGGCTCGTTCATCCTGCGACGGAGTTCCGTCCAGACTGCCCGAGATTCCGATTCGCTGAGATTGCCCGCGGGTCCGTGCATTGAGAGTTTGTCAAGGTAGTCTGCTGCATTAAACATAGATTCTCCGTTACCCTATCGCCCCGTTGATGTAGTCTGGGCTTGAATACCCACTCATGCCCCGTCTTCTATAGTCTTTTTGGATTGTTACAATCTGATTGAAACTATCTACAAACGCTTTGGCAGACGACAGTGACAGCCGATTTTCTTCGTATTCACGCTTTATGTCGTCAAAGTCAAGAGCCGCAACCTGCACGCGATAGATGCACGAACCATACTCCGCTTCCGTGATTGAGCACAGCGGGTATCCAAGGTAAATCAAACAGGAGCAGAGCCAGATTGAATCCGTTGTTGCAGTTTCGCGTTTAGACATTCAACTCCTTACCTTCCGCGCATTCGCGACATTCCAGCGGGTATAGCGCAAGCCTTTCCTGCACTTTGCTATGTTCAAGATTCTCCAAGAACAAGTCGGCGATATCTAATCTCAACCAAGGCAGCGTTCATCAGTTCTTGTTCTTGAAGAGTTACAGGAGTTACCTCGTCTGACAACCCGCCAAGATAGTTGTGCGTGCTTGAAATCTCGCCTGTCGCTTTATTACGAAAACAATGGACGCATCCGATTAGCGGCTCAACACCTTTCGCCTTCAATCCCTCACGTAACTTCGTCCTGATACTCGGGTCAAAGAAGTCCGTGAACTCCAAGCAACGCTCTATGTAGACCCCGCTACGCCCGCGGGCAACAATAAACTGACTCACTAACTCCAAGGATTCTTGATGCTCGCTCACGCTTCCTCCGCTTTCAATGCTTGTGCCCGCGCTACCAAATCTGCGTATTCCCGTTCAGTAATGGTTGACACTTTGCGCCTACACCCACAAGATAACTTGCACTCGCCATTTGGGTATGCGTCCACGACAGGGCAGCGCGTCTGGCACGATTGACAAAAGAGGGTCGTCTTATACTTCCTAAGCGTCTTGGGACTCTGCCAGCGGACGAGGTTCCTGAGTGCATTGAGAATCCGCGTGGGATTCCAGCACTGCCCCGTGCCGCGTCCTGCGTGCAGACTTTCAACTATGGATGAATGCCAACCGCCGAATAGGTCTTGATTTGCCTGCATAGTCCTCCTGAGTTACTGTGTACGAAATACCGCAGGTAGGGTGATTCGTCCCACGATGGTATCAATCGTCTAAGCGTTACAAAGCGGCGAGTGGCAGCGTCAGAGCGTTACATACACTTCTTCCCCGTTACTATATCTGTGGAAAAGGTGTGTTTTCGTGAGTAGATTCTACGTAGCGAGTGCCTCAAAGTAGGGCTGTAGCCTACCTGACTGTTCCCGCAGTTGTTTCATCAAGGTATACGCCCGCTGTCGTTCTGCGTCCGTCTTAGTCCCGCCTAACTCGCCGTAGTATTCCAACAACCATTTAGCGTCATCTTTGTCTATGACTTCTGCCAGCAGTGTCTTGAACATTTCACAGTCAAACTTATTGACAAGTTCATCCGTGCTTGCCCGAGCGTAGTCCGCCGTAGTCCCCCCGCGGCTAATGGTCTTCCCTGTGACTGACACGGCACAGTTCTGTAGCGGCGAGACCAACGGCGCGAGTGGTTCATCGTGGGATGTCCCTTCCCGCGTGTGTTCAGCAATCCGCATTTGACGCTTGTATCCCTTGACGGGTTTACCATTGCGAAGGATACGATTGCCCGCTGCGTCCCGCTTGTAGGGACGGGTTATGTCCATCTGGTTGCGAGCGAGTTTGCCCGCTATGGACTTCGCATCCTTGACGATTTCACTATCGGACAAACCCCAAGGGATGCCGTTCGTAAAATCAGTCACGGTCTCAGGTTGCCGCACGAGATAGCACGACTGCGAAACGCCCGCGTCTATCAAATCGTTCATCTGCGGGGAAACCCGTTGCTTCTCTGGATTGTTTGGGTCACACTCGTAAGTCCACGACGCAGGAAGATGAGCACCGAACAGGGTTTTACGAATCGTTTGAATTAGGAGTTCATACTGCGGAAAGGTTCCGTAGGTGTTTAGATGGAAAGAACGCCGTGGTTTTACATCACGCAGCGGTCGGACTTTGCGGTTGCGGGATTTGGTGGGGTTAGCATTCAACTGTCACCCCCGATTCAGATTTGACTCCGTAACTCTGACGCATAAGTCCTCCCTCTTAAACCTATACCCACTGATTACAATTTGCATCCATCTTGCATCGTTCTTCCAGTAACGGCTTACCTTCCGCCCAAAGCATGTCCGCGCCGACGATTGACAGGTCTTCTGGATTCTTGACTCGTGAGGCTGCGACATAAACCATTGCGGGCGTTTTCCAGAACTCATCCTGCCATAACGGGATTTGAGTATGAGTTGCTATGGTCAAGCCTTGTGCCTTGTGGACATTGACTGCGAAGGCGAGACAGAGCGGCATGTAATCAACACCACCCGTTGCTGTTGTAAGGGTTTCTGTTGACCTTGAGTCGTCGTGATTGAGAAGGGTTCTGCGGGTCGCATTATCCGTCTTTTGCATACTGACATTGATGACTGAGCCGTCATCCCGCTGCACCTGGACACACTGCGAATCAAGACTGAGAATGATTCCAGTTTCGCCGTTTGCTTGGGTCAAAGTTGTTCTGCCGTCTACTTTCTCGTAAAGATTGCGGAGAATCATAACCCGACATCCGACCTTCAGCGAGACTGTATCTTGTATCTTTTTCCATTCCTTCTGTTGCTTTCCCCAGCGTTCAGTATTAAAGGTGACTTCCTCCGCTTCAATCGCATCGTATCTCTTGCGGTTGATGTTATTCCGTGCTGTCTTCGTCGCTGTCAAAACGACGCCGTCAAAGTCGTCCATAGACCCGACCGTGGGGACTGGCGGGAAAGTTACGCCCGCTTTCTGTAAATAGGGAAGTGCCTCGCCGCCTCTACCTGCACGGAGGAGGTTCAATCCCTTAATGAAGTCGCCATTCGTGTGCCGATACTGCGTCTGCAATCTGACGACGCTCTGTGTAAACCTCGCCCAGTGTTTTGATTTGAACAACCACAGCGGAGATTTGAAGTTCTCCGTCACAGGTGGGAGTTGCAGAAAGTCGCCCACAAGAATCAGCCCCATGTCTTCTGCTTCGCACGCGGGTAGGATGAGGTCAAACATTTCCGATGAAAGCATAGATGCTTCGTCAATGATGACGCGGTCGTATTTCGTCCGAAGCGTCCGTATATTCCTGCGGAGAGTGCCATCGGCGTATGACCGCTCAAGACTTTTCTGGTCAAAGAATCCCAGCGCGGAGTTGATAGTGGGAACCTTTGGACCGAGGACGCGGGCTGCTGGTCCTGTTGTCGCTGCCACAAGCCCCCAGGACGAGTCAGTTTCCAGTATCTTGCGAATACGATAGGTCTTTCCGCTGCCCGCGGCTCCAGTAACCATCCCGTACCTAAAATCAATAGGCTGAGGGACGATAGGAATCTCAGCGGGGGTCGTTCCCTGAATGACGACAGAGACAGAAGATACCGCAGACACCGTGACTCTTGGTCGCTTGAGTGCCTTAGGATTCTTAGGTTTCTTCGCCTTCAATGGCTTCACTTTCTTGGGTGGTCTGTTGAGAATCACGCCGTCATCCCCGTCCCGTTCGTGCGAACCCAATAAATGTGACCATCTAGTTCAAAACCTGTTGCCTTGCGAGCGTGCCAGAGCATAGAGCGGTCTTTGTGACGGTCAAATGAGAAATCCTCCTCCTCCAGACCTTTCGTCAATCGTTCATAAACTTCCGCCGTGCCAATTTTGTCAGGGAACGCTTTAATAATCCCCTCCATCACTTCCTGTTTCGTTGTCGATTTGTAAATCATGACATGTCCCTCCAAGACTTCCGATTTCAACTCTCCTGTCTGGTAGAACCAAGTCGCAATTCCAGGTTCCCAGTTAGAGAATGCAATTTTGTGAATCAATTCCTTACCACGCTCAGACGCAACGAAGGTCTCGCCTTTGTCGCAATCCGTCTTTGCTAAATAAGTCAAAGCATTCTCAAGTCCCTCGCCTACGAGACCGAGACCTACGAGAGGATGAGCACGCCAACGGAGATAGTCGTAAATATCTTCCTGAGCAATCGCCTTGAGAGTCCGTTCCTGTGCGGTGCGCTCTGTAAGTTTGTCTCTCTTCTCTTTTGCCTTCGCCGTGTGATACTTCCGAATGTCATTAACGAACCAATCAACTAACCAGTTTGGGATTTCAACGGCTTCCGAATCGTCAATGCAGGTATACCGTTCTCCTGACTCCCTGAGAGAGCCCGCTGCTACAACGAAGGAAATTCCGCCTATGCCTTTTAAGTCGTATGCAGTCGGGTGTATCAACACTCCAGATTCTGAGAGTTCCAAACGGGTCATATCCCTGCGATTTACATTCCTTGATTCCCAAGGGTTGCCTTCAGCGAAAACTGCAAACTGTTTGAAACTGTATTCCGATTGCAAGAAGTAGAAATGCCGCTTCAGTTTGTTTGAATCTGGACGAGATGCGACCGTATAAGTCCGTGGGAGTTTCTTGCCTGTTTCTTCCTCAATCCGTGCCGCAATCCCTGAGTCGTCATCGAAGAACATGAGCCGTCCCGCTTTACGCTTGCTGACGACGCCGACATTATGATTAGGATAATATTTCGCCAGAGCGAGGACTTCCTCTGCGGTCGTGACCGAGTGGAGATTCTTCAGAATGCCTTTCTTGGTCAACGGGTGGACGGGTGTGATTCGGAATCCTTTTTCGATGAGAGGCAGTGCAATAGAGATGAAGTCAGGTTTGATAGTCATTGTGCACCTTCAAGGGCAGCAATGACGCTGAGATAGTCCTTGACCGAGAGATTGCTTAAGACTCTTTTTTCTGCCTGTGGTGATTGCGAAGATGGATGTCTGCGAATGAGTTGAATGAGCCGAAGGGCTTCCTTGGCGTCGGGTGAGAGTAATTCTTTGGTGTTTGTGTCTGACATAATGCTCCTTTCAGTCTTGCTACTTGCTAGTCGTGCGTCTTGCTCTTGCTACTGATTTACCGCTTGAAGTAAAAATATTTCCGTGTCTGGGTTTCCACTGTGTAGGTCGCTGGCAACTCAGGTATCTGGTCTTCGTACCCGAGCAGGACTTCCAACGCCATCAAATCAGGATGCGACTCCCAAGTTATGACCGCTGCGAAATCGTTATGAGGTGTCCGCCAACCTCCTTCATGCGGAAGCGGGACATCTGGCGACACACCAAGCCCACGAGATGCAGACGCAGAATTCATCGCCCGCCCCACATACATCTCATAGCGAGTTCGTCCCCGAGCCGTCCTAAGCGGCTATAGTCGTTGTCATCGAAGGTTCCCGTATCCAGTTTCCGAAGAATGCTGTCGTACTTCCTTGCAAGCACTCGGACCTGTCTCGGATACGACCATAAACTTTTTTCAGTTGTCCCCATGATTCCTCCTCGCAAATGCCTGGGGCTACGCCAAAGACACGGCTCCCAGAGCGATAAGATTTGTGGATTTGTTTTGCTGAGGTGTGCAGTTCAGCGTTGACTGGCGTCAACCGCGGGGTGCATTTTACGAAACTCCCGCCGTCTCGTGGGGAGAACCTTCTCCCATCTTCTTAATCTTACTACAAACGAGGGGCGAAGTCAAGGCGAAAGTTGACAGACGACCGATTTCCGAGTCAGGCTCAATCGGTATTAAATACAGGGGTGCCCCGCCCTATCATTTTCTTACCCATATTACGGTCAAAGTGAACTCACTATGTTTTGAGAGGCGGGGGGTGGGGTATACAACAATTGTCACAAGTGATATCTGGAATCGTGCCCTGGGCGGGCTCAATCGGTATTAGATACAGCATTCCAAAAATCCTACCCCTACCACCCCGAGCGGGACTCCAGCAGATGGTACCTAAACCGAGATGCAAACCTGGGGAATCCCAGAAATCCGAAAATAGGGTACCTAGAAAACAGGACGCTGCACGGTGCGATCCGCACGCGGTATAGCCATAGCCGCACGCGGCATTCCCGTAGCCGCACGTTTTGAGCAGGCCGCCGCTCCATTACCAAAGTAACCCGTGTGGGGTGACCGCCCGCCGCCTTCGAGTAGAGGTGGGTTGACACCCTATTTTGATCGTTTCCCGTGTTTTCGTGTTCCGCTCGCCCCGCGCTGGAATGCCCGAAAACGGCATGGCTGGCTATCAGGAACGAACGATTTCCCCCGTGCGGCTGGCAGGGTGCCAAAATGTAAACTACCCACCTCCCCAGGGCGTCCAGTGCGGTTTTGCTATGCACGAAGCGGGGTTTTAGGTGCCAAAAATGGCGTGATTTGAGGGGGTTCTGCTGTATTAAATACCAGTGCCGCGTGCAGGACGTGGGTTCATGCGGAACTCACAGTGCCTAACAGTATCAATTACTTACGGATGACTGTGCTAAATCACCAAGCACAATGCCCTTAGAAGTTTACTCCCTCGATAACAGCAGAAATTGTTTCTGTCGTGACTGAAATCTGTGAAATCTCGTTCGAAGTAGCACGGGCGTGGTCTACGACGGCTGACCTGACGCGGCGTGCGGCTCCGCTACCTATTCGGATATTCGGTATTTCGTACAGTGGATTGCTGACCTGAGGCTTACCTGGGTTCTGTCTCCTGATCTCTCATGGCTCACTGTTAGAATTGCCCCGATTTTGGGATTTGCCTGCGGGTCCCGCGAGCAGTCCTCACATTACCAGAGGCATCTTGCCTCTCCGAGCGGCTCCTCATAAGTTGCTGTAGGAAACGAAGGAGGACGTATGAAGTTGTATGTCAGAGGCATGCTTGTTCTACTCCTGCTGTCTGTTGTTGTAACGACTGGACAGTTCGTGGCTTGCGGTTCAACAAAGCAAGCTAGTGCTCAATCTCAAGGACCTGCTGGACCCCCTGCCCGCGGGACCTCAAGGACCTGCTGGACCTGAGGGGCCTGCTGGACCTACTGGACCACAAGGTCCTGCTGGTCCCGCCACTGTCCCGCTCTATTCGACGACAGGCGAGGGTTCTTCGATTTCCAACTCTGGACAAAGGTTATGAGCCTGACGGGTTTACCTGCGGGGACATACCAAGTGTTCATTAGGGTTACAGCAGAGTGGCCGTCTTCGGGCACACTGACGAACGAAGGGTTGAACTGCTCGCTCGCTCCGAGTTCCCCGAGCAATGCCGCCCAGTCTGAGATTGCGTCCTCCGCGAGCGACCCCACGTACGCCACCGTCAATATCTCAGGGCCCGTCAGCATTTCCGCAGGCGGCACGGTGTCTGCGAGTTGTCTGAACTGGGGGATAAGCAACGCAATGGAGAATGGTCAGGAACTTTGCAAGCTATGCCTGTGACTTTGAATTGAAGGAAACAGCAGTTACGGGGACTTAACGGAGACGACATGAGGAAAATGAGTGCAGTGTCCATGCTCTTGTTGTTGGGAGTGGGAATGCTTGGCTGCAATGCCCGCAAAGCAGGCTGGGAGCACAGCGCCCGCAAGCACGAACATAACTGCTGGTGCGTGGGTTACCACCATCAACAATTTCATCGGCGGGCAGACGGATACTGTAACCGTGCAGGTCGTCTATCCTAACGGCATGACCGTCTATGATGTTTGGCATTAGGAGGAGGCTGCAATTTAATTGGCGGCTGTCTTAGTAGTAGTCCTTCTAGCGTTGTTCAAAATATCACGTCATCGGACCACGCCAGTGGCGGCGTCCTGCCGTTGACCTTCACCATCGGTGTTCCAGCGAATCCTGCCCCGAACGGTTCCACATTCAACATCCAGTATGCGGAAGCCGACAACGCTATCGTTTGGCAGATGGACGGCACGGGGACAATTAATAATGGCACAGCATCAGGAACTTGGGTCTGTGACCCGAGCACTCCAGCCTGTTCTGGGATAACTGGCACGTTTACCGCTACACAGCAGTAGCTTCGCCCCCGCTCGTGACGTTTAGACAAAGAGAGGAAGGACAATGAGCGCGAACCCCCGAGGAAGGCATCGGCTTAATCATAATTATTTTGTGGCGCATCGCTCTGGCGGTTTGCCTATTCCACTTCGCGGTCAAGTATTGGTAAGTTGAGGTCTTTCAAAGCCGCGGTCGTTTCGGCTTCTGCGGGGTCTTCTGCTGTGCCTCGACCAAGCCGTTCGTGGTCTTAGGCGGGGGTCATTCTTCGTCAATCCAGTTAATCCGAGCAATCTCAGCCCATAGATGCTCGGGAGCGAATGCCGCTAGAACGCGGGCACGGTCGGCAATACTCTCAAGGACTTCACGGTTCTTGCAGCTGTTCTGTTTCGCTGCCTTGGCGAGGTTGAGGATTGCCCGAATTTCCCATTTCGGGGACTGCCGCCGTCGTGCGGCTCGTTCAGGGACTTCAACCGTGACCGAACGCCCACTCTTCTCCGTCAGATATCGCTCAACAACGGATTTCGGGATTCGTAAAACACGATAGCGCCGACGACCAAGCCGAGCATGATTTAAGGCGTTTAGACTCGCTCTGAGAGCCCAGGTCAATCACGCCGTCCATTTTTGCGAATCGACGGATAACCGCATCTTCGCCACTTTGGAGAATGGCGGCGACATCACGGACAGTCAGTAAAATATCGCTCATTTCGCTCCTGCACCCCATGAACGAACAGGGAGTTTCGCCAACCGTTCCTCACTTCGTTTGCTTTCCAAACTCTTGTAGTGCCGCTCGACGATAGCAACCGTGTCACCCAGGGCGTCTGCAACATCAGTCAACGTCCAACCTTGACCAAGCCAGAAATCGACGGCAGTGTCTCGGAAGCGATGACTGAGATTTCCCTTAATCCACAGTCCCGCGGCTTTCATCAGCGTCCGTAAATCTTCTTGCCACAGCCCCGTTGCGGATTCTGGCAGGCTCGTACCGTTCCAAAAGACGAACCTGGGATTGCCGTTTGTGACAGCGAGGAGTTCCTTGTACAGCCCTGCGTCAAGTTTCTGTCTGACAGGCTTGTCTGTCTTCTGGCGCTTAATACGGAGCCAGCCGTCCCTAATATTCTCCCGTTCAAGTTGCACGGCGTCACGAATCGCTAACCCCGTTGCGACCTGCAAATGAATGAGCGCAACGACACGGGCTGTTTTCTGAAGCCTGAGTTTCAGGAAATGTCTTCGGGACGTGTGCGAGAAGTTTTGTCAACTCCTCTTCCGTAAACGGTTGCGGTTCAAGCCGTGCGTTATCCGCCTTCGATAGTTTAATAGGCTTGAGGACATCGAGAATTCCTTTCAGATTGTCTTTACAGCACGACCGCAGGAAACCCCGAAGATTTTGCTGTGCCTTCTGGCGGGTGACGCCTGATTTCCAATTCCAGGTCGAACGGTACTCGATGACATCGGTCGGAGTAATCTCGGACGGGAAGAATCTTGAACGCCCAGCCATGAACGATTCGAAGAGGTTGAGTTGATAACGGAGTTTTCTGATAGTCGCGTTGCTCAACCGTTCGCCTTCTTTGGCGAGAAGGAAGGTCTCAATCGACTGCTTAATCGTCTTCTGGGTCTCGGTAAGGGGCAGCGGGGTCTGGTCCCCTGCGTCCAGCCGCTTCTGTGCCTCTTCCCGCTTCTCTTCAGCCTGTGCCCAACTCCGCACTCCCGCTGCAAACCGATGCTGCCTGCCCTTGTGAGAGCGACCGCAGAGGCAGACATCGCCAGAGTATCGGAGCCACTTCGGACATTCGCAGCCACGAAAGAAAGGCTTGCCGTCGTGCTGGCATTCGCCGCTGTGCCTGACGTAAACCGTTACAACCGCTTTCCTTAGCATGCTTTAGTCTAGCACGGAAGCTAGCACAGAAGCACGTAAAATCAGCGATTATGGGCATAAAGTGTGGCGGAAGCGAGTGGGGGTCGAACCCACCGGCGACGGGGTGACCCGCCGCCCGCCGGTTTTGAAGACCGGGATGATCACCGGACCACATGCGCTTCCAGACGCTCTGCCCCTCCCTACTTCGGCTGGGGCACGATCCTTATATAGGGCTTCGGCGACTTCCAGCCTCCAGGATATTGTTTCTGCGCCTCTTCATTGGAGACATTGCCGCTGATGATGACGTCATCGCCCGGCTTCCAGTTCACTGGCGTGGAGACTTTGTGCTTAGCCGTGAGCTGCATCGAATCGATGACCCGCAATATCTCGTCGAAGTTCCGCCCGGTGCTCATGGGGTAGCTCAGCTGGAGCTTGATCTTCTTGTCCGGACCAACCACAAATACCGTGCGCACCGTGGCATTGTCGGCCGCCGTACGGCCCTCGGACGTAGTCCCGCTTTCAGCCGGCAACATGCCGTAGAGCTTGGCAATTTTGAGTTGCGGATCGCCGATCATCGGGTAGTTCACCTTGTGCCCCTGAGTCTCCTCAATATCGGCGGCCCACTTGCCATGACTGCTGACCGGGTCGACGCTCAGCCCGATAATCTTGGTGTTGCGTTTGGCGAATTCCGGCTGCAGGCCCGCCATATAGCCAAGTTCGGTGGTGCACACCGGGGTGAAGTCTTTGGGGTGGGAAAACAAAATCGCCCAGCCGTCGCCGATCCATTCGTGAAAGTTGATCGGCCCTTGAGTGGTTTCAGCCGTGAAATTAGGGGCGGTGTCGTTGATGCGGGGGATTCTTGGGGTTTCGATTTCTGTCGCTGTGCTCATATTCCTCTCCTCATGAATTCATTCGTTCGAAGTTGTAAAAGTTAGCCAGCCGCGGCTTTCAATTCGAATGAGTATCGGATGAAAACGAAACCCACCCGCTTCGCCGGGTGGGTTGGAAGAAATCTCGCTTGCTTCCCTACCCACACGGCGGCGAACAGATGCAACAACACATCCCGCCGGCGTTGGAAGGGCAAAACACCTAACAAGAATAGAAGCCGGCACTCACCCTGTCAACCGCCAGACCGCCAGCAGAGCCGCCGTCCGGGAGTTTTCCTGCATCGTAAAAGAATCCAGCGGCATCTTCTGCTCTTACAGCCGCGGCATCAACTCTTCTCGGAGACAATTTCATGAGCCAACCAGCACGGCGTCTTGCGATGGTGCAGTGGGACGTCTTTTCTTCGCGTCCGCTCGAAGGCAATTCGCTGGCCGTATTTCTCGACGGCCGGGGATTGACTGACCCCGAGATGCAGGCCATCGCCAAGGAAATGAACCTCTCGGAGACCACGTTCATCCTGCCTCGCGATCCCGCCATCGAGCGCGAGCGGGGTGTTCGAGTGCGCATCTTCACTGTACAGGAAGAGCTGCCCTTCGCCGGTCATCCCACGCTGGGAACGGCATTTGCTCAGCGTGGCCAGAGCGGCGGAGAGCAGGTCGTGCTTGAGCTGAATGTCGGCAGAGTGCCGGTCAGTTTCGAAGACAGTGCCGGCAAGCCCGCGTTCGGCGAGATGACGCAGATCGACCCCACCTTCGGAATGCAGCATGAGCGCGAAGCAATTGCGCAAGCCACGGGACTGCTCATCGAAGATTTCGACGATTCGTTGCCCATCGAAACCGTCTCGACGGGACTTCCCTACACTGTGACCCCGCTGAAATCGCTGGCGGTGATGCGGAATCTTCAGATCGACTTGAAACGCGGCAGCGAGTATCTGGCGCAGACCGGGGGCAGGTTTTTCTATTTCGTGACTCGCGAGACCGTGGACCGCGAGGCCCGCCTCCACGCCCGCATGCTGTTTTACAACGGCGAGGACCCTGCAACCGGATCAGCTGCAGGTTGTACCGCCGCCTGGATGGTGGCCCACGGCGTAGCCAAATCCGACGAACGAGTGCTGATTGAACAAGGCGTAGAGATGAAACGGCCTAGCCGGATTTTCGTGCGGGCCTCTCGCGCCGATAACCGGGTAGTTAACGTGCGCGTCGGTGGGAACGCGGTCGAAATTTTGCGCGGCGAAGTTTTTCTCTAGTCAACCGCCCGCAAGCGGCGCAGAATGCGCCTTTCCGAAGGGCGTAAAAAGTCAATGGCCGAAACCTGCCATTTGCATCGACGCTACTTTACACTGCGTGTCGTTTGCCGTTAGCATCACTTCGCTCTTCTATCCTTCACGAACAGAGAAACATTCGCCTGACTTCCGGTCATAACCGGCAACCAGGCGGATGCAGGCGGTGGATGAAACCCAAGCGCACGATCCTTTGTGTTGACGACAATGAACAGTCCCTTTCTTATCGCAAAATCATGCTCGAGACCCGCGGCTACCGCGTAGCCAGCTACTCCCGCGGTGAAGAAGCCTTGGAACGGTTCAAAGCGGGTGGCGTCGATCTCGTAGTCACCGACATGGCCATGCCCGGCCTCGACGGTCCACAGTTGATCGCGGCCATCAAGAATCTGTCGCCCCAAACCCCGGCCATCCTCATTTCGAGCAAGGTCCGCGTCTACGATCACGAATCGCAGGCCGACGTCTTCCTCGCCCGGGGCATGTATGCCCCGGCCGATCTGCTGGAACGAATCCGTCTCCTTCTAGTCCGCAAGCGTGGCCCCAAGCGCATGCAGGAGCGCTCGCCGCAATTCGCGCATCGCCAGGGAGCCGCCTAGAACCGCTTTCACCGCAGAGTACGCCGAGAGCGCCGAGAAATCTTGAAGATCTGCTCTTTTTCCTTTCAGTTCTCTCGGCGGCCTCTGCGCGCTCGGCGGTTGATTGCTTTCCCTCGTGTAAGATCAACTCAGGCATGGGCGCATTCATTGAAGCCATTGATCTGCACAAAACCTATCGCGTGGGAAAGATCGATGTCCCCGCGCTCCGAGGTATCTCCTTCAGCGTGCAAAAAGGAGAATTTGTCACCGTGGTCGGCCCCTCCGGGAGCGGCAAATCCACCCTGTTCTACCTGCTCGGCGGACTGACCTGTGCCGATTCCGGCAAGGTAATCCTCGACGGTGACGACTTTGCCACGCTCTCCGATGCCGAGCGCACCCGCATGCGCAAACGCAAAATCGGTTTCGTATTTCAGAAGTTCAACCTGCTGCCCACACTCGACGCCCGTTCCAACATCGCCATCGCGCAGGAAATCTCCGGCAACGGCGACCGCGATCCCGCCTTCTTTCTCCGCATTTGCGACTTGCTTGGACTAAGCAAACGTCTGAATCACCGCCCCTCCGAACTTTCCGGCGGCGAGCAACAGCGCGTAGCTCTGGCGCGCGCCCTTGTCAACAAACCCGCAGTAGTTTTAGCCGACGAACCCACAGGAAATCTTGACACCGAGAACTCGAACATCGTTCTGAAGATGTTGCGTCAGTCCAATCAGGAACTGGGCCAGACCGTCCTGATGATTACGCACAACCCCGAAGCCGCCAAGTACGGCGACCGCATCATCCACATGCGCGATGGCCACGTAGTAAAACCCGAGGAAGATCCGCAGTGGTCAGTGCACTAAAGCTGCGGACCCAGTGAGTTCAGTCCCCTCCTTTGCCGCAGCACAACGCGTCATTTATAATCACCTTCGCAGGGCGGGAGTAGCTCAGTGGTAGAGCGCAACCTTGCCAAGGTTGAAGTCGCGAGTTCGACCCTCGTCTCCCGCTCCATTTTTTTCTTCCCGTAAGTTCTCCCCCGCGAATGGACTTTTTTCGCACGGAACGCTAACTTATTGAGCAGGGGCGCGGTACCCAAGTGGTAAGGGAGAGGTCTGCAAAACCTTTATGCGTCGGTTCGATTCCGACCCGCGCCTCCATTCCTCTCAACATTCGCTCATGGCCAGACACTCCCGCGCTTGCCTTTGTCCCCGGGCGACTTGGCGTACATTTTTCATCTTGACCGTCGCCTTCTCGTGGATCTCTCCGTCGATTACCCGAAGCCAAACCACGCCTACTGTTTCCCCCGACGTCTCGAGCGCAGTCTCCACTTACGTGCGCAGCGAAATGCAACGTCAGCATATTCCCGGCGTTGCACTCTTGGTGTCGCGCGGAGGCAAGATCGTGCGGGCGGAGGGATTCGGCCTGTCGAACGTTGAACTGCAAGTCCCGGTAAAGCCGGAGACCGTCTTCCAGTCCGGCTCAGTCGGCAAGCAGTTCACCGCAACCGCGGTCATGATGCTGGTCGAGGAAGGCAAAGTAGGCCTCGACGATCCCCTCACAAAATATTTCGCAGACGCTCCCGCCACCTGGAAGGAAGTGACGGTGCGCGAGCTGCTAAGCCACACCGCCGGCTTTGGCGACTATCCTGACAAGTTCAATTTTCGCAAGGACTGGACGGAAGCAGAACTACTGAAACTGGTTGAGAGCATCCCGCTGGCCTATCCCCCCGGCACCAAGTGGGACTACAGCAATCTAGGATACCTGACCCTGGGAATTCTGATTCACCGCGTGACCGGAGAATTCTACGGCGACTTTCTGCAACAAAGAATCTTCCACCCGCTCGACATGCAAACCACGCGCATCATCAGCGAAGCCGACATTATTCCCAATCGCGCCGCCGGCTACCGCCTGGTCAAAGGCGAACTGAAAAACCAGGAGTGGGTCGCGCCCAAGGTTAACACTACAGCTGATGGCAGCCTCTATTTCTCCATCCTTGATCTCGCGAAGTGGGACGCCGCGCTCTACACCGAGAAGTTGCTGAAACGGTCAAGCCTCGACCAGATGTGGACTCCAGCAAAGTTAAAGAACGGCCGGCCGAACAAAGAGGGCTACGGCTTCGGCTGGTCGATCGAGGAGCGTCACGGACACCACGTAGTCAGCCACACGGGCGCCTGGCAAGGATTCAAATCCGCAATTGCCCGCTACGTGAACGATCAACTGACGGTGGTAGTCCTGGCAAATCTAGCCGAAGCCAAGCCCGGCGCCATCGCCGAGCACGTAGCCGATATGTACTTGGCGGAAGAAAAGCACGCACCTGACGAGAACTGAGCCTCTGCCACGGCAAAGACCGGGTGCCCCATTTCTCGCGTCCTTTGCGAGAAGTGGGGATTTTCTCGCCACGATTCGCAGCCCCGCGGATTTCACAGCCTTTCTCGCGTGAGCCTCGGCCGGTGTCCCGGCAAAAACAATCTCCAGTCCAAACCCCCGGCCCAGAGCGGCATTCCGCAGTTGAATGCGCGCCGAAAGACGGCTATTCTGGAAGCTAAGAACTGATGGTGATTTCGATGCGCCACCCAGCCTGGCAACATACCTGCCGCCGTTTAACGTTTGTCGCGGCAATAATCGCAGCGACGTTTGCCCACGCCGCACCTCAGGAAAATCCCGCCGGCGATCCAGACAAATACCGCGTCTGCTCAAATCTAGGCAAATATATTTTCGTCGGCGGCACCGCTGGTTTCGACGCTCTCCGTGATGGCGACCAGTTCAAAGAGCTTCTCAAAACGGGTCACGTGGGGCTCTACCAGCATGCCAATGCGATCGATGCAGCCGAGAATCCCCCGAGCATCCTCCAGGCCATCGAGCGAGTGTTCACCGACACCGGACCAGGTGAAGCCGAACTGGGGCAAGTGGGCTGGAATTATTTCACCCTCCCTCCCAGCTACGATTACTACCAGGAGCAGTTCATTCAAAATGGTCTCAGCCCCTCCGAAGCCAATGTGAACACGCCATCGGATTCCGCCGCTCCGGGGCAATTGAAAGAAGACGAAGAGCAGTGGAAGGAGTACGTGGACGCTGCCCGAACCGTGGGCATCGAATCCGTGGCTCCCGTAGTGGGCCCAAATGATCCGAGCGAACCAAAACTAGGGGAGAACGTCTTTGCGACCAATCCGTTCTACGCACTGGAGCGCTATGAAGCGCTGTATGGCAAAGCCATCGCCTTCGACGCTCCGCCAAACTTCTTTCTGACCGGTGGCAGCGGCCCCGGCTACGAGAAGTTCATCGTGCAGGCAATTCAATGGGGAAACGCCCACGGCCTGCGAACCACAATGTTGCTTTCTCCATACCCGTGGCCGACGAATGCGGCCGGCCAGCTCGAGACTTTCAACGAATTCACCGGCAATACGTTCAGTCGCGACACCCGTGAATTCGTGCGCCGTCTGCTGGAAGGGAATGCGGTCCCCTCCGAATGGGCAGTAGACAATTACGAAGACACATACCCCCACGACGCCCCCGCCATGGTGCCCGAAACCACCCGCAACACCACTACCCATGTCGGCCTCTGGTTGGCCAGGCATGCTCCAGTCTTTGTCCATGCGCGAGGGGAGAATACCGAGGGCGTGATATGTCCCCCGCCGCCCTGGGACCCCGCGGATGAGAACAACGCGTCAGATCACTGAGATTCTTTCGGCAGATTGCCCGTCCCAAACGCTGTCATCCTGAGGCCCACGTCCTTTGCGGGCCGAATGACCTATGTAATTACGGGTCAATGAGTGAACCGGCGATTTATCGTCATCTATTATTTCGAGACCCTGCTAACTCCATAAGTGCCGCACTGGGGCCTAAGGCCGGGCTCACTTTACGACCGCAATTTCTTGCACATTGACAGGCAACAACTGCCGAACATAATCTCCGCAAATCTTGGCCGTCTCCGGCTTTTCTCTGCTGCCGGGAATCGAACTTGCCCGGCCCAAGATTTTTTTCTTGGCCGATGAGGCGTTTCCCTCCTTTTTTCCGCCTATCTATACAGAGCGTGGGATTCAGCCAAATGACCAATCCCGCACGAGACGCTGGCGAAGAATGAAGCCAAACAAATTTACAAAAGGAGTCGCTTTATGAAGCCCAGAAACAAGACATCGCTGAAGGAAATAGTCATGAAGGGCGCTTTAGTGCGCCCCGTGGGAAGAGACTGTTCTATCCGAAGCTCCAACGCTGTTTGCCTGACCATCATGATACTGAGCCTGCTGGGATACTGCCGTGACGTTCTTGCTCAAGCTCCAACCCCGGTCGGTCGTCCTCAGTTCGAAGAGGTTTCAGTGGCCGTTCCCGCGGGCAATCGCTGCATGCTTCACCCCGAAGGCAACCCAGACTCCAACCAGTCCATTCATGTCAGCTCCGACGGGGACGGTGTGGCTCGCTTTCTTGCCGTGCGCCCAACATCGCCGAACAGCGTCGACCGGCTGGCGCTCGATTGCATAGACTCCAATGGAAGCAGCCACACTTATTCCGTTGATCTTCGGTCGGACGAGACTTTCGCGCCACGCCCGTTTGACCCTGCGCTCGCCAATCTGACTTTTCGGCCGGGAATTGCCGGCGATCCGCTCAGCTACACCGAGCAAGAACTGCTGGCGGGAGGCTACGGGTTGCGTCCCGATCCGGATCAGAACCAGGAGGGATACCAAAGATGGCTGGCCGCGGCGATCAGGCCGGCGTACATGCTCGGAAGCAACGCCTCCACGGCCGCGAAATCGCGCCCGCGTTCCTTTCCGTCGGCCGCGCCCGAGATTGACGCAGGGGTCGTCACGAATCCCTCGAATTTCTGGACCGGGGCCGTGCTCTATGGTTCTTTCAGCAAAGGCGCGACCTCCGCTGACACCTTTAGCTACTTGTGGAACGAGGCTACGTTCAATGTCCCCAAGGTAACCCCGGGCGGCTTCAATACCGGCATCACGTCAATGACAGTATGGAACGGGCTCGATGAGTTTTCGGGGTCGGTAGCCCCTCTTCTCCAGGCCGTCCTCGATGTACAAACTACATCCACGACCGCGAGCTTCGGCGTTCACCATCAGGATTTTGGAGGTTGGATTAAATGCCCATCGTCTCCCAGGTGCACCAACTCGGGAAACGATAATGCAGGAATCACATTTACGCCGAAGCAAGGAGACTCAATCTTCGCCCAGGAGTGGTATTGCGACGCCAAAGGGAATAAGAACCTGACGGGTGGATACGCGTGCACTTATATGTTTGACAACACACAAGGCATCGCGTGGGATTGCCATCTGCCTACCTCAGCTTGCCAGTCCTACGCGCTACCCAACGCCGACTTGGCTAACGGCAACCTTGGACGGTATGCCGAGTTCATTATTGAGATGGATACCTGTCAGGCTATCACCGGACCTGGGTCATGCGGATCCTCGACCCCTTCGCAGGAGTGGGGCGATTTCTCACCGGTGACGATGAAGGGTGCCGCTTTCGTGGTTAAAGGCAACGGCACCTCCGGAGTCGGCACATGGGTGTCGACCAGCAAGTGCACGACCTGCAGCCACAGCCCCATAGTTGATCCGGCAATCCAGTTGAACACTGACAACACTGCCAGCAAACCGTTCATACGCGGAGACGGACACCTGCTCATCACGCTCCCAGCAGGCGGCGTGGAATGGGACCCATTACCTACCAACGTCTACGGTTGGAATGGCAGCAATTTCAACACCTACACGGTTCGATGCGGTGTCTCGATCGGCGTCGGAGCGAACTCGCGCGGACTCACCCACGGAACACCATGGGTCTTGGGCTGTGGCACGTTTGCTGATGGAAATCATTCCGTATACGAAATGCAAACCAACGGCGCCTGGGTCCTGATGCAGAACGACGTCGCAACCCAGATCGCGGTCTCCCCGGACGCCAACCACGCCTGGGCGATCAATGCCAACCACGAAGTCCTCTACTGGAATGGAAGCAAGTTTGTTCCGAGCCCTACGGCTCACTGCGCGACCTCGATTGCCGTCGGAGAGAATTCGCGTGGACTCACCAACGGAACTCCGTGGATCACCGGCTGTGGCACCTATTCAGACGGAAATCACTCCATCTATCAAATGCAAACCGGCGGCGCCTGGGTCGACATGCAGAACGACATAGCAACCCAGATCGCGGTCTCCCCGGTGGGCAATCACGCCTGGGCGATCAAAGCCAACAACGATGTCCTCTACTGGAATGGAGGCTCTTTTGTCCCGAGTCCTACGCCTCACTGCGCTACCTCGATTGCCGTGGGAGCGGATTCGCGTGGACTCACCTACGGAACTCCGTGGATCACTGGCTGCGCCACCTACGCAGACGGGAATCACTCCATATTTCAAATGCAAACCGGCGGCGCCTGGGTGCTTATGCAGAACGACGTAGGAATCCACATCGGCGTCTCGCCGGTGGGCAACCTCGCCTGGGCGCTCTCCACCCTGCAGCCTTGACCTTGTATTCGGGGAACTTTGGTTTGCGGGATCAGAATTAATAACGGGCCAGGAAGGTATTCTACCTTCCTGGCCCCCATCCAATCCGGCTGCAGTTAATTTCGTGGTTTAGTGCTTGCTCAGCGCTCAGGGTCCTCTGAGTATATGTAATTAGCACTCGCCGCAACCGAGTGCCAGTCTCGAGACCCGATTTTCGCCGCTTTCCCTTCGCCCTGTGGTTTTTCTGCCACTTTCTCGGCCTGTCTCCCAACCCAATTCCTCTCAGCCATTTGCCGCCAGTCCAATACAACTGCAAGGCACTTTTCCGAGTTTTCCGAGATTTCCACAGTGTTCCGGTAAAAACGCTTATATGTTCCGACTGGAACATTCAGCGCTATTGCTTCTGCATCTGGTCAAGAGCAGCCAGCACCTCTTCGCTGTGCCCCGCAGGATCGACACTCGTATAAGCCTTCGCAACCTTCCCGCCGGGATCGATGAGGAAGGTGTGCCGCGCGGCAAACTTTACCACTCCAAGATTCGTCAACGAACCATAAGCCCTGCTCACCTTGCCATCACTGTCGGCCAGCAGCTTGAAGTTCAATCCTTCTTTGGCGCAGAACTTTTTGTGCGAGTCCACGCTGTCCACACTCACGCCCAGCACCACCGCATGCCGCTCGGCGTACTTCGCCTGATCCACCTGAAAGTTGTGCGCCTCCCGCGTGCAGCCGGGAGTCTGATCCTTGGGATAAAAATAAAGCACGACCCAACTGCCGCGGTAATCCTTCAAGCTGACTGCTGCACTTTCCTGCGAGGTCAAAGTGAAGTCAGGCGCAGCACTCCCGGCGACGGGAGGAGCGGCGCGCGAGCCCGTCAACAGCCGCGGAACCAGAAATATGATGACCACCACCACAACCACGAGCAATGTGACTCGCAACATTTCGGACCTCCACACGCGCATCCACCCAGACTTTAACATTGTAGAACGTTTGGCCCTCGACCCTCGCCCAGCAGGCGGCCAGCAAAATTCCGCGTAATTGAATATCATGGAGTGTTCGGCATCATCCGATGGAGAGATCAGACGTGGCTCAGACGGAAACTGACGGTCAAGAGGTATTAGAAACGCGGGAGTGGGTCGACTCACTGGACTATGTGCTGTCCCAAGGCGGGCCGACTCGCGCCGGGCGCCTGCTGCAGCAACTGGCGCTGCACGCGCGCCGCGCCGCCGGAGTGAATCTTCCTTTTTCAGCGACCACTCCTTACCAGAACACGATTGCCTCTCCGCAGCAGGCGCCGTTCCCCGGCAGTCAGGAGATGGAACGCCGCATCAAGAGCCTCGTCCGCTGGAATGCCCTGGCCATGGTGGTGCGGGCCAACAAGATTCAGGAGGGAATCGGCGGACACATCTCGACCTTCGCTTCCGCGGCCACGTTGTACGAGGTTGCTTTCAATCATTTCTTTCAGGCGCAAACCGAAAGCGGCGATCGAGACTTCGTTTATTTTCAGGGCCACGCCGCGCCCGGCATTTATGCTCGCGCCTATCTCGAAGGCCGCATCCCGAAAGAGAAGCTGGAAAACTTTCGCCGCGAGCTGAAGCCGGGGGGAGGGCTGAGTTCGTATCCCCACCCCTGGCTGATGCCGAATTTCTGGGAGTTTCCTACGGTTTCGATGGGACTGGGTCCGATCCAGGCGATCTACCATGCGCGCTTCATTCGCTACCTTGAAAATCGCGGGTTGAAGCAGTCCACTGGCGGCAAGGTGTGGGCGTTCATGGGCGACGGCGAGATGGACGAGCCGGAATCGCTGGGATCGATCACTCTGGCTTCGCGCGAGAATCTGGACAACCTGATTTTCGTCGTGAACTGCAACCTGCAGCGCCTCGACGGTCCTGTGCGCGGCAATGGAAAGATCATTCAGGAACTCGAGGCCATCTTCCGCGGCGCGGGATGGAACGTCATCAAGGTGATCTGGGGCTCGGACTGGGACAGCCTGATTCGCGGCGACCGCGACGGCCTGCTGGTGCGGCGTCTGGGGGAAGTCAGCGACGGGCAGTACCAGAAGTATTTTGTCGAGAGCGGAGCTTACTTCCGCCAGAATCTTTTCGGAACAGACCCGCGCCTTCTGAAGATGGTGGAACACCTCTCCGACGAGCAACTGGCGCGCATGCGGCTGGGTGGACACGATCCCATCAAGGTTCATGCTGCATACCGGGCCGCAGTCGACCACACCGGATCGCCGACCATCATTCTTGCCAAAACCATTAAGGGCTACGGCCTGGGCGAAGCGGGTGAAGGCAAAAACATTACGCACCAGCAGAAGAAGCTGAACGAAGATGAGTTGGAGCTGTTCCGTTCGCGTTTCGGGATTCCGATTCCCGACGACGAACTGCACAACGCGCCGTTCTACAGGCCCACGGACGACAGCGCCGAGATCAAGTACATGCAGGCGCGGCGGCAACAGCTCGGCGGATATATGCCACAACGCAAAGTGCGGGCCACGCCATTGAAGCCGGTGCCCGAATCGTATTTTGAAGAGTTCTACAAAGGTACAGAGGGACGCGAAGCTTCTACGACCATGGTTTTTGTGCGGCTGCTGGCGAAGCTGCTGCGCGACCCGGAACTGGGCAAGCTGATCGTGCCCATCATTCCCGACGAAGCTCGCACCTTCGGCATGGAAGCCTTGTTCCGCCAGGTCGGAATCTACTCGAGCGTGGGACAGCTTTATGAGCCGGTCGATATGGACACGCTCCTTTATTACAAGGAAGCTAAGAACGGACAGATTCTTGAAGAAGGAATTACCGAAGCGGGGTCAATGTGCTCGTTCATCGCAGCAGGCACGGCCTACGCCAACCATGGTATCAATACAATCCCTTTTTTTATTTATTACTCGATGTTCGGGTTCCAGCGAATCGGGGATCTGATCTGGGCTGCGGCCGATATGCGTTGCCGGGGATTTCTTGTGGGTGGAACGGCGGGACGCACTACCCTTGCGGGCGAAGGCCTGCAGCATCAGGATGGCCACAGCCACGTTCTGGCGCTGCCGGTGCCCAACCTGCTGGCGTACGATCCGGCGTTCGCGTACGAGATTGCCATCATCATTCAGGATGGCATCAAGCGCATGTATGTGGACCAGGAATCGATTTTCTATTACCTCACCGTGACCAACGAGCCGCTGCATATGCCGGAGATGCCGAAAGGTGAGCACGTCCGCGAGGGCATCCTGCGCGGGCTTTACCGCTTCAATACATCGGACGCGCCGGATATAAAGCTGCGGGTGCAACTGCTGGGCAGCGGAACCATCATGTATGAGGTGCTGAAGGCGCAGACGATCCTCAAAGAGAAATACGCCGTTGCCGCGGATGTGTGGAGTGTGACCAGCTACAAAGAACTCTACCGTAACGCCAACGACTGTGAGCGTTGGAACATGCTGCACCCGGGAGAAGCGCCGAGAGTTCCGTACGTGACCGAGACTCTGAAGGATGCGCCGGGGCCGTTCATTGCGGCATCGGATTACATGAAGGTGCTTCCGGAATCTCTGGCGAAGTGGGTGCCGGGGCGACTGGTGTCTCTGGGAACCGATGGGTTCGGCCGCAGTGAGAGCCGGGTGGCGTTGCGCGACTTTTTCGAAGTGGACGCGAAACACATTGTGCTGGCCACGCTGGGAGCGCTGGAGCGGGAAAAGAAAGTGAGCCTTGATCTGGTGAAGCAGGCAGTGCATGACCTGGGGATCGATGCGGAAAAGCTGAACCCGGCCACGAGCTAAACGCGAAACCAATCAGTAGCTTTGAGTAATAGCTATAAGGAAATGAATCAGTGATCGAATTCAAACTCCCCGCACTCGGTGAAAACATTGAACAGGGCGACCTGGTCCGGCTGATGATCGCGCCCGGCGCGACGGTCAGCGAGGGCCAGGCGGTCATGGAACTCGAAACCGATAAGGCGGTGGTGGAGGTGCCTTCTTCGGTCAGTGGAAAGGTGCAGGAAATTCTGGTCAAAGAAGGCGAAAAGATCAAGGTTGGCCAGGTGATTTTTACGGTAGAGAATCACGCCGGCGCTGCTGTCGCGGCCGCTGCAGCGAAGAATGCGCCCGTGGCTTCCGCGCAACGTCCGTCTGCCGAACGTCAATCTGCGGAGCGTCCGGTTGGCGAGCCACCAGCGGCTGCAAAACCACAGCCAGCTCCCGCAACGCAATCGGCGCCCCCAGCGGCACCGCAACGAACCCGATCGACGGACGCCCCGGCGCCGCGCGAGTTCCGGCTGCAAGAACTCGGAGAAAACATTTCGGAAGGCGATCTGGTGCGGTTGATGATCGCTCCGGGCGCCAAGGTCTCGGAAGGCCAGCCGGTAATGGAGCTGGAGACCGACAAGGCCGTGGTCGAGGTTCCCTCCTCAGTGAGCGGCGTGGTGAACGAAGTAAGAGTCAAAGAAGGCGAGAAGATTAAAGTCGGGCAGGTGATCTTCACGCTGCAAGGTGCGGCGCCATCGCAGGCGGGGGCGGTTCGTCCGCCGAGCCGGCCCGTGGAGCATGTCTCGGGACAGCATGGGGCGCGGCTGGCGTTTCAGGCTGCAATTCGCGCGGAAGGGAAAACTGAAGAGCAGGCGCTGCCTCCCGACCAGCCGCGGCCGCAGCCGGCGGCGTTCTCCATGCCGGAGCAACTGGGCAAGGTGGCTGGCACCGAGCACCGGGCGCCGGTTGCCGCGGCTCCGCACACGCGGCGTCTGGCGCGTGAGATCGGTGTGGACATTTACGAAGTCAAAGGCACGGGGCCGGGTGGGCGCATCAGTGAAGACGACGTCAAAGCCCACGCTAAAGCCCTGGTAACTGCTGGGACTGCGGCCGCGCAGGCGCCGCCGCGCGCCGGGCATTTCATCGAACCCAAGCTGCCGGACTTCGCAAAGTGGGGAAAGATCGAGCGCGTCCCCATGCGCGGAGTTCGCCGCAAGACGGCGGAACATCTGGCAGAGTCCTGGAACACGATTCCGCACGTCACGCAGCACGATCGCGCCGACATCACCGAGCTTGAACAGTTGCGCGCGCGTTTCGCTCCCAAGGCCGAACAGGCCGGCGGCAAGATGACGGTCACGGCCATCGCCTTGAAAGTCTGCGCCGCCGCGCTCAAGGTGTTCCCACAATTCAACGCCACCATCGATATGGAGAAAGAAGAGATCATCTACAAGCAATACATCAACATTGGGGTTGCGGCGGATACGGACCGGGGCTTGCTGGTTCCGGTGATTCGCGACGTGGACAAGAAAAATATCGTCGAGCTGGCGGTTGAGTTGTCGCAACTGTCGCAAAAGGCGCGGGACAAAAAAATCACGCTTGCCGACATGGAAGGCGGAACCTTCACTATTACCAACCTCGGCGGGATTGGCGGGACGGCGTTTACGCCGATCGTGAATCATCCAGAGGTTGCCATTCTTGGGCTTTCGCGCTCGCGCATGGAGCCGGAATGGATTGGCGGGAAGTTCGAGCCACGTCTGATCCTGCCGCTTTCGCTTTCTTATGATCACCGCCTGATTGATGGCGCCGATGCCGCGCGTTTTCTGCGCTGGGTCGCGGAGGCGTTCGAGCAGCCCTTCCTGCTTTCGGTGCAGGGATAAAGGAAACAGGGTTCAAAGTTTCAAGGTTTCAGAGTTTCTACGCCTGAGCACTGGCGCGAAGATCGAATAGCCGTTAGATTCCAATGTCAGAAATTCAATCCCCGCACATCGCTGTAGTCGGCGCCGGACCGGGCGGCTATGCTGCCGCTTTCCTGGCGGCCGACCTGGGCATGCAGGTTACGCTGATCGATCCTGAGGTGAATCCCGGCGGGGTGTGTCTGTATCGCGGCTGCATTCCCTCGAAGGCGCTGCTGCACGTGGCCAAGCTGATTGAAGAATCGCAGCAGGCCAAGAATTGGGGAGTCGAATTTCCCAAGCCCAACATTGATCTGGCGCGGCTGCGCAGCTGGAAAGAAGGTGTGGTCAAGAAGCTTACCGGAGGATTGGGACTACTCTCCAAGCAGCGCCATGTGGAATACATTCAGGGGCGCGCGGCGTTTCAGAATTCGACCACTTTGCGGATCAGCAAGGCGGACGCTTCCGAAGTGGTTCTGAGTTTTGACCGCATCATTCTCGCGACGGGATCGCGGCCTGCGATCATTCCCGCGCTTAAGCTCGATTCGCCGCGACTGATGGATTCGACCGGCGGGCTCGATCTCGAAGGCATTCCCGGAAGTCTACTGGTGGTTGGGGGCGGATACATCGGCCTGGAACTGGGTTCGGTATATGCGGCGCTGGGAACGCGCGTCACCGTGGTCGAGATGTTGCCGGGGCTGCTACCGGGCGCGGATCGGGATCTGGTTCTTCCCTTGCACAAACGGCTGGAGAAAATGTTTGAGGCAATTCTACTGAATACGACCGTCGCATCTCTTAAAGAAGAGGGTGCGGGAATCCGTGCGAGTTTCGCGGGCGCGGCTTTACAGGAAAAGGACCGGGAAAAGGTTTTTGACCGCGTGCTCGTGTCCGTGGGGCGCAAGCCGAATTCAGAAATCCCCGGGCTCGAAACTACGCAAGTGCAGGTTGGGCCGCGTGGGTTCATCGAAGTGAACAAGCAGCTGCAGACTGGCGATCCGTCGATCTATGCAATCGGGGACGTGGTGGGTGAGCCCATGCTGGCGCACAAGGCTTCACATGAAGGACGAACTGCTGTCGAAGCCATCGCGGGACACAAGGTCGCATTCGAACCCGCAGCGATTCCGGCGGTGGTGTTCACTGATCCGGAAGTTGCGTGGTGCGGTCTGACGGAGACTCAGGCGGAAAAAGAAAATCACGAGATCAAGGTTGCGAAGTTTCCGTGGGGCGCGTCTGGACGTGCGGTGACGCTGGACCGTACGGAGGGGATGACCAAGCTGATCATCGATCCGCAGACGGAGCGCGTTTTGGGCGTGGGGATTGTGGGTGTGGGCGCCGGCGAGCTGATTGCCGAGGGTGTGCTGGCGATCGAAATGGCCGCGCTGGCCAGCGATGTGGCGATGACTATTCATCCGCATCCCACACTTTCGGAGACGGTTATGGAGTCCGCGGAAGTTTTCTTTGGCACGAGCACCGATATATTTCGCCCCAAGCGCGCCTAGTCTGGGAAGAGACTGATGTCCACTTTTTTCAAAAGAATTGCGGTTCTTGCTCTTAGTCTTGCGGCTTGCCTGCCGCTTTCATCCCAGAGCGCGATAAGCCAGATCCTACAGTCTTCGACACCTGCGAACGCTCCCGCGAAAAGCTCCGACCAACTGGGCCGCGATACGCCCTACGGGACGGTCTTCGGATTTCTGCAGGCGGCGCAGCAGGGCGACTACAGCATTGCAGCAGAGTATCTGCAGATGAGTCCGGCGCGCCGCCAGAGCGAAGGCGACGAGCTGGCGATGAAGCTGAATGTCGCGATGAACCGCGCGTTTGCGGGCAGCTTGAGACCGAGTCGAGATCCGGAAGGCACACCGCAGGAAGACGTTCCGCTCGACCGGCAGAAGCTGGGAACGATGTCGGCCGGCGACGTGGAGGCTGAGCTCGAACTGGTTCGAGTTACGGATCCGAGCGTGGGGAGGATCTGGCTGATCTCTTCTAATACTCTGGCCAAAGTGCCGGAACTTTACGATCAGGTCGAGGCGCGGCGGGTAGAGACACGATTGCCGGCGTGGACGGTGAAGCATCAACTGGCTGGCATGCCGTTCTGGCAGTGGATTGCTCTGCTGTTGCTGATTCCTGTGGCCGCTGCAACTGCCTGGCTGCTATTGGTGCTGCTGCAAATTCCGTTGCGGGTGTGGGCGCGGAGACGCGGACATATTGAACTGGTGCAGTGGCGCTCGGTGTCGTCTCCAGCGTGGCTTCTGGTGGGGGCGACCGTTCACCGGATTCTTGCCAGCTACCTCGGCTTGCCGCTGCTTCCACGCCACTACTACAACCAACTGGTTGCAGTTGCGGTTATTGTCGGCTTCAATTGGATTCTGTGGCGGGTGATTCGCTGGTTCCTGCAGCGCGTGCGAAACCGCGCTCTGGCCCGCGGTCACTCGGGCACGGGTTCGCTGATGTTGCTGGGCGAGCGCATCATCAAAGCGATCGTTGTTGTGATGGCGCTATTTTTTATCTTGGGTGTGCTGGGCTTCAATCTGAGCACTGCGCTGGCGGGAGTTGGAATCGGCACACTGGCGGTGGGCTTCGGTGCGCAGCAGACCATCGCGAATCTTTTTGGCGGCGTCTCGGTGTTGGGCGATGAAGTGATTCGAGTGGGAGACGTTTGCAAGTTCGGCGACCGAACGGGAACGGTGGAGGATATTGGGCTGCGCTCGACTCGGGTGCGGACGGAAGAGCGGACGCTGTTGGCCATCCCTAATGGCACCGTGGCGACCATCAATGTTGAGAATCTGAGCCGGCGCGACAAGCTCCTTTTCAAGACTGTGCTGGGACTGCATTCCGAGACTTCGCCTGATCATGTGCGGTATGTGCTGGCACAAATCCGCGAGGTTTTAAAGGGCCATCCGAAGATTGAACCCAGCACGGCACGGGTGCGGCTCACAGAAGTAACCACGAGCGCCATTAACGTGGAGCTTGTTTGTTACGTCTTGACGAGGGATTTCGACGAATTCGCTACCGCGCGCGAAGACGTGCTGCTGCGCATTATGAAGTTCGTGGAGGAATCCGGCACCAACCTTGCCTCGGCCTCGCAGACGCTTTATCTGAGCGGCGATCCGGGTGCGAAGAGCAAGATCGAGGCTGCCGTCAGGCCGACGACTTCCACTGTCACTGAGGCTGCTGACCGTCAGACGCCAGAATCGGCAGCGCGGCCGCGGGATGCTGCGGACCATGCCGGGAAAGATGATTAGGATTTTTCGCGCCAGCGCTCGGTGAGCCAGAGCAGAAACCGGTGCGTTGGAAAATATACGACCGCGGGGACAGAGATCAGGTAGACCAGCAGATATAAGAGTCGTGGCATGATGTGCTGTTCGTGAAAAAAAGGACCGCGAGCCCAGTTCACATCGAATTGCGGACGCCAGAAATAGTTGATCGGAACGACGATCCAGGCAGTCAGGGTCTGATACTTCCAACCTCGGCGGTCGTAGCCTAAGCGCCAAATCGCCCACAGCAACAAAGGAGGGACTACTACGTGAAACAGGCTCAGGAGGCGAATCCCGAGCGGGACATTCACGTCGAACATGAATTCGGTGCCGCCGATCAGGTGGCGTCCGCTTATCAGAGCGCTTGCCAAGTCGATCGTGTATAGACTCTGGAAAAACAGCAGCCCGGTTGCCTGCCAGGAAAACAGGAGTGGGCTTTCCAGCCACAGGCCGGCGGCAATGAATAAGTTCCCGAGATCGCAGAAGAAAAGAAAATTCTGCAGGCCATACTCGCGCCAGTAGACCGGCACCCAAACTAGCACCCAAGCCGTCCACAGCAGCTTGAGCCAGAGCGGGATGCGCATGACACGGTATTGTATGCGCAGGCGGCGACCCGGAATCGCGAGGTGCCAAAAGCCTCTCCAGCAGGGCAAAACGAGCTAAATCGGAATTACCACCGTAACTTGATGAGGCTTACGAGTGTACCTACGATGACCTTAGTATGGGTTATCAAGCGCTCTTATTCTGCCCCGATGAGAAGACGGCTCGCTCTGTGACGCAGGTTCTCAGCGAGTTGGACTTCACGGTCACTCCATGCACCGAGCCCTTCGGAGCAGTCAAGAAATTGATGGGTGAGCACTTCGACGCGGTGGTGGTGGACTGCGATAACGAGCAGAACGCCACATTGCTATTTAAGAGCGCCCGGAACACGCCGAACAACCAGTCGTCCCTGGCGGTGGCGGTTGTGGAGGGGCAGGCGGGAGTCGCGAAGGCTTTTCGGATCGGGGCGAACCTGGTTCTCACCAAGCCCATCAATGTAGAGCAGGCGAAAGGCACGCTACGTGTTGCCCGCGGCTTGTTGCGCAAGAACGAAGCCGGTAAGCCTGCGGCGCCTGCAACACCGGCGCCAGGGGCCATCGTGAAGCCCGCAACGCCCGCGCCGGCGCCTCCGAAGCCGGCGCCGCAAGCCCCGAGTACGAAGGTGGTCGCCGTGCAGCCTGCAGCGCCGGTTGCGCCTTATGGGAAAACGGCGACGGCAAGTATTCCAACTCAGAGGCCGTCACAACCGAAGGTTGTAGCCTCTGTTCCCGCCGACGACGAAAGCGACGCGGAGATTCTGGACATAGATGAAATCGTTTCACCTTCGACCGCTGCGCATGGGACAAAGATAGCCGCCAGCGAATCGGATGTTCTGTCGCCCAAGCCGACCATGGGAGTTTCGCCTACGGTTTCGGCAGGATTTGGATCGAGCGCTGCCAGTGCGCCGGCACCGGCCCGCGAGGCGACGCCCAAGACCGTTATCCCGGAACCAGAGAGTCCTGCCGAGAAAGCCGCAGACTCCAGCGACAACAGTTCTTCGAACGAGGGAACGTCCGCGCCAGCGCCCGCATTCACCTTTGGCGGTAATGTCAGCAGCGAAGGCAAGGCCGCCCGTGGCGGAAGCAAGAAGATGCTGCTGGTGGCGGCTGCGGTGGTGGTGGTCGCGGCCGGTGGCTACGCGTTGTGGATGCAGTGGGTAGGTTCGAGCGGGGCCGCAACTCCTTTCACACACGTGGCCGCGCCGGTGACGAAGCCTGCCGTGGTTCCCCAAGCTGCGCCCAGCAAGGCTCCAGTCGGCGCATCTTCTGTGGCGTCTTCTCCGACCGCTCCTACGGCCTCTTCTGCGACTTCGTCTGTTGCGTCCCCGGTTTCAGACTCCGCGGCCGCTCTAAAAGCAGCCGGGGCAGCCAAGACCACTTCCGATTCTGATGAACCAAACGCTGAAAGCTCGGATGAACCGGTTCATCCGAGCAAGGGCGCAACTAAAGGGGACGCTGCCAAGCCTTCGGCTTCCACGGCCAACAAAGCTCCAGAAACAAAAGCGGCTGCAGCGCCCATCGTGATCAAGAGTGGCCATTCTCAAACGGTCGCAAAACCCGCGCCAACTCCCGATGCTCCGAGCATTACCGGGATTGCTGCAGCAGACAGCGGCGGATCGCTTCCCAATCTCATGGGCGGCGACAGCCGAGCGCCGGCTCCCGTGCTGCAGACGCTGAATGTTTCGCAGGGAGTGTCGCGAGGACTGTTGGTGAAGAAGACGCAGCCTGTATATCCGGCGAGCGCGATGCAGATGCACATTGAAGGCACGGTTGAGCTTCAGGCAACCATCTCTAAATCCGGTGGCATCTCTGGGGTGAAGATTATCAGCGGCGATGCGCGTTTGGCGCGAGCTGCGGTGGATGCGGTGAAGCAGTGGAAGTACAAACCGTACTTGCTCAACGGTGAGCCGATTGAGATTCAGACGCAGATCACGATGAACTTTACGCTGCCTAAATAAGCCTCCAAAAGCCAGCCGGGCTGGGGAAAATTCATAATCTGGTTACCGCCAAATGAGATCAGGGCGCGGCGACTACGTCGTAGGGCCTCATCATTTCGTTATCCTCGTGTTCGAGGATGTGGCAGTGCCAGACGTAGCGGCCGGTGTAGCCTGCAAAGGGCACAATAATCCGCGTGACCATGCGAGAATCGGCTCGGACAGTATCCTTCCAGCCGGCTTCGTTTGGGTCGGGAGGTTGCGGCGGACCCATGAAGTGCAACTGGCGCTTGGTCTGGAACAGCCAGGGCTCGTAGGGTTGGCGGTCGAGGATCTGGAAACGCACGAGGTGCAGATGAATGGGATGGGAGTCGTTAGTGGGGTTGATAAGAGTCCAGATTTCAGTCGAACCCAGCACCGGCTTTTCCGTGACCGGCATGTTCCAATGAGAGGCGTTCAGAAGCAGTTGCACGGGATTGCCCGCCTTGTTGACATACTCGTTCAGCGTTAGCAGGCGGGTCTGCACGGCTTGCGATTCCGGGATCCTGGGCACTGGACGAAGAGCGGAAGGCAGCGAGCTTGTGTCAGTTACTTTCCCTGCGGAGACGCGGAATTGCATCACGATGAAAGCGTCGTTCTTGAGAATTAGCTGCGCACCGCGATGCTCACTGAAATCTACGACTATGTCGGCGCGTTCGCCGGGCGCGATTTCAAGGTTGGTGAGTGGAATTGGCGCCGGTAATAAGCCCTGGTCGGTGCCGATTTGATGAAACCGCGCATCTTCTTTGTTGGCGGATGCTTCGTTGACCAACGATAAATGGTAGAAGCGGGCGTTGGATGCATTGAGGACGCGGAGGCGATACCTTCTCGCCTCGACCTCGAGATAGGGAAAGAGCTTTCCGTTCACCAGAATGGCATTCCCCGAGAGTTCAGGAACCCAGGGGGATTTTGGATCGGGAGAAACCGGGTAAAGAAGCTGGGCATCCCGGGTCAACAGGCGGTCATAGAGAATAAGCGGCAACTCGTATTTGCCCTTCGGCAGATTGAGCGCGTCTTCCACGCTGTCGCGGATGAGGAACGTCCCGAACAATCCGGCGTAGACATTCAGGCGATTAATCCCCAACGTGTGGTCGTGGTACCAGAGCATGGTGGCATCTTGCTGGTTCGGATAGAAGTAGAGAGCCGATTTTCCTGGCACAATCCAGTCTTCCGGATAGCCATCGCTTTCAGGTGCGGTTTTGGCTCCGTGCATGTGCACGACGGTGCGGACTGCAGGTTTGTCGGCCTCGGCCCCGTGAATGGTGTGGTCTACCGGCAGGAAATGTTCGTTGGGGAGCGCATTCACCCATTCCACCAGCAGAGGTTCACCGGAGCGCGTCTCGAATGTGGGACCGGGCGTAGAGGGGCCGAAGCTCCAGAACCTGGTGGGCTCGAGATCGCGGTGAATCCTGCTGGCGACGGGCTGGGCCTGGATGCGATAGAACGGGATGCTCTGCTTGTGGTCGGCGGGACTGGGCCGGGTTCCCTGGCGCTGCGCGACTGCAGGGATGGGAAGGGGATCGACAAACTGCGCCAGCGTGCTGACATCTAGGGCCGGGGGCATGGTGGGCACGGCGTGAGGCTGTGCCAGCGCACTTAGTAATCCGCTTTTGCCGGTTGCAAAGGTTGTAGCCAGCAGGCTCGATCGTCGCAGAAAGTTTCGGCGTGTGATCAACACATTCCTCGGGCGTCAAGGATATAACAACGGCAAGGCAGGTGAGCGCTGGGGCGCCGCACCTGCCTTGCCGCTATGCGTATCGTGATTTCCGGTCAGACCATTTACGGTCAGATCATCCGCAGGGATGGGCTTAGCGTTGAGACGAATCGACGAATACGGGCTCGCCTGTGTTTTCGTTGAGGATGAACAGATCGTCGGTCACGACCTGATGGAAATCGAACAACGAGCTGATCGAGTTTGCGATTGAGTCAAACGACCCGTTTCCGATCCGCTGGCCGCCGAGCCAATTGTCCTCGATAAAACGAAGGACCGAGGTTTGATCGGTGACCGAATGATCCACGAAGTTGTGCCGCGCCCAGGGAGAGATAACGAGAAGCGGCTGCCGCGGACCGTATCCGCAACGACCCTGAGCGTGCGTGGTGGCGGGTTTGAGACCGGGCAGGGCATTTGCGCCGCTACCGCAGGTTCCCGGACCGGTGAGTGCATCGGCTGCGGTCGCCGACGAGTTCACGATCTGACCGAGTTGATGATCGTACCAGCCATCGGAATCGTCGTAGAGCACGACTAGTGCGGTGTTGGCCCACTCCGGCTGGCTTTGCAGGAAGTTGGCCACTTTAACCACAAATTGCTGCTCATCCAGAGGATCAGAATTCCCCGGGTGGGCGTCTTGAATTGAAATGGCCTTCAGGAAACTTACCTGCGGGAAGTTGCCGGCTGAAACCGCGGTGAAGAAGTCATCGACGTCATAGTCGTGGTTGGCAGGATCGCCTGAGTGACCAATCGCCGCAATCGACTTGGGGCGTGCGTGGGTGGGATTCGCAGTGGAAGCGTAGTACTGAAATGGAGTGTGATGGGGAACGTAATCGCCCTGCGTACCCGCGATGGGCGAGGTCGACTGGCGGTTGCAACCGGTGCTGCCGTCCGGATTTACTTTGTTCAGGTTGAAACCTCCGCCGAACCAGCCCCAGGTAATGCCAGCCGCGTTGAGCAGGTCGCCGACGTTCTTTCCGCCCATCTGCGCGGTACCGCTGCCGGAGCAGACGTCGCCGTAGGGATCGGGGTCGCCGATCACGGTGTATCCGCCGTTTCCGTCGCCGACAAAGCTGCCGGTACCGCCGGTATATTTCGCGACGCCGTTGGTCTGGCCCGAAATCAAATTAATTGCGCCGACCGTGGAAGGACCAAAGTTGGTGCTGTAGGAGTTGTCGCTCATTGCGTAGTGTTGAGCATAGTTCCAGAGCGCGGTGGCCGTGTTGCCGTCGTAGTAGCCCATTACCAGGCCGGTTGTATTCACCACCGCCGGCGGAGCACTGGGAGGGGGACCTGCGCTTCCCGTGTTGGCGGGGAACAGATCCATCACGCCTCCGTCGAAGGCGAGCTGTTCAGCCAAGTAGTCATGATCCATGTCCTGGGTGAAGGCCTGGGAGCGATCCAGCCGGAAGGGATTGGATGCGCCGGTGCCATTAGCCGGGTTCAGATTGGGGTTATTGTTCAACAGCGCGTTGCCGAAGCCGTTCACGGTGGGGGTGTTCGGAGCGGCGTAGAACTTCGGTTCACCCGCGTGATTCAGGGCATTGGGATAGGTTCCGAAATAGTGGTCGAAGGAAATGTTCTCCCCGAAAATGATCACAATATGTTTGATCGGTGTAGCTGTTTTAGGATTGGCGGCGTTCGCTACCGGCGTCAGCACAGGCCCGGTAACGATGGCGGCGACGAGGCATACTGACAGGAATTGACGCATAGAGTTTTACCCTTTCGGAATTGGCAGTGCAGGGTTTTGCTGGAAGAGGATGCTACGGCGCGAAAGTTAAGGCAGGATTAAAGCAATGTTAAAAAAAGCTCTCAAATCAGAGTTCATCGCGGCAGAGCCGGGCCGCGCAGCCACGGTTGTGTAAACCCGCCTCAACGTGAGGTCCCCGGGGGTGACTCGGCGTTGGCTACTCGTGCTGCAGGACCTCATCGATGACGACTTTCCCGCCTTTATCCACGGAGATGACTTTGTGGATGGAAGCGTAGCCGCTCAATGTGATGTCTACGACGTAGTTGCCGGGATCCAGAATAAAGTTAACTGGAGTGTCTTTATCCAGCATGTGCTGGTTGACGGCCACCTGGGCTCCCTTGGGCTGGGTCTTGACGCTGACCGTGCCCATGCCTTGCGCTTCTTTGCCGCCGAACAGCTTATTCATTTTGCCGACGGTCTTGATGTCGTCGACATTGCCGAGCGGCTGGAGTGAGGGCGAGAAATTGGTGGTCTGGCCCAAGGCGAACTGGGCGCTGGTGGTCTGGTCAATGTAACCCGACTTGCGCACCAGGATGACGTGCTGGCCCTTGTCGACTGGGACTTGGGCGGGAGTGACCCTGCCCGTGTTTTTGCCGTCAATGAAAACGTCGGCTCCAGCGGGGCTGCTGGAAACGGCCAGCGTCGCCATTTGCTGAGAGAGATGGCTGGTGACAAAGGCCTTGCTGCCGGAGGCCACATTGACTGTGCGCGTATCTGTGGAATAACCGGCTTTGCTGACCGTCACGGTATG
Organism: uncultured Acidobacteriaceae bacterium; assembly: GCA_963787495.1. GTDB lineage: Bacteria > Acidobacteriota > Terriglobia > Terriglobales > Acidobacteriaceae > Sulfotelmatobacter. Next base: position 134,565 of record CAWBDA010000003.1, read on the forward strand.
CGCGCCGGCTCCGAGGCCTGTAAGGGCAAATGGAGTAACCCAGGAGGGATCTGTTCTTCCATCGACCTGGACTTGCGCACCTTGAGGTGTGGAATCAATTGCCATCTGTCCGGGCACAGCTGCGGGAGCGGGCGCTGGTTTCTTCCTGCCGTTCTTGCCGCGAGCGGCTGCGGCGGCGACGTGAGAGGGCGCTGGCTCGGCTTCTGTCACAGGAGCGGGCGCTTCAGCTTCAGGTTGAGCTTGAGTTGGAGCGGCAGCTTGTGGCTGTGGCGTCGGCGCGGGCTGAGCGACGGGTTCGCTGGCCGCGGATTGAGGGGCGGGTTCGGCTGCGACCGGGCGAGGCGTGTCGCCGTCACTGTTTAGAGTGTTGACGTGAAGGACCAGGACAACCGCGATGATCAGAATCAAGACGGCCGCGCCGGCGATGGAGTAAATCATCAGCTGGGGTGGGACGCTCTTGATTTCTTTCATCGCCTTCTGGGCGACTTCGCGAGGCTGAACTTTCGGTTTCTCCGGTTCATCTTCAAGGCCTGTGAAGACAGTGGGCGCATGAGGCTTTTTCTGCTCGAAGACCGGAGGTGGCGGAGGCGGCGGGATATAGACTTCCTTCAGCGGAGGCAGTTCGGTCATCTCCGAAAAGCTGATGCCGCCGCCAGCCTGAGACGGACCGCCCTCAGCCATCATGGGATCGACGGCAATTCTAGGCGCTTCGTCTTCGGGCGCGTCTACGGCGGGCTCATCCACGGCGGAGGAAGACATGTACGCGGATGGTTCCGCGGGTTCGCTGGTAGCCGGCTTGACGGGTGCGGACGACACCGCCCGGCCGCCGGCTGATCCTACAGCGGCGGCAACCGCCTTGCCGGGAGCGGACGCTGGGACCGTAAATTTCTTTTCGGCAGGCTTGCTCTGCACGGGCGCGGCGGGCTGAGGTTTCGGCGCCACGGGACGGCTCGGAGCCGAGGCGCCGGCAAATTTCGTCTGGGCCGCAGTTTTGACCGCGCTTGGAACGACTGTGCTCTTGGCGGGCGCTGCTGGCTGCTTTGCCGCCTGCGGTTTTGATTCCTTGCATTTCTCCAGTTCGTCGAGCAGCTCTCTTCCGTTCTTGAAGCGTTCCGCAGGATTTTTGGCGAGAGCTTTCATGATGAGATCGCTCAGCACCGGGTGGAGTTTGGGATTCACGTGCATCGGAGGCACGGGTGTGCTCTCAAGGATGCTCTGGCGGAGAGCTTCCGCATCTTCACGATCGAAGGCCTTGCGGTCGGTCACCATCTCGTAAAACATGGCGCCGAGACTGAACAGGTTCGATCGGGCATCGATATCCTCGCCGCGAACTTGCTCTGGGGACATGTAGTGCAGGATCGAGGGGACGCCTGGCATGTCGGCGGTAAACTTACCTACGCTGGAAAGGCCGTAGCCTAGGATCCTGACCGTACTGTCCCAGCCGCACATGATCTTGGCGGGCTCCAGACTATAGTGAAATATCTCGTGGGAGTTGGCGTTATCGAGGCCGCTGCACACCTGCCGGCCGATATCGAGCAGGTCCCAGATGGAAAACCCTTCTTTGCGCGCGAGCATGGTGGCGATGCTGTTGCCTTGAATGTATTCCATCGCTGCGCAGAACTGGCCGTTGATTTCTCCCGCGTCGCGAACTGGTGTGAGGTTGGAGTGACTCAAGACCTTGGCGCTATCCGCCTCTTTCAGGAGGCACTCCTGCAATTCGGCGGCGCGCTCGCCAAAAGCGGACAACTGAATCGCTTTCAACGCGACGGTTTGGCTGGTTTCCTCATCATTCGCCTTGTAAACCACGCAAGTTGCGGACTTTGAGAGTTCACTTAGGATTTCGAAGTGGCCGATTTTAGTGGACATGGTTCCGTGCCTCATCCCAGAAAACAAGCCGCGCAGTTCGAGTTGCGAGCTGCGTGGGTTAGAACCCGGGGCAGGTTAAGGGTAGGATATCGCTCGCGAGATTAAGGTTCGAGTTACCGAAGTACCGTGAAAGTCGGGGAAAGCCAGAGACGCGATTCCACCGTGGTTCCGTGGTGACTCCCTGGGCTTGGCGGAAATAGCTCCATTGAGGTGTGACTTTTCAGCGCGGAGGACGTTTAACTAGGGGGGGCTGAGAAATGACAATTGTCATGGGAGCCGGATGACGATCTCCACTGGCACGCTAGCGCGTGTGGATTGAATCTAGGGACACGGGTGGTTTCGGGGCAGGTGTGCGAGGTGGCTTTTGCGAGGCCATATGCAGGTTGTGGGAAGCGGACTTATTCGTTTATGCTGGTGGGCCTGCATGGACTAGGCTCATCCGGTGTCCGGCGCGCCGCGTTTTCTCTGGGGTTCAGCTGGGTTACTAGATATGACTTTGACCCTATTCGTCACCAAGAACGCCCTCCGCAACAAACGCCGCAGCATTCTGACGGTTGCGAGTATCGGACTTTCCCTGCTGCTGCTAACCTTCATGATGACGCTGTGGCGAGGCTTCTATATCGACAAGGGCAGCGCCGAAACAACCCGCCGGCTGGTGACGCGGCACCGGGTGTCGCTGACCAATCCTTTGCCGGGCTTCTATCGCGAGAAAATCCGCGCCATACCCGGAGTGGTTGCAGTCGTGCCCAATTCGTGGTTCGGCGGTTTATATAAAGACGACAAGCCGGAGAACTTTTTCGCGCAGTTCGCGACCGACCCCGACGAGTTTCCGAAGGTCTATCCGGAGATGCAAATACCGCCCGATCAGCTTGCCGCCTGGCAACGTGACCGGGCCGGCGTGATCGTGAATGACGAACTGGCTCAGAAATTTGGCTGGAAACTGGGGGATCGCATCGTTCTGCTGGGGACGATCTATGGCGTCAACCTAGAGCTCACTATTCGCGGCATCCACCACTGGCCGACGCCGAACAAGACGGTCTACTTCAACGCGAAATACCTGGAGGAAGCAGTACCCAGTTTCAAAGGCCTGGCCGGAACATTCAGCATTATGTCTGAGTCGCCCGACGACGTGGCCAAGATCGCCGGCGCTGTCGATGATATGTTTCGCAACTCGCCGCAGCCCACAAAGACGGAAAGCGAGAAAGCCTTCGGGTTGAGCTTCGTCAACATGCTGGGCAATGTAAAAGCTTTTATTCTTAGCATCTGCCTGGCTGTCGTCTTTACTACGCTTCTAGTTTCTGCCAACACTATGGCGATGTCGATTCGCGAACGCACACGCGAGGTCGCGGTTCTCAAGACCTTGGGATTCGAGCGGCAGACTATTCTGGGTCTTTTTGTGGGCGAGGCCATGTCGCTTTCGATTGCGGGTGGACTTTTCGGCTGCGGCTTCGCGTGGCTGCTGCTGACTATCATGAAACAATCGCCGATGGGATTCTTTCTGGCGCAGATGAAGGTTACGCCCGGAACGCTGGGTGTAGCCTTGGTGGCGGCCGCCCTGGTCGGATTCTTTAGTTCGCTGGTGCCCTCCTACAACGCCTCGCGGGTGGAGATCGTGGAAGGGCTGCGGCACATCGGTTAAGTACGGCGGGTTAAGTACGGCGGGTTAGGTACGGCGGGTTAAGTACGCCGGGTTGCATCTTATGACGTTAAGCGGCTTTGTAGTGCGCAATACGTTTCGCAATAAGCGGCGCAGCCTGCTGACGATGTTGAGCATAAGCTTTTCGCTCCTGCTGCTAACGCTGATGATTTCGATCTGGCGTACCTTCTACATCGACCAGGGGGCCGCGCTGTCGGCGAAACGAGTGATTACGCGCGACCGCGTCTCTTTGGCATTTCTGCTGCCCGGGTACTATCGCGACAAGATTCGAAGCATCCCGGGAGTGGTTGCCGTTGCGCCGATGACTTACTTCGGGAATCACTATAAGGATGACCGCGCGAGCAATGCGTTCGCTCAGCTGGCCACCGACCCAGACGAGTATCTGAAGGTTGCTTCGGACAAGATTATTTCACCGGAGCAGGTGTTGGCATGGCAGCGGGATCGCGCCGGGGCCGTGGTGGACGTGACGCTGGCTGACAAGTATGGTTGGAAAATCGGCGACAGGGTCACGCTGCTGGGAGCGATATTTCCGGTGAATCCCGAACTCACGATTCGCGGGATCTACCGGCGCGATCCGCCGCAGAATGCGCTTTATTTCAACGCCAAGTATCTGGAAGAATCTTTGGAGTGGTTCAAAGGACGAGCGGGCTGGTATGCCACTCAGGTGTCCACCTCGGAGGATGTGGCGCGGGTTTCGAGCGCAATCGATGACATGTTCCGCAACTCTCCACAGCGGACGAAAACGGAAAGTGAGAAGGCCTTCCAACTTTCGCTAGTGGCCACGCTGGGCAACGTGAAGGCCTTTATTCTTGGCATCTGCGGCGCGGTGGTGTTTGCCATCCTGTTGGTTTCAGCGAATACCATGGCCATGTCGGTGCGCAGCCGGACCCGCGAGGTTGCCTTGCTGAAAACCCTTGGCTTCACTCGGGGTCGGGTACTGTCCCTTTTCGTGTTCGAGGCCGTGGCTCTGGCGGTGGCGGGCGGTGTGGTGGGAATAGTGGCGGCAGCCGGATTGATCCGCTGGTTAACGCACTCGTCGGTGGCGATCGGGGTTCCAACTGATATGAGAGTTACGCTGCCCGCTGTAGGGCTGTCATTGCTGGTGGCTGCGACCGTGGGATTTCTGAGCGGGTATGTTCCCGCATACGGTGCGTCGCGAATAAATATCGTGGAGGGGTTGCGCCACATTGGTTAGGTAAACCAGACTGGCTACACCAGGCTGACTACACCAGTTGAGAACGACATTATGGCGATACCGATCAGCTACAACATCCGCAACTTGAAGCTCCGCAAAGGGCTTACCATCATGACCGCGCTGGGCATCGCGCTGACGGTGACGACTGCGATCTTTCTGATGGCGCTGCTGGCGGGGTTGCAGCGGGCTTTCGTTTCCAGCGGCAATCCGCAGAACGTGCTGGTGCTGCGCAAAGGGTCGGAGGCGGAGTTATCGGGCGGCTTTGATGCTGCGCTATTTCCCACGCTCAAAGTTCTGCCCGGTATCGCAAAGGACAGCCACGGCGAGCCCATGGTTTCGGGCGAGTGGGTGGTGGTGATCGTGCTTCCCCGCAAGGATGGCACCGGCGAAGTGAATGTGACGGTGCGCGGGATGATGCCCGACGGTCTTGAACTTCGGCCTAGCGCAAAATTGATCGAAGGACGCTGGTTCCAGGCGGGGCAGCGAGAGGTGGTGGTGAGCAAATCCATCCGCTCGCGTTTTTCGCATGCCAACATCGGTGACACTATGGAGTTCGGCAAAGGATCGTGGAAAGTGGTGGGTGTTTTTGACGCCGGTGGTTCGGCGTATGAGTCGGAGATCTGGAGCGATGTGAATCAGATGGCTTCGGACTTCGACCGCCAGGGAGGTTATTCTTCGGCTTACCTGCGTGCAACTGATCCGATTGCCGCCGATGCGCTCACGAAGCGGGTCAGCGATGATCAGCGTCTCAAGCTCGAAGGAGTTCTGGAAACTGAATATTACGAGAAACAGACCCGTTCTGGTGGTCCCATCAAATACATTGGCATCGTAGTGGCGATCATCATGGCGATCGGGTCGAGTTTTGCGGCGATGAATACTATGTATGCAGCCGTGGCTTACCGCGGGCGCGAAATTGCAACTTTGCGAGTGCTGGGATTCTCGCGTCCGGCGATTCTGACCTCTTTTGTTCTGGAATCTCTGATGCTGGCTCTGCTGGGCGCGGCGGTGGGGATTCTGCTGATGCTGCCGTTCAACGGGATGCAGACCGGAACGTCGAATGCGGTGACGTTTAGCGAAGTGGTATTCAGCCTGCAAATAACGCTGCAGGTCGCCGCCGTCGCGGTGGCATTCGCACTGGTCATGGGATTGGTTGGGGGATTTGCGCCGGCCTGGCATGCGGCGCGGCAGAATATTCTTACGGCGTTGCGCGGTTGACGGATCGGTTGATTGATTGGCGGTGGACGACGACTGGAAAATATTCGCAGTGGTAGAAACTCCTCTATGAGCCGGTGGTTGTGCCTGCGTGAGTGGGATCCTTCGACTCCGCAAGTCCTTCGCTTCGCGAAGCGCTTGCTGCGCTCAGGATGACAGGTTTAGGACTTATGCCAATTGACGCGAAACACGAAGACTTGCAGAGCCTGCGAATCGACCGGACGGAGCGCGGCGCCGGCAATGGAGCGCCGCCGGCCTGGGCGCGCCGCTACATTCTTATTGGGATTGTGATCGTCGCCGTGTTGAGCTTGTGCGCGCTGGGCTATCGCATGCTTTCGCGCGATGTGCCGGAGGTAGAAGTGACGCGCGCTTCTGCGGAGAACAGCGATGTGGGCGGAACGGTGCTTTCGGCCACGGGTTACATCGTGGCGCATCACACGATCAATGTGAATTCCAAGGTCACCGGACGGCTGGCCTGGATTGGAGTGGAGAAAGGTGACAAGGTGAAGGAAGGACAGGTTCTGGTGCGGTTGGAGGATCAGGAGTTCCGCGCCTCCTACGACCAGGCTAAGGGCGCGCTGGACAATGCTCGGGCTTATCTCGACGAACTGGAGCACGGTTCACGTCCGGAAGAGGTTCAACAAGCTCAGCACAACCTTGATGAAGCCCGCGCCACACTGGTCAACGACAAGCTGACTCTGGACCGCACCAAGGAGCTCTCAAGCGCGGGAGTGGTTTCGCGTCAAACCATGGACGATGCCACCGCCAAGTTCGAGTCGGACCAGCAGCGAGTCAATTCGCTGGAGAAAGCTTTTCAACTGATGAAGATTGGGCCGCGAGCCGAAGAGATTGCTCGCGCGCGTGGAGCACTCGCACAGGCGCAAGGCCAGCTCGATTACGCCAAGTCGCAGCTCGACGCTACGGTGATCCGCGCGCCCGTCACGGGCACGATTCTCGACCGCACTGCGGAAAAGGGTGAGCTGATTACCGCACAGTTTGCGAGCGCGGCAGCGGGTGGTCCGCAGGGATCGGTAGTGTCGCTGGCTGACTTGAACGATCTTCAGGTTGAGCTCGACATTGCGCAGGCCGATTTTGCCCGGCTCGGGCCTAAGCAGAAAGGCGTCGTCACTACCGACGCATATCCCGATCGCAAATACAAAGGGGAGATCGCGCAGATTTCCCCCGAGGCCAACCGGCAGAAAGCCACGGTGCAAGTGAAAGTACAGGTGCTGAATCCGGATGAGTACCTGCGCCCGGAAATGAATGCCACGGTGAAATTTCTGGCGGATGAACAGAAATCCACCAGCGCGCAACCGGCGGGAGCGTTTGTACCGGCCAACGCGGTGCGAGATCGTGATGGCAAGAAGGTCGTGTTCCTGGCTTTCGACGGCAAGGCGCGCATGCGCGAGGTTCACGTCTTGAGCCAGCGCAGCGACGGCTTTCTGGTGGATGGACTAGTCGGGGGCGAGAGCGTGATCAGCAAAGGGCCGCAGGATTTGAAAGACGGGGACTCAATCAAAATTAAGGGGCAGTCATAATCATGAGCACAGTCGCTGAAAATCAAGTCGCTACCGGAACCAAAGTTGTTCAGGCCCGCAATGTCAGCAAGATTTTCCGGCGCGAGGCGTTCGAAGTGAAGGCGCTGGACGACGTTTCGATCGACATCGCGGCCGGCGAATTCATGGCGCTAATGGGGCCGTCTGGCTCCGGCAAAACCACGCTGCTGAACATGATCGCGGCCATCGACCGTCCGACTTCGGGCGAGTTGCTGGTGCAGAATCAGAATATTTTCCGATTCAACGATTCGCAGGCGGCCCACTGGCGCAATGAACACATCGGCTACGTCTTCCAGACATTTAATCTGATCCCTGTGCTGACCGCGTTTGAGAACGTGGAGTTGCCGCTGCTGTTGACCAGGCTTAACCAGCAGCAGAGGCGTGACCACGTTATGACCGCGCTGAAGCTCGTCGGCCTGGAAGAGCGGGTGAACCATCTACCCAAACAGCTCTCGGGCGGACAGGAGCAACGGGTGGCAATCGCCCGGGCGATTGTGAGCGACCCTACACTGCTGCTGGCGGATGAGCCTACGGGCGATCTGGACAGTCACTCAGCCACCGAGGTTTTGGAGATTTTGAAGCGCCTGAACGAAGACTTCCACAAGACGATTGTGATGGTGACGCACGATCCACACGCAGCTTCGTACGCGCACGTGACACGGCATCTGGAAAAGGGGATGCTGCTGCCACCGGGATAGTTCTGTACGTCTGTACTTACTGCACTCCGATTACTGCCGGGCTGGCGCCGCCAGCGCCGGTGTCAACTCAGACCGTGAGTCGGCTACCCACTGCCAGGCGCGCCGGCCGTTATCCAGAGCTACGGCTTTCGCTTCTCCGTAGGCCACTAAACGATTGAGCACGGTCGTCACCGAAGCCATGGGATCTTTGTGACGCGCCAGCATGGGCGGGGCTTTCTCCTGAATGCGATCACAGACGTCACGAGCGCTCAGGGCGCGATTTGCGTCCATCAGAATCATGCGGCACGCCTTGGTGAAACCGGGCTGGCGTCCGCTGCTCTTGCGATCCACCAGTTCCAGCAATTCATCGCTCAACACCCCATCTCCAAAGAGGTTGGCGAGGCCGGCGATGGTCTGTTTGATGGTGCCGATCCGGCGCATGACGTCGGCGCGCTGGTGCAGCAGCTGACGCAGCTCTTCGTGGGCCTGCCGGACAACTTCTTCCACGTGACCATTCCCCGTGTTGGTGATGGTTCGCAGCGTGCCTGCACTCTCCTGAAACTGCATAAACCCTCCCTGACGATGGAGCTCCGGGCATACTCCGACTCTGTAACAGATACGCAGGAAACCAGGCAGTGGTTCCCTGATTTTCAGTCCGGACCACGTGTATCCTTCTCCGTCCAGGCTTGCCCATTAGACGCTGGAATACTGAGTTGGTTAACAAACAAAAGTGAATTCAGGGATGGGTTCCATGATTCAGGGTGCAGTCCGCGACCAGCGCGGCACGAATTGCAAACTTTTTGGAGGATGTGGTGACCCGCTGGATCCAGCACTCAGCCTGCGCCACAATACAATCATCTGTATCACCGAAGAATCACTGAAGAACAATAACTTACACGCGGCTTAATAATGTCGCTCGTCGCATCCTTGGCTTAAGGCACAGGGCTGGGTGGAAGATAGCACCTAAGGCTTTTGACTTTGTCAGCTTTTGTAAACGTCCGCCGAACACTTCGGGGGCCAAAAATCGTTCGCTCCGTCCCGATCTGGACTCATCCCCAATCTGGGATTCCTTCTTGATCTCAATGGTTGCCCGGTTAGTCCCAAGGCGACGCTGCGACTGAAAGATTCCGATGTGAAAGGAGTAGGCAAAGGAATCTTCTGTCGACCACGCCACAACCCGGGCCCTCGCTGTTGCACGTTCTGCTGGTGGGAAGCCAGGAGGAAGATTTCTTTCTCATCCAGGAAATACTTGACCGGAACCGGAGGGCTCTCCCGGCGGTACTCGATCATGCGGGCTCACTGGAAGAGGCCAAGACGATGTTGCAGCGTGGCAACTATGGACTGGTTCTATTTGAACATGAGACCGGAGATGCCGCAGCGACGAAACTTCTATCGGAGTTTCTGCACACCAGGGGAGCGATGCCCTTCATCCTGCTGACGGAGCATGCCGATGAGAAAGCTGTAGCTGAAATCGTGCAAGCGGGCGCCTATGACTGCATGGAGAGATCGCAGCTTACGGGGGCCAACCTGGTGCGCACAATCCGGTGCGCCCTCAGTTTGCATTCGACGCAGCAGCAGCGGCAAGTGGCGGAACAATCCTTGCGAAAGCTTTCCTGCGCGGTCGAGCAATCTGCCGATGCCATCTTCATCACGAATAGCGAAGGCATCATCGAATATGTAAACCCTGCCTTTGAATTACTGACGGGTTATTCTCCGGAAGAAGTCACCGGGAGGACCTCGTCCATTCTGAAATCCGGCGAGCAAGCGCCGGTACTCTACCGGGAAGTGTGGGAAACGATTCGTTCGGGCAACGTCTGCCGCAGCATCGTCGTAAACCGCAAGAAGAATGGCGAAGTGTACTACGTCGATGAGAGTATCAGCGCGATCCGGGATGACGAAGGGCGCATCGCGAACTTTGTCTCGAACGGTCGGGATTTCACGGAAAGGCTGCGCCTGGAAGCACAGTTGCTTCAGTCCCAGAAGATGGATGCCGTCGGGCGCCTGGCTGGAGGGATTGCCCATGACTTCAACAATCTGCTGACCATTATCACCAGCTACTCCGAACTCGCACTCGACTCCGTGGCCCCTGAAAGCCCTGCCCAGGTACGGATTCAGGAGATTCTTTCCGCTGCCCGCCGCGCTGCCGACCTGACGCGGCAGTTGCTCGCGTTCAGCCGCAAACAACCGCAGGCCTTGCGCGTCGCAGAACTAAATCCGGTGGTCAGCGGAATCGTCAAAACCCTGCACCGACTTATCGGAGAAGACATAGAGCTCGTCTTTGTTCCGGGCAAAGCATTGGGCAGAATTCACCTGGATCCCGTGCAGATCGAGCAAATTCTCATGAACCTTGCGGCCAACGCCCGCGATGCCATGCCTCAGGGAGGACAATGCACAATTGAAACCTCCGATGTGCAAGTCGACGAACAATACGTCGACCGCAAGCGGGCCGTGATTCCCACGGGACGCTACGCCGTCCTGAGCCTGACCGACACGGGCGATGGTATTCCTGCTGATCATTTGTCGCACGTTTTTGAGCCCTTCTACACCACGAAACCTTCCGGCAAGGGCACCGGACTTGGCCTGGCTACAGTGTACGGAATCGTCAAGCAGAATCATGGGTTTGTCTGGGCCTACAGCGAACCCGGGATGGGTACCGTCATCAAGATCTACCTGCCCTGTGTGCAGGACCAGTCCGTCGTCGTGGAAATTCCAGATACCGGTGCTGGTGTCGCGCTCCGCGGCACCGAGACTGTCCTGCTGGTCGAGGATGAGGAACCGCTGCGCCGGGCCGCCGTCGAATTCCTCAGGCTCCGCGGTTACACCGTCCTGGAAGCGCGAGACGGCGTCGACGCCTTGTCGATCAGCAAGAATCATGGCTCGACGATTCATCTGGCGGTCACCGATGTCGTGATGCCTCACATGAGCGGAGGCGAACTGGCGAAAGCGCTGGAAACGCTGCGTCCGCAGACCAGGGTGCTGTTTGTCTCCGGCTACGCAGGCCAGACGGTGCTGGATCACAAAGTGATCGATGTCGAAAATAACTTCCTGCAGAAACCGTTCACGTTGAAGCAACTGGCCAGCAAAGTCCGGACGGTTCTCGATTACAGCTGTAATACCATTCCCATAGCAGCCGAGGCGATAGCGCATCCGTAAAGCGCTATTGCGCGATCCGAGTAAGCTTGCCATCCTTCAGATGGAAACGGTCTCCGCGCCAGGTGACCGTGTGGCCACCCAGGCTGGCGAACCAGATTGCTGCGGCAACCAAGTCCCGCAAGGGAATCAGCCACGAATAGTTCAGAATCTGACGGTCGCGCAGAACATTCTGGCCTACAACCAGCGCAACCGCAAAGCGAAGAAACATCGTGACCGCCAGTGCGCTCCAGGCCCAGAGCGCTCCTCGACTTGCCGCCAGCGCGAGCAACGACCACAAGAGGCCAAAGGTGAAAACCAGACCCAGGTAACCTCCCGCACGAGCATCGCGAACTCCGCGCGCCCAGCGCAGTTGATGCGCGAAGAATTCGCGCAGGCGATAAGGCGGGAGATAGGTTTCAACCACGACATCCGACAGTTTCACGGACAGCCCTAGCCCGGCAATGCGCTTTCCCAGTTCGTAGTCATCGGCGAGATAGTCGACGAATGAGGTGAACCCTCCGATCTTTTCCAAGTCGAGCCGGCGGAATGCCAGCGTCGAACCCAGCCCGAAGCGAATGCCGCGTTCAAGCTGACGCGCGGCCAACACGCTCGGGCAGAAGTCCGTGCCAATGCTTAATCCTTCTAGACGCGAGCCCAGTGTCGGACCAGCCACTCCGCGGTAAAGGCACGTGACCATTCCGACTCGTGGGTCCGCCAACGGCGCGGTCACGCGGCGGAGGTAGTCAGGTTCCACGCGAATGTCGCTGTCGTCGACGATCAAGTAATCATAGCGGGCTTCCGGCAACATCTGCGCGAGGTTGCTGACCTTGACATTCGCGCCCAGAATCTTCGGACTGACCAGCAACTGAATTCTGCGATCGGGGAATTCCCGCTGCAAAGCCTTCACGCTCTGGATCGCGGGATCGTTGGGATCGCTGACGCCAAAGATGATTTCGTATTCCGGATAGTCCTGCAGGCAGTGGCTGCGAAAGCTCTCATAGATTTCAGGGTCGGCACCCTTCAGAGGCTTGAGAATCGAGATCGGCGGGAGGGGCAGTGTGCCGGCCTCGTTTGCCATTTTCCGCTCGCGGAGGAATCTTGCTGCGCTCCAAAGACAGAGGAGATAGTAGATTGAGCTGGAAAGGCTCCCGAAGACCGCGACAATCTGAACTATTCTCAGGATGGAGTGCATCATGGGCGAGCGCGGCCAGATTATTCGTAACGCAGCGCCTCAATTGGATCGAGATTCGCTGCCTTCCATGCGGGATAGATGCCAAAGACCAGTCCAGTTCCCGCGGCAGAACTGAAGCCGAAGATCGTCCAGAACATCGACATGTGGGCAGGCAGCGCGGGCCAGAACGCAGGAATCACCCACACGATGATCGCGCCCAGCAGAATTCCAATCACGCCGCCAACCGCCGTGAGAATGATCGCCTCTAAAGTGAATTGCAAAAGAATATCGCGTTTGCGCGCGCCGATCGCCTTGCGGACGCCGATCTCGCGCGTCCTTTCGGTGACGCTTACCAGCATAATGTTCATCACGCCCACGCCGCCAACAATCAGCCCAACGCTGGAAATCGCGAACATGCCTACGAACAGCATGCCGGTGAGCTGGTTCCAAACGTCTGAGATCGAGTCCGAGGTGAAGACGGCAAAATTGTCCGGTTTGTCGTTCGGAACTCTTCGGCGCCGCCGCAGCAGTTCGCGAATTTCGTCGATGGCCTTGGGCATGTCGTCGTGGGAGGTGGCCTTGACGCTGATCCAGTGCTGTTTCAACTCCGGATGCAGAGTCTTGAATGTTTGCAGCGGGAAAAAGACCCGATTGTCGTTCGGGTCCTTGCCCCCGCCAAACACCGACTTGACCTTCTGCACCGTGCCCACGACCTGAAACAGACGCCCTTCGATATTCACTTCGCGACCCAGTGGGTCCTGGGTTCCGAACAACTCCTGGGTAGTGTCGTAGCAGAGAACGACGACCGGGGAGCGATGTTGATCGTCGATATCGGTGAACCATCTCCCGCTGGCCATAGGCAAGTCGAACACATCCTTCACCGACGCCGTGTCTCCTTCAAGGATGGTGTTCTTAACCTTGCGGTCCTGGTATTTGACCGCGTAACTGCCCACTCCCAGTTCGGGGCGGAATAGACGAATCCCTGCCGATACCGCCTTAACATGGGGCAAATCCTTAATCGCCCCGGCATCCTCAAACGTCAGTTCTTTCCGAGTCCGCACTTCTTCCGGGATCCGCCCGAAAGTGAATGGCTCCATGTGAAACACGAATACAATGTTCGACCCGATACTTGAGACAAGGTCGCGGACATTGTCATCGAGGCCGCGTCCTATGGAAGAAACGCCGATTACCATCGCCACGCCAATTACGATCCCCAGCACGGTCAGCGACGAACGCAGCTTGTTGCCGCGGATGGTGTCAGTCGCCATCTGAACGATCTCACCGAATTCATCTTTTCGAATCATGAAGAATTGGGTAATTTTGCAATTTGGTAATTTGTAATTTAACCCCTAACGATTGCCCGGTTTTCAAATTACCAAATTACCCGATTACAAAATTGCCAAATTCTTTCTAGGTTTCGAAACGCAACGCCACAATCGGATCGAGCTTCGCCGCTTTGCGCGCAGGATAGACTCCGAAGAACACTCCGACACTTGCCGAAACAAGCAGACCAGCCGCCACGGCCCAGAGCTTGATTGCCGAGGGCATCCCGACCAGCAGAGTAACCGATAGAGCGACAGCCGCTCCCAACAACACGCCTAGAATGCCGCCAGAGAGCGCCAGAGTAACGGACTCGATGAGAAACTGCAGCAATACATCCTGACGCTTTGCGCCGAGCGCCTTGCGAATGCCGATCTCGCGTGTGCGCTCGGTTACCGACACCAGCATAATGTTCATGATCACGATGCCGCCGACCACCAGAGAGATGGCGGCAATGCCGATGGTCGCAATGAAGAACGTCTGGCTGAAGTCGGTCCAGATGCCGAGCAGGCTCGAATTGGTCTCAATGTCGAAGCTGTCGTCGCCGCCGAGCGGGTCGTGACGCCGAGCGCGAAGAGCGGCGCGCGCTTCATCGACAGCCTCGTTGAGTGGCACTCCTGCACTGGCGGCCTTGGCGGCAATCCGCAGGCTATTATCGTGTGTGCCATATTGTTTCAGGCAAGCCGTCATGGGAATCATCACGTAATTGTCAGCGCTCTGCCCAAGTGTCGTGCCCTTCTTCGTCCCCACGCCAATTATCTGGTAGGTCCAGCCGTCGATGCGGATTTCCTTGCCCAGCGGATCGGTGCCGGCCATCAGATGTTCGACGATATCGTTCCCTACCACGGCAACCGGGGACCGATTATCCAAGTCAGTCTGATTCAGCATGCGGCCCGCGCTCAAATCGGTATCCAGGATCGTAGGCATCCCGGGAGTGATTCCCCTTATCAGCGTATCGCTGATCTCTTGTCCGTTGTACTTCACATGGCCGCTTTCGTTGCGTGTGGAAGCGGCAACCAGCACACAATGCCGGCAGGCGTCCGCCACCGCCTGGTAGTCTTCAATGGTCAGGTCCTTGCGCTTCTCACCCTCCAGGTAGCGGTCTACGTTGGTGACGGCTGGAGAGACTTTGAAGATCAGGAAAACGTCAGCGCCGAGATTGAATATCTTCTGCGCTACGTAGTCGTTGATTCCAGAGACGAAGGTTACGACGGCAATCACGGCAGCCACTCCGATCACTACGCCGAGCAGTGTCAGCACAGAGCGGAGCTTGTTCGCCCACAGCGACTGCAGAGCGATTCGGATGGCTTCGGCGATGTTCATAAACCGGACTTCGGACGTCGGACCTCAGACTGCCAGCCCTAGTGCGACAGATCAGTCTATCAGCGAATTCGACGAGACTGCGATAGAAGCCGAGGTCTGAGGTCCGGCGTCCGCCGCCAGCTGTTTCGCATATAATGAATCTGTTGGCAGCTGGACCGGACGGTCGCTTTCTGCGTCTTCGGACGCGGGGAGAGGAAAGTCCGAACTCCGCAGAGCAGTGTGCCGGATAACGTCCGGGAGGCCGGGTTCAAGCCCGTCCGACGGAAAGTGCCACAGAAAACATACCGCCCGCATCCTCACAGATTCGGGTAAGGGTGAAAAGGTGCGGTAAGAGCGCACCGCCGCGGCAGCAATGCAGCGGGCAGGGCAAACCACACACGGAGCAAGACCAAATAGGAAGGGAGTTCGCGGCTTCGGCCGCGGGCACGTGCCGGCTCGGCGCGTCCAACCTTCGGGTAGGTCGCTAGAGCCCCGCAGCGATGCGTGGCCCAGAGGAATGACCGTCCCGCCGGAGCAATCCGGCGGACAGAATTCGGCTTACAGGTCCGGCTGCCGCAACTTCTTTCTTTTCGCCTGTTGGCAGAACCCGCTAGCGTTAAGCTCCCGATTCCCGCGGCTTCAGCAGGAGCAGCGCGAGATTCAGGCCTCCCACCACGATGATGGTTCCGATGGTGCGGTCCATGCCGATGCCGAAGGCGGCTTTCAATTCCCCAGCGAAAACCAACCGCTCCCCGATTCGGATAATGGCCACGGCGACCGCCGGATAGACTAGCGCCCCGTAACGCACGGGATCTTTGGCAATGAAGAGCATCATGATTCCAAAAGCGACGACGTAGGCTCCAAGAAACTTTGCGAGGTAGGTGAACTGAGGATCAACCGTTACGTTGGCGTGCCAGAGAGCGTGAGCTCCCCAGGCCGCCATCGATCCCGACGCAATTCCAATGACCCCCATGAGAATGTGATAAACGCCCATGAAGGCAGCGAGAATCTTGATCCCAGCGTGGCGATTCATAGTGGTAGCTCCTCTCATTGGATACTGTGTGAAAACCAGGGCGATTGCCAGCACAAAACTGAAGCAGTGCCCCCCGAGTTACTCCGCGACCGGGTTGTCGATTTCATCTTGAGCAAGCCGGCAGACACGGCCTACCTGATACCGGGAGCGAAAGGCCGGCGAGAGTTTGAATCGGCCCGCCGTGATTGCTCCTAGAAAGTCCTGGTCGTAATCCAGACCCAAGGGAATCTCGACGGCCGGGGGTGAGACGTAGCTGCCGAAGGCGCGATCCCACAGGGTCGTGAAGTTACCATAGTTGCCTTTGATCCTCGCTGCGTGGTGGAGAAGATGCTCTCGCGGGCCGACCAGCAGCAAACAGCGAAATGACGTCTCGACCCAGTCGAATCGGCGAAGAAAGATGGAGTGGCTGGCGCAGGCGACGAAAGTGAACGTCAGAAGCAAGGCAGGCAGGAGGTGGATGAACGTCGCGCTCAACTGCGGGCGTCCGATGAGCCGGACAACAAGGAAGATGGTGGCGCAGGAGCCCACGTTGATCAGGAAGTTGGGTACGATCACGAAGGGGCGCGCGGCAATTCCCGGCATTACATTGGAGACGATGGAAGGTAAATGGTGGTTCTCGTGCAGCCTCCAGAAGGGACCATGCAGCAGGAAGCGATGAACGAGGTAGTCGAACAGAGTGCCGATGCAAAAGGCGATGGCGAACACTGGAACCGTCCACGGTGCACTCGGCGCGGCTGCGGCTGACCCGCTTACTCTGATCGCGAAATCTGAAAGCTTATCAACGCTCGGAAGGACAGAGGCCAGCGCCAATTGAATCGCCGAGTAGCCGACGCATGCTGCGCCGACCGCGAGAATGACCGCGGCGTTTGCGCTTATCACTCCGTGCCTGCCCGGTTTGCGGGCCCGGCGCCAGTGCTCGTAGAGGTCGACGGCGATGAATGCGGCCTGCACGTACACGAACAACCAAATGAATGTTCTAGCGTTTGACATGGAGATCTTAGCCCACTGGACGCAAGGCTTCCTCTCCGGTTTCTTGCGGGAACGTCGCCAGCTTGGCTCGAAGTTCCGTTCGCAAGAACCACAGGTTGGCAATCGCTTGCACCCAGATCGATCCTCCCGAGATGAGCCAGATGTCTTGCAGGGTTAATCGACTCAGGAGGAGCAGGACCGGCACGGTAAAGACGAATAGCCGAATGATCGAACTTAAGAATGGCGGCCGTGTATTGCCGAGACCGTGAAACATGCTGGTAGAGGCAAAAATCAGGCCGGTCGCTACGAATGTGGTTGAGATCAGCCTCAGATATCCGGCGGCGACGGCGACAACATCGTCCTGCTTTGAGAAAAGACTAACGATGGCGGTTGGCTTCGCCTGGCAGAGAGCGGTCAGCAACAGCATCACGACTGAGCCAACTGCGCATGCGGCCCAGAAACTCTCGCGGACGCGCATGGGGTGTCTCGCAGAGAAATTCTGTCCGACGATCGGGGCGTTCGCCATTCCGACCGCAACTGCCGGCAAGATCAGTGATTGCATGATACGGGCGCCAATGGCAAATCCTCCTTGAGCGGCGGTTCCAAAATGCCGGAGCGATGCATAGACCACGATCAGATAGACGCCAAGGATTCCGAGTTCGGCTCCGGCAGGGAGGCTGATCTGAAACATTTCACGCCACAAGGGAAAATCAGGCCGCATCCCTGATGCGTCAAAGGCGAGGTACTTCTCACGAAACACAAAGTAGCCGAACATCCCGGCCACGCCAAGCAGGAGCGCGAAAAACGTTGCCATCGCAGCCCCGCGGACTCCGAATGCGTGCCCAGTTCCCCATCCAAAGATCAGAATTGGTGCTAGCACCAGATTAAGAAGTACGGTCAGCACGAGTATAGCGACTGTTGGCTTGACGACTCCGGCGCCCCGGAGTGCGGCGCCCATCGAGATCAGCGGGAATTGCAGAAACAGAGCGGGGACAAACCAGGCCAGGTATGCCGTGCCCAGTTGCACGGTCTCCGGGCTTGCGGCCAGCGCCGCGCAGTAAGCATGGCGGAGCATAAACGCTAACAGACACAGCGTTCCACCTCCAACGATCGACATGACGAAGGACTGATTAAAGACGAGACGCGCTCGATCCTGATTGTGCACGCCGGCGGCATGGGAAATGAGGGTGGTCGTGCCCACGCCCATCATCTGCGTCAACGCCAGGGTTAAGGCCATCAAGTTGGCAGCGAGACCCACCGCGGCGACGGACTCCTTGCCGAGACGGCCAACCCAGTACATGTCGGCGAGCAGGTAGAGTGCCTGCCCCAGCATGCTGGCCATGAGGAATACGGCCATGCGAAGCAAGTTCCCGGTCACCGAGCCTTGGGTCAGGTCTTTCAAATACAATCCTCCGTGCGGTACAAACGTCGAAAGCTATGAAATTCTGGCACTTCGTCGCATATCTGAACCTGACCGTCCTCGCGGCCGACCATCTGACGACTGGTCTGGCCGGCGTTCTATTTCCGAAGCGTGCCGCCAGCCTCTACCGGCGCCTATTCGGAGCACGCTTTCCGGCCGATTCTCCGATGACGGCGGTGTTGCGTCCATGGGGCGCCCTCGGAGTGTTTGCCGGAGTTGCCGGCCTACTCCCGGTATATGATCCAGTCCGTTACCGCGTGATTCTCTTTGCGCTGCTGTTCCTGGTCGTGCTCCGGATTTTTATTCGCCTGAGTTACGACGCCGCCACGCTCCAATTCTTTGGGTTATCTCGTGCACGCAACTATTTTCACGTGTACCTGGTTACCCAGTGTGCGGCCATCATTACCCTGCAACTGCTCTGGTGGTAGGCAGGTCAGGCGCTTATGGGTACACCTCCCGCTGTATGCTCTTCGGCCGCCCTGCGCAGGTCTTGCGCCGACTTCACTGTGACTAGCACCGGAAACATCGGCCGCAGCGTGATTTTGGGATCGAGCACGAGTTTGGTTTCCGGGAGCGACTCAACCTTCCAGCGCCGCAAGATCGTGCCTAAAACGAGCGCTCCTTCCATCAAGGCGAAACCTTCTCCGATGCAACGGCGCGGACCGAGCCCGAAAGGAAAATATGCGAACTGATGCGCCTTGCCGTTTGCCAGAAAACGGTCGGGATGGAACGCATCCGGGTCGGAGAAAAAGCGGGGGTCGCGGTGAAGCAGGTACTGACTCGCAAACAGAATGGAATCTTTTGGTGCAGTGAACGGGCCAATCGAGCACGGTTGCTTGACGGCGCGGCCAAGAATCCAAACCGGCGGATACAAACGCATCGATTCCGCGAGCGCGCGACGCGTGAACGCCAGTTGTTCGTAGTGCTCTGCGTTCAGGTCTTTCTGTCCCGCGACCTGGTTGACTTCGCTTCTAATCCTTTCGGCGTCCCTGGGATGTCGTGCTAGAAGAAAGAGCGCGCAAGTCAGTGCATTGGCGATGGTCTCATGCCCGGCGAGGAGGATGGTCAGGCACTCATCGCGCACCTGGCGGATGGCTTGCGCGCGCTCTTGTTCGGCAACTTGGCGCCGAAGCAGCATAGAGAGCAAGTCGTCGCCGTAAGTTCCAGAACGCATCTTCTCTTCAATCAGTCCGTAGATCAAGCGGTCGAATCGCTCGCGTACGCGTTTTAGCCGTTGCATGCCGGGCAAAGGCAGACGCATAAAGTATTGCGAGAACGGCACGAAAACCAGGTCAACTAGCGACATCAGGTCAGTGACCGCCTCTGCAATTTCTCCGGCGTCTTCGTCAATTCGATGGTCGAAGAGGGTCTTGCCGAGAATGGCCAGTGTGAGGCTCATCATTTCCTTGCGCAAGTCGATGGTTTCCCCAGGCCGCCACCGACTGCACGCATTGGTGGCGTATTCGCCCATCACCTCCGCGAAGCGCGCGATTTGCTCGCGATGAAATGCTGGCTGGATCAGACGGCGCTGCGCTGCATGCAGCGGCTCTTCGCTCGTGAGCAGGCCCTCGCCGATCACGGCGCGGCCGCGTTGCATAACCGGCCCGCGGACGTGGCTGGAAGCATGGACTACGAGGAACTCCTGGACTAAGTCAGGATGGTTCAGGAGGAACGCGTTTCTCCAACCAAGTCGGAAGTGCACCACATCCCCGTAGGTCTCAGCGAGGTGTTGCAAATACGTAAGCGGACTACGGCGGAATGCGACAGCTGCACTGATACCAAGCGGCGAACGCGGCCCGGGTGCGTTTTGTAGTGGTTTCACGCTCGTGCTCCCGTCCAGCCTTTGCTTAAAACAAACCGTCGCCACACGCACAGCCATAGTGACCGCTCATTCAATGTGGTGCTCAGATGCGGAACCACCACGCGTTTGTGGATGACGGGCAGTTTGCTCCAGTGAGCCGTCGGGAACATATGGTGGGCTGTGTGGTAGCCATTATTCAGCAGCAGCCAGTTCGCGAAACGGCCGGTAATGTTGCGCGAGTGATTGAACTTCGATTCGAAATCACAATCCTGGTGCTGCAGCAGATTGATAGTGACTAGGAACCACTGGCCGAATATCCACGGGCCCGCGCAGTACTTCAGAGTGGAGCGCCAGTCGAACACGACCAGCACTACGATGAATACATAGATCGATACGCGTTCGGCGATGGCCTGCCGATAGAGATCGGGCCGAGACTCTCGCCAGTTGTCGAGATCAGGCGGCCGGTTGCGGTACATCGCGGTGACCGAGGCAAGAAAGAACGCCAGAAAGTTCACGAAGTTCGAGCGATAGCGGACGAGTGAACAGCGGACGAAATCGGCGTCGGTATTGTTCTTACCGTGGTGAAGAATGTTGTGCGAGGTAATGATCCCAGATGAGGGGTGCGCCGTCAGAACACTGAGCCACAATTCAAACACGCTGTTCCACGCCGGACTGCGGAACGTGGGCGAATGCATGTGGTTGTGCTTTACGACGAGAGCTACCACCGCCAGGGTGTAGGTCGCGACCAGCAATCCCGGATTTCGAGCCACGTTCAGCCACTGAAGTGAAAGCAGAACGTTGAACGTCACAAGAAACCCCAGCGTGCGCAAATCCGCGGCGTAACGGAGCGGCCACGGACTTCGCCAGGAGATAGTCATCACAAAGTCGCCGCCTCCAGATAAGGCACGCGGCCGTCGAGTTTGCGAAAAAGATCTTCGCCGTCCTCAAACGCCACGCAGAACAGCCGTCCGGAAAATGGCGTCAGAGAATAGTCCTGCAGCGCGGGAAAGAGCGGATCTCGTTCATGCAGGGCCACGAGGGCGTACAAATACTTTTGGCTAGCCGCAGCGTTGTAGGCGCTGCGCAGCAGGGCACGAAAAACGGGAAGACTGTCGTCATCGATGGCAATAAAGCTGAGATAGAAATAGGCAACTTCCAGTCCCGGTTTCGGATACCGCGGCCCTCCTGTGAGCGGGCGAAAGGTATTCGCGAGTGGAACCGTCCAACGCAGACGGGGAGCGTATCCGGCGATGCGGGTCTGCTTGAAGGACCTCTGGTCCCAGCAGCCGACGACGCCCACGACCTTGCTTCCGCATACCGCGACGTGGAAATCTTCAATGCGGAACTGCCGCCATTGCTGACGAAACATCGCGACCGTGTGAACCGGTGCAAACTGACGGCGGGAGTTGTTGCGGTTCAGGCATTCGACAATTTCAGGCAGGAACTCTGGCGAGCCGCGGACGATTTCACAGCCGACGTCGATCGGCGGCTTGACCCGTCGAATGTTAATGCCCGGAGAATGAATCATGCCCATGTCGTGGTATTGCGGTAGCCCAGCGCGACCGCTGGCGATGGTTGTGAGAGCCGCATGATTCTCACTGAAAACCAGGGTCGTGTAGAGCAGCGTGCGGCGATCCTCATGTAGCTGCCGGAGAAAGCGGTAGCCTCGGGCCATTAGCGTGCCGCCGCGGTATTGCGGCTCAAGGCGCAAGTCGGCCAAGTAGCCGAGCGGCAGCGGCTGGCCGTTGATGAATCCGGAAGCGACCGAGCGGGTCCCGAGCCCAATGATTTCTCGGGTGGTGCGATCGCGCCCGACAGCAACTTGAAAGCAATCCCCTCGAATACGACAAGAATCGAAGAAGCTGGGTTCGCGTTCGAAGGTCACGCTGATTTGACCCGGGATCGGACTGCGCCGCAACAGTTCGCGTAACTCGAGGTCATCGTCTGCAGTCGCGAGCTCAAGTGCAAACCGCGATTTGATCTCTGGAAGAACCTGAGCAATCACGCGCAGACCTCCGCCGCGCCGGCCTCGACGTAGGTCCCACTGAAGATGTGTTCCCAGCCCGTGCGAGTGTGGAGCGCTGTCATCTTTACGTTTCCTGTTCGTTGCCCGAAAGCAGCGCAATGCTTCAGGTAGGATTCGCGCGCGTCGCGGCGGATGTGGAATAGTCGAAGGTCGCCGAGTTGGCCGATCCGGCGACAATATGCGTAGTGCGGATTGTCTCGCAGGCTTTCGTCAAGCTGAGCCGGAAGATTGTGGTCGAAGTGAGCGCTTTCGAGAAAGAGCGTGTAATACGGCGTGTCAGCCTGAGAAGGCGCAAGCATTGCGAAAGTTGCCGTCCTGCAGCACGCCAGCTTGTCGAGCGTATTCGCCACGAAGAGAGCGTTGAGTTTTTCGCCACGGAGATCGCTGACGCAGTCCTCCTTTCCGATGAATTCGAGCAACGGTGTTCGCTTTGCGAAGCCCGTCACGCAAACCCGATCAGCCAGGCGGTAACGCCACAAACCGCCACCGGTGGTCAGGATTACGGAATACTCGCGACCTTCCTCCAATTCCGAAGTCAACCGGCACTTGCCGGAATCTTCATCGAAGAATTCAAGAAAATGCGAAGTCACCGCGGCGACCGGGGTTTTGTACGAAGCGATCGGAACGGAAACGATACCCTCGGTGGCCAGCAATCCCTTGCCCTGGATCGGCACTCCTGGAAATCTTTGCTGGACTTCGCTTTTTATTGATGCGGAGGCAGCTGAGGTCCAGCAACTGATGAGCTCCAGATGAGGCCACAGATGGCCGGGTTCGATACGGCCGCGCCGCAACATGGCCTGCAGATTACGGGCCTGTCGGGCGTCCCGCACAAGTGAACCGGTGAGCTTGGGAGGAACCGGCCTGGCAATGCTGGCTTTTCCGTCACATAAATCGCGGGTCAGTCGTTCACCATGCTGTTCAAGCCGGTCGAGGAAAATCAGTAGTAAGCTCGGACTCCACATCGAAATAAAACTCAGAGAACGAGCTTGCAGTAGGAAGCGCAAAGTGAGGTAGATGCAGTCTTCCAGCTCGGGCACTCGCGCCAACCCCGGCGGGACCGCCATGGTCTTGCGGAGAATCCACTGCTGAATTGGCCCGAAGTATTCGGTGTCGCTCTCGAATCCAATCGGAACACCGCCGTCAGTCATTTCCCGCCCCCGCGAAAGCGGAGTCACCAGCCAATACGCGCAGCCGCGCGCAATTCCCGGGAAGGCTCGGTGCATGTCCGTGAGCCATGGCGCCAAGGCTGATTGGAATTGCCTCCGCAGGGTCTGGGTGTAAGGAATGTACTTGGCTGCGCTCGCCGAGCCGCTACTTTTTTCGAAGGCCAGCACAGGCTCGCTGGTGAGTACCGCGCGCTCACTCTTCTTGATCCGCTCGATCCAGGGCTCCAGATCGTCGTACGTGACAATCGGCACGCGATCTTGGTATTCACGAACGGTTCTGATGGTCGCGAATCCGCATTGCCTGCCAAATGCGCAATCCCGATTCTGCTTCAGAAGTGTCAGCAAAACCCTTCGTTGCACTTCTTCCGGATTAGCCAGGGCCGACTCGAACTCGTTAGCGGCACGCCGAAACCCGGCTAGGGGCAAGGCGTTCAGGGCGCGATAAAACAGCGGGCGAAGCATTAATCGGCTCCCTGGCATAGCAGCGGTGCGGTTTGTGCTTCTAAAAGAATGCGGCCGGCGAAGAGCTTCATGTTAGAGGGCGAAATCTCCGCCAGACAGGCAAGTTCGTGTCCGATCGTGTAGTCAGGATTGCGCTGCAGAAAGAAATGTACATGGGGATTGCGCAAGCGCCGCGCAGGAATTTCGGCGAGATGCGGTTTGAGCTGCCCGTGTGACTGAGAAAACTCGATCAAACCACTTTCCTTGCGGTAGTGATCGGGAAACTTCGCAGTTGCCAGCGTGTCGAGCACTCGTTGCTCGAACGCCGGCGTCGGCGCCCCGCAGTTCGGGTAGAAACTTTCGAAGAACAGGGGCAGATACAGATAGGTGCGGTAACCCTTGGAGATGAGAAACCAATAAAGTGGCGCTGTCGGGTCTTCGGCATATACCGAACTAACATAGCGGCACCAGCAGCGGCTCAATTCCTGCTCACCCCAGTAAGCCCTGTCGACGATCGTGTCGCCGGAAAACACGGCGCGGACGGACTTTCCTCCGACGGACACATGGAGAACCTTCTGCGTCGAAAAGCCGCAAATTTCGAAGTTCGCGTTACGCAGGACGAGCACACAGTCTTTTTCTGCCAGGTCCAGCACGAACTGGTCGAACGAAACGCAGTCGTAATGGCGCGCGAAGATTTCGTACATGGCGCGGGCGTCGATGGGAGTGATCTCGGCCACGGAGACGATTCGACTTTGAATAGACCGCTCTTTCATATGGATTAATGTTTGGCTAAAAGCAGATCGTGATCTCGCGTTGCTGCTCTCTTACTTCCGCGGTGGACTCCGACCCTTCGGCGCGCCGCCGCATGGAGTGAATCTTTAATCCCAGCAAGTCAGTGTCCACGTGACAGAAGTGCGGCCCTCCGAAATGGCGCATCTGATCGCCCTGTGCCGCCAGAATGTCCACGTCCTGACGGATGATTCTGCGACAGACTGGTTCGAGCAAAAGCCTCACCAGAGGCGCGATCCGGCCGAAACTGAAAGTGATGACGGTATAGACGTCGGTCTCGTGTTCACCCAGCGGAGTGCATTGCGAAGTAATAATGAAGTGTCTGTCGGGACCGAAATCGTAGTCGACGCGGCTTATATTCGGCATGAGGAACTGGTCGGTGTGGCGAAGTTCTCGTCGATTCGGGAAAAAGAGCCTCGATACCAGGCTCTTGGTAATGGGTTCGCCGCGGAACTCTACCTCGACCGAGTCCGCGTTCGACCGCACGTTCGCTGAAAGTTCGCGGGTGTCGTGGTTTCGAAACCACCCACCGTGGACGTACACTGTGTGCGGGCAGTCCAGAAAATTCTCCAGACACGCTTCGACCGAAGCTTGAAAGCGCGTCCGCATACGGAAGCTGGTCCAGCCCTGCTCGCCGAAGTGTGGGAACTGGAAGGGAGTTAATTCAGGAATCGATTCTCCAGGATAAACCCACACGTACCCGTCGTACTCGCGAACTGGATACGCTCGCACTCCGTGGTTCGGCAGCCGCTGGCGAGAGCCGAGAGATGGAATCTGAACACAACGACCGGCGCCGTCGAACGTCCAGCCGTGGTAGGTGCAAGTCACACATCCCGCCGATAGGGTGCCGCGCGAGAGCGCCACGTTGCGGTGCGAGCAGCGATCTTCCAGGGCGGCCACCTGTCCGTCACCCGCGCGGAACAGCACCATGCGTTCGCCGAACGGGGCAACCGCAACCGGCTTCTGCTTCAGTTCGCGGGATTCTGCCGCGATATACCAATAGTCCCTCAACCCCATAAATCACCTCTTGGCCAACTGCGCGGGCACCCGATACTGAATTCGGTGGTACTGATCGAGCGCGAGATCGCTATAGGTCACGGTCTCCGCGCCGTACCAGTGCACCTCGACTTCAACGGGCCCGTCGTAGTCGCCCAGACCTAACAGCAGGCGCCGGTCATTTTGTGCGGAGAATCCGTTTGCGATCTGGACCTCACGCATCTGGCGCACCTGCCGACCGTTCTGCGTGTAGGTGACGAAGACCTGAGTTCCGACTGCTTCGCGGCTGACCTTCTGTCCGTCTCCCTGCATCGCCAGGCCAATCCAGTGATGAACGTGACCGTCGGCGCGATCCTGTTCATGCAGAGTGTTGCGGTAAAGCGTCAGGCGGCCAAACTGGTGCGTGATGGCCACGTCGAGGACGCCCGCGTTGTTGAAGTCCGCGAGCGCCACGCCGCGGGAATTCCCCAGCTGCGTGAGTCCGACTTGCGGTGCAACGTCCACAAATTGCATGCTGGCTTCGTCGCCGCGTGAGAGGTAGACGCGGTTCGCCTGGTGGCCAAAGATTTCGTAGCCGCGCAGATCAGGCCAGCGGTCTACATAGGAGTGCACATTCGGCGGAGCGAGCATTACTTTTTCGGCTGCATACCAGTAGTTCCGTGGCGTAGGGAAGCGGTGGTCCGTGCTGTCATCCACCATGCCGTTGACTTGCACAAGATCTTGCCAGCCGTCGAGATTCAGGTCTCCCATGGCGGCTCCCCAGCCGAAACCGCCTTCATTCAGGACGCCGCGGCCGGTCGCTTCATCGCGAAAATCGGGCGTGAATGAATTGTTGCGGTACGTCTTCCATAGCAAGCTACCCTCGGCCTGCAAAGGAACGTGCACGTTTGAAACATAGATGTCGAGTTGACCGCGGTTGTCGAGATCGCCAATTGAAGCGTTCATTCCTTTATATGTGTCTTTGCCAATGCTGCCGAACATTTTGCCTTGCACGTGAATAAAGCGCCGGCCGTGGTCGTTGAGGTATAGATCGTCAGGGCCGAAATCGTTCGCACAATAGAGGTCGGTGTAGCCATCACCATTGAGGTCGCCAGTTGCGATGGCAAGAGTGAAGTGGGTTTGGGGCATGCCCATGGCGGCCATGTTCATCTTTTCGAAGTGTCCGGTGCCCGCGTTATGAAAAAGCACGTTGGGGCCGCCGTTCTGCGCGTTGTTCCAGCTCTCGTGCATGAAATGGAACATGCGGCGGTCGCCGGGATACTCCGGCTGCGGAAGATGGAAGATGTTCAGGGGAGTGGGCTCGGGATAGTCCTTCAGGTAAGGGGCAAAGCTGTTGCCGACCAGCAGATCGAGTTTGCCATCGCGATCATAGTCAAAGAACGTGGCCGCTACGGAAGTGCTGTAGTCGCCGATACCAGCTTCGTCCGTGACGTCGACGAACTCCGGTTTCCCCGTAACCGGCAACATATTTTTCAGCAGAATATTCTTGCCGTAGGCGAACGTCAGCAGCAGGGATTGAGCGCCGCTGTTGTCGTAGTCCACGAAGATTGCGCTGGCAGCGAGCCCGTATTTCTCGGGATGAAGATTGATCTCGCGCAAAGCCGGGATCTCGACGCGCTCGAAATGAAAGTTTCCGAGGTTGCGATAAAGAGCATTGCGGTCCTCGGGACGCTTCAACGGATTAGTAAGAAATATGTCAGGCAAGCCGTCGTTGTCGAAGTCGCCAATCGCGATAGCGTCGCCGACCGACATGAGCCACTTCGACAAATGCCGCACTCGCGGGTCGACCTGGTTCATCACATCGCTCATCTCGGAGTCGATTCCGGAAACTGATGGAGGAACCTCAACCAATTCAAAGCCGGGGTTGTTGATCGTCAAACGTGGGTGGATCACCTGTGCGTAACCGAGAAATCCGGCGGCGCCGATGGCTCCGCACACGGCCACGCGACCGGCGAGCTGCAGATCAAAAGCTTGTTTCAGATGAAGTCCGCGCTCTTTCCAGAACGCGTTCAAATGTAGCCAGAGGAATCGCGCGGCTGACATCACGAAAAGTGCGAAAAACAACGTGCTGAGAGACTCGATGGTATGAAACCAAAGATCGACCAGAACGATCGCGAAGCTCCACCTCACCTGCTGCCATTTTCCCGCAGGCGAAGTCTTCGGGTCGGTCATCATGTAGAACGTGAACAGATAAAAGCGCGCCGACGTTAGCGTGCCCAGGATAAGAGTCTCCATAGGCAGGTGGTCGCGAAGGATGTAAGCGCGCAGCAAGGTTTGCAGCGCATAGAAGCCAAGGAACGAGACGATCAGGGCGGTTCGTCCGATGCGAAACAGGAAGAGAGCACAGGCCGCGGTGATCATGAAAGCAACGAGCGCCCACGAACCACCCCACTGATAGGCAGGGGCCGATGAATACAGGCCCTTCCCAAGGATTAACGCGCATACTAAGCCGAACAGCGAAGGATTGAAAACGTGCCGGCCGTGAAAGGTGAACACATACTTGGAGGTGATGGTGAAGAATACGGGCAGAAACAGCAGGTAGTAATTGTGGGAGTAGTTCAGCAGGAGTCCGATCGACATCATGCTGATGTATGCGCTCAAGGGTACGAGAAGCTCGCGATTGCAGAATGTCCAATGCAGAACCACGTCCAGCAGACAGCCGGCTGCAACGGTCAGCAGGATCTGCAAAGGTGTCCGGTTGAAGCCAAGCATTGTGCATCCGAGGACAGCGTAAGCCGTGAGAATGCAGGCGAAAGGAATGCGGGGATCGTTCTTGCGTGGCACTACCCAAACTGCAGAGCGCGGCGCGATGCCCGCGGAAGAAATTGTCCCGATCCCGGCTGCAACGCTCATAGGCCTGGAGTCACCGCGAAACGGTACCGTCACCATAACAATTTCTCCAGCGGCGGATAAGTAACACCCTTGGCTCTTGCAATGCGAAGGTATCTCGACTCGAACCGTCCGTCCTGCAGGTTTAGGACACTTTCGAGAGTGTCACATCGAAAACAATTTACCCTCAGGTTGAAGCAGACTGCTGACGAAACGGCACGGAAAATGCGGGCAGAAGGTTAAGATAAGAAACTTGCGATCACCGCCCAGACTGGCGTCATTGACAGTTCTCGCGGTATCCGATTCAATAGCTTATGTAGCTGCGCTGCTGGCGGTGAGTTTCGCTTGCGAGTCCTGCTGCGTTTAGCCTTTCGATTCGTTCAAGGAGCACATTTCATGTCAGCACCCAGCCGCCGCCCGGAGATTCGCCGGCGCCGCGCCCGTCAGCACAAAATCACGACTCTGCGCAAACGTCTCGCCTCGGCCCAGACCGACGCAGACCGCAACCGCGTCACCGCCAAGCTGCACAAGCTCGCCATCGCTTCGCCCGGCCAGCCTTTGCTGAAATAGACCTCTCAGTTGAGTTTGAAAGCGAAGAGTCAGGCGGAGCGCGCCGATTCACGCGACGCCGGCCGTCGACTTGGGGCCCGTGGAGGCAGCCTGACCCCGGGATTCGGCGTGGCCTCGCGGACCGGCGACTTCATGGTAAGCGTCCAGGATTCGCCGCACCGACTTCTCCCAGGAAAACTTTGCCGCTTGCCGGTAGCTTCGTTCCTTCATCTTCTCGCGCAACGGCTGGTCCAGAAGCACCCGGTGCAACGCCCGCATGATTTCGAAAACATTCTCCGGGTGGACCAGCACCGCGGCGTTGCCGACGACTTCTGGCAACGACGACGCGTTAGAGGTCACGACCGGTGTGCCGTGGGCCATCGCCTCCAGGGGCGGCAGGCCGAACCCCTCGTACAACGACGGGAAGACAAATATCTTGGCTGCATCGTAAAAGGTCCGGAGCACCTCGATCGGTACAAAACCCAGGAAGCGCACATCGTTCTGCACACCGCTGCGGATCACCGTTCGCCGCAAGTCGGGATTGCCGGAAAGGTCGTCTCCGATAATGATGAGCTTCAGGTCAGGGAAAGCTTGATCTTTTTCCAATTCCGTCTTCAGCGCGGAGAAAGCTTCGATCGTGCGCACGACGTTCTTGTGCGGACTGATGCTTCCGGCATAGAGCAGGAAGGGATACGTGACCTGGTAGCGCTCGGCAATTAACTGACGGTCGGCCGCGCTTGCGTGTCCGTGAAGAAATCGCTCATCGATCGCGTTGTAGACCACTTCGATGCGTCCCGCCGGAACACCAAACAGCTTCTCCATTTCGATCTTGGTGAAGTTTGAAACCGCAAAAATACGCGCCGCCCCCCGCAAAACCCGCTTTGTCAACTGGAAGTGCAAAGCGCCCCAAAACCCCGTCTGCTGGCGTGCCCGCGAGAGATGCTCCAGCATGTCGTGCACCGTCATCACGTAGGGGCATGGCAGCGCGCGCGGGACGGAGAACAGATTCGGGATATGCACCAGATCGCATTCCAGCCGCTTCACTATCGTTCGGAATTCGCGAAAACTCTTCAGGGAACGCTCCGGCTCCGCCAGAGGAATCGTGTGAAAGTTAGGAGGCAGTGGGCCGATTTCCTTGACCTTGGCGGGAGAGCCGATGAGGAAGTATGTGGTCTCGCGATCGAGCCGGCCTAGAGTCCTCACGATATTACGGATGTAAGTCCCTACACCGAACTCGGTCATCCGCCGGATGTCGATGGCGATCTTCACCGAAGGCATTTAACCACAGAGGGCGAGCGGCTTCACAGCAGAATTGCAGGACGTCCTCGTCCAGGAAGCCCTTGGCCTAGGCCCGGACCTCGGCCTGGACCCTGGACCTGCGCTCGGCATACAGCGGGAACTCCTCACAAAGTTCAAGCACCTGCTGGCGGACTTTGCCCAGCAGAGCAGCGTCGTTCCGCTGAAGCAGCGATTGGGCGATCCAGCGCCCGACCTGCCGCATTTCCTCCTCTTTCATTCCGCGCGTAGTCAGGGCGGGCGTACCGATGCGAATGCCGCTCGGCTTCATCGGCGGGTTCACATCGAACGGGATGGCATTCTTGTTGACCGTGATTCCGGCCTCGCCCAGGGCCTTCTCGGCTTCGCTGCCCAACATGCCCTTGGAGAAGACATCGACCAGCATCAGGTGCGTATCGGTCCCGCCGGAAATAATGCGGAAACCTTCGGCGGTTAGCGTCTCCGCCAGCACCTTCGCATTGGCTACGACTTGCTTGGCATAATCGCGGAACTCGGGCTGCATCGCTTCCTGAAAACAAATGGCCTTGGCGCCAATGATGTGCATCAGCGGTCCGCCTTGCATCCCGGGAAAGACCACTTTATCGATCGCCGCTGCAAACTCGGCCTTGGAAAGGATCATCCCCGCACGTGGTCCGCGCAGGGTCTTATGCGTAGTCGAAGTCACGATGTGCGCATGGGGCACAGGCGACGGATGCACGCCGCCCGCCACCAGTCCGGCAAAATGCGCCATGTCGACGAGAAAAAGCGCGCCGACTTTGTCAGCAATCTGGCGCATGCGGGGGAAGTCGATGATGCGAGGGTAAGCGCTGCCACCGCCGATGATCAGCTTGGGGCGCTCCTGCTCCGCCAGCTTTTCCAGCGAGTCGTAGTCGATCGTCTCGGTTTCTTTGGTCACACCGTAAGGGACAATCTTGTACGTCTTGCCGGAGAAATTCAGATGATGTCCATGCGTGAGATGGCCACCATGGGCCAGGTTCAGACCGAGAATGGTGTCGCCGGGCTGTAAAACGGCCGCGTAAGCCTCCATGTTCGCCTGCGATCCAGCGTGGGGCTGCACGTTGGCATGCTCGGCGCCGAATAACTGCTTGGCACGGTCGCGCGCCAGATTCTCAACCACGTCAGCGAACTCGCAGCCGCCGTAGTAACGTTTGCCGGGATATCCCTCGGCATACTTATTGGTGAACACCGAACCGGCGGCTTCGAGCACGGCTTCGCTGACGAAGTTTTCCGAGGCAATCAGTTCCAGACCTTCGTGCTGGCGGCGGGTTTCGTTGTCGATGGCAGCGGCAATCTGCGGATCGGCTTCGTACAACGGGCGGTACATCTTCGTAACAGCAGAGTTCTTCATGTCATTTTCCTAGAGCGCTTCGTAAACATTGGGCCGGTGAAGTTCCATATATCGCTCCGGCACCTTTACCTGAGTAAAGCCAAACTGCGAATAAAGTCCGTGGGCGTCGCGGGTCAAGAGAATCCAGCGCCGCAGGTTCTGCAGTGCTGGATGTCGCATGACACAATCCATTAGCCACTTGCCCAACCCGCGGCCACGATGCGATTCCAGCACGAAGACATCGCCCAAATAAGCCACGGTGGCAAAGTCGCTGACTACGCGGGCAAAGCCTACTTGCCTGCTGTCACCGTCATAAATCCCAAAGCACAACGAGTGCTCGATCGACCGGGCCACGATTTTCCGCGGAATGCCACGTGCCCAATAGCAGTTCGTCAGAAAGCCGTGAATCACATCCAGATCCAGGCGCTCACGGCTGGTGCTGATCAGAAAATCGCCGTGCCTGTATTCCATCACCGATTCGGAATCGACAGCGCGACGGCTCGCCATGCCCACATTCTACAGCTTGATACGCGATCGTAGCGCCGCTGTGCCGGCCGTGCCCCCGCTATCCCTCGAACGCGGTTCTTAAGAACGAAGCCAGCTGCCAGCCATCCATGTAATTGTAGGGCGCCTCACCCATCGTGTAGTGGCCGCAGGGAAGAACCACAACTTTGTGATCAAGTCCGTGGCGCTCGAATTCCTCGACGACATCGCGGGAAAGTTCGGGCAGGAAAGTCAAATCGTACTTCGCATAAATGATCAGCGACTTCCGCGGCCAGCGTGAAAATTGATCGAAGTACGCCATCGGGCTCACGGCGAGCCATGACTGCCGCAGCGTCTCCAGGGTGATCTGCGATTCCATCCCATGCCGGATATGGCGCGTCGACTGTCCATGCCACACCACGTCAGCGACATAAGTAGAAGCATGATTGAAGGCCGCGACTCGGAGGCGCGGATCATGGGCCGCCGCGATGAAGGCATAGCAGGAACCGAGACTCGTGCCCAAGATTCCCAACTTGCTGTAGCCCTGCTGCTCCAGCCAATCGAGACAGCAGCGGACATCCACCACGCCTTGCCGCACCGCATCGAGCGTGCGGCCGATGTTGGCGGAGACGGCATAGTCCGCGCGACTGGTCTCGGCCGGCATGCGGATGTCGTGATAGGGCATGCTCAGTCGCAGCACCGCGATTCCCAGCATGTTCAGCACCTTGCAGAGGCTCACGTAAGCGATGGCGTCCGCGTTCCAGTGCGGCAGAAGAACAATGGCGCGGCGTCCGCGCGCAGGAAACCAACGCGCATTCACCAGATTGTTTTCGGGATACGGCGTTTTCACCGGAGCAGTAAACCGTAGAAACTCCGCGAACGTTCCTTTCACCTTCGCTTCGAGCTTCGGATCGGGAACTTCGCGCGTCGAGAAAACCTGTACCTCACGCTTCTCCAGCCGGAAATCGTTGGGCCGAGTGTAGGAGTAAAACTCGTCGCTAGAGGTCACAATACGCCGGTTGAAATCGATCAAGAATTTCGCCGGATCATCGACGGCCTGACCCGGATGCGTTCCGTTGCGGCAAGGCCAGTCTCGCGCCCACTCCACGCCCCAGTCCAGCGGACGCACCACGCGGTTGTTGTCCACCGAAGTAAGGCGGTGTTCCCAGTCGTACATCCATTGCGCGTAGCGGGAGGGCATGGTCAATCTTCTAGTGTAGCAAGCCGAAATCGCTTAGCTCAGGCGCCGCCATCCAACGGTCGTATTGAGCGGTTGGCGCTGAGCATTTGGTTCTTAAACGGGACATCGTGGAGAAATGCTCCTGGATTGTGACATCCGTCACCGAGAACAACAGTAAGGCAGGATATCAAGGGAGATAAGGCGTTGCTTGAAATGTAACTACATTTGGAGTTACAATGGATTTCGAATGGGACGAAACCAAGAACCGCTCCAACATCCGGAAGCACGGGTTCCATTTCGCGGATGCGGAACGAATGTTCCAAGGCTTCCTTCTCGTCCGGCCCGACGCAAAGGAGGACTACGGCGAGGAGCGATGGATTGGGATTGGCATGATTCAAGACCGTTGTGCCTTTGTGGCGTTCGCACCACGACCTGGCAATACGATCCGAGTCATCTCCCTGAGAAAGGCAAATCATGACGAGCGGAAAGAATACGAAGACGCCATCAAGGACGGACTGGAAGCGCATTGATGCGATGCGCGATGAAGACATCGATTATTCCGACATCCCAAAACAGGGCCCTGACTTCTTCAAGAATGCGATTCTCTGGCCAGGTCCAAAGAAGCAGATTACCTTGCGCGTCGATCCCGACGTGCTGACATTCTTCCGCAAGCACGGCCGCGGCTACCAGACCACCATCAACGCCGTCCTGCGAAAGTATATGGAAGCCAGAAAAGGGAGGGCCTAGACCGCGTTTAGCTACCGTACCTTCGCGGCACGCGCTTCGAAATATTGCAGAGAATCTCGTAGGGTGAGCTGTTCGCCAAGCGAGCATGCTCCAGCGCGTCGACGGTCAAACCGTCGCGGGTTCCAAGCAGGATCACCTCATCGCCGACGGCAATTCCAGGAATGCCGGTCACATCCGCCAGCGTAAGGTCCATCGAGATGCTGCCGATGATGGGCGCGTAGTGGTCGCGGACAATCACGCGCCCGCGATTCGAAAGCTGGCGGTTGTATCCGTCGGCATAGCCCACGGGCAGCACCGCAACGTGGGCTGGCGCCTTGGTCACATAAGTTCCGCCGTAGCCGAGAGCGTGGTTGGCGGCGAAGTCCCGCATGGAGAGAATCCGCGTCTTCCAGGTCAGCACCGGCTTCACTTGAAGCCGCAGCGTGCCGCCGCTCACTTCCCTGCCCGCACGTTGAAACGGCAGATAATAGCCGTAGAGCGCCACGCCCGGACGCACCATGTTGTGCCAAGTCTCACGCCGCGAGATCAAAGCGCTGGTATTTGCCATATGAATCAATCCCGGACCAAAGCCCGCCGCTCGCACCATGCGCTCCGCTTCCTCGAAGCGGCGTTGCTGCTCAGTCACCGAAGGCGCGTCCATAATTTCGGAAGAAGCCAGGTGCGTCGAAAGCCCTTCGAGAAGAAGATGCGGAGCCGCGCTGAGAGCATTCAGCACAGCAGGAAGTTCAGCCAGCGCCACACCCAGCCGACCCATGCCTGTGTCTACCTTCAAATGCACAGCGTGCCGCACCACGCCGGAAGACGCCGCAGCAGTCTCAAGTGATTCGATGTGCCAGGGTTCCCACACCGTAGGCGTGAGCCGCAGGCGGACAATCTCGCCCTCTTCGCCGCGCCAGAAACCCGTCATCAACAGGATTCGCGACTCGATGCCGGCTTCTCGCAGCGGGATCGCTTCATCGAGGGATGTAACACCCAGCCAGGTCGCGCCTTCTGCCTGCAGCGCGCGCGAGCATTCTACAGCGCCGTGGCCGTATGCATCGGCCTTCACCACCGCGCACACGGTTACGCCCGCGCCCGCATGCTTCACAACCGTGCGGAAGTTTTGCCGCAGCGTGCCGAGAGAAACTTCTGCCCAGGTGGGGCGGGTAGCCACGCGGCTCAGAATTTCTGCAGTTGTCGCCACTGGGCTCGATTATAGCGGGAGGGCGGCTCGACCTCAGGTTACGCTTGGGCTACTCCTGCGTGAGTTCCGCCATCAGTTTCCTGTCAGCGAGAAGTTCACGGTGATTTGCGTTTCCACCTCGACCGGCTCGCTATTCAGAATGTAAGGCCGGTAACGCCACTGGCGAACGGCCTCAATCGCCGCCGGCACGAGCATGGGATGGCCAGACAGCACTCTAAGATTCTCAATCGCGCCTTGCTTGCTGATCACCGCCTGCAGTACAACCTGACCCTGAAGGCGCGCAGCTCGCGCCAGTGGCGGATAGGTCGGCAGAATCTTATGAACCAGATCGCCCTCGCTCATGTGCGAGATTGAGACCGGACGGGCAACGGGCGCTGGCACCGCTGGCAAAACCGGGTGCGAACCGCCATCAAATAATTGGTGAGGCCATGCGGATCGCCCCTTTCCACCGCGCCAGGACCAGAAGGGCCCAATTGCGGTGGACCGTCATCTCTTGTGGCAGGCATTCCGGTTGGAAATCGTAATGACGGTCTCAAGATGATGACGGGAGTGGGGCTCGAGGTTGCCGAGTTCGCCCCGGCGTGAGCTCTGACCGCGGGGGCGTCGGCCGAAGGTTGTCCGATACTGACCGGCGTCGAGAGCTGCCGCAATAAGGGCAGGCCCGTCGGCCGCAGCAGCGGCAGGACCAGCAAAACGCCGACCGCAAGAGCCTGCAAGCCGAACGATGTCAAGGTGGTCAATCCTCGGCGCGAACGTTCATCCCATGACGAATTGAGTGTGTCGTTAAACACGGTGTCCTCCTGCGTTGAAAGCGGTTACTGCTAAGGACACCAAACCTACGTTGCGCAGAACTGGCTGGAACAAAGAAAAAAGGCCGCGCTGTAACGCGGCCTTTGGGAACTTTTCCGACACACGCGGTGTCGTGAAAAACTACTTGGGTGGTGCGTTTGGCGCCGGAGCAGCTGGCTTGGGAGCTGCCGGCTTCGGAGCCGCGGGCTTGGCTGCCGCTCCTCCAGCCGGGGCTGGGGCGGGCACGCCGGACTGCGCGTTATAGATATCCACCACAGCCCTGGTGATGTCGACCCTCTCGTTGGCCCACAGCAACGGGCTCTGCGGCCAGCCATTCGAGGTGTCGAAAACCATGGCGAAGCCGTTGTCCTGCGCGTATTTCACGATCACCGGCGTTCCCATCTTCTGCAGAATGCGCTGAAAAATCTCTTTCTGTTGATTCTGCGCGTCTTCCTGAGCATCCTGCACCGCGCGGTCGAAGGACTTCTTCTTGGTCTCGATCTGCTTGACCAGGGTGGCGCGGGCGTCTTCATT
The DNA here is from genome assembly GCA_963787495.1 of uncultured Acidobacteriaceae bacterium. Taxonomy (GTDB): domain Bacteria; phylum Acidobacteriota; class Terriglobia; order Terriglobales; family Acidobacteriaceae; genus Sulfotelmatobacter. The sequence continues at coordinate 171,211 of CAWBDA010000003.1, forward strand.
CAGCTTGTCGCTCTGGGTTTGCAGTTGCTTTTGCAAAGCTTCGAGTTCGTCGTTCTGAGACTTCAGTTCGTTCTGTTTCGGCTCCAGCTTCTTGCTCAAGGCTCCGAAATCGCGCTGGCCCTCGTTGCTGGCGATCACCGCTTCCTGAATGTTGATGGTCCCGATTTTGGCACCGGTACCCGTCGTGATAGGTGTGGTGGTCGCCGCGGTTGCGGGCGCACTGGCCGCCCCCGCTGGAGCGGCGCCACCGGTTTGGGCGAATGCGGAAGTCGATAATCCGAAAATCATCGACAAAACCGCAATGGCCAGAACAGACCGCAGAAACTTGCTTGTCATTGGATCGCTTAACTCCTTGGAATTGTTCCGGTAAATTAGGTTCCGGGAATGAACTCAGATTACCCTCTTCAGGCAACGCTGGGCCGTACTCAACGAGACTCTTCGTCTCGCGATTCCTCTAACAACCGCCCTTGGGCGCCACCTGAGACAAGGCGCACCGGATTGCCAGCGTCACACGCCGGGGTTGCGGACGTGTCGTCCACCCTGAACAGCTTTCTGCAGTGGTGTGGAGCCCTATGATTATAGAGAGCCCCTTGGGTGCCGTCAAACCTCCTGCACCGGTAGCTCCCTTGGAACCCAGCCTCCGAACCCACTCTTAGAACGTCGTAGCCACCGTGAACCGGAACGTCTTACGCGGTTCCCGCAGCAGGAAGGTCGGCGAGTAAGCGTTCTTTGCCAGATTGAAAGTGTAGTCACCCGCTCCTTGAGCATTTCCGGATGGGAACATACCGCGAGTAATCGGTATCGGCGGAGTCGCCGGGTTATCCAACCGCAGAGGGTTGTACGCCCAGTAGATGCGGAAAGGCGCATTGACTACCGGCAGGAACATCTGCAACTCCAGTCCTGTGGACATTCTGGGACGCCAGTTGGTCGAGCCCAGAACCTGCAAATCTTGCGACGGCCGCGGGTTCAACACAGAACCCGGAGAGCAGGTGTTGGCGGTGGCAGTCTGCGACAGCACAGGACATCCTACCTGCGTACCGATCACATCCAGATATTGCTGCTGCGCAATCTGCAACTGCGACGGCCGAACGATGGGGTCAATGCCCATATCGACAAAGGGAGCCAGCGCCACCGGCCCGTAGATCGTGATGCGGTACTCCAAGTTGCTCACGATGCTTAAGTCGCCGCCCGGGAATGTGATCTGATCGATCGGAATCGGTATGGTCACAGTCCCCGCCGAGGGGTTCTGCGGGTTCTTCGGTACTACCGTTCCATCGCGATTGGTCAGCGTGATCGATCCCACGCTCGGCAGGAACGCCACCGGGGAAACCGAACGTATGTCAAACCCGCGCAGATCGTTCTCGCCACCCATGTAGGCGCGCTGGAACGGCGGGGCGACTAAACCATCAAAGCCGCTGATGAACGACCCCTGAACGTTGAAACCTATCGCATTGCGCCGGTTCTGGACCGGAATGAACTTCTTGTATTGCACAATCGGGCGCACCGATCGAATTGTCCCTCCCAGCCCTGCAAGCTCCATTCCCAGCGTGAACTGGTGCCCGTGATGGGGCGAGATTGGACTGTCCAGCGTGTTAAAGGAGAAGTTGGGGAAGATCTTGCTGGTGATGATTCCCTCCAGCGCCACGGGGCCGGAGATGCCGCGGAAGGCCAGGAATTCGAACAGATTCCTGGACGCGGTGCTCAAGGCCGCCAGCGAGGATCGGTCGAACGAATAGGTAATTCCCAAGCGCTTGAAAGAGCGATGCAGCGGATAGCTTAACGACGACGTGAACCCCGCACTCTGTTGCGTATAATTCTGCAGATTCTGCAGCACGGCGTTCGGCAGGTTCAGGTTCTGCCCGCTGAAAATGGAGAGTTGCCGGGCCTGATCGTATTTGGTATTCGTGTAGTACACGTTGAAACCAAATTGCAACGGCCGGTCAAACATGTACGGCTGGGTGAAGCCGAACCGGACGCTTTTCGCCAGGTTTCCCGCGCTGACCTGGACCTGAAGCGTCTCGCCCAGGCCGAGGAAGTTGTTAGTCGCATAGTTGATTCCCACGAAAGCGCCTTCCAGTCCGCTCACTCCTCCGTTGAGGCCGATGCTGTTCTTGCCCTTTTCGTGAATCTTCAATGTCAGGTCGACCAGGCCGTCTTTCTCGTCCAGTTGGCGGATTGTGGTGTTCGGATCATCCGGCTTTAACTGGTCGAAGTACCCAAGTTGATTCAAGCGCAGCAGGCTCAACTCCCAGAGATGCGAGTTGTAAACGTTGCCTTCTTCGAGCGCGATCTCACGCCGGATCACCTTGTCGCGGGTGGTGGTGTTGCCTTGAAACTCGATGCGGCGTACATAAAAGGCCTTGCCTTCGTCCACGTCAACATCGAGATAGATCAGCTTCTTATCGTCGTCAAACCGGGTGTCGGGAATGGAGGTGAAGTTGATGTAGCCCAGCTGGCCATAGGCTTTGCGAAGGTTCTCCAGACCCTTGGCGACTTTCTCCTTGCTGAAGACTTCTCCGTCCTTGATGGGAAAGAGGGCTCGCAGCGCTCTCACGTTCTGCACCGCCTTGTTGTTCTTGAAAGTGATCCCGCCCAGGGTGTAGCGCTCGCCCTCCTCGATGGACATGGTGATGTCGACCGACTTGCCCGCCCCGCCCTGCAACAGCGGGATGTGGAACCCCGTGTGCCCGGTATCGTGAATTTCTGTCTTGGCCTGGCCCGCGGTGTTCATCTTGAAATAGCCCCGGTTCTGGTATTCATTCCGGACGCGTTCCGTATCTTCGTCCAGCTTGGTGGCATCGTAGGTTCTGGCGAAGATGGCTTCCAGGAAGATCGAGTGCGGTATTCCGATGGGCCGCAAGTTCTTCATGGCGTAACGCAGCACTCGCGTTTTGACGTTCTTGTTGCCCTCGAACTTGATCTTGCCCACCTTGACCTTCGGTCCTTCTTTAACCACAAACGTGACCCCGATCGCAGCCGGCGGAATCTGCCGTATTTCCGTGCGGACAGTAGAAAACTGCCGCCCGTGCTCCGCCAGCAAGCCTTTGATCGCCACCTCGGCTTTCTTCACCTTCGTGGGGTCGTATTGACTCTCCACCGACAACCCGACCTTCGCTTCCTTGAAGCGGTCCAACACGTCGCTGGTGGAGACCGAACTCAGACCCACATAGTTGATCTCGCGGATCGTCGGCTTTTCCTTAACCGTGGATAATCAGCCGCCACCCCTTCGGAGTCTGTTCCCGGCTGAAGCGGATATCCTCGAAATAACCAGTGTTCCACAGCGAGTTGAAATCACGCTCCAGACCAGCGGGGTCATAAATGTCTCCGGGGTGCGTGAAGATCCGTGCCTTGACGGTCTCGGCGGGAATCCTGCGGTTTCCCTGGACATTGATTTCAGAAATTACGTCGCTCTGCGCCCAGCCTGTCGAGGTGGAAAGAAGCGTCAGCGCGATCCCCAACGTCCACCCCAGCCCCTTCATCCTCCGGCAAAGCCGTACAAATGAAGAAGATGGAGGAGGAGCAGTGCCGGAAGAACCGTGGCCGCGCCCGGACACAGCAATGTCTCGATGAGAGCAAAGATGAATCGCTACGACCTCAGCCTCTGGGATATAGGAAAACGATCATTATACGGTAGAAAAACAGAAAGCGTCCAAGCGGCCACTCTTGCCGGTGGCTTCATGGAAAGGGCTTGGCTAACTCCACCTCCACCAAGACGGAATAAAACGTGGCGGAGTTGCCCAGATCGGAAAGTTTTTCTGAGGTCAGCACGTTAATATTGCGGAATCCCGGGCCCAGCTTAGCCCAGTTGAGGCTCGCCGAAACCACTCCCGGCTGAACTGCGCCATCAACTCGGGCCTTCAGGAAGATTTCTCCCCGGCGGTTGTACACCCGCACCGTCTCTCCGTCGGCAATTCCGCGTGCCCGCGCATCGGCGGAATGAATTTCCAGAAGGTTCGTCTCTTCCATCTCTTGCACCGAAGGTAGATTTGAAAAGGTTGAGTTCAGGAAGTTGTCGGCCTTGCGCGCCAGGAGTTCAAGGGGAAGAGCTGCTCCCTGCCTCCCATGCCTCGATTCCGCCGGAGGCGTAAACTCCGCCACCGGATCAAGCCCCAAGGTCTTCATCGCCTCGCTGTAAAGCTCAGCCTTGCCCGAAGGCGTGCGAAAGTTGCCCTGAGCGAATGGAAGGAACGGTTCGTATTGGCCACTAACCCCTGACCCCTGGCCCCTGAAGTTCAGCCTCACCTGTCCTTCCCGCTCCAACCGCTCCCGGCTGATGCCCTCCAGCCACGGATTCTTAGAAGCCAGTGCGCTATCAATCATCTCGTCAATGCTCTCGCCGAAACACGCGTCTTTGAATCCCATCCGCTCGGCCAGCGCCCGGAACACTTCCACATTCGCCCGGCACTCCCCCAAAGGCTCAATCGCCTGGTCCGACACCTGCAGATAGTAGTGTCCGTAGGCCGCCTGCAGATCCTTGTGCTCGAAGAAAGTCGTCGCCGGCAACACAATGTCGGCATAATCGGTCGTGTCGGTGAAAAATTGCTCGTGAACCACGGTAAACAAGTCCGTGCGCTTAAGCCCGCGCACAACTTTATTGTGGTTAGGACAAACCGCCGCCGGATTTGAGTTATAGACGAACAATGCTTTTATCGGCGGATCGTTCAACGCGGTCAGTGCTTCCCCCAGCCGAACCATGTTTACCACCCGCGGCGGACGCTCGCTCCCTTCTGGCTTGAGGTCGGGACGCCTCAGTGCGTCTTTGTTCAGGTCAAACGCACCGCTAGTCGACAGATGGATCCCGCCCCCGACTTCTTTCAACGACCCTGTGATGCAAGGCAGCATCGCAATCGCCCGCGTGGCTGTCCCACCCCCCTCCGACCGCTGCACGCCGTAATTCACCCGGATTACCGAAGGCCGCACCGTGGCATATTCACGCGCCAGCTTGCGAATGTCCTCGGCCGCGATCGCCGTCCACTGCGCCGCACGCTCCGGCGGATAGGCCTTTACTTTTTCACAGAGTTGGTCGAACCCGAGAATGTACTTCGCCACGTAGTCGGCATCGTGCAACCCCTCATTGATGATCACATGCATCATGGCCAGCGCCAGCGCGGCGTCGGTCCCGGGATTGATTGGAAGATACCAGTCGGCGCGCGCCGCAGTCCGCGTGCGGTAGGGATCGATCACCACCAGCTTCGCTCCCCGTCGCCGCGCTTCTACAATGAATGGCCACAAGTGAACGTTATTTCCATGAATGTTCGAAGCCCAGGCAATGATGTAGCGGGAATGAATGAATTGCTCGGGCTCAGTGCCGAGTTTCACGCCCATGACTGATTCCAGCCCAGCCTCGCCCGCCGAAGAACAAATGGTGCGCTCCAACTCAGATGCACCCAGGCGCTGGAAGAACCTGCGGTCCATCGAGCCGCCGTTCAGCGCTCCCAGCGTCCCCCCATAGGAATACGGCAGAATCGCCTCGCTGCCGAACTCCGAGATGACAGCGCGAAAGCGCGAAGCAATTTCATCCAGCGCCTCGTCCCATGTAATGCGCTGCCAAACCTGTGTGGCGCAGGCGCCCTCGCCCGCGTTTGCAACTCCGTTCGCCAAGCCCTTCGCCCCAACCCTCCGCATCGGATACAGCACTCGATCCGGCGAATACACCCGGTCCAGATACTTGGCCACCTTGGCGCACAAAAACCCGCGCGTCACCGGATGCCTCGGATCTCCCTGAATCCGTGTCGCGCGCCCATCCTCCACGGTAATCAGCACCCCGCAAGCATCGGGACAATCGTGCGGGCACGCGGCATGGACGACTTTTTTCATAATCTTCCGTCTGTTCGACTTCTCGATTATAAGGGGAGGACGACCGTGCAGCACAAAGGGCATCCGCACGTTTCGGATGCCCTGAATTCGTCTCAACAAGAAGCGGATGTTTCTTACTTCAACTCCAGCACTTCCTTCTCTTTCGCTTTGCTCATCTCTTCCATCTTCTTGATTTCGTCGTCGGTGAGTTTCTGGATCTCATCTAGCGACCGCTTCTCGTCGTCTTCCGTGATCTTCTTGTCCTTCATCGCTTTCTTGATGGCATCGTTGCCATCGCGACGAATGTTCCGCACAGCGGTGCGGTGCTCTTCGAGCACTTTGTGCAGGTGCTTTACCATTTCCTGGCGGCGTTCCTGCGTGAGCGCCGGCACCGGCACCCGGATCAGCTTGCCGTCGTTCATCGGATTCAGCCCCAGTTCGGCCGAGCGAATCGCCTTCTCGATTGCACCCACCTGGGACGGATCGAAGGGCTGCACGGTAATCATCTGCGGCTCCGGCGCATGCACCTGCGCGATCTGGTTCAGCGGCATCTGTGAGCCGTAATAGTCGACGTTCACGCTGTCCAGCATGTGGACTGAGGCGCGCCCCGTGCGCGTGGCCGCCATCGCCTTGCGGAAGTCTTCCACCGCCTTGTCCATCCGCGTCTTCAGTTGTACGTACGTTTCTCTGAGGCCCGGAATTGCGGCCATGGTCGCTTGAGCCATTTCGTCAGCTCCGTAAGATGTTAAGAATCAAAACGCTGAATTATAAACCCAAGAAGAAAGCCGCCACGGACTTGCAAGGACTGTCACGGATCAGAAATCAAGAAAATCCGCGTGAGTCCGTGTAAATCCGTGGCCAAAATTCCTAAGCGCTAACCCTGGACCCGATCTTCTCCCCGCTCAACACCCGGCGAATGTTCCCATGCTGGTTCAGGTTAAACACAATGATGGGCAGGTTATTGTCCTTGCACAAGCTGATGGCCGTGGAATCCATCACTTTCAGCCCCAGCTTCAGCACATCCATGTAGGAAATGTGGTTGAACTTCTTGGCGCCGTCGACCTTCATCGGATCGGCATCGTAGATCCCGTCCACCTTGGTGGCCTTCAGAATCACATCCGCCTTGATCTCCATGGCCCGCAAGGACGCCGCCGTGTCGGTCGAGAAGTAAGGATTTCCAGTTCCGCCTGCGAAAATCACCACACGGCCTTTTTCCAGATGCCGGATAGCCCGCCGCCGGATAAACGGCTCCGCCACCTGGTTCATCTCAATCGCCGTTTGTACGCGCGTGTAGACTTTCTGCTTCTCCAGCGCATCCTGCAGCGCCAGCGCATTGATCACTGTGGCCAGCATGCCCATGTGATCGGCGGAAACCCGGTCCATGTCACGAGCCTGGTCGGCTACACCGCGAAAGAAGTTGCCGCCGCCTACGACGATCGCAAGCTGCACTCCCAGCTTATGAACGTCGGCTAATTCCGCCGCGACCTCGTGGATGCGCGCCGTATCGACGCCAAACCCTTGATTTGCAGCCAGGGCTTCTCCGGAAAGCTTGAGCAGAACGCGTTTGAAAGCAGGGGTTTCCATAGTAGCGCCAACGACGCAGCGCCGGCGTCCCGCCGGCTGTCGCGAGGGCGTCTCGCCCTCGCCGTAAGCACAAAAAAAGGGCGCCCGCAGGCGCCCGGAAACTACTCAGCCTTCTGTTCCGCAGGCTTGGTGACGGCGATCGTCTCGCCCGCATCGCCCACCTTGAAGCGCGCAAAGCGCCGCACGCTGATGTTCTCGCCCAGCTTGCCGATCTTCGCCGCAATCAGCTGCGCAATCGACATGGTCTGGTCCTTTATGAAGGGCTGCTCCAGCAGGCAGACCTCCTCGTAGAACTTTTCCATCTTGCCCGCAACCATTTTCTCCGCGATATTCTGCGGCTTGCCCGAGGCAACGGCCTGCGCGATGTAGATCTCTTTCTCGCGATCGAAATCAGCCTTGGTCACATCCTCCTTGCGCACGAACTTCGGGTCGCTGGCCGCGATGTGCATGGCGATATCGTGCACCAGTTCTTTGAAGTCGTCGGTGCGGGCCACGAAATCACTCTCGCAGTTCACCTCAACCAACACACCGATTTTGCCGCCGGCATGAATGTAGCTGGTCACCGCTCCTTCGCTGGTCACGCGCGTCGCTTTCTTGGCGGCAACCGAAACGCCCTTCTTGCGCAGAATCACAACCGCCTGCTCCATATCGCCCTTAGCTTCCGTCAGGGCCTGTTTGCAATCCATCATCGGCGCTCCGGTCTTCTCCCGGAGATCTTTCACTTGCTGCGCGGAAATGTTCGGGCGCTTGTCGTCATCGGGGTCGAGAGTAGCTGTGGTTACCATGTTCGAATGATTCCTTTTTCTTCCTTATAGAGAACTTCTATATCCTTGAAACCTTGTAACTCTGAAACCTTGCAACCTTGCCTCTACAAACTTTGACCCGCGCCGGACGACCCGCGCGGGTCTAGAATCCACGTGCCCGGTTTTTACTAGGTACTAGGTACTCGCGACTCGGTACTAATTAAACCGTCTGGCTCTCCACCTTGATCGGAACGTCACCATCCTCGTTCGCGACCGGCTTCTTGTGTGTCCCCGGACCCAGCACTTCTTCCATACTTATGTTTTCGCCGATGTCCGCCAAATCAGAGGCAGCCGCAGCCTCCTGAGCTCGAACCTCAAGCGCCGCTGCAGCGTCTTCCGCCTGCTGCAATTCCCGAGCCTGTGCCTGCTCCGTCGCGGCGGTCATGTCGGCGACCTGCTTGTCGGTCATCAACTGCGCACCTTCGGCGATCGATTCCGAAATCTTCGAAGTAAACAGCCGGATCGCACGCAGCGCATCGTCGTTGCCGGGAATTACATAATCCACTTCGCTGGGATCGCAGTTCGTATCGACAACCGCGACTACCGGAATGCCCAGCTTGCGCGCCTCGCGCACCGCAATCTGCTCTTTGTTCGAGTCAATCACGAACACCGCATCCGGCAACCGGCTCATATTCTTGATGCCCGCTAGGTTGGCCTGCAGGTGCTTACGCTCGCGCTCCAGCTTGATCACTTCTTTTTTCGGCAGCAACTCGTAACGGCCATCCGTGGCCATCTCGTCGAGTTCCTTCAGTCGCTTCACCGACTTCTGCACCGTAACCCAGTTGGTGAGCAAGCCCCCCAGCCAGCGCTGGTTGATATAGAAGCCCCCGCACTTCGTAGCCTCTTCAGCAATCGCATCCTGCGCCTGGCGTTTAGTTCCCACGAACAGCACAATCTTGCCGTCGGCCGCCAGTTCCTGCACGAATTTCGACGCTTCCTTGAACATCTTCAGCGTCTTCTGCAGGTCAATGATGTAGATCCCGTTGCGCTCTCCGAAGATGTATTCCTTCATCTTGGGATTCCAGCGCTTCGTCTGATGCCCGAAGTGAACTCCCGCTTCGAGCAACTCCTTCATGGTGATAGTAGCCAATGAACCTCCTTGTTAAGTCTGCATCGGGAACTCAAGGTTTCAGAGTTTCAATGTCGCAATGTTTCAAAGTTCCAGCGTCGCAGCGCCTTTCTTCTTTGAAACCTTGAAGCCTTAGAAACGTTGAAACTTTCCTTCCCGATTGCCATTCCCGTCCCCGCGCCGCGAGGCACAGGAAGAATTGAACACCTAAAAACTCGACGTTTCAAAGTTTCAAACGCTTAAAGGTTTCAATGACACTTTGAAACCATGAAACTTTGAAACGCTGAAACCTATCTTTTCGAGAACTGGAACCGCTTGCGGGCGCCCTTCTGCCCGTACTTCTTGCGCTCTTTGCCGCGCGAGTCACGAGTCACCAGCCCCTCGGACTTCAGCTTGCCGCGCAGTTCGGCGTTGAACTGCATCAACGCGCGCGCAATGCCGAGCTTCACCGCATCGGCCTGACCGCGCACTCCGCCGCCCAGCACGCTGGCGACAATGTTGAACGAAACTGCCGTATCCGTGGACGCCAACGGCGCTTTCGCAGCCGAGCGCTGTGCAGGAGTCACGAAATACTCCTCAAACGCGCGCCCGTTCACCTTGAAGTCGCCGCTGCCCGGACGCAAATACACCCGAGCAATCGCCCGCTTCCGCCGACCCGTTCCGTAATACTGCACCAATTCAGCCATTTAGCTCGTAGCTCCTAATCTCTTTCGTAGAGGCGTAGCTTGCTACGTCTCTCCCACCACGGGCAGGCCGGCCTCTGCTGGCAGGAGACGTTGCAAGCAACGTCTCTACGCCCTTACTTCCAACTTCAAATCCTGCGGCTTCTGCGCCTCGTGCGGATGCTTGTCGCCTTTATAAACATTCAGCTTCGACAGCATGTGCGCCGCCAGCTTGTTCTTCGGCAACATGCGCCGCACCGCGTCTTCAATAATCTTTTCCGGCTTGCGCGCCAAACGCTTGCGGTAATCCTCAGTACGCAACCCGCCCGGGTAGCCGGTGTAGTGGTGGTACTGTTTCTGCTCCGACTTCATGCCGGTGGTTCGAATCTTCTCCGCGTTGACCACAATCACATGATCGCCAGTATCCAGAAAAGGTGTGTACTGCGGATTCTCTTTGCCCATAAGGATGCGCGCCACCTGCGAGGCCAGACGTCCGAGCGTCTGCCCATCCGCATCCACGACGTACCACTTGCGCACAATTTCCCCCGCTTTGGGGAAATAGGTTGACATCGGAACTCTCCCAGAATGAAAAAAAGTTGCGAAACGCGATTGAATATAACAAAGAAGACCGCTCGTTGATTCCCCGGCGAGGACGCCAGACCATCAGGCGGGCAACCGCGAGACTTCCCAAAGTCTTTAAGATACCGTAGCCTGCAAGGAATTGTCAACGCAGAGTTAACCAAGGTAATACTCGATCCGGCTGCCGCGGACTGTGCTAATATTCCGCCCCATGGCAGCGCCCTGCTCTATCCTCCGCCGCCTCTTGCTCTTCGCACTCACCCTGACTACTCTCGGCGCCTTCGCCGGAGATGAAACTGGCCAACCTGCCCCGCGCTTCCGCGCCAAAACCACCGCCGGAGACCAGTTCAACAACGCCTCCGTCAAAGGCAAGGTTGTTCTGTTCGAGTTCTGGACCACCTGGTGCAAATACTGTGAAGGCGAAGCCGATCTGGTCGACGACATCGCCAAAGAGTTCGCCGACAAAGGCCTGATCGTGCTCGCCGTCGACGTCCTGGAGCCCGATCAGAAAGTGAAGAAATATCTCGCTGAGCACCCACGATCGGTTCCCATCGTACTTACCAAAGACACCAACTTGGCCGCGATGTATAACGCTCAAAGTTACCCGATCTACGTGGTGATCGACCGCGACGGCAACATCGCCGCCGAGCAACGCGGCGCCGCCGGAGAACGAGGACTGAGGCGTCTGCTAAAGCGAGCTGGGATCGAAGCGAAAGAAGAATCAGAAGAATGAAAGAAGTCAGAAACGGCCAGACTCGCTTTTCTTGAACGCCAAGTGCTGATTCCTACTCGTACGCCAGCGCCTCAATCGGATCCTTCCCCGCCGCCTTAAACGCCGGATAAAGCGCTCCAGCAATCGCCCCCAGAACCGCCACCAACATAGACCACGCAATCCAGTCTCCGCTCACCACCACCTGCACCAGCGGAAAGCGATGCCGAATGCCCCAGCTCGCTGCCAGACTGAAAAGGATACCCAGCGCGATGCCTGCCACGGCCAGCAATCCAGTCTCCCGCAGAATCGCGCTCACGATGTAAGACTTCGATGCGCCCATCGCCTTCAGTATCCCGATCTCGCGCGTGCGTTCCATCACCGCCGCATACATGGACTGGAAAATCACCAGAAACCCGATGATCAGGCTCACGCCAATCACCACGGCGATGAATGGCCGGAACCCTGGAAGGCGGCTCGGCGTCATCATGCTGAGGTAATCGGGCGTCGATAATACGGAATACTTCTCCATGCCGGGCTGGTTCTTTACTGCCGTCACCACCGCATCGGCGTTGGCGGGGTCGTCAAGCTTCACATAAAAGACCGAGGCCTTATCTTTAGCCCCAATCAAATCTTGCAGCGACGCAAGCGGCAGGAATTTGCGTGCGCCTCGGCCATTCTCCACAATTCCGGCCACACGAAAGTTGTGGTTCAGAACCTCCATGGTGTCGCCCACCTTCACGTGCTTCTGCCGGGCAATGTAGTCGTCCACCAGAATGTCGTCAGGCCCCTTAAACGGTCCGCCCCGCACATACTGAAATGGCCCGCCCAGCGCCTCAAAGCTCGGCAGATCGATTCCGTCAATCACTTCAAGCGCGCCCGCCGTTGAAAGCTGCCAGATAACCGGACTCACCACCTTGACGTGGGGTAGGCCGCGCAAGATGTCGGCAACCTTGACGGAAACGGGCGCCCCGCTGATGCCGGCTAAGAAGGACGACCCCGGCGGCTGCACGATCACATCCGCGCCAATGCCCACCGTCCGGTTCTTGGAGTCGTTCATGATGCCGTAGCAAAGTCCTGCGATTAGCAGGATCAGTGCCACTTCCAGCGCAATAGCCACAATGCTGATCAGCGACCGAATCGGCCGATGCACCAGATTGGCGACAATCATTTTGTTCATCATGGATTTCGAAACCAGCAATTAGCTAATTGCCACCTGCTAATTGCTGTTTGCCGGCGGCAGTACCGCGCTCGACTGCGGCTGCGGCCGCTCCAGATGCACCACCTCCGCCCCGGGCGGCTGCTCCAGTCCAAACTGATCATCCCGCAGCGGCTTGTTCATCTCCAGCTTCAAGATATTGAGGGTGATGTCGTACTCCTCCTGGGGCCGCGAAATCTCGATGCGCGAAGGAAAGCTGACGCCATCGTTGTCTTTGTAGTTCGCGTAGCGGGCGTCGGTCACCAGCTTGCCCTGCTGGTCATAGATGTATTGACGATGCGGCTGCAGGTCGATGCGGCTGAAAACAATCTTGCGCGACAGCGCCCAACCCTGCTCGCCTTTTCGAATCACCACCAGTTCGTAGTCTTCCTGCAGAACGCGGTGTCCCTTGGAGTCATGCAGAATCTCTTCGCTATTCTCCAGCACCGCAATCTCCCGCTCAGGATCGATGGGCCGAATCAGCAGCGCCTCATAAATATCTTGCGGCCGGATGCTTTCCATGGGCTGATCCGCGTTATGGGTCTGCACGTCGTTGCGCCCGGTTACAAAACGATTCTTCGGCGGGATCCACAGCTTGAACTCCTCACCGTTGCTTACCATGTCGAAAGCAGTGGTGCGCACGATCGGCAGCAGCCCGATCATGTGCAGCATCGCCGGTTTGCGCGCCAGCACGTAACCGCGAATCTCCTTGTAGTCGGTTTGGTGACCTTTCTTCGCGCCGCCCACCGACGTATCAATGTCCACCGTCGCCTTGAGCGACTGGATCTTTTCCGCCTGCTGATTGATGCTGTTGATCAACCCGGATTGGGTCGTTTCCTGAAGCGGGGCCTTGGAGTACGTTTCCTCCACCGGCCGCGTCCGGAACAGACAGCCCATTGTGGGCAGTACCGCGAGCACCAAAGCCAAAGCCCAAAAGGGCGAGCTACGTCTCATGAAGGATCAGGCGACTCCTAGGACATTTGAGTATACCGCGCCGGAAAGGGTGCAAAACCAGCGAGTACTCAAAATCATTGGTTAACAGGGTTGATTCGCAGGACTTAGCTGCGTCGCCCGAAGTCCGAATCTTACTAAAGTCAGGTACGCACGGCTTCCGCCATCATCTAAACTGTCGCCATCGTGCGAAAGATCTTCTGGCTCATCTTTATTGCGGCGCTCGCCTCGGCAGGATGGTTCGCCTGGGCTCTGCTGACCCCGGTTGAGCCCTCGGGGAAAACTTTTGTGATGCTGCGCCCGGGTTATTCCACGCGCCGCATGGCCTCCGAACTCAAATCCGCCGGGGTGATTCGCAGCGAGGAAGCATTCATTCTTTGGCACGACTTCCACCGCCACCGCACGCTCAAGGCTGGAGAATATCTCTTCGAGAAGCCAGCAAACATCATCGACCTCCAGAAACGTCTCCGCCGGGGCGACGTTTATTTCCGTACCGTGGTCGTTCCGGAAGGCTTCACCATCTTCGACATCGCTCGCGCCGTAGAAGCGGCCGGACTCGGCCCCGTGGACGACTTCCTGAAAGTAGCGCAATCCGATACTGCACTCATCGCCGACCTCGCACCCCACGCCCCTTCTCTTGAGGGCTACCTGTTCCCTGACACCTACGAGTTCAGCCGCATGCAGAGCATGCACGACATCGCGGCAACAATGGTCCGGCAGTTCCGCCAGGTCGCGCGTCAGATCGGACTAATTGAGGCACCGGAGGCCGTAGCCAGCTCATCGCCAAACTCGCCTCATATCGAGGCCCATGTCAGTATCGGCTTCCGCGATCCAAGCGCCGCCCCCACCGAGATCGAGCGTACGGTCATCATGGCGTCAATCGTCGAAAAGGAAACGGCCGTCGCCGAAGAGCGCCCCTTGGTCGCCAGCGTCTATTACAACCGTCTCGCAAAGAAGATCGCGCTCGATGCCGACCCCAGCATCATCTATGCCGAACTCTTAGCCGGAACCTACGCAGGAGCTCTCCATCACGACGACATGCGTTTCAATTCGCCCTACAACACGTATATGCACACCGGACTTCCGCCCAGCCCCATCGGCAATCCCGGCAAAAGCGCTATGGAAGCAGCAATGAATCCCGCGCAAAGCGACTACTACTATTTCGTAGCCGACGCCGCCGGCCACCACCGTTTTGCCCGGACGATGGAAGAACATAATAAGAATGTAGACGCTTACCGACGCGCTATGCAGGGAAGGTAAAGCGGCGTCCGCTCTTCACGTGAGGAGCGGCAAGACTTGAACAGCGATAGTCCATTAAAGAAGCGATCGCTAATCCTCCGCCGGACGCCGAAAGCCGGCAGCCGGAAGCCGCCGCCCCTCCATCCATCCCTGCAAAATCAAGACTGCTGCCATGCGGTCCACCGCCTTCCCCCTCTTTTCGATCGACAAATCCGTCTCCCGCAGCAGTCGGTTGGCTTCTGCCGAGGTCAGCCGTTCGTCCCACAAGTGCACCGGCAGCCGGAACCGCTTCCGCAGGTCCTCCGCAAACCCCTGCATCTTTTCCGATTGCGTCCCTTCTGCACCACTCATGCGCAGAGGTAAGCCGACCACGATCTCCCGCACCGCGTACTCCCGAATCACCCGCTCCAGCGCCGCCAGATCGTGGCGCTTGTTCCGTCGCTGTAAGGTCTCGAGTCCCTGTGCGGTAATCCCTAAAGGGTCCGACACGGCGATCCCAATCCGTCTCCACCCCACGTCCAACCCCAGGACTCGCCCCACCGGCCGGTCTGACTTTTCCTTTTCCGAACTCACGTCGCGATTATAAGCGCCACACTCGGCATTCCCGACCACGCTTCCCGCACCAGACAATACAACGAGGCCCGGCCCGGAACCCTCAACCTGTAACCCATCCCGCCACAGTAACTTACACTCTCACACCTGGAAACAAAGCGCCGTTTCCGAGTCCGCGAACGGCTCCAACCCGCACCAATCTTGCCTTTCGCTAGCTTTCAGCGTAGTCTGTTTATAGTAACGATAACGCTTCTCCCCACTAGACCCTAAACTCCTTCCCGGGTGCCTTTTATGAGTGGTGCGGACCTGAATTTTCACATCGGCGACAAGGTCGTGTATCCCAACCACGGCGTCGGCGTCATCGAACAGATCAGCAGCCGCTCGATCGGCGCCACGATCGAAAAGTTCTACCTTCTCAACATTAAAGCTAGCAGCCTCAAGGTGATGGTGCCCTGCAACAACGTGGGCAGCGTGGGCATTCGCCGCGTCGTCCGCAATGGCGAGGTGCAGAAAATCCTCGACTTTCTCTCGATCGGCGAAGACCTCAGCACCGCCGACTGGAAAGACCGCTTCAAGGAAAACTCCGACCGCATGCGCACCGGCTCCCTCTTCGAAGTCGCCGGAGTCCTCAAGAGTCTGATCGCCCTCCACCAGGCCAAGCCCCTATCCTTCCGCGAAAAGAAGATGCTCGAACGCGCCCGCTACCTCCTGGTCAGCGAACTGGCCATGTCCCGCAACTGCGAAGAAACCAAAGTCGAGGAACTCCTGGCCCTGGCCCTCGCCAAGTGCAAACTCCGTTTCCCGGAAGCCTCCGAGTTCCAAGCCTGATTCGATCCTTCATCCCCTCACGGGTTTATAATCTCAAGGGGGTTCCTCTTACGAACACCTGATTAGAAATGCCTAATCTGAAATGACTGATCAACTCAGAAAGAAACTGCAGGAAGAAGTCGACGCGCTCGAGCACGAACTGGTCCACGAACTGCCCAAAGAAATCAAGCGGGCCGCGGCTCTTGGCGACCTCAGCGAGAACGCTGAGTATCACATGGCCAAGCAGCGCCAGGAGTTCGTCAAAGCGCGCTTCCGGCAGCTCGGCAAGCGCCTCGCCGACCTGTCGTTGACCAATATGAACAACATCCCCAAGGACAAAGTGGGGCTGGGTTCCACCGTCAAGGTCTACGACAGCTTTAAGAATGAAGAGATCGAATACAAGCTCGTAACCAGCGAAGAGTCTGATGTAGGCGCGGGAAAAATTTCGACCACGTCGCCGATAGGACGCGCGCTCCTAAACAAGAAAGTAGGCGACGAAGCCACTGTCATCACGCCGAACGGTAAGCGCGAGCTGGAAATCCTGGCCCTGACCACCATCCACGACGAGGCCGAGCCTGAGAAGGCAGGCGCCTGATGGCGCCAAGCTGGACTTCCCGTAGCTGGACCAGCGCCTTCGGACGCGCCTGCGGCATGCTGCTCGATACCATCGTCCGCTGGCTGGCGCTGTCGCGCATCAATCCCAACGTGCTCACCTTCATGGGACTGGTGGTGAACACCTGGGCCGCAATTCTTTTTGGCTCCGCCACAGCCCTGACGCAGCAGCGCTTGTTCTTCTACGCCGGCCTGGTCATTATCTTCTCAGGGTTCTTCGATCTGGTGGATGGACAGGTGGCGCGCGCCACCAATCGGGTCACGCGCTTCGGCGCCTTCTTCGATTCAGTAGTCGACCGCTACAGTGACGCCTCGCAGTTCCTCGGACTCCTAGTCTTCTACGCCCGCGGCGACCGCTTCTTCTATGTCGTGCTGACTGCGTTCGTGATGGTGAGCGCCATCATGGTGAGCTACACGCGAGCCCGCGCCGAGTCGCTGATTGGATCCTGCCGCGTGGGCTTCATGGAACGTCCGGAGCGGTTGGTGCTGGTGATCATCGGCGCACTCTTCAACCGCATGGCGCCAGTGCTGTGGGTGATCGCGGTACTGTCCACCCTGACCGTAATCCACCGGATGCGTTACACCTGGACCCGCACCCAGGACGGCCCGAACACCGCGGCCAAGGCGGGGCAAGCAGCTTAGCTAATGTGTTTTACCGACTGTTATCTTAAAGATAATACACCTGACGCCTGTCATCCTGAGCGTAGTAGGCCGGCTCGCGAAGCGAAGCGGCCTGCGGAGTCGAAGGATCCCTTTGCCGTTCGCGCCCATGTAGGCTTGGAAGGGAGTTCTCACTGTACTGTCGAACGTGGTGAGAACTCCCTGACGCGTCCGTGCTGAGGGTGGGTGTTGCAGGGTCCTTCGACTCCGTGAATGCTTCACTTCGCGAAGCATTCACTGCGCTCAGGATGACATGTCGGTGGGAATTGCCGTGAAAGATCACGATGCTAGACTAGTCAGTCCATTTTTCTACTGGGGAATTCTTTTTGCCAACTGATCCAGTACTTGTAGTTCACGGCGGCGCTTGGGCTATGCCTGAAGACATGGTGGAGGCTCATCTGCGTGGGGTACGGAATGCGCTTGCGGCTGGCTGGCGGGTGCTGGAGCGTGGGGGCGCGGCGCTAGATGCGGTTGAGGAAGCCGTCGTGGTTATGGAGGATGACGAGACTTTCGACGCGGGACGAGGCAGTTTCCTGAACCGCGACGGTAAGGTGCAGCTTGATGCGCTGATCATGGATGGCGCTACTTTGCGGGCCGGGGGCGTGGGGTGCGTGGAGCGAGTGCGGAATCCGGTGCGGGCGGCGCGGAAGATTCTGAGTGAGAGTCCGCATGTGTATTTTGTGGGCGAGGGGGCGGAGCGGTTTGCCGCCGAGCATAGCTTGGAGTTGTGTAGGAACGAAGAGTTGGTGATTGCGCGAGAGGTGGAACGGCTGCGCGAGTATCAGGCGCAGCAGGCCGGGGATGGATCCGCGAAAGACGGAAACGATTTGTTCGCGCCAGAGATTTCGCACGACACCGTAGGCGCCGTGGCACTGGATCGTGCAGGCAACATTGCCGCGGCGACTTCGACGGGAGGCACCTTGAACAAGGCTCCGGGCCGGCTGGGCGATTCGTCGCTGATCGGATGCGGCTGCTACGCGGACAATTTAAGCGCGGCGGTTTCGACTACCGGGTGGGGCGAGCCCATTATGAAGCTGGTGCTGGCCAAGTGGACCGCCGATCGTGTGGCGGCGGGGAATCTGCCGGAGTGGGCGGCGCAGGAAGCTATGAATTACCTCAAGCAGCGGCTGAATGGGCATGGTGGCATCATCGTGCTGAGTGCCGCAGGGCAGTTTGGGATTGCGCATAATACTCCGAGGATGGCTTGGGCTTTGAAGACCTCGAACAAAGAGGAGACCGGGATCGAGCGCCCGGCTGCTTGAGCCATGCGACTCCGGCTCGGCTTCACGTCTGTGCTCTGTAGACCTCTTCCACTTTACGCAGGCGGACAGGAGTGTCCGCCCCACACGAGCCACGCCTACAGCCAACCTTTGGTCCGGGCTATTCTTGAGGCTTCTACTCGGTTGCTGGCTCCCATCTTGCTGATCGCCTCTGAGAGATAATTGCGGACGGTGCCTTCGGAGAGGCCTAGTTCGGCGGCGATGTCTCCGCTCGGCATCCCTTCGCCGGCCAGGCGCAGGACCTGGCGTTCGCGATCGGTGAGCGGATCCATTTCTGCCCAGGCTTCGGTGGCCAGATCGGGATGGATGACGCGCAATCCCTGCTGCACGCGGCGGACGGCTTCGGCGAGCTCCTCGGCGCGCATGTCCTTCAGCAGGTAGCCCAAGGCTCCAGCTTCCATAGCCCGGCGAAGGTATCCAGCACGTGCGAACGTGGTGAGAATGATTACGCGGGTTCCGGTGCGGCGGCGTTTGAGTTCGGCGGCGGCATCGAGTCCGGTCAGCAGCGGCATTTCAATGTCGGTGATAAGGACGTCGGGTTTCTGGGCGAGAACTGCATCGATCGCCTCTTTGCCGTTGCGCACCTGAGCTACGACGGAGATGTCGCCTTCGATTTCGAGCAGCGCGGCCAGCGCGCCTAGCACCATGCCTTGATCCTCGGCGAGAACCACGCGAATGGTTTTGCGGCCTTCCTTCGAAGCGGGAGTCAATTGTCGCTGCCCTCGATTTCCAGCGCGACTTCCTTAAGCGGAAGAGTGATGGTGAGTCTGGTGCCGGCCTGCGAGTCGCGGTGAAGCGTGCCACCCAGCATCTCGACGCGCTCACGCATGCCGCGCAACCCGTTGCCTTCATTTTGGAAACCGCCGCGGCCGTCGTCTTCGATCTCGAGGCGGCAAGTGCCGTTCTGCTGCTCCAGACGTAAACAGCAAGTCTGAGCTTGGGCGTGGCGCACTACATTGGTCACGGCCTCCCGCACCGCCATGGTCAGGACGCCCTCTTGCATGGCCGGAAGTTTCACGATGGTCGAAGCATCGCAGCGCACCGTGACGCCAGCCGTTTCCAAGGTGCATTTGGCTTGCGCCATTTCCGCCAATAAGACCTTCTTTATCTTCGCAGCGGCGATGTTGCCGTTTTGCGTTGAAAGCCAGGCCGCCGCATGGGCAGGCTTGCTCGCCATTGGGGCGACTGGAGCGATCGAGGGATTACTGCTGCATGTCGGGGGGTGGCAACTTTTCTACTCGGCCCTCTTCCCCATGTTCATTGGCGCGGGCAATACTTTCTTTGCCGAGCGTAACCGAATGAACCGGAGGTTGCGCAAGGCGAACGAAGAAATCGAACACCTCGCCAAAGTTGCCGAGCGCGAAAGAATCGCTCGCGATCTGCACGATGTGCTCGGGCACACGCTGTCGGTTATCACGCTGAAGTCGGAGTTGGCCGGCAAGCTGATCAACCGTGATCCGCAACGCGCGGGGAAAGAGATTCGCGAAGTCGAAGAAATTTCGCGCCGGGCGCGGTAACCACGGATCGCATCGCGCACATCCGAAAGCGTTACTCCGAATGTGCCGTAGGTGGCGATTAAATAGGTTGGAACGTGAGTGCTGCCGATAGACTCCTTGGCGTTCAGCACCAGGCCGAACAGCACGTAGAACATCAACGGAAAACTGATCACCGACGCCGTGTAGACGCGCAGGCGAAGGTTCTTCAGGAATTCATACTTCGCCTCTTTCAAGTAAATGGTGGCGGTGTGGCTTGGGGAGCGCTCGATCTCGATGTTGCTCAGAACTGCTGCGGCAGTGCTCATGGTCGTGTCCTCGTTTCGTTCGTGATCGTTCGCAGATGCAACATGGAAATGTGGATTAGTTCCTGCGATCTCCGTTTTCACCGTTGTCCTTGGTCAGTACGAGAAAAGCTTCCTCCAGCCCAGCACTGGTGACCTCGAGTCCCGAAAGCGAAGGGTCGCTGGCCAGTAAGGCGCGTATGACAGGCTCGGCTTTCCCGGCACAGATCTCAACTGCTTCGCGGTCTTGCCTGGCATCGGTCACTCCTGGAATCCGCAGCAAGCTCGCCACGCTGAGCGTAGTGATGCAGCGGATGCGTTTGCCGCTGGTCTGCGCTTTGATCTCCGCCGGCGTGCCTTCGGCGATGATCTTGCCCTGATTGATCACAGCGACGCGGTCGGCAAGGGCGTCGGCCTCCTGCAGATAGTGAGTGGTAAGCAGAACGGTCTTTCCGTTATCGACCAAGCGGCGAATTTCTTCCCAAAGCGCGCGTCTGGCCTCGACATCAAGTCCAACCGTGGGCTCATCGAGAAACAGCAGGTCGGGATCGCCGCAGATGGCGAGAGCAAACAGAGTTCGCTGCCGCTGTCCGCCGGAAAGATCGCCGAACTTGCGGTCGCGCAATTTCTCCAGGCCCGCCGCCGCCAGAACCTGATCGAGGGGCATCGGCTTGGGGTAATAGCTAGAGAACAAGTCGATGTGCTCGCGCACGCGCAAAGTCTCTGGCACACGCCCCACCTGCAGCATGGCGCCGGTGCGTATACGATTCTGCGGATTGGTGGGATCTCCCCCGAACACGCGGGTCTTGCCGGAATTGGGCTGCAGCAGTCCGAGCAGAAGCTTCACAGCGGTTGTTTTCCCTGCCCCATTGGGTCCGAGCAAAGCGACCACTTGTCCCGCGCGGACGTTGAAATTCACACTCTGGAGAGCGCGGATTTCTCCATAATTCTTGCTGACGCCTTCCAGACTTGCCACGACACTGCCGGAGTCGGCGCGCTGCATGCTGGGCGTTTCTTCGAGAGTCGCGATCATGTCGACCTTCTTGGTTGGTGCCTTCCTGACATTGCCGGAGCATCTACGATCTTCAGATATTCTCCGGTGATTGCATCATCGCGGACTGGCAGGAGGAGCGCCAGTGCGGTTCATCACGCTGGCGGCGTGACAAATGTCACGAGGCTTAAAATCCTTGCGAGTCGGGTAAGCGTGGTGAGCGACAGAGGTAAGATCAGCCGATTTCGCGGATGAAACCCTAGTGCCGGAACCAGGACTCAGCAGTTTTCTCTGCGCCTTGTTACGAAATCCGAACAAACGAGCTGAGTCCAGGCCGGCGTGACCAGCAGAAGGCGTGGTGCTTCCGGACGCGATATCAGCGCTTCCCTTGACTGGACGCGGGGGCGGCGTGTTCTGAATTCGTAACAAGCATCACCCGGTCAAAATCTTTCCGCAATCCATGACACGAAACTACGCGTCCTGCTATGATGTCCAGCACTTGGAGGCGTCTCATGCTCCCGGCCGGTAAGAGTCTTCGTACTCTGCGAGAGAAACTCGGCTTGACCATGCGCGACATCGAGACTTCCAGCGCGCGCATGGCCGAAAAATATCGCAATGAGGAGTTCTCTATTCCTCCCAGCCGTTTATCGGACATCGAGACCAAGGGCGTGCTGCCCAGCATCTTCCGTCTTTATACCCTGGCGGTCATTTACCGGCGTGATCTGCGGGAACTCCTGACCTGGTACGGCGTTGACATGAACAACATGGCAACGGATCTGGGCATGATTTCTCCCCCCGGTCGCACGTCTCCGAAGCTCTCTCCGGATTGTCCTCGGTGCAGATGCCAATCCGCATGGACCCTGGCTTCGATCAGCAGCGCACCACCAACCTGGGCCGCATGGTGGAGCAGTGGGGTTTGGTGCCGCTCGCTTATCTGGCTCAGTTTGCCCACAGCGATTTTACCTACGGATATATCGGCCACCAGGATTTCACCATGTACCCGATTCTTCCGCCCGGCAGTTTCATCCAGGTCGACGAGACCAGAAACAAGGTGGTGGAAGGTTCGTGGCGCTCCGAGTACGAACGCCCCATCTATTTTGTGGAAACCCGCGACGGACACACTTGCTGCTGGTGCAGCATGCGGCGCGAAGACCTCATTCTGCAGCCGCATCCTTTGTCGCCGGTTCCGGTTCGAGTTCTGCGCCATCCCCAGGAAGCCGAGATCATCGGCCAGGTTGTGGGGATTGCGATGAAGCTGACGGAGTGGCACGCTTTGAATTCTTCTCCAGGCTCGAAAGTGCAACCAGCACTGAACTAAGGTGGCGGGCTGAGGGCGTGTCCCGCGGCGAGGGTAGCAGTTCGCTCAACTGTTCTCGCATGCCTTCGACGTAGGCTCCGGCGGTTTGTTGTTTGTCCTGGCTCGACTCGCGCAAGTCTTCCACAAGATCTGAAATCGGCGTCCTGAGCACGGTCGACAATACTTCGGCGTGAGCCGCTTTCAGCGCGCGGTCCGACGATTCCTCCCCATGCACCAGCGCCATGCCCCAGTGCAGATATCCACCCTCCCGGCGGCGCAGAGAGCCTAGATAAGCCAGTTTCGCCAGCAAGCCGGAAACGGCGGCCAGCGTGGTTTCCCGAAGATCCTGCAGGGCGGATTTCAGTGTCACTTGGTTACCAATTCTGTTACGAATTCCGAACAGTCAAGCGTCTGACGTGATCTATTCCGTCAGGCTAGGGCCATGAAAGTATCACGGTTCGATTTTCCAATACAAGGAGAAAACAACCGTGAAACGTATCCTACTCGTGGTCGCAGCAGCTGTGATGTTCCTCAACACTTTAGTAATTCCCACCGTCGCTCACGCCGATGGCGGCGGCGGCAGCACAAGTTGCGGTGGAGGAACATGCAAACCGTGAGCCTGGGATAGCGTTACGAAAACCGGACACGATTAGCGTTGCTATTGTCGCCTGCAGCAGGTCGCGGTATAGTGCCCAGCTACGGCCATGCTGCAGGCGCACTCATACCTTTGGCACTATCTCTGGATTTCGCCCAACGTCCTTCTGCTCATCCTCGCCGTCCTGATGTGGCGGCGACTTCATAAGCAGTTTCCACTCTTCCTGATTTTCGCGGTCGTGGCCGCGACGGTGCAACTTACCCTCTATGTCGCTGACATCCTTCCCTCAGTCAACTGGGAGACCTGGTGGCGTTTTTTTTGGGCAGGTTCGCTGGTTGAGGCTCTCGTAAAGTTTGCGCTCATCGGCGAGATATTCGGCTCCGTGTTCGGCCAGTATCCTTCCGTATCCAGGCTGGGCAAGAGAGTGATCAGTGGGGTTGGCGTCGTTCTGGTACTGATAGCCACCATTGTGGCTGCTTACACTCCCATCGACAATCCGCATCATGCCGTCATCTCTCGCGCCCACATTCTTGACCAGACGATATACATGATCGAAAGCGGGGTGCTGCTCGCCATCTTCCTGTTGGCATCTCATTTCCGACTTAGCGTGGAACCATAGGGCATTTGGAATCGCGCTAGGACTGGGCATATCTTCCTGCGTGCATCTCGCTGACTGGGCTGTGACGTCCAGCGGGGCCTTATTCGACAGGCGCTACCTCCTCGATTTCCTGAACATGGCCACGTATCACGTGTGCGTCCTGATTTGGTTTTACTACCTGCTCACCCCTGAGAGGAGCGCCACTGCGTCTCCGGTTCTCGTGCCTGAGCACAACCTTGAGGTCTGGAACCGCGAACTGGAGCGGTTAATACAACAATGAATCTGGCCATCGTCCTCGTCGTCGCCGCTGCAGTTGCGCTGGGCATTATTTTGCGCCTGGCCGTAACCCGAAGTTTGCAGGCCAGGGGAACCTCCGGCTTAGCCGCGACCATCCGCCCCATCGACATTGAAGCGTTCCGCAATTTGATCAACCCTGCCGAGGACGACTACCTGCGACGGCGCTTGCCGCCTACCCAATTCCGCCTGGTCCGCCGGGAGCGCTTGCGCGCTATGGCCGCCTACGTCCAGGCGGCGGCGAACAACGCTGCCGTACTGGTGCGCATCGGCCAAGCCGCCCTCGCCAGTGCCGATCCTCGCGTTCTCGGAGCGGCGCAACAAGTTGTGAATGACGCGTTGCTGCTTCGCCGCAACACCACCGTGGCGCTGGCCCGGATTTACCTGGCTTTGGCCTGGCCCAACTCCCTGTTCGCCGCCGTGCGCGTAGTCGACCGTTATGAACAGCTGAGCGGCGCAGCCATGCTGTTAGGCAGACTGCAGAATCCAACCGTCCCGGTTCGTCTCTCCGCGCTGCTCTAGGGCGTGGATCGGGGATCGCAGGCGTTGGCTTTGCAATCCTTTCCCTCGGCTGTGCCTGCGCGAGACCCACCGGGTTAACTTGCGCACCACCCCTGCTCATTCCGCCTTGTTTTTGTCACCCGTTCTGGTGTAAAAACCAGCGGGG
This sequence comes from uncultured Acidobacteriaceae bacterium, assembly GCA_963787495.1. Classification (GTDB taxonomy): domain Bacteria; phylum Acidobacteriota; class Terriglobia; order Terriglobales; family Acidobacteriaceae; genus Sulfotelmatobacter. The sequence continues at coordinate 195,931 of CAWBDA010000003.1, forward strand.
CGTTGCTGTCCCCCAGACCCTGTGCCTGTTTTGTCGTATTTAGTCAACCGCCGTTGGAAGCTGCTTCTACCGCCTCTTTCGGGTGGGCGGAGTCAAGGGAGACTCTATGATCCGCAGAGCCATGTCCAGCAGAAACATGTTCAGCAGAACCAAGATCAGCAGAACAAAGGTCCGCAACCTGAGGACTTTCTTCGTCACCCTGCTCGCTCTGTCGTTTTCCCCTGCAGCCTTCGGCCAGGGAGGCGCCGCCACCGGCGACCTCCACGTAACCGTGAGGGACCCTAAAGGAGGTCTCGTGGTCAACGCGAAGGTCACGGTAGAGCGACGTGGCCAAGGGTCTGGAACGCACCGCCACCGGCGACGGCCAGGGCGGCTACAGCGCTCGATCGCTGCCTCCGGCAATTTACACGGTTACCGTGCAGGCACCTGGCTTCGGCAAAGCCGAAGCCAAGGACGTAAGCATCACGGTCGGCGGATTAGTAGAGCTTCCCGTCGCCCTGGCGGTCGCGACGGGCCGGGAGGTGGTCGAGGTCAGTTCGCAGGCGGAACTGGTCGAGACTTCGCGCACCTCAACCACAGACACGATCGGACAGCGCCGCATCGACAATCTGCCCATCAATGGCCGCAACTACATTAATTTCACGCTGACCGATTCTCAGGTGGTGCGTGACAACGCGCCCAACACCGGAGCCGCACCTACTTCTGGCCTGAACATGGGCGGCCAGCGCGGCCGCTCCAACCTGGTGAACGTGGACGGCGCCGACGCCACCGACAACTCGACTAACGGTGTGCGCTCCACCGTTTCACAAGAGGCGGTTCAGGAGTTCCAGATCATCACCAACGGCTACGCTCCGGAATATGGCCGCGCCTCGGGCGGCGTGGTCAATATCATTACCCGCTCCGGATCGAACGATTTTCACGGCGACATCTTCGGCTACCTGCGCAACCGCAATTTTCAGGCGGTAAACCCCTTCAGCACGGTCCCGAATCCGGCCTATACGCGCGTGCAGGCGGGCGCCGCTTTCGGCGGCGCGATCAAGAAGGATAAGACCTTCTACTATTTTTCCTACGAGATTACTCGCCGGCATGAGACGGGATTCTCTTCCATCGGCCAGGACTGCGCGGGCGGTCAGACCTGCTTCGGCCTGCTCAACAACGTGGATCTTTCGAACGCCTTCGGCCTGCCTCCCGGAACCATCCAGCAAGGGGTAAACGCGACCAGCGATCAGCGGACTTTCTTTGCGAGCACCCTGCCCGCCGCTGAAGCCGCGCTTGCCGGCATCAGCCCAGCGCTCGCCGCTGGCTATGGGCAGGAAGCTGCCGTGTATGCCACGTTTGTGGGCGGTTCTTCTGGAATCGCATTGAACGGCTCGTACCCGCAGATTTTCGGCGCCCTTGCGGGTACCGCCATTCCCATCCCCACCAACGGGACCAGCCCACTCACGCAGTTTCCGACTTCGTGTAACTTTTCTCCCAATCTTCTGTGCAACTCCTTGCCGGCAAACTTCCTGAGCCTGAATTCGCAGACGGGAAACTTCCCCGTCTTTGAAGGCACCAGCCTGTACTCGCTGCGTATCGATCACAACATCAACAACAACCACCGGTTGACGCTCCACATGAGCGTCAGCCCCAGCACCATCACCGGCATCGAGGTCAACGGAGAAAATCAGGTCTTTGGGCAGAACGCTTACTCCCGCACGTCGGAGCAAACCAATCGTGACCTGTCCGGCGTCCTGCAGGAGACTTGGACCCTTGGCAGCAACAAGGTGAACGAACTCCGCTTCCAGTTTGCGCGCCGCGGCAACAACTATTCCTACAACACTGCCACTGCAGCCGGTGCGGATGTAGCGGAAAACATTCCCGGCGTCGGCTATTTCGGACGCGAGCCTTACTCTTACGTGCAACGCGTCGAGAAACGCTACCAGTTCATCGACAATTTCTCCTGGACGGTAGGACGCCATAACACCAAGTTTGGCGGAGACTTCAACTATCTGCCGCTCGACGCCACTTTTACAGTGAACTACGGCGGACTCTACGACTTCGGCACCACTGCCTCCTCAACCTTTTTCAGCAACATTTGCACGGCGAACAGCTTGCCCGCCACACTTTGCCCCACCTTCCCCGCTTTCACACCCGTGCAGACCTATGGACTCGGCTGGCCCAACGAACTTGTCCAGGGTTATGGAAATGCTCATGACACTTTCTCGAACAAACCATTGGGGCTCTTCTGGCAGGATTCGTGGCGCGTCTCCCCGACCGTGACTCTGAACTACGGCCTCCGCTATGACGTGGAGTTTCCGCCCCATCTGAGCCCGCTCAACTCATTAGCCCGGGCCGCCTATAACCAACTCGGTTTGCAAAAAGGCATTCAGACCGATACCAACAACATCCAGCCACGGCTGGGCGTCGCGTGGGACCCGAAGGGCGACGGCAAGACCGTGGTGCGCGCTTCGTATGGCATCTTCTATGACCATCCGCTGCTTGCGCTCTATTTTCTAGGCGATGCTTCCGATGCTTCCCAGAGCGGGCAGCTATTGCTTGGTCAGGGGGCTCCATGTTCGGCAGTGCCCGGTTCCGCGGGCCCCGGCAGTCTGAACGCGATCAACACCTTTCAGGGCACCCTCAACACCCCCACATGCTTGCCCAACGTTCCGGGATACATAGCGGCCCAGCAGCGGTTTAACCCCACGCCCTTTAATCCAGCGCAAGCCAACGATCCGCAGTACCCCGGCCTGTTTGTCAATCAGAACTATTTGCAGCCATCCACCTTCTTTCCGTTGGCGTTCCAACCGTTCGGCTACCCCCAGGCCAAGAACTTTGTCTACGCCTACGCGCAGCAGGCGAACATCAGCATCGAACGCGACCTCGGCGGCGGCTTCGCTCTGAATCTCGCGTACAACTTCAACGGCGGACGCCACCTGAACCGGCCGATTAACGCCAACACGACCCGGGGCGATCTGGTCATGAACAACTACAATGTAGCTCTTACCGATCCCACGTCGTTTGCCACCCAAGGCGGGCCGCTGGGTGTGGGTGCCGGCGCTGCGCCGTGCGGCGTGAATCCGACCGGGCAGCCCTGGGTCTCCGCTGCGCTCACGAATTTTTTCCGGCCCTCCGCGGTCAACCCTGCCCTCGCATTGGCGTATTTATCGAACCCGCTATCCGCTCCCTGCGTAACTACTCTGCTGCCTGCCGTGTTGGCGGCGGACGGACTCACCAACACTTGCAATTACGCCACCCTCGCCGGCTGCGTCCCGTTCAGTGACATGGACGCCAACTACTCCAACGGCAGTTCGGTGTATCACGCCTTCAGCGCCAACCTGCGCAAGCGCTTCAATAAACACTACGAGTTCCTCGCGTCTTACACCTGGTCGCATGCCATCGACGATTCCACCGATCTGCAGGCGCCGCTCGCTCCGCAGGATAGCTACAATCCTGCGGCGGAACGCTCCAATTCCCTGTTCGATCAGCGCCACCGCTTCGTCTTCAGTGGCGTCTACCAGACGGGCAAGCTGGGCAGGGATGGCTTCGCCAAGAAATTCCTCAGCGACTGGACGTTCGCACCCATCATCGAGTTCTCTTCCGGCCGGCCTTTCAACATTCTTACCGGAAACCCGGACAATTTTCAGTTTTCTCCCGATACCGGCCGGCCCAATACCACGGTCAGCGCCGCGTGTACCGCCCTCGGATATCCCGTCTATAACTCAAAATATTCGCCCACTGGAGTCTTCCAGGAGCCTTGCCCCGCAAACTACAACGGTACGATCCAATCTCTGGACGGCAACTTTGGGCGCAACGGCGCAGTACAACCCTGGACGGTATTCAACGATATGCGCATCGCCAAACGTATCTATTTCGGCGAGCGCTACAACATGGAACTGATCGTCGATACCTTCAACATTGCGAACCGCTTCAATGTGGCCGCGGTCAACCAACTCATCAGCAACGCGGGCCAGGCCAGTGCGGCTTACGATCCGCGGCAGTTCCAGTTCGCGCTGAAGTTTAACTGGTGAGTTTTCTCGTCCGATCGACTGAGGACTGGACGTCGTAACCTAGATTCCGTGAGATAGGGAGGCCGGACCTCGCACGACAGGTTTGCCGGAAGCCCGAAACCGGAAGCCAGCTTCCAGATGTTACACTTTCCCTTCACCCATCCTTGGCGCTTGCCGGAGTTCGTTCCTCCATGTCCCAACCCTATACGCCCACCCCGCGAACCCGTGTGGTCCGCGAAGCCCATCGCGCCGTTTACGATCGCGAAGCCGCCTACCGCATTCTCGACGAAGGTTTTCTCTGCCACGTCGGTTTCGTAGCCGACGGCCAGCCTTTCGTGATTCCCACTTCTTACGGACGCAAAGACGCTAACCTCTACATTCACGGCTCCGCCGCCAGCCGCATGCTGCGCCAGTTGAAGGAAAGCATTCCTGTATGCATCACCGTGACGTTGCTCGACGGACTTGTGCTCGCCCGCTCTGTCTTCAATCACTCCATGAATTACCGCTCGGTGGTGGTCCTTGGGAAGGCGACTCTGGTCGATGATCCGGAGGAAAAGCGCGAGGCCTTGCGCGCACTTTCCGAGCACATCCTGCCCGGCCGCTGGGCCGACTCCCGCCAACCGAACGCAAGTGAACTCAAACAGACCTCGGTCTTGCGCTTGCCCATCGAAGAATTCTCGGCCAAGGTTCGCGTCGGCCCGGCCATCGACGATGAAGAAGATTATTCCTTCCCAACCTGGGCCGGAGTTGTTCCGTTGGAAATGATGGCGGGGGAACCGATTAACGATGCGCGGCTCTTACCGCGTCAGACCGTGCCGGGATACGCGCGCAATTACACTCGCAAGCGCTGACCGCCGACAGTTGATGGGGCGTGCATGCTCACGCCGAGCGGAGTGCCTGCGCCATACGATTCTATGGAATCAGCAGCAACTTCCCCGTCGTCTTCCGTCCCTCCAAATCCCGATGCGCCTGCCGCGCCTCAGCCAGCGGATACGTATGCTCAATGCGCAGCTTGAGCTTTCCGGATGCGATCATGCCAAACACAGCGTTCGACCGCGCCACCAGCTCCTCGCGCGTAGCGATGTAGTTCACCAGGGTGGGCCGGGTGACGTAAAGCGATCCCTTTTGTGACAACGCAATCAGGTCAAACGGCGGCACCGCCCCGCTTGAGCCGCCAAACAGCGCCATCATTCCCCGCGGCCGCAGGACATTTAGTCCCCTGTCAAATGTCGTCTTCCCCACGGAGTCGTAGACCACATCCACGCCTTTGCCGCCGGTCAGCCGTTTGGTTTCAGCTTCGAAGTCGGCTTGGGTGTACAGGATTACCTCATCCGCACCCGCCTCCCGCGCCAGCTTTGCCTTCTCCTCTGTAGAAACAGTAGCGATCACGCGCGCGTCAATGTTGTGCGCCATCTGCGTCAGGAGCAGTCCCACGCCCCCCGCCGCGGCATGAACCAGCGCCGTTTCGCCGCGCTTTAGCGGATAAGTATCATGCGACAAGTAATGCGCCGTCATACCCTGTAGCATCGCCCCTGCCGCCTGCTGATCGCTCACGCCCTGCGGAATCAGTACCAGCCTGTCCGCCGGCATGGCCTCATATTCCGCATACGACCCCAGCGGCCCACTCCAGGCCACGCGATCTCCCAGCTTCACCAACTTCACATCCGAGCCGATCGCGGTCACCACCCCCGCGCCCTCCTACCCAGGAACAAACGGCAACGGAGCCTTATACCGCCCCTCGCGGAAGTAGCAATCAATAAAGTTCACACCCGAGGCGACCAGCTTCACGACTGCCTCATTCGCCTTCGGCTGCGGCACCGGCAGTTCCACTAACTCCATCGCTTCCGGCCCGCCGACCTGCTTCACTTGAAGAGCTTTCATGCTTGCCTTGGATTCGCTTCCCGCAATAAAAGATTCCGAGTCTCGATGCTACTGTTCTCGCTTCTCGGAAAAGCAAACTCCACCTGGATGGACCGTTGATTTTACTGGGTACTGGGTACTGAGTACTGGGTACTAGAAACTGAGAACTTCTCCTCTGCTACACTTGCCATTCCACTGCCGAGGAGCCCTTCGTCATGGCTGAAAAAAAGCCTCAGACCTTTGCCAACCACTCCCGCCTCGATCCGCTCTTCCATTTCTTTGTGTTGCCGATCTTCGCGCTTTCCACGCTCGCCGCCGTCGTCCTGTTCTTGCGGCACCCTGATCTGCATTCGGCGTGGCGTTTCGTTCTCCTTGCTGCAAGCACGGTCGCCGTCTTCAAAGTCAGGCTCTACGCCCTTCGGGTGCAGGACCGCGTGATTCGCCTCGAAGAGCGCCTGCGCCTGGCGTTGCTTCTGCCCGAGCCGTTGCGCTCGCGCATCCCGGAATTGACCGAAGGCCAGCTCATCGCTCTGCGCTTCGCTTCGGATGCGGAACTGCCCAAGCTGTCCGAGCGGGCATTTGCCGAAAAATCTTCCGCGGCCGACATCAAGAGGTCGATTCAAGTATGGCGACCCGACTACTGGCGCATCTGACTCGGTTCCGGTGGCCGATAGGAGGGTGGCCCATTCAAGCCGTTCTTTGGCTTGAGTGGGGCTGAGCGGTGCCGAAAGTAACCTTCGAGGTCCTCTTTCGGCGTTGACCCGAAGCCGACCGCAGGGTACGATTTTTGATAGAATTCGGCGGACTTTGACCCCAGGGAGCAATCCGTATCTCATAGAGAAATATGCCAGTTGCAAAACTCCAAGTGCGGATCGCGCTGCTCGCCGTTCTGGCTCTGTCTGCTTCCTCCTGCCAGACAGCTCAAAAGCCGGCGTCTCTGCTGCCCGCGAAAACTGCCCCGGCTTTGACCGCCCTCACGGCGCCAGCTCCGGGACCAGCGCCGCAGCAGACCCCGCCCGCTTCCTCACCGGCAACCACAGCAAAGCTGCCGCAGGTCCAGGCTCAACCACCGGCTCAGTCCGCACCCCCGGCCGAGACCAAGCCAGAATCCGCGCCTCCTACGCCTGCTCCCGACCTTGTCGCTGATCTCATCGCCCGCGTCGAGAAGGACTATCAGGCTGGATTGGACGCCTATCAAGCGGGCCAAACCGACGCCGCCAAGCAGGATTTCGATAAGGCGTTGAATGCTTTGCTCGAAAGCAACCTAGATATCCGCTCCGACGACCGCCTGCAAAAAGAATTCGACCACGTAGTCGAAGGCATCAACCGCCTCGATCTCGGCAGCCTGGGCTTATCCTCCGACTCCGATACCCAGAAAGCCGAGCCCGCACCGATCGATGAAACCAACGACATCACCCTCTCACCAGACGCCAAGGTCAGGGCAAAAGCGCAACTTGAGATCAAGTCGACCCACTCTGACCTGCCGCTCATGATGACCGACCAGGTCGCCGGCTACATCAGCTACTTTTCCAATCGCGGACGCGGCACCTTCGAGCGCGCCTTCGCCCGCTCCGGCCGCTACCACGACATGATGGTCTCGATTCTCAAAGAAGAAGGCGTCCCGCAGGATCTGATTTACCTCGCTCAAGCCGAATCGGGCTTTCATCCCTTGGCGGTTTCACGCGTAGGCGCCCGCGGCATCTGGCAGTTCATGGCCAGCCGAGCCCGCGGTTACGGCCTGCAGCACAACATGTGGGTCGACGATCGCCAGGACCCCGAGAAATCCACTCGCGCCGCCGCCCACCACCTCAAAGACCTCTATGCCCAGTTCGGCGACTGGTATCTCGCCATGGCAGCTTACAACTCCGGCCCTGGCACCGTGCAGGCCGCAGTTCGACGTACCGGCTACGCCGACTTCTGGGAGCTCTACCGCCGCAACGTTCTCCCCAAAGAGACCCGCAACTACGTTCCCATCATCCTGGCCATGACCATCGTCAGCAAGAATCTGTCGCAGTACGGTTTTGATGGCGTCCCCATGGATGAGCCAATCGGCTATGACCCCGTGGCCATCAACTATCCCGTGGATTTGCATCTGGTCGCGGAATGCGTGGACGCGACTCCCGCCCAGCTCCAGGAACTGAATCCCAGCCTGCTGAGGCTGACCACGCCCAGAGAAGGAACCTTCGTGCTCCACCTCCCGAAGGGGACGAAAGGCCAGTATCAGACTGCCATCGCCGCCATCCCACCCGACATGCGCCTCTGGTGGCGCTATCACAAGGTTCAGCCCAGCGACACCCTGGCTTCCCTGGCCCGTTCTTATCGCGTCACGGCCAAGTCGATTGCCACCGCCAACCACCTCGACGGCACGGATACAGACCTCGAAGCCGATGCCAAAGTGGTCATCCCCATCGCGCCCGGCAAGCACCCGCTCAGCGACACCGCCACCTACGCCCGCCGGATCACCCGTTACCGAGTCCATAAGGGAGACACAGTCGAAAGCGTAGCTGAGAACTTCGGCGTTTCCGCTCAGATGGTCCGCCGCTGGAACGGACTGCCTCGCGGCGACAGTCTCCGCGGAAGAAAAGTGCTGGCCCTGCACCTGCCGGTCACGCCCAACACCGAAGCAGCCTCCACCGCCTCGAGGCCGGCCACGCACACCCGGAAAACCTCTCAAGTCGCCAGTGCCAAAGTTCCCGCCGAGAACCCAGGGAACGACTCCACCGAAACCCCTCCGGGCCAGGCCACCGTACTTCATCACACCGTAAAGAGTGGCGAAACCCTCTACTCGATCGCCACCACTTACAGAACCACCGTCGCGGCCCTCAAGCGCAGCAACGGCAACATCGCCGTCCTCCGCCCCGGCATGGTCCTTGTAGTCGAGCCCAGCCGGTAGCCGCCTCGCACACCGTCCATCCTGCAACACCGGAATCCCCTCCGCACAATTTCCTTCGCGGTCGCCCCAGAATCTTCTTCCATTCCGCCCCGTCGTGTGGTAACAGGATAAGCAGGCTTGGAAAGAACCCAGCCCTTGCAGTCTGCAGCAAACGTCGTGCTATAATCGCCCGCCGTTCCAGCACAAGTTCTGGTGGTCTTTTAATTTCCCGTTACCCGGCAGCCTCGCGCAGCCGTTCCTGCGCCCGGAAGGCCAAACAAGATCAGGAGGAGCAATGACGTTCTACGACCCCACACTCTACGGACGTGATGAAGAAGAAGAATTCGGCGACAGCGGCGCCTACAGCGAGTCGCTCGAAGAAGATTTCGAAGAGGAAGAAGAGGAGGAGGAAGAAGCTGGCGTCCCGGAACCAGCAATGAGTGAGCCGGTAATGCCCGCTCCCCCACCTCCCGCACCCAGACCCGCTGCTCCCGCCGGAGGAGGCGGTGGCAGCAAGCCCGCCGCGAAGAAGAAAGCGGCCAAAAAACCGGCAAAGAGAAAGAAGAAGGCGGCCAAAAAGCCTGCCAAGAAGAAAGCAGCCAAGAAACCGGCAAAAAAGAGGAAAGCGGCCAAAAAACCAGCTAAGAAGGCCAAGAAGAAAGCGAAAGCAAAGAAGCGCCGCCGCTAAGAAGAATATACAGACTCAAGAACCGCAGCTCACGGGCTGCGGTTCTTTTGTTTGTGCGCGCGTCAGTTCTTGCGCTCGTCGGAAGCTCACCAGGCTCGGGAGCGTTCAATCTGGCCATGGCTGGTGCGATTCTGGTCGACCGACCGTTGAATGATCGTTTTGAGCCTATCCTGATCCTCGTCGGCGAGCGCAACGAATCGGAATGGTTGCAGGCCCCAGGAGAGCGGGCTCAGCATCTCCGCCGAACCCAGCACCATTCCGGCCCCGGTCAGAAACATCAATTTTGCATTGCATCCCGTGTTGACCGGATGAGGCACGGAAAGCAACCCACCAGTCAGAGAAACAACCTTCAATTTGCCTGGGACACGGCGCCCGTCATCGAGCCGTAGGACCGCTGAAGTGCGCTCGGCAAAATAGACTCTCGTGGCCCGAGGAGCGGGCTGCGATTGGGGGAGGGTCATGTTTACCCTAAGTATCCGCCTTATCAGACCTACGCGAGCAGATTACGGAAGGGCTTGTCCACCCCCGGTTACGCCCTCTATTACTCACCCACAGCCGCCAAACACTGTGCCTAGCGCTGGTTTTCAGATCATTGCCTTACGGCTTGCGGCACCCTCGCATTGGCCACCGGCACCAGGACCACCATGCATCCCACCACAGGTGTGCAACTGAGTTCGGCCCGGCGCAGGACCTTGGCCTTGCTGCCCGCCGGGAACTCAACCTGATAGTGAGCGGCCTTCAGTTTGTCAGTTAGCGACTCCAGGGACTCCTCCCCGCTCACATATTCGATCGACTCCACTTTGCCCAGTGCAAACACAATCGAAAACTCCGCCGTGCCTGAAAGGTTGGGTTGTTTGCCCAACTTGATGGCCCGCATCTGGGTAAGCTCCTCGCGCGGAGTCTTCGTCCACTCCCCATTCGGTAGCCTCCGCATTTCGTTCATCACGGGACTTTTTCCCGTCAGCTTCTTGTAGCGCGATAGAATCTCGTCGCGCTCCTGATGGTTGGCGCTTGCGTCGACAGAAGGAACCGGCAGCCCGGAGTAGGGACCGGGAGCGGCTGACATTTTGAATACCGGAAAGGATTCCGTCGCCAAGGCGAGTTCGTACACATGCGCAGCGTCTTTGCTCCTTCCCTGCTTCTCGTAAATCTCCCCGAGATGCTCGCCCACAAGGCCCTCCTGCCCCAGAAGCCATGCCGCGCGAACCAAGCCTTCGGAGCGATTTGTGTCCCCACTCTGGAAATAGACCCACCCCAGGGTGTCCCACACTAGCGACAACTCATAGGTAACCTGCGTTCCCGTATCGATTGCGGCTACGTCGTCGACGGATCGCGAATCAAGCTTCGTCAACGCTTCTTGCGCATATTGCCGGGCCAACTCCAGATCGGTCTTGTTGTCTGCCAGCGCGTAGGCAACATTGTTCAGCATCATGGGATTGCTGCCCTGCGCCTCCGCGGCTGCACGCAGATGGACAACCGCTTTCTCCGTCTGTCCGGTTTTCAAGTACGCCGAGCCCAGCTCATATTGCAGCCCCAGCATGTCAGGCGAGGCCTTCACCGGCCCCTCCAACGCCTCCGCGGCCTCAGCGTACTTGCCACTCTGATACAGCAACTGGCTCAGATTCGATGCGGCGTCGATATTTTTAGGATCCACCTTCAACAGCTTGCGAAACTCCTCAACCGCCTCATCTTTCCGCCCCATCCGATTCGCAATTGCCGCCGCTCCCAGATAGGCTCGCGGGCTGTCCGGGGAAACCTCCTCTTCCTTCCGGAACTCCGCCAGCGCATCGCCGAGCTTGTACTGCGCCGCAAGCGCAAGGGCAAGATTGAAGTGCGCTCCCTCATGCTTGGGTTCCCGCGCGATTACCTTCTCAAACAACTTTTCCGCCTGCTTCCCATCCCGCCGCTGTAGCGCTTCTGTCCCTTCGCGGAATGCATCGTCGGGGCTTTCAGCGTCCGTCTTGTCTTCATCGTCCTCTTCTTTAGCGACAACCTCCGCGCTGAAACCTCTCAGCGCTATGAAGGAAAACTCATCATCCCCGATCGCCTTGCCAAACTTGCGAAAATCTTCCCAATCGCTGACTGCAACCTCACTCTCCTTAATCTTGAACTGGCGCGAGGTCGTCAGCACTCCATTTTCAACCACGTTGGTCGTGTGATATTCCGCATAAGCCTTCACCAGATTTACTGAGGCGGGGGCAACCATCGAGTATCCGGGCGGAAGTTCAACTCTCGCACGGTAGACGACCTTACCCGGCGCGCCCAGCCGGACCGGCTCCGACGGTTTCTTCTCTCTTGAATCATTCGTCACCTCGATCCCGAGTGGCGGCAAAGGCGGCGTGATCTGGTGGTGCTCCCAGTCACCATAGTTTTTGCGCACATAGTCGTACGAAAGCTCGAAAGGCTTATCGAGTTCCTCCGGCGGGGTCACGGTCACGTTGCTGACTTCCCCGGCAAAACCCCGCCCATAGGAGAATCCCTGTGCCGCCTCTTTCCACTGGGATTGCGCAACCTGCCGGAACAATGCCCGCAGCGCCACCTCCGCATCCCCACGGTACAACTGCTCGATATGGCCGGTGAACGTTCCGTTGGAACCCAGCTTCCCCTTCGTCGAGAACTCCTGCTCCTGAGGAAACGGAGGATTCTCCGGCGTCTTCATCAGCGTCGGCGCCTTATTCGACGGAATCACGAGTGCCTGTTTGTCCCGCAACACGGCAAGCAGCAGTTCGTAAGGTGCCACCTCAGGAGTAGTGTCCAGCCAGATCAGCCGACCGCCGCTCGGCACCACCGTAATGACGTGATTGAACTGGGCAGGTGACGGAACGTCCGGATCCAGCTTCCGCAGGCTGTGGATCAGCGCAGGCCACGCGTCGTACCCAGCCGCCTTCAACAGTGCCGCCAACAGTGTGTGTTTGTCTTTGCAGTCGCCGTAGCCATTTCCCAGAACATCGTCCGCAGCGTGGGGCTGATAGCGGCCGATCCCGAAGTCCAGACCAATGTAGTGGAATCGCAGCGAAACAAAGTTGTAGATAGTCCGGATCTTCTCGTCGTCGGTCTGCAGCCCCTTCGTCAACTCCGCGGCCTTTGTCTGAATCGCCGGGGTTACCTCAAGCGGCTCTTTCTGCAGGCCCCCATACCAGCCCCCAACGTCCTCCCAGCTCGCAAATGTCGTTATTTGCACCGAAGGATTCGGCGGGTTTCGCAGGGGAATTTCGTTTGGGTCCTTTTCCTTGACTTGCAGGTTCGCGTGGGTCCAGCGGTAGATGCGACGCCCGCCGTCATCCTTGATCTCAGGCTTGAACTCAGGGCTGACCACCTTGACGTATTTGTCGCTGGGAACGCTGACCTCCAGCGTCTCGTCCTTGATGATCGCGCCTCTCACGAAGGAGTTCTCGTACCAGAATTGTCCGGGGACTTGAGGTTTTACCACGCGAAAACGGGTCAGATATTCCAGAACGTCACCCACACCGAGGCCTTTGACTGCGACATGTTTCTCATGAATGTCGCTGTAGAGCGGAGCTGTGCGGCTTACCTCCGCCGGCATGTCCTGAACGTTGTAATCCGGAGTCTTGACCACGGTTCCGTCCGGCTTGCGGACTCTCACGTAGTCAACATCCACGACTTCATTGGCACTGGTGTAGGTAAAGCTCAGAACGGCGAAGGCCTTCACCCCAGCTTCGGCCAGTATCTTGATTTCAGCTGTGACCTCGCGGCTACCACTGCCGTCGGCCTCCTCAGCAACGCGCGTTCGGAGTTTCTCGATGACATAGGCTTCCTTCGAGTAGTCTGGTGAAGGAACAGACGTCTCTTTCACCTGGGGAAGTACGGGCACAGCCAGGCACACGCAGAACACGAGGGCGAGCAGAATTCTCAATTGCATTGGCGTCACCACTTAGCAAGTGGAAACGAAACGTGCTACTTCTTCCCCTCCACGGCCGCCCGGCACTTCCCATACAACTCCAGCAAATGCGTGGCGTATTCCTCCGGTTTTGCTGCCGAACCCGTGCCCTGAAAACCCACACCCGACGAAGTGGTCCGCCCATACCCCGTGGTCATCGCGACAAATTTCATCAGATCAAGCGCGATATCCTCATTGCGGCGCGCACTCCCGTGCAATGCTGGACCTTCATCCATAAGTCCTTCTCCTGAACCCGAAATATAAGGAAGTCCCTCGTCATCTTCCATGTCTTCCATGGTGTTCCCCAAAACTCCGCCCTCGATGATAGCAGGGTCGGCGCTCTGTCGCCCGCCGCGCCAGTTCGCAGTTTTCTGACGTGGGTCAACCATTCGCGCTCAATCGCCCGCAGGCAATTGAAAATCCACCCGCCCCGTGCGCCGCAGCCGGAACATCAGCCACAGCGAGGCCGCGAACAGGAGACGGAGAAGAATAGAACCCCGGCGCCGGACGCGGAATGGTCACAGCAGCCACCGTGTGTCCCAGGATCGAAAACAGGGTATGGCCCAGCCCGTTACAGAAACATGATCACAGCGTAAAACCACGCCAGCGGCCGCAAGCCGCGCATCCCGCGCCCCGCCAGCGGGGTCAGGCAGAACAGAAATCCGCAAGCCACGATGAGCGCCGCCAGCCACTCTCGAAACTCGAACGTGGGCATGGGAAACCCGCTCCAGCGCTCGCGCAAAATGGTCACGGTTGGGTTATACACGGCGAGAAAGCCGGTGGAGGCTTCATCGATAATATCCAGCGCGAACGCCACGCACAGCGCAAACCAGGCAGAGCCAAAGCCCGGCGCTGAAAGTGCAGGTGCTTCTCTCACGGCGATTCGCCCATCCCAAGAATTCTCGATCACCCGCCGCTCTATTGGCAATCGAAAATCCCCTTTCGAAGGCGCACGAATGGACGCAGCGTCGTCCGCCATCAGCGTCTACCGCGCCACTTCACTCATCAGCGCCAGCAGGTTTCCTTCCGAATCTCGGAAAAATGTCATCCATAAGTCATGCGTCGGCATTTTCGCGATCATGTGCGGCTCGTCCTCGAAGCGCACTCCGCTTTCCTTCAGTTTGCCGAAAGCCGCCTGAATGTCCGGTACAGAAAAATACAGAACCGAGCTGGGATGATCGAACTCCGGCTTCTCCGCCCGGTCCAGCATCAGCCGCACCCCTCCGCAGTCGAAAAACACCAGTCCCGGCGGAGCCTTGAATAGCAGCTTCAGCCCCAGCTTGTCCTGATAGAAGGCCGCCGCCCGTTCTACATCCTTGGCGTTGATGGCGATCTGGCCGAGGCGGGTAATTCCAATTCCGGTTGCAGTTGCGTTCATGTCCTTGACCTCCCGAATCAAATTAGTTAGCATAGCTAACTATATTCGATGACAAAAGTCAAGCCTGAACCCGTCAAACTCGAGAACCCCGCACCCCGGCCGGAGACCCTCGCCGCCGCCGACCGCCTTCACTCCGCCGCCATCCACCTGCTGCGCCGCGTCCGTCAGCAGGATGTCAGCTCCGGCGTCGGCCCCGCCCAGCTGTCCGCCCTCTCCGTGCTGGTCTTCGCCGGCCCGAAAACGCTCGGAGCGCTCGCCGCCGCCGAGCAGGTCAAGCCGCCCACCATGAGCCGCATCGTCGCTGGGCTAAAGCGCCGCCGTTTGGTTGAAATCACCCGCGATCCTCACGACACGCGCCGCATGCACATCCGCGCCACCGCCAAAGGCGCGCACCTTCTTCAGCAGGCGCGCCGCCGCCGCATCGAGTCCCTCGCCCGCCTTCTCAGCCTTCTGACGTCGGGGAACCTAGCCAAGCTGAACCAAGCCGTAGAAATCCTCAAAGCGCTGCTGGAGACCTGACCGGAAGTGGCCGACAAGGTGGCCTATGTTACCGACAAAACAGTGTGTGCCCCATCCTTCGCGTACTGTGCGGAATGGGCGGGAGTCCGAAATGCCGCGCAAAGTAGCAGATGCCGTGCAAGCCGCCACACGATGACACAACCCGTGGGAATGGTGCTCACAAACATCGTTAAATGGTGGGCCACCTGCCATCAATCGAAGGCGGAGCGCGTGAGGTCTGGCTTTACTCCTCAAAGCCGCCTACTCCACTTCGAAATCGGAAGACCGGAACTCGGAGGCATGACCAGCCGAATCCGCAGCTCCCAATTGCAATTCGTATGAGCCCGGAGTGAGTGAGTTCAGGGGCAGTTGCAGTCCCAGACGAATCACCAGACTTCCTTTTTCTATGAAAGAGTCCGTATTGGGGATGCCAATGTCGAGCTTCTTTGCCGCGCTCTTGCGATCCCGGACAATCACTTTAATTCCGACGTGAGGAGGATTCGGTGCGGCCAGCAAGGGCTCATAGACCTCGGCATAAATCGCGGCCGATTCGGTGGTCTTGAATCGATTACTGGCAGAAGGAATGATCTCCATTCCATGAGCTATCAGGCGCGTACGGTCAAGTAGCGCAAAGCTCGATCCGGAGTCCTGCTCCGGAGCCCGGCGAGCCTGGTTGCTTAAGACGAGTCCGCTCAATGCGAACTGATTTCCGTTATAAGGATCGATGACGAGCGGCTTTTCCAGCTTGCCGAAGCTTTCATTGCCGGAGCTGAAGACAACCTTGAATACATAGTTGCCCGAGGAGATTTCAAATTGATTTTCGTAATGGAAAGGAGCCTTGGTGAAATTGTCGACTTCTTGCTGGTCCGCGAAATCGAGGTTTACGGTGTCGCTGAAGCGGGCCGCGATCGCATTGTCGGGTCTGAAGGCGATGCCTAGAATGTTCACCTCGGCGTGCATTTTTCCTCTTACTTTTTCAACTTTCACCGAGTCGGAGGGGATCTCGAGCGCCAGATTCACGCGCGCCGTGTTCGGCGAAACATAAAAGAACGGAGCCTCCATCGAACCGGTGACATTTCCCGCCATCTCAGCGGATGCCTGAATCTGCATGCGCTTCTCGACCGTGCTGCCGGCTAGAAGATCGCGCGGACGCACGTTGCAGTATCCGCGGCGCGAGCGCACGATCGTTCCGCTCCGCTCCACCTTTACCTTTAACGTGTGGCAGCTCCCCTCGGGCGATTCGGAAGGAGAGTAACCGAGAACGTAGTACTGCGATTGTTCCTTGCCAATTTTCTCCAGGCCCCCGAGAATGTCGTTGGTATTCGTGATGACGAAGCCGCCAGTGTTAGCGGCGAATTCATCGAGGACCTGCTGGTTCGTGGAAGGGACCGGGGGTGCAGGCGGAACTCCGGGCATAGAACCAGAACCGCCTTGACCCGCATCCGATTGGTGCCCAAGCAGCACGGTCGCCGGAGAACTCATCGATGATTGACCGGGCTGGGAATTCGGCGCTATCAGGGCGCGCGGGTCGATAGGATAAATCGCAATGTTTGCTTTGTTGCACTCGTCGATAGCCGTCATGACTTCCGAGGTTAGTTCGGGGGCGAGGTTGGAAGGGAGCGGAAATCCCCGGGTAAACATGACGAGAGTCTTTCGTCCGGGGACGGTTGACAAGCTCCTGGCGAGAGAGACTAACGCGAACCTCAGAGCGCGCACCAAATCTAACTCCTTGATCCCCGTCATCCCTGATTGAGACGAGTCGCTCAGATCCGCGACTGCTTTCTTGAGGCGATCGGCATCGGAGGTGAAGTTCTGCGCGACCCGGAGTGCGCTGCCGAAATCGACGACCGCCATCTGCCGGTTGGGGGCGACATTGGCATCGATAAACTTCGCTGCCGCTTGCCGCACGACAACCTGGTTGAGGAAATCCCTGGTTGAAGTGTCGAAGAAGAGGACCATGTATTTCTTCTGGGAGTAGTCCGGAGCCGCCGGATCGTCTGCCATTGAAAAGCTTGTGATGCGCTGTTCTTTGTTGTCCTCCCAAACGCGGAAGTCTTTAGCCGTCAGGTCGCGAATGTAATTACCTTTTTTGTCGGTGACGACCGAATCGACGAGAACGACCCCGACTTCCGATTTAATAACCGGGGCCGAATCGTCTTTGGCCGAATCGTGGGTCGGGCCCGTTTGGGGCGGCTGTGCGGGAGAGCCCGCAGTGACGCTGCCGGTTTGAGCGGGAGTGGATTGTTGCGCCCTGGCAATTACATTCGGCGCCATTAGGCTCCAAATTGCCAGCCCCATAGCTAAACGCATGGATGCAATCAGAACCACGGGGTGGCGAAGCACCATAACTGCCTCCATCTCCGTCTAGGGAATTTCGACGGCGCTATTTTCCGCAGACATCGACTGGCCTTCCGCATCCCGCACTATCAGGCGCACCCGATAGGTTCCGGGCTTCACATCGAAACTGGATTTCACGGTGACGCCGGATCCCAGCTTGTTTTCGAGCGTCTCGTCTTTCAAGCTCATCTGGAGGATTCTTTCTTCTCCCTTAAGGTAATTCCCGTTGCGGTCGAAAAGGGCGGAGACTACGGTGAGATCGTTGCGGTTCCGTCCGTCAACTTTGCGAAAGCGAATGTGCTTCACATCGACCCTGGCAACAACGGAGAGCCTTGCGTCGGCCTCGCTCGATTTGTAGAACTGCGTGCGGAGTTCGACGGGAATGCCGTGGGATTCGTCCTGCGAAAAAACAGCGTCTTCGATTTCCTGCTTGGCCTCTTCGGTGGGATCATCCAGGTGCTTGGGAGCGTAATAGCCGCGGCGGGCCTGGAGATTCAGCTTCAGGGGGCTGTTCAACTTGACTTTCAAAGCATGAAAGCTGCCGTCTGGTTTCAGATTTTGCGGCGTGAAGGCGAGCACGTAAGAATATTCCGGCGGGGCGGCAACGCGCGTGAATCCTTCGAAGAGGTCGTTGCTGTTGTGGAAAAAAGTGCCGCCGGTGCCATCGGCCAGCACCGCCAGCACATCGTCATCGGCTGCAGCGCTCGCAATATCATAGAGAGTTTTCTGTTCTTGAATCATCACACCGCCGCCGGGTAACGGCGCTGAGGTGTTGAGGCCGGTTCGTATTCTTGCACCGGTCGCGTTACTTGATCCTGCTTTACTGGGGTCGGCCGCAGCGCCTGGAACGTAAAGGCCACGGGCGTCGATGGCGTTGATAATGACTTCGGAATGAAGCGCCTTATCGATGACGTCTACAGATTCGTGTTCGAGCTCTGGCGTCTGGAATCCGGGAGAGACAAGCACGATGCTTCTCTGTCCGGGCATAAGAGCGATGCGGCGGACCAAATCCCGCAAAACACCGAGAGCGAGGCGACTCTCGTGTTCGCCCTCTTCGAGACTACGCCTGGCCGTGTCCTGGGCCATTCGCTGGGCTGCCCCCATCTGCTCGGCGTCGTTGCCGAATGCGCAATACAGGGCATCAAGGGCCGCGGTTTGGAAAGCTGGGTTATCATTCTTGTTTACGATGAGGTCCGCCATGTAGTAACTCACATCAGGACACGGGTTGAACCCGCCACTTCCCGCGATGGGGTGCGGTTGAAGCGTGAGCAGAGTGTCATGGAATTTGGCGTGATCGTCGGTGAAGTCGAGTACGGTTTGGCCGGACGTGGAGAAAATCGCGGCACGATCCGTCGGCTGTAACGAAGCGAGATGACGTTCGGCCGCCTGTCGCACGAGGGCTAAATCCGCAAATTTCAAATGAACATCGTCGAAAAGATAAGCCGCGTAGCGCTGCGGCACGACTGAGGTTTTTACATTTCCGCTCGGCTCATTAGCAGGCGCATTTGCCGACGAAGAACCGTTCGTGGGATTCGGTCCGTTCGGTTCAATCGTGGTCCGAGCCCCCGCCTTCTCGACGGAAAACTGGGTAATGGTCTGCGGCTTCCCATTGTCAAACACCTGGAAGTCCTGTTGCTGAAGATTGCCCATGGCGTGTCCCTGGGAGTCACGTGCCACGACTCGCACCACGACCAGTTTCACGTTCACCTTAAACGTGGTAGGCACGTCGCTGGAAGCCATCTCGGGCGAGTTCTTATCGGCGGCCTGGCTGGGGGCTTGACCGGCGGCTCGATCGTTGCCTTGAGTGGCACCGGCTGCGGTGTTTGGTGATGCGGTGCTGGGGGACGCAGTGCCGGGCGATGAAGCTTGCGTTTGCGGCGCAGCTTGCGCGTCAACGAGTTCGAGCCGGAAGAAAAAAGTCAGGAAGATGAAAGCAAGAACAAGACTGACCGCGTTCGCTAGTCGCCGCCGGATTCGGACGCTTCCCTTATCAGGCGTAACAATCATCTCCGCCTCTGGGTTCTTTACGAGCAAAGGGATTGTACTCCAAGACCGGCGGGTGGCTGATCCTTTCGCGTTCTTCGCGAAAGGGTGGGTGCCAACGAACGCCGGTGTCGAAGTGTCGTATCCCTACCTCCCGAATCCCTCCATCCAACCATGCCAAGTCCGCTATTGAATTCATCCTGCGGCAACCTCACGCAAGTCTATGTTATTAGCACTCCGAACCCACGACTGCCAGTCTCGTAACCCGATTTTCAACGCCTTCCCTTCGCCCCCCACTTTTCGTGCCGATATTTCGGCACTTCTCCAACCCCATCCTCCTCAGCCTCTTGCCGCCAACCAACTATAGCTTTAAGGTGGTTTTCCGAGTTTTCCGAGATTTCCACAGTGTTCCAGCAAAACTGCTTATGTGTTCCGACTGGAACACTCAGCACAATGTTCCGCTTGGGAACATTAAGCCACTCTCAGAAGGACTCCACTGCACGTCCACTGGTAACTCCGTTACCGGGAAACGTTGGACTGATCCCTCAAGTGTTCCCTCGCCCCGCCGATGAAGCCTGAAGCGGGAGTCCTGAATTCGAGTAGCGACCCGCATCTCGCCCGGAGGCCCAAAAACAATGTCTCGTCCGTTTGCCGCGTCCATGCTGCGTCGCGCATTTTTGTCTCTGACTTTCACCATTCTTTGCCCGCTTCTTTCCCTCGACCTTCCCGCCCGAGCGCAGCCCCCGGTCGATCCGCCGAACCCTCCGCAGAACCAACTCCCGTTCGTTGAAGTGAACGACCGCATCGCCAGCTTCATTGATGACGATCAACGCGTGACACTGCGCGGCAATGTGCATCCCCTCGCCTTAGCCCAGTACGACGCTGGCGCAGTCGCGCCCGACTTCCCGATGGAACATATGCTTCTCACGCTGTTGTCTGACCCGACCCAGCAAGACGCACTGAATCAGTTCATAGACGCGCAATACAATCCCGAGTCTCCTTACTACCATCAGTGGCTCACGCCCGAGCAGTACGGAGAACGCTTCGGCGCCTCCGAATCCGACACGGCCCAGATCGTGAGCTGGTTGCAAGGCCACGGCATGGCGGTGGAAGAGGTCACGGCAGGCCGCCGCTCAATCATTTTCAGCGGCAACGCCGCCCAGGTCCAGGCGGCGTTTCATACCACGATTCATACCTACAAGATTGGCGACGAAGTTCACCACGCCAACGTGAAAGATCCTGAAATCCCGGCTGCTCTCGTGCAGGTGGTAGGAGGCGTAGTTTCGCTGCACGACTTTCATAGCGTACCGATGCACGGTATGGTCCGCAAACCATCCCCCGAGTTCAGCAGCGGTGGCGCGTACTACCTTGCTCCGGGAGACTTCGCCACCATCTATGACCTGGGTCCGCTTTATCAGCAAGGCATCAACGGCAACGGCCAGTCCGTCGCCATCGTCGCCCGTTCCAACATCAAGATCGTGGACGCGCGCCAGTTCCGCACTTTCTTCGGCCTGCAGGCTAATGATCCCCAGATCATCGTCAACGGAACTGACCCCGGCATTTGGAATACAGATGAAGAGACCGAAGCCGACCTCGATGTGGAGTGGTCCGGTGCGGTGGCCAAGAACGCCACCATCAAGTTTGTAGTTTCGAAGTCGACGAACTCAAGCGACGGCGTGGACCTCTCGGCGCAATACATCGTCAACCATAACCTTGCGCCGGTGATGAGCACGAGCTTCGGGCTGTGCGAGGCTTCGCTCGGCTCTTCTGGAAACAGCTTTCTCAGCAGCCTGTGGCAGCAGGCGGTAGCCGAAGGCATCACGGTCTTCGTTTCCTCGGGAGACAGCGGCGGCGCCAGCTGCGACTCCGCCTCGGCTTCGACGGCCACGCAGGGACGCGCCGTCAATGGCCTTTGCTCGACGCCATACAGCGTTTGCGTCGGAGGTACCGAACTCAACGACGTCTCTAACCCTACACTCTATTGGGCGCCCTCGAATGCGGCGGGAACGCAGGCATCAGCTTTAAGCTATATTCCAGAAGTAGTCTGGAACGCAAGCGGTCCGGGCTACGGACTGTGGGCGAGCGGCGGCGGGGCGAGCACAGTGTATGCCAAGCCTTCCTGGCAGGCCGGCACCGGTGTTCCGGCAGATGGCAAGCGTGACGTCCCAGACGTTGCCCTGACTTCCGCCGGTCACGACGGCTATATCATCTATCAGAATGGCGAACTTTATGTGGTCGGCGGCACCTCGGCGGCCTCTCCGTCGTTTGCGGGAGTGATGGCGCTGGTGGTCCAGAACACCGCGGCGCGGCAAGGAAACGCCAACATCGCGTTTTATTCTCTGGCCAGCAAGCAGCGTGCGGGCGGAGCCTCCGTTTTTCATGACATCACCATCGGCAACAACAGCGTTCCGGGACAGGCTGGCTTCAACGCGACCGCGGGATACGATCAGGCCACCGGACTCGGCTCCATCGACGGCTCAGTCCTGGTTAGCCACTGGAGCGATGCGAGAGTCGTTCCCACGTTTCAGGCGACTCCGTCGGCGAATTCTCTCTCACTTACTGCGGGATCGAACAACAGCATCAGCGTGAAGGTCGCAGTCAGCGGAGGCTTTAACGCTGCCGTTGCTTTTTCTGTGACAGGGTTGCCCAGCGGAGTCACGGCAGCTTTCACTCCAGCCACTCTGCCCGCTCCAGGGTCAGGCAGCAGCGTGATCAAGTTTACTGCGACCGGCACCGCCAAGGCAGGCGTTTATGCCGCCACTGTGTCAGCGACGAGTGGAGCTACGAAGCAGCCCATGGCGCTCTCGGTGATGGTCGCGCCGGCTCCTACATTCACTCTGGTATCCTCGGCAACCTCCATCAGCGTCTCTACGGGAAGCTCCAAGACCGTAACGCTGACTACCACCGCGAGTTCCAACTTTAATGCCGCCGTTACCCTCAGTGTGACTGGGTTGCCCGCTGGCATGACTGCGCAGTTCTTACCTTCGAGCGTTGTCGGGGCTCCGGGTTCGGGGGCAACCACAGTAACCTTCTCGGTCGCCTCGAATGTGCCACCTAAGGCTTATTCTGTAGCAGTGACGGCGACCGGCGGAGGGGTTACTCAGAAACAAGCGCTCGCCGTGAACGTTCCTGGCTTCTCGTTTACTGCAAGCGCAACCAGTGCAACGGTCAGTTCAACCTCGAACGGTACGCTAAAGTTGACGACCGCGGCCCTGGGAGGCTTCAACGCCGCGGTCGCGCTCTCCGCTTCGGGGCTGCCCAAGGGAGTGACGGCTAGCTTCAGTTCAGCAAGTGTATTCGCGCCAGGCAGCGGGTCCTCCATTCTCACTCTGATCAAAGGATCGGGTGCCGTTAGCGGCAGTTCCCACTTCACGGTCACTGCTACGGGTGGATCATTTACGCAAAGTGCGAGCGTCGGGCTGACCGTGAAGTAGCGAGGACGCTCGTACGAGCCCGGCGGCGGGGTGGATCTGAAGGAAGTCAAGAGCCCCACTTCTCGCAAAGAACGCGAGAAATGAGGCACCCGACAATCCCAGCCGCAAAGCTGCTGTGAGTTCCGCTAAACACTAAAGCATCACCATCAAACCCAGCCTGTGGTTGACGCATCTCAATCGACGCGCTTATCATTTTTGTTTGGCCCTGACCCCACGCGCGGCTCCGGGGAGCCGGCGCAGGATTATACGAAGTGAACTTATGGATAAGAAGAAGTTGGAAGCATTCAAGAAACGGCTGGAGACGCGGCAGCAGGATTTGCGGCGGACGGTGTCGCGCACGCAGGCCGACGGCCGCTCTGCGGATGAGGACACGGCACAGGACATTGCCGATCGCGCCGCGAGTTCCTACACCAAAGAATTTCTATTCAGCCAAAGCAACAACGAGCGGCAACTGCTGCAGATGGTGGAGAGAGCGCTGGCGCGCATCCGGGAAGGCAGCTTTGGAGAGTGCATCCACTGCGGCAAGGAAATCAACGCCAAGCGCCTTGAGGCAGTGCCCTGGACGCGGCATTGCATCGAGTGCCAGGAGAAGCTCGAGCAGGGTTTGCTGGAAGAAGCTCCGCGGTAGCGCCTAGCAGCAGCACCTGAAGGCGCAACCCATGGCGCGGTTCGTACCGTATGCCTGAAGGCATACGCTGATACGAATCTTGTTCGTGCTTGCTGATAAGAGGATGCGGCTTTGACGGTGCTGATTTCCGGCTGATAAACTAGTGGTTCGTCCCGCCAAGACAGAGAGTCGCAGAGAATCAGGACATCGACTCACGAAACTGAGACTGGAAGGTAGTCGTGCGCGCAGAAACACGCCATCAACTTAAGCAGGACGCGTTCAGCAGGGTCACCATCGGAGCTGCCGAGAAGACCGCACACTGGAGCGTGGAACACAGAAACACGCTGGCGGTCGGAGTGGTCGCCCTGTTGTTGATCGCCGGGGCGGTGGCGGGCGGTTGGTACTACCTGAGCGCGCAAGATGAGAAGGCGAGCTTCGATTTATCGCAGGCGGTGCGCACTCTCGATACGCCGCTGCGCCCAGTGGGCACGCCCGCGCAGCCGGACTTTCCCAGCTTCGCCTCGGCGAAAGAGCGCGCCGATGTGGCCAGAAAACAATTTCAGACGATCGTGGACAAGTATCCGCACACGCGCACGGCGGATATGGCGCGTTACTTTCTGGGAGTAACTTCGGCGACTGCGGGCGACAACGCCGCGGCGGAAAGTAACCTCAAGGCCGTGGTTTCAAACGGCAGCAAAGAGCTGGTTTCGGTTGCGAAGCTCGCGCTCGCCGCTCTTTACGGCAACACGAACCGCACCAAAGATGCGGTGGCCCTTTACCAGGAATTGATCAATCAGCCCACGCTTTCAGTGAGCAAAGCGACGGCGCAGTTGCAACTGGCCGAACTTTACCAGAGCAGCAACCAACCCCTTGACGCCAAGCGTCTCTACGAGCAGGTCAAGAAAGACAACTCCAACCCGGCAGCGGTTCAGATCGCTACCCAGAAGTTGACGGAACTCAAGTAGGAGCAAAGTTTCAAGGTTGCAAAGTTTCAAGGTTTCAAGGTTGCGGCGAACCGGAGCGGTTTTGAAACCTTGAAACTTTCGAAACCTTGAAACCTTACTTGCTACGTTTCGGACAGCTTTTCATTCCAGCCCGTCGTATCGACCATCATTGGTCGCCCCCCCTTCCTGTTTGCTTACTTTCGTAAGGTCAATCCATGCTTTTGCGGTGAGTTGCGGCTTTGGCTCAGGGAGAATTGACTGGGGTGCAAACTCGTCCCTGAGTGAGGGTTCATGAAGACGTTTCGGCAGAGGTGTGGATTCCTAGCGGTCTGCTTTCTGACATGGTTTACGTTTTCCGCCTTGGGCCAGCAGGCGGAGTCAGGGCAGAGCCTGGGCGACGTGGCGCGGAAGCTCCGCAAAGACACGACCGAAGAAGTCAAAATGACGGACGCGGACACTAAGAAGCTATTCGAGTCGGTGGATAGAATCTTTGCATTTGCGGCCGAAGACACGGGAATGCCGAAGCACGCGGCGGTGCAGCGAAGGCTCGTGAGCAAGGCTGATGTGGAGAAGTATGCCGCCGGACAGATGGCGAAGGAAGAATTCACCAAGAGGTTTGCGCAACAAGAGCTGAGCATGAAAAAGCTGGGCTTCCTGCCGCGGGATTTCAATCTAAAAGAATTTCTGGTGAAGTCCACAGGTCAGGAGATTGCGGCTTATTACGACGACGAGACGAAGACGATCTCGATGCTGAACTGGGTGCCTCCGGACCGCCAGGAACCGATTCTGGCGCACGAACTGACGCACGCTTTGCAGGACCAGAACTACGACCTGGCGAAGTGGATGAAAGCCGGGAGCAACGCGGCCAGCGGGAGCGCCATTGGCGACAGTGCGATCGCACGCAAGGCCGTGGTCGAGGGTCAGGCGATGGTGGTGTACGTGGATTACCTGCTTAAGCCGGTGGGGCGCAGCCTGGAAGACACTCCACAGCTCGTCTACCAGATGGAAGAGCCGGCGGTGAAGGCGGTGATCGATTCCCAGCTCATGCACGATGCGCCCATGATCCTGCGCGAGTCAGGAACGTTTGCCTACAACCAAGGCTTGATCTTTGAAGGTGAACTGCTGCACGAGGGTGGGAAGAAGATGGCGTTTGCCGGGGCATTCGCGCGTCCGCCGCGGAACTCGCACGAGGTGTTGCAGCCGGAAACCTACATTCAGGGTGAGAAGCTCGCGCCGGTGCGCATCCCGGACATGCAGGGAGTGCTGGGCAGCCAGTATGACGTGTACGATTCGGGTGGAATTGGCGAACTGGATGTGCGCGCGCTGTTGAAGCAGTACGGCGAACGCAGGATTGCGGATGATCTTGCGGCGGGGTGGCAGGGCGGGGCGTTTGTGGCCTTCCGGCGTAAGGACAAGGCAGATGAGGTGTCGGCCGGCACGGGCGACCTGGCTCTGTTGTACATTTCGCGGTGGAAGACGCCGCAGGCGGCCGAACGGTTTGCACACTTCTATGCGGGAGCGGTGTCGCAGCGTTATCACAGCGCGACGGCGCAGGCAACGCAGGCTTGTTCGGGGTCGAGTTGTCCGTCCTCGATGGCGCAGATTACGACCGAGGAAGGTCCGGTGATTGTGGAGCATTGGGACGATAACAGCGTGATCGTCACGGAAAGCTTTGACACTGCGACGGCGGCTAAGCTCAGCACGGCGCTGCGAAATGACAACGGCGCGACGCATGCGGGGAATCTGCCGCAGGAAGAGATTGGATTGCGGCTGTTTGAAATTCCGGCATTTCAGACGTTTGCTAAGGAGATTGGTAAGCGGATGGCAGAGGGAATAAGTCGAGAGGCTGGGCGCTAGCCTAAGAATTTGAAGTTCCGTACCCGCGCAAGGCAATCTAATCTGGTGGAACCGCATGATCGTGCAAAAGGGTTTGTTCAACGGCAAGCTGGCGGCATGTGGAGCGAATAACGTCTTGCGCGGCGTCTGACCCGATGAACTGGAAACCGTAGCGAAAAGCGTCTCTTTGGCGGACCATCGCAGAAATATTCACGCGACCGATCGGAAGCACGAAGCCCAACTCCACGATCTCGGACAAGGGCACTTCAATTTTCAGCATAGCTGAGATTCCGGACTCGCTGATATCCACGGTGTGGCCCGCCAACACCCCGCAGGATCGGGTACGGATACTGATCTCCACCTCAAGTTTGAACCGGGGTTCATGACGCGGGACGACAAGGCCAGGCTCCGAGCCGTTCGCGGATTGATCCTGAGCTTTCAATTTGGCTCCTACACCCCAGGCCTGCCCGGCTCACCTGAAGGATGAGATAGCGTCTGACCCTCCGGCTCATTGCAAGCCTCAGAGGGTCTCTATCTCTGATCGGCGCGAAGACGGGAAACTTTAGCCTGTCGCGTTACTTCAGCGAACGCCATTCCACTTTCCCTGCTGGTTGAGTAGGATGATTGTCCAGGTTGCAATTCGACCCCGGGAAAACATATGGCCGACTTCACACTGCGCGTTAACGGTAACGAAAAAAAGGTAAGCGTCTCGCCGGAGACCCCGTTGCTCTGGGTGTTGCGAGATACGCTGGAACTCACGGGAACGAAATTCGGTTGCGGCGCCGGGCTCTGCGGGGCTTGCACGGTGCACGTGGAGGGATCGCCGATTCGGTCGTGTTCTACGCCGGTTTCGCAGGTTGCCGGGAAGAGCATTACTACCATTGAAGGGCTGGGAGCGAACGGGCTGCACGTGCTGCAGCAGGCGTGGATTGCCGAAGAAGTTCCGCAATGCGGCTACTGCCAGACGGGGCAGATCATGACGGCCGCGGCTTTACTGGCGAAGACGCCGAATCCGAGCGATGAGCAGATCACGCAGGCGATGAACGGCAACTTGTGCCGCTGCGGGACCTATGAACGGATTCGCAAGGCGATTCATCGTGGCGGGGTGTCGGCGGGAGGTGCGCGATGAGTCCGCTGAGCCGGCGCGAATTCGTTGCGGCTGGAGTGGCGGCGGGAGCCGGGCTGGTGGTGGGGTTCTACCTGCCGCACGGCGGGAGATCGGGCAAGAAAGTGTTCTCGCCGAACGCTTATCTGCGAATCACGCCGGACAACAAGGTCACGATTGTGGTGGCGCGATCGGAGATGGGGCAGGGTGTGCGTACAGCGCTGCCGATGATTCTTGCGGAGGAATTGGAAGCGGACTGGAAGCAGATCGAGATCGAGCAGGCCGGGGCGAGCACGCTCTACGGAGATCAGGGCACGGGCGGGAGCGCGAGCATAAAGACGACGTGGGATCCGATGCGGAAGGCAGGAGCGGCTGCGCGAGAGATGCTGATCTCGGCGGCAGCACTGACGTGGGGAGTGCCGCGCTCGACCTGCGCGGCGCAGCAGGGCGCGGTTTTACATGGGGCATCCAAGCGGCGGCTCAGCTACGGAGACCTGGTGGAGAAGGCGGCGACGTTGCCGATCCCGACGGATGTGCCCTTGAAGCAGAACAAAGATTACAAGATTGTTGGGCAGCGGCTGGCGCGCGTGGACACGTCGTCGAAGGTGAAAGGCGAAGCCGTGTTCGGCATCGACTTCCGGATGCCGGGGATGAAGTACGCGGTATTGTCGCGGTGTCCGACGATTGGTGGTAAGGCGCTGAGTTTTGACGATAAGGAGTCGAAGAAGATTGCCGGCGTGAGCTACGTGGGCAAGATCAGCGATGCGGCTGTCGCCGTGGTGGCCGATAGTGTTTGGGGGGCGATGGAGGGGCGCCGGGTGCTGAACGTGAGTTGGGATGATGGGCCGAACAAAGACTTGAACACTGCGGCGGTGACGGAATCTTTGAAGCAGGCGGCGGCCAAGAAGGGCGCGAGTTTATATTCGGTGGGCGATGTGTCGAAAGTCACGGGGCGGCGGATTTCTGCCGAGTATCAACTTCCCTTCATGGCGCACGCGCCGATGGAGCCGGGAAACTGCACCGCAAATTTTCAAGGAACGACGTGCGAGTTGTGGGCTCCGACGCAGGTGCCGCAGGATTGTCGCGACCAGGTTGCGAAGGTGCTGGGATTGGATCCGGATCAGGTGAAGGTGAACGTTACGCTGATGGGCGGAGGCTTCGGAAGGCGGCTGGAGTACGACTATGCGGTGGAAGCGGCGCTGGTATCGAAAGCCGCGCACACTCCAGTGAAAGTGATCTGGACTCGCGAAGATGATATGAGGTTCTCGACCTACCGTCCGGCGAGCCTGCATCAGTTGAGCGCGGTGCTGGATGGAGCGGGGTGGCCGGTGGCATTTACGCATCGGATCATTGCGCCCTCGATCAGCGGGCAGAAGGGGCAGCCGGGGCCGAACGGAGTCGATCCTGATCTGCCGGATGAGGCGGCGTTCGTGTACGCACTGCCGAATGTTTCGCTGGAGTACGTGCTCGCCGAGACCGCGGTGCCGCTGGGATGGATGCGGTCGGTCTATGCGCTGCAGGCAGGGTTCGCGAGCGAAAGCTTTATCGATGAACTGGCTGCGGCGGCGGGGAAAGATCCGCTGGAGTACCGGCTGCACATGCTGGGGAAGGATCAGAACATCCAGTACTTCGATACGACGTGGCATACGGCGCGAATGCGCGGCGTGCTGCAACTGGCGGCCGACAAGGCAGGATGGAAGAGCACTTTGCCAGCGGGGCGCTTTCGCGGGATCGCCTGCTTCGGATGCTTTTCTTCTTACGTGGCCGAGGTGGTGGAGATCAGCATGGAGAATGACGTGCCGCGCGTGCATCGCGTCGTGGCCGTGGTGGATTGCGGGCAGGTGGTGAATCCCAGCATTCTGGAGCAGCAGATTCAGGGCGGAATCGTTTACGCGTTGTCGAACGCGTTGCGGGCGAAGATCACGATCGAGAAGGGGCGAGTGGTGCAGGGAAATTTCGACGATTACGCTCCGCTGCGCATGGATGAGACTCCTGTCGTGGAGGTGTATGCCGTGCCCAGCACGGAAGCGCCGACGGGGATTGGAGAGCCCTCTGTGCCGCCGCTGGCGCCGGCTCTGTGCAGTGCGATTTATGCGGCGACGAAGAAGAGCATTCGGGCGCTGCCGATTCTGAGCTAGGACGACATGAAATGTTTCCGAAACCTGCGCTGCGCCGCCCTTCTGGCTTTTCTGGGCGGCTGAGTCTCTCGCCAGCGCAGACGGCTGCGACCGGCCCTTCGATCCAGCCAGTGTCTTTATTACCGTTCCAGCATCGCGACTGGCCCGCCTGCGGCGGGGTATCAACACCAGCGGATGGTTCGCGCAGGTTTATGACAAGCGCGGGTACACCAAGGAACACTTTCAGAGCTGGACTACGGCGGAAGACATCGCGCTGATTCAATCGATGGGTTTCGATCACGTGCGGTTGAGCGTTAATCCGCAACCGATGATGGTGAACCACCGGCCTGAGGAGATTCCGGCGGAGTATCTGGGATATCTTGATGCGGCGGTGAAGATGATTCTGGATCGGGGGCTGGCCGTGGTGATCGATCTGCATCCGGAGAGCGAATTCAAAACGCGGCTGGCGAAAGACGACAGCTTTGTGCAGGAGTTCGCCGATTTCTGGCGAGTACTGGCGCGGCATTATTCGACTTGGGATCCGGAGCGGGTATTCTTTGAGATTTTGAACGAGCCGGAGATGTCCGACCGATACCGCTGGTCCGGGGTGCAGGCCAAGCTGGCAGCGGCGATTCGCGAAGGAGCTCCACAGCACACGATGATCGCAGCCGGAGCGCGCTGGTCGGACGATGACGATCTGGTTTTTATCGAACCGCTGCGCGATCCCAACGTGATTTACAACTTTCATTTCTACGAGCCGCACATCTTCACCCACCAGGGTGCGACGTGGAGTGCGTATTTCTGGCATTGGGTGAAGGGACTGCATTATCCGTCGTCGCCGGAATCGGCTGCGAAAGTCGCGGCGGGTGTGCCCGATGCAGTGGACCGTCTGGCAGTGATCCGCTACGGAGAGGATCACTGGGACGCGGCGCGGATTGACGCCGAGATTACGCAAGTCGCGGAATGGGCGCGGCAGCGCGGAGTTCCGGTGGTGTGCAACGAGTTCGGCGTTTACCGCGACTATGCCGACCCGCAGGATCGCGAGGCGTGGATTCACGACGTGCGCACGGCGCTGGAGCGGCACGGCATGGGCTGGGCGATGTGGGATTATTCGGGTAGCTTCGGAGTGGTGACGAAGAAGGATGGGCGCAACGTTCCGGATGAAATGACACTGCGGGCGCTGGGGTTGAATCAGCAGGCGGGGAAATGATTGGGCTTGCCAGAATTACGACTACTCAGCGACCGCGGGCACCGGCTGGCCTACCGTCATCTTGAAGATTTTGATGTTATTGCCGAACGATTCGAAAGGCAGATCGTGGAACTCTGCGAAGTGCTTGCGCAAGTCCTCGGGAAGATAGACTCCCCATCCCATCTGAACAATCCAGACCGTCTCCCCAGGCTTGAGACCGTAGGATTGCACGACGCGCTGCCATTCCTTGGGGAAATTGTCCCCCCAGAGCATCCATGCGGTTTTATAGTCCGTGGACACGACTCGGTAGCCCTCGCAGGAAAATTGTTCGAAGTGTGGCTGGGGCCGGGTCGAAAGAAATGGGACGCTGCCGGCACAGATAGTGACCAAGAATAAGATCGCTCTGATAATCGGTGAAGACGAGATTGGACGGATCGACATTCTTCCTCACAAAGTCCATCGCCTCCGCCATGTGTTTCCGGCTTTGATCGGCGCGGTTCATCCGGGGCTGGCGCGGTTTGCCAAAGGCGACGCAGGCCACGATAATGACGGCCGCGATCGCAAGTCCGCGACGCCATTTGCCCGCTGCCAAACGCGCCAGCGCCACGCTGACTCCCGCGATTGCCGGGATAATCAGGAATGCGATGTGCCGCGTGCCTCCGTAGGGATAAACATGCGCCAGGCTGGCGATGCCGGCAATCGCAAAGGGGAGGAGCAGGAATAATCCCAACCGGCGCGACGAAGTTCGATCCTCCGGGAAGCCTTTCCCGCGCAGCAGGAGCACGACTGCGACGACGAACAAAAGGCCCATGACATCGCCCACTGCAAGCTGGCCAAAGAAATATTGGAAGACTCCGAAAGTGTGCCCCACCAAGAAAAACAGAGGGTTATCGTGGGCGCGGTCGAAAAAAGACCGCTGGAGATAGTACTCGCTCATCCAGCCTTGCAGCGGAGTTCTCGAGTCGCCCACGCCCAGT
This sequence comes from uncultured Acidobacteriaceae bacterium, assembly GCA_963787495.1. Taxonomy (GTDB): domain Bacteria; phylum Acidobacteriota; class Terriglobia; order Terriglobales; family Acidobacteriaceae; genus Sulfotelmatobacter. Next base: position 227,646 of record CAWBDA010000003.1, read on the forward strand.
TTCGAAAGATGGGTCTTATACAAAAACGCCGCGAGAGCCAGTCCGCCGAGTTGGCCGAGTGCCCAAGCTGCCGTCAAGTTAGCGGGCGGGCGTTCCGTGAAGATTCGGAACAGCGCATAAATGCCGAGCGCGGCGGCAAACCAGAATGCCGAGTAGTGAAACAGCATGGCGAGGTACAGGCAGAGGGAAAAGGCCGCCATCCGGCTCGGTAGAGTTTTTCGTGAAAGCTTCGTCCAGGAAATACAGAGCGCTGGCCAGGAATGCCAGCATCAAGGAGTATTGCCGCAGTTCCGCCGCGACCTGGATGATGGGCGGAAGGAATGCGACGAAAAGAAGTCCGATCAAGCCGGCAAGACTGCCCGCGGCTTTGCTGAGCCATTTGTAGAACATCCAGCAAAAAACCACGCCCGCAAGCACAGAAGGCAGGCGCAGCCAGAGTTCTGAGGTGCCGAGTGCGCGCCAGAAATAGAGCAAGAAGATGAGCAGCGGCGGATGGGCCGCGGTGAGACTTGCCTTGTAGGCAAGAGCCAGCGAGACCTGATTGGCCAGGCGGAAATGCAGCGCTTCGTCGGGATTGAGGAAGATTCCATGGGCGGTCCAAAGGCGGGCAAGAAAGCCGAGCAGCGTAATTAAAGCTGCGGCCAGATTGGCGTGGCTTTCGAACCATTCAGTTTTCATTCTCTCCGCGAAGTTTCCATAGCGCGTCCAGTCATCATAACCATAGGCGAGTCCGAAAAGAGGAGTTGACCACGCCTTGACACTGCTTTCTTCAACCTTTATCCTTAACCCTTGCTCCTTGCGGTACTTGCGCCTTCCTGGCGTGCTTCCGCGGGCCTGGGGCGGTAACTGGACGGTGCGCGGAGGTTTCCGATGTTCTTCGAGATCAAAGACTTGGAACTTCATCCGGTAGAGTTTGCGGAGAAGTTCGAACCGGGCGTGATCGACCTGGGAGCGGAATACCGCCAGGTGACTCCGATCGAGAGCAGCGGGCGGGCGGATCTGGTCGAAGAGCATCACGGCAAGCACAAGATAATACAGGATATACGCATTCAAGGTCGGCTGGCGACCAGCCTGGAATTGAGCTGCGCGCGGTGTCTGGAACCGCTCACGCAGGATGTGAAGCGCGAGTTTGATCTGCTCTATCGTCCTCAGGGCGCCGACGCGGGGCGGGACGAAATGTCGGTGACCGACGCGGAAGCCGAGATCAGCTATTATGAAGGGGAAGGAATTCTGCTCGACGATGTGGTGCGCGAGCAGGTGCTGTTGGCGGTTCCGCTGAAGGTCACGTGCCGCGAAGATTGCAAGGGGTTGTGTCCGCACTGCGGCAAGAACCTGAATCAGGAACAGTGCTCGTGCGCGGTGACGCTGGAAGAACCGCGGTGGGCGGCGCTGAAGGAAATCCGCGGCAAGCTGGCGCATTAGGAACAGCAAGCCGGGACATTCGAGAGATCGATTTCATGCGGGGCCGAGAGCCTCGGCGAGAGGAATTCATAGACCATGCCAAATCCGAAACGAAGACATTCTCAGAAGCGCACGTCGACCCGGCGGGCGCACGATGCTCTGAAGAGCCACTCGCTCTCGGAGTGTCCGAACTGCCACGAGAAGAAGATGCCGCATCGCGCTTGCGTCAAGTGCGGCTACTATAAAGGCCGCGAAGTTCTGGACGTTGAAGAAGCCAGCTAATTCCCTGCCACAATGCCTAGCGTGATCGCGCTGGATGCGATGGGTTCGGACCGGGCTCCCAAGCCTGAAATCGAAGGCGCAATTCACGCCGCGCGCAGTTATCGGCGTGCGCGTGCTGCTCGTCGGCCCGGAAGCCACGATCAAAGCGGAACTGGAGCGTCACCCTTCGGCCGCGCGCCTGCCCATCGAGATCGTCCATGCCAGCGAAGTCATCACCATGGAAGATAAGGCCGTGCAGGCCGTGCGCGCCAAGCGCGACTCCTCCATGCGCGTAGGGTTGCGGCTGGTCCGCGAGGGACGAGCGGCAGGCTTTGTTACCGCCGGCAATACCGGCGCCGCAATGGCTACGGCCAAAATGGTGCTGGGCGCGTTGCACGGCGTGGACCGTCCGGCGCTGGCGGCGGTTTTTCCTACGGCTCCCGGCACGGCGGCGATTTTGCTGGATGTCGGCGCGAATGTGGATTGCAAGCCGCATAATCTCGAACAGTTCGCGGTGATGGGCGAGATTTATTTCCGGTCCATGTTTGGGCACACCATGCCCCGCTCCAATTTTTCGGCCGGGAAAAGGCCGCGCGTGGGATTGCTCTCGATTGGCGAGGAAGAAACCAAGGGCAACGTACTGACGCGCGAAGTCGTTCCAGTTGTTGAAGCGGCTGCCTTTGAACTTTGTGGGCAATGTGGAGGGCCGCGATCTGTTCAATGGCCACGTCGATGTCATCGTTGCCGATGGATTTGTGGGCAACGTCGCTCTCAAGATTTCCGAAGGTGTGGCGAACCTGGTGCGAACCGTTCTGAAAGAATCGCTGAAGGCGACGATTACCAGCCAGGTGGGCTACATGCTTTCGCGCAGCGCATTTTCTGATTTCAAGAAGCGCATCGACCATACTGAATACGGCGGCGCGCCGCTGCTGGGGCTGAAGGGCGTGTGCATCATCACCCACGGTTCTTCCAATGCGAACGCGATCAAGAATGCGGTGCGGGTGGCGGCGGAGTTCGCCGAGCGGCGCATCAATGCGTCGATTGAGCAGGGGCTGGCCGCGCTTCGTCCCGCACCGGTAGAAGTGGAAGTCGCTCCGGTTCACTAATTCCTGCAAGATCAAAACCATGACCGAATACACCGAGCGTCACCGCGCAAAAGATTGCATTCATTTTCCCCGGCCAGGGCTCGCAGGCCGTGGGCATGGGCAAGGATCTCGCCGAGAAGTATCCCATCGCGCGGCAAACCTTTGAAGAAGCCGACGAGGCGCTGGGCTACAAATTATCGCAACTGTGTTTCGAGGGCCCGGAAGAACAACTGCGCCTGACCGAAATCACGCAGCCCGCGATTCTAACCGTGTCGATCGCGGCGTTGAGAGTTCTTGAGGAGCCGCATCCCCAGGCCGAGCTTTGTGGCCGGCCACAGCCTGGGTGAATATTCAGCGCACGTCGCCTCCGGCACCATGGCCTTTGCCGATGCTGTGCGGACCGTTCGCAATCGCGGAAAGTATATGCAGGAGGCGGTCCCGGTGGGAGTGGGCGCCATGGCGGCAATCCTGGGTATGGAATTGGAAAAGGTTGCCGCGGTTTGCCAGGACGCGGCGCAGGGCGAGGTCTGCTCTCCCGCGAATATCAATTCGCCGGAACAGATTGTGATCTCCGGCAACACCGCGGCAGTGGAACGTGGAGCGAAGCTCGCCGACGAGCGTGGAGCGAAACGCGCGAAAGTTGCTGCCCGTGAGCGCGCCGTTCCACTGCTCGCTGATGAAGCCCGCGCAAGATCGACTGGAAGTGGATTTGAATGCGCTGAAGATGCAGAAGCCGGTGTATCCCGTGGTCTGCAACGTGGAAGCATCTTTGGTCAGCGATGAACATGCGGGCGCGCACCACGCTGGTGGGGCAAGTAACAGGTTCGGTGAAGTGGGACCCGAGCATGCGCCTGCTGATCGCGGAGGGCGTGCAGACCTTCGTGGAAATCGGGCCAGGGAAGGTTCTATGCGGGCTGATGCGGCAGATTGACCGGTCAAAGACTTGCCTGAATGTCGGCGACGAGGCGTCGCTGACAAAAACGCTGGAGCGCCTGGGATGCTAGCGCTGCATCATTCTAGCGAAATTCCAGAGCGCAGGGCGGCGTGCTGATCGTCTTATCCGTTTTATCCACATACAACTGGGCGTGTTGCGCGCGGTCGTTCACGATCAAGTCGACGACCACGCCAGTACCACCACCGGGGCAGTTGCTGGCGCCATAAATCTGGTAGCTCTTAATGAGGCCCCACTCGCCGCCCGGTCCCCAGTCCTGGCGAAATTCATTCAACGGATACTGCGCGTGATTCTGCGGATGCTGCTTCCATGCGGGATCGGCAAAATAAATGCCGTAGGCAGTTTCGAAGTCCTGCTTCTGCAACGAGGCAAAGAATTTCTCGGCGACGCGCTTCTGAGGCCAGAAGCGGTTGAACCAGCCCACGACTGCCAAAATCAGAACCAGAACGATTGCCGAAATAATCCGGGTCTTTTGCCTTCGCTCTTTTTCGGGATGGTACTCTTTCGCGTCCAGTAGCGTCATCGCTCTCTAGAATAACGGACGCGGCGGGTAAGTCAAAAGTTCCAGAAAGAATTGGTAATTTGGTAATCGGGTAATTTTGTAATTTCTAGTCCGCGGTTGGTCTTAAATTGCCAAATTACCAGATTCCAAAATTACCAAATCCCCATCACAGCGTGCGCTTGAACAGCGGAATCGCGATCCCCAGAGTAACCGCTGCGAAGATCGTCAGGTACAACATGTCGCCCCAGACCGCCGACAGGTTCGTCTCTTTCAGCAGCAGGCATTTGAAACCGTCCACCGCGTAAGTGAAAGGGTCAACTTTCGCAATCGCCCGCAACCACGGCGGAAATGCCTGAACGGGATAGACCGAACCGCTGGGGAAAAACAGCAGTGTATTGAGAATTCCGAACATGGCCCGCGGCACCAGCGGATCCTCGATCCTCACCATCAGCAGAAACATCATCGTGTTAAAGGCCAGCGCGGTCAGCACGATCATGATGAGGAGCCCGATCACCGTGAGCGGATTGAAAATCGTGCTGACGCCAGCAATCAGCGATCCAATCACCGTGATGATCACGCCCGTCATCACCGCCTTGATCGCACCCGCCAGGTTGAGACCCAGCACCAGTTCGAGCTTGGTGATCGGCGTGACCAGGTAGCCTTCGTGCACGCCCCGCGCCTTGTCGTCGATATACAGCATCCCGCCGCCGATCATCACAGACACGAACATGGCCAGCACCAGCGAACCCGGCAGTAGATACTTCATGTATTCGATGTAGGGATACATTTCGACGATATCGAGTGCAGTCTGCTGCAGGATGCGGGGCTCGACCGTGGGCTGATTCAGCGCGTTGGTCAAGTCCGTGAGTTCCGATTCAATCGCCGAACTCATGAAGTTGTCGCTGTTGTCCACAACCACGGCAATACGCGGATGGTTTTCTTCGTAGACCCGGCTCGAGAATTGCGGCGGAATGATCACCGCGCCTTCGAGCTTGCCGTTGCGCACATCGTCCACGGCCTTCTTTTCGTTGTCGTAGTCGACCGGAACGAAGGTGCGAATGTTGGCGCGAACGGAGTCGAAAGCCTCGCGAACTCGCAGCGCCTGCGTGCCTCCATCCTCGTCGACAATGGCGAGCCGGGCGTCGCGAATCTTCCCGCCAAACGCATTGCCCAGAATGATCAGCTGCACCAGAGGAAAAATCATGGACGCCAGCATCAGCGCCGGCGAACGAAAGAACTTGCGCATTTCGCGCTCGACAATGGCCATCATCCGGTTCATAAAATCCAACCCGAGCGCTTCATAAATTCTGTCCTGAGCTTCATGGCTGCAACCCCGGCCGCTGCGGCATGGTGAAGGCGTACGCCTTCTGCAGTTCGTCGCGGAGCTGCCTGCCGGTGTAATGAACGAATACGTCGTCCAGCGTGGTGTTCTGCACCGAGAGCGACTTCACTGCAACTCCGGCCTCGACAGCCATCTCGACCAGTTCAGTAGTAGTTCTCGATCCGTTGCCGGTAAGGATTCGATACATCCCCGCGCCTTCATGCTGCACGGAGGTGACGTCGTCCATCGTGTGCAACCGCTGCTCCCAATCTTCCGGAGGGTTCTCGAACTGCGCTTCGATCACGTTCGATCCCGGCACGCTCGCTTTCAGCGCCATCGGCGCGTCGAGCGCGACGAGCTTACCGTGATCCACGATCGCGATGCGATCGCACAGCCGGTCGGCTTCATCCATGTAATGCGTGGTGATCAGGATGGTGAGCTGCCGCTGGCTTTTGATGTTGCCCAGCATCTCCCACACGGCCACGCGCGAGACCGGGTCTAATCCGGTGGTGGGTTCATCGAGGAAGAAGATTTTGGGATGATGCACCAGCCCGCGCGCAATCTCCAACCGCCGCCGCATGCCGCCGGAAAGCGTCTTGGTCTGCGCGTCGCGCCACTTGGTTAGGTCGACCAGCCCCAGCAACTCGTCAATCGAGCGCTTCCGTTCTTTCGCAGGCACGTCGTAGAGCTTGGCGTAGATGTTCAGATTCTCTTCCACGGTGAGGTCGAGATCGCTGGTCAAGGCCTGCGGGATCACGCCAATCGTTCGCCGCACCGCATCCGGGTCTTTGGCTACATCGTGGCCGGCAATCCGCGCTATTCCGCCAGTGATTGGAATCAGCGTGGTCATCATGCGGATCAGCGTTGACTTCCCCGCGCCGTTCGGTCCGAGCAGGCCGAAGATTTCGCCTTCGTTCACGTTGAACGAAACATCGATCGACAGCCGTGAAGTCGCCGTACTTCTTGACGATGTGCTCGACTGCGATGGCGTAGGTTTCCGGCATTATTGCTTCCCCGCTGCCGCCGCGCTCTGCGGATTGCCGCCTTTCAGCTGCTCCGGCGAAACCAGTACCTCGGCCGTCATCCCCGGCACATACGCACCTTTGGGATTGTCCAGCCGCACCTTCAAGACGATGGTCCGGATATCTCGCTTGCGGCGGCTCACGTCGCGCTGCGTGGCAAAGTCGCCCTCCACACCTTTGAAAAACACTTTACCGCTGGTGACCGTCCCGCCGGGCAGACGGACACGCAACACATCGCCATAGCCGATGTGATCGGCATAAGTTTCCGGAATCGCAGCCCGCGCCCAGGTGTCAGTCAGATCAACGATGGTCACAATAGGTGCGCCGATGTTGACCACTTCTCCCTGCCGCGCCGCGCGCACTGAAACCGTGCCAGTGACGGGCGCATAAACGTTTGTGTAGCCGAGCCGTACCGCGGCCTGATTTTTCTGCGCGATCGCATTCTTCAGATCAGCCTCGGTCGATCGCACCGTGCTTTTCGCGGCGTTGGCTTGCTGGGTGCGCGCGACGGCGGAGTTCAAGTCTGCTTCCGCCGCCTTCACCAACTCCTGCTGGGCCTGCACAGTCGCTTGCGCCGCCTGCAAGTTGGTTTCGGCCTGCACGCGATCCTGATCCGATGCAACGCCAGCCTTGGCCAGTTCGATGGTGCGCCGGCTATCGCTCTCAGTGCGATCCAGCGTAGCTTTCGCCTGTAGGAGCTGCGCCTTGGCTGAAGAGAGCTTCGCCTGCGCATTGGCTACGTCGCTCGACGTCGATCCTGAAGTGGACTCTTCCGTGTGCTGCATCTCGGAAACCTTGTGCTGCAAGCTCGCGATGTTCGCGGCAGCAGCGGCTTCCTGCGTCTCCAACTCTGAGGGATCGAGAACGGCGATCAGGTCGCCGGCCTTCACCGGCGTGCCTTCATCGACCAGCAGTTTCTGGATGCGGCCTTCCACCTGCGCGCTGACAATCACCTGGTTCGAATCGACCGTGCCGATCAGCACCAGGTCTTTGGAATGGTCGACGGAAAAGCCATAGTAAATCGCGGCGATCACGAAGATGATGCCGAGAAGAATGAAGAAACGGTTGCGAGCACTCATTTGCGTACTCCTGACGCCGAACTGGCGCGGGGTTGAAACAGCGCGGCGGAAATAAAATCGAGAACCGCAGCCCGCCGTTCGGCGATTCTCTGCGGCGTAAGCGGATTGAAATGTACGATTCGCTGCATCACCGGAGCGCTGCTGAAATAGAAAACGATCATCGCCACCATGGAAGGAACGAAGTGTGCCGGGTCGACTTTGCGGAACTCGCCTTCCTCGATGCCTTTGTGCAACAACTCGCCTACCCTTCGGTAGATCGGTTGAAAGTAAGTCTTAACCAGCCGGTCGATGTGCTCGGAGCGGCCTTCGCGCGCTCGCATCATCTCGCGCTGCATCAGCTTGGGATAAATCTGGTTCGAGGCAATGAAATCGAAATACGCGCCCACGTAGGCCATGATCTTCTCGCGTGGGGGAAGATCGCTGTCGAGAACCCGGAAGACTCGGGCCTTCATCCCGGAAAACGCGCCGTCGAGCACGGCGCCGTAGAGCGTTTCCTTGTCCTTGAAGTAGTAGTAGAGCAGGGCCTTGTTGACTCGCGCCTCGCGCGCAATGGCGTCGGTGCGGGCTCCGGCAATGCCGAGTTCGGCAAACTCCCGCGCCGCAGCCTGCAGAATGGCGGCACGGCTCTCCTCCGGCTGCCCGCGAGAACCCATGCGGGGAGTGTGCTGGCGGTGGCGAAAGAGTTGAGCCATGACTAATTAACCAGTTAGTTAGATTGATTATATACCACGCGGCGAGAATTGCAATCGAATGGATATATTGAAAGGCAGTGTCGCCGACTACGAAACTCCGCCCGCGATCGACGGCACCAGCAGCACCTCATCCCCGTCGGTGAAGATGTAAGCCGGCCCGCCCAGAAAGCGTATGTCTTCCTCATTCACGTAAATATTCAGGAAGCGGCGCACTTGTCCCGCTTCGTCGCGCAAGTGGGGCTTCAGTTCCGGAAACTTCTCATCGAGGACGGAGAACAGCTCTCCCAGGTTCGTGGCCGCACACGCAATCGAGCCAACGCCTGCAGTGTGCCGTCGCAGAGCGGTCGGAATTTGCACGGTGATCGCCATCTTAGGCCTCCGTTCCTAAACACCCACCGTGGCCGCTGCTTCTTTCGCGACCTCGACGGTGTCCAGCGTTTCCTGCAGATACTTCTCGAACTCGACCAGCTTGGGCGCGATGGCGCGCTCGGTTTCGTACACGCCGGCCAGCACATCGGTCGTCTTCAAACCGTTGCCAGTGATGCACAGCACCGTCGTCTCCTCGGGCAGGATTCGATCCTGACGATAGAGCTTGCCCGCCGTGCCCACGGTCACGCCGCCGGCAGTCTCGGTGAAGATGCCTTCAGTTTCTGCCAGCAGCCGGATCGAATCGATCACTTCCGGATCGCTCACATCCTCGCTCCATCCGCCGCTCTGCTTGATGGTCTTGATAGCGTAATGTCCGTCTGCAGGATTGCCGATGGCGAGTGAACGCGCGATCGTTGCCGGTTTCTGCGGATCGATCTCTGAGCTTCCGGTCTTCACTGCAGTCGAAATCGGCGAGCATCCCGTAGCCTGGGCGCCGAAGAACTTCACCGGCTTCTCCTCGACCAACTCAAGCTTGACTAGTTCGTCGAAAGCCTTTTTGATCTTGGTAATGAGCGACCCGCCGGCCATGGGAACAACGACGTTATCCGGCAGACGCCAGCCCAACTGCTCGGCGATTTCGAAGCCGACGGTCTTCGATCCCTCGGCGTAATAAGGCCGCAGGTTTACATTGACGAATCCCCAGCAGCGCTCTTCGGCAATCTGTGAACACAGGCGGTTCACTTGATCGTAGTTGCCCGCGATGCGCACCACATTCGCGCCAAAGACTTGCGTACCCAGAATCTTTGCCGGCTCGAGATCAGATGGAATGAAGATCCAGGCCTTCAGACCCAGTCGCGCCGCGTGCGCCGCCACGGCATTGGCCAGGTTTCCGGTGGAAGAGCACGCGACCGTATCGAAGCCGAAAGCCTGCGCCTGCGCTAGCGCCACGGCGACCACGCGGTCTTTGAAACTCAACGTCGGCAGGCAGACGGCGTCATTCTTCAGGTATAGATTCTGTGCGGCAGTCTTCGCATCCCGCGGGTCGGCAAGTCGCTCCGCCAGACGCGGCGCCTGGAACAGAGGCGTAAACCCCACCGGCAGCCGAGGCTCAAAACCCGCCGGCAGCGGCAGCAATTCGGCATAGCGCCACATGTTCGGCGGCCGCTGCCCGATGCGCTCGCGGCTGAACGTCCCTTGAGCAATCAAGGCCCGGATCACATCGTAGTCGTAAGTGATTTCCAGAGGAGAGAAACACTCATCGCAGATCGAGCGGGGCTGGTTTCCCCAGCTCCGGCCGCATTCCCGGCAGCGCAGTTCGTAGTGAGAATCGTTGTTCGACATCGGGCTACTCGCTTTCTTTCTTCGTCAAGCGAATAGCTGAGGACGAGCCGGGAAAAGGCGGCCTAAAATACAAAGCCTCTTTTCCAGGAAATAAGGAAAAGAGGTATCGGAATGCAAATAGAAATGAAGCTCGCATCCGAATCTCATGTTCCCCGTTTCCGGGCGGGAGTTGGCACCTGGCGGTCGGGATATATGATCCCGATCCGGTTGCCGTGGCGTCACAGGGCTCGTCCCTCAGCCACTCTGCATGAAATTCAGGTCTGCCCCGAAAGGCAAACTTGTCTTGATGATCGTACACGGCCGGGTGGGGTCCGTCAATACGCAATTGCGGCTGGCCGAGTCGTCCAAGAGGAGGACTATTATATCTTGTGAATTCGTCTTTTATTCGCCTATAATCACTCTGCTGTGTTCGCAGAGCAAGAAGTCCGTGACCCGATCCACGGGTTTATATTCCGCGAGCCCTCTGAGCAGGGCATCGTCGACACCCCCATTTTCCAGAGGCTTCGAAGACTGAAGCAGTTGGCACTGGCATACGAGGTCTATCCTGGGGCCGTTCACACTCGTTTTGAGCACTCCCTTGGTGCTTTTCACGTTGCGTGCCGCATGGCGAAGGCATTGCAACTGTCACCGGAGGAAGCGCGCCTCGTGAGACTCGCAGCGCTTCTGCACGATGTGGGGCACGGCCCGTTTTCGCACGTGTCCGAGCCGATTCTGCAGAAATACCGTAACGCCGCACGAGTGAAATTGGCCGCCAAGCAGCAGATACATGAGCTAATCACGGCTCAGATTCTTCGGGACAACAAGGAGCTTGCCTCTTGGATTCTGGAAAAGGACCGAGAAAAAGTAATCGGGATTCTCGAGGGCAGCTCTGGCTACAGCGTTCTCCACGACATTGTTTCTGGGCCACTCGACGCTGACAAGCAGGACTACCTGTTGAGAGACAGCTATTTCTGCGGAGTCAAGTACGGAATCTACGACATCGAGTTCCTAATAAGCAGCCTGCGACTTCATGCCGACGCTGAAGACAAATATCTGGCCATTTCTGGAAATGGCATCTACGCGCTGGAGCAATTCGTATTGGCGAAGTACTACATGAAAACCCAGGTTTACCAGCACAGGATCAGACTCATCACGGACCAAATGATCGAGCGAGGGATATCCTTGGGTATAGAAGTGGACAAACTGGGGTGGCTCCGCGACCTCTATGGATATGACGGTTCGAGGGAACACCTCGACAACTACATCGGTTGGACCGACGACCGTCTAATGACCAGAGTCCTTGAGGAATCCAGCGATTGCCGAGCCAAGTCAGTTTTCACTCGACTTGTGGATCGCAGGCTCCTCAAGTGCATCCTGGACATAGATGAAAAGGACCTAGCCGAACCTGCAGTCCGGATGAAGTTATTTGCCGAAACCGACGAATCAGGCAAATTCCACAGGGCGCTTGAGGCTATGATAGCGGACCGCTTCAAATTTGGAGAGGACAACGACCTTGTGATTTGCAAGTTGGTGAGCTTTCCGTCGGCCGTTAAAACGGAAAGTGAGATTCTGGTCGTCGAGCCTGGGAAGAAAGAGTCTCGGTTTCATGAAAAGTCGGTCATATTTGGAACAGTGAACGAGGCCATCCTGAAGCAGAAATTTCAGGTTTATGCGCCCGTCGCGTACAAAGACGAAAAAGATCGGAACAAGCGCCGCCGTGAATATCGCGAGGAAATCCTAGGAATGATCGGAACTCGCGGCGCTACAGCAGACGGAGAAGGCGAACGGCGTGAACTCCGAGAAACTGAGGGCTTTATGAACGCAACACAGTTTGTTTTGGCGCTGCTGGATGCTTCGGGCGGGCGTCTCCAGGGAAGGACATTGCTCCAGAAGAAAGCTTACTTCGTTTCGCTGCTGTCGGGCGTTGATCCGGGATTAGGCTATGATGCCCACTACTATGGGCCATATTCCACAGTCGTGGATAGTTGCGTCGCGCAGTTGAAGAATTTGGGGTTCATCGCGGAGGAGAGCATGGGATTTGGCATTTACAACGACGGGTTCGAGCTACGCCGTTTTGACTACACCATTACCTCCGATGGCAAGAAGCTGTTGTCAACTCTGCGTGAAAGCCCAGAGTACAAGAAAGTCGACTCGGCCGTTAAGAAGATAAGGGAGGCCGGCGATCCTAACTATTTCGAGCTGTCCATCGCCGCCAAGGCCTATTTTATTCTGGACAAGAAAGACAAGCCGATGTCGAATTCCGAGATCCGGCGCGAGGCCGCGAAGTTCAACTGGAATATTCAGCACCGCTCTCTAGAAAAAGCTGTGGAGTTTCTGCAGAAGGTGGAGCTCACTGAAAACCAGCGTGAAGAAGCAGTCTGACTAGCGGCGGTCGCGCATAGCCATTTCCCGGGCCAGCTCTCCGGTAGTGACCCTCAATCTCTGCACCAGGACCAGCGCCAGCGACCGGTAAAAGCGAGAAGCAAGCCGGGGAAAGGCTTCCATGATTTCCCGCAAGTCGATGGCCTTGATCTCGTCGACATCGACCTCTTCATCCTTCGCAACCACGGCCGCCGTGGCCTTACCCCAGCTCCAGAAACGCCATGTCGCCGCAGATGTCCTCGGGTCCAAGCACGGCCACAATCGCACGGGAACCGGTTCCGGCCAGTTCAACGGACGCTTCCCCTTGGCGAATTATATAAATGTTGCCGCCCCAATCGCCCTGCCGGATAATCTCTTCCCCCAGTTTGAAAGTTCGCCGCACCGCCTTGGCCTGAAGCAAGACCCAATCATCGACGGTCAGATATCGAAGCCGATGGCCGGCCATGCAAGTCCCATCGGCAAGGTCAGGAGGAATCCTTAGTCTTCGCGAGAACGGATAGGCTCACGAACGACGCCGCGGGAGTTTTCGCAGTCCAGTGTACAATTCATGCCGTTCACAAACTCTACCCCGCACTTCTAAACGAGGACCCGATCATGAAATCACCTTTCCTGGCATTGGCCTCAGCTTGCGTTCTTTTGGCTGCCTGTTTCGCGCAGCAGACCAACTCCCAGCAAACCAGCCCGAAATCTCAAAGTCAAAAGAAGCCGGCACAGGCATCCACCGAGCCTGCTGAGAACGCGACTACTAAACCAGAGGCATCTTCCGAGCCAAAGCCTCCGGCGCCGCAAGCCTTCTCCGACAAAGAAAAAGACAAAGAAGAGCACTTCGACATGACTGAAGTGCCTCCAGTCGTGACGCATCACCAGATCACCATAGATGGAAAGGCATTGAAATATACGGCGACCGCCGGACGTCTTCCGATCAAGCGCGGAGACGGCAAGATTGAAGCCGAGATGTTCTACGTCGCTTACACAGTCGAGGGCCAGGAAGCCGCCAAGCGCCCGCTCACTTTCGCCTTCAACGGCGGCCCCGGTTCGGCATCGATCTGGTTGCACATGGGAGCGCTCGGACCCAAACACGTTGTGCTCCAGCCCGACGGATTCATGCCGCCCGCACCCTATCACATGGAAGACAATCCCTACACCCTGCTCGACAAAAGCGATCTGGTCCTGATCGACGCCATCGGCACCGGATTCAGCCGCGCCGCTGATTCGGAACTCTTCAAGAAATTCTGGGGCGTCAAGGGAGACATCGAGGCCTTCAGCGAGTTCATCCGCCTCTATATCACGCGCAACGAACGATGGTCGTCGCCACTGTTCATTCTGGGAGAAAGTTACGGAACCACGCGCGCCGCTGGGATCGCCGGATATCTTGCCGATCGCGGTATCTCGTTCAACGGCATCACGCTGCTCTCAAGTGTGTTGAACTTCGAAACCCTGGAAGAGACCAACACCAACGACCAGCCTTACATTTTCCTGATTCCGTCATTCACCATGATCGCTGCGTATCACCACAAACTCTCGCCCGACCTGCTGCAGGACCTGAACCGCACCCGCCAGGAGTCAGAGCAGTGGGCATTCGGCGATTACGCCCAGGCTTTGGCAAAGGGCGACGCACTCACCCCGCAAGAACGCGAAAAAACCATCGAGCAGTTAGCCCGCTATACCGGTCTGAGCAAAGAGGTCATCGACGAAGCTAATTTGCGCATCAACGTCCGCAAGTTCACGCACTATTTGCTGATCGACCAGAAACTCCGCGTGGGGCGCCTCGATGGCCGCTATACCGGTCCCGATCCCAGCGGCCTGCTCGATACTCCGTTCTACGATCCGACGGGCTCAGCTACTCAGCCGCCCTACACCTCCGTTTTCAACAACTACGTGCGCACCGAACTGGGATACAAAACCGACATGCCCTACTACGTGCGAGCGCAAGACATCGGTTTCGACAAATGGGATTGGGGATCGGCCATCGGGGGCTTCCCCGACACGGCTTCAGCCATGCGGCAAGCCATTGTGAAGAATCCGTACCTGAAGATTCTGGTGATGGAAGGCTATTACGATCTGGCCACGCCCTATTTCGCGGCGAACTACGCCCTGCAGCATCTCGACCTGCCCCAAAAGTATCGCGAGAATATTTCGTACGCCACTTACGAGGCAGGGCACATGGTTTATCTCCCGACGGAGGGTCTGAGAAAAATGAAGGCCGATCAGGCAAACTTCATGGTAAAGGCAGGAGCTCCATAGCCACTCCAAAACTCTGTCATCCTGAGCGGAGGTTGTGGTTCGCGAACGCGAACCACAACCGCAGTCGAAGGACCCCTCGCACTCCGGCGTGACTACAGGCCAGGCGAGGAGTTCCCGCCACTGTCCCGCACGCATCTCTCTTTCACGCGCCAGGAATCGACCCGCACTCTCATCGCGAGTACTGATTCTTCTTCTTATCGGCGTGCCGCTCCAAGCCGAGCTGGATTAGTTTATCGATCAGGTCCGGATAATCCAGTCCCGACGCCGCCCACAGCTTCGGATACATGCTGATCGCCGTGAATCCCGGCATGGTGTTGATCTCGTTCAAATAAATTTTCCGCCACTTATTCCCGCTCCCCTTAGACGATCCAGGCTCCATCAGAAAATCCACGCGCGCCAGCCCGGAGCAATCGACGGCTTTAAACGACCGCACCGCCAGCTCCTGAACCCTCTTCGTCTCCGCCTTGGTTAGCTCCGCCGGAATAATCAGTTCGGATCCTTCGTCGAGATACTTGGCGTTGTAGTCGTAGAACTCTTTGACCGGAACAATCTCACCCGGGACCGAGGCCACCGGCTCGTCGTTGCCCAGCACCGAGCATTCGATCTCGCGCGCTTTGTTTTTCTTTCCGCCCACGCCCTGCTCAATGACAATCTTCCGGTCGAACTTCGCCGCTTCCTCAATGGCCGGGCCAAGTTCCTTGCGGTCGTGCGCCTTGCTGATCCCCACAGATGATCCCAGGTTCGCGGGCTTCACAAACACGGGATATTTCAGCTTGCTCTCGACGAACTTCTGAACTTTCCTCGGCTCTTTCTCCCACGCGCTGCGCAGAATCGTGACATGCTTCACAATGGGCAGCCCCGCGGCAGCGAACAACGACTTCATAATGTCTTTGTCCATGCCCGCCGCCGAGCCCAGCACGCCCGCGCCCACGTAAGCGATATCAGCCAGTTCGAGCAGCCCCTGAATCGTTCCATCTTCGCCAAAGGTTCCGTGCAGTACAGGAAAGATCAGGTCTACATTAATGGCGCGATCGCTGGCGCGCCGCGTAAGTGATGCATCTGTCTGGAAAGGGACCAGCCCACTCTGCCGATGCACAGGCTCAGGCGGCACGACCACCGACTCCCCGCGCGCGAGTACCGCCGCAGCCGGAGTAGTTTCAGGATCGCCGGCCCGCAGCTGGCGCGGTTCGAGCACCAGCTTGCCCTGCAGCAGGTTCTCGGCGTGCTCCGCAGTAAGCCAGCGACCATCTTTGGTGATGCCGATGGGTACGACCTCGTACTTGTCTTTATCAATCGCGTTGAGAACCGAAGCAGCCGAAAGCAGAGAGACTTCATGCTCTCCGCTGCGCCCGCCAAAAAGAATGCCGACCCGAAGCTTTTTCATAAGCGCTTACAGAATCTTTTTCCCAAACGCCGAGAGCGCCAACTCCACGGCCAGATCCGCAGTCCGGTTGTGCTCGTCGATCACGGGATTCACTTCGACAATCTCAAAACTCACCATGCGCCCGTGGTCGGCAATGATTTCCATCGCCAGATGAGCCTCGCGATAGGTAGCGCCTCCGCGCACCGGAGTGCCCACACCCGGCGCATCCTCCGGATCGATCCAGTCCATGTCGAGCGAAATATGATAGCCAGCGGTCCCGCGTCCAGCCATGCGCAACGCTTCTTCCATCACCGTGCGCATCCCTCGCTCGTCGATGTCGCGCATGGTAAAAACGCCAATGCCGGCGCGGCGCACATTTTCCTTCTCAATCGCATCAATGTCGCGCACCCCCACCAGCACGCAGTTCTCCGGCTTTACCTTGGGAGAAAAATCGAAAATATTCGACAGCTCAGCCGGACCCAGCCCCATCAGCGCGGCCAGCGGCATCCCATGCACATTGCCGCTGGGCGAAGATTCTGGCGTATTGATGTCGGTATGCGCGTCGATCCAGATGAGCCCGACGCGCTGGTTCTGCCGCCGATAAAACTCCGCCACTCCCGATACCGTTCCCGCCGCCATCGAATGATCCCCGCCAAGAGCCAGCGGAATCTTCCCGGCTTCAAGCGTCTTGAGCACCAGTTCCGCATGCTTGGTGCAGGTCGCGGTAATCTCCTTCAAATACTTGGCATGCGTGTCGCCCTCTTTTTTCTGCTCTGGGATAGCGACAGCGACGTTGCCGCCATCTTCCACCTGATGACCCAATGCTTCGAGTCGTGCCTCGAGCCCAGCCACACGAACGGCCGAAGGCCCCATGTCGACGCCACGCCGGGACTGGCCTAGATCCAGCGGCACACCAATGACGCGAATCTTTTTGGGAGCAATGGTCGTTGAGGTTATGGTTGTTGTCATGCGCTAACGTAGTTCGTGAATTCCGTAGTTACCGCCGAGGCCGTCGTGTAATCGAATCGAGCCTGTCTTTTTCTTCCATCCTCGGCGTTCTCGGCGTACTCGGCGGTGAAAAAAGCCTTATGGGTACAGCCGATGCAGCATCCGCGGGAACGGAATCGTCTCCCGGACATGTTCAAGCCCGCAGATCCAGGCCACGGCCCGCTCAATGCCCATGCCGAAGCCGCCGTGCGGCACGCTGCCGTACTTGCGCAAGTCGAGATACCATTTAAACGCTTCTTCCGGCAAGCCGTGCTCATGAATGCGCTGCACCAGCAATTCGTGCGACGCCATGCGCTGCGATCCGCCGATGATTTCACCGTAGCCCTCCGGGGCCAGCACATCGACGCACAAGGCCAACTCCGGCCGCTGCGGATCCGGTTCCATGTAGAACGCCTTTACCTTCGCGGGATAGCGATGCACCATCACCGGTTTGTCGAATTGCGCCGAAAGGTAAGTCTCGTCAGGCGAACCCAGATCGCCGCCCCATTCGAATTTCGTTTCCAGCGCGCCCTTGGCGTGGCCTTCCTGCAGATTCTTCACCGCATCGTCGTAACTGATCCGCGGAAAAGGTGGCTCAATCTTTTCGAGTTTAGAAAGATCGCGGCCGATGGCCTGCAAGTCCACACGCCGCCGCTCTAGGCAGCGCTTCACGACAAAACTGATCAGCCCCTCAGCCAGATCCATCAGGTCGTCAAGTTCGGCATACGCAACTTCCGGTTCAACCATCCAAAACTCTGTAAGGTGACGCCGCGTCTTCGATTTCTCTGCGCGAAATGTCGGACCGAACGAATACACCTTGCCCAGCGCCATCGCGGTAGCTTCGATATAAAGCTGGCCGGATTGCGTAAGATAAGCCTGCTCCTCGAAGTAATCGACGGGAAAAAGCGTGCTCGTGCCCTCGCAAGCCGCCGGAGTAAGAATCGGCGGATCAGTAAGCGTAAAGCCCCGCTCGTCGAAGAAATCGCGCACCGCTTTAATAATCTCCGCCCGCACCCGCAGAATCGAGGCTTGCCGCTGCGACCGTACCCACAGGTGCCGGTGCTCCATCAGGAATTCCACACCATGCTCTTTCGGCGTGATGGGATAGGGATCAGACTCCGGCACGCGCTGCACCACCTGCACGTTCGCCACATCGAGTTCGTAGCCGCCGGGCGCGCGTTTGTCGGCGCGCACCTTGCCTTCGACGATAACGCTCGACTCCTGGGTCAGTGTCTTGATCGCCTCGAACACTTCCGGCGTGACCGCATTCTTCGGCACGACACCCTGAATCACGCCCGAGCCGTCGCGAAACTGCGGAAACAACAGCTTCCCGCTCTCGCGCAGGTTATACAGCCAGCCTCGGAGCGTAACCGATTGCCCTTCGTGCTTCCCGATTTCCGCAATAGTAGTTACAGGTGAGGACATAGCTTAGAAAACCAATTTACCGCCGAGCACGCCAAGAGCGCCGAGATAACCAAGGTTTAGCCGTTCTTCCCTCGGCGTTCTCCGCGTTCTCGGCGGTGAAAAGCTCTTACGCCGTTTCCAGCTTCTCAAACGTCGCCTCGAACTTCTCCAGCGGATTCACTTTCTCATCGTCTGCCAGCTCCAGCATCAGGGGCGGCGTTTGGGGTGCGGAGCGCAGCAGTTCCATTGCTTCCTTCCAGTCGATCGTGCCTTGTCCAGGCCACAGATGCGAATCCTGGAGCTTGGCGTTATCGTGAATATGCGTCGAACAAACTTGCTGCCGCACCAGCTCAAACGCCTCACGCACCGAACTCATCATGTTGGCGTGCCCAAAATCGAAGCAGATTCCCACGTCGTCAAAGTGGGCGGCATGAATCATTTCCATCAATTTCTCCGGTGTAGAAAGCTCGTTGGGAATGTTTTCCAGAAGAATGCGCACACCCAGCGGCTTGGCAAACGCCCGCAGGTGCTCGATGGAAGTCATGGCAGATTCGAACTTTTTCTCGCTGAAACTCTCGTTGGGAAGCCCAAGATGCTGCACCAGAAAACGAAATGGAATCTGTTCCGCAATTTCCAGGGCGCGCTTCACCTCGTCCATCGCATCTACAAGTCCGGCGCGGTCGGTCGATGCCAGGTTCACCGGCGGCGCCCCCGCCCGCCCCCACTCGTAATCAGCGTACAGCGGCGAATGCACGGAGCTCAGCGGAACCCCGCTCCCCCGGAACCACTCGGCGATTTCCCTGACATGAGCCTTGCGGTTGGCATAGTCGAGGTGCTGCCGCGCGGCGAAGATCTCAATCGCCTGCACTCCGCTGCGAGCCAGCCCATCCAGAATTCCCGGATGCAGCCGCTCCTTCACGTATAAATAAGTTGAAACTGCTCTCCGCATCAGTACCCCACTGCCTTTCCGCTGTTCCGGCCATCGCTCGCTCCCAGCCGCTCGCCGGTCTTCGCATCGATCGCAATGCACTCCGCATCGCTCCAGTAGGGAACCGAATACTCCCCGTAGCGCAGCCCGACCTGCACGTTGTATCCCATCTTCTGCAGCGCCTGCACCGTATCCGGCGAAAACCATTGCTCGACGTTCAACACGTCCGGCATCCACTGGTGATGAAAGCGGGGAGCATTCACCGCCTCCTGAATATTCATCCCGTAATCAATCACCCCCATCAGAACATTTGCCACCGTCGTGATGATCTTCGAACTGCCCGGCGAACCCAGCACCAGAAACGGCTTCCCACCATGCACTACGATAGTCGGGGTCATCGACGACAGCGGCCGCTTTCCCGGCTCGATGGCGTTCGCCGTACCCTGAATCAGACCATCGGAATTCGGCACGCCCGGTTTGCTGGAGAAATCATCCATCTCGTCGTTCAGCAGAAACCCCAGGCCTTCGGCCGTGACCCGCGCTCCGAACCAACCATTGAGGGTCGTAGTGACCGCGACCGCATTTCCATCCGCATCCACAACGGAATAGTGTGTAGTGTGCGGCGACTCGTGAATCGCCACCGGCTGCGGATGGGCGGCCGCATATTGCTCCATCTCGCTGAAAATTGCGGGCCGTTTCAACTCTTTGCTGGGGCTGGCGTGGTCCGCATCGATCGAATCCCGCCAGGCTGCGCCATATTTCTTATCGATAAGCTGCGCCACGGGAATCTTTGAGAAGTCCGGGTCTCCCATGAATTCCGCCCGATCGAAAAACGCCCGCCGGAATGCCTCCGTCGTAAAATGAATAGACTGCGCCGATCGATTCTCCATCTTGGCCAGATCGTATCCTTCCAGGATGTTCAGCGATTCGATCAGAACCGTTCCACCGGAAGACGGTGGCGGCGCGCTTATGATTTCGTACCCGCGATACGTTCCCCGCACCGGTTCGCGTTCCTTCACTTCATAGTGCGCCAGATCGTCAGCGGTAATCAGCCCTCCGCCTTTCTGCATCGCGGCTGCCAATTCCTGTGCCAGGGCTCCCTGATAAAAGTCATCGGGCTTCGCCGCGATCCGCTCCAGAGTCCGCGCCAAATCAGGCTGCCGGAAAATCTCTCCCGGCTGGTAGTAGTTGCCGTCACGCTGGAAGATGCGCCGCGACTCGGGAAAACCTCCCAGATATTTATCACGCTGAAAATCACGCGCCTCTCCCCAGCTCAACGCATAACCCTCGCGCGCCAGCCGGATGGCCGGAGCCATCACCTGCGCCAGCGTCAGCTTGCCATATTTCTGCTCGGCGTAAACCATGCCCGCAACCGACCCCGGCACTCCGATCGACTTGTATCCAATCTGGCTGGCGCCTTCGATCACGTTGCCCTGCGGATCCAGATACATGTCACGCTTCGCCGCCGCGGGAGCCTTTTCCCGATAGTCGAGGAAATGCACTTTGCTGTCGGCCATGCGGACCAGCATGAAGCCGCCGCCTCCCAGATTTCCCGCCGCCGGATGCACCACCGCCAACGCGAATCCGGTAGCCACGGCGGCATCCACCGCGTTGCCGCCGGCCTGCATCATTTCGACTCCCGCTCGCGACGCCAGCTCGTGCACGCTCACCACGATTCCGTGCTGTGCGTGAACCGGCTCCGTAGATCCGAGGGCCTGGCCTGAACCGAACACCGCCACGGCCGCCATCAGCAGCAAAATCAATGATTTGTTTCGGAATCGCATGAAGATCAAGGCTGTCCAGGAATGCTAGGACTATTGAGGCTAGCCGACCGCGCCAAGCAGAGTCAAATCAGGCTTGATGTGTTGGGTGGCTCGTGTGGGGCGGGCGCCCTCGCCCGCCAACTCTATCCACGAGGACAACCGTCATCCGCTCCTAGCCCTCTTCCGACGGCCAGCCTTACCGCCGCCCTTCTTCTTCCCTGATTTTCTCTTCGGAGCCTTCGCCGCCACCATCTCATACGACTGCCGGATCAAATCCTCCAGCTCGTCCGGACGCACGGCATCGAGTCGATCCAGCATCACCCACTTGTAGCGCCCGACGTACGGCGCTGGACGAATATCCTCGCGCTCGATCAATTCGGCAAAAGTCTCAGGCGTGCACTTGAAACAAGCCCGCGGATTGTCCAATCCGAGCATGACGAAAATCTTGCCCTCAATCTTGAAGCAAAGATCGTCGCCCCACTGCAGCTTCTCGGTCGCATGCGGGAAAGACAGGCAGTACTCGCGGATGGAATCGATATTCACGCATTGGCTGAAAGCTGATAGCTGACAGGCCGACAGCCTCCTCACACTTGTTCCCTAGCCTCGCCCAGAGCGACGCTCACATCCATCTTTTTCTTGTTGCGGAAGATCGTAACCTTCACCGTATCCCCGGCGCGGTGGTTATTCATCATCTGCGACAGATCCTGTTCATCCTCAACCTTTTGGCCGTCGATGGCGACGATCAAGTCACCGCCCAGCATGATGGGGATGTTCCCCAGATAAGCGCGCTCGGTACCGCCCTTCAGTCCGGCCAGATCCGCCGAGCCGCCCGGAGTCACTTGCACGATCAGCAAACCGTAGTCCGCTGGCAATCCAATCTCTTCCGCGAGCTCCGCGCTGATTGGAATCGTGCGCACCCCCAGTGCCGGCCGTCGCACCCGCCCCAGCGTCATCAGATCATTCAGCACAGCCTTGGCAGTATTGATGGGAATGGCGAATCCGATCCCGGCATTCTGCCCCACGCTAGAGAGAATCATAGTGTTGATGCCAATCACTTCGCCGTGCCAGTTCATCAGCGGACCGCCCGAGTTGCCCGGGTTGATGGCCGCATCAGTCTGAATCGCCTCGTCAATGGTCGCGCCATTGGGCTCGCGCACCGGGCGAATCGAACTCACAATGCCACGCGTCATAGTCCCAGCCAAGCCAAACGGATTCCCGATGGCATAAACCTTCTGCCCCACCTGCAAGTTCTGCGAGTTGCCGAGCACAGCAGGAACCAGCTCAGGCGCCTTGATCTGGATCACCGCCAGATCGTGCGCCGGATCAGTGCCCACCACAGTCGCCTTGTACTTTTTGCGATTGTGCATGGTCACTTCCACCTGGCGCGCGTCGGCAATGACGTGATAGTTGGTGAGGATGTGCCCATCCTTATCGATCACAAAGCCCGAGCCCTGGCCCTCCTGCGGCACCAGCCCGTAAAAAAAGTCGAAAGTCATGGCCCGCGACGTGATGTTCACCACCGACGGAATATTCTTTCGATAAACGCTGATATTGTTCTGCTCTTCGCTGTCAAGCGCCTCGCCGCCGGAAGCCTCGGTAATCTCCACCTGCGCCGGATGACTGAGCCAGCCCACCGGATTCCCGCCCGCCAGCTTCGCGTTCGAACGCCAGGTCGTAAAGTAAAAGAACGCGCCGGCAATTACCAGCGCCAACACTGCAGGTCGTATAAGTTTCATAAGTTCAAACCTTCGGGCCACACAGATTTCGAGAACAAGCCCACATTCAATACTACGTTTGATTCTAAACAATGTTCCGCAATGAGGCACGCGTTTGAAAAGTCTGTCATCCTGAGCGGAATTTGTCCCGCGCGAAGCGCGCGGCAAATGGAGTCGAAGGATCCCTATTGCACCGGCAGCACCCGGGTGCCTAGAGGCATTCTCACGGCGGTGCCAAGTGCTCCGGCGAGAGGGCGAAGGCCGCCGAATGCACCACCCGACTCCAGTCCCGAAAGGGACGGCATACAATAGCCCCGGACGCAAGTCCGGGGTAAGGCTAGAAAGAGACCGAGTCCCGAAGGGACGGCACCAACTTTTTGCACAGCCCCACTGTGACATCTGACCTTGCCTCCCCAAATTAATTCAGCGATCATGGTCGAGGCAGTGACGGTCTGCTCCAGAGCAAGTCGTCGCCCCCTAAGCCCTTTGTTGTCTAGATTTTGACCTCACGATTATGTACTTGACGAAGGGTCGGCATCTGCCTATCCTTTCACGCATGAGGCAATCGGATCGGACTCAGCGCCAGCCGAGGAATCCGTGACTATCGGCATAGGTGTCGCCGCAGAAGCAGGTAGGTGGATCATTCTCGGTAGTGATATGCGGGCGTCGTGGCCCAATGTCTCGCCTAACGACGCGGCTGGCAAGCAATGGGATTTTCCCGCGCCATTTGACTGCTCCGTATGTGTCGCCGGGAGACTATCGGTAGCCCAGATGCTCGTGAGCGAATTGAGTGCGAGGCTGGAGAAGTTAACCAGCGAACCGGAAATCTTCCCTGAGCACGTGGAAAATGCGATCAACGACTCCAGGTATAAAGTGTTCGCGCAGCATGTCGATTGGACGCTCAGAACGAGCTACTGCATTACCTTGAAGCAGTGGGTCACCGGGAAACTGCCGGGAGTGAAAATGAGCCCTCTGATCCGCAAGGCTGGCGAGGCGATCATCAATGCCACACCGCTGCCCGTGGAAATAATAATGGGTGGCTTTGTTCACGGGAAACTTCTCTTTTACAAGGCAAGCGATAAGCGCCATCTTGAGATGTGTACGACTCCACCAACGTTTGTAATCGGGGCCGGGGCGCGGTTGGCAATGGAACACTTGAATAAACGCGGCCATGACGCCGATTGTTCGTTGCCACGGGCGATTCTCCATGTAGCGGAGGCGCTAGAAGCAGCAGAGAAAGAGCCGGGCAAAACCGTGGGTAAAGCTCATAGGGTGACGGTTATTCACCAACAGGACGGCATGGGGCAGTTTCCTTTAGATGGTCATCTTATCAAGGGGTGGAAAGAGGCGTATGCGGGCAGGCCGAGCACGCAGTCCTTGCAAAACAACCAGACTGCTAGGACGCAAGTCTTGCAAGGATTATTGCGTCACATACGACGGGAAGAGGAAGGAAAACCACGGCCTCCCTCTAAGCGGCTGCACTAATTGTTTTGGTTAGGGCCTCAAAGCTCATCGGATCGGCAGTTGCCATATGGCGAATCGTATCCAAGAAAAGCGTGCTCGACTTTCTCCGGTCAAAGCGGAATGTCATTTCGTCCAAGTAGGCTTGCAAATGCTTTGCGCTGATGCGGTGCCACGTCCCCATAATCCCGCGCTTGAGCAGCGAGAAGGCGGACTCCACGGTGTTGGTGTAGATATCTCCGTCAACGTAGACTCCGCCCTTGTGCCGGATCGTCTTATGCTTCTTTTCCAGTCCAGTACGCCGCATGGCATCGGGATAGGCAGACCATTCGTCAGTGACCATGACTTCCACGTCGTCGCTCACGTTTTCTCGAATGAACTCTGCCAGTGTTGCACTCTTAGCGTCTTTGGCGTGAAAGAATCGCAGATCGCCGCCACGTTTCCGGATGCCGATAACGACTTCTTTCTCCGCGCCGCGTCCACGGATGCAAGCTCCACGCTTCTTTCCGCCGACATAGGTTTCATCCATCTCGACAGTACCGTCCAGCATTGGTTGCTCTGCAATCTTCATGGCACGCCGGATTCTGTGGCAGAGATACCAAGCGGTCTTGTAACTGATCCCGAGTTCCCGCTTCAGTTGGTTTGCAGAATGGCCCTTGCGGGACTCGCAAATCAGGTAAGTAGCCAAGAACCATTTGTCGAGCGCGAGGTGTGTGTCGTGAAAGATCGTGTTGCTGAGAACGCTGAACTGGTATTCGCACTCGACGCATTCAAATTTCTTTTGAGTACTGATATTGGAGACGGATTTGCTTTTGCAGCGCGGGCACTCAATACCATTCGGCCAGCGTAGACGCTTGAGCAGTTCGCGGCACTGTTCGTCAGTCGAGTAGAGTTGAAACACGTCGGTAATAGTCACAAGGCACCTCGGAGGCTAGCACTTGGCAAAGCGAGAAAAGACACCACTGGAAAAGATGAGCACCCGCGATCTCGTGCGGAACATACAAAAAGACCTACGCCGCAAGATGGAGGAAATTGGTTTTGATCCCGCAGAAGCGAGCGGTGAGAACCGGCCCGTAAACCGAAGGAAAGACAAACCAAAGTCGAGGAGCAAGTAACCATAGAGGAATGATACCCTAATGATTACCCTTCGTCAAGTAAATAATCTTGTTTGACTTGCTAACGTGTCATGGATTCTGCACGTGATGATTGGAGATGGAGGGGGGAGGGGGGTACACCGTTTTCTTTCCGCAAGGACGCGGTTCGCAGGCGCCCCGGCATCGTCGTAGCAAACTTTATTTTCGCAGGGAAGTCCACAGGCAGACAGACTCACCGCACCAGAATCCCCGAGCTTCGCTTCAACATCAAAAGACCTCGTAACCAGAGGCCTCTATGTCCATTCGACCAGTTAAACAAGTCATCAAATCGAAGCCGACGCTCGAAGGCGCGGGTGTCCATCTACGCCGAGCTTTCGGCTTCGGAAATACCAAAGAGACTGATCCGTTCCTCCTGCTCGACGATTTCCGCAACGATGTTCCCGAGGATTATCTGGCGGGTTTCCCATGGCATCCTCACCGCGGGATCGAGACCATCACCTATGTGCTGGCGGGAACGGTGGAGCATGGCGACAGCATGGGAAACCGTGGCGCTATCGCCGCCGGCGACGTCCAATGGATGACGGCGGGCAGCGGCATCATCCATCAGGAGATGCCCAAGGGCGATCAATCGGGCCGCATGCATGGGTTTCAATTGTGGGCGAATCTGCCCGCTTCACTAAAGATGACCGCGCCCCGCTATCAGGAAGTGAAGGCCTTGGACATCCCCGAGATAAAAGACGACGACGGAACTCATGTGCGCATCGTCTGCGGAAGTTTCTGGGGAAAGAAAGGCCCGGTGGACGGCATCGCCGCCGACCCGATTTACCTCGACGTGTCAGTCGCTCCCGGCAGGAAGGAAGACCTTACCCGTGGAAACGACTCGCCACGCCTTCGCCTATGTTTTCGGCGGAAGCGGCAAATTCTGCAACGCTTCCGGTCCGCTCGCCGTGCCGACGGAAGCCATAAAATGGTTGGATACCGCGCCTCCTGTCGACGCCGACAATCGCTCGCTCATCCTCTTTGATCGCGGCGACGAAGTAAGCGTGCAAGCCGGGGAAGACGGAATCCGATTCCTCCTGGTCTCGGGAAAACCACTGGAAGAGCCAGTGGCATGGTACGGACCGATTGTGATGAACACGCAGGAGCAACTCCAGCAGGCGTTCAAGGAACTTGAGCAGGGAAAATTCCTGAAGAAGTCTTGAGCTCGCGCATAGATTCTCTAATGCTTGATCATCGCCTCGGTACGAAGCTTTTCCCACACGCGCTGCACCTGCTCCCGCGTGTCATCGAGTGAGCCAGAGTTGTCGATAACGTAGTCGGCGGCTTTGGCCTTCTCCGCTTCCGGCAGTTGCGCAGCCATGCGGCGTTCGACTTCCTTGCGCGCAGCGTCGAGGTCTACCTTCTGGCGCGCAGCAAAGCGAGCGATGCGCTGCTCTTCACTGCAGGTGACTACGATGAGCCGATCGAAGCGCTTGGCTGCGCCCGCCTCGATGATCAGCGCGGCTTCCACGATGGCGACGGCGTGAGAATCCTGGCGTCCCGTTTCTTCCATCCACTCCTTCCTGACTTCGAAGCACTGCGGGATGAACGATGCGGTTCAACTCTTGAATCCGAGACGAGGCTGCGGAAGACGAAGCCGGTGTGGCTGATCCAAACGCGGCCTCCGCGAGCTTCGCGCGGTTCACGCTGAGGTCGTGATTGAGAATGGCGCCGCCGAAATGGCGCACCACCTCGTTGTACACGGGCTGTCCCGGAAGCATCAACTGGTGAGCGATGCGGTCAGCCTGAACCAGATGCGCTCCGAAAGCGACCAGCATCTCTCCGACCGCGGATTTTCCCGAAGCGATGCCTCCAGTGAGGCCGACTTTTAGCATAAGCAGTGGCCAGTGGTCAGCGGCCAGTGGTCAGTAAGAGCGGCTTGCATGAGATCGTTGTGCAGCCCCCAAGAGTTTTTCAACGCTCGGCCAAAACCGAATGAGGGTCGACTGGCCACTGGCCACCGGCCACTGACCACAGCCCTCTACGCATCTTCGCCGCTTTCATCGTGTTATACATCAGCATCGCGATGGTCAGCGGGCCGACGCCGCCGGGGACGGGAGTCACCGCTCCCGCTACTTCAGCTACATCCGGATGCACATCGCCGACCAGCGTGAACCCTTTCGCGCGGAAAGCCGCTTCCCGCTTGGCGTTGCTGGCCGATCCGGCGGCCAGCCCTCCCCCGAACAGCCGCTGAAATTCAGCGGGATCTGTCACCTGGTTCATGCCAACGTCAATCACAGTCGCACCGGGCTTCACGAAATCGCGAGTGATCATTCCGGCTCGTCCGATCGCGGCAACCAGAATATCGGCACGCCGGCAGACGGCCCATAGATCGCGGGTCTTCGAATGACAGACCGTAACCGTGGCGTCGGCATTGATCAGCAGCATGGCCGCGGGTTTGCCCACGATGTCGCTGCGCCCCACCACAACGGCCTCTTGCCCGGCGATGGGAATCTGGCTGCGCTTCAGGATCTCAATGACTCCGGCCGGCGTGCACGGGACCAGGCCAGGACGCTGCGTCGACAGGAAACCGACGTTGACGGGATGGAAGCCGTCGACATCTTTGGCGGGATCGACCGCCATCAGGACTCTCTTCGAGTCCACCTGCGGAGGCAGCGGCAGTTGCACCAGGATGCCGTCAATCTCGTCGCGGCGGTTCAGGTCTTCGACTAAAGCTAGCAGTTGTGTGGTGGTCGCGGTTTCGGGCGGAGTCTGCTGCTCGCTGTAGAGGCCAACTTCTTCGCAGGCTTTGACCTTGCCGCGGACATAGATCTCCGACGCCGGGTTGTGGCCGACGAGGACAACGGCGAGGCCGGGGCGCACTCCGGCGGCGGCCATGGTCTTCACTTCCGCGGCAACTTCGCCGCGAATATCGGTCGCGATCTTGGCGCCATCGAGAATTCGGGCGGGCATTCAGGCTCCGGGCTTCGGCTTTCGGGCGGCGGCTAAGAAATCTTACACTGCCGAGGCCGGCGCATGCGCCGAGGAAGTGAATGACTGACAAGAACAGGAGCTTCTCAGTACCTCTTCGCCTCTGTGGTGAGTCGATTTTGAGTACAATCCCTTGTCATGATTGCTAAAGAGCTGTTGGAAATTCTGGTTTGCCCGGCGTGCAAGCTGCCCCTTGAATACCGGGAGAATCCCGAGAGCTTGAAGTGCAAACACTGCCGCCGGGTATATGCGGTGAAGGACGATATCCCTATCATGCTGGTGGATGAGGCCACGATCGAGGCTTAGCTAGCTTCGAAGCACCAATCTTCGCCTCAAAAGTCCGAGGGGTTTCGCCCAGGAAGCGTTTCGTCTGCTCGCCAGCTTCAATTTTCACATTGCGTTCACAACCCTGACACTTTCCGCCCGTGTCTTTCTCGAGAAACTCCTGAACTCTCGGGAGACCGGTGAACCGCGGCAGACTGACAGAGGTATCGAACAGCGGTAACCCGGCTGCATTCCCGTAGTGCGTTCCGGAAATGACACTTTGCGTCAGTTTTTAGGACGGCGGAGGTTACTAACGGCACTTGGGGGACGCCGGGAGGTTTGATAGGGTTGCCTGCAACTTCAGAGATTCGCTGGTGTTAATGAATTTAAGGCCGTCTGGTTTCCGTATATGAAACTAGAAGGCAGGTACGGCAGCCAAATTGCATGCAACCTGCATGGCTGCCGAGTGAGTCTAATAGGCACAATGTGGGTTGAAGGTCGGAGTCGGAGGTGATGACGGCCATGTTTGAAAAGCTGATGAACGAGAAAGCCAATAACGATAAAGACAGATTCACCATGACCGAGCTATCGGCATTGCGCAGCGATCTGCTGCAGGGCGGCATGATCGATTCTTACGAGGCCGCCGAATTGCTGCAGGTTTTCCTGATGGGCCGTGGCTATGGGGTTTCACCCAAGGCGGCTCTGGATGCAGCCGGCCGGGTCGAGATGGCCGGGTGCGCTCTTCCCGTGCTGCAGTATGAACTGGAGAACCTCGCGATGGTGATGTAACCCGCGGCGCGGGCCGGTGACCCCGCGACACGAGATTGTGCGAAAACGACATTCTGGCTGGGCTGATCGAACCAAGATTGACCGAACCAGTTCCACAAGCGAAAGCCGGGCTAACCAGCCCGGCTTTGTGGCTTTCTGGGGGGATGTTCATTCGCTCCTTAGTTCCAGTGGTGCGAGTGCCACCAGATTTTCTGAATGTCGAACTTAACCCCGCGGCAGAGATACATAGGCTGATTTTCCTCGCCCATGCCGAAGCGCTGGTAGTGCTCAAAGGGTTGAAACGACGTGCAGTTGTTGCGGACGTCGTCGAGACCCCACTGGATCACAATCAGGTTCTTGTAGACCTGCGGAGGCGGACCCCAATACCAATGGTTCTGGTGGCGCGAATAAGCGGTCGGCAGGCCGTATTGCGGGCCGAACAGATTGATGGCGCCAGCTTCGCCGTAGTTCCCGGCCCAGATGCCAGTTTGGGAACGCTCCTCGGCCGGCAGCGAGTTGTAGATGGCGGCGACCTCACTTACCATCTCGGGCCATCCGAACTGGTCGGCAATGGGTTGCGGCAACAGAGATTCATGGTGGACCTCAGTTTTGGAGAGTTTGAAGCCGAGAGCGTCTTGATAGGCGAGCAGTCGCTCGGGCGGCAGCATCCAAGTCACCAGCGGGACAACTGGAAGCGACGCCAGAAATACGATGACGACGACGGCCACGCGGGTCCATGCTGCCCGCTTTGCCAGCCATCCCTCGATCACGACCGCGCCGCCGGCCAAAAGCATCGGATAGATTGGGAACACGTAGTAGTTCTTGGCGTGCGCGACTTCCATCGATACGAAGAAGACGACGAACGTGAGGCCGAGCACGCGCCAGCGGCGGTCGCGCAGAAACCAGACCAGTCCCGCGAGCCACACCGGCAACAGGATCGGGCCATATCGAAGATCTGCTCCTTCACGAACGCGAGCGGGCCGAGCACGACGTTCTTTCCTTCGCGGCGGACGTTGGCCAGATCCTCAATCGTCGGGAAGTGATGGCGGATCTGCCAGATGAGGTTTGGAAGGAAGATCAAGACCGCGATGGCGCTGGCGATCCAGATCCATCTCTTTGCAAACTCACGCCGATGATAGGTCAGAAACAGCGCGACGGTGACCGCGAATCCGAAAGACAGCGTAGAGTGCTTGTTCTCGAGCCCAAGTCCAGCGAGCAGGCCGAACCACAACCAAAGCCGCGAGTCTCCCGTGCGCAGAATCCGGGCGACCACCAGATGCAGGCCATCCAGAACAGCAGTTCGAAGGCGTTCATGGTAAGAGGCTGTCGCTCACAGCACGGCGGGACAGAGCAGCATGAGAATCCGGCAAGGAACTGGGCGTAACGTTCCCCGCCCAGTTCGCGCGCGATGAGGATGGTGAGCGCGATGAGCCCTGCACCCGCCAGCGCCGGAAGGATGCGCAATGTGGCCAGTGAACCGCCCATCCACAGCGCGATTTTTGCGTACACAGCGATGAGCGGCGCGCAATCCACGTAGCCCCAATCGAGATGGCGAGCCATGTCCAGGTAATAAAGCTCGTCGCGGAAGTAGCCGTAGTGGCGGACACTGGTGAAGAGGTGCAGCAGCAGCTTGGCGGCGCAGAGCCCCATGAGAATGCCCAGTGCCAGGGGCGGAAGCGGCGGATCGACGCGCTTCTGATCAAGTTGTTTGGATGTATCGGGAACGTCCATAACCCGAACTGGGCCTACTTCTTCTTCCCTGCTGCCGTGGCAGCGCGGGTGGCGCGTTCTTGCAAGGCCAGCGACACGACTTGGAGCATGTCGTCCTGGGGCGCGGGCTTGCCGGTCCAGATTTCGAACTGGCGCGCCGCCTGGTGAACAAACATTTCGATACCTGGGATGACCTGCGCTCCGCGCTGTTTTGCCAGCTGCAGCAGGCGGGTTTCGGGGGGATCGTAGATCATGTCGAAGACAAAGCGCGCGTTGATCTCCTTCTCCTGAAGAGGCGTCTCGCGGCTGTTGCCCATGCCGACCGGAGTCGCATTGATGATCACGTCGAAAGCGTACTTCTTGAGGTCGGCGCGTTTTATGGAGCGCGCGTGGGCGCGACGGGCAAGCTTCTGCGCCGCCGCGGCGCTGCGGTTCAGGATGTAGACTTCCGCTCCGCGTTCCCTGAGCCCAAAGACGGCGGCTCGCGCCGCGCCTCCAGCTCCGAGCACCAGAATCTTCGCATCCTGCAGCGTGCTCAGGCGGCGCTCCAGGGGGCGTACAACTCCGGAAGTATCGGTGTTGAAGCCGTAGAGTTTGCCGTCCTGGGCGCGGACTACCGTGTTGCAGGCGCCGATCTTCGTGGTGTGAGAGTCGGTGTTGTCCAGATAAGGAAGAATAGCTTCCTTGTACGGCATGGTGATGCTGAGGCCATGGATAGGAATCTCGCGCACGCAGTTCAGCAGGTCTTTTAGCGTCTTGGCGTGCAGTGCGAGGTAAACGGCGTTGACGTTCTCGCGGCGGAAGGCCGCATTCATGATGGCGGGCGAGAGCGAGTGAGCGACCGGGTCTCCGGCAACACCGTAGACGCGGGTGGCGGCATCGACAGTATCGATGCGGTAAACGCTGCGCAGTTCCTGCGCGGTGGCTTGTCCGGGAGCGGTTTCTTCTCCGACACTGGCGGCAGCGAAGGTGAAGACGCTGCCGGCGCGGACCCCTAGCACGCGGCTGATGATGCCTTGTTCGCCCATGCACAAGCCAACCAGAGAATGGTTGTCGGCTTCACGCGCCAGAAACTGGATCATGGAGACATTGTCGGAAAGAGTAGTCGCCGTGCTGACCACTTTGTAGAAGTCGGCGGGAAAGGCGCGCATCTTTTCCAGAGTCTCGTCGAGCTTCTTGGTGCCCCGGAAGTCGTGGAAGGAAAGAATCAGAGCGGAGCGGCCGCGCAACTTCTGCAGTTGCGCCGGTTTACACTTTAGTGCGGTTTGGATCTCGACGTCGACCAGTTGGCATCCGATAGCCGACGCCTTGGCGAGAAAGTCGAGCTGGGAAGCAATGGAGCCGCGGAATTTGCCTCCGCTGGCGACGCGGCGGCAGGTCGCAATCACCACCGTGCCGGGGTGAGTGTCGAGAAAATGCTTGATCTTGGGAAGCGCCAGGGAGGGCTTCGAGATATAGTCCAACCTGAACTCCAGGAAGGAGTTATCGCGAATCAGGGTCTCGGCCTTCTCGACCAGTTCGGCGGGGTCCGGAGCGGTCACCGCGACGCACACCCGCGGCATGCGCAGTGGCAGCAGGCGGGGCGGGTAACTCCTGGCAGCAGAAATCATCGTGAAGTGAATGGTTCGGCGCGAATCTTACAGGGGCTTAATTCCAGATGCAACAGGGATTCACAAATTGCGTGAAAAACCAGTTTCCCCCAATCGCCTTACACCCTCGTAACCTTGACCCCTCTTACCCCCCTTGTTACCTTCCACTTGAAGCCTAGCTTCCGTGGCATTTTGCTGGAGAGGAGGCGGCGTGTGTCTCTTCTCGGAGGTAACATGAAGAAAATAGGACTTTTAGTGCTGCTGGTCGCGAGCGCGGCCTGGGCCCAATCGGCGACCGATAGCGCGACTGCCAGCCCGACCATCCCAGACAAGACGCTTTTCTCAACCGCCAACTTTCCCATCCAGCGGGTGCAGATGCCCACCTATGCGGATGTGTACTGCGCCGGCTTCATCAACCGGCAGACCTTGCCTGATGCCAATTTTGTGGTCGGCGGGTTGGATACTCCCGAAACCACCAAGTTCGTTCGGGGCGACGTCGTCTACCTGCGAGGATCAGGCTACACCGCTGGGGCGGAGTACGAGATTATCCGCGCCTTGCAGGACATCAACGAAGTACGAAATGTTTCCCGGCCAGTTCAAGCTGCTCAAGGCTACGGGACAGCCCTACGAGGAAGTCGGCCGCGTGCGCATCATCGACACTCGCAGCAAGGCCGCGGTGGCTCAGGTCGAATACTCCTGCGATCCCATCAATCCTGGGGATACGGCAATTCCTTTCGCCGAGAAGCTCATGGTGCCGTTCCACCCGCCGCTCCGCTTTGACCGCTTCCTGCCCACCGGCAGCAAGGTTTCCGGCCGCATCGTGATGGGAAAGGATTTTGACTCGGAGCTGGGGACGGGCCAGAAGGTTTACTTCAACGTGGGATCGAACCAGGGCGTAAAGGTCGGCGACTATTTCCGCGCCGTCCGAAACTATCAGGCGACCTTGGAAGATCCGGTGGATTCGCTTTCGTTCCGGGCTTCGGTCAGTGAAGACACGCAGAAAAAGACGCCGTCATTCGATCCCGGCCTGTCGAAAAGGGCAACGGTCCGGTGATTCACGTGAGAGATCTGCCGCGACGGGCGGTTGGCGAGATCGTCGTCATCGGGACCACGCCCACCACGGCAACCGGCATGATCGTGTTCGCCATGGAAGACGTGCACGCCGGCGACGGTGTGGAATTGGACGAACAGGCGCAACCGCAGCAGTAACCCTCGCAAGCAGCACAGACGCAGTCGAACCGGGGACGGGCAACCGTCTCCGGTTTTGTTTTGTAGGCAGTGGTCGAGTGGTCAGGGGTCAGTACAAACACTTGATGTTGCCCGGCTCTTGCGGATTCTTCCCACCCAGAACGCACAACGCCGATAGTCACAGCGATCGGCTTTTACTGGCCACTAATCACTGGCCACTTTTATCCCCGAAGACTTCCGCGGTGAAGGCCTCGATGGTCGCGCCTTTTTGCCATGCGTCCAGGGGCAAGCCGGCTTTGCGGCAGGTTTGCTCCAGGAAGATTGTGCGGTCCCAGGCATGCTCGACCGGAACTTGCGGCAGCAGCAGGCCGCGGCGGCCGTGCCAGCTGATGAGCAGACCGTGGCGGCCGACTTCGATTTCTTCGGGCCGGATGGGTTGCGGGGGGGAGAGAATGCTCAGCTCAATTTCGAGATGAGGAGCTTCTTCGATGGTGACCGGCGGGAAACGGTTGTCGTCGAAAGCTGCGGCGCGCGCGGTTTCCGCCACCGCCCGGTAGACCGGGCAAGTGGGCAGCACATAGCCGACGCACCCGCGCAATTCTTCCGCGCGACGATGCGCTGATCTCTCTGCATCTGGCTTCGATCACGACCTCCCTCTGCAGATCATGCACAGGTAGAGCGAAGTGAAAACGCCGCGCGGCTCGGCAAAGTGAGGAGTGGGAGGATCCAGGGAAATCTCGCGCTGCTGCAGCGCCGAAGGAGATGGAATCGTGCGCCAGGCGAAGCAGTTGGATGCGCTCTTCGCTCGAGAATTCCTGGGAGGATGCCACTGCCGAGGGCGAATTATGTTGTAGGGGCGACATCGGCATCTGCCGGTCGGGGCGCGGGCTGCGGCTTTCGGCGGCGGCTCAGAATGAAAGCGCGGCGGCGGCGCTTGGAAACGCGCCGGTCAATCTTCGACCAGAACGCGGCGAAGTAATCGACGCCGAAACCAGCGAAACGCAAACCACGAACCAGATCGCAGACGTAAGCGATCCAGTGCACCGGGAAGACGAAGTTTCCGTAAACCGGCCATTCTTTCCAGCGGTGGTCGAGAATTACCGCGACCACGGAAACGATCTGCACCACCATCTTGAACTTGCCCAGTTCGCTGGCTTCGATGGTGAAACCCTCCGACGCGGCAATGGAACGCAGGCCGCTCACCAGAAACTCGCGGCCAATGATGATCACGGCGATCCAGGCCGGAACCAGGCTGGGATTGAATTGCACCAGCGTGACGAAGGCGGCGGCGATCAGAAGTTTGTCGGCCATGGGATCGAGCAGAATGCCCATGGTCGTGATCTGGCCGCGCTTGCGCGCCAGGTAGCCGTCAATGCCGTCGGTCATGGAGGCGGCGATGAATATCGCCGAGGCCAGCAATTCTTTGGCGCCGTGTTCGCTGCTGAAATGATTGGAGGACAGAATCCAGATCAGCAGAGGAATGCTGCAGATGCGGATCAGCGTGATGGAATTAGGCAGGTTCACCGCGGCTCAGCAAAGTTTCCGGGAGAGTGGCCGGAACGACAGTTTGATTATCCTCCACGGTGCGGGGGAACGCAATCACAGGGAGCGGCGGTTGCGACACGAAGGTTCCACAGATGGACTTCCGGCTTGAAATCCTGCCGCCTGGATTATTTCGTGCGCTGGAGCCATGGCTCCCGGCTTCGGCTGCTTGGCGATGATCTGATCTTTGATTTTGTCGTAGGTAGCCTGCGGAATGATCTTTCTGTGGACTAGATCGAGCTTCGTCCGATACGGGACGGCCGGCGATAATTTTCTGCGAGTAGGCATCGCCGATGCCCGGCAGTGCCTTGAGCTGATCGGCGGTCGCGGTATTGATGTCGAGCTTGTCGGCGGCGGCGGCGGCCTGCGGCACGGCAGCTGCGCCTGAGGACGTCGGCGAGCCAGCGTGCAACATCAGAGACAGAAGCAGCAGCGGCAACATTCGCGCGAACAGTCTCTTAGTTCGTGAACTCATGAATATCCCTCCGCAATTCCTCAGCGCCCGAACCTGACCCAGATCTCAGACTTGTTACTGGCTACTTGGTACTGGCAACTGCACTTAAGCGTAAATTCCGCGCTGGCGGATGGTATAGGCCACGCGATCGATGGCCAGCATATAGGCCGCGATGCGATTGTTCACCTTGTGGGTCTCCGCGTAGCGGACCACATCCCCGAACGACGAGATCATGATCTCTTCCAGTTGCTCGTTGACCACGGACTCTTTCCAGAAATAGCCTTGGCGGTCCTGCACCCACTCGAAGTAAGAAGTGGTCACGCCGCCGGCGTTGGCCAGAATGTCGGGAATCACGAAGACTCCCTTGTCGGTCAAGACATCGTCGGCGGCCGAGGTGGTGGGACCGTTGGCGCCTTCCGCCAGGATGCGGCACTTCACGCGATCGACGTTGCGCGAAGTGATGACATTCTCGGTCGCGGCGGGAATCAGGATTTCGCAATCCGTGGTGAGCAAGTCAGCGGTATCGTCTGCTTCCGCCTCGGGAAAGCCATGCACGGTTCCATTTTTCTGGCGGAATTCGACCAGCGCGTTCAGGTCGATTCCGTTCTTGTTGTAAAGGCCGCCGCCCACTTCAGCGATGCCCACCACTTTGTATCCCGCCTGATGCATGAGGTGCGCGGCGTTCGAGCCCACGTTGCCGAAGCCCTGCACAATCACGCGGCTGCTCTCGCGCGACAGGCCCAGCTTCTTGATGGCCTCGTCGCACACCACCATCACGCCGCGGCCGGTAGCCTCGCGGCGTCCGCGGGAACCGCCGATGTTGATCGGCTTCCCGGTCACCACCGCGGTGACCGTCTGCCGCATGTGCATGGAGTAGGTGTCCATCATCCACGCCATGATTTGTTCGTTGGTGTTGACGTCGGGAGCGGGCACGTCTTTTTCCGGCCCGATGAATTCGATCAGCTCCGAGGTGTAGCGCCGCGTCATGCGCTCGATCTCGCCCATCGACATCTTGTGCGGATCGCAGATCACTCCGCCCTTGGCTCCGCCGAAAGGAATGTTGACCACGGCGCACTTCCAGGTCATCCAGCTCGCGAGAGCGCGCACTTCATCGAGCGTGACGTCGGGCGCGTAGCGGATGCCGCCTTTGGCCGGCCCGCGCGCAATCGAGTGCTGCACCCGAAATCCGGTGAAGACCTCGAGGTGCCCGTCATCCATCTGCACCGGGATGTAGACCGTAAGCTCGCGGTTGGGATAGCGCAGCACCCGCCACAGGCCGTCGTCGAGATTGAGCTTCTGCGCAGCCAGGTCAAAACGCGCCCGCTGCGACTCCCATGGATTGCTTTCTTTGTCGACGTGCGGTGGGGCAGTCATCGTGGTCATAAAAGTGATTCTCCGGAATGATTGCGATTCAAGATGTTGGCCGGCGCCGGGACGAGTTCCCGGAGTGAACGGGCAAACGTTCAGAGTATATGAGCCGGGACGGTAGGGAAGCAAGGCGGAGGAGTGCGCGATTGGCCAGAGACGACTACGACACCGAGGCGCCGGTCTCCTTGACGGCCCTGCTACCACCGAATACTATCAAGTCGGCTGCATATGAATCCTGATCCCCTCATCGGCCAGTCCCTCCTGCATTACAAAATTGCGCGCAAACTGGGATCGGGTGGCATGGGTGTGGTGTACGAAGCCCACGACTCCCAGCTCGGTCGCCGCGTTGCGCTGAAGTTTCTTCCCGCCGATATGGCCCAGGATAGCCAGTTGCTGGAGCGCTTCCAGCGCGAGGCGCGCGCCGCCTCCTCCCTCAATCACCCGAATATCTGCACCATCCACGCCATCGAGCAGCACGAACGCCGGCACTTCATCGTCATGGAGCTGCTAGAGGGTGAGACTCTGGCGCAGACGATGGGCCGCCAGCCCATGGAAATGGACCAACTGCTGCCGCTCGCGCATCCAGATCGCTGACGCCCTCGAATCGGCCCACGCCAAGGGCATCGTGCATCGGGACATCAAACCGGCGAATCTCTTTCTTACCGAGCGCGGACAGGTGAAGATTCTGGACTTCGGCCTGGCGCAAGATGAGCCAGGCGAGAAGCCACAGGGAGCTTCCGTTGAGCAGGAGGACACTGCAGTCTTCAGCAACGAACTCACTTCGCCAGGCTCGGCTGTGGGTACGGTTTCCTACATGTCGCCGGAGCAGGCCCGGGGGCAGCTCGTGGATGCCCGGACGGACCTATTTTCTCACCGGCACAGTGCTCTACCAGATGGCCACCGGAACGCTTCCCTTTCAGGGAGACACCTCGGCCGTGATCTTCGACGCCATCCTAAACCGCAACCCCAGGCCCGCCGGCGAGTTGAATCCCACGCTGCCCGCCGATTTCGTACGCATCCTGGAGAAGGCCCTGGAGAAGGACCGAAATCTACGCTGCCAGACGGCCACTGAGCTCAAAACCGACCTCAACCGCCTCAAGCGTGACTTTGAATCCAGCGTCCGGCGCACGAGAGAGAAGACCGATTCCGATCCCGGCGCGCAGAAGCAAGCCGCAGAAAATCCGTAGCCGTTCTCTACTTTGAAAACCTAAGCGGCGCGAAAGAGGACGAATACCTGCGCGATGGCATTACCGAGGATGTGATCACCGAGCTCTCCAAGATTCGCGGACTGAACATCTTTTCGCGCCCAACCGTTCTCGCCTTTCGCGACAAGCAGGTGACCCCGGCGCAGGTAGGCCAGCAGCTGGGTGCGGCTTATGTCCTCACCGGCACCTTGCGCCGTGCCGGCGCCCGCCTTCGCATCAGCGCCCAGCTGGTGGATACGCACACCGATTTTCCGCTCTGGTCGGAGCGTTTCGACCGCGAGATGAAGGACGTTTTCGAAGTCCAGGACGAAATGGCCCGCAGGATCGCCGAAGCTCTGCGCGTGACGCTTTCCCCGGAGGAACTTGAGGCTTTGGCCGTCAAGCCCACGGAAAACCTGCAGGCCTATGATCTCTACCTGCGCGGCAAGAGCTACGCCCGGCGGCACACCCGGCAGGACCTCGAGTTCGCGCTCCAGATGTTCGAAAACGCAGTGACGCATTGATCCCAGCTTCGCCCTGGCCTACGCCTCCAGCGCCAACGCCTGCGCCATGTTCTATTGCACCTGCAGCCGCGATCAGGTGTGGGTGGAACGGGCGCGGGAAGCCTCGGGCAAGGCCGTAGCCCTGCGCTGGGACCTGCCCGAAGTGCAGGTCAGCCAGGCTTGGGTGCTTTACGCCGCCGCATTGCATGACGAAGCCGTGCGCATGGCCAAGAAGGCGATCGAACGCAAGCGCGACTGCGAAGGCGCTTATTACCTGCTCTGCCGCGCCCTGTTCGCCGCAGGACGCTACCAGGAATTGGTGGACATTGCCGAAACCGCCATCGACGCGAGCGGTGAGGACTACAACGTTTATGTGCCCATCCTGAACTGTCTGGGCGCCATGGGTAAAGAAGAAGCCGCTTCGCAACATGCGTCAGCGAAGGATGGCGGCGCTCGGAAAACCACTTGAAACATGTGCCCGAAGACGCGCGGGCGCGAATCCTGCTGGGCAGTCCGACTACGCGTACCTGGGCCGGTCGGACGACGCCTTGCGCGAACTCAACCTGGCGGTTACCTTGCGCGCCAACGAAGCCTCGATTCTTTACAACGCGGCTTGTCTGTACTGCAAACTGGGCAGAAAGCCGGATGCCACTCGATGCCCTGCGCAAGTCCTGGGAAGCGGGGTACAAGGACGCGGTGTGGGCTCGCCGCGATCCGGACCTCGTTCTTCTTCATGACGAACCGGAGTTCGACCGCATGTTCCCGGAAAGACCTGTCCAGCAGTCATCCGTCCCTGATTCGACGTTGGGCAAGATTTCGTGAGCAGGCGCAAGAGCCAGCGCTGGCTTACAGATTAATCTCCATCCCCTCAGCCGCGGCCCGCACCTTGGGATAGTAGTTGCGCGCTTCCTTCACGACATTGTCGATCACCACATCGGTGTGGTCGGGATCGTGGTGGAACAAGACAAGTTCCTTCGCGCCGCTTTCCATCACTACATTGACGGCTTCGCGCCAGTGGCTATGTCCCCAGCCGCGGCGGTGCGCTTCGATATTCCTCAGGAAGATACTGCGCGTCGTAGATGAGCACGTCCGCACCCTCGGCCAGCTTGCGCACGGCTTTGTCGAAGACGGCATCGCCGGGCTCGTTATCAGTCGCGTAGACGAGAATCCCGTCTTTCGTTTCCAGGCGGAAGCCCATGCATCCCTGAGGATGGTTAAGCCATGCGGTTTGCAATTGGACTCCGTCCTCCATAGTGACGCGCCCGCTCTCGATGTCGTAGAAGTCGCGATGCGCCTTCATCTGACCGATATCCACCGGAAAGTAAGGCGCAGCCATTTGATCGCCCAGGACTTGTTTCAGGCTGCGCGTGCGGTTGGAACACTGGAAGAGGAACCGGTTCTCTGCGTTGGCGTACAAAGGACGGAAGAACGGCATGCCCTGAATGTGGTCCCAATGAAAGTGTGAAACAAAGACGTGAGCCGAAAACGGCTTTTCCCCGAATTCACTTTGCAGCTGCTGGCCCAGCACGCGGAATCCCGTGCCGCAATCGAAGATGTAGATGCGGTCGCCGAAGCGCACCTCGACGCAGGAGGTGTTGCCTCCATAGCGCATGTTCTCGGGTTGTGGGGTGGGCGTGGAACCGCGAACGCCCCAGAACTTGATCCGCATAGGCTCTCCGGCCGCACGAGGGCTCGTTTCCCCAGGACTTATCCTTGGTATCTTGCGACGATGGGCCGCGTCCGTCAATTGCCGGGCTGGTTCACAGACTACTATTTCGCGGTCTTTTCGTGGTAAGTACGAAAGTACTCCGGGACGAGGGCCACACGCCACTAAGATCCCGTCCAACTAGCGACTCCCCTGTTGCGCGTCCCCTATAATGAACCGCGAGACGATGCCGGCGTCTGGCGAGTCTCGTCTTTAACTCTTCGCATGCCTTTATCCCGAATTCAAGGAATTCTCCCGTCTGGCGCAGTCAGCGACGCTGGTGCCGGTGGTGAAATCGGTGAGCGCCGATCTGCTCACGCCGGTCTCTGCGTTTCTGTCGATCGCTGAAAACGAGCCGCACGCGTTTCTGCTGGAGTCGGTCGAGCGCGGCGAGCAAATCGGACGTTACACCTTCCTGGGTGCGCGGCCCTACATGCGGCTGAGGGCGCGGGGCAAGGCCATCGAGATCGAACGCGGAAGTCGGCGCGAACGGCACGAAGGAGACGTCTTTGAGTTCGTGAAGCTCTTGCTGGGGGAGCATCAGCCGGCGGCAATCCCCGGACTGCCGCCGTTCACCGCCGGGGCCGTCGGCTATTTTTCCTACGACGTGGTCCGACAACTGGAAAAGATCGGCGACCGCGCCAAGGACGACTTATCTCTGCCGGATTGCGAACTGATGTTCTTCGACCGCCTGCTCGCCTTTGACCACTTGCGCCACCAGATTCACATCGTGGCTGCGGCGGACGTTTCGCGGGAGAGTCCCCGCCGCGCCTACGACCGGGCGGTGCGCGACATTGCGGCACTCGAAAGAAAGCTGGCGGCAGGATTGAGCCCGGCGATGTGGCGCAAATCCACGAAGAAGAAGCCGGGCAAGCTCAAGATCCACGCCGGAACGACTCGGGCGAAATTTCTGCAGGGCGTGGAACGATGCAAGGAATACATTGCCGCGGGTGACATTTTTCAGGTCGTGCTTTCGCAGCGGCTCGATTTCATCCCCGGCATCGAGCCGTTCGATCTTTACCGTGCCCTTCGCCAGGTGAATCCCTCGCCCTATCTTTATTTCCTGAGAATGGGAGAGACGCAAATCCTCGGCTCCTCACCCGAGATGCTGGTGCGCGTCACCGGACACAAGCTGGAGTACCGTCCCATCGCCGGCACGCATCCGCGCGGCCGCGATGAGGCCGA
Source organism: uncultured Acidobacteriaceae bacterium (assembly GCA_963787495.1). Taxonomy (GTDB): domain Bacteria; phylum Acidobacteriota; class Terriglobia; order Terriglobales; family Acidobacteriaceae; genus Sulfotelmatobacter. The sequence goes on from CAWBDA010000003.1 coordinate 269,421, forward strand.
AGACCAGCGCCTGGAACAGCAGATGCGCAACGACGAAAAGGAACGCGCCGAGCACGTCATGCTGGTCGACCTGGGCCGCAACGACCTCGGCCGTGTCAGCGAATACGGCTCCGTCAAAGTGAAAGACCTGATGTACGTGGAGCGCTACTCCCACGTGATGCACCTGGTCTCGGCGCTCGAAGGGACGCTGCGTAAAGATCTCAGTGCAATCGACGCATTCGCTGCTTGTTTTCCTGCGGGCACGCTGAGCGGCGCGCCCAAGGTCCGCGCCATGCAGATCATCGAAGAGCTGGAACCGGTGCGCCGCGGCATCTATGGCGGTTCGGTTCTCTACGCCGATTTTGCCGGAAACCTCGATTCTTGCATCGGCATCCGCACCATGCTCATGCAAGGCAAGCACGCTTATCTGCAGGCGGGGGCGGGCATTGTGGCGGATTCCGTCCCTGCAAAGGAGTTTGAGGAATCGATGAATAAAGCTCAGGCGCTCCTGCGGGCAGTGGAGATGGCTAGAGGCAGGTACCGGAATCACCCATGAAGATCGACCCCGGCTTCAGCGCCAACCCCGGATCTCTTCCTTTGTCGGCCTTGCTTTCCCAGGTATTAGTTGCGTTCATCATCGAATTCGACAACGAGTCCGAGCACAGAATGCCGCATTGGACCACGAACCGTACTCCGAAGGCCGATTCGGTCGATGCACCGTGGTTGGTGTCAATGGCGATGTGGGAAAACTGCATGCGGTACGTCGGCGAGAACGGGGTCACTGTCCGCGAGCTCAATCGCCTTGCCCGTACCACAACGAACCTGAATGGCATGGAAAGGTGGGGATACATCGTCGTCGAGCCAGATCCGGCCGACCGGCGGCCGAAGCCGCCCCGCCGCGACTGGCTGATTCGCGCCACTCCGGCAGGCCGGAAGGCTCAGGAGATATGGCCCGCCCTGTTTGGCGTCATCGACAAGCGATGGCAGATGCGCTTCGGCAAACCAGAGATAATTCAGCTTCGGGAAACGCTAGGGGCTCTTATTCGCCGAATTGACGTCGAACTTCCTGACTGTCCTCCGATACTGGGTTATGGGCTGGCCCGCACAGACGCAGAGTACATCCGGCGCGCATCGGCCCCAAGTGAAGACAACGACACTTCGCGTCTCCCCCTGTCGGCATTGCTGTCCCGCGCGTTGTTGGCGTTCGCCATCGAGTTCGAGCGCGAATCGGATTTGTCGCTGGCGGTCAGCGCGAATGTTGTGCGGGTGCTCGATGAAACGGGAGTTCGCGTTCGGGATCTTCCGCGTGTTTCCGGAGTTTCCAAGGAGCTGATCAAGGTTTCCTTGGGCTTCCTGCAAAAGCGCGGCTGCATTCTGATCGTGTCAGACCCAGCCGTTAAGGGCACGAAATCTGTGCGCCTCACTCTCAAGGGCCTGCGCGCTCAGCACTCCTACCATCAACGCGTGGGTATCATCGAAGAACGCTGGCAGGCGCACTTTGGCAAGGACTCTATTCGCGAGCTGCGGAACTCACTGGAGCGGTTGGTCGGTGAAGCCACCTTCCAGCGTTCTCCTTTGTCGGCTGGATTGGAACCTTACGCCGACGGCTGGCGGGCGTCGGTTCCGAAGCCCGACACGCTGCCGCACTACCCCATGGTCACGCACCGCGGCGGCTTCCCGGATGGGAGCTAACAAACTGCGAGTGGTCAGTGGCTAGTGCATCCGTTAATCAACGGCCACTGCCAAGAAGTTCCCTACCAACTTTTTGCCAGCATCCGTCAGCACGCTTTCAGGATGAAACTGGACTCCCTCAACCGCAAACTTTCTGTGCCGCAATCCCATGATGGTGCGTGAGCCGTCCTTTTCCGTAGTCCATGCGCTGACTTCCAGTTCCGCTGGCAGGCCTTTGCCTTCCACGATAAGCGAATGGTAGCGAGTAGCCGTCATGGGCATGGGCAGGCCGCGGAAGATGCTTTTGTTGTCGTGCGTGACCGCGCTGGTCTTGCCGTGCATTAAGTGGGGAGCGCGCACGACGTTGCCGCCAAAGGCCGCGCCAATGGCCTGATGTCCCAGGCAGACACCGAGCACCGGCACTTTGCCGGCGAAGTGCCGGATCAAATCAATGCTGATGCCCGCATCTTGCGGCGTGCACGGGCCCGGTGAGATCACGATGCGCTCCGGCTGCATCGCCTCGACTTCAGCAATCGTGACTTGGTCATTCCGCCGCACTTCAACCTCGGCGCCGAGTTCCCCCAGATACTGCACCAGGTTGTAGGTAAAGGAATCGTAGTTGTCGAGAACAAAGACCACGCGGACCGTCCTCCTTTGCAGTTTATACGCGCCCCGCGGTGTGCACCAAACCTGGCGCTCCCGCCGGAACGTGCTACTCGCCTCCCCAAGGGTGGTATTGACGCCCAGGCTTGCACAAGTCATTCTTAGGATAAGTTAGAAGCCACTTCATTAGCTTGGAGCAACTCATGAGCGAGGCCCAGCAGGAAAAAAGGGCTGCCCGACGGTTCGCGCTGCGCATCCCTGTAGCCGTAGACCGCGATGGAAACTCAAACCACGGTGAATCAGCTCAAATCCGCGACGTAAGCGCGCGCGGCATTTGTCTTTACCTCGATTCACCCATCGAACGTGGTTCGCCCATCGGCTTCACTCTCACCCTCCCGCCCGAGATCACGCTCACGGAAAGTATCCGCGTGCAATGCAAGGGGCGCGTAGTGCGCATCGAGGACGGAAGCGCCGAGGGTAAAATGGCCGTGGCCGCGGTCATTGAAGAGTACGAATTCCTTCCTCAGAGCTAAACTAGTTTCGGAAAGGCGCAACGGTTTCGATGGCCCTGCGCGCCCTCCACTTTTTTACCTTCCTGACAAGTGATAAGGTTCTTTTCAGAACCACATGCGTTCTCTGATCGTCGTTTCAGGGGATTTCTTTGCCGCGATCTGGCCTCCAACTTGTTGGAATTTTGCTGGCGGCGCTGATGGTGACGCCGGCCTGGCCGCAGAATGCGGAATCTCAGAAAGCTAGCTCTACCAAGGCCGAGACCGCCGTCATCAGCAGTGTGCGCTTCGTGCACGACCGGGGTGTGCCGGCACTTGAAGTGGTTTCCACGCATCCCGCAGTACCGGCGATTCGAGTGCTGGATTCACCCCCGCGGCTGGTCATCGATTTACCCAACGTGCGCCTAGGACTGCAGCGCAAACGGATTCCAGTCCAGCGCGAAAACATTCTCACCATCCGGACCGAGCAATATCAGATAAAGCCTCCCGTCACCAGGATTGTGCTCGACCTCCTGGTTCCATACGGCTACAGCTGGGACGTTGCCGGTAACCGCCTGATGGTTCGCCTGAAGCCCGCCGGGAGTCCGAACGCCGCCAGCCCGAACGAAGACCAGACCACAGCCAGCACAAAATCGCTCGACCAGCCGTCACAAGTTCTCTCGTCGGCGCCAGCCGACACGCCGGTCGTGCTGCCGGTCAGCAGTGAGGTTGGCGAGGTCGAGTTGGCGGGCAGACGTTTCCCGGCGGGGTCATCCCTGACCGCCGAAAGCGATACGGCCGTGCTCCATTTGTCGAGAGGAGGCGAGGTCCGCGTTTGCCCTGGGACCGTGGTTTCGGTGACGCGTTCCCATAGCGGCAAAGACTTGATGCTCGGCATGAGCACAGGGGCGATCGAAATGCATTACGCACTCGATGCTTCCGCAGACACCGTGCTCACTCCGGATTTCCGCATCCTGTTCGCGGGCCCGGGAGAGTTTCACTACGCCGTCAGCGCAGACGTGCACGGCAACACTTGCGTGCGAGCATTGGGCGGCAACGCCTCTTCAGCCCTCGTCTCGGAGTTGATAGGGGACCGCGTGTATCAGGTGAAACCCGCCGAGCAGGCCGTCTTTCACTCTGGGCAGGTCGACAAGGTCGATACCAATGTCCCACTGGAATGTGGCTGCCCGCCGCCAGTTCCCGTGATGCGAACGGAAGCCTCCCCGGCGCTTATTCCACCTTCGCAACCCGATGACGTTCACATCCAGGTCGATGCCCCATTTGTTTTCCGCGGCAAGAAACCCTCCGACGCATCCCCTGTGCCAATGGACGAGGCTGCGGCGCTTCCCGTGATGGAATCCTCAGCCCGCTCCGCCCAGTTCGAGCCCCAGGTACAACCGCCGCCCGCAGCTGCGCCAGGCGCTCAGGAGAACGCCGACCACCCTCGCCTGCTGCAAAGGATAGGAAGGTTTTTCGCCGCTATCTTTCACTGACAGGCGCCAGGCGCTGGGACCGGCACTAGACACTCTGTCATCTCTCGCGAAGCGAGGGGTCTTGGTTCTTGCCCACGCCATCAGCGTCGTCGCCGCGGGCAGGAACCAAGATCCCTCGCTTCGCTCGGGATGACATTCCCGGGTTATTACCCGCGATTGACGGCCCGCCGCAGAGGTTCCACCTTCTCTCGCGCAGCGTCCCGCAGGTCTCCAGCCATTTCGACGCCCCGTTCGGCCACGTCTTTCACGCGTTCCTTCGCGTCGCGGGCGCGGTCTTTGGCTTCTTCCGTCCAATCCTGGAGCGTGTCTTTAGCGTCGTCGTAGCCGCGTTTCAGGTCGCGACGGAATTGTTTGCCGCTTTTCGGGGCCAGCGCAAGGGCCGCCAGCGCTCCCGCTCCGAGTCCGATGAGAAAGAAAGTAACAGCGGTTCCTGCATTGTTTCGATCAGAAGATTCATAACGTCCAAAGCTCATAATTTGACCTCATTTCTGCGTGGCAGGAAGATCGGCAGTTTCCGTCCAGTCCCAATATCCCGCCAGCAACGATTCTAGTCCTCCACAACCGTTAGCGTGGAGACTATCCAAGGGCAACGAATGTGGCCCCCTTACGATGAATGCAGCTTTGGGAAGGTTTCCTTTCCCGCCACCTGAGTGTAAAATAACTTTTCGGCCCTTGTGCGGCGGAAAATGTGGCCTGCCCGCCTTCCGTCAGCCCTGCAAACCGCACTTATTTTAAGGAGATTGTTTCAAGCGATGTCGATCCCTGCCACCCAAATGCGTCCCGGCATGATCATCAAGCATAACAATGATCTGCACTCCGTATTCAGCGTCGAACACCGCACGCCCGGCAACCTGCGTGCCTTCATCCAGGCCAAACTGCGCAACCTTCGTACCGGAGCCATGTTCGAGCACCGCTTCCGTTCGCCCGATCCCATCGAGAAAGTCAACGTGGACGAAGTCGACATGCAGTTCCTCTACGCCGATGGCGACAACTACTACTTCATGGATACTTCGAACTACGAGCAGACGCACCTGACCAAAGAGGTTCTGGGCGACGCCGTGGACTACCTGATCGCCAACCTCGAGATCAAAGTGGAATTCTTCGACGGCAAGGCCGTAGGCATCGAGCTGCCGCAGACCGTTGAGCTCACCGTGGTCGAGACTGAGCCTGGCCTGAAGAGCGCAACCGCATCCAGCGTCACTAAAGCCGCGAAGACTGAGACCGGCTTGGTGGTGCAGGTGCCGCCGTTCATCAACGAAGGCGAGAAGATCAAGGTCGATACTGCTGAGGGTGTGTATTTGTCGCGGGCGTAGATTTCGCGTTTTCTCGACTTCCTTCTTCCCGAACTAACATGACTTCCACCGAAAAAGCAGTTGAAGCTCGCCGCTTTGTGGTCCGCGGACGCGTGCAGGGCGTTGGTTTCCGCTGGTTTGTGGAGCGCGAAGCGCACATTCTCGGCATCGCAGGCTGGGTTCGCAATAACGCCGACGGCAGCGTCGAGATCATGGCCCAGGGAACTCGCGATCAGCTCTCCGGATTGCGTTCCCGCCTGCGCGAAGGTCCGCGCGCGGCTCGCGTTGACGCCGTCGATGAGTCCGAAGCCCGGCCGGCCAGCGGTGTCACTTCATTTCGCATCGAAGGAGCGTGGTAGATTGTCCCCCAACTCAGGCATGAATGCCGACCAACTCAAGCGGCTGATCCGCGAAGTCCCCGACTTCCCCAAGAAGGGGATCCTCTTCTACGACATCACCACTCTGCTGAAAGACAAAGTCGGCTTCGCCACGCTCGTCGACCGGCTTTCCGAGCACTACGTCGCCCAGAAGGTCGACCTCGTCCTCGGCATGGAAGCCCGCGGCTTCATCTTCGCGCCCGCACTGGCCTACCGCTTGAATGCCGGATTTGTTCCCGTGCGCAAGGTGGGCAAACTTCCCGCCGAAACCGTGAAGTTCGACTACGCCCTCGAATACGGCACCAACTCGCTCGAGATGCACAAGGACGCCATCCAGAAAGGCCAGCGCGTGCTGATCGTGGACGATCTGCTCGCCACCGGCGGCACCGCCGAAGCCACCGCCAAGCTGGCGTCGATGCTCGGCGCAGAGATTGCAGGGCTAGGCTTCGTCGTGGAATTGGATTTCCTGAAAGGGCGGGAAAAGCTTAAAGGCTACGACGTGATGTCGCTGCTGCACTACGACAAGTAACTCCAGACAAGTAACTCCGACCAGTAACTTCTTTTACTTCCAGGCGTGCGCGATCACCAGCCCCACGCCGGTCCAGAAGCCGGCGCTGACGCAGGTTGCCAGAACTAATCCCAGCACCATGTTCCAGTTGACCCGGCCGTGGGTGCGGCTGGACTCCAGTTCGGAGTCGTAGACGAGCCAGGAGCGCAGGAACTTCATGTCCTGCAAATTCGAGGGCGAAGATCCCCACGCCTGGCTGATTCGCTGGCGCAAGGGTGTCTCGCAAGTGCTGGACGGGGGGAAGAGCTGTGATTTGTAGCCCATAATTATCCGCACCTCCGGGAATCTATTCGTGCAATCGGTCTGCCACCTCTCTCGGGGGCCAACTCCCTAAAAATAACACGACTCCAACTCCTCGGAAGTTGCTTTCGAGCAGCTAGCCGCCAAGAATTCCCAAATCGGAACTGTAAAATACGCACGTTCCCGATTTGGCTTCGCTACTGTCAGTTCAAGTTTCCAGTTAAGGTACCAGTCTGGCTGATCTTTCGCCAGAGAAAACTTAACCTATCGCTCAGTGTCCGCCAGTCGTCAGACCTCTTCCAGTGACAACTTCGAGTCCCGGGGCAGATAGCTCTTGCGCCGGAACCAGTCCTCCATGGCATCGCGGAGTTGCTCCAAAGGAACGTTTGCGCCAATCTCCATGCGCCCATCGGCGACTGGCAAGGTATCGTCAAACACGCTCGCGTTCGTGAAATTGCGCATGGAGAAACTGTCCAGCCACTTCAGCGGACACGGCAGCCTTTTGCCCTGATCCTCGTACTCGACGCGAATCTTACGCGCAAACATGACTTGATTTAACCACACACGATGGCGCTGTCCGGAACCCTGCTTGACAGATCCGCCCGCGGTCACTACTCTCCCCTTGCATCGCTGGCCGGTGCGCTGCAACAAAGCATCTCGGTAATTTACAGGAGGATCACATGCTGACGAACCTTATTTGGTGGGCCATCGTTGGACTGATCGCAGGATGGGCGGCTGGCAAGATCATGAAAGGCGGCGGCTACGGCGTCGTCATGGATATCGTCCTCGGCATCATCGGCGCCGTTGTGGGCGGATGGCTCCTGGGCGCGCTCGGCATCTACGCCGGTGGTTTCATCGGCACCATCGTGGTCGCGATCATCGGCGCCGTCTTCCTGATCTGGCTCACACGACTGCTCAAGAAAGCTTAGCCGGCGCTGCGCCGCTCGTCTGGCGAAAACCTAGCCATCTCAAAACACGCGACTTGCATCCACGGCTCCAGAGACCTCCGCTCGGGTGTCTAAATCCCTGCAGGGGCCCGCACCAGCGCGCAAGAATGACCGCTCGCTGCGTTCTATCTAGGACGAGCGGCCCCCCAGCTCAACGGAGGAGCCATGCGTTTTCTGAAGGTTTCAGTATTGTGTTTGGTGCTTGCTTCAATCTCGGCCGCCCAATATTTATCTGGCCAATCTTCAAGTTCCGCCGCTGATTCGGCCGCGCGCCTGCCTGTAACCCGCGTCATTCTCTACAAAAACGGTGTCGGCTACTTTGAACACGCCGGCCAGGTTCGCGACAGCCAGGACGTCAACGTCGATTTCACCACCGCGCAACTAACCGCGCAACTAAATGATGTGCTGAAGTCCCTGACCGTCCTCGATCTCGGCAAGGGACGCATCACCGGCGTCAGCTACAACTCGAACGCTCCTCTCGAACGCCGTCTGGGTTCTCTGCATCTGGCCGTAGGCGAGAACCCCACCACCGCACAGTTCTTGGATGCCTTGCGCGGCGCGCGCCTCGAAGTGCGCAGCGGCTCTGAAAGTGCCTCTGGACGCCTGCTCAGCATCGACGAGCGCGAGATTCCCATCAAAGGCGATCAGAAAGTCACGGTTGATCAGATTTCCATCGTCAGCGACAGTGGAGAAGTGCGCGTCTTCGATCTGACTCCCTCCACCAGCGTCCGCGTCGCCGAGAAAGAGGTGAATGACGAAGTCGGAAAATATCTTGGCCTCGTCGCCTCCACCCGCGATCAGGACGTGCGCCGCATGACCATCTCCACCGCCGGCGAAGGCGAGCGCAATCTGCTTGTCAGCTACATCAGCGAAGTCCCGGTGTGGAAGAGCACGTACCGAATCGTGATCCCGAACGAAGGCAAGCCCCTGCTGCAGGGCTGGGCCATCGTAGACAACACGGTGGGTGAAGACTGGAAGAACGTCGAGCTGTCGCTGGTGGCAGGAGCGCCGCAATCGTTTGTCCAGCAGCTCTCGCAGCCCTACTACGCGCGGCGCCCGGTAGTGGCGCTGCCGGAGAATGCCATGATCACTCCGCAGACGCATGAAGCGACGATGGAGGCCCAGACAGATGTTGTGAATGGCCAACTTATGCCGCAAGTGAGAGTCCCCGCGGGGGTGGTCGGCGGAGTTCCGGGCGGAATCCCTGGAGGCCAGATGGGAGGCGTTATCGCTAGCAGCGCTCCTATGGCCCTCAAGGCTAACGGATCCGGCATCGGCGGCGGCGCTGGCGGTGGGATGTACCGGCCCAGCGCTGGAAACACCAAGCAGTGGCTCGACGAGGATGGCGCCCATCTTGAAGCCGCCACCACCACCGCCCAAACCCGCGACCTCGGCGACCTCTTCGAATACAAACTCCAGGACCACGTCACCATCCGAAAGAACCAGTCCGCGCTGGTACCGATCTTGCAGGCCCGCATCGATGCCGAAAAAGTCTCAGTCTGGAATCCCTCGCAAAGCTCCGTCCTGCGCGCTCTCTGGCTCGACAATACCAGCGCACTGACTTTCGACGGCGGCAGCTTCAACGTCCTCGAAGGCGATGCCTTCGCCGGCGAAGGCGTGATGGACCCCATCAAACCCGGCGAAAAGCGTTTGCTCTCCTACGCAGCCGATCTCGGCGTGCTGGTCGATGCCAAACAGAAAGCTGAAAACCAGCGCGTCACCAAAGTGATCATCGCCCATGGCTCGATGATGCAATCAACCCAGGAACGCGAAGAGCACACCTACACCATTCGCAATCGGGACACCGCGTCGCGAACAGTAGTGATCGAACATCCTGCGCGTCCGGGATGGAAACTCACCGACGACGAGAAGCCGGCGGAAAGCTCCGCCTCGTTCCACCGCTTCCGCCTCGCCGTCGATTCCAAGAAAACCGAAACCCTGACGGTCAAGGAGTACCGGCCGATCACCAACAATTACCAGTTGTCGAACGTCACTGACGACCAAATCAAGTTCTTTGCTGCACAGAAGATGATCAATGCGGAGATCGATCAGGCCCTGCGAAAAGTGATCTCCCAGAAGAACAGCATCGCCGCCCTCGATGCCGAGATGGCGTCACGCAAGTCAAAGATTTCCGGGATCTCTGAAGATCAGCAGCGCGTCCGCGAAAACATGAAGGCCTTGAAAGGCAGCACGGAAGAAAAAGCGCTGGTGGCCCGCTACGTCCGCGAACTGAACGAACAGGAAGACCACGTGCAGTCGCTGCACCGCGAGGTAGCCGACTTACAGCTAAAGCGCGACGCAGCCCAAAAGACCCTAAACGACATGATCGAAGGCCTGCAAATGGAAGCAACCCTGTAGATACTCATGGAGAGACAGCCGCCTCGGCTGTCCAGCGAGGGCGAAGCCAAGCGGCCAGCGAGGTGATTCTAAGCAGGAACCTGTATCGCGGCAACCACGCCGTCCAAATGCGCAAGCGTCTCCGCGACCGTAAGCGAGTACATATCCCGGCCCAGCCCTTCGCCGGCTTGCAGCGCACCTTTCAAATAATGGCCGGCAATTTCGACGGCGAGAGAATCCGTGATGGCCCGGCCCGTGCGATTCTTGTACTCCACCCAAGCCGGATGCGGCAGCGCCACCCACACGGTTCGTCCATCGACCAGAAACTTGACGTCGACCGCATCGGCGTGCCGCGTAGCAATCGCAACGATCAGCGCCTGGTAGACGCAGTGAACCGGCTTCTTCGTCCAGCGGTCGGTGGCAGTGAAATCCTCAAACATGGCTAGCAAAACTATAACGGACGAGCAGAAAGTGGGCAAATCGGAGGCGTCGAAGATGTTCATGTGGGGACGACCGCCCCCGACTGTCCAGTCGAGCGAAGCTCGTCGGTTTACTCGTGCGCGACCTCCGGGCTTACCCTCCGGCGATCGCCCCGATGATGAGCAGCGGCTCCTTCCCAGATGCAACCGCGTCGGGAAGCGGGCTGTCCGGCGGCTCGTGAGACAGATCCTCTTCGCAGGCGAAGAAGCGCAGAAATGGCCGCCGCTCCTGTGTGACCTGATCTCGAATCGTCCCCCGCAGCATGGGATAGCGGGCCTCAAGCGCGTCCAGCACCGACCGCTGCGTAACCGGATCCTCGACCTCGAGCTGAACTTCGCTGCCGGCGTGCGCCAGCGTTCGCAGATGCTGCGGGAGTATGACACGGATCATATTCAGACCCACTTAAATAGAGAGCTCGATGCGGCCAGAGCTTGAGCTAGAATAAACATAGCGGTTCCCCCTCGGGTGTGACGGGCAATCCATCTGAAAGGAGAACTGCCGTGGAGAACGAATTCTTCTTCGAGCCAAGCAGCAAACGTCGTAAAGGATTCCCGTCCGAGACTAAAGTGAAGCGCGGGTTTCCGTGTCGTCCATTGCGAAAAGGAGCTCTTCGAGAAATTGGGCAGGAATGACCTCTGTCCATGCGGCTCTGGCCGCAGATTTCAAGAAGTGCTGTATGCCAACAGGGCACTACGACGGCGTACGACGTAAACATTACGAGCGATAACCAACAAGGGGCACGGTTTCCATTTCCGTGCCCTTTTTCTTCTGGCCCTCCCGTTCATCCCAGCGTCTGCACCTCCACAGACAACACCCCCGGCAAATCCCGCACAATCGGATTCCAGCTATCCCCAGCATCTGCCGAGGCGTAAACCTGCCCGCCGCTGGTGCCGAAATAAATTCCGCATTTATCCAAAGAGTCAACCGCCATAGCATCACGCAACACGTTTACGTAGCAATCTTTTTGCGGCAGACCTTTAGTCAGCGCCTCCCACTCGTTTCCGCCGCTGCGGCTCCGAAAGACCCTCAGCTTGCCATCCGGAACAAAGTGCTCCGCATCGCTCTTGATCGGGACGACATAAACGGTCTCGGGCTCGTGGGAATGCACATCGATGACGAATCCGAAATCAGTCGGCAGGTTCCCGCTGATCTTCTGCCAGGAATCGCCGGAGTCGTTGCTCCGCATTACGTCCCAATGCTTCTGCATGAACAGCACACCGGGACGCGACGGATTCATCGCAACGTGGTGCACGCAGTGGCCCACCTCTGCCGTCGGGTTCGGGATGTATTTGGAATACAGTCCGCGATTGATCGGCTTCCAACTCTTGCCCCCGTCATCGGTCCGAAATGCGCCCGCAGCCGAGATCGCAATCCACATCCGCTGCGGATTGCTGGGATCAAGAATAATAGTGTGCAGGCACATGCCGCCCGCGCCCGGCTGCCACATCGGTCCGGTGCCGTGCCCGCGCAGCCCTGAGAGTTCCTTCCAGTTCTCACCGCCGTCGCTCGAGCGAAAGATGGCGGCATCTTCCACGCCCGCGTACACCGTGTCGGGATCGCTGAGCGAGGGCTCAAGATGCCACACCCGCTTGAACTCCCAGGGATGCTGGGTGCCGTCGTAGAACTGATGAGTGGTAAGCGGCTTGCCGGTCGCATCAGAAGTATCGTAAACAAACTTGTTGCTTGCGGCCTTCGGAGGGCCGGGCGCAGGCGGCTCTCCGGGCCGCGTTCCCGGCTGGTGCCACGTCTTGCCACCATCGTCGGAGCGCTGAATGATCTGCCCGTACCAGCCACTCGACTGCGACGCATACAGCCGGTTCGGATCGGCGGGCGATCCCTTCACGTGATACATTTCCCATCCTGCAAAATGCGGACCGCTGACTTCCCACTTCTCGCGCTTGCCGTCCGCCGTCAGGACGAACGCGCCCTTGCGCGTACCCACCAGCACTCGAACCTTACTCATCGTTTCCTCCCGTGTTATCTGCTTGCCTATCAGGGTCTCTGGTAGCTCAGAAGAACGACACCCGAACCAAAGGCTCTTGCACCCATAAGTTTCAACTGCATTCTTTCGGTAATGTCTTTGAACAGGGGATTGCCCCGGCCAATCAAAACCGGCTGCAGAATCACGCGATATTCATCGACCAGCCCTGCTTGCAGCAGGGATGATGCGACGGTAGCGCTGCCCAAGACTACTATGTCCTTGCCAGGCTGTTTTTTCAATTTCGAAACTTCTTCCTGAGGATTCTTTTCGGCCAGCCTCGAATTATTCCATGCCACCTTTTGCAAAGTCCCGGAGAAGACAATCTTCGGCAGGTTATTCATCTTGTCCGCGATCTCATCGGCCGGAGCGGTGGGCCAGTAATTGGCCATGTGTTCGTACGTCGCCCGTCCAAACAAAAGAGTGTCCGCCACGCGCAGCATGGCCTTGGCATAATCAAAGAATTCTGCGTCCGTAACCACCCAATTCAGCTTCCTGTCGGGTGTTTCGAAGAAGCCATCCAGGGATGCGACATTGGAAACGATTACTCTGCGCACTTATCTTCTCCCGGATTTAATGCGCGCCAGCGCTACCTGCGTCAGCCGTTCCGTCCGACCACTTGCCAACCGGAATCAGGAACACTGTCATTCGATCCTCAGGGTCGCTGGATGCCAGAATCGGGGACCCTGGCAGACCTGCACCCCACGCCGCCGCATCTGTTTGCGGAACGAAAAACATAAGGTGGGGATGCCAGTGCCCAGCACTATCGCCCAAGTACGATTGCTTTGACAGCATATAGCACATGGCGCCAGGCTCCTGCATAGGCAATTCTTTCTTGTCGAATGCGTCCTTGATACTCTCGAACATTTGAGCCTTGGATCGTCCCGCCAATAACAACTCGGTCTTCTTGAGAGTGATGGGTAGGTACGATCGCGCGGCCGCCGGGTTGAAGCAGATCGCACCCCGTAGCTTGGGATTCCAAAAATCGGGGTCGTCGATTCCAGCCGTCCATGATCGTTCCACTACGCATACGAAACCGTTCTTGCCCTTGACCGCGGTTTCGTAACCTTGCCGTCCGAGAACCATGACCTCGGCATCCCGTGAAATGGACTCCGGAGCCGCGCTGCGCGCCAGCGCGATCTCCTCGGTTCGATTCGCGATCAGATACTGGTCAAGCGGTGCCATGCTTGGATAGCGTGCTTTCGCGTCCTGTGCGGGCGCTTGCCCCCACGCGCCCAGCACCGCGGCCAAAGCGAAAGTTCCCAACGCGATCGTCTCGGTTATCGTTCGGTTCATTCATTTTCTCCTGCGTCGTGCGAACAGTATTCACATTTCACTTGCGAATTGCAAGTAAATATTAAACAATAAAGGGAGATGCTGAAAAAGAAGGCGGGACTAAAGCGCCGGTCGGGCTGCCCCTTGAACGCCTCGGTGGAAATGCTGGGCGATCGTTGGTCGCTATTGATCATTCGCGACATGATGCTGCGCGGGTTTCGAAGCTACAAGGAATTCCTGGAGTGTTATGAAGGCATCGCGACGAACACTTTGGCCGACCGCCTGCGCAAACTGCAGGCTTATGGCATCATCGTGGCCAAACCGAACCCAAAAGATGCACGCAAAGTCACGTACTCACTGACGCCGAAGGGAATCGATCTCGCTCCGGTGCTCACCGAGATGGTGCTCTGGGCCGCCGCGTACGAAGATACCGGCAATCAAGCGCTGGTCAGTCAAATGCGCGGGGACAAGGAAAAGTTTCTGGCCGGAGTGCGGCAACGCTGGGCCGGCGGTTAACATGGAGAGGTGCCGAACCAGATTCCGAAGCAGATTCCGAAGCAGGTTCCGAAGCAAGCCAAACTCAAAATTCTTCGCGCCGCAAACCTCAGCAAATTTCCCTGGCTCGTCCATGGATTCTCCACGCGTCCGGGAGGATTCTCGCGCTCCTACAGGGGCAACGCACTCAACCTGGGATTCACCAAGGAGGACTCCAACGCCGCCGTCGAGCGCAACCGCGCCGCTTTCTCGCGCGAACTCACTTCCGACAGCTGGCCGCTAGTCACCTTGCGCCAGGTTCATTCAGACACCATTCGGTTCGTCGAAGCCGCTTCCGAATCCCAGCTCGTTGGCGACGGCCTCATCACTTCGACTCCCGGCCTGTTGCTGGCGATTCAGACCGCCGATTGCCTCCCCGTCATTCTCGTCGACTCCAAGCACCGCGCCCTAGGCGTGTTTCACGCCGGCTGGCGGGGGACCCTGAAGCGCATCGTCGAGAAAGGAGTGGGCGAGATGCGCCGCCGCTTCGGCACCCAGGCGCGCGATCTCAAAGCCGCGATCGGCCCCGGCGTTCATGGCTGCTGCTATCAGGTGGGCAAGGAAGTTCGCGACCAATTCGAGTCGCAGTTTGCCTATGCGGCAAAGCTGTTCCGTGAGGTCGAAGAGTCCGACCCGGTCCGCGACAAATATCCCATGCTGTTCCTCACGGCCCGCCCTCCCGGCCACAGTGAACTGCCGAAAAAGATTTTTCTGGATCTGGTGGAAGCCAATCGCCAACAGCTATTAGCGGCAGGCGTGCCGGCGAGGAGCATCGAAGCCTCGTCCTTGTGCACGAGTTGCAACACTGACCTGCTATTTTCCTATCGCGCCGAGAAAGGTCAGACCGGACGGATGATGGGAGTAGTTGGAATCCGAGGGTAAACCGAAGGCAGAAGTCAACATGCAGAAGTACAGGCGAATCCGTTTCCACTTCTGCATTTTGACTTCTGCACTTCTATGCCATAGGCGGCGCACTCGGAGCCGCAGCCGCGTCAGCGATCCCGTCATTCACCAGGTCCTTCAGCTCTTTGCTGGGCTTGAAGAAGGGAATCTTCTTGGCCGGCACTTCGACCTTTTCGCCAGTCTTGGGATTGCGCCCCATGCGCGCCTTGCGCTGCCGGGTGCGGAAGCTGCCAAAGCCGCGTATCTCGATCTTATCGCCTGCGCGCAATGACCGCACTACGCTGTCAAAGATCGCTTCCACAATTACTTCGCTGTCTTTGCGCGTAAGTTCCGCTAAACGCGAGACTTCATCAATCAAGTCGGCTTTCGTCATAGTGTCCCTTCGCTCCCGGCTCGGCCTTAACTGAGCCAATCACCACTTGCCCCGGCAACCGCCTCGGTTCCCATATCGGAACCCTGCATAACCTTCTCAAATTTCAGGGGTTGTACGCAAGTCACAGTTTTGGGGACGAGGGGCGTCAGGGCTTAGGTCACGGATCCGGAGCATTGGGACCGACACCCAAGCGCCTATTTCCACAGATAGTAGAACCCGACCTGCTCTTCCATCATCTTTTCGCGGCTCGGGATCCACTGCGAAATGTCCCCAGTCATCAGATCCAGCAGTGTTTTACGATCTTTCTCCGGATGCACCAGCGTCGGCTCCCCCGAGATGCCCACCGATTTCGCAGTATCTTTGACTGCGGCTTCAAAGTCGCCCACATCGTCAATCAGGTTCATCGACAGGGCTTCCTTGCCGGTCCAGACCTTGCCGTTGGCGATGGTTTTAACGTCGTCAAATTTCATGCCACGCCCATCCGCCACCGCCTGCACGAACTGTCCGAACATATTGTCGATCAGCGACTGCATGTAGGCCTGCTCCGCGGGAGTGAGATCGCGCGTAGGGTTTCCGGTATCCTTAAACTCGCCAGTCTTGATCACGACACTCTTCAACTTAGCCCACTTCAGCAGGTCGCCATAGTTCACCCACTCCGCGATCACCCCGATCGAGCCCACAATGCTGCCCTGGTCGGCATAGATCTTGTTCGAAGCCGACGCGATGTAATACGCCCCGCTGGCCCCCACGCTCTCAATCGAAACCACAACACGTTTCTTTTTCTCCTCGCGGATGCGTTTCACCTCGCGATAGATCTCTTCCGAGGCCGCCACGCCCCCGCCCGGCGAGTTCACATGCAGGATGATCGCCTTGATCGAAGAGTCATCGGCAAACTTCTTGAGTTGGCCAACCACCGGCTGCGGCGAAAGAATCACGCCCTCCAGGTCCACCACCCCGATGCGGTCGCCAAAGCCGCCGAATCCAGCATCAGTGGTCCCCGCGTGCAGCGTCAGGTAAACCAGCGAAAACACGGCCAGCACAAAGAGGAAGAATGCTCCTCCCCCGATCAGAATCCAGAGCAAGGTGTGGGAACGTTTCTCAGGCATGAGGAAAGTTTAGCACCGGAGAAGGTAAGCCGTTTCCAGTTTAAGAGTTCGAAGCTCTATCAGCGGAGCATCTCGCGGACGATGGCGGCTATTTGTTCACGCCGCCAAGTTCCCTCCAAACCCTCCGCCAATTCGGCCCGTTGTTGCTCCTTTGCAAGCTTTCTGAGCAAAGCCTTTGCTGCTTTGTTGGGCCGCTGATTGGACAAGAGTAGTTCCAGCCGATCTACCATTTCGGACGGGCTGTCAAAGTGTTCAAAGTCGTCGTTCGGAATTTCAACGCCGAAGGCTTCCTCGAACACGATCACCATCTCGACGAGATCAAGCCTGTCGATCGATTTGGGAGTCACGGTACCCTCCGACCTCACGGCCCGTCCCAAAGATTCTACCCCATCGTAGGAACAACCACCTTCAAAACACCGCAGTGCACACCGATCTCAACCGGAGTTCGGCAGATGTATTCGCCATCCGCATAAACATCGAGCGGGGCCTCAGTTTCCAGGCGCAACCGCGCCGTCTGAAAGTACTCCACTCCCCGGATACCAAGATGTCGGCCAAAATAAACAGTAGGAAACAGGCAAGAAAGCTTGAAGGGATCAATCCCGCCAATCACGCAGACATCAAGCTGCCCGTCATCCATCCGCGCACGCGGCGCGATCTTCATTCCGCCGCCGTAACTCGAAGTGTTGGCAAAAGCCGCCAGGATGGTGGGCTGGTCGCTGCGAGTCGTCCAGCCCGTGCGTTCATCCAGGGTCAAAATCTTCATGGGGAACGCCCCGAAGCGAAAGAGAGTTGGAACCAGGGTCAACGCATAGCCGCCGTGCCCCCGCAACCAGCGCGGCAGCGCATTAGCTCGCCGCGCCACTTCGCAGTCGAGGCCAACCCCAGCCACGCTGACAAAATAGTGTGGCGCGGGCGCCCCGCCCGCGTCAGCGCCCAAGGGCAAGATGACTCCCAGATCGATCGCGCGAACGTTGTCTTGCCAGCTGCAGAAGCGCCGCCAAGCAGCAAGCGAGTCGCGCACGCGACGCAGCCCGAGTGCGCGGGCAAAATCATTCCCGCCGCCGACGGGAACAACAAGCACCGGCAGTCCAAGCTTCACCAACTGACTCAAATGCCGATGGATGGTACCATCGCCGCCAAAGAGCAAGATGACGTCGCCCGAATCGGCACCCGCAGGTATCCCGATGCGCCACTCAATCGTCGGGTCGGTTTGAAAGGGCGCAAGGTTCTTCGCAGAACATCCTAGCCCAAGAATGGCGGCCGCGCGCATGTGCGCGCTCGAGAGTAGCAGAATTCACCACGGAGACACAGAGGAGAACAAGTTGTCAATTTCAACCCGCCACAGAAGTGTCATCCTGAGCGGAGCGAAGGACCCCATGCCCGCGTGCACCTCACGCGGCCCTGCAGGGAGTTCTCTCGTCACACCCCGACGTTGGGCACAGACTGCACCGGGCTCCAAAGCCGAACGGAAAAGCTCCTTGAGATGGCGGTGCCAAGAAACCGGTCCGACGTCAAAATTCGATGACGGCAATCCTCACACGCTTGCCGACCCTCAGAGGAAGCCTGAAAGGGCTCGTTGCAGGCAAGCGTAGGCTGACACGTGGATGGTGGATTACCTCGTCGCCGACCCTCACCGATCCCTGCTTTAGCTTTCTGGCAGCATCCGTCGCAGAATCTGCAAGCCCGCATTTCACCAGCAGGTGATCCAGCTTAATACCGAGCGCTTGGTCGCCTGCCACATTCGCACCAGAGTCTTCACTCACGGACCATTCAATCTCGGCCAACGTGACAAACACTTCTTCGACGCTTCCCGGCACCTCGTTCCTTTGAAACTGCTTCGCCCAATCCTCCCCCGCTTTCGCCGCCGCCTCCGCCGAATGAAAATCCTCCACAATCCTCCGCGCCAACTCCTTCTTCGCCTGCATCGGATGCGCTTCCCGCCTCATCTTTTCGATCTCGGCGACCTGCACATCCGTCAGCAGCTCGTAATACCTCCACATCATCTCGTCAGAAATACTCATCACCTTCCCATACATTTCGAGCGGCGCTTCGTGAATCCCAATCGCATTCCCCAAAGACTTCGACATTTTCTGCACACCGTCAAGGCCTTCAAGAATCGGCGTGGTCAGCACCACCTGCGATTCCTGCCCGTAAGCACGCTGCAGCTCGCGTCCCACCAACAGATTGAATTTCTGGTCGGTCCCGCCAAGCTCCACATCGGCTTCAAGCGCGACCGAGTCATAACCCTGCACCAGCGGGTACAGCAACTCGTGCAAGGCGATGGGTTTTTCTTCCCGAAAGCGCTTGTGAAAGTCTTCCCGCTCCAGAAGTTGCGACACCGTGTACTTCGCCATCAGCCGGATGAAATCGTCAGCCGTAAACTTCGCGAACCAGCGCCGGTTGAAGTCGATCACAGTCTTCTGCGGATCAAGAATCTTGAAAACCTGCGCCTTGTAAGTCTCAGCGTTCTCCTCAATCTGCTCGCGAGTAAGCGGCGGACGCGTAGCCGATCGCCCCGTCGGGTCCCCGATCATTCCAGTGAAGTCGCCAATCAGAAAGATTGCCGTGTGCCCGAGATCCTGAAAGTGCTTAAGCTTGCGCAACACGACCGTATGACCAAGGTGCAAGTCAGGAGCGGTCGGGTCCATACCGAGCTTCACGCGCAAAGGCTTCCCCGCAGCACGCGACTTCTCCAGCTTGGCGCGAAGATCGGGCTCGCGGATGATTTCCGCCGAGCCCTTCTTGAGATACGTCAGTTGTTCGTCGACCGGCGCGAAGTTTGCCATGGGAAAGGTCATTATAAGGAACGGAGCCGCAAAGGCCGAATCCGGACGTTAGAATGACGAGAATTCACTGGTAGTAGCGGAACCGCAATGAACATTCGCATAAGAAAAGCGACGCCGGCCGATGTTCCGCGCCTGCGAGACGTGATCGAGGCCTCGGTGCGAGACTTGCAGGCCGGGGACCACTCGCCGGCCCAGATCGAAGCCGCGCTGCAGTCGGTCTACGGTGTGGACAGCCAGCTCATCGCGGATGGAACATATCTGGTGGCCGAGGCCTTCGATTTTCAGAATCAAGACTCGCAGAACAAGCCTGAAATCGTAGCCTGTGGCGGCTGGAGCAACCGCAAAACCTTGTACGGAGGCGATCAGTACGCGGCCCGCGAAGACTCCCTGCTCGACCCCATGCAGGACGCAGCAAAGATTCGCGCCTTCTTCGTGCATCCCAAGTGGGCGCGCCGCGGCATCGGCAGCCTGATCCTCGAAGCCTGCGAGAAAGCGGCCCTCGAAGCGGGTTTCACTCGCCTTGAAATGGGCGCAACCCTGAGCGGCGTGGCTTTCTACAAAGCAAAGGGATATGCAGCACTGGAGAATCTGGAAGCCCCATTAGGCAACGGCGAAGTTTTGCCGATCGTAAGGATGGCCAAGAATTTGATGGAGGATTAACAAACTTTTATGTGGGGACAGCCGCCTCGGCTGTCCCACCTAGCGCAGCGAGGCGCTGCGAGTGCGACTACTCTCTATTTTTCAGCCTCAATCTTCGGCCAACAATCTCAAAATCTCCCCTTAGAACAAGATTGATGGCTTGCGCATAAGCGATGTGCTCCTGCTCCAGGATGCGGGCGGCCACAATATCTTCGTCGTCGCGGTCGAGCACCGGCACACTCCTCTGCACAATGATCGCTCCGTGATCAAGCTCTTCATCCACAAAATGCACAGTGCAGCCGGAAACTTTCACTCCATAGGCAAAGGCCTGCTCCTGCGCTTCCAGTCCAGGAAAAGCGGGCAGCAATGATGGATGAATATTCAGAATCCGCCGCGGGAACTGCTGCACAAACCAGGGCGAGAGCAGACGCATGTATCCCGCAAGGCAGATGAGCTCCACGTTGTGTTGCTTGAGCGTGCCCACGACTTCGCGGTCGTGCTCTTCTCGCGTCCTGCCCTTCGATGGAATCACCACCGCATTCAAGCCGCGCTGCCGCGCCGTAGCGACCCCTGGCGCGTCCGCACGGTTCGAAATAACAACGGCAATTCGCGCGTCCGCAATGCGGCCCGCGTCAATGCTGTCGGCAATGGCAACGAAGTTCGATCCCCGACCAGAAAGAAGAATGCCCAGGTTATGCATGGCGTCCGCGAGACTCAGTTGTAGATCACCTTGCGCTCGCCCTTGACGATGCGGCCCACCGTGTACGCCTTCTCTCCCACCCGTTCGAGCACAGTCTGAGCCTTCTTGAATTTCGCCAGCGGGACGACCAGCAGCATGCCCAGCCCCATATTAAAAGTGCGCAGCATTTCATCTTGCGGAACGTTCCCCAGATGCTGCAGGTGCTCGAACAACGGCGGCACCGGCCACGACCCAAGATCAATCGCAGCCGCAGTCCCGCGGGGCAGCACGCGCGGCAGGTTTTCCGTAATGCCCCCGCCGGTAATATGCGCCAGCGCCGAAACGCATTGCGCATCAAGCAGCTTTTTCAACGCCGGCCAGTAGCTCTTGTGCGTGCGCATCAACTCATTGCCCACTTTATTCTTGATTTCGTTGACATAGTCCTCGGGCGAGTAGTGCGCCACTTCAAACAGCAACTTGCGCGCCAGAGAGTATCCGTTGGTGTGCAGCCCGTTCGAAGCCATACCCAGCACCACGTCGCCGATCTGCACTTCCTTGCCAGTGATGATCCGCTCGCGCTCTACCACGCCCACAATAAACCCCGCCAGATCGTACTCACCATCTGGATAGAACCCAGGCATTTCTGCCGTCTCTCCCCCGATCAAGGCGCACCCGTTGTGCTTGCAGGCATCGGCAATGCCTTCTACCACTTTCTCGGCGATCGTGGGCTCAAGCTTTCCAGTCGCCAGATAATCCATAAAAAACAGCGGCGCAGCGCCCTGCACCGCAATGTCGTTGACGCAATGGTTCACCAGATCAGCGCCCACCGTGGAATGCAGCCCCATTTCGAAAGCAATCTTGAGCTTGGTCCCCACACCATCGACGCTCGACACCAGCACGGGGTCCAAATACTTGGTCTTATCCACCGCGAACAGCCCGCCAAACCCGCCAATTTCGCTGAGCACTCCGCGAGTAAAAGTCTTGTGCGCCAGATACTTGATGCGCTGCTTGGTGCGGTTGGCGCGATCAATATTCACACCCGCGTCAGCGTAGGTGATGGGTCCAGCGGCGGGACTAGGGTTCTTGGCCACGGCTTATCGCGGTGTCCTCTTCTCAATGCGTCAGTGTGGGAAAACGCCGGGTTCCGTGCGAAGCAGCAGTTCCTAAGGCCGCTCATTGTAACACGTGTGGGGACAGCCGCCTCGGCCGTCCGGTCGAGCGAAGCTCGATGCCTTCTCCGTCAACGCTTGATTTCTAGCTAGCGCGCGATGAAGTTCGAAAAGAAATAAGCGAGAAGCCCGAAAAGAGCCAACCCGGAAATACCGTAGGCCGTCAAAACCCAGGCGCCACGGCCTTCGCGATGCTTGCCGCCCGCAACCGGCTGTGAAATCGATTGCTGAGAAACCGAAGAAGAGACGTCAGGGGCCCGATCTTCCATGCCAGAAAACCTCCGCGCAGAGATCGTGGCGCAAGTGCCTCATGCGTCACGCCTGCCCAGCGTCGCGGCCAGGCAAGATCATCTGAGCCAGATTTTACTATGGTTTTGAACCAGCAGAGGAAGGAAATGTGATTCTAATCACAGATCCGGCGCCCCTGTGCGCCTTCCCCCTTGGGATACAAGCACCGCAGGCTTTACTATTAACCTATGCGCAGTCTCTTCGTATCGCTCCTTGTGGCCTGCACCCTGGCTGCACCCCTCACTACCCCCGCACAATCAGGCGAAACTCCCACATCTCCGGCCACTCCCGCGAAAGCGAAAAAGGGATCCCCGAGCAGCCAGGCAAAACCGGCGGACCCAACAGCCAAGCCCGAAGACTCCAAGCACGACTATTCCCAGGAAGCCTTTGTCGTCGAGCAGTACCGCTCCCGCTACCGTTTTGAAAGCGATGGCACCGGCCGCAAGGAAACCGTCGCCCGCATCCGCGTGCAGAGCGAAGCCGGAGTCCAGCAGTGGGGACAGATTCAGGTCGGCTACAACTCCGCCAACGAACGCGTCGAGATCGCCTACGTTCGCGTGGTCAAGCAAGACGGCACCGTGGTCAAGGCCGGCGACGACGCCGTGCAGGACCTCAGCGCCCCGGTGGAACGCGAAGCTCCGGTCTATACCGACTACCGTCAAAAGCACATCACTGTGCCCGGCCTGCGCCCCGGCGAAGTCCTCGAGTACGACATGATCACGGTGATTCATACGCCGCTCGCCGCCGGCCAGTTCTGGGCCGACTACGATTTCGACAAGAACAACATCATGCTCGATGAAGAACTCGACGTCGATGTCCCCTCCGACCGCCCGCTCAAGCTGAAGAATAAGGCGGGCATGGATCCCAAGATCTCCGAAAACAACGGACGACGCATCTACCACTGGACCAACTCTCACCTCGAACGCGAAGACGACACCAAAGATAAAGACAAGGACAAAGACAAAGCCAAAAAGAAAAAGAAGAAAGCCGACGACGAACGTCCCGACGTCCAGCTGACCACCTTCGTCAGTTGGGAGCAGATCGGCCGCTGGTACGCGAGTCTGGAGAAAGACCGGCGCGCTCCCTCGCCCGAAGTTCGCGCCAAAGCGGACGAACTCACCAAAGGCCTCAACACGCAGTTAGATAAAGTCGAGGGTCTCTACGACTTCGTCGCCAAGAATTTCCGCTACGTCAGCCTGTCGCTGGGCGTGGGCCGCTACCAGCCCCACGCCGCCGGCGACGTGCTCCACGACCAGTACGGCGACTGCAAGGACAAGCACACCCTGCTCGCCTCTCTGCTTGAAGCCGAAGGTCTGCACGCGTCTTCGGTGCTGATCAACTCCAGCCGCAAGCTCGATCCCGACGTCCCTTCGCCTTCGCAGTTCGATCACGTCATCACCATGCTTCCCATGGGCCACGACGAGGTCTGGATGGATACCACCGCCGAAGTGGCTCCCTTCCGCCTGCTGGCCTTCAGTCTGCGAAACAAGCTGGCGCTGGTCATTCCCGCCGATGGCTCTACGCCGCATCTCGAGGAAACGCCCGCCGACACCCCCATGCCCGACAGCGAGATCTCCGATATCGATGGGAAAGTAAATGAGATCGGCAAACTCGAAGCCCACGTGCACTACACCTTCCGCGGCGACGAAGAACTGCTGCTGCGATCAGTTTTCCGCCGCGTCCCCGAGGCGCAATGGCAGCGCGTCGTGGAAAACGTCAACGCCGGCATGGGCGGCGATGTCACGAATTTAAAGATCAGCGATCCGGCCGCGACCCGCGAGCCCTTCACCATGTCTTACGACGTTGCCAAGCCGAACTTCCTCGACTGGTCCAAGAAAAAGTCCGACATCATTCTGCCGCTCTGCCAGTTCAACCTGCCAGACCTCAGCAATGCCGATGACGATAGTGACGCCGACGCTGAGCCGCTGAAGCTCGGCCCCAAAGCGGACTACGTCTACAAAATCAAGCTCGAACTGCCCGCCAAATACACCGCGCACGCCCCGCTGGCTCTTTCCGTCAGGCGCGACTATGCGGAGTACCAGGCCACCTACAAGCTGGAAGGAACCACCTTCTCCGCCGCCAGGACGCTAACGCTTCGTCAGGACGAACTCCCCGCGCCCCGCGCCACCGATTACCAGGCTTTCCGCCGCGCCGTCAACTCCGACCTGGGACAGTTTCTTTCTGTCGAGAACACGGTGGCCGGCTCGCTCACGCTCCTGCCCGACATGAAGGCGGATGACCTTGTCGAAAGCGGTCGCGCCGCCCTAGCCACCAACAATCTGCCTCTGGCCGTTCAACTTCTCAAGCGCGCCACCGAGGTTGACGCCAAGAACAAGTACGCCTGGTATGCCCTGGCTGTGGCCTACATGGGGATGCGCCAGAATGACGACGCCATCACTGCGCTAAACAAGCAGATCGAAATCAATCCCTACGACGAGTTCGCCTACAACGCCCTGGGACGCGCCTACTGGCAGGAGCGCAAGTACGACAACGCGGTAACCGCGTTCAACAAGCAGATCGAAATCAATCCCCTGGACAAGTTCGCTCACGCCGGCCTGGGCAGCATGTATTCCGAGTGGCACAAATACGCCGAAGCCGCGCCCGAGTTGGAAAAAGCCGCGTCTCTAACGCCCGATAATCCAGAACTGCAAGTCAGCCTCGGCGACGCCTATCTGAACCTCGGCCAGGACGACAAAGCCCTCGCCACTTTCGACCACGCGGTCGAACTCTCAGCCACCCCGCTGGTCTGGAACAACATCGCCTACCAGCTTTCGCTGAAAAACTCTCATCTCGACCGCGCCCAGCAATACGCCGAGTCGGCGGTATCGGCCACCACCGCGGCGTTGCGCAATGTCTCGCTCGACCGGCTGACGGCACAGGATCTGCCTCTGGTCCCATCCCTGATCGCTTACTGGGACACATTGGGCTGGGTCTATTTCGGAGAAGGCAATCTGGACAAAGCCGAAAAATACATCGCCGCAGCCTGGGAACTGGGTCAGCACGGCGAAGTCGGCGACCATCTCGGCCAGATTTATGAAAAAGCAGGAAAGAAAGATCGCGCTCTGCGCACCTACGCGCTTTCCCTGAGCGCCCTGCGACCCATCCCCGAAACCCGCGACAGGCTTGCATCTCTCGCCGGCAGCAACGCCAAGGTAGACGCCACCGTCGCGAAGTATAAAGACGAACTCCAGCAGTCGCGCACCATCGGCCTGGGCAAGGCAGCAAAAGAAACCGCCACTGCCGAGTTCTTCATACTCCTAAGTCGCGGCAAAGGTTCCACCGCCACAGTTGAAGCCGTAAAGTTCACCAGCGGCGATGAAAAGCTCAAGGTTTTCACCGAAGCCCTCCGCACCGCCGAGTACCGTCTAACTTTCCCCGACGACACCCCAGTAAAAATCCTCCGCCGCGGAATCCTCTCCTGCTCCACAGCAACGGGCACCTGCGCCTTCGTCCTAATCCTGCCCGATGATGTCCGTACCGTGGACTGAAACTCAAATGGAAATTGTCATCCTGAGCGGAGCATGTGCTTTCGCAAAGCGAAAGCACATGCGGAGTCGAAGGATCCCTCCCCGCGTGCGCGACCGATGCCTCCGCAAGGCGTTTCTGAAAAGGCACGACGCTCGTTCGCCGAGGGTACCCGTGTGGGGACAGCCGCCCTCGGCTGTCCGGTCGAGCGAAGCTCGACCGCCTTCTAACCCACAGGCAGGCTCCCCTCAATCTTTTCCACAACCGCCCTGTGACATCCAACCTTGTCCCTTAGTCCAAATCGCGCGATCATGGTCGAGGCGGTGACGGTCAGGAGCACCCAGAGTGCCCACCCCTAAGCCCTTTGTTCCCAAGATTTTGATATCTAAGTTCTTTGAAAACCAGATTTTGCAAGGTATGGTTTCGCGAAACCCGCGCTGGGCATGGCTTTCAGGGATATCAGAAGAGAAAAATTAATCTGGAGATCTGTCCCAGAAGCAACCCCGTCGACATGCGGCAAGTTCCGTCAAAAACTTATTTCACTCCGGAATCCACAGCAGGACGCCGCCTATGCCACTCAGTCGTCGACTCGTAAGCGCGAGCAAGCCTCAGCACTAAATCCTCCCGCCACAGGGGTCCCACGATCTGCAAGCCAACGGGCAGCCCGCTTTTCGTAAAGCCACAAGGCATTGAAATCGCCGGCAGTCCCCAAACATTGAACGGCCGCGTATTGCGCAGCAACTTAAGCTCCGCCGGACGCAGCACGTCCGGATCTTTTCGAAGATCGGCAATCGCCGGCGCCGGGATGGGCGTGGTGGGCGTGACCAGCAAATCCACATCTGCAAAAAACTCACGAGCCCATCGCCGTTCCAGATCCAGCTCGCGCCGCCTCTGAATATATTCCGCGGCAGAAATTTTCTCGCCAGATAGAATGCGCCGCAGAGTCTCCGGCTGATAAAGTTCAGGCGTTCGTGCAACATTCCCCGCGTGATAAGCGAAAGACTCGGCAGCCTGCACGGTCCGGTCGCTCGTCACCTCGATCCGCAAATCCCGAACATCCGCCACCAGCGTCCCAATCACAGCCAGAGCTCGATCAACCGCAGCACGAACTTCGTCATCAAGATCATCAAAAAAATAATCCCGAGGAACACCAATACGAAGATTCTTAACCTTATCAATCAAGCCCGAAACGTAATCAGACACCGCAACCTCAGCGCTGCCGACATCGAGCGGATCATATCCAGCGATAGCCTGCAGCACGACAGCCGCATCGCCAACAGTCGCGGCCAGCGGCCCAACATGATCGAGCGACCAAGAAAGTGGAATCACCCCGCGCGCAGAAACGCGCCCATAAGTAGGCTTGATCCCCACACACCCGCACAGCGCAGCCGGTTCACGAATCGAGCCAGCCGTATCAGTCCCAATCGCCGCATAACAAAGTCCGGCAGCCACGGCCGCCGCCGAACCTCCGGACGATCCTCCAGCGATATGCCCAGGATCCCCGGGATTGTGTACGTCGCCGAAAAAGCTGACCAGCGAACTCCCGCCATAAGCGAACTCATGCAAATTGTTCTTACCCAGAATTACCGCACCGGCCTGCCGCAGACGCCGCACAACTTCCGCATCCGCCGCCGGGACCCGGTGTTCAAACACCGCGCTGGCAGCGGTGGTGCGCGTGCCCGCCGTATCGATCAGATCTTTCAAGGCGACAGGAATCCCATGCAGCGGCCCGCGCCACTGCCCGCGCGAGATTTCCGTCTCCGCCGCCCTCGCCTCCGCCAGCGCCGACTCGGCAGTCACCGTGATGAAAGCATTCAGTACCGGGTTCAGTTTCTCGATGCGATCCAGACAAACGCGAGTCAGTTCAACCGGAGAAACTTCCTTAAGCCGCAGACGCGGGGCAAGATCCACGATAGTTTCAAGGCAAGGCATCGTGACAGGCGGTTTCATTGTAACGGACACCTCGATTGGGTATGCATCGGTGGAAACGTCCGGCTGACTACTGAACTGGAAGCTTCCTCCAAAATCTTTACCTTTCTTTACGCCGTTAGAAAAAAGCAACCAACGGTCAAGGCCTATAATCAAAATCGCTGTTTGCACACGAGAGGTGAAACATGGCGGAAATGACGATCGTCCCAGTCGCAACCCACGGTTTCTTTGTCGACGGCCGTTGGATGGACGACGGCGACATCGTCGAGGTCCACGCCCCCTTTGATGGCAGTGTAGTTGGCCGAATCACTCAGGCGCGTCGCGAGCACGCCGAAGCCGCGATCACCGCCGCCGTGAAGGCGTTCGGCACCACCCGCCGCCTGCCCGCCTTCGAGCGGCAGCGCGTACTGCGGAGTGTCGCTCAGTCCATTGCAGAGCGCCGCGACGAATTTTCCCGAACCCTGTCGCAGGAAGCCGGCAAGCCCATCAAACTGGCGCGCATCGAAGTCGATCGCGCCGTGTTTATCTTCAACGTTGCCGCAGAAGAGGCGACGCGCATCTACGGCGAGTATCTTCCCCTCGACTGGCAGGAATTTACTGCCGGACGCTGGGGCATCGTGAAGCGTTTTCCGCTGGGTCCCATCGCCGGGATCACGCCTTTCAACTTTCCACTGAACCTGGTCGCGCACAAAGTCGCTCCCGCCATTGCGGCGGGTTGCTCCATGGTGTTGAAGCCCGCGCCCCAAACGCCGCTGTGCGCGCTGCTTCTGGCCGAGTGCGTGCAGCAGGCAGGCTGGCCCGATGGCGGCCTCAACGTGCTGCCGCTATCGAACGACGATGCCGGCCTGCTGGTCACCGACGAGCGCATCAAGCTGATCAGCTTTACCGGCAGCGTGCCCGTGGGCTGGGACATCAAGCGCCGCGCCGGTAAGAAGAAAGTCGCTCTCGAACTCGGTGGCAACGCCGGAGCCATCGTGCACAGTGACTCAGATCTTTCTTATGCCGCGGAGCGCTGCATCGCCGGCGGCTTCGGCTACGCCGGCCAGACCTGCATTTCCGTGCAGCGAATTCTGGTCGAGCAGTCAGTCTACGGCAAATTCACCGACCTTCTGGTCGAAGGCGTCAAGAAACTGAAAACCGGCGATCCTCTGGAGGAGTCGACCGACCTGGGTCCGCTCATCCGTGAGAGTGACGCCATCCGCGTCGTAAATTGGATAGAGGAAGCAGTTCGATCCGGCGCTCGCTTGCTCTGCGGCGGCGGCCGACGAGGCTCAATCGTTGATCCGACGGTGCTGACCGGCACCAATCCCGATATGAAAGTGAATTGCCAGGAAATTTTCGGCCCCGTCGTGACCGTGGAACCGTACCAGAATTTCGACGAAGCACTGCGCCGAATTAACAACTCCAACTACGGCCTGCAGGCAGGCTTGTTCACTCGCGATGTGAAGCTGCTTTTCCAGGCGTACGACGAACTGGAGGTCGGCGCCCTCATTGCGGGAGACATCCCTTCGTTCCGCATCGACCAGATGCCCTACGGGGGCGTGAAAGACTCCGGCCTCGGCCGCGAAGGACTGCGCTACGCGATCGAGGAAATGACCGAGCCGAAACTGATGGTGATGAATCTCCGGTAAACGCTTCGATGTCCGGCTGAGAAAACGGACGAGACTGTTTTTCAGCAGCGTTTAACCCACAGAATATTTTGCCGCTCCTGCGGGAAAGTACGAGACAACTGCGTTCGAAGTATTTATAATCCTGAGTTTTCCACGTTCATTCGCCAAAGATTCTTGAATCTTTTTTTTCGGCGGGACGCACCCGACGTAACTGACGAGTCATCTCAATCATAGATTTCGGTAAAGCATGCCGCAGATTTTTCATCGCAGCACCAACACCGTCTCCCGGGCCACAATTTTTGGCGCGGTCTTCGTGATTGCTGCGCTCAGCTGGGCCGCATTGGAGGTCCAGCGTTCGCCTTACGTCACCTACGCCGGAGTGCGCAGGCCGCAGCCCGTACCCTTCAGCCATCAGCATCACGTCTCCGGACTCGGCATTGACTGCCGCTACTGCCACACGTCAGTCGAGGTTTCGAGTTTCGCCGGCATTCCTCCCACCAAGACCTGCATGAATTGCCATTCGCAAATCTGGACCAACGCCCAGCTGCTCGAGCCCGTCCGGGCCAGCTACAAGACCGGCCAGTCGCTGCAATGGACGCGGGTGAACCAGCTTCCCGACTTCGTCTATTTCAATCACAGCATTCATATCAATAAAGGAGTAGGTTGCAACACCTGCCACGGTCCAGTCGACCAGATGCCGCTGATGTACCAACAAGAATCGTTGCAGATGGAGTGGTGTCTGAGCTGCCACCGCGCGCCAGAAAAGAATCTGCGCCCACGCGATCAGGTGTTCAATATGCGCTACCAGCAGCCCACCAGCGCGAACCCCGAAGTGGTCGACGGACAGGGTTATACGGATCAAATCGATTTAGGATCGGCGTTGCTGAAGAAGTACAACGTGCGTAGCGTGAAAGACATTACCAGTTGCAGCACATGTCACCGGTGAGGTCAGCCGCGAAGCGGCGAAAGAGCGCAGCCCACGGCGCAAGCCGTGGGTGAGCAACGAGACCGGGAAGAAGCCCTGAAGGGCCAAAGAATGGACGAGCGGAACAAAACCGAAAAGCGCGAGGACGTTTGCCCCAGCAAGAAAGGCAAGCTCGATCTCGACTCTCTCCGCGCGCAAATCAACGAGGCGAACGAGAAAGCCGGTCCGGAATACTGGCGGAGCCTCGAAGAGCTAGCTGGCAGCCCCGCATTCCAGGAAGCGCTGCACCGCGAATTTCCCAAGGGCGCTTCCGAGTGGGTCGATTCCGTCTCGCGCCGCGGCTTCCTCAAAGTGATGGGCGCGTCGATGGCGCTCGCTGGCATGACCGGCTGCGTGCGCCTCCCGCTCGAACCCATCGTCCCTTACGTGCGCCAGCCCGAGGACGTCATTCCCGGCCGTCCGCAGTTCTACGCCACGGCGATGACGCTCGGCGGATACGCCAGCCCGCTGCTGGTCGAAAGCCACCTCGGGCGTCCAACAAAGATTGAAGGCAACGATAAGCATCCTGCGTCGCTCGGCGGCACGGACATTTTTGCGCAAGCCCACATTCTTGGCCTGTACGATCCCGACCGCTCGCAGAGCGTGGTGTCGATGGGCGACCAGCGCTCCTGGCAGGCTTTCCTCACAGCGATTCGCGGACCGCTGACCGCGCAGAAGGCGCTGCAAGGCGCGGGCATTCGCATTCTCACTCCGACCATCTCTTCGCCCACGCTCGCCGATCAACTGCGCAACTTCCTGAAGATTTATCCGCAGGCCAAGTGGCATGTGTACGAGCCGGTCAACCGCGACAACGTGCTCGAAGCTGCGAAGCTGGCTTTCGGACAGCCGGTCGAGACGCGCTACGATTTTGAAAAGGCCGATGTAATCGTCTCCCTCGACGCCGACTTCCTGTATGCGGGTTTCCCGGGAAATGTCCGCTACATCCGCGACTTCGCCAAACGCCGCAATCCCGATGGCAACATGAACCGGCTGTACGTGATCGAGAGCACGCCGACGACAACGGGGGCGAAGGCGGATCATCGGATAGCAAGCAGTGCGACTGGTGTCCCATTTGCCGCGCGGATGTTCCTCAATGCTCCCACGGACTCGGCCGCCCGAGAGTCCTTGCGAGACGTTTTGACGATCGCGGAGGACCTCAGGAACCATCGCGGAGCGAGCGTGGTGATCGCGGGGGAGCACCAGCCCGCTGAAGCCCACGGGCTTGCGCACCTTCTCAATGAATCTCTTGGCAATGTTGGCAAAACAGTTTTCTATACCGATCCAGTCGATGCGAATCCTCGCAATCAAGGCGAGTCGATCAAGGAACTCGTCGCCGACATGCAGGCAGGTAAGGTCGACCTGCTTGTCATTCTCGGCGGCAATCCCGCCTACGACGCGCCCGCCGATCTAAACTTCGCCGACCTGCTCAAGAGCAACAAAGTCGCGCTGAGAGTTCACCAAGGCCTCTATCAGAACGAAACCGCGGAGCTGTGCCAGTGGCACGTCAATGCGACGCACGAACTCGAAGCCTGGTGCGATGCCCGTGCCTACGATGGGACGGTGAGCATCATTCAACCGCTGATCGCCCCGCTATACAACGGCAAGAGTGCGTTGGAATTCGTCGCGCTTCTGGCCGGCCAGGTCGACGCGACTGGATACGATCTCGTGCGCGCCTACTGGCAGAAGCAGCACGGCGGCGCTGACTTCGAGCAGTTCTGGCGCAAGTCACTCCACGACGGATGGATTGAAGGGACGGCGTTCGCCCCAAGAACGCTTTCTAATCACCTCAACGCCCAAGCCTATCCATTTGGTCTGCCGATAAATAAGGGCGAGATCGAGCTCAACATCCGCCGCGACCCCACCATCTACGACGGACAATTCTCCAACAACGGCTGGCTGCAGGAATTGCCTAAGCCGATGACCAAGCTCACCTGGGACAACGCCGTGCTCATCGGTCCCAAGATGGCGGAGCGGCTGCAGATCAAAGTCGAAGATGTTGTCGAACTGGAATTGAATGGTAAGAAAGTCACCGGCCCGGTCTGGATTCAAGCCGGCCATCCCGACAACTCGGTCACGGTGACGTTAGGCTACGGCCGTCGACGCGCCGGCCGCGTCGGAACCGCGCAGGGCTTCGACGCCTACGCGCTGCGCACGACCGCCGCGCCGTGGATCGCCACCGGCCTGCAGATCCGCAAGACTGGAGAAACTTACAAACTCGCCTCTACACAGGGCTACCAGACGATGGACACACCCGATGGCGGCCATCGTCCGCTAGTTCGCGAAACTACGCTTGAGGATTACCGCAAGCGTCCGAACTTCGCAGCAGAAGAAGGAGAAGAACCCGCGCCCGGACTCACGCTTTACAAGCCCTATCCCTACAGAGAAGAAGACTACGCCTGGGGCATGGCGATCGATCTGAACTCGTGCGTAGGCTGCAACAACTGCATGCTGGCCTGCCAGTCGGAGAACAACATCGCCGTCGTCGGCAAAGAGCAGTGCGTCATCGGGCGCCACATGCACTGGATTCGCGTTGACGCCTACTACCAGGGCGATCGCGACAATCCCAAAGCGTTCTTTCAGCCCGTGCCCTGTCAGCAGTGCGAGAACGCGCCTTGCGAAGTGGTTTGCCCCGTTGGTGCGACCAACCACACGCCCGAAGGCCTGAACGATATGGTCTACAACCGCTGTGTGGGCACGCGCTATTGCTCGAACAACTGTCCTTATAAGGTGCGGCGGTTCAACTTCCTGCTGTTTCAGGATTGGGAGACGCCGCAATACAAGATGATGCGCAATCCGGACGTCAGCGTGCGCAGCCGCGGCGTGATGGAGAAGTGTACCTACTGCGTACAGCGCATCAACGAGCGCCGCATCGATGCCGAACGCGAAGACCGCAAGATCAACGACAGCCAGCATGAAGACGAATTGAAGACCGCCTGCCAGCAGTCATGCCCGGCGGGCGCAATCATTTTCGGCAACATCAACGACTCGAACAGCAAGGTCTCAAAGTTGAAGGCGCAGTCGCGCAATTACAGCCTGCTTGGCGAACTCAACACTCGCCCGCGGACCACGTATCTGGCGGAAGTGAGCAACCCGAATCCGGAGTTGAAGGGATAGTTGCGCGAGAAATAATGGACGAGCAATACAAAGCGACGGTGGACGCCACCCAAGCTCCGGTGATGGAACCGGGCTACACCTTCGGCACGGTCACGGAAAAGATCAGCGCGATCGTGCTGACCCGCCCGGCGTCGAACGGCTGGTTCGTGGGCTTCGGCATCGCGTTTCTGCTGACGATGATGATGTTGTATGCCATCGGCTACCTGTTCCTGAAAGGTGTCGGCATCTGGGGCGTAACCATCCCCATCGGCTGGGGCTTCGCGATTGTCAACTTCGTGTGGTGGATCGGGATCGGCCACGCCGGCACGCTGATCTCTGCCATCCTTCTGCTGCTGCGCCAGTCGTGGCGAAACTCCATCAACCGCTTCGCCGAAGCTATGACGTTGTTCGCCGTGGCCTGCGCCGGAATTTTCCCGGCCATCCACGTTGGACGTCCGTGGCTGGCTTACTGGCTGTTTCCTTATCCCAGCACCATGGGCGTGTGGCCGCAATTCCGCAGCCCGCTCATATGGGACGTCTTCGCGGTCTCCACCTACGCCACCATCTCGGCGCTGTTCTGGTTCATCGGCCTGATTCCCGACATGGCGACGCTGCGCGATCGGGCGACCCATCCTGCCGCCAGAATCATCTATGGCATGCTCTCCATGGGTTGGCGCGGATCGGCGCGGCATTGGCACCGTTATGAAACTGCCTACCTATTGCTCGCCGGATTAGCGACGCCACTTGTGCTCTCGGTTCACACGGTCGTGAGTTTTGACTTTGCGGTCGGCATTGTCCCCGGCTGGCACACGACCATCTTTCCGCCGTACTTCGTGGCCGGCGCCATCTATTCCGGATTCGCCATGGTGCTGATGCTCGCGATTCCCATCCGCAAAATCTACAACCTGGAAGACTTCATCACCGAACTCCATTTGCAGAACGCAGCCAAGGTCATGCTCGCGACGGGATTGATCGTCGCCTACGGCTATGGCATCGAGGCTTTCATGGGCTGGTACAGCGGCGACCGCTACGACGCCTTCACGCTGTGGAACCGCCTGCACGGTCCTTATGCGATCCCGTACTGGTCTCTTCTGGCCTGCAACATTTTCATTCCGCAATTACTCTGGATCAAGAAAATGCGTACTAACCCGATAGCTCTGTTCTTGCTTTCGGGCGTGATCCTCGTCGGCATGTGGCTGGAGCGCTTCATCATTGTCGTGGTCAGCCTGCATCGCGACTTCCTGACCTCGTCCTGGGGAATGTACTATCCCACGCGCTGGGACTGGATGACGTACATCGGGACCATCGGCATGTTCCTGGCGGCCATGTTCCTGTTCTTGCGCCTATTGCCCGCGATCTCGATCTTTGAAATGCGGACCCTCCTGCCCGAAGCGGAGGTGAAGGAATGATGGCGAGCGCGATGTCGAGGTTCATCATATGAAGCGCGATCCCGTCTACGGCATCATGGCGGAGTTCGATTCCGCGACCGCGCTCGTGGAAGCGGCCCGCCACACCCATCAGGCCGGCTACAACAAGATCGACGCCTACAGCCCGTTTCCCATTGAAGGCCTGGCGGAGGAAATCGGTTTTCACCGCGACGAAGTTCCGCTGGTCGTGCTGATCGGCGGCATCGTCGGCGGCCTCACCGGGTACCTGATGCAGTACTGGATGTCCGCCATAGACTATCCGCTGAACATCGGCGGCAAGCCCTATCATTCCTGGCCCGCATTCATTGTGATCACATTCGAGATGACAATTCTTTTCGCCGGAATCTCTGCCGTCTTCGGCATGCTCGCGCTGAATGGCCTGCCCATGCCTTATCATCCGGTGTTCAACGTGCCGCGCTTCTCGTCGGCATCGAAAGACCGATTCTTCCTGATCGTGTTTTCGTCCGATCCCAAATACGATCCAGCCGGCACCCGCGCTTTCCTGCAACGCCTCGAGCCGCGCTCAATTTCGGAGGTGCCCAGCTAAATGCCGCACCTCGGCCAAATATCGGCCCCCGGATCAAGCGCTGGGTGCCCCATTCTTGCACGTTTTGAGCGCAAGAGTGGGATTCCACGGAGGTCTCACCCTTGGGATTTCCTGGCGTTAGGGCTTCTCATGGCAGTCGTCGCATTGCTCTCCGCCTGCCGCATCGATATGCACGTGCAGCCCCGCCAGAACCCGCTTTCCCGCAGCGACTTCTTCCCCGACCAGCGCTCCGAGCGTCCGCCAGTCGAGGGCACGGTGGCGCGCGGCCAGCTGCACGAAGACACTTATTTCTATACGGGAAAGCTCGGCAATAATCCTGGCGACTACATGCCGTTTCCCGTGACCAGAGAAGTTCTCGAACGCGGTCGCGAGCGCTACAACATTTATTGCGCTCCCTGTCACTCGCAACTCGGCGACGGCAATGGATTCGTTCCATCGCGCGGCTTCGCGCTTAAGCCGCCGACTTTCCACAAACCACGCTGGCAAAAAGCTGCACTGGGTGAGTTCTTTGACGTGATTACCCACGGCTCCGGAATCATGCCCGACTACGCATCGCAGATTCCTCCGCGAGACCGCTGGAACATCGTGGCCTACATCCGCGCGCTGCAACTAAGTCAAAACGCAACCCGCGCGGACGTACCGGCAGGACAGACCGTGCCCTCGGAACCGCCTAAATTCCGCGGCCAGCCGGGATCCGGCGCGACGCTTCCCGCCATTGATTCCGAGACAAGCTCGAAATCCGAGGAACATAAATGAGCGCCGCGACCACTCCACATCTCGATCTGACGGCACCCGAGGTGGTAAGAAAAATCTCGCAGCGTTCGCTCATGGTCGGCGTCGTCTTCGCAGTGATCGCCGTTGTCTTGGCCCTCAAGCAGCCCGACGAATTCTATCGCGCCTACTTGCTCGGCTTCATGTGCTGGCTGGGAGTCGCTCTCGGCTC
Organism: uncultured Acidobacteriaceae bacterium; assembly: GCA_963787495.1. Classification (GTDB taxonomy): domain Bacteria; phylum Acidobacteriota; class Terriglobia; order Terriglobales; family Acidobacteriaceae; genus Sulfotelmatobacter. The sequence continues at coordinate 305,604 of CAWBDA010000003.1, forward strand.
CATGGCGATTCTCATGATCCGCCATCTCACCGGCGGTGGCTGGGGAACAGTGATCCGCCGCATCCTCGGCGCGGCAATGCGCACGCTGCCCCTGCTCTTCGTGCTTTTTATTCCCATCTTCTTTGGGATACACAGGCTCTACATCTGGGCGCAGCCTCTCAGCAACATTGAAGACAAGCATCTCCGCGAACATCTCGAACAGATCACGCAGACCTATCTCACGGTGAACGGTTTCATCATTCGCGCAGTGTTTTATTTCGCAGTGTGGAATGTTCTCTCGTTCCTGCTCTCCTATTGGTCGAAGCAGACCGACAAACCCGGCGCTCCCGACAACAGCGGACGCTTCAAGGCAGTCAGCGGCCCCGGCTTGATTCTCTACGGTTTCACCATCTCCTTCGCCGCCATCGACTGGGTGATGTCGCTCGATCCCAGCTGGATTTCGACCATCTTCGGCCTGATCATCCTCATCGGCGAAGTGCTCTCGGCCATGTGCTTCGCGGTGGTGGTCGAGCGCATCCTCTTCAACTACAAGCCCATGTCAGAGATGTTGAAACCCGATTTCGTCCACGACCACGGCAAGTGGATGCTGGCCTTCACCATGGTCTGGGCCTACTTCAACTTCTCGCAATGGCTGATCATCTGGGCGGGCAACCTGCCTGCAGAGATTACCTTTTATTTGCGGCGCCTGAATGGAGGCTGGGGATCGATTGGCCTGATTCTGGTTCTGTTCAGCTTCGCCATCCCGTTCGCGCTGTTGCTCTCGCGCCCATTCAAGCGCAACATTCGCCGACTGGTGTGGCTCGCGGTCTGGCTCATGCTGATGCGCTACCTCGATCTGTTCTGGATCATCGAGCCGAATTTCTCGAAGACCATCGCTCTGACCCTGGCCGATGTAGTCGTGCCCATCGCCATCGGCGGATTCTGGCTTTGGTATTTCTTCCGCAACCTGGCTTCGCTGCCGCTTCTGCCAGCTTACGACACCGATGCCCACGAAGTTTTGCAGCCGGCACATGAAACGCATGCATGACGAAAGACGACTAACGAGATGACTCACGAGAAATGAGCGACCAGACCAAACACGAGAACGGGCACGGCAGCTTCGAGCGCCAGGACCTGCAAGTCTCCGGCATTCTCTATTTCCTCCTTACCATTGTGGTTGTGACCACACTTTGCCTTTTCGGTCTTAGGGGTGTTTTTGCCTTCCTCGACCACCGCGAAAAAGCCTTGCAGCCTGCGGTGAATCCGCTGGTCCCCAATGTTCCAGCGGATACGCGCCACATCGCTCCCGGGTACCCGCAGGGTGCGTTTCCCAACCCAAAGCTGGAAGAAGACGAGCGCGGCCAACTGAACGGGATCCGTCTCGAAGAAGAGAAAACACTCTACAGCTATGGCTGGGTCGATGAAAAAGCCGGCACCGTGCGCATCCCCATCGATCGCGCCATGGATTTGCTGGTGCAGCGAGGACTTCCAGTGCGCGCGCAGAACGTGGCCAGCGACGCTCTTGCGGGCAAGACGGCCCCGACGTCCGCAACGAGTAAGAAGGGCGAAAAGAAGTGAGTAGCAAGAGCAACAATGCGATTTGCGCCGCGCGAGTAATGCTGGTGCTTGCGTTGCTGTCCGCGTCCGCCTTCGCGCAGATGAACAACGGCGTAATGTCTCCTCCAGCAAACACGCGCCCACCAAGGCTCGAGAACGTCGGCATCGAGCAACACCTCGACGCGCAGGTCCCGCCCGATCTCACCTTCCGCGATGAAACCGGCAAGACGGTCAAGTTGGGAGACTACTTCGGCCGCAAGCCGCTGATCCTCAACCTGGTTTATTACAACTGCACCATGCTGTGCGGCGAGGCCCTGGCCGGACTCGCCAGCGCCATGCGCCTGGTGAAGTTCGATGTAGGCAACGAATTTGACGTGGTCACCGTCAGCTTCGATCCCCGCGAGACACCCGAAATGGCCGCCGCCAAGAAAAAAGACTATGTCGGCCGCTACGGCCGGCCCAACGCCGCCGCAGGCTGGCATTTTCTAACCGGCCAGCCGCAGGCGATTAACGCGCTTACGAAAGCTGTCGGCTTCCAGTACCAATACGATGCCAAGACGAATCAGTATGCGCACGCCACCGCGATCATGGTCTTAACACCGCAAGGCCGCATCTCGCGCTACTTCTATGGCGTAGATTTTCCGCCAAAAGATTTGCGCATGGGCCTGGTTGAAGCTTCCCAGGGCAAGATCGGCAACGCTGTGGACGCGGTCCTGCTTTATTGCTACCACTATGATCCCGAGACCGGAAAATACGGCGCCATGGTGGCCAACATTCTGCGCCTGGCGGCTGCCGCGACGATTCTCTTCATGGGTGCTTTTCTTTTTATCCTGTGGCGACTGGATCTTTCCGTGACGAAGAAGACGGCGAAAAAGACACGGTATGCTCAATAATTTTCCATTATGGCCGGAGCAAGCCTCCACGACGGCGGGCCACGTGGACGCTCTCTACATCTTCCTGCTCATCGTCACCGGGATGATGACTCTGCTCATCTTCATCTGCCTGGTCTACTTCGCCGCCCGCTTTCGTCACCGCCCCGGCGTTCCCGCCGAACAAATCGAAGGTTCCACTCCGCTCGAAATCACCTGGAGCACGATTCCCTTCCTGGTCTTCATGGTGATCTTCGCCTGGGGCGCGGTCGTGTATTTCAAAGAACGCACTCCACCCGACGATTCCACCGAAGTTTATGTCGTGGCAAAACAATGGATGTGGAAACTCGAGCACGCCGAAGGCCAGCGCGAGATCAACGAACTGCACGTCCCCGTAGGCCGTGACGTGAAACTGATCATGACCTCGCAGGATGTGATTCACAGCTTCTTCATCCCTGCCTTCCGCATCAAGCAGGACGTGTTACCCGGCCGCTACACCGTCGAATGGTTCCGCGCTACCAAGCCCGGTACGTATCACCTGTTCTGCGCGGAATATTGCGGCACCCAGCACTCCGGCATGGTCGGCGACATCGTGGTCATGGAGCCGGCCCAGTACGAAGCATGGATGAACGGTGGTTCCACGGGCCCGCTCTCGGCCACAGGCGAGAAGATTTTCGCCGAACTCGGCTGCTCCACCTGCCATCGCACCGACACGCAAGGCCGCGGCCCGAACCTGCGGGGAGTTTTCGGCAAGCCGGTCCAACTCGAAGATGGACGCACTGTCACCGCCGACGAGAATTACGTTCGTGAGTGCATCCTCGACCCAGGCGCGAAGCGGGTCAAGGGATTCCAGCCCATCATGCCCACGTTTCAAGGCCTGGTCAGTGAAGAACAGGTGAATGCCCTGGTCGCCTATATCAAATCGATTTCAGCGATCAAGCCCGGTGACAGCGCCAAAACCAGTGCCAGCGTGGCCGCCCCAGCCCAATCAAATGGAAGTCAGGTGCAATGAGTATGCCGACCCCAATGCCTCAACCCGAACGCGAGAATTACCTGAACAAGCACTACGGAGTATGGTCCTGGCTGCTCACCACGGATCACAAACGTATCGCCCTTCTCTATCTCATTTCCATCACGTTCTTCTTCTTTATCGGCGGCTTCTTCGCGCTGCTCATCCGTCTCGAGCTGCTCACGCCCGCAGGCGACCTGGTCCAGGCCGACACCTACAACAAGCTTTTCACCATGCATGGCATGGTCATGATTTTCTTCTTCCTGATTCCCTCAATTCCTGCAGTGCTCGGAAATTTTCTCGTGCCCATGATGATCGGAGCCAAGGATCTCGCTTTCCCCCGCATCAACCTGCTGAGTTGGTATCTCTACATCATCGGCGGAGTGATGATGCTGCACTGCATGCTGACCGGCGGCGTCGATACCGGTTGGACCTTCTACGCTCCCTTCGCCACCAACTTCACCAACACGAAGATCGTTGAAGCCGCACTGGCAATCTTCGTCGCTGGATTCTCCTCCATCCTCACCGGCCTGAACTTCGTCGTCACCATCCATCGCATGCGCGCGCCCGGCATGACCTGGTCGCGACTGCCTCTGTTTATCTGGGCGCACTACGCCACCAGCATCATTCAGCTTCTGGGAACGCCGGTCATCGCCGTCACCATCGTGCTGGTCGCCTGTGAACGCGCTCTACACCTCGGCATTTTCGATCCCAAACTCGGCGGCGATCCGCTCCTCTTCCAGCATTTGTTCTGGTTCTATTCCCATCCCGCCGTCTACATCATGATTCTGCCGTCGATGGGCGTCGTCACCGAAATCATCGCCTGCTTCTCGCGCAAGCGCATCTTCGGCTACAGCTTCGTCGCATTCTCATCCATCGCGATCGCCGTCTTCGGTTTCCTCGTCTGGGCTCACCACATGTTTGTAGCGGGAATGTCGGTCTACGCCGCTCTGGTATTTTCCCTGCTGAGCTACGCGGTCGCAGTTCCATCGGCCATCAAGGTTTTCAACTGGACGGCCACTCTTTACAAGGGCTCCATCCACTACGACGCACCCATGCTCTACGCTTTCGGCTTCCTCGGACTCTTCACCATCGGGGGCCTCACCGGACTTTTCCTGGCCGCGCTCGGCATCAACGTCCACGTCACCGACACCTACTTCGTCGTAGCCCACTTCCACTACATCATGGTCGGAGGCGCGGTCATGGGCTATTTAGGCGGAATGCATTTCTGGTGGCCGAAGATTTCCGGCAAGTTGTATCCCGAAGGCTGGGCGCGTCTGGCGGCGCTGATTGTTTTTATCGGCTTCAACCTCACCTTCTTCCCGCAATTCATTCTCGGCTACATGGGTATGCCGCGCCGCTATTACGATTACAGCCACATGCCCGAATTCCAGGTGTTGAACGTGCTCTCGACTGCAGGCGCCACAGTCCTCGGCGTGGGATATCTTCTGCCCATGCTTTATTTCCTCTGGTCGATGCGCTACGGCAAGCCTGCGCCCGACAATCCGTGGAACGCGGCAGGCCTCGAGTGGAAAACACCATCTCCACCGCCGACCTTCAACTTCGACGAAGAGCCCGTCGTGACCTGGGAGGCCTACAACTACGACGAACTGGACGCACCGCACGACGACGCGCCCCACAACCAGGAGGTCCCCGTTGCCCGATAGCTCCGCAGCAACCGGCCTTCACACCGAAGCCCATAACCCGGCGCTCCTGCACCACTTCGCCGAGCCGCAACAGCAGCGCGACGCCGCCAGCCTCGGCATGTGGGTCTTCCTCGCCACCGAAGTAATGTTCTTCGGCGGCCTCTTCTGCGCGTACCTGATCTACCGCCGTTTGTACTTTGGAGACTTCGCCGCCGCCAGCAAAACCATCAACATGGGCCTCGGCGCCACAAACACTGCCGTGCTCATCTGCAGCAGCTTAACCGTAGTTCTCGCCGTCTGGGCCGCGCAGACGGCGCGCCGCACGCTGCTGATCGGCAGCCTCATCATCACCATGCTGCTCGGTCTCGTCTTCCTCGGCATCAAAGGCATCGAGTACCGGGAAAAGTTCGTCGAGCATCACGTCCCCGGCGCGTCCTTCAGTTTCGACAAGGTGCCGGTCCCCGGACATCCCGGCCAGTACGCCGATCCGCACCACGCGCAGCTTTTCTTCTCTCTCTACTTCGTCATGACCGGCCTGCACGCGCTGCACATGATTATCGGTCTCGGCATTTTTCTCTGGCTCTTAATCATGGCCTGGAAAGGCCGCTTCACCCCCGAGTGGCACACTCCAGTCGAGATCGGCGGCCTCTACTGGCACTTCGTCGATATCATCTGGATTTATCTGTTCCCGTTGCTTTACCTGATCGACCGGCACCCGTGAGGCTTGCATGTCAGAACACTCGTCAGCAAAATCGCCCTTGAAAGGTTACTTCGCGGTCTGGATCGCGCTGCTGGTCGGTACCGGTCTTACCGTTTATGCCGCGACCCTGGACCTGGCTCCCTATAGCGCCGCGGTCGCTCTTGGCATCGCCACCATCAAAGCCACTCTGGTGGCTCTCTTCTTCATGCATGTCTGGCACGCGAGTGAGAAGCTGACCAAGCTCGTCGTGATTGCAGCATTGTTCTTCCTGCTCCTGTTGCTGGGACTCACCATGACCGACTTCGCCACGCGGGGGTGGAGCTAGATTTTCCAGTAGCGCCGCCGTCCCGGCGGCTCTCAGTCCCGTCGACTGCCGAGCCAGTGTTAATCCAACCCGAGCCTGCCTCCCATCTGCGGTATACTCGCGCCGACCGCCTGCTACACCAATCGGCATGAGGTGACCTATGGCGTTCTGCAATTCCTGTGGTGCGAGCATCGCTCCCGGAACCAGCTTCTGTAATAAGTGCGGCGCCGCGATAGTCGGTTCAGCGCCGCCCGTTACGTCGTCCGCCGCGGTGGGTTCGGCGCCTCCGTCGCCTTCCATCCCTCCAGCCGTCCCCCCTGCTTCGGGCGGCGGTGCTCTTAAAGCCACTCTGATCATTGTCGGCGTAGTCGCGCTCGTGGGAATCCTTGGCGTCACGGCGCTCGCGTTTTTTGCCGTGAGGATGGCTCATCGCACTCGCGTTCACCAGGAGGGCGACAACGTGAAGGTGGAAACACCGTTCGGCACCGTCCAGACCACGAAAGATCCGCAAGAGGCGGCCCGCAATCTGGGTGTGGACATCTATCCCGGTGCGCAAATCCTCCAGCAGGGCGCTGCTTCCGCGACCCTTGGAGGAATGCATACCGTGGCGCTCAACCTCGACACCCCCGATTCCGTTGACCAGGTCTGTAGCTTCTACAAACCCAAGTTCCCCAATGCCATGGTGATGAGCACCGACGCGAATCAGTGCACGATTGTCTCCAACGATCAGAAGAACATGATCACCATTAACGCCAAAACAGAAAATGGCAAGACCCGGATTGTGGTCACGAACGTGAGTAAGTCTCGCGGGGCAAACTCGTCCTCGAATTAGAAAAAGATTCCGTCACATGCCAGACCCGTTGGTGGAACTCGCCCAAGCTGCCAAATCGAAGTCCGGGCAGGTTGACGCCCGGGATCTGGCCGACGCTCTCCGCGCACAGATCGGCGGTGACGTCCGTTTCGACCGCGGCACCCGCGCTCTCTACGCCACCGACGGCTCCAACTACCGCCAGGTCCCCATCGGAGTAGTGCTCCCCCGCGATGCCGACGATGTTCTGGCCACGGTCGCCCTCTGCCGTCAGTTCGGCGCGCCACTCTTGTGCCGCGGCGGCGGCACGTCCCTGGCCGGACAGTGCTGCAACGTCGCCGTCATCCTCGATTTCTCCAGGCACATGTCGAGGATTCTCGAAATCGATCCCGCCCGCCGCATCGCCCGCGTGCAGCCTGGAGTCGTGCTCGACCATCTCCGCGCCGCAGCCGAGAAACACCACCTCACCTTCGCCCCCGATCCCGCCACTCACGACCGCTGCACTCTCGGCGGCATGATCGGCAACAACTCCTGCGGCGTGCATTCCGTCATGGCCGGCAAAACCGACGACAACATCGAAGCTCTGGAAATCCTCACCTACGACGGCCTCCGCTTGAAAGTCGGCCCCACGTCGGCCGGAGAATTCGATCGCATCGCCGAAGCCGGCGGACGCCGCGGCGAGATCTACGCCAAACTGCAAACCATCGCCTCCACCTACGGCGACCTGGTCCGCCAACGCTTTCCTAAGATTCCGCGCCGCGTCTCCGGCTACAACCTGAACTACCTTCTGCCCGAGAACGACTTTCACGTGGCCCGCGCCCTCGTAGGCTCTGAAGGCACCTGCGTCACCATTCTCGAAGCCACATGCCGCCTCGTCGAAAGTCCACCCGAACGCGTGCTCCTGGTCGTGGCCTATCCCGACATTTATCAGTGCGCTGATCATGTCCCCGAAATCATGGCGCACAAGCCCATCGGACTAGAAGGCTTTGACGATCTTCTCGTCAGCTATACGCGAATGAAAGGGATCAACTCCGAAGGCCTCGCGCTCCTGCCCGAAGGCGGCGGATGGTTGATGGTTGAATTCGGCGCTGAAACCGCGCGGGAAGCCGAATCCCAGGCCCGCGCCCTGATGCAGCATCTCGCCCACGGCTCCCATCCCCCCAACATGCGCCTCCATACCGGCAAGCAACAAGTCAAACGTGTGTGGGAAGTCCGCGAATCGGCTCTCGGCGTGACCTCGCACGTGGCCGGCGAACCCATGAGCTGGGAAGGTTGGGAAGACGCCGCGGTCGCGCCCGAAAAACTCGGCGGCTATCTCCGCGATCTGCGCAAGATGTTTGCCGCCTACGGCTACAAAGGCTCACTCTACGGCCACTTCGGCCATGGCTGCGTCCACACCCGCATTAACTTCGATCTGCAATCGAAAGATGGCATCGCCAAGTTCCGCAAGTTTATGGAGGAGGCCGCCGATCTCGTAGTCAGCTACGGCGGATCCATCTCCGGCGAACACGGCGACGGCCAGGCCCGCGGCGAGTTGCTGCCGAAAATGTTCGGACCAGAATTAGTTCAGGCCTTCCGCGAATTTAAGTCGGTCTGGGATCCCGAATGGAAGATGAACCCCGGCAAGCTCATCGATCCCTACAAGCTCGACGAAAACCTCCGCCTCGGCGCTGCCTATTCTCCCTGGGAACCGAAAACCAATTTCCAATTTCCCGCCGACCACGGCAGTCTCGCCCAAGCCACTCTGCGCTGCGTAGGCGTAGGCAAGTGCCGTCATGACGAAGGCGGCGTGATGTGCCCCAGCTACCGCGCCACGCGCGAAGAAGAACACTCCACCCGCGGCCGCGCCCACCTGCTCTGGGAGATGACTCAAGGCCAAGGCCGATCAGATGGGATCATCCGTGACGGCTGGCGCAGCGAAGAAGTCAAACGCTCGCTCGATCTCTGCCTCGCCTGCAAAGGATGCAAAACCGAATGCCCAGTCGGCGTGGATGTGGCTACTTACAAAGCCGAGTTCCTCTCCCACTACTACGAAGGCCGCAAACGCCCGCGCAGCGCCTACGCGTTCGGCAACATCGACGTCTGGGCGCGCCTGGCCTCGCACGCCCCCGGCCTCGCCAACCTGACCACGCAACTTCCATTCCTGCGCGATATCTCGAAGCTAGTCGCCGGAATCCCCAAAGAGCGAGCCATCCCAGCCTTCGCTCCGGAAACCTTCAAAACCTGGTTTGCACGCCGGCGATCTTCGTCTCGCGACAGCGAAGCCCCGCCGGTTCTCCTCTGGCCAGACACCTTCAACAACTATTTCCACCCCGGCACCGCAAAAGCCGCCGTCGAAGTCCTCGAAGCCGCGGGCTTCCGAGTCGTCGTCCCCAAAGCCAACCTCTGCTGCGGCCGCCCCCTATACGACCACGGCATGCTCGATCGCGCCCAGTCGCTCCTGCTCCAGATCCTAGACGAGCTCTCCCCCGAAATCGAAGCCGAAATCCCCATCGTCGGCCTCGAGCCCAGCTGCGTAGCCGTCTTCCGTGACGAACTCCTAAATCTCTTCCCTCACGACGAACGGGCGCAGGCCCTGTCGCGCCAAACCTTCCTGCTCAGCGAATTCCTGGAAATCTTCGCAAAAAATGTCCCGCTGCCCCAATTGAACCGCAAAGCGCTCCTCCACGGCCACTGCCACCACAAATCCTTGATGAAGATGACGGCCGAAGAGTCCGTCCTGCACCGCCTCGGCATCGACTTCCAAAGCCCCGCCCCCGGCTGTTGCGGGATGGCGGGCTCTTTCGGCTTCGAACCCGACAAGTACGACTTGTCCATCGCCATCGGCGAACTCGAACTCCTGCCAGCCGTCCGCCAGGCCCCGCCCGACTGGCTGATCATCGCCGACGGCTTCAGTTGCCGCGAGCAAATCGCCCAGGAATCGCCACGCCACGCCCTTCATCTGGCCGAAGTCCTGCAAATGGCCATCAACGGCCCCGCCGCGCCCGAGTCCCACACCTACCCCGAGTCCGCGAGCATCCGCCACCTCGAGGCCGAGGTGCAGCAGTCGATGAAGCATGCCGGTTTGGGCTTAGCCGCCCTCTTGGCAGGCGCAGCACTATTATGGGAATTGTCCAGAAAACGCTGATTCTACAGTAGTTAACTAACATTTATAGCTGGATGCTATCTCTCACCCCTCGCCAGATGCCCTTACTTCTGGGACAATAGAACGTTCGCCCGCTCCTCCAAAAGGAGCCCAAACAAAACACCGCGGCGAGCCGAATCTAAGTCCGAATTCTCAGTCAGGAAGTCATGGACCCCGAAGTAGAAGTAATGGAGCCCGCAGTCTTAGCTGGCGAACTCCCGAGCACCAGCGTCATGGATCATGAAACCATCACCGTCCCCGCCGTAGGCAAGGTTCCCGCCGAGGCCCTGCCCACTCTGGTAGCCGCCAAGCCGCCGGACGCGCCCCTGTGCGGCTCCGTGCTGGTCCTGATCCAGTTCGACGTTTGCGAGGAGATTCGCCTCGACCAGCTTCGCCAGATCCTAGGCGCTCGCACCGCCGACGCCAGCTTCAAGCACCTCGCTCCCGGATATGTCCGCTACCAGCGTCCTCCGGTCGAAGAAGTCCTCGAACCGCTGATTCTTGAAAGTGGAGAACGTCTGCAGGGCGACATCAAGTATTTCGACTACGGCGTAGTCAGCGTGGTCTTCGAGCTTCCCTTTTCCGGCGACTGGGACAAGCTGGTCCAACTCTCCAGCCGCTGGGTTTGGGATACCAACTTCGAGAGCCTGGCCACTCGCATCGTCAAGCAGAAACTCGAGCGCGCCGCTCCGGCCCTGGTCAAGCCTTACACGACCGAGTGGTTGCAGGAAGACTATTTCATCTTCCACCTGCGCGAGATTGCCGGTTCACCCTCCGCGACCGATATCCTCGCTTCCCAAGGCGCCTGCATCGCCCAGGTAGTCCGCGGCGAAACCCAGCCGCTCTCCGACGGCGAACGCCAGGAAATCCTTCAATCGCGCATTTCCTACTACCCCAACGATCTGGCCGTAATCGGCTGGAACGCTGCCTTCATCTACGACACTCCCGCCGGAGCCGAGACGGCCATCCAGCTCTTGCAGTACGCCAACTCCCAATTGCTCGAGTTCCGCCACTACGACGATCTTCTAACCAGGCAACTAGAAGGCGTCTACGATTTCCTCGATCGCGGAGGCCGTGGCCTCTGGTCGCGCTGGCGCACTGCCAAGGCCGCCTCGAAACTTCACACCGTCCTGCTCGACGTAAGCGAATTGACCGAGCGTGCCGACAACGCCATCAAGTTCTTAAGCGATATGTTCTCCGCTCGCCTTTACAAGCTAGCAGCGTTAAAAGTCGGCGTGCCCGACTACAAAGACCTGGTCCAGCAAAAGCTGCAAACCGCCGAAGAGCTCTACCGCTTCATGGTCGACGAATTCAACCAAAGCCGAGCCTTCGTCCTCGAACTAATGGTAGTCATCATCCTCATCGTCGAACTGATCTACTTCTTCCGCGGCAAACCCATTTAAGTCTTCAAGCTCCAGTCGCGAAGCGACGGCATTCATTAGCCCAGCACGTAAGTGCTGGGTCAAAGTCTGAAGGTAGAACAAGTCCCGAAGGGACGGCACGTGCGTGGCCTGAAAGACAAACGAGTCCTCATCACCGGAGGCGCCAGCGGAATCGGAGCCGCCACCGCCGCGCGTTTTCTCGAAGAAGGCTCCCAGATCTGCATCCTCGACCGCGACTCCGCGGCATGCGAAGCCCTTCGTCACCAGCTTCCCTCAATCTCCGAAGCCATCATCGCCGATGTCACCGACCTGATGCAGGTAGAAGCCGCATTCGCCGAAGCGGTCCGCACCATGGGCGGCGTCGATGTCCTCATCAACAATGCCGGCATCAGCATCCGCCACAGCTTCCTCGAAATCACGCCCGAAGAATGGGACAAAGTCGTCGCCGCGAATCTCACCGGAGTCTTCTACGTAGCCCAAACCGCGGCGCGCCACATGTGGGAGCGTTACTCGGACGAGCGCGGCAGCGCAGTGATCCTGCAAACCGCTTCCACCAACGGCATCATGGGCTATCCCTACTACGCCGCCTACAACGCCACTAAAGCTGGGGTCATCGAGCTGACCCGCTCCATGGCCCTCGAACTAGCGCCCCGGATTCGCGTCTGCGCCGTAGCTCCCGGATACGTCCTCACCCCCATGCAGCGCGCCGAATACACCGACGCCATGCTCGACGAAGTAAACCGAAAGATTCCCCTCCGCCGCCACGCCAAGCCCGAAGAAATCGCGGCCCTGTTCGCCTTCCTGGCCTCCGACGACGCCGCCTACGCCACCGGCCAAGTGTTCACGATGGATGGCGGTGAAACGGCCGGAGGTCTAGCCAGCCGGTAAGAGTGCAGGGTGGAGCAGGCCTTCCAGGCCGGCATTGAAAGTGGCCAATTTGGATGGGGCTTTAGCCCCTGAGGTGCTTAGGTGTAGTAGCTTGAACTCGAACTTGCGGACAATCTTGCTCGGCGCAAGCTAGTCGGGTACAGATTGCCGTCGGGAATTTTGAGTGTAACGGCGATTTATCAACAGTTGCCCACCTTCGGCTCAGGCTTCGCTGGTTTTCAACTGCGGCAGGAGCGCCAGTGCGTTATCGCGCCCGATTCGCTGGAGATCAACAGCCGTGAGCCCAAGCTGCGTCAAGCCCTCAGCCGTGTTTGCGAGAGGTACGAACGGATTGTCACTGCCAAAAAGAATCTGCGTCGTCGGGACGAGGCTTGTCAGTGCCGCAAAAGCGGGTCGAAAAGCAGTACCAGCGATGTCGTAATGAAGTCGCTTGATTTCGTATTCGATTCCGTTCGGTGCCTTTTCGGCGACGCTCTTCGGCGCATATTGCTGCATACGGCCCACAACCATCGGCACATCTCCGCCCGCGTGTGAAAAGATGAAGCGAATGTCGTGAAATTTCGCAAGTGTCCCGGTGAAGACTAAATTTGTTACTGCCCGCGTGGTGTCCTGTGGAATCTCAAGTATTACCGGGGGGACATCCGGCAGCAACGTTCGACAACATAGTGGAGTGGTGGGATGCACGAACACCACAGCTTTGCGTCTGTTCAGCTCTTCGAAAACTGGCTGGTAATCAGGATGACCCAGCCATTTATCGTTGTAGCTAGTGAGGAGAGTAATGCCATCCGCCTTGAGCACACTATAGGCGTACTCGATCTCACGGAGGCTGGCATCGGTATCCGGAAGGGGAATTATGGCGAAGTGACCCAATCGGCCCGGGTGATTTCGCACGAGATCAGCAGCATATTCATTTACTCGGCGCGACATTCGAGCCGCCGCCTCTCGGTCTCCGTACCAGAATGCGACCGGGGCAAGGGAGAGAACAGCCGTCGAGACGCCGCTTTTGTCCATTGCTGCGATCATCAGCTCCGGAGTCCAAATCAAAAAAGCGGGATTCATCCGACCGCCACCTGCGTTAATGATTCGCTCACGATTCTCGGATAAGTAAAAAGGGGGGACGATGTGATGATGCACATCAACCAGCCTGAATTTGGAATTGGGTGGGGTTTCCGCAAGCACGGACATCGCAAGTCCGGCGCGAGAGCGAGCCAATGGACTTAATCCAGCCGCAGCAATTCCGGAAATAAAGCTTCGCCGCTTCATGGAGCTAATACATTCGTCGGCATACCTTTGTACCACCTCCGGTCAAGTCCCGTATCAACCCACTTCGTCAATTTACGAAATCAGGCGTTAGCACAAGCTTGCGCCGTCTGCTCGCCCTGCCAGCTCGAGGATCTACGTGACTACAGTGTCGCCACGCACGGCGGGCTGGGTCAAGTCCTGACTATCACAGCTGGCGAGTACCAGACGCTACCCCCGCCCAAATCTCGCCCCCAGCCGCGCCAACCGCACCACTCTATAAAGCGGAAACAGAGCCTTAGGCAACCGAACCGCCTCCCACTCCCCAGGCCCCGGAGTAAACGTCAATCGCGCCAGGAATCTCACCCGATCCGCCCGCCGTTCCCGGAGCCGCATCATCAGCCGGAAGTAAGATGTCTGCTCGACATCATACGAAACCCCAGCCGCCATATTCGCCGCGATCTCATCCGCCAGAACCCGCGCATCCCGGTCGGCAAGTACAGCGCTCTCCACCGCCACTGGAATCCCAGTTCCCAAAAACCGATTCGCCAACAAAAACGTGACCCACAGAATCCGCTGAATCCCAAGCTCGCGAGCTCGAGACCACACCCAATCCCAATTCAAATTCCCCAGCCTCAACATTTGCGCGATGTCACAAAGCAAAATCACCCGTCCCCAAACATGTTTAGCCGCGTGCACTGAAAGCACCAGCAGCAGATCTTCGGGAGAAGGCGTTTTCACCGATCGCCCTGCAACCCTGACCTTCACCGCGCGCTCAAACAGTCCCTCCATGTCGAAGTCCACGGCATAGAAGCGAGGCTGCAAAGCCCACTGCAGTTCCAGCAGGTTCGGTCCAGCGGGACCGTCGAACGTCCACTCATAGCCCGAAGCCATGTAAGCTTCCACCGCGTCCTCAGGAATAACCAGCCGCGTCGTGTATCCCATTTCCCGCAGTGCGCTCTTGCTGCGCCCCACGTCGCGCTTGCGGACGAACAGATCGATGTCGCCAGTCTGCCGCAGCGCCATATCGCCGTAATAAACCTCCGACAACACGACGCCCTTGTAAGAAATGGCCTCAATGCCCAGCCCTTCGAGGCAGTCCAGAATACGCATCAACTCACTGGTCAGAAAAAGCGACTTGTAGACGTTCTTCTCGTATCGCAGGCGAAGCGCTTCCAGCACAAGAAAAGGGACCTTATCACTGAAACGTGAGAGGTTCTGATAAAGCAGCGACGACGTGCCGTGATTGGCCGCTAGGCGAAGCACCGCTTCCCAATCCACTGGTTTCTCCAGCAAGCCCCGGATGCGGCCGGGATCGCTCCCGCCAGGGTCTGCCGAATCTGGATCAGACGAACTGGCGGCCAGCAGAAGATCCCACTCGGGGGCTGCCGAAGTAGTTGGCGCATTGCTCACGGATGTCGAGCCATCTTAACAGGGCTAGGTGGGCCTCCGGACGAGAGCAAAGCGCCGATGAGGCTCTGACCTTGGAAACCGCCAGAGGTTACTTCCGTCACCCCGGCTTGCCCTTTATTAAGGCACCATCCAGCCTGTGTTCTGTCAAACTAGGTGTTGGAGCGAGGGCAAGTTGCTCCGGAATGAAGAACCTCGCGGATGGAAATACTCACACCCAAAGCGACGCGGCGCAGCACGCGAGTGCGTGTGGAGATTCCCATTACCGTGACCAGCCTGGATCGCAAACATCCCTTCGCTGCCCAGTGCGTCGCCCTGGTGGTAAGCCCGCAGGGCTGCGGATTCCGCACCCCACAAGCCTTACCGGTCGGAACTCCGGTGCTGCTGAATAATCTGCCGGCCGGCGGAAACGCCTCTGCCCGCGTAGCCAATTGCCTTCCGCTGGGCAGCGACGGCAAACAGTTTCTGATCGGAGTGTCGCTGTACAACCCCGGAAACGTATGGGGAATTACCGACCCGCCCGCAGATTGGAATTGCGTCTCCACGGCCACCCCCACCTCCGCTGGCGAAACCAAGGCCAACAGCAAGAACGCCTGGCCTTACAACCTCTTCTCCGGCCAGAGCGAAGCCCATCCCGGCCGAAAATAGTGGCCAGTGATCAGTGCCCAGAGGTCAGCAAATCGCACCCAACGCAGCAGATTTCTTCCTGACGTTTCGGTACTGGCCACTGGCCACTGACCACTGGCCACTGAATTTTCGTAACCTCGCCCCGTTCGTTGCGAAGTGCCATACTCTAGCTACGATGTCGCAGACTCCAGAATCTGTCGCTCAGGGTCCATCGTCAGCCGGTTTTCCCGGCGGCCGCGACCGCCCCTTCCGAGTTAAGTTGCGCGGCTCGATCCTGACCCTCATGCGACTGCCCAACCGGCGCCAGATACGAGGCAAGCTCCATCAGCTTTCCACCACGGGCGGCCTGATGCACCTGGAGAAGCCGCTCGACGAAAAACTGCACGTGGAAGTGATCTTCCACCTGGGGGAAACCACCGTCCGCCAAAAAGCGGAGATGATGTTCCCCATGTGGGCCACCCAAGGCTGGCTCCAGCCCTTCCGCTTCATCGACCTGCCCGAAGCCACCAAAACTGCCCTGGAAGCAAGCCTGGCGCAGTTCGTTCAGCGCCTGCAAGACCCGAGCTCCCAGGCAAGTTCCCAAGTCACGACAACCGCCACGCGGTAACCGGCTCGCGTCCCTGCCGCTCCTTAAATATAAAAGCCGCCCGGAGGCGGCCGTTGTCGAATGATCTTGCCCACGAACCCTACGGCTCGAACACAATCACTCCGAACGTTCCCGCCAGGTTATTGCTGGGACCAGCGGTAAAAAACATATGGTTTATCGCTCCGTTTCCGCCCGTTCCATCGCCGAAATCAATCCCCCAAAGCTGGTCAATGCGAATGATGTTTCCTTTCGTGTCCTTAATCGCGCCCACGAACCTCTTGGTCAGCGGGTCGAAAGCATTGATGCTTCCGCCGTTGGTATTGTTCGAGATCACCAGCGTGTTGCTCAGCGGTCCAAAGTTTCCCGGAGCTGCCGCAATTCCCCAGGGCTGGTTCAGCGGTGCCCCCTGCAGCAAATGCTCTCCCGGGGTCACAGGTGTACCATCCTCGCTAAATACATCAACGAAACCGCCGTTCTCACCCGTAACGCTCGCAAATGTCACATAGACCAGTCCGTTTATGTCGCGGATGCCGAAAGGCGCAAAGCCCGCAGGCACTGTGGTGTCGGTGATCGAAGTCACCAGGTTGAAGTTTCCGTCGTAAATATCCACCTTGTTGTTCGCCATGTCGGCTGCATACAAGAAGTTCTTCGACGGCTTGTTCGTAATCGCCAGCCCGGTGTACATCGCTGGAGATTTATTCCCCGAGGTGTTCACCGCCACAATCGCCGCATTGAAGTTCGACTGCGGCGCCCACCCGCTAATGGTCCCGTCCAGCGCGGCAAACAGAAAGACCGAAGGCCATCCCTGCACCTGAAACTCGCCGGCCGTCGATGCGCTCCAAACAATCCCCGTCGGCGAGCCCGGTCCGTTTTCTCCCCCGGTCGGAACCAGCACCTTCAGTTGCTGCACCTCCACTCCGACGCCATTGTAGAGCGTCCCCCATCCCGAGTTATTGTCACTCACCCACCAGGGCGACCCCGGTGCGTGCACCAATCCCCACGCATTTACGATCAACGGATCCACGTGCCTCGCGGCTCCTATCTGATTCGAATCAAAGTTTGTGAGTTGATACTGCGCCACGGCCGCGTGCGAAACAAGAATCAACGCCAAGCCAAGGCAAACGGTGTAAGCGATGCTGCGACGCTGCATAAAGTCTCCTCATACGCAAAGTCAGAGGCAGGGGTGGGTCGCTAACCAGAATTCGAAGCGGGCTGGACCACAATTTCTCTGACTGCTGCTGCTGAATGCTAGGATCACCCCCGCCCTCGTTTGTCATCACATTGTCACGAGTTTGTACAATTCCTGTCTGGCAGGAATTGCGGAGGAACCGCAGCGTGCCAGAAATGTAATAAGCTTGTTCCTAACGGCGCGGACCGCGATCTGCAGAAACAAATGGCATCTAGCAACCTAATTTTCTGGGAAGTCGATACCCAGGCAGACTTCATGCTCCCCGGCGGCAAGCTCTACGTGCCCGGCGCCGAACGCCTGCTCCCCAACATCCGCCGGCTCACCGACGCCGCCCGTCAGGGCCGCGTCTTCCTGGTCTCACACGGTTGCTACCACACCCCGGACGATCCCGAGTTCAAAACATTTCCGCCGCATTGCATCCAAGGTACCCCAGGCTCCGCCTACGTTCCCGAGGCTCTCACGGAGAAAGTCTTCACCGTCGCGAACAACCCCGCGGCGGCCCTGCCCAGCAACCTCAGCCAATATCAGCAGATTCATTTAGAAAAACAGACGCTCGACATCTTCGCCAGCCGCCATGCCGACGAACTGGTAAAGCGCTTAGGCAATGACAAGGAATTCGTAGTCTTCGGCGTAGTAACGGAATACTGCGTTCGCTTAGCGGCTAAGGGATTGCTCGAGCGCGGCCGCCCTGTCTCCGTAGTCAAGGACGCGATCGAAACTCTAAAAGCCGAAGACGGAGCGCGCACCGTAGCCGAGCTGCAATCCCTGGGAGCGAAATTCATCACCACCGACCAGGCGCTCGAACTACTCAACAGCCAGACTTACGGAAACCGGACTTCCAAACTGTAAATCTCCTGCGTGCTCCGGTCCCGCATCAGCAGCGGCGAGTCATCCGGCGCCAGCCCCACCCAAAACTCCCACGGATCGAACCCGCGCGGAATATCCTTCAGATTCACCAGTCGTTCCACCGTGCCGTCGGCCAGGCTCACCCGCACCATGTCATCCGCTTTGTCGGAATAATCCTCCGCATAAAGATACTTGCCATCGTGCGACCAGTTCTCGAATCCAAACCGCGACACGGCCAGCGGCATCCACGTCTTCTTCTGCATGTCGTAAAGCATCAGCTTAGTCGAATCCGCCGAAAGCGCCGCCACATACCGCCCATCCGGCGAACACCTCGGACTGAAAAGGTTCTCTGATCCCGGAACGTCCGACACTTGCGCAGTCTTCAAATCAACAATGTGAATATTAGGCCCGCTAGCGGTCCCATATTCCAGCCACGGTATTCCCGCGAACACAACCGAATCCCCGCCGGGCATCCAGGACGGATCGCCTTGATTACGGTCGCCCTGATTATGACCACCCTGGTTGTGATCCGCCGGAATCACTTCACGCGGCGTGCCACCCTCCGCCGGAATTACAAATATCTTCCACGGTTTTCCCGGACGCGATGCCATAAATACGATCTGCGTTCCATCCGGCGACCAGCGCGGGATGTGAGCCTGCATCGGCGCATATGTAAGCTGGGTCCGCGAACTTCCGTCCAGCTTGCTCCGCCACAACGTGAGATCCGGATGCGCCACGTAAGTGATCCACTCCCCGGTGCGCAAAATATCCGCCTCGCCCGCCGACACGCCCGGCAGGTAAATGGAGAACTCCTCGGACTTGCCCGCCATCCGGATCAAATCGAAGCGCCGCTGCTGCCCGATCACAAACAGATTCTTTCCATCCGGACTCGGCGTCGGATTACTGAACATAAGTGGAGCCACGGTCAGCTGTGACGGTTCACCAGCCCCGCGAAGGAACGACCGACCCTCCCCCATCGCCCAGATGTTCTGCGCATTAGCGCGCGTCGATTCAAAAAGGAAATACTCACCATTCGGCGTCCATGTTCCATCCGACTCTTCAGCCGGACGGTTCCAGTCCGGCAACACCGCGTGCAAGTTCTTCCCGTCGGCCGATACCTCCCACAACGATGACGTCCGCTGGTTGGTGTCCCGTACGGTGAAGCGCAAGCGTCGTCCATCGGGCGAAAACCGAAGCGCAAACGGGACTCCCGCCACCGTGATCAGCTCCCGCGAATCACTCCCGTCCGCATTGCAAATATACAAACTTGACTGTCTCGCATAAACGATGTGCTGGCCATCCGGAGCCCACGCCGCCGCGTGCGCCAGAATATTTTCCACCGGCCGCAGCGATCCCGCCGGCACCGGCAGCACCCAAACCGGCCACTCCGTATCCGAACCCTCCGCCATGCCTTTCACCAGCAATTCCGAACGTCCCGGGTAAAAGTCATAAATGTCCGCGCTCGCCAGCGAAATAGGCACTGCCGCAGTTTCCCCACCCGCAGCCGAAACCTGCATCAAAACCGAGTGCCCGTTCAGATGTTCAGAAAAGTACAGCCGAGTGCCGTCCGTCACCAACGACCGCTTCGAAGCTCCGTCGTTCGTAATCTGCACCGACGAAATCACAGCTGGCGGTGACGCCGGCGATCTCAGGAACAGAAGCGCTCCAACCACCACCGCGACCGCGATCACTCCCGTGACCACCCACTTCGCGCGACTCACCTTCGGCTGCGCGTGAGGCGTAGTAAGAGCCGTAGCGAACAATGCGCGGATTCTCTCTTTCGAATCCGGCGCCGCCGGCCTCACCCCCAATCCCGCACTCGAACTTTGCCCCGATTCCAATTCCCGCCGCAGCCGCTGAAAATCAACCCGCATCTCAGCCGCACTCTGATAGCGCTGCCCCGGATCTTTCTCCAGAGCCTTCCGCACGATCCGTTCCAGCTCCGCAGGCGTCCCGGAATCGAATCGCACCGGCCACTCCGGTACGCTGTGAATCAGGGAATCGAAAAACGCCGCCGAAGTTTGTCCCTGAAACGGCAGCGCTCCCGTGGCCATCTCGTAGAGCGCAACTCCAAAAGAAAACAGGTCAGTGCGCGAGTCCAGCGGCCGCCCCAGCGCCTGCTCCGGCGACATATAAGGAACCGTTCCCAGTGCCGCTCCCGGGCGTGTAAGGTCGTCCGGCGAATGCGTGACCCCTCCGAAAGTGCCTCCGCTGATATGCGCTTCGTCGTTGACGTTGAGCTTCGCCAACCCAAAATCCAGAATCTTGGCATTCCCGCGCTTGGTGACAAAAATGTTTGTTGGATTAATATCGCGATGAATAATGCCATGCGTGTGAGCAGCATCCAGCGCATCGGCAATCTCGATTGCCAGCTGCAGCAAGGTTCCAATTTCCACCGGCCGCCCCGCAATGCGATGCTTCAGGGGCAGCCCGTCCAGAAACTCCATCGCGATGAAGGCTTCGCCCTGCTGCCCTCCAATGTCATAAACCGTGCAAATGTTAGGGTGATTCAACGCCGATGCGGCCTGGGCCTCGACTTGAAAACGGGCCAGGGACTGGGGGTTTCGGGCAACCTCGTCCGGCAGAAACTTGAGCGCGACAAAACGGTGCAGCCGCGTGTCTTCCGCCTTGTAGACGACGCCCATCCCGCCGCCGCCGAGCCTTTCCACAATGCGATAGTGCGAGATGGTCCGCCCGATCACTGAGCAGAAATCCTACGTTGCCGAACCGGGCAAGTCAACGAAACGCCCTGGCACAAAAGTGGTGCAGGCACGAGGGTGCCCCGTCCTTGTCCGTCCGTTCTTTGGACGGACAGGGCGGGGATTTTGACTCGAATCCGGCGTCGAAAGCCCTGAGCGAAGTCGAAGGGGGCGGCATTCATTAACCACGGACGTAAGTCCGGGGTAGCAGCGAAACAATGACGCAAGTCCCGTTGGGGACGGCACGAATTCTTCGCAGCCGTATCCAACCGAAGTGAGCCCCATGTATGCGTTAGCGCAAGGGTCGGTCTCCCGACCGGGCCCACAAAAGTCAGCGCGCCCCGTCTAGCACAAGGTCCGCACGCAACGCGTAAGCCGTCGGATCCGACATTCTGAAATCCTTGGCAAAGTTCAGGGAAACGCGATCGTACTCCCCATCGCTCCCCAGTAACGTCACAATCACAGTCTTCGGCCTCCGGCCACACTTCTCCAGGATCCCATTCACCACAGGCCTGCGACTTTGTGTCAGGAAGTCAACGGGGATGCTGAACCGTCCGTCCTCGACTGTGACTTCACCCGATTCTCCCGCCACATCCCCCGAATAGATCAACTGGACGCGAACTTTGGCATCGCTGGGCGCGTGATCGACGCGCCCTCTCACCATCACCACATCGACCGAGCACGTTGCACGTGCAACCGCGCAGCTGATCAGAGTAACAATCAAGAACGATGCAAGAGTCCCACCCGCCTTGAAAAGCATAGCGAGCCTCACAGAAGGAATTAATTCAGGTCGGCCTTGCCGCCAGGGTTGTAGTAAAAGCGGAAACGCAACGCCAAATATTGCCCCCCAAATTCACTGGGCAAAGGAGGAAACGGATTTGCCGCGATGATCCCAGCCCAAGCTGCCCTATCCAGCATGACGTCCCCCGAAACTCTTACCAGCTTCATACCTGCGATCTTTCCATCTTTGGTGATGGCAAACTCGATCGCAAGGCTGTCCTTCTTGAGCACGGCAGACTCAGGAATTGCCTTGTACCAATTCTCGCGCACGTCGTTCCTGACACGCTGCAAGTAGGGACCGAAATCAACACCCTGAGTATCGCTGAGAACTTCAATGCCGCGTCCCTGGTCTCCGTTTATCAGTTCAGTTTCATGTTGATTCAACTCCACCACGGCAACCTTATTCACCCCACTGCAATGCGATCATAAATCGCAGCTTGGCATGCCTGCGCCGCATGCTTCGCATCGCATACGACGATGATCTAATTCAGCGCGTTCCCAAAGTTCATTTTCTGAAAGAGCCACCAGCGCGGAAGGGCTTTCTAGAACCACCAAAGTTTGACGAGCTGGTGAACCTGCTACCAACGCACCTGAAGCCGCTGATCATCTTCCTTTACTACTGCGGCGTTCGCGGCGGGGAAGCTATGCAAATCGAATGGCCGCAGGTTGATCTTGATGCGCACATCATTCGACTCGAAGAAGAGCAGACCAAAACGGATGAGGCTCGCATCGTGCCGTTGCCAGCACATTTGGTGATGCTGCTCCGCGCTATCGAGCCAAAGATTGGGAAAGTTTTCGACGACACGAATCTGCGCGTAGAATGGACGACGGCGTGTGCGGCTTGCGGACTTGGAAAGCGCACACTCGTCGAGCCGAAAGACGAGAACGGATGGCCGTGGTACAAATATAAAGGACTCTCGATTCACGACTTGCGGCGAAGCGCTGTGCGGAATCTAGTGCGAGCGGGTGTTTCGGAAACAGTCGCCATGAAAATCAGTGGTCACAAAACGAGAGACGTGTTCGACCGCTACAACATCGTCAGCGCTGACGACGTGTCGAATGCGATGCGCAGAGTCGAATTGCACCTGCCTGTAGGTGCAAAACAGGTGCAAAAAACTCTCACGTCTGGTCGACGAAGTCGCGTATCTCGTAGCAAATAAAAGTTCGGGCCCGTAGCTCAACGGTTAGAGCAGTGGACTCATAATCTCTGAATACGCAGCCATTCCTGTGAGTTTTCAATGACTTAGTGCGCTGTGATGCTGCCTAATGCTGCTCTTTCTAGCCGCATAAGTGAAAGATTTGTGAAAGAATTCACTGCTCTCTTATGCCTCGCTGCTCTTCCCACTTCGTCTGCTGGAGAGCTAGGTCCTCGAATCGTTCTCTCGTTCCCTTAAGGGCTTTGTAGGCATCGTAGGCTTTCATTCCTAGCTCTACAGACTTCCTCTTCTCTGCGCTGAGTGCACATATGGCGGCGCCCGTCGCGATGTGGAACTCGCCAGAGAGCACATGGCGGGTCACAAACCACAGGTTTGATGCGGGAATGTAAGTGGGTAAATGCTCTCCGGATACGGACAAGTACATGGAGATGTCTTTCTGGAGATTAGACGCTATCTCGGGTGACCCCTTCGGCCGTTCACAGCGTCCGGATGCCACATCTACTTCAACGCTATCGGCGGTTTTGGCAGCCGCTTCCATCTCAAGAGACGCACGCAGTATAGTTTCGGAATCGACTCTCTCGATTGGGCCTTTGCTAACGTCAGGAGCAAGTTCAATCGGTTCTCCCTCCTGCCACTTTGTCTGTTGTAGTGCAAGTCCCCCGAGAATCTGCATAGCACTCGCCAAGTTGGCGGCAATACTCATCGCTCTCGATGCCGCATCGCGTGCTCCTTTTCGAGCATCAGCTTGGGTTGCACATTGTATGGCATTTATAACGACAAAATGCAGGACGCCTGAAATACGATTCCGCACCATCCACGCATTAGAAGCTGGCACATCATCCGGAACACGCTGCCCCGGCTTCAACAGGTATGTCGCGACCGCCTCTTGCACATCAGATGATGTAACGAGGGCGCGATGAGTTGAACCGCAGTACTCAAGCGCGTCGGAATCGAGTTTGTCGGCAGTGTCAGATATCCTCTTTGCTTCTAACGATGCCTTGAGAAAATCCTCCGGACTCACTCTCTGAGCATGCGCAGAGAGAATACCAACGGACACAACTGCAATCAGGAGCAGGATGAATTGATAGTTCCTTTTCATTGGCCACGCTCCAGCAACTCTCGGAGAAGGGGCAGATAGGGAGAAGCGCCGTCAGTTATCGCGGTCTCCAGCCTCCGAAACTTAGCGTCGACGACGCGAATCATTTCCTGCTGCAATTCTTTCTTCCGGCTCATAAGGCGCTCAAGGAGCGCGAGGTGGCTGTATTGCAGTTCAGCGATGGAGTTCGTTGCAGCCATCATCTCAAGCTCGTACTGCTTGCACAGCCTGACAAGCTGAAGCAGCAGATGTCGCTCTTCGGACATTATATAAACTTGGCCATCTAGATCGCCCATGCGCCAGATACTAGATGAACGAATCGTCTAACACAACTTCTCTAGGCGGCACCCGCTCAGCGTAATTCTCAGCATGGTCCGACGCCTGATCGTCGCCTATAATCGTTCCTACAGCACGCTGAACGTGCCACTGAGAGCACTTGTCGCAAAGAAACGACTCAATCAAATATCCTCGTGACGCGCTGAACTTGACGGCGACCTCTTCTGCTTCAGCCTGCGTTGCCCATCTCACTGACTTCCCCAAGCGCTTCGCATATTCGGCAACTTCGTCGCAGTGCTTCGCTCTTCGCCGCGTTTCGGCAGCCGCTGTCATTGCCTCACGCGCTGCCTTCCGAGCAAGTTTGTCGGCTTCCATCTTGTCACGCGCAGCAGCTTTGTCAGCCGTGCGTTTCGCTCTCTCGGCCTCATCGAACTTCTGCTTCTCTGCCTTGCGTGCCGCTTTCTCCGCTTCCCTCTGCACTCGTTCAGCTTCGTAAAACGCATCCTTCTCTGCCTTCTGCGCAAGTTTTTCCGCTTCTCGCTTGTCACGACCAGCGACCTTCGCAGCGCTCTTCTCGTTTCGCTCAGCACGTCGTCGCTGGTGATTCGCTTCTTCCAGCGTGAGCAGAGATGCAGCAACTCGCGATTGCTGCTCGGTCGTCGCAGTGTTCAGCCATTCTTCGAGAACTACCTTGATGAAGACTGCCACTTTTGGGATCGGCGAGCGCGACAGCGGTTTGGCGCCTGACGCGAACAAACTCCGATACGGTGATCTGCGGCGCATGTTGATCGACAACTATCGAGAGAAAGAGAATCGCACGCTGACGACCGACGCTGACGGCGAAGAGACCGTTCACGGACTTTACCAACTCGACCAGTTTTTTGGATTCAGCGCAGACAACCCCGGTCCGCGAGTGTTTGAAATCACGCCCCAGACTTCGCAACAATTCGCACGTAAGCGGCGCGAGCAAGGTGCAGGGAATGCGATCATCAACAGGGGCTTGGCGGCTTTGCGCCGGATGTTGCGCATCGCATACGAAGACAGCAGAATTCAGCGCGTGCCCAAAATTCACTTTCTGAAAGAGCCGCCAGCGCGGAAGGGGTTTCTAGAACTGCAAAAGTTTGACAAGTTGCTGGCACTGCTGCCAACACACCTGAAACCGCTCATCATCTTCCTGTACTACTGCGGAGTGCGACGTGGCGAAGCTCTGCAAATTGAATGGCCGCAGGTTGATCTCGACGCGCGGCTGATCAGGCTCGAAGAAGCGCAAACGAAGACCGATGAGGCTCGCGTCGTTCCTTTGCCAGCGCAGTTGGTGATGATGCTGCGTGCTATTGAACCGAAGACGGGGAAAGTTTTCGACGACACGAACCTGAGAGTAGAGTGGCAGAAGGCTTGTGCTGCGTGCGGACAAGGGACGCGGACACTCGTCGAGCCAGAAGATGAGGACAGCTGGCCGTGGTATAAATACGAAGGACTCGCGATCCATGATCTGAGACGGAGCGCTGTGCGCAATCTGGTTACGATTGCTGGCGTGCCCGAAAAAGTTGCCATGACAATCAGCGGTCACAAAACGCGAGACGTGTTCGACAGATACCACATCGTGAGCACGACTGATGTGACTGCGGCGATGAGTCGTCTCGAACTAAAAGGCGCGCGAATAAGTGAAAGACTTGTGAAAGAAAAGGCCTCTGCTGACAGAAAGAAGCGTGCAAGTCATAGTAAATAAAAGTTCGGGCCCGTAGCTCAGTGGTTAGAGCCGTGGACTCATAATCCATTGGTCCCAGGTTCGAATCCTGGCGGGCCCACCATCCTTTCTCGACGCTTGCAGGTTCTTTTTACTGGTCTGGCATCTTTTCTGATAACTATCTTCGATGGCTCTGGTTTGCGGAGATGGGCGTCCGATGTGACAATGGGTCTATGCATAAATTCTTCACCGCAGTGGTCACTCTATTCGCGGCTGGGATGCTACTGGGGAATGCCCTGGGGCAGCAGACTCCGGCTCCGTCGACTCCACCAGCTTCTCCATCCTCGGCTAGTTCGGCCAAGGCTCAAACTCCAGCGGCTAAGCCGCATTCGGCTACGGCGGCCAAGACCGCAGCTCCGCTGGTTCTGAAGACGCAAAAAGATAAGTTCAGCTACGCTCTCGGAATGAAGATGGGAGCGAATCTTCAGAAACAGTCGGTGCCGGTTGATCCGGCGATTCTGGCGCGCGGCCTGAAGGACGGCCTGGCGGGAGGCAAGACGCTGCTCACCGACGATGAAGCGCAGGCGGCGCTTAAGGCTATGCAGGATGATTTGCGCGCGAAGCAGCAGGCCAAGATTCAAGAAGCCGCAGGAGCAAACAAGAAAGAAGGAGAATCTTTTCTCGCCGCCAACAAGGGGAAAGATGGCGTGGTCGCACTGGCGAGCGGACTGCAATACAAGGTTCTGAAAGAAGGTACGGGACCGAAGCCCGCGGCGACCGACTCCGTGGTCTGCAACTATCAAGGCACGCTGATCAACGGCAAGGAATTCGACAGCTCTTATAAACGCGGGCAGCCGGCGACGTTTCCAGTGAATGGCGTCATCAAGGGATGGACCGAGGCGCTTCAGCTCATGCCGGTCGGGTCGAAGTGGCAGCTTTTCATTCCGTCCGAGCTGGCTTACGGCGACCGCGGTGCGGGCGCCGACATTGGTCCCGGCGCCACGCTGATTTTTGAAGTCGAGCTGCTCTCCATCGAGGACAAGAGCAAGGACAAGGCCCCGGACGTAAAGGACGACAAGAGCAAAACTCCAGACAAAGCTCCGGATAAGGCTCCGGACAAGGATAAAGATCCCCAGAAGCAATAATTGCGCGATCCAGTGGTTAGTAGTGAGAGGCGGCGCCGCGCCAGTGACGCCGCCTTTCATGCTTTCAGTCCTCACCAGAGAGGTGTCCCGCGGCGTCCGATAACCAGTTTGGGGCGGTGCGGATTCGAATCATTGACAGGCTTTGGGCGGCGAGAGTAGCGTTCAGTTTTGCTTGCGAAGTTGATCCTCAAGTCAGGAGCTCGCACCATGTCGTGCCGACTTTTCTGCGTAGCCCTAGTGGTTTGTCTGGCGGCGAATGTTGCCGCGGCGCAAGATCCCACCAAGGTGGAACCGAAGCATTACAAATTGAACTTTGAGAACGAACGGGTGCAGGTGGTGCATGTCTACTATGGCCCGCACGAGAAGTCAGAGATGCACGAGCATCCTGCCGGGGTCTCGGTTGCGCTGTCCGATGGGCACCTCCGGTTTACGGACCAGAACGGTAAGGTCACTGAAGTCTACGCCAAGCGGGGCGAGGCTCGATGGTTTCCGCCCCACAAGCACGAGGTGGAGAATTTGGGCGACGAACCTTACAACGCGGTTTACGTTGGCATGAAGGGCAAGGTTACGCAGGCTGCGGGCGATCGCAAGCCGGGTTCTCCGGTGGGCGGCGAGGAACTAGCGAAGATTCTGGCGGACTACGCTCAGGCCGCGGCGAAACCGTAAGGCGGCCTGCAGTTCTCCACCTGCCATCCCGTGTAATAATCTTAGATAGACGAAATTCCTGACTGAAGGAAGTGTATGGCGCACACCGTTTTCTGCGTGAAATTGAAAAGAGAAATGCCCGGGCTGGACGAACCGCCTTTCGACAACGATTTGGGCCGCAAGGTCTACGACAATGTGTCCCAAGAAGCGTGGAGGATGTGGACTGAACACTGCAAGATGCTGCTCAACGAATACCGCCTGAACCCGGCCCGGCGAGAAGATCAGGAAGTCATCGTCAAGCAGATGGACCAGTTTTTCTTTGGGGAAGGTTCGGCGGTGCCTAAGGAGTACGTGCCGCCGACGCAGTAGTAACCGCGACCACGGGGGCTGAAGCCCGCTCTGATTTTGGGGCTTTACGCGGCGCTGAAGCGCCGCTCTTCCACGGCACTGCCAGCGTTCCGATGTCAGCGCGGGAAAAGCAGGTTCCCTTCGGCTTCGCTCAGGGCAGGCTCTCCATTTCGCTCCGCTTCGGTCGGAATGACAAAGCAAGAATGCTACTGATCCAGGTCTTCGAGCCGGCTCAAGATGCGACGGGTTAGGCGGCTCATCGAGGTTGGGCGCTTATCGTTCGCGGGTTGGACTGAGGTTGAGGATTGCCGGGCCGTGTGACGGGTTAGCAGGGGCCAGGCTTCGAGGTAGCGCTCGTACTTGTGGCCTTTGAGGTGGGGTGTAAGCGCAATGGTGCGCTTTCCCGTCAAGTCTCTGACGGGGAAGATATACCAGGCATCGGCGGGCAGGACGTAGATGGCGTAGTAGTCGATTTCTTTCGGAGTGTAGGGGCGCTGGCCGAAGGCATAGAGCTGGCAAAGGTAACATGTCCCGAGCCACATCTCAGTGGATTTGACTTGCACACGGAGGAAGCGGCCCGCCTGTTCTACGGCGACGTCGTAGCGGCGCGACTCTCCCCAAGGCTTGGCAACATTGAAGCCGCGGCCCGAGGCTACGGTCATAAATAACAGCTCGGCCCACTCGCCACGCTTGTTGTAACTCTCGAATAGCTTCTTGCCTCGACACGTCATAGGCTCTCCAAAAACACAAAAGGCGCAGCCTCTGGGCTACGCCTTCTTTTTCTCAAATTTTGACTCTCTAATTTCAGTATATCAAGCCGCTATGGGTGAATGTGTCAGGTTTGGTGGATTTATATTTCCTTCGGCTGCAGCCACATAGGCTCGATCGTGTAATTCCTGACTATTGACAAGGTTTGGGTATGGTTTTTCATTGGGGCTTCCGACGGTCGATCACAAGGAGCCGATTTCGGTTGTGTCTCCGGTGTGGTGGTCCGCGATCTGAAAACGAAGAAATTCATGAATCGCCTTCAGCGCGTCCTGATTTTCTGTCTTAATCCGCACTCTGCCGCCCGCCGGTAACTCTTCAAGGCTGTACGAAATTTCAGCGCGCTTTTCTTTCATCACCGGTACGCCGGGCGGTACCTGGTCATGGATGAACATTGGAATGGAGAATTCTCCGTTCGAGAACATCGTGACAATGTGCGTCAGATGCGACCGAATTGCCTGCATGTTCTGGGAATCCTTACTGTCGTTCACGGCTACTTCGATTGCACCGCCATCTGAGTACAGACGGAAATGGTGGGAGGTTTTGTCGTGCGAAAATCCCATTGCCTCATCACCGTGTTTCTCTACATCGGCCTGGTGCTGCGCAGCGTCTTTCAAGTGTTCTTTGTGCATGGGGCAAGACTGCATGTCTTGCGCAGCCAACTGCAGCGCGCCGAATATCAGAAATGCGATTACGGTTTTCATGTTAATTTCTTCCTTCGAAACTGATTTGCTGGAGTACTAGCCTTCCTTAACGCGTCAGTGAGCGAATACAGCAAATGCGATTTCTCTCCCGAACCCACGCTCTCAATCCGCTGTTCCCAGTCGCACAAAACTTTCTTCATGTATCGTCTAATGCGCTGCAGTGCCTCAATGTCTGCTTCGATACCCTTGAGCTTGTCCTGGGCAAGTTGGTACACACGACGGCATGGAGCACCCCCGGCGTCACGAGCTTTCAGAGCTTCAGCCAACTCGGCCAGAGTGAAGCCGATCCGGAGCGCCC
Source organism: uncultured Acidobacteriaceae bacterium (assembly GCA_963787495.1). Lineage (GTDB taxonomy): Bacteria > Acidobacteriota > Terriglobia > Terriglobales > Acidobacteriaceae > Sulfotelmatobacter. Next base: position 335,367 of record CAWBDA010000003.1, read on the forward strand.
TTTGCACGACAAGAACTCTCTCCAACGCGCTCGCAGGATAGACTCGGTAACCAGACTGTGTTCGCGAGGCTCGTGGCAGAACCGATCCTTTCATAATGTCGAATCGTGTCTGGACTCACTCCCGCCGACTTGGCCAAGGCCCCGGAGCGAAGAACTTTGGAACCGCCGCTTTGCACCATACGCAGTATCAACCCTTGAATGCATTCCAGAGTCAAGGTGTTTTTTCACGCGTCTGTGGAGTGGCACAATACAGGGTGTCATCGCGGAGGAATCACTTGAGCTCTATCAATCGATTACTGGCTCATAGTTTCCTGATTCTAGTGCTCTCAGGGGCTGGCATCGGGGCTGAGGGTCGCTCTGATCTTCATCTCTACGTCGCAACCAACGGCGAGGATTCAAATCCTGGGACGATGGAGAAGCCGCTGCGGACGATCCAACATGCGGCTGACATGGCGAAGCCGGGGGATACCGTTTATGTGCGAGGGGGCAGCTACTGCCAGCAGTTGGCGGTGAAGGTGTCGGGGAACGCGGAGCAAGGGTTCATCACGTTTCAAAGCCGGCCGGGTGAGCACGCGGTTCTTGACGGCGGGTGCCTGACGCCGGAAGGCGAAAGCAGCATGGTGCTGCTGACTAACGTCAGCTTCGTGCGCGTGCAGGGGCTCGAGATACGCAACCTTCGGACCAGCGACTATCGCAGCGTCCCGGGGGGAATTCGCGTATTTGGGGGCGGGTCGCATATTGAAATCCTGCATAACGACGTGCATCACATTGAGCAGAACTCCACTCACCAATTGCGGCCGGGCAGCGGGGCCAACGGTTTTGGGATTTCTGTTTACGGGACCAACGCTAAGACTCCGATCAGCGATTTGGTGATCGAGGGCAATGATGTGCACCATCTCAAGACGGGATCGAGTGAGTCTGTGGTGGTGAACGGGAATGTGGCGGGGTTCCGCATCACGAAGAACTCGGTGCACGACAACAACAATATTGGAATCGATGTGATCGGATTTGAACACACGGCGCCGGACCCGGCCGTGGACCGGGCGCGCGATGGAGTGGTGAGTGAGAACCTGGTTTACAGCATCACTGCGAGAGGGAATCCGGCTTACGGCGAGGGGCCGGATTCGGACGGGATCTACGTGGATGGCGGAACTCGAATTCTGATTGAGCGCAATGTTGTGCATGATGTGGACTTCGGGATTGAACTGGCCAGCGAACACCGCGTGGGGAGCACGAGCCACATCATCGCGCGCAATAATCTGATTTACTCCTGCCATGCTGCCGGATTCAGCATTGGAGGGTATGACCTGAAGCGCGGAACTACCGAGGACGCGGTTATCGTGAATAACACTTTGTACAAGAACGATACGTGGAAGACTGGCCAGGGCGAGTTCCTGATGCAGTTCTACATGCGCAACAATGTCTTCAAGAACAACATCGTTTATGTTGGCGAGCAGGGCCGGGCTTTTTCGAGCAAGTCTGGGAGGATGGAGGGTGGCGCTCCGACGGTGACGATGGATCACAACATCTATTACTTTCCGTCTGGGTCGAAGGCGGCGAAATGGACTTTCGACCAGAAAGATTTTGCGAGTTTTGAGGAGTATGTTGCGGCTACCCGGGATGATCGGAACTCGCAGTTTGCGGATCCGCAATTTGTAGATGCTGATTCGCACGACTTTCATCTGAAGCCGGGCTCTCCGGCGCGGAACGGCGGAGAGGATTTGGGAAGCGGAATTGTTGGAGAGCGGGATCTCGATGGGCAGTCGAGGATGAACGGAAAGAAACTGGATATTGGTTGTTATGAGATGAAATCCCAGGCGAAGTGACGCTGGTGGCGCGCGACTGGCGCGCGTTTCGCGGGATTTTGCCGCTATGGATGGAGTGAATAGCGGTAATAGGTTGTCGTTCCGATACGTTCCCAGCCAGCATCGAGCAGGTTCGCAAGCGGTGGTTGCCCGATGATCCACTGCGCGCCGGTCCTGCGGAAAACGTCGTAGAGTTGCTGGCGTTGATCCGATGACAGGCGCCAGAAATTCTGGTCGTCGGGCGACATGATCTCCGCGATGATTCGGAGTTGCGCGAAATGAGCCCAATAGGAGAAGTTGCCGGGGCCAACCACCGCGATTGGAGTGTCCGGGGGAAGCGCCAGTTGACGGGCGACCTGCAATTGGCTCTGCGCGGACTCGGGACATCCGTTCACGAGTTTCTTTGCGGTGTCGCTGGTGAAGGAAATCAGCATGGCCAGCGATAGCGCAACGATGCTGAATCCTGCAATGCGTTGCGAATCCGGGCTTGCGGGTAACCGCAGGGAGAGAAATACTGACATCCAAATCAGGACAACGAAGGCTCCCACAAAGCGCGGCTCAAAGTGGACCAGCATATAGAGAACCACAATCGACAATGAGATTGCCAGCAAGTCCCAGTGCCGCGACAGACCGCGCAGAAAGCCCATAGAGCTCCAAAGTAAAAGGAAGAGGAATCCCGCGGTTACGCTCGGCTGGGTCACAAAGAGCAACTCGGCAACGTGCGGGACATGACGGAGGAACACGCTCAGTTGGGAGCGGAGATTGAACGTAGCCCGGCGGCCTTCATTCCAATACGACGGATCGTAGGAGGGCGGGTAGGTGCCTTGAATTGGACCGTTGAATTCATAGGTGGGTGGATTCAGCGCGATCTGCCGGGTGGGATGTTTCGGCACGCCGCTGGCGACCGGGTCGCCCTGCCAGTTAATGACGCGTCCGCCGGGGCTGACCATGGCCGAATAATTCAGCAGTCCGGAGTCGCCGAATGTGAATCGGCCTCGCTGCAGGGATAGCGTCAGCACCAGAGGGGCGGCTACGACAGCGAAGGCGAGCACACTACACAAATTCTGTTTCCACCGTGGCACCTTGAGAATGGAAACGGCCAGAAAGACAAGGCTGATCGGAAACATGATCGCTTTAGCCCAGTATCCTGCGCCGAGCGTGAGTCCAAACGCCACAAAGGCCAGCAGGGAGTGCTCCCGACGCAGGCGTAATAATAGGGCGGCGGCCAAGTAAACGAAGGCGGTCACCAGCAGGTCGGGACCAAACATCGAAACCCCAACGATGATGACGGATGACCACAGGAATAAGGAGTATCCGAGCACGCAGAGAGACCACTCGGGCAGCGAACGCAATCCAATCTCTTCCGATGGCTCTTTATTTTTATCTTTGGGTTGGCTGATCGTATCGAGGACTGAGTTTAAGAAAAAGCGGAAGGCGAAGAAGGCGATCAGCACGATGGGAATGCCTTGCAAGTGGGCCAGAAGTAATTCTCTTTCCGGCGACAGATGGAATCGAAAGAACGGAGCCAACAGCACGGAATTGAGGGTGCCCCAATAGCCGTTAGCGATCGCCCCCCAGTGGCCGGCTGCCACTTCTCGGGCGATGTCCAGATAATCCATGGCGTCGGGGGTTAAGTCGTAGCGGCACGCCCAGACTTGGGCTAGACCGAAGGCGAGGGTCAGAACCAGGAATAGAGCGCTGATGCGGCGTCGTTGCTCTGTTGAATTTGCTGCGAGAAAATTCGAGAATGGTGGCATTCGTGTTTCGAGAGACCCCGATCAAAATCGACAGCTGCAATACTATATCGAACCGAGTTGAATCAGCCTCCACGGGAAAAGACACTCAGAGCAGGGTTTTCTCCCGTGCGCCACATACTCTGCGGCTCGAGGCGACCCCGGGTGAGTGGCGGGTATGCGGCTAACTGTCTTTGCGGTAGAGGAGGTCGCGCATGGCTTGCCTGCGGGCTTCGTTCGCTTCCTTCAAAGTCTTGCGTTCGTCGGCGTCGGCGCCTCGCTTCGTAATGGGATCAGCGTTTTCGGGAGCGCTGCAGGCTGGACAACGGTTGGCGAAGCCGGGCTTGTCCGGCTTCAGCTCAAACTCTTCTGAGCAGACGGCGCAGACTCGGATGGGGAATGCCATGGAATTATTATGATACAGTCCCCGCCTCGACCGAGGCTGCCACCGAGTTCGATTCTCGGAAGCCCGATCACTCCGTCAGGTTGTAGATCAGCCCGTTCGGGTCCTTGATGTAACACCGTGGAAAGTCGGGCTCATCCTTCACCACCCGACAGCCCTTTTTCTTGAGACGAGCCTTCGCTTCCTTGACGCTTTTGACAGTGACCTCGAAAACCGGGCCCAGAGCCGGACCGGGCTCAATAAACAGGTTGATGTGTTCCCCGTGGAGGCCCAACATTTTCGGGTTCTTATCCGTAATCTCGAAGCCGAGTTCTTTGACATAGAACTTAGCAGCTTTCATCGGGTTCCTGGACTGAATCAGGATGTCGGTGCCAAAGGTATTTGCCATAGGATCCTCCGGTCTGACCTATTTGTGCCGGGTGCCCCATTTCTCGCGTTCTTGGCGAGAAGTGGGGGTCTTGCGATCTCAAAGCGAATGATGCGCCTGCATATAGGCGCGCAGGATGGCGTTGATGCGAGTCTGGTAGCCGCGCTCTTGGCGGAACCAGCGGAGCAAGTCGGCATCCAGCCGCATGGTCACAATTTCCTTCGGCGCCGGCATTACGACTTTGGCGCTCTTCCAGAAATTTTCATCCGTGGCATGGGCGTCGGGGTCCGCTGCAATCCTCTTACGGATGCTGGCAGCACTCATGCGGCGCAACTTGCTCCAGTCCGTGCCCGTGCCGCGCTTGGGGCTCGATTTTTTTGTCCTTGATCCGTTAACTTTCAATCGTTACCCTCGATGCTGCGCCAGTAATAGCGCCGTTCATGCGGCTCGGCTCGCCAGGCCGAGATGATACGTCTCTCGTCGTGCTTCCTGTCGGTATAGATGACCGTAATCTCCAGGCCGTTCACCAGACCTATGGCATATACCCGCCGCTCGCCGTAGTCAAAACGGTCATCCACCCTTTCGATGGTCGGGCCCTCGAAAATCCGCGCCGCGTCTTCAAATGCGACCCCATGCAACTCAAGATTGCGGCGGTTCTTTTCTTCATCCCAACTATACCGCATAAAATGTATTTACACAATGTAAATATACCGGCCGCGCTCGCAGTTCATTAGGAATGTTCCGTCTTCCCCTCCAGCAAATTCAGCGCGTGAGGAATCAAGTCCATCACCGCTTCCAGGGATTCCACCGCGCCACTCGGACTGCCCGGCAGATTCAAAATCAGAGTCTTCTCCCGCACTCCGCACACTCCCCGGCTCAACGCCGCGAACGTAGTTTTCTTTGCGCCTTCCAGTCGCATGCGCTCGCCTACGCCGTCGATCAGCCGATCGCAGATCGCTGTGGTCGCTTCCGGGGTGACGTCGCGCGGGGCAATTCCGGTTCCGCCGGTGGTTACGATGAAGCGGACTTCGAGCGCGAGGTGAACCAAGGCATTTTGAATCTGCATGGAATCGTCTTGCACGATCTGGGTGGCGACGATCCGGAAGCCGAGCTTCTTCAAGACCTCGACAACTGCTGGTCCAGAAACATCCACGCGTGCCCCGCGGGCGCAGGAATCGCTGACCGTGACCACGGCAGCGCTGAGCACCACTGGCGCAGGCTTTCCTTGAGACGATGCTTCAACTGTCGAGGAGGACATCTTCTTCCTCTTCCCGCCGGCCGCTGCCGCTCGGGCTGCCGCTGGCCGCGGCGCTTGCGCTGGCGCCGCTGGCGCTATCCTCACCGGCCTCGCCGCCGCCATCGCGCTGCGATTCGTCGAGCAGGCGCAAGCCTTCCATCAGCAGGCCCTGGGTGTTGAGCTTCGTGGTTTCCTGATCGGTTTTGCCGTCGAAGTTGAGTTCGAAGTTGCCGCCCGTCCAGCGCAGGACTTTGAAGACGGCTTCATCGCCGGTTAGCGATCCGTAGGTTGCGTGCTTGACCTGGCCTTCGACGAAGAAGACCTCGCACTTGTCGCCTTCATTGTTGAGCTTGAGCTGGCAGCTCTTGCGTCCCATTTCGAGCGACTGCATCAGGTCGATGACGTTCATCTGCGAGAGGTTGCCGCGAACCACGCCGTCAGAGGGCGCCGTCTTTGCCATCTTTTCGAGGGCGATGCGGTCGACCGTGCGCTTGATGCGGCGGGTTGCTTCTTTCAGGAAAAAGGGTTTGGCCAGGTAGTCGTCGGCGGCATCCTGCGGCGAGAGGCGCTCATCAATGTCAACCCGGCTCGCCATCAGGATGGCGGAGAAGTTTGCGGTAGCTGGCCGGCTCTTCAGGCGCTCGACCAACTGGCGGCCATCCATGCCGGGCATGCGGTAATCGCAGACCACCAGGTCGGGAGGATCGTCGACCGCCTTCAGCAAGGCGTCGGCCGCGTCGCCCGCAGCCACGACGCGGGCGAATGAAGTGAGAGCCTGCTGCAGCATGCCCAGCACCATCGGATTGTCATCGACTAAGAGTAGTTTGACGTCGTTTGCCATGGAATTACTGAGATTTCGCTTTACTCTTACTTCTTCCTTGTGCGCCGGTACTCTCCGCTCTTGCCTCCTGACTTTCTCTCTAGCACAATCTCGCGGATCTCGATCCCTTTATCCATCGCCTTGAGCATATCGTAGAGAGTCAGGGCCGAAATTCCTGCTGCTACGAGGGCTTCCATCTCCACACCGGTTTCGGCTGTGGTGACGACTTTGGCAGTGATGGCGACGCCATTCTCGCATAGCCTCATGTCGACGGCAACGTGGGCGAGCGGGAGGGTGTGGCACATCGGAATTAGCTCGGCGGTGCGCTTGGCGGCCATGATTCCTGCTACGCGCGCTACTTCAAGGGGATCACCTTTCGGGTTTTCTGGAAGCGCCTTCAGGACAGCCGGTTTCATCTGCACGAAGGCGCTGGCCTCCGCTTCGCGTCGGGTTGCGGGTTTACCGGAGACGTCGACCATGCGGGCGCGGCCGGAAGCGTCGTAGTGGGAGAGCTTTTTGGGCATTCGGAAGCTCTATCTTACATTGAGAGAGGGTGGGAGAGGCGGGCGGTGGTTGAGCTGCACGCGAGACGTGGCGAGCTGCGTCTCTACACAGGCATCACTGCTACCCAGTCGTCTGCGGCGATTTGCTCGCGATCTGGTGGGATTACGATGTAGCAATTCGAGCGGGCTTGGGCGGCTATGTCGCCTGATCCTTGCCAGGGTACGAGTTCGACCTGCGAGTCTTCATAGTGGCCGGAAAGGATTGCGGGGAGGAAGCGTGTCAGTCCAGGCTTGACTCGGATTTCGGATTTCAGGCGGGCGTGGAGGAAGGTGAGCGGGCTCGGGGACGTTCCTGCTAAGGCTTCGAGCATGGGCTTGGCGAGCAGTTCGAAGGTGACCGTGGTGGAGACTGGGTTTCCGGGCAGGCCGAAGAAGTATTTATGTTGCACCGGGGCTGAAGCCCCTCCGCGGGCGGGGGCGCCCGCGCCACACGAGCGTCCGAATACTACCGGCTTGCCGGGTTGGATTTTTGCTCCCGTGAAGAGGAATTCGGCTTGCAGTTCGGCTAGCACCTGCTCGACCAAGTCGTAGCGTCCCATGGAGACGCCGCCGGTCATTAATAGCAGGTCCGACTGGAGGCCTTCTTCTATCAGTTGGCGGAGGCGGCGCGGTTCGTCGGGGGCGATCGGCAGAAGCACAGGCTCACCGCCGGCTTGCTGGACCTGTACTGCCAGCGAATAGCTGTTGGAGTTATGAATTTGCGTGGGGCCGGGTTCGGCATCGAGCTCGACGATCTCATCACCCGTGGTCAGTATCGCGACGCGCGGGCGAACGAACACCTGCAGCTTCGATTGGCCGACCGAGGCGGCGAGTGCTATGGCGGCTTGATTGAGGCGCGTGCCGTGATTGAGCAGGAGGCTGCCGCGTTTGGCTTCGGCGCCTTGAGCCACGACGTTTTCTCCGGGCGCGACGCTTTTCGTGATTTCGACGGAATCGGCTTTCTGCGATGTGTATTCGATCATTACTACGGCCTCCGCGCCTTGCGGCACTGGAGCGCCCGTCATGATGGAGAAGGCTTCGCCGCGATTCAGTGTGGATGGGAGTTGCTGCGGCCCGGCTTTGATTTCTCCGATTACTTTGAGTTTTGCTGGGAGCTTCGTTAGGTCAGATGCGCGGACCGCGTAGCCATCGCGCGTGGATCTGGGGAAGGGAGGGATGTCGCGGTGGGCGGTGATGGGCTCGGCTAGAACTCGGTTGGCAGCGCGGAGGAGATCTACGGTTTCCCTGGTTCCTGAGAATAACTGCGAGGCGTGGTGTTCGACGACGCGACGGGCTTCTTCGAAGGTCAGGATCAGGGATTGAGTCGGCGTTGGGATCATGCGGAGATGATAGCGGATGCCCGATGATTTTCGTTCGGGACAATGAGAGCGGCGGCCCTCAGCGGCTGAAGCGGTGCCCTTCCCGAGACCTTCTTAGCTGATGGAAAAGCAGGTCCCTCCACTCCGCCGTCGCTGGCGCTCCGGCTCCGGTCGGGATGACAAAGTTTCTTGTCGGATTTCTCGGCTGGGATGCCTGATGCGTGCAGCTATCTGGCTAGTTCCTGGCCTAACACGGTGGGGTTGCTGGCGAAGGAGAGGCCGGTTTCGAGGTCGACTACGCGGTCGCGGACGAGTTGGGCGATTTCGCCGTCGAAGTGTTGCATGCCCTCGGTCGCCCCGGCTTTCATGGCGTCTAACAAAGTCTTGCCGTCACGATCGCCTTTTTCGATGCACTCGCGGGTGCGGGCATTGGCTTTCAATATTTCTGCGACCGGAACACGTCCGCTGCGATCGGCCTTCGACACCAGGCGCTGGCAGATGATCAAGCGGAATGTTTTGGCGAAGCGGTCGCGCACACTCTTCTGCTCCTCGGGCGAGAACGAACAGACGATGCGCTCCACGGTTTTGGGTGCGTCCATCGTGTTCAGGCTGGACAGCACCAGGTGGCCGGTCTCGGCGGCTTCGAGGACGATCTCGATGGTTTCGCGGTCGCGCATTTCGCCGACCAGAATGACCTTGGGCGCCTGGCGCAAGGCCGAGCGCAGGGCGTGGGAAAAGCTGGGAGTGTCGCTGTGCAGTTCGCGCTGATGAATGGTGGAGCTTTTGTGGTTGTGCAGGAACTCGATGGGATCTTCGATAGTGATGATGTGGTAGTTCTTCTCGCGATTGATGCAGTCGAGCAGCACGGCCAGGGTGGAAGACTTGCCTGATCCGGCAGGGCCGGTTACGAGTACGATGCCGTCGCGCAGCTTGGCCACATCCGCCAGGTGCGCAGGCAGACGGAGCGAGGCAAAGTCGGGGATGGCAGTGGGAATGACCCGCATCACGACCGCGCAACTGCCGCGCTGGATGAAGATATTGACGCGAAACCGGGCCACGCCGGGCAAGCCGTAGGATATGTCGCAGGATCCGTGTTCGCGCAGGGTTGCGACTGCCTGTTTATTGTCGCCGATAAGATCGGCAGCGATGTGGCGAGTGTCATCGGGGGTAAGCATAGCGAGCCCCGGAACTTGCACCGAGACGAGTTGCCCGTAAACCTGGACCTGGGGAGGGCGTCCGGGCGAAAAGATGAGATCGCTGATTTTTTCCGCGGCGCGCAGCATCGCGCCTAGCAAAGCGGGGGTGGCCACTTTGCCGCTGCCGGAATAGCCTTCCAAAGAAACCGAAATTGCGCCGGTACCAGGTGCTGCCATTTGTCCTCGCACAAACCTGTGCTTATTTCTTAGGGAATTGCATGCACCACAGACGGGAGTACCGAGCCGACCGCAGTTGGCCTATTACCTATACTTTATCGCGCGGACGGGCGAAAACGTAAGGACGGATAGGACATAGTCCTTAGTAACTGGAGGCAGTTCTCGGTTCTCGGTAACCCGCCGTGCCTGCGCCGGGGGGACAGAAAAAGGGCGGCCCGTTGGGTCGCCCTATCCAGCTCAATCTGAGCAGGTTAGGTCTTAGTTCTTGGCGCCCTTCTTTTTCGTGCCGAAACCGGTTTCGACGGGAGCGCCTATGCTGGCCAGCATCTGCTTGGCTACGTCGGCGTAAGGGCCATTGGGCGCCAGCGCAAGATACTTCTGGAAGGCCTCGGCCGTACCGGGAGGAGCGATCGCCTTGTTGTCCTTGTCGAGGGTCTCCTTGGCGATGAGGTTCACGCCTTTCTGGTAATACGCGTCCGCCTTATTGGGATCGGCGGCGATACACTTATCGAAGGCTGCGATAGCTTCGTCGGCCTTGCCCGCGTTGGTCAGCACGGCGCCGATATTGAAGTAGTAGGCTGCGGCGCCCTCGGGATTGAGTTGCACCGCCTGGGTATAGGCTTTCACGGCGTCGTCGACCTTGCCGGACCTGGCGGAAGCGTCTGCCATGTTGTTGTAATAGTTGGCCAATTTCTTGTTATCTTCGGGGTCTTTCTTCGTCTCCATGGCCTTCTGCTTGATATCGATGGCCTTCTGGTAGTCGCTGACCGCCTCCTGAAAGCGCTTCGACTTCTCGGCGGGATCGGTCTGCTTCATCCCGGATCCGCGATAGGCGTCGCCGAGTTGGGCCCAGATTACATCGCGCGTGGCATCGATCTGCGTGGCTTCGGTTAAGGTGGCGATGGCGCCGTCGTAATCTCCAGCCTTCATCGAGGTGTTGGCGGCAAGGAGCTTGTTGTTCAGGACCCCAATCGTGCTATTTTCCTTTTTTATTTTCTCTTCGGCTTCCTGCCTCGCCTTGAGTTGCTCCGGAGTCAGGCCCTGGCCCTGAGCGGCCTTCTGCTGCTCTTTCTGCAAGTCGAAGTCGAGGGTGTTCTCGTCCAGCGTGACGGGGAATCCCTTGACCGGAAAAAGTTCTTTGTTAGCCTTGAGGTCATCGGCGTTCCTGTAGAGGGTGACGTTGTACTTGCCGGCTGCAATGCCTAACGAAAAATACTCGCCTCTCTTGTTGGTCTTGAGAGTGTATTTCTGGCCATTATCCTGGTTGGCGTAGATCACGATCGCATCAGGGAGGGGCTTACCGTCGGTGTCTTTGCATACTCCCTTGACGGTTCCTGAAGCCTGGGCGAAACTTGGAGGCACACACAACCCCAGCATTAAGAGAACGAAAACGGACACGGCTAGATGCTTCCTCATGGTGGCCTCCCGGCGTAAACGTTGTGTGGATCGATTGATTTCTGATTTCTGATGGTTGATCGAAAACTGTATGAGCGGATCGGTTTTCAGTCAACCATCAACAATCACAATTCGAAGCTCACTTTATCGGCATGCGTTCTCGACATATGGAATCGGATCGGTGGTTCCTGCCGCCGCAAACGCCCGCAGCCGCAACACGCAGCTATCGCAGACGCCGCACGCCTGATCCTGGCGGCTGTAGCATGACCAAGTTAAATCGAACGGCGCGCCCAATTCAAGGCCCAGGCGAACAATTTCGGCCTTGCGCAGGCGGATGAGCGGCGTGGCGATCTCGATGGTCCCGTCTTTCGTCCCAGTCTTGATCACCTGGTTGAAGGCTTCGTAATAGGCGGGACGGCAGTCGGGATAGCCGGAACTGTCCTGTTCTACGGCTCCGATGTAGACTTTCTCCGCTCCCAGCACCTCGGCCCAGCTTACCGCGACGGCCAGGAAATGTGCGTTGCGAAAGGGTACGTAGGTGACCGGGATTTCGTGGCCAGGCGTGTGAGCGGCCGGGCCTCCGGTGGGAACGGCAATGTTTTCGTCGGTGAGGGCCGAGCCTCCGATGGCGCGCAGCGCCTCGTTGCGGACCAGGAGTGTGTCGTGAATGTTGAGGCGCCGGCAAATCGCGAGGAAGGATTGGCGCTCGCGGTCTTCTGTGCGCTGGCCATAGCTCACGTGCAACGCGGCGGCAGCGTAGTCGCGGGCGGCCAGCGCCGCGCAGACGCAGGAATCCATGCCTCCGCTGAGCAGAACGATAGCGCGCTTGGTGGACCGCATCATGGATTATAGTCGGTTCTTAAACTCCCTTTAGAGCCGGGTCCCAGATGAATTTGTGCAATTGCAATCCCAGGCGTGCCGGGACGTCATCGGCCAACATCCATTCAGCTAATTCCTGGGGATCGAGCAAGCAGTGCGAACTGTCGCGCGTGCCGGTCGCGTCCTTGCGGAAAGCCGGCGAGAACAGCACCGCATTTACTCGCTCCGCGAGACGATGGCGGAGGGTGAAATGCCGGGCGAACTCATAATCGGCGCGTCCGCTCAGGACAAACTTTACTTCGTCGTGCGGGTGCAGCGTGTCCAGATTCTCGGTGCGGAATGTATCGGCCTCGCCAGAATTCGGGCACTTCACGTCCACGATCTTGATGACTGCCGCAGGTACGCGCTCCAGAGGGCGCTCTCCGCTGGTCTCGAGCAGCACGCGATATCCAGCTTCGAGCAGTTGCTGCATCAGCGGGATGAGTTCGCGCTCCTGCAGCATGGGCTCGCCGCCGGTGATCTCGACCAATCCGCCGTTAGGACTGAGGTGCTTCACTTCGTCCCAGACCTCTTCGGAACTCATCTTCCGGCCACCCTGGAATGTGTACTCGCTGTCGCACCACGAGCAGCGCAAGTTACAGCCGGTAAGGCGCACGAAGATACACGGCAGGCCAGCGTGCGTCGATTCACCCTGTAACGACTTGTAGATTTCTGTTATCTGCATTCGTGGGCAGCTCAGCTTCGTAGCGGGCGGGATGCCCGGTGGACAGGTGCCGGGACGGCGGCGCTACTACTCCGAGTACTTCGCTGTCGTCGTATCGGTTTCAAATACCGTTACGTCCTTTACGCGGACGCGACCGTTGGTCACGCTCTTCAACCGCGCGTTGGATTCGTCATAGAAATACTTGGCCAGGTTCTCCGCGGAAGGATTGATCACCGTAAAGGGCTCGATATCGTTGATCATCTGGTGATCGAGGCGCTCGATGACGTGCTTCATCACCTCGCGCAGGTCCTTGAAATCAAGCAGGAGACCGGCTTTGTCGAGTTCGGCGCCGGCGAGCGTCACCCGGATCTTGTAGTTATGCCCGTGCGGATTCTCGCACTTGCCCTTGTAGTTGCGCAGGTAATGTCCCGCGGCAAACGTATCGTCAACCGTCACTTCAAACATGCATCCCTCAGCGGCCCACGCTGGAATACGGGACGGACCGCGCTCCCTGGCGAAACATCTATTGTAGCGCGCGTGGACACAATGCAGCTTGACTCTCCTCGGCCTCTAAAGATAGTTTGCCTATTCGTTCTTTTCCTTGACCAAGGAGCATCTATGCGACACAAACTGCCTGTCCTGATTCTCATCACGTTGGCGATCACCGGCAATCTTGCCGCCCAGAGCAAGCCCGAGGCGCCGGAGTACGACGTCAAGGAGCACTACACGAAGTACGAGTACAGAATTCCGATGCGCGACGGCGTGCATCTTTTTACGTCCATCTATGTGCCGAAGGACACCTCCCGCGCTTACCCATTTCTGATCAATCGAACTCCCTACAGCGTGGGTCCGTATGGCGTGGATCTGTACCGCACGCGTCTTGGACCGTCGCCCGACTTCGACAAGGCGGGATACATTTTCGTCAACCAGGACGTGCGCGGCCGCTATATGTCGGAGGGCATGTTTATCGAAATGCGTCCGCATATCGACAACAAGAAATCCAAGCAGGACGTGGACGACGCCAGCGATCTGTATGACACCATCGAGTGGCTGCTGAAAAATGTGCCCAACAACAACGGCAACGCGGGGATTTGGGGTATTTCTTATCCTGGATTCTTTACATCGGCGAGCATCATCGACTCGCATCCCGCGCTCAAGGCGGCTTCTCCGCAGGCCCCTATGACCAATCTTTTCATGGGCGACGATGCCTACCATGGCGGGGCGTTCATGCTCAACGCCAACTTCGGGTTCTACAGCTCGTTTAAGCCGCAGGAGAATCCTCAGCTGCCGCCGAAGACTCCGGTGCCCTTCGATTACGGCACCAAGGATGGCTACGAGTTCTACCTGAAGGCCGGCCCTATTGGAAACCTTTCAAAATACCTTGAAGGCAAGAGCGCGCTGTTTGACGACCAGATGCACCACGACACCTACGACGATTATTGGAAGGTGCGCAACCTGGCGCCGCACATGAAGAACGTTCACTGCGCAGTGCTCACCGTGGGAGGGTGGTTCGACGCGGAGGACTTGCAAGGTCCGTTCAGCACGTTCCACGCTATCGACAAGAATAACTCAGGGATTTTCAACGCGCTGGTGGTTGGTCCGTGGGTGCATGGGGGTTGGGCACGTTACGACGGCGATCACCTGGGGCGGGTGGAGTTTTCTTTCAACACCGGCGATTATTACCGGAAGAACATTCTGTTCCCGTTTTTCGAGCAATATCTCAAAGGCAACGGTGATGCAAAACTGCCGAAAGCGTACGTCTTCGAGACGGGCACGAATGTGTGGAGACGGTATTCCGCATGGCCTCCGAAAGAGACTGAGGCGAAGACTCTCTATTTCCGGGCCGGTGGCGGACTTTCGTTCGACCCGCCCGCTGCCGAGTCGTCCGATTTCGACGAATACGTGAGTGATCCGGCCAAGCCGGTGCCATTCGTGAACTACTTTGCGACCAACGTGCCGCAGGAATACATGGTGTCGGACCAGCGCTTCGCTTCCAGTCGCACCGATGTCCTCGTTTATGAAACGCCAGTGCTGCAGGAAGATGTGACCATCGCCGGCCCAGTGTCGCCGCGGCTTTTCGTTTCGACGACGGGCACTGATTCCGATTGGGATGTGAAGCTGATCGATGTATATCCCACCGATTATCCCGACAGCAAGCTCGACCAACCCAAGCCCGAAGACAAAGACAAGCCGCGAACCGACGTGGGACCGCCGGCCTTCGTCATGGGCGGATATCAGCAACTGGTGCGGGGCGAGCCTTTTCGCGGAAAGTTTCGCCACAGTTTCGAAAAGCCGGAGCCCTTCACGCCCAGCAAGGTCGAAGAAATCGACTTCACCATGCAGGACGTCAATCACACCTTCCGCCGGGGCCACCGGATCATGGTGCAGATTCAGAGTTCCTGGTTCCCACTCACCGACCGCAATCCGCAGACCTTCGTCGACATTCCGGAAGCCAAGCCCTCAGACTTTGTGAAAGCCAGTGAGCGCGTGTACCACGCCAAGGGCCAGGCTTCAGGGATCGTGGTGGGCGTGTTGCCAAGTCCGGGAACGGTGGAAGAGCGCAAGTAGAGACCCCCTTCAGGCGAAAGCCTGCGGCTATCGACTGCATCCGCGTCTGGCGCACGGCGTACCGACTTTCCACTGCGCTCTGCGGTACAATCCTGACCATTCGCCTCGCTACTGGGGTTCGACCCGCGCCGGCGGGATTACTGCGGGGCAGTAAGGAACAGGTGCCCATGAACGTCCTGTTGCTTTCGATGCCGGATTCCTTCGAGCACATGCCGCCAGTCGCAATCCGCATGCCCAATGGCGCGCTGACGTCGCTAGCGGGGAACGTCGATTCGCATCATCGGGTGGCCGTGGCTGATTTGATCCTGGCTCACCGCGAGGTTCGTCAAACTGTCACTCGGCTGGTTCGCGAGCTGGACCCGGAAGTGGTCGGACTCTCCATCATGACGTTTCAGCGCCGTACCGCGGGCCGCATTATCGACCTGGTGCGCAGCTTGCGGCCGGGGGTGAAGATTGTGGTCGGAGGGTACGATCCCAGCCTTGCTCCCGAAGCGTACGAAAGCATGGGTGTCGACTATCTGGTGCGCAGCGAGGGGGAAGTCACCTTCCGCGAATTGTTGCGCGCGCTCGAGCAAGGCTCTGGGTTCGAGAAGATCGGCGGACTTTCCTATCGAAACGGCGAGGGTTGGGTACATAATCCTGGCCGAGCGCCGCACCGGCTCGAAGACAGCGAGATTCGTTTGCCGAAGCGCGATGCGCGCGTGCTCAATGGATACACGATGCTCGGCCGGCAGGTCGACGTAATCGAGACTTCGCGGGGCTGCACGTTTGATTGCAGTTTTTGCTCCATCATTGAGATGCGCGGCCGCAACTTCCATACTTACTCTTTCGATCGCGTGTTGGCCGACATACGCGATGCCTACGATCACGGCGCCCGAACTATCTTCCTGGTCGACGATAACATTACGTTGAATGTGCGGCGCTTCGAGGCCTTGTGCGAGGCCATTATTGCCGCCGGGCTGCACAAGATCGACTACTTCGTGCAGGCCATGACCTCGGCCATTGCCAACCACGGCGAGACTCTCGCACCGCTGATGCGGCGAGCCGGCTTCCGCTACGTATTTCTGGGCATCGAAAACATTCTGGAAGGCGATCTGGAATTTCTGAAGGCCTCGGCCAAGAATACGGAGCGCACGAACGGGCAAAACACGGGCAACGCAACGCTCAGGGCCATCGATTACATCCGTCGTAACCAGATGTATGTGGTCGGCGGATTGATCGTGGGCAGTCCCGGGGACACGCGCGAGTCGATCGAAGCGAATCTAGAATTCGCGCGTCGCTACGTGGACTGGCCCTACATTCAGCATCCGACGCCTTATCCACGAACGCCCATGACGAAGGACTTCCGCGACCAGGGGTTGATCATGAATGAGCGGCTGGAAGAATACGACGGCACCACGGCCGTGGTACGCACCGAGCACATGCCGGCGGAAGAGGTGGAATTCATGCGCTGGAAGGCCGAGCGCTGGATGAAGGTTCACCACATTCCCGCGGCGCTGAAGCATGATCCTAAGTTTGTGTTGACGACTGGGTGGAAGATGCTGAGCCACACTTTCCGCGGAAGCTCGATCCGCTCGGCGCTGGGGCTGGAGAGCGACAAGAAAGTGTTTGAACGGTACCGGGCAATTCGGCGCGCGGAGCGGGAGTACGTGTGAACGGGTTGCGTCCGGCACGACCGCGCAGCAGTTGAGTCAGTTCCAAGTTAGTCTTGAATGCCGAAGAACTCCTCGACCACCCGCATCTCTGTCGTCTTCCTGTAATTCGGCAAGCTCTCGATGAACACGCGGCCATACTGCTTCTTCAAAATACGGTTGTCGAGCAGCACCAGCAGGCCGCGGTCGTGCAGCGAGCGGATCAGGCGTCCAAAGCCTTGTTTCAGCGTGATCACTGCGGAGGGCACCTGATATTGAAAAAATGCGTTGCCGCCGTCGGCGTCGATCGATTTCACCCGCGCGGCCACGACTGGGTCGCTCGGCACCGCGAAGGGCAGGCGATCAATGATTACGCAACTCAACTGCTCGCCCTGCACGTCGACACCCTGCCAGAACGATGAAGTCGCAAACAGCACTGAATTCGGAGTCAGCCGGAACTCCTCGAGCAACGCGCTCTTCGGAGCATCGCCCTGGCGCAGCATGGGGAACTCCAATTCGCCCAGCAACCGCTGGTAGACATCATTCATCTGGGCGTAGCTGGTGAAGAGCACGAAGGCGCGACCGCGAGTGATCTCGAGCAGCTTGCGAATACGCTCCGCCGCCTGCGCTGTAAACTGCGGCGTCCGCGCATCGGGCAAGTCAGGTGGGACATAAAACAAGGCCTGGTTTTCATAGTCAAAGTGCGAAGGCAATACCGACTCACGCGCATGCTCCAGACCCAGGCGCTGCCGGATGTATTCGAATCCGCCGCCGACGGCGAGCGTGGCCGAGGTCAGAACTGCACACTCGAGCTTCGACCAAAGGCATTCGCGGAGGATCGGACCCACGTCAACTGGCGTAGCTTGCAGGAAAACATTCTGCCTTCCCTGGAAACCTTCTTTTGCTTTCTCTGTGTCTCTGTGTCTCTGTGGTGAATTCGCTCTTCCCCGGCCGCCGCGCCGCTCGATCCAGAACACAGTATTGCGATCGTCCGACTCCATGGCGAAACCGAGTTGCACCTGGAGCTCCTGAGCTCGCCGCACGAAGTTGAATATTTCCTCTGGCTTCTGCGGCAGGCCTTCCAGTTCACCCGCCAGCCGCGTGATCGCCTGGTTGAGCGCGAGGAATTCGTCCCCGTTTTCTTCCAGAAACTCGCGCCGTGTCTCGAAAGCAAAGCGTCCTTCGCCCGGCGGTAACAGCGAAAAGAAAAACTGGGATCGCTCCCGCAAGCTTCCCAGGGCTCCCGAGAGCGACGCTGAAAACATTCGGTTGTGCTGCAGCGAAACTTCCACGTCCCGGGCCAGATCTTCCACGCGCAGATTGCTCACCGAAATTCCAAAATAGTTCCCTGCAACGTCTTCCAGTTCGTGCGCTTCGTCGAAAATTACCGCTGCAGCTTCCGGCAGAATTCCTGCGTCAGGCGAGCCGTCCGCCTGTAGCTTGATGGCAAGGTCTGCAAAGAACAGGTGATGGTTGACAATAATTATGTCGCTCTCCATCCCGCGCCGGCGCATTTCAGTCACGAAGCAGCGTTCCCATTCGCTGCACTTCTGCCCGATGCAGGCCTCAGAGCGAGCGTCGAGCTTGTGCCACAGCGCGCTGGCCTCGGGTAGTTCCGCAAGCTCCGCGCGGTCGCCGGTTGCGGTTGTTTTCTCCCACGCGGCGATTGCGCGATATTGCTCTATCTCCTCGAGCCCGCTCAGCACCGGCTGATCGGTAAGGTCATAGAGCTTCTTGCGGCACAAATAATTGTTGCGGCCTTTCATGTAGCAGACGGAAAGCCGGCCGAGGCCTTGCCCAGGCTGGGCCGGCGAAGCGGGTGTCTCCACATGGTTTCCGAACAGCGCCTGCTCCAGAAATGGAATGTCCTTGTAGAAAAGTTGTTCCTGCAGATTTTTCGTGCCCGTCGAAATGATGACGCGCTTGCCCGAGCGGATCACCGGCAGCAAATATGCGAGCGTCTTCCCCGTGCCGGTACCGGCTTCCACAATCAGGTGCCGCTTTTCTTCGAGTGCCTGCTCGACGGACTGTGCCATCTGCAACTGCCCGCGCCGGAATTCATACGCGGGATGCGTGCGCGAGAGCACTCCACCGGGAGCGAAGAATTGGTACAAAGATGCGTCCTTTCCTCGGGTCGCGGAGCGGCTCGGCGTTACAGGAGACACGGGTTGGGAACTTAAAGCCACGGGAGTCTCTATAATAAACAGTTCGCGGTTTCCGGTAGCTGATTGCCTCATTTTGACCCAGCCCACCTACAATTCGACCAGCACTCTGGCAACTACGGCTGCGGGCGTTCCGTCGCTTGCAATTGTGGGCCGGCCCAACGTAGGCAAGTCCACGCTGTTCAATCGCATGGTGGGGTCGCGGCGCGCCATTGTCGGCGATGAGCCCGGAATCACGCGCGACCGCCTTTATGGCGATGCCGAATGGCGCGGCCGCCGCATTCGCATCATCGACACCGGCGGCATTCTTCCCGAAGAGAAAGATTTCATTCCGTCGGAGATTTTTCGACAGGCCCGGGTTGCGTTCGATGAAGCCGCTGCGATCGTGATGGTCGTGGATGGCCGTGCCGCTCTCGCCGGACCCGACCTTGAGCTGGTCCGCCTGCTGCGGAAGACCGGGCGTCCGCTGTTTCTTGCGGTCAACAAAGCTGATACCGAAAAGCAGGCGCACATCGTTGATGAGTTCCATCGTTTGGGAATCGGGCAGATGTTTCCTATTTCGGCGGAACACGGGCGGGGGATCGACGATCTGCTGGATGCTGTGTTGGAGGTCTTGCCACCCAAAGAGGACTCTACCGCCGAGCACGCAGAGAACGCCGGGGAAAGGAGGGCAGACGACGCATCTGAGACTAGCGAAATCGGTGCTGACGCGGAGGCCGAGCCCGTCTATGAAACTAAGGTCGCGATCATTGGCCATCCCAACGTGGGCAAGTCCACGCTGCTGAATTGCCTGACTGCCTCTGATCGCGCCATTGTGTCTCCTATTCCTGGCACTACGCGTGACGCGGTCGACGAGATTGTCGAACGCGATGGCCGGCGCTTCCGCTTCATCGACACCGCGGGTATTCGCCGCAAAGGCAAGACTCATTTGATGGCGGAGAAACTTTCGGTTGTGATGGCGCGCAAGCATTTGGAGGCGGCTGACATCGCGCTGCTGGTGATCGACGCCACCGAGGGCGTGAGCCAACTCGACGCTGCCATCGCCGGATATGCCCACGAGAGCGGCCGCTCGATGATCATCGTGGTCAACAAATGGGACCTCATCACCGGCGGCGCGCTGAAACCGGGAAGGCCGTCGAAGGCCATGCGCATGCGCGAAAGCAAGCGTCCCGGCGACCGCGAGGCTTACGAAGAACGGTTGCGCCACGATCTTAAGTTTCTGAACTACGCGCCGATCGTGTTTATTTCTGCCAACACCGGCAAAGGCACGGAGAAAATCTTCCCCCTGCTTGAACAGGTCGCCACCGAGCGCCGCAAGCGCATCCCGACGTCGGCCATGAATCGCTTCATCGAGACCGTGGATTTCGAACGCGCCTCCGTCCCCATGCGCTCACGCGTGAAGATTCTTTATATGACGCAGGCATCGGTGGCTCCGCCGACGTTTGTGCTGTTTACCAACCGCGCCGTCAAGCTGCACTTCTCTTATCAGCGGTTTCTTGAGAATCAGATTCGGAAGGCTTTCGGCTTTTTGGGCACTCCGATTTGGATCAAGAATCGGGCGAGGAACTAAGAACCACCAGCATTTACCGGCTACTCCCCCGCGACCTCCCGATCCATGGTCAGCAACCCCACGCGCTGCACGCCTGCGTGATGCGCCACGTCGATCACATCGGCTACGTACTGGAAGTCGACGTCGGCATCGCCGCGCACGAAGACGACTTTTTCTGCGCGCTTGAGATAGATTTCCGCGAGGCGCGTCTCCAGATCTTCCCAGCGCACGTCCTGCTGATTGATCTTCACCGTTGGTGGCTGATCTTCTTTCGTCCATACCACCTGGATGATGACGGTGCGGGATTGCGATGTTTCCGCCGTCTGTTTCTGATCTTGCTGCGGAATTTGGGCGGTTTCTCCCTGCTCTTTGTCCATCGACACTACGACCATGAAGACGATAATCAGCGTCAGCAGTACGTCGATCAGCGGGGTGACGTTAATCTCGGGACCGCGCGCACCTCGGCCTGCCATTGAGAACGACATAGAAAGCTCCCCAGCTTCTCTTTCTTTTTCTTGCTGGCACGCGCGTGTCTGCAGGATCAGACACCTGCGGTGGGGCGGGGGTTCCCTCGGCTGCAGTGAAACAACGTGGAAAGATATACTCTTGGCAATGGCTCGCACGTCCCGCCGCACTACTTTCGCCTTTCTTGCCGGACTTTTCTTTGTTTTGGATCTGAGTCCGCTCGCCCGTGCGCAGGACAACTACGAAATCCAGGTGTACGGCTCCGAGACGGTTGCTCCTCGCTCCACTATGGTCGAAATCCACTCCAACTTTACGGTCGAAGGGAGCAAGACCGTCGAGGACGGCGTTCTGCCTTCAAACCATGCCGAGCACGAGACGCTCGAGATCACGCAGGGAATCAACGAATGGGCCGAGGTTGGCTTTTACGTCTTCACCAGCATTCAATCGGACGGGGGATGGCAATGGGTAGGCGACCACATTCGCCCGCGATTTCGTGTTCCGGAGTCGTGGCACTGGCCTGTGGGAGTGAGTCTGTCGAATGAGATTGGCTACCAGCGCGCCGCCTTCTCACCCGATACCTGGACGTGGGAGATCCGGCCCATCATCGACAAGAAAATCGGGCCTTGGTACCTGGCCTTCAATCCTGCGCTTGACCGCTCCTGGCACGGCCAGAGCGTGAACCAGGGAGTGACGTTTTCGCCCAACGTGAAGTTCAGCTACGATTTCACCAAGAAGATTGCGGGAGGGCTGGAATACTACGCCTCTTACGGTTCGGTCACCGGCTTCGACGCGCTGAAAGATCAGCAGCAGCAGTTCTTCCCGTCGATCGACGTTGACTTCGGCCCGCAGTGGGAGTTCAACTTCGGCGTGGGTGTCGGCACCACGCGCTCCACCGACCACCTGATCGTGAAATGCATTATTGGCCGGCGCTTCTCCTGGCCGCATGGGCGCGACGCCAAGTTGAAGAATCCGCAGCAGTGAACCTTTCGTCCTAGCCGATCGGCTCGGGCGTGGGCGGCAACGGCGGAGGCTGGAGCGGTGGCGGAGCCGCTCCCGACGGAACCTGAGGCGCGGCCGGAGCAGGTGGTGCAGGATAGAGCACAGCGCTCAACACGGGATAGCGCGCCGCGAAGAAATAGATTGAGTACGCGGGAAAGAAGACAACCACAGGTACGGAAACGAGCGCGATCACATACATAAAACCGGCCAGCAAGACGCACCCCACCACGACCGCCAGAGTAATCGTATAGGCGTTCCACGTCAGCCCGGCCGACTTCCCGGTGATGACCGCAAGAATGCTGAGTCCTACTGTAGGTATGGCGATGATTAACCCCAAGATCAGCGCGGCGATTCCCACCATGATCCCTGCGCCGATGGCCATGACGATCTTCATTCCGATGTAGGCGGCGTATCCCCCCTTTTCGGCCTTGATCATCCACCACAGACGCCGCCACCCCTCCATTACGCCAATGTCCTCTAAAGCCATTTGCGGGACCACAAAATCTTTGGTCAACACGAACACGAGCGCCAGCACGAAAACAAAAATCAGCAGCAGAAAGAAGACGAGGAGCCCGCCTAACACCAGAGGAGGTACGTGTTCCTTGGGCTCTTTGAGCCATCCCGCGGCAAAGGCGAACAGCGCCGGAATGCCAACCAGCACAAGGAGGCCCCCCAGCGTGACTAGTAGGTAGACCAACTTCCAGAGGAAGTATCGCAACCCGGGGCCCTGCCTGCGGTTCCAGCCCGCGCGAATGTGACATTCTTTCGCCATGACGCTGTCGAATAGAATGAACCGCATCACGCTGCTTATGTACATGAACAGAATGCCCAAGACGAGCCCTGCGATGACCAGTATTGCGATGAGGCCGAACAACAGGGCGGGATCAACTCCGGGGAATCCCGAATGATGCACTGCTCCCCCGTGTTGATTCAGATTGAAGTTGTGAGTGTTACACCCGCCGCTCGAGCCAAGCTCACCGGCGAGCAGTCCTACGACCGCCAGCTTCGTCCACTGGGCAAACCGGAAGGGTTGGAATAGCTGTTTCTTGGTGTGCTCAAGGGCGGGAGTGATCGCGTCTACAGCGGAGAATTGCAAGCGGATACCTCGGCGTCGGTGGAATGGGGACGAAATTACTGCAAACCAGGGAGCAGGTCAAATGAATTCTGAAGGAGGGGACTATCGCGTCCGTCTTTGGGCCCCTGCGACTTAGGGCTTACCCGCTGCGAGCATCGGCCCAGTCCGTTCCAGCCATTCGTCGAAGTACTGCAGAGCCAATTCGCACTGCAATCGGTGGCGCTCTTTGCGGTCGCGAATCTTCTTCTCCAGCGCGGGCAAGAGATCAAAAGTAATGTTCGCGGGCTGGAAGTTCCTGGCGTCCGCATGGGTCACATAATGCGTGAGTGAGCCAAAGGCGGAAGCCCGTGGCGGCGGTACCGGGTCAGTTCCGAGCGCCAAGGCTGCCGCTTGCAGCCCGGCCTGCAACCCGGTTGCAATCGATTCCACATAGCCCTCCACTCCGCAAATTTGCCCCGCGAACAAGACCCGGGGGTGCGCCTTCATCTGCAATGTCTCCCGCAGCAGCGCCGGGCCGTTGATATACGTGTTGCGATGAATCTGGCCGTAGCGGAGGAAGCGGGCATTTTCGAGTCCCGGGATCAGTCGCAGCACGCGCGCCTGCTCGCCAAACTTTAAGTGATTCTGGAATCCCACCAGATTGTAGGAATCCGCCCGCAGATTCTCTTGGCGCAACTGCACAACGGCGTAGGGCATTCGCCCGGTGCGCGGATCCTTCAAGCCCACCGGCTTCATCGGGCCGAAGCGGAGGGTATCGCGGCCACGCCTCGCAATCTCCTCAATCGGCAGACAGCTCTCGAAGTAATTCAGCTTCTCCCAGTCACGCTCCTCCACCGATTGCGCCGCCATGAGCGCGTCGTAGAACCGGTCATAGTCTTCTGGCGTCATTGGGCAATTGATGTAATCCGCCGACCCCTTGTCATAGCGCGCCGCCATGTACACGCGCGACATGTCAATGGAATCCGCCTCCACAATCGGACTGATCGAATCGTAGAAATACAAATGGGGATTGTGCGGACCCGCGTCGAGCGGAGCAGCCTCATGCGGGAGCGGGCGACTTGCCCGCCCAGCGATTGACTCTTCCGCGCTGAGTCGGGCAATCTCGTTGGCCAGCGCCTCCGAAGTCAAAGGCCCGGTAGCAATGATGGTGACCTGGTGGCCCGATTCCTCGATGGAGGTCGCCTCTTCGCGGCGCACCATGATTCGCGGCTCCTGCGAAATCGCCTCCGTCACCTTCGCAGCAAACGTTATCCGATCAACCGCCAGCGCGTGGCCCGCGGGAACCGCGCACTCGCGCGCAATCTGCAACAGCAGCGAACCGGCCCGCCGCATTTCCTCCTTCAACAGCCACGGAGCCGTGTTCGCGCTGTCCGACTTCAGCGAATTCGAGCACACCAGCTCGGCAAAATTCGCCGTCTGGTGAGCCGGCGTTGACCGGACCGGCCGCATCTCAAACAGCTCCACCTCCACGCCTCGCCGAGCGCACTGCCACGCAGCCTCAGACCCAGCCAGTCCTGCTCCGATAATGCGGACCGGCGCGGTCACGACGCTTTCTCCGCCAGCCGGCGTAGCGCCTCGTCCGTCAATAGTGCTTGCTGCCATTCATCGCGAAACTCCGCTCCCAGCGACTTATAAAGCTCGATCGCCTTTTCGTTCCAGTCAAGCACTTCCCAGCGCATCGCGCAGCAATTCTCCTGCAATGCGATCCGCGCCACGGCGGCCAGCAACGCCATCCCGATTCCCTTTCCACGATATTGAGAGCGCACAAAAATGTCCTCGAGGTAGAGCCCTGGCCCGACCCACGTCGAGTAGTATCCAAAGAAAAGCGCATAACCCGCGGGATTGCCATTCCACTCGGCAATCAGCGCGCGAAACTTGGAATCCGGCCCAAACCCGTCCCGTATTAAATCTGCGGTTTCGATCACACAAAACTCCAACTGGCGCTCAAACTCCGCCAGTTCGCGGATCAACGTCCGCAACAGTGCCGCATCCTCGATCGTAGCAGGGCGAATGGAATGCATTGGCAGGTTGAAAAGCCTAGCGGCTTAACAGTGTATATTGGCTGGCCACGCACACCCAATTTCCATTGCGGTTCACCCAGGTATCGGTAAAGCGTCCACGCCGCAGATAAGGCTTGCCCCCATCTATGCCCTTCACCTGATAAATACCTATGACTACGGCGGTGTCTCCATAGACACGCGCCGCCGTGGATTCGACAATCTGTTGCTCGCGATTGCGCCCGGAAGCCCTCACCTCAGCCAGAAAATCGCTTTTCGTCTTCAGGGTGCCGTCGTAGTCGATGTAGGTCAGAGAATTATCCAGCAGAGCGTCAAGCGCCTTGGCGTCCTTGTACTTCTCCGCCAGTCCCCATGCGCTTTCGAAGGCCATCACCTTGGATCGGCGAGCGGCCGCCGCAGGTTCTGGTTCACCCTGTGCAGAGGCAAACCATGACGCGGCTAAAAATAGTGCGACCCCACAGATTATCGCCTTCGGGAAACGGACCCTGCTGATCCTGAAGTAAGGTGCGGTATACGGCCTGATACTGAGAAAAGGCAGCAGAAATGCTCTAGGTCGCAACGTCATGGTAAGAAACCGATGCCCGCCCACTGCAATATCTGGTTCCGTGGGGCTATCTAGAATCAATCGGCAGGAAGCTAAAAGCCTTTAGTGGTCTCAAGAAGCTCTTGCGTTGGTTTGACCCTCAGTGCAGGATCAAAGTCGATTGGCTGGCAATACCACCTCAGCGGATCTGACGAATTGATTTGGTGATCGGGTCGCCGTTGCAGAATCGCCCACTAACCAATTCCTATAGGATTTCCCGCGCATCGCCCACCCTCCGCGTGACCCGTTCGCGATCCAGGAATTCCAGCAGCGGGATGGCATACTTGCGAGTCACTCCAGTCAACTCCTTGAACTTCGCTACATCGATCCTCGCCGATTTCACTTTGTAAACTGCTATCTGCCGCCGCAAATCTTCCAGTGCACTCCGATGGAAAACCAGTTCGTCGGAAACTTTTATCAGCACCTTGTCGCGCAGCAGCAAAGTCACGATCTTCTGCGCTCGTACCTTGTCCACCTTGAGTCCAGCGATCACCTCACTCAGCGCAGGAACCTTCAGCCCTGCCGTGGCAAACGCCAGCTCGATCTTCTCTTTCGATTCGGCCTCTTCGTCCTTCATCACCACGCCACGCCCCGGCAGCCGCGCCAGGTCACCCACCACTTCGAGGTTCTTGTTCTGCACCAGCATAGCTGTAACCGCCTCGAAGACTTCCGGCGACGCGCCCACCTGATCCCTCAACTCTTCCTTGCTGATTCCGCCGACCAGTGGATTCTTCTTATGAAAATCACCGGCAGTGCGCACGATGTTCAACTTCAGCGCTTCCAGCGCAGGCAAATGCAGGAATCGCTCACCGGCTCGCACCACCGCGCCCGTCTTCAGTGCGTGAGCCAAGTGCGCTACGATCACGTTCTTCGTCCAACCGGTTTCGGCAATCAATCGAGGCATCGAGATTCCCTCATCATCCCGCCGCGCGATCCTGGCTCTCAAAATCGCTTCAGGATTGCCTCCAGCCAGGATTTGCAGAAAGTCGCTGTGCCCCGGCATCCGAGGAATGGGCGCCGCATCCAACACAACTCCTCCGCCGATTGTTACTACCGGCGAAAATTGCCGGATGATGAACCGATCCCCGGGCAGAAGCAGCACCGCTTGCGACAACTTGAGGCGCGCAAAAGCTTCCTGGCCGGGCAGGAGCTGCAGATGTCCCACCTTCGCCCTTTCTAAAAAGCTGGAATTCGGGTCCTTCAGTTCCAGAAGTACGACCTCCGCTACCGTTTCCATCGTGTAGGAATGAAAGTGAACCCGTGCGCGATCCTTCAGCGCTCGCGGTGCCGAAGGCAGGAGTCGCAGCCTCACATCCGCCCGCCGCGTCGCTTCGAATGTCGCCGGGGGTGCCAGGGTCATACCTCGCGACAAATCTTCGGTGCTCGCCCCCACAAGGTTCAATGCGGTACGTTGACCAGCGATCGCAGCCCCGGCTGTTTGTCCATGCACCTGTAGGCCGCGCACGCGCACGCGCCGTACATCTGTATGAGCACCGGTCGGGAAAACCTCCAGTTCGTCCTCGCGGTGAATCGTTCCGGCCACCAGTGTTCCTGTCACCACTGTGCCGAAACCTTTCATGGTGAATACGCGGTCAATCGGCAAGCGCGCCAGCGCCAGCGAATTTCGCGGCTGGGCTTTGGCTGCCGCTGCAACTATTGCCAGCTTCAGGTCTTCGAGTCCCACACCCGTCAACGAACTCACGGCGACAATCGAACCTGGTTTGTCGAGAAATGTCCCGTGCAGAAACTCTTCCACCTCCAACCGGACGACGCCGAGCGTTTCCGCGTCTACCGCGTCGGATTTGGTGAGCACTGTGATGCCGCGCATTACGCCGAGCAGTTGCAGGATTTCGAAATGCTCACGCGTCTGGGGCTTGATTGCTTCGTCGGCCGCGATTACCAGCAGAACCAGGTCAATGCCGCCCACGCCCGCCAGCATATTGCGCACAAAGCGCTCGTGACCGGGAACGTCGACAAAGCCCAGCCGCAACGTCTCGCCGTGCGTTGTCTCGTCATTGGTGGTCTTGTCATTCGTTGTCGAGTCATTCGAAGCGGGCAAGTCCATGTGCGCGAAACCGAGGTCAATGGTGATGCCTCGCCGTTTCTCTTCCTCAAGCCGGTCGGCGTCGATCCCGGTCAGGGCCTTCACCAAAGCCGTCTTGCCGTGGTCGATGTGCCCCGCCGTGCCTACGATAATGGATTTCATCTGGGTCGCCATCTTACCGGAAAGGCCGTCGAGACTGGGAAGTACGGTCGAAAAATGGTCGAGGGGGCCCTATCCAGCCGCCCGGCTAAATGCGACAATAGAACTTCCCCATGACCACCTCCATGACCTCTGCCTTCCCTCCGGAGACTCTCCGGCAGCATGGCCTCACCTCGGACGAGTACGAAAAGATCAAGCAGCTTCTAGGGCAGCGCGAGCCGACGCTCACTGAGCTTGGCATCTTCAGCGTGATGTGGAGCGAGCATTGTTCGTACAAGTCGTCGCGCGTTCATCTGAAACGTCTGCCCACGCGCAGTAAGCGCGTGCTGCAAGGGCCGGGAGAGAACGCGGGCATAATCGACATCGGCGGCGGCTGGGCCTGCGCCTTCAAGATCGAATCGCACAATCATCCGTCGTTCATCGAGCCGTTTCAAGGTGCAACCACCGGCGTCGGCGGAATCCTGCGCGACATTTTCACCATGGGCGCGAGGCCGGTGGCAGTGATGGATTCGCTGCGCTTCGGCCCTGTCAATGGCCGTGCGGGAACAACCGAGATCCACAAGAACCACTCCATCCTCGAAGGAGTCGTGAGCGGTGTGGCTTCTTACGGCAACTGCTTTGGCGTGCCCAACCTCGGAGGCGAAACGAAGTTTGAACCGTGCTACTCCGGCAATCCGTTGGTGAATGCTTTCGCCATGGGCTTGGTCCGCAAAGACGAGATTTTCTACGCCCGCGCGGCCGGGGAAGGCAATCCGGTGATTTACGTTGGCGCTAAGACGGGGCGCGATGGCATCCACGGAGCGACAATGGCCAGCGAAGAATTCAGCGAAGCCTCGGAAGCCAAGCGTCCTAACGTGCAGGTAGGTGACCCATTCCTGGAGAAGTTGTTGCTCGAAGCTTGCCTCGAAGCCATGCAAACTGGAGCCATTGTTGGCATTCAGGATATGGGCGCTGCCGGACTGACTTGCTCGACCTGCGAGATGGGCGGGCGCGGCGGAGTCGGCGTCGAGATCGAACTTGGCCACGTACCGCAGCGTGAGACCGGCATGACTGCCTACGAAATCATGCTGAGCGAGTCGCAAGAACGCATGCTGCTGGTGGCGCAGAAAGGCCGCGAGCAGGAAGTCTTCCGCGTCTTCGAGAAGTGGGGACTCGACGCAGTCGAAGTCGGCAAGGTCACGACCGACAATAAGTTGCGCGTGCTGCAGCACGGCGAGGTGGTTGCTGAGATTCCGAATCAGGCGCTCACTGACGATGCGCCGGTGTACAAGCGCCCGCTCGCGCGCTGGGAACCTCCCGTGCCTCGCGAAATGCCGGAGCACATTAAATTCGATGGCAACGGTGACTTTACTCAAAGTCTGAAGCAACTTCTTGCCAGCCCTAACATCTGCGCCAAGCGCTGGGTCTGGCAGCAATATGACCACATGGTGCAGACCAACACGGTGGAGGCGCCGGGCGCGGGCGATGCGGGTGTGATTCGCATCAAGAATCCGAATCCCGGCGAATCACAGCGCGGACTTGCGATGGCGCTCGATGGCAATAGCCGCTGGTGTTATCTCGACCCGCGGCTGGGTGCGATGCATGCCGTCGCCGAGGCTGCGCGCAAGGTGGCTTGTTCGGGCGCAACTCCGGTCGGCGCAACCAACTGCCTCAATTTCGGAAATCCTGAGAAACCGCACATCATGTGGCAGTTCTCGCAAACCATCGATGGCATCACTAAGGCTTGCGAGGAGTTGGAAATCCCCATCACTGGTGGCAACGTCAGCTTTTACAATGAGACGCTGGGCGAGGGCATTTATCCCACGCCTGTCCTGGGAGTAGTAGGAATTCTGGACGACGTGCATAAGGCGACGAAGATGCATTTCGCCGCGGCGGACCGCACGATCGTGCTATTGCGTGCGGGCGAAGCAGCCGATATCACCGATGTAGAGAGTGAGTTCGGGTCATCG
The DNA here is from genome assembly GCA_963787495.1 of uncultured Acidobacteriaceae bacterium. GTDB lineage: Bacteria > Acidobacteriota > Terriglobia > Terriglobales > Acidobacteriaceae > Sulfotelmatobacter. The sequence continues at coordinate 365,085 of CAWBDA010000003.1, forward strand.
GAATACGCCAAGGAAATTCTGGGCGCGCTGTGGGGATACCCTCCAGAACTCGATCTGGAGAAAGAGGCCGCCCTGCAGAAGGCGGTCATCGAATTGATTCAGCGTGGATTGGTGGAGTCCGTGCATGACTGCTCAGATGGCGGGTTGGCCGTGGCTCTCGCGGAAAAAACCTTTACGAAGGGCGTGGGTGCGCGGGTGAATATTGCAGCCGACGGGCTTCCGGCTGAGTTCGTGTTGTTTGGAGAAGATGCGAGCAGAATTGTGCTCTCCTGCGACCCCAGTAACGTGGTACGAATCGAACAAATATCGGAGAAATACGGAATCACACTGGATGTGCTCGGAGACACGATTCCGGAGCGGATGGAAATTTCACTCGACGGGAACGTGATTGTGTCCGCAACGGTTTCTGAGTTACGCGCTGATTATGAGAATGCCCTGGAGTCGGCGCTGCGCGCAGATCCGGAACTTGTAGCGGCGGATTGAACCAAAGTGTTGGCTGAATGCCGACGGTCGAGAGCTGAATGCTAAGCATTGACAAATTTCACGACGAGTGCGGAGTAGTGGCGATCTTCGCCCACCCTGAGGCGGAAAAGCTCGCCTACCTGGGCTTGCATGCGCTGCAGCATCGCGGGCAGGAGTCGGCGGGGATCGTCACCTCCGATGGCCTGACTTCCCGGGTCCATAAGGCCATGGGCACGGTCGCGGACATCTTTACGGAAGATGTGCTATCGAAAGTTCGCGGCACCCTCGCCATTGGACACACTCGCTACTCAACTGCTGGCGATTCGGCGCTGCTGAACGCTCAACCGATTCTGGTGCAATCGAATAAGGGCTCGATCGCGGTCGCACACAACGGCAATCTGGTGAACGCGATGGAGGTTCGCAGCCGGCTGGAGCGCCAGGGCTCGATTTTCCAGACCAACAGCGATACCGAGGTGATCGTCCACCTGATCGCACTCTCGCGGGAACATACTCTGCCGGAAGCGATTGCCGACGCGCTGGGCCGCGTGGAAGGCGCTTTTTCGCTGGTGTTGATGACTCCGGACCGTATCATCGCGGCGCGTGATCCGCGCGGCTTCCGCCCCCTGGCCATGGGACGCCTTCCTGCGCTGGAAGGGCAGAAGCGCGACACGATCGTCTTCGCCTCAGAGACATGCGCTTTCGATTTGATCGGCGCCACTTATGAGCGTGACGTGAAGCCGGGCGAGTTAATCGTGGTGGGGCCGGAGGGCATCACCTCCCGCTTTTATGCTACGGGCGCGCCTCAGTCGAGCTGCATTTTCGAGCACGTTTACTTTTCCCGGCCCGACAGTGTCGTGTTTGGCCGCGCGGTGCAGACCAGCCGCGAAGAACTGGGACGGCAGTTGGCGCGCGAGGCGCCGGTGGAGGCCGATCTGGTGGTCCCCGTGCCGGATTCCGGTGTAACCGCAGCCGTAGGCTACGCGGCTGAGAGCGGCATTCCATTCCGCTTTGGTCTGATTCGCAATCACTACGTGGGACGCACGTTCATCGAACCGAGCCAGAGCGTGCGCGATTTCGGCGTGAAGCTGAAGCTGAATCCGGTGCGCTCATTGCTCGAAGGCAAACGCGTCGTACTGATTGACGATTCCATTGTGCGTGGCACTACCAGCCGCAAGATTGTTCGTATGATTCGGAACGCCGGCGCGAAGGAAGTTCACATGCGCGTCTCGTGTCCGCCCACGGTATCGCCATGCTACTACGGTGTAGACACGCCTTCGAAGAGTCAGTTGATCGCAGCTAACAAATCGGTCGAAGAAATCCGTGAGTACATTCGTGCCGACTCGCTGGCCTACCTCTCGCTGGAAGGGCTTAAGAAAGCATGCGGCGAGGGAGAGAAGATTTCCTATTGCTCGGCTTGCTACACCGGCAAGTATCCCACGAGCATTGTGGACGTGGAAGAGATTCAGCCCGCGGTTGTGCGGCGTTAGCTACTTCCGCGCTTGCGCTACGCGCGGGATCGATTGCAGGTCCGGCCGAATCCTAACGTCGTTCCAATCCCGCAGCAACCGTCGCACTTCTTCTGAAATCGTTCCACTGATCTCCATGACCAGCCAGCCGCCGGGCCGGAGTGCCGCGTGGGCTTGCGGGATGAGGCGTGCGATCACTTCCAATCCGGTTGGTCCCGCGAAGACGGCGTTACGCGGCTCGAACTTGCGAACTTCGAGCTGCACGTGATCTTCTTCCGACTCGCCGACGTAAGGCGGATTGGAGACGATGAAGTCGAAACTGCTGTTCTCGAAACCCGCGAGCAGGTCGCCTTGGTGGAATTGAATACGAGATTCGAGTTGATGGCGGGCGGCGTTGGCACGGGCGACTTCGAGTGCGGGGGCAGAGACGTCAGTGGCGTGGATTTCAGCCTGGGGCAGTTCTTGAGCAAGAGCAGCAGCGATGCAGCCCGAGCCCGAGCCCACGTCAATGATGCGGAGGTGGCTTGTGTGGGGCGGGCGCCCTGGCCCGCCAGCCCCCTCCACACCGGCGAGTTCGAGCACGGTCTCGATCACATGCTCGGTCTCGGGACGCGGAATCAAGACCGCGGGCGACACGATGAGATCCATGCCCCAGAATTCCTGATGGCCCGAGATGTACTGAGCGGGGACGCCACGGGCGCGTTCTGCGAGCGCTTGTTCGTAACGGTTTTGCTCATCATTGGTGAGTTCGCGTTCGGGATGCGCGAAGAGGTGGGCGCGGTCGCACTCGAGCGTAAACATCAACAGCAGTTCGGCGTTCATACGCGGGGATGGAACTTCCTCCTCGCTTAGGCGCGCAACAGCAGAGGTCAACGTTTCTTTCAGCTGCACAAAACCATTTCACCACAAGACACAGAGACACGGAGAAAACAAATTCGAGACAGCTGGATTTCATCTCGATCCGCTCTCAGCCTTTCTCTGCCACTCGTACCCGAGGTAGATCATCTGGCCGATGTGGTGCTGCATGTGAGCCGCACAGATGAACACAATGTCGAGACGGTTTTTTGCATCGGAGCCCACCCCTGAGTATTCTGCCGACCAATCTTCAGCCGATTGCCCGCGGATAGTCTTGAGAACCATATCCACGGCGTCGTCGAATCGCTTGAGAGCCTCGTCTTTCGACGGAGGACTCGGGTCGTTGAATTCGCGCGGGCGATCGCGGACGTAGCCAGTCCGAGCAATCTGCGTTCCGATGTAGTAGTTCAAGTTGCCCGTCAGATGCAGGACCAGGTGACCGAAGCTGTTGCCAAAGGAAAAAGGCTTTTGCCAGAACTGAGCGTTGGTAAGGGGCACGGCGAGCTCGCGGACTCGGGCTGCGTTGGCCGTGTATCGCTTTGCGAGAGCCGACGCAAAAGTCTCCGCGAGTTCTGGCATAGTCCCTCCTTCACGGGCAAGAGCGCCCTCGTACCGCTCTTAAACCACGGTGGCGGCTTCCTGCTTTAGCTTCTCGGCCTGGTAGTGCGTCGTGAGAGCCTCGATGAGCGGCTGGAGCTTGCCATCCATCACGGCTTCGAGCTGGTGAAGCGTAAAGCCGATGCGATGGTCGGTGACACGATTTTGCGGAAAGTTATAGGTGCGGATTTTCTCGCTGCGGTCCCCGGAACCCACCATCGCCTTGCGCTCTTTTGCCAGCGCCTGCTGCTGCTTCTCCATTTCGATTTCGTAAAGGCGGGAGCGCAGCACGCGCATGCCTTTTTCGCGGTTCTTGATCTGCGATTTCTCGTCCTGACAACTGACTACCGTGTTCGTGGGAATGTGCGTGATCCGGACGGCAGAATATGTCGTGTTCACGGATTGGCCGCCGGGACCGGAAGAACAGAAGGTGTCAATGCGCAGGTCTTTCGCCTCGATTTTAATGTCGACATCCTCGGCTTCGGGAAGGACGGCGACGGTAACTGCCGAGGTGTGGACACGCCCTTGCTGCTCAGTCGCTGGAACGCGCTGCACGCGATGCACGCCGCTCTCGTATTTGAGCTGCGAGAAGACGCGGTTGCCTTCGATGATGGCGATGACTTCTTTCAACCCGCCGGCCGACGACTCTGACGACGAGAGCACTTCGACCTTCCAGCGCTGAGTCTCGGCAAAGCGCGTGTACATGCGAAAGATTTCGGCGGCGAAGAGCGTGGCCTCGTCTCCGCCAGTGCCCGCGCGAATTTCGAGAATGACATTTTTATCGTCGTTGGGGTCTTTGGGCAGAAGTAGAACCTTCAACTCCTCTTCGATGGCAGCTACCCGGGGCTGCAGCTTGTCCAGTTCTTCCTGGGCGTAGGCGCGCATCTCGGGATCTTTTTCCTCGGCCAGCATGGCTTTACTCTCGGCTATGCCGCGTGTCAGATCCTTGTATTCGCGGTATTTCTCGACAACCGGGGCGATTTCGCTGTGCGCCTTGGCAGTCTTCTGGTATCTCGCCGAATCGTTGACGATATCCGGCGATGCCAGTGCGCTGGTGAGCTCTTCGTAGCGAGCTTCGATTTGGTCTAGTCTTTCAAACATCGGGATCTTTCGTGGAGACGTAGCTTGCTACGTCTCGCTCTCGAGCCGGTCCCCTTCAGCGCGGCGGACAGGACGTAACAAGTTACGTCTCTACGGCATTTTAGTGATATTGGACAGGAAGAGGAAAATATTCGCGGCGGGGCCGCTAGGCAATCACCAGTTCGCCGCCGTGTTCTTTTTCCAAATTCATAGCATGGTCGAGGGCAACTATGGCGCACTGCGCTTGCTCGTCGGACGGGGGCTTCGTCGTGATGCGCTGCAGCCAGAGCCCCGGAGCGGTCATCAGGGCAAAGAGAGAGCCGCGATGCTTGGCGGCGAGACGGATAATTTCGTAAGAGACTCCAGCGATCACGGGCAGAAGCGCAATGCGCGCAGCGAAGCGCGCCCAGAACGTGGTGAACGGCACCAACATATAGAACCCGATCGAGATCAGCATCACCGTCATCAGGAAGCTGGTTCCACAGCGGGGATGGAACGTTGAATATTTCTGCACGGCAGTAGTCGAGAGCGGGTCGCCGTTTTCGAAGGCAAAGACAGTCTTGTGTTCGGCGCCGTGATACTCGTAGACCCGGCGAATGTCCGGGAATAGCGACACTCCCCAAATGAACAGCAGGAACAGGATCAAGCGCACGGCACCGTCGATCAGATTAAACATGATCTGTCCGCCGAGCGCGGGATTGACCTTCTTCAGTTCCGTGGCCGCCACCAGCGGCAGGTATTTGTACATGAAGATGAAAAAAGCAAGGGAGATCGCTACGTTGCCCGCAGCAAGCCAGCCGCTGATAGTGGCGGCCTTTTCGCGGGCTTGCGCCTTGGCGGATGCAGTAGTGGAAGGTTCCGTCTCGCTTCGCTTCGAATGAACAGCCGAGGGTACTGTCGCCACATGTTTTGTGGCGGAGTCCTCACGTTGCATTACGTCTTCGATGGCAACGTTGGCCGAGAAACGCAGAGCACGGTAGCCGAGGGACATCGCGTAACCGAGCGTCATGACTCCGCGAACAATGGGCCAAGCCATCCACTTGTGTTTTTCTGAGGGGCGATCGAGCGGTTCGCTCATGGTGACTACTTCGCCCGAGGGCTTGCGGCAAGCGATCGCCCACGCGTGCGGGGAACGCATCATCACTCCTTCAAGCACTGCTTGCCCGCCGACTAAGGTTTCCTCGCCGCTCTCAAGCGCGGGCAGAAGCTGCACGGCCACCAGAAAACGCACGAGATTTCGCAAAGAACGCACGGTAATTAGATGCTCCAGGCCCCGGAAAAGCGCCGAACACTAGGTTATCACAGCCGGCCAGCCCTCCCGGGCACCGCGCTCTAAGTAACAAAGGTGGCAAGATTTATGCGAAGGGAGATCAGCGGGGTCGGCAACGCGCGAGTCTTTCGTCTATTCTCGAAGCGTATTTTGAACAGCATGAGGAAACTTGCCGAGACCTGTGAGACGGTCGCAGCTACTACAAAAAAGCTGCAGAAGACGGCCGCCGTTGCTGACTACTTCAAGTTACGCACAGCAGACGAGGCAGCGGTGTCGGCGGTGTTTCTCTCCGGAAGAGCATTTCCCGCGTGGGAGGAGACGACCTTGCAAGTAGGCGGCTCGCTCTTGTGGCGCGCGGTCGCGGAGCTTTCCGGAAAAGACGAAGCCGAACTAACCGCTGCCTATCGCCAGCACGGCGACTTGGGTGCCGTGGCTGGTCAGGTTCTGCCGGAAACCTTTCGACAGGGCCCGAACGTTCTCGAAGTTGCCGACGCTTTCCGTCAGATCGCGGCGGCCCGAGGGCCGGCGGCGAAGTCTGCGCTGGTCCGCGATTTGCTGGCCCGGGCGACGCCGCTCGAAGGCAAATACATCGTGAAGATCATGACCGGGGATTTACGGATTGGGCTTAAAGAGAGCCTCGTGGAGGACGCGATTGCGAAGGCGTACGGGGGTGCGCTCGCGGGGGCATTGGAAGAAGTGCAGCGGGCAAACATGCTGCTGGGTGACATCGGGGAGACCCTGCGACTGGCAGTGCAGGGCAAGCTGGACGATGCGAGGATGCGGATGTTTCATCCGTTGGGTTTCATGCTGGCAAGCCCGATCGAGTCTGCCGCGGAAGGGTTGAGTTATTTTGCCGAGGCAGTGGTGGAAGACAAATATGACGGAATTCGTGCACAGGCCCACGTGTCCGGCGGTGAGGTGAAGTTCTTTTCGCGCACGCGGGATGAGATTACCGACTCGTTTCCGGAATTGCCCGGCGCGCTTGCGGGGTTGCCGCAGGATGCGATCCTCGATGGCGAGATTGTGGCCTGGGAGGATTCAGGCCGGGCGCGGCCGTTCAGCGTACTCCAACAACGATTGGGGCGGAAGAAGGTGAGCGAACAAATGCTGCGCGAGATTCCCGTGGCGTACGTGGCGTTCGATGTTTTGTTCGCGAGCGGGGAGTTGCTGATCGATCATCCGCTGCGGGAGCGAGCACGGATTCTGGATGAACTGCTGGCGGGGGAAAGAAAAGTCGTTCACCACAGAGGCCCGGGGTCACAGAGAAAGGCAGCGCAAGGGAAGTTGCCTTTCGAGTATGAGCCGCCGGAAACAGCCACTGCAACCAACATCATCCGCGCACCCGCGTTTCACGCGAGTTCACCCGAGGAGTTGGAAGAACTGTTTGCCGCTGCGCAGGCGCGAGGGAACGAAGGCTTGATGATCAAAGATCCCGACTCGGCGTACACGCCGGGAAAGCGTGGCAAGTCGTGGCTGAAGATGAAACGCAAGTTGGCCACACTTGACGTGGTGGTGACCGCAGTCGAGTACGGACACGGCAAGCGCGTCGGCGTGCTAAGCGATTACACGTTCGCTGTTTGGGATAAAGACCAGTTGCTGAACATCGGCAAGGCGTACTCAGGACTCTCCGACGCCGAGATTGCAGAAATGACGCAGTGGTTCTTGGAGCACACGATTGAAGATCAAGGCTTCCGGCGCACGGTCGAGCCGAAGATTGTGCTGGAAGTGGCCTTCAACAACATGATGCGGTCGGACCGTCACGAAAGCGGATATGCGCTACGTTTCCCGCGCATCGTGAGGCTACGGCCGGACAAAGCGGCGGCAGAGGCGGATTCGATTGAGAGGGTACGGGAGATTTTCGCGAAGCAGGGTGGGAACTCGTAAGGCGATCCAAAGCACCCTCTAAATCGCGCTAGTGGCTGTGGTGATGATGCTCTTCGCTCTCACCCACCGGAATCACGCATCCATGCGCCACCTCGCATTCCACGTGCTCGAACTGGATGGTCGTGTGGTCGATGCGGAAGTCATGGTGTAGGCGCTCCTTAACGTCGCGCAGTATGCGCTCGCTGACTGAGGGCGGGATGTCTGCAATTGCGATGTGGCAGGAGAGTGCGCGGGTCTCTGACCCGATGCTCCAGCAGTGCAGATCGTGAACATCGTTAACGCCTTCGATCGAGCGAATCGCAGTCTCGACCAGTTCGAGCTTCACGCCGCGCGGTGTCCCTTCCAGCAAAATGTTCAGAGTCTCGCGCACGATGCCGAAGCCCGACCAGAGGATCAACGCCCCGATTCCGAACGAAAGCGCGGAGTCGATCCAGTAATTATTCGTGACCAGAATTGCCCAGCCTCCGGCAATGACTGCGGCGGTCGAAAGCGTGTCGCCCACCTCATGCAGCAGTGCGCTGCGGATGTTGACGTCCCCGCCTGAGCGTCCCGACGAGCGATAGAGCATCAACGCGATCACGCCATTCATCACCACGCCTGCGGCCGCAACCCACATCATCACCAAGGCTTGAACGTGCTCAGGATGCTGCAGGCGCCGGAACGCCTCGTAGAAGATGAAGAACGAAACCGCAACCAGAGACACTGCATTCACCAGCGCGGCCAGCACTCCCGCGCGGTGGTAGCCATAGGTCTTGGTGGAGCTGGCCGGGCGCGACTGCAAGTAAACCGCAACCAGAGACAGCAGCAGCGCCAGAAAGTCGGAGAGATTGTGTCCAGCTTCGGAGAGCAGGGCCAGCGAATGCGCGCGGATTCCGGCCACCACCAGCAGTACGATGTAGGCCAGGGTCACGCCGAGCGAGACCTTCAGCACTCGCTTGGGACCGCCGCCTGCGTGAACGTGGACGTGCATTCTTTAAGTGTACGGGCGGCAGAGACGGGCTTCAAGCGAAGAGCAGTGGTCAGTGGCCAGTGGCCAGCAAACGAACCGGTCCCTAATGGTCACTGATCACTGATCACTGCTTTTCAGCGCTTGAAGAGATTCTGCAGATAGCGGTCGTTATAGACCGTGGTCGAGTTCTGCACGAATTCCAGGATGCGGTACATTTTCTCCCGCGACTCCCGGCTCATCTCCTTGAACTGGATCGCCACGCCCGATCCCGGATGGATCCGCGCCACACTGCCTTCTGTGCTCAGGGTGCCGTCATCGATGGAGAACACCAGCTTCACATTAGAGCCCGGCGGCAGAATGGCGCTGGTTTCGACATAGCAACCGCCCAGGCTGAGATCGATCATGTTGCCAAAGATCGGCCCACCCCCAGACTGAGGATGCAACTCAATCGTGAGCCGGCATTTCATCCGCGTGTGCAGGCGCTGGTCTTTCTGCGTTGGTAGTTTTTGCTTCTCCAGATACATGCGGCGATCAGCCTGAGTCAGAAGCTGCTCGGCGTCATTGCCGTCGTCCGGCGACACGGCCATTCCCACGCTCAACGAGAGGATTTCCTCTCCGCAAACATCGAACCCGGCCTGACGGGCAAGAGGACGAATCTGCTCGACCTTCTTGGCTGCCGCGTCGGCGGGCAGGCCCGGAGCGATTACCACGAACTCGTCTCCGCCCATGCGGGCTACGTAGTCGTACTCGCGGCAGGTGTCTTTCAGAGCCTGGGCAAACAAACGCAAGACCCGATTTCCCTCCAAGTGCCCAAAGCGGTCGTTGATCTTCTTGAAACCGTTCATGTCACAGACCATCAGCGTAAGCGACGCCTTGTCGCGCTTGCAGCGGGCCAATTCGCGGTCCAGTTGCAAAAACAGCGAACGGGCATTGGGCAGACCGGTAAGGTAGTCGGTGGTGGCGGAGCTTTCCGCCTGCTGGTATTTGAGAGCGTTTTCAATGGCCAGAGCCATCTTGCCGCTCACCGCCAGAAGGATGCGCAAATGGTCGGAAGTAAACGCGTCTTTCTCGGCGCGGTAAAGGGCGAGAACCCCGATCACGCCCGCCACCCCTTCCAGAGGCAGCGCCAGAGCCGAGCGCAACGTGCTGAATTTGTCAGGATCGTTCAGGTAGCCCGGCTCAACCGATGGATTTCCGTTCACAATCGGTTTCTTGTTCTGCGCCACCCAGCCCGAAAGCCCGTGCCCCACGGGAATCCGCAGAGAGGCAAACAGGCGGTAATTGTCGCCATTCACATATTCCGGAATCAACTCATCCCCGCGCCGGATGTAGATTGCAATCGCGTCGTAGGGCACCGTCATTTTGAGTTTTACCGAAAACACCGAGAGCGTTTCACCCAGGCTGAGCGATGCTCCCAGATCCTGGCTCAACTCAAACAAAGACTGCGCCTCCTGGCGCGCCGCCGCGATGGAGGACAGAAAAGTTGCTTCCCGCCCCGGCGTATCGGAAACTGTGGCATTTTCGAATCCCGCAGCCGGCGCCGGTCCGCGCGTAATCTTGAAGTCCGTCGGAAGAATCAGGCTGCCGTCCTCCGCCGATTTCGCCAGTGCCAGATTCTCCAGGGTTTTGTAACGCCGCTTGAGAACCTCCACTACCTTCGGGTCAAACGATTTGCCGGACTCTGCATTCAGCCGGGTCATCACTTCATCCAGCGGCATCGCGCGCCGGTATTGCCGGTCAGACGCCAGCGCATCCAGATAATCGACTGCGGAAAGAATGCGTGCGCCGATCGGGATCTCCGCCCCTTTCAATCCGTAAGGATAACCCGATCCGTCCCACTTCTCATGGTGGGCGCGCACAATCGGCACCACCGGGTAGGGAAAGCGAACTCGCTCCAGAATCTCCGCTCCCACCACGGTGTGAATCTTCATTTTCTCGAACTCCTCCGGGGTCAGCCTGCCCGGCTTCGAGATGATGTGTTCGGGGACGGCCAGCTTGCCAATGTCGTGCAGCAGCGCAGCGGCATGCAGGGCTTCCAATTCAGTCCCCGTCATGCCCAGTTCCTTAGCCACTTCGATGGCGTAGATGCGGACGCGCTGCAGATGGTCATGGGTGGTCTGGTCTTTGGCTTCGATGGCTAGCGCCAGGGCTTCAATGGTTCGCAGGTGCAGGTTCGCAATCTCTTCCACGTGCCGCTTCTCGTCCTCCAACTTTCCCAGATACAAGCGGTAGGAGCGGTAGATGAGATAAATGGCGGGGACGAACAGCAGCGAAGTTTCCCAGTTGAACGCGCGATTGAACCAGCCAATCACACCCGCGATGCCGGCTCCCACCAGGTAGTACGGGAAGGACCAGAAATAGCAATCCACCAGGATTTGCTGAAGTGGTTTCCCTTCGGTGAACGAAATCACTGCAGCAATGCAACCCGCGTTGACGATGAAGTATGTCGAAGCCGCCAGACAGAGAACCAGAGGCCGGCTGCCGATCACTTCGTTGGCCAGAGCGTTGTGATAGACGACGAAAGCCAGAGCGGTCGAGAGCGCCCCCGCACAAACGTTGAACGTCAATTGGATCGAGCTGGGACGGTTGGGGTGGATACTCTGGGCCAGCATCGAGACCGCGCCCAGGGTAAGTGCTTCCGCATAGCTCAGCTCCGCCACCGCCACCAGGATGAACAGGAAGTTCACCGAGAGCGTGCCCGTAATCCCAGGCAAAGTGACGCGCAGCCGCGAAGCCAGAATCGCGATGCCCAGATAGCAGATAAACTCCGCGATGTTCTTGCTGCTCTGGTGGATCGCCGCCTGCAGCAGGGATGCCATACCCGCGGCAATCACCAGGCCAATGAAAGCCTTGGCGCCGATAGGCAGGCTTCTCCACGATTGTGTGCTGGTGGACATTCGTCTGCGAGTCGCTGCGCGCTCCTGCCACCGGCGCGCGAGCTACCCCCTCAGGCAAGGATAACTAGCTAACAGGTTTATTAACAATGATTTGTGAGCCGCGCCGGAAACTTCAGTAACACTTGGAATCACCTGATTCGAGGCACGTTTTCAGGATGGTAACCAGCGCAAGGTGACTCCAGGAAACTTAACTGACAGCTTTTCCCCAGAACTGCCGCAGCCCCGCCGTAAGCAGCAGCGCGTCGAAAACCGTCAATACCACCAACACTGCCGGCAACGGAAGATGAGGAAACTGGGGCACCAGCGTTCCGCGCAGTCCTTCGCTGGCGTATACGAGAGGATTCACCAGCACCACTTTTTGCAAGATGGGAAAACTGGCTAAAGCGCTCCAGGGATAGTAGGTGCACCCAAAGAAGATCATCGGAGTCAACACCATGCTGAACATTAAACCAATGTGTTGCTGATTGACGCTGCAACCCAAAGCAAGACCGCCGCAGGCAGAGAACAGCGCCACCAGCAACGTAACGCAGGCAAAGGTCAAGGGGCTGTGCAACGTCACGACCACGCCCGGCCGCAGAATCACCCAGGCCGCCGGAATCACCACCAGTCCAGCGATCAGCGCCTGCAACGTACCCGCGAGTACCTTCTCCACTGCTACCCATGAAATTTCCATGGGCGCGAGCAAGCGGTCTTCGATCTCGCGGGTGAACTGGAATTCGGCAATCAGCGGCATGGCCACCGCCCAGACTCCAGTGAACACCATGCTGATGGCCATGATGCCGGGAAGCAGCAGGCTCTTATACGCCTCCGGCATGTATCCGCTGCGCACCATGACCCGACCGAAGATAAACACGAACATCAGCGGCTGCAGAAAAGTTTGCAGCAGCAACACGACGAAGTTGCGGCGTGCCACGTGGGCATCGCGCGCCAGCATGGCGAAAAACGTCTTCCAGTTCATTCCCGCAGACTCCTTCCGGTGTGGTGCAGAAACAGGTTTTCCAGGCTGGGCTCGGAAATATGCACGTCACGCAACTCCACGCCCGCAGCCGAAGCGAGGCTGGCGATCTCGGCAATCAGAGCACCGCCATGATCGGAGTACAGATCGGCGCCGTCCTGATCATTGGGCCGCACCTCCCGCACCCCATGCAAAGACTGCAGCCGCTGCAGCAGTTCTGCAGATTGCTGGCCGAAGCGAAGCCGCAACAAATAACCGCCCGGCACCGAAGCCTTCAACTCGGTCGGCGTGCCCAGCGCGATGTTGCGTCCGTGGTCGATGATGGCCAGCCGGTCCGCCAGCGCATCGGCCTCCTCCATGTTGTGCGTGGTCAGCAGGATCGTCTTCCCGGTCTGGTTGTACTCGCGAATGATCTCCCACAAAAGCAGCTTTGTTTGCGGATCCAGGCCTGCACTAGGTTCGTCCAGGAAAAGTACCTGCGGATCGTGCATCATGGCGCGCGCGATGGAAAGCCGTTGCATTATGCCGCCGGAAAATCCGCGCACCATCTGATCGCCACGGTCGCGCAGTTTGAACCGGTCCAGAAGGCTGTCAGCCCGCGCTGCCCGCTCCTCGGAGTCAAGCCCGAAATACGCCCCGTGAAAGAGCAGAATCTCGCGCGCCGTCAGAGAAAAGTCGAGGTTCGGGCGCTGCGCAACCACGCCAATCAGGCGCTTCACCGCGACCTGTTCTTTCCAGACATCGTGCTCGCCAATCCAGGCAGTTCCGCCGGTTGGCCGCACCCGCGTAGTAAGAATTCCAACAGTCGTGGACTTGCCCGCGCCATTCGGTCCGAGCAGTCCGAACACTTCGCCCGGAGCAATGTCCAGCGACAGGCCATCAAGAGCTACAATCTCCGGCTTCGGCTGCTTCTTCCGCTTGTCGCGCGCCGCAGGCGGACCAGAGCTGCCCGCACCGAACGGCGGCGCGGAACTATAAATCTTGCGCAGGTCGTGCGTGCGAATTCCAACCATAAACAACACCTCAACCGGCTTCAAGAATACCCGGAGGCTCAAGACCCTTCGCTGGAGAGTTTTTCGATGTTTCCAGAGCAGCGCACGAATGTCAAATTCCTCCTACGGAGGACTTTGCTTCGGAAAAGCCCGAGGAACCCACGGGCTTGCAGTGACGCGCAGGCGTGCAGTGACGTCGAAGCGCCGCGCTTCAACGCCGCGTAAGCTGCCCACAACCAACCGGGCTTTAGCCCCGAGGAACGCGTGAGCAAAGATTTGGTGGCGGCGCGTGGACTCGAACCACGGACCTACGGATTATGAGACCGTCGCTCTAGCCACCTGAGCTACGCCGCCATATTTGAAACAAATAACTTACTGACGTGCTACCAAAGAGCCGTTGCATACTGTCGCATTCTCGCTTACGATGAGGGTATTATGACCGACCAAGCCATTACACCCGGCGCGCGCCATCAGCGCGGTTACATCTACGAGGCTCACAACGCTTTTCATGTCCGCTATTACATCACTGAGATTGTAAAGGGTAAATCGAAGCGGGTGCAACGTTCTAAAAGGCTGTGCGACAAAAACCGTGACACCGGTCACGGCTCAAAGTCTGCAAAGGCTGTGCGCGCTCTCGCTGAGGATCACATGCGCGGGATCAACGCAGCGGTCGCTCCCACCAGGTCTGACATACCGGTCACCGAATTTTGGGAGAAGCACTACCTACCTTACTGCGAAACAGAATGGAAAGGCACGGGGATGCGTGCCCGGACTATCCACGGTTACAAGCAAGTTTTCGAGCAACATCTGAGGAAGCATTTCGGCCTCATCACACTTCAAAAATACACGCCACAGCAAGCCCGCTCCTTCCTGGCGAGCCTCAAGACGAAGCAGGGGAAGAACACACTCAAGCACATTCGCGCGCTGGCCTCTGCTATGTTTAGTGAAGCCATCGAACGCGGATTAGTCGATGGGGTGAACCCCTGGCTAGTGAAAATCCCTAAAGACTGCAAGGACCCAGAACCCACAGCGCATTACACGATGGAAGAGGCCGAGTACCTCATCAGCGCTCTTGTGGATCATGTAGACGCGCAATTGGTAATGGCACTGTGCTGTTTTCTTGGGTTAGAGCCTGCGGAAATCTCCGGGCTGCAATGGGGTGATGTTGAGGCCGATTGGATTCACATCAGACGCAACAATCCGGAGCACGGTGAAGTAGGCCCACCAAAGACGCGAGACCGCGCGAGATCACTTCCCATCTTGGATCAAGTGCGCGTGCCTCTCGAATTGTGGCGGGCGAAGGGCGAGAATCCGCACGGTGAGAATTGGCTGATTCCCGATCTGCACAACTTGATTGGTAGGGTCATCAGGCCGCACATTACGGCAGAAAAAGAGTGTGTACGCTGTGAGAAGACTCCGGAGCCATCAGGCGTAACGTGGAAGGGCCTTTATGCCGGTCGCAGAGGCGCGATCACAGCGGTCATTGAGTCCACGGGCGGAAACTACGCGGTTGCACAAGCACTGGCCGGCCACAAGAGCATGACCACTACGCTCAATGTCTACAAGAAACAGATCACGCAACAGGGCTTGTCATCTGGAATGCAAACGTTTCAAAAGTCACTCAATGAGGGGAGCCGTTGACGGCTGCTACTCGGGCCGGGCGCCGGGTCTCAAGCGCTACGAGGAAGCGATCAGGAAGGAACAGCAGAACGGCGCAAAGTAGGTCCCTCAGCGTCAACAAATGGATTTTACAGGATAGTCCGACGAAATCAGGCGATTTACGCTCACTGAGAATTGCCCGCCTTGGTCAATGAGCGTAATGGCGATTTAAGGCCACTTGAGAGTTAAGCGATTACATTCAGTTGAGAATCGCTCGTTACGGTTCCAGGACCCCGGCCTTGGTAACTGGTGCACGATGGACGTTCGTAATTTGAACGTACGTTCGCGCCGTAGTTAAATCAGCTTGCCCACCACTTCAGCTAGGCAACTTTGGTTCATCGACGGACTGAAGCACGCCTCAGCAAAACAACAATCCTGGCCGAACTGGAAGTGTGGACAAGGTATGTCTCGGCTGAAAGCAACCATTCTCTGCATTGACGACCACTGGAACGGGCTCATCAGCCGCAAGATGTTGCTCGAAAACAACGGCTATGAGGTTCTGGAGGCTTCCGGCGGCGATGAGGGGTTGAAGTTATTCCTATCCCACTCCGTGGATGCAGTGGTCTTGGACTATCAGATGCCGGGGATGAACGGTGACGTGGTTGCTGCAAAGATGAAGCGCGTCAAGTCAAACGTTCCGATCATGCTGTTATCCGCCTACGGGCCTCTGCCAAAGAGGAAGCTGAAGGCGGTCGACACCTTCCTGTCTAAGTCCCAGCCGCCACAGATTCTCGTATCCACGCTGCAGAGTCTGCTGGATAACCGGCCTAAGCGATTCTTCAGCCGATGGCTCGATAGGTGGAGGAGTCATAATGAAGGGGTGAAGTAGATGGATTTCTTGAGGCGGTTTTTCGGCCAAGGTTGCTCACATCGATTCCCGTGGCCGCGCATCGACGCTGACGGCCGTCACTACCAGATATGCCTACTTTGTGGAACCGCATACGAATATGACTGGAGAATGATGCGACGGACTGATCGATTGCTAGCGACGGATGCGCGCCACGGGTAGTCAATGAGTGTAATGGCGATTTTGCACCAACCACCCCGCGAGGGCGTATTCCCGCAGTCGATGGGATTCCTCTTGGTTCACTTGGAATCCCCTTCCTTCCAATCATCCGGTGGAAGAGATGCTCCCCAAATATTCTGCGGTTTCTCTAGTTCGATTCCACAGTGCCGGGGCCAATCAGGATCAACGTAGACCACCTGGGCCAGACCACGTTCACCGGTCAGAATGACGTGAACCTCGATTCTCATACCCACGCGCAAGGGGACGAGTTGGCCAAACTCGGAGGGAAGCTGCCGCTCGCGACTGACCGGATTCAATGAGATAAATGGTAGGCACGAGGAGACTCGAACTCCTGACCTCTACCGTGTCAAGGTAGCGCTCTAACCAACTGAGCTACGCGCCTACAACAACTTACAGATTATCATGGGAACATTTGGGAACGGAAGCTGCCAAGACCGCCCGCCCTTTGGATTCACCTGAAAGCCGAGATTTGCTCCAGTGAACAGTTGCTTATCGCTCCAACCAGTCAGTGAGTGATTGGCGACTTATCACCAACAACAAGATAGCGTTCGGACACCGACCCTGGGGGACTGCTATTGATCCAGTCCTACCCGGCGCAGTAGGTCCTGGAATCGTTGGTCCTTGCGGAGCGGGTCGTAAGCTGGATCCACTTTGATACCCACCATCTTGTTCGAGCGTTGAGCGTAAGCCTTTTCCAGCCATGCGATGGCTTGGTCATTGTTGCCGATACCGATGGAAGCCGACACCATCACCATGGGATCGAGCAGCTGCACCTGATCCAACTCCTTGAGCTTCTGGAGGGCATGGTTCGCTTGCTGTGTGCGTCCTCCGCGCCCATACAGGTAGGCCGCCCTGGACCAGTACCAGGGTGCATCCACGGCCGGCTCGGAATCCAGCTTGGCGTAAATCTCGGGGAACATTCCCTTCTGCGCGTACGCCAAATAGATGAGGTCACTGCGGGGAGGGTTCGGATCCAAATCCAGCACGAAGCGAAACTGCTGGATGGCCTCGTCATACCGGCGCGCACAATACAAGATATACCCTTTGTCAGTGGCAATGATCAGTGACAAGGGATCCAGTTGTTGCGCCTCCTTGCTCTCGGCCAGTGCCTCGTCAAAACGGCCTTGCCACATCAGGTGCTCCGCATACCAATGGTGGGCCGTGGCATAGCCGCGGTTCAGCTCGATGGCGCGACGAAACTCCCGTTCCGAGGTTTGCCAGTCGTAGTCGTGATTCTGGGTAATCAGCGCGAGCGCCGTGTGAGCTTCTGCCGAGTGATCGTCCAGTTCGACCGCCCGCTTTGCCGCAGCCCGCGCTTTGGCCACGTATTCGCTCGACGGCGCATCACTGTAGGCGCCCTGCATGGCATAGGCATCCGCCAGCAAGGCATAAGCAGGCGCATAGTCTGGGTCTTTGACGGTAGCCAGTTGAAAGTAGTGGATCGCCTGCCCGAAGCCATCGTTGGTTCTCTTGTTCCAAAAAAACAGGCCTTTCAAGTACAGATCATAAGCTTCGTAGCGCTGAGGAGACATGGCCGGGCTTGCGGGAAAATTCGCCTGCGCGGCGCCCAGTTCGCGCTCGATTGCCGAAGCGATCTCGCGTGAAATATCGCCCTGGACCACCAGCAGATCCTTCAGTTCGCGGTCGTACTCCTGAGCCCACAGGTGGGTCTGGTCTTTCAATTGGATCAACTGCGCCGTAACTCTGATTCTCTCGCCACTACGGCGGACGCTACCTTCCAATACATACTGAACTCCCAGTTCCTGTCCTACCTCGGCCAGTGCCTTCGGACTTTTCTTGTAGTGCATCACTGAAGTCCGCGCGATGACGCCCATGCGCGATGGGTCCACGCGGCCTAGCTGCGTGATCATTTCCTCGGTCATGCCATCACTGAAATATTCCTGGCTGGCGTCGCCGGTTAAGTTCTCAAAGGGCAGAACGGCAAGCATTAGCCGGCCCTGCGGTTGAGATGTCGCCCGGAAATTGTGCCGCGAACGAAACAGCGGGAAACCCGCCAGAGTCAGCAAAGCCAGCGCTGCGAGAGCCCAGAGCCGGAGCGCAGAACGCGTTCGAATGACGGTTCCCGGCTCGGGCGGCTCCGTGTTCGCGGCCCCCAACCCGGCGGGAACAGAATTAGCCTCCCCGGCATCAGACGCCGCTGGGGTTGCGCTGATCTCACACACAGGCCGTACAAATCGGTATCCCTTACCCTGGACGGTGAGGATGTAGGGCTGTTCCTTAGTGTCCCCCAACGCCTTCCGCAGCATGAAAATCGTCTGCGTCAGGTTAGATTCTTCCACAAAGGTGTCGCCCCAGACCGCATTCATTAGCTCATCGCGCGAGACCAGTTTCCCTTCGCTGCGGACCAGATGCAGCAGTACTTCAAATGCCTTTTGGGTGAGCAGAACCGGATTTGGCCCCCGCCGCAGGCCTCGTTGGCGCACTTCCAAGCAGAAATCCCCGAATTCGTATATCTCATCGTGAATCAACGACATATCTTCCGTTTGAGAACTTTTTAGAATCTTTGACGGACGATTTAAGGACTTCTTGTAGCTCTAGCGCTACGTTGGATTCCGCTGGGGACGCGGAGCGTGCGACGCACAAAAGTTTAGCATGCCGCCCTCGACGGCACTTGGTCACCCTACGTTTCAGGCAGGCTTCCAAAATCTACGCCCGAAGCCTTTGGGGAAATAAGTCTCGGATGCAGCGAGGAAAATATGTTTTCTAACAAATGCAAGTTCACAACGGTTTGGGCAGCTCTTACCGTATGCGCCGCGTGTGTCCTCCTCCTGGCCGGGCTTACCGGCTCAACCAGCCTTCGCACACCGTTCTACACCTTGGACTCGAAGGGCGTGTTAGGCACGTCCAGTACAACCGGTTCCATTGATCTCACCAACTCGTTTTTCCAGAGCCTGGGCTCGAACGGCCGCAGCTGTGCCAGCTGTCACCAAGTCGGCGATGCTTGGTCGGTCACTCCGGACCACATCCGCGAGCGCTTTGAGGAAACCGAGGGCACCGATCCGATTTTCCGTCCCGTGGATGGCGCTAACTGTCCGAGCGCTGATGTATCTTCCGAGTACGCGCGGGAACAGTCGTATAGCCTGCTCCTTAACAAAGGGTTGATTCGCATCTCGCTGCCTATGCCGGTGAGTGCCGGGTTTTCGATCACGCAAATCCAAGACCCATACAACTGCCCGCAAACGACGACAACTCAACCAGCCATGTATCGCAGGCCTTTGCCGGCCACTAACCTGGATTTCCTCAGCGCCGTGATGTGGGATGGGCGTGAAACTGTCTTTGGTGCGATTGCAGGCAAGTCCATCAACTTGACGCAGAGCCTCACCAACCAGTCCACCGATGCCACGCTCGTACATGCGCAGGCGGCTAATCCGCCGACCCAGCAGCAACTGGCGGAAATCGTGGCTTTCGAAACCGCGTTGAACACGGCGCAGGCCTTCGACCGCGACGCGGGAGTTTTGACCGCCAAAGGTGCGGCCGGCGGACCGGTCAACCTCGCAACCCAGAACTTTTACGTCGGAATTAACGACGCCCTTGGTGGAGACCCAACCGGTGCGCTGTTCAACCCAAACGTATTCACGCTCTACAACAACTGGGCGGGACGGACCAATCCGCCTGTGCGGCAGGCTGTGGCCCGCGGAGAGGCTCTGTTTAATACTCTCCCGATTGCCATTACCGGTGTGGGAGGTCTCAATGACGCGCTCGGCCAACCCATCATCAATGGCACCTGCACGACTTGCCATGACAGCCCGAATGTGGGCAATCATTCGTTCTCCGTGCCCCTGAACATCGGCACGACTGCGTATCCTGCCCTTCCGGCTTTGGACATCTCGGGTCTGCCCGTCTATACAACGCAATGTGCCGATGAGACCACGACCCAGGTCACCGACATTGGACGCGCTATGATCAGCGGCAAGTGCGCTGACATCGGAAAAGTAAAGGGGCCGATCCTGCGCGGGCTGGCGGGCCGCGCGCCCTACTTCCACAATGGAGCAGCCGCGCGCTTAGATGACGTAGTGGAGTTCTACAATGAACGCTTCAATCTGAACTTGACGGACCAGCAGAAATCAGATCTGGTGAGTTTCTTGCAGACGCTATAGTCTTGACGGTCACATCCCCCTCCTGAAAGAAGCCAAGGGGAGGACGCGAGCTGCAGTAGCACGAGGAGTCCTTCCTCGTCGCCAACCATCCAGCGGCGAATTGGGGCCGGATGACTTGTTTTCTTGGTCTTGATCATCGTCCGGCGTTCTTCCTTGCTTGACTGATTCCGGCACGCAACCCTTGAGACACTATCCTTGCGTATCCAGCACCGTCCAGTGACGACATAACCGCGGCCGCAGTGCCACCGGGCGTGGCCGCCTCCTGTAGCAAGTCTTCCAAGGGCGAAGTGCCTGCGCGCCAGGCGGCAATTCCGTCCGCCAGGGCGTGAGCGGCAGCCACGCGCGCGCTCTTGCTGTCGAGTCCAATGGCTTCAGCCGCGTCGATCAGCGTTGCCAGGGCGTGGTAACCGTGACTGGTTGAGAAAGTGACGGTGAAGGCGTCAAACTGGTTCTCAGGGATTTCGAGCACTTCACCGACCAGGGCAAACAAATTCCGGACTTCCGCGCGAGCCGTGACTGACAGGCCCCGGTCAAAAGTCAGCGCCGTCAGTCCTCGACCGGTGCGGCAGACGGGGCTGGGCATGGCCCGCGCCCATTGCACCGGCGACCGCAGCCCGGCTCGCAGTTTGGAGAGAGGAACACCGGCTGCCAGACTCACCGCTGTCAGCCGTTGACGAATTTTGTGCGCTCCGACTTCTTTCAGCAATCCACGGACGGAGTCTGGCCGCACCGCGATAATCAGCAAGTGAGCCGATTCCACGGCCCGATGCAGATCCGGTTCGACGGCTATGCCGTACTGCCGCTTGAGTTTTTGCAGCTTTTCAGAATGCCGGTCATGAACGAGGATGCGCCGACTGTATCCCGCCAGCCGCAACCCCGCCAGCAGCGCGCTGGTGATACGTCCGCCACCGAGAAAGACGGTGGCCTTCACGAGAGTCCCGAGCAGGCCTGATCGGCGGCGTCGACGAGCGTTCGCACATCGGCATCCGTGTGTGCCGTCGAGATGATCCAGTGCAGGCCGTTGGAAGGCGTCATGTAGATACCACGATCGAGCAGCCGATGTATAAAGCGCGAATAGAGTTTCGTGTCCACGTATCTGCAGTAGTCGCGGTAATCGTGGATGGCATCGCGCTCAGTGAAGTAGATTTGGAACATCGGTCCGAATCCTTGCACGATCGCTTTGACCTGGCGCCGGCGAAATACTTCCCGTAGGCCGGCAATGGCGGCGTTGCCAACCGTGCGAAGCTTGCGATATATGTTTTCGGCGGAGAGCAGATCAGGGTTAAGCAGATCAGGGTTGAGCAAATCCAAGTTGGCTGCAACCACTTTCATGGTCAGCCGATGTCCATTAAACGTGCCATAGTGCAGGACCATGTTTTCGCTCCAGCGCATGCGCTCCAGGATCGCACGCGGTCCCGCCACGGCTCCCACGGGAAACCCCGCGCCCAGAGCCTTGCCGAAGGTACTGATATCCGGCTGCACGCCATAATATTCCTGGCACCCGCCGGGGGCGTAGCGGAAACCGGTGACCACTTCGTCCAGAATCAGCATCGCACCACAGTCTCGTGTGAGTTGGCGCAGGCGCTGAAGATATCCATCGCACGGAAGGATACAACCCATGTTGGCCATGATGGGTTCGGTGATCACCGCGGCCAATTCGTGACCGTGCTGCTTCAGCACATTTTCGAGAGCCGCCACGTCGTTCCACGGGGCCAGCACCACATCGTCGAACGTCGAAGGTGGGATGCCGTCGGAGTCCGGGATGCGCGCGGGGTTCTCCACGGGGCCCAGTTGCTCCAGCGGGTGGCTGTGCGCGTTCAGGAGAAAGGGATCGTACCATCCGTGATAGTGCCCTTCGAACTTCAGGAATTTACGCCGGCCGGTATGGGCACGGGCCAGGCGTAAGGCTAGCATGGTTGCCTCGCTGCCTGTGTTGGTGAAGCGCACTACTTCGGCGGATGGCACCATGCGGCGAAAACGTTCTGCGGCCTCCACTTCCGCGGAAGTCGCGGCGGCGAAGTGGGAGCCTTCCGCCATCGCCTCGGAAACCGTCTTCACCAGGGTTGGGTGAGCGTGCCCCTGGATGAGGGCACCGAACGACATCATGAAGTCGACATATTCATTGCCGTCCGCATCCCATACGTGCGACCCCTGGCCGCGTTCCAACACGATCGGGCCAGCGGTATACACGGTCGTGCCGCGCGAGGGCGAGTTCACGCCTTCGACCAGCGATTGCTGAGCACGTTCAAACCACTGTTGGGAACGGCTGCGGCTTCGCGTCTGGCGTGTTTCGATCATGTGCAGAATTCGTATCTGAAATTCGATTCGAGCCACAGCTTCAGTCAGCGAGCCCGCCGCCGTCCACCACCAAGGCCGCGCCTGTCATGAAGGAAGAATCATCCGAGGCCAGAAATAATGCCGCCTTCGCGATCTCGCCCGTGGTGCCGATCCGCCCCAAGGGACGGTTGGCGCACCCGGCCAGATAATCCTCCCACTTCAAACCGCGCAGACGTGCATCTTCAGGAAGCATAGGCGTGTCGACATCCCCGGGGCAGATGCAGTTCACGCGGATGCCCTGCACTCCGTGGTCGATTGCCATTGCCTTGGTCAACAACACAACGCCACCTTTGGACGCGCAATAGGCCACAGCAGCGTCGCCTCCCGCAATCCCCCACCCGGAACTATTGTTGATGATGACTCCGCGACGCTGCTCGATCATGTGGGGCAAAGCCGCCTTTGCCATCAGAAAAGTTCCCTTCAGATTGACATCCATCTGCAGGTCCCACTCTTCTTCCGTACAGTCGAGAGTGGTGTGCGGGTAGAAGACACCAGCATTGTTGAAGAGAATGTCGAGACGGCCGAAGACACGGAGCGTTTCATCCACAGCACGGCGGCATTCCTCCGTCTTGCGCACATCGGCGCGGATGAAAATAGCCTTGCCGCCGTCGTTCCTGATTTTCTCAGCTACAGTGTGGCCGCGCTTCTCGTTGCGGCCCGTAACCGCGACGTTCGCGCCTTCTTTGGCGAAGAGCACCGCCGTGGCTTCGCCAATGCCGGACGTGCCGCCGGTGATCAGAGCGACTTTATGTTCCAACCGCATATCTTTAGCCCGACCCCGCCAGACCTCCGCCATCCACCACCAGCGCTGCCCCGGTCACAAAGGATGCTGCATCGCTGGCAAGATACAGTGCGGCTTGCGCGATCTCTTCCGGCCTGCCAACCCGGCCCAGCGGACGCTTGGCCGATTCGGCGAGAAATCGATCTTCTGCCTCTCCCAATTGCCGCGCTTCGCTTCGCAGCATCGCTGTATCTGTGTCGCCGGGGCAGATGCAGTTTACGCGAATCTTCTGTCGGCCATGGTCAATCGCCATGGCCTTGGTCAGCAGTACGACTGCGCCTTTCGAGGCGCAATAGGCGGCGGCCCGCGGACCTCCCGCCAAGCCCCATCCCGAACCGGTGTTGATGATCGAACCGCCTTTCGCCGTTGTCATGATGGGGATTACTTCGCGGGACATAAGGAAGACGGATTTTACGTTGACTGCCATCACCGCGTCCCAGTCTTCCTCGCTGATCTCAACTACCGAGGCTCGGCGGATGATGCCTGCATTGTTGAAGAGTATGTGAATGCCGCCAAATTCATGGACGATGCGCTCGACCACACGCCGGCAGTCGGCAGGGCGGGTCACATCGGCAGGTTCAAAGATCGCGCGGCCACCGGCTATCGAGATTTCGCGGGCGACCTCCTCGCCTTGTTCCTGGTTCAAGTCAACAATGCCCACGGCCGCGCCCTCGCTGGCAAAGAGCAGTGCTGCGGCGCGACCAATACCGCCAGCGCCCCCTGTAACGATAGCTGTCTTGCCATAGAGTTGTTTCCCAGACATTATTCCTAACCCAATTCCTAACCCAGTTCAATCGGACCATTGGTTCGTTAGTTAGGTCAGCGAAGGAACCAAGACCAAAATCGCCTTGACCGCAAAATGTGCGAGTTACCTGAATCTACGGGATCACAAAAACCGCGAATAGCTTTTGGCCCGCAGCGTATTGTCCATCTGGATTCTCAGCGTCGGCATGGCTTCATTATGACATCCACGCCGCCGCTGGTTCGGTTGAGGCTAGGCATATACAGGATTGGCCACGTGATTTCTACAGGGTCCAATGTAGAGCAAGACAGGATTGCCTCCGTTACTCTAGGGTCGCGCCACTGTGTCCATTGATGCGGTAGCGCCATGCTTCGTATGGAAGACAAGATTCGCAGACTCTGCACCCAGCTTCTTGCCGCAAAAGACGACGAAGAGGAATTCAGATCAATTCTCGTCGAACTTCGGGAAGCACTGCACCAGCACATCGAACGCCTTCGAGCGCGCTTTGCCACGTATCCTTTCGTCATTGAACGACGGCGCCGAAATGGGACTCCAGCGACGAGTGGACTACGATGGCTAGCGGAAGCACCGGATTTTCAAATGACCTGTCACATCTGCAACAGGCCCTTAAAGCTTGCGGCTGACACGGCTGCGGACGCAGAGGGTAAAGCCGTTCATGAGACCTGCTGTATCGAACTCATGCTCAAGGGCAATTCTCCTGAAACGTCCGCCGCTGATTAGACGCTGCGCCAAGAAAGCTACAAATAAAACCGCAAGGGCGAATTGTGGCAATATTCGCTCATCAGGAGGTGATCCTCCATGTTCTCGGTTCGCGTAATTCTATGGACGGTAGCTATGGCATATACCGGATTCATTCTGACCAACCAGGGGCTGCGAACGTTCAACCGCCTCTCAATTACAGAGGCATTCCTCGGAGCTTTAACCGGATTTTTCCTTGCCATCATGTTCACTCTCCGAGAGAGGCGGCGGCAAAGACCTGCCTTCGTCGGGCAGTCCATTGCGCAAATCTTCCCAGACTGGGGCACATCCCACGAAAACCGCGACTCACGTCCGTAGCTAAAGCGTTGATCTCAACAAGCAGGTGCGGGCTGATCGTGCTCAATCAGTCCACGCGAAACCGAGTCTCGGTTGACGTCATACCGACTCGACGCTTACCGCTTGCGGAAAATTTCGAAGATCAGATTGAAGAATTGCACTAGCGTTACCCCGATCGTCACATACACCGCAATCTCCAGCCGGCGACCCGCCTCTTGAGTCCCACGCAGCAGCTCAGCAACGTCTTTCGTGGACTGTTGCAGAGTATCGGCCAATTGCTCAAAGTGCTGCAGCGAAGCCCTCAGTTTGTCCGAGGTCCTCGAAATGGCCAGCGACGCTTCACCGAACTGCTGTCCGTTGCGCAGATCAAGCTCCGCCCGGCACGCCGTCCACCACAGACTTCCCGGAGGACTTTCATACATCCGCTGTCGGATCTCCGCATAAGAACGGTTACGCAACAACTCCACTAGCGCCGAAACTTTGTCGGCACCCTGGGCTTGCTCACTGGCTTGGCTTTCGGAAGCTCTCGCGTCACCGACGATAACCGGCATACAAGCAGCCTATCAGCCAACTCTTGCTGAGTTGAGGTGCCCGAAGTGCATATCCGCCCTTCCGTTTCCGCGCAGTCTGTCTACTCGTAACGACCTTACCCATGTCCTTTCAGCCAATCCGTACCTAGGCCTTTCGTGGTGACTCGAACGCTAAACGCTGATAGGAGGGTCGGGCGTCACAGGCAGAAGACCGAGCAATATCGCATGTTCTTCTCCTTGTGCTTCCCACTGGTGAGGTGGTGGCGGAGGCGAACTTCAGGTTCCAGATGGAACAAAAAGCCGCTACATACAACGCCTGAATCCCGCGCTTATATAGAAAGGAAAACGCGTGCGAAACGCCTCATCGGCGCGGGCGTTTTGTCGCGATGGCATGATGAACCGCGATTGCCAGTTGCCAAGTGCCGCGTGCGGCGGCGACAATCGTTCCATGCCGAAAGACTCTAAGCAGGTTGACGTCAGTTCGGCTGCCCAGGCGCCCGCTCCTTTCTCGCCTGGATCCATGGTCGTCGTGACTCTGGGCAATCCTCGGGACAAATTCTGGGGCATGGTTCTGGCGCTGGCTCCGGAAGGACTCAGCATGAGTGGAATCGAGCTGGCATCGTTCGAAGATTTCGTCGTCATGGTGAAAGATGGCGAATCGTTCAGCCCGGCTGTCGTCTTTTTCCCGATGCACCGGATCGAGCGCATCGAACTCGATCTTCCCGACGGCAGCTTGCCTTCACTTTCGCAGCGCTTTTCAGCCAAGACCGGCCTCGATCCCGCTGCGCTGTTGGACCATCCCAAGGTTGGCCGCGCAGATCTGCGTACTCCGGCTCCGCGTCCTCCGATTCACCCGACTGAGGACTCGGCATGAAGCTGTCGCAAATCTTCACTGCGCCCAACCAACTCACGCTGCTGCGGATGGTTTTTGTTCCCTTTATCGTGATCGAACTCGTCGAGGGCCGCTATTTCTGGGCCTTGATTCTCTTCGTGATTGCCGGATTCAGCGACGGCCTGGACGGCCTGCTGGCTCGCAAGCTGCACCAGCAGACTCTGCTCGGCCAGTATCTTGATCCCATCGCAGACAAGCTCTTACTGAGCACCATGTTTCTGGTCTGTCTATCCTGCACAAGATTCCGTGGAAGTTTACCGTGCTGGTGTTCAGTCGCGATATTTCCATCCTGGCCGCCAGTGCGGTGCTGTTTGCCATCGCGGGACTGCGTAATTTCCGCCCCAGCATCTTCGGAAAGGCTAATACCTTTTCGCAGATCGCCGCCGTGTTCTTTGTGCTGTTGCTTTCGATACGGCCGGCGCGCTGGGTGTGGATTACGCGCACCGTCTTTTTGCGCGCCACGTTCGCCTTCACGATTCTCTCCGCGCTGCATTATGTTCTCCTCGTGCAACAGCGGCTGCGGTCGCACTCTCACGCTTTGCCCGCGCATACTCCCTCCGACGTGTCCGCCAGTTGACCCTTTTTCCGGCGTGCACCTAGAATTGGGGGTCCTTGTCAGCACGCCACCATCGCCTATGGCCTTAAGCCTTTACAACACCATGTCCTCGCAAGTTGAGGAATTCCATCCCCTCCGCGACAACGAGGTTCGAATGTATGCCTGCGGCCCAACCGTCTACGATTACGGGCATATCGGCAACTTCCGAACCTTCATCGCGGTTGATTTGCTGCAGCGATTCCTGGGTCAGTCCGGCTACAAGGTGCGCTACGTGATGAACATTACGGACCTGGACGACAAGATCATCCACAACGCGGCGCGCGCTGGAGTGAGCGTTCAGCAGTACACCGCTAAGTACGAGAAGGCATTTATCGAAGACGCCGCCATGATTGGCATCGAGCAACCGGCCCTAGTTCGCGCCACAGAACATATCGCAGAGATGGCGGGGTTCGTGACCCGGCTAGTCGAGAAAGGGTTTGCCTATCGCACTGACGATGGATCGTACTACTTCCGCATCGCAAGCTTTCCGCGTTACGGGAAACTTTCCAAGAAAGATTTCAGCGGAATGCTCGACGGAGCGCGCGTCGACGTTGACGAATACGACAAAGACAGCGCCCGCGACTTCGCGCTATGGAAGGCGCCCAAGCCGGGCGAGGCTTCCTGGAATACGCCGATCGGGCTGGGACGCCCGGGCTGGCACCTGGAGTGCTCGGTTATGTCGATGCAGGAACTGGGCGAGAGCTTTGATCTGCACGCGGGTGGAGAAGACCTGGTTTTCCCGCATCATGAAAACGAGATCGCACAATCGGAGTCGCTGACCGGCAAAACCTTCGCCCGTTTCTGGTTTCACGTGCGCTTCCTGCTGGTGGAAGGCGAGAAGATGTCGAAGAGTCTGGGGAACTTCTACACGCTGCGCGACCTGGTGCTCAAAGGCCATAAGCCGTCGTCGATTCGATACTTGCTCACGTCGGTTCCTTATCGCAACCAGTTGAATTTTACCTTTGACGGACTGAAACAGGCGGCAGTTTCGGTGGAACGCTTGCGTAATTTCCGCCAGCGTTTGACCACGGGCAGTTTTCCCGCCGGCTCGAACCCTGAGATGCAATCACTTGCCGCTGAGACGATCGACCGCATGCGAACCGCACTTGACGACGATCTCAACACCGCGCAGGCGCAAGCCGCCATCTTCGAGATGGTGCGCGCTGCCAATTCCGCGTTAGACGCCGGTGGAATCAAAAAGAGCGATGCCGCGCCACTGCTCGCCGCGCTGGAGAGGTTCGATGAGATTTTCGCTGTTCTCAAGGATGACGACGGCCTGAAGATGAAGCAAGTGCTTGAATGGGCGTCCACCGAAGGCCGCGATAAAGACATCAGTCCTGAACTGAAGGAAGCTGTGCAGTCCGGTCAGTTTTCTGATGCCGACATCGAAAAGAAAATCGCCCAGATGGAGGCAGCTCGCCGTGCCTGTAATTTCAAGGTGTCCGACACCTTGCGTTCGGAATTAACCACGGCTGGCATCGTTATTGAGAATACGAAGAACGGTGTGCGCTGGCACAGAAAGTAGTTTCCATAGTGTTAAGCTGACAGCTGACGGCTAATAACTCTCCGCTCTTATGAAATCCCTCGACGAATACCTTTCCGATGCCGAGCAAGCTCACGGCCATCTCTGCGCCGGCCAAGTCCTCGGCGTACGTCTGGCGATGCTGGGCCTTGAGAAACTGGCTATCGACGATCCCAGCGGCAAGGACCGCAAGCGGCTCGTCACTTTCGTCGAGATCGACCGCTGCGCCACCGATGCCGTGGCCGTCGTCACCGGTTGTCGTCTGGGCAAGCGGGCGTTGAAGTTTCGCGACTGGGGAAAAGTCGCAGCGACTTTTGTCGACGTCAGCACGGGCAAGGCAATCCGCATCGCGGCCAAAGAATCCTCGAAGGCTCTGGCCCGCCAGATGCATCCTGAAATCGCTGACAAGAACCAGCAGCAGATGCTGGCCTACCGCGAAATTACCAATGACGATCTGTTCACCACGCAGTGGGTAAAAGTCGATTTGCCGCCCGAAGAATTTCCCGGATACAAAGGGGAGCGCGTGGTCTGTGAAGCGTGCGGCGAGGGAATCAACTTCCGCAGAGAAGTGCGCAGCAAAGATAATGATAAAGATAAGATTCTCTGCCGCGCCTGCGCCGGAGAGCGCTACTACGAGGCAATCTAAGCCGCCTGCTCGTAAGCGTGCGCGACCCGTAGGATCGTCGATTCATCAAAATGCTTCCCAAGAATCTGCAAGCCGATTGGCAGCTTCTCTTTCGTCCGGCCGCACGGAATTGAAATGCCCGGAATGCCCGCCAAATCTGCCGTCACCGTGTAAATGTCAGCCAGATACATGGCCAGCGGATCATTCGACTTCTCGCCCAGTCGAAACGCGGCGGTTGGACTGCTCGGCGTTACGATCGCATCCACTTTGCGGAAAGCCTCTTCGAAATCGCGCGTCAGCAGCGTACGTACCTTTTGCGCCTTCAGATAATACGCATCGTAATAACCCGCGCTCAGCGCGTATGTACCGAGCATGATGCGCCGCTTCACCTCTGCGCCGAAGCCCTCATCGCGGCTGCGGCGATACATTTCCGAGAGCGACTTCACTCCCGCAGCGCGATAGCCGTACCGCACACCGTCATAGCGCGCCAGGTTCGAGGACGCTTCGGCGGTTGCGATCAAGTAATACGTAGGAATCGCATACGGCGTGTGCGGCAGCGAAACCGGTACCACCTCGCATCCCAGGCTTTTCAGCTTGTCGATGGATGACTCAACCGCATGGCGGACTTCATCGTCGAGTCCGTCTCCGAAATATTCTTTGGCCACGCCCAATCTCAGCCCGCGTACGGGTTTGTCGAGTTCCGCGACGTAGTCTGGTACCGGCAGATCGGCCGAGGTCGAATCCATCGGGATCGCGCCCAGCAATCGTGCGCAGCACAATCGCCGCGTCCTTCACCGTCTTCGCCAGCGGCCCAATGTGATCGAGCGAAGAAGCAAACGCAATCAGCCCGTAACGTGAGACTCGTCCGTAGGTCGGCATCAGTCCCACTACGCCGCAGAACGAAGCCGGTTGCCGGATCGACCCTCCGGTGTCCGAGCCCAGCGCGACCACCGCCATGTCTGCCGCAACGGCCGCTGCCGAACCGCCCGAAGATCCTCCCGGCACGCGGCTCAAGTCACGCGGATTGTGCACCGGACGAAATGCCGAGTTCTCATTCGACGATCCCATGGCAAACTCGTCGCAGTTCGTCTTGCCAAGAACCATCGCGCCGGCTGCTTCCATCCGCGCCACCGCGGTGCAGTCATAGGGTGGAATGTAGTTGCCCAGAATTTCCGATCCCGCCGTAGTGCGCACGCCGCGGGTTGACATCACATCCTTGATCGCAACCGGCACACCGCCCAGCGGCGGCAATGGCTTGCCCTCGGCAGCCATGCGGTCGATGCGATCTGCCTGCTCCAGAGCGCGCTCTTTGCAAAGAGTGAGATAAGCGCCGATTTGTCCATCTTCCTGCTGGATGCGCGCGTAGTGCGTCTCGGCAAGGGCGAGCGCGGTGGTCTCGCGCTTCTGCACAGCGGAGCGCGCTACGTCAATTGTAAGCACTGGGGAATTCATCAATGGGTATGGAGCTTGCCCGAAGGATCAGCCGTTGGCGTATCAAGTTCCGCGTTAAACACTCGCCTGATTTCCTGAATGGTCTCAGCCCGGTCCCATCCTTTGGCTTCACTTAAGGCGTTCGCAACGTGTCGAACCACGTCTGTGAGAATGATTCCCCAGACGGTTCGTTCTTCGTCTCCCCAGCTATCGACATTAAGACTGCAATGCAATCCCCCATGAGCCGTCCAGGCCCGGAGCACCTCGTGTGCATTCTTATCCGAGCGAGCGCTCGGAGGAACTATTAATTCATTGAGCACTGATCCTCCTGCCTATCTTTCAATCACCTTGGGCACTCGGAAGAACGTTCCATCCGCATCGGGCGCATTCTGCAGCGCGGCCTCCTGCGACAATGACT
Organism: uncultured Acidobacteriaceae bacterium; assembly: GCA_963787495.1. Classification (GTDB taxonomy): domain Bacteria; phylum Acidobacteriota; class Terriglobia; order Terriglobales; family Acidobacteriaceae; genus Sulfotelmatobacter. Next base: position 396,225 of record CAWBDA010000003.1, read on the forward strand.
TCCGCAGGCCCTCGACCACATCTTCGCGATTCGCGTATGCAAACCTCTCGCTGCCCTGCTTGGATTCGTCGACGCCGTAGCGATCCGATACCTGCGCCATCGGTTCGACGTTCGACGTATCCAGTTCGTTGAGCCTCTCGATGTAATCGAGAATCGAGTTCAGATCCCGCACCATGCCGCTGCGCTCTTCCGCGGAAAGCTCAAGGTTCGCCAGATCGGCGACGTAAGTAACGTCTTTTTCTGTGACTTTCATCTTCTGTGGCTCGTTGTGTTTGGAAAACGTCTGGAAGAAGGACGTAATCAGCCATGCCTGATCACAAACTCGATCCTCTCCACTTTCTGGCCAGCGTAACGATTCAGCGCGGCGAGATAGCGTGGCGCCAGACCCTGCATCTCACGCTTCCATCCGGCATCCGGAACTTCGACGCGCAGCACGGCATCGGCAAACTCGAGAGCTCGCGTCCGCTCGGCGACGACCGATCCGCAAACCAGAGACCAGGCCAGCAGCGGAGCTTCGCCCTGCGGCACGCGCCGCAGTGAGCCCATTACAATCTTCTCCAGTCCCACGCCTGCCTGCTCCAAATGAAGTTCCTCGCGACAAATAGAGATTGGGATTCCGATTCTAGCACCTCCGTTGCGCACGCAAGTGCCGTCCTGCCTCGAAATGTGGCTGTGAACTTCGTCTAGAAATATTTTCTCAGCACGACGAAGCCGGATCGACAAAATTCGTTAACTTTCTCGTACCCCCCTCCCCCTCGATCTATTGGAATCATCGGGGTAGCGCGAAATCGAGAAGTAATCTAAGGGCATCAATCACTTGCGGGCAAAATCTTCACGACAGAAGACTAGGTTGCACGAACTTTCCAACTTCCGGGTTGGCCCGGCTTTGCGATCATGGACTCATTTCGGGTGAGGTGCAAGGTCAGATGTCACAGCGTCACCCGGTGGAAGTTGGCCTTTGGCTTTTATGTTGGCGTGGTAGTTCTATCGGGGAGTGGAAATGAGCTTTTTACGAACGCAAGTGCCGCGTCGCGCGAAAGCAACCGCCCTTCGAGCTGAGCGTCTTCCACTGCTTCCAGAATCTCGCGGAACCTGGGTCCGGGCGCATATCCGAACGCAATCAAATCGTCGCCCCTGACCAACGCTGCTGGACGAATCTTCTCCGGGGGAATTTCGGCAACCTTCGCCCGGACAAGCTCATAGGTGCTCAGATTCCCGTGGCTGGCCAGGCTGTCGGCACGATGCAATGCGAGATGCTCGTCGAAGTCTGGCAGGCGGAGGAATTTCTTCAGCGTCGACTCCTTCATGCGCGTGACGTGCCCAAAGCGCATGTGATTATCAACCAGGGCGAGCACTTGAGACGCGTCGTGATTCGAGAATCGCAGGCGCGCGCAGATTTCCTCCGCAATCTTGACTCCCACCTCCACATGATTGTCGAACCGGATGCGATCGGGTGCCACGCGGAAGGTCGCAGGCTTGCCCACGTCGTGCAACAGCGCGCCCCAGGCCAGCGTGGGCGGGCAAGGCTGCGGCAAGTTCTCCAGCAGGAGCAGCGTGTGTACAAACACGTCTCCCTCAGGATGAAACTCAGGCGGCTGCTCGACGCCCTTCATCGCCGAAATCTCCGGCAGCACCTCTTTCAGCAAACCGCTTTCATCCAGGAGGAGAAATGCTCGCCGACCGTGGCCTTCGGTGAGCATCTTCGTAAGTTCATCGCGAACCCGCTCGCGGGAGACCACCTGAATATCGTGAGCAAGTCCTTGAATCGCGGCCAGCGTCTCCGCTTCGATGGTGTACTCAAAGCGCGCCGCAAAACGCACCGCGCGCAGCATGCGCAGTTTGTCTTCGGCAAAACGCCGCCCGGGATCGCCGATGGCACGGATGACGCCAGCTTCGAGGTCTCTGCGCCCGCCCACAAAGTCGAGCACTTCGCCGTTCTCAGGATCGAGCATCATGCCATTGATGGTAAAGTCGCGACGCGCGACGTCCTCTTGCGGATCCTGACTGAATCGCACTTCATCGGGACGCCGCCCGTCGGAGTAACCGAGATCGCTGCGGAAGGTCGCCACCTCCACGGCTCGGGTCTTCTGCGGAACGTCTTCGTCTGCGTGCGGGCGCTGATCCTCGGGCAGCGGCACGAGCACCACTCCAAACTGCGCTCCTACTGCATAGGTATCGGGAAACATCTCCATTACTTGCGCGGGCGTTGCGCTGGTCGCGACATCGTAGTCCGCAGGCTCGCGCTGCAACAGAAGATCGCGCACGCATCCGCCCGCCAGGTAAGCCTTGAAGCCTTGCCGGCGCAGAGTCCTGATGATCGAGATGGCAAAATCCTTCAGCACCCCTCCCTTGGCCCTCGGCGATTGAGCAGCCGCGACACGTTTTGAATTAAGCTAGAACAGGAACTCGAAACCCGCCCTGATTATGCCAGACGCCTACATCCTGGGCATCGAAAGTTCCTGCGACGAAACCGCCGCGGCGGTGGTGCGTTCCGGCGAACAGTTGATCTCGAACATCGTCGCGTCGCAGATCGCCACCCACCAGCCCTACGGCGGCGTCGTTCCCGAACTGGCATCGCGTGAACATCTGCGGGCGATTGTTCCCGTCGTCCGGCAAGCGCTGTCTGAAGCCGATCAAACATTGAACTCTATCGACGCTATCGCAGTCACCCAGGGCCCCGGTCTTGCTGGAGCGCTGCTGGTGGGCATCAGCTACGCCAAGGCTCTGGCCTTCGCCCTCGATAAGCCGCTGATTGCAGTCAACCATCTCGAAGGCCACATCCATGCAGTTCTGCTCGAAGAGCGTCAGAAGGGCAATCACGAGCTGCAATTTCTCGTGCTCGCTTTGGTTGTGTCGGGAGGACATACACACCTCTATCTCGCGGCGCAGAAGAAACAAGGTTGGACCTACGAAAACATCGGCCACACCCGCGATGACGCCGCCGGAGAGGCTTTCGACAAAGTCGCAAAACTGCTAGGCCTCGGTTATCCCGGAGGCCCGATCATCGACCGGCTCGCCCCGCATGGTGATCCGACAGCCGTGAAGTTCCTCCCCGCGCAAATCAAGCACCGTGATCGCAGGAATCATGCAGAGCAAAAAAGAGAAGCTGAGACTAATCGCCCGCGCTTTGACTTTTCCTACAGCGGCATCAAGACCGCTGTACTGCGCTACGTCGAGATTCACGACATGCACCGCTCCATCGAGATCCGCCGGCGCGCGCTGGCCCAAATCTCGAAACCGAAACTCGAAGATTACCTGGCGAATTGCGATCGGAAGACTCTCGACCTGGTCGCTTCATTTCAAGGTGCGATGGTCGAAGACCTGGTTGGCAAGACTCTGGCCGCAGCGCGCGCATACGACGTGGCCACGCTCTTCGTCACGGGAGGAGTGGCGGCCAACAACGAATTGCGGGGAACGTTCGAGCGGGACGGCGCTCAGGAGGGGCTGCCAGTCTATTTTCCATCGCGGCCACTTTCCACCGACAATGCCGCCATGATTGCAGCAGCCGCCTATCCCAAGTTCCTGGCGAAAGACTTCGCGCCCATGGATTTTTCCGCGGAAGCTGGAATGGCGCTGCGGTGATTGGATCGAACCGATTCCGAGGCGGTGTGGCTTACTGCCCCGATGCGTTTGTTCGGGGTCGCCCCCGGTAGAGAACGACCGCCGCAATGCAAGAGGCGGCGAGATACCCCAGAGCCATGTAGTGGAGGATTCGCTGATCCTCAGTGTTCGGCGCAGAATACGAGTCCCGTATCACGGCATAGAGCGACGCCGCAAGGAACCCCGCGTCGGCGACACAAAAGAACGACCAAAGCTGCCTCTTTGTGATTCGTGAGGGCTCAGATATTCCCGTCGCAGCGGCGTAATGACCGCGATCGTACCTTGAAAGCACGAACAGCGAAAGGACGCCGAACGCGAAAAGTGCCGCACAGAACATCGGTGCGACTCCGAAGACTACCAGGCACCAAGCGGTCCAAACCAGGGCGGAAACGAAGGTGCTCCGCCGCGAAAGCGGGGCGCGGTTCCCGCCTTTCCAAACAACAGTCATCTTCGGAAAGAATACCGGTGCCCAGCAGAAGCACATTCCCACGACGCCCAGTACCCTCAGAAAGTAGACATTGAAGCTGGCTGGCATGACGATCCCGTATTAATCAATTCTGGGGGGAATTGGGAACTCGGAGGACGGTCGACCAACACCCTACTTCCCCGCCCCTTGCCCGTTGCCTTTTCCTATCACCGCATCCAGCGCCTTCTCCAGTTGGGCTTGGATGTCGATATCTTTGTAGATGGCGAAGTTGGCGCGTTTTTCCGTTTCATCGAAGCCGCTGGCACGACCGGCAACAATAATGATAGGAATGTTCGCGGTCTCCGGGTTCTTCTTCAGGGCAGTAATCAGTTCGCTGCCCGACATCTGCGGCATCTGCATGTCAGTGACGATCAGGTCAGGGTGCACTCGCCCAAGAATCTGCAACGCCTCCACGCCGTTGGTGGCTGCTTCCACCGCAAAGCCGCGCTCTTCCAGAAAGCGGCAAACGGTATACCGGATCAGCATGGAGTCGTCGACCACCAGCGCTACCGCAGGCATGAGTTTGCAACGTGCGGAATGCACGCCCCCGGGCCGCAGACTAGCAGAGACAGTTCGCCGGGAACAAGACGGATCTCGGCGTGTGGGTTACTATGGTGATCTCAGGCTGCGGCTGCGCGCCTTCACGAGTCTGGTTCTTACGAGTCTGGCTTACCAGCGTCGGTCTACGATTCCTGGGCTTCGCCTTCGGTGTTTTCCTCGATGCTCATATCCTTGAGTTCGCTGGACTCGAAGATTTCACGGCACTCAAGGCACTCGACGAACTCGGCGTCTTCTTCGCGGCTGACGATTTGCACGCGCGGATGTTTGCAAGGTTGCTTGCCCGCGTTTTGAGGATGCGAGAACGGCTTTGAGGTCATAAATCCGGAAGCCCCGCCCTCCTCAAATGCTTGGGGGGACGGATTCGCGGGAATTTTCCGGTATTTTAGCCCTGCTTCGCTACTTGTCAAGTCCCTTGGCATTGCATCTCGGTGAATTTCTTTCCCGGCTCTGACCACGGTCTTCCTGTTGCCTTCCGTCGCGCAACTCGGAATTCCGACCAAAATCATCGCCAAGGGCTAAACCGTTCAATCGCTGACAGTTACCATTCAATGCCACTTCCAACCTTTGCCTGTAAGGGCTTGCATAATCCTTAGTTATGGACATAGAATGAATTACGACGGAAAAGGTCGGACTTCTGATCCCTGCACTATGGTTGGGAACTTGGGGTCCTCCAGAAGTTGAGAATGCTTAAACTCACCAAAAAGGCGGACTACGCGTTGATGGCCATGAAGCACCTGGCCGATCACGCGCACGAGGGAACTCGCAGCGCCAGCGCCAAGGACGTCGCGGATTCTTTCGGCATCCCGCCCGAGGCTCTGGCCAAGATTCTTCAGCGCCTGGTTAAGGCTGGCTTGTTGCATTCGCAGCACGGCACCAACGGCGGCTACCGGCTGGCACGCGCCGCGCACACGATTTCGGCCTTCGAGGTGATTCAGGCAATCGATGGGCCCTTGTTCATCACTTCCTGTGTCACCGTTCGTGGCGAGTGCGGTCAGAGCGACCGTTGCAACATCCGCGAACCGCTGCGCAAGGTAAATGAGAGCATCGAAGCGGTGCTGAAACGCATCAAGATTTCACATATGCGGGAAGAACCAGAAGTGGCCGGAAGTGCCGCCGTCAAGCAGGCCGAACTGGTCACGATTGTTTAGCACGATTGTTTAGTAAGAGGCGTTTAGTAAGAGTCGAGAAGAAGACAAGAGATCGAGCATCTAACAAGGTAGGAGAAAGCAATTATGAGCACGGATGTAAAAGTCCCCCAGCAACTTCCAGTGACCCAGCACTCCGCTCCCCAGGGAGTAAAGCTACCCATTTATATGGATAACCACGCCACCACGCCCATGGATCCCCGGGTGCTGGAGGAGATGCTGCCCTATTTCATGGAAAAGTTCGGCAACGCCGCCAGCCGGAATCACTCCTTCGGCTGGGCCGGCGAAGAAGGTGTGGAAACCGCCCGCGAGCGCATCGCCAAGCTGATCGGCGCCACCACCAAAGAAATCATCTTCACCTCGGGTGCCACCGAGAGCGACAACCTCGCCATCAAGGGCGTAGCCGAGATGTACCGCGAGAAGGGTAATCACATCATCACCGCGGTCACCGAGCACAAGGCCGTGCTCGACACCTGCAAGCGCCTCGAGAAGTACGGCTATCGCGTCACCTACATGCCCGTGCAGAAAGATGGCCTGATCGATCTCGAGGACCTCAAGCGCGCCATGGATGACAAGACCATCCTGGTAAGCATCATGGCCGCGAATAACGAAATCGGCGTGGTGCAGCCCATCGCGGAAATCGGCAAGCTCTGTCGCGAGCGCGGCATTATCTTCCACACTGACGCCACGCAAGCCATCGGCAAGATTCCGATCGATGTGAACAAGCAGAACATCGACGTGATGTCGATCTCCGCCCATAAGATGTACGGCCCCAAGGGCGTCGGCGCTTTGTACGTCCGCCGCAAGAATCCGCGGGTACAGATTTCCGCCATCATCGATGGTGGCGGCCACGAGCGCGGCATGCGCTCCGGCACCTTAAACGTCGCCGGCATCGTCGGTTTGGGCAAGGCTTGCGCGATCGCCTCGGAAGAAATGTCTCGCGAGGCAGTCCAGTTGGCCAGCCTGCGTGATCGCCTGCGCGACCGCATCATGAGCCGTCTCGACGAAACCTACATCAACGGCTCCATGGAGCATCGTCTCCCCGGCAACCTGAACATCAGCTTTGCCTACGTGGAAGGCGAGTCTCTGCTGATGGGCATCAACGACATTGCAGTTTCCAGCGGTTCGGCATGCACCTCTGCGACTCTGGAGCCATCTTATGTATTGAAGGCTCTCGGCACCGGCGACGACCTGGCGCACAGTTCGATCCGTTTCGGTATCGGCCGCTTCAACACCGCAGCCGAAGTCGATTACGTGGCCGACCGAGTCATCGAAACCGTCGAGCGCCTGCGCGAACTTTCTCCGCTCTACGAAATGGCGAAGGAAGGCATCAATCTGAAGGACGTAAAGTGGGCAGGAGAGTAAGAAGCAGGTTTCAAGGTTTCAGAGTTTCAAGGTTTCGCGTGGGATCGTGGAGCCGAGAGTCTTTGAAACATTGCAACCTTCGAAACCTTGAAACTTTGAATTTGGAAACCTGGAGAAAAAAATGTCATACAGCGATAAAGTAATTGATCACTACAACAATCCCCGCAACGTCGGCTCGATGGACAAGAGCAGCGCTGACGTGGGCACCGGCCTGGTCGGCGCACCGGAGTGCGGCGACGTCATGAAGCTGCAGATCAAGGTCAACCGCGACACCAACGTCATTGAAGAAGCTAAGTTCAAGACGTTTGGCTGCGGTTCCGCGATCGCATCGTCCTCATTGGCCACCGAGTGGGTCAAGGGCAAGACGGTGGATGAAGCTCTCACCATCAAGAACATGGACATCGTGAAGGAGCTGTCGCTTCCTCCGGTGAAGATCCATTGTTCCGTGCTGGCCGAGGACGCCATCCGCGCCGCGATCAGCGACTGGAAGAAGAAGCAGGAGAGCGCGAAGCCGGTTGCCTCAACGGTAGCGCAGTAAGCTTTCGCCTGGCTGAGACTTGAAAGGGCGCGGCTTCAGCCGCGCCGCAAGCGTCTCGCCTGTGCAACGGCTTTAGCCGCTGAGGGACTGCGTCAGGAATTTTCATGACAACGGCAACTGAACAAACCGCGCAACCTTCGCCAACCGTACCGGCCAAGGGCATTCAGGTCACCGACAAAGCCCTGGTCAAGGTGCGCAGCGCAATGGCCAAGGAAGGCATTTCGCCCGAGCAGGGTGGACTGCGCCTGGGCGTGCAGGGCGGCGGCTGTTCCGGTCTGAGCTATAACATCCGCTTCGACACGCAGCCGCGCGAACGTGACCGCATCTTTCAATATGGCGATGTGCGCGTTTTCGTCGATCCGAAGTCGTTTATCTACCTGCACGGCATGATCCTGGATTACCAGGAGACACTGATGCAGCAGGGATTCGTCTTCGTGAATCCCCAGGCCACGAAGTCGTGCGGCTGTGGGACTTCGTTCTCCGCGTAGTCGTGTGGCGCGGGCGCCCTCGCCCGCGAATGTCTTTGGCGCCACCGTCCTCGCCTAGCAATGTGGCTGCGTCGGCCTTGACGTGTCGTCGGTGGGTAGTTGACAGGAGGTGCAGGTATGACCAATTCGTCTTTAACCACGATTACCGCGAAGCCCGCACCTGAGGAGACTCAATCCTGCTGGTCGTGTGGAACCATGCGAGCCGTCCACTTCTGCCAGGCCTGTGGCAAGGTTCAGCCTCCGGCGCCGGTGGATTACTTCACTTTCTTTGAGCTGCCGCGCAAGTTGGATCTCGATGTCGCCGCTCTGGACGTAGACTTTTATGAGCTGAGCCGCAAACTGCATCCCGACCTCAACGCACAAACCGGCAGGCAGGAGCAGGAGTGGAGCCTGCAACAAAGCTCCCTGCTCAACGATGCGCATCGCACCTTGAAAGATCCAATCAAGCGCACGCAGTACCTCTTGAAGCTGGAAGGCGTGGAACTGGAAGAGCAGTCGAAGACGGCGACTGAGCAGGCCCGCTCCACCGGAGAGATAAAAAAGCAGATCGTGCCACCCGAGCTGCTCGCAGAGGTCTTCGATCTGAATATGCAGCTCGAAGAACTCCGTATGCAGAAGAAGATGGGAGAGGACGATCCCGCCCTGATCGAAGAAATCGGCAACCAGAAACACGACCTTGAAGAAAAGCAGGAAGCTCTTTTGCGCGAGCTTCAGGGGCGTTGGAAGGTTTGGGATGGAATGATCCAGCGCGAACAAAACGGCCAGCCGGTCTCAGATGAAGAACGCAGGCAGGAACGCGACAAACTGGTGGATGTGCTGAACCGCCGCAACTACATCAGGAATTTGGTTCGAGACGTAAACGAAGTGCTGGAGAGTTGAGCAATTTGGTAATCGGGTTATTTTGTAATTTGCAACCTGAAGGCCCTTAATTTACCAAATTACTCGATTACAAAATTACAAATGGCATCTGATCGCATCGTCGGCATCGACCTGGGCACCACGAATTCTCTCGTGGCCTTCATGCAAGGGGAGAGCCCTGTCGTGATCCCCGGCGACGATGGTTCGAATCTTGTCCCGTCGGTCGTCGCGCTCGACGAGAACAATCAGCCCGTCATCGGCAATGCAGCGCGTAAGTATCTCACTGAAACGCCGGAACGCGCCGTCTACTCGATCAAACGCCTGATGGGACGCGGCGTTGAGGACATTCAGGAAGAATTGAAGTTCTTTCCCTTCCGTCTCGCCGAAGACCTGCAGGCAGGGGAAGTGTTGCGAATCAAGCTCGGCGAGAAGACTTTTACCCCACCGGAAATTTCGGCTCTCATCCTCCGCCAGCTCAAGCGCAATGCCGAGCGCTACTTCGGAGCCCCGGTCACGAAGGCCGTCATCACCGTGCCCGCCTATTTCAACGACGCGCAGCGTCAGGCCACAAAAGATGCCGGTCGCATCGCCGGCCTTGAGGTCGTGCGCCTGGTCAACGAGCCCACGGCTGCGTCTCTAGCCTATGGCCTCGACAAGAAGCAGAACGGCATCGTCGCCGTCTACGACCTCGGCGGCGGCACCTTCGACATCTCCATTCTCAAGCTCCACGACGGCATCTTCGAAGTCATATCGACCAACGGTGACACCCATCTGGGCGGCGACGACATCGACAATTTGCTGATCACCATCGCAGTCGACGACACGCTCGGCGATCTCGGTCTTGACCTGCACCGCAATGCCGAGGCCGTCCAGGCCATTCGCAATGCCGTAATCGATGCCAAGATCGCGCTCTCGTCGCAGCTCTCGGTCAAACTCGATGTCAAACTCCCGGGCGGCAAGCGCTATCTGCGCGAGATTACTCGCGAGCAGTTCGAACAACTCATCCAGCCCATCATCGACCGCACCATCGGCCCCTGCAAGCAGGCTCTCAAAGACGCCGGTCTCACGCCCGAACAGATTGGCGAGGTCGTGCTCGTCGGTGGGTCCACACGCATCCCCAAGGTTCGCGCTCTGGTCAAAGAACTTTTTCACCGCGAACCACACACGGACCTGAATCCCGACGAAGTTGTCGCTCTCGGAGCGGCCGTGCAAGCCAATATTCTAGGCGGAGGCTCCGAGGCCACCGAGAATATGCTCCTGCTAGACGTCACGCCGCTGTCGCTAGGCATCGAAGTCGCAGGCGGCGTTACCGACAAAATCATTCTGCGCAACTCAACCATCCCCGCATCAGCCACGCAGTTCTACACCACGCAGGTCGATGGCCAGGCCAACGTCGCCATTCACGTGCTGCAAGGCGAGCGCGAACTGGCGAAGGATTGCCGCTCGCTGGCGCGTTTCGATCTCAAAGGTATCCCGGCGATGGCTGCTGGAATGGCGCGCATCGAAGTTAAATTTCTCATCGACGCCAACGGCATCCTCCACGTCGCCGCCCGCGAGCAGCGCAGCGGCAAAGAGGCGGAGATTCAGGTCCAGCCCAGCTACGGCCTTACCGACGAGCAAGTCGAGAGCATGATTCTCGACTCTTTCGACAGCGCCGAAGAGGATTTCCGTCAGCGCCAGGTCATTGAAGCGCGCAACGAGGCAGATACCATCCTGGCAGCTCTCGAAAAAGGAAAAAAGAGCCCGGCCTGGGGCCACCTAACCACCGACGAGAAGAAAAAGATTGCGAAAATGGAGAAGGCCCTGATCGCGGTGAAAGCCGAAGACGATTACCAGGCCATCCGCAAAGCCATCGACGCGCTCAACCAGGGCACAACACGTCTGGCCGAGCTGATGATGGACACCGCCGTCTCCACCGCGCTAAAAGGCAAAACCATGGACGAAGCCGACATGGGCGAAGGCCCCACAGCCCCGCATCCCATGGCGAAAGCAGAGTTCGAGTAGCGCCGGCGTCTCGCCGGCTGTCGCGAGGGCATCTCGCCCTCGCTGCGTAAGCAAAGAAGCTTAAGGTTTTCGAGGAGCAGTCAATGTCAGAAGAAAAAACACAAGGCGCCGGCACAGCCACCGAAGAAGCTCCCGGCGAAAATACGATCGGCGAGAATACAGTGCAGCTCACGTTTCTGCCCGAGGGCAAGACGGTCCAGTTCGAGCACGGCAAGCTGCCCTACGAGGATCATGGCAAGGAGGAGTCGATTCTCGACGTCGCCTTGAACTTCGGAGTCCCGCTCGACCACGCCTGCGGCGGCAATTGCGCCTGCACCACATGCCACGTCTGGATCAAAGAAGGCGCCGAAAATCTTTCGCCCATGGATGACGACGAAGCCGACCGTCTGGACATGGCCGCCGACTTGCAGTTAAACTCGCGTCTCGGCTGCCAGGTGCAGATCACGAAGCCGGGCAAAGTAGTAGTCGAGATTCCAACCTGGAACCGCAATTACATTTCGGAAGAGCATCACTAGCAGGTTTCAAAGTTTCAGGGTTTCAAGGTTTCGAAACCTTGGAAACGTTGAAACCTTGAAACTTTGAGGAACTCCCCATGCCCAAACCTCTAACCTGGGATAACGCCGAAGATATCGGCATCTTGCTCAGCGAAGTTCATCCCGAACTCGATCCCCTCGCCGTGCGCTTCACCGATCTGCATCGCTACGTCACCGAATTGCCCGATTTCAAGGGCGACCCCGGTGCCTCCAACGAAGGCAAGCTCGAAGCAATTCAAATGGCATGGCACGAAGAATTCCAGGATCGAACGCAAGGCTAAGGCAAAAGCAAGAATTAGCAAATAAAGGCAAGGACTGGAACAAGATAGCAGGCTCCGGCCGTTAAGATTTTACAATTTCGTGACAATTAAACTTCCGCCGCCGTCCTAACATAAAACTCGACACGGTTGTGGCAGGGCTCCCAGAATCTTTCGTCCTGGCCATCAACTTCTCTCTCCGTCCAACTGCAAAGGGCACGGCTCTCACCGTGCCCTCTTTTTCTGACGGAAACTCTCGTTTCTGCCTGAACTCCCCTACCCCACCGTCGCCGGAACCGGCTCTTCCACGCTGGCCTCGCGCAGAAACTTCGCGGCTTCTTCCGGAGGAGTGGGATTGATGTAGAAGCCCGTCCCCCACTCAAATCCAGCCGTCTTAGTCAGCTTCGGCATGAACTCCATGTGCCAGTGATAGTGATCATTGGTCGGATCCTGCGCCGGCGAAGTGTGAATCACCAGATTGTAAGGCGGATTATCCAGCACCCGGTCCGCCTTGATCAGCAAAGTCTTCAGCGCCTTCGCCAGGTTCTCAAACATGTGCGAAGACGAATTCTCAAACGCCGACTCGTGCTGCTTCGGCAAAATCCATGTCTCGAACGGAAACCGCGGCGCATAAGGCGCAATCGTCAGAAAATTCTCGTTCTCCGCGACGACCCGGCTCCCATTCTCCGTCTCCTGCCTAATGATGTCACAAAACACGCAGCGCTCTTTATATAGGTAATACTGCTTTGCGCCTTCCAGTTCCTGGGTGACGTTGATCGGCAGAATCGGCAGCGCGATCAGTTGGGAGTGGGCGTGCTCGAGCGATGCTCCGGCGGCTTCGCCGTGGTTCTTGAACAAGAGGATGTATTTGAAGCGGCGATCTTTTTTTAGATCGAGGATGCGGTCGCGAAATGTCCAGAGCACGTCTTCAATCCGCTTCGGAGGCAGCGTGGCCAGGCTGGCGTTGTGGTCGGGTGTTTCGATAATTACTTCGTGCGCGCCAATGCCGTTCATGCGATCGAACATGCCTTCGGCCTGACGGCTCAGGGTACCTTCAATCCCCAAAGCCGGAAACTTGTTCGGGACCACGCGTACGGTCCATCCCGGCGTATCCCGCTGCGACGCGGGTCCGCCATTCGATCCCGGACGATACGCCTGAATCTCCGGCGGCGTCTTGCCCTCGTTCCCATAGCAGAAGGGGCAGAATCCGCCCTTCAACTTCACGTTTTCCCGGGCGAAGTCGGTGGGACGCTTCGCGCGGTCCGTGGAAATAATCACCCAACGGCCAACAATAGGATCTTTTCTAAGCTCAGGCACTATGAACCCCTTTTACTAGGATAGGCGAATCTTTTATTTTAAGCCGTCAGGGAGGAATTCCGAAATATTTCGATCTGCGGCTGGATGGCCCTCGACTCTAGATAGTATACGCTGACCACATCGAATCTCCACTGGCACGAAGGTGGAAATCGCCGAAGGTAATCACGCACCACAGCCGCCACCAGCCGCCGCTTGTGCCGGTCGACCGCCGCTTCGCCGGGCTTCACATCGCGCGTGGTGCGCGTCTTAACTTCCACGAAGCAAAGAACATCGTCGTCCCATCCGATCAGGTCAATCTCTCCCCGGCAGCGCGGCGAGCGGAAGTTCCGCGCCACCATCGTGTAGCCCAGCTTCCGCAGATGAAAGTAAGCCGCCTCTTCTCCCCGCCGCCCGGTGCGATGATGCGCCGCGATCTTCTCCGCCGGTAAAGTACGCTCTGCCAGCCAGCCGAGAGCGTGACGCACCACTTGCGTAGTCCTGCCGGAAAAAATCCGCCCAGAAAGCACTGAAGAGATCTCCAACCTAACTGTACCCAACTCAGCCGCGCACGGGATGTGATCGTCGACCAAAAAAGAGAGCCGCGAGCACCGTCCCTCCCAAACCGGGAAGCCACGGCCATGGCATCCCTTCCACCCGGCCGCACATCTGACCCCTTGAGTTGATATAGAATGCGAACCACGGACGATCGCACTACGCTAGCTGGAGGTGGCATATGTCTCGATTCATCTCTCGGCCGAAGCTTCAAAAAGCAATAGCGCTGGCAGCGATCACCATCGCCTTGGGCTCAGGTTCTCGCACCCTGGCCCAGATGTCTCCGGACAGCAATTCCAGCGCGCCGATTCAGCAGCCACCCTCCGCGATTTCGCCAGACGACCTGGCTAACCTGGTAGCGCCGATCGCGCTTTATCCCGACGCACTCCTCGGCCAAGTCTTGGTGGCCTGCACCTATCCCCTGGAGGTGGTCGAGGCGCAACAGTGGCTTCAGCAAAACAGGAATCTGCCTAACCGGGAACTGCTGGCGGCGGCTCAGCAACAGAATTGGGACCCCAGTGTTCAGGCCCTGGTCGCGTTTCCCGACGTGCTGACGCTACTCAACCAGAATGTTCGCTGGACTACCGACCTCGGCAATGCCTTCCTCGCCCGGCAGTCGGATGTAATGAATGCCATCCAGAACCTGCGGGCTCAGGCCCGGGAGAACGGCCAACTCCGGAGCACGCCTCAACTCTCCGTCAACACAGAAACACAAGGCGAGCAGAGCGCCATCGAGATTCAGCCTGCCAATCCTCAGATCATGTATGTTCCGTACTACAATCCGTCGGTTGTCTGGGGAGCTCCGGCCGAGGGTTCCTATCCCGCGCTTCCCTACGCCGGAAGCGGCTTTGGATCGCTCTTCGGGACCATCGCAAATCTAGCCGGCTTCCTGCCCGGATTCCAGGGATTGCTCGGACTAAAAAGCTGGGGATGGGCGCTGAGCTGGCTGGCCCACGCCTTGTTCGTGAACAACTCTTTCTTTAGTGATTTCGGATTCCGCAATTCCGGCGGCGGTTCCTTCAGTGGCGGCTACGCAGGGTCAAGTCTCTGGGTGCACAACCCGCACCACCGCCTCGGCGTTCCCTATGGCAGTAGTCTCGTGGCCAGTCGGTTTGGCGGCGCAGCAGGAAGAGGCAGAGGTGAACCAGGTAGGGGCGAACCAGGAAGAAGCGGCGGATGGCGATCCTTCGGCAGCAATACGCGAACATCCTCGGCGCGCGAGCCGCGGCAGCCCTTCACGACACGCCCATCCACCGCCAGCCAGAGTTTCCAGCGCGACAATCGCACGGCAAGCAACTCGCGGACGTTCGATCAGCCAAGCCGCAACGCCACCAGGGACCCGTACTTCGGGAACTCAGCACAAAACCGCACCCGCTCATTCCCCGGCGAGAGATCTTTCACAAGCTCGAGGTCATTTGCGTCGAGCCGTGACAGCTTCACGAATCACAGCTTTGCGAATCGAGGCTCTGCGAATCAAGGCTTCGCGAATCGAGGCTTTGCGAATGCTGGCGCCACGCGAAGTCCTGAGCCCTCCCGCTCCGCCAAGTCAAGCTCCTGGGCGCACCTGCCGCACTTCTCAAAAGCCCGCATGTCGTCCAACGGCCCTTCGCGGGAGCACGGATTCTCGCAGCACGGATTCTCGCAGCACGGATTCTCGCAGCACGGATTCTCGCAGCACGCGCCCAAGCAAAAGCACTTCTCCGAGTCGAAATTCAAGGCCCCAAAATTCAAGGCTCCGAAGGCTCCTAAATTCCACGGCGGCGGAGGCCACGCCTCCCGCGGCCATTTCGGCTCAAAATCGCATCGCGGATGAAGCAACCAACAAAACCCTGTCATTCCGAGCCGAGCGAAGCGAGCGTAGTGGAGGAACCTGCTTCTTGTCGACACGACCAGCGCGGTCAATGTCAGCCCATCAGACTCCAGCCCCGGAGAGTCTGCGTTGAGCCCCAAACCGGGAAATCTCCAAAATCTTGTCAATAGGCAAGAACTACACGATCGGGCCTAAGTCACTCAAAGCAGCACAGATATATTTCCAGAAACCGTGACACAATCACCCATTTCAAATTGATATACTGAATATATAGAGTAAAAATTCAGAAAAACGAGGCGCGGCCCATGGGCCGCGCCTTTTCTTTTGCAGCCGAACCTCGATTCCGCAATAGCTCCAGGAGCAGCATGCCCAAGTTCAGGGCCTCAAGGAACGCGGCGAATGGGTGGAAGCCCAGTTCATAGCCGAAGCGCTTGGCCACGGTTACACGGTCCTCAAGCCATGGGGAGACTCCCAACCCTTCGACGTCGCCCTCAACTTCGGCAACCGTGTCGTCAGGGTCCAGGTTAAGTCCACCAGCTATCGCGTCGGCACCGGATACCTCTGTCAGTTCAAGACCAATTTTCACGGCCGGCAATACGCCCCCAAGCTGCTTGACTTCTTCGCCGGCTACGTCATCCCACAAAAAACCTGGTACCTCATCCCGGCGTGGGTCCTCTTCAACGGCTTCCCTCAGCCGACGAGCACAATGCTCTTCCCTATGCAACCCCACAAGCCAAACATCTACCGCTACGAGCGTTACCGCGAAGCCTGGCCCCTGCTCCGCCCCAAGCCAGAGGAAAAGAAGCCCCGAAGGGGCGGCAGACAATAGCCCAGGACGTAAGTCCTGGGTCAAGCCCCAGGAAAAGTTTCCCCTTGAAAAAATGGGACACCCGTCCCAATTCTGAGATACTTGTCGGCTGTACACTCCCACGACGGGAACCACAAATCGGAAAAACACCATGCACATCGAACGCGTGCAAATCGAGGAAGGATTCCTGGACGGACTGGACCTTCGCTTAGTGCCCGGTCTCAACGTGATAATTGGCGAACGAGGAACAGGCAAGACATCGCTGATCGAACTGATTCGGTTCTGTCTTGACGCACCCAGCTACACGCCAGAGTCCGAGAAACGAAGCCGGGACCATGCTCTTTCTGTGCTGGGCTCAGGACTCATAAGCGTTGCCGTCAGACACGGCGAGAAAACGTTCACGGCAACCCGCCAAGCGAGCGATCCGTCACCTAAGATAATCCGATCCTTCCCCGCCCCAATAATCTTTTCGCAGACGGAGATCGAATCAGTAGGACTTCAGCCCAACGGCCGCTTGCATCTGCTGGACGAGTTCGTGCCGCGCCTGACCGATTTCGCCAGGGAAGAGAAGGCAGCGATTTCTGAAACGCACTCGCTGACGGCGGAGTCAGACTCCTTGAGGCGGGAGCTTGAAGAACTGGAGCGGCAGGTGGCAGAGCTACCAGTCGTAGAGCAGCAACTCCTAGATCTAGCACCCGCAGAACAGCGGCTTGCTGCCGTCTCGTCGGAGGCGGCTGACAAGAAATTACAGCTTGACCTGCAGGTAAAGGAGATCTCGTCAATCTCGGTCGCTGCCGCGGCGATCGAGCGTTTTGCCCTAGCAATTGAACGCTGGCGCACCGCAGTGCTTACTGCGGCTCGCTCCACCCCCTCGCTAGAGGACTGGCCAGCCTCAGCAACACCGGATCCCCTCCCTAGCACACGAGCACGGATCTCCAGAGCGCAATCACACCTGCAGGCGGCAATCGACGAGATATCAGCGGCGGCTAAGGAAGCAAAGGCAATAGCCGACAGTCTCGCGGCGCGCAGGGCCCCCGTAGAAGAGCAAGCAAGACGACTTCGAAAAGAGGTCGAGGCGTTGCAATCTGGCGCTGGTAGCACAGCGCGACTTGGCTCCCAACTGCGAGAAAGAAAGGCGCAGCTGGAATCGCTGCGCGCCGTCATCAAGCAGAGCCGCAAGAAGCTGAACGCAGTCCTGGCCCAAAGAAACGGGGCCCTGGACCAAATTGAATCGCTGCGAGACAAGAAGTTCAAGACAAGAGAGAACGTCGCTAAGAAGCTCAACTCAGCTCTAGGGCCCAGAATCAGCATAAGCCTCAGCAGAGCGGGGCAGCATGACCTTTTCTCGGCGGCGATAGCGAATGTTCTGCGAGGCAGCGGATTGAGGTACGGCGAACTCGCTCCCACATTGGCAAAGGCAGTGAGCCCCAGGGAACTGCTGGAAGCGGCTGAATCAAACGACTATGAACTTATCGCCCACGCGGCCGGCATAACAAAAGACCGCTCCGCAAGGGCCCTAGCCCAGCTTCGTGAGTCCGGCTTGGCGGAACTAGCGACTATCGCAGTTGACGACGAGGTGTCACTGCACCTTCTGGATGGCCAAGACTACAAAGAAATCGGCGAGCTCTCCACGGGCCAGCGTTGCACCGTCGTGCTCCCGCTCGTCCTTCACCATACCGAACGCGTGCTGATAGTGGATCAGCCCGAGGATCACATCGACAACGCCTTTATCGCCGATACTGTCATCCGCGCCATCGTCGCACGAGACCCACGGAGCCAAATCATTTTTTCCACGCACAACGCCAATATCCCAGTCCTAGGAGGGGCAGATAAGGTTGTGCAACTGGGCTCAGACGGCCACAGAGGCTTCGTGCTAGCTGATGCTCCCCTCGAAGACCCAAGGATCGTGCAATCGATTTCTACCGTCATGGAGGGCGGAGCCGAAGCCTTCGAACGGCGTGCTACCTTTTACGGCCGGCATGAGACCTCATGACAAGGGAAGAAGCGCTGAAATCCGTGAGGTCCGGCTCACCGCACGAAAGACTCCGAGCCGCGCGATATCTTGCGCAGAATCCCGAAGCGGCAGACCTCTCAGCCATCCGAGAGGCGCGCTCGGGCGAAACAGACTCCTACGTCAAGGCAGCACTCGAGACCGCGATTACCCATCTCTCGATCGCCACGGGCCAGCGCAAAGATGAGCCAGCCTCAGAAGACGTAGTGCCGGACGAGATCCTTCGCAGAGCCAGGACTGAAGCGGTCGAGTGGGTAACGACGCTATTTCTTCACGAAGTAGCATCTCCAATCGGCCTGGTGGCGAATGCGGCCTCCCGTGAGGTACCGAACTACCAGGCATCCAGTACAAAGAGGCACATCAACCGCGTGCAGCGCATCTTCCTCGGGATAGAGCAACTGCGAGCTGTAACAGCGACACCCAAGCCCGAGGAGTTCGACCTGGCCGATCACATCGGACGAATAATCACAGAGGAGAGTGGTGGCACAGACGCCGAGCCGACCACACATGGCCCAAAACCGCTTGTCGTGACCGCCGACCCTCACCTACTGGACTTCGCGATCCGCAACGGCCTGCGCAACGCCCTCGAAGCGACCGCCCAATCAAGAGCCGAGAATCCGCAACCAGTCGTCGTCACTTGGGGAGTGACGGACGTCGACTACCGGATCGCGATAATCAACCACGGTCCCGGCCTAACCGGTCCAGTCGACGGAGCGTTCGAACTCGGCAGGTCGACAAAGCAAGGTCACAGCGGCTTCGGGCTTGCGATAGCGCGGCAGGCCATGGAGACACTGGGCGGGATAGCCACCCTGAGCCCAGCCAGGACGGGCGGAGCGCGCTACGAATTAAGGTGGGCCCGATAGATGCGCGTCCTCGTAGTCGAAGACGATCAGGATTTTGTAGACGAACTTTGTCTTACGCTCAGCCACCTCGACGGCCCACCGGAGGTGACGGTAGCACGCAGCCGCGACTCCGCCTCGGCGCGCCTTGAGAGCGAGTTCTATGACCTCGTGATCCTAGACCTGAAAATCCCAACGGTCGACGGCGCACTTGACGCGGTCCCGGCACACGGGCGGGCGGTATTCGGTCGTGCCCTCCAATCCGCACCCGGGACACCTGTTTTTGTCCTGACCGGCTCTCCCGCAGAGGACTTCTTTCAAGAGATGCTGGACAGGAAGAGACAGGTAGATATCTGGGGCGGCGGCGAAGTAGGGACGGTCACCTTCCTCCGCAAGAGCTGCTTCTCCGAAGCCTCAGCGAAGCTAGCACCGTTCGCGACAGCCGTCCGGGGACTAGGGGAAATAGAGTTCCAGCGCGGCGACACCAACCCCAGTATCGAAGATGACCGACTGATCCGCATTTTCGCCAAGAGGGTCAACGGCGTGCGGTGCGTAGGGTCAATGATCGGCCAAGGCCTGTCCCCTGCAAAGGTAATCCGGCTCAAGGTCACAGATAGCAGGGGAACGCGCATCCACGATGCCGTCGCTAAGCTAGGCACCCTCGCTGAGGTGCGTGACGAGAGCGCCCGTTATAAGATTCACATCTCCAAACTCGAAGCCGCGGCGACCCCGCGAGAGCTGCATACTTTGGAATTCGGGGCAAAGGCCCGAGCTGCGGTGTTCTATAGCCTCATGGACGGATTCGACCAAGACGTTTTCGAAGTCTGCGCTCAGCCAGGCACCCTCCCGTCGACGGTTGCAAAGAACGCCCAAGAAATGACCCTCCGTTGGTCCGACGGCGTAGGCGAGACGAGAAGGCCGATTCGGGAGATCCGGCAAAGGCTGATCGCTGACGACGAGTTTCAGCAGGCCACACGGCCCCACGCAATTCTGTGGCTCCATGACTTCGAGCGAAGAGAAGTCCAGACACGCTGGTGCAGCATCCACGGGGACCTCCACGGCGGAAACATCCTCGTGCGCAGCGACGGATCCTGCGTACTCATCGACTACGGGGACGTCGGCGAGGGCCCCGCCAGCCTAGACCCGATCACCCTAGAGCTGTCCCTTCTATTCCACCCAAAACGGCCCCTACTAGGCTCCGGCTGGCCATCCGGAGGACAAGCGCAGCACTGGGCCGACCTGGATAAATACCTGAAAGGGTGCCCGGCCGCCAATTTCATCAGAGCATGCCGTGAGTGGTCCTTCGCCGTCGCAGCGGGGCAGAGAGAAATCGCGGCAGTAGCATACGCGTACCTGGTACGCCAGCTGAAATACGCCGACACAGACAAAGGCCTGGCACTTGAACTCCTAAATGCGATCGATATCTGGTTCAGGTCCGCCACGTGAGACTAGGCCTCCCACGAATCAGCACCAATTGGCACCCAGCGGAAGCCGCCCCTACTTGCCCACTTCCTGGATGCACTCTTCCAGCACGTCCATGGCGACGTCGGTGTCTTCTTTGGTCACCACCAGCGGCGGGCACAGGCGGATCGAACTTGGACCGCAGCCGAGGAACAGCACGCCGTGTTCGAAGGCCTTTTCGACGATCAGGTCTCGCTCGGCGGCGGCGTACTCCTTGCTGGACTTGTCCTTGACGATGTCGACTCCGATCATCAGGCCGCGGCCGCGGACGTCGCCGACCAGCTTCAGCTTGGCGGGCCAGCTGGCCATGCGTTTCAGCATGTGCGCCCCTACTTCGGCGGAGTGATCGAGCAGATGTTCTTTCTCGATCACGTCGAGCGTCGCCAGCGCGGCAGCGATGCACACGGGATTGCCGCCGAAGGTTGAGGCATGCGAACCGGGCACCCAGTCCATGATTTCTGCCCGCGTCATCACGACGCCGAGCGGCATGCCTGACGCGATGCCCTTCGCGATGCAGACCATGTCTGGTTCCACGCCAGTGTGCTCGACGGCCCACCACTTGCCGGTGCGGCCGATGCCGCTCTGCACTTCGTCCAGCACGAGGAGAATGCCGTGACGATCACAGATGCGGCGCAGCTCCTGCATGAAGATGGTGGGCGCGACCACGTATCCGCCCTCGCCCTGCACCGGCTCGACGAAGATAGCGGCCACTTCTTCGGGAGCCAGCGTGGTCTTGAACAGCTTCTCTTCAATGAACCGCGCACAGCCAAGCGAGAACGCGTCAGGATCCTGCGTGGGATCTTTGCGTCCGCGATAAAGATCGGGATAAGGGACGTGCGTCACGCCGCCGAGAAGCGGCGAAAACCGGCGCCGCTGCTGGGGTTTCGAGGCGGTAAGGGAAAGCGCGCCCATGGTGCGTCCATGAAACGCCCCGAAAAACGCAATGATGTTGGGCCGTTTTGTGTGATATCGGGCGAGCTTTAGGGCGCACTCTACAGCCTCCGCGCCAGAGTTGCCGTAGTAGATTTTGTGCGGGCCGGGCATGGGAGCGATTTTCGACAGGCGCTCGGCCAGCGTGACCATGCTCTCGTAATAGAAATCCGTCCCGGACATATGAATAAGTTCGGCGGCCTGCTTTTGCATGGCGGCGACCACGTGGGGATGGCAGTGGCCGGTCGAGGTGACGGCGATGCCAGCGGAGAAGTCGTAGAACTCGTTGCCGTCTACGTCGGTGACGATGATGCCGCGTCCGCTCTTGGCTACGAGCGGGTAGGAACGGGTATAGGACGGCGAAATATATTTCTCGTCGCCTGCTAGAACGCGCTTGGCGTTTGGCCCGGGAAGGGCGGTCTTGATCTTGGGGCCGACTGCAGTCATGGTTTTCGTGGTCGTTGTCATTGGAATCCTCCGTAGGGCAGTGGCCAGTGGTTAGTGGCCAGTGGTCAGTAAACGCATCTCGGAGCACGTTGCTCTGGTTCAAGCACACGTGGAACCGAAAGAATCGGGTGGAGGATTTGTTAGTCGCTACCGAATAGGCTGGGACCAGGCGTGACGGCAGGTTCGCGCGATAGCGCCTTGGGCACACGAGACAGTGCAGCCAGCACTCGGGCAGGTGCACATTGGGTAAACACGAATTGGAAACGTTGCGCAGCATCGGTAACCGTCGACATCACTAAGTCATTATAGCTTGAGGCGACGCATCGCGTAACCCCTTTGGTAACGGCCCGGATTCATTCCGCCGGGCAGCAGAAGGAAAATCCTTCGAGTTGCAGAGAGCGGAAGGCCGCCAGGGATCCTTCGACTGCGACAGGTCCGCTCAGGATGACAGCGTTTAAGATTAGAATCCGAATTATGTTGGCACTCGTCTGATATGTTTTAAGTTTCCCTGCTTTCTCACTGACATGTCCAGAACTCAGAGCCCAAGCCGGTTTGCGGTGATCCTTGCGTTCGGGCTGGTGTATTTATTTTGGGGATCTACCTACCTGGCGATTGACATTGCGGTGCAGACGATTCGTCCGGCGTTGATGTGCGGAGTGCGGTTTTCGATTGCCGGCGTGGTGATGCTGGCTGTTTGCGCGTTGACGGGACGGCGGGTCTGGTATTCGGCGCGGCAGATTGCACTGGCTTCGGTGGTGGGGATTCTGCTGCTGATGGGCGGGAATTTGACGTTGGCTTGGGCGGAGCTTTCGGTGCCTTCGGGGCTGGCGGCTTTGATTATTGCCATCACGCCGCTGTGGTTTCTGGTGCTGGACTCGCTGCTGCTGGGCGATCATCACATTTCGTGGCGGGGCAAGGCTGGGCTGGTGCTGGGGATGGCTGGGCTGGTGGTGTTGTTCTGGCCGGAGTTGCATTCGACCTCGGCGCTGGGGCGGCGGGAGTTTTGGGCTTCGGTCTCGCTGCTGGGCGGATCGTTTTCGTGGGCGCTGGGATCGGTGCTGTCGAAGCGCTGGCAGTCGGGCATGGACGTGTTCAGCGCGACCGGATGGCAGGTGACGGCGGCGGGCGCGGGGAATCTGTTGTTCGCATTCGTCGTGGGAGATTTCTCGCATGTTGCCTGGACGGCGCGCGGGGTGGGCGCGGTGCTGTATCTGGTGGTGTGCGGGTCGTGGATCGGGTATACGGCTTACATCTGGCTGCTGGAGCATGTGCCTACGTCGAAAGTGTCGACTTACGCCTATGTGAATCCAGTGGTGGCGGTTTTTCTGGGATGGTTGGTTCTGCATGAGCGGGTGGATCGCTTCATTGTTATGGGGAGTGTGATCGTGGTGGTGTCGGTGATTCTGGTGACTAGCGCCAAGGTGAAAGAGAAGACTGTGGCGGAGGAGTTGCCGGCGGTCGAGGCGATGTAGCAGTGGTCAGTGGTCAGTGGTCAGTGGCCAGTGATCAGCGATCAGGTTTCTTGGGATCTCTATCTATTTCCTGGCTTCTTCGTCGTCCTCTTCATCGGTTACCAGATCCACTGTGTGGCCGCGGATGGCGAAGGTTTGTTTGGGGGCGCCTGTGGGCTCGAACGTTACTCGGGTCGGGGTTCGTTGCCAGAGGGGCGTGGGGCAGGCGGAATCGGGGGAGACATCTTTCGTTTCTTTGTCGGCGATGTTCACGCCTTCGATCGGCTTTTTGAGAACAGGCTTGCGGCGGTTGATTTGGGCCACGACTGCGTACACCTTTTTGCCGTCATCCGATACGCCGCAATAGGCGGCGTAATCACGGTACCAACTGGTGGCGGAATAGAAGACGTCGAAATCGGGAAGATTGATGGGGGAGATGCGGCCGGTGGTGCGGTCGACCAGAAGCCATCCGCCGCGTTCCCATTGCCAGTGCGGCGGGGAGGTGGATTCCTGGGGAAGGCTGTCGTTAACGCGGAAGGCGCGGCGGACTACGAACAGGCGGTCGGTGACTTCGTGGGCGAGGCCTAGAGTGAATTCCTTGGCGCGGGAGTCGACCAGGAGTGGTCGGAGTTTCAGAGCAAGCGGCTTGTCATCTTCTGCATCGGTGCGGGACTCCGGGACCCATTGCACTGTCGTCCATTTGCCGAAAGTGATGATGTGAGGTTTGGTGGCGGCGTGGGCGCACGCCTGCATGAGAATGACGAGGAGTGCGAAGGCTAACGGAAATTTTGAGATGCGGAGCATGGCCGAGGTTAATCAGATAATGGTATGCAGGACAAGGTTAGACGTCACACATCGCAGGCTGATTCCACGGAGGTTCCGAAGTGGGACAGAGCAGTGCCGAGATAGCGAGATCTACGCCTTGTGCAGAGTGAGTCGGCGCGGATGGGATTGCAGTAGAATTGGACAGTGCTGAGCAAATCCAGCGGCCAGGAAACCAACCGCGAGGTGGTGGCAGAAACGCCTTGCAGGGCTGATGGCGGCGCAAGCGGGTAAGGGGTCCCCTTCGGCTTCGCTCAGGGCAGGCTTTCGCTCCGCTCAGGATGACAGAGTACGGGAGATCGGGATAATCCGAATTTTGCCAGTAAGGTTGCAAGTGTGCGATGAAGTTTCCTCACGATTTCCGTCCGGATGTGAGCGATGCGACCCGGACAACTTTCCAGAGACGAGTGGCTTCTGATCAGGATATGCATGTGTTCGCGATGCGGCGACGTGTTCCCCGGATTCTGGTGGTGGATGACCATCCCGCGATTGCTGGACTGATGAGCCGGTTGCTGACGCAGCGCGGCTACGACGTGGTGACGGCAGCCGATTCGGAACAGGCCGAGGCGGAGGTGCGGCGGCTGGCGCCTGATCTGATTTTGTCGGATGTTAAGATGCCCGGAAAGTCGGGTTATGAATTGTGCCGTGCACTCAAAGGTGACCCCGCGACGCGGCTGATTCCCTTTGTGCTGATCACCGGATTGACCGACAGCACGGACAAGCTGCAAGGGATCGAAGCCGGAGCGGATGACTTCCTGAACAAGCCGGTGCTGGCCGAGGAGTTGACGGCGCGGGTGAAGTCGTTGCTGCGAGTGAAGGAATTCACCGATGAGTTGGAGACGGCGGATTCGGTGCTGTGCACGCTAGGGTTGATTGTGGAGGGCCGCGACCCTTATACGGAGGGGCACTGCGAGCGGCTGGCGGCGGGGGCGGCGGATTTGGGCCGGCATCTGGGACTGGATGAGGATTCGATTGTGGCGCTGAGGCGCGGGGGATTTCTGCACGATCTGGGCAAGATCGCGGTGCCGGATGAGATTCTGAAAAAAGGCAGCGACCTGACGCTCGAGGAGTGGGCGATCATGAAGCAGCATCCCGTGACCGGGGAAAATATCTGCAAGCCGCTGAGGTCTTTACGGCTGGTGCTGCCGATCATCCGGCATCATCATGAGCATGCAGATGGGTCGGGGTATCCGGACGGAATGCGGGCGAGCGAAATCCCGCTTTTGCCGCGGGTTTTGCAGGTGGTGGATGTGTACGATGCACTGCGCACGGCGCGGCCTTACAAGCCGGCGTTGACCCATGATGAGGCCGCGCAGACAATGCGCGAGGAGGCCCGCCAGGGCTTGTGGGATGCGGAATTGGTGAATGAGTTTTTCAGCATGCTGGTGGAAAAACGCAGCGTGGCTTGAGGACGGCAATTCTCATACTCAGTACCCAGTACCCAGTACCCAGTACCCAGTAGTCGGATGCGAGATTTTGGTTCTCTTTCCTTAACCGGCTGTTTACGACGTACAATTGCGCAGCCTTTTCCTGAGGCGTGCACAGGTTCATGGACATCGCTTACAGCATTGTTATTCCTGCCTATAACGAAGGCGCGCGGCTGGGGGCTACCCTGGAGAGGGTGCTGGGATTTGTGCGCGCACAGGGATGGAATGCGGAAGTGGAAGTCATTGTTGTGAATGATGGGTCGCGGGATAACACGGCTGCCTTGGTTCGCGAGTTTGCAGAGAGGGAGCCTATGTTGCGGCTGGTGGAGAATCCGGGCAACCGGGGCAAGGGTTACGCAGTGCGCAACGGCATGCTGAATGCGCGGGGCGAAGTGGTGGTGTTCAGCGATGCGGATCTTTCTTCGCCTATCGAAGAGATGCCGAAGTTGCTTGCGGCGCTGGCTGGGGGCGCGGACATTGCGATCGGCTCGCGGTGGCTGCGGACGGAATTGCAAACGCGGCGGCAATCGCTGCATCGTCAACTTTTTGGAAGAGTCTTTAATTTGTTGCTGCGGATTATCTTGGGGCTGCAGTTCAAGGACACGCAGTGCGGCTTCAAAGCATTTACTCGCCAGGCCACGCAGACGATTCTGCCGCTGCAGCGAATCGAACGCTGGGGCTTCGACCCGGAGATTCTTTTTCTGGCGCGCAAGTTCGGGTTTCGCGTGGAGGAAGTGCCCGTGCTTTGGGGGCACAGTGGAGACACGCGGATTCATCCACTCGTCGATGGGGCACGCATGTTTTGGGAGATGTTGCGGATTCGCTGGTATGACGTGACGGGAAAGTATGATGGCGGTTCCGTGGGCGGCGCACAGCCGGTTAAGACACTGCCAGGGGGACCGGCCCCGAGAGGTTGAGATCAGGCTGACTTCCGCTTCACTGCTGCCGCCAATTCCTTCACCGCTTCCACGACTTGTTGTCCCATCTCAGAAGTTGGTGTCGGCTTTTCCGCAACTCTGACCAGATCGGCGGTTCGGAAGCCCTGATTCAACACGGCGCTGACTGCGTTCTCTATGCAGGTTGCCTCGCGTTCTAATGCAAAAGAGTGGCGGAGCAGCAGCGCTGCGGAAAGAATTGCTCCTAGCGGATTTGCGATCCCTTTGCCGGCTATGTCGGGGGCTGAGCCGTGTACCGGCTCGTACACTCCTACAGGGCCGCCGACGCTGGCTGAGGCCAGCAGTCCCAGCGAGCCTACAACTCCACCGGCCTGGTCGGAGAGAATGTCGCCAAACATGTTTTCGGTGAGGACCACATCGAAGTCTTTCGGCCGCTGCACCAGCGACATGGCGGCAGAATCCACATACATGTGAGAGAGTTGGACGCTGGGATAATTCTTGGCGCAGCGAGTAACGACTTCGCGCCACAGTCGGGAACACTCTAGAACGTTGGCTTTGTCGACGGAGAGAACCTTCTGGCGGCGTTTCATCGCGAGATCGAAGGCGACTCGGGCGATGCGCTCGATGGCTGGTTCGCCGTAGGTCATGGTGTTGGTGGCGACTCGGGATCCTGGCGCGCCTGCGATCGAGCGCGGTTCTCCGAAATAGAGACCTCCGAGGAGTTCGCGGACGATCATTATGTCGGTGCCGCGGACTAGATCGGCGCGAAGTGGGGAACAATCCTCGAGCGCGGGAAAACAGATGGCAGGACGCAGGTTGGCGTAGGCGCCTAGTTCGCGGCGGAGCCGGAGGAGTCCGGCTTCGGGGCGAAGGTGGTTGGGATAGTGGTCGAAGGCTGGAGTTCCTACTGCGCCTAGCAGGACCGCGGAGGACGCGAGGCACGCCTGAATTGTGTCGGCGGGGAGGGGATCATTCGCGGCCGCCAAGGCAGCGCCGCCGATGTTCTTGCTTTGGAGTTGGAGCTGGTGGCCGAATGCCTCGGCAACTGCCTGCAGAACTTGCACGGCTTGTTCGGTGACTTCCGGGCCGATGCCGTCGCCGGGGAGGATGGTCAGGTTCAGGAGCATGCGGGATTAGTTTAATGGAAAGTGGTTCTACGGTGCAGGCCGGGCTTCGCCCGGCGGACAGCCGAGGGCGGCTGTCCATACATGAGTCCTGCGAGGACGTCCGCGAAAAGCCTACACGCCCCAGAGATAGTCTTCCTGATCGTGATGCGGATCGGGGGCGGGCAGGGGTACGGGGAAGGCGTTGTTTAGCGGGGCCATGGGAAATGGCCGGGGTGGTTCGGGGCTGGTCGCGCTGGCAGCAGCCGAGACCGCCGAGGGAAGCGGCTCAAACAGCGGAGTGGCCGATCCGGCTGGCTTGTGGGTGTCGCGGATCAACTCCAGAAGGTGATGATCCTCGACACGTTTGATCTTATCGGCCAGGCGGACGAAGCGGCGATAGATGTCATCGAGGGCGCGGCGGTCGAACTGGTAGCCGAGTTGTTCGCAGCGGATGGCGAGGGCGTGACGGCCGGAGTGCTTGCCGAGCACGAGTTTGGAATCGGGCACGCCGACGGATTGCGGGGTCATGATTTCGTAGGTGAGCGGGTTCTTGAGAACGCCATCCTGGTGGATGCCGGCTTCGTGAGCGAAGGCGTTGCGTCCGATGATGGCCTTGTTGGGCTGCACGGGGACGCCGGTGATCTCGCTGAGCAACTGGCTGGCGGGGAATAGATGTTCGGCAGCGATTGCGGTTTCGTAGGGATAGCGATCGTGGCGAACGCGCATGGCCATGACGATTTCTTCGAGCGAGGCGTTGCCGGCGCGCTCGCCGATGCCATTGATGGTGCACTCGACCTGGCGGGCTCCGGCGGCGATGGCGGCCATGGTGTTGGCTACGGCCATGCCGAGATCGTTATGGCAATGAGCGGAGATGGTGACGTTCTCGACTCCCTTCACGCGGCGGCGGATGGTTGCGATCAGGTCGCCGAACTCGGAGGGCACGGTGTAGCCGACCGTGTCGGGAATATTGAGCGTGGTGGCGCCGGCTTCGACTACGGCATCAAGGACCTGGCAGAGGAATTCAGGGTCAGTGCGAGTGGCATCTTCGGGGGAAAACTCCACGTCAGGGCAGAGCGATTTCGCGAAGGCGACGGCTTCGCGGGCTTGGGCGAGGCACTCCTCGCGCGTGATGCGGAGCTTGTACTTCAGGTGAATGTCGGACGTGGCTAAGAAGACATGGATGCGCGGGTGGGCGGCGTCTTGCAAGGCTTCCCAGGCGCGGTCGATATCGGGGCGGCAGGCGCGGCAGAGTCCTGCAATGATGGGGCGGCGGATTACGGCAGCGACGGCTTTGACGGCTTCGAAGTCGCCGTCAGAGGCAATGGGAAATCCGGCTTCGATTACATCGACACCGAGACGGTCTAACTGGTGCGCCAGGCGGAGCTTTTCCTGGTGGTTCATGCTGCAACCGGGCGACTGTTCTCCGTCGCGCAGGGTGGTGTCGAAAATCTTGATGCGGACCTGGTCCGTGGCCATGGGCCTTCCTTCGCGAGACTAATGATCGACCGCTCTATTAAAGCTGTGACCCTTTATGGTACGGGGGAATCAAGTTGAAGCAAAACTTATAATTCTTCAGTGATCATTAGATTGCCTTCTATGATAAGATTTGCTAATGGTTATTGAAGTTAATATAAGGAGTTTGTAAATGGAGCTTTCACAACTGGAAGTGTTTCTGGCGGTGGCGCGCGAGCACCGGTTTTCGAGGGCGGCGGAGAAACTGCATCGGACGCAGTCGGCGGTGAGCCAGACCATCCGCAAGCTGGAGGATGAACTGGGCGAGGCGCTGCTTGACCGGTCGTCGCGCGAAGGGGTTCTGACCGACGCCGGGCAAGTGCTCTATGAGTACGCCGAGAAGTTGCTGAATTTGAGGCATGATGCGCATGAATCTCTGGCTTCGTTGAGGGAGCTGCAGAAGGGCAAGCTGGTGATCGCGGCTAATGAATTTACAGCCCTTTATCTGCTGCCGGTACTGGCGGAGTTCCGGCGGCTGCATCCTATGATCAAGATCACGGTGCAGCGGGCGCTGGGCAGCCGCATTCCGGACGACGTGTTGCAGCACAGCGCCGAGCTGGGCGTGCTCTCCTACAAGCCGGAGGAGCCGCGGCTGCACTCGGTGGTGACTTATCTGGACGAACTGGTGCTGGTGGTGCCGCCGAAGCATCCTCTGGCCTCGGCGCGGGAGGTGAGCATTCGGCAATTGGGGGCGGAATCGTTTGTGGCGCATATTGTTTCGTCCCCTTACCGCGAGAAAGTTCTGCAGACATTCGAGAAGTACAAAACGCCGCTGCATATGGGGCTTGAGCTGCCTACGTTGCAAGCCATCAAACAGTTTGTTGCCATGGGAAACGGTGTGGCATTTATGCCGGAAATCAGCGTGGAGGCAGAGCTGGTGCGGGGGGAGCTAGTGCGGATTCCGGTGCGGGAGCTGCGGGTGCAACGCAAGCTGCGTTTGATTTACCGTAAGGAAGCAGGACTTTCGCATGCGGCCCGAGCGTTTCTGAAAGTGGCTGAGGCGGTCGCGCTGGAGCGGGCAGGGCGGTATCGATTTCAGAGGGAGAGTTGAAGGTGCGCAGCTGAGTCTAGAATTGCTGAAGAGCACGTGGAATGACCGCAGCGCCTGAAGGCGCTCAGTAATCGGTGGCTCCACGGTATGCCGGAAGGCATACCCTGATACGAATCTCGATTCCGTTCAGCAGTCGGCGCAGGCTTCTGTGGGTTGGAACGCTGCCAGAGCTTCGCTCACGCTGGGGTGAATCTCGAGGACTGAATTCAGGTTGGTAAGATCCAAAAGGTCGCGTACGAGTGGAGTGGGGCTGGCATATTTCAGGTCAGCGTTTTGGGATTTTGCCCAACTGTGGAGAAAAGCCAGTTCGCCGATGCCGGCGCTATCGAGAGAGCTGACGCCACTGAGATCGAGAACTACCTTGCTGCCGTTTTCGAGGAATTCACCAACCAGGCGCGAAAGGGCTGCAGCTTCGTCGCGATAGACGATGCGGCCCTGGCAGTGAACGATCATCACATCACCGCGATTGCGAGTTTCCAAACTGAGTTTCAACTTCGACTCCTTATATTGCGCTTCGAAGGCAGCCAAATGTTGCGGCTGCGGCCCTGTTTGCCAATGCCTGTTCGTGGATTCCATGCTAATAGATAGACGCGGACCGAGGGGTTTCGGAATCATGAAAAGAGTGTAATTTTTTGGCTAGGCGTCCCGGTCCTGCACCGTGGAATTTTGCGGGACAGGGCATCCTGGGCCTCCGTTCGACAGCATCTAAGGAGGGGCCTAACGAATTTCGCGCATTCAGGTAGAATTTGCTGCTGGCATAATTGCCGGGGAGGAATCATTTTCGTGTCAAAAACCGCAGCCGTGGTTCTGGCGTTCCTGAGCTTAATGCTGTTCACAACCGTGTCAAGGGCACAAGGGGGAGATGCACACGGACTGATCCCAAGTGGAAACGTATACGTCGGAGCCGCTTATGCCGATAACGTCGACGTGATAAACCGCTTAACATTTCGGGGATGGGATGCATCAGTGGAAGTCTTTCCGTTCCACCGCCTTTCGTACCTCGGGGTGGTGCTGGATGGAAACGGCTCCTACCGGCTGGGAGTGCAGCAGTACGACTTTCTTCTGGGGCCACGAATTTCGACGCATTACGGAAAGTGGCGCCCTTTCCTGCAGCTGATGGGCGGAGTGCAACGAAACACATCGGCGGGCGTGACCCATAACCCGATCGCAGAGGACCTGGGCGGCGGAGTGGATCGCAAGTTCCAGCTCCTGTTCATGAAGAACTTTTCCTGGCGGCTGCAGTTCGACTACACCCGCACTCACCTGTTAAGCGCGACGCAGAACGACTTTCGGGGATCGGCCGGGCTGGTGTGGCGCTTCTGAGAGAGAATTCCGCGAATCGAGAAGCTGTGTAGGTTTCTGCATTCGAGACTTTTTGTCTGTCCCAGGGTTTGTGAGTTATTGGCAGAGAAACTCGAGTGCAGGAGAAGACCCTATGCCGCGTCCCCAAAAGAAGATTGCGCGCTTGGGCCAGGTAGCGACTATCTTTTTCGCGAGTCTGCTTCTCAGCGTCGGAGCCCAGGCACAGGTGCCGACGAGCGGCAACGTTTTTGTCGGATACTCCTACGAGAATGGCAGTACGTCCTTATTCGGTCTTGCCAATTCGAGTCGTCCGAATCTGAATGGATGGGAGGCCTCGTTGGAGGGGAGGGTGTTCCCTTGGATCGGGCTTGTGGCGGACTTTAGTTCACATTATGCCTCGGGGAGCTATCAGGTCACACAAAATGGATTAACCACCACGGTAAGCGGCGGCAGGGAATTCGCCGTCTTGTTTGGGCCACGGGTCTCGGTGCCAGTGGGGAAATTCCGACCTTTTGCCGAGGCCTTGTTTGGCGCGGCGCGCACTAGCGCGAGCCAAAGCTCTCCTCTCCCGGACAATTTTGTACAACCGATCGATACGTCGTTTGCTACCGCGCTGGGTGGCGGCGTCGATTACAAAATCATCCGTCCGATCGCAGTGCGCTTTGAGGGTGACTACGTGCGGACGAGATTCTTTGGAACGACGCAGAACAACATTCGGTTGTCCACGGGGATTGTGTTTCGCTTCTGAGAAGAGCCGGAGGCATCCTTCCGGGCGAATGCGAAAACAGGATCCAGCTGGTTGGCTGGATCCCGCTTTGTGTGGCCACCAAGAAAACCCCTGTGACCAAGGTGAGTACATGGCCTAGGTCTGCCAGTATTTGTGGTCGCGCAAGAAGTAGTTTTCGTTCCAGTAGTTCATCGCGGTTTTGAGGAACAGCCAGCCTACGCGCAGATGTCCCATCTTCTGGAAGCGGCGGTTGGTCGTGTAGACGCCGCCGCGGACGATGCCGAAGCGTCTTCGCTCGACCTGCTGGCTGAGGAGGTAGTCCTCGGCGAAGAGAACCTGCTCGTGGAATCCGCCGAGCTCGCGGAATTTCTTCAGGTCGAACAGCATGAACATGCCTGTGGCGAAGGGATGATGGAGGCATGAAAGGTACTGGAAGAAATCGTTGCCCGCGTAAAACAGCTTGTCGATCCAACCGCCTCCCTGGCAAAGGATGTTGGTAGTCACACAATGAAGTTGTTTGCGCTGGGCCCGCTCGACGGCGCGGCGCACTAGGGAAGGGTGCGCGAGTTCGATATCGGCATCGAGAAAGAGAACGTAGGTGCTTTCTGCGTGGGCCGCGCCCAGGTTGCGACCGACGGAGGGCATGCCGCCGCGGATCACGCTTACGTTAAGGCGGTCGCGGAAGCCGAGAACAATCTCGGGAGTGCCGTCGGTGGAGTTGGCGTCAGCGACCAACACTCTCGTACTCGACATCTTCGAGTAATCCTGCGTCGTCAGCGAAGTCAGCAAACGAGGAATCAGCTTCGCTTCGTTCTTGGCTGGGATCACGATCGTCAGCTCGCTCGTTGTATTCGTGCCGGTTAAAGTCATGCTCATCAAATTCATGGATTTGAACCCCCTGTTCGTCAACGGTGAGATAAGTCAGGCGGGAATCGACCCAGCCGCCTGAGTTGTAGTAGTGAATTCCGTCCTGTTCGACATGGTCGGCCTGGTGAGTGTGGCCGCAGAAGATGCGGTCGGCCTGGTGCTGGCGCGCGTATTGCAGTGCACCCGCCGACACTTTCGATGACATGCGGAGCCAGCGTGTGTTCAGCCGGTCAATGAGCCGCACGATGGGCTTGCTCTTGAAATCGAGCTTCTGCAGTTGCAGATAAAGCGATGTGCCTAGCGTGCTCAACCTGACATTGCTTACCTGGAAGCCATCGAACTGGTGGCCGTGGATCGCGATGTGGCGCAGTCCGTCATACTGCCAGGCATAGTGCTGGTAGACGCGGACACCGACCAGGTGCGACATGATGTTGGTGAGTCCGTGGTCGTGATTACCTTCGACCCATACGACCTCGATATTGCGCTTGGGATTGGAAAGCTTGCGAATGTAGCCGAGAAACTTCCAGTGGTCTTTGGTCAGGCGGGCGAAGTTGAGATCGGCAAAAATGTCGCCCAGCAGGATCAGGCGCTGAAAGCGGCTTTCCTTGAGCACGCGCGTGGCTTCGCGGGCATGGCTGGTCTCTGCACCGAGGTGCAGGTCGGAAAGGATCAGCGTGTTGTACACGGGCAGATCCATGATTTAGTTATAGCGAGGGAATGTTACGGGGTGATGAAATGTGCATCAAAAATGGTGCAGTGGTCACCCGGAGGTAACGTGTGAGTAAACAAAGGGTTTAGCGGTGAATGCGCGCGAAATGTTTCAGTCGTGTAAATAGGGAACGGGTTTTCACGTAGACTGAATTTCCTTTGAAAACCATCGGACACATTCTGGCGCGGTATACGGCGTGGATTCTGCATTTGCTGGGGCCGCTGGGAATTTGGGGCGTGTTCGTGATTGCGTTCGCGGATTCTGCTCTGCTGGGCATGCCTGTGGACGCCGCGGTAGCGTTTTATGTGTACCAGGATCACAGGCGGTTGCTCTTCTATGTGGTGATGGCTTCGCTGGGGTCGATGGCAGGCAGCATTCCGCTTTACATCGTTGGGTATCTGGGCGGCGAGAAAGTGCTGCGGAAGAGGATTTCAGAAGAGCGGTTTCTGCGGATTCACCGGTCGTTTGAACAACACGAATTCTGGGCTCTCATGTTTCCCGGAATGCTGCCGCCGCCTGTGCCGTTCAAGATCTTCGTGCTCGGGGCGGCAGTGTTTGAGATGCGGTTCCGCGACTTTCTGGCGGCTATCTTCGCGGGGAGGTTCGTGCGCTTCCTGGTGCTTTCTTTGCTGACGCTGTGGTTCGGGCCGCAGATTGTGGGACTGCTCGGGACAGTCTTCCGGCAGCATTTTTATTGGGTGGTGGCGGTGGTTGCTTCGGGGGTGTCGATTTGGCTGTTGTGGTGGTGGAGCAAAAGGCCGCGAGGGGCGAACTAGCCGGCGCTGCCACGCCTCGCTGCGCTCGGCTGGACCCTTCGGCTTCGCTCAGGGCAGGCTCGCGAGGCGGCCGTCCCCACACGAACCTGTCCCCGCATACGGCTGTCTCCAAATTATTCTTGCCCGATTCCTAGGCGGCTGCGATGTGGTCGCCTGAAGACTTGTGTATCCAGCCCGCCAGGGCTTGCAGGAATACCGGGGTCCCAAACATGGCTACTGAGAAGAAGAGATCGCTCTCGACAGTGCCGCGGAAAAATGGAAGGCCGGCGGCATAGGACATCATCAAGCCGTTGAAAGTTTTGGGATACATTTGCCACGCTGCCCACACGGCAAAATTACTGATCAGGAAGAACGAAACTGAACTGGCAAGGGCGGCGCCTACCACGCGGACCGGTCCGGACTTCTCGCGCAGGTTGGTGCCGAGCCAGAGGATTGCCGCGTACCAAGCCCAAACGACCAACTGGTCCCAGCGGAATGTTGACGAGTAGATGAACTTCGTAAGTACAACGTCGGTTGCCGCCAGCATGACAAGAGGTACCCACATCTGACGGCGCGAACCGCGGGCTCCGAAAAAGAGCAGCGATGCCGCCACCGGGGTGAAGTGCCAGGCGTGCGGCAAGAAATTCATGTGACCCGCGAAAGGCAGGAAGCGGACGGCTACGGCGAGCAGAACGAATAGATAAGGCAGCATGAGCACCTCGGGACTGAATCATTATTCTGGGCGCGGGGAGGCGAGTACGTCAAGCGCTGGTGGCTCCATCGTGCGGAAGCCGGTCGCTGCGCTGGCTGGACAGCCGAGGGCTGTCCTCACATGTGTGTGATGGCGCCCACTTTAATGCGGTTCGGGGACGACTGTTCGATTTTCGCCGGAGCCATAGACGTCGCCGACGACGTGCAGGTTCTTGTCAAGTTGAACGCCAGCGCCGAGAGCTCGGCGCGGTTCACCCGGGCGGGTTAGCAGGCTGGGTAGTTGCACGAAGCGCAGATCCTGGAAGTCCACGATGTATCCGCCATCCGGCGGATTGAGGGCTTCGGTCGCGGTGATCGGGTACTGCGCCCAGTCGAGGTAGACGCGTCCGAGGTAGGAACGCTTGGCGGCTAAGGTGATCGGGGTGTCCTGCGGCTTGTAGCGCAGTTCGAGGCGGCCTTCGGGATCAACTTCTGGGGTTAGAGAATCCACTGGAGCCAGGGCAAAGAAATTGGGAGTCTCGACCACGCCGTACCAGTGGAATGGATCCATCAAAGCGGGATAGGCGGAAACGCGGAGCGGGTCCGCACCTTCGTAGGTGCGGGCAGCCAGGGCACTGACCGCGCGGCGATGCTCGAAGTCGCGCACGCCCCAGAGTAGGACCACGCCTACGAGTGCGAGGGTTGCGGCGACGCGGCCTTGCGGTCCGCGGGACCGGACACCGATTTCGCGGTCGATCAGCGAGAAGAATGACGGAACGATCAATCCCAGGAGCAGGATGCCGAACAGGACGGGGTCGAAAATGAAGACGATGTCCCAGGAGTACCAGCGTTCAGAAAACGGCCAGAACGGGCGCACGCCGTAGTTATTGGTGAAGTCGAGCAGGATGTGGCTGAGGCCGGCGAGGCAGGCGTAGAGGAAGAGCAATCCCCAACGCGGCGGGAGATTGGGATCCTTCACCTTGCGTCCGCGCAAACGCCAGATGAGATAAACGACGCCGACTACCACGGCGGCGAGCGGAAGCCCGAGGAAGGAGTGGGTGAAGCCACGATGATGAGCGAAGCCGAACGCCGGGCCGCCGAAGCGGCTGAGGACATCCAGGTCCGGAGCCTCTGCGGCGAGCGTGAGCGTCAGCGTGGCTAGCGCCGTCTTGCGGTTGAGGCCGGCGCGGCCCAGGCATGCGCCAGCGAGAAAATGAGTGACAGGTTCCAAGTGGTCTAAGGATTCTATTTGGCTAAGCTGGCAATTGCCAACAGGGGGAGGGGATCTAGCGGACAGGCGCCAGCAATGTGAGCGCGTCCGGCACCATGGTGATTTCGACGGGGAGCGTACCTACGAGTTCGCCGTCGGCCTCGACATAGACCTTCGGCTGCGCGCTACCATCGGCGAAGACTGGTGCAGGGAGGTACTTGCATGAAACTCGTCCGCTGTGCGCCAGGTCGATGCCTGGAACCTTCCAGTTGCTGCGCAGCAATCCTCGCGTCACGTAGAGAAGATAGGCAAGGCGGCTGGCGGTGCGACAGAAGACCAGTCGGAGGTCGTCGCGCTCCAGAGAAGCTCCGGGAGCCAGCTCCTGCAGGACTCCGCCAAAATTGCGGATGCGGACGGCCATCAACTCTGTGACTTCGGCTTGGCGGAGTTCGTCCGACCCGGTTTCGGCAAACTCCACCCGGAAGCGGGTCATGGGATGGGTTAACCAAAGCTGCCAGGCTTTTGTGTAGTAGGCGGTCATGCCCATGCGCTGCTTGGTGCCGGCGTGGAGCTTGTAGAAGAGGTGGGCGTCCACTCCTGCGCCTGCGGCGACGACGAAGAGCCGCGAGCCGGGTTTGCTTTCGAAATCGAGATACTCGACACGACCAAGAGCAACCCGGCGGGGCGCGGCGTGCAGAGCAGTCTGCGCCGCCGCTGCGACATTCATGGGCAGGCCGAGGTCATGCGCGAGCGCATTGGCGGTGCCCATGGGCAGAATCGCGAGAGCGGCTTTGGTGTTCGCCAGCACCTGGATCAGGTTGTGAATGGTGCCGTCTCCACCGCAGGCAAAAACCGTGTCACATCCTGCGATCACGGCCTGCCGCGCTTTCTCTTCGGCGTGAGCGCGAGAATCGGTGAGGACGAGTTGAGCCTCGACACTCGCGCTGCGGAGCAATGCCAGCGCGGATTCGAGTTCGGCTTGGCGCCGCGCGCGGCGGCCGCCGGAGTCCGGGTTATAGAGTAAAGCCGCCTTGCGCATGGCCTATCGAAGCTGGATTGTACCTGAGTCGTTTTGCGCGTTTACAACATGCTTGGCAAGCGGTCCAGGTTTGGACTAAGCTGTGGCGGCTCGGTAAAAGGGGCGTCTCCCTGACTCTTCTTTTGACTGCCCCCCTACAAATCTTGAACTCAGGAGGATTGACCAGATGAAAACTCTGGCGCACGTTCTCTGTGGGGTGCTTCTCTGCCTGGGCGCTGGGGCTCAGGACCACGCCTCGCATGCTCGTTCCCATACAGTCACGCTCGTAACTGGGCTGGGAGATCTTCATCACCCTGTTTCCACAAAAAACCCGCAGGCGCAGCAGTTCTTTGATCAAGGTTTGCGGTTCATCTACGCTTTCAACCATGACGAAGCGGCACGGTCGTTTCAGCATGCAGCGGAGCTCGATACCAAGCTGGCGATGGCGTATTGGGGTGTCGCCGAGGCGGTGGGACCGAATTATAACGATCCCGGCGATCCCGACCGCTACAAGCGGGCGCACGAAGCGGTACAAAAAGCCGTCGATCTGTCGGCGGATGCTTCGCCGAGCGATCAGGCTTACATCCAGGCGCTAGCCAAGCGCTTTCCAGCCGATCCCAATTCTGATTTGAAGAAGGCTGCGGAGGATTATCGCGACGCGATGCGGCAGGTGGTCAGCGAATTTCCAGACGATCTGGACGCTGCCACGCTTTTCGCTGAGGCGGGCATGAATTTGCATCCCTGGGGACTGTGGCACACCGATGGCACGCCCGAGGCGGGAACAGAGGAGATCGTATCTACTCTGGAATCGGTGATGAAGCGCGATCCCAACCATTTGGGAGCGATCCATTACTACATCCATGCCGTAGAGGCTTCGCCTAATCCCGAGCGTGCGCTGGCGGGTGCAAACAAACTTGCGGCCTTGGCGCCCGGCGCGGGACATATCGTGCACATGCCCGCGCATGTTTACATCCGCACTGGCGACTATGAGGCTGCCGTGAAAACTAACGAGCAGGCTGCCGCCGTGGATCGCGCCTACATCAAGGCTACTGGAGTGCAGGGCATCTATCCGATGATGTATTACAGCCACAACCTGCATTTCATCGCGATGTGCGCGGCGATGAACGGCAACTATCAAGAGTCGAAAAAGAATGCGGAGCTGCTGGTAGGAAACGTGGGTCCGCACGTAAAGGACATGCCTCCGCTCGAGGGCTTCATGACGATTCCAGTGGCGGTGGAGATTCGATTTCATCACTGGAACGAAATCCTGAAGATGCCTCAGCCCGATGCCGCGATGAAGACCGCGACCGTGTTCTGGCACTTCGCGCGCGGAATGGCTTTGGCGGGTACGGGCAAAGTGACGGAAGCGGAGACCGAGTACAAGATCGTTTCTGATGCCGAAGCGGCCACTCCTCCAGATATGATCTTTCAGATGCCGATTAATAACAAGGCCAAAGACATTATGAAGATCGCGAAAGATGTTCTGGGCGCGAAGATAGCGGTGGCAAAGAAGGACAACAGTGGTGCCATCGCCATGCTGCGGGATGGCGTTGCCATCCAAGACACTCTCAAGTACGGGGAGCCACCGGACTGGTTTTTTCCGGTGCGCGAATCATTGGGGGCTACTCTGCTGATGAACGGCGACTCGACTGGCGCGGAGAAAGTGTTTCGCGAAGACCTGGAGCGGAATTTGCGGAACCCGCGCTCGCTGTGGGGTCTGCGTCAGGCCTTGCTGCAGCAGAAGCGCGGATACGATGCGGGATTCGTGCAGAAACAGTTTGAGGCATCGTGGAAGGGTGGTGCTCAAGCGCTGAAGCTGGATGATCTGGGGTAGGGGCTTGTTAGGTCTATCGGGGGCTGGCGTTCGCCAGCCCTTTTTGTTGCCCACGGATATAATCTGGCCGATGGTTTCTTCCAGCAAAGACGTCGAAAAGAAAGTCGAATCGCTCCGCGAGAAAATTCGGCACCACGAATACCTGTACTACGTTGTAGATAATCCTGAGATCAGCGACCTCGACTTCGACAAGCTGATGCGACAGTTGAAGGATTTGGAGGCGGAGCATCCCGAGCTCGTCGCCGCCGACTCGCCCACGCAGCGCGTGGGAGGCAAACCGCGCGAGGGATTCGTCAAAGTGGCACACTCATCGCCCATGTTGTCGCTCGACAACACTTACAGCGAGGAGGAACTGCGGGACTGGGAACGCCGCGTACACGAACTTAGCGGACGAGAAGACGTGGATTATGTTTGCGAGCTGAAGCTCGATGGCATGTCGCTGGCCTTGATTTATGAAGACGGGAAGCTGGTGCGTGGGGTTACTCGAGGCGATGGAAGCGTGGGCGAGGACGTTACGCTTAACGTGCGCACTGTACGGTCCGTGCCGCTTTCGATTCCAAAAGAGAAATTGAAGAAGGCGGGCATGCCTGCGGATTTCGAAGTGCGGGGCGAACTGCTTATGCCCACTGCATCGTTCAAAAAGATTAATGAAGAACGCGAGCGGAATGGACTGCCCACATTCGCGAACCCGCGCAATTTCACCGCCGGTACCGTGCGGCAGCTCGATTCCAATATCACCGCGGCGCGCCGCCTCGATTATTTCCCCTACATTCTGCTGCAAAGCGGCCGGACATATTTTGATCATCATTCGAAAACGCTGGCGGCGCTTGA
Source organism: uncultured Acidobacteriaceae bacterium (assembly GCA_963787495.1). Taxonomy (GTDB): domain Bacteria; phylum Acidobacteriota; class Terriglobia; order Terriglobales; family Acidobacteriaceae; genus Sulfotelmatobacter. The sequence continues at coordinate 436,402 of CAWBDA010000003.1, forward strand.
GGCCGCCGGATTCAAAGTCAATCCAAACCACAAGCTTGTGCGATCGATGGACGAGGTTTGGGCGTTTATCCAGCGCTGGGAAGAGAAACGCGATTCGCTGCCCTATGAGATCGACGGAATCGTCGTAAAAGTGGACCGAACTTCGCTTCAAGACGAATTAGGCTTTACGGGCAAAGCTCCGCGTTGGGCGATTGCTTACAAGTATGCTGCGCGGGCCGGGATTACGAAGCTGGAAGACATCCGAGTGCAGGTCGGACGCACTGGCAAACTGACGCCCGTGGCTGTGCTGGCTCCGGTATTGATCGGTGGGACAACCGTGAGGAATGCCACTTTGCACAATGTGGATGAGATTGAGCGGCTGGGAGTGAAGATTGGGGACTGGGTGCAGGTGGAGCGCGGCGGCGACGTGATTCCGAAGGTCGCCAAAGTTATCGACGACAAGGACCATCCGCGAGGGCACAAAATCTTTCATATGCCGGAGACTTGTCCGGTGTGCGGGACCAAGGTCGTACGAACTGAAGGCGAGGTTGATTACCGGTGCGTGAACGCGAATTGCCCCGCCAAACTGGTGGGCACCATTCTGCATTTTGCTTCGCGCGGGGTGATGAATATTGACGGGATGGGGGATGCGCTTGTTGGCCAGCTTACCGAGCGCGGGCTGGTGAAAAACGTCGCCGACATCTACAAGCTCACGAAAGACGATCTGCTGAGCCTCGAGCGCATGGGCGACAAATCTGCACAGAACATTCTTGAAGAGATCGAGGCTTCGAAGAAGCTGCCGCTGGAGCGGGTTATCTATGGTCTCGGCATTCGAATGGTTGGTGAGCGTACGGCGCAGTTTCTGGCTGAACATTTTGGATCGATGGAGGCGCTGGAGAGCGCTGGAGTGGAGGAACTGCAAGATGTGAATGAAGTTGGTCCGCGCATCGCTGAGAGCATAGTGGAGTTTTTTGGCATTACGGCTAATCGTAAGCTGGTCGAGCGGTTGCACGAGGCTGGGCTTACTTTAACTGGCAAGAAAAAGCAGCGGGGGACAAAGCTTGCGGGGAAGACATTTGTGCTGACTGGGACGCTGGCGCATTTCACGCGGGATGAGGCTAAGAAAATGATTGAGGATGCGGGAGGGAAGGTCACCGGGTCAGTCAGCAAGAAGACCGATTATGTGGTGGCGGGGGCGGATGCGGGGTCGAAGCTGGATAAGGCGAAGGAACTTGGTGTGAAGGTGATCAACGAACAAGAAATGGAAAGGATTTCCAGCTGAAGATTAGAGCGCCGTGCAGACATCCATGAATCCAATCGTCGAGTTGCTGAAGCAGTCGCGAGGCACTATGTTTGTCAGTGAGGATGGGATCGAAAATCGTCTTGAGTTAAAGCCCGCTCTGACGGAACAGGAACTGGCAACCTTCGAAGATACCCTTCCGTGCCCCATCCCCGGAGACGTTCGTGAGGTGCTGAAATTTGCCAGGGGATTCGACGGCGTACTTGGCGGCATCAGTTTTGCGGGCCTTCCCGGGGGTTTCGGACTGGAACAAATCTTTCCGCACGCCGTTGCTCTCGCGGGAGATGGATTCGGAAACTTCTGGGTGGTTGACCTGACGCGTAAGTCGATGTCATGGGGACCAATCTTGTACGCTTGCCACGATGCGCCGGTCGTCGTTTACCAAACCGACAGCCTCTTGCATTTTCTTCAGGAAGTCATTCGGTACGGCAACAAGCCATGGAAAAGCGAAATTGATGATGTACACGAGTCTTTGAGTGATAGGATCTGGCGCGAAAATCCTGGTGTTCTCAGCTTTTCTCAATGTATCGACTCGGAGGATCAGGACCTCAAGGCCTTCGCGACTACGCTCGACGAGACTTGGCAGCTTATCGATCTGCGCAACCCGAACCTCGGAGATGGTTTCTTGTGGGGCAGATACGGACCTAAGACAGTTAACAGGCGGTTCGAGGAGAAACGGATCTTTGCGTATCAGAAGAAAAGCGCCGGCCGACGTCTTCTGGACGCGCTCTCGTAAGCGGTGCCGTTTTGATCCTGAGGACTTCGAGTCCCGATTCTATCCTTGCTTCCCCAACGCCGCCGTCATCCGCTTCCAAGTCTCCTCCAGCGTCTCAGGCAGAATCCGCGTCTCGCACACTACCGACACGAAGTTCGCATCCGCGACCCATCTGGGCAGGACGTGCATGTGGATGTGGCCGGCTATGCCGGCGCCGGCGGCCTTGCCGATGTTCATGCCCAGGTTGATGCCGTCGGGGTGGTAGAGTTCCCGCAGAACGTGTTCCATGCGCTGCGAGAGTTGCATCATTTCGCCGGCTGCTTCTGGCGGGAGCTTTTGCAGTTCATCCAGGTGGGCGTAGGGAACGATCATCACGTGGCCCGGGGTGTAAGGATACGCATTCAGGATCACGAAACAGTGCTTGCCGCGGTAAACGATGAGCGCTTTGGCGTCGTCGCCGGCGTTCACTGCATCGCAGAAGACACAACTGGACGCCTTCTCTGCGGTCGAGACGTAGGCGTAGCGCCACGGGGTCCAGAGGTAATCCATCAGAGGCAGGGTAGCAGATGACGGGCAAGTGGGGTACGTACGCCAGCCCTGCTGCTCTACTGTTGGACTTCCATCTTCATTGGCTTCCACCACCTCTGATGGTGCTTGCACTGCGACTCGAATTCGGGATTGCAGCGGGCATGGAAAGTCCTCTCGGCTATGGCGAGGCCCAACCCCGTGCCGATGAACATGTCAGAGGACCAATGATCCCGTGCCATGAAGCGAGTGAAGGTCACCGTGAAAGCCGCACCGTAACTCAATGCCCGCGCCCAAGGCTTGGGATATTCATCAGCCAGCACCGAAGCCATGGCCCAAGTAAACATGGCATGTCCGCCGGGGAATGAGGTGTTCAGGGCATGATGCTTGAAGAAGTCTCCGTGATTGTTGCCCTCGTCGGGCCGCTGGCGGCCCGCAATCAGCTGCATCGGGGTGTAGATCAGGAAAGTGTTGATCAAAGTCTCGAGTTCAAGTTCGCCAGTCTCTCTGGCGTGGCGATGCTCGGTCTTGGCTCCGTACAGGTATATCCCTGCCAGCGAGCCGGCCAATCCCCCTATGGCAGTGTCAGAAATGGCCTGATACACCCCGAAATGTGAGTGCGGAATATTGCTTTCAATGTGGCGGTCGGCGGCCAGGAACGCGCCGGTGCCTACTAAAATTAGAGCATCCCACTTGAGGTTATGCGCTTCGAACGGCCCCTTGAAGAGAAGTTTTTGATCTTGTCCGATCCGGATGATGCTTCGCTTCACAAGCCCGGGCTGGTCAGAGCCGGCTGAAGCATCGGGCGCGCTATCGGGCGAAGGGTTGTCCGCGTTCGGCGTCTCCAATCGAAAGTCGCCTATCCGGAAGCTGGGCACGGGACCCATTTGCTGAGCCGCCGGGGCAGCAGGCAGAAGCGGAGTTGTGAAGGACGATTCCTGGGAGTTGGCAGCGACAGCGACCGCGGTCACCGCCAAGGCTACGCGGGTCAATTGCAGAATTGATTTGTTCAATGCCATGGCCCCGTGAGCGCCTCAACTTTCGAGAAAACGCGACATTTTTGATGCAAATTGCGGACGAGAGTAGGCTACGGTTCTTCAAAAATGTGAATAGATTGTTACTTCTGGTCGGCAACCCCATGCGAACCCTTGCTGTGGGCAAAGCCGACGGATAATTGCGTTTGACACTGTTTGCGGGGCGTTGCTATAGTCGAAGAGTTCCCTTTGGACGCGGGTTTCTGTTAAACGTCCGGCAGCTGGGATTGTCCAAGCTCACTCGCCAGGGTGAGCCCACCACAACCAAACGACTCACGCCAGCAGTCCGCTCAGCAGGCCCGTATCCTCCCCGCACCGAGTGCGAGGCACAGACGAGAGGCATGACCTTGTTCGACGACACCACCACTCACCATTCCGATTCCGCCACAGCCGTCGCAACCGAAGCAGAACCGACGGCTAACGAAACCACCTCAACCGAGCAGGCGCCGACTGATCAAAACGTGACTCTGCACGATCAGGCTCCTGTCGCAACCGCTGCTTCCACGGGCGCTTCCGCAGATGAGACGCCGCACCCGGCGCCCGCTGCCGACGACAAGCACGCCGGCGAGGACTTCGCTTCCGCGCTGGAGAACTTCACCACAGAGACCGAAGAGGCCGTGGGAGAAGACCGCGTCATCAAAGGCACGGTGCTGAAGCTGACTCCGACGCACGTGGTGGTCGATATCGGCACCAAGTCGGAAGGCATGTTGCCGCTTTCGGAGGTGCTGGATCACGAGGGCAAGCCGAAGGTGAAGCCGGGTGATGAAATTGAGGTGATGCGGGAGAAGGGACAAACCGAGGAAGGCTACGTCAATCTATCCCACCAGAAAGCCGCGCGCATTCACGCCTGGGACGAGATTGAAAAAGCTCACCACGAGAAGAGGCCGATTAAGGCGGTGGTGATTGAGCGTACCAAGGGCGGGCTCACGGTCGACATTCTGGGCGCGCGGGCTTTTCTGCCCGGCTCGCAAGTGGATCTACGGCCGATTCGGAATCTTGACGGGATGAAGGGCCAGACCTTGGAAGTTACGGTGATCAAGGTCAACAAGAAACGCGGCAACATCGTGGTCTCGCGCAAAGAGTTGCTCGAAGGCGAGCAGAACGAAAAGCGCAGCAAGACTCTCGAACATCTGGAAGAAGGCTCGATCCTGACCGGAGTAGTGAAGAACCTGACTGAGTACGGCGCATTCGTCGATCTCGGAGGTCTCGATGGGCTGCTGCACATCACGGACATGTCGTGGGGAAGACTCACGCACCCGCGCGACCTGGTCAACGTCGGCGACCAGATTCAGGTGAAGGTGCTGAAGTACGACAAAGAGAAGCAGCGCGTTTCGCTCGGTTTCAAACAGTTGACTCCCGATCCCTGGCTTGATGCGGAACATCGCTATCCGGTGGGTGCTCACGTTTCCGGGCGCGTGATCAGCGTGACCGACTACGGCGCGTTCGTTGAGCTCGAGCAAGGCATCGAAGGCCTGGTGCACGTCAGCGAAATGACATGGTCGAAGCGCATGAAGCATCCGTCGAAGCTGGTCAATGTGGGCGATCAGGTGGAGTGTGTGGTTTTGAATGTGAATCCCGCCGAGCGGCGAATCTCTCTCGGCATGCGGCAACTGGCGGCGAATCCCTGGGACGCGCTGCACGATAAGTATCCCGTGGGCATGACCGTCGAGGGCCGGGTGCGGAACCTGACCGACTTCGGGGCCTTTATCGAAATCGAGGACGGCATCGACGGCCTGGTACACGTCAGCAACCTGAGCTGGACCAAGCGGGTGAAGCATCCTTCCGAGGTACTGAAAAAGGGTGATCGCGTGAAGGCTGTGGTGCTGGCGATTGAGCCTGACAAGCGGCGCCTGTCGCTGGGAGTGAAGCAACTTCAGCCCGACGTCTGGGAGACTTTTTTCGCGGCACATCACGTCGGCGATGTGATTCACGGCAAAGTGCTGCGGGTGGCCGCGTTTGGAGCCTTTGTCGAGATCGCAGAAGGTGTGGAGGGTTTATGCCACAAGTCGGAAGCCGTCGACGGAAACGGCCAGCCTTTGCATCTGGAACCAGGCATGGAGCATGACTTCAAGATCATCAAGATGAGTCCGGAAGACAAGAAGGTTGGACTCAGCATCCGTGCGGTCGGTGAAGAGGCTTCGCGCTCCGAGGTCGAGGCTTACAAGCAGCCGGTTTCCAGCACCAGTTCGACCATCGGCGAGCTGATTTCCTGGAAGCGAGCGAGCAACGAAAACAACTAGAGGATCTCTCATCCTGCGCGCAGCAGCGGCTTCGTGATTGAGGTTAGTGGCAATGAGATCATGGCAAACAGAGACGGGACATCTCGCATGCCGCTGGTCGGAGGTGGGACAGCGCGTTCTGTACAATCCTGATTGGATGCAAGAGGCTTCAAACATTCAGTGTGGTTATTTGCCGCCCATCCCGGACTTTGCCAGCCACAGTCCATTCGGGGGAGCCTCTTGGTTCCAACTCCGTACCGCTGACCGCGATTCCGAGTAGCTCCTCGTATTCAAAAGCTGAGGCGACACCTTGATTTGCTGCAGTTTGGTCTCGCCACCCACCCTGTTCTAGAATCATTCGTTTGCCCTTTGGCATCTCTTCCTACTGGAGCGCTTACTTTGCCAGAAACAATTTATGACGTCGCCATCATCGGCAGTGGACCTGCCGGGTACACTGCCGCCATTCGCGCCGGCCAGTGGGGGCTGAAAACCGCACTGATCGAGAAAGACGGCTTCCTCGGCGGCACCTGCCTGCACGTAGGCTGCATTCCGACTAAGGCTCTGCTGTTCAACGCCGAACTCTGGGACCATCTCAAAGACGCGAAGGAGTTCGGCATCGAAGGCGTGGACGCGCGCAAGCTGAATTGGGCCGCGGTGCAGGATCGAAAGTCGAAGATCGTCGCCAAGCACGCCAAAGGTCTCGAGTTTCTGATGAAGAAGAATAAGGTCGAGACGGTGAAGGGCTATGGGAAGCTGACCGGCCCCGCGCAAAATGGCTTGTTCACGGTTGAGATCGTGAACGACAACAAGGCCAGCTATCTCAAAGCGAAGAATGTAATTCTGGCCACCGGCTCGGAAGCGCGCATGCTGCCCGGCCTCGAGTCCAGCGACCGCATTCTCACCAATATCGAGATTCTCAGCTTGAAGGAGATTCCGAAGTCGCTTGTGATTGTTGGCGCGGGGGCGGTGGGAGTGGAGTTCGCATCGATCTATCGCTCTTTCGATTGCGAAGTGACGATTGTCGAAATGCTGCCTCGTCTTGTGCCAGTCGAGGATGAAGAGGTCTCAAAGGAGCTAGCGCGTGTTTTTCGCAAGCGAGGAATTAACTTCCACACAAACGCCAAGGTCGACAAGGTTGAGAAGACCAAGCCGGGAATTGCCGTAACCATCACCGTCGACGGCAAGCAACAGAAGATCGAGGCCGAGAAGATTCTGATCGCGGTGGGCCGCAAGCCGCGTACGGAAAATGTCGGCCTGGAGCGCACGAAGATCAAGCCCGACCGCGGCTTCATTAAGACTGATTCCTGGATGCAGACCGCCGAGCCCGGAGTCTACGCCGTGGGCGACATCGTGCTGGGCACGCCGCAACTCGCCCACGTCGGCGCCATGGAGGCGATTGTCGCGGTTGCGAAGATCGCGGGTAAACCGGGCAAGCCGATTAATCCCGAGCACATTCCCGGCGCGACCTATTGCCATCCCGAAATAGGCAGCGTCGGCCTCACCGAAACTAAAGCTCGCGAGGATGGATACAACATAAAGGTCGGCAAGTTCCCCTTCACGGCCAATTCGCGCGCGTCGATCGTCGGGCAGCATGAAGGCTTCATCAAGATTGTCTCCGACGCTGACTACGGCGAGATTCTCGGAGTGCACATCATCGGTCCGCAGGCGACGGAGCTGATCGCCGAAGCCGTCGCCGCCATGGAACTCGAAGCCACGGTCGAAGACCTGATGTGGACGATCCACGCCCACCCAACTCTGGCTGAAGCTATGCTGGATGCGGCAAACAGCGTGTACGGGATCGCGATAAATGCATGAAACTTCTGAGCCACGGATCACACGGATAGACCAAGACTTGATCCTGATCCGTGTCGATCCGCGAAAATCCGTGGCGAATCGAACTTGATCTCTTTAGTCCAACTCGGCACCGTCGACTACGCCACGGGCCTGCGCCTGCAGCAGCAACTGGTAGCTTTGCGCAAAGAGGAGAAGATCGGCGATGTTTTGCTCCTGCTCGAGCACTCGCCTGTGATCACGCTCGGCCGCAATGCGAAAGCCGCAAACGTGGTGGCCTCGCCCGAACACCTGGCGCAGCGCGGCGTGGAGCTCTTCGAATGCGACCGCGGCGGCGATGTCACCTTCCACGGTCCCGGACAGATCGTCGGTTATCCCATCTTCGATCTGCGTGGATTCGCGACGCCCGACAGCAAGCGTAAGACGCTAGGCGCCGTCGAATTCGTCCGCCGCCTGGAAGAAGTGTTGATCCGCACCTGCGCCGACTTCGCGATCCCAACCAAGCGACTGTCGGGCCTGACTGGCGTATGGACGAATGCCGGAAGCCACGATGCTCGTGTGGGGACAGCCGCCTCGGCTGTCCAGCGAAGCGAAGCGAGCACACCCGACTACGGAGCAGAGGCCAAACTGGCCGCCATCGGAGTCCACATCTCCCGCTTCGTCACCTCGCATGGCTTCGCGCTCAACGTAAACACCGATCTCAGCTACTTCAACCTGATCATCCCCTGCGGCATCACGGCGAAGCCGGTTACTTCGATGCGGCAAGAACTCGGCGGGCTGCTCGATATGAACGCAGTCGCCGAATCCATCTCTCGCAACTTCGGCACGGTGTTTTCGAGGCAGATGCTTTGGGTAGAAACGCTCGACTCGCTCTTAGGTTGTGCAGTCGGCGTCCCCATGAAGCCACCGGCAGAACTCCGCCAACTCCGCAAAGAAGACGACTCGACTTGGGCCTAAGGTAACGTTTCAAGGCGAACATTCTCGCTGGATAATCGTTATGTGAGGAAGCCTTCAAAACCATCGTCGCACTCAGGTGCTCCAGCCCTCATGGAAAGCGACCGCCTCCTCCTATTCGTGCTGAGCATTCTGATTCTTGTGGGGCAGCCCGTCTGCGTAGCGCAATCGCGTTCGCTGGACAAGGAATTATTTCAGGCTGTTGCCAAAGGCGACATTGGTGCAGTGCGAGTGCTGCTGGCAAATGGAGCCGATCTCGATGCGAAAGACGATCGCGGAGATACGCCACTGATCGTCGCAGCAGGCAATCACAACATCGCCGCAGTTAAACTACTGATCGCGAAGGGTGCCGACATTTCTGCCCGGAACAACTACGAAGAGACGGCGCTAATCGAGGCTGCGAGATCAATGGATCCAGAGCTACTGCGGGTACTCTTGGATGGGAGCCCGGATATCAAGGACAAAAATGCGGCTCTATTCGCGGCTGCCGAAAGCGCACCTGTAGTCCTACAAATCGCGGATGCGCCAGCAACACAGAACGGGCACAACGAGCAAACCGCGGCCGCCATCCCGGAAGCGCCTTGGGTAAAGAGCGTTCGAATGCTACTCGACAGCGGAGCCAACATCGAGGCCAGAGATGACGAAGGCGACACACCACTGATTCGGGCGGCGTCCTTTGGCCAAACGGAGACTTTCGAGCTCCTTCTCGATAGAGGTGCCAAAATCAGCGTTAGAGACAAACGAGGCATGACGCCCTTGATCGCTGCAGCTTGTGCGTGTGCAGTAGCGACCATGAACAGCACCTATGACATCATGAAAATCCTGGTGGAGAAGGGTGCAGACGTAAACGCTAGAACTCACGACGGCACAACTGCCCTCATGATGGCGGCAGGCAGTCCTGACGGTCCGGCCTCTGTGAAACTGCTATTGAGCAGGGGTGCCGATCCCATGGCGAGGAACAATCAGGGCAAGACAGCAATGACTTTCGCGCAGGACACTCCATTCCCGGAGAAAGTCCGAATGCTGAAGAGGGCAACGGTAAACGCGCATTGAAGGTCCCGTCCAGGCTCTGTCCTCTAGCTCTTTGCCCTGCTCCCGCGATACCATCAACCTTACGGCTTCCGTGCCGTCGTTCCCATGCCGATCAAGAAAAAGAAATCAAACCCTAGACTGAGTTCTAACGGCAACGGCCGGCGTGGCAGTGCTGGCTCAACTCCGACAAAAGGTAAGGACCTCCGCACTTACTCCATCCCCGACATGCGCCTGGAGCATCCCGACCTCAGCGTTCGCCAAACAGTAGAAAAAGACAAAGACGGCGTCGAGCACGTCCGCTACGAGGTCACCGGCAATCTGAACGCGCCGGTCCCGCCCATCTGCGACTCGAAGTATCTCGACAAGCAGCAATGCATCGAGATCTACCGCTACATGCTGCTCAACCGCAAAATGGAGGTCGCACTCGAAAATCTCTACAAGCAAGGCAAGGTCGTCGGCGGAGTTTATTTCGGGCTCGGCCAGGAAGCCTGCTCCTGCGCCTCGGCCTACGCGCTCGATAAGGACGACTGGTTCGCGCCTATGATTCGCAATCAGGGGTCGCTGCTGGTCCGCGGCTTCCGCGCCTCTGACACCATGATGCAATACATGGCCAAAGCCGATTCGCCCACGCGCGGCCGCGACGGCACCTCGCACTTCGGCGACATCGAAAAGCGCAACATGGTCTCGCCTATCTCGATGCTCGGCGATCTCATTCCCGTACTCTCCGGCGTGGCGCTGGGCGCGCGCCTGCAGGGACGCAACGTCGCCGTCATGACCTATATCGGCGACGGCGGCCAGTCCACCGGCGTCACCTACGAAGGCATCAACTTCGCCGCCGTGCAGAACCTCGGCTTGGTGCTTTTCGTCGAGAGCAACGAGTGGGCTTATTCCACGCCATCCGAGATGCAGTACCGATGCAAAGACCTCGCCGAACGCACGATCGGATACGGCATCCCCGGCGTGATCGTCGACGGAACCGACGCCTGCCAGGTCTACGACGCCGCCCGCGACGCCGTCGAACGCGCCCACCGCGGCGAAGGCCCTACGTTGATCGAAGCGAAAATGATGCGCATGAAAGGCCATGCCATCCACGATGCCGCCGCGTACGTGCCCAAACCGATGTTCGACTTCTGGAAGAAACGCGACCCGATCGCGCGCTTCGAGAATTATCTGGTGAAAGAAAAGAAGTGGTTAACGGCGAAAGAGAATGCCGAATTGATTGCCGAAGTCGAGCGGGTAATCGAAGCCGAACGCGAGATCGCGGTGAACTCGCCGATGCCAACGCCGGAATCAGCTGAGGGTGGGGTGTTCTGCGAAGACGGTTGCCACGATATCAAGCCAAAGTATGGGATTCCGAAAGTGAAGAAGGGAACGGGCGGGTACAAGCAGACCGAAGCGGCCGGGCATTTGAAGTAGACGGATCCGTGATGATCTGCGCAAATCCGTGGCAGAAACTTTTATGCAGCTAACCTACCTCGAAGCGATCCGCCAGGGAATCTGGGAAGAAATGGACCGCGACCCCTCCGTCTTCTGCCTCGGCGAAGACATCGGCATCTACGGCGGGGCTTTCAAAGTCACCGACGGTTTCATCGACCGCTTCGGCCCCGAGCGCGTAATCGACACGCCGATCGCCGAGTCCGCCATCGTGGGCGCGGCCTTCGGCGCGTCGCTCACCGGCATGCGCCCCGTCGCCGAGTTCCAGTTCATGGACTTCATCGGCTGCGCCTTCAACCAGATCAGCAACATGGTCGCGAAAACGCACTACCTCTGGGGCGCGCCCGCCCCGCTAGTGCTCCGTGGACCCAGCGGCGGATACGTCCACGGCGGCCCGTTCCACTCGCAGAACCCCGAGATGTGGTTCGTCCACAATCCCGGCCTCAAGGTCATCTGCCCCGCCACGCCGTACGATGCCAAAGGCCTGATCAAAGCCGCCATCCGCGACAACAATCCCTGCATCTTCTTTGAGCACAAATATCTCTACCGCCGCATCAAGGGAGAAGTTCCAGCAGAAGATTACGTCGTCCCCATCGGCAAAGCGAACCTCGTCCGCGAAGGCCGCGACGTCAGCATCATTACTTATGCAGCGATGGTGCACACGGCGTTAGAGGCTGCCGAGGTTCTGAGGAACGAAGGGATCGACCTCGAAATCCTCGACCTGCGTACCGTCTCGCCACTCGACCGCGAAGCCATCGCACAAACCGTGAAGAAGACGAACAAGGTCATCATCCTCCACGAGCACTCCCGCACTGGGGGCCTGGCCGGCGAAATTGCCGCCATCATCAACGAAGAAGCCTTCGACGACCTCGACGGCCCCATCGTCCGCATCGCAGGCCTGGACTCGGCAATCCCGTTCTCTCCCCCGCAAGAAGAACACTACCTGCCGAAGGTGAGCGACCTAGTCCGCGAAGCCCGCCGACTGAAGGCGTATTAAGCTCCCAAGACTAGCGCCTCACCCGCTCCATCTGCCACAATAGTTCCGTCGCGGAGGAACTCATGGGTAAATTCATTCTCGGCATCATCGTCACTCTTCTCGTACTTATTCTCGGCGGACTCGGCCTCGCCACGCTCGGCTTCATGCCGACCTACGCCAACGTCGCGCCGCCGCGCTGGGAGCATCACCTGGCTAACGCCGCGGTCGACGCCTCCATGGAGCGCCACGCTCCTCACGTCACCAATCCCTTGCCGCCCAGTGACCAGAACTTTGAGGATGCGATGAAGCTTTACACCATGAACTGCGCCCTCTGCCACGGCGGGCTCGATCGCAAGCCCGCCTCGCTCGCCAACTCGTTCTATCCGCCCGCGCCCAATCTCATTTCCGATCCGCCCGACGACCCCGAGTGGCATGTGTTTTATACGATCCGCACCGGCGTCCGTTACACTGGCATGCCCTCGTGGGAAAAAACTCTAAGCGAGCAGGATATGTGGAAGATTACCAGCCTGATCTCGCACATGGAAAAGCTCCCACCGGCAGTGCAGGACTACTGGAAGACCAACTTCGGAGTAGCTGCCCCTACCGGCGAAGAGGAAAAGAAATAAAATAAATGGTGGAGAAACACAGCCGAGCGCGGACCACATGGACGGCCTGGCTCTTCAACCGAAACCCAACCCGCTATAATAAGTGGTTTGTGTGCGGCTCTCTGTTCCGAACCGTGGGCCGCGTGGAAGGAAATCATGCCAACTGACATCATCATGCCCCAGATGGGCGAATCTATTGTCGAGGGCACTATTACCAAGTGGCTGAAGAAGCCCGGAGACAAGGTCCAACGCGACGAGCCTCTCTTCGAAATCTCCACCGATAAGGTCGACGCAGAAATTCCCGCCCCCGCCTCAGGCGTGCTGCAGGAGATCAAAGTCACCGAAGGCACAACGGTCGGCGTGAATACGGTCGTAGGCACCATCGCCGTGGATGGCGAGGCCGCAGCCGCTCCCGCGAAACCCGCCCCAGCGCCTGCTCCGCAAGTGAAAGAAGAAAAGACCGACGCCGCAGCACCCGCCCCGACTGCCAGCGCCAAACCTGCACAGGAATCGGCTGCGGACGAAGAAGCCCGCTCCTCGCCTCTAGTCCGCAAGATCGCCCGCGAGCACGGAGTGAATCTCTCCCAGGTCTCCGGCACCGGACTCGGCGGCCGCATCACCAAGCAGGACATCATGGCCTTCGTCGAGCGCCAGGGATCGCAACCTGCTCTTGTGGGGACGGACGCATTCGTCCGTCCCGCCGGGCGAAGCGAGGCGTCACAGTCACCGGCACCCACTTCGCCAGCGGCGCCGCCTGCTCCCCGTCCGGCTCCCGCGGCCTATCCCGGCGACCTCGTACCCATGACCAACATGCGCAAGATCATCGCTCAGCGCATGATCGAGTCGCGCCGCACCAGCGCTCACGTCCACTGCATGTACGAAGTGGATTTCACCCGCATCGTTACCCTTCGCGCTAAGCAGAAGACCGGGTTCGAGCAGCGCCACGGCGTCCGCCTCACCTTCATGCCGTTTTTCGTGCGCGCCGCCATCATCGCCGTGCAGCAGTGGCCAATCATCAACGCCTCGCTCGAAGGCGACAACATCCGCTACCACCGCAACATTAACGTGGGCATCGCCGTTGCCCTCGACTGGGGATTGATAGTCCCCGTCCTAAAGAATGCCGGCGACCTCAACTTCTTAGGACTGCAACGCGGCATCACCGACCTCGGCGAGCGCGCCCGCAACAAAAAGCTCAAGCCCGAAGACGTCGAAGGCTCCACTTTCACAGTCACTAACCCCGGCCAATTCGGCGCCGTCTTCGGCCTGCCCATCATCAATCAGCCCAACGCCGCCATCATGGGCGTGGGCGGCATCACCAAGCAGCCCTTGGTCGTTACCGACAAAGAGGGTAACGACTCCATCGCCATTCGTTCCGTTGTTCACCTAACTCTCGGCTACGATCACCGCCTCATCGACGGCGCCGTCGCCGACCAGTTCATGGCGTTAGTTAAGAAGAACCTGGAAACGTGGAGCGAGGAGATCGGCTAGCGTTCATCAGGCGGAAGGCTGGCTGTTTGTGGCGGATGGCCGCTTGCACCAGGTCGAGGCGTTAAGGCATTCTACTGTTCCGTCAATTATTTTGGAGATACCGCCGCGAAATTTATCCGGCTCGATGATCTCCCTCGCAGCCACTGCGTCCGTCATGGCCAGGGCATTCTGCAAAAACGACATCGCCGCATCCTTTTTCTCCGCTCCCGGCTTGTCGCCAAAAAGCCCCTCCGAGTTATAGATCTTGATATCCCCCGGCCCGGGTGCGCTCTCATCCACGTAAAATCCCAGTGGCTGCGTCCCTTGCGGAATCATCGAGTCCGCTTCCATGTTCGCGAACACCAGATGATCGCTCGCCCCCTGCACATACACGCCGTACTGATCGAACCAGTTCACCAGTAAATGCTGGAACGTCAGCCACGACTGCCCATTAATGTTGATCACCGGAACATTGCTCAACGCCATCGGAACGATTGGCCCAACGTAATAGCTTCCAGGATTCTCTGGCGAGAAGACGTAGACGAAGCCACTCGCCAGATAAAAATCGCCCCAACCCGTCAGATTCGACGACACCGCCGCAACCTTCTGACCCCACACCGATCCAAAAAGACAAAAATTAATGGCAGTGTAGGTAGCTGGCATCGGTGCTTTCCACGCGTTTCCCGTTACATGCACCCACGCCGACGAAGACACCGAGTAGTACCCAGTCAGATTCGGCGCCGCTCCGGTGCCATACGCGTCAAACGCAATCGGATTTCCCGAACTCCCCGAAGAAGCAGTCGCCAGACTCTCATTCCAAACATCCCCTCTCTTGAACAGAATCGAATCGCCCGGCGAAAACGTCTGCCCATTCACATGCCCAATCGTCTGCCACGGCGTCGACACCGAGGTGCCAGTATTCGAGTCATTCCCCAGGCTGGAACTCACGTAGTACGTCGTCGCCCTAGCGCCCGCGCTCAATATCAACATCAAGAGAAGAGCACCCGCGGGCTTTGTCATCCTGAGCGGAGCAAGACGATCCGCGAAGCGAATCGTCTTGCGGAGTCGAAGGACCCCTTGCACCTTCGCGCCCTCACCGGCTTTTCTAGAAACTTTCACAGCCATTTCTCTCCTGCTTGACTCTGCTTTCCCCATAGAAAAGGCCATCAGCTCTCGCCGATGGCCCATATCTGTTCATGATCGTGATAATGTCAGCCTTCGCGTTCCGCCTCGTCCTCAACGCCGTCGGCGATGCCTCCCGTGTCATAGTTGGTCAGCCCAGCGTCGGCCGAAGGCACTGCGCCAGGCTCAGTCACGCGGCTCTCCGAAGAAGCCGGCGCAGGTAGCTGCCCGCCACCGGCATCCGCTCCTCCGAACTCTGTGACCGGCGGATTCCGGTCACTCTGCTCAAACGCCTGTGGAATAGATGGTGTCGCTGCTTCCGGATTAACCGCACTGCTCATGACCTTCTCCTTCGACTAAAATGTGTTTCGCTGACAAGTACATGTGGGGACAGCCGCCCTCGCCCGTCCATCGAGCAAAGCTTGATAGGTTTTCTTGACGCCTGATCGCTAATGCCTGTTTGCCCGAACAAAAAAGGCCACCGGCCTTAGCCGATGGCCCTCGAGGCCTCGCTCCCAACTCTAATGAATCTCCCACGACATAATCGTCGCCTCCGTCGGATTATCCGCCGGAATCGTGATCCCATTATTCAACGTCCCGCCCGCCGTCACGCTCTCCGCCGTCCCGCTGCTCCCACCCAGGAAGGTAAAGCCCGCCGAGGTCCCGCCGAAGACCTGCGCGCACGAACTCGTGCAACTGCTCGTGATCGCCAGGTAATACTTTCCCGGCTGCAACGTCGGGCTCGCGGTCCAGTTCAAGGTCTTCCATCCCGTGCTCGGCGCAAACGTCGTGCCCGCCGTACTCCCAATGTGCGCCACGACGTTCCCCGAGCTGTTCAACACTCCAATGTCGTACGTGTTGCTCGTATTGTCCGCCGTCGAAACGTTATACGTCACCTGCGTCGTGGTCAGCGGAAACGTCAGCACCACGCCCCACAGCTCCGCCTTGTTCGCTGTACTCGAAAAGCTGATCGCCGTCCCCGTCGTATTCGTCGTCAACCATGGAATCGAGTACGACACGCTGCTGCTGACATTCGACCCCGGCATGTCGAGAAACATCTGCACCGTCGTGCTGCCCGAACTCGCCTGCAGCACCCGGCCCAGGATCTGCGTCCCTGTAGGCCGCGTCGCCCCCGCGTCATGGCAAAAAGGATAGAGTCCGCCGCTGGCCGTACTCGAAGGCACAACGTAATCCCCCACCACGGTCGCGCTCCCATCGAAACTGCAATACGCCGACCCCGCCCGCGCCAGCGTAACCACCCCCGACGCCCCGGCATTCGCAATCACCACTCCGATAGCACCGCTGGTCAGCGCGCTAGAGGACGATATCGCGCACCCCGTGCTGCTTAGCACCGCTAGCCCATTCACGATCGTGCCTGTCGTCGTGTCGTTGCAAAGTTCGTAACTCTCACTCGCAAACTTCCCCAGCTCAAAGCCGCTTCCGCTCGTGGCGTTTCCCGCCGCGTAAACCGTCCCTGGCCGCAGCCCGCTGCCGCTCCCCGAACTATTGAACGAACCTACATTGGACGTCTGATCCGTCCAGGGCTTGAAATTACTGCTCGCATCCATCACCCACTTCAGCCCGTTGTTGATCCAGAAACCCAATCCATATGCACTTCCGGAAGGCGAACTTTCGCTGCGCAGCACTGCGTAGCTATCGCCCGCGTCGTATCCCAGCGATATTCGTTGCCAGGTCGAGCTGTTCGTATAGCTGGAATACACATGCAGGTTCTGCGCTGTCGTCCCGTTATATTCGCCCAGGTCATTCGCATCTTCCTGGAAAAGATTCGAGAAGTAAGAACTGCTCGCCGTCGTCGCCACCTTCTGCGGAGTCCCTGCGTTGGCAGATATATAAAAGTTTCCGTCATTCGAAATCCCCAGCGCCGAAGTCCCCGCTCCCGCCGCCCCCATCGCCGTCCCCGAAATCGGCGAACTCACCATCCACGGCCCCGCCACCAGCAACTGCCCGTTCACCGTCATATTCCCGTTCACGTTTACCGGCACGTTGATTGTCTTTGCCGAAGCCGTCAGTCGCTCCAGAAAACTCGTATTGTCTCCCGCATTTCCGATGTAGTTCGAGATCGAAACCGGCGCTCCGAATGCCAACTGCGCGTTGCTGGGGGAAGTTGCCGCACCATTGTCGAGACCAACGTAGGTATCGTTCGCATCGTTGCTCGGCCGCATCCCAACCGACGACAGAGTCTTTGCCGGATTGGAGTCCACCAGCGTGATTTTGTGGCTGCCCGCAATGTCTCCGAACTGCGTTGGCCCCTGCTCAAGAATAATTCTCCCCTTCAACCCGCTGGCCTCGGCTCCGGGAAACCCTTCATCGAGCAGGGTGGCGCCAGGAACAGTGCTCCCATTGTCAGTTTCGAGGCACGACACCCACGCTCCTCCTGTGATGTTCACACACTGCTGTGCGAAAAACTTTGGGATAAGCGTTCCCCAGCTGCTCACCAGTTGGCTCACAGGATTTGCCACCGTAGGTGCTGCATTATCCCCAAGCCGGTCGAAATGCACGCCCGATGGAGATGCGCTGCCCCCAACCGAATCCCCCGTCTGCGTCACCACCACCGAACCCGGCCAGAACACACCCGCCCCGGTGCCATTGCCAAACGCAGGCCAGTAGCTCGGCGGGCTCGCAACCGTATAACTCGATGTACTCGTTGATGCCGTGTCCGTGAAGGCGCAGATGTTGGCCGACCCTACCGTTGAACAGGCAGAACCAACCGTGAGTCCCGTCGCCACCGAGCCGCACGTGGTTGTAGCTCCTCCCGTGCAAGCCGCTGTGTAAGGCGCAGGCTCGTTCGCAGGACCCGAGGTGCGAATCACATCATAGGTAATAGTTCCCGTGGCGCCGAATTGCGGCCACACCACGGGAATGCTCCCGGCGCTGTTCGTGAGTGCGATCCCCGCGAGGAACGGAGAACTTACCAGACCACCGCCGCAAGAGCCTCCGGTGCAATGCGCAACGATGTAGTAGTTGTATTGAGTCGATCCCGTGTTGGCAAAAAGCGGCGATGAGCCCACAGGTCCCACTGAATTCTTGACCGAAGCAAATCCGTTCTCTACGATCAATCCTGCCTCGCCGGTCCCCAACGGATTCGAGTTCGCGCATCCTGCCACTTCAAAATAAACGTCGTCTAGTTCGACGTTGGGTACATTGCTGTAAACCCCCGCGGATCGCACCGCAAATTGGGCTTGCGACTGAATCACGGAATCGGAAATCCTCATCGTGTTCGCGTTCTGATTGTCAACTCCATTCGCCGAGCAGCCTAGGTTCATGTTCGTGTTCTTGATCCACAGGATGCCCGCATTTCCGCTGCCCCCCGCTCCCTTGATCGCTACCGAGCAGAAAGTCGTGTCGCAGTGCGACCAACGCGATTGCTGGGTATCCAGGCCGTCGATGACCGCAGATTGGTCGTTGTCCACCTGAATCAGGGAACCGAACGAGTACCCGCTGGTCTTACTGCCGAGGGGGTTGGGATTCGTCGATCGTATGTCAACGAAATGAGTGTGCTGGCCAGCATCTTCGATCATCGGGTAGTTGCAGTTATTGCATCCCGCTTGCCCGGTGAAGTTCTTGATCGTCACATCCCAAATGTAGTTAGGCTCGGCTACGTTTCCCACCACAAGGCAGGAATCGGACATCGTGCAAGTCACATAGGATCCCGCGAAATCAAGCTCCGTATAAGGAGTCGGAACTGTAACTCGCGCCTGCCAGGTGTATTGACCGGGAGGGATCACCACCGCTCCCAGTTGGTTGTAGGATACTGGCGGATACGATGCAGCGAGAATTGCCTCCTGTACGCCCTGAGACGCTGATCCAACGGTGTAACCGGGACCATGACTATTGGCAGCCGTGAAAGTGATAGTCCCGCTTGATCCACCCGCCTGCGTGCAGGTGCTTGAGCTGATCAGCACCGCTTCTGGCGTCCGCACGCCTGAGATGTAAACATAGGCGTAAAAGGTAGCGTCCACCACCCCTACCGTCAGCCCGCGAGGACACGGGTTCAACGTAACCGTGTTCGCCCCCGTCGAGAGGCTTCCGCTCGGATTCTGCGACCAGTTATCACCGGGTGCAACATAGCGAATGCCGCTGAGGTTGTTGACACTGAACTGCGTGCCCGCCGGCTGTGCGATGTTCTGGCTCACCCCTGGACTCACCGATACCCCGCCCGTGCCCCCACTCGGCGTCGCCGGCGAGTATTGCCCTGCCGACGAAGAATACGTCAGCACTTGCCCGTTCGCGGGCGCCGTCGACCCCACCGGCACACTCTGAATCTCCGTCGCGTTCGCGCTCGACCCACACGATCCCCACGTCCCGTTTCCCAGCAGACAGTTCAACGAGGAAGCAGTTCCACTTCCCAGCTCATTCGTCGGCACCAACCCGCTCACCAGATTCGCCTTTGACGCTGCGCTCAAATCGACATACTGCTTGGGAGCCGCCTGCAGCGGCGCCGTCGGACTTGCGCTCAATGTCAGCGGCCCAGTCATCGCCCCGCCCGCCGTCGGCAGATAATTCCCCGCGCCCACAGTTGCAATCGCCGCATCCACGTACGCCTTGTTCGTCACATCCCCCGTACCCACCGGCGTCGGCACATTAGGAGGCACTCCAAAACTCTTCGTCCCCGTCACCGTCTTCGTCCCCGCTAAATGCACCACCGCGTTGTCGTTCGCTTTTGCGGTCAGCTCCGAATTTACGTACTGCATTGATACCGGTTGGCCCGCTGTTCCTGATCCCGGCGTCGTCCGCACCTGCGCCAGCGTTGCCGGAGAACTCGTCGGCACCACCCAATACTCCGTTCGCACCTCGCCCGGTCCCAATTGATACACCACCGTGTAGTACACGCCCGCTGGATTCGCCGTCGCGTTCGTCGCCAGCGCCACATTCAACGCGCCGTTCGTTCCCAGCGTCACATTCAGCACCCCCGCCGCCACCGCCGTCCCGTCCCCCTGCACAAACGCAGGCCAAGTAATTACTAGCGTGCCTTGGGCTTCACTCCCATCCGCCCGGTACACGGTGTCAACCACGCTCGTAAGCGCAGGCCCGCTCTGTGGAGCCGCGTACAGTCGGGAGCTGGTTGCCGCTACCACCATGGTCATCACCAAATAAAAAATCCGCCCCGCAGGACGGTCTGTTCGAAACATACTTCCTCCTCAAACCTGGACCTTGTCATCCTGAGCGAAGGTTGTGCTTCGCGAACGCGAAGCACAACCGCAGTCGAAGGATCCCTGCCAGCCTGCGGGACTGCCGGCGTGGCTGAGCGTTTCCACCCCTACCCCGCGTTCTTGCACGATTGGCAGGCGATCGCTTGAAAAAGCCCGCAACTCAACTCCGCCCGTTCAAAAACTCCTCCACACTCCGCACGTAAACCTCAGCAAAATCAGCAGCCGGCCGTTTCTTCTCGATCAGATCCATAGCGTCCTCAACCTTCCACCCCATCACTCCCAACAGCGCCAGCGTCATCATCGGCGCCCGGTGCACTCCAGCCGCGCAATGGATAAACAACTTCGTCCCGTTCTCTTCCAGCGCCGCCAGCGCAAACTCCACGCCGCGTGCGAATACGTCCGGCCCCTTCGGCTCAAAGTCATCGTCGATCGGATTCCAACAAACCACGATCTCGTGCGCCTTCGCCAGTGGCGTATCGTCGAACTCGATCTGCATGTCGATGATGTGCGTGATCCCCTCTCGCGACACCTTCGCCATGTTCTCCGCCGACCAGATTCCGCCGCCGACCGCAATCCGGTCGGTCACCCACGTTATATCCATCCCAAACCTGCGTAACGCGCCGTGCCTGGCCTTCCCCTTGGAATCCCGAAGATGCTCAGCCGTCGGAACGTTATCGGCAACGGTAAAATCGACGACGATAAACCCGTTGCCGCAAACGTCCAGTCGCGGACCGGTCTCCGGCGTCTTTTCCCGCCGCGATCCTGCCCGCGGCGAAACCGACAACCCGCCCGTCTCCGGGGAACTCCAACTCCCGCGCTTCATTCTACGGTATCCTCTCAGCCCTTACGCGCTGCCCTTGCCATCTATTCTTCGTTCTCCACCAGCATCGGCCCGGCCTCTTCGGCGCGCTCTCCCTCCCGAACTTCCTCCACAACTATCGGCCCCACGGTCTCGTTCGCGTCTTTCGCATGGTTCGTCAACCGGACCGGCACCGGCTCCTCCCCACAAATCACAGGTTCCAGCGGCAATCCCATCCGCGTCAGCAGAGTATGAGCCAGCGAAGTTTCTATCGGCCTCATCGCCGTCTGTTCCATCGCCGGATATATCCCCGCCGCCTCGAACAAGTACTTCGCCGGCGCCAGTTGCCCCGTCTTCGCGACTTTGATCACCTCGATCGCGATGGCTTCCGCCGAGTCCTTCACCAGTTCGTTGATGTTCTCCCGCACTTCAACCACATCCCTGCCTTTCTTTTTCGTCGCAACTTTATCGTTTTTCGCTCCCACCGGCTTTTTCGTCGTGCCCTTGCCTTTCCGCTTTGCTTTCTTCACACTCAAGGTTCGGCCCTCCCTACCCCTGTCGGCGTCGTCCGAAATGGGTGACGCAGGCCCTGTAGGCCAGCGTCAAAGGGGCACTGGAAATCCGCCGGCTTCAGCCCCTGCCTTGTCCGAGCAGAGTCTCCCCAAACAACGAAAGGCGCGCTTTTCAGCGCGCCCAGATAACTTGATGGAGCATTTCCGTTTTTCTTTACTCCACATATTCAGAATAGCATTTTGCAATGGGTGATTGTGTCACGTTTTGCAAATTTATATTTGCCATGTCATCAGCAACTTGCATACATTTCCACTGAATTCCCCTCTTGACAAGATTTTGCTCATTGCGAAAACTCCCTTCTCGAAGGCAGACCAGACAGCAATCCTACCCGGAGGAAGTCTTCACTCAGCAGGTCAAGCACCTCTGGCAATCTGCGCGCAATCTTGCTGCGACTGCAGTGTAGAACGCGCGCAGCTTGTTCCTGACCGTATTCTTGCAGGATGATTCTCGCGATTAATTGCTGGTCCCAATGCTCCAGTCGATTCAAGCACTTCTCCACGTCACGCACGAAGATGACCCGGTCCTCGAACGTAGTCGCACTGTAGTACGTCACCTTCGCGCGGAAGAATTCCCTCCCCACCAACGACGGCAACCTCCCGGTCTCTATCGAAAAGCGCATGTAGCGCCGCAGCAATCCCACCGTACGCTTTCGGTAAAGCCACAAATCAGGATTGCGATCAGGAGGACCATCTTCCAGCCGAGCATCATCCAGCCGACCATCGTCCGGAACATTCACTCCCCCCGGAAAGTCGTGCACCGCCAGTTCCTGCCACGGTGCGCTCCTCTGCGAAGAATCGTCGAGACACTCCTCATCCGCCGACGCCAGCGGTGCCCCCAACTCGAGCGCGTCCTTCGGGGCAGAGTCATCCGCCTCTGCCCCGATCCAATCCACAAAGCCTCTCATGCCACACCTCCCGGCACATCCAGATCCACTTCCTCATCCCCCGCATAGCCCTCGAAATCCCCGTCATCCCCGTCCCAGCGCGGTCCTCGCGGTAGTTGTGCGGTATCCGGCGCCTTCGAAGCCGGTGGCAGTTGGGCCATCTCGCGCGCGCAACCCACGCAATAGATTTGCCCTCCACCCACCGGACGTAGCCACAAACCGCCGCAGCGTTCGCAATACTTCAACTCAAGTCGCTCCTCTTGCGCAGACGTGTCTCTTGCTCTTGCTTTTGACTTCATCACTCCTCCTGGGCTCCGGGCTCGCGTTGCGGACCGGGGCGGTTGCGGTTGAAGCGCGTTTACCGAAGCCCGAAGGCTGCAGCCGAAAAAAAGCCCTGCGCTGGCGTCCGCTCCTGGAGCGAAAACCGAACGCAGGGCTCGTTTCTCTTACGATGACCTGCTTGGGCTATTTACTTGTTGGACTGCTGCTTAATCCTGCTTGCTAAACGTACACGTCCGGCAAGAGGAGCAACCCGCCTGTCAGCAACCTGTTACGGTTCGATCGCCACCCCGGGTTCCAACCCGGAACCGGGTTCGTGCTGGCGAAAAAATCCTTCCTCATACCCCGACTTCAGCACCCGGCCATTTTGCAAAACCACACTGACTCGTCCACTGAACTGTAGTAGTTTCAATAGGTTTTGCATGGAGCCGGAAAGCACCTCGGCCGCGCGCACTTTCCGGCGAAATTCGACAAAGTTCTTTGCTTCGTTGCAGTTATCTACACCGGCCATGACGGAAGGTCCCTAGGGAAAAGTTGGGTTATACAATACGGCGATCGTATAGCTGCGAATTTTGCGAGTCAAGGTTGTTAGACCAAAGGGTCTGTGGAAATCCTTCGCTTAGCATGGGGCTATACCTGCCGTGCTATACTCCCACCCATGAAATTTCGAGTATTGCAGGACAATTTGCGCAAAACTCTTTGGGAGCGCATTGACGAAGGCGACCTGACCGGCCTCCGTCTGGCACAACAGACAGGATTTAAACAGGCTCACATCTCCAACTTCCTCAATCGTAAGCGCGGCTTGAGCCTCGAAGGCATGGACCGCGTCCTCTCCGTCCAGCATCTTTCGGTGCTCGATCTGCTCGAGCCCTCCGAAGTTAACAAGCGCGCCTCCATCCTGCCTCCCAGCAACGATGAGTTCCAGAATGTCCTCGTCGCCGATGCAACCGTAGCCGCTACTCATCCCCTCATCACCAGCATGAACGTCAAAGAAATCCTGAAATTCAAGAAAAACTTTCTTAAGAAGTTAAAGCCGGAAACCGAAGGTGATCGCCGCCAGTGGGAGCGCTTCGTCCTCATCAAGGTAAACGGCCGCGAAGGCATGAGCATGTACCCCCGTCTTTTGCCCGGAGCCATGCTCCTCATCGACCGCCATTACAACTCACTCAAGCCGTATCGCAAAGGCGAGTTCAACATGTACGCCGTGCTCAAGAACGGCAGTTGCACCGTGAAATATGTGGAAACAGCCGGTAACCACCTGATTCTGCGGCCCCACAATCAGGATTTCCCCATCGAAGTCTTGACCATGGAAGACGGCAAGTCCGCCTCCGATTACCTGGTCGGCCGAGTCTGCCACGTAGGCATCGAAACCTAAAACCAGTGGCCAGTTGCCAGTGGTCAGTGGCCAGTCAACCCGCAGCGTTTTCGGTTTTTGGGAAATCACCGAAGCGCTGACGTTTGAATCCACGGCAGAAACAGCTTTTACTGAGCACTGGCCACTGAGCACTGGCCACTGGCCACTGCCCTACTCACTCAGGCTGTCGAACATTTTCCACAGCTTATCCGCGGCCGCGCGATAGATTATGTACCCGTTGCCGGCGTCCGTAGTCTCGCGAAACAACAACTCTCCTCGACCATCTCCGTCAGCATCCACTGCATCAATCAACTCCAGCCGCGGGGTCACGTCCAGGTGAAACTTGTCCGTCACTCCCGAATACAGTTTGCGCAGATTGCCGTAAATGTCGGTTCGCGTCACCAGCGTAATCGAATATTGCTCCGGTGCCGAGGTCGCCCCGGGCGCAGCAGGAAAGTGCGCCTCCGCGCTCAGGATCATCACCACCTGGTTGTTCGCCCACACGTCGAAGGCATGGAACTGGACGTTCTCAAACACCGGCTGAACCGGCTTTGCGGTAGGTTTATGGCCCGCCGCAGCTGCCTTCGTGGCAGGCGGTTTGGCGGGAATCCGATTCCTGGCCAGCGCATTGGCGTAAGCCCGAACTTCATCTCCCGCTAGGTCGAGCATCTGCTTGTGCCGCTCTTCCTCTTCGCCCGTCTTCCAGAAGAACTTGTAGGGCTTCGGATCGGGTCCACTCGCATCGGAAATTGCCGGCACCAGTTGCACCGGCCCCAGGCTGGCGGCGGCCGCAGGGGAGTCAGGTTTGCTAGTCTTCGCCGCGGGCGTGTCTTCTTCCGGCGCAGCCTGCGTGGGCTTGCCTCTACGCAGCGTCGGGCGATAGTAATTCTCCCCCTGACTCTGCGATGTTTGACTGGGGGACGTCTGACTGGAGGACGTTTGACTGGGCGACGTCTGACCGGAAGACGTCTGACTGGAAGATGCTTGGCCGGAAGCCGATGGCCCCGGCGCCGTTTGTCCTGGCGAAGTCTGTCCCGCCGTCGGTGCCGTCGCCGGCTGCTTGACGCTCTGATCCCCAGCCTTGTCGGGCGCCGGTGGAACTGCGGGCTTCTGCGGATCCTGGCCAGTCGGCGCACCGCCCGCCGAACCGCTCGCCGATTGCGCCGACCCCGAGGGCGCGCTTGCGGCCGCCGGTTTGTCGGACGATCCTGTCCCGGCGGGGGCATTAGAAGCAGGAGCACCTGAAGTCGACGACGCACCCGGGCTCGATGCCGCCCCGGGCTTCGACGCGCTTCCTCGGGTCAACCGCGGCGGCGCATCGCTGTCGGTGCTGTTCAGCCCCACCGGCACGTCTTCCGCTTTTCGTGTGGTCTTTGCCGCCTCCGTTCCATTCGGCAAGTAAGAGCCGGCGCCCACCCACGGATTCACACTGCCCGGATTCTTACTATGCAGCGCTCCGCTAACCGTAAACAGTCCCTGCGAATCCCCCGACTGCTCGACCTCATAGACCGTGCCCGAGTCCAGCGCCATCGGCACCGGATCCGCCTTATAGGCGCTGGCATCGTAGAACTTCCCATCGACCAGAATTGCGATCGGAATCAACGTCCCCTTGCCGTTGCCCGCCAGCTGCAAAAGTCCCACCGCTCGCGGCCCTTTGACGTTTTTCTTCTTAGGTTCGGGAGGCTTCTCCTGCGGAATGTTCTCCGGACGCTTGAGTTGTGGTCTTCCCTGCGCCGCACTCAACGGGACCATCGCCGCCAGGAATGCCAGCATAAAGAATGCCAGACTAACGAACGTCAGAATGACGATGACGGCAGACCCTGATCTGCGGTATAAGAACTTTCTGGACATAAGTTGTTCTGCCTTCGGCTTAGCCGGCGCTGGAACGACAGACGCCGGCTTAAACCCAAACTTCCATAAAAATGAGGCGCTCATGAGCATCAAAGTCAATGATAAGGCTCCCGAGTTTACTTTGCAGGACGAGAACGGAAAGGAAATCTCGCTGAAAGCTCTGCGCGGCAAAGTGGTCGTGCTGTATTTCTATCCTCGCGCAGACACTCCGGGCTGCACCATCGAGGCCTGCGAATTCCGCGACACCTTCAAACAGATGCAGAAAACCGGCGCCGTGTTACTCGGCATCTCGCCCGACACGCCCAAGGCCCAGAAGAAATTTCAGGAGAAATTCCAGCTCCCCTTCTCCCTGCTCGCCGACGCCGACAAAAATGTCGCGGACGCCTTCGGCGTCCTCCAGGAAAAGAACATGTATGGCAAGAAAGTAATGGGCATCGTCCGGACCACGTTTATCATCGGACCAGATGGCAAAATCCAGCACATCTTCCCCAAGGTAAAGGCGGAAGGCCACGTCGGAGAAGTGCTGGCTTACCTGAAAGAATCTGCCAAAGGAGCAGCGTAAAAGTAGCGCCGCCGCCTCGGCGGCTGTCGGGCGGGCGCCCTCGCCCGCCGCCATGCCGACCTTACCCGTCTCCCATAAGCAGCAAGAATCTCGCAGGTCAGAATATCTCGTGACCTTGTCCACCTCTCATCCACCACCGACCATACGCCCCCTCGATCGCGCCTTCTTCGCCCGCAATCCGCGGCGCGTGGCTCGCGAACTTCTAGGCAAGGTGCTGGTGCGCGACCACGCAAACCTGCACTTAGCAGCCCGCATCGTCGAAGTAGAAGCTTACCTCGGAAAAAACGATCCCGCGTCCCACTCCGCTGCCGGCAACACCCCGCGTACTGCAGTCCTGTTCGGGCCGCCCGGCTACGCCTACGTTTACTTCATCTACGGCAATCACTATTGCCTCAACGTGTCCTGTGAGCGCGAGGGCAAGGCCGGGGGTGTTCTTTTCCGCGCCCTTGAACCGCTCCTCGGCATCGAGCAAATGGCGCAGGCTCGAAAAATCGCAGTAAAAACAATTCGTGACCTTCCCCGCCTCACCAGCGGCCCTGGACGCCTGGCCGAAGCTTTTGGCATCACCCGCGCCCGCGACAATGGCGGCGATCTCACTTCACGTCAATCTGGCCTGTGGATTGGAGAGGACGGCTTCCGCGCCAAAAACATTCGAATTACACCCCGCATCGGCATCAGCAAAGCCGCCGACGAGCCCCTGCGGTACATCCTCGCGGGAAACGCCTTCGTTTCCGGACGAAAAACGCTGGTCGGAAAATGAATCCCGCCCGGAGCTTGACAAATGGGTGTAGACTGTCCCTCGGGCCGAAAGCGCTAAAAGCCGCTCTGCTCAAGGCATTTGGCCACTCCCGGCACTGTTCCGAATGCCGGCGAGGCACGTCGGCAAGGCATGATCCGTTTTTCGGCATCCCCCGCGCGGAACAAATCATCTGATTAGGCAGGAACCCGCATGCGCCGGTTCACTTTATTTCGCGGTTCGGTCGTCACCCTGACGATTCTCGCCGCAACTATGCCGACACTCTCCCGGGCGATCGATCCGGCACCCCTCCGGCCCGAACCCACTGCCGCAACTGCCGCTCCTTCCAACATCGTAATCGGTTTCGTCGGAGGGTTCGTCCGCCACGACAACCCGCACCACGGCCCGGTCGAGTTCGCCAACCAGATCCAACGAACCATCCCCAAAGACACTTACGTCAGGATTTTCGAGAACCGTCGCCGGAAACAGGCCTACGACGCCGTGCTTCGTCTGCTGGATACCAATCGCGACGGCGTTCTTTCCGCTGAAGAAAAAGCTCGTGCCCGCATCATTCTGTTCGGCCACAGCTGGGGAGCCTCCGCAGCCGTGTCACTGGCCCGCGACCTGCGTCGCGAGGGCGTGCCGGTTCTGCTGACGGTGCAGATCGATAGCGTCGCCAAAGTGTGGCAGAACGACTCCGTCATCCCTGACAACGTCGCCGAGGCCGTGAACTTTTATCAGCCCCACGGCATCATCCACGGCCGGCGGCAGATCACCGCCGCCGATCCCGCAAGAACTGAGATCCTCGGAAACTACCTCGTGGATTACAGGAAGACCCCGATCCAGTGCCCCAAGGCCTCATGGCCAGACCGTTTCTTCACTCCCGGCCACATGCAAAGCGAATGCGATCCCCACGTCTGGTCGCAAATCGAAACCATGGTGCGCGAAAGGCTGGCTTCTTCCTACACTTCTTCAGCCAGTGCTTCAACAGCCGGTGCTTCAACGGCGTCCGCCGCCGTCCAGCAGCAGCATTAGCCAGCGCATTTCGGAAGAAGAATGTTATCAATAAGCCGAGTCGGACCAACGAATGCGGCGACCGCGACCAGCGCGCCGTCGGCAACGTCGCCCACAGGATCCAGACTGTCGGGATCTACGATTTCGAAGTAGTCCAGCCGGACTGATTTTTCCCCCGCAACTTCCTCCCGGCCCGCAGCCACCAGTTCTTCCGCTTCGCGTTCCCCGGCTTCCCACAATTCCTTCACCCGCACGAGCGCCCGATGCAGCACCAGCGCCTGCCTTCTCTGCGCCCCGTCGAGATAGGCGTTACGCGAACTCATGGCCAGCCCGTCTGCCTCGCGCACAATCGGGCACGCGACAATTTCCACCGGAAACTTCAGGTCGCGCACCATGCGCCGAACGATCGCCACCTGCGCCGCGTCTTTCTGCCCGAAGAACGCCGCATCCGGCTCGACAATATGAAACAGTTTGGCCACCACTGTGGTCACACCGCTAAAATGCACGGGCCGCGAACGCCCGTCCAGCTTGCCACTCAGCTCCTCCACCGTAACCCACGTCACCGCCCCCGCCGGATACATTTCCTCAACCGATGGAGCGAACAGCAACTCCACACCTACCTTTTCCAGCAGATCGCGGTCGCGCTCAAAGTCTCGCGGATATTTCGCCAGATCTTCGTTGGGTCCAAACTGCGCAGGGTTTACAAAAATCGAGACCGCCACAACATCGCACGACGCCCGGGCCGCACGCACCAAAGACAGGTGTCCTTCATGCAGCGCACCCATGGTAGGCACGAATCCCAGCCGCTTGCCACCGCATCGCGCTGCTCGGCACGCGGCCCGCATGTCTTCGATGGTGTTGCAGATTCTCATGGCGCGGAAGGTCGCTGGTCGTTTCAGGGGGCCGAGATCCAATTGATCGCGACCTGCGCATCCTCCAGGTCGCCCGCGACAATCCCGCGGCTTCGGCGAATCGCAATCTTGTCCGCCTCGGGACTGGACTTCTCATCCACAAGGATCGCCACGGCACGTCCATAAGGCCAGGCCGATGCAGGCAAGCGCGCCAGCGCGTTCAAAACTTCCTCCGGCTTCAGAATTTGTTCCTCGTTGGCAGTCACGCTGGTGAGCAGACCAACCGCGTCCACTCGGATCACCAGATATGGATTGCTCCAATGCTTGGTCTCTTGTTGGGATAACGACGGATACTTAGCCGGATCGGCGGCCGGGATGGCCTGCAGCAGGGTAGCCGCGTCCGGCGCCGCTGGCGCGTTCGCTCGCGAGCAAGCCGGAAGCGTCAGGCTCATGATCAAATCAAGTACGAGAACGGATACAAAGCCGGCTGGCTGACGACGCCAGGTGGAAAAACTCACCGCACCACCGCTGGAACGTCCGTCTTCACTGCCCAGACCAACGCGACCACCCATCCGATCATCGTCCAGCCCAGAAATAAGTTCAGCAGCACAATCGCGGCCGTGTCTCGCTTACTGCGGGCAAAGGCAAGGATCGAAGGCAGAAAATACACCACAAACCAGAATCCGAAGAACGACAGAAAAAACGCAGGCAAGAAGTGAGTCATAACGACCTCCTGACAACTATAGCCTAGCAGCAACAAAGCCGACGGTGCTCGAATCCACCCTGAGGTGTTATCCGTGCGATCCGCGCAAATCCGTGGCCAGAAACTTCTTACCGCCCCATAGCCCTTTCCCGCGCCAGCACGTTCTCCAGCCCCGCCTTGGTCTCCCGAGGCAAATGATAAGACTCCTCATCCGCCGGATACTGCCGCGACTTCACATCCGCCGCAAACGCCCGCACTGCATTGCTGATCAGCGCGCCCGCGTCGCCATAATGCCGCACGAACTTGGCCGGCGCTGCAAACGTCAGATTGAGCAAGTCGTGGATCACCAGCACCTGTCCATCGCATTGCGGACCAGCTCCAATGCCGATCGTCGGCGTTCCCACCTCGGCCGTGATCATCGCCGCAACCTCACGCGGAATCCCTTCCAGCACAATGCAGGCCACGCCCGCCCGTTCAAGCGCCACGGCGTCGCGCATAAGCTGCTCAATACCGCTGAGATCTTTCCCCTGCACCTTGTACCCGCCCATAACGTTCACCGACTGCGGAGTCAGCCCAATGTGCCCTGCCACAGGAATCTCCGCATCGATGATCCGGCGTATCAGGTCGGCACGCTTCTCGCCGCCCTCAATCTTCACCACTTCCGCGCCGCCTTCTTTCACAAAGCGCGTGGCGTTACGTAGAGCGTCGTTGGAGTCAACCTGATAAGACCCGTAAGGCATGTCAGCCAGCAGCAGCGCCCGCTTCACGCCGCGACGCACCGCCTTCACATGATGCAGCATCTCGTCCATCGTGACCGAGAGCGTGTTGTCGTAGCCAAGAACGGTTTGGGCAAGCGAATCGCCCACCAGAATCAGCTCAATGCCGGCCTCGTCGACCAGGCGCGCAGTGGCGTAGTCATAGACAGTAAGGCAGGTGATTGGTTCGTGGTGGAGTTTTCGTTCCCGCAGAGAAGCGGCAGTGACCTTCTGGCGGTTATCGTCGGAACCAGGAAAGCCCGGACGCCCGCCCATCGGGGTGAGACTCATCGTATCCTCCAGTGCCCCTCCGGCTCAGCCGGATAGAGCCTGTTCAGCATCTTCATGGATGCTGGAGACTATTCTAAACGCGGAGATCGACAAAGACCAGTCGTTTCTAGACCCGGAAGGCTTCATCGCTTTCGCCTGACGTTCTCCCGCAGCCAAGCCAAATACCCAGGCTCATCTAAAGTGCCCGCCGCAAGAGAGGTGACGGCCTGCGTTGCGTCTTCCTCGCTAGCGTTGAACCCGAAGCCGTTGAGTTCGAGAAACAGGACTCCGATCAAAAACCCAGTTCGTTTGTTCCCGTCCACAAAAGGATGGTTGCGCACGACGCCCGCAGTGTAGAGGGCTGCCATTTGAGCTGTGTCCGGGGAGTCCGCGTAGGCATGGTGCTGGCAAGGGCGAGCCAGAGCAGATTCAAGAAGCCCGCGATCGCGCACTCCCGCGGCGCCGCCGTGCAGAGCTAAAAGGCGGTCGTGAATGGCGAGTACGTCGCGCCTCTCAATCCAGACCGGTTCTTTCCGTTTCGAAGCCACATTTCACTTGGCCAAGGCGTGCAACGTATTGCGGTATCGGCCCATGATCTCCTCCGCCTTCTTCATTTTCTTTTCGAACGCCGGATCGTACGGCGTCAGCCGATAATCCCCGTCCCCAGCCTCGATCAGAAAAACCCGCTCTCCATCCCCGGTGCGCAGGCGCTGAATGACTTCCTTGGGCAGAACAACGCCGAGAGAGTTGCCAAACTTTCGGATCTTAAGTGGCACCATAAGCCTTCTCCTCAGTTATTACAATTGTAATAACCTATTAGAGATGGCGCAAGCCCCGATTTTGGAAGACAACAGCGACCAACGACCGCTACGCCCCCACCGCCTCCTGCCCGCCCAGCGGCAAAAAGTACTGCGTGCCCTTAATCGGCTCCGTCACCTTGCGCAGCAGTTCCTGCAAATCCTCATTGCGGTCAACGAAATCAATGTCAGAAGTATTCACGATCAGCAAATCCGACGACGTGTAATGAAAAAAGAAGTGTTCATACGCCTTGACCACTTCCTCCAGATACTCGTCGCTGACCGCGCGTTCCCCGGGCGCATTCTTTTTCTTCAGCCGCTTCTTCAGCACCTCAGGCGTGGCCTGCAGGTAGATGACAAGGTCGGGCGTAGGCAACTGCTCGCGAAAATGGTTGTAATACCGGTTGTAGGTATCGAGTTCCTGATCAGTAAGGTTCAGGCAGGCGAAGAGCTTGTCTTTTTCGATGATGTAATCGGCCACCACTGTCTTCTGCGACCGCGGACCCAGGTCAAGCGCCTGCAACTGCTCGAAGCGCCGCACCAGAAACGCAAACTGCGCCTGAAACGCCGCGCCCCGCTCGCCCTCATAAAAAGCGCCAAGAAAAGGATTCGACTCAGGCTCCATCACCCGTTGCGCATTCAGCCGCTCCGCCAGAATGCGAGCCAGCGTGCTTTTGCCGACTCGGATCGGCCCTTCCACAGCAATGTAACGGGGCAACTCGAAAAGATTGGCCATGGGCTCGAATATTTCGGAACTTGCAGCATAGCTCGGATAACGCCGAGTGGCAATTGAGGGAAGAGTTAACAGGGAAGATGATGCAATCTCACCTCATGTAGTGACAGCCGCCTCGACTGTCCCGGCAGAGCGAAGCTCGCCGGCTCACCCCCGCTCTCGAATTTCAAAAAGCCAGCGCGACCAAATCCAATCGTCAATCGCCCAATGACTCAATGCAATACAATTCCCACATGCTAGCCCTCGCCGCCGTCGTCTCCGCCGCAGCCGCGGTTGCCGCAGGCTACCAGTCCATGGCCCCGACGGCGCAATGGTACGGAAAAACCTTCACCGGACTAGCCCCCGGCTCGCGCCAGCTCGCACTCACCTACGACGACGGCCCCAACGATCCCCACACTCAGCGATTGCTGGAAGTCCTCGCGAAGCACAACGTACACGCGACTTTTTTTCTGATCGGAAGCTACATCCAGCAACAGCCGCAAATTGCCCGCGAGCTCGCCCAGGCCGGACACGTCGTCGGCAACCACACGTTCACCCATCCTCAGCTGATCTTCAAGAGCGAATCCGAAATCCGGCAGGAGCTCACCCAATGCCGCGAGGCCTTGCAAGATGCCATAGGTGAACCCTCCAATCTTTTCCGCCCTCCCTTCGGAGGACGCCGCCCAGCGGTCCTCCGCGTGGCCCGCGAGCTTAGCCTCGAACCCGTCATGTGGAACGTAACCGGTTACGACTGGAACGCCCCGCCAGCCGAGCAGATCGAGCGCAAGGTAGCAAAACAGATTCGCGGCGGCGATGTGATCCTGCTGCATGACGGAGGACACAAGCAAATGGGCGCAGACCGTTCCCAAACCGTGATCGCTACGGATCACCTTGTTGCTCGCTTCAAGACCGAAGGATACGAGTTTGTGACGATCGCACAGATGATGGCTAAGTTACTGAATCAGCCATGAACCGTCGACTAGGCGGTTTGCTTTCTTGGATTTCCTCCGTGTCTCCGTGGTGAGATCTCTTATCCCTTCACCGCCGCAAACGCCTGTTTCGCCGCCGCAATCGTCCGCTGAACATCCTCCTCGCTATGCGTCGAGCCCAGAAACGCCGCCTCGTACTGCGACGGCGGCAAATAAACTCCGCCGTCCAGCATGGCGCGGAAAAACTTGCCGAATGCCTCTGTATTCGATTTCGAAGCCGAATCCCAATCTGTCACAGGCCCCGGCGTAAAGAACCAGGTAAACATCGACCCCACGCGGTTGTAGCACAAAGGCACGCCAGCATCTTTCGCGACCCCGGCCACGCCGTCAACCAGTTCTCCGCTCAACGTTTCCAGCCGGGGATAAATCTCCTGCTTGTGATCGCGCAGATTCTTCAACATCGCGCGCCCCGCCGCCATCGCCAGCGGATTGCCCGAAAGCGTGCCCGCCTGATACATCGGCCCCAGCGGCGCCACCAGATTCATAATCTCGCTCGACCCGCCATAAGCCCCGACCGGCAAGCCTCCACCAATAATCTTCCCCAGAGTCGTCAGATCCGGGCGAATGTTGTAGAGCTCCTGCGCCCCCCCGAAAGCCACGCGAAATCCAGTCATCACTTCATCGAAAATCAGCACTGACCTCTCGCGCTCCGTAATCAGTCGCAACGCCACCAGATAATCGTCCGCGCCCGGAACGCATCCCATGTTCCCCACAACGGGTTCCACAATCACGCACGCAATCTGATGCTTGAATTTCTGAAACGCATATTCCACCGCCTTGACATCGTTGAACGGCAAGGCCAGCGTGAACTGGATGAATTCCTCGGGAACGCCAGCGGAGCCCGGGATCCCCAATGTCGCCACCCCCGACCCCGCTTTCACCAGCAGCGAATCGGAATGTCCGTGGTAGCAGCCCTCGAATTTCATAATGTACTTGCGTTTGGTGTAAGCGCGAGCCAGACGGATGGCCGACATGGTCGCTTCGGTTCCCGAACTCACGAAGCGAACCTTCTGCATGGAAGGAATCGCAGCCAGAACCAACTCCGCCAGGTCGGCTTCAGCCGGCGTTGAAGCCCCAAAACTCGTGCCATTGCATGCCGCTCCCACAATTGCATCCAGCACGTCCGGCGCAGCGTGGCCCAGAATCAGCGGCCCCCAGGAGCCAACGTAGTCGATGTATTCATTTTCGTCCGCGTCCCAGACGTGCGAGCCCTTCCCCCGCACAACAAACCGCGGGTCGCCGCCCACCGCACCAAACGCCCGCACCGGCGAGTTCACACCGCCAGGAATCATGCTCTCGGCGCGTTGCTGCAAACGGCGCGACTGCTCGACTTTTCGGGACGTTGTGGAAGGCATCGAGTATTCCCGCAGATGGATCGGGGCGAGCCGCCCGAATCACGGAGCCTGCCCTGAGACAGCACAAACGACCGAAGGGCGCGTTTGGCTCGCTTCCTTATCTAAGACTGACTACTATAGCAGCGCCCGCGCCAAACAAATTAATCAGATATTCACGATGTCGCCATCATTCTGCAACATCACGCTTGTATCCTCCGGTCATCATGTTCCCTTCTAACCGGGAGGGTTCAAGGACAGCTTCGGGGGCTCCGGGCTGTCCTCATTTTTTTCTGTCGCTCACTCGCACCGTGTCATTTAAGGTAGGAGCGCACAATCTCCATCAATTCATCGGCTGCAATCGCCTGCTCCGAGGTCGTTTTTCGCGACGGATCGAGCACATGAAACCTGACGTGATCTTCCAGCAGTTCCGCCATCAGGCCGTTCATTGCCCCGCGCGCGGCCGTGATGAGCTGCAATATGTCGCCGCAGTCCTTGCCCTCATCGAGTGCGCGCTCCATCGCGTCAATCTGCCCGCGAATACGCCTCACCCGAAGCGTAAGTTTTTCCTTTTCCCTTAGCGTATGAGCCATGTCAGCTCCCAGGTCAACTTCCCGCTTGACTATACTATACGGGGGTATGCTACAACAAAAGTGCAGTCGAGCATACCTGAACCCGGCTTGTAACATCCCTTTAACTAACCCTGCGTACGCTCGGTTTGATTGGCGGGGTACCCAGCCTGGTCGTTACGTGATGCATCAGTCGCTGGAACGAAAATCCAGACCTATTAACCATAGTTAACTTAGAGTGGCATATTCGCGTTAAGACAGAGTCAGCGCCGGACGCGCCATGAGAAAACAAGCCCAACTCGCAAGTTTCGGCGCACGCTGCCTTCTTCTTTTTCTCGCGGCTGCCGCCGCTCTTGGCCCCACCCGCCTGGCGCGCGCCCAGCAACCGGACGCGCCCTCCGCCACCAAGCCTGGTGCCCCTCTGCCGGCTAACGCCTCGGCCCCATCCAGCCCGGATGACCCCTCGACCGATGACACCCCCGAAGCCATGTTCCCCCATTTCAAGAACACGCGCTTCTGGATTTCCGGCCAGGCCAATTTCATTTTCCAAACTCATCCTCCATTCCATGCTGACTACAGCGGGGCCAACAGTCTCAGCCCCAACTACGAAAAGGCCACCTCCCGCGTCATGACCCTTTACACCGGCGTGCGCCTCAATAATTCAACCGAGCTTCTCGTCGACATCGAAGAAGCCGGCGGAGCCGCGCTCAGCACCGGCCTCGGCCTCGCCGGCAACACCGATCTCGATATCGTACGCAACCCCCTGTTGAGCAAAGCGCCTTATCTCGGCCGAGGCATGATCCACAAAGTGTTTGCGCTCAGCAAAGATAAAGTTGAAAACCAGCGCAGCTGGCTCTCGCTCTTCGAGGAACTCCCACGACGCCGCTTGGAAATCCGCTTCGGCAAATTCAGCATCCCGGATTTCTTCGACGTAAACTCCGTCGGCTCCGATACCCATCTTCAATTCATCAACTGGACCACCGACAACAACGGCGCCTACGACTATGCCGCCGACACCCGCGGCTACACCGTCGGGGCCACCGCCGACTATGAAGACCGCAACTGGGGCTTCCGTTTCGCCGAAGCACTAATGCCGAAAGTCGCCAACGGAATCGATCTGGTGTGGAAGCCGTGGCAAGCCCACGCCGAAAACTTCGAATACGAATTACGTCACGGCCTGATCCCGAAAAAGTCCGGCGTAGTCCGCCTCCTGGCGTACACCAACTACGCCAACATGGGCATCTATCGCGACGCCGTCGAACAATTTGAAGATCACACCGCCCCTCAACCGGAGTCGATCCCGGAAATTACCAACCATCCCTGGCACATCACGCGCAAGTACGGTTTCGGCGTCAACCTCGAGCAGAATCTCCTGCCCAACCTCACAGCTTTCGCCCGTTTCGGGTGGGACAACGGCAAAACCGAATCCTTCGCCTACACCGAAGTCGACCAAACCTTCGCCGAAGGACTAGGCGCTAACGGCGCCTGGTGGCATCGCAAGCAGGACCGCGCCGGCATTGCGTTTATCTCGAACGCAATCAAGAAGGATCACCAGACCTACCTCGCCGATGGCGGCCTAGGCTTCCTCCTCGGCGACGGCAACCTGAACTACGGCCGCGAAAATATTCTGGAGAGCTACTACACAGTCCACGTGTGGCGCGGCATCTATCTAGCGCCCGGCCTGCAGCGCATCGTCAACCCGGGCTACAACCGCGATCGCGGGCCGGTCCTGGTTCCGTCGTTCCGCGCCCACATCGAGTTCTAGAGATTCATTTGCCGAGCGTCAGAGCAACTGATCCAGGATTGCCGTCTCGAACTCCCCAATTCGCGAGAAAATCGGATCGTTTGTGATCAAGCCCGTCGCCTGCGCTCGGAGCGCAGTTGCCGCCTGCAGAGCGTCGGGAGTCCGCAGGCGATACTTGGCTCGCAGTTTTGCTGCGAGGTCCGCCGTCTCCAGGTCAGGCGCAATCCACTGTAAGTTGGGATACGTCGAAAGCAATCCGTAGAACGAGTCGACTCTGTGCTCGTCGTCGCTCCGATACGATGGCACCAGGAGTTCCGTCATCGTGATGGTAGAAGTCACCGCCTCATGCCCGGTACGTTCCACCCACGCGAAGATAGAATCTGTGAGCGCCAGATACCGGGTATTTGCTTCCAATTGGTAAATGAAGACGCTGGTGTCGAGCGCGATCCGGCGGTGACGCCGCAGGAACAGCCGCAGGCGCTCTACTCCCAAGTCTCACGTTCCTTCTGCAGATGTTTGGACGGATAGGTGGTTCCCGCCAAACCTCGAATCGCCGTCCGGTGAGACTTGGGCTTTTGCAGCACCAGCACTCTTTTACCGCGGACCAGCACCAGCACCTTATCGCCAGCCCTTAAGCCGAGTGCCTCCCGGGCCTCCCGAGGAATCACAATCTGATTTTTGGAAGAAACCGTCGCTTGTGCCATGCTTTACATTGTAGCATAAAGTAAAGGGCTTTCCTGACGGAGCGTCTTTCACCTCTCCACCTTCACGCCCTTCCAGAACGCCACATATCCCTTGATCTGCTTCGCCGCCGCCTTCGGCTCTGGATAAAACCAGGCCGCCCCCGCGTTCCGTTTGCCCTTGACTTCAACATCGTAGTAGCTAGCCGTACCCTTCCACGGACACTCCGTGTGCGCATTGCTAGGCTTGAAATATTCTTTCCGGATCGCATCCGGCGGAAAATACTGATTCCCCTCCACCTCAACCGTCGCATCGCTTTCCGCCAGCACTGCTCCTTCCCAGGTTGCTTTTGCCATAATGCCCATATAGATTCCTATCAGGGCCAGCAGTTTCACAACGTTGTAAGCACAAAATGCTCGAAGCACCCACAAAAACCCGTTTCAACGGCAATTCCATGACTGGCGCTCTCGAGCGCGTCCTAATCTGTTCTCCCCGCATCGCCGGCTGGGACCACCCGGACCGCGCTGCCCGCTGGCAAGAGCTGGGCTTCCACCACGCACCCGACTTCGCAAACGCACAATCCCAGCACGAGGCGCTCTGCCGCGAATTGGAAACGGCAGGAACCGAAGTTATCGGCTTACCTCCCTCTCCCGATCTCTCCCTCGACGCCGTCTACACTCACGATGCGTCCCTCGCAACCGACTACGGTCTGATCGTAATGCGTCCCGGCAAGCTCAACCGGATAGCCGAAGGCCCGCACCACGCCTCGTTCTGCGAAACCCTCGATCTCCCGACCCTCGGCCAGATCACGCCCCCAGGCACCACCGAAGCGGGAGACATAGTCTGGCTCGATCCCAGGACTCTGCTGATCGGCCACGGCTACCGCACCAACGCCGCCGGCATTCATCAGATGCGCAATCTGCTTTCCCCCAAAGGCGTCGATGTTCTTTCCGCGCCGCTGCCCCACGGACCCGGGCCGTCTGCGTGTCTCCATCTAATGTCGCTAATCAGCCTGCTCGATGACCGAACCGCGCTGGTCGATCTCCCGTGGCTAGCAGTCGAGACCGTCGAACTGCTCAAGTCCCGAGGCTTCAAATTCATCGAAATCGACGCCTCCGAGCGCGACACGCTGGCCTGCAACGTCCTGGCGCTAGGCAACAATCACCTCCTGGCCATTGAAGAAAATAAGAAAACAAACGCCAGCCTCCGCCAAGCCGGCTTCGACCTCCGCACCTTCCCCGCCACCGAACTCTGCATCAACGGCAGCGGTGGCCCCACCTGCCTAACCCGCCCCCTGCTGCGTCAGTAGCAAGGCTCATGTGGAGACGGTCGCCTCGGCTGTCCCGGCAAAGTGAAGCTCGCAGGACTCTTCTAGGTCGCCGGCATCACTCAACCCTCTCCTGCTAAAATAATCTTGCATGCTTCTTCCCTTCGTCCGCGAACTCTTCGCGGACGTAGAAATGCTTCCCGCCTTCACGCGTGTAGCCTCCCACCTCAAGGAGGGCACGGGGCGTCTTCGTGTTTCCGGACTGACTCCCACCGCAAAAGCCTTGCTACTGGTGCTCTTCCAGCGCGCCGCCGCACGCCCGTTGATCTTCGTAGTAACCGACAACCGCGCCGTCGAAGACTTCATCCCCGTCCTCCGCGGTTTCTGTGAACTAACCGCCGCCGCCGATCCCGAGTCCGTAATCTCCCTCCCCGCCCGTGACGTGCTCCCCTACCAGAATCTCTCGCCGCATCCCGAACTCCAGGAGGAACGCGCCACAGCCCTATGGAAGATAGCGACCGGCGCAGCCTCCATCGTGGTCTCGCCGGTAGCAGCCACCGCGATCCGCCTCCGCTCCAGCGACTACTACGCCGACCTTGCTCGCACCATCCGCCGCGGTGAATCCTTCGACCTCGAGGCCCTGCTAGCCCATCTCAACACCGTCGGCTACACCTCCACCGACGTAGTCGAGATGCCCGGCCAATACGCCGTGCGCGGCGGCATCCTCGACGTCTACTCCCCCGAAGCCGACCGCCCCCTGCGCATCGAATTCTTCGGCGACGAAGCCGATTCCATTCGCAAATTCGATCCCGCCTCCCAACGTTCCTCGAACCCGGTAGACGAAGCCCTGCTGCTGCCGCTCACCGAAACCCCGGTCAGCGAGCATCTGCTCGGCGCAATTCACACGCGCCTAAGCGGCAAGCGCATCGTAGGCAACGAAGAAATCGTAGAAGCCGCCGTCCGCGCCGGTGGCGTCAACGTCTTTCCCGGCTGGGAGTTCTACTCCCCGGTAGCCGGAGCCGACAACACCATCTTCGATCTAATTCCCCGCGCCGCAGTCCTGCTCGACGAGACCGATCAGCTCCAGCAAGAGTTCGACCGCTTCTGGACTCGCGTTCAAGAAGCCCACGAGCGCAGTGGCGTAGGCAATCTGGTTCGTCCCGAGGATCTCTACCTGCCGCCAGAAGATTGGTCGCAAAAAACCGCGACCCTACCCGGCGCCGACATCGAACACCTGGGCATCACCCGCAGCCTGGAAGATGACGCAGTCACCTTCCTCACCCAGCCTTCGCCGCGCTTCCACGGCGCAGTTCCCGCCATGCTAGCGGAAGTCCAGAAGCTGAACTCCGACGGCAAGCGAGTTCTGTTCGCCGTTCCCAACACCGGCGAAGTCGAACGCCTGGCCGATGTTTTCACCGAGTACAACGTCTCTTTTCGTTTAGGAAGCCGCACCCGCGGCGGCGAAAGCTACGCCGACGAAACCAGCTACTTCGCCGGCGAGGTCCTGACCACCACGCTAGCCACCGCCTACATCCCCGACGGAGTTCTCCTCCCCGAAGCCAATCTAGCCGTCTTCGGCGCCCGCGATCTCTTCGACGAATCTGACACGGTGGCCTCGCGTCCGCAGCGTTCAAAATCCAAGGTCTCCGCCTTCCTCTCCGACTTCCGCGATCTCCAGGTCGGCGATTATGTTGTCCACGTCGAGCACGGCATCGGCCAGTACCAAGGCCTGAAGGAAATCAATCACGGAGACGGCCCTGCTGAATTCATGTTGCTGGAATTCGCCGAAGCCGCCCGTCTCTACGTCCCGCTCACCCGCCTCGACCTTGTGCAGAAGTACCGCTCCTCTGAAGGCGCCAAGCCGGTCCTGAGTCATCTCGGCACCGCCGCCTGGTCGAAGACGAAGTCCCGCGTGCGCAAGGCCATGAAAGATATGGCCGACGAACTTCTCAAGCTCTACGCCGAGCGCAAAACCGCCGTCGGACACGCCTTCCCGCCCGGCAACGAATGGTTCCGCGAATTCGAAGACGCCTTCGAATTCAACGAAACTGAAGACCAGTCCCAGGCCATCAAAGACGTAATTCGCGACATGGAATCCACCCAGCCCATGGACCGCCTGCTGTGCGGCGACGTAGGCTACGGCAAAACCGAAGTAGCCATGCGCGCCGCCTTCAAAGCCATCAGCGATAACAAACAGGTAGCAGTTCTGGCCCCCACAACCGTCCTGGCGTTTCAGCACTTCGAAACTTTCAAGCAACGCTTCGCTCCGTTCCCCGTCACCGTAGAAATGATCAGCCGCTTCCGCACTCCCAAGCAGCAAAAAGAAATCCTGCAAAAAACCGAAGCCGGCAAAATCGATATCCTCATCGGCACCCACCGCATACTTTCCAAAGACATCAAGTTCTCCGACCTGGGCCTGCTAATCGTCGACGAAGAACAGCGCTTCGGCGTCCGCCACAAAGAGCGCATCAAACAAATGCGCAAGCAGGTGGACGTGCTGACCATGTCAGCCACGCCCATCCCGCGCACCCTCCACATGTCTCTCGTAGGCCTGCGCGACATGAGCGTGATCGAAACTCCGCCCAAAGACCGCATGGCGATTCAAACGGTAGTCGCCAGTTGGGATGAAAAACTAATCCAGTCCGCCATCGAACAAGAACTGGAACGCGGCGGCCAGGTCTACTTCGTGCACAACCGTGTCGACACCATCTGGGAAATCGCTGCCAAGATTCAATCTCTAGTTCCCAAAGCCAAAATCATCGTAGGCCACGGACAAATGTCCGAAGGCGAACTAGAAAAAGTGATGCTGGAATTCATGCATCACGAAGCCGACATCCTGGTTTCCACAACGATCATCGAAAACGGTTTGGACATCCCGCTCTGCAATACCATCCTGATCAACCGCGCCGACCGCCTCGGTCTCTCCGAACTTTACCAACTGCGCGGCAGGGTCGGCCGCTCCAGCCGCCGCGCCTACGCCTATCTGATGCTCCCGCCTGAAATCGAGCTGACGCCGATCGCCCGCCGCCGTCTCGCGGCGCTAAAAGAATTTTCCGACCTCGGTGCCGGATTCAAAATTGCCGCCCTCGACCTCGAACTCCGCGGCGCCGGCAACATGCTGGGCGGCGAGCAAAGCGGCCACATCGAAGCCATCGGCTTCGAGCTCTATACCCAAATGCTCGAACGCGCCGTCCGTGAAATGAAGGGCGAAGTCGCTCCCGACGAAGCCGAAACCCAGCTCAATCTAGGCCTGAACATTCGCATCCCCGCGGACTACGTCCCCGAAGAAAATCAGCGCCTGCAGATGTATAAGCGAGTAGCAAGAGTAGAGACCGAATCCCAACTGACGGACGTAGCCGCCGAACTGCAAGACCGCTACGGCCCACCCCCTCCGGCGGTCCGCAACCTGCTCGACTACGCCTCGCTAAAACTGTTGTGCATGAAAGTAGGCGTAGTAGCCATCGAGCGCAAACGCGATTTCGTAACCTTAAAGTTCCGCCAGGACGCCACCGTCGACCCCGAGCAGCTAGCCCGCTTCGTCTCGTCGCAGCGCGGCGCGCAATTCACACCAGATGGAATGTTGAGATTTGTCTTGAAGGCCACAGCCGCGGACGAAGTCCTCCGTGCCCTGCGCACAGTATTAGAGCAACTGGCCAGTGCCGAGACCGGGTCTGAACTGTCATCGAGCACTAGCGGGGGGACGCCCTAGCGATGGCGTAGCGAGGTCAAGGCCATCACGCAAATCAGGTAGCCAAACACAGCCATTGAATTGGCAGCCTGACACAACCCGGATAAAGTTTTGTCATCTATCGTTCCGTCTAGCTGATTTAGCGCACGGCGCTGCTTGTAATATGCGAGCCCTACCACCGCAATACCAAGCGTGATCGAGGCCAGCTCCAGGAGCTCGAGGCCCCCGCCAGCGGAGCGCCAGAATTGGAGCCCGACAATGGTCAGCAGCGCTATTCCGATGGTCGGCACAGAAATATTCCCTAAGTACTTATAGCCACCAAAGGCCGTTTTTCTCTCTGTCGGTTCCATGGAATCCTCCCTGGCGGGATCGCTAGACAACGAGGATTGTACTGCGATTCCCGACGGGTCGCCATCCCCAAACCTCAGCAGGTACAATTGTCCGGCAACCGAACTCGAACGACTAACGACCAACGACCCACAACCACCCCATGCCCATGAAAGTCCGCAAAGCCGTTTTCCCCGCCGCCGGTCTTGGCACCCGCTTCCTGCCCGCCACCAAAGCCCAGCCCAAAGAAATGCTCCCGCTGGTCGACAAACCCATTATCCAATACGGTGTCGAAGAAGCCATGGCCTCCGGCTGCGACCAGATCCTGATCATCACCGGCCGCGGCAAGCAGTCCATCGAAGACCACTTCGATGTAAGCTACGAACTTGAACGCATGCTCGAAGACCGCAAGAAACTCGATCTGCTGAGGATCGTCCGCTCCATCTCCGACATGATCCACGTAGCCTACGTCCGCCAGAAAGAAGCTCTGGGCCTGGGCCACGCCGTCCTAATGGCGCGAGAGTTAGTAGGCAACGAGCCTTTCGCCGTGCTCCTCGCCGATGACGTAATCGACGCCGAAGTCCCCTGCCTGAAGCAAATGGTCGAAGTGTTCGATCAGACTCAGTGCTCGGTTCTAGCAACGCAAGTCATCGAAGGAAAAATGATTTCCTCCTACGGCGTCCTCGACGTAAAGCCCGCTGACCCCCGCTTCGGCGGCCGCCTCTACGAAATCAAAAACATGGTAGAGAAACCCAAGCCCCAAGACGCCCCGTCAAACCTGGCCATCATCGGCCGCTACATTCTCACCCCGGCAATCTTCGACTGCCTCGCCAACACCAAAGCTGGCGCCGGAGGCGAACTCCAGCTAACCGACGGCATGCGCCTCCTGCTCCAGAGGGAAAAAATGTACGCCTACGTCTACGAAGGACGCCGCCACGATACCGGAGACAAACTAGGCTTCCTTAAAGCCACTGTAGAGTTCGCCCTAAAACGCGACGACCTGGGCAAACCATTCCGCGAATACCTAAAGGGATTGAAGCTGTAATTGTTTCAATGCTTGTGTGGGGACGGACGCATTCGTCCGTCCAGCCGAGCGCAGCGAGGCGCCCCGCCACCATGGAACCTAGGCCGAACTCCTCAGCTTCTTCGACTTCTCCTCCACACCCCGAACCAGCTTCTCCTTGTGAGCCACAAGCTTCTGAGCCACCGCAGCATCCCCCAACCCAATCATCTGCGCCGCAAGAATCCCAGCATTCGTAGCCCCGGGCTTCCCAATAGCGACCGTAGCCACCGGAATCCCCGCCGGCATCTGCACCGTAGCCAGCAGTGAATCCATCCCCTGCAGCGCCGTCGAAGGAATCGGAACTCCAATGACCGGCAAAGTCGTGTGAGCCGCAATCACCCCAGCTAGATGTGCCGCACCCCCAGCTCCGGCGATGATCACGCAAATCCCGCGCCCAGCAGCCTTCCGGGCGAAATCGGCCGTACGATCGGGTGAGCGATGCGCCGAAGTAACATCAATCTCATAACCGATCCCAAACTCCTCCAGCGCCTTCCCAGCCTCGCGCATAATCTCAAGATCAGAATCACTACCCATCACAATTGAAACCAGAGTCTTACTCATTTATCTCCTCTAGAATGCGCCTCAAAAATCACTGTCATCCTGAGCGAAGGTTGTGCTTCGTGAAACGAAGCACAACCGCAGTCGAAGGACCCCTTTCGCTCCTGAGCAACGTGTGACTCCAAT
The DNA here is from genome assembly GCA_963787495.1 of uncultured Acidobacteriaceae bacterium. Taxonomy (GTDB): domain Bacteria; phylum Acidobacteriota; class Terriglobia; order Terriglobales; family Acidobacteriaceae; genus Sulfotelmatobacter. The sequence goes on from CAWBDA010000003.1 coordinate 481,208, forward strand.
GGGAATTTCCACCACCGCACGCGTGCTCATACTCCGCCTACTTCCTCAACGCCCGTCCCGCAATGTCCCTGCGATAATGCGCCCCATCAAAACGAATCTTCTCGCAAGCCTGATAAGCCCGTTCGACCGCAGTCTCCAAATCCGCCGCCCGCGCCGAAACACCTAGCACCCGCCCGCCAGCCGTATAAAACGCCCCATCGCGCTTAGAAGTTCCAGCGTGAAACACTTTAACCCCGTCAACCGCCCCAGCCTCCTCAAGCCCCGTAATCTTCTTCCCCACCTCAAACGTCCCCGGATATCCTCCCGAGGCCATCACCACACACACCGACGCGCCAGTAGACCACTTAAAATCCCCTTCGCTAACCCTCCCCGCAACCGACGCTTCCAGCGCATCCACCAGATCGCTCTCCAGCCGCATCAAAATCGGCTGCGTCTCCGGATCGCCAAACCGGCAATTAAACTCCAGCACCATCGGACCGCGCGCCGTCATCATCAGCCCGCAATAAAGCACGCCCTTGAACTCCGCCCCCTCCGCTTTCATCCCCTCCACCACAGGACGCGCAATGTGATGCACCAGCCAGTCCCGCATCTTGTCATCAATAATATTTTGGGTCGAGTAGGCCCCCATACCTCCCGTGTTCGACCCTGTATCCCCATCGCCCACCCGCTTGTGATCCTGCGCCGCCACCAGTGGCGCGACGCGTTCCCCGTCGCTCACTACCAGAAATGAAAGTTCGTCGCCCTTCAAACATTCTTCCAACACCACCCGCAACCCAGCCACTCCCACCATTTTGCCGCTCAACATCTCGGCCGCCACGCGCGCCGCTTCTTCCTTGCTCGCCGCAATTACCACTCCCTTACCCGCCGCCAATCCGTCAGCCTTCACCACAATGGGCAAGTGAAAGTGCGCCAACGCCGCCCGCACTTCCTCCACCGTATCGCAGATCGCATAAGGCGCCGTGGGAATGCGATGCCGCTGCAGGAATTCCTTAGCGAAGCTCTTGCTCGCCTCCAGCTGTGCCGCAGCCTGGGTCGGCCCAAACGCAGGCCAACCGCGCCGCGTAAACTCATCCACTACCCCCAAAGTCAGCGGCAATTCAGGACCAACCACCGTAAGGTCCGGCCGCAGCTGCTCACCCAGAGCGACCATCGAATCCAGGCTCTTCAAGTCAACTGGCAGGCATTCCGCCTCGTCCGCGATTCCGCCATTCCCCGGCGCGCAATAAAGCTTCGAAACGCGCGCAGACTGCCGCAGCTTCCACGCCAAAGCATGCTCGCGTCCCCCGTTGCCGAGAACCAGAACTTTCATAGCCAGAGAGAATCAAGGTTAGGTGCAGACAAGGAACGCTGTCAAACTCCCCAGTATCCCTTACCACGGAGACACGGAGACACAGGGAAGAAATGAAGAAGAGTTAGAATTCAGAAAGCCGAAGACCTGGATTCTCTCCGTGCCTCCGTGGTGAATCAGGGTTAACTCCACTTAACGCCGTCGTATAATCTCCCCAGATGATCACCGTCTCCAAAGAAGACTACCTAAAAGCCATCCTCGAAGCCGAAAGCGAAGGCGAATCTGTTATCTCCGCCCGTCTAGCCGACTGGCTGAAAGTCTCAGCCCCCGCCGTAACCATGGCAGTGCGCCGCTTGAAAAAAGACGGTCTGGTCCGCGTCCAGTCCGACGGCCACCTGCGCCTTACCGCCGCCGGCCGCAAGATCGCCCGCAAACTCACCCTCCGCCACCACTTAATCGAACGCATGCTATCCGAACTCTTCGGCATGGAGTGGTGGAAGGTCCACGACGAAGCCGAGCGCCTGGAACACGCTGTCTCCCCGGACTTCGAAGCCAAGCTCCTGGCCAAGCTAGGCAAGAGCGGAGCCTGTCCCCACGGCAATCTAAGCGAGATGGAAAGCCCCGCCAGCCGCCGCCATCGCGGACTGCTTCTCCTCGCCGACGCCGCCCCCGGCGCCGCCTACGCCGTAAGCGGAATCTATGAGCGCGACCGCCGCCTGCTCGAGTTCCTCGAAGCCCGCGGCATTCGCCCCGGAGCCAGGCTCCGACTCCTCGAACGCAACTACGATCAGACTCTAAACTTGTCCACCACCGCCGGCAACATCTCCCTCGGCCGCGCCGCAGCCGACCGCGTCTGGGTTTCCCCCGCTCGCTAATCGGCGCTTCTCGCTTCTCGACCCCTGTCATCCTGAGCGGAGGTTGTGCTTCACGAAGTGAAGCACAACCGCAGTCGAAGGATCCCTTGCATCTTTGTGTTACCTCAACGCACGGCAAGGCATTCCTACAACGGTTCCGATCGGCCCGAGACTTTAGTTAACCATGGTTTATTCCCTCGTGTATACTCAACCTAATCTCCGCTGAAGCAAGCCCCGCGATAAGTGGAGATTATCTGCAGACTGCCCTTCAACCGATGAAGCCTGTCCTCACCCAAGCCGAAGAAGAAGTAGTAATCACTCACGAAGACGTCGACCGCGCCCACGATCGCGTCCGCGTCTCCACGGCACGTGCCCAGCGTGGTTTTTCTTCCCGGGCGCGTCTGCTGTGGTTGCTTGTAGGTCCAGGTGTGCTCGTTATGCTGGGAGAGAACGACGGCCCCAGCATGCTCTCCTACGCCGCCACCGGCGCCAAGTTCGGCATAGGCTTCTTCATCCCCTTCGTCGCCCTCACCTTTTGCATGGCAGTCATCGTCCAGGAAATGACCGTCCGCCTCGGCGCCGCCACCCATCGCGGACACGCCGAACTCATCTTCGAGCGCTTCGGCCCCTTCTGGGGATGGTTCTCCATGATCGACCTCGGCATCGGCAACTTCCTAACTCTAATCACCGAGTTCATCGCTATCCGCGCTGGCCTCGGCTTCTTCGGAGTCCCTCCCTGGATGGCAGTCCTAATCGCGCTCGTAATCCTCTACGTCGCACTGATGAGTCACCGCTATTGGACTTGGGAACGCATCACCCTTGCCGCGGCCATATTCAACCTGATCTTCATTCCTGTCGCGCTCATGACCCACCCCGAATGGCATTCCGTCGGCCACGCCTTTCTCACCTGGCAGCCTCTGCCCGGCTTCAACAAAGACACGCTCCTCCTCGTGCTCGCCGATATCGGAGCCACCGTAACCCCCTGGATGCTTTTCTTTCAGCAGAGCGCCACCGTCGACAAAGGAATGACCACAAAAGACATCCGCTTCGGCCGCATCGACACCGTGCTAGGCGCAGCGTTAGCAACCGCAGCAGCAATCGCGACCATCCTCGCAACCGCACCGCTTTTCGCCCATCAGATGACCGCCGACAATTACCAGGCCGCCGAATTCGCTCAAGCTCTTCAGCCCATCATCGGCCGCTTCGGCGCATCGCTCTTCGCCCTCGGCATGGTCGAAGCCGGCATCGTAGCCGCTATCACCATTTCAGCTTCCTCGGCCTACGCCTTCGGAGAAGTAACCCACAAGCCACACAGCCTCAATCTCCCCATGGGAGAAGGCAAATCGTTCTATGCGGTCCTCACTCTGTGTGCCGTGGCAGCCGCCGCCATCGTCCTGATCCCGGGCCTGCCGTTGGTCTACGTCGTCCTCGTAGTAAACGTAGTCGCAGTCCTGGCCATGCCTCCAGCATTGGTATTCCTCTTCATGCTGGTCAACGACAAAGAAATCATGGGCGATCTGGTCAGCCCAGCCTGGGCAAACGTGCTGGCCACGGCCGTGGTCTTCATCCTCACCGCCGCCGGCATCCTCTTCGGCATCAGCATAATCGCCCCCAACATCTTCGCCGCTATGGGAGGGAAATAAGTAATGAAGCCCTCCAGCCGCGCCATTGTTCTTGTGGGGACAGCCGCCCTCGGCTGTCCATCGAGCGCAGCTCGATGCTTTTCTGTCTCTAATCTGAAATCATCTTCTTTCGAAACCTGTTGCTTATGACAAAAACACAACCGCCCGCGAACTTAGCTTCACCCTCCGACCAAACCTGGGTCCTCTCATCCCTCGAACACGACCAGCTCGTCAAAGCCAAAAAACATCCCATCCCCCGCCGTCACCTAAAGGGCCCCGAACTCCTCGTCCTCTGGACTCTTCGCCTCTATCTCATATTCATGACGTCAGTAGTCGCCTACCAGGTCTGGCTCGCCGCGCGTTGACTTGTCCCCGCCTCCAACCTAAGATGTCCAGTCAGCAGCAAGCCACTCTCCGCGGGTCCACATAACATGGCGGATTCCTCCTCACTCGTCGGACAAACCGTCTCTCACTATCGCGTAACAGAGCGGCTCGGCGGCGGCGGGATGGGAATCGTCTACAAAGCGCAAGACACTCGCCTCGACCGCTTCGTAGCCCTGAAATTTCTCCCCGACGACCTGGCCCAGGATCCCCAATCCCTAACTCGCTTTCGCCGCGAAGCCAAAGCCGCTTCCGCTCTCAACCATCCCAACATCTGCACCATTTACGACATCGGCGAAGAAAACGGCCGCACCTTCATCGCCATGGAATGTCTCGAAGGCCGAACCCTCAAGTATCTGATCGCCGGCCGTCCCATGGAGCTCGACCACCTCCTCGACATCGCCATCGAGATTTCCGATGCCCTCGACGCCGCCCATGCCGAGGGCATTGTCCACCGCGACATCAAGCCCGCCAACATCTTCGTCACCAAACGCGGCCACGCCAAGATTCTCGATTTCGGCCTCGCCAAAGTCACCACCCCTCGCCTGCAAGCCGAACCCGCCGCCACTCTCGCCACTGTCGGTGTCGACTCCGACCATCTCACCAGCCCCGGCTCCGCACTCGGCACCATGGCTTACATGTCCCCCGAACAAGTTCGCGGCAAGGAACTCGACGCCCGCTCCGACCTCTTCTCTTTCGGCGCTGTCCTTTACGAAATGGCTTCCGGATCGCTCCCCTTCCGCGGTGAAACCTCGGGAGTAATTTTCGAAGCCATCCTCAACCGTTCTCCACTCCCGCCCACACGCCTGCATCCCGACCTTTCGCCTGAGCTCGAACGCATCATCGGCAAAGCCCTCGAAAAGGATCGCGACCTCCGCTACCAGAACGCCGCCGAACTCCGCGCCGACCTCAAGCGCCTACGCCGCGACACCGGCTCCGGACGCGTCTCCTCCACTTCAGTCCCGGCCGCATTCTCCTCATCCGCGCACTCGGGATTCTCCACTCCGCCGGAAACCCTTCCCTCAGGATCAGCAACGACCCCGTCTTCCGGCCCGTCCGCCGCTCATCCCTCGAACAGCTCCATCATCGCCGCGGCCGCCTCCCGCAACAAAGGCAAGCTCGTTTCCGTTGGTGCGTTGCTCCTTCTTCTCGTTCTCGCCGCCGGTTATGGCGTCTACCGCTTAGCTCTGAATCACCAGCCCTCAGAAGGCCCGGCCACCGTCACAAAAATCAGCCAGTGGAACAAGTCGATGGACTACCCCAGTCTCTCCCCGGACGGCCGCACCATCGCCTTCACTTCTCCCATCGAAGGCTACGATCAGGTCTTCGTCATGCTCACTTCCGGCGGCGACCCGCTCCAGCTCACGAAAGATGAAGGCAACAAAACCATCCTCGGCTTTTCATCCGATGGCACCGAAATCTATTTCGGCCAGACTCTCGGCGATCCCGATATCTGGACCATCCCCACTCTCGGAGGCTCTCCGAAACACTTGGCCACCGGCAACGCGGTCGCCCCATCAGCCGATGGCCAGTCGCTATTCCTTCAGAAGACCAATGGTCGTATCGTTCGCACTCCGAAGTCAGGCTCAAGCGAAGAACTTCTTTACACCTTGCCCTCGACGGGACTGTTCGGCATCGACCTCAAGGCCTACCCGGATGGAAAAAATCTCCTCATTACCACAATCGCAGACTCCGGGGCGGTCACTTTCCGCCGCTTGGATCTTTCCACCCACCAGCTTGCTAACCTGGCCGAACTCACCTCCGCCTCTGCCTTCACATCCTGGGCCACTCCCGGCAAAAGCCTCTACGTCAGCCTCAAGATCAATGGCATTTCCAACCTTTGGGAATTCTCCCTCGCCGATCACTCCCTCAAGCAGATCACTTTCGGCCCTGGCCCAGATCATGCTCCCATGTCCGATCCCAACGGTAAGGGCATTTATTTCATCAACGGCAGAAGCGCCGGAACCCTCACTCTCTATCGCGTCCCCACCAAACAGTTCTCCGATATCGTCAACGAAGATGCGACTCAGCCCACTCTCTCCGCAGATGGCCTCCACCTCGCTTACATCACGATGCCGGAAGCAGGGAAGGCAGAAATGTGGGTCTCGGATATCAACGGCAATAATCGACTGAAACTTATTTCCTCTGGCGGCCACGTCGAAACCCTGGCCTGGTCCAACGACGCAACCAAGTTCCTTTTCTCCGACAGGAATGGGGCCGACAAGAATGGCACCGATTGGAAACTCTTTGTCATCGACGCCGATGGCAAGAACCTTCGTCAGTTACCCTGGCGCGGCAGCTTCGTCGGCTTCTCGGTTTGGGAACCGGGAGATCAATCCATTATTTTGGGCGGACTCGACACGAACAATCGCACCACACAAAACTGGAGACTCTTCCTCAACGACTCGACCCCAGTTCACCTTTCCGATGATTGCGGAATGGCCGTGGATCTCTCTCCCGACCAACAATTCATCATCGCCTCCTCCATCTGGGGAGAAAACTCCGGCCTCTTCCAATACTCTTTCGCCGACAAAAAATGCACCACCCTGAAGTCCGGCATCGCTACCTACCTCGCCATGTTTTCCCACGATGGCAAGTCCTATCTCTACTCCCTCGCCTCCCACGGCGAAACCACCATCTTCCGCCAGCCCTGGCGCAAGGGCACTCCCATTGGTTCCCCCGTCCCCGCCCTGAAGCTCCCCTTCGTTCTGCGCGAGGACTACAACGGCAACGCCTTCATGGTCTCCCGCGATCTTTCCTCCATCGTCTACGCCCGCCCCGGCGGCCACGACGACCTCTACCTCCTCTCCCAAAAATAATCGAGTGTCATTGAAAACGGGAGTCGCGAAAGCGACGGAATTCATTAGCCCCGCACGCAAGTGCGGGGTAGGGACGAAAACGAAGAAACCAAGTCGCGAAAGCGACGGCATTCATTAGCCCCGCACGTAAGTGCGGGGTGGGCCAGAAAGAAAGGAACCGAGTCGCGAAAGCGACGCCACTACGCCACAAATAGCCGCTCCGCGTCATAAGCCACTCCAGACTTCCGGAGCATCACCACAAACTCCTCCTCAAAACTCCGCTTCCGATGATGTTCCGCCTGATTCCGAATATAGGCCCGAACCGGCGCCAACAACGAAGGACTAACACTAAACGCCCCATATCCCTTCTGCCTCAAACCCCTCCCCAAGCCAGCGCGAAGAATTGGCCTTCAACTTCTGCACAACCTCAGCCAGAGTCAAAGAGGCCGGCAACCGGATGAGCAAATGTACGTGGTTACAAGTTCCCCCCGCAGCCAGAATCGTGAACCCCAAATTGTCCGCAATACCAATCAAGTAAGCGTAAAGCTTCTCCTGCAACTCAACCGGAATCCGGTCGAGCCGTCCCTTCGTGCTGAAGACGCAATGTACAAAGTTCGCCGCATGCGCATGCGACATTCCGCAACACTAAACCTCAATTGAATGGGATCGCACTTCAAACGTGACAAATGCTTCGTGGATTTTCCGCAAACGGGAAGGTCAGAATCGAAAACAAACCGGCGCAAGCCAAAGAGTCGCGAAGCGACGCCATTCATTAGCCCCGCACGTAAGTGCGGGGTAGGCCGAAAGGCAACGAGCCGAGTCGCGAAGCGACGCTACAAACACCCGCTAACGACCCAGCCCGTCCCCGTGCCCGAACGCCCTTACTTCGTTTTCTGCTCCCCGCCCACTGCCTCCGGCTGCTCCTCAGCCTTCTGCCAGCCCGAACTGGGGTTGTATTCCTTCATCGCCTTGGCGAGCACTTCGGTCTTCTTCCCAAGATCCTTCTGATACACCACGCCATCCTCGCCGACGATGAATGTCATCACCCCCGAGGACCTGTACTCCGCCGGGTAAGCCACGAAGGCAAACCCGCCAGTCATTTTCCCACTCACGCTGTAACTCTTCGCACCGCCAGGACTATTTTTCCCCTGACCCGCCAGGGCGTGATAATAGTAGCCGCGATAAGGAGTCGGAGCGCTCGTCGCATAGCCCTCCGTAACCGCCGCCGCCACCAGCGGTCCTACCGGGCTCAAAGGTTCGCCGGCCGCTGCTTTCCAATAGAGACCGTTGCGCTGCCCTTCATCACTGAAGATTTTCTGTGCGTACTCGCCGTGCTGTGCGGAGTATTCCTTTTCCGCCGCCACCAGTTCCTGGCAAACCCGAATGGCCGACATTTCATTCCGCCCAACCCGCCGGTACAAAATTTCCTTCTTGCCAGCCTCGGTGTCGAAATACCATGACCCGTTCTTGCTCACCAGCGGTATCGGCGTAGGCCAATTCTTTGCGCCAATGTACAGGACGGTCATCCCGTCCGCTTCTTTCACCAGGCGGTGCATTTCCTGATATTTTTCCGCGAAATTCGCCCGGCTCTCCGCATCCTCGGCCTCATCTCCCGACGATACAATCTGTTTCCCGTCCGCTCCCAGGATGTCGAGCATCGCCTTCTCGTCGTTGCTCTGCGCCGCCTTGAACAGTGCGCCGCTTGCCTCTTCCGCCGATGAAAAAGTCTTCTGCCCCGGCTGCTGCGCCACCAAAGGGCTGGCAAAGCACCCCATCAAAATCAGAACCACCACTCCAGCAAGATTGGCCCAGTGAAATTTGTCGAACTCCAGCTTCGCTCGCCGCATAAGGCATCTCCATTTCAAAATCCCTCAACTACAGGGACGTTATGTAATCGATTACCGCCGTCCGCCTCCGCCACCGTGGCCCCCGCCACCGCCGTGAAAACCGCCACCGAAGCTCGCGCTTCCCCGTGACGAAAAGCTGCGGGTCTCTCCGCCGTGGTTGTAGCCGCTAAAGGCCCCCGAGCGCACCCCGCTCTGACCGCGCGGCGCGGCGTATCCTCGAGCCGCCTGCCGGTCTCCATTGAATGGTCTGGCCCCTCCACCGGCACGGTCAAAACCTCCGCCTCGAGCAAATCCGCCGCGAGCATAGGCGCCCCGGTTATAAAACGTCCTGCTCCCGGAGTAGTACCTTCCGCCGTTAAACCTCGCATAATGGTTGTGCCAGTCGAATCCCCAATGACCCCATCCCCATCCAAACCCGCCCCACCATCCGATTCCAAAGCCGACTCCGAACGAGAGGTAAGGCCCGCCAAACCAGATCCCCGGATACGGGTACCATCCCGGCCAAGCCGCAACGGGATATCCGTAAACCAGCCATGGATCATAGGCGGGAACATACACAACATCAGGATCAGCCGGCTCAATGTCGATCGCCGAATCCTTCTCCGTAACCGTTTGCTGGGGCGTGCTCTTAAGATTGCCGGCGTCTTGCGCTTTCCGGCGCATCACCTGCACCGCATCCATCACATCCTTTTGCTGGTTGTAGTAGGCATCACCCAGAGAGGACGTCCACGAAAGATTCTTGTCCATGTTTCCCAGCACAGAAGGAAATGCCGTGAGCGCCTTCACGCTCGGGTCCCAGGGTTGCTGGTCCACAGCGTTACCAAGGTCGGTGCCCTTCAAATCAGGATGCGCCTGCACCCATCGATCGGCCTCGACCACTTGCTCGGGAAACGTCGAAGCCGCCAGGATCTGCGCCACCAGCGAATCCGGATAAAGCGCAATCGGCGCGACCAATTGCTGCAACTGCTCCGCAGTCTGCTGCGTGTATGGCGCCGGAGCGGGTGCGCCCTGCGCCGGCGCGCTCTGATCTGCCGCACCTTGCACCGGAGCAGCCTGAACTGGCGCACCTTGATCTTGCGCCCATACACTCTCAGGCAAGGTCGCGAGCACTAGAACCACCGACAACAGGCAACCCAGACTCCTTTGGCCCAATCGATGTTCCGAAAAATCTCCGATCCTTCCGAAAATGTTCATATTCTTGAACCTCCCCTGCACCTTCATCGCCTGAATCTCCACTTAGTTAGATAGATGACCAAGCCACGATTTAGGTTTCATAAGGCCATGATGCTACTCCCGATCGAGTGCGCTCCTGTGTAATTTTCTGTAAACCACACCACCGACCCCACCCCGACGGCGTCATCCCGAAACCAGGCGCAGTTCAGCCGAGTGAGGGATCTCTCTCGCGCACACTGCCGCCCCTCGCGCACACTGCCCTCCGCGTCGAATTCACCCACTACCCTTCCGTTAGATTCGCCCTACGCAATCTTCTCCAGAACGACTAAACTTGTCGGTTGGGATATTTGCATTCATCAGGAAGGCGATCATGTCGTTGAACAGTTTCAATAGCCGCTCCGCCCTCAAAGTCGGCGACAAAGAATACGAAATCTACCGCCTCGACGCCCTCGACCAGCAAGGCATCTCCACCAAACATCTCCCCTACTGCCTCCGCATCCTGCTCGAAAATCTGCTCCGCACCGAAGACGGCCGCAACGTAAAAAAAGAAGACGTGCGTTCGATGGCCAGCTGGAATAAAAACTCCCAGCCCGACAAAGAAATCGCCTTCACTCCCAGCCGCGTCCTCCTCCAGGATTTCACCGGCGTCCCCTGCGTAGTAGATCTAGCCGCCATGCGCGACGCCATGAAAGCACTCGGCGGCGACCCTGCCCTCATCAATCCTCTGCAGCCGGTAGAACTGGTAATCGACCACTCCGTCCAGGTCGACGAATTCGGCACCGCCAACGCCTTCGACGTAAACGCACTGTTAGAGTTCCAACGCAACAAAGAGCGCTACTCCTTCCTCCGCTGGGGACAAACCGGCTTCCACAATCTCGCCATCGTCCCCCCCGACACCGGAATCGTCCACCAGGTAAATCTCGAATACCTCGCCCGAGTAGTCTTCGTCCACGAAGCCAACAACCAGCGCACAGCCTACCCCGACACCCTGGTAGGCACCGACAGCCACACCACAATGATTAACGGCCTCGGTGTCCTCGGATGGGGCGTCGGCGGCATCGAGGCTGAAGCCGCCATGCTGGGTCAGCCCGTCTCCATGCTGATTCCGCTGGTGGTCGGCGTGAAGCTCACCGGCCGCCTGCGCGAAGGCGCCACCGCCACCGACCTCGTCCTAACCATCACCGAACTGCTCCGCAAACACGGCGTGGTAGGAAAATTTGTCGAATACTTCGGACCCGGCCTGCGCGATCTTCCGCTCGCCGACCGCGCCACAATCGCCAACATGTCGCCCGAGTACGGCGCCACCTGCGGCATCTTCCCGGTCGACAAAGAAAGTCTGAAGTACCTCAAGCTAACCGGCCGCAGCGCCGATCAAATCGCGCTGGTCGAGGCCTACAGCCGCGAGCAGGGACTCTTCCATGACGACAAAACTTCCGAAGCCGAATACTCCGAACTGCTCACGCTCGATCTAGCCACAGTCGAGCCCAGCCTTGCCGGACCAAAGCGTCCGCAGGATCGCGTGATCCTATCCCAAGCCGCCGACTCCTTCCAGAAAGCTCTCCTGTCGCTGATGAAGCCGAAAGCCGGAACGAAAACCGCCGCGCCAACCACCAACTCCTCCCGCTGGGAGCAGGAAGGCGGCAGCCCCGCGGCCATCGGAGTGGAAGACCCCAACGTTCACGAGCACGTATCGCAGGGCGTAAGGGATTCCCTCAAACACGGCAGCGTAGTCATCGCCGCCATCACCTCCTGCACCAACACTTCGAATCCCTCAGTAATGATCGGCGCAGGATTGCTTGCAAAAAAGGCAGTAGAAAAGGGCCTCTCAGTCCCGCCCTGGGTAAAGACGTCGCTGGCTCCGGGCTCAAAAGTAGTCCGCGATTATCTCGAGAACGCTGGCCTCACTCCGTATCTGGAGAAACTAAAATTCCACATCGTAGGCTACGGATGCACCACCTGCATCGGCAACTCCGGACCTCTGCCCGCGGAAGTCTCGCAAGCCATCGATGAAAAAGAATTAGTGGTGGCGTCGGTCCTCTCCGGCAATCGCAACTTTGAAGGCCGCATCAATTCCGAAGTCCGCGCCAACTATTTAATGTCGCCGCCGCTGGTAGTAGCCTTCGCCCTGGCCGGACGCATCGACATCGACCTCCGCAAAGACGCCATCGGCAAAGGCAAAGACGGCAACCCCGTCTACCTGGCCGATCTCTGGCCCATGCAGCGCGAAGTCGAAGAGGCCATTCAACAATCGGTCACGTCCGATATGTTCTCGAAAAGCTACGCCGAAGTTTTCGAAGGCGACGAGCGCTGGCGCGGCCTGGCTGTCCCCAAAGGCCAAACCTACGCCTGGGAAAAAGATTCCACGTACATCCGCCGCGCCCCCTACTTCGAAGGCATGAAGATCAAACCGTCACCCGTAGAAGAGATCAAGCACGCCCGCATCCTCGCCGTGTTAGGCGACAGCGTCACCACCGATCACATCTCTCCCGCCGGCTCCATCAAGAAAGACGGTCCCGCCGGAAAATATCTTCAAGACCACGGCGTCAAGCCCGCCGACTTCAACTCCTACGGCTCCCGCCGCGGCAACCACGAGGTCATGGTCCGCGGAACTTTCGCCAACGTCCGCCTGCGCAACAAACTGGTTAACGTAGAAGGCGGCTTCACCCGCCACCTGCCCACCAACCAGGAAATGTCGATCTTCGAAGCCTCCCAGAAATACCAGGCCGATGGCGTCCCCCTGATAATCCTGGCCGGAAAAGAATACGGCTCGGGCTCCTCCCGCGACTGGGCCGCCAAAGGCCCGCGCCTGCTGGGCGTCGAAGCCGTAATCGCCGAAAGCTACGAGCGCATCCACCGCTCAAACCTGGTAGGCATGGGAGTCCTACCGCTGCAATTCCCCGCGGGACAAAACGCCGAATCCCTAAAGCTAACTGGCGAGGAAGTCTTCGACATCACCCGAATCCGCGATGTGGTAGAAAACTTCGCCGCCGGAAGCCAGGTAAAAGTCCGCGCCAAAGGTAAAGGGAAGGCAATCGAGTTCGACGCGCTAGTCCGCATCGACACCCCGCAAGAAGCGTTGTACTACGCCAACGGCGGGATACTGCAGTATGTGCTAAGGCAGTTGCTGGCAGCAAAGCCGAGTGCGCAGACGGTCGGGGTCTAGATAGCCTCGTCGCCTGCCACCCGATAAGCACGGCCATCCCAACCCCGGCCTGACGTAGTCCGCAGTTGACGTAGTCCGCAGTCTCAGTACGAAACCCGCCCGACAATTTGACAGAGGCATGCTTTCAACGGATAATTACCGGCGCCTCTTCGTTTATAGATCCGCAACGCTTTCTAAAGACCGAATTCCCCCTTTCTCTTGATTCTGGTTCATTTGATTCTGGTCCATTGCATTTGACCGCGGAGGATTGTCATGAGACTTAAACCCAGAATGGTGTTGTTTCTCGTGGGGTTGGCGGCGGTGACAGCCCAAGCCCAGCGGTTAAACTTTGACTTTAGCTTTAAACACGTCGTGGTTATCGTCCAGGAAAACCGCACTCCGGACAACCTGTTTCAAGGCCTGTGCTCCGCTCCCTATGGAGCGTGTGCCGTACCTCCAACTTTCTTCGCGCCATACGACATTCAAACGTCGAACTGGAAGACCAGGACCGGGACCATTCAGCCCTCACCCGTGGCCTTGGCTGGCACCTATGATCTGTCCCATACCCACTCGGCGTTCAACAGTATGTGCAACATTACCGCCGGCAGCCCTCCCACGTGCCAGATGGATGGTGCGGCCGGTATCACATGCAGCCCGAAGACGGGCACTACTTGCCCTGCTAACCCACAGTTCAAGTATGTCGACAATTCGAGTGGGACTCTGGACCCGTATCTCTATCTCGCGACCCAGTACGGCTGGGCAAACTACATGTTTCAAACCAATCAGGGCCCGAGTTTCCCTGCGCATCAATTTATTTTCGGAGGCACATCGGCGCCCAGTCCGTCGCACGACGCGCTTGGGATCTTCATGGCGGAAAACGGGACTGCGACCGGTGGGTGCATTGCTCCTTCGGGGACGACCGTCGCATTCCTTTCCCCCAATTCAACTCCGCCCCCTTACGGTGTTGAAAATACCCGGGGCTCAGAATGTTCTGAACATCAAACCATGGCCGACCTGGTGACCGACTGGAAGTACTATGCGGCAGGCGCGGATGGCCTCTGGACCGCTCCCAATGCGATTGATCACATCTGTTTGCCAAGCGACGGAACCTGCACCGGCTGGGGCACGCACGTCGTTCTCAACCCGTCCAAGGTACTGACCGATCTGGGCAACTGCGTCCTCGGCGATCTGACTTGGGTCACCCCGACCGCAGCGAACTCCGATCACGCCAGCCAGAATGACGGCGGCGGGCCGTCATGGGTAGCTTCCATTGTCAATGCCATTGGCGATAGTAAGTGCACCGACGCGGTGAACGGCGTGAACATGACTTATTGGCAGGACACGGCAATCTTTATCACATGGGACGATTGGGGAGGCTGGTACGACCACGAACCGCCGACCATCTTGGCGGGTGTGCAAGGTGACTATCAGTATGGGTTTCGGGTTCCCATGATTGTGGTTTCCGCATATACAGATGCCCGCTTCGTAGATAACCAACGTTACGATTTTGGCAGCCTCCTGCGCTTCATCGAGCACAACTTTACCAATCTCGGTCTGCGGGAAGGAGAGTTGGGTTTTGCGGATAGCCGCACCACCACAGACTTCAGGGCTTTCTTCCATCTGGATTCGGCTCGCGCACGGCGGTTTACCACCGTCGCCGCTCCCAAGAGCGCGGACTTCTTCATCAATGACCCTAGGCCGCCGGAACCGCCCGACAACGATTAGGCTACGAGCAAGTGAAGAGTCTTGCGGGGACCATACTTGGGCGGGTGGCCGACATCTCCCAGACGACCTGACTGCGGGTGCCCCATTTCTCGCGTCCTTTGCGAGAAGTGGGAACCACGGACGCCTGCAGCGGGGGCTGGCCCAGCCTTTCCAACCCACCCTAAGTTCCCGAGGGTGCACCGTCCTTGTCTCTCCGTTTTTTGGAGAGACAGGCCGGGGACTTTGACTTCTTGGCCTCACCCCAGCGCCTATTTGCCCGTGCCTGCCCTGCCCCGGCATTGAACTTGCCCCCATTCTCGTCAGGCAACATCAACCCCCACGCCTCCCGATACCCCTCACACTTATACCGCTCCGGATGCCGCGGCCTCTCCGGCAAAAGCGTCAAAGCTTTCTTCTTTTTCCCCCGCAAAAGCACCGCCGCCGGAATCAGGTACCACACGTCCTCCGGAATAACATAAGCCGCAAAGAAATCAACCTGTTTCAGCGTGTAAGGCTTGCTGTGCGCATTAGGCTTGAACTGGCACAGGTACCCATACTGCGTCCGGCAATCCGTCGATTTCACCTGCACTCGCAGAATCCGCTCCCCTGATTCAATCCCAACGTCATAAGCCGACGAATCTCCCCAGGGCTTCGACACCTTAAACCCATTCCGCACCGCCCGCGCCATAAACTGCAACTCCACCCACTCCCCGCGTTCCTTGAAAGTCCTGAACCCCTTGCACTGAGTCATCCTTCACGCCCTGTCCACTCAAATTGACTTGCCCTGACTTGCGCCTTCTCCCGATAAATCTGTCATTCCGACCGGAGCCGGAGCGACAGCGACGGCGGAGCGGAGGAACCCGCTTTCTCCGACAGCGGTACCGACCGAAGCCATCGAGAAATGCGGCCCAAAAGAAAAGGCGCAGCCCATAGGCCGCGCCTCATTTTGCAGAATTGTTACTCTATACTTTCAGTATATCAATTTGGAATGGGTGATTGTGTCATGTTTCCCGGAATTATATCGGCAATAAATTACTTGACTAACCATGGTTAGTGTGCTACCTTACTCCCATGGAACAACCAAAGACACTTCAGCACGCCATCCGGCTCTACTCGGATGAGCAAGTCTGCATTGACGCGGTAGCCGCACTCCGCTGGCCCGATGGTAAGCCGACCTGCCCAGCCTGCGGCCATCAGGAGCACTATTACCTGAAAACTCAGAAGCGCTGGAAGTGCAAAGAATGCCACAAGCAATTCTCCGTAAAGCTCGGAACCATCTTTGAGGATTCGCCCGTCCATCTCGACAAGTGGCTCTGCGCTCTGTGGATGCTGGTCAACTGCAAGAATGGCGTTAGCTCTTACGAAGTGGCGAAGGCTATCGGCGTCACTCAGAAGTCGGCATGGTTCATGCTGCATCGGCTCCGCTTCGCCTTGCAGGACAAGGATTCTGGCGGCAAACTCGGCGGTGGACCGCACAGCAAGGTAGAGATCGACGAAACTTTCATCGGCGGCAAAGCGCGCAATATGCACAAGTCCCGCCGGGAGCGCATGACCACTATCGGCAAGTACACTGCCAAGACTGCCGTCATGGGAATGCTGGAGCGCGGCGGCAAGGTCAAGACTAGCGTAATCGGCCAGCGCGTCGGAAAGCAGATGCAGCAGATCATCCGCGAGAACGTAGCTCCGGGAACTTGGGTGATGACTGACGAGTTCCCCGGCTACTCTGGTTTGGAATCTGACTATACTCATCTCATCGGCAATCATCTTGAGCGCTACGTTCATGGCAACGTGCACACTCAGGGTATTGAGAACTTCTGGTCGCTTCTCAAGCGCGGGCTTGGCGGAACCTACGTTGCAGTTGAGCCGTTTCATCTGTTTAGGTATGTGGACGAGCAGGCGTTCCGCTACAACCATCGCGGAACAAAAGACGCTCCGATGAAAGACGCGGATCGATTTCAGTTAGCTTTATCGCAGATCGCGGGGAAGCGGTTGACCTTTGCAGAGGTGACTGGCAAGGTGGGCGAAACGCCGTTCTAATCCTTTTCGGCGGAAGCGTGGCCGGAAGCCCGTTTCCGCCGCTGTTTCCGCACTCGCTTCTCGCGGTCGAGTTGCGCCTTGAGAGCGGAGTGCGGGACAGACAGCACTTGCTTGAGAGCCGTTTCAAACGTCGCGTATTCACCCGATTCATTCTTAGCCGAAGGTTTGGGGTGATTTGCCATCGCTGTTTTGTACTGCAATCTAGAAGTGTTCTGTTTCTAGATTGGAGTAGAACGCAGTGTTGTGCCAAAGTCAAGGTCTCTCGTTTCGCGAATTGCTGAAAGCGTTCATCGTCCCCGGTTGCCGCAATATTGCCATGATCTTTCGCGGATATTTCGATGAAAGCTATAACGACAAAGTTTTCACTCTATCCTGTCTGGCCAGCGATCCGCCAGGTTGGGCGGCAATCGAGCACGGCTGGAAATTGTGTCTCGCAGCCAAGAACCGCGAACTCAAGAAACAAGGCCGGACGCAGATATCCCGCTATCACGCTGCAGACTGCAGCTCCCTGAAGGGCGAATTTCGCGGTTGGTCCATAGACGAGCAAGTCAAACTGGCGACAGAATTGATGGCTACCATAAGTCGTGGACGCGCATGGGTTAACAACATCGCGTTCAGTATCCCACTAGCTGAGTTCGTGAAAGAGTTCGATATAAAGGGCGATCCTCTTCCGCTCTGCTATCAAGAACTGGTCAAATTCGTAATGCTGGAGATGACAGCGCAAATACGAGAAGCCCAAGAAAAGCGAGGTTCGACTCGACCTGTTTTGTATGTTCTCTTTCACGAGCGATGCAGTCACGATGGGCTGTACCTTTCTGCCTTTAATGCAATGATGAATGACGCAACCTTCGCCGGAAAAGAACACTTCTCAACCATCGCTCCACTCGGATGGGAGCACTGCATCCCTCTGCAGCCTGCGGACATGATTGCCTATGAGACATTCAAGGAAGCAGAGCGCCAGTTAACCGGCCGCAAGCGAAGGCGGAGTCTTGAGTTCTTGATGCAATCCAGAAAATTCGGCGGACGCTCTAAGCACTTTGCGTCCAAGAATCTTGAGGAGTGGCGCGACATAACACGCGGACCGACAAGCGTATAATTCGCGGCGCTGACGCTTCCCCCAGAATGCGACGGCCTATGCCCAGATATAGAACTCTCATTGCAGCTTGGTGCCCCAATAAGCACTCGGAATTCATAGAAGATCGCAACATTTACAACTCCGAGGCTGATGCTAAACGAGAGGCTCTGACGAAAGCTACATCTCAGGTATGCCGCGTGTGCAAGTCTCCATTCGCAAGAGGCCAGATGATAGGCTCAGAGGAAATTCCTCCGGCTAAATATACGGTCTGGGGATACATTTGCGAGTGCGGCGAGAAAGTCGAAGTCTTCCGACTAGAGGATGGTGTCGGATCAACTCCGCCGCCCACGTACACTTCTACCTGTTCAAAGGGACACATTCGCACGATGACAAGTGGGCAAGCAATACTGCTTCCCCATTGGAGAGAAGAGCCAAATTAGGCTGCTTATCCAGTGTCATTAAAGAGATTATCTCCGAACTCTCGGCTTCCAGTCGGTGGACCACGACCAAGAACATTCGCCCTACTGGTTCTCGTTCTGCCATTTGACGCACTCCCGTACAATAGGCTCGTAGGAGAGTCACGGCCCGGACTGGCATCCGGGCTTTTCTGTTATCCCTCGACCTGCTGAGGGAAGCACATTCCGCCTTCAATCAGCTTCGCGCATTCGTTGGCTTCCCGGTAAGTAGCGAATGTACCGCATTCAAAGTGGGTACGCAGTTCCTTCTCTGCCTTCGGCTCCGACCTGATCCATTCGCGGACGACGTAATAACTTTGCGACATGAGTAATTTTCTCTTAGAGTTAACGACCTTAGCAAGCTGAATCCACCCTGTCACGGTAAGTCCTTTCTTATCACAGAATGGTTAGCGTTGTATATTAGTGCCATTATATCGTCATAGCTGTGAGCAACTTAAGAGTGATCGTGTAGTTTCTGCCTATTGACAAGTTTTCGGACTCGATCTTTCTCTGTTTTCTTTCTCTGTGTCCCTTGCCTCTGTGGTGAAAAAGCTTTCCGTTACGCCCCGCAGTCGCTTGGCTCGGGTCCGCGCCAGACTGCACCCGCTGCTATAATAGTGGATTGCGCTCATGTCCACGAAGCGACTGATCCGTTCCACAACCGTTTTATCCATCCGCCGCAACGGCAGCGTGGTCCTAGCTGGCGACGGCCAGGTCACGCTAGGCGAGTCCGTCATCAAACACACGGCCAAGAAGATCCGCCGCCTTTACAACGACAAAATCCTCGCCGGATTCGCCGGTTCCACCGCCGACGCCTTCACCCTCTTCAGCCGCTTCGAATCGAAACTCGAACAGTACCACGGCAACTTGGGACGCGGCGCCGTAGAACTAGCCAAAGACTGGCGCACCGACAAGTACCTGCGCCATCTGGAAGCGTTGTTGCTGGTCTGCGACAAAGAACAAACATTCCTGCTAAGCGGACAAGGCGACGTAATCGAACCCGACGGCGGAGTAGCCGCGATCGGCAGCGGCGGTCCCTACGCGCAAGCCGCAGCCGAAGCACTGGCCAGGCACACCCAACTAACCGCCCGCCAGATCGCCGAAGAAGCCATGAAGATAGCCGGCAAAATGTGCATCTATACCAATGACGTAGTAACGATTGAGGAACTGTAAGAAAGTGGCCAGTGATCAGTGATCAGTGTCCAGCAAAGACACGCCGACTGACCACTGGCCACTGATCACTAGTCACTGAATTTTATGGCCATCTATCTACCCAGCACCGCCGAAGAAGAACAACTAGCCCTCGACGAACTAACTCCCCGCGAGATCGTAGTCGAGCTCGACAAACACGTAATCGGCCAGAAGGACGCGAAGCGCGCAGTCGCCATAGCGCTCCGCAACCGCACCCGCCGCCAAAAGCTGACTCCAGACCTAGCCGAAGAAATCATTCCCAAAAACATAATCATGATAGGGCCTACGGGGGTGGGGAAGACGGAGATTGCGCGGCGGCTGGCTAAATTGGCTAATTCTCCGTTTCTTAAGGTTGAGGCTTCGAAGTTTACTGAGGTGGGGTATGTGGGGCGGGATGTGGAGTCGATGGTGCGGGATCTCGTCGAGATTGCTATCGACAATGTTCGGGAAGAGAAGCTCGAGGACGTTGCTGACAAGGCTGAGCTTAATGCTGAGGAACGGTTGCTGGATATTCTGCTGCCTCCATCTCCACCGGCCCGGCCTGCGGAACCTACTACTGCGGGCGGAGTGGTGATTGATGGGAGCACTGCTTTGGCGGAGTCTTCTTCGCGGACGCGGGAGAAGCTGCGGCAGCAACTGCGGGAGGGGAAGCTGGACGAGCGGCAGGTTGAGATTGATGTGCGGGAGCGGAACTTTCCTTCTTTTGAAATTATGACGAACCAGGGTGTTGAGGAGATGGACATCAACATTAAGGATATGCTGCCTAATATTTTTGGGCAGCGGACCAAGAAGCGGAAGATGAAGGTGAATGAGGCGTTTGAATATCTGATTCAGGAAGAAGAGCAACGCTTGATCGATATGGATCACGTTACGCGGACGGCTATCGATCGGGTGGAGAATTCCGGAATTGTGTTTCTGGATGAGATCGACAAGATTGCGGGACGCGAGGGCGGCCATGGTCCCGATGTTTCGCGGGAGGGGGTGCAGCGCGACATTCTTCCCATCGTCGAGGGGACTACCGTTAATACTCGTTATGGGATGGTGCGGACGGATCATATTTTATTTATTGCAGCGGGGGCGTTTCATGTTTCGAAGCCTAGCGACCTGATCCCGGAGCTGCAGGGGCGGTTTCCGATTCGGGTGGAGTTGCAGTCTTTGACCATGGAAGATTTTGTGCGGATTCTTACCGAGCCTAAGTCTTCTTTGGTTAAGCAGTACACGGCATTGCTGGAGACTGAGGGGGTTAAGCTGGAGTTCACTCCTGAGGCGCTGTCGGAGATTGCTCACTTTGCGTTTCGGGTGAATGAGAGTACGGAGAATATTGGAGCGCGGCGGTTGCATACCATCATGGAACGGGTGCTGGATGAGCTTAGCTTTGATGCTCCGGAGAGAAACGGCGATCACGTTGTTATCGACGCGGATTACGTGCGGAAGATGTTGACGGATATTGTTAAGGATCAGGATTTGTCGAGATATATTCTGTAGGATTGGCAGGGAGTATAATTCCTGCGATTCTCTTCCCCTGTTTCGAGGTAGCAGCAAATAGTTGAGGTTCGGGCCGCTGTAGAGCCGGGGCGCTCCGTCCCGGAATGCCTGTTTCCGCGGGGGGGGACCCCATGACCACCAATGAGCTAGTCTCTGTAATCGCGGCGGATTTGCGCGTTCCGAAGGCCGTCGTGCGCCGCCTGCTGGCAGAGTTGGTCAAAGCTGCCATCCGTGAGACGAAAAAGAACGGGGTATTTCTGCTACCCGGGCTGGGGCAGCTATTCCGGGGTTCTCGCAAGGCAAAGGCGGGGAGGGGTCCGCTGCCCGGTGAACCGATCCGGATCGCCGCGAAAAGGACGGTCCAGTTTCGTGTCGATCAGGGCGTCCAGAATCAGATGCGGGGCCGCTTCGTTGAGGTGATGCACTTTGCTAGCGATGAACTAAGGCCGTCCGCTCCGGCTGTCGATTCGGGACCGCAGCCTACCGGTCGGACAGCGGACTTCTGGATAGTAAAGGTTTTTTATGCCACTGACCGCGAACCAACGTCCCAGGATCCATTGCGTTTTGGTCCGCGTAGGAGTTCCACGGAGCAAATGCATCTTGGGACTTGCGAGATCAGCATCCCGCTCGACCACCGCATGGCAAAGATCGAAAGGCCGACGATTTGGCGCTTATACCGCGAAAACCCTAAAAAGCATTTTGTGATCCGAGAGATCGCCGCTAAGGACGACGGTGCTTTCTTTTCCGAGCTGGCCGAGTGCGTCAAGGAATCTAAGAAAAATGACGCCTTTGTGTTCATCCACGGGTTTAAGGTGGCATTCAACGATGCTGTCTATCGGACCGCTCAAATTGCCCACGATCTGGGCTTCTTAGGGGCTCCGATCCTATACAGTTGGCCGTCGAATGGTCAGCTGTATGAATACACCGGCGACATAAACAACAATGACTGGACTGTGGATCACCTGAGGACGTTCTTGGAGAAACTGGCGTCTCGTTCGGGTGCCCAGGTCATCCACCTGATCGCCCACAGCATGGGTAATCGCGCCCTCGCGAACGCCTTGAATCTTCTTGCGACGGCGGAACCGAGCAAGCCGCCGCGCTTCAGCGAGATTGTCCTCACGGCGCCTGATATAGACGCGGGGATTTTCAGGCGACTCGCGGCAGCAGTTCGAGCGAACGGGAAGCGAGTGACTCTGTATTGTTCGACGCGGGACAAGGCGCTGAAGGCTTCGAAGAGGCTCAACGGTTCCTACCCCCGCGCCGGTGACTGCAGCAGTAGTATCATGGTAGTTCCTGACATCGACACGATCGACGCGTCTGCTGTCGACACCAACCTCATCGGGCACTTCTACTACGCGGAGAACCGTTCAGTACTGAGCGACATTTTCAGCCTCCTGAAGTATGGCGACCCTCCGGGTGGCAGATTCGGCATCCTGAGCGATAACGTCCCACCGCCGACGCACTGGAAGTTCGCGCCCTAGAAACAGGAGGGCGGCGTGGCCCTGGCTTTGCCTTCGCTGGCACCGGCAACACGTGTGGGTGCCCCCGTCCCCTCGGCTCCGCGCAGGGCAGGCTCTTCGGGCAGTTTGCGAAGGGCGGAGTCGTGGGCCGTCCCGCCATCGTTGGGGCTACGAAGTGAGCAGGGGGAACTCTGACTCGGGTAACGGCTGATCACCCCTTCTCCTAAACTCTAGGAACCTGTTCATGATGATCCATGATCTCCACGCGACTTCGGCCGTAATCTCGCCACGGATAAACTCAGGGTCTCCGTGTCTCGCGCCCGTCGAATGCTTCGTTACGAATTCCAAATAGCCCTGGCTTATCTGCAGATTTTTTCGAAGGTGAGACCAGCTCTGCTTGCGTGGTGTTCCGGGGGCGATCAAGTGCCTTAGCCTCTCGACGGCCCGGGCACAATTCACGGGGCCAACATGCGATTGGGTTATGGCCTCTATGAGTTCGTTTAGCGCCATGAACAAGGGGGGTTCCCGGAAAACAATTCCCAACACTTCGTTAAAACTCTTGCTCCGCTCGCCGGGTTTGAGGGCGAGGACGGTGCACAGTGGCGCTAGCCGTTTGTCCATCGGGCACAGTATAGATCGGGCACCCGAGGGGTCTGTGAACGCTTCGAAAATTACGCTGAGTCCGACGCCTGTGGCGAAGTCGTAAAGATTGACGAGTGCCCTGGTAAGATCGAGGGCGATTTTGTGGATGTGCACTAGGTCGGATTGTGTAAATCTATTGACCTCGCATTCGACGTCTACCTCGGAGGCGGTGATATGGAACGTGATCTGGACGTGCAGGTCGCTTTCGAGGGAGTCGTACTTGGCCTCGGGAAGGCCGCCAAAGGTGAGGTCGATACCCTTTGGAATGATGCGTCCGAGAAAGTGGATTTTTGGCATTTCCCGCCTTTTTGTGGCGACACCTTGTAGCGCCCGATTCCAGGGCACGCGTGAAAGCTTCTGCCGTCCCTCGGGACTCGGTTCTTAATTTCTTGAGCTTACCCCGGACTTACGTCCGGGGCTATTGTATGCCGCCCCTCCGGGGCTGGGGTCTGACGATCCGTTCGGTGTCTTTGCCCATAAGCGGCGCGGCGTGGCCCAGGGGCTGAAGCCCGATTGGAAATGAGGGCTTCTTACGCGGCGCTTAAGCGCCACTCTTCCACGTCACTGCGCGCGGTTTGAGATGGTCTCCCTGGAACCGCGGGATGGATGGAAACAATTACCTCAGGGGCTGAAGCCCACGTCGCTGTGGGATCTGGGCGGCACGACTGAAGTCGTGCCCTTTCCGATCTCTCAGTGGGGCTAAGGCCCAATCCAGGCGGCCGCCTTCGACGCAGGCCTGGAAGGCCTGCTCCACCCTCGCGCTGATCGCAGCGTTGGGGCCGCTGCGCCGCCCAAGATCCCAAGGCTCCCCGCAGTCTGCTTGATCCACGGGCCGGTTGTGCTGCATAGGTTGGCGGACAAGAGTGTCCGCCCCACACGGACTGTCTCGATCCGCCCCCGGGAAGAGTTAGAATCACGGAGTGCGGGATTCGGGCCGCCTTCGCGGCGGCGGATTCCGAGACGGGAGATGCTATGGCAGAACGCAATCCAGTTATAGAAGAACGGCGTCCTGATCCCAATGAAAAGCTGGTGAAGATTTTCGACAGCGAAGAGGAGTCAGAGGCGATGGTGGTGAAGGGACTGCTCGATTCGGCGGGGATTGAAAACGACCTTGCGTCGGCCAGCCTTTTGCAGGACGCGTTTCCTGGGATGGGTGGAATGATCATCCTGGTGCGGGAAGAGGATGCGGAGAAGGCGCGCGGCTTGATCGGGGAGTACCGGCAGTCGGCTGCGGGGGATTCGGCAGACGTTCAGGATGATGATGAGACGAAGGGTTAGAGGGCAACAAACAGCAGGTTCCTCCCCTTCCCTTCGGGAAGGGTCGGAATGACAAATACGGAGGGTCTGTGCGGTCCGTTTCTCTACGTTCGTTTCTGTGCGTTAGTTTCTCTAGGGAAAGCCTGGCAGTGAGGGGGTGACGGAGTGGCCGTCGAGGTAAAAGGTGACTGCACCGTTGACGTCGGTGCGGTAGACACGGACTCCGGAGTTTTGCAGGCGCTCGAGGACATCCGGCTTGGGAAGGCCGAAAGAGTTTCGGAAACCCACTGAGATTACGGCCAGGCTGGGCTTTACGGACTGCAGAATCTCCGGTGTGGTGGATGTGGCGCTGCCGTGATGACCTACCTTTAACAAGTCAGCGTGGGGATGGTGGAGGGTTGCTATGCGGTGCTCGACCGCTTTTTCGGCATCGCCCTCAAGCAGTACAGAAGTTGCGCCGTAGCTGACTTGCAGAACCATGGAGTCGTTGTTCTTGGGCTCGAGGCCGGTGGGCCAGTCCTGCGGTGGAAAAAGCACATCTACTTTGGCTCCGCCTAGTTCGAATTCGTCTCCCTCCCAATGGCGGACTACTTTGATTCCCAGTGCGTTTGCTTCGGCGATTATGTTTTCCAGCGCGCGGCTGGGGGGAGCAGGCCTATCCACAACTCTTTCGGGCGGAAGTCTTTGAGGATTGCGGGCATGCCGCCGATGTGGTCGGAGTGGCCGTGAGAAATGGCGACGGCGTCGAGGCGGGAAATGCGGCGCGTCCAGAGATAGGGCGCCACCACATCTTCGCCGAAGTCGAGTTGAGAGCCGGCGCCCCAGATTGGACCTCCGGCGTCGATGAGCAAGGTGCGGCCCTGGGGCGTCACTAGCAGGATAGCGTCGCCTTCGCCCACGTCGATGGAAGTCAGCTCGAGGAGTCCGGCCCGCGTTTTGGGTTTGGGGGGAACGAAGGCTAGCGCCAGCGACGCGAGCAACACGGCGATTATCCCTGCGAGTGCGAGCGGGGCGCGACGGCGGGCGCACAGCATCGCGAGGATAAGCGCAGCGGAAGCTGCCGCCGTCATTGCTAGTGAGGGCGTGGCTACGCGGAGGTCAGCGAGGCGCAGGCCTCCCAGGCCGTGAACTGTTCCTGTAATCGCTTGCAGCGCGAAGGTGGTTAGCAGCGCGGGAAGTTTCGCGAGTAGCAGGGAAGCGTAGCCTAGCGCGATGGTCAGGATGGCGGCGGGCATCAGGAGCTGGGTGAGAGGAACAACGGCTACGTTGGCGGGGAGACCGATGGTGGTGGCGCGGTGGAAGTAATACGCCATTGGAAGAGCTAAGCCCATCTGCATTACTGCCGAGACCAGAAGCAACTCGAACGCCGCCAGGAACATGATCGTGACGGTACGCACTAGACGCAGCGACCATTGGGTACCGATAAAACGGGCTAGCTTCTGAGCGAGCAAGCGCAGATCGAGGCGGAACTGGGCTACCCGCGGAGGCAGCGAGGGGCCGTAGTCGTCGGCTTCCCAGTGGGTGAGCGCCTGGCGGTAGAGGCGTGACGTGCGCTCGATGAGCGGCAGGCCGATCGCGGCTACGATCAGGACGCAGAGAAATGTCATCTGGAAGCTGGCGGTGAAGAGCTGCCGGGGATCGAAAACGAGCACGCCGAGAGCGGCTGCGCCGAGCGCGTTGACCATGGCGCGATCGCGGTAGAGCAGGCGGGTGCCGAGGTAGATGGCGCACATCAAGGTGGCTCGCCAGACGGGGGTGCCGACTTCGGTTAGGAAGGCGTAGGCGACGCAGAAAAGAATCGTTAACAGGGTCGCGGGAAGGTTGCCGAGGCGCAGGCGGCGGAGTGTCCAAAACGCGACGAAGGCGAGGATGGTCACGTTCATGCCTGAGACTACGAGGATGTGATAGGTGCCGGAGCGCTGGAAATCGACTCGGGTGTCGCGATCGATGAAGGCTTCTTCGCCGATGACCATGGCGTCAATCAGCGCGGCCTGCGGCGGAGGCCAGAGTTCGTGCACTTTGGCGATGATGCTCGCGTGAATGCGAGTTCGCCAGAGTTCGAGGCGATTGCCTGCGAAGCCGGGCAGGACTTCAACTTCTTCAGTTTTCGCCGAGCCCAGGGTTGAGATGCCGTTCGCAGTTAGGTATCCCTGATAGTCGAACGCGCCGGGATTGCGGAAGTTGCGCGGGAGCTTTAGCCTGACTGGGAGGCGGAGGCGTTCGCCGTAGTGAAACAGCCGGTGCGGAACGGCGTCAGGGCGAGCGCTGTATATCCCGAGGCGCACGCCGGAATGCACCTGAACCGGCTTCCTGTTTTCCGTAACGATTTCTTCTGTCTCGACGTCGAGGCCTTGTCTGATTTCGTTGGGACCTCCTTCGCGGAACCTGCCTTCTCCGATGACGTGCGCGGTCATCTCGACTGGCTGACCGTCGGCGAAGGGGTTGAGGCTGGTGTCGAGGGAGTTGGTTGAGCCTCGCAGTTGTATGTGAAGAGCGCCTGCCAGGAAAAATGTCCCCAGCGCTAGACCGAAGCCTAGTAATTTCCTTCTGTGCATGAAGTACAGAGCTGCAGCTAGAAAAGCCACGGCTGCCGCCACCCACCAGGATGCCGGGCGCCAGGCGTGGACGCCGGCGATAATTCCCAAGGCATACGACAGGGCGGCCCATAACATTGGTTGGCGCGGGGGCCTGAGTTGGAGCTCAGGCAGGGTCGGCGCAGGTGACGGTTCTTGGATTTGGGGTAAGGGCGGCATTGGTTGGCCTGGGCGGATGTGAACCGGCCGTTGCGTGGCTTAGTTGGGCGTGGAGAGACTCTGCTTGCCGCGTCTCGTCTCGCCATTACTCGGGGCGCTGTATGCAGAGACGTAGCAAGCTACGTCTCTACGTCGTCAGTGCATCCTGGCATCGGCTCGTCATCCGCGCATCAGCGCACGAGATGGAGGACGGTTTCCAGGTGGTAGGTTTGGGGGAACAGATCTACCAGGTGCGCCTCTTCGACTTGATAGCCTGCTGCTTGCAGCGGAACCAGATCACGGGCCAGGGTTGCGGGATCGCAGGAGACATAGGTCATTTGGGGCGCGCCTGCGCTCGCCAGGGATCGTGCGACAGGATCTCCTAAACCGCTACGTGGCGGGTCGATTACCACGAGATCGGGTAGTGCGAGGTCGGGCTTGCTGGCTTTGGCGAGGTAGTGTTCCGCCGTCGATTGCACCGCCTTTCCATTGACGGGCAGATTGTATTGAAGATCGCTGGCGGCTGTCTGTGACGACTCAACAGAAATGACGTGACGGATGTTACAGGCCAGGGCTGTGGAAAACAGTCCTACGCCGGCGTAGAGATCGAGGGCTAGTTCACCGGAGCGGCCTGCGGCGACGATGTTGACGAGTTCGTCGGTGAGAAAGCGGTTGGTCTGGAAGAATGCACCAGCGCTGACGCGGTAGGAAGCCGTTTTGGTCTGATAGGTCAATTCTGACGCGCCTACCGAGACCAGCGGCTCCTGGACGCCCTTTTGTGGCTCGCGAAAGGCGACCACGCCTGCTATTTCTGGCATCGCTGCGCACAACTCTTCGGCCCACGCTCGCACAGCGGCGCGACGGGCTTCGGGAGCGCACAGGAATTCAAGCAGCATTTTCGTGTCACCGGCATTGGCGAAGAACTCGACCTCGCGCACGCCTTCTACGGCCTTGCCGGCTCGTCCTGCCTGCCACAGCGCCGCTATGCCGCGATTGATCAGGGGCGAGCTGATGGGACACTCTTCGACTGGCAGGAGTTCATGCGAGGCAAACTTGAAATATCCCGCGGCGAAGTTGGGTTGCGTTCGCACTTGCAGGCGTGAACGATTGCGATAGTTCCAGGGCGGCGATGGATGCACTTGAATTTCGCACTGCAGTTCGAGCTTGGCGATGCGGCGCAGATTTTCGCGCAGGATTTCTTTCTTGACCTCGAGTTGGTGATCGTAGGCGGCGTGCTGATAGTGGCATCCGCCGCAACGGGTGAAATGTGGACAAGGCGGAGAGACGCGGTGCGGTGAAGGTTCCAGAATTGTCTCGACCTTGGCGCGGGCGAAGCCGGGTTTTTCTTCGGTGAGTGCGGCTTCGATCTTTTCTCCAGTGAGGACGAAGGGAACGAAGACGGCTTTGCCGCGGCCGCGGTCTTTATTACTGTTACTCGGCGATTCGGCGGGGAGGCGAGCTAGTCCGCCGCCGCCGTAGATGAGCTTTTCAATGTTTAGGAGCAAGAATTGATTCTACGGCATGGCGACCCATTCGCCTGAGTTGGCGGAGTGAAGGATGGCGTCGATTACGGCCATGTTCTTGATGGCGTCCTCGAGCGGGACTGGGACTTCAGCGTTTTCCAGCACCGCCTTGGAGAAGGCATCGCCCTGAGCAGTGTACTGATTGCAGACTGGGAAGGTTTCGGTGGTGATGCCTCCGCCGACGAGGTCACTGCCATCGTCGACGAAGAGGCGCGTGGGGCGGTCGAGCGGGGCGTTGAAAGGGATTTCAATCTCGATACGTCCTCGGGTGCCGAGGAATTGGACGCGCTGGTAAAAGACCAACTGCGTGCTGCAGGTAAAGATGGCTTGGCCGGTGGGGAAGTCGAGAAGCGCTGAAGTGAGGCGATCGGTGTGCATCTTGGGATCGCGGTCGATGCGGGCGACGACGCGAGTGGGCTCTTGCGCGAAGGCGTAGCGCGAGGCGTGGATTAGGTAGCAGCCTATATCCATGAGGGCGCCGCCGCCGGATTCCACCTGGTTGCGGATGTTGGCTGGGTCGGTGTTGAAGTAGCTGAAGAAACCCACGACCGAGCGGAGTTCGCCGATGCGGTCCTGGTCGAGAAGTTCGCGGAGGCGCAGCCATTGAGGAGCGCTGCGGATCATGAAGGCTTCGCCGATCTTGACTCCGGTGCGGGAGCGGACGGCGAGGAGAGATTTGGCTTCCGTGACAGATAGGCTGAGAGGCTTCTCGCAGAGAACATGCTTGCCGGCCTCGGCGGATTTTATGGTCCAGGGAACGTGAAGCTGGTTGGGTAGAGGATTGTAGATGGCGTCGATGTTGGGGTCGGCGAGAAGTTCTTCGTAGGAGCCGTAGGCGATCGGAATGCCCTGGGCCTTCGCTGCTTCCTGAGCCTGCGCGAGATCGCGGGATGCAATGGCTACGACGGTGGTGTATTCGCCCTGTTGCATGGCCGGGATGACTTTCTTGAGACCGATGGCGGCAGTGCTGAGAACTCCCCAGCGGAGTTTCTTGGGCATGGGGGCAATGATAAAGGAGAGGCGCGGGAAGAAGAACTTTATGTATGAGTCCAACCAATCAGGACATTTATTTGAGCCTCACAGCGCTCGTCCAGCTGCCGCACCTGAGGCCCAGGCCCACTGGAAATTGAAGCCGCCGAGGTGGCCGGTCACGTCGACTACTTCGCCGATGAAGAACAGGCCGGGAACTTTGCTGGTCTCCATGGTTTTGGCCGAGAGTTCGTTGGTGTCGACGCCGCCTGCGGTTACTTCGGCTTTTTCGTAGCCTTCGGTTCCTGATGGTGTGATCGACCAGGCGTGCACTTGCTTTTCCAGATCGGCGAGTGCGGGATTTGTCCAGGAAGTTGGTGCGTGCGCGTCGAGCCAGCGGTCGGCCAGGCGATGGGGAAGAAACTTTCGCAACTCGGCTCGCAGCGTGCTTAGATTTCGCGGCGTGTTTGGATCGCGAAATGCAGCTGTCGCCTCGCTGTCGGGTAGGAGATCGATCAGGATGGGCTGCGATTGTTTCCAGTAGGAGGAAATCTGCAGGATCGCCGGGCCGCTCAGGCCGCGGTGCGTGATCAGCATCTTCTCGCGGAATTGCTGGCCGTTGCATGAGGCAACCACGTCGGCGGAGACGCCGGCCAGATCACAGTAGCGGGAGCAATCCTCCGTACTGAGAATCAGGGGCACGAGGCCGGGCCAGGGGTCGCGGATGGCGAGGCCGAACTGCCGCGCCAGGTCGTAGCCAAGGGTGTTGCGCCGATCTTCGGGATGGAAAGGCCTCCAGTGGCAACCACCAGGGCTGGCGCTTTGAACTCCGCGTTCGGTGCACGCGCGATGAAGTCGGTAGTTCGCTCGATATTCTGAATCTTTGTGTTCAGGAAGATGCTTACTCCGGCGTGCTCGCATTCGGCTTCGAGCATGCCGAGGATGTCGCGTGCGGAGCGGTCGCAGAAAAGCTGGCCTAGGGTTTTCTCGTGATAAGGGATGTCATGTTTTTCGACCAGGGCGATGAAATCCTGCGGGGTGTAGCGGGCCAGCGCGGACTTGGCAAAGTGAGGATTCGAGGAAAGAAAATTTTCTGGATGGCAGTGAAGGTTGGTGAAGTTGCAGCGTCCGCCGCCGGAGATCAGAATTTTCTTGCCCAGCCGGTCGGCATGTTCGAGGACCGCGACGCGGCGGCCGCGCTTGCCGGCCTCGATGGCGCACATCAGGCCTGCCGCGCCGCCGCCGAGAATGAGTGCATCGAAGGAATGGGTCATTGAGGTCGATAGTTTCAGGGGCTAAAGCCCATCCATTTTCGAGCTTTACGCGGCGCTGAAGCGCCGCTCTTCCACAGTTACTGCGGGCCTCCGTGAAGATCATCGGTCACATGTAAAACAAACTCAGGCGCGGCAGGCCGTATTTTTCCAGAAGGCGCTTGTGGACATACTGTTTTTGCAGTTGCTCGATCTGTGCCGCGGCCATTTTGCGCCGGTAGGGTGCTAGTTCGCGGTCGGCCTGCGCGCGCACGGTCACGATTTCTTCATCTGGAGTGGCGGCCAGCAGAGCGGCGAAAAGCTTTTCCTCGAGTACCGTGAGATGGCGCTCCAGGTCTTCCAGCTTTGACGTAGTTTTCGGGGTCTCGGTTTCCTGCGCCAGCTTGCGCAGCGTGGCGGCGGACTGCTTCGGCGACCGCATGAACGGAGATTCCCGCGCTGTGTGGCAGCTTCGCCGCCTCCAGCGATCGGCATTGCGGCGCAGGAAGGCCGCGATCGCCTCGGGCTCAAAGCCTTGCTCCGGCAGCCTGATTTGTCCGATGCCGGTTGGTCGGCGGCTGCGCCCACTGCCGCTTCTTTCATAGCTTCGGCAGCCGCCAGCACTTCCTGCGAACAATAGGCCAGGCTGTTTACCTTTCTGGTTTTCGAGGGACGCTGGTCGTAGCGGTCGAAGGCGGCATCGATGCCGCGCAGCGCGGCTTCGAGGGGAATGCCGGCGTCCTTCCAGGTTTCAATCAATGCCCAATCGAGCGTCGTGAGCAGCAGGCCGCCGCCGCGGCGGCGCAGAAACTGCTCCTCAATTTCGGTGAAGTAGTTGAAGTAATTGAATTGATTCTCCACGGCGGTTCAGCGAGCGGAACGTGGAGTGGCGCGATCGGCGCTGTTCTTCGTTTTGGGTGAGGCCTGTTGCGCAGCTTTGGGTGCGAGTGCCGGCCGCGCCGCCGCGTTTCGCTCCCAGATGATGCGCAGGCCTTCGAGGGTCAGAAAATCGTCGACAGTCTTGATGTATTTCGATCCGGTGCCGATCATCGGGCCCAGGCCGCCGGTGGCGATCACGTGCGTCTCTTTCCCTAATTCCTCGAGCAAGAGTTCGAGAATGCCATCGACCAGGCCGAGATAGCCGTAGTAGAGCCCGGACTGCAGGCTGCCTACGGTGTTGGTGCCGATGACGCGCGCGGGTTTGCGGATCTCGACCCGGGGCAGGCGCGCAGTGCGCTGAAAAAGAGCGTCGGCGGAGATGCCGATGCCGGGGCAAATCACTCCGCCGAGATACTCGCCCTTCGCGGAAACGCAGTCGAACGTGGTCGCGGTGCCGAAGTCGACGATGACGCAAGGGCCACCGTATTTTTCAAACGCGGCCACGGCATTTACGATGCGGTCGGCGCCGACTTCCGCGGGATTGTCGTAATGCACAGGCATGCCGGTTTTAATGCCGGGCTCGATCAGGAGCGGCTTGGAATTGAAGTAACGCTCGCAAACCTGCCGCAGCACGGGATCGAGCGGCGGAACTACGGATGAAATCACGATGCCGTTGATCCCCGACGCCTCGAGGCTGGCCATGGAAAATAAATTGCGGAACAGGACGCCGTACTCGTCGACCGTGCTGCCCTGCCGGGTCGCGACCCGCCAGTTGGCTACCAGTCGATCGTAGCGCGGAGCGCCGTCGGCGTCTCGCCGGAATGCGCTTTCGCCCGGGCAAAGACTCCCAGCACCGTATTCGTGTTGCCGACATCGAGAACGAAAAGCATGATTGTCCGTGCCTGAAGCAACTAGCAGTTAGCAATTGGCAATCAGCAACTGGCAATTGACATTTAGGACTCATGCTAACCGCTGATTGCTGACTGCTTCTCTCTTACCGTTCCACTCAATACCGTCTGCAATCCCTGTGCGGTTCGCACTTGCAGGAAGCCGCGCTGGTCCAGGCCTTCCGTGGTTCCTTCGATGCTTGAACCATTTTCTTCGACGCGAACTTGTTTTCCTCGAACCCAGGAAGACTGTTCAGCAAAGCGGCGCAGAATCGACTGGCGCGCGCCCGGTTGTTCGATCAACAGACGATATTCCCGGTCGAGCGATTTTAGCAAAGCCGCGGTCAATTCCACTCGCGACCATTCGCTGCCGGTCGCCATCCGGAGCGAAGTTGCCTCGGCCTCCAAGTTCTTTTGGAAAACTCTGTTTGGTTCACGTTGATGCCAATTCCGACGACGACATAGCGCACGCGCGTGGCTTCGGCATTCATCTCGGTGAGAATGCCGCACACTTTCTTGCCCTCGATAAGCAAATCGTTGGGCCACTTCAAGTCGGGGCGCACGCGAGAGTCAACTTGCTCAATCGCCGCGCGCACCGCCAAGCCTGCCGCCAGCGCGAGCACGAGCACTTCGGAAGGCGGCAGCGCGGGACGCAGCACCACCGAACAATAAATTCCAGTGGAGCGGGCCGACTGCCAGGAGTGTGCTCCGCGGCCGCGTCCCGCAGTCTGTTCTTCGGCAAGAAACACGCTGCCTTCGGCGGCGCCCTCGGCCGCAGCCACCATGGCCGCCGTGTTGGTCGAGCCGATCTTGTAGAAGTGATGAAGTTGAGTGTCGAAGATGGTGCCGCGAAGCAAGGGAGGCCAGAATCTCTGGCAGCAGCAGATCGGGGACTGACCTTAGCCGGTAACCCGTCGCTGGATGTCCCGCAACATCCACGCCGAGCCCGCGCAACTGCTGAATCAGCCGCCAGACTTCCGAACGGTTCGAGGAAATCTCCTGCGCGATCTTGGTGCCGCTCGCTACCACCGTCGCGTGCTCCATCAAGCAGGCGCACGATGCGGCCCAGGCGAACGTCGGTGGCCTGGGTGTGTGACGCGGATGTTCCCTTCGACGAACTGAGAGCAGATTTCGTATGCGAAGGTTGGCTCTTGCGAATTGTCGTCGCCTTCTTGATGCAGGAATTATGCGGGAATTCGCGGGAAACGACAATCGCGAGCCTGCATTTCACCTTTCAGACCTGCGACTGACCTAATAAGGATTCAGATCAGAACCCAGGCCGGCACAACCCGCAGGCTCATATCGACCGCCTGAGGCGAGTGTGTGAGCAGGCCAACGGAAATGAAATCCACACCCGCTTCGGCGTAGGCGCGGACATTTTCCAGGCGGATGCCGCCGGAACACTCGAGCGGAACGCGGCGCTCGAGATGAGCACAACGCTCAACCGCTCGGCGCACGTCATCTGGAGCCATGTTGTCGAGCAGGATCGCTTCCGCTCCGCTGGCCAGCGCCTGCTCCAATTCTTCGTGGGTGCGCACTTCGACCTCGAGGATCTGGGAACCCCGGCGGTTGCGCAGGGCGCGCTCGATCGCCGGCTCGATTCCGCCTGCGAGCGCGATGTGATTGTTCTTGATGAGGACTCCGTCAGAGAGATCGAGGCGATGATTTTGTCCGCCGCCGCAGCGCACTGCGTATTTGTCGATCACGCGCAGGCCAGGAGCGGTCTTGCGGGTGTCGAGAATGCGCGCCTTGGTGCCGGAGACGGCGTCCACAAACTTGCGGGTCAGCGTGGCGATGCCGCTCATGCGCTGCAGGAAGTTCAGAATCACGCGCTCGCACGACAGAATGACGCGCGCATTGTGCCGGATCACTGCGACCGACTGGCCCTTGTGCAGGCGAACGCCGTCGAATATTTCGGGATGGGTGGTGACTTCGTAATGAGAAGTGACGGCGCCGTCGAGCGCAGCGTAGACATCGAGGATGCGCCCTACACAGCCGATGCCGGCCAGAATGCAATCTTCCTTGGCGAGAATGGTGGCCGAGGCCCGCTGGTTGGGATCGATGCAGGCGTAGCTGGTGGCATCGCGCGTGGCCCGGTCTTCGAGCAGCGCGTTTTCCAGGATCGCGGTGATGCGTCGGCTGTTAAAGTCCATGGCAGTGGCCAGTGATCAGTGGCCAGTTCTTGGTTTCAGCCATTGGTTCCTGTGCCGTCCAATTCGTACAACTGGCGCTTTAACTTTTCGAGCAGACCGGCCAGCTCTTGCGCACGTCTGCGTAATCCTTCGATGACATTTGCCGGGGCCTTCGCTAAAAATTGTTCGTTGCTTAACTGGCGCTGATTGTTGGCGAACTCTTTCTCGAGTTTCTCCAACTCTTTCTTCAAACGCTCGCGCTCGGCCGCGGCGTCGATCTTCTTCTCGTAGATTACATGAACATCGAAGCGGGCGGTGCTGCGCGCGCCGGCGTGCCTGGCGAGAGAGCCGCCTACGAAAACAATCTTGTCTACGTTCGCCAGACGCTCCACCGCAATGCGATTCTGCTCGATCATGGCGCGAATTCCGGGTTCGTGGGCAAAGACTTCGATCGGAACCTTTATCTTCGGCTCGACCTTTAATTCGGCGCGAACGTTCCTTACGTTTACGATCAGATCCTGGAGGATCGCCATTTCCGTCTCGGCATTCAGATCGAACTGTTTCTCGTCGGCCTGCGGATATCCCGCCAGGGCAATTGACTTCAGCGGCGGACGGCCTTCATACAACGCCTGCCAGATTTCTTCTGTGATAAACGGCATCACTGGATGCAGCAGCCGCAATGAGGCTTCGAATAAATTGAC
Source organism: uncultured Acidobacteriaceae bacterium (assembly GCA_963787495.1). Lineage (GTDB taxonomy): Bacteria > Acidobacteriota > Terriglobia > Terriglobales > Acidobacteriaceae > Sulfotelmatobacter. Next base: position 516,692 of record CAWBDA010000003.1, read on the forward strand.
GAGATTGGCACATGCCGCTTGGCTGCGCTTTTGTCGGCGCCCTCTTCGAAGTTCAAGCGAGGCTTGAGTAATTCCAGATACCAGTCGCAGAACTCTCCCCAGAAAAAGTCGTAGATGCGGTTGGCCGCTTCGTGGAAGCGATAGGTCGCTAACGCATCGTTTACTTCGGCGGTCACGCGATTGAAACGCGAGAGAATCCAGCGGTCTTCGAGAGTTGACGCGTGAAAGCCGAGGACGCCGGGGGCTGTGGGTAGGATTTCGCGGGCGAGGGCGCCCGCGCCACATTCGAGTCGATCCACGTTCATGAACATGAAGCGGGCGGCGTTCCAGATTTTGTTGGCGAAAGCGCGATAGCCTTCGGTGCGGCTCTCGTTGAAGGCAATGTCGGTGCCGGGCGCGGCCATGGCGGCCAGAGTGAAGCGCGTCGCATCCGTGCCGAAGCGCTCGATGATCTCCAGCGGGTCGATCACGTTGCCCTTGGTTTTCGACATCTTCTGCCTATCAGCGTCGCGCACCAGTGCGTGGATGTACACCTGCCGGAAGGGCACGCTGTCGTTCTTTTTTCCCTCCCAGCCGCTGGCTTTCTTGATCGCGGGATCCTGTTCGTGGCCCTGCATGAAGTGGCAGCCGAACATGATCATGCGCGCAACCCAGAAGAAAAGAATTTCGTAGGCAGTGATCAGCAGCGTGGTCGGATAAAAAACCGCTTGGTCGCGCGTCTTCTCCGGCCAGCCCAGGGTGGTAAACGGCAGCAGCCCAGACGAAAACCAGGTATCGAGCACGTCGGAAACCTGCTCCAGCTTGGCGCCGCCGCATTTCGGGCACTTCGCCGGAGCTTCGCGGGCGACGATAATTTCTTTGCAGCCGTCGCAAGTCCACGCCGGAATGCGATGCCCCCACCACAACTGGCGCGAGATGCACCAGTCGTAGATGTTGTTCATCCAGTTCAGGTAGATCTGCTTATAATTCTCCGGAACGATTGTGATCTCGCCGCTTTCGACGGCCTCGATCGCTTTCTGGGCGAGCGGCTGAATTTTGAGAAACCATTGTTCGGACAATCGCGGCTCGACCACAGTTCCGCAACGGTCGCACTTGCCGAGCGAGAGTGTGTGGTCCTTTTCGCCGACGAGAAACCCGCCGGTCTGCAAATCCGCGAGCACGCGCTTGCGCGCTTCGTAGCGATCGAGGCCTGCGTACAGTCCGGCGTTCGCGTTCATGTGCGCATGCTCGTCCATGATGTCGATCTGCGGCAGGTTGTGGCGCTTGCCCGCCTGGAAGTCGTCGGGATCGTGCGCTGGTGTCACTTTCACCGCGCCGGTGCCGAACTCGGGCTGTGCCAGGTCATCGGTGATGATGGGGATTTCGCGATTCATCAGCGGCAGCAAGACACGCTTGCCATGCAGATGCGTGTAGCGCTCGTCTTTCGCATTCACCGCGATGGCGGTGTCGCCGAGCATGGTCTCGGGGCGCGTGGTTGCGACGGTGATGAACTCGTTTGTGCCGATGACGGGATAGCGAATCTCCCACAACTTTCCGGCAACCTCTTCGTGCTTCACTTCGAGATCGGAGATCGCCGTCTCGCAGCGCGGACACCAGTTGACGATGTACTTCCCGCGATAGATCAGGCCTTCTTCATACAACCGGACGAACACTTCGCGCACCGCGCGCGAAAGATTTTCGTCCATGGTGAAATATTCGCGATCCCAGTCGACGGACGCGCCCAGGCGCTTCATCTGGTTGAGAATCGCGCCGCCGTAGAGCTTCTTCCACTCCCAGACGCGCTCGATAAACTTCTCGCGACCCAGGTCGCGGCGTTTCTTGCCTTCTTTGGCGAGTTGCCGCTCGACCATCATCTGGGTGGCGATGCCGGCGTGGTCCGTCCCTGGCAGCCAGAGGGTGATGAAGCCGCGCATGCGATGCCAGCGCACGATGATGTCCATCTGCGTCTGGCCGAACATGTGGCCCATGTGCAGCTGCCCGGTGACATTCGGCGGCGGCAACAGCAGCGTGAAAACTGGACGTGTCTTTTCTTCCGACTGCGGGCCCTGGGGCGGCGTGGGCACGGAAAAAAGTTTTTCTTTGATCCAGTACTCGGCCCAGCGCGTTTCGATCGCGCCCGGCTCGTAGGATTTGGGCAATTCGTGCGGCATGGGTGGGTGAGCTACCAGCCAATCGGCGGCCAGCTAAAACCTTAACCACAGGGGGCACAGAGGATCACAGGGTCGATCCGCGCTTCCTCAGTGCATCTTTGTGTCCTCTGTGGTTGTGACTTTTGATCTTACAGGCGGGGGAAAAGGAGGGTCAAACTGGAGCAGGGGTGAGAACAGGACGGGATGGAATATGCACCCCTTACGGCCAAGTTTCGAGCTTTCAACCGGGCAATGCCACCGCATGGAACCACGGGGCAGTGTACACGCTCTTACCGATTCGCCCTAGGCAATCACTCTGGCGCTCTGAGCGTCCGTACGAAGGGGTGGGTACGTATCGGCAAACTAGCGCCGATAGCACATCAACTGATAGGTGCACACGCCGTGATTATCGCTGTAAATGCTGTCAAAGTTGCCTGTAATGATGTGCCCATTTGTGACCTGATGAGGCAGAGAATTGTTGCAGGCCAACACAGGAGCACTGGCCGCATCGGCAATCCTCCAATTGCCAAGAATGTACTCGACCTTACAAACGTAAGAAGAGTCCAAACTGATACTGACTGGGCCTGTTGAAGTGTCCCAGGTTGGCGCTAGCGGAAAAATCCTCACGAGATGTTGTATCCGTGCAGGCTCCTGCGGGACGGCGCCCGAGCATCCGTTCTTAGGGTCGTTCAAGCATCGACGTGCCAACGCAGTAAGATTATCTACCAGGCCATTCCAATTGTTTATTGTCCCATCCACCTCTTCTTTATCAATGTCATTGAAAGTGAAATCGCCAGACACAACCTTTTGTGCATTTCCTTCTAAAATCGAGAATTGAACGTCAGGGTCAGCTGCTCTCGCTATTCCATAGGCCTTCCATTCATCTAGATTGGATGTCGTCGGAGCTTTGGTAGCCATTACAGAAACTGCTCCAGGAACTTTCGGAATCCCTAAGATTCGAAACTCAAATGTATGGGAGCGCAGATATACAAGGTCGCCGGAATACTGCATCGCCCTCTGATATACCCTGAACAGAGGCGCTATAAAGGATTCCTGAGCAGCTGTCAACGAAAGCCCATTGGCAATTGTGTTATAAGAAGCGAGCTTAGCAAACATGGGATAAGGGTGCTGTTGCACGGTGTCTGGGAAGGTCAGACTCGCAGCGATTAAGTCATCTGCCGAATATGACGGCAGATTCTTGGTGCCCCCCGCGCGCATCATATTTACTTTGGTCTGGCGATTAAGGAGTGTCGCCTGGAGTTGTGTCTTCAAGGCTGCCTTACCTTCAGCAGTACCGTAGTTTCCACTGATAGCTATGTCTAGACTACTGGTATCCTCCTGTGCCGTTGTCGAGATATCCAAAACGGCTGTAAGCTCTCCTCCTTCTGTAATTGTCTTCACAAAAGTATCCCCGCATCGATTTAAGAATTCCAGTGGATTCTTCTGCCGCAGAGCCAGCATTGGCACCGTTAGCTCCGGTTTTGTCCATATCTTTGTCGCGTTAGCTACCGTAGCGTCGAGATACAAAAATTGATGAAAACTGTTGAACGCGTGCGTCCTCACGTACTGGGCAGATACGGACACACTTCCAGCCACGAAGCTAGCGCTAGCGGAGGCCGAAAAATCAAGTTTTTCCGCGAGACTAGACAATTCTTGTACGTTTGAAAGCTCATATCTGGTCAGTTGACCTGGGTCAGGTTCATCGGAGCCCGCCGGTTTGATGTCTTCGGGCATCACATCCTTAGTGCAGTTGCCGGCATACTGCCCTGTCAAGGTGTTATACCCGATCCCAAACCTCAACTCATCGCCTGGATTGTACTTGAGCGTCTGAGCCAGCATAATCTGGAAGCCTAATGAAACAAGCACCATCATCCCGAAGCAATTCAAAGCAAGACGTTGCACGCGCATGGCAATGGTCATAGCATTTCCATCCTTTGGGATCATCCTCGGGCCATCGGTTGGAAAGTTTAAAACCTTCCAGGGAAGGAACTCGCAACGACGCAAGGTTGAGTTGGCTATCACTTCTCCTGTGTCTTCTTCTTTCTGGCTCCTTTGCATGCATCATCCGGATCTGTGTTGGCGCACTTGGCGGGATCATTACTGCCGGGGCTATACACATTACACATCGCTGCAACAGCATCATCTTTCTTGTCGAAAGGTCCAAGCAGTTCAGGACCATCGAATGAGTCATGAGTCCAGACCTTACAGGTTCGTGTCTCGGCCTTACGATACACACACCAATTACCATCTCCAGAAGTGCACTTTTCGTCTGGCGAAAATGCTGCTGGATGGGCTGCGCTCAAATACATCACCAGTGCGAGTGCTACAAAGGCAAACTTCATCGCTTGCCCTCCTCTCGGTCTGCAAAGGGGTGAAACGCTCCCCCAAACTGAAGCCTCCTGGTTGTGCTAGAGCCCGTGATATCCCGGTGGAAGGTCCCGAAGTGAAACTGAAGGAACTTAGTAAACTAAACTATGACGTGAGGCAGACACCATAATCAAAAATAGTGTTGCACAGGACAACAATCATCGTTTGTTCGGTTTTTGTAACAAGAGGTGCGTCATCCGGCGGATATGGCTGAAATGTCAAGAAAATCCCATGTGGATGACCGTCACGGCTGTCTTGCTTAAGTTACGAATTCAGGAACCTCCTAACAGACTGGGATCTTGCCATCCGAACATCTGCGCGGCGACGGACGTTGGAGCTCGATCTTGTACAAAATCATTTCCGAATCGGCACCTTCCTGACTGAGACTGTGAGCAATCGCAGTGATCTCGCGTGGACCGGCTGTCCTCGCCGTGCACGCACAATTGTGTGTCGACTCAATCCGGTTTCGCCTTCCAGAAAGGCGAGCGGTATTTGCAGCAGCCGTTGTCTGAGTCGTTCATCCGCAATTCCGCTATCTAGGCCATATCGCACAGGCGAAGGCATGAGGGTGCTGATATCATCGTTTTGTTCCCACCCTCGTTCAGTCTCTTTGCCGATCAGGTGAAAACCTGTGGCCGTCACGGGATATCGTTTCAGCAGACCAGCGCTATCTCCGTTGCAGGCGCTGCCATCTGGCGCGGTGCTTTTGGACTCGGGATGGCGACGGTACTGGTGAAATACCATCTCAAAGGTTTGCACTAGGATCGGCAGTTTCGGTTTGTCCAGAGTATGAGTTGTTCCATCGTGAATGTTGATGTGCGGTGTCGTCATCCAGCGTGAAGAATCCTTCTCGAAAGGCGTCAACAATGTGACCTGGACTCCTGTCAGATTCACCAAGACCGGAGATAACGCGAAGTTGTACGGTCGTGCCTGGTCACGTCGCAAATGACGCAAGGCTGCCATCACATTTGGAGTGCTGATGGCAATGCGCCTCATAACTGGCAAGTGAAACCACTCCGGTTTTTGGCGTGGAAGCCCAAAAGCACGATTGAGTATCCACTCCCACCCTTCCTTTATCCACACCGGTACTTCGAATTCGGTATCGCGCCCTTCTTTGGGCCTGTAATAAAGTCCCAGACCGTGCTCGCTGACCTTGATAAGGTGAAAGTCGAATTCGTCACGGGTGTACAGCCCATAGCGTTTGGCGGAGATGCCATAGCCATATAGCTGTCTTTGACGACCACTGGGATCGTAATTGAGTTCCTCAACGATGTTCAGAACGGATCCGGGAACAATTCTTGGGTCGTAAGGATTAAGGCTCTTGAATCGGTCGACGACTTGTCGAACCTGTTTCCACGGGAGTGCCTTGATTGCGTCCGCTCCGTCGTGCATTCGGTGCGCACCGCCCTTGCAGGGCACGAGCCCCCCTTTCTCTGACGAAACGATGGCCATGGAATCTGTGTCGCACATGAGGTAAGTTCCGCCTGCATCAGTGACCATCCTTTCAAGCATTGCCAGCAGCAAACGTCCGCCTGCCGTGATCAGCGACGCAACCGGTGGGAAGTACCACGGGCCCGGTACCTCCATTGTGCAGGCTCGTTCAGTTCCGCTCAGTTCACCCGAGAAGATTCCTATCTTCTTCGCATCGTTCTTTCCGACCTGGAGCTTGTTCACCTCGGCATAGATCCCATAGCATCCGGCGTTCGCGAGTATTTTTAGGAAGTAGTAAAGAGGGTTGGTCTTTTGTTTTCCCTTGCGTTCCTCGATCACCTTTCGGAAGAAATCATCGCGATAGGGATCGATGGAGCCCGCTCCCAGCACTACGGATCTCATGCCCTCCTGAACGCCTACGGGCTCAATTCGTATGGCTCGCAGAATCTTCGGAGGTCGTCCCTTGAGGAGCGTTGACCCGACGATGTCAGGACCGGCAAACCAGGTTGGCTTATCGGACGTGAGAGGATTCAGTCCGATATTGGTTTGATTGCCAGATTGACCGTCACCGTAGATCGTGCGAACCGGCAGTATGTCGCCGTCCGGCTGGATCAGCGCGAAAAACGCCAGTTTCGGCCAAGTCCGCTGATCTAATAAACGATCAAGGGTAAGGGATTGGAGTAGCGCCTGGACTTCCTGAGTTACGTCTCGCACTCGGACCTTCTCAGCTGTCAGCAATGACCACAGCCCCAGGAGTGTGTTTACGGTGGGGTATTGGCTCGTGAAGTCGGTGTAGACCACTGGAACCGGGGAGTGGCGGATTCGAATCTCGGCACGTCCGCCATAGTATGGCTGCATGCAGATTCCCTTTGTTTTCTCGCCCAGTTGGAACTTCTGATCGGGTGGAATGACTCCCATTGTCTTCAGGAATGCCTTGGCAATGGAAGCAGCGGAGTAGGCTCGCTCTGGCGGAAGATCGCCAAGTGGGTATCTCTTGAATTCTGCCAGCAATGCGTTTAGCAGACCCACTGTCGCTCGTACGTCTTGCCTGCAATAGTCGATTTCGTCAGGTGTGACTCGTCCGCTGGGCACGTAATCATGAAGCTTTCCCGGCACTTTGAATTCGCGGCACGAACTTTCAAGGCTGAGGCTTTTGTTTCGTAGGGCCCAAACCAGCGTCTTCAGGTCCAGGAATCGCCCGACCCGGTAGGGCTGATTCATGTCGCCACCAGCCAAGCGAATGAAAGCGGCTTTGGAATCTTTGGGCCGGAGTTGTACACGGGGGCGAAAGCTGTTGGGAAGCCATTCACCTTTCGCTTTGTTCCTGTACCGAAACACGACAAAGCTCCATCCACGCCCACCAGCTCCACGGGCTACGCGATACTCCACTGCCAAGCGTGAAAGGTCGAATGGGAGATTAAATGCGACGATCGTGGCTCCTGCCTGAATTGCCGTGTACATCACTTTCTCCACAAATGTGCGGCGATCGTAGAGCCGGAGCTTCAATTCGTTCTTCGCTCTTTTGCTGTTTCTGTCGCGAACATACCGGCGGAGCACTTCCGATTGGCGAGAGTCTAAGTCGTCGGCGTAAAAGGCTCCCTCTTCCCGGCATCCATAGTTCCCATCCGTACCCAATTCACAGAACTGATAGATGCCGAAGTTCAGACTTTGGAGGGTGTCGGTCGTTGTCTCGGTGTCGAGAACGAGAACGTACTTGGGTAGTGGTTGCGCCTTCCTGGTTCCGGTCTTCTCCGGCGGTTCCTCGTCCAGGATGCAGGTATGACACCGCAGAAAAATCTCGTGGTTCATGGCAGAAATCTCCTATTCAGAAATAAGTTCGGCCCACCGACACATTGCATCGGCGAGCAACTTCAGGAACACCGCTGTTGCCTTGAGCGCACACTTCACGCGTTGGATGGAGTTTGGTGCACGCCGCATCTCCGCATCCGCTCGACGCCGAAACTCCGTCACCATGGCGTGACACGGAATGCAGAGAGGTGCCTTTAGAAATTCATCGTGGTTCTGACCGGCCGTGTGGTCCAGTTCAATCAATATGCCGGTACGGCCACAGAGTAAGCAGCGTCCCTGTTCCAAGCGGCGAGTGTTCCGGCGCGCTGTCTCGATCGGTTTCTCGTCCATCATGACGATGCCTCCGGAACCGCGTAGATTTCATCGAGAGTTAAAGCACCCGCTTGAGCGAGGGAACTAAGACGGTCCGGGTCTGTGATCAGGACGTGACCCGCAATGGACTGGTCCTCAAATTCAGCCAAGCCATCTCTGTCACCCGTGCGCAGATATTTGCTGACCGCTGACATGTACCTGCCCAGCTGCGAGGCTTCCCTGGAACCTCGTACCGTAACCGGAGCATTTCCGATGGTTGTCGGAAGCAACATGTCGCGTCTTCGGCGATCTGCTTTCGTTGCTCGGCTCTTCCCTCGCAATTCGGTCCTTAGATACTTGCGAACGGTACGAGGATCAATGTGTTCCTCCTTCGCGGCAGGAGTGAGGCTGGAGCCTGTCCGTCGCATTCGCGCAAGCACGTGCAGGGCACGATTGTAGGTTTCCTGCCTTTTTCCACGTCTCTGTCTGCCGTTTCGCATCTTCCCACTCCCTTCTGCTATTTGGTAGATGCGACGTTAACATACGTAGTATCATTGACTTGCATGGACTAATCGAGGAAGTTGTAGATTTAAGTGGCAATGAGATGAGACTTGCTTCATATTAAGTGTCATCTCAATGGATCCTGATGACTTTAATGTGCCTGAAGAAATTCTCGCCGAGCTTGAGAGCGGGGAGCAAAAAATCCGCCGTGGGTACCCTGAGAGGCTCGATAAGGGTAGATTGTGGGGAGTTCGACAGCATCTTCTTGTGCTGCTAGAGACAACCTGGGACGAGGTCGGATGCGTTCTTCCAAGAGTTAAAACAATGGCGCAATTGAAGATGGCTCTAGAGCCGTGGCGGAAGCGCGTAGATCAGGAAGAACACGTCATAAAGGCTCTGCTGCGGCCAAGCGCAGTCGCCGCGACATCGAAATTGCTGAATCGTCAGCGAAAACAGCAGGGCAAGTTGCACAATCGTTTTCTCGAGGCCTTCGAATGGGTTGGGAAGTGTTGGGATTCCCTCGAACGGTTCATGGTGATTCCGGTCGCCGATCTGACTAGCGCCGAACAGGACGTTATTCTCGACGCGATCAATGAGCGTGCCAGGGCTCTTGCCCGTGCAGGAGCAGAATTCATCGCGCTGAGGGATCAGGAGAAGGCTTCGGAAGAACTTCTCAAAGATGGCGAAGCCCACTTTGCGCGTGCTGAATTTCTGCGATTTTGCAAGAGCAAGCGCTATAGGCTCATTCCATTGAACCTTGCTAATGCCCTCGCAGGGCTTCCCTTGATCGGCTGCAGGCATTCCATAAGAAGATGCCGGAGATTCGACGGCGAAGTCATCGGAGGTCTAAGCTACCAGATCTTCAACATCATTAGGAGGATCGTACAGGTCAATGTTCGGAGATCTGACCTAATCAAAGATGCTGAAAGGTGGCTCCGAAACAGGCGTTCTCCGAAGTCCTTTGGCATTTCAGACTTGCGGCAGAATCGGTATTACTTTCGCCGAGCGATAAGAACTGTTCTGGATCAGGGGACTAGCAGAGCCCTTCTGCCATCTGCAATTTCCAAAGAATATTGGAGACGCAAATCGAATCCCACGGCTGTAGATCGCGCATTCGCAGAAGAAGAACGCATCGAAGATTGAAGTTCTAAAGGGGGCCCAACATGACCTCGATTGCTAGTTCCCTAACAGAAATGCAACCGAGACAGGGCGTAGTCACACTTTTCGGCTACGGTACGAGCGTTCGCGTCGATCGCGGACACTTGGTCCTTGAAGACGGAATTGGGAACGCTCGTCGCCAAGCACGCTTCCCGCGAGTCGGACATCGTCTGCGTCGCCTGGTCGTGATTGGCTCAGACGGCATGATTTCACTCGCGGCATTGCGATGGTTGGCAGACCAGGACGCCAGTTTCGTTATGCTCGAACGTGATGGATCGGTGCTCGCGACCACGGGCCCCGTTCGGTCGTCGGACGCCAAGCTTCGACGTGCACAATCCCTTTCCCTCTCAAATGGAACAGCCCTGCGCATCGCGCGGGATCTAATCAGCAAGAAGCTCGCTGGACAAGAGAAAGTCGCGCGGCACAGCCTTCTAGATTCCTCAACTGCCGATACAATTGCCCGCTACAAGGCCGACCTGCCCCAGGCTGACAGCATCTCCATGATTCGGCTAATCGAGTCACAAGCCGCCCGTGCCTACTGGTCTGCGTTTAGTGCATTGCCGGTTAATTTTCCCAAGAACGATCTTCCGCGAGTCCCCGAGCATTGGCGGACCTTTGGAGCTCGTGTCTCGCCGCTCACGGGATCACCACGACTTGCAGCAAATCCAGCGAACGCAATCCTGAACTACCTTTATTGCGTTTTGGAATCTGAAGCTCGGCTCGCGGCTGCCGCGCTGGGGCTTGATCCAGGGCTGGGTGTTTTGCACGTCGATACCCCGGCTCGCGACAGCTTGGCCTGCGACCTCATGGAGCCGGTTCGTCCTCAGGTAGACGCCTACCTGCTTGACTGGATCACCCGGCAACCCCTAAAGCGGGAGTGGTTTTTCGAACAGCGGGACGGCAACTGCCGACTCATGGGCCCATTCGCGGTGCGGTTGTCCGAGACAGCCCCGATCTGGGGTCGCTCAGTAGCTCCGATAACGGAGTGGGTGGCGGAACAATTGTGGTCGACAACCCGTAAGAGAACAGCGTGTGACTTGCCGCCGACGCACTTGACCCAAACGCGCAGACGCGAAGCAAAGGGTATGTCGTCAACACCGACGGGGCCAGGAGTAGCAGCGCAAGCAGAGAATCTTTGCCGTGGTTGTGGTAAACCCATCAACCTCGGTCGGAAACATTGTGCCATTTGTGCCGTCAGTCATGCGAGCGAACGGCTTGCGATTGCCTCTCGGCTTGGTCGGGCAGCTGCGCAGACTCCCGAGGCTTTGGCCAAACAATCAGACTCCCAATGTCGGCACTCAAGGGCACGCACGTCATGGGACGAATCCAGCCAACCCGCGTGGCTCACTCCCGAGTTATTCTCGCAGAACATTCAGCCGCTACTCTCGAATGTTGCGACATCTGTCATTCGATCGAGCATCGGAGTGTCCCGGTGGTATGCGAGCCGCATTCGCCAGGGCTACCGCCCGCATCCGAGGCACTGGCAGGCGCTGGCGAAACTGGTGAAAGTTTCGATAGAGGAGGAGGAGCGCTAACGGCTGCCTGACCTCAGCGCGGAGGGAGGGATTCGAAGTACGTGTGGTCGGAGTCACTGCGGTTATAGCGGAGTAGTTGGTGGATAAGGCGTGTCAGTTTTTATGTCATGTTCGGTGGACCTGACGGTCTGTATCAAGTAGCAGCCTGCGCAACCCTGTGCGGTCGCATCGACTATTGCACCCTTTGCCGGAGAATCAGGGGTGATCCCTTCCCCGACCACGCCAAAGCTGTAACTCCCCCACCTTCATCCTCTGATCCTGACCACTCTTAGTTATACCAGTCGATCTTGACCTGTTGATTGTGCGCCAACTGAACGCTGCCTAAAGAATGGCAACCCGCCCACGACCATTCAAACACAAGGCGGTCTCAACGTTGGCAATTTATCGGTGGAGGCGTTACGCCCATCTTAGTCAGTGCAATCGGTATCGTCGCTCCAGACCCACGGTCCGCAACCATGCAGGCGCTCACGGAAAGAATGCTAAGCAGCTTCGGAATTGCCTCGCTCGCGCGAGGTCCAATATCTCCGAGAGCAGCAGCAACCCACATCCGCACTCCGTCGTCCTCGATGTCTAATAGGGAGACGAGTGAGTGTATGGTTTCATTCGTAACGCCGCTACAGTCTCGCTCATCTGTCAATGCAACTAGTCGCTCCGCGGCGTCCAATCTTTCGGCGGTCGTCTTCGCACGTCGCACTTTCGCTATCGTCGACCTGAGTTGATGATTGATGTCAGGTTGTGTTTTCGCTAGTGCCATACCGGAGAGAAAGAAAGCTAGCACGGTGAATAGAATCATAATTTGATGCGTGCCGAGAAGTACTTTCATTTCTTCCTCCGATTATGGTCTGAAATCGCGAATTACCGGCTGTGTGGCATGAGCAGTAGGTAGCTTTGGGTCAATTGTTGTAGCGGGTAGATCATAAGCAGGTAAGACAAAGGGGCGGCAGCTAAAAAGAACTCGTTCCTATCCCTGAACCCCTCACCCGCTCCCGGATCGCTGCTCCCAGCCGCGCAGAAACGCACGCAGCATCTTCTCTGCTTCGCGGTCGGATCGCGCCAACTCAGATTACGTTGAGACAGGCGGTTCGAACAAAAAGTCCTTGGCCAGGATATTGATCGTGCCGCCCGGTGGAATGAGGCCAATCTCAAAGTGTAGGTACCCCTCGAAGCTATCGTGTGGGTTCCTCTCCGATAGAGTCCGTATCCACTCGGACGAGGCGTAACACTCTGCACCAGAGATATCGTCACCACAGACCCGTTTGCCTTCCAGGTCCACTTCCAGGGCAACGTATGTGCTTCCCGTGAAGACTATATCGGTTGACGTCAGACCGCCTCCCTTGCCGAGCATTTGGAGGGAGATCCTCACCCGTTCCTCTGAATCCGCCCTGTAGAAAGACAGACCGAGCAGCTTGGAGTCGTGCCACCGAATGGCGTTGAATCGCTGTTTCGTTGCGTCGATTGTTTGAGTGTTCATAGTGGAACTCATGGTATAGGTACCAGATTTCTCGGAGGGTAGAGCCTCGATCCTTCGTCAATGATGATGTATATAACCACTCCTGTCGTTCCCCACTTCAGTATCGGCCCTGGCGTAATCGATTTCATTTTGTCCATCATCGTCGATTCCTGTTTCTTGCCGGCAGCTTCATCCGGCGTGAGCGGGCGACGTGGCTGGCGGGGGGGATTCTTGCTCCAATCCCAGTCGTGAGCATGCGGTTCAGGATCGTGAGCATGGCCGCTATCGACATCTTTAACGGCGCGCCCATCTGGGCCGTAAGTTCTGTCTGTGCTGCCGCCTTGAGCAGGAAGGGTGTCGGTTGTGTCAGGTTCGCCTTTAGCCGGTGTGCGATTTTGTGCCATCAAGACCGGCTGGTCCGGGTCTTGCTGACTTTCCTGGGTTTCAGCCTGGCTCTGATCTTGCGACTGCTGTCCGCCATTCCAGCCGGGTGGTTCATAAGTACCCCTATATCCATTTGACGGCATTGGTGAGTACTTACCCAGAAAATAAAGATCATCCTGTGCTTGCGTTATACAATTACAGCCATTTCGATTAAGCCAAGTCATGTGATCGAGTGGGTCCCCATAACCAGCGGGTATCTCGTTTAAGCTTTCATCATAGCTGTTATCACCGCCGCAGCCCTGGGACCCAGCGCCGCCGACTATGCAGGAGTACAAACCCGATGGGTCGACGAAACTGTTTGGGTTGGTTGAATAAGCGTACTGGTTCCAGCCTGCACCGGCAGGATCGGGTGAAAGCCAGCGCCCAATGAAACTCAATTCTCTGTTCGGAGTGTCATACACCGCGCCATTGTAGAAGTTGGACGTTGTGCCGGCGAAGTTGTTGAAATATGCCTGACTGGTCCCGAAGGTGGAATAGATTTCGCCGTAAGGAGTGTAGGCTTGATCGAGATACGCAGTATGTCCATTTAGGCTGGACACAAGGCGAGGGCTCCCGAGCCAATCCGCGTGCTCGAAATAAGGACTACCATTGTCGCCGTTGATATAGACAACCCCACCCAGGGGCGCAGGCCATTTTGCCGCGCTGATGGCTGCCCCGCTCATCGTTATTTCTACGCCGCCCTGCACAAACCAGTGTTCGGTCCACGTACTGTTGACGCTGGTTTCTACGGCCCGACCAAAAGCGTCATAGGTGATGCAGCGTCCACTCGTTCCGCAGGTCGGCGTTCCGCTTGCGGCGGCCCACTTCATCTTACTGAACTCGTTCCAGCCGTAAACGAAATTGCCATCGGCTGTCACATTTCCATTTGCGTCGTAGGTGCCCCCGCTGAACTGGTTAGTGGATGACGAATAGATTGGCGTCCATGTGGTTCCGGTCCGGCCGGAAAGCACTGACTTTGATAGGTTGTCGTAAATATCGTAGGAGAACTGCTGTCCCCAATTGCCGCTCCCACAATCGAACTCATTCAACCGCGCCCAGTCGTCGTACCCGTAGCCGACAGAGCCGGCGGAGTTCGAGAGGCAAGTGTAAGAGTTCCCAGTGTAGAAGTTGTCAGTCACCGCAATCTTTGCGAGAGTACCATTTTGATTCCATGTTAACGCGCCGGTTTCGGTCACAGGCGTGTTGCCGACCGTGAATTCATATTGAGTGATATTGCCTGTGTTTGGGTCGATGAGGTACTGGTCGTTATCCGGCGTCGTCCCGGTCAGACTGACCGCCGAACATCCGGTACAGAGAGTGCTGGATTCTGGGTAATACGTCGCTCCGGTCACTAGATTCGTACTTCCAGCCTTGAACGTATTCACCCGACCTTCGCCGTCGAGCCCATAGGTTCCGGTGTACTCGCTTGGGGTCGTGATGGTCAACGCGTTCAAAGCTCCATTGGCATAGAACGTCGCAGCGCTCTCGTAATACTCCGTGCTGTGTGGCGAACTTTGCCAGTAGTTCAAAGTGCGACCGTCCTTGTCGTAGCTGAACCATTCGTCCGTGATGAGCGTGCCGGAGCAGTTGTCAGTTGAGGCTTCTGCCATCCTGCCGAGAGTGTTCGTCGGAGTTGTGACGCCGCTCGGCACCGTTCCGTACGTGGCGTCATAGTAGAAGTGGCGGCAGGTTGTGCCGTTCGCGTTGACCTTCGTGACCCGGTTCAAGGCGTCGTAGAAGTAGAGCAGCACGTTGCCGTTCGGGTCCTTGGCGCAAGTTAAGTTCCCGCTGCTCGCTGTCGCCCCCGTGCAGGCGGCCGTGTCGTAGTAGTAGTTCCACGTGCCGCCCTCGGGCGTCGTCTTGCTCACCAAGCGGCCCAGGCCGTCGAAGTAAGTCGTGCGCCGTTGGCTGCCGCTACGCGTGACGTAGACCTCGGTTTCGTAAGGGCTGTTGCTTGTCTGAGTGTACGTGTAGGCGTCGGTCGCGCCGCTGGCGCTGCCTGTATTCTGGCCGCACGCCGTGCCGCTCCCGGTGCTGGCCGTCGATCCTATGTGGCAGACCTTGGTAACGCGACCAAGGCCGTCGTACTCGGTCTGCGTCTGCTTGCCGCTGCTGGTCTCCCCGGTAGGGGCGGGAGTCAAGGCCGAAAGCACGTCGTTTTGCGAGTAGGTGTTGGTCACCGTCTCGTTGCTTGTCGTGCTCTCGGTGTACAGCCTGCCCAGCGGGTCGAACTTGCTGGTGTGCGCGTAGGACGGGCACGCCGCACCCTTGGTCGTCGAGCACGGCTCCGAGGTCTGCACTTGGGAGTAATTCCCGCTCCAGCCGTAGGACGTGCTCACCGTATCGTAATTGGACCCCAAGGGCGACTGATACGTCTGGGCGTCGATCACTCGGTCGTAGGCATCGGTCGTGGCGATGTCGCCTTGGATCGAGTTGCTTGAATTAAAGGTGAAACTGCTGCCGCTCGTGGTCCTAGACCCGCTCGTCGGGTAGGTTTCATAGACGACCGCACTGTAGGGGTCGGTGATACCAGTTACACGCCAATATGGGTCGCCCGCGCTGCCGTTCGTGTAGGCGTAGGTAGTCGTGTTTCCATTCGCATCCACGTCGGTCAGCTTCACTCCGCCTTGGCAGTCGTAAGTTGCCTGTGTGTACAGGCCGGTGCCGACGTTCTTGACCTTTGTGGGGAACGGGTACTGCGTTATGCCGGTGCAATTATCGGAGTAGCCGCCGCTGGCATAGGTGAAGTCCGTCTCGTTGTTGGCCAGGTCGAAGACCGCGCTCGGCGTGCCGTTCGTGTTGTAAGTGTTCGAGGAAGTCTGCCCGATGAACGTGGAACCGGTCCACACCTGCTTCGAAGTCATCTGCCCGGTCGAGTTGTAAGTGTAGTTCGCCTGGGCAACGTTCACACCATTCTGCGCTGTGACCACTTCGCCGGGCCGGTCGAAAATGTGGTTAGCCGCCATCGCCGTATTGGAGATCGTCGGGCTGGCCGTAGCGCAGCTCGCCGTGCAGCTTCCGTAAGTGATCGTCGTGGTGTGGGTAGGGCTGGATGCGCCGTAATCGTACTCAGCCTTGTAGGTCACGTTGCCGTAGGCGTCGAAGTCCGTCTCGACCGCAGACCAGTTCGACATTCCGTAAGGCTGGCTGTAGACGATCCTCTTAGTCACGGCGGCGGGCGCGAAGCCGCTAGTTGAGGGGCTGGTCGTGAACGCCGTGTTGTAAGTATAAAGCTCGGTCAGCAGCAGTGTGCTGGTGCCTTTATACTTTGCAATTCCCGTCAATACACTTTGCGTACCAGTTCCGCCGTTCGTTCCCGTGCCGCCGATGTCAAAGCTATATACTGTCATGTTCCCACTTGGGTCGAAGACATCGTTGCTGGCAAAACTTGCACCACTCCACTGTAACTCATAAGTGGTTACATCCCCATTCCCTAATGTCCTAGTCAGGACAGGAGGGGCTATATAGGTACAGTCGATGCCGTTGTTGCCGCTGCCACTATACGCGTATGAGATGGTACCGCCTTGCGGCAGCGTGATCTCCTGTATCCTCCCTGTGGTGTTGGCTGTGTGCCCTGGCGTCGGCTCGTAGGTCAGACCGATGGCCGTGCCATCGGCCAGGTTGATGGCGGAGGGCAGGTCCCAGTTGGCAGTGGTAGGGCCAAAGTCCGCCGGTTGACCCTGCCCGGTGAAGCAGCCGAAGTTGGTTTGCAACGTGGTGCTCGACGGAATGGTGAGGGAAACTTCCTGGGTGTTGCCGTTTACGTCGGTCCACTGATAGGGGCCTGTGCCCAGCAAGCCGGTGGCGGCTGTTAAGTGCATAGAATCCGTCAAGGTACCAGCGGTACCGCCACTGGGGACAACGATTAACTTATTGCCGTTGGCATCCGTTATTGACATAGCACTCGGGTTTATCACTAGCCCGTTCCGGCTATACGCGACTACGCCGCTAGGTCCAGCGTTGGCAGCCGCCGAAGCAGTAAAGCCACTACCATCGATGGTCTGCACGTTCGTGAACCCCGAACCTGTGATGCAAGAAACGCCGCTGGAATTTATATCTGTGTACACACCGGGTGGCAGGTAATGAATGGTTCCATTGGCGTTATATACCGCCCACTCACTGTATTTGGTCGTGGTGCCGGTCCCGGTACACGGCATGGGGGTATTAGTTATGGTTGGAAATGCTCCGGCCCCGAAACTGCTTAGGATGTTATTAACTCCCACCTGAAATGGGCCGCCAAATGGGCCACCCGAGACCGATTTGTAATCCGGGCCCGCGACCGAGGGCACGAAGCCGTAGACGGTGCTGCCGGGCACGCTATTCATGTAGTAGCCAGCCGTTCCAGTCGCGCTCACCGGGATGGCCCCTGCCTTCGAGCGGATCGGCACGCTCAGTGTGACCGTGTTGCTCAGCAGGTTCACGCAGTCCATGACGCCGTTGTGATCGTGACAGTCTTGCGGGATGAGGTTCGGGAACCCCACGGACGTTTGTGCGGTCGCGGTTGTCGCGCAGAGAGCGAAGAAGGCGATCACGGACGTGATGCAAACGGTGAGCAGGCGAAAAGACGAGGGCGACACCGGGAAGCGACGAGACATGTTAGTTCCTCCGAGCGAATGAACAAATCGGCTCCCCACCAGGCTTACCGTGCGACGATTCTCCCGCACTGATGCGCCGCGTTGCGAATCGCGGACGCAATCCGTTCATTACTTCAGAGGAAAGCAGCGAGAAGGAACTGACGAAACAGAGAAACGTCACCCGCCTGGGTCCTGCCCGCCGATTTGCAGGGTAGGCTACGCTCGATCACTTGGGAAATCAAGAGAATTTCTTCTGAATTGTTTCTTTTGAGGTTTTTCCCTTGACCACTGCAGCTCGGCGACACACTTCGTTTAACTCAGGTTCGATGATCTCCCTCACGGGCAGGCGGCCCGATTTTGGAATGCCGGGGTGCATATTCCCTCCCGTCCTGTTCTCACCCCGTCAAACTGGAGCAGGGGGTATTACGCGCTGAGGGGAAAATGCTACACCCCCATCCACCACAAACCAGGACCCCAGGACCCGCCCGCCGCGCGCAAGAGGGGCTCCCTGCGTTGCGAGGGGAAGAATGCGAGACCTGCGCTGGAATGTCGGGCGGTTGGGGGTACGCGGGAGGGTGAGCGTGGGCGCACCGGGGCGGGGTGGGAAGTAGTTGTTGCGAGCAAGCCGGAAATGGCACGAAAGCAATCCGCGCTGTTCCTATTAGGTGTCGAGCGCGCGCGGTAAGATCAAGCCATCGTGCGATAGAATTGCTGCGATGACCCCGGAGAAAATCGAACAAGCCAGGGTGTGGTATCGCGAGCGTCTAGCTGACCCAACACTGATAGACCGATCTGTCATCTTTGACCTAGACTGCAAGGACATCGCCGTTCCGGTCGGGGGAACTCGGCGTGCGGGCTACATCAATTTCCCCACGATGGGTGATGCTCAGGATGAGGCTCTCTGCAATTACATGATCTCGTTGTTGGTAAAACAGCCAGAGCTATTTCCGAATCTTCGGTGGGAACACCTCGGTATTGCCCCCAACATCGAGTGCCTCCTCCGCTGGGGAGTCGATGAGAAGCAAATCGTCGAAAGAGTGCAGTTGCTGTATACCGATCACTACCGTTCCCGAGACCGTTCAAACTTCCCAATGGTTCTCCTACTTCAACTTGGGCGATTGTACGGCTTCACTGACTCCGCAATCATAAAACACCTGAATGAGCATTTGAAGGATCTCATTCCGCCCATTTTTGCTGGGGAGCAAGACGAGTTCCTGTTTTCTCAGGATCGCTAATATTACGGGCTTCCCAAAGGGGAAAATCGGCCCCCCGCGCCCATGACGGAGATCACCCCCTTCCAAAGCCTAGTTGGAGACTTCTGAGAAAAAAGCCGCGATTCACGGGCGGGGGGCGGCACTGTCCGGGGGAGCCGGTGAAAAGCCTTACAATCGATGAGCACCCGAGAAAGAGATTCCTGGACGGAGACCCAAATGAAACTGTCGAAGGAGGACGCATTTCTCGCTTGCGGTCTCGACAGTGGAACCGCCAAGACACTAACATCAGCGAATTTCACCCCTGCCAAACTAAGAAAAGCATCCGATGCAAAACTCGCCAAGTTTGGCTTAGAAGGAGATGCAAAATCGAGGATAAAGCGCCCGCCGATTCCTCCTGCGACAGTGTTCTCGGTCCTGGACAAATCGCGAAGGACTTGTTGTGTATGCCAGACCCCAGGACGAAGCATCATAATCCACCACATCCGAGAATGGCACAAGAGCCGCAGTCATGCTGAAGAGGATCTTGCAGTTCTCTGTTTGAATGACCACGGCGAAGCCCACACTCAGAGAAAGCTAGGGCAGAATCTCACGCCCAATCAGATTAGGCTCCACAAGAAGAATTGGGAAAAAAGGGTGCAAGAGGCGAGCGGGCGCGCACTCGTTGGGCTATCACGCGTGCAGGGAGCCAATTGGGATTACATCAACCATGCCCGCCTGTTTCGTCTTTCCGACCAGTTAAAGGTGAAGGTTACCTCAGTGGCCGAGTTTCGCATTGCGAGGGGTCTATGCATGATTTCCAAGCATGGAGAGGTCAATGATCCTAGCAAGTGGCAAACAGGTTCCAGACCATCGGGCTACCTCTATCAAGCGGGAGAAGGTCGTCACCTATATGCCTACACATCGGCACTCTTGGAAACCGTGATTCAGCGGCTTGGGGCTACAGATATATCCACTCTCACTCGTGGTCAAGCTGAGGCGCTAATTGAAAACGGCGCACTTGTTTTCTTCCAAGGTCCGGTTTATTTCCGTAGAGAAAATCGAAAGCATTCAGGCGTAGGCCAGCTACGAAGGGCCTACACAAAGGGTGTTGGAGTCGAACTAGACTTTTCTTTTGATGCATGGGAATGCACTAGCTCGTCTTCATGGGCTGTCCGATTGAGTGGACGGAAAGTTGACCTGCCCCCCAGAAATTAGTCCATCGAAAATGTGACTTCTCCATTTAGGATGACCCGCCCAGGGTCAAAGGAGGAGTCGTGCGAAAGAGTCGATTCAGCGAAGAACAGATCATCGCCGTGGTGAAGGAGTCAGAGGCGGGAGTAGAAACCGGGGAACTGTGCCGAAGGCACGGGATCACGCGGGCGTGTTTTTATCGGTGGAAGAGTAAGTTTGGTGGGATGGAACTGAGCGAGGCGAAGCGGCTGCGCGCGTTGGAGGAAGAAAACCGGCAGCTAAAACACATCGTGGCCGAACAGGCGGTGGACATCCGGGCGTTGAAGGCGGTAGTGGCAAAAAAGTGGTGAGCCCGGAGATGCGGCGAGAGGCAGTGCTGGTGATGCAGGTAGAAGTCGAGCTGAGCCAGCGACGCGCCTGCGGGCTGATGGAACTCTATCGTGCGACGTGTCGGTATCGAAGGCGGAGGGGTGAGGACCAGCGACTGCGGGTGCGGCTACGCGAGCTGGCCGAAGCTCGGCGTCGGTTCGGCTACCGGCGTTTGCAGGTTCTGTTGCAGCGGGAAGGGTGGCAAGTGAATCACAAACGCATCTACCGGCTGTATGTCGAAGAGAAGCTGTCGCTGCGGCGCAAGCGTGGACGGAAGCGCAGCACGCTGCGCCAGCCGTTGCCGGAGGCAGTGGCAGCCAACCAGGTGTGGTCGGTAGACTTCATGACGGATGCGCTCAGCTCGGGGCGGAGGTTTCGTACCTTGAATATCGTGGATGACTACACGCGGGAGTGCCTGGCGATCGAGGTCGATACCTCGCTGGGTGGAATGCGTGTGGTGCGCGTACTGGAAGAGTTGAAGCAGAGACGTGGACTGCCGCGGCAGATCCGCAGCGACAACGGACCCGAGTTCGTGAGCCGTGCGGTCGATCAATGGGCCTACGAGCAAGGTCTGCAGTGGCACACGATCCAACCCGGACGACCGATGGAGAACGGCTACGTGGAGAGTTTCAACGGGCGCTTCCGCGATGAGTGCCTGAACGAGAACTGGTTCAGCGATCTGGGCGACGCACGGGAGAAGATTGCACGGTGGAAGCAAGACTACAACGAAGAGCGTCCGCACAGCAGCTTGCAGTACCGTACCCCAGTGGAGTTCGCAGCGCAGTCAGCAGTGAGCTTCGATACAGCTGGAGTGGGGCAAGGGGTCTCAAACGCCGACCCCTTGCCCCACACCCCCATCCCCGCTACCGAGAATGGCACGCGGGGCGAACAGAAACCGGAGAAAGTCTCATTATCCCTGGACTAAAGATGGGGGGCAGGTCAGCCGGCATTGCAGAAATGCTTCAAATAGGTTAATCACAAATGGGCTAGCACTTAGAAAGAAATGATCTCGGTCTGTATTGTTTCGCAACCAGTCGCCAATTGTCGCTTCCGCAATAGTGGAGATGCCCAACTTGCTCCACTGCTCCTTATTTAAAACAATCGATTTGGCCGGGTTGCTGTTGCAACTTCCGGGAAGATAGTGCTGCGACTCAAACCTTGCTGCGCTTTTCGGCCCTGCCTTTCCAACCTTCAAAACAACCGATCCGTCGATGGTAAGCGTGAATACGTATAAGGCGTAGCAGCCGCGCGGAAATTTGGAATTCTGGTGAGGAGCTCGCAATAATTCGTGGCGGATATCGTGGGTGTTGACCGTAACTCCGGCGAGAGTGGAAATGCGCGTAAAATCTGTGACCAGATGTCCCGCATCGTCAGAAGATGCACGCTCTTCCGCTTCGCAGTCCTATTGCTCTTGCCTCCACTGTTTGGCCAGTCTGCGCCCCCTGCAACTCAACCCACGACGTTCCATATCACCGGAACGATCTCTGCGCCATGGAATGGCCATTCTTTCGCAGTGGTTTTTGAGGGCGCTTCGTCGAAGACGGTGATGACGGACGAAGCTGGAGTCTACGAGGCCAATCTTCCGTTGGGCCTTTGGACTATGACCGTGGTTGATCACGGCCCTGACGGAAAGATATTCACCAACATGATCTATTATCGCCGTCCACCGTTTCGCGTAACCGTGCCGACCAGTTTGGTCTTCGACATATCGTTTCGGCAGGGAATGTTTTGCACCGTAATCGTCGGTGGTCGGGATGGAGGCCCCCCAACGCAGGAGGAGCAGGATCATGCGAAGGCATGGTGCGCTGGCGAGGAATTTTTTTCCGTCCCGTCAGGCAATGTGCCGTTCGAGGTGCACGTCTGGGGAGGATCGAAATTTGGTGCATGCTCGTGGGTGAATGATCATGGTGGGGTCTGTAAACGTGCGTTTGCAACATACAACACCCTGTCGGTGCAAGCAGACGACATTACTTATGATCCGGGTGAGAGCATTCTTGAAGCGCATGGCAATGTTGTGACCCAAGACGAGTCTGGCAAGCACAAAGCACCCTCAATGACCTTCTACGTTCACGATGGGCAGGCCATCCTGACGCACCAAGACCGTTGATGTAACCAGGCGATTTCACTCATTGAGCCCCTTCGCTCGCGCGATCCCCCGCGCATCCCGCCCTTCTCTCGCTGCCTTGCGTGCGAATCCCTGCCCCTCTTGCGCCGCGCGCGGGCGGGCGGGCCAGGCCCAAGGCCAAGTCAAACCCGGTTTTGTGGTGGGGGGAGGGGGTGTAGCAAAATCCCCTCAGTGCGTATAACCCCGTCAAACTGGAGCAGGGGTTCGCGGAGGTCGTTATGCCCGCGGCGGTTTGGGCTGGACTGCTCGAAACCGAGCCTACTGGCTGGTCTTCGTGGACTCCACACGCGTGAGTATTTCCTTCTCGAAATCGGCGTCGCTCCCGCCGCCGTAACCAACCTGCTTCCAGCGCCAAATACCGTGCGGATCGACAAGCCAGTTTTGTGGAATGGCGAAGCCGTCCAGCAAGCTCACGACGGTTGAGTAGGCGGGCAGCACCGGAAACGTGTAACCTTTCTCCTTTAAGTAGGGCGCCACGAGTCCCAGGTCCTCGTCAATGTCAAAGGTAAGCACCTGAATGTCAGAACGACCCTTCACTTTTTCATAAAACTGTTCCAGATGGGGCAATTCAGCCTCGCACGGATGACACCAGGTGGCCCATACGCTGATCAGAATCGTTTTGCCCGCCAACTCTTTCAGCCGCCAGGTTCTTCCTGACAAATCCGAAAGTTCGAAAGTTGGAATCGTCTTGGTTGGTTTTTCCCAGAAGCCTTCTGCAAGCTGCTGCGTGCCGTCCGAGGCCGGTTTGCTCCACACCACCCAGGCCGCTTCCGTGCCGCCCAGCGCTTTCCACAACGTGTGAGCTTCGTCGGTCAAATCGTCGCGCACTTTTCCACGACTCGCCTTTGGCGGAGCGGTCCTGGTCTGCAAAGCCGCCTGATAATACGCGAGCGCGTCCTGGGGGTGGTTCTCAAGCGCCTCGAAGCGAGCGCGGTTGGCCCAATATCCGGACTGAAACTTCTTGTCCGTTGGGGCGGGCGTTTCGATGGAGGCTTTCAAGCTCAATGCTTCCTCGGGCCGCTTGGCTTGCGCGGCAGCTTTCAACACGAGGCCATTCACATACTGGTCCTTCCAGATCGTCTGCTCCTGGTTGCTTTTCAGGTCGTCATCCGAGAGATTGTCGTCGTCCCGGTCGCGAGCTTGCTCCTGCTGGTTGAGCAGGCTTACCTGTTTCATAAGATCGAGGGCGCGTGCAGGCTCCCAGCCACGCTCGACGAGAAATTGCGCGGCATTCAGATACTTCCAAAGCCAGAAGCTGGGCGGATCAAAATCCTTGATGGATTGCAGGAACGTGTCTAACGCTGCGATTCCATCTTTCTCGGAGGTCGTATCATCGTCTTGAATCGCATAGAACCAGGCGTACTGCTGCAAGAACGTTTCATCCGGGTAATCGCGCATCCACCCTTTCAGCGCTTCCTCATATTCTTTCTGGTACTTGGCCCAGGCAGGTGCGTCATTCTGGTCCTCCGGTTCTTTATTCCCCTTGTCCCAGCGGGTGCGAACGATTTCATAGGCTTCGTTGGAGCGCGGGTACTCGCGAAGCAGAGCATCTTCCATCCCAGTGATGGTTTCCTGCGAGGCCCCGCTCTGTTTGTATCCCTTGATCAGGAACACCTGCCACTCCGCGTCGCCTTTGGGGTTCAGTGTCGCAAGCCGCTTCAAGTCTTCCGTTACTTGTGCACGGAGCGCGTCATGTTCAGCGGGCGGCCCGGCGCGGAACTCCAGTCCCCACAATATTTCATTATCCTTCAGTCGCTGCGGATCGGTTTCTGTTTGAAGGCGGGCGCGCAGAGCCACTGCTACTTTCGGCAGGAGTGCAGGATCTTTCACGAGCAGCCACTGGGCAGAGTTGTCAGTAGAACCTGGGCAAATAGCAAAAAATGCTTCTATGTTTTCCTTTACTTTATTTTGGTCAGCGATCTTTCCCCTGAAATAGTCGCTGGCCAGCTCCCTGGATGGCCAGGGGAAATTCGGCGCTTTTGCTTTGGCTGCCTCCAGCAGGCGAATACTTTCCGGCGTATCTTTGCCGCGAAGCACCGAGCCGGCCAGCAGAAGCGCGAGCGGATCGTTGGGATCATCCTTCGCCATTTTCACGAAGCGATTGCGGAGCTCAGTGTACTGGTCCGGGTCTTCCGAACGCATGTCGTTGACCAGAGTTTGATAGGGCTCGATCTCGCGGGGGTACTTGGCGATCAAGTCGTTGAGCACCTGGCGCTCCAAGGCCACGCGCTCTGAGAGTTTCATTTTGTCCAGCGTCTTTGGATCGAGCTTTTTGTCGAGGATTTTGCGCACTTCGGGCGCCGTTTCGCACCCCGGAAGAGATTGCGCGCTTTGAGCCCGGGCCGGAAATGAATTGCTTAGGAAGGCAGCCGCTAGCAGGGAGGCAACCGATAAGTAAGTGCGCATCGAATCCCACCCTCCTTTTTTTCCTGGGCGACGGCGCGAGGCGCCTGGGTCGGCGGCGTCTTCTTTCGCCACGACATGAATTATGCGCCCTCAGGGTTGGAATGAACAAAGGGAACCATCTTGCTCAACTTGTCCGGTACGTGGGTGTCCGAGGGGAGAAGGGTGAGGGCTGGAGCAGAAGGCCGGATTCCTACTTCTTCTTCGACATTTTCCGGTTGATCTCTTCCATGAGCTTGGGGCGAAGATCGGCGAGCACGCTGTCGACGATGCTGGCGACGTTGCTCTGGTCGCCCTCGGTGGCGGCGGCGACGGCTTCCTGCGAAATCTGTTCGGCGCCCGCGGCCACGGCCCGGGCGGCGGTATCTGGCGGGGCTGACTCGGGCTGCTCGGTTTCCTTTTGCTTGGGTTGGGTTTCCGCGACTTCGTTGCCTTGGCTGCTGTCGTGGGCTTGACGCCAGCTCGCCCATGCGGCTGCCGTGTTCTTCACGGTTTCGGAGTCGAATTTCGGCTCGGGCGCGGTTTCGGCTATTGGTTTTTCCGCTGCATCTTCCGCACGAGAAATGCTGGGCGGAACGGTGCTGCTTGAGGCGGCTGCGACCGCTTCGGATTCCGCGCGAGGCTGCGGTTCCTGGGCCACAAATGGAGCAGGCTCGGCGACGGGCGCTGGTTCTTGATTCGGTTCCGCGGACACCACGGTCGGGGAGGTTTCGGCAGGAGCTTCCGCCGGAGTAATCTCTGCTGTGACTGGCGCAGGGGTTGCGAACTCCGGGCCCTTGGTCGGCTCCGCGCTCGAAATCGGCGCTGACGATTCCACTGCCGCGGCTGCGGGTGCGGAAGAATTCCTGGCGGATCTAGGCTCAACCTCGGCAACGCGGGCGCTACTGGCGGAATCCGCAGCCGCAGAGGCAGCATACGCCTTCTGCATTTCGTGGTCGAGTGAGATCGCGGCATCGCTGCCTTCCAGGGCAACCGATACGGCTGTCCATCGCGATCCGCCTGCGCTTGCAGCCACCACAGATTCGGCTGTGGCCGCCATGGTCACGGGTACATCCTGGGTTTCTTCCGCGCGCACATCGCCCTTCCGGCGACGGTAAGTCTCAGCCGCAACAGGCTCTGTGGATGCGCTCTCGCGTTTATCTTCTCTTTCTCTGTTGCTTTCTGCCAACGCCTCGGGCTTCGCTTCCACTTCCATCTTGGAAACGACCGTGCTTGGAACCTCAGAAGAGGATGAAAGGTTGACTTCGGCTGGGTGGGAAGCTGGCTGGGAATTCTCCGGACTCGTGGTCTCAGTAATCGTCCCGGTAATCTGAGCTTCAGGAATCTTGCCTGCAGAAGCCTGACCCTCGCCTTTTATGGCGGCGACGACCATCTGCATCTGCGCCGCGGCGGCGGCAATCGCGGCCACTTCTTCCGGCGTTACATCTTTGGGTAAGCCTGCGGGTGCCAATGCCGCCAGATCCACATTAGTTTCCGCCGCAGCCGGTTGGCCTCCCTGCTGTTTTTTCTCCCAGGTCTTCTCCCCGGAGGCCGTAGACTCGTCGGCGACCTTTTCCTCTTCCGTCTTGTCCTTGGGAAACCCGATGCGGCTCTTCCATCCATTATCGCTATTTGCTCCGTCGCGACCACCGCGCCCGGACTCCTCCGCCGCCGCGATCGCCCGCGCGAAGCGGCCGGGCTTGGAGGGTTCGGCCCGCGGCACCACCTTGTCTTCCATCTTCGACAGGGTAGCCAGCAGCTCGCTGGCTTCAAATGGCTTGACGATAAAACCTTCGGCGCGCACGCGCTGCGCCTCTTCGGGCTTGAAAGGCTCGAGCTTGCCCACGGTCAACAGCACTGGAATGCGCGCCGTTTCCGGCGATTCCTTGAGGCGCTGGCAAACCTCCAGCCCGCTGTAGCCGGGCATATAAACATCAAGAATGACCAGGTCGGGCTTGAGTTCGCCGATCTTCTTCAGCGCGGCGGAGCCGTTGTTGACGGCAATCACCTCATACCCCGCATCCGCGAGGATCTTGCGCCCCATGTTTTGGGCGGTCACGCTGTCGTCGGCAAGCAGTATCTTCCGGGCCAAGGAAATTCCTCTGATGCGGGGAGATATCGCGAAGGTAACCTGCCGGTCGACGTAAGTCAATGATCAGGCGGCATGTTACCAGGTTACTAGTGGTCAGCGCCTACCGCGTCCAGAAGGCGGCGCCGGGGCGGGAATTCGGCAGGCGGGCGGGCGATATCAGAAGAAACTCCTAAAAAAACCTATCTGAGCGGCTAACCGCATTAGCTGGACCACTGTCTAAGAATTGACATTGAGATATAGTTTAGGTGCGATGTAACGGAGGGCCTGCCATGCCCCCAACTGCCGCTCGTTCCCGCATACCAGGCCTAGTGTTTCTTTGCTTTGTTCTCTCCGCCAGCTTCGGCGCCCAGGTCCAGCCCGCCAATCCTGAACTTACGGCTCACGAATGGGGTACATTTACGTCCATCGCGGGCAGAAATGGCGAAGCCGTGGAATGGTCGACGTTGAATGGATCTGCCGACCTTCCCAGCTTTATCGAGCACATCGATAGTGCTTTTTTCAAAGCCGGTTTGCGGGGCACGGTTCGCATGGAGACGCCTGTCCTCTACTTCTACTCCCCGCACGAAACCGCGGTTTCGGTGAAGGCCGTGTTTTCCAAAGGACTGATGACAGAGTGGTATCCCCAGGCCAGCCACGTCGAGCCTAACCCCAAGAATGCGCCGGGCGTGAGGGACCTCTACCGGCGGCACGGTAGCGGCAGCATCGCGTGGGATTCGGTCACCGTGTCTCCCAACCTTGCCGCCAGCTTTCCGCGCGGAAGTCTTCCGGGCGATGGTGAGGATAACCAGTACTACGCCGCTCGAGAAACTTCAGCCGCGCCTCTCGTGGTGAAGACCAGCGCTGGAGATCAACAGGAAAAATTCCTCTTCTATCGCGGCGTGTCCTCGTGTTCCATTCCCATTTCCGCGACCGTTACGAACCAAGGGCAACTACAGATCAGAAACCTTGCCCGGCAAGAGATCCCAGACGTGATTCTGTTCGAACGCCGTGGAGACAAGCTTGGCTACCGCATTGGCGGCGGACTCGAGAGCGAAATGGCGCTCGACCCTCCCGAGCTGACCGCGACTTTTGATTCCCTCAGCCGCGACCTGCAAGACACCTTGACTCGTCAGGGTCTTTATCCCGACGAAGCCCGTGCCATGATCGAAACCTGGCGGCAATCGTGGTTTGAAGAGGGCAGCCGGCTGCTCTACATTGTGCCCGGCGATTTTCTGAACGCGACCCTGCCATTGACCATCACTCCCATTCCAGCGCAGACAGTGCGGGTTTTCGTGGGGAGGCTGGAGCTGGTGACTCCAGCAACTACGCAGGCCCTGGGGAAGATACTCGCGACTCACGACCTCGCCGGGTTGCAAAAATACAACCGCTTCCTGGAGCCGATCCTCGAAGAGATGAAGGCGGCGAATCCCGCCCAAGCTGGACAAATCGACAGGGATTTGGATCTAACCTACCGGTCGTCAATCCTTCAGCCACAGACCGCGCAGTAAAGACCGCCAAGTGAAGACCGCGAAGTGAGGAGCCTCCCTTCTCGCGGGGGACCCGGCAATGCAAGGCGGAGTGGTTGAAGACTCGCTTCAGAACGGGACGATCTTCTTCAATCCCTTCTTTTTCTTCTTCTTGCTGCTCGAAATATCCTTGTCGCTGGCCAGATTGGAGTCAGAACTGGAGCTCGCGGCGGCGTCGCCGCCGGACGGTGCCGCTCCGGACTGGATCTCATTGATCTGCACCGGCGGCGGCGCGGCGGCATCGCTGGTTAACGCATTTTGAGTCGCCGGCTTTAACTCGTTCGGATCGGGAGCGTTGGGCTTCAACTCATTGGGGTCCGGCGCAGCGGTCGGCTTCAATTCGTTGGGGTCCGGCGCAGTCGCCGTATTCGCACGGGCAAACGGATCAGCGTTCGCCACAGGAGCAGGTGCATCCGAACGAGGGGCCGGCTCGTTCGCTCCCGGAGCTCCACCCTTCACGATTGCCGCGCTCAGACCATGCTCGCCGGCAGGCTGTCCCATCGCCTGCCGCATGACGTCTGCTGCCGCGCCGCTAGCCGACACCGGGGTCGGATCCACCAACGTCGGCTCTCCGACGTGCGACGCCTGGGCTACGTCAGGCCCCTTCTTCACCACGCTCATCAGCCGGTCAAGAGTGTCGCTATCCCGCCGGCTTTCTTCCTCGGCACGGTTCTGCGCCACCGCGGCCTTGGTCGGCCGCGGAATCGGCTGATGCAACGCCGCCAGCCGCTTCTTCGCGTCATCTTCACGTAACATTACCGGATACCGCGTAATGATTTGCGAATACGCCGCAGAGGCATCCTTGGTCAGCACAGCAATCATGCTGCCTTTCGCTGTTTCCCCCGCGCAGCCCGGCGGAGTGTTAAAGGCCACGCACGTCGGCCTCGACCGCACCTGCGCGATCTGCCCTTCATAGTTCTGACCCAGAAGAAACAGCGCTTCATCAGCTCTGCTGTACAGCGGATATTTATCCACCAGCGACTGCAGCCGCGCGATCGACGCCGGATACGACAGCCGATAGTAATAGAACTTTCCAATGCCAAACTCCCGGTCGGCCAGCACTTCCTGCACTTCGAGCAGCCGCTTCTTGCCTTCCGTCACCAGTTTCGGATTGTCCGGATACTGCATGATCAGGTTGCGGTACTCATCCTCAGCGCGCTTGGCGTGGGTGTAGTCGCGGTCCGACTTCTCCATCTGCTGGTACTGGATGTTGGCGATCTTCAACTGCGCCTCGGCCGCCTCCGGCATGTTGGGAAAGAAGGTCTCGAAGTCGCGGTATTCCTGTTCCGCCTGCTCCAGAGAAGCCGTCCCGCCCTCGGCGTACCAGGAGTCGCCAACGGCCAGCTTCGCCCGGGCAATAAACTCCGAGTCCGGATAGGTGATGATTAAGGTCTGCAGCGTCATGCGCGCCACGTCGAAGCGGTTGTGCTTCATCGCGTCCATGGCCTTGTCGAACAGCACCTTATCGGGCTGCTTCGACCCCACATTAGCCAGCGGATTGACAGACTTCCTATTAGTGCAGCCGACGGTGAGCGCGAGCAATACTGCGAGCGCCGCAATCAATGAGAATCGACGTGACATAAGACCTCGGATCAGGATTGCCAAATTGAAAATTACTAGACTTTCAACAGCGCCGCTTCCGTGGCCGCCTTCAGCAGCGTCTCTGCATTCTTCCTTGGATCACCATGACCGAACACGGCGTTGCCCGCCACCAGAATTTCTCCGCCCGCTCGAACCACATCGCCTACCGTGTCGTGCCCCACACCGCCATCTACTTCGATGCGATAAGTCAGCCGGCGTTGGCTGCGAATCTCAGCTAATTGTCGCATTTTGTGCAGCGTGGAAGGAATAAACTTCTGTCCCCCAAACCCCGGATTCACCGACATCACCAGCACGTACTCCACAATATCGAGCACTTCAGTCAGCGTATCTACCGGCGTAGCCGGATTGATCACCACCCCCGCCATGCAATCGTGGCTTTTGATCAGATGCAAGGTGCGGTCCAGGTGCGGGCAAGCTTCCTGATGAACCGAAATCCAATCCGCCCCGGCTTCGGCGAACGCCGGAATGAACTCATCCGGATTCTCGATCATCAGATGGCAGTCGAGCGGCAAATCGGTCACCCGCCGCAGCGACTTCACCACCGGCGGCCCAATGGTAAGGTTGGGGACGAAATGCCCATCCATAATATCCACATGGATGACACTAGCCCCACCTCCCTCCGCGGCGCGCACCTGTTCGCCCAGACGGGAAAAGTCTGCCGAAAGAATCGAAGGTGCCAGCTCGATCAAAGGTTGTCTCGAAGAACGTTGCTTCTTAGACCCTGGGCTCGCGGTCGAAATCCTCCTAGAAGTTTACCATTCAAAACGGCCCGGCAGAGGGTGATTCTAGCCCTCAGCAGGATCAAAATCAAAGTGCTCCGCATCGCCCCTCAAGCGCATTCCAGCCCATGTTACCCTCGTCGAACATGTCTGCCACGCCCCAATTGACGACCGCCGCCTACGGCATGGCCGCAGTCTTCGCCTGGGGCACCAGCGACTTTCTCGGGGGCTACGCAACCCGCCGTGCCAACGCCTTCCTGTTCACGGTCGTCGTGAATATAGGCGGCCTGCTCGTGGTAGGAACGCTGGCCTTAGCCAACCATTCGCCGTTTCCCTCCGCCCGCAGCGCAGCCTGGGTCCTGGCCGGGGGCATCTCCGGGGGCGCGGCCCTGGCCATCTTCTACCGCGCACTTTCCTCAGGAAGAATGGGACTAACCGCACCCGTCGCCGCTGTGCTCGGCGCGGCAATCCCAGCGGTCTTTTCCATGTTCACCGAAGGCCTGCCGGGCAGAGTTCCACTCCTCGGCTTCGTCTTGGCCGCGGTAGGGCTCTGGCTCATCACCCGCACCGAAGCTGGAGGCAAGCCTGAAGGCATTGGGCTTGCGGTCATCGCGGGCATCGGCTTCGCTAGCTTTTATCTCTGCGTCCGCCAGGCCGGCGACGCCTCAGCCTTCTGGATCGCCGCGCTCACCCGCACCGGCGGTTTGATCATCACTGGTCTGGTCGTCCTGTTTCTTGGGAAATTCAGCGGCATCACCCCAGCCGGCGTGCGCTTTGGCGTCGTCACCGGCTGCATCGACTCCCTCGGCACCATACTCTTCGTCCGCGCCAGCCAGACCGGCCGCCTCGACGAGGCCGTCGTCATCTCGTCGCTGTATCCAGCCGTAACCGTGATCCTGGCCCGCCTGTTCCTGAAAGAACACTTCACCCGCTGGAGGTTTGTTGGCCTGTTGGCCGCGCTGGCCGCCGTGCCCATGATCGCGTCGGGGTAACAGGATCTGCCCCGGGTAGGCACGAATCAACGAGTGTTGCCTTATCCGTGAAGGTCCGCGTAAATCCGTGGCGGACGGTTTTCATCCTCTGCTAGCATCGCTGCGTGCCCATGTTCGAGATCCGCAACCTCACCAAGATTTATCCGCAAGGAGAATCTATGCTGAGAAGAAAACCCAGTGGCGGCGGCGAAGTCCGCGCCGTCGACCATGTCTCGTTAGACATTCTCGCCGGCGAGACTCTTGGCTTGGTGGGCGAATCGGGCTCGGGTAAGAGCACACTGGGACGTCTGCTCTTGCGCCTCCTCGAGCCCACTTCTGGCCATATCCGCTTCGAAGGCCGCGACCTGCTCGCCGCCAGCCCCCGCGAAATGCGCCGCCTGCGCCGCGATATGCAGATCATCTTTCAGGATCCCTTCGCCTCGCTCGATCCCCGCTTCCGCGTCGAAGACATTGTTGCCGAACCGCTTCTTATCCACGAAAACAGAAGCTCGAAAGCTGCGATTCGACTCCGCGTTGTCGAACTCTTGCGCGCTGTCGGCCTCGACGGATCCATCCTGCGGCGCTTCCCCCACGAATTCAGCGGAGGACAGCGCCAGCGCATCGGCATCGCTCGGGCCCTCGCGCTGCGTCCCAAGTTCATCGTGGCCGATGAACCGGTCTCCGCTCTCGACGTCAGCGTGGGCGCGCAGATCGTGAACCTGCTCGCCCAACTGCAGCGCGACTTCGGCCTGACTTATCTTTTCATCTCGCACTCTATGCCCGTCGTACGCTACCTTTCGACGCGTATCGCCGTGATGTATCGCGGCAAGATTGTGGAAGTCGGAGAGACCGACCAGATCGCCGAGCACCCCCAGCATCCCTACACGAAAAGTTTGCTCGAAGCCACGCCGGAAGTAGCCATCTAACACGGGACCTGAAGAAGGCTTGTGTGGGGACGGCCGCCTCGGCCGTCCCGCCGAGCGAAGCGAGGCATGCAGCACCTCGAGCCTGTGCCATACTTCTTCGATGTCCCATCCCAACCGGGCCCGCGATCTCACCGAACTGATCCTCGGCTACGGTGTGATTGTCGGCGTCATCTGGACGCCCGAGCGCCTCCAGCGCTTCCTCTCACCGATCGCTCTGCTATTCACTTTGTCGGTAGTGCTTGCACGCCGCCAAAGTCGCGATGACCTCGGCCTGGGCTGGCGCGGCCTCATCCCCTCACTCTGGATCTTGCCGGCCGCCGTAGCGCTCGCTGCCCTGAGCATATTCGCAGCCGCGAAGGCCGGCACCCTCCATCCGCTCTGCAAACTCGATGTCGCCCACATCTTCGGCTACGTGCTCTGGACCATCTACCAGCAGTTCCTTTTGCAAGACTATTTCATGGACCGCATTCTGCGCATGGTCTCGAATGAAGCCACCGCTGTAACGCTCGCCGGCACCCTTTTCGCCGCGGCACATCTGCCCAATCTCGTACTCACCGCCGCCACGCTGGTGTGGGGCATAGTGTCGTGCGCGCTGTTCCGCCGCTATCAAAATCTATGGGCGCTCGGTCTGGCCCAGGGATTGCTCGGCCTCTGCTTCGCCGTCTGCGTTCCTGACGCTCTTCATCACCACCTGCGCGTTGGGCTGGGATATATACGTTATCGTCCGGGACCGTAGCAGGTCAGAACCACAGCCCCCACAACCAATCCACGCTGGCGTGGGTAATCGTCGAGGCCGGCACGCGCCGGTTCGCCCGCCACGCACGCCCGTAGAAGATTCCAGCGATAGTCGCCAGCAATACGTAGCGCCAATTGAAACGGGCGGAGCGTTTATTGAAGTGCGACAGCCCGAATAATACCGACGCGACCATCAAAGCCGTCCGCCGGCCTACGCGCCGCTCTAATAAGTTCTGCACCCAGGCGCGAAAGAACAGTTCCTCCGGCACAGCAGTAAAGAAAAATATCCCCACCCATCGCAAGAGCGCGCTGCCGACTCCCGGCAGGTTGCGATGAGGATGGATGAAGCCCAGCGCCAGTCCGAGCACTAGAACAAAGGGCGCGAAGAAAACAAGTTCCCGCAGACCGGTCTTCCAGTCGCTCCACTTCAGATGGAAGTCGAAGCCGGTCCCGCTCAGTTGCCGGATCACCAAGAATCCATATAGGGCCGCATCGACCAAGAACAATTCGTTCAAGGCTCGGAGCCCGCTCGGCCAAGCCCGGTCAAACCAGCGCAAATCCACGGCCAGCCCCAGCACCAGCAGAATCAGGGCGTCTCGCCAGTCGCCGCGCTGTTCTGGGTCCGTCGCAACCGCGTGTAGCAGCAGCCACGCAACCGCCACGGGCAGCACTGCATAGAGCGCAAACCACCCCCACCGGAACATGTGGTTGGAAAGCGAAACCATCGCGTAAGGCGCGACGAACAACGCTGGGAGAAGCAGGCGCACCGCCACTGGCCAGCGCTCCGCTGCGCGCGCTATCCGCTCCGCGGTAAAGCCCAACAAAACCGCCGGAGCTAGTTCCAACCCGAGCGCTGCAATCGCGATCGGCGTCACATTCTGCATGGGTTCATCTTAAATGTGCGCTCCATGCCCTGGCTTGCCTCCGAGCCGCATCCCGGCTAGAATTCCTTCGCGTTTCACCGGAGGCAATAAAATGGCCGCTGCGCCGCTCCCACCAGTATCTGCATCCTCTCCCACGCCCGGGCCTGCTCCGCTTTCCCAAGGCGCACGCATCATCGACACTTTCATCGCGCCCTCGAAGACTTTCAGCGACCTGCGCCGTAGCGCGCAGTGGTGGCTGCCGTTTTTGCTGATGACCTTCGTGGGTTGGGGCCTGGTTTACGTTTCGGGGCAGAAGATCGGCGTGCAGAAGATGATGGAGAATGATCTGCGAGCGCGGCCCAAGGCCGAGGCACAATACGAAAAGGCGACCCCCGAGCAGCGCCAGCAGCAAGTGAAAATCACCGGGATTGCTTATTACATCGCAATTCCCGTGTTCACTCTGTTGATTTGGCTGGTCATGTCTGGATTGCAGTTCGCCACGTTCAAGTTCGGGGCCAACGCGGATATTTCGTACAGCAAGTCACTCGCCGTAGTGGTCTACGCAGGATTGCCGATGGTCTTGAGGAATTTGTTGGCGATTGCTTCAGTACTCGCCGGCGCGAGCGCCGACGGATTCACCTTGAATAATCCAGTCGCCTCCAACCCGGGATACTTCATGAACGCAGCAGACAGTCCGTTCTGGTACTTCATAGCATCGCAAATGGATATTTTCCTGTTCTGGACGCTGGCGCTGACCGCGATCGGGTTTGCCACCACGGGCAAGGTGAAGATGGGCACTTCTTTCGCTATTGTGATCGGGTGGTGGGCGGTAATCACGCTGACATTCGCGGCAATATTTTCATAGAGGTCATCGGCGTGACGATCCAGCCTCGCCGGGTTTATGCTTAGGCACGTCCGGTCTGGATGTCATCGTCATCTGGGACTATCGTGCTCATGGGCATCGGCTTTTCCTGCACCAGCAAGGTGAAGCGCAGCACGGCGATTGCAATCATCGCAGGACGGTACCTGTTCTGGAAGCTTGCTACCTCGGCCCTCGCTGCCCGATGAGAACGTGGATGACGAAAATCGAGATCGAACGTCTAACTTAGAACGCCAGGAGACATGAAATGAAACGCAGCTCGGTTGCATTGCTCTTCGCTTCTGTGTGCGTGTGTGCCTGTGTGGCTTCCGGACAGGCGCAGACTGCGGCAGCACCGCAAACTTCCGCTCCGGTTAAAGATCCCGTCAGCGCGTCCCTCCGCATCATGCTTCCGCGGTCTCAGAACAATATTCTTGGCGCGATTCAAGCCATGCCGGCGGACAAGTTCAGTTTCAAGCCGACGCCGGAACAGATGACTTTCGGACATCTGGTCACCCACATCGCCGACACGAACCTCTTTCTATGTTCCAAGGCGACGGACGTACCCGCACCCAAGGCGGAAGAGGTCAAGGACACCGATTCTAAAGACAAACTCATGGCCGCAGCGAAGGCTTCTTTTGACTTCTGCAATGACGTGCTGAGCAAGATGGATGATTCGAAGCTCGGCGAGAACATCCAACTCTTCGGGCCAAAACAGTTTCCCCGCGCCATGGCTGCACTGTTCCTGGCCAATACCTGGGCTGACCACTACGCTGAAGCCGCCACTGACTTGCGTCTAAACGGAATTTTGCCGCCCAGCGCCCAGCCGAAAAAATAACCGCGCAAACCCATGGCTAATGCCCGATCTGGATAAGCTCCGTCTCTTGGGAGGGAATGTTCTGAGCGGGATGCTGCGGCGCGCGCCAACCGTCAAAGATCGAAACCTGATGCACGCACGAAACCGTGCAATGCGGCGCGCAGCCTTTCTCCGTCAGGTATTCGCGGCGCATGTCGTCACGCGTGTAGGTCGCGAGCGGCACTCCGGGATAGCCGCGCTGCTGCGAGCAGTAGTGCACCAGCCCATCTTCGCAGATGTAGAGATAGCGCGCGCCGGCGCGGCAGCGCCATTCATTCGGCAGGCCCTGCGCAATGTTGTCCTGGAAGGCGTTGATGCGGGTGAAGCTGCGCTTCTCCATTGCCTTCATCTCGTGGTAAATGCGGCGCTCTTCACCGCCCAGCGGCTGCAACTGCCCGCTGCCGTCGTGAATAATGCCGATGGTTGAACTGAATCCTAGCTCGATGGCGCGTTTGCCGATGGTCAGCGCGTCCTGCGGATTTGAGATGCCGCCTCCCACCACGGAGTTAATGTTTATGTGAAACTCGGCGTGTTCGGCCAGCAGTTGCAGCTTCTTGTCGAGGACCTTCAAACTTTTCTTCGAAACCTCGTCGGGATTCACGTTGTCGATCGAGATCTGCAGCCACTCCAGCCCGGCGCGGTTCAGGCGCTGGATGCGTTCCGCCACCAGGAAATATCCGTTGGTAATCAATCCTGCGATCATGCCATTGGCGCGGATGCGGCGGATCACATCATCGAGTTCAGGATGCAGCAGCGGCTCGCCGCCGGAAATCGTGACCACCGCCGTCCCAAGCGCGCCCAGCTTATCGATGCGACGAAACATTTCCTCCGTAGGCACGGGCTTCGAAAAATCGTCGAACTCGTTGCAGTAGGTGCAAGCCAGGTTGCAGCGGCGAACGGGAATAATATGTGCCAACAGGGGGTGGTCGGTTGAAGCCAATGCACGCGCAGCCATGGCGGCTCCGCGCAGGTTGCGGTGGAGCGCCTTGGCTCGGCGGCGCAAGGTTGTGATGGCAGACGGCATAGATTGACTGATCTCTTATTACAGCATGGATGACAGATAAGTGCTGGCTTGGCAACACCGGTCGGCGAAATTTGTGGGGCGAATGGCG
Organism: uncultured Acidobacteriaceae bacterium; assembly: GCA_963787495.1. GTDB lineage: Bacteria > Acidobacteriota > Terriglobia > Terriglobales > Acidobacteriaceae > Sulfotelmatobacter. The sequence continues at coordinate 553,860 of CAWBDA010000003.1, forward strand.
AGAATGGGCGGGTGTTTGCGCGTTGCAATTGACTTGAAAAACCGCCGCGCAACGAGCATAATTTGTCGCCGAGGAGGTATTAAGCATGTTCAAGGCTTGGGGTATCTCTCTCGTCCTCGCATTGCTCGCAATTACGACCACTGACACCTCGCAGCCCGACTGGGCACTGAATGCGACTACCATCGAGGCTTGCAGTTGCCCGATGTTCTGCCAGTGCTACTTCAACACCAAACCTGCCGCCCACCACGAACACGGCACGGCAGCCCACTATTGCCAATTCAACAATGCTTACAAGGTGAACCACGGACACTACGGCTCGGTCAATCTGGACGGCGCGAAGTTCTGGATCACCGGCGACCTTGGCTCCGATTGGTCGCAGGGAAAAACCGACTGGGCGCTGCTTACCTTTGACAAAGGCATGACGAAGGAACAGCAGACCGCCCTCGGGGCGATTCTGCCGAACGTTTTCCCGGTGAAGTGGAACTCGTTCCAGACGACTGTGGGGAACATTGACACCTGGGAATTCAACAAAGATAAAGCCCACGCCACAATCGACGGTGGAAAAACCGCGGAAGTAAAGCTGCACCGTTTTGCGGGCAACACAGACGCTCCGGTAGTGATCCACAACCTGAAATACTGGGGCACACCCCGCAACGACGGGTTCGTCATGATGCCGAATGATGTTGAGGCCTATAAGACCGGGCCAAAGGCATTCGAACACAAAGACACCAACGGGTTCATGCTTACGCTCGATATTGCTTCAACCGATGTAAAACAGTAAACCGAACAGGGTTCGCCAAGACCAGGCCGAAGAATCACGGGATTCTTCGGCCTTGATTTCTTTCTAGCTCTCTTGCAAAAACTTTGCGCCTGCTCCTTATGTGCCGCAAGGCGGCTGACTCCCCATGGAACGCTCAGCTCTCAACAGCCTTGCGCAAAGCGGCTCTCGCCAGCAGGCGCGTGGAATCCAACATCGGCAGCGGCGACTGCTGCGGCGTCATCAACAATGGAATTTCTGTGCAGCCAAGGACTACCGCGTCGCAGCCCTCGTCTTTCAGGCCGCGAATCACCTCGGTGAGGTAGGCCTGTGTTCGACGCAAGAATACGCCGCTGACCAGTTCATCGAAAATGATGCGATGGATGCGCTCGCGCTGCTCCGCGCCGGGAATGCGATGCTCGATGCCCGCAGCTTTCAGTTTCTCGCTGTAGACGGGGCCTTCCATCAGTGCACGCGTCCCAAGAATTCCCAGACGCTTGTAGCCGTGGCGTTTGGCTTCGTTCGCGACCTCAACCGCAATGTGCAGGCAGGGCCGAGGTGACCTGTGCTCCACCAGATCGAAGGCCTGATGCACGGTGTTGACCGGAGCAATCAGGAAATCCGCCCCGGTTTTGGCCAGCTTATCCGCAGAAGAAAGCATCAGTTCGGCGACGCCCGCCCAGTCGTTGGCATCGATGCACTTCACATAGTCAGCGAAGTCGTGGCCGTGCATTGAGATTTCGGGATGATGGTGCCGGCCCAGCAACTCCCCACCCTCCAGGCAGATGGTGCGATAGCACAGAGCGGTGCCTTCCGCGCTGCAAGCGACGATGCCGATGTGGAGCGACATTCAAGTGCCAGTTAGCTTCTCGGCTGCGAATCACTCAGCTTTCGATTGTAGCCGGAACCACGGCGTACGGGCTGCTCTGGCGATAACGTTTTTCGAATTCTTCGCGGGTGCAAAGTGTCCTGATGTCGGTGATGCGGTCGACGGCCAGGACGCCATCGAGATGGTCGATTTCGTGCTGCAGGAGTTCGGAGAGATTGCGCTCGTCCCCGGCGCGACATCTGCGGGTTTCCCCTTTTGTGTCCTGATAGCGCACAGTGATTTCGCGATTGCGTTCGACTTGCATGAAGATCGAGAGAAAGCTAAGGCAGGCGTCCCAAACAGTGATCTTCTCTTCACTGTGTTCGAGAATTTCCGGATTGACAAGCGGCCAGGGCTTCTCCCCGGGCAGTTGCAGGAAGATGACGCGTCGCCGCACTCCCAGTTGAGGCGCGGCAATACCCCGGCCGTATCCGGTAGCGGCGCGCCAATGCGCGAGCGTGTCGGCGAGATCGTCGACCAGCGCAGCCACTTCAGGAGCGGAGGGCTCCTCAACCGGCAGTGCAATTTCCCGCAGCCGTGGATCGCCGAGTTGCAGGATGCTCTTGACCGCCATGATCACCTCGCGGCAGCGGCGTCGAACAGATTCAGAAACTCCAGCTTCTTTTCCGCCGGCAGAAATGATGCTTCAAACGAATTGCGGGCCAGTTCGCGCAGATGCTCGTCGGTGAATCCGAAGGTTTGCTGCGCGATCTGGTATTCACGCGCCAGCGTCGTTCCGAACATGGCAGGGTCGTCGGTGTTGAGCGTAATCATCACGCCATGGTCGAAATAGTTCTTCACCGGATGATCAGCCAGATTGGGGCAAAGACCCGTGCGAAAGTTGCTGGTGAGGCAAATCTCGACCGGAACCTGCCGCTGTGCAAGCTCTTCGACGAGATCGGGATCATGGAAGGCAGTGAGCCCGTGCCCGATGCGTTCGACGCGCAAGTTGAGCGCTCCCCAAACGGATTCCGGCGGCCCAGTCTCGCCGGCGTGCGCGGTAAGGCGCAGCCCGTGGTCGGCCGACCAGGCGTAGGCGTCCCGGAAAAGCTCGGGCGGCGCTTTCTGCTCGTCGCCCCCGATGCCGATGCCGACGACCTCGCGGTCGTGATAACGCACCGCAAGCTCGAAGACCCTTTGCGCGGCCTCAGCTCCGAACTGCCGGACGGCATCGAAAATCCAAAGCAGCGAGACGCCGAAATCGCGCGCCCCCCGGGCGCGGCCGCGATCTAGGCCTTCGAAAATGGCAGCAAAATCCTGCTTTCGCCACAGGCAGACTCCGACCGAGACGTAGACCTCGGCGTGCAGCACGTTTTCTTCTTTCAGGCGCTGCATCAGGCGGTAGGTGATGAGCTCGTAGTCGTCTGCGGTTCGCAGGTGCTCGGTGATGTTCTTGAACGCGAGCAGAAAGCCGGGAAAATCCTCGTAGCGATAGAGTGCATCGATCTCGGCCCGGGTCGGGCGTTCGCCATGGCGTTGCCGCAGTTCGAACAGGGTAACCGGCTCGATCGCGCCCTCGAGATGCAGATGCAACTCGGCCTTAGGAAGGAGTCGAAGAAAACTATTCGGCGGCCGATCGAGTGAGGAAGAAGTCACTTCCTAATTGTAGAGTCTTGTTTAAATATTTGCGAGGAGGCGAAAATCCGCTACTTCTTCGCGAACTCGCTCCGATGCCGGCTATAGAAGCAGTAGATGAGCAGCCCGAGGCCAAGCCAGATCACGAAGCGCAGCCATGTGATCACCGTGAGTCCGAACATCAGGCCCCCGCAAAGAACAATCGAGATCAGCGGGAACCACGGCACGAACGGGACCCGGAACGCGCGCTTGCGATCAGGCTGCCGCCGGCGCAGGATGATCACTCCCAGCGAAACCAGAACAAAGGCAAACAGCGTCCCGATGTTGGCGAGGTCGGCGGCATCTCCTATGTCCACGAGGCCTGCCGGAATTCCTACGGCGAAACAGGCGATCCAGGTAGAGATGTGCGGTGTCTTAAATCTCGGATGCACCGCGGAGAACAGCTTCGGCAGCAAGCCGTCGCGGGACATGGCGTACCAGATGCGTGCCTGCCCGTACTGAAACACCAGCAAAGAAGAGATCATGCCCGTCAGCGCTCCGATCACGATGACCGAGCGGAACAGCGGGTGCACGCCCAGATACTTCATCGCATAGGCTACGGGCGCCTCGGCGGCTGGACCCGACACGAACGTTGTGTACTTCATCATGCCGAGCAGGACGACGGCGACGCCGACATAGAGAACAGTGCAGACCACCAACGACATGATGATGCCGAAGGGCAAATCTTTTTGCGGATTGCGCGATTCTTCGGCCGCGGTCGACACCGAATCGAATCCGATGTAGGTAAAGAAAACAATGGCCCCTCCGGTAACGATTCCGGCGAAGCCCGAAGGCGCGAAAGGCACCCAGTTCGCGGGCTTCACCAGCATTCCACCCACTACCAGGAAGGTCAGGATGGCGCCGATTTTGACCGCCACCATGATGTTATTGGTCTCCGCCGACTCCTTCACTCCGCGCACGAGCAGCAGCGTGAGAATGAAAACGATGAGGAAGCCGGGGAGATTGAAATAGGCGCCCGTCCACTGGCCGCCGGCCCAGACCGGACTGGCAAATTTTTCCGGCAAGTTGATGCCGAATACCGCCAACTGCGCTTTTGTGTAGCCGGCAAAGCCAACCGCGACTGCGACGTTCGAGACGACGTATTCGAGGATCAGGTCCCAGCCGATGATCCAGGCAAAAATTTCGCCCAGCGTCGCGTAGGAGTATGTGTAGGCGCTGCCGGCGATGGGAATCATTGAGGCCAGTTCGGCATAGCACAATCCGGCAAAACTGCAGGCGATCGCGACCAGCAGAAACGAAATCGCAATCGATGGCCCCGCGGGCGGGCGTCCATGCATAAGCGCCCCCGCCGTGCTGCCGGTGCGCAGTAGGTTGATGATTACGTCGAGCGCCTGCGCATGCAGAATGGATGGGGCCTGGAAATATTCGCCCGCGGCCGCGGTGCCGGTAAGGATGAAAATTCCGGAGCCGATGATCGCGCCAATGCCCAGCGCGGTCAGCGACCAAGGCCCAAGGGTCTTTTGCAGCCGCTGCCCCGGGGCCTCGGATTCCGCGATCAACTTGTCGATCGACTTGCAGCAGAGAAGTTGATTGTCGCTGGTTCGAACGATCGAAGTACGCACGGGGGCGGTGGGTTCCGGAGATGACGGTTGTGACAAGAGGTGGTTGTCTCCTCACAGCGGGAGTCGGGCATGGGCAACCGGCCCATGCCCGTAAATTCCGAGCGTGTGGCCTAGCGCTTCGACTGGCCGCGAGCCAACTTCTTCACCTTGCGCTTTTTCGATCCGCGGGCGTAATCGCGCGGCTTCTTCGGCTTTTCCGCCTTGGTCTTCTTGCGCGAGGCCCGTTTTGCTTTCTTGCGTTCTTCTTTGGTCAGGGTTGCTGTGTTTGCCATGATTGCTTTCCTGCTTACTTTCTTGGATCTCTAATTTTGTAATTTGGTAACGGGAGAATTTCGTAATTCAAGGCCCACAACTGCAAACCGTGAAATTACCAAATTACCCGATTACAAAATTACCAGATCGCCCTCAAGCGCGCTCCAGTTGCGCGTACTTCTCCACCAGCTTCTTCAATCCGAAGCGAGGAAATTGTACCGTAATCTTGGCTTCTTCGCCTTCTCCTTCTCGTTGATAGACCGTCCCTTCGCCATATTTCGGATGCCGCACCTTCTGCCCCGGACGAAATCCGCGCTTTCCGGTGGGCTGCTCCACCGGCGTCTTAGGGACGCTGAATTTCTTACCCCGCGAAGCGAAGAACTCGGCGATGTTCTCGATCGAGTTGTAAGGCTTCGCCGGAGCCGTAGGCTTTTGGCGGCTTGGGCTGGCTGGGACACCGCCGCGACCTTTCCAGCTTGCACTCTGATCTTCATCTTCGTACGAATAGTGCGCATCTCCGTCGTACGCTGCGGGGCCGCGCCCTGTCGGACGCCCGATGGCGGCCGTCCCTACATAGCTCGCGCCCGCGCCAGACCTACTCCGGCGTCCGCCGAGTTCTTCGATCAGAGGCGCCGGGACTTCTTCCAGGAATCTCGACGGTACGCTGGCTTCGGGCAAATCCGTGCCGTATCTCCGCCGGTAAACCGCGCGCGTAAGAATCAGCTGATCCATGGCGCGGGTCATGCCCACGTAGCAAAGCCGCCGTTCTTCTTCCACGTCGTCGGGCTCGAGCATGGTGCGCGAGTGCGGAAACAAGCCCTCTTCAAGGCCGCTAAGAAAGACCAGAGGAAACTCCAAACCCTTGGCGGCGTGCAAGCTCATCAGCGTGATCTGCGAACGCTCGTCGTAGTCGTCGGCATCGCTGATCAGCGCCGCGTGATCGAGAAACTGGTCAAGCGTTTCCCCGCGGTCGCGCGAGTCCATAGCGGCATTGACCAGCTCGCGCAGGTTTTCGATGCGCGAGAAAGCCTCCGGCGTGTCTTCATCTTCGAGCAGCTTGATGTAGCCGGTGCGATCGATCAGGAATTTGAGCAGGTCGGCGGTGGAAGGAAGGGTACCGGAAATGCCAGCCGGGAGCCCCGTATCAGTAGCGCCGGCGTCCCGCCGGCTGTCGTGGAGAGCCTGCCCTGAGCTTGTCGAAGGGCGTCCCGCCTCCACCCCAGACTCGTTTCCAGAACTCGCGGCGCCAAAATCAAACTCGATGTTCTCGAATTCGGTAGGATCGAAGGCCTCCGCATCGTCTGGAAGTGAATCGTCGGCTGCACGCCGCGAAACCTGCGGCACTTCCGGCAGTTTCAGGGGCGAGGGCGCTCGCGCCACACCTTCTTCCAATTGCTCGGCAAACGTTCCCGTAAGCATCGCCTGCGCATCCAGTATCAACTGTTGAAAGCTCTTCAGCGCCGTCACTGCTCGCTGCGGCAGGAGTTGCCGTCGAACAGCTTCCCCCGCCGCGCCCCAGAGCGAGACCCCGGTTTCGAGCGCTAGCCTTTCCAGGGTCTCGATGGTGCCTTTGCCGATGCCGCGGGTGGGCGTGTTGATCACGCGCAGCAGTGAGATCGAATCATCGGGATTCTGGATAACCTTGAGGTACGAGATCAGGTCTTTGATCTCGGCCCGCTCGTAGAAAGAAAACCCGCCGACCACTTTGTATTTCAGGCCATAGCGTCGCATAGCCTCTTCAAACAGCCGCGACTGAGAATTCGTGCGGTAGAGCACGGCAGCCCGCGGAGTCTCGCCGCCCGAATTTTCAACACGAGCCGCCTCGCGCAGATACTTCGCAATGTGGTCAGCAGCGAAGAGTGCTTCGTTTTCGCCGTCCGGAGCCTCGTAATAGCCAATCTTCGTCCCGCCCTGCCGCGCAGTCCAAAGATTCTTGCCTTTACGCCGGATATTGTTCGCCACCACGGACGACGCTGCCTGCAGAATATTCTGCGTCGACCGGTAATTCTGTTCCAGACGAATAATCTTCGCCTCGGGGAAATCCTTCTCGAATTCGAGAATGTTCCGGATGTCGGCCCCGCGCCACGAATAAATCGACTGATCCTCATCGCCGACCGCGCAAACGTTATGCCGCGTGCCGGCGAGCATGCGCATCAGTTCGTACTGCGGCCGGTTGGTGTCCTGATATTCGTCGATCAACAGATATTGAAAGCGCCGGTTGTAATACTCGCGCACCGGCGCGGAAGTCTTGAGCAGGCGCGTAGCTTCCAGAAGAAGATCATCGAAATCGAGAGCGTTGGCCTTGCGCAACTCCTTGCGATATTCCTCGAACAGATGCGCGATCTTCTCCGTCTTCGGATCGGCCGACTGCAGGTAAAGCTCCTGCGGGTCGAGCATGTGATTCTTCGCCCACGAGATACGCGAGAGCACAGTGCGCGGCGTCAGCTGCTTGTCGTCAAGCCCAAGCCGCTTCATCACCGACTTCACCACTGCTTGCTGGTCGCTCTCGTCGTAGATCACGAATTTCTTCGTGTGGCCGATAGGCGGTTGCCCCGGCGTAGCCGAAGGAATCTGCAAAGCCTCAATATCGCAGCGAAGCACCCGCACGCAGAAGGAATGAAATGTCGAGATCACCGGCTTGGCAATGCTCAGTCCCCCAACAAGCTTCTCCACGCGCTCGCCCATCTCGGCCGCGGCTTTGTTAGTAAACGTCATCGCCAGGATGGATTCCGGCATCACCCCCATGTGCTCGATCAGGTAGGCGATGCGGTAAGTGATGACGCGCGTCTTCCCGCTCCCCGCGCCCGCGAGGATCAGCACCGGCCCCTCAGTAGTCTCGACGGCCTCGCGCTGCTGCGGATTGAGTTGATCAATAAAAGACAATGCGGAAGTGGCTCCGGAGCTGATGATTAGATTTTACAGGGGATTGGGAGTTTGCGATTGCCTCAACTCCAGCCGCGTAGCGGCGGCATGTGAAAGCCCGGCACGGAAGTGCCGGGTGACGTGCGCCTAATCGAACCGAGTCCCGTCAGGGACGGCACCCCTCACCCGAAGACGAACTCCGGATCATACTTAACGCCGGACTTGCGCAAGAGCGAGACAAACTCATCCTCAAACGAGTGTTTCGCATGATGTTCTGGCTGGTGTTCGATATAATGCCTGACCGCCTCCACGTTTGAGGCGCTCACGCTGAACGCCGCGTAACCTTCTTGCCATGCGAACTCAAATCCGTGCTCACCGAGCCAGCGCGAGGAATTGGCCTTTAGGACTTGGATCGCCTTTGCCAAGGGAATCGAGGCAGGCAGTACGATCAGCAGGTGGGCATGGTTGGTAGTGCCTCCAGCGCATAACACCTGAATGTCGTGATTTTTACCAATTCCGACGAGATACATCGAAAGCTTCTCGCGCAAATCATCCGGGATTGAATCGCGTCGCAGCTTGGTGCTGAAGACGCAATGGATAACAACGTTGGGGTATCCGTGAGCCATCGTACCGTCCCTAACGGGACTCGATTATCCTGAGGCCACCTCACCCGGCACTACCGTGCCGGGCTTTCACATGCTGTGCCTATGGCACTTGAGACGTAGCCCGGGAACGAGCTAATAACATTAGAGTTTCTTCGAACAGTCTCGCGCTAGTCTGTGACGGACGTCACATAGGAATCCGCAACGGTCTCCATCTGGGAATTCGGACGTCTCTACAGAAGTAACTTGACTGCAGGTTTGAGTGACTTATACTGAAATTGTCGCAGGGTGCTGTAGATGCCCAGATTTGATCGGCCCCGAGAAATCGGGGCCTTCGTTTTTCGGACTTAAAAGCGCGCCGCCTTCGCTTCACACCCAAGCCCCCATCAAATGTCCCAACCCTCCGCGCACCAGTAATCCATCTTCGCGGTCTTTGAAATAACGCGCGTTGAGTTCCTTGCCTTGTAAAAACTCAGTGCGGCAAAATCCCATCGCCATCAACTCATCCTGTAATCTTCGGGGATCAAAGAACAGCTGAAACGGCTCCCCGTACCTCGCCACGCGCTGAGACAACGCATCCAGCGCCTGCCTCTGCCCCGCATTCAGCAGCGCCGGATCCACCGCAAAATCAAACACCACTCCACTACCGGCCGGCATTTTCGCAACAAAGCTCAACGTAACCATGCAGGCCTCACGCGTAAGATACGGCGTCACGCCTAGCCACGAAAGGAACGCCGCCGCCCTCAAGTCAAATCCAGACCGCCGAAGCCCCTCCGCCAGCGTTTCCCGCTCGAAGTCGACAGGCACGAAAGTCAAAGCCGCCGGAATCGCAATGCCCGCAGCCTGCAACTGCTCGCGCTTCCAGGCCTGCGTCGCCGGATGATCCACCTCAAACACCCGCAGGCCGGGATGAGGGTTGCGGTAAGCAAATGTATCAAGTCCAGCCCCAAGCACCACGTATTGCCTCACGCCATGCGCCACGGCGCGGGCCAGTTCGTCCTCGGCATAGCGGCTGCGCGCCGCCATAAACGCCCGAAACGCCCGCGAAAAAGCATGGTGCTCTTTCGGATTCGATCGCAGCTCTTCAGCAGCATCAGCGCCAATGATTAGCAGGGCCAGAGGATCTTCAAGCACCCGCGGCTGGTCAAGCAGTTGGTGCGCAGCCCGCCGAATTGCCACCCGCTGCGCCGTTCTGCTGAATTTACCCTCTTGCATCAGAGCGCGCCCGGCCCTTTACTCGGTTCCTGCCAGCGCCGCCTTGCATTCCTCACACGGACAAATCTCGCGCAGCAGCTTCCACGAATAAATCCCAAGGTCGTGGTCATCGTTCCACTTGAACCGGATGGCGTATTTCCCCATGCCTTCAGCGGAAACCGGTTTCGCAGCAGGCTTAAACATGGGCAGAGCCCCAGGAGCAGTTTTCGGAGGCTCGCCCGGCTTCCGTCGAGCTTTGTCGCGCTCTTCATTGCACATAGCGCAAGGGCAGGCGTTGCGCAGGAAGACGAAATCGTAGTGGGAAACGTGCCCGTCGGCCCACTCGATGTCCACACCGGTGCCGGTCGTGATGTTCACCTTAACCGACTTGGGGTCCGTAGCCGCGGTGGGCGCCTGAAGCGGGGACTGCATAGCTTCAGTATCGCATGGCACACAGCCACAAAGCCGCGGAATTGTCCGCGAGCCCCTGAATCCGGTAGAATGGTGGTCTCCGTCAAGGCCTCTGAAAGGATCTACAGCAGTCATGGCACAACAATGTGATATCTGCGGCAAGAAGCCGCAATTCGGAAACCGCATCAGCCACGCCCACAACGTCACCAAGCGGCGCTGGAACGTCAATCTGCGTCCGGTGCACGCCCGCGTAGGGGCGGCCACCAAGCGAATCCGCGTCTGCACCTCCTGCCTGCGCAGCGGAAAAGTCGTCAAGGCGTAAACCAATTCACCGCCGAGATCGCCGAGAAGCGACTCCCGATTCCTAATGCCCGATTACGCACTCCTCGGCGCTCTCTGCGTGCTCGGCGGTAAGTGTTCTTACTGCACGCCCAGCAACTGTATATCGAAGATCAGCGTAGCGTTTGCCGGGATAGCCCCCGGATAACCCGCTGCCCCGTAAGCCAGTGCAGGCGGAATGCGCAATTGCCGCTTACCGCCCACCTTCATTCCGGCAACTCCCTCTTCCCATCCCTTGATGACCTCGCCGTTGCCGATAGTGAAATCGAAAGGCTTCCCCGCATCGACGGAGCTGTCGAATTTCTTGCCGCTAGTAAGCCACCCCGTATAGTGCACGCGCACATGGCTGCCTTCTTTCGCCACCTCGCCGTTTCCCACCCGGATATCCCAATAGACCAGTCCGGAAGTGCTTTTCACACCGTCGCCGGTAACCTTCGTAGGAGCGCTGGTGTCGGGAGCCGCAGACTTCTTGGTCCCGCTCTGCGCGAGGACGAATACTGCCGTCAGCGCGAGAAAGACCGCAATCGCCACAACATACTTAGTCATTCCTGTCTCTCCTTTAGGAACATCTTAGACAGAGGAACATCTTAGACACAAACGATCTCGAGTGCGCAGCGGTTGTCTGCTCTACCCTGTGCCCCCTGTGTTTAGAATTTTTCTTACGCCAGCGCGATCACGTCAATCTCCACCAGCACGTCCTTAGGCAACCGCGCCACTTCCAGGGTCGATCGAGCCGGAGCATCCGAACTGAAATACTGCCCATAAACCTGATTCATGGCAGCAAAGTCGTTCATGCTCTTCAGGAAAACGGTAGAGCGCACAACTTTCCCCAGCCCGCTGCCCGCAGCTTCCAGAATCTCCGACAGATTGCGCAGCACGCGATCAGTCTGCACGGCCACGTCTCCCGCAACCACTTGCTGCGTAGCCGGATCGATGCCGATCTGCCCCGACGTGAACACGAATCCGTTAGCCTTGATAGCCTGCGAGTAAGGCCCAATCGCCTGAGGAGCGTCTTTGGTAGAAACAACTTCGCGCATGAACCCTCCGCCGTCAATTAACGCAGATGCACTCCGATGAAGTCAAACCAAAGGGCAGTGGCCAGTGTTCAGTGATCAGTGGTCAGTGGGGACGGCAGAACTTCTCACGGGTACTCTTCAACTCACGCGGTCCAATTATGTTGCCCTTCACTGGCCACTGCCCACTGACCACTGACCACTGCTCTAAAGTTCCCCCGCAACCAGCCGATAGAGAGACCAGGGGTCTCCTATTTCGCGAGGCATCCAGGCCGGTTGCGAGGTTGAACCAATGGAAGACGGTATGGGCATGAAGTCAACGCTGATTAACGAACGCGTTCTGGGCAGCCGGGGAAGCCTCGCCGCCGCCGCGCCCGACTCCGAATCCAGGTTCAAAGTCGGTCTGGCCAAAATTAACCAGGAATTATGGCTGGTGCTCTCCCTCTTCGTCATCGCCGGCTTGTTCAACTGGCTGGTCGCTTCCCACCGCATGATTCTGGGTCTGTACACCCTGCCCACAATCTTCTCGGCCTACGTCTATGGCCGTAGGCACGCCGTGCTCACCGCCAGCGCCAGCATCTTCATGGTCCTCATCCTTCTTTGGAAGAATTCCGGCCTTTTCGCGGGGTCGGCTCCGTTCGCGCTGAATTTCGACCAGTGGTCCGAGCTCGTCACCTGGGCATGCCTGCTTCTGATCACGGCCTATGCCATGGGAACTCTCTATGACAGGACAGAACGCCATCTGGGTGAACTCCGCCAGACCTACTTCGGTCTCTTGACTATCCTTCAGCAGTTCATCTCGAACGACAAATACACCCACAATCACTCTTACCGCGTGGCGCTGTATGCCTCATCGATCGCCGCCCGCATGGGATTTTCCCAGGATCGTATCGACGACGTCCGCGCCGCAGCCCTGCTCCACGACGTAGGCAAGCTCGAAACCAGCCGCGATCTCCTCCACAAAGCCGCCAGCCTCACTCCGGAAGAAATGGCGGAAATGCGAAAGCATGTTCAAAAGGGAGTCGCCCTGCTCGAACCGGTCGGAGGATCGCTGCGTCGCGTGCTACCCATCATTCTTGCCCATCACGACAAGTTCGATGGTTCGGGCTACGGCCCCGCCAAAGGCGACGAAATACCCATCGAAGCCAGAGTCCTCGCAGTGGCTGATGCCTTTGACACTCTGACCAGCGATCGCCCCTATCGCCGCGCCGTCACCCCATTTGAAGCTCGGCAAATCATCGTCTCCAGTGCCGGAACAAACTTCGATCCCACCGTAGTAGACGCTTTCGTAAACGCCTTCGAACACGGGGAGATGGAAATCCCCGAGGCCCTGGTTGTATGAAAGACGCCGTAGAAGCGACGCCGTATGAGGGACGCCGTATGAGCGAGATCCTGGCCTCCGCGACTGGATCGGACAGAGACAAAGACAAAGACAAAGAAACGGCCGCATCGAAAACAGCTGAACCGACACCAACGGGATCAAGAAAAGGCCCGCCCTCAACGATCGGGGTGCGAGTTCTCCTGGTAAGCGGCGACATTCAGACCATCGATACCCTTTGCGAATCCATGGGAAAGATGTCGATGCACGTCGACATCTGCTCCGACTTCTCCTCGGCTGCCTACAAACTTTGCCATTCCAAATTCGAAGCCCTGGTAGTGGATTTCAAGGACCGGGCCGAAGCCCTCGATCTGCTCAAAAAGCTACGTCAAATGACGTCTCACAGGGCCTCCGTCGTGCTGGCTGTCCTGAATTGCAACGAAGAAATGCCCAGCGCGTTCCGCGCCGGCGCCAGCTTCGTACTGGTCAAGCCGCTGTCCCCCACCGTCCTTATGCGAACTCTCCGCGTCTCCTATCCCCTCATGGTGAACGAAAAAAGGCGCTCCTTTCGTTGCCCCGTGCGCGTTCCCGTCTATGTGTCTCACGGCGCCAAGCCTGAGTTTATGGCCACTTCCGCCAACATCAGTGAAGTCGGCATCGCTCTAACCAACGCGCCCGGCCTCCAGGTAGGCGACCGAATTACCCTGCGCCTGATGCTGCCCCACACCCAGGCCGACGCCAAGATCACCGCAGAAGTCTGCTGGTGCAACCCGGCGGGCTCCGCTGGATTGGAATTCGTTCAAGTCCCCGCCTCCATCAAAGAGCAGCTAGTCTCCTGGCTAGCCGCCCGCCTCGACGATTATCTGCGCGAAGAAACCGCCGCCCTGCGAGGCTGAAAGTCAGTGGTCAGTGGTCAGTGGCCAGTGTCGTGTAACATAGCCGGGCAAAACGCTGACTCAGCGGAGGCGGTTGATGACGGCTTGCATTCCCACTTCGTAGTTGCGGCTCAGCGCATTCATCGCCGCGTCCAGTCGTTCTTCCTCTATTGATGCAAGGATAGACGCGTGTTGCCTGACTGATTCGCAGACCAGGGAGGTGTCTGACATATACAGAATCTCGTATCGAAACAAGATTCTATGAAGGTTTCGAATCGTGCGCAGCAGCAGAGAATTTGATGACCGCCCGACCAGCAAGAGATGGAAGGCGCGGTCAGCTTCGACGGCCGCGAAAGCGTCCCGACTCGCCTTTAGAAGCGCGGTGTTTGCCTTTTGGAGCATAGGCAAGTCCAATTTGATCAGCGGGAGGCCTTCCCGGAGTCCCTCCCGCTCCAATGCCGCGACCATCGGGTACAGCTCTCGTGCTTCGCGCTCGCTAAGAGGCTTCACCGAAAATCCGCAATTGAACTCCGACTCTACGAAACCTTTTTGCTGGAGGAGGAACAGCGTCTCGCGTAATGGTGTGCGGCTAACACCGAAGCGTTTTGCCAGGTGCGCCTCAATCAGTCGGGTGCCAGGAGCAAGGCGTCCGTCGAGAATCTCGCCCAGGATCAAATCATAGGCGCGTTTTGCGATTCTCGCAGTTTCGGCAACATGGGCAATCGTTGGTTTTCCCTGTTTGAGTCTGTATACCATGTCTTCTATATTGTATACTAACCGTGATAAGCTGTTGCCTGTATGGCCGATTGGCCCAACGACAATGCGAAACGGACTCGCGGCGCGCCGTCCCGCCCTGAGACATTCGGACCAAGGGGGGCACGACGTGGATAGCACCGGAAGATCTTCATGCGGTCTTTTTGGTTTCGCTGGTGTTGCTCAGCGGGGGTTTGAGTATTTGGGGAGGCAGCGGCCCGACCGATTCAAGCGCAGACCGCGCGGAGGGCTGGGTCGAGAATTCACACGTCGCGCACCTCCACAACTCACGACTTTGCGAAGAAGAATGAGACAACTTCTGCTTTGTGCCTTTGTGTCGTTGTTTGCGATGGCCGCGCAGGCGCAGCGCCTGCCCGACAACGCCATTGTCGAGGGCGTGCCGCCGCGCGAGCTGACCGATCCCACATCCGTCGTGTCGCAGGCGCTTGCCGGAGCCGCACCCGTTCCGCTGGCCGACCTTTTCTTCACGCGCGGGGGGACTGACGCCATCTGGGTCCCGCATGCGGACGCCGTCGTCATCTCCACAAACCTCACGGGCCGTTACAATCTCTGGACCATGCCCACGAATGGCGGCTTTCCGCTCCAGCTCACGCAATCGGACGACCGGCAATCTGGATTGACCGCCTCGCCCGACGGCAAATGGATCGTCTTCCAGTCCGATCACGCAGGCGCCGAGATCTACGATCTTTATGCGACGCCCGCGTCCGGCGGCGCCGTCATCGATCTGACGAACACGCCCGATGTCGACGAAGAGGGCGCGTTCTTCTCGCCGGACGGTTCGGTGCTTGCATTCACGCGCAGACCTAAGACCGAGCCCTCCAACAATATTGCAGTTATGGAGTTCGCCACGCACCGTGTGCAGCAGCTCACGCACGAGGCGACGAAAGATCACACATGGGCCGTCGCGGCGTTTTCGCACGACGGCAAATCCATTCTTGCCGATCGGACGAACGCAACCGACGCAGAGGCCGAAGCTTGGTTGATCGACATCGCGTCCGGGAGCCAAACACGCCTTACACCTCCTCAGAAATACAATGAGGCCACCGATATCTCGTCCGATGGCCGTTATGTCGCGCTGACGACGGAAACGGCGTCCGGCATCCGTCAGGCGGCGCTGCTCGATCTGCGCGACAAATCGGTTCATATCCTGAAGCCCGATGTGTGGCGCCAAAGGTCGGATTACTTTTCTCCGGACGGGCGCACGCTCCTGTTCAAAAGCTTTGTCGATGGAAGGACTACTCTCACAAAATATGATGTCGGCTCTGGAGAATCGGAACCGCTGTCGCTTCCTGATGGGTTCAACGACGAGGCCAGCGACCAAATGGGCTTTTCACCGGACAGCTCGCGCATTCTCGTCGCGCATCAGGCCAGCAACACACCGTTCGATTTTTGGATCGTGGATGCAAAAACCGGCGTGGCAAAGCAGCTGACGCGTCTCGGCCTCGCCAGCATCGATCCAGCCCGCCTGCCGAGAGCGCAGATCGTCCACTACAAGAGCTACGACGGAACAGTGATCAGCGCGTTTCTCTGGATACCGTTCAACCTCGCGCGCGACGGGAAGGCGCCCGGCGTCCTCCTGCCGCACGGCGGGCCCACCTCGCAGACGGTCGAACGCTTCGATCGTACTGCGGTGGCGCTTGCCTCGCGCGGCTTTGTGGTGATCGCGCCGAATGTGAGAGGCTCGACCGGCTACGGCCGCGCCTTCCAAGAAGCGAACCACAAGGATCTTGTCGGCGGCGATCTCAAGGACGAAATCGCGGGCCGCCAGTTCCTCGTCGACACCGGCTATGTCGACGAAAAGCGGATCGGCATCACGGGCGGCTCCTATGGCGGGTACATGACGCTGATGGCGATCGGCGAGGCGCCGAGCCTGTGGGCGGCCGGCGTCGAAGAATACGGGATCATCGACTGGCTGGCGATGCTGCTCCACGAGGACCTGCCGGATCGGCAATATGAAGAGGGCTTGCTCGGCGATCCGGTGAAGGACAAGGACGTTTACACGGCATCGAGCCCCCTCACCTACCTTAAGAATGCGACGGCCCCGCTCTTGGTGCTGCAGGGCGACAACGACGCGCGCGTCACGAAGGACCAGGCGGAGAAGGTCGTCGACGTGCTGAAGGCGAACGGCCGCACGGTCGACGCGCACTTCTATCCCGGCGAAGGCCACGGCTTCTTCAAGCGCGAAGACCAGATCGACGCGCTCGAGCGCACAGTCGAATGGCTGGAGAAATACCTGAAGAAGTAATGCTGCGTACTTCTGTTACGGGACACTAGCGGCCAGCAGGAACGAAGCATCTTAGGGCTTCACTGGCCACTGATCACTGGCCACTGCCTCTAAATCTTCTGCAACCTCTGCACCTCATGCACCCCCGGAATCTTTCGCAACCCAGCCATGATCTGCTCCAGATGCTTGAGGTCAGAAATATCAAGCACAATCTCCACACTAGCCTGGCTGTTCTCCGTACGTGCCCCAATGTTTCGTATATTACTCTGAGCATCTCCAATAACGCTTGTAATGCTTTTAAGCATACCAAACCGATCGTCACAATAAACCGTAAGCTTCACCGGATAAGCCGTAGGCGTCGTCTCATCCCGCGCCCACTCCACATCGATGCGCCGCTCCGGTTCGTACATCAGATTGGTCACGTTCGGGCAGCTCGCCGCGTGCACCGCCACTCCCTTGCCCCGCGTGATGTAGCCCACAATGTTTTCTCCGCGAATCGGATTGCAACAGCGCGCCCGGTAGACCAGCATGTCGCCCTGGCCCTTGACCATGATGGCGTTGTGGTCGCCAAACACGCGCCGCACCACGCTCGCGATCGCGCCCGGCTGGTTCGACAGTCCCTCAGCCTCAATGTCGCCCGCCATTGAAGGCGTTGCCCCCGCCGGCAGCAGCCGCGCCAGCACCTGCCGCGCCGAATATTTTCCATATCCAATGCCGGACATCAGGTCGTCAGCTTTTCCCAGCCCATAACCTCCGGCAACTTTCTGCAGCTCTTCGTCTTTAATTTCCTTAAGAGCGATGCGATACTTGCGCGCCTCTTTTTCAATCAGCTTGCGGCCAATTTCAATCGAGCGTTCGCGCTGATGCACGTTGAGCCAGTGCTTGATCTTGTTGCGCGACCGCGAAGACCTGACCAGCCCCAGCCAGTCTCGGCTCGGCTTGTGTCCAGCCTGCGTAAGGATCTCGACGATGTCACCCGAATGCAGCTTGTGGCGCAGCGGCACCATGCGCCCATTCACCTTGGCGCCCACACAGGTGTGTCCAACTTCTGTGTGAATGGTGTAAGCAAAGTCGATCGGCGTGGCGTCGCGCGGCAGCACGACGACCTTGCCCTTGGGTGTGAAGGTGTAAACCTCTTCGGGATACAAATCGACTTTCAGCGCGGTAAGAAATTCATTGGGATCGCTGACGTCCCGTTGCCACTCGACCACCTGCCGCAGCCACGCCAGCCGCTGCTCATCCTGTGCCGACACCGGGCCGTCTTTATATTTCCAGTGCGCCGCGATGCCTTCCTCCGCCATCTTATGCATCTCTTCAGTGCGAATCTGGATCTCGAAAGGCGTTCCATCTTCTGTAATCACTGAGGTGTGGAGCGACTGGTAGAAGTTGGGGCGGGGCATGGCGATGAAATCCTTGATGCGCCCCGGCACCGGCCGCCAGATGTTGTGAATGATGCCGAGCACTGCGTAGCAGTCTTGCAATGAGCGCGTGATGATGCGCATGGCAAACAGGTCGTAAACTTGGTCGACAGAAATGCGCTGGCGCTGCAGCTTCTTGTGGATGCTGAAGAGGCGCTTGATGCGGCTGTCGACGCTGGCCTGGATGCCAGCCTCTTTCAGCTTGTCGTTGATGATCCCCTGCATCTTGGCGAGGAATGCTTCGCCCTTTTTGCGGCGGGCGTTGACGGCTTTCTCCACCTGCTCATAGCCCGCGGGATCGAGGAAGCGGAAGCCCAGGTCTTCAAGTTCGCCGCGAATCTTTCCCATGCCGAGGCGATGCGCGATGGGGGCGTAGATCTCGAGCGTCTCTTGCGCGATCTTGGTTTGGCGGTCGGGCTGAAGGTGCTCGAGCGTGCGCATGTTGTGCAGGCGGTCGGCTAGTTTGATGAGCACCACGCGGATGTCATCGATCATGGCGAGCATCATCTTGCGCAGGTTTTCGGCCTGCGCCTCTTCGCGCGTGGCGAAATCGATCTTGCTGATCTTGGTGACGCCTTCGACGATGTGCGCGACCTGCTCTCCGAATTCTTTGCGGATGTCGACGATGGTGACGGAGGTGTCTTCGACTGAGTCATGGAGCAGGCCCGCGGCGATGGCGACTGGGTCCATCTTCATCTCGGCGAGCACTAACGCTACCTCGAGGGGATGCACCAGGTAAGGCTCGCCCGAGGCGCGCATCTGGCCTTCGTGATACTTCAGGGAGTAGTCATAGGCTTTCTTGACGATGGAGAGGTCGTCCTGAGGACGGTTTTCCCCGATCCGCTTCATGAGCTCGCGGAACTTGGTGAGGGTAAGGGCGGTGGTCGCGATCTGTTGGCGCAAGCTCGCCATGTAGGATTATAGCTCGCAGTGTTCCTGCCGGAACATTCGGCTGAATGTTCCAGTCGGAACATAAGAGCAGTTTTACCGGAACACTGTGGATAATTCGGAAATCTCGGAAAACCACCTTAAAGCTATAGTTGGTTGCCGCAGGTGATTGGGTCGGTTGAGTTTAGGCGGGTGCCGATATATCGGCAGGGAAATCGTGGGGCGAAGGGAAAGCGACGAGAATTGGCGCTCGAGGCTGGCTGTCGAGGCTGGCGAGTGCTAATTGGGCTATCAGGGGTCAAAATCCCCGCCCTGTCCCTCCGAAAAAACGGAGAGGCAAGGACTGGGCACCCCCTGGCCGGGCGTCGATCGGCTGATCGTTGTGCGCAAGGAAGGCTAGGAGTAATATGCCCGCAGAATGCGGGCCGAATCGTAAATCCCAATCAGTCGGGCTTGTCGAAAACTTCTGGAAGGAGAGATTTCAGAATGAATACTCACGGGCATTTTGTGTCTGTTTGCAGTGTGAGGCACGGGTTGACCCGCGTTGCCGCAATGGCCGTGATTCTTGCTCTGGCGCAGCCGATGTTGTCACAAAGCCCTAAGCATCCATTGGACGGACTGACGGGGCCGGAGCTTTGGGCGGCTTACCAGGTGCTGCAGGCGTCGGGAAAAGTGGACGCAGAGACGCGATACCCGATGGTTCAGCTAAGAGAGCCCCCCAAGTCAGAAGTGTTGGCGTGGAAGCCAGGACAGGCGATGCGCAGGGAAGCGTTTGTAGTGGTCATGAAGAAGGCGCAGACGTTCGAGGCCGTGGTGGATGTGAACGGGAAGAAGCTTGTGTCGTGGACGGAGATCAAGGGTGTGCAGCCGAACTCGCCGGATGAAGAGAGCGATGCGATTAAGGACGGGGTAAAGGAAAACGACGAGGTTAAGGCCGCTCTGAAGAGACGGGGGATCACGGACCTGCAGACGGTGGCGTGCGGTGGTTACGGGACTTACTTTGGCACGGCAGAGGAGCAGGGACGCCGGCTTTTCCGCGTTTTTTGTTTCGAGGAGTACGGGGCTCTGGAAGATTGGGGGCCGATCGAAGGACTTACGATTTTGTGGGATGGCAACGAGAAAAAGGTGTTGCGTGTGATCGATACAGGTGTGGTTCCGGTCCCGCATCCCCCGGCGAATTATGATTTGGCTTCGGTAGGAACGCTCCGCGATGTTCCGACGCCGATCAGCGTGCAGCAGCTGCTGGGACCGAGTTACCGGATCGAGGGACAGTCGGTGAGCTGGCAGAGGTGGAACTTTCATTTCCGCATTGACCGGCGCGTTGGGTTGGTGGTGAGCAATGTGGGCTATCAGGACGGCGACAAATTGAGATCGATTTTGTATGAAGGATCGCTGTCAGAGATGTTTGTGCCGTATATGGATCCGAGCGAAGGTTGGTTTGGGAGGACGTTTTTTGATGTCGGGGAATTTGCGACTGGATTTTCGAGCTCGCTGGACATGGGTACGGATTGTCCGGAGAATGCCGCTTACTTCGACCAGATGTACGCGGACTGGAAAGGAATGCCGAAAATAAGGCCGCGGGCGGCGTGCTTGTTTGAACAGCCCGCGGGGTACATGGCCTGGAGGCATGACGATGGTGGCATCGTCGAAAGCCGAAAAATGCGGGAGCTGGTGCTGCGCACGATTGGAACATTCGGCAATTACGATTATGTGTGCGACTGGATTTTCCAGCAGAACGGGACGATCCGCGTGCGCGTGGGGGCAACGGGTTTTGACGAGGTCAAGGCAGTGAAGAGCCGGACGGCTGTGGAAGACAAGGATGGACAGGACGGCTTGTATGGGGGATTCATCGCGGAGAATACTGTGGGCGTGAACCACGATCACTTTTTTTCGTTCCGGCTGGATTTCGATGTGGATGGGACGGCGAATAGCTTTGTGAGGGACAAGTTGGTCGTGAAGCGTCTGCCGGCTGAGAGTTTGCGGAAGAGCTTGTGGGTGGTCGAGCCGGAAACGGCGAAGACGGAGGAGCAGGCAAAGGTCCGCATGAATATGGAACAGCCGGAGGTTTGGCGGGTGGTGAATCCAAACGTGAAGAACGCGCTGGGATATCCGGTGGGATACGAGGTGATGGGCGGAGACAATGCGATGTCGCTGCTGGTACCGGAGGATTATCCGCAGAAGCGGGCGGGATTTACCGATTATCACGTGTGGGTGACGCCTTACCGGCAAGATGAACGCTATGCGGCAGGCGACTATCCGATGCAGAGCAGGGGTGGAGATGGATTGCCAGCTTGGACTAAAGCAAACCGCGCCATTGAGAACACGGATATTGTGCTGTGGTACACAATCGGGTTTCACCACGTCCCGCATGCGGAGGATTGGCCGCTGTTGCCGACGGTATGGCACGAGTTCGAACTGAAGCCAGTCAATTTCTTCGCACATAATCCAGCGCTAGATTTGCCGAAATAGAGGACCTCAGTCCGTAGCCGAGTAGCCGAAGGCGCGATTTCTCCCTCTGTTTTGCGGACCCCTACAATATTTGCACCCCCCGATTCGTCTACACCCGTAGATGAAGGACGCGGCTAGT
Organism: uncultured Acidobacteriaceae bacterium; assembly: GCA_963787495.1. Lineage (GTDB taxonomy): Bacteria > Acidobacteriota > Terriglobia > Terriglobales > Acidobacteriaceae > Sulfotelmatobacter. The sequence continues at coordinate 575,439 of CAWBDA010000003.1, forward strand.
CTGGAGCGGATGAGCCTCGAACAGGACCGGCGGATCTCCGAAGTCGTTAAGCGGGAGCGGTCCCGGCTGGGCAACTTTATTCGCCGACGCGTGGCTGATCCGCGCGATGCGGAAGACATTCTGCAGGAGGTGTTCTACGAGCTGGTGGAGGCGAATCGGCTGCTGATGCCGATTGAGCACGTTACGGGCTGGCTGTTTCGCGTGGCGCGCAACCGCATCACGGATCTCTTCCGTAAGAAGAAGCCAGAGAGCTTCAGCGATGCGGCTGTTGCCGGCGACGACGAAGAGTTGCTGCATTTGGAAGACTTGCTGCCTTCGCCCGATGCCGGGCCGGACGCGGTTTTCGCTCGCAGCGTGCTGCTCGAGGAGCTTGAGTTTGCGCTCGATGAGTTGCCGGCTGAGCAGCGAGCGGTGTTTGTGGGGCACGAGATTGAGGGGCGCAGCTTTAAGGAGATGGCGGCCGAAAGCGGTGTGAGCATCAATACGTTGCTGGCACGCAAACGCTACGCGGTGCTGCATCTGCGCGAGCAATTACGAAGCATCTACGACGAGTTTACGAAAGCATGAGGAACGGAATATGAGAAAAAGATGGTATTTTATTGTCCCCGCAGCAATTGTGGGGATTGTGCTATTTATGTTTCTCGGCGGCGAGCTGGTGCTGCATTTGTGGAACTGGCTGCTGCCGGCGCTGTTCGGCTGGCGCCTGATCACGTTCTGGCAGGCGATTGGGATTCTGGCGCTGTGCCGGATCCTGTTTGGGCGTATTGGCGGCCGCGGGTTTCGCGGCTCGGGCTTTCGCGGGCGCATGGGCCAGCGTTGGGAGCGCATGACTCCGGAGGAGCGTGAGAAATTCCGGCAAGGGATGCGTGGACGTTGCGGCTTCGGCCCGGCGGCGAGTGAGAGCAAGGAGCCCGCTGCGGGTTTGTGAGGCCGCTCGGACATGTTGCCGGGGCGTCGCCTCGCTCCGGGGGCGGCCGAGGCGGCTGTTCCCACATGAGTTGAAGCGCTGCATGCGAACAGCAGGTTCCTCGCCCGCCTGCGGCGCGCTTCGGAATGACAAGGATTCCTGGTCCCCTCGGCGTGCGCTCCTTGTGGGCGAGGGTACCTGGGCTTCGACCGTAGTGAAGGTGGAAAGACGCGGACAGGAGTGTCCGCGCCACACGAGCCATGCCATACGACCGAACTCCACAAGACGGACGGGGCTCACTAAACCGAGGAAGGGCCGTCCTACAGAGTGTTGGGAGAGTCGCTTATGCGAACTAGCGGAATTGGCGCTGTCGCGCTGTTGGTTCTCTGCGTGGGTTCACCCGGGCGTTCTGATTCCCAGACTCAGCCTTCCGGAGCTGTTTCCGCGGGCAAACCGGGGCTGACTTTAGTCGGGCTGTGGGGTTGTGAGCAGTCGTTTGGTCCTCTGGTGCGGGGCGAGCTCACGATTGATGCTCGCGGGGACGAATGGCGGGCGCGGATCGCGGGATATGACGTGCGGATTGAGCGCACGAACGACGAGATTCATTTTGCTTTGCCTGGAGAGGCTGGCAAGTTTCGCGGGCGTCTTCATCTCCGCGCGAACGGCAACCGCATTGTTGGACACTGGATACAGCTGGCTGGCGTTGCCTTCTACGCTTACTCGGGTTATGCGAGTCCGGTGGAACTGACGGAAGTGGCGCCTCGGGTCTGGCGGGGCGAGGTGGTGCCACTCGATGAGCGGGCCAGTTTTTATGTTTCCATTCAACAGACTCCCGAGGGCTCGCTGACGGCATTTCTTCGGAATCCAGAGGCCAATTATTTCCGGCGACAGACTTTTGATGTGGAACTGAAGGGTGGCGCCGTCACCCTTTTGCAAAAGGGTGAGGTGCAGTTGCAGGGGAGCTACGATCCGCAAGCAGACGTTCTGTCTTTGCCGGTGGTTGGTTCTTATCCCCTGGTGCAGTTCACGCGTCGCGACCGGAATAATGCGCTGGGTTTTTATCCCCGCGTTCCTTCGCCCTCCGGACCTTATGTTTACCAGAGGCCCATCGCAGACAACGATGGCTGGGCTACGGCATCGCTATCGGACGTCGGGTTGGAACTGGGGCCGCTTGCGGAGTTGATCGAAAGAATTCTCGCGACCGCGCCTTCGCTGAGTAATCCGGTGAACATTCAAAGCCTGCTGATTGCGCGGCACGGCAAGCTGGTTTTCGAAGAGTATTTTTACGGTTTCAACAAAGAGCGGCCGCACGATATGCGGTCCGCGGGCAAGACCTTCGGGCCCGTGCTGGTCGGTCTGGCGCGCGAGCAGGGGGCGAAAATCGAACTGGACTCGCCGGCCTATTCGTTCTTTCCGGAATACAAGCCTTTCGCGAACTGGGATGAGCGCAAGAACAAGATGACAGTGCGGGACCTGATGGACATGACGTCTGGCCTGGCTTGTGATGACCATGATCCGTCGTCTGCCGGCGCTGAAGACCCGATGCAGATGCAGACCACACAGAACGACTGGTACAAGTTTGCGCTTGATCTGCGGATGGCAAGCGAGCCCGGCGGCGAACATGCGGTTTATTGCGCGTCGGATATCAACCTGGTGGGAGGCATCGTCAAGAACGCCACTGGCTCCTGGCTGCCGGAATTCTTTCAGCAGTATTTTGCCCGGCCGCTTCAGATTACTTCTTATCACCTGAACCTGATGCCGACCGGGGAGTTTTACCTGGGTGGGGGGCTTTACCTGCGGCCTCGCGATCAACTGAAGCTCGGCCAGCTTTATCTTTCTGGCGGAGTTTGGAATGGGAAGCGCATCCTGAGCGAGGCCTGGGTAAAGGATTCGGTGGCGCGGCACTCGGGGTTTCCGCCGGTCATCCCTTCCGACGTTGACCATGGATACACCTACGCCTGGCACACACGACTTCTGAAAGCGGGCGGACGGGAGTTTCGGGATTACTACGCTGCCGGCAATGGAGGCCAGTACGTGCTGGTGCTTCCGGACCTCGATATGGTGGTGGGAATCACCGGGGGAGACTACGCGGAGCGGGACAAGTTTTTTCCGTGGGAATCGCAATTGGTGCCGCAGTACATCATCCCGGCAGCGCTGGCGGGGGAGAAGCGCTAGCCTTGCTACTTCGGTTTAATCGAGCTTTGCGGCCTTTGTTGACTTGGAAAGAAGCGGGCGAGGGCGCCCGCTCTACACCACACGTGCTAAGGCGTCGGCTGGTCGTGCTTAGGGAGGTTCGGGGTCAGCTTTCGCATTAGAAATTCTTCGACTAGATTGGCGGCACCGGTTGCACCAATTCCGATGGCGGCATTTTCAAAGGTTAAAGCTGCTCCTCGATTTTGGGATGGATAGTAGAGGTTTGAGATACCGCCGGCGGCGAGGTTCCCGAGGATATTCGAGTAATTTGGCTGCCAGCGTCCATTGTCGCCCTTGCAAATCACCGAGTTGGCAATGGCATACAGAATCCGCGAGCGCTTGCTGCCGGTTCCTCTGTAGAAATAGCGTGGATCTTGTTTCAGGAGCGAGGGCAGGACGGCGCTTCCGATGAACGTGCCCGCAGCAAGGTCGGCATAGGCGGCGCCGTACCGCTTCCCGTAACCTTGTGCGCCTTGCCCGTATCCACTGAAAGTATTTTGCGCCTGCTGAACTCCCGCTATGCCTCCAACGATGGCGAAGGTGACTGGATCGACGGTCGTTTTCCAGGCCAGCTCGAACTTTTGTTTCGAGGTGAGCGAAACCGGATGGGGATCATAGGTGACGTAGAAGTTGGGAATGACGCCGAGCACACGCTGCTTCTCTTCATCTTTGATCTGCGCTTCGGCGACTTCGACCCGAGAGAGTGCGACCTGCACGTCGGTGACATTGGAAGCGATCGCCAGCGCAATTTGCGGGACAATGTGGGTCTCGCCAGGAGCCAGGATTCCAGTGGAGGTTTGGGGCGCAAAGCCCGCCGAAGTGATGGTGAGCTGGAAGGCGCCGGGAGCGATGTTGGCAAAGGAGAATTGCCCGTCGTCGCCGGTCAGCACCTGCCGGCTTGGAGATTGAGCTTTTTCTTTATCAGTATCAGTCGCGGTAAGCGTCACCGCGGCCCCGGTGACGAGGGCTCCACTTTGATCGACCACGGTTCCGCTGATGGTTCCGGAGGCAGGGCTGGGAATGGGCACGGGCTGAGGGGACTGTGCTCGGCAGAGAGAGGTCCAGCCCAGAGTAACCAGCGCGAGAACCGTGAGCGCAGACCTGAATCGGAGGATCATGAATAAAGTGCTTTCTCCCCTCACTCGCATCAATACCCGATCATAGACGTTGGATGCGCGGAAATCGTCACGTATTGGGAGAATCCATGCGCCGAGAGTACATCAACTATCCCGCGGAAGACCGCGGCCGAGCCATTTGAGAATAGCTTATAAGGGCTTCTGGCGTTTCACCCGTTACGAAGGTTTCAAATCCGTCTGTAGTTTGTTCAGACGCTCCGCCGACTGGTAAAGTTGCATTCTCAGTCATGAATTCCAGAATTCTGGTCAGCGGGGTGTCGGGGCCGATTGGGGCCGCTCTGCTTCCCGCGCTCCGTGCGAGTGGATGGTCCGTGGTGCGGCTGGTGCGCGGCACGGCTGCGTGCAGAGCTCCCGATAACGCTGAGATCGCGTGGGATCCGGCGGTAGCGATTGGGGCCGACGCCGTCTCTGGATTTGACGCCGTGATTCACTTGGCAGGGGAAAGCATTTTCGGACGATGGACCGCTGCCAAGAAGGGGAAGATTCGAGACAGCCGCGTTTTGGGGACATTGAATCTGGCTTCGGCTCTGGCGCGAGCCGAACAGAAGCCTAAAGTGTTCGTCTGCGGATCGGCAATCGGATACTACGGGAACCGCGGCGATGAAGTGTTGTCGGAGGACAGCGCGGCGGGCAAAGGATTTCTGGCGCAAGTTTGCGGGGAGTGGGAAGAAGCAGCCGCGCCCGCGGTGCAGGCTGGCATTCGCACTGCGCACCTGCGGACAGGAATCGTGCTCAGCCCCACGGGTGGCGCGCTGGGAGCGATGCTGCTGCCGTTCAAGATGGGGTTGGGTGGCCGGACTGGAGATGGACGGCAATGGATGAGCTGGATTGATGTGCAGGACATGGTGGGCGGGATCCAGCACATATTGAAGAACGAACTGCTGCGGGGACCGGTGAACATGGTCGCGCCTGGACCGGTGACGAACGCGGAGTTTGCGAGGACTCTGGCCAGCGTGCTGGGGCGGCCGGCGATTTTTCCGATGCCGGCTTTCGTGGTTAAGCTGGCATTCGGGGAGATGGGCGAAGAACTGTTGCTGGGGAGCCAGCGGGTGGAACCTGGGAAGCTGATGGCTAGCGGATATCCGTTTCGGCATCGAGAACTAAGGGGATCGCTGGAGGGGCTGTTGGGGCGATAGAGCATCTAGTACCCAGTACCTAGTAGCCAGTAGCGACGCCGTTTCTAGGTATTGGGTACTCGTTGAGGGCTCCGCTCGCTGATTTAGTTTTTCGGCTCCTCTTTTGAGCGGTTCATTTCTTCCTGCAGCTTTTGCAGAAGTTGAGCGCGCTGTTCGGTACTCAATTCGCGCTGCAGTTCTTCCAACGCCAGGGCAACGATGTGGTAATGGTGCGCTCCGGCAAATTTGGGATCGGTGGTGATGTTGAGCCAGAGCTTGTGCATGAGCTCGACATCCTGCGGTCGCAGACGCGGGGTATGCGGGCCAATCATGTACTCGCGAACGGCTCCGTCAGGAGCCCAGACTTCGAGGCACACCCGCGGACGGGGCTCGGGCATGCGTTCCCAGGCGTCTCCAGTAAGCTTGGCCTGCTCGTCGGCGGTGAGCTTATTCGAAAGACCGCAAACCACGCGGGAGGAATCGAGCCGCTGCGCGGTCACCATGATGGCGTCGAAGACGTCGGTCGCCGGAACTACCAGCAGAGAAATCGGCTTGCCCTCTTTTTCGGCGACGGCGACGGCGGCGGTGAAGAGTTCCTGCTCGTAGTGGTCGAAGACCTGGCCGGCTTCCATGACCGAACTGCCGCCGAAGCTGGGTTCGCGATGGTAGAGGCGCGCGCTCATCACGACGACATCCTGCTTTGCCGTGTTGGTCTGGGCCAGCACCTGGCGGAGGTAATACAGGTTGCGGGGATCGCGCACTGCGACCAGAATGTTTCCCTCACGAACTCCCATGGCGCCGCTGCCCAGCTCCTGGTTGCCGTAGACGCGGAACTGGTCGAGCTGTTCGGGTTTGCCGTGGCGTTCCCTGGTAACGTGGTGTTCCGAGAGAGTGAAAATGGTGTAGAAGACGGCGCTGAAGATCACTCCGGCAATGGTGGCCTGGTATTTCGTGAACAAATTCACGACTGCGGTGATCAGTAGCACGGCGGAAATGAGAATCAAGCCCACGGGAACTTCGGTCTTGCCGAAGTGCAGGTTGCCGGGCACTTTCCAGTCCCGGTTGCCGGGCTCGGTGTAGCGCAGCACGAGCACGGCGATGGACTTCATGGCGAAGCTCCAGATCACGCCGAACGCGTAGAGCGCAGCCAGCATATAAACGTTGCCGCGGCTGAGCACGATGGTGAGGATCTGCAGACCTACGATCAAGTTGATGATGCGGTAGCTGGTGCCGAAGCGGTTGTGCGGCTTCTGGAACCAACTGGTGAGGACTCCGTCTTCGGCTACGCGATTCAGAACGCCATTCGCGCCTACGATGGAAGTATTCTGCGCGCCGGCCAGAATCAGCACGCCCACGAGCACCACGAAGCCGTGAAACAGCAGCTTCAGGCTCTCAGGTCCGGCCAAGTACATGGCGATGCCGCCGATGAGGTTGGCGAAGTAATCGTGCCGGACGTTGTCGGGGATGATCATCACGGCGAAGAATGAGACTAGCGACGTGAACAGCAGGCTGTAGATGAAAATTACCAGCCCGGTCTTCTCGAGGTTCTTCAGCTTGGGATGTTCGATTTCGCGGTTGACCTGAGCCAGGGTCTCTTCGCCGGACATTGCAAGCACGGAATGCCCGAAACCGACGAAAAGAACAATCCAGGTGATGTGGCTGAACAGAGTTCCGTTGAGCCAGCCCAGGGACTCTTTGTTCAGGGGAACTACGCCCGCGTGCAGCGGGTTGGGCGGCAACTGGATGGGCGCGCGCAAAACTGTGATGGTGCACCAGATGATCAGAATCACCACCATCACTGTGGTGATGGCCATGATCTGCAGAGCTTTCTGGCTGGACTCGTGCATGCCCTGGGTATTCTTCCACCAGAAATAGAGCACGACGATCACGGCCAAGCCCGCGGCGAAATGGTCATCGGAGAAATGGAGCGGGCGGTGCATGTACACGCCCATGTCTTTGATGAACCCAGCCAGGTATTGACCCGCAGAAACGGCGCTGATGGGGCCGGTCAGCACGTAGTCGAAAAGCAGGGCAGAGACGGAAAACTTGGCCAAGGTACCGCCCATGGCCTCCTTGACCACGCGGTAGACCCCGCCCCGAACGAACATGCTGCTCGATTCGATATAGAGCGCCCGCACGCAGTAGCTGAACAACATTACCGCGAGAATGAACCAGGGAGCGCTCTTGCCGATGACCTTCTCGGCATCGCCTCCGGCGTAGTAAGCGGAAGATGCCAGGTCGGAGAGGACGATGGCGGAGGCCCGCCAGAAGGAGATGAAGGTCAACATCACCGTGGTGGCGACGAAGACCTTTATGGCCGGTTTGGAGCCAACGGATGTAGCCATGCTTCGGAGGAATGCGCTGACCGTCTACTAGGGTAAACCTATTGAAGATAGCATAGGGGAACGTGGGTAGCTGGTCAGTTTCCGATTTGGCCGTCATCCGACCACAATCGATGCCAAGGAAAGAACTCACTTCCTACAGGCCGATTTCGGGCAGTAATCCGGCGCCTATAGCGGCGGTTCATCCACGATTTTCGGCGGACTCCGGCCCCTTCCGAGACTCAATTTCGTAACTTTCGGTCAACGACCCTTCAAGTTCAGTAATTTTGAAGCTGCTTCGAAGCGCGTATACTCATCCATCTAATACAGACTTTGGCTGTATACATAGCTATGACCTTCCTGCACCGCGTCGTGATCTTCTCTCGCAACCGCAAGTTTGGCCGGTATCCAGAGGCCGGATGGGCGAATTGCGTCTTTGGCACGATTCAATCGTCCGTCGCTTTGCTAGTGCTGTTGTCGCTGGTGCATCCATCGCGGGCCTTCGCGGCGAATCCTGACCTGGAGACTGTGCTGACTGGCTCGCGCCAGCGCATTGAGAAGTTGGACTACCGCGTGAGCGGGCGGCTCACACGGGTGGAAGGTGACGGCAAGCACACGAGCTACAAGTTTGTCGCCAAGGCTCACTGGTTTCCCGATGGTCTGAGTGTGCTGTGCGAGATCTCGGGGCCGGGCTCAGAAAAGACGAGCCTTCTTCTGCATATGACCGTGAGTGGGCACGTAACCATCCAGGCGTTACTTCCTGGCGAGAAGGCCGCCAAGGAGTTGCCATTCGAACGTTGGAACGACGCGCTCGTGGGAACAGACTTCTCCTATGAAGACATGGTGGAGAGCTATTTCTTCTGGAAGAATCAGGAAGTCCTGGCGCCGGAAAAATACGGCGCACGGGATTGTTTTGTCCTTAAAAGCACGTCCGGCTCTCAGGACCGGACTTACTACGATTCGGTAACATCGTGGATTGACCGCAGCATTTTGTTCCCTGTGCATGTAGTGAAGACGCTTCGCGGAACGGGAAAGCAGAAGGAATTCATTTACTATGGGCTGCGGCAGGTCGGCGGCCTTTGGTCTGCGACGCAAGTGGAAGCAACGTTGCAGGGCAAACCCGGCTCCTCGATTCTTGCAATCGAATTTGGCTCGGGAAAGGCAAATCTTGGACGCAAGGACTTTACGATTGGCCAGTCTAGCGTTCAAGGAGAGACCGTGAAATGAATGGAATCGCTTAATAGAAGTATGCACTTTACGCAACCCGTCGAAATCGAGCAGCGGCCTAGCTAGAACCGTTTTTTCTCCGTTTCCTAGAATCCTTGATAAAGAAGAGGCCGACGATCCAGCATACCCAGAATATTATGATTTCCCATCCGGAGTGTAGACCCGCAACATAGCGGAGACATACCGCTAGCAGGATAATCGCGATTCCTACTACCAACTCCAGAATGTCCATCTATTTCCGCCAGCCTTCCGCCGTTATGGGACGAGCTCCTTTTCTGCGGTCGCCGTCGCCCCGTATAAGCCAAAGGGCCACCAATTCCAGTCGCCGGCAAGTTGCAATAGTGCCGGCCCGACCACCATCCGCACCACTGTGGCATCAATGAAGACCGCCACGGCGAGCGTAAAGCCCAGCATTTGGACAACCAGAAAGCTTCCCACGGTGAATGCGGTGAAGACAGCAATCATAATTGTCGCGGCGCTCGTGATGAGGCCGGCCGTTCGCGCCAGGCCCTCGACCACCGCCGATTTCTCGGATAGACCGCGCCGCCGTTCTTCGAGAACTCGGGCAACCAGGAAGACTTCATAGTCCATACTCAATCCGAAGACGATGGCGAACGAGAGAATCGGAACGATCGGGTATACGCTGCCGGTCGGTCCGTGGAGTCCAAAAAGCCTGCTACCGTGGCCTTCCTGAAAAACGAGAACTAACGCACCGAACGAAGCGCCAACCGAAAGCAGATTGAGCAGGATTGCTTTGACCGCCGCACATAAAGAACGTAATCCGATCAGGAGCGCCAGCAAGCTCCCCAATATGACGCCGAGGACGACCCTCGGCAACCGCTCTTTTACTACTGAATCGTAGTCTGCTTCGAGTGCAGGAACGCCGCCGACGCGCAGCACAGCGCCGGGCACGCCAATCATCGCCGCGACATCGGAGGAACGCACGTCTCGTACCCATCGTATCTGTTCGTTCGGCGAAAGAGTGGCGGTGGGCAACAACTCAATCAAGGTAGCCCGGCCGTCGCTGCGAAGAAAACTCTTGCGGATTGCCTCGGGTACATCGTTGACAGCATTCGCAGTGTCGGACATTCCAATGAGGGTCGGAAGAGACACGACCTCTTCCGCTCTGGGATCGCTCTGGAAGTGGGTCGTCAAGCGACTGACGGCAAGCCAGCCCGCCGACGAAAGCGGCGGAGACTGCGGCGGCAACTCCAGGATCACTCGAAGGGACTGCACAATCCCCGACCGCCCCATTTTCTGAAGCGTATGCAGTGCCTTCACCGACTCGGCCGCGGCCGGAAGCGAGTCATGGTCAGGAACCCCGGGAGCAATTCTCCGTGCCTGGAAGGCAAGGATCAGTAGCGGAATCCCGGCGACCAGCAGAGCCGTCCAGGGCCGGCGGGTTATGACGCAGCCCCACCGCACCCACCGCTCACTCGCTGCGCATAGGCTCTCGCGCGTTTCGATTCGTCTGGGGCGAAAACGCACTCTGGCGGCATTAATGCGATGCCCTAGCAGACCAAGCACCCAAGGCAAAATGAATGTACAAAGCATGACACTCAAAACGGTTACCAGCAGGCCAGCGATCCCGATGGATCGCAGTTCGCTGATGGGCACAGTCAGCAGCGCTGAAAATCCGATCGCAACGGTCGTGGCCGAGATGATCAGCGTCCGCCCTGCTTGCCCGGCAGCAATATCGGCAGCGCAGCCAGGATCATATCCCTCGTTCAACGCTTCGCGAAACCGGCTCACCATCAGCAATGCGTAGTCGATGCCCAAGCCCAGGCCGAGCATCGTCGCCAGATTCTGCACCAGAATCGACAGCTGCAGATAATGCGCGAGTAATGCAGCCGCACCTAGCGCCATCGAGATGGAGAGTAATCCAACTCCTAGCGGCAATAGCGCGGCCACAAGACTGCCGAAAGCCAGCAACAGCAGCAAGAGAGTTCCCGGCATCGCCCGTTCCTCGGCATGCCTGACGTCATCTGCACTTACCTTGCGAAGATCGAAGTTCAGCGGGGTTTCACCCGTAATCTCCAGCTTGAGATTGGGGTATTGCGACCTTAGCTGACCTTCCATCCAGTCTGCTCTTGCCCTCAGTTTAGGCACCAACGCCTCGACAGTTTCATCGTGCGGGTCTAACCCCACGATGATCAAAGCCCCGCCATTGTTTCCTGTGAACAGAGGATCTGGCCAATCCAAACTCGAGACGGCACCCGACACTCCAGGCACACTACGCAATGAACTGGTTAAGAAGGTCAATGCGTCTGCGCCTTTTGCTGAGTCCGGATCGGGAATACCGCTGATCACCAGAACCAGGCGGTGGGCGTACGGAGACTGGAAACGCTGCGCCAGCTCCAGATCAACTTTTTCGGATTCTCCGCCCTTAATGTGAACAGCTGTCTCCAGATGACGTTCGACTTTGTAGGAAAAGGGCAGCAGCGCAAGCGCCATCGCAAACCCCGACATCGCCAGCCAGAATCGTCGGCGAGCGGCATCATGGCCAGTCTTCAAGCTTGGCATTACCATCGAAGATCCACGTCGTTTCCTGGTCGTCTGAGGGCAATGAAACGACCTCGATCGGGCATATCCATAATATAGGGTCAAACTGGATATTCATTGGGGTTCGGTATTGAGCTAGTTAACGATAGATGTGGGGAACTGGGTCGGATTCCCGGGTGCTGTTTTCTGACCCTTGGGTGCGAGGTAGGTATGCGTGATACGGTCGTGCCAGCAGAGCGAGTCTTCGTCGAGGAAGACCCAGGCGTATCCCATGCCGAGCGAGGCGGCCGAGAGGAAGGAAGCCAGGACGCGCCAGCGGCGGAGCCGGCGGCTGGCGGGAGTTCCATCGAAGCGAGCCAACTCGAGCCGCGCCAGGCGCAATCCCGGCGTCGTGCCCGAGTAAACCACGAGCAGGTATTGGTAGGCTGCCCAGAACAGGCCGGACAGACCGGCGGCGAGGCTCATCATCTGCAATCGGGGCGGGCGGATCGCGGTCAGCTTCCAGAAAATGAAGGCGAAGAGAGCACAGGCTGCCGCGATGATTACGCCGTCGACGGCGGCGGAGAAAATGCGCCGCGCCAAGGGCGCACTCTGCAGTGGGATGTCAATGCCTGGACGTTTCTCGGTCTCGGGCTGCTGAGCAGGTTCGATCGTGATTCCGCCCAGAGCCGGGGGCGGCGGGACAACCTCCGGCGCCTCCAGGATGCGGGGACGGTCTGTCACCGGTTCGGCCAATTCGTCGAGCGGGGACGGTGGAGGAGTCCAGGAGCGCGGGAACTCGATGATCTTTGCCGTGGTGGGGGCGGTAGTCGGGGCAATGGCCGGCCTCGCAGGCTGAGTCGACTCTCGGGGTAAGACTGCAGCCTCTGGCGTGGGTTCAGGCAGTTCGACGGCATGAGCAACGCTGTCGGCAAACCCATCCAAGGCCAGCGCCTGGTTGGAGATCGTCGCCAGTCTGTGAGAAAAAGTTGAAGGCTCGACAAAGACGTCACTGGCGGCACGGGTGGAATGATCCTCAGTGTGATGATCGTCGATAGAATGATCGGCGATAGAATGATCGCCGGTGGGACGATCGGCGGCGAGATGAGTCTCCTCCTCGAACCGCAGGCGCAGCGAGGGATAGCGGGGCGGACGTGGCTTTCGCCGGGCTTGATAACGACTCAGGCGGGCGGCCACCTCCTGGCGCCAGGCTCGGAGAATCGTCAAGCGCAGACTGATCTCCGAGGCTGGGCGCCGAGGCTTCGTTCGGCGGAGGCAGGCTCGACGCATTCTCTTCCGGAGTTTCCGGTCCAGCATGCATCGGAGCAGCGAAATACGCGGCAGAAGAGCAGCGGCAGATGTCACCACAAAGCGGACAAGGCATGAATCACAGTCTTACGAGAAAGCCAGAAGCAGAGCCGGCCGGATTACCATGTTCGGATAACCATGAAGAGAGCGCCGGAATCCAAACCTTCGGGCGGCTTTGCCTCCCAAGGCGCAGCCGTGCTAAGTTCACCACGACTGCGGACGATCTGGTTCCGGCAATCTTGTTCCGATGACTCTGCGCAAGAGATTCCTTATCACGGCGGCGGTGCTTTGTCACCTTCTTCTCGTGCCGCCGTTAGTTACCAGCCAGTTGCCACCTGCAGATGCAGGTACGGCGGCGCGCTCCGGAGCGCCGGCGGAACAATCGGCCACTGCTGCGGCGACACCCTGCGCCCTGGCGGCTGCGGAGCAGAAGGAAAAAGGGGACGTCCACACCATCTGCGCCATCCAGCAGGAGGAAGAAGGCTCGGCTTATAAGTTGCACGGAGCAGTTGAAATCTACTACGGAACGTATGTGCTGCGGGCGGACGAAGCAACCTACAACTCCGACACACGAGAAGCGACCGGAACCGGACATTTCGCGCTCGATGGCGGTCCCAATGACGACCACATTCGTGCGTCGCACGGGACCTATAATCTGGCGCTCGAAACTGGACGCTTTTACGATGTGACCGGGACCACCGGGCTACGCTTCCGCGGCAATCAGGTGATACTGACTTCCACCGCGCCCTTCGCTTTTACCGGAAAAATCGTCGACAAGACCAGCCCTGAGCACTACACGGTCTACGACGGCACCATCACGACCTGCGAGTTGCCGCATCCCAAGTGGCAATTCGACGCGCGTAAAGTGATTGTGGATGCTGGCGGCAACGCCCAGATCTACCGCAGCACTTTTCTAGTGCACGGCATCCCCATGCTTTATTTTCCGTACGCAACCCACCCCGTGGAGAGGGAGTCCCGGCAGTCTGGGTTCCTGATGCCTTCAGTGGCCCGGTCTTCGGTTAAGGGAAATGTCGTGGGCGACGCATTCTATTGGGCCATCAATCGCATGATGGATGCGACCCTGGGCGCCGAATACTTCTCCCTGCGCGGCTGGTCGCAACGAGGGGAGTTTCGGGCCCGGCCCAGCGAAACTTCCTACGTAGATCTCAACTATTTTGGAGTGATTGACCGCGGCATCGGGACGCCTCCGCTTAAGGAGGGCGGAGAGAATGTGCGTCTGAACTCAGCTGGAACCTTCGACGGGTTCCGTGCCGTCGCCAACGTCGACTACTTGAGTTCGTTTCTGTTCCGGCTGGCCTTCAACGAAGTTTTCAGCCAAGCCGTGTACTCGGAAGTGAAATCGCAGGCGTTTCTCTCGAAATCAACCGACGGCTACAGCTTAGGAGGATTCGTGGAGCGCTACCAGAACTTCTTGAGCACGACGCCCGGGCAAGTGGTCACGATCGCGCACGCTCCGAGTCTCGATTTCTCCAGCGTGGGCCAAAAGTTGGGACGCATGCCGTTCTACTGGTCGTTCGATTCGTCGGCTGCGGGCTTGTCACGCAGCGAGCCGCAACTGGGCACGTGCGGGGGCTTTATTCAGGCTTGCACGCCAGCTTTCCGCACCGGGAACCTGGTCGAACGATTCGACATGAACCCGGCAATCTCTATGCCGCTGCTGTTTCGAGGATGGTCGTTGCGTCCCGAGCTGACATTGCATGAAACCTATTACAGCGAAAGGCTCATACCAGAAACCCGGGGAAACCCCGCACAGGCAGTAAGCGACGCCATCAACCGCCAGGCCCTGGAGACGGCTGTCGAACTACGGCCGCCCGCGCTGGAGCGGGTGTTCGACAAGAATTTCCTGGGGAGAAAGTGGAAGCACGTCATTGAGCCGCAGATCGTGTACCGCTTTGTGACTGGCGTGAACAACTACGCCAATGTTCTCAAGTTCGACGACCGCGACATCCTCACCGATACCCATGAAGTCGGCTATGGCTTTGTCACGCGGCTGTATGCGAAACGCGATTCGGAGAAGCCGGAGGATTGCGACCCCATCATGTCGGCGCTCATGGTGGGCGGCGCGGCGCCGGAAACGACCATCCCCTGGCAGCACACCAACACGCTGGCCAATCGCCCGTGCCAGCCGGGGCCGCCGGTGCGCGAGGTGGTGACCTGGGAACTGGGGCAGAAATATTTTCTCGATCCTACGTTCGGCGGAGCATTGATTCCTGGCCAACGCAACGTGTTTACCACCACTGCCGACCTCACCGGCATCGCGTTTCTCACCCAGCCGCGCCATCTTTCGCCGCTGGTTTCGCGGTTGCGGGCGGAAACCAGTTCGCGCACGGACGCAGAGTGGGATCTGGATTACGACTTCCAAAACAACCGCGTCAACGCCAGCACTCTGCTCGCCAACTACCACTTCGGTCAGGTGACGATCGGCGGTGGCGATGCATTCCTGCAGATACCAGTGCAGGCCGCAGCTCTGGCGGCGGCTTCGCCTGCGCACTTCAACCAGTTTCGCGCCGCTCTGGGATACGGACGCTCCACCAAGCGCGGCTTTAGTGCCGCCAGCACTTTTGGTTTTGACGCGGAGAGCGATGCGCTGCAGTTCGTCAGCGCACAGACCACTTACAACTGGGATTGCTGCGGCGTGACGATGGAATATCGCAGTTACACGGTTGCCAATGTCCGCAACGAAAACCTGTTCCGCTTCACCTTCACTCTGGCGAACATCGCCGGTTTCGGCAGCATGCGGCCGCAGGAGCGGCTGTACTAAAAGCAGGGGCCAGTGGCCAGGGGTCAGGGGCCAGCAAAGGCGAAGACGAATAGCCTTTCTGACCACTCCTCATGACGCTATCGACTCGCGCAAACGCTCGCGCCTGCTAACATGGTGTGCATGTCGGACGTCAAGGCAAAAACCGCGTTGCTGCAGACCCACCTGCGCACCCTGGGACGCGTTCTCGTCGCCTATTCCGGCGGCGTGGATTCCGCCTACCTCGCGTGGGCTGCCTATCATGCGTTAGGAGCCGACATGCTGGCGATCATCGCTGACTCCCCCAGCCTGGCTCGTACCCAGCTTGCCGATGCGATCGCTTTTGCCCGGGAGCAGTCGATTCCGCTTGAAGTGATCGCGACCTCGGAACTCGATCGCCCCGAGTACGTCCGCAACGATGCGCAACGCTGCTTCTTCTGCAAAGATGAACTGTTCACGCTGATGGAAGAACTACGCGTGGCTCGCGGATTCGATGCCATCGCATACGGTGTGAATCTCGACGATCAGGGCGACTTCCGTCCCGGGCAGAAGGCGGCGTCGGCGCATCATGTTGTGGCTCCCCTGCTCGATGCTGGGCTTAGCAAAGAGGAAATTCGCGCACTCGCGCGCGGCGCTGGCCTCCGCATCTGGAACAAGCCCGCGTCCGCTTGTCTATCGTCTCGCATCGAATACGGCCGCCCGGTTACGCGTGAGGCGCTCGACGTGGTGGAGAAAGGCGAAGATGCCCTGCGCGCGCTGGGGTTCCAGCAATTCCGGGTACGGCATCACGGGGAGATCGTCCGCATTGAAATCGCGCGCGAGGAGTTGGAGCGGGCGCTTGATCCCGCCATGGCCGCGGAGTTTACCAGGATTTTCAAAGGGCTCGGCTTCAAATTCGTGACGCTTGATCTGGAAGGCTTCCGTTCCGGATCGATGAATGCTTTGCTGCCTGCGGAGGATTTGCTCCGGCAGACGGGTTGAACGAAGGCCGGGTCTCGCGGCTGGAACCCCACTCTCAGTTGGCTCTTTACCGTGGCGTCTGTGCGTCGTTGTCCCCGGCGCTATGAGATAATCAAGTTGCAACTAGCGATGTTTAGGCGGTTTTTGGTGACTCTAATTCGACGCTCTTTTCTCCTCTTGCTTGTAGTTTGTCTGGGCTGTGTAGCCCAGTCCGCCTCCCCGGATTTGGCTCGGAAGATTGAGCGTCAGGTCCGATCCTACTACAAAATTCCTCCCGAGGTTCATGTGCTGGTCGGCGTGCCCTCGCCGAGTTCCGACTTTGCCGGCTACGATTCGGTGGTCGTAACCATTGATAGCGAAGGAAAGAAACAGGATCTTAAGTTTGTCATTTCCAAAGACAGTTCGTCCCTGGTGCGGACGATCAAATTTGACCTGCGCAAGGATCCGTACGAAGAGGTAATGAGCAAGATCGATGTGAACGGGCGACCGACGCGCGGGGCGAAGGCGTCCAAGGTGGTAGTAGTGAATTTCGACGATTTCGAATGTCCGTTCTGCGCGCGCTTGCACCAGACGTTGTTTCCGGAAATCCTCAAAGAGTACGGCGACCGGGTCACTTTCATTTACAAGGATTACCCGCTGGTGGAAATCCACCCCTGGGCAACGCACGCGGCGGTGGATGCCAATTGCCTGGCGGCGCAGAACAGCGACGCATATTGGGATTTCGCGGATTACATCCACGCCAACCAGCACGAGGTGAGCAACGAAAAGACGCCGGCAGCGCGGCTGGATGCGGTCGACAAGCTCACCCTGCTGCAGGGTCAGAAACACAATCTTGACGTCGTGAAGTTGCAGGCTTGCATCAAGGCGCAGGACGAGACTGCGGTGAAGGCGTCCATGAAAGAGGGTGACGGGATTGGGGTGGAAGCCACGCCCACGATGTTCATCGGCGGACAAAAGGTCGATGGCGCTGTGTCTATCAACGAAGTGCGCGCTGCGCTCGATCGCGCCTTGAAGGATGCTAACCTGCCCGTGCCAGAGCACGTGGCCGCGGCACCAGCGCCGGCACCGGCTTCCAAGTGATATTGCAAAGCGGAAAGATGTTGGTTGGTCCCGGCGCATCTTCCAAGTACGCGACGGACCGTCAGTAGGAGGGAGAAACCCGTTTGAAAAGAAATTTTGAATTTGCCCGGCTTGCAGCATTGCTGACGGCTGCCGTAGTGCTGGCAGCGCTGCTGGGGTGCAAATCGCAAGTCAGCGGCGACGTGATGGCCACGGTGGATGGCCGCAAAATCTTCCGCTCTGACGTCGACAAATACTACGACAATCAGGTCGCCAGCGCGCAGCAGGTGCCCACCGGAGAGCAAGCGACCATTCTTCGCCTCAACATTCTACGCCAACTGATCGACGATCAAATGGTGATGCGCCGCGCTGAAAAGCTCGGCCTGCTGGCCACTGAAGAGGAAGTAGACCGCAAGCTGAACGAGATCAAATCCCCTTACACGCAGGAGGAGTTCGATCAGCGGTTGAAGGAGAAAAAGATCACGCTCGAAGACTTCAAGCGCGACATCCGCCGCTCCATCACCGTGGACAAGGTGATGAACAAGGAGGTGTCGTCCAAGATCAACGTGACCGATCAGGACATCATCGACTATTTCACCGCGCACAAGTCCGAATTTAATCTCATCGAACCGCAGTATCACCTGTCGCAGGTGTTCGTCACTCCCACGCCGAACCCGCAGGTGCACAACCAGAACAACAAGGCGCAGAACGAGGCTGACGCTCGCAAGAAGATCCAGATGATTTCCAACCGGCTGGACAGCGGCGACGACTTCGCTACCCTGGCGATGAATTACTCGGAGGACCCGGAGACTTCCGGCAACGGCGGAGACCTGGGAACGCTTCCCGAGTCCTCTCTGCGCAACACGGATCCGGGAACCCGCGATACGGTCATGAAGCTAAAGCCGGGGCAGTACAGCCCGATCATCACGCTGACCAACCCCGCGAATAAACAGGTGATGGGATTCCGCATCGTGAAGCTGGTGTCGAAAGAGCCGGCGGGGCAGCGCGACTTGTCTGACCCGCGGGTGCAGCAAGCCATTCGCTCGCAGCTCCATGACCGGCGTGAGCAGTTGTTGAAAGCGGCATATTACGAGCTGTTGCGCGACTCTGCGAAGGTGGAGAACTACTATGCCAAGACGGTGCTCGATAGCAACGGGTTGGCGAAGTAGGGCGGGATCACTCCACGATCGCAAGACCGTCCCCCGCGTTCACCGCCGCACCTTCACTGACTAGAATTTTCTGGATAATGCCCTTTTTCGGCGATTTAAGTTCGTTCTGCATCTTCATCGCCTCGACCACGGCCACGCCACTGCCCGGTTCCACTTCGTCTCCTTCGTGGACTAGCAGGCGCACTACTTTGCCGGGCATGGGGGCGGTGATCGTCATGGGGCCGCGATCGTCTCCGGCGCGGGTGCGGCCGCGCAGTGAGCGAGGATCGCGGACTTCAACGGCGAAGCACGTGCTCCCGACCCACAAACGCAATTCGTTCGCCACCTGCTCGGACTTCACCTCATACGCCAAGGCTCCGATGCGCAGCGAGAGCACATCCGGACGAGTGAGGACAGCGTCGACCTCAAAGTCGCGGCCATCGAGGCGGCAGGACCAGCGTCCGTCTGCGCGGTTGAGGTCGAGCCGGTACTTCTTGCCGTCGATGGTTATGTCGTAGAGCATGAGGAACAGCAGTCAGTGGCCAGTGATCTTTGTCCAATGATCAGTGGCCAGTAATTCGATTTGCGCTCACACTTTCTCAACGCAGAGCTTCGCGGCGACCGGCATTTTTCCAGTTGGAATCCTCTTTTTCAGCCGCACGCGAACCGCTGCCCGCGCCGTTTCCCGTGCCTTGCTCGTTTGAACCGAGCGCGGCGAACAGACCTGCGGTAATCGCGGCCACTTCCGCCGCTTTTGAGTCGGCCGGCTTGTCCTCAGGCCGCTTCAGCATGCGGTCGAGGAATCCGGTATCCAGCTTGGCGGCGCGAAAATCTGCGTCGCGCAAGATGCGCCGGAACAACGAAATGTTCGTCTTGATGCCGCCCACAAAGCAGTCGTTCAGGGCCCGCGTCACCCGGGCGATGGCCTGATCGCGGTCGCTACCGTAGCCGATCAGCTTGGCCAGTAGCGGATCGTAGTCAATGGGCACAGTCCAGCCCTCGTACATGCCGCTGTCGATGCGGATTCCCGGCCCTGAAGGCTCCTGCAACAGGGTGATTTTGCCGGGGCTGGGGAAGTAATTGTTGTCAGGATCTTCCGCATAGATGCGGCATTCGATGGCATGGCCGCGGATGCTCACTTCTTCTTGCTTGAAGAGGAGCTTTTCACCGGCTGCGATGCGAATCTGGAGATGGACGAGGTCGAGGCCGGTGATTAGTTCCGTCACTGGATGCTCGACCTGCAACCGCGTGTTCATCTCCAGGAAATAGAAATTCTTCGCTTGATCAACCAGGAATTCGACCGTGCCGGCGTTTGTGTAATTCGCGGCCTTCGCGACTCGGACTGCAGTCTCGCCCATTCTCCGCCGCATATCGGGGTCAACGATCAGCGAAGGCGCTTCTTCCAGTACCTTCTGATGCCGGCGCTGCAGCGAGCATTCCCGTTCGCCGAGGTAGACCGTGTTGCCGTGCTCGTCGGCGAGCACCTGCATTTCAATGTGCCGCGGGTTGACGATGGCTTTCTCGAGGTAAACCTCGCTGTCGCCGAAAGAGCGTTCCGACTCGCTGCGGGCTGCCTCCAGAGCGGACTTGAGTTGTTCGGGGGCGTGCACCAGTCGCATGCCTTTGCCGCCGCCGCCCGCGGCCGCTTTCAACATGACCGGATAGCCGATCTTCGCCGCAATCTGCTCCGCCTCCTCGATTGAATCGACTCCGCGCGACGTGCCCGGCACGAAGGGAACACCGGCTTTCTCCATGGCCTGGCGGGCGCGGGTTTTCGAGCCCATGGCCTCCATGGCTGCCGCAGTTGGGCCAATGAATTTCACGCCTGCATCGGCGCAGGCCTGGGCGAACTTCGCATTCTCGGAGAGGAAGCCGTAGCCGGGGTGAATAGCGTCGGCGCCAGAGCGTCTGGCGACGTCAAGGATCTTGCCAATGTTGAGATAGGACTCGGAAGCCGCCGCTGCGCCGATAGGATAGGCTTCGTCAGCCTTACGCACATGCAGCGCGGCTCGATCAACGTCAGAGTAAACCACGGCTCCGGCAATTCCCATTTCGTGGCACGCACGAAGCACGCGTACTGCGATCTCGCCCCTATTGGCTATGAGAATCTTCTTGAACATTCCTGGAACATCGGTGCCGGCGAACTCAAGATTCTACAGGAGATGAGGAGCCACCCGAAGGTGCAAAATGCCACTGGGGATCTCAGGATGCGTCTTCGGTCTGGGATTCGGCCTGGGAATAGAGCACCCACGCGGTGGCCAAATCCTGTACGACGTGTCCGAGCGACTTGTAGACGGTGATTTCCTCGCCCGAGCGGCGGCCCTCGATGTCGCCTGCCAACACCTGGCCAATTTCAGCGACAATGTGGTCGTCGCCAATTAAACCGGTGGCCTTGGCCCGGAGAAACTCCGCGCCTTGCGCTAAAACGCCCTCCCGGCTATCGGCGATGAAGCGGGAGCCGACGACCAAATCACTATCCACCTCCGCCGGCCCCGCGTGGCTAGAGCCGACAAGATTCAGGTGCGTGCCCGGCCGCACCCATGCGCCCTTTAGGATGGGCTCGGCTGCAGAGGTGACAGTACAGATGATGTTGGCTTCCGCGACCGCATCTTCCACGGTTCCTGCACTCGTGACCGGCAGGGCGAGCTCCGCTTGCATGCGCTCTGCGAAGGCCCGGGCGCGTTCGGGCGATCGTCCCCAAATTGTGATGGATTCGAGGTCGCGCACCTTGCTGATCGCGCGCGCATGGGTCCCGGCCTGTTCGCCATAGCCCAGAATCGCCAGGCGGCGGGCGTCTTTACGCGCCAGCGCGTCGGTGGCGACCGCACTGGCCGCCGCGGTGCGAATGGCTGTAATCTCGCCCGCGTGGACGACGCAAACGGGCGCGCCGTTTTCGGGGTCGAACAGAATAACGAGACCTTGATGCGACTGTATCCCCAGCGCGAAGTTCTCCGGAAAGACGCTGATTAACTTTGCGCCGAACGGCGCTCGCGCGACGCCCATTGCACCGGGCATGACACCGAACAAGCGGCCATCGGCAAGGGGGATGATCGACCGCAGGAGTTGCCGGGTTTCGCCGCGAGAGAATGCGATCATCGCATCGCGGACAATCGCAATGCACATCTCAAAAGTGAGCCGACGGGCGACTTCTTCGCGGTCTATGAATCGCATCCGACGCTTTCCTGATCAGGTCCTCAGTCTGGCGGCACGCGGGAAAAACTCACCGCAAACGGAACCTCGACATCGCGATCTGATCCTGCCCAGCTGGCGCGGCGGGTGAAGCGGTGGCGAATCAGGGTCCAGATGGCCAACCAGCCATCTGCGTGGCGAATTTTCTTGCCTTCGCCCGCGGAGCGTGGAGCGTAGGCGATGGGCACTTCGGCGATCTTCTCGCCCATCCGGCAGAGCTTCGCCGTCACTTCAGGACAGAACTCGAAGCGGCGGCATTCCAAACTAACCTCTGCGAGCAGCGATCGGCGGAAAACCTTGTAACACGTCGCTTCGTCGTGGATGCCGGCACCATAAAGCAGATTGGTCAGATGGGTGAGCAGCTTGGCGCCTAGAAAAAATCGGAGGCCGCGCTCGGGGCGGTCCGGGCGCACGCCGTAAACTACGTTCGCCTGGTGCTGTTCGAGCGGCCGCAGCAGCGCGGCGTAGTCCTGTGGGTCGTATTCGAGGTCGGAATCTTGAATCAGAACGTATTCCCCGCGGGCGTAGGCGAGCGCGGTGCGGATAGCCGCGCCTTTGCCGCAGTTCCTTTCGTGGAAGACGACCGTAACATCATTGGCTAGCGGCATGGCCCGGAGCTTCTCGCGGGTGCCGTCGGTGGAACCATCATCCACTATGATGATTTCCTTCTTGACCGGCGAGGCATGGATCGCCCGCAGCAATTCATCGACGTGTGCAACCTCATTGTAGACAGGCACGATTACAGACACGCATCCCTCCCACCGGTGGTTTGCTGGCGTCGGGACGTTGCGCGGCGATGTTTCCAGCGATGCCACACTCATCCTGCGGAACCCTCTGAATTGTGGAGTGTTCTCAGAATAATATCACCTGGATTCTGTCACAGCTCGTGACGCACTAAAAAGCAAAACCCACGGCTTGCGCCCCTGCGACGGGCTCAGGGCAAGCTGTGGGCTGGATTCTGTATCTCTAACGCTCGAACTACTTCGGCTGATCCATCGTGATGCCCTGCGTCCCGGGCTGCTTCTCGGCTTTGGCCTTCTTGGTGATCAGGGTCTGGTCAACCCAATGGTCGGCAGTCTTCAGATCTTCCTGGCGGGCAGCCATGTCGTCGCATTCCACATCGGCTTTTTCACGATACATCAGGTTCAGGTAGGCCATGGCGTCGTCGTAATCGGGGCGCAGAGTGATCGCCTTGTTCAAACTGTCAATGCCTTCCTGGATCGAAGGACCATTCTTCACTTTCAATTCGTCGCAGACCTTTTTCTGGTCTTTGTTCTTGGGATTCAGGTTCTCGTCCGGCTTCAGCCCCAGCTTGGCGCGCTCTTCCATGCGGGGCTGGTAGCAAGCCGTCCAGTCAATTACGCCGACCGAGTAGTAGGGCTCGGGATCGTTGGGATCGATATCGGCCGCCATGCGGTAATACTTCTTGGCGTCGTCGAACTTCTTCATGTTCAAGTACAGGTAGGCGATTCCCTTGGCGGAGTTTACTTTCTGATCGCGCGCGGGATTCATATCGAGCACGTGCTGGTATTGCTCAATGGCTTGTTCCGCCATCTTGTTATTGTCCGGCGTGTCGGCTCCAGGGATGTACTGCTGAGCGTAGGCGGTGGCCAGGTACATTTTGGCGTTAATCAGGCTGGGATCCAAGGCTACGGCTTGTTGAAAATGGTCGATGGCCTCTTCGTACTTGGCGTTCTTGTACGCCGTCACACCCTTGTTGAGCTGGTCGCGGGCGCGCAGCTTGCCACAACCCACAGAAGAGAAGAGCGCCAGCATAGCGGCCGCCAGTGTTAGCAGTCGAATGTGTTTATTCATTGCGGTATAAGTCTCCCTTGCCACACAGCATCCTAGGCCCAGAGGCAGCAATTTGACAAGCGTGGGCTGCGCGTTTCTAAGAAGAAGCGGCACGGGAACCGTGGCCCCGTGCGCGGGGCTGAATGCGAGACCGGAACCGGGCGCTTTTCCTCGCGTTTACAGTCTCAAGTCTTGGCGCGCCCTAGCCGCCCGCTTCGATCTTCGCGGTAATCAGACCGACCTTATCTACCCCAGCGGCATGCGCGATGTCAATCACGTTGGCCACATCGGCGAAGGGAATGGCGTCATCCCCCTTCACGAACATGACTTTCTCGGCGCGGGTTTTGTAGATATCAGCCAGACGCCCCTGCAGGTTGTCCCAGGTAGCATCTTCCTGATTGATCTTCAGGCCGGGATCCTGACCGGCTCCGCGATCGATCAACTGGACCACGATGGTACGGTCGGGCGTATTGTTCTTGGGCGCGTTAGGCGGAGGCGGCTGGGGAACCAGCGCATCCAGACCTTTCGGCGTCAAAGGCGTGATCACCATGAAAATGATGAGCAGCACCAGCAGCACGTCAATGAGCGGAGTAACGTTGATGTTTGCGCTTTGCCCCCCGCCAGTTCCAACTGCCATACTCATGGTCGATTCTCCTCTATTGCCCAGGCGCCGGAGCGGTGGGCGGAGCGTTTGGAGTGCTTTTCCTTTGGTCGGTGAGCAATCCTAGATCATCTACCCCGGCGGCGCGCACGGCGTCCACTACCTGGACCACATTGCCGAAGTGAGCGCGGGCATCCGCCTTGAGGTAGACCTCTTTGTTCGTGCGATTGGTCAGGCGATCTTTCACCTTGCCGGTCAAACTATCGACCGCGATCTTGTCGGAGCCGAAAAACACATCGCCGTTTCGCATGATCGAGACCAGTAGTGCGTCTTCCTTGTCCGCGTCCTGCATCGGCGTCGGGTTATTCACTTTCGCCATGTCCACGCTGATGCCCTTCTGCAACATAGGCGTGATCACCATGAAGATGATCAACAGCACCAGCATCACGTCCACCATCGGTGTGACGTTGATGTCAGAGTTTACGTTGGCCCCTTCGTTCCGCTTGGCTAATGCCATAATTTCTCCGTAAGTCAGTTGCTGCACCGAAAGTTGGGAAGGCCGGCGCTGGGAACGGTCCCAGCGCCGGACAGCAACTCATGGCGGACAACTCCGAGATCCTACTCCAAGGTCCTAGGACCGGCGAACGTCCCGCCGCTTCAGGAAGTAGTCGATCAGTTCGCTCGACGAGTTGTCCATCTCCACATCGAACGCTTCTACGCGGCCGGTGAGGTAGTTGAACATCATGACGGCGGGAATCGCCACCAGCAGCCCAAAGGCTGTGGTCACCAGCGCTTCCGAAATACCGCCTGCGACCGCGCCCAGACCGGTCGCCTTCTGCTCGGAAATGCCTTTGAAGGCATTCAGAATGCCCATCACCGTTCCGAACAGGCCCACGAACGGAGCCGTCGAGCCGATGGTAGCCAGTCCGCCCAGGCCACGCTTCAATTCCGCGTGGACGATGGCTTCGGTGCGTTCCAGAGCGCGCTTGGAGGCTTCAATGGTCTCGCCGGGGATGGCGCCGGGGCTATCCTGGTGAGCCTTGAATTCCATGAGGCCAGCCGTGACTACCTTGGCCAGATGGCTTTTCTTGTTGCGCTCCGCGACCTTAATGGCCTCGTCGATGCGGCCATCGCGCAGTGCTCCGGCAACCGCCGGGGCGAAGGCGCGAGACTGCTTGCGGGCCGCGTTGTATGCCATGGCGCGGTCAATCATGACGCCGATCGACCAGCCTGACATGATGAACAGAATGATGACCACGATCTTCGCGATGATACCCATCTGCTTCCACAGCGAAATCGGATCCCATCCCACTGCGCCACCCTCCTGCACAATCCAGGCGGCCGCCCTGGGCACATGAACGATAACTGCTGCTGCCACATTAGCTAACATGAGTTGCTTTTCCCTCCTCGGAACTTCTTAGACTCTTTGATGCGAAATCGAACACCCTGCAAAGCTTGACGGCAAAAGATACCCGCCGAAGTTCGCCTACCTGGGATGAAAGGTACGGCGACCGCGCCCCGCAAAGGGGCTCTCCCGGCCACCGTCTTTAGGTGGGAGGGGAGGACCATCATGCTTATACACTTTCTGACCTTGCCGCGTCACGTCAAACCAGCCGGGATTTAGCCTCCGGACAGGGTAAAGTTGACCAGAACTTCCGTGTCCACTTCGACCGGTTCGCCGTTCAACAGATACGGCTTGTACTTCCACTGCTTCACCGCATCGATAGCCGCAGGTGCCAGCATGGGATGTCCGCTGACCAGGGTCAAACCCTCGATCGAACCATCCTTGCTGATCACCGCTCTTAAAATGACTTGACCCTGGATGCGGGCTTGCCGCGCCAAGGGTGGGTAGGTTGGGTTGACTCGCCGGACCAACAGACCCGCGGAAACACCCTGCGATACCCGTACGCGCTGCGGCGTCTGAATCTTGGGTACAGCTACCGGGGTCGAGCTGATGATGCCGCCGATCACGCCGCCCATCTGGCCGCCCGGAATGCCACCCGGAACGCCGCCCACTACGCCGCTCGACGCCATCACCGGCGGCGGAGCTTCGTCTTCCTTGATCATCTGAATTTTTTGGGGAATCTTGGTGGGCGTACGCAGAGCCCCGTTCACGATGTCGGTCTGAATCTGCTTCACGATTTTCACTGGCGCGGCTGCCGGGGGTGGCGGCGGCGGCGGCGGCGGGGGAGCCACCAGGAAGGTCATTAACTGTTGCTTGGGCAGGGCTTCGGTGAAGATAAGAGGCAGCAGAACCATGATGCCGACCAACCCTATCTCAAGAATGATAGCGAATGTCGTCGTCCGTCCCCGCCTTGTCTTCAGCCTGCCGCCGGATTCTAGAAGGCTATCTTCAAACATAAGAGTTTTCTCCCTACATCAGAGCCTACGTTAGCTTAGACACCGACCGATTCCTTTTTGCTCCCAAAAGCGAACTCCGTTGCCAGGGATGGCCACTCCAGCACCTGGCGCCGAACCGCAGCTTACAACTATTTGCAAACAAAGGCGTTAACAAGGATCGCCCGGCTCGACTTATCGCGTCACCACCTGGCCCGGACGGGCAGCTGCTCCCGGCCGTCTGCCTTTCTCGATTCTCCAATCCTGATAAGCCACCAGAATCGGAGCAGCGATTGCGATTGACGAATACGTTCCGATCAAGATGCCAATTACCAGCGCCAGGCTGAAACCGCGCAGCACCTCGCCGCCGAACAAATAGAGTGCAAGTACGGTAAGGAAGGTTAGCCCCGCTGTCAAGATGGTTCTGCTCAGGGTTTGGTTGATGCTCCGGTTCACGATTTCCGATAGCTTCTCGCGCCGCATGAGTTTAATGTTTTCCCGGATGCGGTCAAATACCACGATCGTGTCGTTATTAGAGTAACCAATCAGGGTCAGAATAGCGGCGATAACCGTGAGGGAAATTTCCTTGTTGAGCAGCGAAAATGCGCCCACGGTGATCAGAGTATCGTGAAACACCGTGACCACGGCCGCGACTCCGTAAATCCACTCGAAGCGGAAACCCAGGTAAACCAGCATTCCGGCGAGCGAATATGCCGTGGCCAGCAGGGCTTGCTTGCGCAACTGCGCGCCCACTAGCGGTCCGACGATCTCCACGTTGCGAATCCCAAAGTCCGACAAGAAAAAGGCGTCTGGCAGAGAAGCCACCACCGCCGGGTCGACCGCGCCTTTCAATTGATCGAGCGAACTCAGCACACCACCTTGCACTTTGTCCCGCGTATCCACAATCGCCTGGGCTTGCTGGCTATATTTTTGGTCGGCATCCGAGCCCAGGTGGAGGGGATCTTTGTCCATCAGATAGTTCTTGATGGTCAAAAAGCTTGCGTTGTTCAGATCCTGCTTGCCCGGCGGAGCATTAGCTTCCAGCGTGTTGATGATCTGCGTCTTACCCCGGTCCTGTTCGGTTTCCTGCACGTCCAGGTCGATCAGCACCTCGTTGTTCGAAGGCACATCGTAGCGCTGAATCTTGGCGTTGTGCAGGCCGGCACGATCCATGGCCGCGCGCAGCGCGCTGTCGTCGGGCGTGTGCGAGAACTTCACATACACCAGGGTACCGCCACGGAAGTCCACGCCGTACGGGATGTGGTGCCAGAACAACATGGAAAACAGGCCTGCCACGCTGAACACGAGGGAGAAGGCGAGAAAATACCACTTCTTGCCGAGAAAATCTATGTTGGTATTGCGAAAGAACTCCAAGCGAAAGCTCCAGGTTTCAAGGTTTTAAGGTTTCAAGGTTTCAAGGTTCAATTGGCTCAAAGTGGGTACAGCTATCTGCAATTTTGACTTTGAAACCTTGAAACCTCTGAAACCTTGAAACTTGCTTTACTCAAATTTATATACTCAGCGCTTCACCGCGCTGCTTGCGGCTCAGAACCCAGTCGAAAATGGTCCGTGAGACGAATACTGCCGTGAACAGGTTCGCCAGCAAACCGAAAGTAAGCGTGACCGCAAATCCCTGCACCGGACCAGTGCCGAAGATGAACAGGATCGCCGCCGAAACAATAGTCGTAACGTGCGTATCCACAATCGTGATCCAGGCGTGACCGAAACCCTGATCCACGGCCGAAGGCGGCGTTTTGCCGTTGCGCAGCTCTTCGCGGATGCGCTCGAAAATCAACACATTGGAGTCCACGCCCATGCCGACGGTAAGAATCACACCGGCGATTCCGGGCAAGGTCAACACCGCCCCAACGTAGCCCATAAAGCCGAGCAGGATGACGAGATTCAGAATGAGAGCAATGTCAGCATTGATGCCGGCCGCGCGGTAGTAGATCAGCATGAAAACCAGCACCACGACCATGCCGATGATGGCGGCGTTCACTCCGGCACGGATCGAATCCGTTCCCAGCGATGGTCCGACGGTCCGCTCTTCGAGATACTTGATGCCCGCCGGTAGTGCGCCCGAGCGCAGGATCATCGCCAGATCCTTGGCCTGTTGCTGGCTCATGCTACCGCCGCTGATCGTGCCCGTATCGCGAATGGCCTCTTTGATATTCGCGACTTCCTGCACCTTGTTGTCGAGGACCACCGCCAGACCTTCGCCCACATGCGTCGAAGTGAAGGAGTAGAAACGCTGGCCGCCTTCGCCCGTCAGATTAAATTGCACACTCGGCTGGCCGTTCTGGTCGGTGGTGGGTTGTGCGTCCCGCAGGTCTTTTCCCCGGACCGCGGAAACGCGTGACACGAGATACCAGACTTGCTCGCCGCCAACCGCTCCGGCAGTCGCGTGCCCGGGCATAAGAATCGCATCGGGCGGCAGAATTCCGCCCTTGTCTTGCCGCGCGGCGTCTTCGCTCACGTAAGGTCCGCCCAACACCTGCTTGATCTCAAGCATGGCGGTGGACTGCATAATGCTCTTTACCCTCTCAGGATCATCGACACCGGGCAACTGCACCAGAATCTGGTATTGCCCGAGGCCATGTTCCTGAATGGTAGGCTCGCTCACGCCCAGTGAGTCGATGCGGTTGCGGATAGTCTCGATCGCCTGGCTCACGGCCTTGTTCTTCAGTTCGCTGAGCATTTGCGGCTTCATCGTGAGTGTGTAGGTATTTTCCGCTCCCGGACTGAGGTTGTATTCCGGCAGCCGCTCCGAAACGATATCCAGCAGGTCCTTGCGACCCTCCGTGGGCACGCCCTTCAGCACGACCCGGTCAGGGTTGTTCTGCGGGTCGGGTTTGGAAATATCCGCGAAAGCAATCTTGCGTTTGTTGAGCTGCTCTTTGAGAATTTCGACAGCGTTGTCGGAGTCGATGTTCACCGCGTCATTGACCTGCACCTGCAGGATCAGGTGGGTTCCCCCGCGCAAATCCAGCCCTAGATGAATGCGGTTGGTCATCGCCGTGAGCAGGCCTTGGCCCGAAAAGCTCTGCGGAATGCCGAAGATCCCGAACAGGAAGACGAGCAGAGTTCCGAGGATGGCGGCCAATTTCCAGAGAAGATTCTTATTCATAAAGAAACACGGTCCCAATACCTATTAAGTTGTCGTCGCCTACTACTTGGTCTTAGCTTCCTCATCCGCAGTGGTCAATTGCGCCACCGAGGCCTTGGTCACTTCGAGCCGCAGGTTGTCCGGAGGAACCCGCAGATGAATGGCGTCTTCCTTCAGAGCCACGACGGTCCCTCGCAGGCCGCCAGTGGTGGTTACCCGGTCGCCGGTCTTGATGCTCTCCAGCATGGCTTGCCACTTCTTCTGACGGCGCTGCTGTGGCATGATTACGAGAAAGTAAAATACGCCGACCATCAACCCCATCGTAATGATGAAGGAGAAGCCGGTCCCACCCGGTAACTGCAACGCAAGCAAGAATTCCATATCCATCAAGGCCATAATCACGAAGCTATGCTCTTCCTGGACTCCCGCACTCAGTCCGCGAGCCTCAATCCACGAGCCTCAATCCACAAACAAGCGCCCACACCTGCCAACGCCGCGGGCCTGTCATTTCACCACGGGAGTGCCGTTCGATTCCGGCCGGATCATCTACCGCTCAGGCTTGACCCCGGGGAGGTCTTCGCGGAAAGGTCACGGTTTCGGCGCGACCAGACGCTAGAGAAAACGGGACTCTTCCCCAAGTCGAATAGAATGACGCACTCGCCGCATGGTGTCAAGGTAGAAACTCAGGTTATGCAGGGTATTTAAGACCTGAGCCAGCACCTCATTCGAAGCGTAAAGATGCCGCAGGTAGGCCCGCGAATAGCGCTGGCAAACCCGGCAGCCGCAATTGGGATCGAGCGGCCCGGCATCCCTAGTATAACGCGCCTGCTTGATCGAGATTTTGCCCTCGGAGGTGAACAGAAGCCCGTGCCGCGCCGCGCGCGTGGGCAGGACGCAATCCATCATGTCGATGCCCAGACGAGCGTACTCGACGATCTCCTCAGGCGTGCCCACTCCCATCAGATAGCGCGGCTTGTCGGAAGGAAGATGCTGGAGGGTGGCTTCCACTACCTCGCGCGTGCGTTCCCGAGGCTCACCCACGCTGAGTCCTCCGATGGCATATCCGGGAAAGCCGATCTCAACAGTGCGCTCGGCCGATTCCTTCCTCAATTCGAGATTCATGCCGCCTTGAACAATACCGAAGAGGGACTGTGTCGAGCAGTGGCCAGTGGTCAGTGGCCAGTGGCCAGTCTGAGTGCAGTTGCCGGTTTCAGGTTTCTGGTTTTCACTGAGCACTGACCACTGACCACTGACCACTGCTTTCCACGGCACTTCACGCTTATGCTCTTCAAAATACTTCTTGCTCCGTTCCGCCCAGCGCAAAGTCAACTCCATCGAAGCTTTCGTGCGCGCCCGATCGGCGGGATACTCCGTACATTCGTCGAACGCCATGATGACGTCGGCGCCAAGGCCGATCTGCGCCTCCATCGCGCTCTCCGGACTGAAGAAGTGAGACGAGCCGTCGAGATGCGAACGAAACGTCACACCTTCCTCGGTGACTTTGCGGAGTTCGTTCAGGCTGAAAACCTGGAAGCCGCCGGAATCAGTGAGGATCGCCCGCGGCCACGCCATGAATCTATGCAACCCTCCGATCTGGCGGACGGTTTCCACCCCCGGACGCAAGTAGAGGTGATAGGTATTGCCAAGAAGAATCTGAACTCCGAGTTCCTCGAGAACGTCCTGCGGCACGCCCTTGACCGTCGCAACCGTGCCTACAGGCATGAATACAGGGGTTTCAACTTCGCCGTGGGGGGTGAGCAGCCGTCCCGCGCGAGCCGATCCGGCGTGGGCCTCGACATGGAATTCAAGGGACATTAGGTCTTTGCCTTGCGATTGTAGCAACGCCGGACGAGCAATCAGGACTCGGTCAACTGCAAATGCAGAATTTCGCCGCACACGCGACCGTCTTCCAGGGTTAACCGGCCCACGCTCACCGGCAGCTTGAATCGTCGCGGCCCCGCGCTGCCGGGATTGAAATAAAGCACTCCGTCGCGCATCTCTTGTTTAGAAACGTGACTGTGGCCGGAAATCACAACCGCAAATCCCGCTGCTTTGGGCTTGAGGTCCAACTGCGCCAGATCGTGCAGCACGTAGATGGAAACGCCACCCAGTTCAATCACTTGGGTTTCAGGCAGCTTGCGAGACCAAACCCCCTTGTCGACGTTGCCCCGCACAGCAGTCACCGGAGCAATCGCGGAAAGCTCATCGAGGATCCCGGGCGAGCCCACATCCCCGGCATGAATGATGTGTTCAGACCCGCGCAGAGCTTCGAGAGCTTCGGGACGCAGCAGACCGTGCGTGTCGGAAATGACGCCGATTAGGATAGGCAGTTCTCAGTTCTCAGTTCTCAGTACCAGGTACTAGGTACTCGCTACTGAGCACTCACTTCTTCATCTTTTCAACCAGCTTCCCGACGCTCACGATAGCCCGGCCCACGGTGCCCCGTCCGATTTCCTGCGCATCGTCGCGCGCGGTCACCCGAAACGCGTAGAAACGGCCATCAAACGACTCCATCACGGCCTCGGCTGTGATGTGCGCGCCAATGCCGCTCGCTGCCCGGTGCTGGATGTTGATCGAAGTCCCTACCGAGATCTCGTCGCCCTCGCAGTAGGGCTGGAGCGCCTGAAAGGCCGCGGTCTCCATCAGGCCGATCATGTGGGGCGTGGAATAAACCGGCGGCAACTCCGGACGGTGCGCGGTCAGCGTGTGTTTGAACTCGACAGTCTCCTGCGCCTTACCGCGCGCCCCGATGGGGATTTGCTTTGCCATTTCCCGATCTCCGGTGTGACCGACTACTATACGGAGCGAAGCCGCAGGTGGGCAATCGCCGATCCTGCAGCCTTGCTAGAATGAAAGCGGAAGTACTTCGATTGGCTGGAGATCTCGGGGAAGCACCGCGATGGGGCAGTTCACCGAACAATTCGAAATAGTCGTCGTCGGCGCCGGCCACGCCGGATGCGAGGCCGCGATGGCCGCGGCGCGCATGGGGCTGAAGACCGCCCTCTACACGCTGAACGTCGACTTGATCGCGCAGATGTCGTGCAATCCGGCGGTGGGCGGCATCGCCAAGGGACATCTGGTTCGTGAAGTCGACGCGCTGGGCGGCATCATGGGCGAGATCACGGACGCGGTCGGCATCCAGTTCCGTCTGCTGAACACTTCGCGGGGGCCGGCGGTGTGGTCGCCGCGCGCGCAGTGCGACAAGCAGGCTTACCGGCTCAAGGTGCGCGAAGTGCTCGAGTCGGAGCCGAATCTCAAGATCAAACAGGCGGAAGTGGCGGAGCTGATTCTCGAAGTACCGAGTACCGAGTGCCCAGTACCGAGCGAAGCTGATGACTCGGTACTAGGTACTAGGTACTCGGTACTGGGAGTCAAGCTCCGCGACGGCCGCACTGTGGGCGCGCTGGCGGTGATCATCACCACCGGCACTTTTCTTAACGGCTTGATTCACTGCGGCGAGCAGCAGTATCCCGCGGGGCGCTCCGGCGAACCGAACGCGGTTCTCCTCGGAGAAGCTCTGAAGAAGCTTGGCCTGCGCGGCTGCCGGCTGAAGACCGGAACGCCTCCGCGCCTGGATGGACGCACCATCGACTGGTCCCGCTTCGCCGAACAGCCGGGAGACGCCGACCCCACCCCTTTCAGCTTCCGCACCAAGCGCGTGGCGCACCACGCCTCGCAGGTGCCCTGCTACATCGCATCGACCACGCCCGAGACTCACCGCATCATCCGGGAGAATGTGCATCGCTCCCCGATGTATAGCGGACAGATCCAGTCGATCGGACCGCGCTATTGCCCCTCGATCGAGGACAAGATCGTCAAGTTTCCTGACAAGGAGATGCACCAGCTCTATCTCGAGCCAGAGGGCCTGAACACGCACGAAATCTACGTCAACGGAATGAGCACATCCCTTCCGGTAGACGTCCAGCTCGCGATGTTGAAGTCGATTCCCGGGCTCGAAACCGCTGAAATGCTGCGCCCCGGCTATGCCATCGAGTACGACTCGATTGATCCCACCGAACTGCATCGCACTTTGGAGACGAAGAAGATTGCCAGCTTGTTTCTTGCCGGCCAGATCAACGGCACGTCTGGATATGAGGAAGCAGCCTGCCAGGGCCTGATGGCGGGCATCAACGCGGCGCTGCGGGTCAAGGCGCAGCCGCCGCTGATCCTCGACCGCACCGAGGCCTACACTGCGATCCTAATCGACGACCTCATCTCCAAGGGCACGAACGAGCCTTACAGAATGTTTACCTCGCGGGCGGAATTCCGCCTGCACCTCCGCATCGACAACGCCGATCGACGGCTCACCCCGCACGGCCACCGCGTGGGCCTGATCTCCGAAGAAGCCTGGAATGATTTTGAGAGCAAGCAAGAGCGGCTGGAAAACATGAAGAAGTTGCTGGAGCGAACTAGGCTGACGTCTGAAATGTTGGGTAAGATCGCCCCTTGCCATTCCGAGGGGCGCAGCGACGAGGAAGCTGCTGTCGCCGGCAGCGCAACAGGCCTGGTTCGCAACTGGAGTTCCGCAATCGGGCAGACCTGTGCCCAGTTGCTGAAGCGCCCCGAGGTCACGATCGAAAAGCTGGCGCCGATTCTTCGTGAACTGGATCCCACGTTCTTCGCAAGAGCAAAAGAAAGAGAAGAAATCCGTGAGAATCCGTCCGAATCCGTGGCCGCGCTCTCTTCCGAAATCCGCAACGAACTCAAGTCGGTCGAAACCGAGATCAAGTACGAGGGCTACTTGCTGCAACAGCAGCGCGCTATGGAGCGAATGAAGAAGTCGGAGCAGCGGTCGATCCCCGGGTGGTTCGACTACCGCTCGGTCAGCGGGCTCTCGCGCGAGATGCAGGAAAAGCTCACCCACGTGCAGCCGCGCACCCTGGCCCAGGCCTCGCGCATCCCGGGAGTCACGCCGGCAGCGGTGTCGCTGGTCAACGTCTTCATCGAAATCCAGGCCAGACGCCGCGAGCAGGCCGCGGCCATCTAGAAAACTCCCTTTCGCCGAGCCGAAATTAACGTTGCGTTAACAATCTATTGTTACACACACGTTAATATCTTCCCCATGCCGTCAGAGTCCCTCCGCATTGAAGACCAGCCCGGAACCCAGCCCGGACAGCGCACTCTCCGCCTGAGCGGAGCACTGGTCATGACCACGATGTTCGAGTTCCAGGCCATGGTGCGGGCCGACGCTTCCCGCGCGCTGATCATTGATTTCACTAACGTGCCCTATGTGGACTCGGCAGGAATCGGCGCTCTGGTGGGAGCGTACGTCACCCGCCAGAAGGGCGGACGGAGTCTCGTGCTGGTGGGCGTGTGCAAGCGTGTTCACGACGCGCTCAGCGTCACCCGGGTCGAGCAGTTCTTCCGTTTCTTCGATTCCGTAAGCGCAGCCGAACAAGCCTCCGCGTAGCTATAAGTAAAGTGTCCAGTGGCCACTGTTCTTGCGTTTGGGTAGTGGTGCAGTTTGAAATGTAAGCCCTTGACGAATGGTGAGAGAATTGCAGTATGGCGAAACCGAACAAGCCGGAGCACATTCAGATTGGCGATGCGGAGACGAAGATCACAGTCGGCAAGCACAGCAACAAAGTGCATGTTGAGTTAACGCTCAGCATCAAGCAAGAGGAACGCTTGCTAAAGATGTTGAAGAAGCGCAAGGATCGAAGGCCCAAAAAGTAAAAGCCCCGATGCCAGTCGGGACTTCGTAGGTCTGCGTTAGGACAATCAGATCATGCCACAGGAGTGTGCCCGATGCAAGACCCAACCAAAGTACAGCGCCTTTCAGTACGTTCCTACCGTAACCCTCCGATTGCTGCACCAGCTCCCTCAGTCGCTAGACTTTAGGCAGATGGCGACGCACGAGCAAGTTTGGGTTAAGGTCAATACGCAGGTAGATGCGGCCCTTGCGGATATTGTATCCCTGCTTAACCGGGTTGACGGGTTGCAAACCCTACAGAGTTGCCAAGGTGACAAAGGCGATCATCCCGCGTATATTTATTTTTCTTTTGGAGATTGGCGAAATCTATGCCAGTTCGCTTTTGATCGGTTAGGGCCGAAGCTGAGAGAGAAAGTTGGAGAAGATGCTCGGCTCTCCGTTGAAGTGGTGGATGGATCGCAGCCGATAGGGAAGATGAGCTTCAGCGCAGAAGCGATTCCGCATATTACCTCTGCGCTGAAGGAAGTTGTTACAGTTTAAGAACGCCCATAGCTACGGGTATTCTCGTGGCACGGGATACACAAGCATTCCATGTTGGCAAGCGTATCCGGTCCACCAGCGAGCACCGACACTTTGTGATGGGCGTGCCAGCGCCCAGCCAAAAGCGGAGCCGTACAACGACCAAAGTGACTGCAATTGAGCCTGGTACATTCGCACTGCCAGCCGACAATTGCGGCACACGTGGTTTTCTGTTCTTCCGTGAAAGCCATTTCTATTTCCTCAGTTGCCGCTTTATGGTTCAAGCAGGGCAATTAGCTCTTCGCAAGACCAGACATGATCCGTAATCCCTGCTTCCATTGCGGGTGTCACGCGAAGCGTCTTGTGAACTCTACAAAAGTTGTAGTGCATGAAATAAAGGGCAACCATGTGCCCGTGGTTCTCCAGTTTCTTGCTGAAAGCGTTTGTGAGGCGCGTGAATCGGCGCATCCCCATCCTCATGGATAAATTGCTGCGTTCCACGAATGAAGTTGAAATGTGATTGGGATCAGGATTCCCGGCGAGAACTCCAGTGCGGCAACCGATGCAAGTTGCAGGACTGTAGCGCGATTCCGGATTCTCGCTTGATACGCCATAAATCTTGACCAGCATCGCGTAATCAATATCAGCACCGAACGCATCTTCCACAGCATCCGCGTAGATGCGATGGCCGTCTGTCGTTAACTGAATCCGATTGCTGATCCGCGAAGCAACGTCCTGCATGAACGCCTTTGCTGTGTCCGCGCCACGATCTCCAAGTGTGTACGAGATGATTAGCTTGGTGTCGGCATCAATAGCGGTCCACGTCCAAACACTGCCCATGCCAGCCTGTACCTGCTCCAGCGTTAGGTTCTTGTCCTTGCCGTAGACGAAGGCCCAAATTTCATCGGCCTGTACGTGACGCACGCGAAGATTGCGAACACGGGCATTGTGGAACGCAGCGCATGAGCAGCCTATATCCTTGAGCAGTTTCAGGACGGTATGCTTTGCTACGCCGGTCATGCGGCAAGTCGCACTAATGGAGGTTCCCTCTACCAGGGCGGCAATTACGGCGATGCGCTTGTCAGTGGCCAGCCGATTCATAATGTAATTAGTGTACCCACAATAACAGGACAGTCAAGATAAAAATGCTTGACAGCCCACTTTTTGTGGGTACAATAATTACATGGCTACCAAGAAAAGGGCTGGCAGACCGTTCCAAGAAGTGAAAAGAGACGAATATCTCGAAATTCGCTTGGCCGCATTGGAAAA
Source organism: uncultured Acidobacteriaceae bacterium (assembly GCA_963787495.1). GTDB lineage: Bacteria > Acidobacteriota > Terriglobia > Terriglobales > Acidobacteriaceae > Sulfotelmatobacter. The sequence goes on from CAWBDA010000003.1 coordinate 612,520, forward strand.
GCAAGCATTCGGGGATGCTGCAAGGCTGGCCGGACTGCCTATCTCCGCATGGGTCCGCGAAAGGCTGCGCCGAGCTGCAATTAGAGAGTTGGAAGAGGCCGCGATGCCTATCGCTTTCCTGAAAGGAATGTTGGATTAATGCCCACTAGAGACGAGATTGGATTTGAGCACAAAGGAATCGGAGCGGTTCTGTCCCATAATCGATTGGCAGTCCCGTTAAATCAGCGTGAATACTCTTGGGAAGAAGAGCATGTCAGAGAGTTGTTTCACGATTTCGCCAACGCCATCGCAAACAACCGGGGGACATATTTTCTTGGAACTATCGTCTTAACTAGGGGAGACTCTGATGTTCCCGAGGTTTCCGACGGTCAACAAAGGCTTGCGACAACCACAATCCTATTAGCCTCAATTCGCGATTATTTTGCCCAAAACGGCGATTCGAAACGCGCCTTATCAATTGAGCAAGACTTTTTGAGGACCACGGATCGCCGCACAACGGACACGGTTCCACGACTAAAGTTGAACGTAGATGATAACGAGTTCTTTACTAGAGCAATAGTTTCCCCGCCAGAAAGCAAGGAAAGAAAAAACGTCGTCCCCAAAAAGGCATCCCACCAAAGAATCAAGATGGCGAGCGAATTAGCCGCAAAGCACATCAAACAGGTTTTGGAGCCATACAACAAGACTGTCCGCACTGAACGGCTACTCGACTGGGTGACTTTTATCGAAAGTGGAGCAGAGGTAATTCTCCTACGAGTCCCAGATCACCTCAATGCATTCCAAATGTTCGAGACGCTGAACGACAGAGGACTAAAGGCGTCACAAGCTGACCTGATTAAGAATTATTTGCTCAGCTTCTGCTCCCCGGACAAGATCAAAGAGGGTCAGCAGAAGTGGGCGCAGATGCTTGGAATTTTGGAATCCCTCGGCCGTGGAGATATTACGGTCACCTACCTGCATCACTTGTTGATCACGAAACATGGTCCGACGAAAGAGCGTGAAGTCTTCGATAAGGTGCGCCTCCAGGTTAACAGCCGCGCTGGGTCAATGGAGTTCCTAGATGAGCTGGCAAATGGAGCAAATGATTATGCCGCATTGTTCAACTCTGATCACAAAAAGTGGAACGAGTACGGGACGACCACTCGAAAGAATCTATCAACCATCAATCGCGACTTGAGAGTCGAACAGATTCGCCCTTTGATGTTTGCAGTCTCAAGGCATTTTTCGCTGAGAGAGGCACGATTGGCGTTTCGGCTGTTCGTATCATGGTCGGTCAGAATATTGGTAGTTGGAACGCGGGGAGGTCTGCTGGACAGAAATTACGCCGTATGTGCTCAGGAAATTAGCAGTGGGAAATTGAGGAGCGCGGAAGAATTAACCAAGAAATTGGCGGATGTTATTCCAACTGATGCCCTTTTCGAAACGGCATTTGCAGAAGCGAGAGTCTCGAAGGAGTTTCTTGCGCGTTATTATCTGCGTGCGCTGGAATTAAAGCGCAAAGCCGATCCAGAACCGGAGTTTGTTCCGATGGACGATGAGAACATTATCAATCTAGAACATATTCTTCCGGAGAATCCGGAAGACAAATGGAAAGGGATCGATCCGGAGACAGCCGAGGCTTACCATCGCAGACTAGGGAACATGGTCATATTGCAGGCCAAGAAGAATTCCGCAATCGGCAATGGATCATTCAGTGATAAGAAAAAGACTCTGCGGGAGTCGGCTTTCCTACTTACGGCAGACGTGGCAAGACAGAATACATGGGGAATCAAGGAGATTGCGGATAGGCAAGGGCAACTCGCGAGACTTGCAGTGGAAACGTGGCCGCTATCCTACTGATCCTCGGTAGCTTCTCTCACGATCCGGGCAGCGTTCTGGCTTTCGTCTAAGATGACCAGTTCCGACCACGGCACGTCCCGCTTAAGGCCGATTCTGCTGCCTTTTGTGTTCTTTATGTCTGCGGTCTTTCCCCTCGTGTCGCAGTCGGTTACAACGTAGGTGACAAGGGAATTCTGCATAAACACCAAATCGCCGACCTTGATGTTTTTCGCCATGCCCACAGTTTCCCACAGGCCCGTTCTTAATGCTAGCCTGTGGAAAATTCAAACTACACCACTACCTGCGTTTGACTGCGCTTGCTATCCCTCCTAAGATGAATTCCCCTGGGTATTTGTCATGATCGGCCAGACCATCTCGCATTACCGCATCACCGCCTCAGGGGTCACCCAAAACCGGCCAATGAGGGTCACCTGAAAACCGGCCAACGAGAATGAGGCTCGGGGACGTTGATTTCGGCGCAAGGCATGTAGCCTTCGTCGATATGAGCAACGTCTTGAGCGAAGCGAAAAAACAACAAGTGATTGCCCTGGGACGACTCGGATGGCCACTTGCGGCGCATCGAGCAAGAGACCGGGGTGCGTCGGGAGACCGCCGGAGCCTATCTGAAAGCGGCCGGGATCGGGGTGCGGCCGCCGGGCGCATGGGGACGGCGACCGCCGGCAAAACCGGCCAACGAGAACGAGGTGACCACCGGGTCGGACGCGGCAAAACCGGCCCCCCACGATCAACCCCAACCCCAACCCCGAAAACCTTTCTACGAAGGGAAAAGCAAAAGCAAACCGCAAAACCGGCCAACGCGAATGCGGTGACCACCGGGTTTGGCGTGGAGTCGAGGCCTCAGAACGCAAACCTCCTAAGCGCATTCCGTCCGCCAGTGTCTGCGAGCCGTTTCGTGAAGCGATCGAACTAGGTCTGAGCCAGGGTCGCGATGCCACCGCGATCTGGCAGGACCTGGTGGCCGAGAGCGGTTTCGACGGTGGCTATCAGACGGTCAAGCGCTTCGTGCGCAAGCTTGCGTGGAAACCAGCCACTGCAGCCGCGCGCGGTGATTCTGACCGCACCAGGAGAAGAGTCCCAAGTGGACTACGGCACGGGCGCCATGGTCCGTGATCCGCAGACCAGAAAATATCGACGCACCCGATTGTTCGTGATGGTGCTCGGCTGTAGCCGCAAGGCGGCACGCTTTCTGACTTTCCGTTCCAGTTCGCGCATCTGGGCCGAGTTACATGAGAAAGCATTCCGTCGACTGGGTGGCAGCTACGCGCGTCGTCGTCCTGGATAATTTGCGCGAAGGCGTGCTCGTCCCTGACATCTACGATCCCACTCTGAATCCTCTCTATCGCGACGTCCTGGCGCACTATGGCGCTGTCGCCCTGCCCTGTCGGATCAAGGATCCAGATCGAAAAGGAAAAGTTGAATCCGGCGTCGGCCACGCCCAACGAGCGCTCAAGGGAAAACGCTTTGAGAGCCTGGAGGAGGCCCAAGCCTATCTGGATCGTTGGGAAACCAGCTGTGCCGATACCCGCATCCATGGCACCACCAAACGACAAGTCGCCGCCATGTTTGCCGAAGAAAAACCCTCCTTGCTGCCGCTTCCCCTGGAACCTTTTCGCTACTACCAGCATGGCAAGCGGGGCGTGAATCTGGACGGTTGCGTCGAAGTCGATGCCGCCTACTACGGCCTACCCCCGGGCTGGATCGGACGCGAAGTGAGTGCAGTGGGATGAGCTTTACGTTCGCATCCTCGATCCCAAAAACGGGCTGCTGCTGCGGGAGCATGTACGCCAGAAACGTGGCTGGTATCGCATCAAAAAAGAAGACCATCCCGAAGCACATGCCGCTTCAGGTTTCCCAGTTACTGTGGCGAGCCGGACGCGCCGGCACTCACATCGGCACACTCTGCAACCTTATTTATAACCAGCTCGGAGAACCGGGGGTTCGCCGCGTCTTCGGCGTCCTCTCGCTGGCCAAGAAGTTCGGCACCGCCGCGGTCGAAGAGGCTTGCGCGGCGGCTCTGGAAATGGGCGTGCATGAGTACCGCTTCGTTCGTCGCTATCTCGAACGTGGCCCACAACTTACCCTGCGGCAAGTCGATCCCGCTCATTCGCGAACTGGTGCACTACCGCGATCTCATCAACCTCAGAACCCAGGAGCCAGAAGATGAACCTCATTGAGTTGAATCGTGCTTTACGGACAACTACGCCTGGGCGGAATCGCCGCCGTGCTCGAAACTCGTCTTCACCAAGCTCAGGCCGAAGCCATGCCCCCCATCGACTTCCTCTCCTGCCTCGTCTCCGACGAACTCACTCGTCGCGGCGATCGACTGCTGGAGCGAAGAAAAAAACAGGCCGAGTTCCGAGACCCGCAGAGGAGCCTCGATAACTTCGACTTCAACTTCAACCGCAAGATGAATCGCAGTCTGGTGTTCGACCTGGCTACCGGTGCCTTCATCGCTCGCCATGAAGATGCTTTGTTTTTAGGCCCGCCCGGCACCGGGAAAAGTCATCTGGCCCAGGCCATCGGACAAGCCGCCATCCAACAGGGTTATCGCGTCCTCTATCGCGAAACCCACAAACTGCTCGATGACTTGGCCGAAGCCACCATCGATGGAACCCGCAAGGAGAACATGGAACTGTTCGTTTCCGTTCCGCTTCTCATCATCGATGATCTGGGCATGCGGAAGTTGCCCATCACCGCCGCCGAGGAATTGCTGGAGATCGTAATGCGGCGCTATGAGCGCGCCAGCACTTTGCTGACTTCGAATCGACCGGTGGACGACTGGGGCAAACTACTCGGCGATAGCGCCGCCGTTACCGCTATGCTCGATCGCCTCCTCCATCATGGCCATGTACTCAAATGCGGTCCACGGAGTTGGCGCACAAAAACAGACTTGCCTCCACAGGAGGCGGCGGGGTAAAACAACTTAGTCCCCGGCCACTTCCGTTGGCCGGTTTTGAAGTGACCACCGTTGGCCGGTTTTGGGGTGACCACTGAGGCACCGGCCAGCTCGGCAGTGGCGGGATGGGCATAGTTTACGAAGCGCAAGACCTCGACCTGGGACGCCGGGTTGCACTCAAGTTTCTGCCCCCGCAGACCTCCCGCGATCAAAATGCCCTGGACCGCTTTCTGCTCGAAGCTCGCACAGCGTCAGCCCTGAACCATCCCAACATCTGCACGATCTATGCGGTCGAGAAGGCCGGTGACCAGTCGTTTATCGCCATGGAGTTGCTGGAGGGCGATACCCTGGATCGTCGTCTGGGCGCCGGAGGGCTGCCGCTGGATCGCTTGCTGGACTGGGGTATCCAGCTAGCGGATGCGCTCGACGCCGCGCACGCCAAAGGCATCATCCATCGCGACATCAAGCCGGCGAATATCTTTGTCACCAAGCGTGGACCGGTGAAGGTGCTCGATTTCGGCCTGGCCAAGCTGGCGCATCCTGAGTCCGCGATGGAAACCATCGGAGCTACACAGGACGATCCCAATCCCGCGCACCTGACCAGCCCCGGTGCCACCGTCGGCACCATCGCCTATATGTCTCCGGAACAGGCGCGCGGCTTCGAACTCGATACGCGGACCGACCTGTTCTCGCTGGGGGCCGTGATCTACCAGATGGCAACCGGGCGTTTGCCCTTTGCCGGCGGCACGTCCGCGGTCGTTTTCCACGCCATTCTTGAACTCGATCCCGTTCCGGCGCTGCAACTGAATGCCAGTCTGCCGCCCAAACTGGAGGAGATTATCGGGAAGGCTCTCGAGAAGGACCGCGACCTGCGCTACCAGTCAGCTGCCGATCTACGTGGCGACTTGAAGCGGTTGAAACGCGATACAGAGTCTGGACGCAAGCCCGCCTCCCCGTCTTCGGGGTCGGCCTCGGTTGCCGCAACCGCTAGTGAGAGTTGGTTGGCTTCCGTCGCGGAGGGATTGCCCGCCGTCGTTGCTTCGCAGACGTCCAGTCAAACCTCCGCCGTTGTGGCAGCGGCGGGCCGCCACAAGATCGGGACGAGTGTGACCGTTTTTGTCGGCCTCATCGTTCTGCTTGCTGCCGGCTTTGGCGTCTATTCGCTGATCTCACGCAATCATGCGCAGCCTTTCGGGAACTTCTCGGCCACCAAGGTGACCGAGACCAGCGATGCGGTAGACGCAGCGCTTTCGCCAGACGGCAAATACATCCTGAGCCTGGTGAGAGCCAAGAGCGACAATGGTCTGGCCAGCCTCTGGCTTCGAAACGTTCCGACCAATAGTGTCACGCAGGTGCAGCCTCCGGCTGACGTCTGGTACAACGGCCTTCGCTTCTCGCCCGACGGGGACTACTTTTACTCTGTGCACAGCGAACCGGGGAACGCGCCTCTGAAGTACTTGTATCGCACGCCGCTACTGGGCGGCACGCCGGAGCGTTTAGCAGCCGACGTGGATTCGAACCTCACATTTTCCCCGGACGGCCGGAAGCTAGCCTTCATGCGCTACGACAATCCTGATGCCAACAAATACCAGCTAATTGTGCGTTCGGTCGATACGGGCGACGAGACCGTGCTCACCGGCGGCCCCGACAGCCAGGCGCTCTACAATCCCGCATGGTCCCCTGACGGCAAGACGATTATGTGTGCTGTGCTTCATCCCGCCAACGACGCCTTTTCCGGATTGATGGCGGTCGACACCGGCACCGGCCAGCAACGACTGTTCCTGGGTTCCGCCGACTCCTTTACTCTTATTGCCTGGATGCCGGATGGCCACGGTCTGCTGGTTCTGGACAGCAATCTCTCTTCCAACTATTCGCGAGGCCAGATCGTCTTCGTCTCCTACCCGGGAGGGATGTTGAATCCGGTTACCCGCGATACCAACAACTATTCCGATCTGAGCGTTGCCTCTAACGGCCAGTTGCTGGGCACCGTGCTCAGCGAAGGGCATTGGAATCTCTCGGTCACGTCGGCCACGTCTAGCGGCGGAGACACGCGGCAGATTGCGCCCGCGACCGACTCGACCCACTTCACCTGGATGCACGACGGCCGTTTGATCGACGATAAGGACGGCACGCTGCATTGGGTCAACCCAGACTCGGGAGCCAAGGGCGTCTTCGCCACCGAGCCCGACTCGGCAAGCAGCGACCCCTCCGAGTGCTCCGCCGCCCGCTACCTTGTCTTTGATCACAGCCGGCGTGGTGGCAAGGGCAGCTATAACGTTTGGCGCGCCGACGCGGCCGGGGGAAATCTGAAGCAACTTTCGAATGGGAAGTTCGACCACAGCCCGGTTTGTTCTCCCGACGGGCGATGGGTCTATTACCTGGATGGCAATATCGGAAATCTAATGCGAGTGCCGATTGACGGGGGGGGCGCCCAAAAAGTGAGCGACCTGGCCACTCCGGGTTCCTTCGATATTTCTCCGGACGGCAGCACGGTTGCCTTTCCCGCCATAAACCACGCCGAAGGTCACGAGGTGGACTTGGCACTCGTCGCAACCGATACGGGCAAGGTCGGCAAGCTAATTAAGTTCGAGCGGGAGATAGGGGGGCTGATCCATTTTTCGCACGACGGCAAGGCATTGGTTTATACAGTCCGTGTGAACGGTATCGACAACTTGTGGAAGCAACCGCTGGACGGTTCCCCGGGAACACAGCTCACTTCGTTCACCTCGGAGCATATCTACGACTTCCACTGGTCGTCCGATGGCAGCAGGCTGGCAGTGGTGCGCGGACACAACGATTCTGACGTCGTGCTCATGCGCAATGAGCGACAGTAGCTACTGCGGCGGCAGTAATGAATGTTCTGCGAAAGAAAAAAAAGGCGGCCATTTCTGGCCGCCCTCTTTCCGGATTGTTAGCGAAGTGGTTTATGCACCCTTCACGTTCTCGGCTTGCCAGCCCTTGGGGCCTTTGACCACGTCAAACTGCACCTGCTGACCTTCCTGAAGGCTGCGGAAGCCGCTCGCCTGAATGGCGGAGAAATGTACGAATACATCCTCACCATTCTGGCGGCTGATGAAACCGTAACCCTTGGCGTCGTTAAACCACTTCACTGTTCCTGTTTCCATGGTGTTGCTTTGTTCCTTTTTCTTTGATGTAGCGCTGAAACTTTGGAAGGCTTCTTCTGCAGGCAGGTCACGCGCTGGTTGGCGGAGAAACTGGATACTGCGAAAGAAATCTAAAGATCAAACGCAATTAAATTGTAAGGGAACGACCACCAAAAATCCACAATATTTCGCTAATCGCACCGGTAAGCGCCTATCCATCAATAACTTATGTACGTGTTGACGCGGGTGCCCGTCCGTCCGGATTTGCCATCCGCATGGCAAAAGATACATGATCAGAGGTGGATCACCGAGCGAGATGATCGGGGTCTAATGATCGGGGATAGATGATTAAGAACATGCATTTCCGCAAGCTTCTGATTTTGATCGCGCTCGCGACTCCGGCCTGGGCGGGGATTATAGAAGACGTGCGCACTGCCCTGGCGCAGAATAATTTCAGCGCAGCCGACTCTTACCTTAATTCCTATCGCACCAGCAAAGGCGTCACGCCTGAATATGTCGAGGCCTACTCCTGGATGGCGCGCACCGCCCTCAGCGCTCGCAACTACGATCAGGCAGCAGCGTATGCCAAGCAAACCAGCGCCATCGTGCTGGAGCAACTCAAGCAACGTCCGCTTGATGCCGAACCACACCTGGCGCTAGCCTTGGGCGCAGCCATCGAAGTCCAGTCGCAGGTGCTGGCGGCTCAGGGCCAGCATACGCAAGCAGTCGCGGTTTTGCAGACCGCCCTCCGCAGCTATGGGAACACTTCAATTCGCGCCCGCCTGCAGAAGAACCTGAACCTGTTTTCCTTCGAAGGAAAACTAGCGCCTGCATTACGTCAGGAACAGTTTCTCGGCTCGAAGCCGCCCGCTCTGGCTCAGCTCAAAGGCTCGCCCGTGCTGCTTTTCTTCTGGGCTCACTGGTGCGTGGACTGCAAGGCCGAAGCTCCCATCATCACTCAACTTCGCACGGAGTTTGCGCCCAAGGGACTGACTGTCCTCGGTCCGACCCGCCTCTACGGCTATACCGCGCAGGTCGAGAACGCCGCGCCCAGCGATGAACTCACCTACATCGATGCCGTGCGCCACCGCTTCTACGGCGGACTGCTGGACATGCCCGTTCCTATCAGCAAGTACAACTTCGACGTGTACGGAGCTTCGACGACGCCTACGCTCGTCCTGCTCGACCGCGCAGGCAAGGTTGCGATGTATCACCCCGGAGCGTTGAGCTATGAACAGCTAAAGGCCGAGATTGAAAAGGCGGCGCGCTAGGGCAAAACAGCCTCAGACCTCTTCGACTTCGGTCAAAGCCCCCGTTTTCACGTCATAGACAAACCCTCGTACGGGAATATGCTTCGGTATCCATGGATGAGATTTCACCCGGCGCACCTGCTGCCGGACGTTCTCCTCCAGATCGTCGAACGCATGGAAATGCGCCGGCGCTCCGGCGGATGTTCCCATTTTCTCCGACAGCTTCTTTTTAAGTTCGTCCTCCCGGACCCTCAGCAATCCGCAGTCAGTATGGTTGATGATGATGAACTCCTGCGTATCCAGGAGGTGATGCGAAACAATCAGGGAACGCATCGCGTCCTCGGTGGCGATCCCGCCCGCATTGCGGATCATGTGCGCGTCGCCCGGGTGCAACCCCAGACAACGTTCAAACAGGATTCGGGAATCCATGCAGGCCAGAACAGCCAAATGCCGCCTCGGCCGCACGGCCAGATCTCCCAGGTTGAAGTTCCTTACAAATTCCTCGTTGGCTCGCAGCAGTTCGTCCGCGACTGACAATGCTTGGCCCCCTTCCTCATTGGTCTGGCGGCAAATTGAGTTTCTTCCAGCGTCGGCTGCTGGTTGTTCGCCTAGTTTAACCGCTACAATCGCCCGGTGAACCTCGACGACACGATCGTCGCCATCGCGACACCGCCTGGGCGCGGTGGCATTGGCGTGGTGCGACTTGCGGGACCGGCTGCACGCGTGATCGCTACCCCAATGCTCCGCCTCAAGCACGATCTGCAGCCGGGGCGAGCCATCTTCGGAGAGCTAATCGAGCCGGTTCCCAGCACCGCAAATGCCGAAAACCGGAAGCCGGAAGCCGGAAGCCCGACTCGCATCGACGAAGTCGTCGTCACCTGCTTCGCGAATCCCCATTCCTACACCACCGACGACATTGTCGAAATCGCCGCCCACGGCTCTCCCGTCGTGCTCCGGCACATCGTCGAGCTGTGCGTCGCCGCCGGAGCCCGCCTCGCCGAGCCCGGAGAGTTCACCATGCGCGCCTTCCTCAACGGCCGCATCGATCTCACCCAGGCCGAGGCCGTCCGCGACCTGATCGACGCCCAAACCCTTTATCAGGCAAAGATCGCCGCCCAACAGCTCGAAGGCGCTCTCTCCAAGCGCCTGCAGCCTGTCAAACAGAAGCTGGTCGAGCTGATCGCCGTCCTCGAGGCCGGCATCGACTTCGCCGAAGATGACGTCTCCGTTCTGCCTGACCCAGCTATCCTCGAACGCATTGCCGCCGTTCACGAGCCGCTTGAGCAGCTAGCCGCCTCGTTCGCCTACGGCAAGATCGTGCACCAGGGACTGACGCTCGCGATCGTCGGCCGCCCCAACGTCGGCAAATCAAGCCTGTTCAACCGTCTGGTCGAACGCGAGCGTGCCATCGTCACAGCCACCCCCGGCACCACTCGCGATCTGGTCAGCGAGACCGTCGCCCTCGGCGGCATTCCAATTCAGCTGGTCGACACCGCCGGAATCCGGCAGGCTCTTGATGAAGCCGAGTCCATCGGCATTCGCAAATCGATCGAAGCGTTGGTCGATGCCGACCTGGTGCTGGTCGTGCTCGACGCCTCGCAAGCGGCAAACCCGGAGAACGCCGAGTTGCTGCAACACGCAGAAGGCCGCCCGACCATCGTAGTTGCCAACAAGTGCGACTTGGGCATCGCCCTCCGCTCCCAGCCGTTGATCTCCCAGCCATCGATCAACCAGTCACCGATCTATGCCTCCGCTCTCACCGGCGAGGGGATCGCCGAACTGCGCGCCGAGATTCTGCGCCACATCGGCGGCGAAACCGGGGCGCAGGCCGAAGCCGGCTTTCTTACCAATGTCCGCCATCAGGGCCTGGTGCAGGACTCACTCGCCGCGCTCAACGCCGCCACCGGCGCAGTAGCCGCGAAAATCCCCCACGAAATGCTTCTCCTCGATCTCTACAACGCGCTCCGGCCGCTCGATGCCGTCACCGGCGCCACCACCACCGACGACATCCTCAACCTGATCTTCAGCACCTTCTGCGTCGGGAAGTAAACCGCACGCCGCAACGAAAAAATAAGGCCGCACCCGAGGGTGCGGCCGAAAGCGAGAACCGTACAAGATTAGAAGCGAACGCGAACTCCGAGCTCGATGTTGCGCGGAATCGTCGTCGTGCTACCCGAAGTGTTGGCCAGAGCGCCGAAGCCGGGAGCATTGCCAAGATAGTTGAAGTTGGCATCCAGGAACTGATTATGGTTCAAGACGTTCGCGAAAACGCCCTGGAGTTCTAGGCTTACGCTCTCCGCCACTCGGATATTCTTCTTGACGCTGAAGTCCATGTTCCAGTAGGGCAGGCCACTGATACAGCCAGCGCCGCAATCCCTGTTATCTAACCCCAGAATCGGGTTACGCCAGTTCATAACGTCAGCCGTCCCGTTCTTGAAAGCATTGACGGGTAAGCCGCTTGAGGTAACGTTGTAGTGAGCGCTCTCGTTTGATTGGTGCCCAATCGTTACGGCCGTGTCATTGTTGCCGAAGCCGATGCCATCGGCTGAACCGAACTCCTGCTCAGCAAAGAAGGTCGACCCGACCTCGATCGGCGTACCGGAACCCGCAGTGAATACGGAGGCGAACGTCCAGCCGCCCAGCGCCCGTCCCATCATCCCCGATTGCCCCTTGAAGAACGGCGGTTGGTAGATAAAGAACGCGTTGTACGTGAGCTTGCGGTCAAAGCCCTGTCTACCGTAACCCTCGGCCAAATTGAAGGGATCGTCTACAGTAAACGCGCTCACGGCCTGGTAGATCGCGGCCGACCCCAGAGCCTTGGCCCAAGTGAAGTTCGACTGCAGGGTCAATCCTTTCCAGTCGGCCATCTTGAGGGAGGCGAAGCCAGCGTTGTAGTTCCCGTAGCCTATGCTAGCGTCTTCAGCAACGCCCGATGACATCTGGCCGCCACAGCCGAAGGTATTTGCGCCCGCGCACGTGGACGGGATGGGCGTATTCATCATGCTGCGCGGGAAGGCGAACGCGCCGGTTCCGCCATTTACCGAGGTGCAGCCGCCCGCCGGGCAACCCACGCCGGCATCCAAATCGCTCCACAGGCCGAACACTAAAGCATTGGCTAGGCTGACACCTTCGTTGTTCACCACGGCGGCGGTGCAGGTCGAGGGAGCCCCACTTATCTGGCAGTAACCCGTACCCGCAAGGGCGGTCTCGAAGAAGGGTTGCGGCGTGACCGCGCCCGCATTCGCTGCGCACCCGCCACCCGCGAGCCCGGCAATGCCGCCGCAGTATTGCAGCACCACATTGGCGTAGGCTTGGTCGAACCGCTGCCCACCCAAGGTCATCATGTGCGGCACCGCGTTCAGGTTGATGGGCTCGAAGTCGTGGGTGATTCTGCGCCCGATGTAGCCAAGTTCCAGGGTGAGTCTGCGGGACAACTGGCGCTGTAGAGTGAAGTTGAACGAGTCAATCGCGTTGGGCCGGAATTTCGAATCCAGGACACTGGGGGAGGAAGCTCCCGTGTTATTGAACCCCGGAAAATCCGGTTGGGGTAACGTTGGAGTAAGCACCGGGATTGGCGCGGTCGGGCCACCGAGGTTAGCCGTTGGCGTTAGCCCAATGCGGAAGCCGTTCATCAGAGTGGCTGAACCTGTCCCGCCGCAGCTGCCATTGCCGCCATAGGAGCCAGCTGGGCCGGGGGTGTTGAGGTTTTGGTCGCAGGACACGGGCTGGATCAGGCCGAGGCCGAGCAGCGGTAGCAGCACTTGGGTCACTCCGTTCAAGCGACCGTAGATGCGGCCATACCCGCCACGAATGACTGTATCTTCATGGCCGAAGACCTTTCCCATCGGCGAGTCACTGTCGAAGCGTGGGCTCCAAGCCACAGCGACACGCGGGCTGAATTCGCCATAGAACGGGTCGTAGGGGTACTTTAGCCCATTCGCGACATTGCCTGTCAGGGCAAAGCCGACTTCGGGATTGAATACTTGGCCGGCCAGAGCGGCGCGCTTGCGTTCCGCCAGGTAGGCTGCGGTACTGATTGGCTGGTCGGACTGATCCACCGCTAAAATCTGCTTGCCGTTCTCCTCGGTGGGCGGCATCTCCAGCGTCCAGCCCAAGCCGTAGGTAAGGGTGAAGGTCGGCTTCATGTGCCAGGTGTCACTGAAGTAGACGTTGTAGTAGGGAATGGTGCTCTTGTCGAATGCCGGAGTCAAAGCAGGATTCAAAGCCAGATTTATGCCAGAACGGGTGTAGGCTTGCGAAGTGACGGAAAGGATGCCCAGCGCTGCCGCGGTAAGGGAGCTGCAGTTGGGGACGTTGGCGGTTGCGCAGAACGACAGATCTGCTGCCAGTCCCGATCCGGTGGTTCCGTTGCCTGCATCGTACACAGGCTGCTCGTTGATGAAACCACCACTGTCGTTACGCTGATGGTAGTCCCAATTGCGCTGATAAGTACCGCCAAGCTGGAACAGGTGATTGCCTTTCAGGATTGAAAGATCGTCGCGAAGCATCTGATCGTGCCCATCCCAGAAACGCGTGCGGGTGTTCTGGTTATTGACGTTAAAAGGCGCGAGATTCTGAGCTTGGCCGTCGGCCTGTCCGCTTTCGATTTCGAGCGCGCCGGTCAGCCCGGCCACCTGTGGCGTATCGGCAGCCCTGGCATACGCCCACCAGTTACGCAGGAAGCTGTAGTGGATGTCGTTGGTGGTGTTCGGGCTGATGTTGGTGGTCAACCCCGCCACCCAGAACCAATCTTGCTGCGGATTGCCGGACAGGGAAACCGGCGTGCCCTTCGCGTCGCCGGGGAAGAAGCCGCCGATATCAACTTGGGTATCAGTGGCATTCTTCAGGTTGTAATAACGATAGCTGGTCATGAAGTGCCACTTCGCCCCGAAATCGTGGTCCAGGCGGGCAACCGCGAATTTGCTGCTCTGGGGAATAGACAGAGTGCCCGAGAAATTTAGAACGTTAACGCCGTCGCAGAGGCTCTGACCCGTACACGCAGGGTTCCCTGTTGGCTCATACGTGTTCCATATCTGCGAAACTACGGGATTGAGCCCGATGTGAAGCGGGTCGTAGGTTGCCAGAGGGTAAACCGTGCCATTCTTGACGTCCGTTACGTTCCCCGCTTCCAAGGCCGCCGAGGGGACGTTCCGATTGATGGTCTCGGAATTGGGGAACTTAAAACCCTCGTAATTAAAAAAGACGTAGGTTTTGCCGCCGAGAATGTCCTTCGGGATGACTGGCCCGCCAATCGCGCCGCCATAGCGGCTGTAATGGAAGCTGGGAAGCGCACCCCCAGAGCCGAAAGCTTGTTGATTGTAGTTATTCTGCCAGGTATTCGACGACCAGTTGTTGTCTTTATAATATTCGTAAGCCGTGCCATGCCAGGCACTGGTTCCGCGCTTGGTGATCACCTTAATTTCGGCACCCGCCGAACTGTTGAAATCGGCTGTCTGGCCGGCGGTATTCACCTTAAACTCTTCGACGCTGTCTTGCGGCGTGGGCATTACACCCGTGGGGCCGGAGCCGGTTCCGAAAAATTGGGCGGAAACACCCCCGGTCGGGTCGCCGGCGAAGCTGGCTGTGTATATGCTGTTGCTGCCGTCCATGTCGTTGGTATTGTAGCCGCCATCCAACGAGAAGTAGCTTTGGTCCATAAACGCGCCAGCAACGCTGCCATCAGTGCCTACGCCCGGCTGCAACGTGACGAACGTGCTGACGTCACGGCCAAGGCTTGGCAGGTTGTCGATGGCGATGCTCGTGAGGTCGTTGCCCACAGTGGCATTCATGGTCTGCAGCTCAGTGCCGGTGGCTTGTACTTCCACCACCACATTCGCGCCGCCCACCTGGAGAGATAAATTTAGCGTCAGAGCGGCTCCAACCTTTACCTCCTGATTCTCAGTCTTGGTGGTTGCAAACCCCCTCTTGGTGATTGTGACATTGTAGAGGCCCGGGTTTACGTCCACAAAAACGTACCGCCCCTCTTTGTTGGTGGCAGTGCTTCGCGCGATATTAGTCGCGTTATCAGTCAGGGTAACGTCGGCGCCCGCCACCACCGCGTTCGACTGGTCAGTCACTATGCCGGCAACCGTTCCGGATGACGCTGATTGTGACCACACGGGCAGGGCAACGCCCAGACAGACCACCAATACGAAAACCAGAGCCAGCTTGAAGCTGCAGGTGTGCATCGCTTCCTCCTAGAACCGAGAGATTGAATGTTTACGACTGACCGACCGAAAAGATTGCCTGACGAGTATGAGACCTACGGCGGACCCACTAAGTGCAACTGTCGTTCCAAACAGCATGCTGTTTGAAGCTGTTATGTTTGTTTGACTTACAGTGGCTGTTGCAAGGCAACGCTCCGCTTTGTTGAATAACAATATGATTTTCTGTAATCAAACAGAGCCGAACCCAAAGTCTGAGGGGCCATCACTCGAGCCAGAAGACCGTTTAGGCTGAGCGCAGACACAGCGTTGGAGCTTGCAAAATTGCCTGGAAAGTCCCGGCAGATTCGACGACTATTTCGACAGGCTGGCCAGCGCTTCGCGGAAGAGAGAATCGAACGATCCCGTCTTCTCGCCTTTGCCTACGCCGTTCTTGACCGCAGTCGCCAATGCCTTCTCCGCCGCGGCTCGCTGGTAGCCCAGGTTGACCAGCGCAGAAAGAACATCTTCTTCCGTCGGGCTCATCGCAGGTGCACTCGGGGTGGAGATCCCTGCCGCGGCCGGCAACTTGTCCCGGAGTTCCAGCACCATGCGTTCGGCAGTCTTCTTGCCGATGCCCGGAATCCTGGTCAGGCGAGCCACGTCATTGCCCCGGATCGCGCCCGCCATCTCGTCCGCCGCCATCCCGCTCAGAATGGTGATGGCCAGTTTCGCCCCAATGCCGCTCACGGTCATCAGCTTCTCGAACAACTGCTTCTCGGCGGGACGGAGAAATCCATAGAGCGCAATCAAATCCTCGCGCACGTGAGTATGAATGTGAAGGGCAACTTCAGAGCCGTTGGTAGGCAGTTCAGAAAACGTCGGCACGCTGATGTTTACTTCATAGCCGACGCCGCACGTCTCGACTACGATTTGATTGGGGTGCTTGCTCAGCAGTTTTCCGCGCAGATGGGCAATCATGCGAGTACCTAGTACCGAGTACCGAGAACTCAGTTCCGAGAAGGTTAAGAGCGAGTAGTCGCGCCGCTCCCGCCCTCAATGCTCGGTACTAGGTACTGGGTACTTGGTACTGAAGATCAGACAGCGAAAACGGCAGGGCCGACCCCCTGCCGTCGTCGTAGAATCAAGACTTGGTTTCGCGACTCTGCTTTCGCTACTTCTTGTTGACGGTTTTCTTCAGTTCGGCACCAGGAGTAAACTTCGCGACCTTGCGGGCTGCGATTTTAATAGTTGCGCCGGTTTGCGGATTGCGTCCGTTCCGGGCCTTTCTTTGCGAGACCGAGAAAGTGCCGAAACCGATTAAAGCCACTCGATCCCCTTTCCGTAAAGCACCAGTAATGCTGCTCACAGCGGTATCCACCGCAGTCGCAGCCTGCGCTTTGCTGATTTCGCAAGCACCCGCGATCTTGTCAACCAGATCGGCTTTATTCATAGTTTCTCCTCGCAGGTCTCATTCATTCCCAGCACACACCGGGAGGACAAATGTTCGTGGCTGAGTTGGGAAACCTGACGGGTGGTATTCTCCTCTCTCCGCAGAGAATGTCAACTGTGAAAATCCGCGCCCGAAGCCTGTTTCGCACCCCTACGTCCCGGAATGGGGCTGAGGGGGCGGGTTTTGGGGCTCGGGCAGCGGTGGAAAACTGGGTACTAACTCCGATGGATTACCAAAACGCACGCCGGGAGCGGTTTTCCTCAGCCCTCCACAACCCCGCTCGCCCCTTCACAGGTTGTACACAGAGGTTCGCGGTTTCGCACTTGCCGCCAGCCGGCGTTAGGGTGCAGAGTCAACTGATACAGTTTAAGCAGAGTTGAATCGAGATGGCAGATTTGAGAAGCATGGAAGATGTGGGGTTGAAGTCGACCAAAACACAGCCGGAAGTTTGCCCGCTGTGCGCAGGGACGGGCTGGAAGACGCTTCCCGCCGGCGTGCCCAAAGACAATAACGATAACAATAACAATAAAGACCGGCGCGTCACGCGCTGCGATTGCCAACTGCGAGCGCGGGGTCACGCTCTGCTGACAGCGGCGCGCATCCCGCGGCGCTACGAGCATTGCGAACTCGCCAGCTACACTACGGACTTCCCGGGCGCGCATCCCTCACTTGCGTTTGCCCAACTCTCCGCCACGCGGTTCGCGCAGGAGTACGATCCTCGCGATGGCACGGGTCTTCTGATCATCGGCCAGATCGGCACCGGTAAGACTCATCTCGCAGTTGGGATCACCAAGGAACTCATCCTTAAAGGCATTCCTTGCCTGTTCTACGACTATCGAGAACTATTGAAAGAAATCCAGAACTCCTACAACGCCGCCGTTCAAACCACCGAATTGGACGTTCTCCGTCCCGTCTTTGAAACTGACGTCCTGGTTCTCGACGAACTGGGCGCGGTGAAGCCGACAGAATGGGTTTGGGACACCGTCAGCCTTATACTCAACACCCGTTACAACGACAGTCGCACCACGATCATCACGACGAATTTTGAAGATCAGCCGGCGGCCGGCGCAAGTGGCTCGGTTTCTCCGGCCCGCGCTGCCACGCGCGCCGAAACCCTCGGCGACCGCATCGGTGAACGCATGCGCTCCCGCCTCCACGAAATGTGCCGCATCATCAAGATGGAAGGCGAAGACTTCCGCCAGAAGTTGCGCAACGCCAGCTTCCGCTAAGTCTTCACCGCGGATCTGCTGCGACACGTCCTTCGGTGAGAAAGACATTCAGTGAGAAGGGAGCAACCATGCGCTGGTACCACTATGTAGCGTACTTCTTTGGAGGCATATTCCTCGCGAACGCTTTGCCCCATCTCGGCAATGGAATCTCCGGGCATGCGTTCCAAAGCCCCTTCGCGTCGCCACCCGGGGTCGGCTTGTCCTCCTCGACGGTCAATGTCGCGTGGGGCCTGTTCAATCTTGCCATCGGTTATCTGCTCGTCTGTCGTGTCGGCAGCTTTGATCTGCGCAAGACGTCGCACATGCTCGTCCTCGGGGCTGGCATCTTGCTTATGTCGCTGAATCTTGCCCATTATTTCGGACGGTTCCACGGCGGGCTGTAAACTCCCTTTCAATGAGACCTGTGGGGAAGAGTTGCTTACAATGGCTTGGTGCTGACCGAGTGCCTGGAATTCGCGCCTGAGCGCGACGCCGAAATCTTCGCCGCCGTTCCCGCCGCGCCAGCCGTATTCCTGCTTCGCAGCAAAGACGCTCAAGCCGAGCCGTATGTCAGCAAGACTGCCAATCTCCGCCGCCGTCTGCAACGCTTGCTGGGCCCGGTCGAAGAACGGACTAAGAAA
Organism: uncultured Acidobacteriaceae bacterium; assembly: GCA_963787495.1. Lineage (GTDB taxonomy): Bacteria > Acidobacteriota > Terriglobia > Terriglobales > Acidobacteriaceae > Sulfotelmatobacter. The sequence goes on from CAWBDA010000003.1 coordinate 631,054, forward strand.
CTAAATCTGCGCGATCGCATCCGCTCGATCGAGTACGCACCCACCGGCTCCGACTTCGAATCCGGATTCCTGCTCTACGAAGTCCTGTGCGAAGCTTTTCCTAAGACCTACTCCAACCGCATGCGCTTCCGTTTCGCGCCCCTGGTCAAGCTGCATCTCGAAAACGAATACCCCCGCGCCTCCGTCACCACGCGCCTGGGACGCCTCAAGGGCCGCGCCCTCTACTACGGACCATTCCAGTCCCGCCCCGCTGCCGAAAAGTTCATGAACGACTCGCTCGACTTCTTCAAGATGCGCCGTTGCGTCGACGACCTGAATCCGGATCCCAAATTCCCCGGCTGCATCTATTCCGAAATGAAGATGTGCCTCGCCCCCTGCTTCAAGGGCTGCACCGACGAGGAATACTCCGTTGAAGTGAATCGTGTGCAAGCTTATTTCGATTCCGGAGGAGAATCTTTAACCCGCGAATTTTCCGCGCAGCGCGACGCCGCATCGGCCAATCTCCAATTTGAAGACGCCGCCGCGATCCACGTTCGCCTGGAAAAGCTGAAACCGGCACTCAGCCAGTTTCCCGAGATAGTGCGCCGCCTCGACCGTTTTGCGGCGCTAATCGTCCAGCCCTGTCACGCGACCGACTCGGTCATCTTCTTCCGTGTAGACGGCGGAGTAATCTCAGGGCCGGCGGTGTTCTCAATCCAGGCCGCCGAGCACACAAAGTCGCAATCCATGGAGTCGCGGGTGCAGACAGTCCTCGATTCGTTCCCGCCGGCGAAAGCGCGCCCCGCGCTCGAAACCATGGAGCACCTCGCGTTGCTCAAGCGCTGGTACTATCGCGGCCACCGCATCGGGGAAATATTTCTTGCCGATGACAAAGGAGTGTTCCCCATGCGCCGCATCGTGCGCGGCATCGGCCGCGTGTTCAGAGGCGAAGGACCAGAGGTTGATCCGTCGGCGCAGACTCATCGAAGTGACGATTCGTATCAGGGTATGCCTTCAGGCATACCGTAGGCGCCCCAATGACGAATCGCGCCTTCAGGCGCTGGATTTCAAACCAGGAAGAAGGACCACATGGCGATCCAATATCCAAACAGCAAACAACTCCGTGAGCACCTGCTCTACCTTCTCAACGGCGGCGGAGCCCACGCCCGCTTTGACGACGTCGTGAAAAACTGGCCGGAGGATCTGCGCGGCACCAAGCCCAACGGACTCCCGCACTCCGCCTGGATGCTCGTCGACCATCTTCGCCTGGCTCAGTGGGACATCCTCGAGTTCAGCCGCAACTCCAAACACACGTCTCCAGAGTGGCCCAAAGGCTATTGGCCGAAGACGGAAGCTCCGCCGAGCGCAGTGGCATGGAACAAGAGCGTTCAGCAATTCCGCAAAGATCTGAAATCGATGCAGGCTCTGGTTGCCAATCCAAAGACTGATCTCTACGCCCGCATCCCGTGGGGCGACGGCCAAACTATTCTGCGGGAGGCTTTGCTCCTGGCCGATCACAACGCCTACCACCTGGGCCAGCTAGTCGATGTGCGCCGCCTGCTGGGAGTGTGGAAGGGATAGTGTAGCGCCGCCGTCTCGGCGGCTATCGCAGGGCGGGTTGCCCGACCACTTACGGTCTGGAGCTCTCACAAAAGCCGCCCAGACGGCGGCGCTACGATAATCGAGCCGGCCCTTTCGGGCCGGCTCGACTGCTTCGCCAAACTGATCAGCACTTCAACGCGCCACCGTTATGGTGACCGGCGTCTCGTTCGTGAGTGAGCCGGAAGTCCCGATCAGCTCGATGGTTGTGGTTCCCGTTGGCGCGCGTCTGGACGCGCTCCACGTGATGGTTACGTTTGCACTGCCATTTGCCGGAGGCGTGACGGGGTTGGCCGAGGCTGTCGCCGATACGCCACTGGGGAATCCGCTCACGCTCAAGGAAACAGCAGAATTGAATCCATTCACGCTGGTAACCGTGAGGGTGGTCGACACGCTGCCGCGCTCATCGACAGTGAACGAAGAAGGCGACAGCGATAGAGTAAAGTTCTTCGTCCCCGAAGAAGCATTCACCGTTAGCGCGATCGTAGTGCTGTGAGTGGTCGAGCCGGAGGTTCCGGTGATCGTCACCGTAGCCGCGCCGACCGTTGCGCTTGCGGAAGCGGTCAGCGTGAGCGTTGAGGTCGCGCTGCCATTCGCCGGCGGAGTCACCGGGTTGGTCGAGAACGCCGCCGTAACGCCCGTGGGCAGGCCAGTAGCGCTCAATGTGGTTGCAGAGTTGAAGCCGCCCGTGCTGGTGATGGTGATCGTGCTCGTTCCGTTGGCACCTTGGGTTACAGTCACGGACGCCGGCGACGCGCCGATGGTGAAGTTTGGCGTCGCCGTCGCACTCACCGTGAGGGCGACGTTAGTGGTTGCGGTCAGGCTGCCGGAAGTTCCGGTAATCGTCACCGTGGAAGTCCCGGTAGTCGCCGTGGAGCTCGCCGTCAGAGTCAGCACGCTGGTCCCAGTTGTGGGGTTCGTGCCGAATGCCGCCGTCACACCGCTTGGCAAACCAGAAGCAGCCAGCGTTACGCTGCCGGTGAATCCGCCCGCATCGTTCACCGTGATGGTGCTGGTGCCGCTGTTGCCTTGGGTAATCGACAGACTGCTCGGCGAAGCCGAAAGTGTAAAGCTCAGCGCCGCAGATCCGGCCAGCAGGTTGATGATCCCGGTCGTATTCGGACTGCCCCAGCCGGTGCACAGATCGTAGCCGGTGATTCCCGAATAGGTGCCGCAGCTGCCGCTGGTAATGTCATGGAAATAGGTGCCATAGCTCGAGGTCAGAGCCGCCGGGTAAATGATCGGATTGATAAAGCCGATCGTGTCCCCGTTGGACGCTGCCTGTTCGTTGGCCAGAGCCAGGTAGCCAGCCCACATGGGCGTCGCAAAGCTGGTTCCGCCATAGTCGTTCGCAGTACAGGTAGTTTGGTCGGCACAGACGTAGAAGGTAAAATTCGCGTTGGCCGACACGTCTGGGCCATTCCGTAAAGTCGTGGATCCGTGGTTGGACGAGGTAATCACGCCGGAGAGCTGCTGCCAGGAGGGGATCGGGATGGAATCCGGGGAGATGCCGCCGCCGCTGTCTGCCCAGGCAGTTTCCGACTTCCAGGGGCCAGCCGCGCTGGAGGTTGTCAGGTCCGTGCCGCCGACCGAGACGATATTCGCATCGTCCGCTGGCCACGCCTCATTCGAGGCAGACCAAGCCGAGCTGTCGCCGGACGCGGCAAAGAAGTTCTGGCCCTGCGACGCCATCTGCTCGAAGTACGGATCCAGAGTGCTGGGGTCCGCCGGCGTCCAGCCCCACGAGCAGCTGATCTGCTTGGACAACGGAGCGTCCGTATTCGTAACCATCGCGCTGATACAGGCAGTATCGCTGATATTTCCTGATCCATTGGCTTTGACGCTGCCGCAGACATACATATAGAGCATGGTCGAGCCTGGAGCCATGCCCATCGCCTGCGTCATGTCGAGGGTCTGCTCCGTATCATCACACGCGCTACTGCCGCTATCGACACAGCTCGTGCTGTAGCCGCCCGTGGAAATGAGGGTGGGAGTGTAAGGTTCCGTTTGCCCAGCATTTTTGTAATACGTCGTCAGATCAGCCAAATCAGTGCCCGCGAATTCGAACAGGGCGATGTTCTGGCCGGAGCCGGTAAGTGCCGTTCCGCCGCAGTAGGCCGCGCGCATGTCGCTGCCCAAAAAGGAAGCCGAAGGGCCGGAGCCGGTGGTGGCATGAGACACCACCTTGCTGGCATCGATCCCATGCGCCTTCGCGTAGTCACTCTTCTTGATATACATGGGATGCGGCTTGGAATCATTGTCCAGACCGGTGATGTGCCAAAGCTGGAAGGGAAGGTCCACGGTGGGCTCGCGGTCCACGGCAAAGAATGTGCGGTCTTCGGTGAGGTCCTGATAGACCCCCATGGTCACATGCAATGCCTTCTCGATGTTCGCCACGGTGCCGCTGAGTCTTAGGTCTCTGGCTTCGCGGGTTCCGCTGATGATCTCAAAGCCGCTCGCTTTCGCGAAAGCAACCAAGGCATCCCAATCTTCCTGGCTGGGACCGAACCTCGCGGTAAACTCCTGCGGCGTAAGGAACTTGTGGTAAGAGGGGCTTGCGGGGGATTGGACTTCCTGCACGAAATCTTGCACCCCCGCACGATCTCGAACAGGAAGAACAATGTCGAAAAGCAGGGTCTGGCTTGCCGGGAGTTTCCCGACCAACTGCGCCTGCCCATTGGTGACCGCTTCCCTCACATGACGCGTCAGTAGGGACTGCGGCTGGGCTTGTCCTGGGATGGTGATCAACATGAACGCGACCGCGCAGACAAGCGCAGCCAGTCTGGATAATAGGGGAGTGCTTCTCATTTTCTTATCCTTTCGTTGTTGTCTTAATTGATGTAACCGCCGGTCAATAACCGCGGCATCTTAACGCTGAGAGTTTTTTAAACGTCGTTACGAAAATAGGAGTTCAAGAAATGGGAACTGGAGCCTTTGGGCCTCAGTAGAAGAATGTATTGCCTCCTACTCGGAATTCGGAAGCAATCGCGAAACGGAAGGTTCGGTAGCAGCAAGCAGAGAAAGCCGATGAACATTGGCGGTTGGACGGCTGCGCTTGCCAGAATTGACACAAAATAAGCTAGCCAGCCGTACCATGCTGTGTATCGAAGTTGGACTGGAAACAAGACGACAATCCGTAGTGAACCGCGTACCACGCCGCGTAGGACGCAGCCAAGGACTCAACAACCAACAAGAACAAAAAACCTTCGTATCCGTTGCTGAGTTTTACGCTTCTCTTGAGTGCTGCCCAGACTCCAACATCACCTGAGAGGATTAATGGAATCGCCATTCCAAGCCAACTGACGACGCTGGCGACCACTACATAGCCAATAAGCGACTCAGCCAGGCCGAACCGCGAAAAGTGCGCCCAGCCGACACCGCGAATCGCCGCGAACTCAACGAACTCTTCAGCTGCCCGTTAGGAACGCGCAGAACGTTAACAACGCCGCCAGGAAGAGTGACCCGAAGTGTTCTCGCGCTTTTTGATAGCTGTCACTTCTCCAAGCCTCGTCGCTGTCGTCGTGGTCCAGGTCATTTACGACCGTCGCGATTGCCGCCAAAGCAAAACAGCCCAGAAACCAACTTATGAAAAAACCGCCAAAGCGCAGGACATAGCTCTCAGCGATTTCGCTCCAGTGATACTGAATTTCACCTCGAGGAATACTTCGGTATATTGCGCGAATCCGTTGGTCCGCCATCAAGAGAACTACCGAAGCCAGCAGAGACGTGGGTGCTGTGATGAAGAACCAGCGGCGGAACTGGCCCCCGTACAGGCTGTAGACGTCCCTTAGCAGCGACCCGGGGCGAGGCACGCCGCCAAACTCAACTGGCTGCACGGATGAGCAATTCAGATCCACGTCTCGCGCTCCGCCCAGGTCGCTTCCGGAACACGACTTTTACTCCCTCCCGCCAGCGCTCGTCAATCCCCACAAACTCCCAGTCGATCTCAGGCGAGATGTAGCGCAGCAACGTATCGGTGGCCGGATGCACATGCAAGGCCGGAGCCACCAGAAACAGCAGCGGTTTCTCCATCGACAACTCGCGACCGTCAAAATATCCAAACCGAGGAAATTCGCCGCGAGCGTGATGCCATTCCACCCGCGACCAATAATCCAGCCCCTGCAGCGGTAGGTGGATATCCTCATCCGCCTTCAGTTCCACCACCGCCAGCCGTCCCGCACGCGTGGTCGTCAGCACATCGATCATGGCCCGGTCGGCTGCAGAGAATGCGGGAACCTGCGAATACCGGGTCGCCGGCTCCAGGCGCCCATCCACCACGCTCACGTCGCCGACCACTAGCGACTCCAGCCATCTTTCCGGACGCAGCCGCCACAAGGGATGTTGACGCGGTCCATAAGGATGACGAGTATCGCGCAAACCGAGCGCCAGCTTCGAGAATTCGTCTTCGTTGCGGATTTCCAGAACTCGCTCCTCCGCGCCCACGCCAAAAACGATTTCTTCGGCGGGTTGAAACGATCTCGCAATGCCTGCCAGTCGCGCTTGCGCAAATTCCAGTCCGCGCCAGCGAAAAACAATCTCCGCCGCCGACAGCACCGCGACTTCGCAATTCGGCAGAACCTGCTGCACTCGCGCAATGGAGGCTTTGAAACGCTGGCGCGCCGCCGCCTCATCCACCGCGTGCACCAGCCGCGTCGCCACGTTGCCGCGATCTGCGCAGTCGATTTCCACCAGCGCGTCGTGCCGTTCGTCCAGTTCGAACAGTCGCCATTTGGCGGCATCCCGGTTCAGGTTCGCCATCCGCTCCCGTACCAGCGCTGAACTCCCCGCAGGAACGAACATTTTCAAGCCTTCGACCAGTACATCGCGTGCCTGCGCCCGCCGGCAAACATCAAGCCAGAGAATACCGAACGTCAGCGCGGCATCAATAGAGGACTGTGTCTCCCGCGCATTCACCCCCAGCACCGCAAACGCCGTGCGCCCCTGCCGCAAAAGTCCGCGGGCATAGATCGGTCCAAAGGATTTCTCCAGGTCCGGGCCCGTCGTCAGCCTTGCGATCTTGAACTCAGGGAAATGCCGCTCCAAAGTCCTCCGCAACTTGTGCTCATAAGCGGCGCGGCATGCTCGACGAGCCGTAGGCGACCGGCGATCGCGTTCGCGACAAATCTCCAGCCTCGACGGCCGAGCCTGTCCCAGTCTCTGCACCGCCAGGCGCAGTGTGCCATTCTTCACTTCAGCTTCCAGCACCCGCCGCACGGCGTTCCGCTCCGCCGACCACAGATGCAGCAGACACCGGTTGTACTCGCCCGAAATCGAGTACTTAGATTGCGCCAGATCAAAAGCCACAGCCCCGTTCTCCAGCACCACAGCGCCCGCGGCCTCGCTGAGAAAGTCCTGCACGGTACGAGTTAGCGCTTGTGGCGTCACCGTCGGCATTGGAGTGATCCACCTGCATTGTCCACACGCGAGAGCCCCCTGTCTGTGACATGTGACCATCGTCACAATTACCCTGTGGACGTTTCACCCGCCCACCTCCGCTCCATGTGGGATAATGACTGGGTTGACTAGTACGTTCCGCCCAACTGAGTCTGCCCGCAGCCCGGCGGCATCTAATTCCAGTGGATAAAAGCTTGATCAAACCATCTCTCGCGGATAAGCAGCGCTTCTTCTTCGACCATTACGGGGTCACGGAAAACGATCTCGAACATTACCTGGCGGCCGCTCTTTCGGCCGGCGGCGACTATGCCGACCTTTATTTCGAATATCTCTCCTCGACCTCGCTGATGGTCGATGAGTCGATGGTAAAGTCGGCGTCGCAGGGCATTTCTGCCGGCTGCGGTGTCCGCGTGGTTTCCGGCGAGCGCACCGGCTACGCCTACACCGACGATCTTTCCGCCAGCCGCATCTTGCACGCAGCCCGCACCGCGGCCCTGATTGCCAGCGCTCCGGCGAAAACGCCTGTCGCCGGCTTCCAACAAACTGCGGCGCGCAGCCTGTATCCCGTGACGCTGCCCTCGGTCGATGCCGAAATCACTGCCAAGGTTGAGCTGGTCATGCGCGCCGACAAAGCCGCGCGTGCCTACGATCCGCGTATCCAGGAAGTCCGCGCCAGCTACGCCGACGAATTGAGAAACATTCTTGTCGTGGCCTCCGACGGAACCTTCGCCGAAGATTCTCAGCCGCTCGCCCGCATGAACGTGTCTTGTATTGCTAAAACCGAAAATAACTCGGCACGCGGCGGTTCCGGCGGCGGCGGACGCGTCGCCCTCGACTTCTTCTTCGGCGACAAGAATCCCGAATTCTTCGCCAAAGAAGCAGCTCGTCAGGCAATCCTCCAGCTCGACGCGCGTGAAGCTCCCGCAGGGGAAATGGAAGTGGTTCTCGGCCCAGGATGGCCGGGAGTCCTGCTGCACGAAGCCGTCGGTCATGGCTTAGAAGCCGATTTCAATCGCAAGAAAACTTCCGCGTTCGCCGGCCTGATCGGCAAGCGCGTAGCCAGCGAGAAATGCACAGTCATCGACAACGGCACCATGCCGTGGCGTCGCGGTTCCTTGAATGTAGACGACGAAGGCGAGCCCACGCAGGAAACCGTACTGATCGAAAAAGGAATCCTGAAGGGCTACCTGAGCGACAAGCTTTCCGCCCGCCTGATGGGCATCGCCGACACCGGCAACGGACGCCGCGAAAGCTACGAACACATCCCCATGCCGCGCATGACCAACACTTACATGCTCGCAGGCCAGGACAATCCCGAAGACATTATTCGTTCCGTGAAGCGCGGCATCTACGCCGTCAACTTCGGCGGAGGCCAGGTCGACATCACCAACGGCAAGTTCGTGTTCGGAGCCTCGGAAGCCTACATGATCGAAGACGGCCAGATCACCGCGCCCATCAAAGGCGCAACCCTGATCGGCAACGGCCCGGATGTTCTGACGCGAGTCTCGATGGTAGGCAACGATCTGAAACTAGACGAAGGCGTCGGCACCTGCGGCAAAGATGGACAGGCCGTGCCAGTAGGCGTAGGCATTCCGACCATCAAGATCGATCGCCTAACCGTAGGCGGCACCGCCAAGAAAGATCCCGGCGGCTTCATGCAGTAAGATCGTGTTCTTACGTCGAAACACAGTGGAGAGCTGCTGTATGGCGTACTGGGACCCGTTCTATCCGGCTCGGACACTATTTTCGGACGTCCGTGCTCATGTCGCGAATTGGCGGAAGTTCGAAAAGGCAGCAAGAAGTTGGCCGGTAATATCCATTACGACATATGTCGGTCGCTTTTTCCTGATAATCGACAGCGCTATCGTCGCTATTTGGTATGAGGAGAGCCACGATCTAACAAAAGGGCAGGCCTTCCTAATTTTTCTTTTCGTCATAGTTCCCGTCATCCTCGTTTGGTTCATCGTGGAGCACATTGCTTGGAACTATGATCTTCGACACAAAGGAATCAGCTCAAACAGGGACATTTGGAAAGTGAGCCAGTTTCCGCAAGTTTGATACAACGCATTTGAATACGATAATTATGAATACATCAGCACCGATCCAACTAGAAACCGGAAAACCGAAACTGGAAACCGACCTCCGCTCCCTCGCCCAGGACATCGTCCGCCGCGCCATGAACGGCGGCGCAACCGCTGCCGAATGCGTAGTGCGCGAAGGCGACGAATTCTCCACGCTAGTCCGCCTGGGCCAGGTCGAAACCCTCAAGGAATCCGGATCACGCTCCATCGGCGTGCGCGTCTTCAACGGCCAGCGCGCCGCCAGCACCTACTCCAGCGATTTCTCAACTGCGGCCCTCGACCGCATGGTGAAGTCCGCGCTGGAGCTTTCAAAGATCACCTCAGAAGACCCGTTCGGCGGAATCCCTGAAGCTTCTCAGCTGGGTTCGCTCACCGGCGACCTCGACCTCTACCACGAAGACGTCTATTCTCTGCCCGGCCCCGATCGCATCGACTACGCCCGCCGTGCCGAAAAAGCCGCCCTCGACTTCGACCCCCGCATCAAGAATTCCGAAGGCGGGTCCTTCGACGCCGCCACCGGCCACAAAGTTCTCGCCAACTCGCACGGCTTCGTCGGCGAATACCGCCGGTCGTATTGCTCCGTCTCCGCCGTTCCCATTGCACAAACCGAAGACGGCGCAATGCAGCGCGACTATTGGTATTCAGTCGCCCGCATGCTGTCCAAGCTCGAATCCCCGGAGCAGGTCGGCAAAGTCGCGGCTGAGCGTACCCTGCGCCGCCTGGGCGCGCGCAAAGCTAAGACCGCGCAAGTGCCGATCATTTTCGATCCCATGGTCGCCACCTCGATCCTCGAACACATTTTCGAAGGCGTGAACGGCGACTCGGTCTACCGTGGCGCTTCGTTTCTAGCCGGCAAGCTGGGACAGAAAATCGCAGGCTCGAACGTCACCATCATCGACGACGGAACCATTCCCGGCGGCTTCGGCACTAGCCCCTTCGATGGCGAAGGTATACCGACGCGCCGCACGGTAGTCGTCGAAAATGGCGTGCTTAGTTCCTACCTGATGAATACGTACACCGCGAAAAAGCTGGGGCTGAAGACCACGGGCAATGCCTCTCGCGGATTAGCCGGCACGCCGGGCATCGGCCCCGGCAACTATTTCCTGCAGCCGGGAACCAGAACCCCAAAGCAATTGATTTCCGAAATCAAAGAAGGTCTCTACGTCACCGAGTTCCTCGGCCACGGCGCTAACCTGGTGACCGGCGACTATTCCCGCGGCGCCTCGGGCCTATGGATCTCCGGTGGAGAGTTCGCGTATCCAGTCGAAGAAATCACCGTAGCCGGAAACCTGAAAGAAATGTTCTTCAACATCTCCGAGATAGCGAGCGATCTCGAGTTCCGCGGCTCCGTCGCGTCACCAACCCTGCGCATTGACGGCCTAACGGTCGGTGGCGAGTAATCGCGACTACTGTAGGCGGAACATGAAATTCGCCAAGGTCGTATTCTGGATCGCTGGCATCTGGGGCGTCTTGATTCTCACGCCTCTGTATTTCATCTTCGACATAATCGGCCGCAATGATCCGCCGCCGATCACTCACCCCGCGTTCTACTACGGCTTCGTCAGCGTGGGCCTGGCCTTCCAGATCGTATTCTTCGTAATCGCGAAAGACCCGGTGCGCCTCCGCCCCATGATGATTCCTTCCGTGCTCGAGAAGTTCGGCTACGGCGCGACCCTGCTGGTGCTCTATCTGCAGAATCGCCTGCACCCGCAAGATCTCGCGCTAGGCGGCATCGACGTAATCTTCGGCGTGCTATTCCTGGCCGCGTTCTTCAAGACCGACAACTCGCCGTCACAGACCAGCAACTGACCTCCAGAGTACAATCGACTGCATGGGCGGCCTGATCCAGCCAACTCCGGTAGCCGAAGAGCCTGATTCCAGCCGGCGCACGATCGCCATTGCCGTAGCGGTTGTCATTGCGATCGCCATCATCTTCGCATTCCTCCTTCGCAGCCACCCCAAAAGCACATCTGGACCACCTCCCTACGCCGCCCTCAAGCTCTCCGATTTTAAAATGAGCGCCGCCGAGAACTTCGTCGGCGCCACGGTCAGCTATGTCGACGGAACCATCACCAATTCAGGCAACAAGACTGTCACCCATGTGATTGTTCAAGTCCTATTCAAAGACGACATGGGACAACTAGCACAACGCGAAGACATTCCGATGCAGGTCCTGAAAACCACTGGCCCCTATCCCGAAGCAGTCGACTTCAGCGTCTCGCCGCTAGCTCCCGGCCAATCCAAGACTTTTCGTCTAACCTTTGAAAGCATCTCCGCGCAGTGGAACCGTCAGTATCCCGACATTCAGGTCACCGATGTGGCCGTGAAGTAGCACGCGTCTACCCGCCCTTGCCACATGTCATTCTGCGAAGTCGATATTCAATACTCGGTACTGGGTACTAGGTACTCGCAACTCGGTACAATGACTTCATGGCTGAAACAAAGCCATTCCGCCTGACGGAGTCGGTTAAAGCCGCGGGTTGAGCTTCCAAGCTGAGTCCAGCGGCGCTGGACACGGTGCTTGGGAAATTAGCCCGGCAACACGACCCTAACGTTCTAGTCGGCTTCGACAACGCCGACGACGCCGGAGTGTATCAAATCGCGCCCGATCAGGCGCTGGTGCAAACCGTAGACTTCTTCACACCGGTCGTCGACGACCCGTACGTCTTCGGACAAATCGCGGCAACGAATGCATTGAGCGACGTCTATGCCATGGGCGGCCGCCCGATTACTTCGTTAGCGCTGGTCTGCTTCCCCGAAAAAGCTAACCTGGAAATTCTTGAGCGCATCCTGGCCGGTGGCCTTTCAAAGATGATCGAAGCCGGATGCACCGTAATCGGCGGCCACAGCATCCGCGACGAGGAAACCAAGTTCGGGTACGCCGTCACCGGCCTCATCAATCCGAAAAAGGTTCTCGCCAACGCCGGTGCCAAGCCGGGCGATGCTCTCATCTTCACTAAAGCGCTAGGCACGGGCGTGATTTCCACCGCGATAAAAAAGGGCAAAGCAGAGCCGGCATGGATCGACGCCGCCGTTCAATCGATGACCACGCTGAACAAGCAAGCCGCGGAAGTAATTCAGCAAGGCGAGTTCAGCATTCGAAGTATGACCGACGTTACCGGCTTCGGCTTGATCGGCCATGCTCGCGAGATGGCGCTGGCCTCGGATGTATCTTTCAGTTTCCAGGCGAACAGTATTCCAGCGCTCCCGGGCGCGCTCGAATGCATTCGCGCCGGCTACATTCCCGGCGGCCTCAACAACAACCGTGACTTCGCTGAATGTATGGTGGGTTACGCTGATAGCGTTCCCGAAGACTTGAGAACTCTTCTCTTCGATCCTCAGACTGCTGGCGGCCTGCTGATTTCGGTCGCGTCCGAGGACTCGGCGCATCTTGCCCGTTCGCTAACCGCGGCAAAGGTGCCCGCAGTGCAGATTGGGCAAGTTGTGGCCCGCACCAAGCAGCCCCTGATCATGATCTGGTAATCATGATTCGGTAATCAGTTCCCAGATTCGCGCCAGATGGTGGTCGTCGTGTTCGGCGACAAAATATAAATGATCGACCAGTCGCATCGGCGTCTTCAGGCGCGGGTGCGGAATAGATCGCGTAAACAGCGAAGCTTCCAGTTCGCCCACGCGTTTAAGCAGTTTTGCTCTTGCACTGCGGAACCCCGCGAGGATGGTTTCGAGCGCTTGCACGTTGTAATTGGCTTCGTCGGTTTTTCGATTCTGCAAGTCTGCGACAGTGAGTTGCACGCTTCCCGCCACATAGTCGCCCACCCGCGCCAGCCACAGTGGTTCGAGCTCAAGGAGGTGTCCAGCGTGTTCCTGGGCCGACCACTTTTCTTGCGGCTTCTTGATCAGGATTTCACGAGAACCGCCGCGCAGCATGTCTTCCAGCCGCGCCGGGGTGCCGCGCAGACGCACCAGCAAATTCGGATACAACTCCGCAGGAAACGAAAACTCGAACTTACGTTCAAACCAGACGGGCACCTGACTCATGGATCTCCACCGATCAGAACAAAGATTTCCAACAGATGAGAGATGCGTGGCCGCACCGCACGACTCACGAATTCCCACCATCGAAGACCGAGGTCGGTGCATCTCTTAAATGGTGCGGGCGGTATAAGCCAATTCTGTCTTTTGTAAGGAGCCATCATGCAATTTCGCGAACTTGGACGCAGCGGCCTCAAAGTCTCAGCCCTCGGCCTCGGCTGCATGGGTATGTCGGAGTTTTACGGTCCACGCGATGACGATGAATCCATCGCCACCATTCACCGCGCCCTCGAACTTGGCATCAACTTTCTCGACACCGCCGACGTATACGGCCCATACATAAATGAAGAACTGGTGGGCCGCGCGATCAAAGGCAAGCGCGATCAGGTCGTTCTGGCCACGAAGTTCGGAATCGTCCGCGACCCTGCGAACCCAGCGGCACGCGGCGTCAGCGGCAAACCCGACTATGTCCGCCGCTCCTGCGAAGCCAGTCTGCGCCGGCTCGAAGTCGAAACCATCGATCTCTACTATCAGCATCGTGTCGATCCCGCGACACCTATAGAAGAAACCGTCCGGGCCATGGCGCAGCTCGTGCAGGAAGGCAAAATCCGCCACATCGGTCTCTCCGAAGCCTCGCCACAGACCCTGCGCCGAGCCGCGAAGATTCATCCCATTACGGCGTTGCAAACGGAATACTCGCTCTGGAGCCGCGACCCAGAAGACGAACTCCTGGCCCTCTGCCGCGAGCTCGGCATAGGCTTCGTCGCCTACAGCCCCCTCGGCCGCGGCTTTCTCACTGGACAGTTCAAGCGCTTCGAAGACTTTCCAGCCGACGACTACCGCCGGTTCTCTCCGCGATTTCAAGGCGAAAACTTCCAGAGAAATCTCGACCTCGTGCGCGGGATCGAGAAAATCGCGAAGGAAAAAGCCTGCGAGCCGTCCCAACTAGCGCTGGCGTGGGTGCTCGCACAAGACAAGAACATCGTCCCCATCCCCGGCACCAAGCGCCGCAAATACCTGGAGGAGAACGTCGCGGCAATCGACGTGAAGCTAACGAAGGAAGACCTTCGCCGCATCGAAGAAATCTTCCCCACTGGCGCAGTCGCGGGCGAGCGCTATCCCGAACACATGATGAAAATCGTGAACGGATAGGCCTCGGCAAAAACCAAGGGCCGCCGCCAGGCCGCCCTTAACGGAGAACTGACTACTGAGAACTGCGAACTGCTATCAAGCCCGTGCCGGACTCTCCCCGCCCTTCACGATCCCGCGTCCCGGCTCCGGCTTCAATACCTGCTGCACGCCTTCATCGGGCTTCGAAGGCGACTTCATCGGTGGCAGTTCCTTACCGTCCACAAGCAGCAGCACCTCGGAAGCATCCAGCACTTCGCGTTCCAGCAATGCCGCCGCAATCTTCTGCAGGGTGTCGCGGCTGCCTTCCAGGATGCTCTTCGCCGTTTCGTATCCCTGATTCACCAGCTTGCGGACCTCGCCGTCAATCTTGATGGCGGTGTCTTCGCTGTAGTCCCGGTGCTGGCTGATTTCGCGGCCCAGGAATATCTGCTCTTCTTTCTTGCCGAAGGTCAGCGGACCAAGATCGCTCATGCCCCACTCGCAAACCATCTTGCGCGCCATTTCCGTGGCTCGCTCAATGTCATTTCCTGCGCCCGTGCTCATCTGGTTGAGGAACAGTTCTTCAGCCAACCGCCCGCCCATCAGAATCGCCAGGTCGGTCTTCAAATATTCCCGGGTATAGTTGTGCCGGTCGTCGATCGGCAACTGCATGGTCACGCCTAACGCCATGCCCCGAGGAATGATCGTGACCTTGTGCACGGGATCCGACCCCGGCAGCTTCGCCGCCACCAGAGCGTGCCCGGCTTCGTGGTACGCCGTAACTTTCTTTTCCTCATCCGACAAGATGAGCGACTTGCGCTCCACTCCCATCAGGACTTTGTCTTTGGCCACTTCAAAATCAAACATCAGCACAGCTTTTCGGTTCTGCCGTGCCGCAGCCAGGGCCGCTTCGTTCACCATGTTCGCCAGGTCCGCCCCAGAAAATCCCGGTGTCCCGCGTGCCAGCACCGAAAGATCGACATCCTCGGCAAGAGGAATCTTGCGGGTATGCACGCGCAGAATTTCTTCCCGCCCGCGCACATCTGGACGGCTCACCACCACGCGCCGGTCAAAGCGCCCCGGCCGCAGCAGCGCCGGATCCAGCACATCCGGCCGGTTCGTAGCCGCCATGAGGATTACACCCTCATTCGATTCGAACCCGTCCATTTCAACCAGCAACTGATTCAAAGTCTGCTCGCGTTCGTCGTGACCGCCGCCGAGTCCAGCGCCACGATGCCGTCCAACAGCGTCAATCTCATCGATAAAAATGATGCAGGGCGCATTCTTCTTGCCCTGCTCGAATAGATCGCGCACCCGGCTGGCGCCGACGCCCACAAACATCTCCACAAAATCCGAACCGGAAATCGAAAAGAAAGGAACGTTGGCTTCTCCGGCAACCGCTCGAGCCAACAGCGTCTTGCCCGTTCCGGGAGGTCCAACCAGCAGCACTCCCTTGGGAATCCTGCCGCCAAGTTTCTGGAACTTTTGCGCCTCGCGCAGGAATTCGATAATCTCCCGCAGCTCTTCCTTGGCCTCTTCCACCCCAGCCACGTCCTTGAACGTGACTTTCTTCTGCTGCATCGAAAGCAGCCGTGCCCGGCTCTTCCCAAACGACAGCGCCTTGTTGCCTCCCGTCTGCATCTGCCGGATCATGAAAAACCACAGCGCACCCAGCAGAATCAGCGGAGCCCAGGTCCCCAACAACTGCAACGGCCAGCTGCCCCCGTTAACATCCTTGATGATCACCACAACGTTCTTGTCGCGCAGCGACTTGATCATGTCGGGATAAGCTGCCGGCGCCACGGTATGGAAAGCAGAGCCGTCGGCGAGTTTCCCGTGCACTTGCTGCCCGTCGACCGTGACGTCATGCACCTTGCCCTGATCCACATCAGTCATGAATTGGGAGAAGTTCACATCCGCGTCCTTCTGCCCGTTGCGTCCCTGCTGAATTACGGTCCACAACACAAGGGCAGACACCCCAATCCCTACCCAGAAAAGTACGGTTTTTACTGTTGAATTCACCAAGAGCTCCTGAAGAAACCGGGGCCTAGCACTAAACCAAAGAACCCGAGGCTCCTACCATTAGAATTAGATGCCGTTCGGCCAATTTGGATAGGGTAATTCCCCAAGCCACTATTCTACATTTTCCCGGAGAAAAAGGCGCGCCGTCCTCCGCATGACTTAAGTCATCTGCGGGACTGGGCTTGCTGCCAGGTATGGAATGTTCCGGTTAGTCTGCTCCACGGCGCCCAGCCCATAACCCACAAGAAAGGTATCATCCACGAGAAAACCGAAGTAGTCCGGTTGCAGGGCCACGCGGCGGGCAGATTGCCGGTCCAGCAGCGTCACCAGCTTCACCGATGCAGCGCCTCGCGCCCGCAAGTCGTTCATCAGAAATTCGCTGGTCACCCCGGAATGCACCACGCCCTCAACCAGCAGGATATGCTGCCCGCGAATATCCGGTGCATGGCTGAAGAAGATTTCCACCACATCTCCCGCCTGCCCGCCCTCCTGTTTGCTCGGCTGCTTGCTGTATTTGGGCTTAATGAACTGACACACCACAGGCATTTCCAACGCCCGCACCAGGTCGGCCATAAACATGAACGCATTCTCCAGCACGGCCAGCGCCTGGATCGTCTGTCCCTGGTAGTCATCGGAGATGTGACGAGCGAGCTCTTTCACCCGCTTCTGGATCTGCTCAGCCCCAATCACCTGCCGCAGCGGCGCGGCTTTCAACGCATTCATGAAGTGGCATGCCTCCCGATCCTCTACCACGACTCGTACTAATCAGACCAGACTCTAGATCGCCTGCTCCTCAACCGCCCACGGCGTCTCTCGGATCAGCACCGCATCCTGTCCAGCTTCGGCGCGCAGTCTTGCGGGAACAGGAAACCCGCGCATCCATACAATCTCGTCTCCGCTCACTACCACCGGCCAAAGCTTGCGTTCGGGCTGCGCCGCGTGCCGCTCCTGCAGCAGTTCTTTGACTTTCTTCGGCGACTTCGTGTGCGCCGGCCAAAACCTGTCTCCCGGACGCCAATTCCGCACCATCAGCCGTCGCGGCAACAAGTCGGCCCGCAGAAGTTCCTGCGGATTATACTCCGCAACCCGCGCCTCCGGAGCAATCTGCGAGGTGACCTCGGGAGTAACCAGCAACGCTTCGATTACCAGCCCCAACTCTGGCACCAGCAGCCGCCCTGGCACCGCCAGCGGGTATTCGTAGTCCGGAATCCGCTCCTGACGCCGCAAGTCAGGCGTGACAAAAACCACAGCCTCCGGCTCCCGGCAAATCTTCCACCCTAAAGGCAGCGACAATTCTTTCCCCGATGGACCCTCCTCGGCCGCGAACCGCAGAATTTCTTCGACGTGCTTGAACTCCAGCGGAATCCCCGCCCGCTCCCCGATCGCCTTCACCACCCGTCTCTGCACCGCCCGAGGCTCAGTCAGCAACCAAGGCCGGCTCACCGAAGCATTCATCACCGCCGGGCCAGGCTGCTCAAGCCGCGCCAGTAATTCAGGAGAGGGCGGCTTAGAATGAGAAGTTTGGATCTGCACCAGCGCCTGCGAACCCTCGAAACCCGGCAGCCCGCGCGTCCATTCCGGCTGCGACCACTGCACCACCGTCCCCAGCCAACCTGAGATTTCGTTCTCCCAGTAATCTTCTTCGTCGCGCGCGATCTCCGCCAGTTCAGAAAAACTTTCGACCACCGCAGGATTGAACTCCCGCTCCAATATCGGAAGGATCAGCCGACGCACCCGATTGCGAGTGAACTTCGAATCGGCATTAGTCGAATCTTCCCGCCAAGGCTGTTTCAGATCGATCAGATACTGCTCCAGTTCCCACCGCCGAAACCCTAGCAGTGGCCGGACGATCTCCCCATGACCTTCCTCATCCTCCCGCTCGACCAGAATGCGCGGATAAATTCCCCCCAACCCCCGCAGCCCCGTCCCGCGAATTACCCGCATCAGCACAGTCTCAGCCTGATCATCCAACGTGTGCCCAGTTGCGATCCTGTCCAGAGCCCTTTCCTGATTTTGTCTTTGAAAGGGCGGGGCTTCAGCCGCGCCGTCAGACTCCGCTCCGGACTCGGGCTTTAGCCCCTGAGGAACGCCGGGCTCGATCTCATCCACTTCATCCGATCCAAGGAGCGAACGAAAAAATCCATATCGCAACTCCCGAGCAGCAGCCTCCACCCCAGAGTGCCCCTCCGCAGCAAGTTGTGCCACATCCCCGCCAGCCACATGAAACTCCAACCCATGCTCCCGAGCCAGCCCGGCGACGAACGCCTGATCCGCCTCCGACTCCTCCCCACGCAACCCATGATTGAAATGAACAACAGAGAGAACAATGCCAAGCTCGCCTCGCAACTGAATCAGCAGCCGAAGCAGAGCAACCGAATCAATCCCACCCGAAACCGCAACCCCAACCCGGTCCCCAGCCCGTAGCAGTTCCTCCCGCTGGATATGCCCCAACACGCGCTCCGCCAGTTCACGCACGCAAACATGGTACAACCCCGCTGCCCAAAAACACGTATGAGGACAGTCGAAACTCAGCTGTCCTCATAAAAGAAAAACCCAAAAAGGTTTTCTCTGTGTCTCTGTGGTGAAAGGGTTTGAAAGCTACAGTCCCGCACTCTTTTCCGCAATCAGCTTCCGAATCTTCTGCACAAACTCTCCAGCAGCCATGTCCTCGGTCTTCTCTTTCCCCCGAGTCCGCACATTCACCTTCCCAGCTTCAGCCTCTTTATCTCCAACCACCAGCAGGAACGGGACTTTCTGCATGGCATGTTCCCGGATCTTCCCATTCATCTTCTCGTTGCGCGCATCCACTTCCACGCGCACACCGATCTCCTTGAGCTGATCCGCAACTTTGTTGGCATACTCCGCATGCCGCTCGCTGATGGGGATCATCGCCACCTGCACCGGCGACAGCCACACCGGGAACGCCCCCGCGTAGTGCTCGATCAGCACCCCGAAGAAACGCTCGACCGAACCGAACAGCGCGCGGTGCACCATCACCGGCTGTTTGCGAGAACCATCCTCCGCCACATACTCCAGGCCAAAGCGCTGTGGCAGGTTGAAGTCGACCTGCACCGTCGAGAGCTGCCACAACCGTCCGATCGCGTCCACCAGCTTGATGTCAATCTTTGGTCCGTAAAACGCCGCCTCGCCAGGCATGGTCTTGTATTCGATATTCCGCTGCTTCAACACTTTCTCAAGCGATTCAGTGGCGTGGATCCATTGCTCTTCGCTGCCGACGAAATTCCTGCGGTCGTTGGGATCCCACGTCGAAAGCTCAGTTTGAAACTGGTCGAAGCCAAAATCCTTCAGCACATCCAGGGCGAAAACGAGACAACCGGTAATCTCGGCTTCGACCTGCTCCGGCGTGCAGAAGATGTGGGAGTCATCTTGCGTAAACCCGCGCACTCGCAGCAGCCCGTGCATCACGCCCGAACGCTCGTAGCGGTAAACCGTTCCCAGTTCCCCCAGCCGCACCGGCAAATCGCGATACGACTTCAGCGAATCCTTGTAAATCAGAATGTGCCCCGGACAATTCATCGGTTTCAGCCGGTATTCGGCGTCGTCGAGTTCCATCGCGTCAAACATGTTCTGCGCGTAATAGCCCTCATGCCCCGAGGTAAAGAACAACTGCCGCCGCGCCACATGCGGCGTGTAAACCAGCGAGTAGCCGCGCTTCAGGTACTCCTCGCGCATCCAGTCTTCCATCTGTTTTCGGATGATCCCGCCCTTGGGATGCCAGAAAATCAGCCCCGGCCCGGCCAGTTCCTGTATCGAAAACAGATCGAGCTGCTGCCCCAGCACGCGATGGTCGCGCTTCTTCGCCTCTTCCACCTGCTGCATGTGAGCATCGAGATCTTTCTTTGAAAAAAACGAAGTCCCGTAAATCCGCTGCAGTTGCGGATTCTTCTCATCCCCCAGCCAGTAAGCGCCCGCGATGTTAAGCAGCTTGAAAGCCTTGATCTTCCCCGTGGAAGGAATGTGCGGCCCGCGGCAGAAATCGACAAACTTGCCGGTGCGGTAGATCGAAATCTTTTCATCGGGCTTGGTGAATTGCTCGATGAAATGGCACTTCATGAAGTCGCCTTCCTTCTTGAACTCCGCCAGCCCCTGATCGCGCGGCAGAAATTCGCGCGCATAAGGGATGTTCTGTTGCACCAGTTCCTGCATCTTCTTCTCGATCTTCTCGAGATCCTCAGGAGTGAAGGCGGTAGGCCGGTAAAAGTCATAAAAGAATCCGCTCTCCGTCGCCGGACCATGCCCCAGCTTGGTCTCTGGAAAAAGTTCCAGCACCGCCGCGGCCAGCAAGTGGGCAGAAGAATGCCGATAAACGTCGAGCGCCTCCGCATCCTTGTCAGTCAATAAACGAAGGTCAGTGTCTTTTTCAAGCGGACGGGTGAGGTCGATCAGGTCCCCGTTAGTCTTGGCCGCCAAAGCCGCATCCGCCAGCCGCGGGCTGATCGACCTCGCAATATCAAGCGCAGTCGTACCCTTGGGAACATCCTTAACGCTCCCATCCGGAAGCTTCACATGAATGCTATCTGCCATAAGGTTGAGACCTGCAGGTGTACTGAATCTTTCAGTTTATTGGAGGTATTCGGGAGGGTCAAACGGTGCTCGAAAAAAAGCGGACAAAAGTAAGGAAGGCGAGCGCAGCGCCCGCCTTCCGACTGATACAGACCCCTACATCGCCACATCCTTGATGTGTGTCGCGATATACCACTGATTGCCGAACGCATCGTTCACCGCGGCCGTCCGGTCACCGTAATACTGGTCCGCAGGCTCCTGGATCGACTTTGCACCCGCCGCCAGCGCGCGGCGGTAAACTGAATCGCAGTCGGGCACGTACACATAGAACATCGACTGCATGGGCTGGTAAGGTCCGTGAGCCTCGCCCATTTCAACCACCGAATCGCCGACGCGAATCTCGGCATGATGAACCACACCGTCCGGTGAAGCGTACTTCGCAATCTCCCGCGCGCCGAAAGCCCGCTTCAGGAAGCCAATCACCGGCTCCGCCCGGAGCGGATGCATATACACATTCACGTCGTGCAGCCCCTTCGGCACATAGCTTTCGCCCTTGTGAGTCGCGATATACCAGAGGTTGCCGAATGGATCCTTCACGCTCGCGCCCCGCTCGCCGTACTCGTGGTCCTGGGGTTCGCTGATAGAAGTCGCCCCCGCCTGCAAAGCTTTCCGGTAAACCGCGTCCGTGTCCTCCACATAAATGTGCAAAGCCGTTACATTCGGCTTCCCGCTAAAAGGTTTGCCCGGAATCCCCCCGCCCATCATCAGCGTCGTGTCGCCGATTCGAGTCTCACCGTGAATTCCTCCGGCCCCCCCAATCGCGCGAAGAAGCTGTTCCGCTCCAAACGCGTTTTTCGCAAACGCAAGAATCGCGTCTCCATCCGCCGCGACCATGTAAGGCGTGACCGTGTGGAAACCGCGCGGCACCGGGTCCACCTTCACCTCATCCTTCGCGGAGATCCGCCCTCCCTCAGGCCCGGTTGTCATCCCTTTCATCCGCCGGTGCATCTCTTCGACCGACATTTCTTCCTTCACCGTGGAAATGTTCCAGGTATAGCCGAAGGGATCAACAAAGCTCCCCTCGCGGCGGCCGTAGAACTGATCTTTGATCGGCAAAATCGTTTTCAACCCAGCAGCCACGGCCCGCTTCGCGAAGGAATCGACATCTTCGACGCTAAGAGACAACTGTACCGGCGATGAGCCCAGCGTTTCCGCACTGAATCTTCCACCTTCCGGCCACTCATCGGAAAGAATGATCGACGAATCGCCGATCGTGATATGAGCGTGTGGCATTCCGCTTTCAGTTTCAAAGCGCATGATTTCCTTCGCACCAAACGCTTGCTTATAGAACTCAATCGCCTTCGCAGCATCCTTGAAAGTTAATCTTGGCGTCGCAGCCGTATGAACGGCCGCAACGGGTTCAGCAACGGTACTCATAGTTTTTCTCCCTTTTAGTAGTTCAGTCTTAAGTCGTGCCTTGAATTCTTCCCGCGGCAGGTCACGCAAGTCCGCCGCGAGGCGAACCAGCGGCTCGACGCTGGCATCCACTTTTGCAGGCCTGCCGTCCGCCCGAGTCAACAAAACTTCCACAGCCCGGTTCAGCTGCTCAACCTTCTTTGCGTCGTTGTTCGGCGGATTGTTTGGCGGATTCAGAGAGCGCTTAGGCATCGGCACCCTCCATGCGCGCTCGCAGACTCGTCAGCGCGCGGAACTGCAACTGCTTCACCGCGCCTTCGGTCTTGCGGATCTCCCGCGCCACTTCCTTAATGCTTTTCTGCTCCACGAACCGCAGCACCACCACCCGCTGCTGCTCGGCAGGCAGCGTATCGACCAGCCGAAACAAAGTCGCCCGCCGCTCCGCCTCTTCAAATTCCGCGCTGCTGGCCGGAACTGATTCGATCAGTCCGGGCTCGTCCGCCACCTGCTCCCGATTCGTGCGTTGCCAGCGGTCCGAAATCAGATTCGCCGCAATCCGGAACAGCCAGGCCGCAAACGGAATCCCCCGCCACTCAAACCGCCGCAAGTTGGCCAGCGCATGATGAAACACTTCAGAGGTCAGATCCTCGGTTTCCGCACGATCGCCCACCCGCCGCACCACGTAGGCATACACCCGCTCGAAATTATTTTCGTAGAGCTCCGCAAAACACGCAGGATCCTTCTGCGCCGCCTCGATCAGAAGCCGCTCGTCCGCTTCTTTCTTCAGAGCCCTCAAACAGATTCTCCGCGCGGAGTAGTCTTACACAGGGATAACGGCAGGCAAGAAGAAAAGTTACGGTGAGGAGTTTGTAGAGGGAGGGGTTCGCTGCGAAGAAGGATTTTACCGGCGTAGTTTCGTATCAGGGCATGCCTTTAGGCGTGCCGTAAACCGCCGCGTCTTGGCCGTCGCCTTCAGGCGCTGCATCCGGGCGTCGGCGGGCGTCATAGCGCGTAATACAAATCCTCCATAGCCTTCTTCACCTTCGCCGACACTCCCTCCAAGTCCCGCATCGTCATCCCCGCAGTCGAAATCGGCTCGCCCACGCGCATCTCCAGCGGACGGCACTTGATGTGATAAGTATTCATCGGCAGCAATTCGTAAGTTCCCACCAGTGCCACGGGCACAATATCCACCTGCGCCTTGATCGCCAGAAAAAAGGCTCCAGGTAAGAACGGTTTGATCTCGCCATCAGGCGTCCGCCCGCCCTCGGGATAAATCACCAGCGGCATGCCGGCCTTCAGACTCTTCACCGCCGAACGGATCGCCGCAATCGAATTGGTCGGCTTCTGCTGGTCGATACAGACCTGCCCCGACCGCTTCAACTGCCAGCCCACAATCGGATACGATAACAATTCCTTCTTGAAAACGATGCGGAATTGAAACGGAAGGTAAACGTACAAAACCGGAATATCCAGCGCCGAAGCATGATTCACCGCGTAAACATGAGGCTTCGAGGCATCGATCTTATCGAGACCCGTGACCTTCACCGGCGACAAGATGGTTTTCATGATGAGCCATGACCAGGCCCGCGAAAACCAATGCAATCGCCGTCCGCTGCGATCGAACAGTCCGCCAGGCAGCGCCAGCACTCCCATGACCAGCGTGTATAGCCAGACCAGCGGATCAAGAATGAAGTACGATCGCAGCCGGCTCAACCAGCCGTAGCTCTTCCCCGGAATCTCGTGCGGGCTTCGCCGCGTCGCGCCCACCGGCGCCGCTTCCGCGCCGCGTTCCACTTCCACCGAGGATGACGAATTCACTTCTTGCACACTTCCATTCTAGGGGATAACCGCTGTTCCTTGTCATCCCGAGCAAGCGCTTTTTGCGCAGCGAGGGATCTGGGCGAGCCTCACGACTTCGTCGCGCCTTTTGCGACGCATTACTCGCGCGTTTGGCTCGTTTCCTTATCAGAGGTCCGCGCCGATACTCGACATAACTTCGCCCACTAGATAAATCGATCCAGTAATCACGACCAAGGCCTTTGGACCAGCCAGCACTCGCGCCCGCTCCACAGCCCGCTGCACGTCTTCCATGACCTCAACGTCAACTCCAGTTCGCGCCGCAGCCTGCCGAATCTCCTCCGGCGACGCCGCCCGCGGATTCCCCGGCCGTGTCGCGATCACCCGCTCCGCCAAAGGAAAAAGAATTTCCGTCATCTCCGAGATTGCCTTATCCCGCATCGCCCCGAAAACAAAAATCAGTGGACGGTCCTCATACTGCTCCGAAAGAGCCGAACGCAGCGCCCACGCGCCTGCAGGATTGTGCGCCACATCAAGCACTATCTCAGGCCAACCGACCCGAGCCGCGATCACCTGAAACCGCCCCGGCCAGCGCGTCTCGCGCACGCCCAGCTCGATGCTCTCAGCCGTGATGCCGCTGAACCCCTGCTGATTCAACTCCACAGCCGCCGCAACAGCCAAAGCCACGTTGCGCAGCTGATGTCTCCCCACCAACGTGGTTTCCACCAGAATCTCTTCTCCCAGAACCGCAAGCGGATAGCGATAAACAAATCCCGGTTTGCTTTGCTCGGCACTCGGTACTAGGTACTGGGAACTCCCAGGCGAAACCGGCGGCACATAAGGAACCGCATTCACCGCCCGCGCCCCCAGCTCCAGAATCGTATTGCCGATCACATCATTCGCTTCAGGCTGCTGCGGCAGCGTCACCACAGGGCCCCCCGGACGAATAATCCCCACCTTCTCCCGCGCAATCTCACCCACTGTGTTCCCAAGAAATTTCTGATGATCGAGCGAAATGTCGGTAATCACGCTCACGCGCGGCTCCACTACATTCGTGGCATCGAGCCGACCGCCCATGCCAACCTCGAGCACCGCGATCTCCACCTCCTCGCGCGCGAAATGCTCGAACGCAATCGCCGTCATCATCTCGAAAAAGCTGGGATGCCACGGCAACTGCCCCTGCTCCACCAGCTTCTCTGCAACCAAATCCACTTCGCCCTGCAGAGACGCAAAATCGTCGTCCGTGATCTCGTTCCCACTGACCCGGATGCGCTCATTAATCCGCGCCAGATGCGGAGAAATGTACAAACTAGTTTTCAATCCCGATGCCCGCAGGATCGAAGCTAGCGTCGCCGCCGTCGACCCCTTGCCGTTGGTCCCAGCGATCAGCACGCTCGGAAAGCGACGCTCGGGATGATCAAGCGCCCGCAACAGCACCCGCATGTGCTCCAGATCGAACTTATGCGAAGGTGTCTGCGCCAGCTCGTGCCCGAGGGCAAACATGCGCGCAACTGCTGTTTCGTAGGACATAAAGAAGCTGTCAGCTTTCAGCCTGAACATCTTCAGATCATCAAGTTGGAAAATAGGATTCGAGGCTCGGCTGCCTAACCGCGTTGATTTAGCTGAGGGCTGGTGGCTGAGAGCCGACAGCCGCTCTCAAGCCGCCATGAAATCCAGCGCCCGCGCAATATAAGGCTTGAGTTCCTTGCGCGGCACCACCGCGTCCAGCATGCCATGCTCCAGCAGGAACTCGCTGCGCTGAAATCCCGGCGGCAGCTTCTGCCGGATGGTCTGCTCGATCACCCGCGGCCCAGCAAACCCAATCAGCGCCCCAGGTTCGGCAATATTCAAATCCCCCAGCATGGCGAACGACGCCGTCACACCACCGGTGGTCGGGTCGGTCAGCACAGAAACATAAGGAACCTTTTCCTGATCCAGCCGAGCCAGCGCCGCCGAAATCTTCGCCAGCTGCATAAGGCTGACTACGCCCTCCATCATCCGCGCCCCGCCCGAAGCCGAAACAATAATCAGCGGCGTATGTGAATCCAGCGCCCGCTCCACCGCACGGGTAATCATCTCGCCGACCACCGCGCCCATGCTGCCGCCTATGAAGGCATACTCCATCACGCTTGCGACCACGGGGCGCCCCAGCAGCTTGCCGCGCGCATTGATCACGGCATCCCTCAGCCCCGTGTCATGCTGCGCCTGTTTCAGGCGCGATGAGTAAGGCTTCAAATCCACAAACTTCAATGGGTCCGTCGACGACAGGTTCCCGTCAAACGTCTCATATTCGTTGTCGTCCAGCAGAAGCGCCAGCCGGGTCCGCGCGTCGATGCGGAAATGCTTCTCACACTTCGGACACACGTTCAAATTCTCTTCCAGATCTTTTTTCCAGATGATCTGCCGGCAGTTCTCACACTTCACCCACAGCCCCTCGGTGCGCACCGTCTTCTCGCCCGAAGTGTTCAATTCCCCGGATTCACGCTTGAACCAAGCCATAAAAGTTGCCAGTACCGAGTACCTGGTAAAAACAGTCTTGCTCGATACTGGGTACTAGGTACTGGGTACTAAGTACTCAGTACTCAATCCCTCTCTGCGCCATCACGCCCTTCTCGTATGCATGCTTCACCTGCCGCATCTCGGTCACCGTGTCGGCGGCCTCGACAATTGTGGGGTGTGCGTTCCTCCCCGTCAAGATGACATGCACCATCTCTGGTTTCCGCTTCAGACTCTCCACCACTTTCGCGGGGTCCAGCATGCCATAACTGATCGCATAGTTGATCTCATCCAGCACCACCAGATCCCATTCCCCCGAGTGGATCGCCTTCTCCCCCTCTGCCCACGCTTCCTCGACCATCTTCACATCTTCAGGATCAGGTTTCTCCGCGCCCACCTTCACAAATCCCCGTCCCATCTGCTTCATCACAAACTTATCCCCGAAGGCCTTCACTGCATCCAGTTCCCCGTAATGCCACGATCCTTTCAGGAACTGCAGCATCAGGACTCGCATCCCCTGACCCACCGCGCGCAAAGCCGTCCCCATCGCCGCCGTCGTCTTGCCCTTGCCCGGCCCAGTGTTCACGATGATGAGACCACGGCGTACGTCGGTCATGGGTTGCAGGAGGATTGATTCTACTAGAAAGCCTCTCGAAGGAAAGAACCCACCGAGGTGTCTCAGTTTGAAAGAATGTTGGTTGGATAAAGAGTGCCCGGTAGGTAACGACGCTCATGTAGGGACAGCCGCCCTCGGCTGTACTCCCTAATCTTTCGCTGACTTACCCCCGCGCAGTTCAATCTCTCCCGTAATCAAATGAGCATGCAGCCGGTACTTCCCCGGACCGTGCTGCTCGAATGACCGGAACAGACCATCCCTGGAGACATCGAATGCCGAGCCGTCGATGCTGCCCGTCATTACCGAAGCATCGCGGTGACCGTAAAGCTCAGGGTGGGGAACGTCGATCTGAATGCGGCCCGCAACAACTCGAACATCCTTATCGCCCTCCACATCTTCGACGACCACTTCCCCCGCCGACAGTCTGACCCAAAGATTCGAACTGCGCGGAACCTCGATGGTGGCCTGGAAATTGTTGTGCGGGGTTTCGGAGATGTCAACGTCGGCGCTAGAGCCGGCCCGTTCGATCGCTACCTTGACGCGTTTGAGTTGTTCATCCGAATTAGCGCGGCAGGTCACGACGATGTTCTCAGAGTCGTCCGGAGTGATCGTGTAGCCCCCGGCTTCCAGGTGCAAGCGAATCGTGCCTCCCGAAACGAACTCCTGTTTCGTGGAATGCTGTTCCGAGTGTTGTGCCGACGTATCGGGAGCCTGCTGAGCAACCAGCAAACCAGGAACCAGCAGGACGAACCAGAAACCAAGACCCTTCATACACGCCCCCGCCTGTAGTCTCTATATACGAGGGTTGACGAACTAAGTTCCGCCAAAACCAAGTCAACCGACAAAAACGCGAACTGAAACGCTGAAAAAGCCAGTCTTCTACATCGTGCCCCAACTTCCCTCATAACCCAGGGCCATTCCTTCCGTTAATCGCGTCATGACATGTCGTGCAAAAGTACGAGCTTTCCACGGAACTCGTGCATCCAACTTTGCGTATTCGGGTTCAAGCAGATCTCTGTCCGCTGGCAGACTGCGGAGGTCTCGTTGTGACCAACAAGTGTTTAGTGTTATTGTTTTGCGTGTTCGCGGCGATACCTGCATTTTCCGCGCAACACGTCGCCCTTCACCCCAAACCCACCTTCGATTCCGGCGAACAAGAGACTATTCGCCAGATCGTCGACATGGAGCGCCAAGCCAAGGAAGCCAGCCTGCGCCGCGACGCCGAGTTTTCCCTCCGCACCCTCGCCGAGGACTACGTCGCCATTACCCCGCTCGGCCAGGTCACCACCAAGCAGGAAACAATTTCTGCCCGCCGCAGTGGCCAGCTCCGCTACGAGTCCATGAACGTGACTGACATGGTGGTTCGCCTCTACGGCGATACTGCAGTGGTCACTGCCCGCGCCGATGTCAAAGGCCACCAGCTGGGCGAAGACTTCAGCGGACCCTATCGCTACACCCGCGTCTGGGTCCGCCGCAATGGACGCTGGCAAACTGTCAGCTACCAGGCGACCGTCACCCAGTAATCCGCTACGGGGCAGCGCCTCAATGCCCCGAATGATAAGGATGGCCCTGCAGAATCGCGAACCCTCGGTAGACCTGCTCCAGCAAAACCACGCGAGCCAGTTCGTGGGCCAGCGTCATCTTCCCTAGTGAAATCGTATGCTGCGCGGCGCCGCGGGCCACCTCGCTGAATCCATCCGCCGGCCCGATAGCAAAAACCAGCGGCAGCGGATTTCGATCCCGATAGTCGCCCAGAAACTGCGCGAACTCCTCCGACGAAAGCTGCTTCCCCCGCGGGTCCATCAGCACAAGAGTCGACTTCCCAGCGCTCGCTGTTTTATTGGCCTTAGCCGGCGTAGGCCGCCCGCACATTTGCAACAGCGCCGCTTCATCCCGGACTGCCAGCCCTTCCACCGGCACGTAACGCGAAATCCGCTTCAGATAATCGTCCGTCAGCGACTGAGTCGCCGGCTCTTTCGTCTTTCCAATCCACGCGATTTTAATCTTCACGGCAGATAGTCGACAGCGGGACTACGCTCTCTTGCGACGATGAACAGCCACGGCGGCGCGCTTGCGCGGCAGAGTCTTTACTTTCGGCACCGTCTTCGGCCTTGGCTTCGGCTTCAGCTCCGAGGTTTCCAGCCGCTTCGCGGTCTTCCATAGTCGCTCCAGATCGTAGAACTTCCGCGCCTTCTCAGAAAAAACATGCACCACGAAGTCGACGTAGTCGACCAGGATCCACTCACCCTGCCGGTAGCCCTCGACGTGCGCCGGTCGCACACCCGCCGCCTTCAAGCGCAGTTCCACTTCGTCCGCGATGGCCTGGACTTGCCGGGGGTTCGTGCCGCTGCACAGCACGAAATAGTCGGTAAATGCTCCCGACCCTTTTTC
This sequence comes from uncultured Acidobacteriaceae bacterium, assembly GCA_963787495.1. Lineage (GTDB taxonomy): Bacteria > Acidobacteriota > Terriglobia > Terriglobales > Acidobacteriaceae > Sulfotelmatobacter. The sequence continues at coordinate 660,475 of CAWBDA010000003.1, forward strand.
CATTTCCAGGATGGAAACTTCTTCCGCTTTCTTGTCGAGGCAGGCCTGAATGGCGGCTGCCACTTGTAGCTTCAGTTCGCTTTTTTTCATGCAGAGGGTCGGTTGGTCGTGATTCGTTGGATCAATTCGTTGGCTCAGCGCAGGCTGATTTCTAATTGTAAACGAGAGATAGTGAGGTTGAACGGCTAACGACTCTTATACAGTCCCATTTTCTTAATATAGTCCGCCACGGCAGGATCAACGAAGCGGCCAAGCGGCTTGCCGGCAGCCGCAGCTTCGCGAATCGCAGTAGAAGAAATGGGCTGGTAAACCTGGTCGAGCAAATGAATGGTCACGCCCTTCAGCACCAGATCCCCCGTGGCCGCCTGCTTGTGAAATGGGCGCGTCACCTCCACTCGCGGACGCAGGCTCTCCGGCAAGGCGTTCGCCACGTCGGCCAGCGAGTACCCTGGCCGGCTCGCCACCACAAACTCACACTCCCGAAACAGCATCTCAGCCTGATGCCACTTCGCGATGTCCTCGAAGGCGTCGATGCCGATAAGCAGGAACAGACGGTCTGCTTTCTTGGACGTTTGTTTTAGGCGGGCGACGGTATCGATGGTGTAGTTCGGTTTCATCGCGCTGGTCTTTTGCTTGCCCGAACCTCCTGTTTCAAAATCTCCGGGAGCCTCAAGCAACGATGGCACACAGTCCTTCTCCTGCGCCGTGGCCAGGGCAATCATGGCATAGCGGTGCGAGAACGCCGACAGTGGCTGGCGCTGCTTGTGTGGCGGAACGTTGGCGGGAACAAAGAGTATCCGGGAAAGCTTGCAGCGCTCGGTCGCGGCCTTGGCCAACGCCAGGTGACCGCGATGAATCGGATCAAATGTGCCGCCAAAAAGGCCTATATTCATGCGCCGCTAGTGTCTTCGTTTGCAGGCCCGCTTGGCAAGCTCAACATTCCAGCGGCTTTCAATTGCGAGTACCTAGTACCAAAGCAAGCCAAGAGTATCTCTACTCGGTACTGGGTACTAGGTACTGGGGATTCCAATCCCCCGAGGCGAACAGGTTTCAGGGGGCATTGTCCGATCGTCCATAGTTACGTTGTCTGTTTGGTCTAGTGTTAACGCCCTATGGAGACCTATATTCCGGGAATCCGGAATGAACTCCTGTAATCTCGCCTGTTAGCAAACTTGGGACTACCATGGTTTACATGCGAGTAACCCTCCCCCTACTCCGCATTCAACCCGCCCGGGCGTCCGTCCTGCGCTACGGAGTCGCGGTGTTCAGCACCACTCTGGCGCTGATCCCCGTCCTTCTGCTTCCTAACATTGCGGAAAGCCGCCTGGCGGTCTTCGCCGTCGCCGTGATGGTGAGCGCGTGGTATGGCGGCTGGAAACCCGGTCTGGTCGCCACTTCGTTCGCTCTCACGGTCAGCGCGTACTTCTCGTTTTCCGGAGAACACACCCCGGCGCAATACCGCTCGACCATGATCCGCTTGACCCTGTTCGTTGTGCTGGCCGCTCTGATCTGCTGGTTCAACGCAGCCCTGCGTGCTTCACAGGAAGGCTTGCGGCGCTCCGAAATGAATTTCCGCTCACTCGTGACCAATGCTCCCTACGGAATCTGCCGCTGTGATTCCTCGGGCCAACTGCTGGATGAGAATCCCGCACTGCTGACCATGCTGGGATATTCCTCTACCAAGGAACTGGCGGGAAAACACCTCGGAACACTCCACGCTGATACCCTGCAGTGGTTCGAACTGGCAGATTATTTGCGCTCGTCGGCTGCCTTTAATGGGCTGATCGCCGAGTGGAAGCGCAAGGACGGCACCGCAATCGTAGTTCGCGTTTCCGGCCGCGCCGTCTCTGACGGCGGCAAGGGACGTAACTTTGAGCTGTTTGCCGAAGATGTGACCGAGCGTCGCGCCCTGGAGCAGCAACTCCGGCAATCGCAAAAAATGGAAGCCGTGGGAAGACTTGCCGGCGGCATCGCTCACGATTTCAACAATCTGCTGATGGTGATCTCCGGCTATTCGGAATTCCTCCTCGACCGCCTCGGCCCGGAACCCGCGCTGCGCGGGCCGGCGCAAGAGATTGCCAGCGCAGCGGGGCGAGCCACTTCGCTCACCCGCCAGCTGCTTGCCTTCAGCCGCAAGCAAATGCTAGCCCCAAAGATTCTCGATCTCAACGGCGTGGTCACGGAAAATCTGAAGATGCTCACGCGCGTAATAGGCGAGGACATCGATCTGGTAATGGTTCCGGCAGCCGCACTGGGAGCGGTGCGCGCCGATTCCGGCCAGATTGAACAAGTCATCATGAATCTTGCCGTGAACGCGCGCGACGCCATGCCGGCTGGAGGCAAGCTGACCATCGAAACCTCCAACGTATCGCTCGACGAGGAATACGCCCGCTTTCACGCGCCGCTGCGGCCGGGAAACTATGTGATGCTCGCCATCAGCGATACCGGCGCCGGCATGGATTCGGAAACCCAGTCCCACATCTTCGAGCCCTTCTTTACCACGAAGGGGCCGAAGGGCACCGGGCTGGGCCTCTCAACGGTTTACGGAATTGTGAAGCAGAGTGGCGGCTACATCTGGGTCTACAGCGAGGCGGGCAAGGGCACGACCTTCAAGATCTATTTGCCCCGCGTCGCCGAAGCCGCCGAGAGTCCTGCCCAGGTTGCCGTTCCAGCGGAATCCGCACCCGTCGAGCCCGGCACGGAAACCATATTGCTGGTCGAGGATGAGGCCAACCTGCGCTACCTGGCCCGGCAATTCCTTGAGAAGCAGGGCTACCGCGTGATCGAGGCCGCGGATGGCGCCGTGGCGATGCAGATCGCCGTCGCGCACGAAGGAACCATTCATCTGCTGCTGACCGACGTGATCATGCCCGGCATGAACGGCCGCGAACTGGCACAGCGCATTTCTGAAATTCGTCCCAACGTAAAAGTGCTCTATATGTCCGGTTACACGGAAAACGTGATCGGGCGCAACGGCACGCTGGACGCGGGTGTACGCCTGCTCCAGAAGCCCTTTACCCTCCGCGACCTGAAAAGTAAGGTTCGCGAAGTGCTCGATTCGATCCCCCCGGAGGTTGCCATGTCCGCTCAAGCCGCTCACGCCAAAGCCACGCAAGGGCTGCATCAATTACCCTCGTCGCGCGCCCAACGTTTTCAACTTCACCTGCCGTTAAAGTATCGCCGTCTCGACGAAGAGAAATGGCACGATGGCGAGACCAAGAACATCAGCCGCTCCGGTTTGCTGTTTCAGGCGGAGGATCTCTTGCAGCCAAATGTGATTCTGGAAATCAATCTGGTGCTGCCGGCGGAGATTGCCGGACTTTCACCCACCGAGGTGGTTTGCAAGGGAGAGATCGTGCGTACGATCGCCTCGAACGGCGAGAAAATGCCTCCCGCCCTGGCCGCGAAGATTCTTCAGTATCACTTCCAGCACGGATCGCAACTGCCGAGAGCGTAAATCCAGTACCCGGTACCTGGTACCTGGTACCTAGTTAAACCGGTTTTCTCGGTACCGGGTACTAGGTACTAGACGTCAGTGCTTGCTCGCGCAACGCGTCCACTTCCCTGGCCATCGCGAACTTCAGTTCTTCGATTCCCTTGCCGGTCACGGCTGAAGTCTCATACAGCTTCAGTTTGTGCTTCTTGCAGTAACGCTTCAGCGCCGCGACTTTATCTTTATTGGCCACATCAATCTTCGACGCGACCATGATCATGGGCTTTTCTTCCAGATGAGCGCCGAAGCTGGCCAGCTCGCCGAGAATCACTTCCACGTCTTTCACAATGTCAGGTCGTCCGCTCGCATCCGAAACGTCGGCCATATGGACCAGCAACCGCGTGCGCTCGATGTGCCGCAGGAACTGCGTTCCCAGGCCAGAGCCGGTATGCGCGCCCTCGATCAATCCCGGAATGTCGGCAACCACGAAGCTGATTTCGTTGTTCGGATCACCCACCGCAACCACACCGAGATTGGGCTGCAAGGTAGTGAAAGGATAGTCTGCAATCTTCGGCCGCGCCGCTGAGATGCGGGAGATCAGCGTGGATTTACCAACATTCGGATAGCCGACGAGTCCCACATCCGCCAGCAGCTTCAGTTCGAGCCGGTAGTTATGCTCTTCTCCAGGGCGTCCGTCCTCGTGCTCGCGCGGAGCCTGATGCACCGAAGTTGCAAAGCGCGCGTTGCCGCGTCCACCGCGCCCGCCGCGGGCGATCACGACGCGTTGATCCGGCGCTGAAAAGTCGAAAACCTTCTCGCCGGTTTCCTCGTCGTACACAATCGTCCCCACCGGAACTTTGAGAAGAACGTCTTCCCCCTCGCGCCCGCTCTTATTCGAGCCTTCGCCGTGGCGTCCGCGCTCCGCCTTATATTCGGGATTGAAACGGAAATGAACCAGCGTGTTATGTCGCTCGCTGGATTCCATGACCACGTCTCCGCCCTTGCCACCGTCGCCGCCTGAAGGCCCGCCGCGCGGAACATATTTCTCGCGGCGAAAGGCCATGCAGCCGTTGCCGCCGTCACCGGCTTTGACCCGAATTTTTGCCTCGTCGATGAACATGGTCAGCTAAAGCCAAAACAAAAAGCCTCGTCCCGAAGGCGAGGCTGTGTGGCGCGGGCGCCCCCGCCCGCGACTGCCGGCGGCGTATGCGACCTACTCCGCGACTTCCATCGGCTCGACCATCACGAACTTGCCCATCGAGCCCTTGTTCAGGAACTTGATGCGTCCCGTAATTTTGGCAAACAAAGTATCGTCTTTGCCGCGGCCGACGTTCAGCCCCGGTTTCACCCGCGTACCGCGCTGCCGCACGATGATCGTCCCGCCGGGCACGATCTGCCCGCCGAATGCCTTGAATCCCAGCCGCTGCGCGTTTGAGTCGCGGCCGTTTCGTGAAGTGCCTTGTCCTTTTTTGTGTGCCATAATTCAGCTCTCAATCCTGAAAGTAACACCGGCAAAAGTAGCGCCGGCGTCCCGCCGGCTGTCGCGAGGGCATCTTGCCCTCGCAGCCTATTTCTTCTTCCCTGCAGCCTTCTTAGCCGCGTTCTTCTTCGGCGCAGCCTTCTTCTTGGCATGTCCCTTAGCGGTCTTTGCTCCCGCCTCAGCTTCGTGCGCTTCCTCGTGCGCCGCCGCAGCCTTCTTCGGCTTGGGCTGCTTCTTCTCCAACGCGGGAGCCTTGAAGCTCTGCCCGTCAAAAGCAATCTCAGTAATGCGCACTGCCGAGTAGGACTGCCGGTGTCCGCGCAGCTTCTTGTACTGCTTCTTGCGCTTGTAATGGAAAACGAGGATTTTAGCGCCGCGTCCTTCTTCCACGAGTTCGCCAACGACTCGCGCGCCTGCTTGCGGCTTGCCGATCTGGCCTTCTCCACCGGACACGGCCAGTATCTCGGGGAACTCCACCTGGCCATCGGTGCCTGTAGCCAACTTCTCCACTCGAATCACGTCTCCGGGCGCCACCCGGTACTGCTTCCCGCCAGCGCGGATAACCGCGTACATACGCTTGCCTCCGTCAAAATGTCGTGAAAGTCAGCATCCACCGAACCCATGCGCACACGGGCGCAGCCTTGGAATTCGATTGAACGTCCTCGCTGAACTTCTTCTGCTTGCTGTGTTTTCCGCCACGGCGCTTGAAGCCAGGGCGAGCGTCCCCAGAACGGGTCGGCGAGTACAGGCAAACTCAACTATTCTAGCGTGCGCTGTGGAAATCGGTCAATGCGCTTTAAGGGCAAAGTAGTGGCTGAATTTGAATTCAGCCACTATCCAGAAGCAATGAGCTGTTTGGAACCCTTACGCCGCTACTCAAACCTGCAGCCAGTCCAGTTGCTGGCTTGCAACCGTGCCCGAAAACGACATGCGCGAGATTTCAAAGAGCCAATGACTTGAAAACCGGATGTTCTTAAACTTCTCGAGGTCACCCGGGTCAAAAGCTGCGTCAATTCGCGATTTCTGGATTGGTGCCGTGAACGGTAGGTAGCGGTATCTAACCCACTGGCTATCGGTGGTGAGGACAACCCCGATACCGGGAATCTGCATGGAGCGACCCTGATAGCTGTTCGTGCAATACAGCAGGATGAGGTCGCCAGGCCCGGCGGGGAACGGAGCATATTTCGGGTCGGGGTCGTACTCTCCCGACTCCACTAGGCTTTTTTGGGGTTGTTGTGGGTCGCCAAACACTGCAACCAGGAATTTTGGGGAATTCATAACGCCTCGAGGTTAAAGGATTCCCATTAGGGAGTGGTATCGCTGGGGAATGGGCGAACTGCAGCGGGACGGCGCGCCGGAAACTGAACAATGCGCCGAACAAATCCATTATAGCTCCGAGGGCGCGTTTGAAAACTACCGCTTTGCGAGATTCGCCACACTGTGCGAGAATGCCGCCGAATCTTCGGATAAACTCTGAAAGGACCCAAACCATGAAGCGCCTTTCCACCGTTCTGCTCTGCCTGCTAGCTCTCACTCTCTCTGGCGTCACTCAGTCGCCCAAGGCATCCGCGAAGAAGGCCGCTGCCCCAGCCGCGCCCGACAAAGCTTATCTGCAGAAGATCTGGGATGCCTGGTCCACCCTCGACCCCGCCAATGCGGCCAAGTTTTATGCCGGCGGCCCGCACACCTTTTTCGACATCGCCCCTCTGAAATACGGCAGCTGGGACGAATATTCCGCGGGGGTGAAGGGCGTCTTATCAGGGTACAAGACCGCGAAGTTCACACTAAACGATGACGTCGCTATCCATCCCCATGGAGATCTAGTCTGGGCGACCGCAACGGTGAAGGAAGAGATGACGACGAACGCCGGCAAGGTCGAAATGGGCAACTTCCGCTGGACCGTTGTCTTCGAGAATCAGGACGGCAAGTGGCTCACCGTTCACGAACACGTATCCGCGCCGGTGCAGTAGGCTGCTGAATTGAAAGCTATGTCCCCGCCGTTACCTCTGTAATCGCGGGTAACCACAGTCCTCTTGCAGAAACAACTTCGCTGCGCCAGTGTTAATACAATTGAATCTGGAGAGACCTGCCATGCGCAATCGAATCGTCGTTGTCACTTCGCTCTTCCTGTTATCCATCCTGAGCTGGAGCCAGCAGCAGCCTGCCGGAAACAGCGCCCCTGCGAACACGCAGCAAAGCATGCCAGGCATGGATATGTCTGGTCACGACATGTCAAATATGAAAGGCATGTCCATGGGTTCGGACAAAGAGGCGGACAAAGACAGCGACGCCAGCCTGCACTCGATGGAAGGCCACATGGATATGGGCCCGCACATGAAGATGACAGCCCTGCGTCCAGCGAAGCCGGGTGACGCCGCGCGCGCCAAGGAAGTGGCCGAGTCGGCGCGCAAAGCCTCGGAGCATTACCTCGACTACCGCACCGCGCTGGCCGAGGGCTTCCAGATCTTCCATCCTGAGATTCCGCAGAAGATGTATCACTTCACCAACATCAAGTATGCGATAGAAGCGCGCTTTCAATTCAATCCCGAACATCCGACATCGCTGCTCTATGAAAAGCATGGCGAGGATTACAAACTGATCGGCGTCATGTACACAGCCCCCAAACGCATGAGTGAGGAGGAACTCGACCAGCGCGTTCCGCTCAGCGTGGCCCAATGGCACGAGCACGTGAACTTCTGCGCCGCGCCCGCCGGCCACAAGGGCGAATACTTGAACCCGCACCCGCAGTTCGGTTTAAGAGGATCGATTACCACGCAAGAAGCCTGCGATGCCGCGGGCGGAACTTTCCATCCCGTGATTTTCAACTGGATGGTCCATGTCTACCCGTTCGAAAAAGATCAGGCCAGCATCTGGTCAGTCGAGCGCCAGCACGGAGACGCGGATTAAGCCCGGGTGGTGCGGGCGCTCTCGCCCGCAGCGTGCGGAAAAACCTCGCGGGCATCACCTGCCCTGAGCTTGTCGAAGGGAGTTCCTGCGCCACGCGTGCCTTTGTCTACTGACAAACACTGCTTAACAACACACTAAGCCTGTAGACACCAGACAATACGAGGACGGCGCGGCGATAGTTCCCTGGTTCCAGCCAGACAGAACACGCTGCCGTTGTTCCATCCTTGGTAAAAACACATTCAACTCATTGTTCACTTCTTTTTTCTTGCTACCGGAAGTGCGCACTCCTCGTCCATACACGTGTGATCGGAAATGTGGAACTTTCGGTGAAGCGGTTCCGTAGTAGAGGAAGAAGGCAGCCGGCGCCGAGGTGATGCTGGCGGGACTTTTTCGAAGTAGGCTCTTGCGGGGTTAGGGGATTCTCTCACACTCGGTTTGGCGGCCCAGATGAGAAAACCCCCGTTGCACAGCGCGACCAGCCTTTCGGCTGGGCAGCTGAACCCCAACGGCTGCATTGTAGGCGATTCGCGGCAGAACACAATAGTTTTCTCGCGCAAGTCGTGAACCGGGCCGCCCCAACCGTTCCCCGACGAGATTCGGGGAAGAAAAAGGAGCAGTCATGAAGTTCGCGACAGTGTCGAAGAGTCTGGTGCTTGGGTTGGCGTTGCTGTTAGCCTCCAGCGCCTTTGCCGGAACGAAAGCCAACTTGCAACTTAGCAATCCTGTGACCCTCAACGGGACAACTCTGAAGCCAGGAGATTACAAAGTCCAGTGGGAAGGTAGTGGTCCCAACGTCGAAGTGAGCTTCCTGCAAGGCAAGAATGTAGTGGCGAAAGCTCCTGCGCACGTGGTTGAACTGCAAACAGCCGCTCCCAACGACGCTGCCGTGACTCGGAAGAATGACAGCGGACCCAGTACACTGGCCGGCCTCCGCTTCGAGGGCAAGAAGGTTGCCTTGGAATTGGGCGAAGCCAGCGACGGGAGGCAGGCAGGTTCGAGCAAATAAGTGCGGCACCACACCAGAATCAGCCAGGGAGCACTTAGCGTGCTCCCTGTTTTTGGTTTCTGGAATGAATCAGTTCTCAGTTGGGCGAAGCCAGGACGTCGTCGTAGAAATTCACCACGGCCCGCCGCGGCTTCGTTTTCAGGCCTTTAATCGGAACCTTCTGCTCGACCGTGTTGTTCCCTGTAAGTCTGGCGCGCCCCAGGAAAAACATTCCGCCTTCCGCAAGTTCCAGGTAAATCGGCACCAGCATGCGGAAATCGTCCTTCACGTTGGACTGCGTAACCTTGAAGTTGAGGACGACGTTACCGTCCGCTCCCGTGTCGAACGAAGAATCGAGCTTGTAGGTGGGCAATTGCGTGCCAAAGACATATTCGTTGAAGAACCAGTCCATCTTCTGGTTCCCGTCGAGGTCCATCTCGCGGGTCATGTGTTTTTCCACCATGGCTTTGAAGTCTTCGGTGGTGGCGGACTTGCCGCCGTAGGTTCTTACGAAGTCCTGCATCATCTCCTTGAAGCGCTGATCGCCGGTATGGTTGTCGCGCATCATCATCCGGATCATGTGCAAGATGTAGGCCCCCTTGGGATAGATGAGGCGCCGGGTCAACTCAAAGCCCGTTCGGGAATTGCTCATGCGATATCCCATGGTGACCGGGCCAGCATCGATGGCGCGGAAGCCCTGCGCATTTCGCTCCAACAGCAGCTCACGCTCGTCGTTCCAGAAGGCAATGAACTTCTTCTGGTCTTTCTCAATGAAGTACAGGTAGATGGACGCCGACATTTCGGCGAACCCTTCACTCATCCACTGATCGCGGTAGGAATCGAATGCCACGGTGTGGCCCCACCACTGGTGCGCCACCTCATGCGGTGTGACCACCTTCCAGTATCCACGGTCGCCGAAATCCATGCCCAGTTGGTGGCGAACCGTGGTATCGAAGAAGTAGCACATGGGAATCCACACCAGTTCGGGCCAGGATTGCCCATAACTGCACGCGGTTTGTTGCGTGATCGCGAGGCGCTTGAAGGAAGAAGGCCCAAAGTAATCCGTGTAGATTTCGGTGGCGAGTTCGCCCTCGGCCAGCGCCTTCTTGATAAGGCCGGTGGTGCTCATCGTTCCCAAGGCCGCACCAGTCTCCATGTGGGAGCCCATGCTTGGTAAATCGCCGCCGGTGGCATGTTGAAGGGCCTCCACCCAGCTCGGGGGATTCTCGTTGGCGAAGGACTGCACCAGGTATTCCGGTTTGGTCAGCTTGGCTTCTTCCACTTTGAATCTGCCGAAGTTGAATCCCGCGACAGTTTGCGGAGCTTCGCTCTTCCAGACCGTCACGTTCTGCCCGCCTTCGTTGCTCTCGCTGACCAGATTCCCGGTGGCGGCAATCTTCATCCCTTTTGGAATGTGGAAAGTCATGTCATAACTGACACGATCGCCGAATGCGGAGTTGGGGTACCAGTCATCGCGGGCGATCGGGAAGTAATTGCCGCCGCCTTGGTCAGACACCGCCTCCTTGCCACCGTAGGTGGTGGCGATGGTGAACTTGTCGCCCGCGGCCAGCGGCTTAGGAAGGATCACTGAGAAGTCCGCATCATCATGTTTATCTTCCTGAATGAAGGCCAGCCCTTGCCCGTCCGCGGCGGTGACGCTCTGCACGCGCAAGTGAGGAAACAAATCGAAGGGAATCACGCGCGAACCGTTGACTCGCACCACAAACGTGGTCGTCGCCTTCCCCGTCAGGTTGGCATTTTTTTCGATAGTCGTATCGAGTAGCTGATGTTCAATATGAATATGGCCGCCAGCTCCTCGTCTGTGCCCGCCTGAAAGGGGAAACGCAGCCCACAGACCGTACTTATTCTCGTCGTAGGTCATGAATCCGACTTCTTCATGCATGATGTAGCCCGGCCCATGCGGGTCGACCACGAAAAGTTCCTTGTCGTTGTACCGCTTGCCATGGACGAAAGCCACGAAGAGCCGCCCCGGCTCGGGGCTGAGCACATCCTGCAGGACGCGCGCGTCCAGGTTGTACCTCAATAATTGGCCGTGGCGCATCGCGTTCTGGCTGTCTTTGAGCAGGCCGTTGTCGCAGCCGCCTGAGGCCGCGGCTCCGGCTTTTTTGATCTCGTCGTAGGTCGAATCAGTGAAGCGCAGCACGAGGTGGCTGAAGTTTTCGCTGAATTCATTCTCCTTGGTCAACAGCTTCAGCATTCCCATCTCGGAGGGCGGCGGCGTGATCACCAGATTGCCGTCACCCACAAAGACCGCACCCGTTACCTTGCCCTGCACGGGCGTGACGAAGCAGACGGTGCCTGAGCGCAGGTGGAAGGTGCCGGCATCGCGCTTGAGATCAAGATTGCTCACGCTAACCGCTTCGCCTCCCAGCGTGAGGTTGCGCAGAGCTTGATAAGTTGGATCGGAGTTAGGCCCCGGCGCGGCGTTCTGCGCCGCCGCGGGAACGATCTCGAGGAACAACCCCGACGCCCCGAGAAAGAAAAAGGCTGCGAGGAATGAAAGCGTCCGGGCAAGAGACACGACTCCGGAACGCAGGGCGCGACGAAGTGACGGCATGAAACCTCCCGGGGGGAAGGAGAGTCGCTATTATGCCGGGTTTGGGAGGAAATGCAAGTGCTGGCGCACAAGAGACATGCCGGGCGGAAAGCGGATCACTTATTGGGGCTCTCCGGCTTTGCGGGCGGAGCCGGCGGCGCAGCCTGTTGTTTGGCCAGGGACTCATCCACGCGCTTCTTGAAATCGCCCGCGTCGTTGTTCGTGAACCCGCTGTAGGCGGTCTGGACCTGCATCTCGCAAGTGTCCCCTTTCGCATTCAACACCACGGAATTGACGCGTTTCGCGCTGAGCGTCCCACCGATGTTGAACGAAGCAGTCATCTCGGTGTTGTCGATTCCAATGATCCCGTACTTCCCAGAGTTGCGTAGGGTATCCTTGACGGCCGCCCACAGCACGGTGCAGGAAACTGAGTACTCGTCTTTATGGGTTTTAGCGAAGGACGGGACGGCGACGATCGATAAGAAGAGAGCCACCACTGCAAATCGTTTCATGGGAGCGCTCCTTTCCCGGAACGCTGGATATTACCATCGAGAATGGGCGGCTGCAATTCTCCAGCGAGATGCGAGCGCACGATCATCGCCCTTCACTGCGCCGGTACGAGTTGGGCGTCCTCGTCTACGTAGGCGGTCAGAAGTGTACCCGCTTTCACCTCAACATTCTTGCCATGCTTGATCAGTCCAATCGGGCCGAAGAGTACCGTCAAAGCTACAGCAGTACCCACTTTCCCCTCGCCTTCCTTGCCCTTGCTACCGCGTAGCCTGACGCGCTGGTCACCGACCGTCAAATGTTCGAGGCGCAGATTTAGTTCTCCGGCTTTTCCCATCATCCCAGCCTTTTTCGCGTTGGTTATCTCTCCGACTGCTTTGCTTCCGGCTTTGGCAACTACCACATCACCCACCTTCAGGTCTTCATCGAGGATGAGGTTTATCGGATCGCCTTCGTTTGCCGTCTTCGAGCTCAAGTCATCGGCGAATTTCAGCTTAACGTCAGTCCCCTCGCGAAGAATCAATTTGCCCGTCGGAGACGCAGTCGACGGCTGTGGTGCCGGGGCAGGTGTTGCGGCTGCCGGTTGTGACAGCGGGGCCTGAGGTGCGGCCTCCGGCTGGGGCGCTTGAGTTGGAGGCGCAGTCGCCGATTGGCCCGGCTCTGCTGGTGCATCCTGGCCAAACATGATCGCAGACGACGCACACAGGAGGATCACAAGAGTTACTGCAGATACTCTTCGTTGCATAGTCATAAAGTCCTTGTTGTTTCAGCGAACCCTACCACTTCAGGGTCTCACCCCGTGGACCCCCTTCTGACTCTGACTCTGACTTTGGATACGTTCTAGGGCCCGATACAGCCATCATCGGCGGGGAAGAGATGAGCGTTTTCGAAGAGGCTATGGGTTGACTGTGCGCTTGGGGTGTCGCAATGTCAAGTAATTCTATGTAAGGCTTTCCGGCGCATGACTAGGTCAGAGAAAAGCGCGGCTCCGCGGGTCGCGGAAATGTACGCACGACGATACTCGAACGCCTCGTGGGGGAGAGCTACTTTCTGTCTGATCTTTTAGCTTTTTTCTATTTTCCTGCCTGCGTTGAATCCTTTCGAACTTTAATGGTAGTGATCACCACCAACACCGGGCACGGTGCCCTGGGCTATCCAGGGTAGCCTATCGTAGTGCCCTGATTAGATGTCCCTCTGTCCCTCACTCGCATGGGGAGGTTGCGGGGGCCCTGCGCTTATCCTAGGATCGCACGACACGACATCCAGGCCTTACTTTCCCAGACTAGGAAATTGCGGGCGCGAAGGAAAGGTTGGATGTCACAGGCGGGCGAATTTTTCTGTGGAAAAGTGCCGGGGGTATGTTTCTTGGCGCCGCGGGCAGGTCAGGACGTGGCGAGAGACGTAGCAAGCTACGTCTCTACGGAGTCTATGTGTGAACTGCTTTTCAGTACTTCGGCACCTTTGGATCGACTCGCTCCGACCACGCCGTGATGCCTCCCGCCAGGTTGTGCACCTTGGTGAAGCCGGATTGCTGCAGGAAGGCTACTGCCTTGGCACTGCGTCCGCCCATCTTGCAATGGACGACGATCTCGCGGCTGGAGTCAAGTTCATTTACGCGATTGGGCAGATCGTTCAGCGGGATCAGATGTCCGCCGAGGTTGCAGATCTGATATTCGTTGGGCTCGCGCACGTCGAGGACGAAGAGGTCCTCTTTCGCATCCAGACGGCGCTTCAACTCTTCTACTTGAATTTCCGGAAGTCCTGCTCCCACCGGTTTTTCCTCCCCGCGAATACCGCAAAATTGGTTGTAGTCTATCAGCTTCGTCACCGTGGGATGCGTGCCGCAGACCGGGCAATCGGGATTCTTGCGCAGCTTGAGTTCGCGGAACTTCATGCCGAGGGCGTCGATCAGCAGTAGACGGCCGATGAGAGGCTCACCCACCCCGAGAATTAACTTGATCACCTCAGTCGCCTGCATCACGCCTACAAGACCGGGCAGGATGCCGAGCACTCCGCCCTCCGCGCACGATGGAACCAGGCCCGGCGGTGGCGGCTCGGGATAAAGGCAGCGGTAGCACGGGCCATCTTTCGTGGCGAACACGCTGGCCTGGCCTTCGAAGCGAAAGATGGATCCATAAACGTTTGGCTTGTCTGTGAGCACGCAGGCGTCATTCACGAGATAACGCGTGGGGAAATTATCAGTGCCGTCGGCGATGATGTCGAAGTCGCGGAAGAGTTCGAGGGCGTTCTCGCTGCTCAACCGCACGTCGAACTTCTGAAGATTCAGGAACGGATTGATGGCAGTCAGTTTGTCGGCGGCGGAGTCGAGCTTCTTCCGTCCCACATCGGCCGTCGAGTGAATGATCTGCCGCTGCAGGTTGGTGTAATCGACCACATCGAAATCGACCAGGCCGAGCGTGCCTACGCCCGCGGCTGCAAGATACAACGCCAGCGGCGAACCGAGGCCTCCCGTGCCAATACATAGCACGCGTGCCGCCTTCAACTTCTGTTGCCCCTCCATGCCAACCTCCGGCATGATCAGGTGGCGCGAGTAGCGCAGGATTTCATCCTTGCTCAGGGTCACTGGAATCTGGGTGATGGTAGCCATAAAGTCCTCTAGGAAATCTGAATTTGCGGGTTCCGGAATCGTCAGAATCTGGGAACTAACAACAGGCAGGATGCATACAACAGCGATTTGTGGCGGAAGGCTTCAACTCTTGATCCCTCGAATACGAACCCCGAATATGACCAGCAAATCCTGCGAAATCCGCAATCAGACTGCACCCCCGGCGATAGAAGGCACAATAGAAATGTTATCACCTTCCTTCACCACGGTCGCCTCTTTCTGCAGGTAGCGGATGTCTTCGTCGTTGAGATAGAGGTTGACGAAGGCGCGCAGTTTGCCGTCCTCGGTGTAGAGATGACGGCGCAGGTCTGGATGCTTCGCCACCAAGGAAGTCATGGCCTCGCCAACCGTGGCGCACTTCACTTCCACGGTGGATTGTTTGTCCGCATACTGCCGTAACGGAGTAGGAATGTGGATCTTGCTCATAGGCTTAAGCATAGAAGATGCGATGGGCGAATGGGAAGATTCACGACTGCGCATGTTCGGCCCCGGCGAAGTCAAATGCGCCGATGGTCAACCTGCCGTAGAATGCTAATGCTGAAGACAAGGGAGAAATTACGATGACGATTTTTGATCCAGCTCGGGGCAGAATTATTGACGGTGGTGGAGGCAGCGGCGGCGGGCTCTTGCGCCTGATTGGACTTGGCATTGCCGCGTTCTTACTGGTGATTTTGCTGTTCAGTTCAGTGACCAAGGTGGGCACCGGTCACGTGGGCGTCCTGACGCTCTTCGGCAAAGTTCAAACGGGCGGAACTCTGGGCGAGGGCATTCACCTGATCAATCCGCTGAAGACTAACAATGAACTTTCCATTCAGACGCAGACGCTGAAGGAATCAGCCAGCGTACCTTCCAGCGAAGGCCTCATGATGAGCCTGGACACCTCGCTGATTTACCATCTCAATCCAGACCATGCCTCCGACGTTTTCCAGAAGATTGGTGCCGATTACGAGAACGTAGTAGTTGAGCCGACGCTGCGCTCCGCCATTCGTGAAGCAACCGCCTCCCATACCGCCAACGCCCTCTACACCGGCGAACGCGAGATGGTAGCCAAGCAGATTTACGACCAGGTCAGCGCGCAGCTCAATCAGCGCGGCCTCACTGTGGAGAACGTTTTGTTGCGTGACATTCAGCTGCCGGCGACGCTGAAGGCCGCCATCGAAGCCAAACAGCAGGCCGAGCAGGAATCGCTGGCCATGAACTTCCGCCTGCAGAAAGAAACGCAGGAGGCGCAACGCAAGCGCATCGAAGCCGCCGGCGTGCGCGACTTCCAGCAGATTGTGGCCCAGGGCATCACGCCGTCGCTGCTGGAGTGGAAGGGCATTGAAGCCACTGAGAACCTGGCCAAGAGCGCCAATTCCAAGGTTGTGGTCATCGGCAACAGCAAGAACGGGCTGCCGTTGATTCTGGGGCAGTAGCTTTTCAGTCGGAAAGCAGCATGGTTGATGTGGAGACAGCCGCCCTCGGCTGTCCTGTCGCCGAAAGGCGACGTTCCTTGAAGCGCTGCTAACATGATACGGTGGCTTTGCTGCTCGACGTCCGCAATTTGAGCATCGAATTCTCCGCTGCCGCCCTGCGGGCGGGCGGACAGCCGAGGGCAGCTGTCCCCAAACAAGCTCTTCTCGCTGTCCGCGACGTTAGTTTCACCATCGCGCCCGGCGAAGTTCTCGGCCTGGTTGGCGAATCCGGTTCCGGCAAGTCCATCACTTCCCTGGCAATCATGCGCCTGCTGCCGCCCCAGGCGCTGGTTTCCGGCGAGATTCTCTTCTCGGAGAACGGAACCCCGCGCAATCTCCGGGCTTCGCCCGATGACTCCATGCGCCAACTGCGGGGCTCACGGGTGGCCATGATCTTCCAGGAACCGATGACTGCTCTCAATCCCGCGATGCGGGTGGGTGACCAGATCGCTGAGGCGGTGCGGGCTCATGGCACGCGTTCGAAGAGCGAGGCTTACAGAATCGCCGTCCAGGCCATGAATGATGTCGCCATCCCTGAGCCCGACCGCCGGGGTCGCGACTATCCTCACCAGCTTTCCGGGGGGATGCGCCAGCGGGTAATGATTGCTATGGCTATCGTGAATCGCCCACAGCTGCTCATCGCCGACGAGCCCACGACCGCGCTCGATGTCACCATCCAGGCCCAGATCCTAGATCTGCTTGCCGAACTCCGCGCCAAGTTCGGTCTGGCGATGCTTTTCATTTCGCATGATCTCGCCGTGGTTTCGCAGGTCGCCGATCGCGTGGCTGTGATGTATGCCGGCAGCGTCGTGGAGCTCGGAACCAAGCAGGAAATCTTTCAGGCGCCGGCACATCCTTATACCCGCGGCCTGCTGCATGCTGTTCCCGACCTCAAGACAGAGCGGGGACGTCCGCTGGGCACCATCGAAGGCACAGTCCCTCCGCTCGACGCTATGCCGCCAGGCTGCGCCTTCGAGCCGCGCTGCGGCTTCCGCGTTCCCGAGTGCACCCGCGAACTACCTCCGCTGGTAGAGGTTGCCCACGGGCACTGGGCCCGGTGTCCGGTAGTCAATGCGAAATAGCTATGGCGGAATAAACGCTGCCTCTGTATGCTCTCGGTTCGCTCTCGTTCTATAATCGCCATTTTGTCTGGTGCTCATTGCGGATACTGCTGCTTAGCGACATTCACGCCAACCTCGAAGCGCTGGAAGCCTGCATGGCGGCAGCTCCCCCGTACGATTTCGTGGCCAACCTGGGCGACGTCGTGGGCTACGGAGGCTCTCCCAATGAAGTCATCGAACGCTCCCGCGACCTGGGCAACGTTTTCGTCCGGGGCAACCACGACAAGGCCGCGACCGGCCTGCTCGAGTTAGATGATTTCAACCCCTTGGCCGCCATCGCTGCGATCTGGACCCGCGATCAGTTAACTGCAGAGCATCACGAATGGCTGCACGCTCTGCCGCAAGGCCCGCTTTCGCTCGAAGGCTTTCCTCACGTGCAATTGGTTCACGGCTCTCCAGGGGACGAAGACGCCTACATCGTTTCCATCGGCGATGCGCTGGTCCCGCTCCTTGCACTGACCACGCCGCTGACCTTCTTCGGCCATACCCACCTGCAGGGTGGATTCTTCGCCAACGGTTCCAGTGCCGACGGCTTTCGTCCGGAATACCGCACCGTCGGGCAAGCCGAGTCGGTCCCGTTGCAATTGAAGGCGAACACTCGTTACATGATCAATCCGGGGTCGGTGGGACAACCGCGCGACGGAGACTGGCGCGCTGCCTTCGCCCTTTTCGATACCGAGGCCCAGGTCGTCCACTTCCACCGCGCACCCTACAACCTGAAGGCTGCGCAGGAACGGATCCTCGCCGCCAACCTGCCTGCACGCCTGGCCACGCGCCTCGCCGCCGGCCGTTAAAGCAAGTGTGGCACGGGTGCCCTCGCCTACGACTCTCATCACCGATGTAAACTCAATCGCATGCCTTCTTCCCGCAGCGCCGGAACTAAATCTCTTTTCCCCCATCGTGAGGAGTCTCGCCGTGAAAATCCTCCCGGGCACTACCTCATCGCCCACAGCGACGGCGGCGCGCGCGGCAATCCCGGCCCCGCCGGTTACGGCGTGGTAATTCAGGATCAGTCCGGACGCAAGGTCGCCCATCTCAGCGAGTACCTCGGCCACCAGACCAACAATTTCGCCGAATATCAGGGACTGATCGCAGCCCTCGAATACGCCGTTCAGCATGGCCCCAAGGCCCTAAAGCTGATCAGCGACTCCGAGCTGCTGGTCCGCCAGATCAAAGGCATATACAAGGTGAAGAACGCGACGCTTAAGGATCTCCACGGCCGCGCCAGGGAATTGATCGCTCAACTGGAGTGGTTCTCGATCGGCCACGCTCTCCGCGAGCACAATCGGGAAGCCGATCGCCTGGCCAATGAAGCCATGGACAAAGGCATGGGACGAAGCTAGCAGCTCGAAAACGCTTATTCCGCCGCAGAAGTGTGGTCGTGGATGATTTTCCATCCGTCAGGGAACTTGCGGAACACAAGCGTGAACAGTCCGTGCGGAGTTGTGCCGTCGGACATTGTCAACTTCCACGAACCACGCACAAAGGCCGCCTCCTGGCCCAGCACCTGAACGCGCAGGCCGGAGAATTCCAGCTTCCCCATCTCGTGGCCAGGGCTGGAATAAGTCGCGAGATAACGTTCCATCGTGGCTTCCCACCCATCCTTCTCCTTCCCTCCCGAGAAGAACGTCAGTTCCGGCGAATGCCAGTAGCCCACCATGAAGCCTTCTAGATCATGGTGGTTCCACGCTTCCTGCTGCTTGTGCAGCACACGCTCGACGGCTCTGGCGTAGTTTCCGTAGCTGCCCGAGTCCTCCTGGGCCCGGGCTTGATCGCAGGCTGCGAGGAACACGCTCGGCAAAAGGCAAGAGTAGAAAAAGAACTGCAGAATGAAGCCGCTGCGCATGTGGACCTCCGGATCTTGCTTCAGCAAGTCCACTAGTTTCGCACAATTGTCACTGGACAGGCTGGCTAGTGGGAGGAGTCGGAAAAGGCGGGTGTGGGAAACGACGATTCCCCGGTCGCATGCGCTCCGTCGTAATGACAAGATTATAGGGTGGGATTTGTTGAAACTTACGCGCGGCCCTTCTTGACGGCAACGGCTTTGCCGGCAACTTCCCAGGGCCGCTTCGGCCGATCGACCGGCGCTTTGTCGTCGTCCTTAAGGCGATCGTAGTGGTAGGAGTCGCTTACCGTGCCCAGCGATTCGTTGTAGAGGCTGGGAAGTCCGAGCGCCTCTTTCAACTCTTCCGCAAACGACTGCAGGGCTTTCAGGTGGTCGGCAGTAGCCGGGATTTCCGTCTTCGAATTCTTCAGAAACTGCTGATAGCCGCGGTTGACCAGCTTTGAAATTTCGCTGCCGATCAGGTATCCGGGATGGGCGAAAATCTTCACGCCGTCTTCGGCCGTCTTCTGAATCGCAGCTGAGACGTTATACTTTCTGAGGAAAACGCGCCCGTTGGTGCCCGGCGCTTCCAGCACATCGAAACCGTGCTCGCGCAGCCAGGCCAGCGCTTCCTCATAAGTCCGTGCTTCCATTGCTTTCGACATTTTTCTACTTTTCCAATCTTTCCGTTAGATGCAGGCTCCGCGCAAACAGTGCGCAGCTTATTTAGCGCTGCATCGACTTGCAATCTGTGTCATCTAAAGACACCATACTACATAGCGTGTTTCGCTCTTTCCTGCATATTACGATAGTCACGAGAGAATAGTTCGATATGGCACAGACTCCAGCCAAGGATGCGGAAACCTCACCGGCGCAGCATGCGCCGGCACCCGCCGTGCCGCGTCCAGGGCAGAGTCTGCTCGATCGCATAGGCAATACTCCGCTACTGCGCTTTGATTCGCTCACTGCGCATCTGCCCGGCGTGACACTTTTGGGCAAGGCCGAATGGCACAACCCCGGCGGCTCGGTGAAGGACCGCGCCGCTGCCGGCATCGTCGCCGAAGGCCGCCGCAGTGGGAAGTTGGTTGCAGGCAAGACTCTGCTCGACGCTACCAGCGGCAATACGGGCATTGCGTACGCCATGCTGGGCGCTGCTGAGGGATTCCCCGTGACTCTGTGCATGCCGCAAAATGTTTCCGCTGAGCGCAAGAGGATTCTGGGCGCATATGGTGCGAACATTCTCTACACCGATCCCGGCGAGGGTTCCGACGGCGCGATCCGCCTGGCCCGCGAACTCGCCGCCAAGCATCCTGATTTATATTTCTACGCCGATCAATACTCGAACGACGCCAACTGGCTCGCTCACTACCAAGGGACAGCCAACGAAATCTGGCAACAGACCGAAGGACGCATCACGCACTTCGTGGCCATGCTCGGCACCAGCGGCACGTTCATGGGAACGGCGCTGCGTCTGAAGGAACTCAATCCTTCGATCCGTTGCATCTCTCTGCAGCCCGATTCTGCTTTTCACGGCATTGAAGGTGCTAAACACATGGCCAGCGCCATTGTTCCGAAAATCTACGATCCGGTGCTGGCGGATGAGAATCTTGAGATCGCGACCGAAGATGCCTACGCCATGTGCCGCCGCATCGGGCGCGAATCCGGACTGCTGCTGGGGATCTCGGCCGCAGCCGGCATCTTCGCCAGCCTGAAGGTGGCAGAGCGGCTTCAGTCAAGGAAAGAACCGGAAGTGGTGATCGTCACCATCCTGTGCGATTCCGGCGAAAAATATTTGAGTGAGAGATTCTGGACGGAGGCCTGAGTTATCTGCATCCGGACTGCACAATTTCAAGGAGAGATCATGAAACAGCACCACTATGAGATTCAAGTTGTGTGGACCGGAAACGAAGGTCAAGGCACGAAGACATACGCAACCTATAAGCGGGACTATACGATCACAGCTCCTGGAAAACCTCCGGTATTGGCCTCGTCCGATCCAGCGTTTCGCGGTGACCCGGCGCGGTACAATCCCGAGGATCTCCTGGTGGCGAGTCTGTCCGCTTGTCACATGCTTTCTTATCTTCACCTCTGTGCCGTCAATAAAATAGTAGTTACCGAATATCAGGACGACGCCCGGGGCGTGATGAACGAGCGCCCGGATGGATCGGCAGCGTTTGCCGAGGTGACTCTGAATCCTCATGTAACGATTTCAGAAGACTCTGACGAGGCCAAGGCTCTATCGCTTCACGAACAAGCTCACCATCTCTGTTTCATTGCAAACTCAGTAAATTTTCCAGTGAAAAACGTCGCTCAGATAAGCGTTGAAGCTCCTCGTTGATAGGTGATATTTGATCCCGGCTTAACTACACCCATCGATGCTGAAGATCGCACAAAAAGACTACGACGCTCTCCGCCGCCACGGTGAGGAAACCTATCCGCATGAGTGTTGCGGCGTGCTGCTTGGCCGAATGGACGACGACGCCGCACGCGCTGTGACCTCGACGGCGCGCTGCGGCAACACCCGCACTGATTCGCCTCAGAACCGTTACAACATCGATCCCCGCGAACTGGTGCGCATTCAGCGCGAAGGGCGCGAGCGTGGCGAGGATATCGTCGGGTTCTATCACTCTCACCCTGACCATCCGGCCTGGTGGTCATCGACCGACCTCGCCGAGGCGCACTGGTTCGGCTGCTCCTACGTGATCACTAGCGTGGACAAGGGGAAAGCCGCGATCACCAACTCGTTCGAGCTTGCCGGCTCCGACGAAGCGGAGAAGCAACTTGTCGACGAGAAGATCGATGTTGATTGAGTGGATGGCACAAATCCACTCCACCTTCTGAGAATCCTTGTCCAGCAAGGATTCGGCATGATTTTCACACGCCGCGAAGTCATCCCGCGAGACCCTGACACGCTTTCATCCGTCACCTCGAGCCGTGAAAACCCTTGGCTGGAAAGCGTTCTGCGCGATCTTGCTTCGTCCCTTGCACCAATTCCGGTCACCCGCCTGTGGACGACGTGCACTCGGCTGAAAAGACGCGAGTTATAAACGCGAAGTTTTTGTTGACTCTGAAAACAGAAAGAGTAAAACCATAATCGTTCTTTGACAGCTTCTAGAGTTTTTCCGGTTGGTGCGGCGTCCGGGACTCAAGTGTAGTCACCCTCTTCATGAAAATGAGCAGGGAGGGCTAGCGAGGGTCTATAGCAAAGCGCTGGTCGAGGAGAACAAGAAGAAACGTCGAAGGCAGGATAGAGTTCCGAGGCGTTGGGTAGGTTTTTCCGGTTGGCGGTAAGCCCGGAGCCCGAGCGAAGATCGCGCGTGGCACCCCGCAAGGGAAGCTGCGATAGCAGGTCAAGCAAGGGTCTAAAAGCGAGCTACTGGCCGAGACGAATGTACCCAACACCACCTCGGAACTCTTATTTTTTGCTCACCTAAGCTGTAGCCTCCGAAGTTCCTTGCTGGGCCGTTTACAGCGGGATATTCCCATGCTTCTTGGGCGGATTCTTATCGCGCTTGGTCTCGAGCATGGCTAACGCCTGGATCAGCTTCTTCCGAGTTTCGCGGGGTTGGATGATGGCGTCGACGAAGCCGCGGTCGGCTGCTACGTAGGGACTGGCGAAGCGGTCGCGGAATTCTTCGATCTTCTTCTGCCGCAGTTCCTGGCGATCTTGCAGGTTCGCCGCTCCGTCTAGTTCGCGCTTGTAGACGATGTCCACCGCGCCTTCCGGACCCATCACGGCGATCTCCGCCGTCGGCCACGCGTAGTTCACATCGGTGCGGATGTGTTTCGACGCCATCACGCAATAGGCGCCGCCGTAGGCTTTGCGCGTGATTACTGTGAGCTTCGGCACCGTGGCTTCAGCAAACGCAAAAAGCAGCTTGGCGCCATGCTTGATGATTCCGCCGTACTCCTGCGCGGTGCCGGGCAGGAATCCCGGAACATCTTCGAACGTGATCAACGGAATGTTGAAGCAATCGCAGAAGCGGACGAAGCGTGCTCCCTTGATCGACGCATTGATGTCGAGCGTTCCCGCCAGCATGGCCGGCTGGTTGGCAACGATGCCGACGGAGCGGCCGTCGAGGCGGGCGAATCCGACGACGATGTTTTTCGCGTAGTGTTCCTGCACTTCGAAGAAGTAGGCGTCGTCGACCACGGCGTGGATCACGTCCTTCATGTCATACGGCAGATTCGATTGCGCGGGCACAATCTGGTCGAGCGCGGCATCGGCTCTGTCGATCGGATCGGTAGACGGCTTGCGGGGCGGGTCTTCGAGATTATTCGAGGGCATGAAGCTCAACAGCTCGCGCACCATCGACAAACACTCGGCATCGTCATGCGCCAGAAAGTGCGCTACGCCTGAGGTTTCATTGTGCGTCATCGCTCCGCCAAGCTGCTCTTTGGTGACCTCTTCGTGCGTAACGGTCTTGATCACATCGGGCCCGGTAATGAACATGTAGGAAGTCTCGTCGACCATCAAGACGAAATCCGTGATGGCAGGGGAATACACCGCGCCGCCCGCGCAGGGGCCCATGATCGCGGAAACCTGGGGTACCACTCCGCTGTAGAGCGTGTTCCGAAGAAAGATGTCGGCGTATCCGGCCAGCGACGCTACGCCCTCCTGAATGCGCGCGCCTCCGGAATCATTCAAGCCAATGAGCGGCGCACCCATCTTCGCGGCCAGGTCCATTATCTTGACGATCTTGCCCGCGTTCGTCTCCGACAGCGATCCGCCGAAAACCGTGAAATCCTGCGCGAAGACATATACTAAGCGGCCTTCGATACGGCCGTAGCCGGTGATAAAGCCGTCGCCGTAAACTTTCTGCTCGGCCATGCCGAAGTCGTTGCAGCGGTGCGTGACCAGCTTGTCGGTCTCTTCGAAAGTGCCGTCGTCGAGTAGGAAATCGATGCGCTCCCGCGCCGACATCTTGCCTTCTTTGTGCTGGCGTTCGCGGCGCGTCTCGCCTCCGCCCTCTTCGGCGAGCTGGTTCCGCTTCTTCAGTTCTGCAAGCTTTTCCTGGAGATTCATGTGCGGAAGGATTATAGCGGTTGGGAAGGGCAGGCAGGTGAGCGCGGAATCAGCGATTTGTCGAAAGGCTTGCGAACCCAAGAGGGAAAGCCTAAGCGCAGCCGTCCCCAACGTGAACCCTATTCCAGATCCGCTCCGAGAACCTGATAGTGGTATTTCTTGCCATCCCAAAAGACGACGGAAGACGTCGCTTCGCCTTCTCCCTGTTCTTCCATATAAATGCCGAGGACCATCCTCTTCTTCAGCGCCAGCCTTTTCATGGTGACAGTTTTGAAGGGCAGGTTGATCAGGACGAACTTAGGTTTTGGCTTGTCGGAACGCCAGGCCTGCGGGCCCACGCCGTGCACGACCAGCAGGCAGACGCCTTTTCGCTCTGGAGAGTCCGAGGCGAAGGTGGAAGTGACCTTGACGTCGCCGAAACCCAGGAAGCTGTCATAGGGATCGGTTACGCGAAAGCCGTATTCGGCCTGGTCGGCCATGGGATTCTTGCAGCGCGCAGCGATGACAAGATCATCCACGCCATCGCCATCGAGATCGCCGACAAACTGCGGAGGGCCCGCCAGCACTGAGCAGTTGTCGCCAAACTCTTTGTGGACGTACTCGTCGGTGACTGCAGGCGAAGGAGTGGTGGGATGCGCCGGCGGCGGAGGCGGCTGCTTCTTATCCGCAGCGAACAAAGCAGACGCGGCAGCGAACGCCAGCACGACAAACAAAACGCGTAGGGAGACGACTCGGGAGAACGACATGCCCCTACTCTAGTACCGTTCTTGTCCGGAGGGTATAGACACTGATGGTGACAGGTCACCAAAGTAACCACTATTTGCGGAAGTGTTCCCAGCCTTGTGGTTTAAGTTCGAAGCCGACGCCACCCTCATTCATCAGAAATATCTTCCGGAACCGGGTGACGTGTCCAATCATAGTGATGGGTACTCCGGCAATGTGCGATGGAACTCGTTTGCCACGCGGTGCAGTGAACAGCAGTTCGTAGTCTTCTCCGCCGTGCAGGGCAAACTGCAGATCGACCTCCCGCGATGGCTTTCCCACGCTGGCCCGGGGGATGCTTTCAGCCTGCAGCTCAGCACCCACGTCGCTTTCTTCGCAGATGTGAGTGAGATCGGTGGAGAGGCCGTCGCTGGTGTCGATCATCGCGGAAGCCAGGCGTTTTTCACGCAGAATGCGCCCCAGCTCGGTTCGCGGCTCGGGGAAGAAGTGCCGCGGGTAGTCCCGTGGATTGAGCTTGCGCTTGGGTTTCTTGCGCATCTGCCAGACCGCAGCCGCCGAACCGCCCAGTTCTCCGCTCACGTAAATGCGGTCGCCGGGCCGCGCACCGGACCGCAACACAGCTGTCCCCTTTGGCGCAGTTCCCACGACAACAACGTCCGCCAGAACTCCGTTGGGAGACTCAGCGGTATCGCCCCCGGCAAGGGTCACGCGGTATCGCTCCGCGAGGCTGATCAAGCTGCGCGCGAAGCGGCCCACCCAGCTTTGCGGCAAGTGGCGCGGCAGCGCCAGCGAGAGAAACGCCGCGACCGGCTCGCCGCCCATGGCCGCAATGTCGCTCAGTCCGCGCGCCAGACAGCGGTGCCCGATCGATTCTGGGGAGTGCCATTCGCACCGGAAGTGGATCCCTTCGAGGCTAAAATCAGTCGTGACCAGCGTGTCTCTCTCGTTCTTCTTGCCTCGGCTCTGAAGGCGCAGCACGGCGCAGTCGTCTCCAATTCCAGTCTGAACGGCAGGATTTGTCGCCACCCCCGCCATGCGGCGAACCTGGGCAATCAGCGCTTTTTCGGCAATTACCACGGCAACTACTATAAGCGAGGCTCCCCCACCAATGCTGCCAAACGTCCCCGAGTCGGAGCATCCTGGATGTAACCCATCCCCGCAACGGGCGCACGACGCAACAAGATCCTGCTCGATCATGCAAAGCCGTGGGAATGCAACCTTGTATGGACCCCTTGGCCACCACCGGCTGGTGCCCATCCGCTCCAGTAACCTGGCGCTGGTTACATTTGATTACCGCGTCTTAAGTAACTCTCATCGCCCTTTGGCGTCGTTGACAGGGGGAATCCAGTTTGTTACCTTTTACCAGTCATTCACGAAACCTTTGGCCGAGCAAAGTGCAGTAACCTTCGGGCAGCGTAAGTTCTGCAATCCGAAGGAATTGCGGACCAAGAGGTTTTCGGCTGGTCCTCGGTTCCGGTAGGAGAAGGACACGTTAGAAGCTTCCGTTCCCAAGAGGGGAAGCGTGGCCCGAAAGATCAGGCGTTCGAACAGGCTTTCTGCAACCTCAGAACTTTGCCTGGAGTTCCGTCCCTGATCGCTAAACGCGGAAGAACATTTCAAAGCTGAAGAGGGAAGGCATTTGCGAAAGCGCTTCTACATACTTTTTGTGGCTCGCGGGGATGACGGCCAGTTGCGCAAGATTCCGATCCCCGTCCATTACCTGTATGTATTCGTGGTCGGCGCCGCCATTGGATTCCTCAGCCTCACCGGTATCGCCAGTTCTTATGCCCGCATGCTGCTCAAGGTCTCGCGCTACAACGAACTGCGCACCGAGAAAGACCAGCTTAAGGACCGTTATTCTCAACTGGAACAAGTGGCCAAGGAGCGCGATGTTCAAGTCGCTTCTCTAGGCTCAATCGCCAGCGAAGTGTCGGCTCTCTACGGATTGAAATCGCAACCCGCGCTGGTCACGGCGTCACAGCAGGAAATCCAGGATGCTGACGTCAGTTCTTCGCTCGATCAGCTTGGGGTTCTGCGCACTTCCGCCCTCACCGGCGCCACGACGGTTGGCATCAGCCTGGGCATGACTCGCAACGCCACCACGGCGGACTGGTTCCGGGCGAACTCCGCACCTAATCTCTGGCCGGTTGAAGGCCAGGTCACTGCCAGCTTCGGCGAGCGCATTGACCCGTTCAACGGCGAAGGTGCGTTTCATAGCGGGGTGGATATTGGCAGTACTTACGGGCACGCAGTGGTCGCGCCCGCCGACGGAGTGGTCACCTTCGCCGATTTCCTGGGCGGATACGGCAAGGCTATCATGTTGGATCACGGCCACGGCATCTCCACCCGCTACGGCCACCTTTCTGGCTTCGCGGTCACACCCGGACAGCAGATCCATCGCGGCGACACCATCGGCTACATTGGCTCCAGTGGACGTTCTACCGGTCCGCACCTGCACTACGAAGTCCGCATCAACGACACCCCGGTAAATCCTTATAAATACCTCCGTATGACCGTCGCGGTCAGCGGCGGATTCCAGACCGGCAGCTAGGCCACACCTCAGTTCTCAGTTTCTTGCCCTTGCACTCTTTCCCTTGCTGGGCTACGTTCATGAGGAAGAAGAAAACGAGTTTTCAGTCCGGTTCTCGCGCGCTAAAGGGTTTTGCTGAGAACTGAGAACTGAGAACTGAGAACTGGCTTATGCTCTTCCGCTCGGCGCGCGAGGACGTCGCTGCAGTCTTCGAGTCAGACCCTGCCGCCCGCTCGTACCTCGAGGTCGTGGTCTTGTATCCAGGTCTGCACGCCGTGTGGGCGCATCACCTGAGCCACTGGCTATGGCGCCATCACATGCGCTTTTTGGCAAGATGCGTTTCGCAATTGGCGCGCTTTTTCACCGGGATTGAGATTCATCCTGGCGCGGAGATTGGGCGGCGCCTGTTCATCGACCACGGGATGGGCACAGTGATCGGCGAGACGGCGATCGTTGGCGACGATGTCACGCTTTACCAGGGAGTGACCTTGGGGGGAACCGGCAAAGAAAAGGGCAAACGGCACCCCACCGTCGGCAACAACGTATCGATCGGCTCTGGCGCCAAGCTGCTGGGAAACATCACCATCGGGGACAACTGCCGCGTAGGCGCGGGCTCGGTGGTGCTTCGTAGCGTGCCTGCAAATTCCACCATCGTGGGCGTGCCCGGACACATTGTTCTGCGCGACGGCAAACGCGTGGTCATCACCGATCCGAAGGACATCCGCGACCCGCTCTCAGACGTGATAATCAAGCTGGCCGCGGAAATCCACGAATTGCGCGAGAAGTTTCAGCAGCATTCCCACAAAGCACTGGGCGCGGAGCCTGACCTAACAATCGACGAAGGCACGTCGCCGCCGAATATCTCTCCGCAGGAACTGTTTCTGGAGGACTACCAGATCTGAAAGACAATGTTGCAAGGTTTCCCGGATCCGAAAAGCTGGCCTACTGTCTCAATCCCATCCAGCTTTCCGAGACGACCAGCGAGTTGCCGGGATTGTGCGGATCGTACTTCACCGATGTCGGCAGCCCCAAGCGGCAGGAATGCAGGTTAATCCACTGGCGCAGGTAGGTGACGTCCTGCGAGCACTCGTAGGAAACACCCGCGACATCATATTTATAAATGAGCAGGACCGCGGCATGATGGCCGTCGCTGACCGGCAATTCCTGTACGTCGATAACGGTACCGTCGGTGATCCGTCCGATGCCATCGAGCCAGGTGCGGCGCTCGCGTTCCAGTTCGGATGGCCCCTTGGGCTTGCGCCGCAAAAGTGCGTAGGCGCCCAGTGCAGCTGCACCGCCGCCGGCAACCACCAACGAATAGAGATGAACTGAATCCATACCGAGGCGGCAACCTCGCAGCGGCATGTTGCCAACTGCGAGTTCGCTATCAGCATATGACGGAAGCAGACTCTGCGGAAGTGGGTGAGACGTTACCGAGGTGTGCAGCCTGTGGAAATCCGAAGGGCAGTGGCCAGTGGCCACCGATCACTGCTCTCACTTCTGCTTACAAACAAAGTCCCTGGCGATCTCGCCGAAGTCACCCTCCGCAACCTGTCCGAACTGATCATCGCGGTGAGTCTTCTTGCTGACCACAAGTTTGCCATGCTCGCGGGAGTAGAACCATTCCGAGTTCACAGCAACGCCCGCCACAGCGCTGCCGCTGGCGCAATTGAAGCGAACCCGGGCTCGCAGCTCCACAAACGGACCACCCTGCGGCAGTTTGGTGGGTTCTTTGTATTCGACGCGAATCCAGGCTGTGCGCAACCCGTTCTTCTGGGGTGTGACTGAACTGACTAAAACCTGATCGCCGCCCGGGGTAGCGCCGACGGTCCGCCAGTCCCCCGCAGCTAGAGCGACCAGTCCGACCAGCAGGACCGGGGCCAGCACCACGGCAAACGTGATGAAGAGGCCCTGCTTCATAGGGGATGCCGGTAAGGCCATAAGCACGCCGGACACACTTTGGGCCAAAAACCGCTTTCTGTCAACTCCTGGGGGGTCCTAAGAAGGGCGAAAAATAGCATCCTAATACCCTGGCTGGCCGTCTGATATCGTTGTCTACTGCAAGGAGGTTCTTCTCCCACATGGAAACCCTTCACTCCACAAGGATGCAATCGGCGATCGGACCGCTGTTTCTGGCGGTGTCCGATCGTGGATTGGTTGCACTGGAATTCGACGCCCGGTTGCCTGGGCAGCAGTCGATTCGTCCGAACCCGCGCCATCTTCGGGAAGAAGAAAGGGGACTTCAGTTCGAGGATTCTCCCGGCCAGATGAAGGCTTACGTTGATGAACTCGAAGAGTATTTCGCCGGCAAGCGGCGCAAATTCACCTTTCCACTCGATCTTCGAGGCACGGATTTTCAGCTAGCATGCTGGCGGGCGCTGGTGGCGATTCCGTACGGAGAGACGCGCAGCTACGCCGACATCGCCCGCGCGGTGGGCAAGCCGAACGCGTTTCGCGCCGTGGGCATGGCTAACAATCGTAACCCGATCGCGATCGTTGTCCCATGCCATCGGGTAATCGCCTCCGACGGTACGCTCTGCGGCTACGGCGGCGGACTTGACGTGAAGCGAAAGCTGCTGGAACTGGAAGGCGCGCTGAGCGGGGTGCTGACGGCATAATCCCTTCGAGACCACACCCCTTTGACCTCCTCAAACGGCAACGCATCTGTTCTTCGCAAGGCCGGACTTTTCTATCTCGTCTTCGTGATGTTTTCCTACACCACGGGCGGGCCCTTCGGACTCGAAGACATGGTGACGACCTCGGGCCCAGGGATGACGCTGATCTATCTGCTGGTGTTGCCGTTTTTCTGGTGTATCCCGGTTTCGCTGGTATCGGCGGAACTGACCACCGCTATGCCCGTCGAAGGCGGCTTCTACCGCTGGACTCGCGCGGCCTTCGGCGACTTCTGGGGATTTCTCGCAGGATGGTGGAACTGGTCGGCGTCGTTCCTGTTGGGCGGAGCGTATGCTGTCCTCTTCACCGATTACTTGGTTTATTACTTCCCCGGGATCACGGGATGGAAGCACTACCTGGTTTCCGTGGCACTGATTGCCGTAATTGCATGGATCAATGTGCGCGGCATTCAGATGGTCGGGCAGGTGGCGACGGCGCTTGAAATCTTCATCTTCTTGCCGGTGATGACGATGATCGTGATGGGCTTCATCCACTGGCATCACAATCCGTTGGTGCCGTGGATTCCGCCGCACCAGCCAACCTTCAAAATCTTCGGCGTGGGACTGGCTCTGGGCCTGTGGCTGTATTCGGGGTACGAACAGCTTTCGACCGTGGCGGAGGAAGTCGAGAACCCGCGACGGGCTTATCCGCGAGCGCTGGCGCTGGTTGTGCCGCTTTCGATGGCGGCATACTTTCTGCCCACGCTGGCGGGGCTGGGTTCGGCGGGAGAGTGGCAGAACTGGCATACAGGATACTTCTCGGATGCGGCGAGGTCGATCGGAGGGCCTTGGTTAGGAACTTGGATGACACTGGCAGCTATGGTCGGCAACGTCGCGCTGCTCAATAGCACCGTCTTAACGACTACGCGGATGCCTTTTGCCATGGCCGAAGATGGATACCTTCCAGCCGCCCTCACGCGCAAGCATTTGGAGTATGGAACGCCGTGGCTGGCGATTGTAGTCTCAGCCGTCATTTATGCGCTGCTGGCTTGGCAGAGTCTTGGGCAGCTCATCTCGGTGTACATCTGGTTGCGGTCAGCTACGACAGTACTAACTGTGCTCTCGGCGTGGAAGCTGCGGCGGACGCGGCCGGAGATGCCGCGCGCGTTTCGAATTCCCGGCGGGCGCTTGGGATTGTTCTACGTGGTGGCTGCGCCGGTGGTGATGAGTCTGGTCGCGCTGTTGGGAAGCGACCGCCGTGCGGCGATCGGCGGCCCGATTGCGATGATCTTGGGACCGTTGGCGTACGGATTTGTTGCCTCGCGTTCGCACTAGATATACAACTTCCGATGTATATCTTCAGCACAGATGGAGCATCGCAGGTCCTGCGCCAGCAGTGGCGCTGCCGGGCGGACAGGAGTGTCCGCCTCACACGAGCGTACTCAGTTCACCCAATCCAGAAACTTGTACCACATTCCCGCAAAGGGCAGGAACCACGGCTTGCCGTTGTACAGGCCTAGCGGCGCGCCGGGGAATGGGATGCCAACGAACGGGTTCTCGGGCTTATCGCCCGCGATTAGCTCTGCCATCTTCTGGCCTTGATACGTGGCCATGGCCACGCCGTGACCGGCATAGCCTACGGCGTAGTGCATGCCGTCGAGCTGGCCGGCGTGGGGCATGATGTCGAAGGCGAAGTCGAGCGTGCCGCCCCAGACGTATTCGACTTTGGTGTCGCTGAGTGGGGGGTAGACCTCGATCATGCCGCGGCGCAGGATTTCGGCGCTGCGGCGGATGGTCTGACCGGTCTCGGGGAAGAATGCGGCGCGGCCGCCGAACAGCATGCGGCGGTCGGGCGTGAGGCGATAGTAGTAAAGATAATTCTTCGAGTCGTAGATCATGCGGTTGCGTGGGCTTAGCACATGCGCCAGATCTTCGGGCAGGACTTCTGTCGTGATAATGAACGATCCGATGGGGATTAGTTTCTTTTGTAGAGCAGGAGTGGCTTTGCCGGTATAGCCGCTGGTTGCGACGAAGACCTCGCGCGCCCACAGCGGGCCGCGCGAGGTTGCGATCTTCCAGCCGGCATCGCCCTGGCTTGATTCACGCCGCAGCCTTTCGACCCCTGTGTGCTCGAAGATTTCGGCGCCCGCTCTTATCGCGGCGCGGCCTAGGCCAGCCACGTACCGGGCGGGATTCAGTCCGGCGCTGACTTCATCGACCATGCCGCCGTGGTAAATGTTTGATCCGATTTCAGTGTTCAACTCATTCTTCTGCACGACGCGCAGTTGGTGATTGAATTCGCGCGCGATTACATCCACTTGCCGCGCGTAGTCGTCGAAGTGCTTCTGCTTGCAGGCTACTTCGAGGTGACCGCAACGGGAAAAGTCACAGTCGATGGCTTCTTCGCGAACGATCCGCTCGACGTAATCGATGGTCTGAAGGGATGCGGCGTACATGCGCCGGGTGAGGTCGCGTCCGTACATGGAGATGAGCTGATTGACTCCCAACTTCATTCCCGTGAGCACCATGCCGCCATTGCGCGAACTTGCACCCCAGCCGATGGTTTCCGACTCGAGCACGGCGACTGAGGCGCCGCGCTTGGCGAGGGTGCGGGCGGCGGAGAGACCGGTAAAGCCAGCGCCGACTACGGCGACGTCCACCCGGCCGGGTAGAGGGCGGGCGGCATCCGTGCTGGGAATCTGGGCAGTAGTGAGCCAGTAATTGTGTTCGCGTAAGGTCATATCAGATTTTGAAGCCGCAGATGCGCCCGCGAGATAGACGTAGCAAGCTACGTCTCTACGAAGGAGGACCTCGCATTCTAAATCACCGTCACGGCCGGGGAGCTGGTGGTGACTTGAGGACATTGTCCCTTAGCAGCATGAGGTCAGCCGAGTCAACCACCTCGGTAACTTGCCGTGGTTACCGCGCCTGCTTAGGCTGGAGTAGTATGCCCTTACGCTGCCTCCTGTTTTCGTCCAATGAGGAGATGGTTCAGCCCATCTGGCAGGTGCTCGCCGATCTCGGGATCGAGGGAGAGTACTGCAAAAGCGCTGTGGACGCGGTAGAGAAGGTTACCACTCAGGTTTTTCAGATCGTCATCACCGATTGGGACGATCAGCCGGAGGCGGGGTTCCTGCTGAAGACGACACGGGAATTGAAGGCGGCGCAACGCCCGCTGACCCTGGCGATTGTGAGCGATAATGCCAGGCTGCCGGAGGCGTTGCAGGCGGGAGCGAACTCAGTTCTGGTGAAACCGATTCGCACGGAACAGGTTCGTGACACGATGAGTACAGCGTGCGAGTTGCTCCGGGCGAAGCAGCAACCGGGCGCGCCGCAACCCGCGCCTGCGGCACAGCGGGAAGCGCCCCAAACCGCCGCTCTGGCGGCTGCGGCGTCGGCTGGTGTGGTTCCGGTAGCTTCGCCGGCGTCCCCGGCGTCCGAGAAAACCTTCCGTGCGGGAGAATTTCTGCAGTCACCGGGTTCCGTGCCGGGCGGGCAATTCGATGCGGAAAACGAAGTTCATAAGTCGATGGAGCAGTCGGCCGCAGCAGAGGTCGACGCTCTTACGGAACTCGAGCCCATGGCCGCCGCGGTGGAAGTTCCTCCAGCACCGGAGCCCGAACCGCAAGAACCGCTGACGGGATGGGCTGCTCTGCAAGCACGTCTGACGAAAGCGGCTCCAGAGCCAGTGGAAGATGCACCGGCAAAGAACGAATTGCTGTCATACGGGGAGACACCCTCCCAGGTGCGGACTTCGGCGGGATCGTCTGCACCGGAAAGTAAGGAGCCCACCAAGCAGGAGTCGCAGCCGGAATCGGCACCAGAAGCTGCTCTCTTCGCCTACATATCGGGAGAACCGGAGGAGAGCGAGCCGACGAAACGAGAATCGCGCCCGGTACTCGGCAAAATCTTGCTGGCGGGTATGCTGGCAGCGTGTGTAGCTCTGGTGGCGGTGCCCCGCATCCGCCAAAGTCTGCGCATTTTCTCTCGCAGTGCCGCACGTGCGGGAGGTAGTTGGCTGAACCCGCCGCCTGCCCCGGTACCGCAGGCTGTGGCACAGCACGACAGCTTTGGCCAGTCGGGTGATGAGTACAACCTTCCGGTGGCGGGGAATATCCCGGACGCGACCACCGATCCCTCCCAGATTCGCGTTCTTCCGGTGATTGATCCGACGGCGAAGCCGCAAAAGGGTTCCGAGGCGAACAGCGGGCAGGCCGCGTCCTCTGCGACTGGCGAGGGCAACCCCACCGATCCAACCCAGACCGGTCAAAACCAATCTGGTCCAAACCAACCTGATCAAAATCAGCTCAATCAAAATCAAACCAATCAAAACCAGCCTGGACAAAGCTCGAGCGGCCAGGTGCAGGTCGGCGAGAATCAGGTTAAGGACCCAGCCCCGGCAAGCGTCGGGGGGGTGCCCGGGAACACGGCAGAAGCGTCACCTGCTCCGGTTCCAACAGCTTTGCCGGTACAGCCGAATGCGCCTGTCGTCCAAGCGACTCCGCCGCCGCGCTCGGTTACGCTGCCGGCACAGAGTTCTGCGCCGCCGCAGGCGGCTTCGGCGGGAGATAGCGCGAGTATTCCGTCGAGCCTGAAGTCACAGATGGGTTCGATGACTCCGGAGGCCAGTGGTGCCAAGCCGGCCGAAGCTGCGATGTCATCGATTGAACCCGTGAATCTGCCGGAATCTGCGGCGTTGGGACTATTGGCTCAACCCGTTGATCCGGTCTACCCAGACGCAGCAAAGGGCAGCGGGCAGCGAGGGAGCGTGGTTCTGCAAGTGTTCATCGGACGCGACGGCGCGGTGCAGGATGCAAAGTTCCTGCAGGGATCGCTGGTATTTGCGCGAGCCGCCATCGACGCCGTAAAGCAATGGCGCTTCAAACCTTATTCCATGAACGGCCACGCTGTGTCGGTGCAGAGCGTGATCACGCTGAACTTCAAACCACCGGCTTAGCCGCCGGGTGACCAAACTGGCGCTGGATCGTCTTAATCTCCAGATCGTCTTAAATTCTGGAAAGCGCATTGCGGCGAAGTTACCTAAGGGGATTGGAACCGGGGCAGCCAGGAGACAAAAAGCAGCATCTACACGATATAATAGGAAACAGCTCCTCAGGAAGTGAGTCCTTTCCAGAAGAAGAATCTGATGTCCATGAAAATTAAAGCTGCGATTCTGGTTTCGTCCTTTGCCGTACTGTTGTTTGTCGTAGTCGGCTCCTTTGGGGGCGTGCATGCGTCCTCGGGTGACGGCTCTTACCGGCAGATGCAGGTTTATAGCGAGGTATTGTCGCGCGTACAGAGCGAGTACGTGGAAGACCCGAACATTCCCAAAGTGACCGACGGCGCGCTGCATGGCCTGGTGGAATCGCTGGATGCGAACTCCAGCTATCTGACGCCAGCGGCTTACAAGGCCTTCAAGGCTCACAAGTCTGAGGCTAAGGGCGAGATCGGAGCCACTGTTTCGAAGCGCTTTGGATACGCGGACGTGGTTTCGGTGATCCCGGGCTCGCCTGCAGAGAAGGCAGGGATTGAGGATACCGATATCTTCGAATCGATCGAGGGCCAAAGCACGCGGGACATGTCTTTGCCGGAGATTCGAAGCCTGCTCAGCGGGACACCGGGTTCGACAGTGAATGTTTCGGTTGTGCGGGCGCGCAGAGCGGAGCCGCAGAAAGTGACGATCACGCGGGATGTGGTGAGCATTCCGCCAGTCTCTGACAAGATGCTGGAAGACGGCATCGGCTACGTGAAAGTAGATGCTCTGACCAAGGGCAAGGCGCAGGAGATTGCTGCTAAGATCAAATCGCTCGAGAGATCAGGAGCGAAGAAGCTGGTTCTGGATTTGCGGAACACGTCAGAGGGTGAAGAGAGCGAAGGGGTTGCCACAGCCAATCTTTTCCTGAACCATGGGACGATCACTTATCTGCAGGGGCAGAAGTTTCCACGAGAGGCGTTCAATGCGGATGCGGCGAAAGCGGTGACTTCGCTTCCGGTCGCAGTGCTGGTAAACAAGGGTACGGCGGGGGCGGCTGAGATCGTGGCGGCTGCGCTCCTGGAGAATGCCCGCGCCGACGTAGTGGGCGACAAGACTTTCGGCGATGGATCGGTGCAGAAAACGATCGATCTGCCGGACGGTGGAGCGCTGATTCTCTCGGTGGCGAAGTACTATTCGCCTAGTGGGAAAGCGATTCAGGAAACGGCAGTGACGCCCAACGTGCTGGTGGCTGACGAAACCGACAACGTGATCTCCGAGGACGAAGACTCGGAACCTGCCGCTGCGGAGCTGGAAGCCAAGCCCAAGAACACGCAGGACGATCAGCTGCACAAGGCAGTTGAAGTACTGAAGACCCGGGCGAGCTAGGCGTTCCCGGTATTGCGGCAATGTTCATCGCGCGCCGAAAGGCGCGCGATTTCTTTTGTCCTCGTAGCATTCTTAGCCGCACCAAGGGTCATACAGTGGCGACCTGCGCTTGCGACTACCGAGGCGGTTGACGCCCTGCTATTCTGAACCCATCTCGCCATGAAATCGCTCTATGAGGATCTTCCACCGGTGGAAATTGCCGGGCGGAAGTTTGTGGGCCGGGTGTTGTTTGGCCTGCTGGTGCTGGTCTCCGCCCTGGTGGGAGCGACGACCGGTCTTCTGCTGGTCTATACCACAGATTTGCCGCAAGTGGAGGCGCTCGAAGCGTACCGTCCCAGCTCGATTACGGAGTTGTACGACGACCATGGACGCGTGATTGGATCATTTGCCCTGCAGCGGCGAGTGGTGGCTAGCTATGATGATTTCGCTCTTGTGCTGCGGGATGCGCTGGTCTCCATTGAAGACAAGGACTTCTACCGGCATTCGGGAATCAACTTCTGGCGCATCGTAGGCGCGGCGTACCGCGACATTGAGTCCGGCGGGAAGATCCAGGGGGCATCGACGCTGACCATGCAGTTGGCGCGCAACCTGTTTCTTTCGCCCGACCGCTCGTTCCATCGCAAGGTGCAGGAGGCGATGCTCGCGATTCAGATCGAGCGCCGCTTCACCAAGCCACAGATCTTTGCCTTGTATGCCAATCAGATTTTCCTAGGACACGGAGTGTATGGGTTCGAGGCTGCGTCGGAATTCTATTTCAGCAAGCCGGCGCGAAAGCTCACGCTGGCAGAAGCCGCACTGCTGGCGGGTCTACCCAAGGGGCCGCAAGTCTACTCGCCGATCAACCATCCGGACCGGGCGACGAAGCGGCGGAACCTGGTGATCAATGCCATGCTGGAAGACGGAAAGATTACCGCGGCTCAGGCCGAGGACGCCCGGTCGTCACCGCTGGTCTTGCATCTACAACACGATCCCAACTCGCTGGCGCCATATTTTGTTGAGGAAATACGGCGGTACCTGGAAAACAAATACGGGGCTGACCAGGTGCATGAAGGCGGGTTGAAGGTCTATACCTCGCTTGATGTTGATCTGCAAAGAGCCGCGAACCAGGCAGTGCTGGATGGCCTGGCAGCTTACGAACGGCGTCATGGATGGAAGGGAAGCCTGGAGAACGTAGTGGCGGAGGGAAGTGCGATCGACAAGTTTGCGCATCCCGATTGGGATGACGAACCGGAAGTGAATGGATACGTCCACGCGCTGGTTACTTCCGCAGGAGTCGGGATTGCAACGCTCAAGTTTGGACGCTACGCGGCGGCTCTGGGACAGGCGGACGTGGCCTGGACGCAGGGCAAGATACAGAATCTGTTACGGGCGGGGGACATCTGCTACGTAAGGATAACGGCGCTCAACCCGAACGGCGCAGCGCGCGTGAGCCTGGAGCAGGATTCCGGCGCGCAAGGAGCACTGATGGCGATTGACAACGCCACGGGCGGAATCAAGGCGATGGTCGGCGGACGGGATTTCAGTGAATCGAAATTCGATCGCGCGACCCAGGCGTTGCGACAGGTAGGATCGTCGTTCAAACCCTACGTGTACACAACGGTGATTGACCGGGGCGCGAGCCCGAATGACACGATTCTGGATGAGCCCGTTACCTTCGAAACGGGTTCGGGGCCTTATTCTCCACATAACTATGACGAGAAGTTTGAAGGAATTATCACGTTGCGGCGCGCTCTGGCGCAGTCGCGGAATATTCCGGCGCTGAAGCTGGCGAACAAGGTTGGGATCAAGAGCGTGATTGAATATGCTGAACGCTTCGGAATCACTGCCAAATTGCCGCCCTACTTGCCGGTGGCGCTGGGCTCGGCTGAAATCACGCTGATCGAGCAGACGTCGGCATATAGTGTGTTTCCGAACGACGGGGTGCGCGTCACTCCTCGCTACATCACGAAGGTGACCGACTACGAGGGGCGGGTGCTGGAGGAAGACTATCCTGAAGTGAAGGATGTGATCAGCGCGCGGACAGCGCGAATCATGACCTCGATGTTGCGCGAGGTTGTGCTGCACGGAACCGGAGTGGCGGCTGCAAAGATGCCTTTTCCGGTCGCCGGAAAGACGGGCACGACCAACGATTTCACTGACGCCTGGTTTGTGGGATTCTCGCCCACGATGACCTGCGGCGTGTGGATTGGGTTTGATGAGAAGAGATCCCTGGGAGCCAAAGAGACGGGAGCGCACGCGGCGCTGCCGATCTGGATGAACTTTATGAACACCGCGATGGCGGGGAAAGATCCGGGGCAGTTCCAGGCGGCACCGGACGTACCCGTGACCGTAGTGCAAAAAGTAGATACGCCGGATACATCGGCGGGTGCGGATGAGACGCACTAAAAGTGGTCACCCTGTGATCCGGCGGCGGAGGAGCATCCTTGTGATTAGTCCAACTATAATCTCCGTGGTTGCATGAAGCCTTTCTTCAAGTTTGCGATGGTGGCGCTATTGCTGGTGGCTGTGGCATTGGTGTCGGCGCTGACGGCGATGCGATTTGCCATTCACGGCCAGGTCGTCGAGGTGCCCATGGTGATTGGGTTGACGCCGGTAGAGGCAGAGCGCTCCGTCGCCGGGCTGGGGTTGCAGATCGAAGTGGAGCGACAGTACTACAGCCCGCAGATTCCTGAGGGACGGATCATGACACAGCTGCCGCTGCCGGGTGCGAAGGTGCGGCGAGGATGGCAGTTGCGTGTGGCGCAGAGCCTGGGGCCGCAGCGCGTGGTGATTCCGGATGTAACCAAACAAAGTGAGCGCGCGGCGGAATGGAACATCCAGCGGCGCGGGCTGGAAGTGGCCTCGACGGCGGAGATGCAGTTGCCGGGAACGCCCGCCGACCAGGTCCTGGCGCAGAGCCCGCCGGCGAACGCAAGCCAGGTGGCGGCACCGAGAACCAGCCTGCTGGTGACGGTCCCAGCCGATCCGCCGGCATATGTGATGCCAAGTTTCTTGGGGCAGCCGCTGGGCAGTGCCAGCCGCACGCTGCAGGATGCGGGCTTCAAACTGGGTACCGTGAGCATTGCGCCACCTCCACAAGAGAACGCAGAAATACCAGGTGTTCCTCCGGCCGTGCCCACTGTGCCCCCACAACCGTCCCCAGCCAGCGTGATCGTTACGCAGTGGCCTCCTGCGGGACAGAAGGTTCTGGCGGGAGCGGTGGTGAACTTCGAAGTGCGGTGAGGCGCGGGGCGTCTTACATCAGGCTTGGACGGTCAGGTTTTCTCCAAAATCGCCGCGAAAAAGCCGTCGCACGGGTGGACGCCGGGCAAAGTTCGCAAGTAGGGGCCGCGAGTGAGCGAGGCAGGGTCCCGCCAGATTAATTCCTCCTTCTGTTGAAGCCCCTCCAGTTCGGCGCGGCAATCGAGGACGCGGAATGATGAATCTCTCTGCAACGAACGCTCGATGACGTCTTCGTTTTCTTCTCTTTCCAGAGAGCAGGTGGAGTAGATCAAACGGCCTCGGGCTACAACGTAAGCCATGGCAGAACGAAGGATCGCCAGCTGGCGTCCCTGCAGATCGGCGAGGTCGTCGGGCACGAGCCGCCATTTGATTTCCGGGTTGCGGGCTAGAGTACCGGTGCCGGAGCAGGGCACGTCGGCGAGGACGCGATCGAATCTTGCAGAAAAGGGCAGATTCTGCGCGTCGGCAGCGACCACGCGGATCTTTCGGGGTTCCGTCCTGGTTTGTGGATCGTTTGCGCCCAGTAGTCTTCGCAGTAGACGTGCGCGATGAGGATGGAGGTCGACCGCAGCAACTTCAGCGTTGGGATTGCCGTCGGCGATAGCAAGGGTCTTTCCCCCGGGGGCCGCGCAGCAGTCGAGAATCCGCGCGCCGCGGCCGACAAGAGCTGCGACTAGCTGCGAGGCTTCATCCTGAATAACGCAAAGGCCTGCCCGGAAAGCGGCAGACCTCGTGACATCCCCGTGCTGCACTCGTCGCGCGGAGGCGAGAAGAGCACCGGGAGCGAGGTCGATTCCTTCGGCGCTCAGCTGGGCTTCTGCTTCAGGGCTACGAAGACGGATCGTGGTCACGGGAACCGTTTGATTGTGCTGGCAGATGCGATACGCAGAATCGAGTCCATAGGCCTGAGTCCAGCGTTCGACGAGCCACAGCGGGTGAGCACTACTGGCAGCTAGCGCCTCGACGGAAGCTTCGCTAATCGAGTGTTGCGTGCCCTCAACGCGAGAGACGCTGGCGGCAAGCTTACGCAGGACCGCATTCACGAATGAAGCGGCGGAGCGTTTGCGGGCTCGCTTGACCAGCTCAACGCTTTCGTTGATGGCGGCGCGGGCGGGAATGCGGCTGAGCCAGCCGAGTTGGTACACTGCAATGCGGAGTGCCGTGAGAATTTCCAGGTCGAGCCTGGCGAGTGGCTGGGCAGAGCTTTCGGCGATTTGTGAATCAAGCAGCGACCGCCAGCGCAGAACTCCCATGACCAGTTCGGTCGCTAGGGAATGATCGACCAACGCCAGCCGATTGTACGTCCGGGAGTGGAGCAGTTCGGAAGCGTAAGAAGACTCGCGCTCGACACGAAGCAGAATGTCGAATGCAGCGGCACGGGCTGGAGAAACATCTGGGGGCGAGTTTCGAGACTTTGTTTTCACTGTGGCCAGTATGAGGGAATTGGCCCCGCGCGGAGGACAAAATTCGTGCTGCCTCAGGAACCGAGTTTCTCGCCGGGCAGCGGGCGATAGCCGCGCAGGAAGTCATCGGCAGAGGTCCGCTTCTTACCTTCGAGCTGCAGTTCGAGTAGTTCGATTGCTGTGCCCCGGCCGCAGCCAACCAGAAGACGATCGCCCTGGGTCTTCAGCTCCGACGAGGGTAGCGTCCGATCGAGCGCGGCCGCTTTCCACACCTGCAGGTTCTTGCCGCGAAACTTCGAATATGCGCCAGGCCAAGGTTGAAAACCGCGCACGCGGTTCAGGATCTCGGCCGCCGGGCGCGAGAAGTCGATGAGGCCGTCTTCTTTCTTGAGAATTGGCGCCAGCGTGGCTTGAGTTTCATCTTGCTTGCGTGGATGAATGTTGCCGGTTTGCAGCCCGCGCAAGGTTTCGACGATGAGTTTCGCTCCCGCGGCTGCTAACTTCCAGGCTAGAATTTCTGCCGTGTCGTTCGGAGCAATTGGGATTTCCTGCTGCAGAAGTATGTCGCCGGTGTCGAGGCCGGCGTCGAGTTTCATCGTCGTAACGCCGGTCACGGTTTCTCCCCGCGCGATACCCCACTGAATCGGCGCCGCACCGCGGTATTTTGGCAGGAGCGAGGCGTGCAGGTTGATGTTGCCAAGAGGAGGAAGATTGAGCATCCATCGCGGAATGATACGGCCGTAGCCGACCACGATGATGGCGTCGGGTTTGAGATTGGCGAGTTGAGCGCGAAAGGCGTCGTTGTTTTTGATGCTTTCGGGCTGGGTGATCGGCAATTCTAACTGCAGACCGCGGTGTTTGATCGGGGAGGAAACGAGTTCGAGGCCGCGTCCTTTGGGACGGTCCGGCTGCGTGACCACGAGATCTATATGGAATCCCACCTCGACAAGCCGGTCGAGCGTGGGCACGGCGAACTGCGGCGTGCCGCAGAAGACGAGATTGAGGGATGAGGGCATTTGGTAATTGGGTAATCTTGTAATCGGGTAATTGAGCATCGCATCGAGCGATCACGGCCGCAACAACTTACCAAATTGCGAAATTACCCAATTACACGAATTCTTTCTACCATTCTCCGGCTTTAACGAGCTTGCGAATTTTGCGCTTGATCAAATCGCGCTTGAGCGCGCTGATGTGGCTGATGTAGAGCTTGCCGTTAAGGTGATCGATTTCGTGCTGGAAGGCGCGGGCCAGCAGGTCGTCGGCGGTCTTTTCGAAAACCTTCCCGGTTAAATCCTGAGCGCGGATCGTAGCTACCTGGGCGCGCGTCACATTCTCACGGAAATCGGGGATGCTGAGACACCCCTCGCTTTGCGCGTGACGGCCTTCTTTATGAATGATTTCCGGGTTGATGAGGACGAGTTTGGCATCGGGATCTTCTTTGAACGTGACATCGACGACGGCGATCCGGCGGGCAATACCGATTTGCGGCGCGGCCAGGCCAACACCGCGCGCCGCATACATCGACTCGAACATGTCCTCGACCAGCTTCTTCAATTCTTCGTCGAAAACCGTAACCTTCTCGGCCGGCTGCTCGAGGACGGGGTTCCCGAACTTAACGATGGGATAAATCATTTCAGTTGCAATCAGTAATTCTTCAGTTGTAAACAGTAACCCTGGAAATTGCGCAGGGTTTCTCCCATGGAGTCTCCGCCGAATTTTTCGAGAGCGCAGCGGGCCAGAGTAAGCGCGACCATGGCCTCGCCTGCAACACCGGCAGCCGGGACCACACAAACATCGGAGCGCTCATAGGCCGCGCTCACAGGTTGACGGCTGGAGAAATCGACCGATTGTAGCGGGCGGCGCAAGGTGGAGATGGGCTTCAGGTAGCCGCGCACGCGGATCTCTTCGCCGTTCGAAACACCACCTTCGATTCCGCCGGCGTTGTTGCGAGTGCGAGTAAAGCCACCAAAGTTCGACGGCGTTCCGTAGCCAATTTCATCGTGCACGGCAGAGCCGGAAGACGCGGCAGCCGTGACGCCGGAGCCGATCTCGACCGCCTTCACCGCTTGCAGCGACATGACGGCACCGGCAAGCAGAGCGTCGAGACGCTCGTCCCATTGCGCGTAAGTGCCCAGGCCGGGTGGAACATTGTGTGCGACCACCTCAAAGACTCCTCCCACCGAATCGCCGGTCTTGAGGACTTTGTCGACTTCGCCCCTCATGCGTTGCTCCGCTTCCTTGTCGGCGCAGTTCAGCAAGATTTCTTCCTGATCGCAAAGAGTCTGAATTTGCTCCCAGGGAATTTCTTGCCGCAAGGCTGCGCTGCCGACGGCGACGACGTGGCTGAGAACGTCGATGCTGAGTTCGCGGAGGAAGGTCTTGGCCAGAGCGCCGATGGCGACGCGCGCCGCCGATTCGCGGGCTGAGGCACGCTCGAGCACATAGCGGGCCTCGGGAAAGTTGTATTTCAGCGCGCCGGCTAAGTCGGCGTGCCCGGGGCGGGGAGACGCTACCCGCTTGTGGCGAGCAGGGTCGCCTTCGCCGACGGGCAGGGACTCCTGCCAGTTTTTCCAGTCCCGGTTCTCAAGCTGGACGGAAATGGGCGAGCCAATCGTCATGCCATGACGTACGCCGGAGAGGATATGAGCGGTATCACGCTCAATCTTCATGCGGCCGCCGCGGCCATAGCCCTGCTGCCGCCGCCAGAGTTCGCGGTCGAGAAAGGCCTGGTCCACTTTAAGTCCCGCGGGCAGGCCCGAGAGGAAAGCGACCAGAGCTTCGCCGTGAGATTCTCCGGCGGTGAAGTAGCGCAGCATAAGTGCTCGATTTTACCTGATGCGGCGCCGCTCTGGAGTTTCCGAATGGAGAAAGAAGCCGCATTTTCCGCGTGGGGTGGCAAGAAAAGGCACTCCCCTGGCAGATTTTCATAGGCGCAGGAGCGGAAATGATTGCTACAATAGCGAACGTTCGTGTTCTTGCGCAGTTTGAGTTCTGCCTATTCGTCCGCGTGATTTTGCAAACTCTCTGGCCAAACAAAGGAGAACTGTGTGCCCCCACGCACAGATTCACGGGAAGTGATTTTTTCCAGCAAGAAGATCCGCTGTGTGCTCGCGCACGACCATGTGCTGTTGCGGCAAGGCCTGCGGCGTCTATTGGAAGACGAGCCTGACATTGAAGTGGTGAGCGAAGCCGGCAACGCGGCGGAGTGCCTGCGCAAAGTTTATGAGTTCCGCCCGGACGTGCTGGTCGCGGATGCCGAGACGTTTGGGCTGCCTGCGGCCGAAGCAGAGCTTCTTGTCACGCGGGAATCGTCCGAAACCAAAATCGTGTTCTTGAGCATGCAGGATCGGGACAGCTCTCCGTTTGCCGGCCTGCGGGTTGACGCGGGCGGCTGCGGAGTGCGGCAGACTTCCGCCGAAGAACTGGTGGCGATGGTGCGGAACTCGCGCTGCGGTGATCGAACGGACGATTCGGAATCATACTCGCGACGACACCTGGAGCGTCCCGCCCAGACGCTGCTTTCGCCGGAACGCGCTCTCACGGTGCGCGAGCGGGAAGTATTGAAACTGCTGGCGGAGGGAAAGACAGTGCGCGCCGCGGCCACGGTTCTGGGGTTAAGCAGCAAGACCGTGGACGCGCACAAGTTCAATCTGATGCGGAAGCTTGGCATCCACAACAAGGCTGAACTCGTGATGTGGGCGATTCAGAAGAGAGTTGTGAAGATTCCAGCGAATTTCTAGAGGATCACGTCCGAGCGCAAGCGGCCGCAAGTTCAGCGAGGCTGGAAACCTGCAAATC
Organism: uncultured Acidobacteriaceae bacterium; assembly: GCA_963787495.1. GTDB lineage: Bacteria > Acidobacteriota > Terriglobia > Terriglobales > Acidobacteriaceae > Sulfotelmatobacter. Next base: position 705,045 of record CAWBDA010000003.1, read on the forward strand.
CGGACGGCCTTCGACCGCCTTGACGGCGCCGACTCCAGCCCGCGCCGATGGGCGGTTAACCCAAACCGTGGCCAGGCCCAGCGACTTGGCCGGAAGCACGTCGTGATAGACGCTCTGGCCAACGTGCAGGATGTGGTGGGCGGGAACACCGACGCGGCTCAACGCGAGCTCGAAAATCTTCAATGACGGCTTGTAGGCTCCTGCCTGTTGAGCTGTGACGATCTGATCAAATTCTGCTCCAAGCTGAGGACGTGTGGCGGCGAAAAGATTGTCGTCCACGTTGGAAATGATCGCCAATCGAAATCGGTTCTGGAGTTCGCGGAGCGCGGCTACGGTGTCGGGCCACGGTTTCCATTCCTTCAGCGACTCAGGCAGCGAGCGGACTTCCTGATCGGTGGGCGCGAACCCGAGTTGCTTTCCGAACTGCCGCACGACGGACTGAAGAACTTCGCGATAGCGGCGATACTCCCCCTGTTCGGCGAGGGCTTCGAAATCGCCGTAGAGCTGGAGGATGGTGGCATCGTCTGTGTCCTTGCCGTGGGCCGCCAGGATCCGGTGCAGGCAGTGGAGAATTCCCTCCTCCCAGTTAATGAGGGTCCCGTAACAATCGAAGGTGAGAAGTTCGAATCGGCTGAAGTCGAGCATGGTGCGGCGGCGTACTCCTCAAAGGTGAAAACTATGATTTAAGGCCGGGTAGCGTCGGGGTTTCTTCGCGGGATTCACCAGCGTTCTCGGCTTCGCCCTCAGCTTCTGCTATTGAGGAAGAATCATCAGGAGGAGGAGCGGCGGCCTTCGGAGCAAGAAACTTGGCGCTGTTCAGCAGGGGGCGACCGAGCGACGCGTTGTAGCTGCTCCAGGGGCTCTCCAGGTCGGCCTCGCGCTCGAAGTGTGCGCGCATGGCTTCCATCTTGGAATCCAGATCATCCATGTAATGCAGCAGGAGCGCTTCAGGGAACATGGGCAGCTTGGGTGAGCCAAATTCATACTCGCCATGGTGGCTGATGATGAGGTGTTCGAGTAGAGTCTTGAGTTCTGGCGGAAAGTCCGGAACCAGCGCAAGTTTCGCCTGCAACATCTCGAGTTCAATGATCATATGGCCGAGAAGCTGGCCGCGCGTGGTGTAGGAAAACGAACGATTGTAAGCGAGTTCGTGAATTTTACCGATGTCATGAAGAAACACGCCGGTCAAAAGCAAATCGCGATTGACCTGAGGATAGTTTCTGCAGACCAGGTCGCAAGAGCGAAATAGCGAAACCACATGATCGAGCAAACCGCCGATATAGGCGTGATGCAGGGTCTTGGCGGCGGGAGCATTGCGGTAAGCCGCCGCGATCTCCGGGTCGGACATGAACGCCTGCACAAGCGACTTGAGATGAGGATTCTGAAAAGACACGACGAAGTCGGTCAAGGCTAGCCAGAGTTCGTCGATGTTCCTCGTGGTCTTGGGGAGATAGTCGGAGAATTCGATTTCCGATTCGCCCAGCCGGCGCAGCTTGTGGATGGTGAGCTGGAAGCGGTTCTTGTATTTGTTGACCAGGCCTTTGATCTTGAGGAAGTCATCCTGCTCGAAGGCATTGAGCACTTCTTCCACGTTGTCCCACATCTTGGCTTCGAGCTGCCCGCTGCGGTCGCCCAAGGTTAGGGCAAGATAGGGCTCACCGGTCTTCTTAGGTTTGATCTGCTTGCTGACCACGACAAAGTTGGAGGTGATGATCTTGTTTTCGTGGCGAGTGCAGTCGCTGATGTAGAACTCTTTCATTCTCTTGATCAGTGTAAATCAGAAAGCGCAAGGGCGGAGCACAGTGGCGTGGAACTCCTTACAGCAGAGCTGGAATCTTGGCAGTTCGACTAAAGAATCCCTAGCTTCTTTTTCTTCTTCAGCTTCTTGCTGTCGGCCGTTTTGGCGGTAGCGGTTTCAACCGGCTTGGTCTGGTTCGGGCTGGCGCCGGAATCGACGTAACCTTCCTTGTAGTCGATGTAGGCCTCTTCGCGCAGCTTGGTCAGATACGCGCGAAGCGCGGGCTGCAACTTTTGGTAGTACAAGGCGTCCTGGAGTTTGAGCTCGACATCTTTCATCGGCGGAATGCCGGCCACCTGGTGGCTCGTGACTTTCAAAATGACATAGCCCTGCTTGGTGCGAATCACGTCGGACACGTCTCCGGCCTTCATGGCGAAGGTCCTGTCTTCAAGCTCCTTGGCAAGAGCGCCGCGCTTGAACACGCCAAGGTCGCCGCCCTGCGCTGCCGAGGGGCCGTCGGAGTACTTCTTCGCCACGTCTTCAAAACTGGCTCCGGCACGAATCTGTTTGAGCACGTCCGCGGCTTTGGCTTCGGCGGCCGCCAGAGCTGCAGCGTCCGCAGCCTGTTTGGCCGCTTCGCTGGAGGCGGCGTCTTGAGGCTTGGGACTATCGGCGCCCGCGGCAGAGGCATCAGCGGCACCGTTCAGGACCGGTTTACTCGCCGTAGGCGTATCGTCAGCCGGTTTCTTGGGAACAATGAGGATCTCGCTGAGCTTTATCGACTCCGGCTGCTCCATCTCATTCTTGTGTTCGTCGTAGAACTGCTGCTCTTCCTCTTTGGAGATGCTCAAGTGAGAGCCAACTTCTTCGCCGATCACCTTTTGTGTGATGATCTGGTTACGCATGTTCTGCTTGAAGTCTTCATAAGAGATGCCCTGGGAGGTGGCGGCTTTTTCCAGCTCTTCCATGGTCTCCAGCTTCATGTCCTTGCGCATCTGGTCGAGGCGCTTGATCAACTCGGTGTCGCCGGTGATGCTGAGGTCCTTGCCCTTTTCCAGCAGCAGTTGCTGGTCGACGAGGTCGCGGAGGACGTCCTTTTCCCGCTCGGCATAGAGCTTGTCGGCGTTGGCCGGATCCTGCTGCTTGACGTCATCCCTGAGCTGATCCTTGCTGCGAAGGAACTCCGAGCGAGTAATGATCTGGCCGTTCACGCGCGTGACAATTTCTTCAACCACCTGACCCGCAGCGAGTGCGGACAGGCATGCCATACCAACGAGTATCAGGGCGATTTTCTTCATAGGATTTCCGGTAGGCCGCCGCGTTGCCTGGGCTTGCGGGCGAAGCCAGCTTGGAACATTTTACTACTTCTGGCCGGGCCCAAGTCGACCTGGCATGGTTGGATGCGTTCGCGCGTTTGGCAGGTTGCTGGCGCCGTTTCTGCTAGGCGCTGCGCACAAAGACGAGGGCGGTCATGTCGTCCGGAACCAGAGGTTCGCAGGTGAACTCCCCGACCGCATTCAAAATGGACGCGCTCAGCGCCTGGGCGTTGCGGGAAGGATTGGCCTGCAGGCGCTCTTTGACTCGTTCCGAACCGAATTCCAGGTCGTCAACCTTGGCATCTTTGCACTTGCCTTCCACCACTCCGCGCGAAACAAGGAGAAGAACCGCGCCTTTCTCCAGAGCCACGGTGGGCGCCTCTGATGTGGCGTGGGAGAAGAGGCCAAGCGGCAGGCCCGTGGACCCGAGTTCGACAATGCCGGTGTGGTCAAGGAGGAGTCCCGGAGTATGCCCCGCGTTGGTATAGCAGAGAGTGCCAAATCTCTCGTGATAGCAACCGATGAATGCCGGGCAGGAGTGAACGCCCGCCGCGGCTTCCATGATTCCGCGGTTGAGTCGAAGACAAAGCGTGGTCATAGCTTCGGATTCGTTGATGTCAGGCGGCGCAAAGAGTTCGGCTCCCAGAGTGCGAAAGATCTTCTGTGCGGCGGATAGGATCTGCTGATTGCTCTGGCGACGTCCGGCAACATCGAGCAAGCCGAACAAGACCCGCTCGGGGCTCACTCGGAGGGAGTCGTAGAAATCTCCGGCGACTCGTTGCCCGTAGGTGGTGGCGGCAATCTCGGCGCCCTCCATCTTGGGAAATTCGCCGGCGACGGGCTCCAGGGCTGGTGGAGGTTCGGGCGTACGGGACTGGAATAGAGGGCTCATTCGACACTAGACCAAGAGCCGAAGCTAGCACAAGAGGTGACGGCGGGCAATGGGCCGAATTGGCTATTCGGGATGCGAGTAGTTAGTCGCCGTACTTGTCGCTGAGGTACTTGCCGACCTCGGATTCGAGAGCGCCGTAGTCGGAGTGGATGGTCGCACGCAGAGCAGCTTCGGTGGAACTGCCCTGACTGAGGAGTTGCAGAATTCGCTGGATGTCGCCCATGCCGTAAGAATCGTTGATGTAGGAGACCGTGGCCAGAGATTCCGCGTACGCCAGGTAGGCTTGGCCTCCCGAGAAGTTCAGAAAGCTGCCCTCCAGCACATTTAGCGGGATGTTGCGCTGTGACTTGAACAGCTGCGCCAATTGACGTCCATCGCTGCCCAGGGACTTTGGTTCAAGAAGCTGGGCGATGCCCTCGTGCAGCCAGGGCGGGCAACGGCCGCCCGACAGCTGATTGATGAACGAGTGGGCCAGTTCGTGCTTCAAAACCCTCGCCAATTCAGGCGTCACGGCGCTCAAGCCGCTGATAGGGATACGGAGTTTGCCGTCGTTGAGAGCTCCCGACCACGAGGGAGCGCGGGTGACATCAAAGAAGGCTTGTTCGGTATACAGGGTTACCAGAATGTTATCGCGCGGCGGTGTGCCCAGATCACGTGACAGATCGTCGTAGTCCGCTTCGAGCGCGGCCAGGATTTGTCCGCGAAAGGCTTCGGAAGTCTGCTTGCCTTCGTAGTGCAGAACGAAATGGCTGCTTTCCCGCTGGGCGAAATCGGTCTCGACATTCTGTTCGCGCTGCGCTTTTGCCAGATATTGCTGCACAGCGGGATCGGGACGCAGATCGAGGGAATGCTTCCATGAGGCAACGGCGTCTTTGGTGCGGTCACAAGCCTGCTGCGCGTAACCGAGCACGGTATAGGCATCGGGCGACTCGGGCGCAGCTCGGACGGCGCGCTGGGCGTAGGTCAGGGCCTGCGACGGGTTCCCGGTGCGCACCAGCAGGGCGGCATAATAGATAAGGACAGTTGAGTTATCCGGCTGGAAGTGCAGGGCGCTGTCGAAATAGCGGCGGGCTTGCTCGATGTTGCCGTGTTCGAATTCAAACTTGCCGGCGATGAAGTCAGCCGTGGCGCTCAAATCGGCATTTCCTTTGCCTTCGAGTTTCGCAAGAGCGTCAGGGTCAACCTTGCCCTCCTTAACAATTGTCTTAGGCAGGTCGCCTTCATTCGCGAGACTGTCAACCGGGATGAAAACGGGAAGATCGCCGGCGGTCTTGGTGGCGCCCGAGGACGCGGAGGCGGGCAGGCCACCGGTTTCGACTCGGTCTACCGCACTTTTGGGAATGGCGTAGCTGTCGTCGCCGATATCGTATTCATAGCGATTGCCGTTTTCACGGACGTGGTCCGCGAGAATGGTGCGGCCATTCTTCAAATGGATCGTGTCAGCCGATGCCGCCGCGGAAGCGAGCACGAGCATCATAGCTAACAGATTAGTGACACGAAGCCGCATTGAAGCGCATTCTAGCAACAGTGAGCGCACAGACCCACGTAACGAAAGTACCAGCGATACGATGCAGAGTGGGCATGATGCTGGCCGTAAGCCTTGCGGCCTTGGTCTTCCCGCCGGCATGGCCTGCCCAGGCAGATCCGTCACCCACAGATCCAGCGCCGGGTGCCCCGGCCCAAGCAACTCCAGCACCAGCGCGACACCCGGGACCGGCGGAGTCCCTCTACCTACAACTCAACAGCGTCGGGCTGGATCCGGGCCGGGTATTCAAGGTGCGGGGAGCGTCGCTGGACCGTGCCGCGATCCAGATCACTCTCGACGATGGCTCCATCGCCTTTACGAAGGACGTGCTGGGCAGGATCACCGGAGCATTCTTTGAGGGCGATGGAGAAGTACTGTTAGCGCCGGCAAACGATGTAGAACGAAGATCAATGAGCTTGTTCACGGGAATGGCCATTCTGGAGGAGCGCTTTTCGACGGCCTATTTCCGCTTCAACGACAATACTGCCGCCGAGTTACAGCCGGGTCTCAGAGCGCCGGAGGACGCGCAAGGGTTCGTCGCACGCTGGGACGAGACTGCCCGGAACCTGGCGCAGTCGGACGCCATGAGGCTGCTCGCCAGTTTCAGCGAGATGTTGCCGATCGCCGCTGGGGCTTCCCCGAAAGACTCGACAGCCATGCGGACCGCTGACCCCGACGATCGCATGCTACACGCCCGGTTGCAGGGGAACAAACTCGGCGTCTTCGACATCATTTTCGACTCGACAGCCGGTGAACAGGTCGAGGCGGGACAAAGCAAAACGGGCAATGACGGAAACGTCTATTACAACGTTTGGACCTCATTCTCGACCCAGGATTCGAGACGGAGCCACGTGACTCAGAAAGAAATCCGTCAGACCCTGCCGGCGGAAACGGACTCTCGGGAAGGTCCGATTCGAGTGCGACGCTACGTCATTGATGCGTGGGTGAAACCGCCCAAACAACTTAATGGGGAGGTGAAGCTGCAGCTCGATGTGGTGCGCGGCGGATCGCGTTTTCTGGTGTTCGAGCTATCGCGTTTTCTGCAGATCCAGACGGTCGAGGTAGATGGAAAAGCGGTGGAATTCATTCACAACCCCGCTGTGGAAGGGACTCGGCTGGCGCGGAGCGGCAACGACCTGGTGGCTGTAATCTTGCCCGAGCCTCCGCGGAAGGGACAGGAGATGAGTCTCCGCTTCGTCTACGGTGGAGAAGTGTTGGCTGAGGCCGGCAAGGGCCTGCTCTATGTGGGAGAGCGCGGCACCTGGTATCCCAATCGCGGAATGGCCATGGCCGATTTCGATCTCACCTTCCACTATCCACCGGGGTGGACGCTGCTGGCGACAGGCAAGCCAGAGCCGCTCTCAGCGCCTTCGACAGAGCCTCTTCAAACCGCGGCGCAGAACTCCGTGGAGGAACAAGTCTCGCACTGGGTTTCGGAGCGGCCGATTCCAGTAGCCGGATTCGACCTTGGCCAGTACGTTCGAGCTGCGGCGCAAGCCGGGAATGTCACGGTGGAGACCTACGCTACGGGCGGCGTGGAACGAAACTTCCCCAGCCCTCCGCCACCAACCCTGCAAGTAGATCCGACACCCACTTTGCGGCCTCAAATGCCTACACCGTCGATTACTCCTCTCGCGCCTTCGCCCGCGCGCAACGCGGCGGCCGTAGCGGGCCTTACAGCTCGGGCTATTCGTTACTATGCCGAGCGATTCGGCCCATTTCCCTACAGTCAACTGGCATTAACTCAGATGCCCGGGCGAGAAAGCCAGGGTTGGCCGGGGCTGATCTTTCTCTCCTCCTATGCTTTCCTGGATCAAGAGGAGCGTGCAAGTCTCCACATGAATGCTGCCGGCGCGTTGGTTGCCCAACAGGTCCCTGCCCACGAGGCCGCACATCAGTGGTGGGGAGACCTGATCACATGGGCTACCTACCGGGATCAGTGGTTCTCGGAAGGCTTGGCAAATTATTGCTCGTTGATGATGCTGCAAGAGAAAAACCCGGCAGGCTTCCGCCAGGTCATGGAGAAATATCGACAGGATTTGGCTGACAAGAACAAAGAGGGCAACTCTCCGAAGGATGCCGGGCCGGTGACCTTGGGCAGCCGCCTGCTTTCGTCTCAGTTTCCGGAAGGTTACGAAGCCATCAGTTACGGACGGGGGACGTGGCTGTTCCACATGCTGCGGTTGATGTTGCAAGACGCCACCGGGAATGCGGGGAGAAAAGATCCCAGCGGCAAGGCAGTAGAAGAGCCCTTTGTGCGGTCTCTGCGCAAAGTTCGCGAGCGGTATGAAGGGAAAGCCATCAGCACGCGGGAACTGCTAAACGTTTTTGCTGAGGATCTACCCCCTGCGTTGCGATACGAAGGCAAGGCTTCGCTCGACTGGTTCCTGGACGGTTGGGTAAATGGCACTTCTCTGCCCAAGCTCGAGTTGCACGGTGTCAAATTCGCACCGAAGGCAAACGCTACGGTCGTAAGCGGGGTAATACTGCAAAAGGACGCGCCGGAAGACCTGGTGACCAGTGTCCCCGTTTATGCGGTGGTCCAGGGCAAGGCTCCGGTGCTGGTGGGGCGCGTGTTTGCCGACGGGGCGGAGTCTTCGTTTCGATTGTCTGCGCCGGTAGGAACACACAAGCTTTTGCTGGATCCAAACGGAACGATCCTTACCAGTCCAAAATAACGAACTGGACGAGAGTCCCCGAAGAGCCCTAGGGCCAATCTTGTTGTGTTATCTGCCGAACGATCTCCCGGATCAGAACCCAGTCACGCTTCCATTTCCCGAAACGGGCAATCAAGGGCCGCGATAGTCAGCGCTCACGCGATGCGTTTTGCAGAGCTAAGTGGCTGATCATCTTTCATTTGCATTCGCATGGCTTTCAAAACCAACGATGGCGATTGATCTGCTGGATGGGAGAACGATCCAGGAGCAAGGACTTGAATTCTTGTACGGGAGTTGAAGGTGAAAACCACGGGAGCGAACCGGGCATTGGGCCTGAAGTCGCCGACACCGAAGTTCTGATCGGCGAAACCACGACTAGCGAAACGACGATTAGCGAAACCATAACGGGCGCTGCGTTCGCCGAGGCCGCCGAGTGGGCCGGGCCAGAGACTATTCTACTCGTCGAAGACGAAGCGTTTGTACGGACTGCAACGGCCGAGGTCCTCGAGTCAGCGGGATACAGGCTGATGATTGCCGGAAGCGCGGCAGAGGCGTTAGAGGCTTATCGCAGATGCTCTTGGCCGGTCGATCTGCTGCTTTGCGACATCGTCATGCCTGGAATGAACGGCCACGAACTGGCGACCGAACTGGAAACTTTCTACCCACGCGCCCGGGTTCTGCTAATGAGCGGCTATTCGGAACAACTCGCCTGGTGTGAGTCCTCTGCCTGTGGCCGGCAGTACCTGGCCAAGCCTTTTTCGATCCCCATGCTGTTGAGGCGTGTGCGCGAGGTCTTGAAAAAACCCGTTGAATTCGCACGGCACGCTAAATCGCGCATGCCTTGCGGTAGCGCGTAGCCTGCAGAATCTCGTGAGAGATCTGGGACAGGGGTACAACCCGGTCGAGGATTCCCATCTCCGCACAGACGCGAGGCATGCCGTAGACCGCACAACTCGCCTCATCCTGGCCCACTGTGAAACCGCCCTCAAGATGAATGGCCTTTATTCCCTCCGCGCCGTCCGCTCCCATACCGGTCAGGATGATTCCCATCGCCTGGGAATGAAATGCGCAGGCGACCGATTCCATCATCACGTCGACGGAAGGAATGTGTAACTGATTTTCCGGTTTGATGGAAAGGTAGATAACCGTTCGCGAGTCGCTCGGACGGTTCACAGTTATCTGAAATCCCGTCGGAGCAAAGTAAACCGTTCCTGGCTGCATTACTTCTCCCTGACAAGCTTCGCACACGGAAACCGCGCAAAGATTGTTCAGCCTCTTGACAAAAGGAGCGGTGAAACCAGCCGGCATGTGCTGCACAATCAGAATCGGAACTGCAAGGTCGGCAGGAAGAGTCGGTAGCATTTCCTGCAATGCTTTAGGGCCTCCGGTCGAGACCCCGAGCGCAATAATCGCTGGGGCGGAGTGCGAGAGCGCTCTCGGAGGCGGCGCCGCCGCACGGGGAGGCTTCCGCAGAACGTCGAGACGATGCCGCGACTCGGCAGCCGCTTTGATCTTGGCGATTAGGTCTGCGCCGATGTGGAGAATATCCAATGACGCGGAAGAGAGCTGCTTGGGCACATAGTCGTCGGCTCCCGTGTCCAGACACTGCACCCGGTCTTCGACTCGGCTGCGCTGCGTCAGCACCAGCACCGGCAAGCTTGGCCGTTTCAGCCGCAGATGCCGCAACACGCTCACGCCATCGAGCTTTGGCAGATTCAGATCGATGATCACCAGATCGTAGTCGAACTCACTGCCCATCGCCCGCGCCTGCTCCCCATCTTCCACCACGTCCACCGCGTAGTGCTCCGCTTGCAGCCCCTGGCGCACAAACCCGGCCAGAGCCGCGTCATCTTCCGCAATCAGAATCCGCATAAGTGGGCCTTAATCACAGTGCGATTCTAGTTAGAGAAACCTCAGTTGAGACGGAAACCCTTCCGCACGAAGGTGAGTGTTTGCAGAAACGGAGCAAGGTTTCAAAATAGGATTCGCAAACAGCTACCACAAGACTCTGTCATTCCGACCGAAGCGGAGCGAAGCGAGCGTAGTGGAGGAACCTGCTTTTTTGGGCAGTGCATGCCAGCGTAGGTTCGGTCATACGTGCTTCGTTAGGGATTTATGATTTAGGATGCCTCTCTGTTCTCGGGAGCAGACAAGTAAGAAACGTTTTGCGTTCCGCCAGAGGTGGTGTAATGTTCGCAGAGAGAAAATGAATCCATGTGTTTCTCGGCTACAGCGAACTTTGTCGGCAGCGGCGTTCTGGGCGCCGTCGGCGTAGTCACGCTAACCAGGGTCAAACACCGCCGCGAGCTGCTCTTCGCATCTCTGCCCTTGTTATTTGCCATTCATCAGTTCATCGAGGGATTCGTCTGGCTGGGACTGGATGGAATTCTCTCGCCCGCGGTCGCCCACGACATGGGCGCGGCATTCGTGCTCTATGCCCAGGGATTGCTCCCCTTCCTGCTGCCGCTAAGCGTGCTCCTGTTCGAGCCCACCGCAAACAGCCGCCAGCGCATGCTCCCATTCCTCGTGCTCGGCGGAGCCACCACGCTCTACATCCTGTGGGCGCTGACGGCATTCCCCACGCAGATCTACATCAAAGCCAACAGCATCGTCTACATCAATCAAGCAACCAACAACGAGGTGGTTGCGGTGCTCTACATAATCGCAACCTGCGGATCGTTATTCTTCTCCAAGATCAGGCCGATGGTCCTCTTCGGTGCGGCCAACCTGTTAATCCTCCTGGTCGTGATGGAGGTCAAGCGCTACGCCTTCACCTCGCTCTGGTGCGCCTACGCTGCTGTCGCCAGCGTGATCATCCTCGCCTACTTCTGGAGAAGCCACGGAAGCCGCCCATTCGTCTACGCCTGACAGACATTAATAAGGAGAAGCAAATGAAAACCAGACTAGCCGTCTTCCTATTCTCGATCCTGTCAGTGCCGAGCCTCCTGGCGCAGACGACAATATCGCAGACGACAATATCGAAGAGCGGGTTCATCAAAACTTCCGATGGCGTCCGGATCCACTACCTCGAGGCGGGCAGCGGCCGGTCGATCGTTTTCATTCCCGGCTGGACCATGCCGGCCTGGATCTGGCAGAAGCAAATTGACGAGTTCTCGAAGCGCTACCACGTCATCGCCGTCGATCCGCGTTCGCAGGGCGAGAGCGACCAACCCTCTTACGGCCACATGCCCGAAACCCGCTCCCGCGACTACAAAGAACTGGTGGATCAACTGGGCTTGAAGCATCCGGTCCTGGTCGGCTGGTCCATGGCGTGCGGCGAGTTGATCAAATATGTCGAACAATTCGGCACCGACAACATCGGCGGTCTAGTGTTGGTGGATGGCATTGTCTCGGACAAGCCCAACCCTGATTTTTTCATCGGCATCTCGGGATGGATGAACCAGCTCCAGCAGGATCGCCAGAAACAGGCCGACAGCTTCGTCCGCAGCATGTACAAAAAGCCCCAGCCGGAAGATTATCTGAAGCGCGTCACGGACGCCTCCACCCACGTTCCAGCCGATACCGCCGTCGTGCTCATCTACGACATGCTGAGCGTAAAGGATTTCTCAGCCGGCCTGGCCCGCCTCTCCGCGATGAAGACGAATCGGCCGGTGCTCTTCATGTACCAGCCTGAAACCCAGCAGACCGCTGACTACCTGAAATCAAAGCTCGGCGACAAGCTCCAATTGGAGCGCTTCGACGGCGACGGCCATGCCCTCTTCGTAGATGATCCAGACAAATTCAACCACGTGCTAGAAGATTTCGTGCAGAGCCTGCCCAAATGATTCACGCGTGGGGCGATGACAGCTTTGTCCCGCTGCGCAGCAGCTTCCAAGCTTCCCGGTAAAGCTCATACTTATAACGGTCCCGTCGCATAGTCTGAACCGGATATAGCATCAGCTCCGTGCCCTTCTTTTTCAGGACCGCGGCCGCCGGGATGATGTACCACAGATCTTCTGGGATTACGTACGCCGCGAAAAAATCGACCTGCCCCCTCGTATATCCCTTGTTTCTTTGGCTGGAACTGAATCCGCAGAGATAGCCGTTACCTTTCCTGAAGCTCGTCGACTTCACCTGCACCCTTAGAAAACGCCGCCCGTGTTCTACCCCTACGTCGTAAGGGCCCGAATCTCCCCAAGGCTTCGACACCTTGAATCGCTTGCGCACGGCCCGCGCCATGAACTGCAACTCCACCCATTCGCCTCGCTCCTTGAAGGTCCTGAACCCCTTGCACTTAGCCATATCTAGTACGCCCCGCTTGGCCCAAAAGAAAAGGCGCGGCCAATGGGCCGCGCCTCGTTTTCTTGAATTTCTACTCTATACCTTCAGTATATCAATCTGAATAGGGTGATTGTGTCACGTTTCCCGGAATTATATTTAAGTTAGCGTGAGCAACTTAGGCTCGATCGTGTAGTTCTTGCCTATTGACAAGGTTTCACACGGCTCGGGGTTCCGCCGAACCTGCCCGGTCAATTACTCTCGTCCCGGGCCTCCAGAGATAATGGGAAGACGGCCCGCAGAAGAATCTGCTGGCCTTTAAGGACGTTTCTCATTCACGCCGGGACCAAACTCCGATGAAGTCCTTGCTCACGCCCGGCGTTTGCCTCGTGGTGGTTGCGACCCTGCTGCACACGGGCCTGGTCGCGCCCAGCGCCACGATTCTTACCTACGCCTTCTACACCGCGACGATCGCTGGCCTCCTGCTGGCCTGGCGATTCCATTCGAGCCGCATCTTCTTCGCGCTGCTGGTTCTGTTTCTGTCCCAGGAAGCAATCACCTATTTCTCTTCTTCTTTTACTCCGGGACACGTCGCAGCCAGCGGACCCGGAAGCACCGCTCTGGCCGCGGTTGGCCTGCTCTTGCCGCTCAACTTTGTTCTGCTTTCGTTGCACAAAGAAAGAGGATTCTCTTTCTCGAGCGTTGCGCCACCAAGCCTGTTGTTATTCGTCCAGTCCGTGATTGTGGCTGTGCTTTGCCGGCCTGAGCCGTCCGCCGCGGTGCGCGCTCTTCACCACCCAGCGCTGCCAGCTCCATTGCCTTTTGCCACGCTGCTGGCCATCGCCGCCGCGGCGGTAATGTTACTCACGCGCTTTCTGCTGTTCCACAAGCCGGTGGAGAGCGGGCTTCTATGGGCGCTGGCGGCTTCGTTTCTGGCGCTCTATTTTGGAGGCGTGGGGCGAATCCCCACTGGTTACTTCGCCGCCGCGGCCTTCATCCTGGCGGGCGCCATCGTCGAAACTTCCTACATGCTCGCGTATCACGACGAGCTTACAACGCTACCCTCCCGGCGCGCCTTTCACGATGCGCTTCTTCGGCTGCAGCCACCCTATTCCATCGCGATGGTCGACATCGATCACTTCAAACGTTGCAATGACACCTACGGCCACGACACCGGAGACCAGGTATTGCGTCTGGTGGCTTCGCGACTGGCAAGGGTGTCGGGCGGAGGACAAGCTTACCGTTGCGGCGGAGAAGAATTTGCCATTCTGTTTCCCGGCAAGACAACCGCCGAGGTTCTGGAGCATCTGGAAAAGCTGCGAGCCGACATCGAAGCCAGCACGCTTCGCCTCCGCGGCCCCGACCGTCGCCAGGAGGCGCGCGGTCCCGACCGCCGCAACCAGCGTGTGCGCGGCCGAGCTCAGACCGGGCACGCCATCCGGCAGCTTGCTCGCGCCACGCCGTCGACAGAACTTTCGGTCACGGCAAGCATCGGAGTCGCAACTTCAAGGCAGGAGAATTCGTCTTCGGAAGATGTGATCCAGGCAGCCGATAAAGCTCTCTACCGAGCGAAAGCCGCAGGACGGAACCGGATCGAAACTGCCTCGCCTGGTCGACGCCGGGTCCGCAACAAAACGGCCGGCATCGCCTGAACTAGCGGCCAAATCGAAGAACGTGCGGCCCGGATCGCCACATCACGGCGGGAGCATGGCGCCCGGGCTCGTACGTTTTCGCAAGCACCACAGGCCGTGCGGTCAGCCCGCGGTTGTGGGGGACGCAGAGTTTTTCCGTCCGCTGCCGGCGCAGGTTGGACACTTCAACCGGATAAATGCCACGCCCTCGGACTTTCCTTTAATGTCCACGGGCCGGGCAACGTATCCGGTACCGCCGCAGCGCGGGCAGCTGTTCGGATCCATCCTCCCCCTCAGTTGCTAGGAGTTTTTCACCAATTTGGATTCGCACTAACACAAAGTTAATCCTGTTACGAAACACGAACAGCGCCGAATCTCACCCGCCGACTTCCGCGGCGGGCAAGAAGCGGTACAACAAGCAATATTGAGTGCGCCCTGCAGGTCTTGCGGTTCTTCTGTCAGTTGGCACCGAAGCCCTCCAGCCCAAGAGCTGTGTTAAGCTAGTGAAAAACCGCACGCCGGAGAGGTGGCAGAGTGGCCGAATGCGGCGGTTTGCTAATCACCTGAGGCGTTGAAAATAAAGGAACTTCCCTTCCGACCGCAAGTTCAAAAACCCCAGTGTTTACGAGTGTTTCCGAAGTGCTCCGAACTGCTCCATGGGATGAAAGTGGGATACGATTTTTCATCCCATTTTTCAACCATCGAGCTTTTATCCTTGACTGAATTTTGAGTTTCCGCCGATGATCGCAACCCAAGGAGTTCCATAAATGAAAAAGGGACGAAGAGAGATTTTGATTTTTGGTGGTGGTCCGGTCGGTGATCCTGATATGGCGAAGGCAAACCACCTGGCGGTCAGTGGGATTTTGTTCTTGTTGTGGGCTGGCATCAAGTTGCTAAATGGCGCATCAAATTAGGACCACCGAGGTTGGTTGAAATTTGGTAAGGCAGACATGGAAATCATGAAGGTAGATGAAGTCGCCGCCTTGTTGAAGGTCAGCAAGAAACAGGTGTACGAGTTGACAAAGGAGCGCACCCGTTCGGGTAATGTGAGAAAAGACCCATTGCCGGTGCTGAGGATCGGTTCTTCCGTCAGGTTTCGCAAGAGTGATGTCGAGGCTTGGATTGAGAAGTTGGTACGGAAGTGATGGTGGTTATTTTTCATCATTGGGTGCGATGACTCTCCTCTCTCGCCAAATGATTTCACAAATCTGCCTGCTAGAATCCCACACATGGCCTCGAACGTTTCCCAGAGAACCATCGCTGACGTGGCGCTCGTTCTCGAACGAATGACGCCGACTGGTATTGATTTCAGAATCGCTCTTTACGGTGCTGGTTTTCCTGATTGGTTCATTCGGCAGGCTGTTCAAAGATACGCCCGAAACTGGATCAAAGTGCTAATGGACTTAAGAAATGGGGAATTTTTCTTTCACCCCAACATCCCCGACGATGAAACAATTCTCCCCGAAAGTATGCAACACTCGAACCCAGATGATCTTGGCGAAAGGTTGATTCAAAAAATGGCAGCATTTGCCTACGTAAATCTGAGTCGCTTGCCTCAGACGCTCGGACGTTTGGGCGGGATTAAGACAATCCAACAACATCCACTTGCTAAGAAATTACCACGATCTCTCGAACTTGATGGTTTCTCGGTAGACAGTGAAAAAGTTGAGCTTGTGCCGCTAGAAGGGCCTGTCAGCGCACAGGAAGAGGAAGATGCTTTATTACGTCTTGTAAAGAGCACCGGGCTTCCTCAATGTCACGTGATCGCAAAACACATTGAAGATGCAGCGAGCCTCTATGCAGAAGGAAAGGATCACCCCTCGCTAGGGGAATCGAGAAGCATTCTTCAGGCTCTAATCGACGATATAAGCAGTGAGACAGATGCACATGGTGGTCACTCGACCAAACTGCCGGGTGGCACGAAGCAACGAATTGAATATCTGAAGAACGTTGCGTTTTTTATACCAGACGAAGAAACGGCCTTTTACTCTGCTTGGGGTAGTCTTTCCGCAGGATCACACCCAGGGGTGCCAGAACGTGAACAAGCACGAATTGGCTTGGTACTCGCACTTGAGTTTGGGCAACTCTTGTTGATTAAGTTTACCAACTGGAAAGCAAACGCTTATCGCGGTTTTTCGTGATTCACGATGCCCCACAAGCAAAAGATCAATCTCTCCAAGGTGCTGGCGTCGCTCAACACGATTTGCCCGAAGTGCGGTCATTCAATTCCACCAGAGAAGAGGGTTCATGTTGACAGTGAGCACCTTCAGTGTCCGGGGTGTAAGGAGCGGTTCATTCCAATACGTTCTTAAGGCTTGAATTCGCCGCGAGCCATTTTCTCCAACACTTCATCCACCATCGGTGAGTATTTGACTGCAAAAAAGGGATTTTTCTTGTTGTTAATCGAGAACATGGATTTGAGTGTTTCGACGGGTGTCAGCACTCGCACTGCAAATGGCCTGCCCTCTTTGTAGGCCAATGCGCCTCGGTGTGACCCATCAATGGGACGAATACCGAGGGCACCCTTTCGCATTCCGGCAAAGAATGACAATGCCATCACCAGCTGTGCAGCAACGTTCTCAACCAACGCTGAGATGATGTTCTCCATTTCCTCCAACGTGTAAGAGCCGGTCACCCCATCAGGCAACGTCTTGCCGAGCACCTTTGCATCACGGATGGGGTTGTTGTCACATTGGCCGGTCGCAACGGCATGATCAAAGATCGCAGAGGCAATCCATTTCACATTATTGAGTGTGCGAGGCCGGAGCGTCTTTGCCAGGCCGGTGAGGAACAGGCTCATGTTGTGTGTCCTGTATTCGCTCAGGGTCAGCGTTCCGAAGTGTGACTTTAGATGTTGATTGAAAACCTGCTTATAGCCGTGGACCGTCGCAGGCTTGAGTTTGCCGCTCGATTCGATGAAGGGCAGGTACACCTCATCCCAAAAGGCAACCGCACCCATCGGCCCGGCGTTCTGCGCCCCAATGTTTACCTGCGTTCGCAAGAACTCGTTGCGGAGTTGCTTCGCTTGGGATTTGGTCTGGGTATCGTCGCAGAGCCGGTGCGACTTCAGTTTGCGCTGTCCGTTCGCGGTGATATAGTACGAGAGATGCCAAGCCCCGAATCGCTTTCGCAAGTATCCTTCTTGGGTGCGAGTGTTGCGACGGTTCTTGGCTGAATCAGATGAAGTGACCCATCGAACGTTGCCGGGTTCATAGTGACCGTTGTTCTCCTTGCGGTCGAGCATGTGATCCGGTGAGGGTTTGGGGCCTAGCTCAACAAAGAACTCTTCAAATGACTGGAAGCGAAACTCGATACCGCGTGCGCCGTAGGTCAGATAGTCTTTGTTGTTTGGATTCGTGCAGCGTTGCTGCGCTGCACGGTAAGCGTCCAATTCAGGCGGGCGTTTCATGCAGAAACTATACCACCATGGGAGAGGGTGGGATAGATGACGTTGGTAACATATTGTAAACAAAGCCGGAGAGGTGGCAGAGTGGCCGAATGCGGCGGTTTGCTAAACCGTTGTACGGGCTAATACCTGTACCGAGGGTTCGAATCCCTCCCTCTCCGCCATTACTTTTGTTATCTAGCACTTACGTCGTGGTGATATTACAACTGATATCAAGGTGGAGGATCACCATTGAACCGCGAATGCAGCGTCACCAAACGAGTCCAGACACCCCAAGGTCTCCGCTATTGTCCCGTCGTCCTCTCCGCCAATGGCCGAATCAAGCCTGACGCAGTCTTGATCAACGGCAAAGAAGAACGGCACCCCGAAGGTTCGTATTACATTTCCTGGTACGACGGGAAGCGGCTCATGCGCCTCTCGGTCGGCAAGGATGCGTCCACAGCGACCGCCCGTCGTCTTCAAAAAGAAGCCGAACTTAATGCTATGAACAATGGGCTTGAGGTGATGCCCGAGAATGGCGATAACGGGCATCACTCTCTCGCAGCCGCGGTCACTGACTTCCTAGAGGAAACGAAGCTCACGAAGAAGCCGAAGACACTGGCCGCGTACAGGACGGCTCTGGGCTACTTTCAGGAATCTTGCCCCAAGCTCTACCTCGAAGACATCGAACGCAGAGACCTTCTGAAATTTTCCGCGTTTCTCCGCGATGACAAAGAACAGGCCCCGCGTTCTGTCTACAACAAATTCGAAAACGTTATGTCGTTCCTGAAGGCAAATGGGATTCGTGGTCTCGCGGGGAAGAACGACTGGCCTCGCTACACGGAGGAGGAGCCTGAGACGTACGAGGATGAAGAGCTCATCTCCCTGTTCGCTGCGTGTGACGCGAAAGAGAGGCTTTGGTACGAATTCTTCCTGATGACGGGCATGCGAGAGCAGGAAGTAATGTACACGTATTGGTCGGATATTAATTTCACGCATTCGACTGTTCGGGTCAGTCACAAGCCCGACCGCGGATGGACACCAAAGGCGTACAAAGAGCGCGAAATTCCCATCCCTTCAAAGTTCGTCAAGAGTTTGAAGGCGTGGAAGACGAAAGCAAATAAGACATGCCCTTTCGTGTTCCCGACCTCGGGGTGCAATGTAAAGATGAATTTTCTGGATGATCTGAAAGCCGTCGCTCAGCGGGCGGAACTTGATCAGGACAGCTTTTGGCTCCACAAGTTCAGAGCGACTTTCGCAACGCGGCATTTGTGGAACGGGGTAGACCTTCGAACGGTGCAAATGTGGTTAGGGCACTCCGACATGGAGAGTACTATGCGTTACCTCAAGCCGTCGCGAAGTCAGACAGTCAAAGATAAGGTAAATTCGACATTCGAGGCTCAACAATGAATAGTGTTCTCGATAGTCCAAATCCGCATCGATTGATGAGTCTTGCGTCTCGAATCAACGCGATGCACCGCGCTTTAACGGCTGAAGAGCTTGCTGAATTGCTCCAAGTCTCAAGACTCACGATTCTTCGACGGGCGAAGCGGGGCACCATCCCGTCATTTCGCGTTGGCTCATGTGTCCGATTCGATTCGGCTAATATCGCGAAATGGCTTATGCAACAGGGCGTGCAGTCGATGTCCAATCCGACATCTAGTGCTCAGGTAAAGACTCCGAAAAGAAAGTGACCGAGGCTGATCCACATCAGACGCCACTTTTGGCCTGCATTCCAGAGCGGAAAGGCAACAAGCGGAAGTGAGCTATCCCCGCGAGTTACTTCTTCTGCCGTCCATCTTGAGACATCAGGTGGACGACGTAAGCGACATCGACAGCAGCATTCTCCGCCCACATCTGCAAACGTAGTGTGTCTCGACTGACAGCAAACCATATTAGATTCGGGCCAGCGCCGTTAATGCGGTTGAGTTTGCTGTCCCATGAGTAAACCTCAAAGGTCACGACCTCGATTGTCTTGCCGACTTCACCGACACCATTGCTGTCATCCAACGTTCCGACTGTGTAGAAGAGGAGTACGTCGTTCTTCTGATGAGTTTGTGCTTGCCACTCTTCGAAATCAGGGATATATGCTTTGAAGCACAATCCGCTCCACTTTTTGATTTGCTCCTCAATACTGCTGCGCGCGAAAGTGTCTGCTGGAGTCGAGTGAACGTCAACGTTTGTCGTACCGTTGTAGATGTAGACATTGGCGCACGCGGTCTCGGCAGATGCTAGTTCGACTGACGCCAGTGCGACTACCAGCACCGCTAGCAGAGTGGTCTTCATTATGAACCTCCAAGAATTGCTGCCATACTAGTGAAAGAAGTTTGAGGGGTCATGCAAATAGCCGACTGCGAAAATAACGCAGGTCACAAGTACGACGACGGCAATTACAAAGCAAACGGTAGCAGTAACACTGGCTTGGCGACCACGTACGATATCCCACGCGGTTCTTGCGCCGCGCCTGATGACTAGCCACACAAGATAGAACGCATAGGCAATCAGACAAACCAGCCCTAGTGCCGCCAAGAATTTCAGGATCAACCAAAACAAGTCAAGGATGGTTACATCATTCATTGGCGGGGAAGCAATTCATTCGCTTCCTTGAGCACTTGCGTTGAAAAGCTGGTCGTGGAGATTTGTTCAAATGAATCTATGCGCCGCAGGGTACGGTCTACGCCGCCTTCTTCTGTTGCGACTTCACCTTGGCCCATCTCGCACGCTGTGCGGCTGCGATTCTCCTGCGACCTGCCGCGGAGATCGTTCGCTTTTTGCGAGTCGAGACAACTGCCTTCGGTTTTTTCCCATTCACATAGACTTTCCCGAAGGCGGTCAAGGCGGCTGTTACGCGATGCAATTCATCCGTGAGTCGTGTGTGTTCTTTCTTCAACTGCTCAACCACTAAAGAAAGTTTGCCCATTTGTTGTTTCCCCCTCGGTTGAAGATGATAGCAGGCTTAGAGCAGTTGAGTAGTAGTAGTGAGGCCCGCGTCGGAAGTCTGTGGAGCCTCTAGCCAGTGACTCGTTTTCTTTTCTTGCTAGTCAGCGAAGGTTGCGACGCCTGCAGAAGCTCCCTGCGTTCGAGCATGGGTTTCGATCTTAGTATCTAATCCCAACTGCTCTGCATAGCGAACGAGCATTTCCAAACTGAACTTGGACATCTTGCCCCGCAACAGATCACTGATCCGTGGTTGTTTTGTGTGCAGGATGCTCTCCAATTCGTGTTGTGAATAACGAGATGCAGCTTTCACGATTTCCGTGTGCAAATCAGTTTTCATCTTCAAGGCTTTAGCTTCAGCCGGTGAGAACCCGAGGTCTTCGAATAATTTTTGTGTCATTACCGCTCTCCTGTTTAGGCCATCCGGCCCTGATGTGCTGCTCTTACTTAGACCCTATCTTTGCTTTCTTTTTCTTTTCTGCAAGCCTTTGCTTCAAGGCAGTGAGACGCAATCGTGAAGTGTTGATGTCTTTCTGGGCGATCTCATTAGTCTTTTTCTTAAAGCAATCAAGAACATAAATCACATCGTCAAGCTTGATGTACGGCATTCGATACCAAAAGTCTTTGTCATCATCTCGCAAATAAAAAACCTTTGGAAGGACATTAGTCAGTGAACCCGAGTCCAGAGGCATCTCTCCGTTTTGTACCCTGTCCAGATCACCGCCAATATTCTCCTTTACATCCTTGGGGAACGAGCTAATGACATCAAGTGAGTCCCCTTCGAAAACCACCTTCAGCGGCGAATCAACCGTCACAGTTAGAAGGTAGCAGAGTTTGGGAGATTTGTATATAAGAGTTTATATGACCTGATGCCGCCTTATTATCAATGACTTGCACCAACAACAAAGACCGGCATAGCTCAAATGGCGAACAAACGGCGAATAGTATAGACTCTGCCGATGGATGAAGGCCGCAAGCGCGTAATCGGCATCATGGCGGCGATCCTGACGAGTATGCACATGGAAAGAGCCGATGATCTGTTCGGCGGTCCACAGGGAAGCCCACGGACGGACAAACTAATATCCGCATCCGTACAATGGGCGGAGGAAATTATGCGGAAGATTGATTCGCGCTGGCCAACTCGCGCAGACTGAGACTAGGATTTCTGTTTGATGCCGTGTCCTCGATGCAACGCGCCGAGCAGTGAAGGGCAACACTATTGCGCTGCCTGTGGTGTACCGCTGGTTCCACAGTTGCTTCACATGGAAAATCTCATTCGCACCCAAGTGCAAGAATCAATCGCCAGCCAGTTCAAGGACAAACGGCTCGTTGATATCGAAACTTCCCAAGCGATTGTTGAACGCGTGCAAGGATGGGCGAAACTATTCAGCTATTTTGTGGGTATCCCGTTGGGCCTTTTCCTGTTGTGGCTAGGGTTCATGGGTTTTGAAAAATATACCGACTTCACCGCATTGGTAAAGAACGCCGAGACTCAAGTTAAGCCCCGTTTGGAACAGGCGAAAGCGAGTGCGGATGAAGCAAACCGACAGGCGGAGGAAGCGAAGCAGAGCGCACGAGAAGCAAAAACAACCATAAGCTCGGAATTGAAATCTTCATCTGAGGTCAGCAAGAAAGTCGAAAACCTATCCGCCGAATTCTCCGAACTTGAAAAGCGAACTTCTTCGCAAATGCAGTCCGCCAGCAAACAGGTTGATACTAACGTAGCGACGCTGAACAAGAAGATTGACGAGGCCACGGCCAACATTGCGGAGCAGGAAAAGAAGCTAGCCAGTACCAACGAACTCGTGAAGGGTCTGTTCTCGGCGCGAAAGACCGACTACCTAGACACAAAGACCGGGAGCACAAACTGCGTTAACGTTCCAATTGGAGAAAATAGGTTCTTTGTGGTCTTACTTCTTTCTGCCACCCCAATCCCTGAAAGTATAGAACTGAAGTCTCGTGTGGCCTCGCAGCCAAGAAATTCTTACGGAGTTTTGAGGAACAATATCGTTTACTTCATCTGGGCTGATGCCCTGCAAACGCTACAGGCATATCCTTTGGAAGTGGCATACGTTGCGGACAAAGACGCTGCTACTCCATTATTCAAGGCTTTATCGTATCGCGATGGAGTTGTATACGCGGATTCCACCGTAGTCGAGGATTTCAGCAACATGCTGAAGCAAAAACAGGCGCAGCAGCCCAAGTAGAATTGTCTAAACCTTAAGGCAAATAGAAAAGCCCGAATGCCGAACGAATACCAAACTCGGAATTGTGTTCACAAAGGTTGCAAAGGAACCCAAACGTACCGCTCTAGCGCCTCGCCATCGGGAGCACAGGCGGGAGTGGTAAACCGCAAGACTGGAATCACTACTTGGGGAGCCGAACGGCGACCGGGCTGGAATTGTGACAAGGATCGAGAGCACTTCGACCCACAATAGCCCCGAAGAGAATTTAATCTCGCTGTCACATTTCCTTGGTAAACTGTGCCTGCTGCGTTCTGAAAGTTTTGCTGTTGATCTGGGAAGGTCAACCGCCTCGCGGGTGCCAAGCTCACTGGGGCAGAACTCAACGCAGCCTACTTGAGACTCCAGATCCTTAGCGAGTCTGGGTTCATCTTCTTTTGCTTCTGGCGGGGGCGCTAGCCACCCGAAAAGGCCATCACGTTTCCCACTGATGACCGCAGCGGGCGCACATCCAACGCCGGTCCCAACTAGCTTGAGCGTTAGCCAGTTGATCCGCGGGCTTCTTCGCACCAATGCCACCCAGCAGAAACAGAAGACTGATCACGCCAACAGCCAAAGCAAATCCCTCCGCACCTTTCTCGTTCGCGCCAACAAACAACGCAAGCAATAAGCCACATACTCCCAGAAACATCAGAAGATACGCACCAACATTCGAAGGCCGTTGAGGAAGGCTCGAAACTAGGTCCGACTTGTAGGTGCTGGTCGAACCCCACATTGAGCGTCTGGAAATGCCAACTGTTTTCCGCCGACGAGTTCCTCCGGCGATTGCGATGGACAAGGGTTTAGTCCTTCCCGATCCGCACCGTGGGCACTTGAATTTGTCAGCAGTCTTTGTCGTCATTCCGCTTAGCTCCAAAAGTCGCTTGCATTGGACTCACGCCCGAGAGAACAGAATCACGGTTCCAAATTCGAAGTCATGACCAAGAGTTTCACCAGCATCGTCGAGTATCTCTCGCACGCAATCCTCGTCTGGTTTCTCTTGGGAAGGGCCACAGCAACTCGATGGTCACTGGATCGAAGGGGACTTGGGCGCGAGTCGCAGTGGCAGGGTGATTTGGGGGCAAGTCCAACAATGTGGCTTCTGCCAAAATGGACATCTTCCGTCGCCTTCGAACGTTGAAACACTGAAGTTGCTTCCCAAGGAGCTGTTCCCGATCCGAGATATTTTCTACGTCGCAGACAAAATTAAAAACTTCATATTGCTGAACGCGGGAGAATGGTAGTACGGCTCGGTCCACCAACTGCCGAGCGTCACGATTACCCTTGGATGAGTTCTAGTCAGCGCTGAATGTGCTCGGAGACATCTATTCTTGGCGGCGAGCGAGTTCTGCGAGGGCAATTTCCTTTCGGGAACGACAATCTTCGTCTGATGGGATTTTGTCTCAACCCGGAATCGAATGCTTCGACAGCCTCTTCGTACCTTCCGAGTTCGAGCAGACAAGAGCCTAGATCCTTCCATGCTCCTTTGACACTAGACTCAATTCCAACCACACGCCTCAAACACTCCAACCGTTCTTCGGTGCGGTTGGCCATTTGGAGCAACCGAGATTTTACGTACCAAGAAAGTGCATTCTCTGAATCGACTCCCAAAGCCTTGTCGATGAACTCCAGCCCCTCCAAAACGCGACCTTGCTTCGCAAGACTTGCCCCCTTTATCTGCAACAACACAACGTCGAAGTCTGGGTCAATGCCTAACGCGGAATCGCACACAGCTACCGCTTCCGTGAACTTGCCCAGACTATGTAACTTGATCGCCTCCTCTGCCAACCGGGAAGGGTCGGCTTGGATTGACTTTCTTATGTCTTGCAGCCCACGTGTGACCAACGATCCTCTAGTGCTTAGCTCGTGCGCTGACTTAGCAACCAGCGATGTGATTTCGTCTTTTTCGTCTTGGCTCGGTGTTTCAGAGTTCATAGACTTTGCAGGTACTGCCGTCTGGCGCGAATCTTGTGACGGAGACTCTCCACCAGCTCACCCAAAACATCCCTGTTCCCTTGCCGCCCTTCTTCGACAGTAGTTTTCAGTTTGTGAATCTCAGATGCCCTGAGCCTGCCGATTTCGGTTTCAACCTTGTGGATATTCGTTTGGGCTAGGCTGATGCGCCGAATGGTTCTGATAAGTTCGGCTCCTACATCGCTGCCTACGACCGTATCCGGGCTGCTCTGGTACTCCTCCAAAATGGATTCAAGCTTGGCCTCATCACCTTCCGCATAAGCCAAATTTGCCTCAGTCATTAGGCGCTCGCGGATCATGCGATCACGCTCATCTTGAGCCAAGTCGGGATGGAGTTGCTTTGCCGCAGTGCGATACAGGTCTTTCAGACGTTGCGAGCGTTCGACAGGCGGTGGCAGTGCTCGGGCAGATTCGTCGGCAACCCGATGGGAATCGTCCGCTCGTTTTCGGGCATCAGTGGCGGCTTCCGCCGCCTCCGTATCGAGTGGCCGAAGCTGTGCGAGACGTTCGGCAATCAGAGCCTCGACTTCATCCAGCTCGGCATAAAGCGCCCCCGCTTTCGAGTGATAGAGTGCTTCAAACTCGGTCAATTCTAGACGTAAAGTGAGAAGTTGAAGCTCAAGCTCCGCAAGACGAGCTTGCAGGTCGGCTAGTTCTTCGCGCTTTCTTGAAAGCTCGGCATCCTCCGGGCGGCGGGATTTAGTGGACGACTGCATTGCAACAATCTATCTGTTTGCGTTCGAGGATATACCAGAATCGGCAACAGTTGCGAGCCTGCTCAATTTAGGCCAGATGAGATCGGCAATTCGGACAATTTACGCAACCCTGTCAGCATGAAAACACTGCAGGTCTCGATCAGCGAGAGTCTTCGCCCCTTCACTTCCTCTTCTTTGTCTGAGCCTTTGGCTTTTCTGACTGTTGTTCGTGGCGGACATAGGACAGGCCGCGTTTGAGTTCAGCAGTCAGGTCTGTCGTCTCAGTCACAGCGTGAACTGGCTTGCCCGATTCTTTTCCAAGCCACGCATTCAATTCATCAGGTGAAGTCGAGACAAATCGGCCTTCCTTGCGGACTGGCATCCCCTCGTTCGCCCAACGCTGCACAACCGATTGAGGCTCACCGAGAAAATCGGCGATCTGCTGCCAGCCTTTCAGAGTAACGGGTGCTTCTTTCTTCGCTGGTCGCTTCGGCATATCAGAATAGACTCGTTTGCGTTTGAACTGCATTGAGCTGGACGGGTGTCGAACACTCTGCGTCGTCATTGGCGACATGGTTGACCCGGCTGCTCACGGGATAGCTCCGCATCAGCCGGGCATCGTACGGTTTCAGCATGTCGGATACTGCTCTCATGTCGTGCATCCCCGGATCGAGCCACAGATCGTAACAGTCTGGATCAAGAATGACTGGCATTCGGTCGTGAACTGCTGAGGTCACGGCGTTCGGCGTCGTGGTCAGAATCGAGCAGGACTTGATCCAGTTGCCACTCGGGTCTTTCCAGCGATCCCAGATTCCCGCGAAAGCAAACAACTGGCCCTCGTTCACTTCAAAGCAATACGGCTGCTTCGTTTTTCCCGTCCGCTGCCACTCGTAAAATCCATCTGCTGGGATCAGGCACCGGCGAGAGTTCAGCGCGTCGCGGAATGCTGGCTTCGTACTTGCCGTTTCCGACCTAGCATTGATCATCATTGCTGCACCAGACATGTCTTTCGCCCACGAAGGGATCAACCCCCAACGGAGGAGCGACAATTCTCGAAGAGGTTCCTTCGGATTCTGGCGAATGACGGGAACAGGCTGAGTCGGGCAATGTTGTAGCGGGGAGCCCAGTCTGGTTCATCTGAGACGGTCTCGAAATACTCCTCGACCATCTGCTTTCGCCGTGACAGTCTGTAGCGTCCACACATCGGAAGATTATGGCAGATCGGTCAGAGCTGTGGGAGACTTGGTGAGCATGGCAAAGGGTGAATCTTAGAGTGACCAAATGCTGGGCACCTGACCTGCCCCCCATCTTTAGTCCAAGGATAATGAGACTTTCTCCGGTTTTTGTTCGCCCCACATGCCTGTCTTGTTAGCGGGGATGGGGGTGTGGGGCAAGGGGTCGGCGTTTGAGACCTCTTGCCCCACTCCAGCTCTGTGGAAGCTCGGCAGCCTGCGCTGCGAACTCCCTTGGGGTACGGTACTGCAAGCTGCTGTGCGGACGCGTTTCGTTGTAGTCCTGCTTCCACCGTGCGATCTTGTCCCGCGCATCGGCCAGATCGCTAAACCAGTTCTCGTTCAGGCACTCATCGCGGAAGCGCCCGTTGAAACTCTCCACGTAGCCATTCTCCATCGGTCGTCCGGGTTGGATCGTGTGCCACTGCAGACCTTGCTCGTAGGCCCATTGATCGACCGCACGGCTCACGAACTCGGGTCCGTTGTCGCTGCGGATCTGCCGCGGCAGTCCGCGTCTCTGCTTCAACTCTTCCAGCACCCGCACCACGCGCATTCCCCCCAGCGAGGTGTCGACCTCGATCGCCAGGCACTCCCGCGTGTAGTCATCCACGATATTCAAGGTACGAAACCTCCGCCCCGAGCTGAGCGCATCCGTCATGAAGTCTACCGACCACACCTGGTTGGCTGCCACTGCCTCCGGCAACGGCTGGCGCACCGTGCTGCGCTTCCGTCCACGCTTGCGCCGCAGCGACAGCTTCTCTTCGACATACAGCCGGTAGATGCGTTTGTGATTCACCTGCCACCCTTCCCGCTGCAACAGAACCTGCAAACGGCGGTAGCCGAACCGGCGCCGAGCTTCGGCCAGCTCGCGTAGCCGCACCCGCAGTCGCTGGTCCTCACCCCTCCGCCTTCGATACCGACACGTCGCACGGTAGAGTTCCATCAGCCCGCAGGCGCGTCGCTGGCTCAGCTCGACTTCGACCTGCATCACCAGCACTGCCTCTCGCCGCATCTCCGGGCTCACCACTTTTTTGCCACTACCGCCTTCAACGCCCGGATGTCCACCGCCTGTTCGGCCACGATGTGCTTCAGCTGCCGGTTTCCTCCTCCAACTGCCGCAGCCGCTTCGCCTCGCTCAGTTCCATCCCTCCAAACTTACTCTTCCACCGATAAAAACACGCCCGCGTGATCCCGTGCCGTCGGCACAGTTCCCCGGTTTCCACTCCCGCCTCTGACTCCTTCACCACGGCGATGATCTGTTCTTCGCTGAATCGACTCTTTCGCACGACTCCTCCTTTGACCCTGGGCGGGTCATCCTAAATGGAGAAGTCACATTTTCGATGGACTAATTTCTGGGGGGCAGGTCAGGACGATGTGATCAGGTACAAGTTGTCTACCGAGCTTTTTTAATTTCGCCTCAGTCTTCCAGCAAGATACGCAACTATTGCCGTATGACGCTTTCAATGCCCGCCATTGCTTGGCTGTAAATGAACCCCCATTGCCGCGAATGCGGGCTTTACGCTTGTGACGCCTTGCCCGTGCATTATCAGGATGTAATCTATCCCACGCTCGTTTGCCCGCGGTACAACGCCAACCACGAGACTTCGCCCATATTCGAACGTGCGGTCCGCACTTACTGCAGTCCGCGGTTTGTTCGTGTTCATTGACATTAGTCAGTATGAGTATCGCCGTGCCAACGATTCTTCCTTTGAGGAACCGCTTTGAGACGAGGGGTGCAGATGCGACAGTTACGCTTCTGTATCCCATGACAACACCGCACCGCAATAGAAGAGGGTGCGAAAGTACGCACCCTCGACGATTCTTTTGGTGTTCGCAAGCAAGATTGGGATTGCATTTCACACAACATCGTTTCAATCGGTCATGTTCACAACGTTGACTACGATCCCTCATCCACGCTCCTCCTTCGTAAGAACTCACACGCTTGACGGCGAGCTATTCCTCAGGTTCTAGGAAGGCTCGGTAAGATCGTTAAAATCAGATGTAAGATTGCGAAGCGTGGTTACAGCGAAGCTGAAGACGCTGGAGCGGCGGGAAGCACCGACAAACTCTGATCGGCGGTACATCCGAGTCCCTGCAAGGATTGCTCGTATCTCTCGTGAGTCACAAAGCTGGGTAAATCAACAGCCCAATGCTTGTCAAAACCCAACTCTTCAAGCCCTTCTGCTATTCTTTTGTTCTGGTCGCCAGTCATATGCCCCCTTCGAGTATCTTCTGAATTACATCTCCGCTCGTTCGTCTGCCGTTAAAGTACTCATCACAACTCAAGACTTCAGCGGCGTGCCGAACTTTTTGAATCACGTCGGGCGTCAAACTCCGCCGTACATCTTCCCTAAGATTGCTCTCTAAGACTTGTTTGTCTGATTTAGAAATATTCATCTGATTTATCCGAGTACGGAGAAGTTGCAAATCATGAGACTCCCCTTGCGATTCTCCTCCATAAAGGACCTTTTCCATTTCTCCACCCCCGACTATACGAAGAAAATTATACCGTGTGGCTTCGCCGGGAGTGAGAAACTGTTTTTCGACTCGTCCGTCCAATATAAAATCAAAGGTATCTCCGTGATTCAAACCCTCAACCAGATATTTACCATCGGAGGTTTTCTTCCAATCCGGGGAGTTCTGTGAAGGTGCCATCTAATGGGTCAACACAATGCCACCCAAAGGTTATATCCAAGTTAATTTCGAGGAGTCGTTGTGCCTCGATAGAAATGTCCGAGTTCATGAGCGACTTTACGTTGCCTTTTTTCTACAGGCATTTGTTTGTTCCGCTCTGTCGGGCGTGATGTTCACTTCTTCCCCCGAGAGAGGAGCCAATCTTCAAGGGCGTTCCTAAGAACATTACCGAGGGTGCGGCGTTCTTCCTCCGCTATCGCTTCAAACTCTTTCCGCATCTCCGGCGAAAGCCTAGACGCTGGTCGAAACCGTTCCATCGTTGCTTTCTGCCTTCCGTGTATTTGCCATGACCCAGCATAGCAATTGTGTGCTTCGGATGCAAGGTTACCAATGGTTTCTAAAACTCGTTTGAATCGTCGGGGTCACGGTATACACTCTTCTCCATGATCCCGTCGTTCAAAAGGACTGAACCATGACAAACATTGACCATAGCCGAATTGATGCTCAGTGGAAGCGCCTCTGGTCGAAACTGCGGGAATCCGAATTCGGCTTGACCTGTTTGGTATTCGCCAGTTTCATCATCCTATGGGTGTTCGGACGGATATTTAGCCCCTACCACGTAAGCAGCGCGTGGGAGATTCTGTTCGTTGTCCTCTCATTCATCGTCAGCAGAGGAGTCGCCAAGGAACTAATCTCAGAGCGTCGAGCCCGTCAAAAAGCCCAAGAAGAAGCCCGAAAAGCGGAAGATTACATAAAGACTCTGCAAGACGAAGACCTAGAAGATGCAAAACGTTTCGGGGAAGAACGGGTGGATTCGGGCCAAAACTAGTCCCGAACGAGCCGTATACCGAGCTTAGACTCCGAAGTCTAAGCCGTTTGCGTAATAAGGTTCGTCCACCAATCAGGCCGTTCCGCCGGAGTTGTTTCGGCTATCGGCTGGCCTTCCTGTAGAACAGACTTCTTCATCGCAGGGGTGATGTCGATAGAGTGAACCTTCTCGGTTGTACCGTTATCCTGAACGGTCCATTTCCCTCGACCGCGGTGAGCCTCGTTGTAGCCTTCGACTGCGTTCTCGGCTCCCGCTCGATTGCGGAAAGCATCTTGAACATTGCCCTTCGGATCAACGATTTCATATCTCAGAGACCCTGACGGTGCCGTATCTAATTCGGTCTCTCCGACTTTCGCTCCCCACTTCTTGGCGTACTTGTTCAAGAAGTTCGGAATCGCCCGGTCGTAAAGAGCCTTCGCCCAGTCGCCGCCTACCTTCAAATCGAGTCCTTGAGAGTTCATGGAATATGGGTTCGTCTTCATTCGGTAGTTTGTAGGCATCATTCTTCTAAGTTTCTGGGCTGGCTCTTTGCCGATGTGATCACTGAGTCGCTTGGGTCAGACCTTCTCGACGAAACATTTCTTACCGTTCTGTCGGAGGCTTGCAAAGTCCCATCGTCGTTCGTCATCCATCAAACTGCCAATGTGTTTTGACAGGTCATATCGTGCGGCCTGCTGGTCTCCGGTAGTCCATGCAAGACGGTCGTATCCGTTTTCGGCAGCATGACGCAGCATTCGCTTAATGACGAGTTCGTGCCAATCACTCTTGAACGGTGCGTTGGGCACGCCGGGGTTTCCGGCTCCCTCACCGTAATGAGTCAATGCTGCGTTCTTTGCTTCCTGTTCAGAACCAAAGAGCCGAGACAGTAGCGGGTTGCCCTCTCTGTTGACGACTTGGAACTTCCCATTTTCAGGGACAACAAAAATTCCGTCCGGCAGTTTCGTCGGAGCGGGATTCTGATAGCCGACCTGCTTACCCTTTTGATGCCAATCGCTCTGCAGCTCTTCGAGGAACAGAGTCTTCTTGCCGTCGAGGGACGTGCGGTCGTCAAACCGAGTATGAGCGAGAACATTCGGCTCGTCGAAATGTGACGACTGAAAGTTTTGCTATCGGCTTCGCTGCTTTCCGCATAGCGTCTGTGCTGTCAGATTGTTCGACATCTCCGGGGACAGGTCTTCCCCTTGGATGTAGGCATTTCGGTCGTTCTCTCGTTCTCCATTCCGAACCGGGGCCGATTCGTCGGAAGGCAACGTCAGCAATTTTTCGGTGTAATTATCTTTGTCGCCGGGAAGCGTGTACGACTCGTACTTTGATGGCTTGACCTTTTTTCTGCGTCCGATCTGCTTATCCAGTCTTGAATCTGTTGGTCGGTTTCGACGAATCGGCGTGAGCGTTCTGAACATCGGCAGGCATCTTCGCAATCACAGGCTCGATGTCTTCACCCTTTTCATTGCGTTGAACAGATCAGATCAAGATGGTCAGATGAATCACTACCGTCCTAGATAGTCGGCCCAAATGCGGTTGTTCTCGGCATAGACTTTGTTCCGCTGAACGGTCAAATCCCGAAGATTTTTCCAATCGTCTCCGCCGAGATTCGTTTCATTCAATGCAATCTTGTGCTCGTTGATGTATTGCTGAAGATCGGCCTTCGACACTTTGGGCTTACCCTTCAGATAGTCGTCCAGACCCAGCCATTGAATCTCGCTTTCTTTCACTCCGTTGTTGCGTAGGGCAGCGAGAATCGAATCGCCCGAACCCGTACTGACTTTCTGATTAGCGACCTGTTCGGCCTTGGAAAAGAAAGTCGGGACGAGTTTCTCAGTACCGCTCGTTGCTGCGGGCTTTTCAGGTCCGACCGATTCTGGTGTTATGCCGAATTGTTTAGCTACGACCTTCGGGTCTTGGTCGATGATTTCCGTCGAACCGTCTTTCAAGGTGACCATGACGGGAATCGTTGCCTATCCAGCCTCGATAGCCTGAAGAACTCGATCTTTTCCATCTAGGTCTGTTACGCTTCCAGAATTGTCGTATATCAATTTGACCGGGGAAGCTTCCGGCTGAGGCGTATTTCCCAACATCTTAGTTAGGACATCAGGATGTTCTTCGAGCGTGACTTGGTTTAACAATAGCGGAGTTTTCGGGGCTAGCGTGGGTGCCGCTAGTGTCGGAGCGGCTTTCGTCGCTTCCGCGGCTCCTGCTTTGTCCATCAAATCCTTGAATTCCCCATACGATGCGTCGCGTCGCGCTTTGTCCTCATCAGTGCCGAAAGGTTCACCAACGCTGCCCGGAGCGCCGAACTCCCCATGTTCGCGGGTGACCATCTCTTTCGGGAAATTAGTACTTTCTCAACCATTGACCCCATGACGGATCGAACATCACGCGATTCATTAACCAATCTGCGGCTGTGATTTCTCCAACGCCTCCCATGAGTCCCTATCTTCTGCACAGCCCGGGGGAATACCAAATAGATGGCCGATACCACTGGTGAGGAGTGGCCCGATTGCCAGCAAGCCAAGAAGTTTTATGACCTTTAATTGGGTCGAACGGTCTCGCAACGTTTCGCCAATTATCGTATCCATCGGGGCCAAGAAGTCGTTGAAATGCGCCCGGTGCTTGTCCTCGATTAATCATTTTGGTATCGATGTTGGATTCGATAGGCCGCATAGTATTTCCGGTAAATGTTTCTTGGTTCAACGGAGCACGAAACTGATTAGCAATGTCTTGGAAACGATCAGAATCACCATACAGCTTTTTCGCTCAATCATATTCAGCCTGTGGAATCTCGTCGCTATTCTGTTTGAACCACCCGTCAAGTGCCTTCTGAGCCTTCGGTATTCCGTTCTTAAATGCTTCGTTTCTGACAGCGGCATCAGAACTGGTGGAAATCGGCCTTCGCTTGATCTAAATCAGCCTTCAATTCGCTGTAGGTAACCGGCTTGTCGGGAACTTTCACTTCGTCGGATAAAAGACAGCGAGTGGCATTGTCTTTCTCGCCGGGAGCGAGATTAGCGTTGTATTCAGCGATGTTTTGGTTATGTTTCTCAACTGACCCCCGATAGGCTTCCGTTTTTGCTTCCGCAACCTGTTGCTGATAAGCCACCATAATATCTACTTGCGTCAATCGCGTCTGCTTTTTTGCGTACGTCTGTCGAGCAGGCTTCTTTTGTCACACTCGCCCACGTCATCCACCGTATTAAATTCGACAGCGTTGATTTCCAGCAATCGGCTCGGGCACTGTTTCGCCCTTAACGAGCGCATTGTGTGCTGCGATCTTGTCTTTGGCAACTTGACCAACGGTACTGAATAACTGGCGAGTTGCAGCCGGGATCGTTTGGGTTTTTGTTCAAACTCTTTCGCTTTCGCTAGGAGTAGTCAGTTTTGCAGCTCTCTGGGTGATGAAAAACAGTATCTTCCTAAACAGCAAAATAGGAGCTTCCACTCCTGCGGTTGTATGTCATTATCCAACAAACAATGGTTTCGGACCTGCTAATGTGCCTCGCTCGGGAGTCGCAGGTCGGATAATCGGTTTTCTTCGGTATGGTTGCCTTCGCCGCATCTGCCTTCGCTTTAGTCCAAGCATCTTCAGTGGCAGAGGAGTAAGCGGCCCAATACTTACCGTTGATCGCGGGTACGCCTTTTGTCGTGGCCTGATGAGCAGCAGCCAAAGCCGCAACTTGTGAAATGGCTCCTCCGACATCACCGCTTTCTGCTTTATCGATCAGACTGGCAACGAACGGTCCTGCAACCGGAACATATTCGCCCGCGGTATGGATGTATGTATTTAATAGATGACCGACGGCTTCCGTCCCTTTTGCGCCGGTGTATGCTTCTGCTTCAGCCAACGCTTCTGGCGTTCTGCCGCTGACGGAGCCAGAGGTACTTTCCGAGCAATGTATTGGCTTTCGGATCGCTCCAAGAGATATTTCTCTCATCAGGAAGGATCACTGGCATCTTAGTCGAAACCAAATCATGAACCGCACCACCTAGGAACTGACCTATACCGCGGCCCAAAGCACCGACCGAAAACCCCATATTTTCGGGAGTGAATCCAAGATTAGCGGCTACGGGAGATGTGGTTGTTGTTTTTCCGCGTTCTCCAGCCGTTTCGGGAGTGCCCGCAACACCGTGCCAGATAGCGCGAGCCGTGTTGGTAATGTGATTAAGTCGTTCGGTATTACTGAACCTAACATTCCCAGCGAAATCCGATCTGGAGTCGTGTCAGACGGAGGCGTATTCGCCGCGGGTTGTTCTGCCTTTACTTCGGCAGCGGCTTGATTAAGCAGGCTTCCGCCGTTGACAGCGCCTGAGGGGTTAGGTTGAACAACTGATGGAGTTTGTGCAGCCTGTGTCGGCTGTGTTTGTGGTTGCTGTTCTTGAGCAACCTCTGTAGCGGCGTCGTTTAAGATTCCCATGACTTACTCCAATATCCAGCCATTGGCTTTCGCCAACTCTTGGGCGCGGGTCACGTCCCCACCCGCCGCTCTCACATACGTCTTCGCCATGTTCTTATCAGTCATCTGCGTAGCCTGACCGTTCTGCCATCCGAGCGGAAGTTTCTGTGACAAGACCGCTGCTCTGCTCGGAATACCAAACTTCTTCATAGCACTTGCCGCTTCTGGTGACACCAACTTAGGGTTGGTCGTGTTCATCGTATTGATGTACGTCCGCCCCATCGATGCCAATCGAATGTCAGCCGTATCGGCCAACTGTCTAATAGCTGCTTGAATCCGTTCAGGCGTTTCGTTGTCCGACAGAATGGCGTCGATATTCTTCTGATCGTCGTCACTCGGCTTATAGCCCGCTGCAAGGAAGTTACTGATTTCTTGCCGAACAGGTTGGAGTGAAGTCTGATACGCTTTCCATTCAGGGCTGTTAAAGAACTGCTTGTTAAGCGTTTTCAAAGCCGTATTCACCGCGGGGATACCCTGATATACGAGCGTGCTCTTTCGCAGATTGTCAGTTGCATCCCATGCCGCCGAACTATGGCCGAGGAACGCCCCGAACGAAGTAATTTGAGAGCCGGTTGAGCCTTTCTTATTGCTGTTGTAGTCGCCCCACATTTTGGACTTTGCATCCAAAGCTTCTGGCGTGTAGTCGAGCGGGTCAAGATTCCGAGCGATTGCCATGTCACGAACAGTGTTCTTCAAATTCTCACGAACGTTGGAACGCCCGTTGGTGAATTGACTCAATGCGGAAGGGTCGCCTTCGATAATGGCAGATGCGCTCTTAGCCAACTGCACGGGGTCGCCGTTTGCCAGAGCATTCTTTTCCGCGATACTCTTATTGTTAGAGATAACGGAATCCATACGGGCGACAGTTTTTTCAACCTGCCCCTGCGTCATGTGAACAACCCCATCTTTGTCTGCGGAAGGTACATCAACCATTACCCCCTGTCGATCTGAATCCGTTAGGTCGGGGTTAGTCTTAATTGAGTTGACGAGTTTGTTGACTTGGTCTTGTGCCGCGGGGGCTTTCTCGCCCATGCCACCCTTCCGCAGCTAACTAGTCGCTGACACGAGGCGTTATAATACGTTATAAATGCTTGACCTTGTCACGGTCAGTCCCTAGCGCCTTGAAAATCGCATCGCCGCCATCAGATTGAAGCAATCGATTCAATTGGTCTGCGGTATTCCCACCATGTGCGGTAGCATTCTCGAACTCACTTAACGATTTCCAGACTGAAGAGTTACCGCGAACAGCAGCCGCGAATTATCTTCAACGTTTCCTGTTATGCCCAATTTATAGGCTAGGTCATCTTTGGAATCCGCCAGACATTGTAGCAATTCTTCCGCGTGTTTCACTGAATTGGCCTGATGTGTCAAAGTCGCTAACTGAGTAAGCGGAAGTTGAACATTGCCGCCCGAGACCTTATACAAATATCTCCGAAGGGCGGATTGATTTTTGCCATCCGAGCGACCGTCTCTTCGTTCAGCTTAATGTTGACATCAGGGTTGAGCACCGAGTAGGTCGGAACCATTTTCGTACGCCCGAGATGTTCGTCATATAGGTCGAATACCGTCCTGAATCATCAATTGCTGGTCATCTTAGCTTTGAACGGGCGCCATCAACTCGTCCTACGTCGACCTTCGCGAGGTACGCGCTCGGTTCTCCTGTTGTCGACTTTGATCGTATCATCAGCACTCGCGACAATAGTGGCTTTATTCTGGTCAGCGGTATTCTGCCAAATCGTATCTTGTGCGGCTTCTGCTTCGGCGCCTTCCTTCTGGGCAGCGAACTGCGCTTGGGTCAGCCGCATAGTTATGGGCCGCATCGACATTTGCAGCCACGGTAGACAGCTTACGTGCAATCATGTCATCGGAGAGTTTCTGCGGGGCTTGACGCCATTCTTTGCCTGTCTTTTGCCCTGCGGCAAATGCATCGGGAGCCTGTTCTCCGCAATTGGCCCATAACTGCCCTGACGGAACGTATTCTTCGTCATCATGCCCGACAGTACTCCAGTAACGAGAAGCTGTCCCATTGACATGGAGTACGTGCATCTGTCGTTGTCTGCGTGCCGTCGGGGTTCGTGGTTACGACAGGTTGCGTCGGAGTAGCCATCTTAAGGAGGTGCTGAAACCATTCTTGCTTGGTCCGCGGTTGTGGCCGGGAGTAGCAGGAGTGTTAGGAGTCGCGGGCGTCGAGGCGTGCAAGGGTGCTGGTGCCGTGGAGCCGCGGGAGTCGGAGGGGCCGGGGCGTTGGCGGCTGAGGCGGTGTTGCGGGAGGATTCACCATGCGGAGATCGCTAGGATCAGTCGTCAGTGGTGTCGGTTGATTAGGATCAGTTGCCATAATGATTGTTCCTTTTGGTCGCTGTGCGACGGGTACTTACTCTTTTGCATCTCCTCCGAGAAAATTGTTTTATGCAGTCCTTCGGAATAGAGGGGCCTGCTTCGTTTACGCGGCTTTGATGGGCCGTGGAGGGCGAAGCAGGCCGATGGTCCCTCCAAACTTTAAGGCTTCTGATACACAGTCGCCTGCAAGCGGCGATGCTCTTCGTTTATCGCGTAACGTCCCGCAGGGCTGCCCGCGTCTGGGACGGGATCGATAAAATCGCTTAATGCCTCATCAACTGTGCGGCAATCCCGAATTACCTTACGGCGAATCAATCCCGGCGAACAACATCCCAAGAAAATTTGGACATTGGGTTCAAATTCATCCGGCGAGCGGTATCTACAGCCTCGTTAATCTGCAATTGATTTAATACCAGACCATGATCGTTCAGAAGGTGCTCCTGCCATGCAAGAAACACGGGAGTTGCCTCTTCTAAAATGCCATCAGTCACCGCATTTAAATCCTCTTATTTTGAAGAGTGGTCAGTTATCTTGGGACGACGTGACTCTGTCCTTGGTCGTTGCTTCGGCTTTATCGCGCCCATCTCATGAACCGTGCCAAGGCTCCTCGCCATGTACCGTTCGCGCATCGGTCGATAAAAATGCCTTTTTCTTGGAATCCGAGACCATTCAGCCCGACGTAAACGAGAATGCGGCGTCGGTCGTCATCGCTCAGGATGGTACCTTCATCTTCGAGATCGCAAAAAACGCGTCCGCTGCACGTTCGACATCTTCAGGCGAACGTTCGCACGAACCGTCGATAACAACCATTGGGTGAAAGAGGTCGAGGGCGTATTCTCCTTTGTCCGCGGCATGAACCGCTAAATTCTCAAAGGGTCGATTCCAAACCCGTTGTATCCTCTCGGCCTCGGCTGCGTCTTTAGCCCGTAAGTTTTCATCATGTCCGAAATCCCAAGACGCTCTTCCTCAGCATTCCGTTGCGCTAAAGCCGCGGCGTCCGCGTTAGTCTTTTCTTCCGCGGCTAAGTCGGCAGCGTGTTCCCCAAGTTCCTGCGACGGATTTCTTCGTTAGACGGGATCGCCCTCGTATCGTTCCCAGCCGCCACGTTCATAAAAACATCAAAACTATTTCCTGCCCTCTTTCCTCGTTTCATAATTTCCTCCCTTTTAATTAAAAGGCCGTACATCTTCACAAGTCCTTCACACGGGTTGCCCAACTTCCGCCATTCGATAATTGCCGCTTCGAGAATGTCAGGATTGCATCGTGCAAATTGTTTACGCTCGGCTGCATCCGATCTCATATATCCGAAGATTTCATTTCTACGGCCAGCGGCTCGGGCTTCCTTTGATTCACGCTCGCGTTTTCTTCTCTCTCCGATACTCTTTTTCTTAAGCCGCGGCCGTAGCTTGCGCCGCTTTACCGCGAGTTCCTGTTCCGTCGGCTGAGGTTTTTGAGTCGCAGGCGGATTTCGAACGCCTCGTCTTGGGCATCCTGCCATTGTGCCGCGGCAAACATACCTGTCGTCTACGCTGCTGGCGTGCCATTTTCGGCCTCCTGCTTCGGCTCAGGTTCTTTCCCCATACGACGATTGAGTTCCGCCCACACAGCCTCTGATTCCGATTCACTTAGCGAGCCCGATGGGCCGTGCATGCTCAAGATTCAAGGTATAGCCTTGCGTCAAATGTCATTTTTCCTCCAACTGATTTCGTCGCCCGTTCTGCCACGCTTTATCCATCCAATGACCGTCGCGGTTTCGTTTTGCCAATCCTTTTAAACGTTCAATTCTTTTGAACGATGCTCCGTATGCGCGAATATCAGTAACGCCTTGCCCTTCGTCTGACATATACGCCGCGTGCAGTTCGTCGTAACTCCACGGCTCCATAGAGAAATGAAAGACGAAACCGTCTGGTTCGCAATCGACTTGAGTTAGCCATCGATTGTCATAAACCAACAAGGCCGCAAAAAACGTGTCGTCGTACACAAGAACGCTCACGCGCCAACCGCCGGCGCGGGAATAGATTTCTGAAAATGCAGACCCTCGCAAGAGCACTTTGTTGTTACTGTGCCTGAGGGACGGTCGTACGAGACCGCGACTGTAGCCGAACCGCACGATTGACAACTAATTGCCTTATTTAAAACTAAATCTGCTTCGGGATATAGCATAACTCCTCCTAAATACTTCTAAAAATGCCCGCACGATAGTTCGACCATCCGCTGCCCGGAACAATAATTAACAGGCGACTGGACTTCTTCACACGCCTGACACCAGTAACGAGATTCAAGAACCGCTCGCCGTGACAATTTTCGGCGGCGCGTACGCCCGGTTATTCGGAACCCCGGCGTTCGCGAGATTCAAAGATTCCAACATAATCGCCTCCAAGTTGCCGCAACTCGCTTTCACGCCAGGGCACAGATCTATTTACCGCGACGAGTTTCCCACGCCCGCATTGCTATATCGTAACGATTCCTCTTGTTCCTTGCCTGTCTGCCGTTCGCCCAACGACAGTTACTATTAAAATATCCCAGCCTCGGATTCTTTCTATCAAGGGTAGTTCTTGGCGGACGCGGCCCGAGGTCTTTCAGGAAATTAATGAATCCGTTTTTACCCGTCCACCGCTGGCAAACCTTAATACCGTCATATGCAGGATGACTCCTGTTCGTCAACATCGAGTGCCATGAAGTATATGTCGGGCTCCTACGAATCTTTCCGTCTTATCGCGCCGACAATGCCCGTGCTTCGCGTTTGCTAAACCTTGTTTACGACTCAAGATCGAACCCTTTACAAATCGTCCGAGTTTGTCCCTTCCTCGCATTGTTCCTCCGTCGCACCGTGCATCTTCCCGAGGTTCGCTTCAAAGAAATTCACGCCTTCGATCCCAAACTCAAGGCTCCCTGTTTTGCATCTTGTTCCTGTTTATACTCTTTTCTTCGCCGCCGTGTCGAGCATCTTGGCGCCGACAATGACGCTATCCTCTTCGCCTTGAAGATTTGGGTAACGTGTGAGTCAAGTTTTAGGGTTTTGATCCTCTTAATCTGGAGACCAATCATCAAAAGAAATAAATGGGATCGTCTTCCATGCCCGGATAGAAGTTTCCGTTTTCATCGCGGCACTCGGCTTTTGACAAAATGTAATGCAAAGTCGCCTGAACCTCGAAGTCGCGGCATTCCCATATCTTCTGTTCGTTAAGGCGTTGAATGGATACCCTGCCGTTAGGGAACACCCCGACGACAAATAGTGATATCCGGCACGGGTCTATGACCCCTTCGCTCATATTTCTCCTCCTACTAAAATCTCGGCGGTATTACCCGCCTGACGGGCCCGATCAAAAGCCCTTTCGACGCAGTTATCGCCTACGGCCCGTCCGCAACTAAGAAGACAGGAACTCGGCTCGTGCGTGAATGCCGTATATTTCGTACTGTCTATCCGAAAAGGGGGGCGCGTTAGCGTTACCCGCGGGGGCCATTCCGAAATTACCGTTACTCCCTTTTCTTATCTATGGTATAAAGGACACGAAAGGCGCTAACGTTCCGAATTATTTTGCAACTGATTGATTCAAAAGGAAAGAAAGTTTCAGGAAAGCGACTGTTCCCATTTTTGAAGGCCCGAAAGAATGTTATGCGCTCGTTTTCGCTCGTCGGGGGCGCCTTGGCCCCGCGCTTCGAGACGGAGATTATGCGCCCTCCACGAAACCGAGGTTCTCGCTCGACTCTAGTTAAGTACGCGACAATAAAAGCGTAGTCCTCGGGCTGATCTTTGCGGAACTGATTGAGGATCGCCAATCGGATTGCGTCCTGTTCTGCCGCATCTTCTTTCTCGGACTGATAATCGACATCCCTTTGATAATCCTCCTCCGTTAAAAACTTCTGAACCCCGTTGAGCGTAGTCTCGGGAGCGTCAGGATCGGCGCTCTGCAATTGGGATATGGGGATAATGCGGGCGTCCTTTCGAACTATTTCCCGTCCTGCGCTACCTCCGGCAGAGAAAGCCTCGGGGCCGTTTATGGTGTCTTTAGACTTCGTGAGCAGTTTGACCCAAGCGTCTTGAACCGCGTTCGATTCCCCCGGAGAAATAACAGTAGGAAACAGAAGAGATTTGCCCGTATAGGTCGCGTCCTTATTTCGCAGTTCAGGGACGTACTTCTTGATACCCTTTCGGATGACCTCTGAAATTTTGACAGCCTCGTCTACTCCCCACGCCGATTTGATTCTTTCTACGTCATCTTCGGGCGTAGGTGCAACTTCAGGCTCGCCGTCAATAATTTTCTGAGTTGTATCTCGGACCCAAGTATTAAGCCATCCGTCTACAGCAGACTGTGCCTCGATATTGAACTCGCGTTGCGTTCGAGCAAACTGATTTGTAATTGTGCGATAGGTTCGCCATTGGCACCACCAGCGCGTAAAATTCACTACGGCGGCGTGGCCTAACGCGGCTTCATATTTAGGCAGTAGCGTCCGATAGAGATTTGCGGCAAATTTACGTTGCAACTCGTGGCGCGGGCTCTCGTATTTGAGGTCGTCGAACATCGCTTACTCCTCAACCGAGTATCCATCGGGCTCGATACCCGAAGGATCGTCTTGGTTGTCCGATTCGGATTCGTCGCCCGTCTCAATCGGAATCTCAAGTTCTTCGTCTTCGCCCGCGACGAGTGCGGGCATTGGGGCGCACACCTCAGGTATCGTGACTTCCTCAAGATCATCCTCGACAGCGTCATAAGTAAGCACTCACAATGGTTTGAGAATCTTTTCTTCGACTAGGGGCAGCGGGTCAATGCCGACAACGCCTGACTTGCGCCGGGGGCGGAAGTTGGTCGGGTCAATCCCGTAAAGTCTCCTGCGCTCCTGCATCAATTTCCACGTCGCCGCGAAGTTTCGCTCGCTTGGGTCATTTCGCAAAACGATTTGTTTCGGAAGAGTAGTGCCGGGTTCTATAGACATGACTTTCCTTTCTCAATACACCCTCGACAGATAAAACCATGTTTCAACATCGTCCCGTCATCCATACGAATTGCAAACGCGACGCGGGAACTCCCTGCTGGAATATCATGCCCAGTTCGACGGCTGCTTGCCGTAGTTCTTGGACGATATCTCTCATAACGCGGCCCCATCTCGGGCGGACACTATTTCGTCATCAGATATCGCTTCATCGAATTCTTTCTGATCTCGCAACATCTTCTCTCGCGTTTCGTTGCACGCGGGACTGCCGCACGTAAATCCAACGGTAAACCTGTCGCCCGATTCTGAGTCGTAACCCAACATCCTTCAACGTGAACAAACTTAGAATCGGGAACCAAGTCCGAGTCGTATTGAGAAACACCGTCTTCGTCAATCGTGCAGGGGTAAGACAATCCGTGTTTGTATCCCCCGTTTTCGTTATAGAGCTTGGGATTTTGAGCGTTCAGTTCGCGCTTTGTTTCGACATGCCCGTATTGTTTTTTTTCCAATCGGGCGATCTCTCCCCAAGTCTCTTCAACATACCGAGTCCAAGCGTTAGGGAATCCCGCAATAGCACTCCGCTGGTCGGCGGCTATATAGTGGGCCAGCTTCGCCTGTAGATCAGCGATTTGCTGACGTATGTCAGATTGAGTTGGTTTAGGTGGAACGCCCACATCTTCGCCCCGCTTTTCCGAAGGAGTTCAACTACGGGATCAGGGCCGACAGGGCCGATGTCTGGGGGATGTGTATCTCGTACGGGTGTGGGTTTGTTCGTGGGAGCCAAGTC
The DNA here is from genome assembly GCA_963787495.1 of uncultured Acidobacteriaceae bacterium. Lineage (GTDB taxonomy): Bacteria > Acidobacteriota > Terriglobia > Terriglobales > Acidobacteriaceae > Sulfotelmatobacter. Next base: position 747,440 of record CAWBDA010000003.1, read on the forward strand.
CACAGGTGGACACTTTACAACCCTAACACTATCTACACACTCTCTATACACGGTACTATTCTTACGTTCTGTACTACTATAGGTTTCTAAGTGTCCATTTGGACTTGGCTCCTCTTTGGAATCAACAGATTGCGAGGCATTGTTACGGAGTTCGGGCTCAGTCAATAGGTGGACTTGGCTTGTTCCATTAGTGGACTTGGGCTTGTCCTGTTGAATGTGGACTTGGGGTACGATAGTCAGGGGCTTCAAGATGGCGGGAATGTTGTGCCCCGTCGCAGCGTTTTTGACGGAACCGAATACTACTTTGACGGCTCCTTTACGGATGAGGTCTTTCTCGATGCGATGGATAGTTGGGCGAGTGCTTTGGTTGTCGTACGCGGTTACTGATTGCTTCTGCTGGAAGTTCCCGTCAGGAGATACACGCCCGAGCATATAGGACAGGAGTCCGCGCTCGGATAGGTTCAATCCCGTTGTGGAAGTCGCGGGTTTGGTTATGATGGACTTATTGCGGTTAGATGTTTTGGGAGTTTTCATTGTTCGTTCCTTCATTCGTCGTGCTCTTGCTGCTGTACAACTCTCGGGCGACCGCGGCAAGGTCTTCAGTGTTCAGACTGCCGAGGATTTCATTCTGACTACGCTTCGTAATCATGCCCGTGTCCAGCGTCACTTGTTTGAGTGCGCGGAGTTTTGACAGCGCGTTCGCTTGGAGGACTGTCAAAGGTTTTGGTATAGGTGCTAGGGTTGCCATATCGTTCCTTCCTGCGTTAGTTAGACGCAAACTGTTTGATCACTATTGCCGTAGGCGTACAAAATGTCGCTGTTGTGAAAATGAATGTTACATGATTCGAGCGGCCAAGAGTCTTGACTTCCGTCGAGACGACGTGCCGTGTAAACGGATTGGCCGATACTTTTGACTTCTTTGGTTCGAGTGCTGGCGCGGCTGCTGTGCTCATAATTTCTCCTTTGCCCAAAATAGGGCGCTCCACGCGGAGATGTCCCCCGTGTGGAGTATTTGTCTTTATTGTTTGTTTATCGCTCTTGGCAGGACTTACTTTGCTCTTGGCGTCTACGGGGTGAGGGACAATCTATTTCTCACCAAGTTCTATGTTACTACATGCGAGGGTAGTTTGTCAAGCACATACTTCAGTTATTTTGTCAAGTGCATTCTTTGTGTATGTCGTATACTTCAATTCAAGAGTCAGGATCGGCCTCTTCAGGTAACTCACTTACCCAGAACGCACACGGACATCGCGGGTCGGCCTCGGCTTTTGCGATAAATTGGTCGCACTCAAACTTCTGCTCGTGTCCACGAGCCGCATAGGTTGACGCGACCGAACTTCGTGACGCGGGCACCGCCCGAGAAGTCTTGAGCATAAACGACGAACTTCATACACCCCCCTCGTCCTCACGATGGCGAACAGATGACAGGGGGAGTTCCCCTGCGAGAATACGATAGATCGTATAGACCTGATCATCACTAAGGTCGCGCAGAGTCAAATCGTATGCGTGGTGATGGTGGGAATTTTCACATTGGCAGCGAGTCACAGGGGTTTTTGATTCAAGATAACTCAGACGGCTAAAGAGGTTGTTTAGAGTTTCAATGGATCGATGGGCACATTTATCCGCGGTTCGTTCGTTGACAGGGATGTTCAAGCAACGAAGATATGGGTTTGATCCATCAATCGTGAACTTCTTGACCGTGGGTGCTTCTATGTTGTCTACAACAGGGAGTTCAACCTCAGTCAAGTAGTGCCTCACTGAGCCCTCCGTTGGGAACCTCATGGTGAAGTCTTTGACCTCTGTGTCCTGAAGCGTAAAGTGTGATTTCGTTTGTGTGACGAGATATCTGTCACCCGCGAGTTCCTGAAGACGAGTCAATGCCCCCACGGGCTCGATGATGGGGCTTTGTACGCCTGAGCGTACATTCTCAACAGCGGGTATCTCCGCGGGTTTGACTGGGTGTGCCTCTTTGGGACGCGAAATTGTTTCGCGTGTAGGTTCTGCCGTCCGCTTGTGGTTCCCGCCATCAAGCATATATTGGACGGCGCGGATAGAGCGGCCCAACACCTTCTCACAGAATTCTGTCTTAGTATGGCACCCGTGAATAGTCTCCCCTCCTTGAAGAAGGGCGAACTCTGCCCATAGGGCTTCTACGGCACCCTTGTGAGCAGCAAACTTAGCGAACGCTGTTTTGAACTCGTAGCGAGACCTTCGCGGTACTCCTGTTTGGTCCGTTCAATGTTTTGGTCAATAACTGGTGCCGTTGCGGTCGCCGTTGCCATGGGTCTCCTCCTTAGCCCTTAAATGAAAATCCCGTCCAACATCGACGGGTAGTCTTAGTAGGAGCGGGATGGATATAAGGTTTTGTGGCTTTCATTTGCCACTAAGATCATCTTACCACGAACGAGGGACGAGTGCAAGCGAAATCGTCAATGTTTACGCGGCTTCCCGTGCACCAATACGGATATCGCGCCCTATTTATGCGGGCCAGAGGGACGTTGACTCCGAGGAAGCTTTCGAAGCGAAGCTGAAATCGGCAAGGATGGAACCAGCGGAGAATTGAATCGCGGGGATCGGGCCGGGGAGGTTGGGACTCCTACCCTTCGGGACGTGGCGACCGGCTCAGGCTGGCAGCGTGCCGTGTGGAGGTTGGGCGGGTGCCGGGGTGAAGCGAATAGCGGGCCCCAGAAAAACGAGTCCCTGCCAAACCATATACGGCGTACTTATTACTAGCCAGCCCCAAACTCGGGCAACCCGTATACGAAATACTTCCCTACCCCCTATATGGAACCTAAAAAGGAGGTACAGAAGGGGGCCCCAGAGAGGTGGGAAATATAGGAATCGGGCGACACCCCTCGAAGGGGGCCCCAATGAAGGTAGACCCGAGAGAACGCCGCGGGAGAGCACCACTAAGCCGCGTGTAAGCGCGTAAACGGTGCACGTAAGGGCATTTTAAGGGACAGAGCCGAGGAAGAGCAGAATAGCCGCATTGGCGTCGCTAGGCCAAGCCGCCCGCGCTGGCGATGTACGGCTGGGTACACCGCACCCGGCCTCTTTCCTTGATCAGTGACCCCCTATAAGACCTACCCTTTTCAATAATGTATAGGCAATCGCCCCGTGCCGCGTGCCGCGTTCTCCCCGGGAGCCATGAGCTATTCGGAGCACGATTTTGAACCGGGTGTGGAAAATGTAGCATAAAGGACGGCAACCATCCCCGAATGTCCACTTTCCAGCACGCGGCACGCAGCGTGTGGTAATCTTCGCCTTATCTTCGTGTGGTTACTGTGTACTTAATAATAACATTTCAGCGCTGGAGTGTTGATATTATTAGACTTACAGGGTTAATCACACAATACTTAGTATGGTGTGACACGTGCCGCGTGCCGCGTGTTCCACTTTGACGGCCTAATGCGAGAGATTTCCCACTTTTATTATTCTCAACTTGAGACGAACCGCGTGCAGCGTGTTAAAAGCGGCGGGGGCGTAGTCCACGGCGGCTTCCTGCACGCGGCGTCCTGTTCATAGCTATTCTGGGATGTGGTATTTCATACACTTCAACGATCTCTAACCACACGCGACACTCCTCCGGAGGTCTCTCAGGTTCCCGTGCGTTACCAACCGCCAACATCTTTATACTTTATCTTGTGGACTTTCTGTGAAAGGTCAAAGGCATTTATCCGTACAGAACCGCCATCGATTTCCGCAGTGTACTTGCCGGGGCGCAGATTCGCACAGCGCCGCCATCCAGCCTGACACCAGAGAGCGACATGACTGCCGTCCGGCATGATGGCGTGCACGTTCTCTTGCGCAATGGATATGACGTGCGCCTGTGCCGGGGTTGCTGGTGTGGACGTGGTGGTGCAATTTGTGTTTGCGTTCAGGTTGGTGGAGCCGTTGTAGCTGGTGTTATCCCCATTGCTGGTGGCGTTCCCAGAGGTGTCAGCAGTTCCGTTAGTGTTACAGGTTGTGTTCGATGTCCCCTCTGTGCCGGGTGTGGTATAGGTAAACTCTCGTGTGCTCGCTTGCGAGTCCACGATCTGGATAGTTACTGTCGGCTTGTCTTTACCGAACGCCAGCGCAGCGACCGAGATAAACATAATCAGAATTAACTTTTTCATTTTCCGTGACTCCTCCCCAATTGTTATCTTCTACCACAGCTTCGGAGACGTGCTAGGTAACCGAGGGGTGTGTCCGCCGGGCGAGCGGGGACTCGGAGCAGCAGGGTGTGTCGTCTATCTTAGGAGCCTTTCGCTTTTTCGGCCTGCCAAATTGTGGGTTCGGCCCAGACGAGCCGAAGATTAAGCAGATCACGGGCGGCGATAACCACACCCGACACTCCTCTGGTCAGGTTCCTTACGTGCCTGTCCTTGAATGGTGCCCGAATGTGCCCGAAATCCGTGGCCGACCGAGTTCATTAGTTTCGCTTTATGTTCGCTATAGTAGGACGCTGCACGCGGCTAAGATAGGGTTTGACTTGTGGGTCAACTAGGAGCATACTGGGTTATGCTGGGACCTAAGGGAGGAAGTATGAGCAAAGTCAAGCTGGTCATTCACGTCAGTCCAGAACAGCGTGTCGCACTGGAGAAGTTACACGCCAAGACTGGAGCCCCGATGTCTGAACTCGTTCGACGCGCACTCGCGGAGTATTTACAGAAAGCAGGCTCGAAATGACGCCCAAAGCTTGGACGCTACCCGAACTTAAACTGTTATTGACGACGGCCAAAAGTCATAGCACGCGGGATTATGTCCTACTGCTCGTCTCAGTCTGTCACGGATTGCGCGTATCTGAGGCTATCAACATTCGCAAGCGGGACATCTCTGGGGGTTGCCCGAAATTGAGTGTCAATCGGCTGAAAGGATCAGAGGCGACTTCACAACGGCTCCAGGAGAACGCAGACCCTTTGCTCGATGAGCGGGCGGTTGTTACGGAATACACGGCGAAGCTGGGCCCGAACGATTTGCTATTCCCTGACAAAGACGGCGGCTTACTTACTCGCTGGCAGGTATATTCGTTCGTGCAGAAATACGGACGGCTGGCAGGCATCGACGAAGATCGGCTTCACCCCCATTGCTGCAAACACAGTCTCGGAACGCTCATGCGAAAAAACGGCGCGGACATAAAGACTATCCAACTTGCCCTCGGCCACAAGAATATCAATTCAACCGCGGTTTACATGAATGCGTCTGAAGATGAAGTAGACAACGCTCGGGCAAAGGCTTTTGCGTTTGGCTCGGCAGTGGGCTTGAGTTTAGAGTGCGCGGTTGCGCCTGGAGGCGGACAATGAGCCCGACTCGCAATCTCAACCCGAAAGTGGGTGATCGTGTTTCGATTCGGTACACCGTTGGGGCTACCCTCTCGACTCGGTGACCCGTGCTTCGAATATCCTTGTCATGCGAGCGACATATTTTCTCGATGACACGGGGCAATTAGAAGCGTTCGCTCGATGGGAGAAAAAGAAAAGGGGCGTCAGTCCAGCACCCCAAGACGACGAGCCCGACACTGTCGCAAAGGAACAGTAAAAAGGTGAGCATGAATCTTACGAAACGGCCGGGCAAGCCGAGGGTAGCAGGGCGGCAACGAGGACAACATGGAAGACGCCGAGAAGCGTAGGCGGCAGAAAGTCCAAGCAGATTTAGAGTCCCGAAACCTTGGGCCAGCGATGATGTTCCTGCGAAATAACCATCGCGGCAAATTTCTAACAGCCGAAATCGCAAAAGCGACAAACATATCCGAAGCGAAAGTGCGAGAAGAGTTAAACGCCCATGTCCCTCTCCGTGACGTAAAGCGTAGCAATAAAGGCTTTGCGAAAGGGGCCCGACACGGGGAAGTCATAACGGATATTTGGCAATATCAACTTTATGGACAGGAACGTGATCAGGATTGGGAAGTGTAATAAGAACCGAACCCGAAGTCCAGAGCCCTCAGGAGACTGGGGGCTTTTTATTTGGCTTTGAACTTCGCCCATCCTGCTTTCTGGGCCCGACTGATTCGTTTACGGGCCGCGGCAGACATTCGTGTGGCCCTTCTAGCCCAATCGCCCTGAAGTTATACAATTGTGCCGCTATGGGAATGTAGTGCACCCCATCAAACTAGACACAAGGGGCCATGTTTGAAGTAAGGGTTAGGGCGAGCCGAGCACGAGCATCGTGCGGGGTTCGTCCGTGGAGTCCGCGATGCGGACGGTCGTGATTGTACTCCTCGATCCAGCGTCGCGATGCTCAGCTCGGCCGGGCGAAGTTTTGATATTCGTTGAGCCACACCTCCTCTTCTTTTAAGCTGCGATGGAACCGTTCGATGTAGCTGTTGCCCTCGGGATGGTTGTAGGCCGTGCGCCGGTGCGTGATGCCCAACCGGTTCAAGGTTTCAACGTATCGTGCGGAAGTAAACTGCGTGCCGTTGTCGGTCGTCAAAGTCAAACCCGTTCCACGAGAACCGAAAGGCAAAGCCTCCAACACGGCGCGGTTGAGCGCCACCAGACCTCTTCGGTGCGGCAGCGCAAACTCAAGTCCCAGCCCACGATCTCGCGAGTGCAGCAGTCGATCACCGAGACCAGATACGCCCAACCCACACTGGGCCCGGCCCAGACCTTGGTCATGTCCGACTGCCAGACGTGATTGGGATGCAGTGCTTTAGTGCGTCAACGCCGTTTTCAGGTGTCACGTCGGAAGGACTGGGGGAAGGTGGACACTGTATTACCGCTGGAAAGACGAAGTCGAAGAGGGAGCCTACGCCTTTATCCACGTAGCTCTAATACGTCTCGTTCTTACATCAGAGCGCGAAATTGTCTCCGATTATTCCAAGTGTAAAAGTGTTTTCATTGGCGAATCCATTAAACCTGATACTAAGCTCCCCCTTCTGGCTCTTACCCAGCTTGAGCCCAGCGGGTTGACGGCTAATCAGATTATGGAAATCACAAAAGGCACTTTGTTCGTTCATTTCTACGGGTTTGTGAAGTACCAAGATTTGTTCGATCATAGATGGCGACGGCGAATCCATCTTCGGTGGGCCACGCACTGGGAACTCGCTGGCACTCCCGCGGAAAACAGAGAAATCAGCGCCGACCCGCCCACGCTCCCTTGGTGGAAATTTCAATGGCTGAAGCCTGCGGTCGAAAACATAAAGAGTGCAATCGAAAACATGAAGCGTGCAGGCCAAGACCCAAATTAAGACTACCCCGGTTTTGAAACTCTTTTGAGAACAACCCAGACTCTTTTCTCCGTGGCGCAGGGCTTAAGGCTGCGAATGCTCGGGGCCTGACTGCTACAACAGGGAGCACTGATATCATGATATTGTTTTCACGCACAATGGAGGTCGCTAGAGGTCGTCGTAGCCAACCGACGTTACGGTGAGAATGTGCTTGAAAGCCGCATAAACACTGTGTATTATCGTCAACAGTAAGATTCATCAGGACTTGCTAGAAATGGCGTAAAGCGAATCCCTCCCTCTCCGCCATGTTTTTGTTGTTGGACATCTGTAAGTTGGTAATCCTCTGATAGCGAAATCACGAAGGGTCGCCGATCGCCAACCGGGAAGTCCGCTACTGACCGGGCAGTCGTTGGCCATTTAGGGACGGGAGTGAGGACTCGGGACAGCCCTAATGTCCTGTAATGTCCCGAAATGCCCTGTATTGCCCCTTGCTTGGCGAGAACGAGACTACTAATATGCCCCCCTACACGTATATCGGCGCGATGGCGCCATCGTCTGAACATGGGAAATTTATTGCATACTGCTCCGGCCCGGCCGGGTGTGATCGTAGTGGACGCCTCTTCGAAGGTTCTCGGTTCCAATCCTGAGGTGCTTCAGATATTCACGTTTCCAGAGCATCCAAGAAACATTCGCGATGTGCACGGCTGGTTGGCCAGGAAGGTCCGTTCAAATCTGGCAGAAAAGCAATCACCGTCCGGACTCGGCAAAGTTCAATCGGCGAGGAGGACGTATCTTTGTCGCTCTTTTTCACTTGATCATCCGGAAAATCATAACAACGGTTCAGGTCAGGCCGGGAAATTGACAATCGTCGTGATCGAGAGGAAAAGCAACGAGTCCGCTACGATCGCGGAGATTTCTGAACGCTATGGCCTCACTGCCCGTGAGCGGGAGACAGTGCAGTTTCTGCGGGAAGGCTTTACCAGCAAAGAGATCGCCCAGCGCATGGAGATTAGCCCCAACACGGTGAAGGCATTTATTCGACTGGTGATGGTTAAGATGGGCGTTTCGACCCGCTCGGGGATCGTAGGCAAGATTGTCTGTCCCAAACCTTGAATCCCGCCGCCGTCAGGCTACCTTCGCGTTCGACTCTGCCAGGGTCGTGTTTCGGGTTGAACTTTGTGGTTGTAAAGTGGGCTTCGGTTCAGAGGACGGTGCCGATCTTTGCCAACGGCTCGGGTGCAACGATCCAGCCCAGATCCTGCCGATGTACGAAATGGCAATATTGTGAGCTCTGTTCAGAGCTTCACGCGCCTTCATGGAACGTGACTGCTGAACTGGAATGTCTTTTAGCGTGGCTCTATACTTTGCGATCCACGCCTCCTCCGCATCCTTCGAGTAGATCCAATCCGTTTCCATCACGTCACCCCACGTCGCGTGTGTCTGTGCTCACGCCTTATACATCATCGAACCGCTCAAGGCACCACTCCGAAGGAACTACTCCCTTGGTTGATAGCAATCACTAACATTCTGACACTCTGGTGTGAGACAGAATGTTATACAAGTGGATTCACCTGCACATACTTATTTTCTTAACTCTTGCCTCACCGGCGTACAAGTCGGTGGATAGTCGTTGGAAGCTACCCTTGGTCTGTCAATCGCCGTTCTATCAATCGCCGGCGCCGCAAGTGCAGATACCCTGACTTTCGGCCATCAGAAATCCGCATTGGCTCTGGAGTAGCGACGCATGGGTTGGAGTTAGAGGCACGACTTCAAATGGAGCCTCTGTAAGAGCAAACGTACTTCTATTGATAACCTGTATGTGGGTTGACCAAGCCGACAGTTCTCCTGCGGGAGAAGAACTACTTGCGTTGCAGGCCTGGTTGCTGGCATCGGCGGATACAATCTCGATCACGCCAGCTGCCGGCGCGACGCCGGTGGCCGGCTTATTCGTCAAATCATGGTTGACCGACAGGGTCCGGAGATCGTCTGGCGAAGCCGAACACGCGCAGCACTCAGTCATCTCTTGCTGCGTGTCAAAGACATAGACCATTGCACAGAGGGAACTGTTTGTCATTCCGACATTAGTGACGTATACCGTCGCATCTAGATTTGTGGCGGATTTGCTGGCCTGGCTGAAGTAAGTGACCAGCAGCTGCGGCTCGACTGTGAGCGTTGCTATCCCAGTCACAGCACCGAAAGTGGACGAAATGGTAGTGGTGCCGACAGACATCGCGGTCGCCAGTCCAGCAGAACTAATACCGACCTTGGAGGAATTCGCAGAAGACCAGGCTGCTGAATTCGTAAGATTCTGAGTACTACCGTCGCTGAAGGCACCGGTCGCAGTGAATTGCTCTGTCGTTCCCAGCATGATCGACGAATTTGCCGGCGCCACTGCAATCGACACGAGGATGGGGGGGGTGACTGTCAACGGATCACTTCCATGGACGGAAGCTAAGCTGGCGGTGATCGTGGCGGAACCTACCACTCCCCCCGTGACCAATCCGGCTGTGCTGACGGTCGCAATCCCGGCTGGGACAACCGACCAAGTCGCCGAGTCGGTCATGGTTTTCTCGCTGCCATCGCTGTAGGTCGCGACTGCATCGAGCTGTTGCGCGTGGCCTTTCGGAACCGAGAGACTCTGCGGATTCACGGCAATCGACACGACGACGGCGGGCGAAACGGTCAGTGTGTCGCTTCCTTTGACGGAAGCTAGGTCAGCCGTAACCGTGGCGGAACCCACCTCCTTGCCCGTGATAGCTCCGGCGGTGCTTACGCTCGCAATCCCAGTTGGGACAACAGACCAAGCCGCCGAGTCCGTAATGTTTTTCCGGCTGCCGTCGCTGAAGGTAGCATCCGCACTGAGCTGCTGAGTCACGCCCTTCGCAATTGAGAAACGTTCAGGGCTCACGGCGATCGACACCACGACGGCGGGCCCGACGGTAAGAGTATCCGAAGCCGTAACCGAGCCCGAAGTTGCAGTAAGTCCGGAGCTTCCAACCAGCTTGCCCGACGCCAATCCGGAATCGCTGATACTTGCCACGGAAGGCTTTGCACTGGCCCAGTCAACAGTTTTCGTCATGTCCTGCTTGCTGCCGTCACTGAAAATCCCCGTGGCAGTAAGTTGCTTACTTTGACCCAACGCAATGGTTGGAGCTGCGGGAGAAAGTGAGATTGATGTGAGCGTCTTAGGCGGCGTTTTTGTCCCCAACGAGCTACCGCCACATCCAGACGCAGCGATGGTGAGTAAAAGCAGCAAGACCAGAGGTATAGCCGCTGTAACACCGCTCCGAGTTTCTCTTTTGCTTGCGATGTCCATGCTCCGCCGCCTACTGCATTGGCCCCAATCCGGAGGAGGGTGGATCGGCTACGTCCAATGGAATGGACGTAGACTTTAATACCTAGCCGTATTTCTTGAAACTCCCGATGACGGCTAGATCAAATGCAGTAGCAAATTGAAACTAGCCTGAAGGACTAGCCAATTGGGTTAACTAGGTCGCCCCATCAGCGGCATCCCTCAAAGCAAAAATTGCATGCCCGAAAGATAATTCTTTCCTCGCACATTCGGCTTCTTCGTCCAGCGAACAAGCAAAAGAGTGGGAATCGGGACCGGCACATCGACGGCGCGCATTTCGCAGCGTAAGAGGGAGGATTGCGATACGGGCCGCTGACTCAGGAAGCAGAGGCCGCCTTTACTCACATTCTGAGCTCGCCCGAGGATTGGCTTGGTTGAGCCTTCGGCGGAATCAAACGGAGGGACAGGGTTGACCTCAATCTCCAGTACCTGGGGAAACCGAGGGGCTCTTCTCCGCTCTACGTCGTAGGATCGCATTGCGAACGCGATCTTACGTGAGTGCAATCTTAAGTAAAGTCCTCAAATGGATTAGTTCGCCACGACTAAGTTCTTCGGCTTCCGTCCACACCACTACACGGGACCCACGATCCTGCCCACGATCCCCGAACGTGTAGAGACACCCATTTTCACCATTACCAGACGAAGGAAAGCCTTCACTGTGTTTGGGCTGATGTTCATCCGGACGGCGATCTCCTTGCTGGTGAGGCCCTGTAACAACAATTGGACGGTCTCCTGCTCGCGGACTGTTAAATCAAACTCCTGTGACAGTTGCGATAAAGACGCGGTTCGTGACGCATACCGCTCCAGCACGAGCACTAACAAGGTGCCTTTGTCGGGAGAGTCCAGGTGGAAACTGCGACAGTTGTAGCGGCGTTTGCCAGACCTGTATTCTTTTACGAATTCCAGCGAATCTCTCGACTGGCGATTGACCAGACCGACGCGGACCTTATCCGAAAGAAACACACCCACACGCTTTACCTGGTCCGCCAAGTTCGGATAGGTAAGAATGCTGATCACCTGCTGGTTGCAAGCTATCGGATTCAATTTGGAGTCCAGTATTAGGAATCCAGGTTCTGATACTGCCATTGTCACGGCTCACTCCTCATGATCTCGATGAATACCCGCCATGCTCGATTCGTTGTCCACGAGCAGGATTCTTCTTTATAGACTGCACAAATCCTTAGACGACATCTGGAGTGTTCGCGAGTGCGCGAAGCAGTGCACATCAATGCGCCTTTGCAAACATCGCCCAGACGTTAAGTCATCGAGACGGATCAAGCTGTTAGCGGCGGAGGGGAGGACCGCACAAAAGGCCGCCAACAAGAGAGGGCAAGTAAGCTTCCCATTGAAGGCGCGTATTGTCAAGGGATTGATGAAGCCCAATTGTCAACATTTCGTCTAAAAGCTTGGAAAATCAGCTATACCGACCAAGGAACTAACACAAACGAACTAAATCATCCTTGGAATAAAGATGGCCGGAAATTTAGTTCCAGCGATGAGTCTGGACGACGGTTGCCGACCGACATCACTGGCGGGCCGCGCATCTCGCCAAGTTGGGCCTCGGGTTTTCCATCATTCCAGGTGAGTCGGAGATTGAGAACTAGCCAAAATGACTAGTACAAGGGCGCTATTGCACCAAACCAGGCGGCTGCTTAGCCTTCGATGCGTGGCGCGTTCTGACCTAGGTCGAGCTTGGTACCTGATAAAAGGAAGAGCATCGAGTTGACTAGATCTTGGCTGTTTCGACTATTCAGCATTGTTGTTGCGCTCCCTTGGTGGTTAACCGTCACCGGGCATTCGCAGAAGTCTGCCATGGGCTGCAGCTCAGTGGAACCCGGTAGAGCCTGTCAGACCGCGCACCAGAGTTCACCGGCTGATAATGAAACGTCCACTTCCAGTCGGCTCATCGTCACTTACACCAACGGCAAGCTGACGGTCACAGCCAGGAATACGAGCCTCGCTGAGGTCTTTCGAGCTATTAGTGCTCACACCGGAACCGTTATCGACTTTCCCGCGGGGAGTGCCGCAGACCGCATTGTTGTGCGGGAAGGTCCGGACACGATCAGGCACGTGTTGGCGAATCTACTGAACGGATCGGGCTTCAATTATGTGATTCTGGCATCACCCAATGCCCCAGATCAGTTGACGCGTGTGGTTTTGGCAAAGTCAGACCAGCCGGCCAGTTTCTCACCGCAACCCGAGAGCAGTCAGATAAGTTTTACTCGTCAGGAACCAAAGACAACCGACGATCCTCTGCTTTGGGAGCCTCCCAGTAGCTCCTCGTTCTTGACATCTCCAAAAGAAGATTCCTCTGCTGCGGTTTCGCCCGGGACGGCGGACGGCGACGGCATAGTGCCTCCCAAGGATCCGATACCGCCAGATGTTCTAGAGCAAATGATGAAAGAAAGGACGCGCCGGCTAGGTGAGCACGCGCAACAGCCGCAATAATGACGATAAATCGCAGCGCGATGACCGAAGCGGAAGAGTTGTTCTCTGATTCGGAACTCTTCAGCAGTTGAGTGAGTGGCAAATTGTTTCTGCCGCATGTGCCGGGGTTGAGGAACTACGCCATAAGCAGTAGCTCCCAGACCTAGTGTTTCCGACTAGGCCACGTGGGTAGTTGTAAAGAATTGTGCAACGGGTAGAGTTCCGCAAGCGCGCTAATAGCTGGTCCTCCCCCCAGCCGCCGCGCCACAAAAAGAAAGTTACGGAGGACTTACAAATGAAGAGAGCTGGATCTTTGCTGTTTTCTGTACTGGCCATCTCCCTGATGCTGGGGATCGCTTCAGGAAATGCCATGGCTCAAGGGGACAACAGCGTTTATTTTGTCACCTACTACTCCAACGCGAACACCGCTGGCGCTCCGGCTGCAACCTTGCGGCTCATCAACGATGGCGACAAGTCGACTACGGAAACAGAGGGAATCCCGAACGGAAATCTTTGGGCTTCCATCTACGTATTCGATGACAGCCAGGAGTTCCAGGAGTGCTGCAGCTGCCTGGCAACACCAGACGGTCTGCTGTCGGAAAACGTCAACACGGAACTGTTGGCCAACAGCTTGACCGGCAAGGTGAACACTCGTGGCGTTATCAAGGTTGTTTCGTCTTCGACCAACCCTGGCGACCCGACGAACAACACCTTGGCACCCGGACTGCGGGGATGGGAAACGCACATCCAGAGAGCGGGAACAATTGGAGAGACGACGGCGTTTGCGATTACCGAAACCCCGCTAGCCGATTCCAATCTCTCGGCTACGGAAAAAACCGTGCTCCAGGAGCTTTGCTCTTTCTCGATCACGCTGGGCAGCGGCCGCGGTACCTGCACTTGCACGCCGGAAGACCAAGACTTCTAGTCTTCCGAACTTGAAGGGCGGTGAGGCGGGCTGAAGCTTCCGTTGAGGAGGTCTTTCGGCCGGCCAAATCGAAACATCCCGGACGCCGGGTTATTCTCGGCGTCCGGGCTTTCAAATTTATCCTCCTCCTCCTGAACCGAAAAATGTCGAGAATCCTGAAGAGAGGAATTTCTATGCTGAGGAAGCAGGCTTTTATCGCACTTGGACTGGGAGTGGCTCTAGGCAGTTTTTCCGTGCCAGCCGTTGGCCAGGATGGCTCCAGCGTGGTAGCCGAGATTGCCGGCCACAAGGTGACCGCAGGTGAGCTGGAGGAAAAGGAAGCAGGCAAACTGCTGCAGGCCCAATACAAATACTACCTTGCCGAGAGGGATGCCCTCGAGCAGTTCATTGACGACCAGCTACTGGAAATGCAGGCCAAGAAAGAATCTGTAACCCTTGATGAATTATTCAAGCGCCATATTTCCGTTAACGTGCAGGAACCGACGGAAGATCAGCTCCGCTTCTACTACGAAGGCGTACAAACCGACGAATCGTACGAGACGGCACGCAGCAACATTATTAATACCGTTCACCAGCTGCGTATGAAGAAAGCGCGGGATGCGTACATCGCCGAACTTCGAGGGGAATACGGCGTGGTAGTTGAGCTGAACCAGCCCAGTGCCAAGGTCGAGGTTGGGGAGGCTCCGCGGCTCGGTTCTGAGAAGGCTCCAGTCCAGATCGTCGAATTCGCGGACTATGAGTGCCCTTACTGCCAAAAAGTAAACGCGGATCTCAGCAAGCTGCGGGAACAATTTGGCGATCAGGTGTCTTTGGCTTACAAAGACTTTCCTCTGCCCATGCACCCGCTTGCTGCTAGAGCGGCTGAGGCCGCCCGCTGCGCGGGCGTACAAGGTAAGTTCTGGGAGTTTCATGATTCCTTGTTTGAGACCAAGAAACTTCATGTATCCGAAATGAAGCAGGAAGCTCGCGAGCTGAAACTCGACGGGACCCGTTTCGATCAATGCCTTGATTCCGGAGAGCAAATTGCTACCGTAAAAAAGGATGCTCAGGAAGGCCAGCGGCTCGGATTACAGGGCACTCCGAGCTTCTTCATCAATGGCCATTTCATGAGCGGCGCCGTCGGATACGCGAAATTACGGGAAGCCGTTTTGCAGGAACTGTCATCGGTGATCGCCGCCAAGAAGCAAAGCGCTGCGTTGGTGCCCTTGAAGGAAGCAGAGAAGAACGACGCAGAGAAAAGGTGAGATTTCGCCTCCCAGAACTGCAGTGGCGACGCGAACTCCTCCAGCGTCGCCACTGCGGAAACAGCACCTGAGCCGGTTCGCTACTTATCTTCCGCGTGAATTTTGATGTGGGAGCGGTCCGCCGCCATGATGTACGGCAAGCCACCTGCCACCGCGATCTTGCCGGTCACGCACACGCTCTTTCCCTGGTAGGCAGCTTGCGCTTCCTCGGGGTTCGCCCCAGACTGGGACCCGAATGTCACGAAGAAGAACACCGGATTCGGCTCCGGCTGATCAAGATCGAAGTTTACCGGCTTACCGCGGCCGGCGAGTGCATATTTGGAAATCTTTGTATCTACAACCTTGCCGCATACGGTTACGGTCTCGCCGGTGTGGTTCTTCGCATCTGCGCTGGTTATGCGCGGCGGCGTTGCGCTCTGAGCAGAAGCTAGAGACAAAAGGCCTGTTATGCACATCGTAAAGATAAGCGTCTTGCCAGTCGTCATATTCCCATTCCTTGGTTCGGCTGATAATGCCAGCAGGATTCGGGAAGCCGTCCTGGTACAGAGTCCAGCATCCCGATCGACATCTAAGCTTAAGTCCGGCCAGTCGTCAATTCTCCATTTGGTTAGGCCGTCTCGAGAATTGCTTAACCAGAGAGCCTAACTCGTTCGGCTAAGCCACCTGGAGAGTTGTAAGAAGAGGCATGAAGAAGTAGTTCCTGTAAGCGGTGACCTATCTGGGGAGGAGGTGGTCGTGGGGTTTAGTCGCGTCTTAATATGCACCGTTACGGCGGCGTCTCTGCTGGCTGGTGCGTTGGCATTGGCGCAGGGGGATCAGGCTTCGCCTCCGTCCGCTTCGACGGCGACTGTGCCTCGGTTAATTCGTATCCGGGGAGCCGTGCGTGATGAGACCGGAAAGCCCCTGAGCGGGGGCGTTGGAATCACGTTTTCCCTGTACGCAGGCGAGAATGACCCGACGGCTGTCTGGCAAGAAAGCCAAAGCCTGCAACTGGACTCCGCCGGGCACTATAGCGCGCTGCTGGGAGCGAGTAACGAGGGAGGTCTGCCGCAGGAGGTTTTCTCTGCTGGCGAAGCACGGTGGTTGGGCGTCCGGCCCGACGGACAGGCGGAGCAGCCGCGGATCCTGCTATTGAGCGTGGCTTACGCGTTGAAGTCGGCAGACACAGACATGTTGGGAGGCAAGCCGGCTTCGGCTTTCGTTCTGGCAGACAGCCAATCCTCATCTTTATCATCATCGGCCCAACCGGCCACCGCCGCTCAAGTAGGTTCCGCGACATCGCAACCTGTCTTGCAGCCACTTAATAAGAGTGCGGGCTTTGCCCCTTTGGTTCTGGCACCGGCGACAACCTGTGCATCCATAACCAGCGATGGGACCGGCACCGCCAACCAGATATCCAAATTCACAACAGCCTGCAACATCGAAAACTCGGCCATCTTCGAATCGGCCGGCAACGTGGGGATCGGCAACACTAGCCCCGCCGCCAAGCTCGACGTATCAGGGACCTCCATCATCCGAGGTTCACTGACGGCTCAGGCTGGGGCAGTTTTTCCTCCCACCGCGGCAGCCACCACCACACAAGGATTCAACTCCAACCCCCTAGAGCTTGAAGCTGCGTCGTACAACACGACTTTGTTGAGATCGGTGGATTACATCTTCCAATGGCAGGCTGAGCCCACGGGAAATGATTCCACGAACACCGGAGCAAAACTCAACTTGCTGTACGGTGTGACCGGGGATATCAGTGAGACCGGGCTGTCCATTGCTAAGACTGGGATTCTCACCTTCGCGCCCGGGCAGACTTTCCCCGTTGCCGGAACTGTCACGAGCATCAGCACTGGAGCAGGTCTGACGGGCGGACCGATCACGAAGACCGGCACCATCAGCATTCCCGCCCTCGGCGTAACGAACAGCATGCTGGCAGATTCTTCCATCAAAGTGGTGGCTGGATCCGGATTGTCCGGAGGCGGAACCGTGGCCTTGGGCGGCACGGTTACGCTCACGAATGCGGCTCCTAGTTCTGGGGGCACGGTGACCAGCATCAGCACTGGCGCAGGTCTGACGGGAGGACCGATCAGCAAGACCGGCACCATCAGCATTCCCGCCCTCGGCGTAACGAACAGCATGCTGGCAGATTCTTCCATCAAGGTGGTGGCTGGATCCGGATTGTCGGGGGGAGGAACCGTGGCATTGGGCGGTACGGTCACGCTCACAAACGCGTCCCCTAGCTCGGGAGGAACGGTGACCAGCATCAGTACTGGCGCGGGTCTGACGGGAGGACCGATCAGCAAGACCGGCACCATCAGTATCCCCGCCGCCGGCGTAACGAACAGCATGCTGGCGAGCCCCTCCATCACGGTGCAGGCGGGATCAGGATTGTCGGGAGGCGGAACCGTGGCGTTAGGCGGTACGGTCACGCTCACAAACGCGTCCCCTAGTTCGGGGGGAACGGTCACCAGCATCAGTACTGGCGCAGGCCTGACGGGAGGACCAATCAGCAAGACGGGCACCATCAGTATTCCGACCGCCGGAGTAACGAACAGCATGCTGGCGGACTCCTCTATCACCATAAAAGCTGGATCCGGATTGTCGGGAGGAGGAGCTGTGGCCTTGGGCGGTACCGTCACTCTCTCCAGCAATATCGCAGGGACGACGGATGGGATCGCGTACTTCTCGAGTCCCACAAGTGTGACTTCGACAGCTGCTCCTACCGACGGACAAATCCTCATTGGGAATACGGGCGACGCTCCCGTGCTCAGCACACTCACGGCAGGCCAGAACATCAAGATTGCGAATAATCCAGGGTCAATCACGATTTCCGCGACACCAAGCAGCCCCACATTTCAGTTCTTTGTGACGGGCGGGGCGAGTACCGGAGCGTCTCAGGCTGTGAGCGCAAACGTAAACAACCTTTGGGGCTTCCTTTTGCCTTATGCGGTTACTACGACACAGATAACCTACGAAGTAATGGCCGTGGACAATACAGCGAACGATTATGACATCGGCATTTTCAACACCTCGGGGCAACTCCTGGTAGATATTGGACCTACTCCGGGAACTACCTTCGCGTCCTCTAACGCTTTCCAGACCCTGCACTGGACGCAAGGTTCTACCAATCTTGCGGCGGGTGAATACTATCTGGCTCTGACCACGAATTGCTCGACCACTTGTGCCCAAATCGCGGCCGCGCCTGCCAATGTGAGTTTCGCCATCAACGTGTCGGCTGGAACATCCACGGGCGGAGCCTTACCTTCCACGATAACGCCGCCGGCCCAGGCCTGGGGCACGGGAAATCAGCCCACGGTCGTGATCCACTAATCTCTCACCCACAGACAGAGCCGGTCTGACAGCTTGTTTCTCTCTTCCGATCTGGCATAATCCCCTGATGTGCGGACGCTATCGACTGTCCCGGAAAAAGCGGATTGTTGAGGAAAATTGCGACGTCCATCCCGGGGACGTCTAGAACGGCATTCCCACTCGGCTAATCGCGCGGAACGTGAACAGGAGACACCTTCGATGCAGCGCAGAGACTTTCTAAAAAGTGGTGTGGCCTTGGCAGTGGCGGCTGAACTCGGAACGGGCAAAGCGCAAGGATTCGTCCCCGCTCACAACTGGGGAAAATACGATTTTGGTTCTGGCCCAACGGTGACCGACCGCCTAAATCAGGGTCCGTTCGCCCAGTACCCGCCCGATGCTTCCATTCCCACCGATGACGTAGTAATGACCACCACTCCTTCGGAAGAGGTTGTGCCGAACTATGGGAAGGGACTGATCACCTACCTTACGGCCGATATGGGCACGGAGGAAATCAAATCGGACGACATTCCCCAAGCCATTGAGGATCTGGTTCGATTCCCGCTGGGGCAGCAGCTTTACGTACGTCCGACGTGGCGGGAAGTCCAGCCGCGACCTGGACGGCTGGAGATGCCTGATTACTTGAAGCTGGTTTTTGATTTGGCAAAGAAAAATAACAAGCGCATCGGACTGCGAGTTCAGATGAGCGCTCCAGACTATACCCATCAGCCGGCCCTGCCGGATTTCGTTCTCAACAAAGTGCCAACCGTTGACCTGATCCGCAGTGAGAAAGAAAGCAACGCGTCAGCGGAAAGATACTTGCGCAACCCGTATTCGCGTTATCAGCCCCGGTTTGACCACCCTTTTTTCCAGCAGGCATTTGCCGAGCTGGTTGGGCTGCTGGCAGCGGAATTCAACGGCAATCCTTCCATCGAATTCATCGACACTTTCATGTATGGGTTTTGGGGCGAAGGTCACACCTGGCCCTTCAGCAATAATCCTTTCCCTGATTACCAGACCGCAGAGCGCACCTGGATCAACATGCTGGAAGTTCAGTTAGAGCACTTTACGAAGACCCCTTTGATGACCAACACCCAGCCTGACTACAGTCGGGTCGGAAATTCAGAACTGCTTGACCGCACGGTTCGCAGCAATAACTGGATTCGGAGCGACACCATTTTCATCGAGAATGAGCAGATTGAAGCTCTCAGTAACCGTCCGCCCTGGATCGCTGCGGTGCTCGAACAGGGGCTTCCAGGCAAACCTCCAGATACTTCCGCCGCGCAGGAAGGGATATCACCGGCCGACAACATGATCGCTCATGTGATGGATGTAGGAGTGAATTACTGGTCGCTTTGGAACTTCCACCAGATCAGCGCGAAGAATCTGCTGAGCTACTACCAGGCGTCTCCAACGTGGTTCGACCGCATCAATCGACGAATTGGCTATCGAGTGAGGCCGTCCATGATCTGGAGCTACGAAGACGGGGGTTACCTTGGGCTGATCATTGGCTTTGTCAACGACGGCATCGCGGGTGTTCCGGGCGTGTTGCGAGTGACGGTGGAGAGCGAGGACGGAAAGGCGCTTAAGACCGGCTGCCTGGATGCCGGATATCCGCTGCCGGGAAAGCTCCGGCAGGCGCAGTTTGTGCTGCCGCAAGGGACTAAATGGCGGGGATTGAGACTCAGAGCAGAGATCGAGGTAAAGGGTATGCGCTATCCGGTGCGCTGGGCTTGTCACCAGAAACTGAACGACGATGGCTCACTCACTCTGCGTCCTAACCTGCGTCCCGAGGTTTAAGAGAAAGCGCTGGTCTCGCGCAATTGGGAGTCTCATTCTAGTCGTTGCGAAAGCCTGCTGCCTCGCCGTTGGTAACTTGGTCCATTGATTTTCTGGGCGGTATAATTGTTTTGGACCGTGGAACCGATGAAGAAAAGGGAAAGAACAGCGTTTCTGGCGGGTTGGACGACGGGGCAGCGGGCGTTGGTGGGCGCTCTGATGCTTGCGCTCGTGGTCACGCTCGCCACTCGCACCTTCCACGTCACGATCCCTCATGGCGCCACCGTCCGGTCGGGAGCGGCGCAAGCGATGCGGCAACATTTGGACCGCGACGCCGTAGGATGGATACCTCCCACCTCAGTACTTACCGCTCTGCGGCCTCCAACATTCTATCCGCACGTTGCACCTGCCGGGCCGCCTCTAGGCGTTCTGCTTCTCGACGAAAGTCTTTACAACCGCCCACCTCCCTTCTGCTGAAAACAATTCCGCACACCTTTCTGTTTTGCTGTTCTTGAACTCTGGCTTGGTCCCTGACTAGGATTCCGTTGGCGCCGGGTTCTTGCGCTGGCCGAACTGGGTTCGAATCGGATACACGAGAGGTGTACGCTAAACGTTTGAGGGCTGGTGAGGCGCAACCCTCCACCTTTTTTCACCATCAATTAGCTGTCGATCATCCGACCTCAATCTTTACTCTTTGCAGTTGGTTGTCTCGGCCCCGAAGGCGATGTTCAGGTCGGAAGAAACATTCGGGACGAACCCTTGGAATTCGGAAAGCTCAGGAAAGAAAATAACTATGCAGCGTAAACACATCGGCATTGCCGTGGGAGTGCTGGCGATCGCGGCGACAGGGTGGGCAATCTTAAGCCACCGGCTTGGCGTCAAGCAGACCGGCGACGACTCCCTTCGCACCGTGGCGGTTGCTCTGGTGGAACGCGGTCCGCTGGTGAATTCGGTCAAGCTCTCGGGAGAGTTTCGGGCTTTCCAGCAGATCGATGTTCACGCCAAGGTCGCCGGATATATCCGCACAATCTACGTGGATGTGGGCGATCAGGTAAAGGAGGGTCAAGTTCTGGCAATCCTGGAAGTGCCTGAACTGAACGCGGAAGTAACGGGGGCAAAAGCGGATATTCGGCGCAGCCAGGATGCAATTCGACGCGCGCAGAGCGAAATCGAACGCAACCAGTCGGCCTATCGCGCCTATCACGCTGCGTATACCCGCTTAAAACAGGCTTCGGAAGCCCGGCCCGGCCTGATCGCAGAACAGGAATTGGACGATTCCCTGGCCAAGGATCAAGAAACACAAGCACAGGTTGACAGCTCCCGAGCAGCACTTGCAGAAGCCCAGAATCAGCTGTCTTCGGCGGAAGCCGTTCTGGAGCGACTGGCCGCGATGGAGGCATATTCACATATCACGGCGCCGTTTGCGGGCGTCGTGACCAAGCGTTACGCGGATACAGGTTCGCTGATTCAGGCCGGCACCACTTCTGAAACCCAATCCATGCCGGTGGTGCAATTGGCGGAGTGGTCGAAGCTGCGATTGGTAGTGCCGGTGCCGGAATCGGCGGTTCCGCAACTGCGCCTGGGTACTGTCGTGAGTGTTCACGTTTCAGCTCTGAACCGGGACTTCGACGGGGAAGTCGCGCGCTTCGCAGACTCCCTGAACGAAGAAACCCGAACCATGCACACCGAGATCGATGTGAAGAATCCGCAAGGAACTCTAAAGGAAGGCATGTACGCGGAAGTGAAGCTGGTGTTGCAGGAGGTAAAGAGCGCGCTTAACGTCCCCATCCAGACTATCCAACAAGGTAGCGCCGGAGCCAACGTGCTCAGAGTGGACGCGCAAGGACGAATCGAGGAACGCAAGGTCAGCCTGGGAGAGGAGACCAGCGACCGGGTGCAGGTGTTGAGCGGTTTGGCGGAGGGTGATCGCGTGGTAATCGGAAACGGCGGGGGAGTTCGTCCGGGAGACAAGGTGCGACCTAAAGTGGTCAGCCAGAACGCGGATTCGCCGGAGGCTCCCTGATGCCTAGGTTTGCGATTAAATATCCATTCTTCATCATTATGCTTTGTCTGGTGGTCGCGGTGGTTGGCATCACTAACGTCGTTCGAATGCCAGTGGATCTTTTCCCGCAGATCAAGATTCCGGTCGTGGTGGTGGCGACGTTCTATTCCGGAATGCCGCCGCAGCAAATCGAGGCCGACATTACCGACACATTCGAGCGATTCTTTACGCTCGGAAGCAACATCGACCACATCGAGTCGCGCTCTCTGACCGGCGTCAGCCTGATCAAGATTTATTTCAAGCCTGGCACCGATGCGAATGCCGCGCTCAGTAACATCGCGAATCTTGCCATGGCGGATCTCCGGCGTCTTCCGCAGGGGACTTTGCCTCCCGTGGTGCTGCAGTTCGATGCCTCGAGCCTCCCCGTTTGTCTGGTGACGCTGAAGGGGGAAGGCCTGAACGAGACTCGGCTCAAAGACCTGGCGCAATTTCAGGTTCGCAACCAAATTGCTAATGTTCCCGGCGCTTCCGTGCCGCAGCCTTTTGGCGGCCGCTATCGCCAGATCATGGTCTACGTGGATCCGCTCAAGCTGGAGGCGCACCAACTCAGCTTGATGGACGTGGTGCACGCAGTGAATGATTCGAACCTGATTCTTCCCGCCGGAGACGTGCGCATCGGCCCGAAGGATTACAACATCTACGCCAACGCGCAATTGCCCGACGCCGAGGAAATCAATCGCATTCCGTTGAAGACGGTGGGCAAAGCGTCGGTGATGGTTGCCGATGTTGGCGAAGCCAAGGACTCCGGAACGATTCAAACCAACATCGTGCGCATCGACGGGCAGCAGTCCGTCTATATTCCAGTCCTCAAGCAAGGCGGCGACAGCAACACCATCACGATTGTGAGCGGGATCAAGGCGGCGATTAAGGATCTGGTCGATATTCCGAAATCGCTCAAGACGGCGGTCGTCTTTGATCAATCCATCTTTGTCAAGAGTGCCATCCAGAATGTGTTGAAGGAAGGTGGTATCGGACTGCTGCTGACCGCGATCATGATTCTCGTCTTCCTGGGGAGTGCGCGAGCCACTTTTGCCGTACTCCTCTCCATTCCCCTCTCTGCCCTGGTTTGCCTTTTGATCGTGAATGCGATGGGCGGATCCATCAATGTCATGCTGTTGAGCGGTTTGGCCCTTGCGTTTTCCCGTTTGATCGACGACTCGGTCGTCGTGCTGGAAAATATTTTCCGCTACATGGAAATCGGTGAACCGCCAACCGTAGCGGCCGAGAAGGGAGGAATGGAAGTCTCACTGGCAGTTCTGGCGGCAACTTCCACTACGTCGATTGTGTTTTTCCCGGTGACCTTTTTCTATGGCGTCAGCCGATACCTCTTCATCGATCTAGCTCTGGGTGTTGTTCTGTCCATCTTCGCGTCTTATATCTTTGCCATGACTGTGGTCCCGCTCTATTGCGCGAACTTCATCCACCTCGGCGATGTGGAAGAAGAGATCGAGCACGAGGCGGAAACCAAACCCGCGGCCCGATCTTTGTTTCATAGGTTTCTAGGGCAATTCAATCAGCGCTTCCATGCGCTCTTGGAACTTTATGAAAAGTGGGTGACGCGCGCTCTGGTACGCCCGGGCAGGACCGTGGTTGTAATTCTGGCCGGCATTGTAGTGCTGCTGGCTGCAGTTTTTCCGTTTGTCGGGACCGCATATTTTCCTCGCACCGATCCCGGACAATTCGTCATCAATGTGAAGGCACCGAGCGGCTCGCGGCTTGAGGTCAGCAATCAGTACATCGCGCGCGTCGAGCAGGATATTCGCCAGGTGATCGCACCCCATGATCTCGGTATGATTGTCTCGAACATCGGGGTCACGCCCGATTTGTCTGCCGCCTACACCAGCAACTCCTCTACCGACACTGCTTTTGTCCTGGTGAGCCTGAAGGAAGACCACTCCATTGGGAGCTATGAGTACATGCAGCGCGTCCGCCGCAAATTGTCGGAGGACCTGCCGGAACTCAATACATATTTTCAAGCGGGCGGGCTGGTCGATGCCGTGATCAACCTCGGTTTGCCGGCCCCGATTGACGTGCAGGTCAAGGGGAATGACCTGGACCGCGCCTTCGCAATCGCTACCGACATTGCCCGGCAGATCAGAAGCCAGAAAGGCATTAGCAGCGTGCTGATTCCCCAGGATTTGCTATACCCCGGACTGGAGCTCAACATTGACCGCGAAAAGGCCAGCTTGATTGGACTTTCACCCAAGCAAGTCATGGACAACGTTATCACCGCTCTGACCTCCAACGGCATGATCGAACCCAGCTACTGGATCGACCCCAAGACCGGCAACAACTACATGCTGACCGTGCAGTACTTCGACAAGCAGATTCAGAACATGAGCATGGAAGATTTCAAGCAAATCCCATTGCGCGCAGCAACGAGCTCGACTTACACCCCTTTGCAATCGGTTGCCGACATCAAGCCCATCAATACTCCGACCGAAGTGGATCACTACCAACTGCAGCGCGTCATCGACATCTATGTCATGCCGACGACGGAGGCATTAGGCGGAGTCCGCAGTGAAGTCAACGATATCGTCAATCATGTGCAGCTGCCGGAAAACCTGCGGGTGAGCGTGCGCGGATCCGTGATCGGGATGCAGGAATCGTTCAAACGCTTTTCGATCGGCCTGTTGCTCTCGATCGTGCTGGTCTATCTGATCTTGATGTCCCAATTCAAATCGTTTGTCGATCCGGTGATCATCCTGATGGCGATTCCTCCGGGATTGGCAGGAGTTGTCCTAACCCTGTGGCTCACCGGCAGCACTTTCAACATTATGTCGCTCATGGGCGTGATCATGATGACGGGGATCGTAGTTTCCAACAGCATCCTGATCGTTGAATTTGCCCGACAGTTGCGGCAAGAGGACTACTCGCTGCAACAAGCTCTGGTGCGGGCTTGCAAGATTCGACTTCGACCTATCCTGATGACGTCGCTGGCGACGTTGTTAGGCATGCTTCCGATGGCGCTTGGAATTGAAACGGGCAGCGAGCAATACGCTCCCCTGGCCAGGGCCGTGATTGGCGGCCTGGCGGTCTCGGTTGTGGTCACCGTCTTTCTGGTTCCCGCGTTTTATCTCATCATTCACGGAAAAGAAGAAAACAAGCAGGAGGAAAAGTCGGCATGAAAAGGAACATGGGTCTTTTGCTATGCGGTCTTACGCTGTCAACGCTAGGTTGCGCTCAATCGGCAGTTGTTTTACGGAATTCAATCGACGCACCCTCGCGCACCGTGACTTTGTCTTCAGGGCCACAAACCATCCGGGAGCACACGCAATCCTCATCGGGGACGATGCGGCTTTCGCTGAAAGACGCCGAGGCCATCGCGCTGAAAAGCAATCCCGCGATCTCTGTAGCGCGACTCAGCGCACTGGCTTCCGAACAGGTGACGCGGGAAGTACGCTCAAATCTGTGGCCGCAATTCTACGGCAACTTGACAGCGGTCGATGCTCAAAACAACAGCCGCATCACTGCCGGGGCATTGAACAATCCCATCGTTTACACGCGCGCTGCCGGCGGAGCCACCGTGAGCCAGCTCATCACCGATTTTGGTCACACTACGAACCTGATTGCCGGTTCGCGCCTTCAGGCAAAAGCCGACGAACAGAGTGCGATAGCAACCAAAGAGGACGTTCTACTGGCCGTCGACCAGGCATTTTACAACGCTCTGCAAACCCAAGCTGTACTGCAGGTAGCGGAACAAACCGTGGCCTCGCGGCAGTTGTTGTCGGACCAGGTTTCCGCCCTCACGAAGAGCAAACTGAAGTCAGACCTGGATCTAAGCTTTGCCAACGTGAATCTGGCGCAGGCCAAGCTCCTGTATCTGGACGCGCTGAACAATGACAAGGCTTCCATGGCGGCGCTCTCGGCGATTCTGGGATATGCCACGCTCGAAACGTTTGAACTGGTGAACGACACCGACCAGATCGCGCCGCCGCCAGCCGACGTTGATCCACTGATCACCGAAGCTTTTGCCAAGCGTCCCGAGATCCTTTCGCTCGAATTTCAGTCGGAGTCTGCCGACAAGCTCCACAAAGCAGAGCATGACCAGTACTATCCGACGATTAGCGCCCTGGGAGCCTTTGGAGATTCTCCCGTCCGGGATGATCGCGTGTATGGGCCTTACGCCGCCGCGGGAGTGAACGTGGAAATTCCAGTCTTCAACGGATTCCTTTATTCCGCGAGGTCGCGCGAAGCAGACTTGCGCGCCCAGGCCACCCGGCAACGTCTCATGGATCTTCGCAATCGCATCTCCCGCGATGTGCGCACCAGTTGGTTGGCCGCAAGCACCGCATTCGACCGGGTGAATGTGAGTGAGCAGTTGCTGGCCCAGGCAAACCAGGCGCTCGACCTTGCCCAGACACGATACAAGATGGGCCTCAGTTCGATCGTAGAACTCAGCCAGGCTCAGCTGCAGCAGACGCAAGCCGAGATCGGCAACGCGCAGGCCGGATATCAATACCGGCTGGCCTTGTCAGTTCTGCGCTACCAGACTTCCGGACTTTGAAGTCGCGGACTCTTATTGTGCTTTCGCGAACCATTCTTCAAACCACTCGAGCGTGCGCAGGTTGTAGTCGCGGGCGTCGGCGGGCTTAATGAACATGTGTCCCTCGTCCGGATAAACCACGAGCTTTGTCGGCACGCGCAAATTTTCGAGCGCGTGCCACCACTCGACAGACTGCTCCATCGGCACTTCGCCGTCTCGATCACCCACCAGGATCAGCGTCGGTGTTTTCACCGCCGTGACGAAGTGCATGGGATCGCTCTTGGTATACACGGCAGGATCTTCATAAATCGACGTGCCGAAGAACGGAATCATCCATTCGTCGATGTCGTTGAGACCGTAGTAGCTCAGCCAATCGGAGAGGCCAGCACCCGCGACTGCGGCGGCGAACCGCCGCGTCTGGGTCTCAGCCCACATGGTCATATATCCGCCGTAGCTGTGTCCGCGAATGCCGATGCGTTTGCCGTCGATCGGATACTGTTTGGAAATCGCATCCACGCCGGCCATGATGTCGCGGAAGTCGCCGCCGCCAAAGTCTTTAACATTTCCTTGCGTGAACGCTTCTCCCTGTCCGTAGCTGCCGCGCGGGTTGGGGCAGAGAACAAAGTAACCCATCGCCGATTGCGGACCCGCGGTACTCTCGTCCCAGTGTGAAGTGCACGCCCACGATGGTCCGCCGTGCACGTTCACCACCAGGGGATAGGTTTTGCCAGAGGAAAAATCCTTAGGCAGCGTCAGCCAACCTTGCACGTGAGTTGAACCGTTCATCCAATGTACGTTTTTCACTTCGCCCCACGCCGGTTTGACTCCAGCGTTCAGATTGGTAAGTTGCTTCCATTTACCAATCGGGCCCGCCCAAACTTCTGGCGGAGCGCTCGCCGATTGACGGACGATTGCGGTGACTGATCCATCGCGGGAGAATGAACCACCCGGAACCCAGGCATCGCTGGTCGTGGACACCAGTTCCTCGCCGGTCCAGAATGTCGGTCCTTTACTTCCACCGGACCTGGCGGCAGCGAAGCTGGAGTTTCCATCCACGTTTTGCGCGAAGAAGATGAGATCGGGAGACGTCCACGCGAGCGCAGAAGGAGATGTGGTGCTGTTGGGAGTCAGATCGCGTATTGCGCCTCCCGTGACCGGGACGACGAGAATTTCGCCGCCGGTAAGGCCGGCGTCGCTCATCAATCCTTCAATAAACGCCACATTCTTTCCGTCAGGAGAGACGTGGGGATCCCCAATTTGCAGCTTCGGCTTGTAAATCTCGCGCATGTGGCCGGTCTGCGCATTCACCAGATACAGACGAGCAATCCACCAGTTGTTGTCGCCGGAACCGTGCGCGGCACTGGCCGCCCAGCCCTGTCCGTCAGGGGTCCAGTCATATTCGTAGACATACACATCCGCGGGCGTGACCTGAGTCAGTCGCTCGGTGCGCAAATCGATCGTTGCGATGCGTTGCTCGTAAATTTTCTGGTCGACGACACCCGCAAGAGGTGTCATGGGCTGCAGCGGGCCCGCGACGCGGGGCATGCCTTCAATAAAAAGCAGGGCAAGCTTCGAACCGTCGGGAGAAAAGCGCGGGGTCTCGACATAACCTTTCAGCTCGGCACGCTTTACCAGAGCGCTGCCGTCGCCGGCCGCGGTCCAGACTTGAGCAGCGGGAACATCACCGGGGAGGTCAGCGATAAATGCCAGGAGCTTGCTATCCGCAGACCAAGCTACCTCGCGGAGTGGAAGGCCCCCCTCCACCGCGATCGCGTGAGAGGATCCGCCGCTCACAGGAATTACCGCGATTTGTCCTCCTGCGATAAAGGCGACTTGAGTTCCGTCGGGCGAGATCGCAACCTGGTCGATCTTCTTGGCGTGCGGCATGGAGTCGAGCACAGCCGCGGCGTGAGACGGTGGTGCGGGTCGCTCCTGCGCGAAGAGGGAAGCACAAATGAGCACTGCTGCGGTGCCAAACAGCGCGGAGTAAGGGGATCGTGAGTTTGTTCGTGCATTCATAGCGGAAGGAGTATAGCTGGTTCTCGTCCCGCATGCTGAGTGTTTAAGCGCCTCCCGTGGCACAACGGCCCCGAATAGGGCACACTATCGGTCTGTCTTGTTTGTAAGAACTCCGAAGAGGAGGCACTCGTGAGAACTCGTTGCTTTTTCCTTTTGTTGATCTTGATCCTGATCGCATCCTTTGCCATGCGCGGCACCTTCGCGGGACAGACGACCGCCAGCTCGCCGCTACTGGCTCCGACTCCGGTGATGGGTTGGAATAGCTGGAACAAGTTCGGCTGTAACGTGAGCGAGAAGCTGATTCGAGAGATCGCCGATGCCATGGTCAGCAGTGGGATGCAGGCCGCTGGCTACCAATACGTCAACATTGACGACTGCTGGCAAGTCAGCCGTCAGGCAGACGGAACGATTGTCGCGGATCCGCAGCGTTTTCCCAGTGGCATCAAAAACCTCGCCGACTACGTCCACGGAAAAGGACTGAAGCTCGGCATCTACACTGACGCCGGCCGCATGACCTGCGAGAAACGGCCCGGCAGTTACGAACACGAAGTTCAAGATGCCAGGACGTACGCCTCGTGGGGCGTGGATTACGTGAAGGTCGACTGGTGTAACGCCGAGGGCCTCGATCCGGAAATACAATATGCGAAGATTCGCGACGCGCTGGCGCAATCGGGACGCCCCATCGTTTTCAGCATTTGCAATTGGGGAGTAAGAGCGCCGTGGCGCTGGGGCCCTGCTACCGGAAATCTCTGGCGCACCACGGGAGACATTAACGACACCTACGGTCGCATGTCAGAAATCGGATTCTCGCAGAATGGTCTGGAGAAATTTGCCGGTCCCGGACACTGGAACGATCCCGACATGCTGGAAGTTGGCAACGGCGGCATGAGCCGCGACGGATATCGCACCCACATGGCGCTGTGGACGATTCTGGCCGCACCCTTGCTGGCGGGAAATGATCTGCGAACCATGAACGCCGAGACCAGGGACCTCTTGACCAACTCCGAGGTTATTGCCGTCGATCAGGATCCCAAAGGCGTGCAAGGCCATCGCGTGTGGGAAGAAGGGCCCCTGGAAATCTGGGTGAAGCCGCTCGCCGACGGAAGCCAGGCGGTTGGGCTTTTCAATCGCACCGAAGCCGCCTTCAAAATTCGGCTCGACTCCAAGCTGATCGGTGTGCCGCCTTCGGCAAAGCTGCACGACCTGCTGGACCACAAAGATCTGGGCGCGATCAAAGACTCCTACATCACAGAAGTACCGCAGCACGGCGTGGTCATGCTCAAGGTTTCCCAGTAAGCTGATTTGCGCTCACGTACCTGATTGTGGCCAACACGGCTTGCTTAATCGTCAATCGCGGCCGCCAGCCCAGCGCGCGCATGCGAGAGCAGTCGAGCAGGATAAAGGGACTGTCGCCAACCCAGCCCCGTTCACCTCCCGCATACGTGAGCTTGGGATGCAGGCCGAGATGCTCACAAATCCAGCCGATGGAGTCGTTCACCTCGCAATACTCGTCGGTTCCGAGATTGAAAATGTTCACCTTGCCCTGCGCCCGGTCGATGGCGGTAAAAATCGCGTCGATGCAATCCTGCACGTATAAATACGACTTCCGCTGATGCCCGTTGCCCAGCACATAAAGATGTTCGGGATGCTCGGCAAGCTGCTGATAAAAGTCGAACACGTGCCCATGCGAGTAGCGCTCTCCCAGAATCGACACGAAGCGAAAAATGTAGCCTTGCAGTCCAAACCCTTCACAGTAAGCTTGAATCACGCCTTCCGCAGCCAGTTTGGAAGCTCCGTAAAGCGAGGTCTGGATGGGAAAGGGACACATCTCAGGAGTGGGAAAAATTTCCGGCTCTCCGTAGACCGATCCGGTCGAGGAGAAGACGATACGCTTGCAGCCTTTTTCGCGCATGGCCTCGAGCACATTCCAGGTTGCGATCGTGTTTTGATCCAGATCCTTGCGGGGATGTTCGGTGCCGAAGCGCACGTCAGCATTGGCGGCGAAATGAACCACCAGTTCCGCGCCCTCCATCGCCTGAGTCAGACTCTTCCGGTCGAGCAAGTCGGCTTGCCGGAAGGTAAACTGCTTATGCGCCCTCGCGCTTTCCAGAAACCGCATCTGTCCGGTCGACATGTCGTCAAAACCCGTGACCCTGTGGCCTGCAGAGAGCAAGCGGTCGACCATATGACTGCCTATAAAGCCCGCTGCACCGGTAACCAAAACGCGCAAAATAACCTCCGCATAGAAAGCAAAACAGGATAATTCTCTGTCGACGTAAGAAAAGTCTATCGGTTATCCGAAGAAGTCTGCCGCAGCGCGATGCGCGTTCCCTTTAGCTCAAACCGGCTGTCCCGCCAAACATAGCGCAGCTTCAAGTAGCTGGCGAACCAAACCACAAAGCCGAGCAGATCGCGCAGCGGATACATCCAGGGAGCGCTCCGTATCTGCGGATCACGCACCACCATCCAGCCCACCAGCCACCCCTCGGCCAACCGGTTCAGCACAGCCGCGCCTAGCAGCAGCGCACCGATTCCCCAGTGCCCCAATAATCCAGCCGAAAAGAAGCCAAGAATCCCGTAGGGCATGGCGAAGATGAGCCCACTTCCGAAATGTCCTTTGGGCCGCGAATAGCGCGTCGTTTGCGCCCAGCGCAGCTGGTTTTGCCACATGCGCTGGAACGACGCCTGATTCACTACATGATCAATGACGTGTCCCGAGAGTACGACACGGTAACCGGCCTCTGCCATCAAGTTGCCGATGGCGAAATCGTAGGCAATGTAATCCCGCAAGGCGGTGTAACCGCCAATGCTCGCCAGAGAATCTTTGCGAACCACGGTCGTCGGCCCCAGCCCGAACTTCATTCCTTCGAGCAGATTCGCCACCAGCACCCCCGCGGTCATCTCCACTGACATGCCGATGGCCGTAAGCCCGGAGAAAAATCCCGCCGCATTCTTGCCGCGATACACGCATGTCACCATGCCGACTTGTGGATCCAATAACGGCGGTACGATTTCCCGCAAATAGCTCGGAGAAACCTCCACGTCGCTGTCGGTGGTCACCAGAATTTCGTGCGCCGCCGCCTGTGCCATGCAATGAAACGCGTAGACCACTGGGTTGGGCCACGGCGTGCCGGTTACCAGCACCCGGCTTCGTATGTGCGGATAGCGGGCGCAAACTTCGCGCACCACCTCCAAAGCCGCATCATCGGCTTCATCCGCCGCAAACAGAATTTCGTAATCGGGATAGTCCTGCCGGAAGAAGCTTTCAATGTTCTCCTTAAGCTGCGCTTCCAGCCCGTGCACCGGCTTCAGCACCGAGACCCGAGGCAGATGCGCATCGTCAGGAATGGAACTGAATTGCTTCCGCGCATCGGCGCGAAACCGGACTACTCCCACCAGCGCCAGGCAAAGAAACACAGCCGAAGACAATGTGCCAACCAGCGCCACAGCCAAAACGAAATATAGAATCAGTGCGATCAATGTTGTGTTGTCCGCAGGGGCGGATCGCCGCCCTTCCTCCAGGACAGCAATTCACACTATACATTTCCGCGGTGTTCAGACGTAAGCTGGGCCGAGGATCACTTCGAGTCTTCGTGTGCGGTCTCACTACCGCGCAGTGGCGCAGCTTTTGTGATGTTGTAGTCTTTGTACTCAATGGAAAGCGTAGCCTTGCCTCCCAGCCGGATCACGCTCTCCGTACGGTTCTCAGCCGGAAGCCAGAAGTCATTCACCTTCACATATCTGTGCTTCACTTCTGTCTTCTTGATCCAAAACGAAGGGTTCTTGGCCGGTTCTCCTTCGATCCGCACGACGGCAAAGTCTTTCGCGTCAACCCAGATTTTCCCGCGATAGAGAAACTTGTTCTTCGTCTTGGGCAGCAAGTTGAGGACGTATTCCGCGCCCTCGGGCGTAGTTTCGTAGCCAGCGGGGGTAAAATTGTAGTTCTCGGTGCTTAGCGCAGTATTCAGACGGTTCTCGTCGTTCGCGGCCTCCTGCTCGCCCTCCAGCAGTTTCTTGAACACGTGGTCGATAACGAACTTGGAGCCGCTCTGGGACACGACGGTAAATTCCTTAGTATTGGGAGCATGGTAGGTCATTTTGACCACCATTTCGGCGTCCCGATCACTGGGGAATCCGCGATACTGCAGACGGTAAACCCGGGTTCCGTTGAACTGAACTAGCGCCGCGGCCCGCTGCGCATTCCTCTCCTGAAGTTTCTTGGCTATTTGCTCGGCTGGCAGGGAGGGATTCTGTCCTGAATTCGACGATCGTGTGGAATCCGGTCCCTGGAGCGGATTCTGGCAGACACTCGCCAGACTCCAACCCAGCAATAGTCCAATCCCAATCCAATTTCCAACTCGCGTGTGCCGCATGTCTACCCTTGGATGCCAAACAGCCTCTCTAAGTCTAACTCCGATTCGGTTGGTCACGAACTCGCATCTCGTTTATTTTGATCTTCTTTCCCGCCCTGGAATTGCTGGCAGAAAATGTTCGCCATCAGTCTGCTGAGAGTGCGCTCTTTTCAAAACCTTCGAAAACCGCGGTTGGTTACCTTCGTGCCTCACTCGTCAGAGCCATTCCCATCCTCTCAAGTTTGTCGCACACTGTCTCCAGGCCACATATGCAGGCAACGAATGTCAAAACAAACCGCCGCCGGCAAGATCGCATTCAGGCGGTGCTTCCGGTGCGAGTTCGAGGAACAGACTCGGCTGGCCAATCGTTTGAAATCCTGGCGCACACCCTCGATCTGACAGCAAACGGGGCGCGGCTGGGGTCGATTCGCCGCCAACTGAAGGTGCTCGACACGCTAACTATTTTTTATCGCCAGCGCCGCATGGAATTCACAGTGGTGTGGACCAAGTTGCTGGATGGGCGGAGCGAATATCAGGTTGGCCTGCAGGCTTTCTCGCAGGAAAAGGAAGGCTGGGGAATGAATCTTTTCATCTCTGCCATACAGCCTCTAACCGGCGCCTCAGCGACGTCAGGAGCCGTTTGATTCGGGAATATTATGCGCAATCTTCTAACCAAGCTCTGGTCAAATGAGGAAGGACAGGACGTCGCCGAGTATGCCGTCATGCTCGCTGTCGTTCTCGTCATTGTGGCAAGCACAGTCCGGCTGATCGGGGCGAACGCCGGCAATGTGTTCTCGCAGGTCGGCAGCCAAATCCAGTAAGTGGGGCCATCCTAAACTTCTGCACTCGTCTTCCGTCCCGCTCTTGCCTTCGTAGATCGCAGCCGGGAAGTGTCATCGGCAAAGATTGCAGGCAATAACTCTGAGGTAATGTCTGGAAGAGACTGCGCGCGGTGCATCGTCGTTTCCCGAAGCTCTCGACGATCTCAGGGCCGCGATGAGTTGCCCATCATCAGGACAAACAAAAGCGGAAGGTAGATGACTGTGGCCTGCAAGACATGACGAGCCAGCATTTTGGATCGTGGGGCGTTAATGGGCAATTTCAGAAAAGCCAAGCGGGCGCCGAAGTAGAAAAGTCCAACGCCGAGCAGCACCGCTCCCACCATGTAGATCTTCCCCGCCATCCCGAAAATGCCGGGCAAAACGCTCAAGGGAATCAAGATCAGCGAATAGGCTACGATGCGCCGCGCCGTGGATCGTCCATCCTCCTCCACCACCGGCAGCATGCGAATTCCGCCTTGCGCATAATCCTCTCGGTAGAGCCACGCGATGGAAAAGAAATGCGGAAACTGCCACACAAAAAGGATGGCAAACAATATCAACGTGCCCCACTCCAGCCGGCCCCGCGCCGCCGTCCAACCCAAAACTCCCGGCATAGCTCCGGGAAAAGCACCCACGAACGTGCAGATGGGCGAGATCCGTTTCAACGGAGTGTAAGCCGCCAGATACACCACCGAGGTGAGCAAGGTCAGCAGCCCAGTCAGCGGATTCGTGAAGACGGCCAGATAGATTGATCCGCCTAATGTGGCCAACATGCCAGCCACGGTGGCGTGAGCAAGACTCATGCGTCCTGCCGGCAGTGGACGCTGTGCGGTCCGCCTCATTTGCCCGTCCACCTCGTGTTCCATCACTTCATTGAGCGCGGCAGTTCCGCCCGAAACCAGCCCGATTCCCAGCAGAGCATGGACGAGCCCCCACGACACCGAAGAAACTCCGGCCTTCTGCGCGCCGAAATAGTAACCACACCACGCGGTCATCACAATCAAACTGGTCACGCGCAGCTTCATCAGTTCGGCATAGTCGCGCGCCAGGGAGGTTGCTTGCTTGCGAAACAAAACCAATGGTTGGGTCATCGCGCTCATGGAAAGTTTAGTGGTGCGGTTGTCGTACCGCTTCACTTACACTCGGACAAACCCTCCGAGTCGAGCACAGGGCAGCCCCAGAGAGCTCCAAGTACCCAAGAACTGTATGGGTACTCCCATAGCTTTCGAAAGTCAAGTCGAAACTCCGGAAACGACTCACACAAAAAAGCCCCGGGTACAGATCCTAGAACTGGGCTATCCCCTTTATTGGCTCGCCGCGGCCCCGGATTCGTTGAAGGTCTCCGGCGGATCAAAAAAACACTGATGCCACAGGGCAGCGTCCGACAATTTACCCGCCTTCCATTGCTGAAGAGTCGGGAACGTCGCAGCAATCATCCCGCCGTCCGCCGCATCGAAGATCACCACGATCCCAGAAAGTTCCTGCGGCTTTTGCGCCAGGTCTGCATAGTCCTTGTCGAGCACGGACTTCGCGAACTCCAGTCTGAGTTGAGCGCCAGCATCCCTCTTTTCGTCGATTTTCTCGACCGAAACGATTCTTACGCTTTTGCCCCGCAGAGGCGCCCAATCTCCCGGGAAAGGCGCTGTTTCCTCGCGCGTCACACGAAAGATCTCAGCCGCCACAGATCCCGGCGCCGCACTCGCCGGCGCATCGCCCTCCGGAACGCTGTCCGGCATTTCCAGGTTATTGCGCCAGACCCACCCCCGGGATAGTCCAGAAATTCGCACGTGAACCCAATCGCGATTGAAATCCAGCATCTCAAACTCATCGTGTGCGCTGGCCAGAAACAAAGTCTTAGCGGTTAAACTCGCGGTCGCCACCACTGGAGTCCCGGACTTCTTCACCGCGACCAGATTCTTGGGATGAGATTGACTCTTAAGAATTTCTTCCAGGCTCTCCGCCTCGGCTCTCAACCCATTAGGATCGTCGTCGCCAAGTTTCTTCTGCCCGGCCTGAGCGCCAGCCTTCTCCTGCTCAGACAGGGTCTGCGCCAAAGCCGAGGAAATCCCGCCGCTGACTTCCGGAAGTCTGGGCGATGGCGCCGAGATCGTCGGTTCCGGCGAATCTGGCATCTTTCCCGTCGGACTTGAAGGAGATTGCTCGGAAGAAGATTGCTCCGAAGGAGATGGCCCGGACGGAGGCTGCTCCGGCGCAGTCTGACCGTGCGGAGTCTGACCGGGCTGAGTCTGACCTGGCTGAGTCTGACCTGGCAAAGATCGATCCGGGCCAGATCGTCCCGCAGCCGATCTCTCCGATGGAAATGGCTGCCGCGCAGCACTCGCCGGAGCACTCGCGCCAAATTGCTGTCCTTTGCCGCCGAGTTGATCCGCCAGTTGATCGAGCAGGTCCGCTTCCAGGCGGCCATTCGAGGTCAACACCTGATATCCGGAGTGCCCGCCAACCGGGTCGGCGTACCAGGCCGTAACCTGCACGCTCACCCTCACCGTCGATCCCCCAGAAGACGCCGCCGTGACCTGGAACTTGGCCTGGTAGTAACCGCGCTGATAGTGGTCCAGGGGATGATCCGCGGGAGATGCGAAACCTTCCAGCACCGGAAGGCGTCCCCCGGTGGCAGGCTGCATTTCGCGCAGAGCTTTTTCCACCATGGCCTTCGACTGCGGGAAAGCCCGTTCGAATCCGTTGCCCTGCGCGTGGCTCCACTGTGCGAAGCAAGAGACAAAAACAACAGCAACTCCAAGAAACCCTCGTGAGAAAACCCGGCCGATCCCCACCGTCGCACGACCCTTCATGGCTGCTCCAACTCGTCGCGCATCATCCACCCGTGCTGACCCTCGTGTGTCTCAATGCCGTACCAATAGGGCGTGGAAATCAGAATCAAGACTTCTGTTCCAGGGGCTAAAGACTGCAGCGTGCTCGCAGTGTGGAAAGGCGCCGATTTGAGCGGCGCGCCCGGGGCCTTCACCAGCCGCTCGACCTGCTTGCGAAGGTCCTTAACGCGCTGGTCCAGGGCCTGCCCGGATAACCTCTCCACTGGAACGCCTTGACTAGACGAAGCTTGACCGGACAAGGGTTGATTCGACAAGGTTTGATTCGACGACAGGCCTTGGTCCGAGGACTGCGGAGGTGCGGAAGCTTGGCCGGCATCTTCCTGACTCGCGGTGGCCTGGGCGACGGGTTTTGACGTGGACTGAGGTGGATCGGCTTGCGGCATCGGCCACGCCCCTCCCTCAGCTTGCTTGGCAAGGATCTGCTTTTTCGCCAGTCGCTCCTTCCGCTGCTGGTCGGCTTCCAGGTTCTGCTTCTTCATCAACTCAATGGCTTCGACGTGCTCCCGGATGTCGTTGTACTCGGCGGTCTCAACCGACCCGTCCGACTGATGCACGACATGGCGGTAATCTTCTTTAAAAAGTGCGTCAATCCGCAAGACCGCATTCTTCTGGCCTTGAGGTTGCACCACATAGCGCACCACAAGGGTTCCAGAGTCGCTGCTGTCCTTGAAATTGCGCGGGTCGAGCGCTTGCTCGCGAACTTTGTAGAAGACCTTCCCTCCTTCGGTCCACGCAGGAAATACATGCGACGAAGTCGCGGCTTTCGCGCCGCTGACGAACTCGTCCTTGTTGTATTCTTTGGTTCCCCGGATTACACCGTTTTGTGCCACATCTTCAACCACCTGCTCCACTTCGCTCGCTGGTAAGGGGACATTGATGATAAGGCCTTCGCCGTAGGCCAGTTTATTTTTTTCGCGGCCGGCCAGCGGAACTGCTGCCGCCAACGTCAACAGCAAGGCATACCCGCAGCGCCGAACCATGCGGGCCTGGCTGATCGATCCATTCTTGGCGCGATTCCTCGCCCGAAAATCCCAACTGCTCCCCCGAATGGCGCTTCGATGATCTAGCCCCCAACCCACCGCAACCTCCGCTTCCAGACTCCCCAGAGTCTCGTACTCTTGGTGCAAAGCTGTCAACCCGCCCCCGGGCGTTTGACCCAGATTTGACCGGAGGTTCGACAGATCCTCAGTGACCTTGTAAAAAAAATGTAAAAACCTCTTGAACTCTTTCTTGCGACCGTAGTAGGATTCCGCCCCGGTAGGGTGGTAGAACCTTTCGTCCACTGTTTTACCACAGGCAGAATGGGAGCCACCTCCCGTTCGAAGCCTTCATTGCTGGGGTATTACCTGCGGCTTTCGCTTGAGTAGAAGTTAGTTTTCGAAAAACCGATCCTGAGTTTGATCTTGCCGAGGAGTCCGGCCATGCGCGTTTCGAGTAGTTTCTATCTCCGCAACATTTTTCGCTCTGCGACGTCCTTCGCGGCGGTCGCCCTGGTTCTCGCCTCTGTAGTCCTCACCTGCAGCCAGCCCGCAAATGCCTTGCCGGCTTTCGCCCGCAAGTACGGGCTGCGCTGCTCGGCCTGCCATGAATCCTGGCCGATGCTCAACTACTTTGGCCAGAAGTTCAAAGACAACGGCTATCAGCTGATGAATGACCGCGACGCCCCGATCTGGCAGAACCCTTCGTACTGGCCCGTGGTCTTCCGTATCACGCCGATCTGGCACCGGGTCAGCACCGGCAAGGTCGCGGTTGACACCTACGCGGGCGGAACCCTCACGGGTACGAATGCGGCGATCCAGCGCATCTCGAGTTCCGGCTTTGACTTGAGCGGGCTCGACTTCCATACCGGCGGAACTCTAGAGAAGAATATCTCCTTCTATCTGCTTCCGTCTTCCGATAATACCGGCGCTTTTCACTTCGAGCAGGTCTTTGTGCGCTTTGACAACATCTTTCACAGCCCCTGGCTCAATTTCAAGCTGGGTAGGTTCGAACTTGACAATCTTCTATCTGAAAAGCGCATTCTGACGCTGACCGGGAACGGCGGTATTTATCAGACTTATCACTTCATACCGCAAGGTGACGGGAACAACTTTGGGCAGATAGGGGATAACCAGCTCGGTATGGAGTACATGGGACACTCGGTGGACGATCGGACACGAATTTCCGTCGCCCTTGTCAGCTCGAGTGATGGAAACGTGGCCCTCAGTACCACAGCCAACGCCTACACCGCGTTTTTTGCCGGGAGCCAGGCTTTCGACACGGGCAAGCTGGGAGTGCAACGGCTCGGCTTCTACGCCATGGCCGGAGAAGCGTCAACCTACTATCTGACTTCGGGTGGTGGGGTTCCCATTCCCGGTTCCGGAATTGGCAACAAGAGCTTCACCCGTGAAGGCTTCGTTGGACAATTCTACTTCGGCCCGCACGTCGGTCTCACGGTTGTGACTCAGCATGGCTCGGATAACGCGTGGTTCGGGCAAGGTTATGGGGGTGCAGAGGCCTCAGACGGAGATGGAGGCAACACCTGCACGGCACCTCCCTGCCCTCCGAACAATGTACCGGGAACAACTCTTCCGACGGGATCCCAGGCGCCCAGCTGGAACGGCGTTACGGCTGAGGGTCACTACATCTACAGTCCGCAGCTGATCTTCATCAGCCGGTACGAAGTGGAGAAAATGTCGCAACAGGCCAACGGGTCGGGCTACACCGTTGGATTCACCGGACCTAACGGGCTCACGGGCCCAACGCCTTCCAACTACGGCAATATCTCGACCTACACCATCGGCTTCCGCTACAACCCGTTCATGACGAGCCGTGCTGGTTTGGCCTGGCACAACGAGTACAACTGGCTGCATCAGGACGGCACCGGGCCGGCAAATCCGAGCACCGGGGCGCTCACCAACATCAACACTAGCGAAATACTGATGGGACTTGACTTCGATTTCTAGAGAGGGATAGACATGCGAACGACATTGCGGAAGTGGTCGCTTTTGCTGGGCACAGCTGCAGTTTCGGCGCTCTCATTGCCTTCCTGGGCGCAGCTCACCACATTCGACATAGAAACGCGCATCGGCGCGGAGAGCCACATCGGAAATATCACTGGGCACGCCAATGATGCCAAGGCCGACTACCGCCGGTACTGCGTCGGCTGCCATGGCGAGCTGGGCGATGGGAATGGCGAAAACGCTGCCTGGTTCGACACGCCCATGTACCAAAAGCCACGCGACTTCCAATTGGGCATTTTCAAGTGCCGCTCCACTCCGACCGGAACCTTGCCTGTCGACCAGGATATTTTCGACGCCATTACTCGCGGCTTCGACCGCTCTAACATGCCGCAATGGAACACCTTCACCAAGCAGCAGCGCGCCGACCTCGTCGCCTGGGTGAAGCATTTCTCTCCCCGCTGGAAGAATGAAAAAGCCGGAACGCCCATTCAGATTCCTCCCGAGCCCGAAGTCACTGCCGAGCGCATCAAGGCTGGTCGCGACGTGTTCGCCCGCGTGCAGTGCTGGAAGTGCCACGGCGTCCAGGGCCAGGCCAATGGGCCGTCCGCCTCAACCCTTCAAGATGATCTGGGCCGCCCCATCGCGCCCTTTAACTTTACTGATGGAACTCGCCCAAAATGCGGCGACACCGATCAGGACATTTACCGGATCTTCATGACCGGTCTGGACGGCACCCCGATGCCGTCTTTTGCTGACAACATCAAGCCCGATGAGGCTTGGGACCTGGTGTTCTATCTGCGAACGTTTATGGCTCAGAAGAGCAAAGAAAAGGAATTGGCGAAAGGGCTCGGTCTGAAGCCGGTTGATCCCAATGCCCCGGTGGCACAGCAATAGAGTATCGGGGCTCATCAGCGCCGCAACCAGCGTTTGGTAAAGCGCTGAATTGCGGATCTCTATCGGGATATGTCAGAAACTAAACTCAGCTTGCCAGCGCGCTTGCGACAAGCGCCCGCACGGTTGCGATACGTGAAAAGCCGTATTGCGTCTTCTCCAAACATGATGGCAACCTTTCCGGAAGATGACAATTTGTTCATTCATGAACTATTTCGGCAGTTCCCTCCGAAATTGGTCTATGATTCCGCCCGTTCCGTCAAAGGCGAGGTCTGCAGTGAAATGCATTCGTCGCGGGTCTCATGTCTTCCTAGGTTCAAGCGGTACGTGGCGTCGGGGGCAAGCCCTCAAGACCGGCCAGCAGATACCATTCTGCGACCATCTATTTGCGTGCCAATGCCAGGGCAACTCGCTTTGTGCGGAGGCTTCGACACAATCGGTGTAGATTAGCCCCATTTTCTCGTCAAGAAGGATTTTGGCTTAAGGAGACTCTTATGAATCGACACAAATCGGTTTCTGTACTATCGGCTCTAGTTCTGGTCTTCTGTGCGGCTCTGATTTTGGGTCAGAAGGTCAACGCGGCGGGTGAAGGCAAGATTACTGGCACGGTCAAGCTCGACGGCCCGGCTCCTCACATGAAGGGCATCGACATGTCGAAGGACCCTTACTGTTCCAAGGCCCACGCCACCGATCCGGGCAAACTTGAAACATATGTGGTCGGCGCCAACGGGGGAATGGAGAATGTCGTTCTCTAC
Organism: uncultured Acidobacteriaceae bacterium; assembly: GCA_963787495.1. Lineage (GTDB taxonomy): Bacteria > Acidobacteriota > Terriglobia > Terriglobales > Acidobacteriaceae > Sulfotelmatobacter. The sequence continues at coordinate 788,785 of CAWBDA010000003.1, forward strand.
ATCTCTAACTGGAGCGGCAGCGCCGATACCTCAACGGCCGTCCCGGTATTCGATCAGAAAAATTGCATGTACACGCCGCACGTGTTGGCGATGGATGTGGGCCAGACCTTCAAGGTCGTTACCAGTGATCAGACGGCTCACAACATTCACCCAAACCCTAACCCCATGACCGGCAATATCCCGTGGAATCAGTCCCAGCCGCCCGGAGCGCCTCCGGTCGAGAAGAGCTGGAAAGCTCCGGAGATGATCGAGGTAAAGTGCAACATCCATCCCTGGATGCATGGTTGGTTCGCGGTTGTCAAAGGGCCTTACGCCACCACCGACGCGAACGGCGCTTACACCATCAACAACGTGCCGCCCGGTAGCTACACAGTGACCGCATGGCAGGAAGCCGCCGGCACTCAAACGCAAAAGGTGACCGTGGCTGCGGGCGCAGCGGCCACTGCCGATTTCACTTTTAAGGCGAAGTAGCAAACCAGATGTAGCGGGCTTGGCGTAGCGAAGCAGGATAGCTGCTTTCGAAATAAGGCCGGGGGGATTCCGGCCAAAGGCGGGACGATATGGCGAAAATATTCGCGGTGATCATCGTTGTGATCGCAATTGCTTCGGCGATTCCCATCGTGATGCACATGTGGCCCATGCCGCAGGACATCTCCACCCACGGCCATCTGATCGATGAGCAGTACTCGGATACGATGCTGGAAGCAGGTATTTCGTTCCTGGCTTCTCAGATCCTCCTGGCCTTCTTCATCTGGAAATTCTCCGCTCCCAAGCCCGGCGATAAGGTTAAGAATTTCCCCGGCGGCGCTGCGGGCCTGGTCATCGCCGCCTTCCTGTTGGTAGGAACGGAGTGCTTGGCGTTGGGTGTTTTCGGGGTAAAGGCGTGGGCTAGCGTCTACTTCACGCCTCCCGCGGCGAATGCATTGCCCATCCAGGTCCAGGCGGGACAGTTCGCATTTTATTTCCGCTACCCAGGCCCGGATGGAAAGTTCGGCCCGCTGCACGCCGACAAGATCAGTGAGGCCAACGCGAACTTCTTTGGCCTCGATACTACAAACGACCAGGATTCCAAAGACGATATCGTAGCCGCAGAGATGGCGATTCCCGTGAACCGCGAGATTCACCTGCTCATGCATTCCAAAGACGTGGGCCACTCTTTCTATGTCCCGGAACTGCGCGTCCATCAGGATTTCGTCCCCGGATTGGACGTCGCGGTTCATTTCACGGCGACCAAGATCGGCAAGTACGAAATCGTCTGCACCCAGCTCTGTGGCCTCGGGCATTACAACATGAAGGCGTATCTCGAGGTGAAGTCTCAGGAAGATTACGATGCTTGGATTAAACAGCAGGCAGCACTGCAGTAGCCGTCACACGTACCAGGCAGAGATTCGTATCAGGGCACGGCTTCAGCCGTGCCGCAAGAAAAGCGGCAGAAAACGGGGCTTTAGCCCCTGATGCATCTGGACAGTACATCTCGTTCGAGGTGAGCACAATGCACGACATGTCCGCACCAGCCGTACACCACGCTCCCACCAGCTTCATCCGGAAGCACGTCTTCAGCACCGACCACAAAGTCATCGGCAAGCAGTACTACGCGCTGGCCTTGGTCGCCGCTCTGTTCGGGATGTTCCTTTCCTGGCTGATGCGCCTCCATCTCGGATTTGGCAGTTTCGCCATTCCCGGGCTGCACCTGCTCTCGAAGAACGGCGCGCCAGGCGACGTCATGACGCCGGAATACTATCTGCAACTGATGACCATGCACGGCACGATCATGGTCTTCTTTGTGCTTACCACGGCACCGTTCGCCGCTTTCGGCAATTTCTTTTTGCCTATCCAGACCGGCGCGGAAGACATGCCCTTCCCCCATTTCAACATGATGTCGTTCTGGGTCACCTTCGCGGCCTTCGTGCCTATCGTTGCCTCGTTTTTTGTCAGCGATGGGCCCACCCTCGGTGGCTGGACGCAGTACGCCCCGCTAAGCGCGATCGGTTCCGCTGGCGGTCCCGGCGAGGGTTGGGGCGTGATCCTGTGGGCAACTTCGATTTGTCTTTTCTGCATTGGCCAGTTGCTCGGTTCTCTGAATTTCATCACCACAACCCTCGACATGCGTTGTAAAGGCATGTCCCTGATGCGCCTCCCGCTTACTGCCTGGGCTTGGTTCCTTACTTCGATCATGGGCTTGGCGGCATTCGCGGTACTGATGCCCGCGACCATCCTCCTTATTCTCGATCACGTCGCCGGAACCAGCTTCTTCGTGGCTTCAAACCTGGTAATTAATGACCAGATGTTGCCGCACTCCGGCGGATCGACTCTGCTGTGGCAGCACCTGTTCTGGTTCTTCGGACATCCCGAGGTCTACATCGCAATCGTGCCCGGCATGGGCATCGTTTCCCACATTCTAATTAACAACATGCGCAAGCCGATGCTCAGCCATAGAGTTCTCATTTATTCCATGGGATCTCTGGTCGTACTCAGCTACATGGTCTACGGGCACCACATGTTCGTCAGCGGAATGAATCCCGTCTCCTCGCTGGCCTTCTCGTTCCCCACGCTGGTAATCACCATTCCCTCCACTATCATCGTGCTGATCTGGCTCGGCAGTCTGTACGGCTCCAAGCTGCGTATCAACTCGGCATCGCTATTCGCGCTGGGTTTCATTTCCATGTTCATCAGCGGCGGCGTCAGCGGCTTCTTCCTGGCCCAGCCTTCCATCGACATCATGTTGCACGCCACCTACTTCGTTGTCGGCCACTTCCACCTGGTCATGGGAGTCGCCGCCATGTTCGGCATCTTTGCCGGAACCTACTTCTGGTTCCCCAAGATGGCTGGCCGCATGATGAACGAGACCTTGGGCAAGGTCCACTTCGTGATGAGCTTCATCGGTGCCTACTGCATCTTCATGCCGTTCCACTACCTTGGCATCGCCGGCAACGTGCGCCGCTATCAGGCCTTCACCGACGATTACTTGATCCCGCTGATCCCGGTGCATAAGTTCATTACCATCGCTGCTTTGTTCACCGGCGCTGCTCAGTTAGTTTTCCTCTACAACCTGATCCACAGCCGCTTCAAAGGCGAGATTCCCCCGAACGACAATCCGTGGGAAGGCACTTCGCTCGAATGGAGCACGGCCACGCCACCGCCTCACAACAACTTTGGCGACAAGATGCCGGTGGTTTACCACGATCCTTATCAGTACAGCGTCGAGGGTGCCAGCAAAGACTACATTATGCAAACCTCGCCGGAGAACGTTCATAGTGCTGACGAAGAGAAATAATTCTCGAGCAGGGCAGTCAGTTCCAGCAGGAGAGTAGCAGTATGGCGACTACGGTACACGAACCGCCGAAAATTGATCTCGACCGTTTACCGAGCCAGGGCTCGGGCAACGGGGGTTGGCGGAACCTCGTTCCCGCCGACGGAGACTTGCGCCAGGTCAAGAATTCTTCTCCTCCCCCCGCCAGCACCGGCATCTGGGTGGGCCTGGCCGCAATCACCATGAGCTTTGCCGCCTTCACCAGCGCCATGATTGTTCGTCAGGGCGCTTCGCAGGATTGGCGGCACTTCACGTTGCCCCCGGTTCTCTACCTCAACACTTTGGTGATCATCGCCAGCAGCGTCACGCTCGAACTGGCTCGCCGCCGGATTGCCGCCTTCATGGGCGGCGGCCTGAAGGAGACGAACAAAGGCCAGGAGAATCCAGCCCAGTGGTTGTACATAACCTTGTTCCTGGGCCTGCTCTTTGTCGCCGGGCAAACTTTTGCCTGGATGCAACTCCGATCCCAGGGATTTGGACTCGCCACCAACGTGAGCTACTCCTTTTTCTACGTGCTGACGGTTGCTCACGCTCTGCACGTTTCCGGCGGCCTCGGCGGTCTGGTGCGAGTCATCTGGAAACTGAACAGGTCCGTCCTGCGAAGAAGCACTCTGGACGCCACTTCGCGTTATTGGCATTTTATGGGTGTGCTGTGGCTGTATCTGCTTTTGCTGCTTTGGATGAAGCTCTGAACCAAGTTCTGAACAACGAAGCTCTAAACCAGTCAAAGGTAGTAGGAGGCAACGTGAGTCAAGCCGATCTCTCAATTCACGGGCAGGTGTCGCGAACAGGCGCGACGGAGATAATGACCGCGCCCACATTCTCGGTCCCCGCCAAGAAAATGGCGATGTGGCTGTTCATCATCGCAGACACCGCGACCTTTGCCGGTTGCCTCTTCGCCTACGGATTCACCCGCAACGCCACTCCCAATTGGCCCAGGCCTTTTCACAGCATCACCAATGTCGCGATCATGACGCTCATTCTTCTGACCAGCAGCTTGACCATGCTCTTCGCGGTACGGCATGCCGCGATGGGCGACAAAGCTAAAGCTTTCCGCTGGACCATGATCACCGCTGCTTGCGGAATCATGTTCGCCGCTTTGCACCTTCGGGAATGGATGGGATTGATCGGGGAAGGAGCGACGCTCTTCCAGAACCCCTGGGGCACCCCTCTGTTCAGCTCCATGTTTTTCAGCATCACTGGCTTGCACCTGCTGCACGTAACCGGTGGCGTGGTCGCGCTCATCGCAGTGGGGCTGCGCTACCAGGGCGGACGCTACAACGCCGACGACATCGAAATTACCGGGCTCTACTGGCACTTCGTGGATCTGGTTTGGATGTTTGTTGTGCCGCTGGTTTATCTGTTGAATCTGTCGCACTGAGAACGGAAGAAGGCAGGAGCGAATCTCTATGACTACCGCCGAAACCCATAAGAGTGGTGGAATGACCAAAGACCTGATCGTCTGGGCCTGCATCCTGGCCCTGGCGGGCCTCCAGTTCGTCATCGCCTATCAGGACATCAGCGCGTCGCAAATGTTTGTTCGCATGCTGTCCGTCGCCATCATCGAGGCGGCGCTGGCGCTCTTGTTCTTCATGGACTTGTCGGAGAACCGCGGCTTAAAGTGGTTTTTCGGAATCTTCATCGTTTTTGTGCTGCTGGCCATGCAGTATGGATGGACCGACAGCTTCCGCCTGACCGACGGCGTACCGTGGGCAAAGTAATGAGAGCAACCAGAAAGGCCTGGAGGCCAATCGCGATTGGAAGCATTGCGCTGGTGGCGCTGATCGTCCTGCTGCCAGTGCCAGCCTCTGCCCAGAGTTGCGCGCTCTGCTATACCCAGGCCGCCGCTTCCGGCTCTCGTATGATTCAGGCCTTGAAGAGCGGCATCCTGATCCTGATCGCTCCCCCAACCTTCATGAGCATCGGCCTGCTCTTCGTCTGCTATCGCAAACGCCATCAAACGCGAAGTGACGATGAATCCGACTCCGAGTGGAAGACCGAAAACTAGAACCAGGCAACCACGTAGAGACGTAGCTTGCTACGTCTCCCGCCGCCACCGAACCTTCGCGGAAAAAGAAGCGGGTGGAGCAGGTCTGCGTCAAGAAGCACCTGTAATTACTGAGGCCCCTGCGGCCTCCGCGCCGCGGCCTACCCTCCAAGTTCCAGACCCTTCAACTCGTTCACCAGCGCCTTCTCCACCTTTTTCTGCAGCTCAGCCGTCAGCTTCTTCCCGTCCGACGTCAAATAGAAGGTGTCGATCGCCATTTGCCCCTCGGTATCGATCAAGGCAATTTCAATGTTGCACTTCTGTTGCGAAAGGCAGGAACTGATGCGATGCAGCAAGCGCGGCCGGTCCTGCGCAATCACCTGCAGCAGCGTGCTTGTCGAGGAGCATTCATCGTCAAAATCGATCCGTGTCTCCACCACAACTTTTACCCGTGCGGTCTTCTCGCTCCGTTGCCGGTCGCGTAGCATCTTGTCGAGATCCGCCGCCCCCGCCAACACTGCAGCCACACTCTGTTTGAACCGCTCCCACTCGGACATGTTCAATTCCAGCGTGCGAAAGCGGTCGGTAAAGTAAAGCGTATCCACCACGGTTCCGGCCTGGTTCGAAAAAGCGTTCGCCTTCACAATGTTCATTCCCCAGGCTGCCAGCACTCCGGTCAAAGTCGCAAACAGCGAGGCCCGGTCCTTCGTGACCAGCGTCAGCTCATACCAATGCCGGCCCCGCTTCAACTCCACCTGCACCGGATCGTGGCCAAACTCCTCCGCCATCTCCATGTGCCGCATCACTTCCTCGGCGGAATGCACCCGCAAATATCTCTGTGGAAATCCCTCCACAAATTCCCTGAACTTCGCGCTCATCACTGGAGCCAGGCTCCGCAAGCGCGCCAGCTTTTCTCCGTTGGCGTCGTGCACCCGCTGATCGGCACTGCGGTTCAGGTAGTTTGCCGCGCCAATGTAGAGCTGCCACACGTTCTCTGCCTTCCACGGCGTCAGCGCCTCCGGATTCACCGCCTTGATGTCCGCATACGTCAGCAGGCACAGCATTTTCAGTCGCTCCGGCGTGCCCACCTTGTCCGCAAAAGCCGCCACCGTTTCCGGATTAAAGATGTCGCGCCGCAATTGCGCCGACATTTCCAGATGGCTCCCGATCAGAAACAGCACCATCGCGCGCTCTTCCGCATCCACGTCCAGCCGGTCCAGGCACCGCCCGGCAATCTCCAGGCTCGCCTCCACATGACTGCCGCCCGACACTCCTTTCCCGGTGTCGTGCAACAACAGCGCCAGATAAAGCAGCTCCGGATCTTCCAGCTCTCCCAGCAGCTCCGCATACCGCCGGTCCCACTCGGATTTTGATTCCTTCAACCGGTGCAAACTCTCTATCGCGAGAATTGAATGCTCGTCCACCGTGAAGCGATGATAAAAATCCCGCACCACCAGCGAATCGATCGGCTTCAGTTCCGGCAAAAGCAAAGTAAGCAAGCGCAGTGAATGCATGGCCCGCAGCGCCTCCGCGGCATGCGGCTGCAACAGCGTTTCCTGCAGGTACAGCCAGAGTTCCGCCCCGCGCGGTGGAGTCACCGCCAGCGCCGGCAACTCCTGCTCGATCCTGTGCTCCGTGGTCGCACTCAATTTCAACCCGTGGTGCGCCATAAAGTGAAACAGCCGCAACAACATCTCAGGATCCCGCAGCGAAGAAGATTGCTGCAGAAAAATCAAACCGTCCACCACTGAGAAGTCAGGACTCGACGGCCGCGACCGCCAACCCTGAAACTGCCGTCGCAAAGAAGACCACGCCTCCGGAATCTCCTCCTGCAACTGCGTCACCGTGCGTTGCACCGCGCGGGCATGCCCGAAGTAAATCCGCATCCAATCCGCAGCCGTCAGCTCGGCCGCATCGGACGCCCCGATCTTCCGCGCCGCGGCTTCGTCCTGCGCCTCCCAACTCAACGCGTTGTCGTCGCGCCCGTGCCGGAAATGCAGAAAACACCGCGTCGCCATCAGGAATTCCAGCGCCGCATCCAGCTGCTTCCGCACCGGCGCCCGCAGCGAGCTCGCATGCGGCCAGTCGCCCAGCTTGCCCATAGCGGACACCAGCGCCAGCCAGCACGCCACGTTGTAATCCCGCAACCCGCCCGGCGTCTCTTTCACGTTCGGTTCCAGATGAAACACCGTCTGTCCGAACTTCCCATGCCGTTCCCGCGTCACCTCCGCCAGTCCCTGCAATAAAGGCTTCGCTTCCCGCATTACCAGTTTCGGAATCACCTTGTCATGCAACCGCCCGAAAAGCTCCCGGTCGCCCGCCAGGTAGCGGCAATCCAAAAGAGAAATGGTGAATTCGGTATTGTTCGCGTCGAAGCGGTCGCATTCCGCCAGCGTCCGCGATGTGGGACTCAACTTGAGCTTCAGATCCCAAAGTTCCTGCGAGAGCCGCCGGATCTCCTCCTTGTGAGCTTCCTCGCCCCGGCGATCCGCATATAAGAAGAGAAGATCGATGTCAGAAAAAGGAAACAGCCAGCCCCGCCCAAATCCTCCGGTCGCAACCAGCGTAAAGTCCCGCGGGCCCGTATCGTCGGCCGACACCAGATCCAGCCACAACCGCTTGAGAATGTCTTCGATGAGCCGCGTCCGCTTCGCAACCGCTGCACGCCCGTCTCCCATCGCCGCGAAGTCGCGCGCCATCCGCGCCGACTCCTCGGCCAGAGAAACCCGCAGTTCACTGATCAGTGAAGACGCTGCCGTCATGACCATATGTCAATGAATCGACCATCGACCCATCGATGATCCGAAATCGAAACTCGCTGCTCTCATGCCGCATGTCGTTTAGGAGAGGGCTGGTGACACGCTGCTTATAAGATGCCGTCCGGTCGCGTCCCGCTAAATGCCTTCCGTTTCCTCAGTCCGTTTGTGATCCTCGCGCAAGTTCTGTCTTACAAAGCTCCCTCGCCCCGCTCCTCGTTGCGGATGCGTATCGCATCATCCACGCGCGTCAGAAAAATCTTGCCGTCGCCGATCTTGCCCGTGCGCGCCGCCACCAGGATCGCCTGCACCGCCTTCTCCACCATCGCATCCGCCAGGACAAGCTCCAGCTTCGTCTTCGGGATAAGGTCCACACTGTACTCGCGGCCGCGGTAAACCTCGGTGTGGCCCTTCTGCCGCCCGTGCCCGCGCACCTCGATCACCGTCATGCCCTCGACGCCAATCTCCTGCAGCGCGCTCTTCACCGCCTCCAGCTTGGAGTTCTGGATGACTGCCTCAACCTTGGTCATGAGTTTGTTCTCAAAACAGTCATTTCCCCATGAAGAGCCGGCGATTCAAACCCAACCCGGCACGCGCTCACTCTATCGTCTGCCGCCGCTTCACGGAAATCGAAACTATTTATCGTTCCTATCAGGATTAGTTATGCAAAACGATCCAATCGAGTCGCCTACCTCGCCGGAACCTTCTGCCCTTCCGGAGGCGCCGCCGGCTTGGCAAACTTAGCATCGTCTACCGGAACGTTTTCCTTCACTTCGCTCACCTGAATCGTAAACCGCCCGCCCGGCCGCGCCAGCGTCCAGCGAAACGGAATCTTCACCCCGGCCGCGTCCCGGTAGTCCGCATAGTCGATCTGTGTCGGCATCCGCCCCAACGGCGTCTCTCCATACCGCACCAGCCGCACCAGCAACCCCGACTGCACATCAAAATACAACCGCAGAGGCGTCTTGCCACCGCGCTGCCCAATCACCAGGTACGCATCGCGCTCACCAACTTTTTCGGTGCCTCGCACCTTTACCTCACTGAACATCGTCTTCAAATGCTCCGCAAAATGAAGATCCGCATCCATCGCCGCAGCGTCGATATCGGGCCCGTGCATCTCCCGTACCGCATGCCCCGGAATCCGCAACCAGCCTTCGTGTCCATCGAACGCGGTCACGCTGTCTCCCTCAGGCGTGTGCGTAAACGATACCCGCTTGTCCGGATCCTTCGACAAAATGTCGGTCGCAACATCCCTGTCCCCGAAGGTGATCGTCCCCTTCATCACCCGGCTCGAGATCTTCTCGATCGCCGCGGCCCCACCCAGATCCTGCAGATACTTATCGAACAACTGATCAGCCGCCGGTCCGCTCGCTTGCTTCCCATCTCCTCCTTGTTCCTCGGCCTGCTTCGCTTCGCCCATGCCCTTCGGCTCCTCCGTCATCACCATGGGCGTGCCTACGGGATCCGTGCTGCCTCGGTGGCACGAATAGCAAGTCACTTCGCGATGGCCGTCGAAGTTGTCCTTGTTGATGGCAAACATCATCTCCATCATTTTCCGCGCGGTTACCTTCGGCTTCTTGTCGTCCTTATCGAACGCGCCCTCCACATGGCAAAACTCGCATCCCACGCCTAACGACGCCGTAATGAACTGCATCGCGGGAATCAATTGATCCGCCGGAATGCCCTTGAGCACCTGGATATTCTTGTACTGTTCCTCTGCCTTCTTCGGCCCAGCCGTGTTACCTGCCGCCGCGTTCCCAGCCGCCGGAGCCCCACTCGACTGCGCTTTCGCACCGCCCATCGCGATTCCGCCAACCACCACAACCGCCATCATCCCCACCACCAACGCTAGCTTACCTTTCATTCGATTCTCGCCTCAGTAGGAAATGTTTGAAACAGCCGTTTCACGGCCGGTTGCTGTACACATACTTACCCGAAAGCTCTGCGATAACAAACTTCGCCGGCAAAAGCCCATCGACTCTCGCCTTTTCGTACGGAGGTACAAACAGAAAAACGCGCCCGCTCCCCACCCAATCCCGCTGCAAATCCGCATCGCTCAAATAGATCTTCGGCGCATCTGCAAAAGTCGAACCGAACCACATCGAAGTGGTCCGTCCCTCCACCAGATCAATCGGCCGCCGCAGATAAAACAGCAGCGAAGACCCAAACGCCTGATCACCGTAAATCATCACCTTATCTTCCGGCCGCGATCGCGCCGCGATCTCCTGCGCCAACTCCTTCGATGAAAGATATGGACCAAATCGCCCCAGCGCAATATGCGCCGCTACCAGAAACACCGCCAATCCCGCCCCCTGCACCCAGGTCGCAGAATAATGCCGCCGAAATACACGAAGAATGAATGACGCCAACGGAGCCACCAGGAGCACGACCGCGGCCAGCCCGGCCGGCAGCCGCAGTGCCGCAAACGACGCATAGCTCAAATCCAGCACGTGCGACGTCGAAAGCGTGTAGGCCTCCGTATCCTGCTCACTCAGCAAACGTCCAATGTCTGGCTCGAATGGCAGGCTCCGCGACTTCCACAACCCCACCAACAATATGGCGGAGGCCGCAACTCCAATTACCGCCAGCAAACCCGCCGAGACCGTCAGCCAACCCGCACGTACTCCGCGCTCACACTCCGCCCGCTCGCATTGCGCCACACCGTCCGCCAGCAACAGCAGAAGCGCCAAGTACGCAGGAAAGGTGTAATACTCCTGGTTGGTCGACAGCGCAAAAAAAATCAGCACCACTCCCGCCAAAATCCAGCACAGCAGCCGGGTTCGCGCCGCAAAATCGCTTAGCCGCCGCCCGCCCTGGACCGCTCCCAAACCGCTGCGTTGCCCCCGCCACGCGTTGACTGCAGTCTTCACCGCCGCCGGCAAATAGAAACTCCACGGAAACAACCACACCAGATGCAGCGTCCAATAAAGCGTCGCAGGAAGCTTGCTGTAATCTCGCGGATACCGCTTCCCCAGAAACCTGAGGAAATGTTCATTCACGAAATAAAACCAGAAGAACCCGTGATGCTCGGCCGTTCCAGGATTCCGCAACCCAGCCAGAATATGCCACGGTGCCGCAATCGCCAGAAACAACCCCAGCCCTGAAATCAGCCGGAACTCCCGCCAGCGCCGCCATTCCCCCGTAACCAGCAGAAAGAAAACTGCCGCCCCGCACGGAAACACCAGCGCGATCAATCCCTTGGTCAGCACGCCCAACGCCATCATCGCGTATCCCGCGTACCATCGCCAGGCCAAGGCTTCCGCTTCCAGAGCCGTTAGAACAAAATACAGAGCCGCCGCAATCAGCAGGCTCAGCAACACATCTGGGATGAAAATCCGCGTGAACAAGTACACCCCTGCACAGGTGTAGACAAACAATCCCGCATAAATCCCGGTTCGCTCCCCGAACGCGCGCCGTCCCCAGCAAAATGCCAACACTCCCAGCAACATCACCGCAAGCACCATCGGCAGTCGCGTGCTGAATTCGTTTACCCCCAAAACCTTATAACTGATGGCCACCAGCCAATAGGGCAACGGCGGTTTCTCCAGATACCGAATCCCGTTTACATGCAGCGTGACGTAGTCTCCCGTTACCACCATCTCGCGCGCTGCCTCCGCGTGCGTGCTGTCAGCGTCATCCAGCAGTCCGGGCGTGAACATCGATCCCACGTAAACCGCCAGAAACACCACGGCCAGCGCCCAGTACGCAAGTCTAGGTCCGCGTCCACGTTGCTTTTCTATTCCTGTGAGAGAAATCGGGTTCGCGATCAAGTGGATGAGCCCAACACAGTCTTACAAATACCAGGCCAGGCGGCAATAGCGGCGCAGGAAGCTCATGTGGGGACAGCCGCCTCGCCCGTCCAGCGAGCGCAGCAAGCCGGTCACTGCTGTTTTCCTCCCACCTCACTGCCCCGAATAAAATACTGCCACTTGTCCATCCCCGCGGGCACCGCCACGTCAAAAAATCCCACCATCATTTCCTGCGAGGTCTGATCGCCCCAAGTCACCATCTTCTCCGGATCAGGATTATGCGGATTCTTCCTCGAATTGTCATACCAGGCCACCGCCCGCAGCCGAGTTCCCGCCTTCAACTCCCGCGGTTCCGCCAGCTTGTAACTCAACTGCCAGTGAAAGTGATAATTCACCCGCAGCAACGTCTCCACACTTCCGTCCTCGTGCACAATGTCATATTCAAACCGCTTTCCGCGCAGATGCATATGCGGAAAAAGACTCAGCAAGGTCGCATCGTTCGGCAAAGTCCCCTGCACTTCCACCCGAAAATCCTCCGCCCCCGGCGGAATCATCAGCGCATGATTGTTCAACTGCAGCGTGATCACCCGCTGCTTCGGCGCACTCTTCGCGAACACTAGCCCCACGCTGGTCTCATCGCTCGCCGCTTCCCCGTTCGTCGTGTAGTGCATCTGAAACACCAGATCCGATCCCGCCGGAACAAACTTCGCCATCCCCTCAGCCCACCGGTCCGGCGCACTCCCCGGCGCATACACCAGCAGCAGATCGCTGGTAGTCTCGTGTGCCTGCCGCCGTTCCTCCGGATCTGTCAGCATCGAAGCGGTGAAAGGCTCCCCCACCGGCGCATGCCGCAGCCACATCGAATCCGGAGGCCGGATGTACACCACCCCATGATGCACATGCGCCGCGCTCGATGGCCGCACCTCCGCCATCTGCACCCACTTGTCCTCCGCAAAATGCGTAGCCGCAATCTCGTACGTATATTCCACTTCCCCGTGCGCCGGAATCTGCACCGGCCTCGGCATCTTCACCACCAAGTCCGGATGCGGAATATTCCACCCTTCACTCCAGGTCCGCAATGCAGGTGCATCGCGCAAATCTCCCGCAGGCGCTCCCGCTTTTTGCCACGCCGAAATCGTCGCAATCTCCTCCGCACTCAACGATGGATCGTTAGAGAAACGTCCATACCGCGGATCGGCAAACCAGGGCGGCATCATCTTCATCTCCACTGCATCCGCAATCTTTGCCGCCCAAGGCCGCGTCTGCTCATAAGTCACCAGCGCCATCGGCGCAGCTTCCCCATTCCGGTGGCAACTCTGGCACTTATTCTGGAGGATCGGCACCACATCCTTATAGAAGGTGGGCGCGGACTCAGCCTTCGTTTTCTGATCGGAGGCTCTAAGCCAAGCACTCGCCGAAAACAACACACCGGCCCCGGCGAAAGCCATCGCCACCATACTGGCAACCGCTCGATATCTTGTCGTCCCGCCCATTGCAGTAGTGTTTCTCCGCGTACCTCAGTCTCGCACAAGGTGTACCCTGTGTTCCCCTGAGCTTGCCCTAAGCGAAGCCGAAAGGCCCCTCTGTCAAAAGCCCGTGTCTTCTTTGTCCCAGCTCAAGAAATGCTACAGTAATCCGTTCATGTCCGCCCCCAATTCCATCTTCGTTCGTGCTTGCAAGTCCCAGCCTGCCGACCGCACTCCCGTCTGGTTCATGCGCCAGGCCGGACGCTACATGCCCGAGTACCGCGCCATTCGCAAGCAACATTCCCTGCTCGAAATCTGCAAGAAGCCCGCGCTAGCCGCCGAAGTCACCATCACCGCCGCTGAAATCCTCCGCGTCGACGCTGCCATCATTTTCGCCGACCTCCTGCTTCCATTCGAAGTCATGGGCCTGCCATTTCATTTTTCGGCAGGAGAAGGTCCAGTTATAGAGAAACCAGTCCGCACTCAGCAAGACGTAGCTCAACTCCGCTCCGACCGTGCCGCCGATCTAGGCTATGTTTCCGAAGCGGTAAGCCTGGTGGCAAAGCATTTTGCTGGACGTCTTCCCGTCATCGGTTTCTGCGGAGCGCCCTTCACCCTGGCCAGCTACATGATCGAAGGCGGCGGCTCCCGCCACTACCTCCACACTAAAAAGATGATGTACAACTCCCCGGCTGATTGGGATGCATTGATGCGCAAGCTGGTGGACGTCGCCGCCGAGTACTCCGCCGCCCAGGTACATGCCGGAGCCGACGTCGTCCAGATTTTCGACAGTTGGGTCGGCTGCCTGAGCGTCGAGGATTACCGCCGCTACGTGCAGCCGCACGCGACCACCTTAGTCAAGCGCCTGCAAAAGACCGGTGCGCCAGTAATTTATTTCGGCACCGACAGCGCCACCCTGCTGCCCGCAATGAATCAAACCGGAGCTGACGTGATCGGCCTCGACTGGCGCATCCCCCTCGACCAGGGTTGGAGCGATCTCGAACATCGCTGCGCCGTACAAGGCAATCTGGATCCCGTCCTTCTTTTCGCAGACTGGAAGGAATTGAAGTCTCGTGCCGAACACATTCTTAGACTCGCCGCCGGACGCCCCGGCCACATCTTCAATCTAGGCCACGGCATCCTCCCCGAAACGCCGGTAGAAAACGTGAAAAACCTGGCCCGCCTCGTCCAGGACTATTCGGCTGTTGCGAAGCCATAGGAAGGCGTGCAGTAACGTGGAAGAGCGGCGCTTCAGCGCCGCATCAGGCGTCTGAAATGATGGGCTTCAGCCCCGGTGGTCGCACTTTTCTTGCACCATTCAGCCCCACATAGTTGATACTCGACCTGCATCCATGATTCGCATCGCCATCATCGGCGGCGGCATCTCCGGACTCAGCGCCGCCTTCGCCCTCGAAGAGCATCGCCGCACCGGCGCAGCCGAATACACCCTTTATGAATCATCCCCCTACCTCGGCGGCGTCCTGCGCACCGAGCACATCCAGGGCTGCATCGTCGAAGCCGGACCCGACTCCTTCATCACCGAAAAGCCCTGGGCCGCCGATCTCTGCCGCACGCTCGGCATCGGCGATCAGCTGATCGGCTCGAACGACGCCGATCGCAAAACCTACATTCTCGTGAGCGGCCGCCTCATCCCCATGCCCGACGGCCTGATGTTCATGGTTCCAACGAAAATCCTGCCCACGGGACTCTCGCCGGTTTTCTCCTGGACTACGAAGCTCCGCATGGCGCTGGAACTATTCCATCTCCCTCGCGCCGCCCAAGGCGACGAAAGTGTAGCGTCCTTAGTCGAGCGGCACTACGGGGCGGAAATGGTCGATCGCCTTGCCGACCCGCTTCTCTCCGGCGTCTACGGCGGCGAAGCCGCCAACCTCAGCGTGCGTGCCGTCCTCCCCCGCTTCGCCGAAATGGAGCGCACTCACGGCAGTCTCGGTCGCGCCATGCTCGCGGCAAGAAACAAAATGCCGCGCCCCGTAAACCGCCCTTCCCCGCCGCTCTTCACTTCTCTCAAGAACGGCATGCAGCAACTCGTTGAAACCCTCATCCCGCGCTTGAATCCGCCCTCCCTCGTGCCCAACGCCCCCGTGCACTCGATTCAGCCCGAAGCCGGTGGCTGGACCGCCTCGGCCGGACTGAAATCCGATCACTTCGACGCCGTGATCCTCGCCGTACCCGCTCACGCCGCCGCGAAGATTCTCTCCCTCTGCAGCCCGGAGGTCTCCGCCGAACTGGCCGCCATCGACTACAGCTCTTCCATCACCGTCGGTCTCGCCTACGATCGCGAAGTCCGCCAATCACTCCCTCCCGGCTTCGGCTTCCTCGTCCCGCGGAGCGAAGGCAAGCGCCTGCTGGCAGCGACCTTCGTCCACAACAAGTTCCCCCACCGCGCTCCCGAGGACCGAGCTCTGCTCCGTTGTTTTTTCGCCGGATCAAACGCCGAAAACGTCTGGCAGCAATCCGACGACGCCATCATCGCCGTTGTCCGCAACGAATTGCAGCAAATCCTCGGCCTCCGTGCAGAGCCTCTATTTGCCCGCGTCTACAAATGGAAGTCCGCCATGGCCCAGTATGGCGTAGGTCACCTCGAACGCCTCGCCCGCATCGAGCGCCTCCGTCAGCAGTTACCGAAACTAGCCCTAGCCGGCAACGGCTACCGCGGCATCGGTGTCCCCGATTGCATCCGCTCCGGCCAGGAAGCCGCAAAACAAATCCTCAATATCTAAGCACCTATAAGCTCCACCGTCCCTCAACTCTGTCATCCTGAGCGAAGCGAAGGACCCCTTGCCTCAGTGCGCCGCCAGCGGCCCCGCAAGGCATTCATATTGCCGCGCCGTATTCTTCCCATCCGTCCACTAAGCCGGAACGTCCACCTTACTCACCTTCACCTCCCGCCGCACCCGAGCCACCACCAGCCGTATCTCGTCATAAGTAATCTCCGGAGGCAAAGCGTCCTTCAAAGGCTTCAACCCGTTAATCCCAAGTTTCTCGCAGGCCGCCTCAATAACAGCCTGCTTGTTCCGATCAATCCACGTCGGCTGAAACTCCAAATCTCCCCTCTCCACCAGATTCGCCACAGCATTCACCACGGTCGACATCTGCCGTCCACGGATCTTCGCAATGTCCTCGAAACTGTGCCCTGCCGTCAGCAAACGCATGGTCTCCAAAGCAGGCGCAGTCATCTTCTCGGAAGAAAGAACTGCGGAAGCTCGAGCGCCGTCGCGGTAGCGCTCCAGCGCAGCCAGTATCCCCTTCCCATACACCTCGGCTTTCCGCTCACCAATTCCAGTGATGCTCAACAAATCGGCAATCGACGAGGGCCGCCGCCGGCAAATCTCCTCCAGAGTCGTGTCATGCAACACCACAAAAGCAGGAACGCCCTGTTCCTTAGCCGTAGTCCGTCGCCACTCCCGCAAATATTCGCGCAGCTCCGCCTCCGCATCAGAAACTCCAGCCGCAACCTGCAGCCGTGCTTCCTTCCCCGCATAACTCACCGCTGAAGCCGGCGCCGTCATCCACTCCGCCACGCTTCCGCACACGTCACAGGCCCCGCAAGTCTCCCACTTCGCGACCTCCCCAAAATGTCCGCAAATCTGCCGATGCCGGCAGCGCCTCGACTCCACAAATTCCCGAATCACCCGGTACCGCTCCCAAGCCCTCTCACGTTCCGCCGAATCCGTAATCTGATTAGCGAAAAAGCCCAGCAGCCCCGCATCCTTCTTCTGCCACAGCAAAACACAATCTGCACTCTCGCCATCGCGTCCTGCCCGTCCTGCCTCCTGGTAATACTGCTCAATCGATTTCGGAAGCGACAGATGAATCACTGCCCGCACCGCCGCCTTATTAATGCCCAACCCAAAAGCAATCGTCCCCACCAGCACTCTCACTTCGTCCGACATCCACCGTTCCTGATTCCGCCTCCGGTCCTCGCTTCCCATCTTGCCGTGATATCCCACCGCAGCAATGTCGTGATCCCCCAGAAAATCCACAGTCTCCTCCACCCGGTTAATCGTCGGAGAGTAAACAATCACGTTGCTCCCGGCATAGCTGCGCAGCGCCTTCACCAGCAGTTCCATCTGCTCCAGTCCTGCACACTCCCGCACCAGATACCGCAGGTTCGGCCGGTAAAAGCTGGCAATGTATTTATCGGGATCGCGCAACTGCAGTTGCGCCAGAATGTCATGCCGCACATGCCGCGTAGCGCTCGCCGTAAAGGCCGCAATAGGACGATCGGGAAACTTCGTGCGCAGCTTGTTCAACTGGCGGTATTCCGGACGAAACTCATGCCCCCACTCGGATATGCAATGCGCCTCATCAATCGCAAAAAAAGCAATCGGCACATTCTGCAGCCATCCCACGGTATCGCCCCGGGCCACGCGCTCCGGCGAAACATAAAGCAGCCGGTAAGCCCCGTCCCGCGCCCGGCTCATCACCTTAGTCTGCTCCGCTTCGCTCAAAGTGCTATTCAGCACCGCCGCCGGAATCCCCATCTGCGCCAGTTGTGCAGCCTGATCTTGCATCAGCGCAATCAGCGGAGAAATCACCACCGCCGTCCCTCCCGAAACCACTGCCGGCAACTGATAGCACAGCGATTTGCCCCCGCCCGTCGGCATCACCACGCAAGCATCGTGCCCCGCCAGCAGGCTGCCCACAATCCGCTCCTGCAACGGACGAAACGTGCTATACCCCCAATACCTCCGCAGCAGTGTAAGCAGATCTGTTTCCGGGGTCATGAAGAAGAGTATAGGCTCAGGCGAACATTAGGAGAAAGCGAATTGCAGATTTCTTGTTGGAAGCTTTCCAAACTGGGAACTCCCGGATATTCCTACGTTGGTTTTCTTCGCGTCCTTCGCGGCCGTTCTTCGCGTCCTTCGCGTCCTTCGCGGTTAAAGCATTTTGGCGTGCGCCCCCTGTACTCAGCCGCACCTCGAAGTCGGCTCTCAAACTACTTCGCCGGAATGGCATTGTGCTTCCTCAAAAGATCGATAGTTTCCTGCAGCGGCAAAGCCTTAACCGTGTGCCCGTTCCCAGACACGTCGTGCGCCTTGAACATCGAGTTATAGATCGCTTCTTCCGTCGCCTCAATCACTGCTTCAAACAAAGGAGACATACTCTCGTTGCCCAATAACTCCTTCGGCCGATATACGGCGTCACCAGCTTCGATTCGCACATCCGGAGAACTAGAAAAGGCAATGACGTAATCTCCGCTGCCGTTGCTGCCGCTCGATCCCGTCCGCGCCAGGCCCATCATCGCACGTGCCGCTAGCCGGCTCAGATTGCGGTGGTCCAGCGGAGCGTCCGTCGCAACCACAATCATGCAGGAGCCATCGACCCTTTCCGGCCGTGCCCCGCTGCCGGGAGCTTCGTTTCCATCTGAAGCAATTTTCGGATAAGAATTCCCCAGTTCGTTGCCAATCGGCACACCGGCAACGATCAGGTTCCCGCCAAAATTTGTCTGGACCAGCACTCCCACAGTGTAGCCTCCAAGAGAAGCCGGAAGTCGCCGCGATGAAGTTCCAATTCCTCCCTTGAATCCAAAAGCGACGGTGTTTGTCCCCGCGCCTACCACGCCTTCTTCGACTGGGCCCCCGGCGGCGTTGTTGATCGCCTCAAACACATCCTCGGGAGTGATTGGGCGCGAGCGAATGTCACTCAGCCATCCGTCGTTGGTCTCGCCCACCACTGGATTCACCGACAGTACATTTTCATTTCCCTTGAGGTTGAACGTGTAGGTGATGACTCCATCCGCCACCCTGGGTACCGAGTCTGTAGCAGTCAGCAAAATAGGCGTCTCGATTTCGCCCATTTCATTCACCTGCGTCGAGCCCGCCAGTTTTCCGTACGCATTGCCCAAGAAAATCGCGCCCGGAACCCTCTCCTTATAAATATTTCCCCCGTGCGGCAGGACCGCGGTAACCCCGGTGCGAATGTTGTCCGCGCGAATGAGAGTAGTCTGTCCAACCTTTACCCCGACAACATCAGTAATGGCATTCAGTGGCCCCGGAGGCAACACTCCTACCTGCACCCCCAGATCACGAACCCGCGGCCGGGTTTCTGTTTGGCCGAACGTCGCCGCACCTGTAGCCGATAACAAAGCAATGATGATGACGAGAGATCTCCTACCGTACGCCATACTTCACCTCCCGATAAATCCTCGCAAACACCACCCACACCACCCCAATCACCACAAAGCAAAGCAAGCTGCCCTCCGGCCCAACCACCCCTCCCGTAAGCCACGCCGGCCCATGCAACGACGTCTTCAGCAGATGGCCCGGAAACCCCGTCCCACTGTCCGGCACCGAATAAACAAATGTCTCGCCCCAATCCCACGCTGCGTGAAATCCCACTGCAAACCACAAGCTCCCCGTACGCCGCAACGTCAAACAAAAGAACAAACCAATCATCGCCGCCGCCAGCAATCCCGTCCACCGCTCACCTTCATTCAGGCGGTGGCTCCAGCCGAAATACCCCGAGAGCAACGCCGCCGCAGGCCAGAAACCAATTCCCCGTGTAAGCGTGAATTGCAAGTAACCGCGAAAATGAAAGTCCTCGAACAATCCCACCAGTAAGAAATACAGCCCCCAGAACGCCGCGAACTTGACGCCGCGCATGCCATGGATTGCCAGATGCCCCACCTCAAACACTCGCAGCCCATACATCGTTCCCAGCAAAAGCGTGATGCTCGCGAATCCCCACACCGCACCCACCCAAAACAATTTCCCGAACGCCCGCCGCCCCGGCAACCCGTAAGCGCCCCATGGCCGATTCTCAACTCTCGCCAGCACGACCGCCGGAACCACCGCTGCTACGAAGACTCCAAACTCCTCCAACATCATCGACCACAACCCGCTCCCACCCGGATCCACCGACCCCGCCCAGCGGCTGGCCACATACTCCAGCGCATAAAACATCGCTACATAAAACGCCACCCCCCACCCCGGCCTCAATCCGTCCCCATCAAAAAACACCGTCCACACATACGATGGCTGCACCGCCGCCGCAAAATCCGGCGCAGGACTCGTCGGCTTCGGCGAAATGTCCGTCCCTTCATCCATTCCAACCAACCCTCTGTCATTCCGAATCGGGCCGAAGGCCCGGTGAGGAACCTGCTGTTCCTTCCCGCACCACTACCCTCAAGTATTCCCCGGTTAGAAGTTTCTCCTAAACAGGCTCGGTCATGGTAAAACACTTGTCCTGCCTCATGACCCGATTTTTCACCCGCGAACGCTTCGGACGCCCGCAGTTTCTAGCCGGCCTGCTGCTGCTCACTTTCCTGGCCCAGGCGTCCTGGCTGGTCCATTCCGAGCTGAGCGCATCCGCAGCCCCCGGGACGTCCGAGCAAGCCCGCATCGCCGCCGGATGGTTTCAACTTCACGGCGCCGGCATCGCCGGTGTCCCTTTCCCCGACATTCCCGTCGCGCTTCCACCCGAGCTCTCCCAATCTGACGGCTTCGACACCGAACACTCCCCACTTCTCTCACTAGTAACCGCCGCACCCTTGCTGGCGTCGTCTCAGCGGCTGCTCGACCCCCCATCTTCCTCCACTTGGCGCTGGCTCCCGCGCCTCCCGTTCCTGGCTTGCGGACTCTTCCTCGGCGCGTCTCTCTGGTATGTAGCCCGCCGCCTCTGCGGCAACACCGGAGGATTCCTCGCCCTTACCCTCTACTGCTTTTCCCCCTCCATGATCCAGGCCAGCGCCGTCTGGCACACCGAGCCTGAAATCCTCGCGACCTGGGGCTCCTTCGGCGCCATCTTCACCGCCATCGCCGTAGCCCACACGCTCTACGCTCCCCGCGAAGTAATTCTCTGGAATTGGCGTCGTATCGTTTTACTGGGAGTCTCTCTAGCCATCGCGGTAGGATCCCAGTTCTCCATGATCATCGTCGTACCCCTAGCCCTGGCCTTCCTGCTCTATCTGGCGCCCATCCGCCGCGGCGCAGCCTTCACCATCTGGATCGCCGCGTCCCTCCTGGCACTCATCCTGCTCTTCGCCACATATTTCTTCCATCTCCACGCTTTTTCCGAAAGCATGCGGCACGCCTCCTTCTGGGGAGCGACCTGGCGCAGCTTCACCATCCGCGGCGTCTACATTCAAGTCACCCGGGAGATCCTCCGCGCTTGTCCAGCCCTGGCACTGCTCCTCCCGGTGGCGATCGCAACCTATATCCTGTGGCGCCGCACCCGCTATTTCGGCAACACCGCTCCCGGCCTGATCGCCCTCCTCTTCATCGCATTAGGTATGGCCCATCCCCACGTCGCCGGCGCAGGATTCCTCCTGGCCTCCGTCCCCTTCATCCTCATCTTCGTCTCCGGCGTTCTAGCCGACCTGATGGAAACCCCGGCCCGCCCCTTAGTCACCGCCCCCGTCTGGGGACTCCTGGCCGCCTACATCCTCTGGAACCTGCAGGCCCTAGCCCAAGTCCCCCGCGGATGATCTTAGTGTTCATGTGGGGACAGCCGCCGATCTTAGTGCTCATGTGGGGACGGCCGCCTCGGCCGTCCAGCCGAGCGCAACGAGGCGCCCGCGCTGCCTGCTTGCGGCCCCGACACTTCCGTAACGCATATTCATCTCAGAATCGTTGCTAAGCTCGTAGCAAACTCCCCCGGGGAGACACATCCATGCGATTCCCAGTCGATGTCGATCTAGCAGTGTTCCTCTACGTGACTGGCAAGATCCTATTCACTGCGCTGCCCAATCTGCGCCAAAGCGCACCGCACGTTCCCATCAGCTATGAGATCAAAAACGTCCCCGAAGCCTCTCTCACCGAAGCGCAAGCGCGTTACTTCGCGCCCTACGATGAAAAATTGGCCGCCATGAACTACCGCCCAGTCTGCACCTATCTAATCAGCAACTACGGCAAAAACCTCACGCGCCACTACCTGAACCCCGCGGAGAGTTCACGCTGTGAGGTCGCGATCCACGAGCTGGCCCTTACCGTCGAGGGCAAACAAGCTTTCACCTGCAGTTGCGTGATCCACTTCCACACTCGCTTCACCGACGACCGCGTTCTCACCACCCGCAACATGAAACTGAAGAACATCCTCGACAATCCACCCTATTGGGTGCTGCAGGAGTGTCCCCAGATCGACGATCCCGCAAAGTTGAAGCGCATCCACGACGCCCGCGCTCAGACCATGGGATGCCCCGTCGCCCCTCTCACCGAAGTCGACCGCATCCTCAAAGACGTTCAAAGCGAACACGAGCGCTTCAGCGCCTATCAGCTTTCCGTGGGAGGCTACCGACCCGTTCCCGGCGAAGACAGCTACGCCCTCTCCGACAAAGTCCACTGGCGCGGCGTTCGCAACTATTTCAATCCTTTTGCCCAGGGCATTTCCCCCCGGCTTTTCTTTCCCGTGGCAATCCTGGCAGCCGCCCTGCCGGTCTTCGCCCGCCTCGAATACGCCCCCGCGGCCGCTCACGCCGCCCATACTCTCGGCCTCCCTCCCGAATTCGCTGCTCAGGCCGTAATCCGGATTTGTTACACCGTTGCCGGAGCCCTCATCGGCTACTTCCTCGAACGCGAAACTTTCCTCTGGGGATCCCTGCTGACCTACCTCCCGGTCCGACTCTTGACTAGCGGCAACCTGGGTCCCGTTCCCTACAGCGCCCTCGCCGCAGGCGTAGCCTACTGCGTAGCCCAGTTCAAGAAACGCCGCCGCGCCGTCCTGATCCCGCAAACCGCCCCCTGATCAAGTCCCCAGTAAGGATTTGCCATACACGCAGATGTGGGGACGGCCGCCTCGGCCGTCCAGCCAAGCGCAGCGAGGCGCCCTGCAGCACCACCACCACTAACAATTCTCTACAATTCCCCGCATCAACCACACCGTCTCACGATCTAAACTGTAGACAGTGGAGGTACGCCATGACCCATCCGCTGGAGTATCATATTCCCGTGCGGCCTATGATTCCGGCTTCGCTAGCTCTTTTCGGGATGCTTCTTCTCGCTTCCAGCAGCCCGGCTCAAAATAGCAGCGCAGCTCCCTCCGGCTCCGGCCACGCCGTCACTGGTAACACCGGCTCCGCTACGCGCGTCTCGGCCAACTCAGGTGTCACTTCTTCCACCAAGACTACGCGCCCCACGAACGGCTTGTACGGCAGCAACAGCCATCCTCAGCACACAACGCCCAACGCTCCTGCCTCCTACTATTTCTATCCATATCTGTACGCGGTGCCGATGCCCTACGACGCGGACGTCCTCGACAACGGCGCATCCGACGACAATGATCCCAACTATCAAGGTGGCCCCACCGTCTTCGACCGCCGTGGCGCCGGACCATACTCTTACATTCCCCCAGGTTACGAATCGCCAGACGAACCAACCGCCGCGCAAACGCAAGCGGAAGACACGCCCCCGGCTGGATATAATCCCAGCCCCGAACCACCTCAGGATCCCACCGTCCTGGTCTTCAAAGACGGTCATCACCTCGAGATCGGAAACTACGCCATAGTCAATCAAACCCTCTACGACCTGACGCCCGGCCACCCTCGCAGAATTGCGCTAGCCGATCTCGATCTCCCGGCCACCCAAAAACAAAACGACGACCACGGCGTACCCTTCGACCTGCCGTCGTCCCAGGCAAACTGAAATGCGCATAGAGGAAATCTCGAAGCCGGCACGGCTCGTGTGGGTCGGACACTCCTGTCCGACAAATGCCGACAGCAAAATAATCCAAGCAGGAAATTCCCGCCGCCGAATCCTGCCAGCTATCTGCGCCGCACTGCTGGCTCTAGCCCCACACGCCACAGCCCAAAGGGCAGCGCACGCTGCAACTCCGCATCCAGCAATCCCGCATTTCAACGTACCCGCCGGAAGTTTTGCTTTCGGGCGAACCGCGTACGCATCCCGATTCCACCGATCTTTTCCCTACACGTCCCTGCCGTTCCCGTTCTTCGGCGATTCCTTCAATCCCGATGACATCTATTCCACCGGCTACCCAGTAGCCTCGCAACCGCCGGCAATGCTCTTACAAGCCGCGCGAGCTTTGGCTGGCCCCACGGAGTACGCATCCAACGAACCCTCGACCCCCCAACCGCTGGTGATCGAACTCCAGAACGGCCGCTACGTCCGGGTCAACAGCACCCCATCCAACGGCGAGGCCTTGGCGCCAACGCCCGCGATCTCCACTCCACCTCCCCCGCATGACCTGCCGCCCGCACTCTTGCTCTTCCGAGACGGACACAGCGAGGAAGTCCGCGACTACACCATCGCCGACGGCATCCTCTACGCCCGCGGCGACTACTACACCGACGGATACTGGAACAAGAAAATCAACCTCTCAACCATCAACGTCCCACAAACCCTCGAAGCCAACTCCAAGCGCAACGTAAAATTCGTCCTCCCAAACTCCCCCAACGAAGTAATCACCCGCCCCTAATGTGTTTCTGGTCACGCGGGTAATCCACGATTCCGACTCATGTACGGATGGCTGCACGCACGCTGGAGCAATCCATGCTCCAGTCGCAAAGCGACGGCATTCGTTAGCCCCGGACGTAAGTCCGGGGTTACGCGGGATAAGGAGCGAGTCCCGTGAGGGACGGCGCCCTCTCGCCATCCCCAGAACCGCCATAAGCAACAATGTGGACACCGTTTTCACAACCCTAAAACGTGCTACAATATCTTTCGATAAAATCCCATTAACCACCTGCAAATGCAACCGTTTAGCCCCGATTTCGGCGTCATCCTGGGACCAGGCAGGTCCCAGGTTTTCAATTACGAAATTACAAAATTGCCCAATTACTAAATGGTGTTTATGCCAGACGATCAAAATCCCGAACTTCCCCTGACCCCACCGCCCCCCGGCGGCGAAGGCAGTCCCGGCGCTCTGCACATTCAGCCTGTCAACATTGAAGACGAGATGCGCAAATCGTATCTCGACTATTCCATGTCGGTCATCATCGGCCGCGCTCTGCCCGATGTTCGCGACGGACTCAAGCCCGTCCACCGCCGCATTCTCTACACCATGCAGCAGATGGGCCTCCAGCCCAACCGCGCCACCCGCAAGTGCGCCCGCATCGTCGGCGACGTAATGGGCAAGTACCATCCCCACGGAAATCTCGCCGTCTACGACGCGTTAGTCCGCTTAGCGCAAACCTGGAGCATGCGCTACCCGCTAATCTTCGGACAAGGAAACTTCGGTTCCGTAGACGGAGACCCACCAGCAGCCGATCGCTACACCGAAGCAAAATTAGCGCAAGTAGCAACAGCGCTCTTAGAAGATCTAGACAAAGAAACAGTAGACTTCCGCCCCAACTACGACGGCAGCGAAGTAGAGCCCGACGTTCTCCCCACCAGAATCCCGAACCTGCTAATCAACGGCTCCGACGGAATCGCCGTGGGCATGGCGACAAAAATTCCGCCACACAACTTAACCGAAATCGTCGACGCCACCATCACGCTTATCAACGACCCCAACGCCCAGCTAGCCGAAATCCTGAAATTTGTCCAAGGCCCCGACTTTCCGACAGCCGGCGTAATCCACGGACGCGCCGGAGTCTTCGAAGCCTACCGCACCGGACGCGGCCGCTTCATGATGCGCGCCAAAGCCGCCATCGAAAACATCTCCAAAGACCGCCAGGCCATCATCGTCACCGAAATTCCGTATCAGGTAAACAAGGCCCGTCTGGTCGAGCGCATCGCGCAATTAGTCAACGACAAAGACATCGAAGATATTTCGGACATCCGCGACGAAAGCGATCGCGACGGAATGCGCATCGTAGTCGAACTAAAGCGCGGCGCCGAACCCCAAATCGTTCTCAACCAGCTCTACAAACACACCGCCATGCAGGAAGGTTTCTCCATGATCCTGCTCGCGGTGGTCAACAACCAGCCCCGCGAAATGGGACTGATTCAGGCCATCAAACACTTCATCAATCACCGCGTCGAAGTAGTCCGCCGCCGTACCGCCTTCCTGCTCCAAAAAGCCCGCGACCGCGAACACATCCTCGAAGGCTATCTCAACGCGCTGGATCATCTCGACAACGTAATCACCATCATCCGCGCCAGCGCCAACCGTGCAGACGCCCGCGAAAATTTAGTCGCCTACTTCGGCGGCAAGAAAATCGATATCAACACCACCGGCCGCGCTCCCAAGCTCAGCCCTGAAAAGCCCTTCACCTCGCGCCAGGCCGAAGCCATCCTCGAACTGCAACTGCACCGTCTCACAAAGTTGTCGATCGATGAAATTTCCAATGAACTAAAAGAAACTCGCGAGCGCATCGAAGACTACGAATCCATCCTCGCTTCCGAAAGCAAGCTCCGCAAAGTAATCATCAAAGAATTAGAAGAAGTAAAAGAACTCTACGGCGACGAGCGCCGCACCCGCATCGAAGACGAAGCCGCAGAGATCGTTCTAGAAGATCTGATCGCCGACGAACAGGTAGCCGTAACCTTCAGCCACTCCGGCTACATGAAGCGCACGCCCATCTCCACCTACCGCATGCAACGCCGCGGAGGTACTGGCCGCACCGGCATGAAGACCCGCGACGAGGACTTCGTCGAGCACCTCTTCATCGCCTCCACTCACGCCTACATCATGATTTTCACCAACAAGGGCCGCGTCTACTGGCTCAAGGTCTACGAAATTCCCGACGTAAGTGCAGCCGGCAAAGGCAAACACATCGGCAATCTAATCGGACTCCAACCCGGCGAAACCGTCCGCACCATGCTCGCCGTACGCAATCTCGAAGAAGAAAACAAATACATCTTCTTCGCCACCCGCAACGGCCTGGTAAAAAAATCCGAGCTCCGCGAGTTCATGCACGTCCGCTCCAACGGCATCAACGCCATCAACATCGAAGAAGGGGACGAACTAGTAGCCGCCCGCATCACCAACGGCAACCAAATTGTTTTCATCGCCTCCCACGAAGGCGCAGCCATCCGCTTCGACGAAAATCACGTCCGCCCCATGGGCCGAGCCGCGTACGGTGTGAACGGAATTAATCTAGAAGAGCGCGACTACGTAGTAGGCATGACGGTCACGCCAAAGCCAGAAGCAACTGTTGGAACGGGAGAGCAGGGGACCGGCAAGGACCATGTGGGGACGGACGCATTCGTCCGTCCAGCAAGCGAAGCGAGCCCGGGCGAAGGAGATGTGGGGAGCGAGATCCCGCCCACCGAAACCGTAGACCTAACTCAAAAAGGCACTCTAATCCTCTCGGTCACCGAGAACGGCTACGGCAAACGCACCCCCGCCGACGAATACCGCCTAACCAACCGTGCCGGCAAAGGCGTAATCAACATCAAAACGACAGAGCGAGTAGGCAAAGTAGTAGCGATAGCGCTGGTAGACGAAAACTCTCAAGTAATGCTAATCAGCCAATACGGCAAAATCATCCGCATGGATTCCAAAACCATTCGCGAATCCGGCCGCAACGCCCAAGGCGTCCGCCTCCTTCACATGGAGCCCGGCGACCGTGTAGCCGCAGCCGTAGTCCTGGCCCCAGAAGAAGAACAAAACGGCGCCACCAACGGAGGCACGCTCCTTCAATAGCCGTGTCGCAAGTGAGGAAATGTACTTTATGGAGCGGGCACTCCTGCCCGCTCGCCTTTGACCTTGACTTTGCCGGGAAGGCATGACGCACAGTCGCGACAGCGACGACATTCATTAGCCCCGCACGTAAGTCCGGGGTAAGCTGCCGAGAGAGGAACCGAGTCCCGTCAGGGACGGCACTGCGCCATCCGTGTCGATCCGCGTAAATCCGTGGCAAAGAATTTCGCCGTCTCTACTTCACTCCCTGCTTCCGATTAATCTCCCGCGAAAACTCCGTGAAGAAATTCAGCAGCGTCCCCCACCCAATCTGCTCCAGCGCAGCCTGTCCCCCCTCGGCAAACACATTGTGCGACCTCGGCTTCCAGGCTGTAGAAATCATCCCTCCGCCAAATGCTCCCCCATACAAAGCCCACTGCGGACGCAAATGTTCCTCGCTGCGATCGTAAGTCACTAAGTTCCTGATAAACGCATGTCGCGTACGCCGCCACAACCCACTGCATTTGCACTGGTCATAGCGCACCTCATATCCCAGCTCCGCATTGCCCAAAGCCGCCAGGCTGTTCGCCGCAATAAATTGTCCCTCCCGCGACGCAAACCGCTCTGCATACCCTGCCCATCCATCGTCCCACTGGTAAGGCACGCCGCGCGCCTGGTCAATCCCCGCCGCAAACATCCGCTTCAGGTAAGCTTCCGGAGTAACCAGTGTCTCTCGCAGATAAATCACTTCCCGTTCCTCTCGCGTAGGAGTGACCAGCGTCCGGTTCCTCCCCACATACTCCCCCGCGATCCATCCCGACTCCCAGTCCCGCGCCCGCAGCAGCTCGTGCTTGGTCTTGTGCCCGACAAATTCCACCGGATTCCCACTCTGCGCTTTCTTCTTACTCTCCCCCGGCGAATCAGGAAGCTGTTTCCCCGGGGTTTGTCCAGAAGTCTGCGCCGGATTCTGCCCCGGCTCACTCCCCTGGGCCCAACCAGTTCCGCAAGTCAAAGCACAAATCACCATAAGCACAAAGCAGGATCTACCCTGTGCCCTCCGTGTCCTCTGTGGTAAAGCCTTTGACGTCCCCGCCATTAAGAACCCAATGCCAAACTGCGTAAGATGCACTCACTCTGTAACCGCGTTGTTAGGGAATGTTTTATCCGTGTCGATCCGCGCAAATTAGTGGCGAAAAGGTTCCTCCTACCCGCGTTCAAACGCATGCTTCCTCTCCAACTCTTCCACCGCGGCCCGCATCGCACCCTCAAATCTCTCCGCTTGTCCCATGAATCCGGCAGCAGCCTCCGCCCATTCCCCCTCCACGAGCATCAACCCATCCCCAGCCAGCCGTCCCGCAGTTTCCAGCAAATGCCCCGGCGTAGTCTCCAGATACTGCGCGTCAGTAGGATCCCCAATCCAAACCCGACCGTCGACCGAGGGTGCCCCGTCCTTCTCGCTTTCTTCGCGAGAGGGCGGGGAATTCGACTTCAACCTCGTCTCCCAATAAACCTTCCGCATCAAGAACGTCACAATCACCTCATCCGTAGCCTTCCCAAACACCCACTTCCCCCGCTTAAAGTCATAATGCCGGCTGGAAAACGCCACGGGCTTAAGCTTCCCCGACTTCACAAACTCAATCTGCCGATGATCCACTTCCTTGCGCAAAGCATTGATCACCGGAGCCTCCACATCCTCAGGCTCCAGCGACGCCACCACCTCGCGCACCGTAGCTGACAAATTCACCGCCACCGGCGCATGCAGCCCATCCGTATTCTCCAGCCGGATATCCCCATGCAGCACCCAGAAATCCGCCCCCGAAGTGGACCGGTGAAACGGCCACTCCAACTCAATCGTCAAAGGCAGCCCGCTCAATGTCACCCAAATCTTTTTCGCCGAATCAACCTGCGCCATCTCTCAAACCCCTCTTAAACTAGGACGGAAATAAATTTGTCATGCTGAGCGGAGTGAGATCGTCCAAAGGACGATCTCACGGAGTCGAAGCACCCCCTACCCGCCGGCACGACCACAAGCCAGTACAGGAGTTCCATTTGCACTCACTAGCTACTAGCTACTTCTTCCTTACCTTACCCCCCATCCGCAGCAACTTCCTCACCGTCCCCGTAGGCAGCCGCTTCATCTGATCATGCAACTCCGTCACCGCCTCAAAAAATCCGGCCATAGCCGCCAGCCGTTCCCGCGTAAACTCCGCCCCAGCTTCCTTCGGATCCAGCTCCTCCAGACTCCTCCGCAACATCTCCCGCGTAGGATCAATCTCTCTCCGCTTTCTCTGCTCAATCACCAGGCGGAACATCTCCCAAACATCTTTCATCGACTCATAATGTTCCCGCCGGTCTCCCAGCACATGCACTGCCCGCACAATCCCCCAACCCTCCAGCTCCCGGATCGACGTACTAACATTCGACCGCGCCACGCTCAGCGTCTCCGCAATCTCCTCCGCCGGCAAAGCCCGCGGCGACAAATACAACAACGCGTGAATCTGCGCCACCGTCCGGTTAATCCCCCACCGCGTCCCCATCTCCCCCCAATGCAAAATGTACTGTTTCTGCACCCCAGTCAAAGCAGCCATATCGGTTCTTTCAGTTCCATCAGAATCTACAGAAGGCTCCGCCGTCAGTCAACCGCATGTTCCAGGATGTTGTCATCTGTCATTCCGAACGGAGTGAGGAATCCGCTTCCCGCCGGCGCCACCTCGATCTCGAAGTCCCTCAGAGACGCCTGCGCGATCGTGGAAGAGCGGCGCTTCAGCGCCGCGTAAAGCTCCTAAGGAATGCGGGCTTTAGCCCCGGTGGTCGCCACCCGGAGCCTACGAGCTACTACCCGCTCGCAAATCCCCGCCCGGCTTACTCACCTTCTTCTTAGCAGGAACCTTCCGAGCCGCCTCCGCCCGCTTTCGCTCCTGATACCGCCGATCATGAAATGACTGGTCCGACGCTTGTTTCTTCATCCCTCCAGCTTGACACACCCACCCAAACATATCCAGCGCTACAAAAATGTGGGGACAGCCGCCCTCGGCTGTCCGTCGAGCGAAGCTCGACCCCTTCGCGTCCACTATCCCTCCGCCAGGCTGAGCCGCGCGGCTATAATGCCCCATCCCACACTCACTCCATTTCGCCACGCAATTCCCCGTCTATATCCCCCTAGGTCCGTATAAGATTCACCCGCACGTCTTCTTCGAAACTCTCGCCTACATAGCCGCCTTCGGCGTCTACCTCTCACTGCGCCGCCGCCTCCGCGATCCCATCGCCACTCCTATCCGTTGGGCCGCCGTCGCCGCCGCCGTGGCCGGAGCCGCTCTCGGTTCCAGACTCCTTTACTGGCTCGAAGACCCTCAACTCACCTGGCAGAACTTCCGGGATCCCGCCTACCTCATGGGAGGAAAAACCATTGTCGGCGGCCTGGTCTTCGGCCTGATCTCCGTCGAACTCTTCAAGCGCTACATCGGCGTCCGCCAGTCCACCGGCGATCTCTACGCCATCCCTCTCGCCCTCGGCATCGCCATCGGCCGCATCGGCTGCTTCCTCACCGGACTCTCCGACAATACCTATGGCACTCCCACCAATCTCCCCTGGGCCATCGACTTCGGCGACGGCATCCCCCGCCATCCCACCCAACTCTACGAAATCGTCTTCCTCCTAGCCCTGATCCCGCTTCTTTATAAAATTGTCATCCTGAGCGGAGCAGAGGTTTCGCGAAGCGAAGCCTCTGCGGAGTCGAAGGACCCCTTGCATGACGAAAGCGCCACCGCCCCGCCAAGGAGTTCCCTCCATCGCTTCCTCCCCGGCGACGCCTTCAAATTCTTCATGGTCGCCTACCTGTCCTTCCGTCTCCTCAGTGACTTCATCAAACCCTACCCTCGCATCTTTCTCGGTCTAGGAGGAATTCAATGGGCCTGCCTCCTCGTCTTGCTTTACTATTTTCGCGACATCACCCGCTGGCTGCGCTCGGGTCCAGCGGTCGCGACAACACGAGGATGAAATCGTCGCCACAATTTAGGCAATCGGCAAACTGAACAGAAAGACTAGCTCCAGTGGATCGTTTCGCCGCCAACACGCTTCGCACTCTCGCCCTCATCGTCGCCGCCATCTGCGTCATTGCGGCTTCTCTGGGAGTGGCTCTCCTCGGCCTCTGTTTCGCAATCCTGGCCTCGGCTGATAACCACGGTCATTCCACTCCGCAGTCAGACGCTTATCTCCACATGGGCATCGGGGTTGGCATCATCGTCCTAATCGGCGGCGTATTCGTAATTGGCGTATTGGCACGCCTCATCTTTCGCGAGCCCAACCTTCAGGATCAGAATAAGGACCAGAATCAGAAAAAAGATCAGATCCTCTCGCCGCCCTATCCGCTAATTCCACCCCCCACCCCACCCGGTTCTCGCCAGCCAAACGTCGCCCTGCCGGAAGCTCCCCAGTCCCGCATCCTGCCCGACACTTCCACTCATCTTTCTCCCACCAGTCGCGCCGCCATTCAGCAACTTTCCGTAGCCATCGTGGCCAAAATCGCCGCCGAAGTCCTGCTCGGCCTTGTCGGATGGTACGGGGCTCTCGGCTTACCGCGCGCGCCATTTCCCCTGTACCAGATCGGTTTCATGGCCTGGGGCATGGCCGCCATCGCTCCTCACCTTGTTCTTCTGTACTACCTCACCCGCAGCCCCGGACGTACCGCCTTCGCCTACGCTCTGGTAATTCCCTCGATCCACCTTCTCTTGGGGATCTTCGGTTACTCGGCTTTTCTTGCCTTCGTCCTCCGCCCCGGCCAATTCGCCGCGCCGTTGCTTTCTATCTTCCCCTGGATTCTCGACATCGCCATTCTCTATCTCGCCTGGAAAGCCATCCGCCGCACCGGAATTCAGCCCGATCCCGTCCGCCTCGTCGTCGCCGCCCTCGTGATTTTCCTCTACACCTCCCTGCTCCCAGTTCTGGTTTTAGTTCTGAACTATCTCCATCGCTGATCCAAATTCGAATCCCGGACTCTTCCGGAATTCGATGGGCCGGTGCTCGGGGAATTCAATGGGCCTTCCTCCTGACCTTGCTGTACTATTCTCGCGACATCGCCCGCTGGCTCACGCCGCACAAGTACGCAGGATAGGCTGAACAGAAAGACTTAGCTTTTTATGGATCGCTTCGCCTCCAACACGCTTCGCACTCTAGCCATCGTCGCCATTTCCATCTTCGTAATCATCGGCTGCCTTCTGCTGCTTCTCCTCGCACTCTGCGCCGGAATGTTTGGCGGCTTGGGAAGCCCGAGCCATCACGATCCCCAAACCGTGAAGCTGTTCTACGGCTCGATCCTGGCCGCGGCCCTGCTCGTCATCACCGGCGTCCTCAGCATCGCCAAACTGGCGAAAGGCATCGTACGCGAATCAACCACGCTCCCCGCACCGCAGGCAGAATCCCAATCGCTTCCCCTCGCGCCCCCAGTCACACACGACGTCGTCACTCATCTTTCTCCCGCCAGCCGTTCGGCCATTCACACCCTCGTCCTCGCCCTCGCCACACAAATCGCCGCCCAGGTTGCAGTCGGCGTCCTCGGCTGGCAGTGGGCTCTCCAATCCCCCCTCGCCAGCTTCCGCCCCAGCTTGCCGATTGCCCTCGTGTCGGGTGTGGCTTCAAATCTGCCTTATCTCGCGCTCCTGTTCAGTCTGCTTCGCAACCCCGGCCGCCGCGCCTTTGCCTATTCCCTGGTGATTCCCTCCCTCCTCATTCTTTTCGGAATCTTCGGCAATTCCGCCAGCATTTTCTTCTTCCTCCGTTTCGCTCACTCCCCCGCATCCTTCCTTCTCCTGATTCCCTGGGCTCTACACATTTTCATCCTCTATCTAGCCTGGAAAACTATCCGCCTGACCGGAATCTTCCCCAACCCAGCTCGTCTAATTGTCGCGGCCGTAGTTGTCTTCATCTACTACTCCCTGCTCCCCGTTCTCTTGGTAGCCCTGAACTATTTGCGACGCTGAAAGCGAGCCACCCATGCCTAAAACTCGCCCCTACCTCTTCTACGACGTAGCCCTCTCCATCTGCTCCACCTGCTACCGCAAAGTCGAAGCCAAAACCGTTTTTCAGGACGACAGCGTCTATCTCCTGAAACGCTGCCCCCAGCACGGCCCCGAGCGTGTCCTGATCGCCGACGATATCGACTACTATCGCCGCTGCCGCGAAGTCTTCATCAAGCCCCCCGAGATGCCCCAGGTCTACAACACTCCCGTCAAATGGGGATGCCCCTACGACTGCGGCCTCTGCACCGACCACGAACAGCATTCCTGCCTAACCCTGGTCGAGATCTGTGACTACTGCAACCTGCGCTGTCCCGTCTGCTACGCCGCCAGCGGCCCCGAACGCCAGCAGTTCCGCACCCTGCCGCAGATCGAAAAAATGTTAGACGCCGTAGTCCGCAACGAAGGCCATCCCGACGTAGTCCAACTCTCCGGTGGCGAGCCCACCATGCACCCCGACTTCTTCACGATTGTAGAAATGGCGAAGGCCCGCCCCATCAAACATCTGATGGTCAACACCAACGGCGTCCGCATCGCGCAGGAAGAGGATTTCGTCAAGCGCTTAGCCGAGGTCCGCGACGATTTCGAAGTCTATCTCCAGTTCGATTCCTTCGAGCGTGAACCGCTAATGCAACTCCGCGGCGCCGACCTCCGCCGAGTCCGCCACGATGCCTTAGAAAAACTAAACCGCCACAACATCTCCACCAACTTAGTAGTAACCCTAAAGAAAGGATTAAACGACCACGAAATCGGCAAGACCATCGACTTCGCCCTGCAACAACCCTGCGTCCGCGGCGTAACCTTCCAACCCATCCAAGACGCCGGACGCCTGGAAGATTTCAACCCCGCCACCGACCGCCTGACCCTGACCGAAGTCCGCCGCAAAATCCTCGAGCAAACCCAAGTCTTCCGCCCCGAGGACGTAATCCCCGTCCCCTGCCATCCCGACTCGCTAGCCATGGCGTATGCCCTAAAGCTAAACGGAAAGGTAGTCCCCTTAACCAGCATGATCCCGCCCGAAGTCCTCATCAACGGAGCCGCCAACACCATCCTCTACGAACAAGACCCCGCCGTCCGCACCAACCTCTTCAAACTCTTCGCCACCAACGACTCCCCCCGCAGCGGCGCCGGCACCCTCCGCGAACTACTCTGCTGCCTCCCCAAAGTCCTGGTCCCCGATAACATCACCTACGAAAACATCTTCCGCATCATCATCATGCAATTCATCGACGCCCACTCCTTCGACGTCCGCAGCGTCAAAAAAACCTGCGTCCACATAGTCCACCCCGACGGCCGCCTCATCCCCTTCGACACCTACAACCTCTTCTACCGCGACACTCTGGAACAAACCCGCCTGGCCCCGCTACGCCAAAACGCCCAGTCAGCCTTATCCCCAATCTGAGAAGCAGCGCGGGGAATCCCTCGCCGACTCTGTCATCCCGAGCGGAGCATGATCGTCCGAAGGACGGTCGTGCGCAGTCGAGGGACCTGCTTTCTGCTGGCGCCACAACCACGGCCATAAAACCCCACGATCCCATCCCGCTAAGGATTTCCCCTACAGTTCTCAGCCGCTCATAAAGCCACCCCCTCCCCGGCCGCAATTTCTTGCAGATTGACAAGACGCCAACCAGCGACCATAATCCTCCGCAAGTTTTGCGGCGCACCGGCCCTTTTCAGCGCCCGCGACTTAATTTATTTCCTCATCGGCTTTTTACCTACGCATTTGGGCCCCTCCGAGAACTTAAGGTTCGATTTCCACGAAGGAGAAATTTCGATGAAACTCCGCACCGCATACGTGGTGGTTGCGTCGCTGTTGCTGTTTCTGTCGCTGACTCCACTGACCATCGCACAAATGAACATCGCACAATCTCCCACTCAATCCGCCTCTGCGCTGCCTCGCCTGGTCCGCTTCGGCGGCACGGTGAGAGATCTCAACGGCAGTCCTGTAACCGGAGTCGTCGGCATCACCTTTGCTCTCTATTCTGAAAAAGCCGGAGGCGCTGCACTGTGGCTGGAAACGCAGAACGCGACCGCTGACAGCAATGGCCACTACACAGTTTTGCTGGGATCCACCAAGCCCGAAGGCCTGCCCGCGGAGTTGTTCACCTCCGAACAAGCCCGCTGGGTGGGAGTGCAAGTCTCAGGGCAACCCGAGCAGCCTCGCGTGCTGCTGGTCAGCGCCCCCTATGCCCTGAAAGCGGGCGACGCGGAAACCATCGGCGGACTTCCACCCTCAGCCTTCGTGCTGGCCCCACCAGTGGCCATCGGCTCGTCCGCAGGAAGCAGCGGCACAACTGCAACCGTCCCGCCGCCAGCCGCGACCGACGTGACCACCACCGGCGGCACCCTGAACTATCTTCCGATTTTCAGCGGAGCCGCGACCATCATCGATTCAGCAGTGTTTCAGACGGGCAGCGGGAGTACGGCCAAGGTCGGCATCAGCACCACGACTCCGGCGACCAAGCTGGACGTAAACGGCAACGGCACCATTCGCGGCACGCTGAGTTTGCCAGCCACTGCTGCGGCTACGGCCACAGCAGGCAAGAACTCGCAACCCCTGAATCTGGTGGCGTCTTCGTTCGACAAAACCAGCAGCACGGCGCTGAACCAGACGTTCCAGTTGCAGGCGGAGCCCGCCGCCAACGATACCGCCAGCCCATCGGGCACGCTGAATCTGCTCTACGGACTGGGCGCGACCACGCCCACTGAGACCGGAGTGAAGATCAGCAGCAAGGGCATCTTCACCTTCGCCACGGGGCAGACGTTCCCAGGCACGGGCGACGGCTCGGTCACCAGCGTGACCGCCGGAGCAGGTCTGGCCGGGGGAACGATTACCAAGACGGGCACGATCAGCCTTGCCGCCGGCGGTGTGACCAATACCGACCTGGCGCATTCCTCGCTGACCATAACCGCGGGCGCCGACCTGACCGGCGGAGGTCTCGTAGCCCTCGGCGGAGCCACTACCCTCAACTTGAATACCACCAAGGTTCCACTGCTGGCAGCCGCCAATACCTTTACGGCCAGCCAGACCGTGAACGGCACACTCACGGCGACAGCCTTTTCCGGCAACGGCGCTTCCGTGACAAACGTAAACGCCATCGCGCTGGGCGGCATTGCGGCCAGCGGATATCCGACGTTGGGTGGAGTAAACGCCTTCGTCGGCTCGGGTAACTATTCTTACTTCGAAGGCTCCGAACCCGGCTACGAAGTCTATGTCTCTAACTCCGGCGGGGGCAACGGGATCGAATCCTATAACCTTGCAAGCAGCGGAAGCGATAATGGAGTCTACGCTAGCTCCCCGAACAGCACGACGGGCGTCGGCGTCTTCGGACAAAGCGGCTCCGAAAGCGCCACTGGAGAGGGAGCGATTGGCTCTTGGGGCATAGCGGGAGGCGGCGTCTGGGGTGACGGTGGCAACGGCACCACCTCTGTCAACTGGGGAGTCATCGGTACGGTGGACGATGGGGTCGCCGGACTCTTCCAGAACAACTCTACCGCAGGCACGGACACCGTTTTAGTGTCCGCTCTCAATTCCTCCTCTGCACCTCTCGTCGTAGAAGGCGCAACCGGCTCCTGCATTATTGACGCCGCAGGGGACCTGAGCTGCAGCGGCACGGTGAGCGCTGTCGCGGCCCTCGATGGCGGCAAGCGCACGGTGACGACCTCGGCCATCCAGTCGCCCCAGAACTGGTTCGAAGACGCCGGCGCG
Source organism: uncultured Acidobacteriaceae bacterium (assembly GCA_963787495.1). Lineage (GTDB taxonomy): Bacteria > Acidobacteriota > Terriglobia > Terriglobales > Acidobacteriaceae > Sulfotelmatobacter. Next base: position 826,254 of record CAWBDA010000003.1, read on the forward strand.
GCGGAGTTGGTGAATGGCAGGGCAGTCGTCACGCTCGACCCCGACTTCATCCAGACCGTCAACACTGAGATGGACTACAAAGTGTTCCCAGTCCCCAACGGGGATTGCAAGGGCCTGTACGTCACCAGCAAGACGGCAACCTCGTTCGAGGTTCGGGAGCTGGGCGGCGGCACCTCCAGCGTCCGCTTCGACTATCGAATCATGGCAATTCGGAGGAAGTATGAGAACGTCCGCTTCGCCGACCACACCCACGACCTCGACGGACATAAGCGAATGCTGGCACGCGCCCATACGGTGCCCCCGCACTCTCATGCGCCAAATTTGAATCTCCAACCCCGTCCCGCGCCGGCAAGAGCTAAGCTCACGCCGACCGCGACGAACTCACAAACACGCTAGCTTCGTGCGTGCCCCACGTCTAGAAGTTGGGTGCCCCATTTCTCGCGTCTTTTGCGAGAAGTGGGGCTTTTGACTTTGATGATCAATCTGAACGCCGGTCCCATCCTTTCGCGTTCTTTGCGAAAGGATAGGTACCACGAACGCCGACGCCGCGGGGACAGGTCGCGTCCCGGGGCTGGCGACCGACGACTCACGTTGTCTACAATCGAACCTCCAGATGCACCCCGCCCGCATCGCCGAACTGCTCCACCCTTTCTTGTCTTCCACCTCAAATCCTTGTCATTCCGAATCGGGCCAAAGGCCCGGTGAGGAACCTGCTGTCCCTGCTGTCCTCTCCGAAATCCAACTCGACTATATATCGACGTACATCGATATACTCCTCCACTGGAATGCCCGCATCAACCTAACCGCCATCCGCAACCCGGAAGAAATAGTGACCCGCCACTTCGGCGAATCCCTGTTCGCCGCCCGCCATTTGTTTCCGCTCTACCCTGTGTCTTCCTCTGTGCCCCCTGTGCCCCCTGTGGTGAAAGCTCTTGACCTTCACGTTGACGTCGCCCGCGTAGCCGACCTGGGCTCCGGAGCCGGCTTTCCAGGCATTCCAATAAAACTCTGGACCCCAAACATAGCCCTGACCCTAATCGAATCCAACCAAAGGAAAGCCACTTTCCTCCGCGAACTAACCCGCGCCCTTACATTGACGGACATCAATGTACAAAACGCCCGCGCCGAAACCCTCCCACCCGCCACCTTCGACGTAGTAACCCTCCGAGCCGTAGAGCGCCTGACCAAAGTCCTCCCCGTGGCCGCGACCCTCCTGTCCCCCCAAGGACGCCTAGCCCTCCTGGTCTCCTCCTCTCAGCTGGACAGCACCTGTTCCACCCTCCCCAGCCTAACCTGGTACCCTCCAATCCCCATCCCCCACTCCCAATCCCGCCTCCTTCTGGTTGGCCGTGTGTAACCAAGACCGTCAACAGGTGGAGTAAGCGAGGCGACTTAACCTTCAAAATTGCCTTAGATGGATACTCCGCGTTCCATTTATAACCATCAAAGTGGTATGTAGCCATAATATTATTCCTAGCCGAACCTCACGCCAGCTCTGCAGCTGTTCCAGTGTTCCAACCGGAACATTGTGCACTATGTTCCAGTTGGAACATCCGACACTATGTTCCGACTGGAACATTCAGCGATTATGTTCCGACTGGAACACTCCACGAGAAATGTTCCGGCCGGAACAACTGAGAGCATTCACCACACGAATTCGCTCCAGTGTTCCAACCGGAACATTCAAGCAGTTTTCGCGCCAGAGATTATCCTCCCGAAGCTGCCATTATGTTCCCACTGGAACATTGGACACGTTTTGCACACAATTCAGCTTGCACATGGCAATTCGACCTTGCATTCGAAACGCGAATCGCACTATTCTGCCAACAGCTCTGGCTCCTCCACAATCTTATGGGACGCGTCATCGCTGTTGCCAATCAGAAGGGCGGCGTGGGCAAGACTACGACCGCCATCAACCTAGCCGCATCTTTCGCCGCGGCTGAAGTGAACACACTCCTCATTGATTGCGATCCGCAATCAAATGCCACCAGCGGCCTGGGCCTGGTGAAAGATCCGGAACGCATCTCTACTTATCACCTTCTGCTGGGCGCTGCCACCAGCGACGAGGCTCTCGCCGTGACTGGGCTCGACCAGCTCTGGCTGGTCCCCTCGCACAAGAACCTGATCGGGGCAAACCTTGAGTTGGTCGAGGCGGAGCGGCGCGAGTACCGGTTGCGGGACGCGATCGCGCCATTGCGCGATCGCTTCAAGTACATCGTGCTCGACTGCCCGCCGGCACTGGACCTGCTCACGCTGAACGCGCTTGTCGCGGCGGACTCAGTGTTGATTCCTATGCAGGCGGAATACTTTGCGCTTGAAGGCATCAGTGAGCTGCTGGACACAGTGGAGCGGATCCGCGTGGGGCTGAACCCGGGGCTGGAGATTGAGGGCGTGGTGCTGACCATGCTGGATGAGCGGACCAACCTGGCGCAGCAGGTTACAGCTGAACTGAGGAAGTTTTTTGGGGACAAGGTGTGTGCGGCGAGTATCCCGCGGAACATACGGCTGGCGGAGGCGCCCAGCCATGGCAAGGCGGCGCTGGTGTACGATCCGCGGTCGAAGGGGGCGGAGAGTTATATACGGCTGGCTAAGGAGCTGCTGGGGCGGCATCTGGCGGCGGCTGGTGAGGCGCCGGCGGCAATCAGCGCTTGATTTGTATATTGATAGGCATCGATGTATTACATTGATGTGCGTCGATATATGGTCTGGGGGAATCGCGAGAACGCCCTGCCAGGCTTGTGATAGTGGCTGCATTGCAGGGGTCCTTCGACTACGCAGATGCTTGCGCTTGGCGCGCAAGCACGTGCTTCGCTCAGGATGACAGATTTGGAAAGGGAGCATTGATGACTACTACGGCGGCGGAGAATTTGGCGGGGCATGGGGTGGGGAAGAAAGAGGAGAAGGTGGAGAAGCGGCGAGCTTTGGGGCGAGGGTTGGAGTCGTTGCTGCCGGGGCCGCGGGTGGTTGTTGCTTCCAGTACCCAGTACCCAGTACCTAGTGCGGAGGCACCCTCCCCTCAGGGGCTGAAGCCCGAACCTTCTTCGTCCGCTAATGGCACCCTTCGGCCTGGCTCAGGGCAGGCTCCTGAAGCCGTGCCCTTCCCGACATCTATGGAACAAACGACTTCTCAGGAGCTGGAAGCAAGTCGGACAGGAGTGTCCGACCCACACGAGCTTTTGCCGGGCGAGGTGATCTCGATTCAGGCGGTGGCTGAGACGCGGATCCCTCACAATCTGGTTACGAATCTTCCTGTGGATGTGATTGAGAAGAATCCTTATCAGACTCGGTATGTGTTTGATGAGGAGATGCTGGGGGAGTTGCGGGACTCGATCAAGGAGCACGGGGTGGTGCAACCCGTCGTGGTGCGACCGGCGGAGGAGGAAGGGCGCTACATCCTGGTGCTCGGCGAACGGCGGTTGCGGGCGTCGAAGATGGCGGGGAAGGAAACGATCCCGGCATTAGTGCGGAGGGTCTCGCCGCAGCAGGCGGCGGAGATGACCGTGCTCGAGAACGTGATGCGGGAGGATCTGAATCCGATTGAGCAGGCAGAAGCATTTCGGGTATTGAGTCTGGAGTTTAAGTTGACGCAGTCCCAGATCGCGGACCGGATTGGAATGTCGCGGGAGACGGTGGCGAATTACATGCGACTGTTGCGGCTGCCGCAGAAGGTGATGGAGTACATGCTGGCGGAACGGCTCAGCTTCAGCGATGCGCGGGAGATTTTGCGGCTGGAGAATGAAGAGTACATCGAGCAAGTCGCGGAAGAAGTGGTGACGCACAAGTTGAAGTGGGACCAGATTGAAGACCGCGTGATGCGGATCAATGGATCGTTTCCGATGCTGCCGGGGCAGACCTTGCCGGGAGAGAAAAAGAAGGCGGGTGGGGCGCGGTGGATGGATCCGAATGTGCGGGCGGCGCAGACGGATATGGAGCGGACTTTGGGGATGCGGGTTCGGATTCGAGACCGGCATGGGAAGGGGAAGATTGTGATCGAGTATGCTTCCGTGGATGATTATGAGAAGGTTACTGGGATGCTTCGGGGGAAGAAGTAGGAAAGGCAGTGGTCAGTGGCCAGTGGTCAGTGGCCAGTAAAACCTATTTGCTGGTGGGGAGAGAGGCTAGGAGGCCGTTCAGGACTCGGCCTACTTCGGCTGCGGCGCTGAGGATCCGTTCACTGGCTTGCTGTTCCATATGTCCTAGATCTCGCGCGATTAGAATCTGGGTCTCGACTTCCACCAAAGAACCTCTGGCATTGCCTAGAAACTGCTTGAACTCGCCTGTGGAGAGTCTTGCCTGACCCTCCGCGATGTTGCTAGGGACGGAGACTGCGGCGCGGCGCAATTGGGAAGTCAGACCGTAGGTTTCGATCTTGGGGAATTCTTGTGTGCAGCGATACACGTCCAATACTAGCGCCATCGACTTTTTCCAGACGACCAGATCGCGATACGACTGGACGATGGACCTCACTGAGGATTGCATCTGCAGACTATGCGCTGTAAGTAGGATGTTGGAGTGTGATGGTCGTCACTCGGCTTCTGTGGATTTCCCGAAATGGCAGTGGGTTAGTGACCGGTTGGATGGCTCGTTTCGTCCATTTGTGGAGCGGCCTGCGGCGCCATTTTTTGGTTTTTGGGGGCGGGTGGAGGGGAATCAAAGTGGTAAGAGTGGGAAGGCAGGGGGCTTCTGATCCCCGTCAGCCTAAGCCGGCTCCCTGTGTTGCTCAAGACTTGGCGGTGAGTGGGCCGGCGGTGGGAGATGTTAACCACTTTGGTTCTCGGGATACAGCAAGGTTTCGTATTGAACTCGGCAGGACAATTCGTCCGCTCGGGGGCTGAAGCCCCGATCTTTTCTGGACCTTTACGCGGCGCTTAAGCGCCGCTCTTCCACGGTTGTGTCGGCGCTCTGGGAGAATGCCTCTTGGGGCCGATGATGCTGTCCGGGATTGGCAGGGGTCCTTCGACTACGCAGGGGCTTGCGCTAAACGCGCAAGTCCCTGCTCCGCTCAGGATGACAAGGCTTGGGGCAACTGCGGAATTCTTGGAGAGAGTTGGCTATGAGTTTGACCGAGGTGGAGAAGGTTTTGGGGTCGGTGGCGGTGCAGTTGATGAATGGGGAGATGGTTTTGGTGGAGGGGCAAAAGATTCCCGTTCGGCGCGTGGGGAGCGGGCGGCTGCGGATGGTTCAGTTTCGGATGAATGGGCGGGTGTTGGAGGCGATTGAGCAGAATCCTCAGAAGCCTAGCCGGGGGGGGAAGCTGGCGCGGGAGAAACATCAGGTGGTGCAGTTTCGGGATGTGGAGACGCATAAGTATGTGGCGGTTTCGGTGGATGGGGAAGTGCGGGAGTATGGGAAGTAGTGGCTAGTGATGAGCGGCCTTATCAGAAGAATATGGGCGCGATAGAGGAGCAGCCGGCGGTTCCGTGAGAGAACACCTCTCGAGGCCTGTAGTGGCATCCAGGGTTGCAGGGGTCCTTCGACTGCAGAAGTGCTTGCGCTGAGCGCGCAAGCACTTCCTCCGCTCAGGATGACAGAGTGAGGAAGATTCCAAAACACTTCAAACTTTATTTGGCGAAGAAGTAGTCGAAGGATTTTATGGCGGTGAATTCGTCGTCTTTGATGTCGAAGACGGTGTAGAGCTTGGTGACCTGGACGACGTCGTGAACTTTCTTGGTGAGGCTGAGAAGTTTCAGTTCACCTCCGGCGTTGCGGACGGCGGTGAAGCCGCTAACCAGTTCGCCTACGCCGGAGGAATCGATGTAATCGACCTGAGCTAGATTGAGGATGATTTTTTTCTTGCCTTCGATGAGGAGCTGGCGGATGGTGTCGCGGAGCTGTCCGGTCTCGTCGCCCAGAGTGATGCGTCCGGTGATGTCGACGATGGTTACGTGGCTGACTTCGCGAGTGGTGATGGACATGATGCCGATTGATTGTACCTCGGAATTAGGGAATCTTCCACGGAGGGAGCTTTAGAGGTCCATCTTGAAAACTGACGGCAGAGATGGCGCCGGCAAACAGCAGGTCCCTCGACTTCGCTCGGGATGACAATTCTTCGACTGTGCGGGGTGGTGGTGGAAATGCCTTGCGGGACTCGTGGTGGTGTGGGCGGGTAAGAGGTCCTTCGACTGCACGAATGCTTGCGCTGAGCGCGCAAGCATTCGCTCCGCTCAGGATGACAGAGCGAGAGAGCTTGGCTGGACTTAGTAGCTTAGCGAGTTTAGGGTAGCCGCGATGGGGATGGGTTGGGAGTCGCGAATTTCCTGGATGGGACTTGTAACTATGGGAGTGTCGTATTCGGGGTGGTGAAATTCTAAGTGCATGCCGCGGCCTACGTATTGCAGCTTTAGCATGGAGCCTCCCCAGGTGGAACCGGCGATGGCTACCTGCACGGGGTGAGGACAGAATTCGGGATGACCGGAGATTAGAGCGTCGCTGCCTCCGAGCAGAACGGCGGTGTAGCAGTGGTGCATGGTTTGGATTTTCAAAACGGTGGACGGTGGGAGGTCGTGGAGAAAGACTCCACCTTCGATTTCAGACTGGATGATGGCGTGGTTGACGTCGTCCGCTAGATTGGGGTGCGGGGTGAACATGGGGAATGCCCTACTAGATGCTGACTAAGGGTAATGGGTTTCAGGTGTGGGAGCAAGGGGGAATCGGTTTTTTGAGGGCACGATGGAGGGTGGACTTTTGGGGGTGGGGGCGGTGGTCACGGCTGCCCGTGGTAAGAACTCCCTGATGAGCCGGCGATGGAGGAAAGGTGCAAGGGGTCCCCTTCGGCTTCGCTCAGGGCAGGCTTTCGACTGCGCATGACCGTCCTTCGGACGATCATGCTCCGCTCAGGATGACAGAGGGGTTATTGATGCAGGGTGCTTGCGGTTTGGGGCTTGGTCTCGTCGGCTGCATTGCCGATAGCGTCACCGGAGAGGATTAGTTCTACGCGGCGATTTTGCTGGCGGCCTTCGGGAGTGTCGTTGGTGGCGATGGGTTCGTTCTTGCCGTATCCGTGGGCTTCGACGTTGGCGGATTTAATCCCTTGCTGGACGAAGTAGTCGCGGACGGCCTCGGCGCGATGCTCGGAGAGTTGCTGATTGTAGTCGTCGCTGCCAACGCTGTCGGTGTGGCCTTCTACGGCTACGTGCAGAGTCGGATAGGCGAGAACTATTCCGGAAACTTTGGCTAGGCGCTCGCGGGCTCCGGGCAGAAGTTCGAAGCTGCCGCTGCGGAATAAAACGTCAGACATGTTGGCGATTAAGCCGCGGGCGGAATCGCGCGTGGCTAAGATGCTGTTGAGTTGCTGCAGAAGACGGGCGCGGAGTTCCTGCTTTTCGTTTTCGGCTTGCTGACGGAGGGCGTCGGATTGGGCTGCGGCTTGCTTTGCTTTGTCGGTTTCGGCGGCTAGAAGCTGCTGCTGGGCTACGGCTTCGGCGGTCGCTTTTTCGGCTTCGGCTTTCTGGCGCGCGGCTTCTGCGGCCGCGGCTTCGGCTTCCTGCTTCATCTTCAGAGCCTCGGCTTTGGCTTGCTCGGCTTCGGCGCGGCGCTTGGCTTCGGCGTCGGCGTCGGCGCGGGCTTTGGCTTCGCGGGCAGCGGCGGCGGCCTGGGCTTCGTCTTCAGCTTTTTGTTTTACGGCCATCAGGCGGGCTTCTTCGGCGGTTTCGGTCGCCTCTTTGGCGGCGGCTTCTACGGCCGCTTTGTTCTGCTTTTGACGGTAGACGTCTTCGGCGTGCATTAGTTGCTGGCCGGCTTTGGAAATTATGAAAGCAGCATATTTGTCGTTGGCGGCTATGCGGGCAATGCGGAGGGCGTTGCGGGCTTCGAAGAGTTCTAGCGGAGTTTTGCTGTCAATGCCGAAGATGGCGTCCTGAATATGAGTGTTCGTTGAAGAATACGTGCCGCGGCTTACTAGATCATATTTGGCTTCGATGGTTTCGCCTCCGGTGCCGTTTACGGCAGCGCTTTCCATTACGACCATGTTGCCGGGTGCAGTCACGGCGAAATAGGGCTCGGCGGTTACGATCATGCCGAAGGTCTGGAGATCGGTTGCGGCTTTCAGGTGCGCGGTGTTGCTGTTGTGATCGATGGTGACTTCTCCTAGATTCACGGGGCGGCCTTGCGGAGAGACGGCCCAGAGAACGTAGGTCAAGTATTCGAGTCCGAACTTGGTGGCGTCTTCGAGGTTCTGGAATTTGACTTCAATCTGGAAGTTGGTCTTCTTGCCTTCTACGCGGGATTCGCCGGAAGCGCCCTGGAGGAGATCGGTTCCCTGGAAATCTACCTTGGTTTGGCCGCCTTGAAGGCGGTAGTGGACGGCCTTGGTGGTGCGGGTTACAGTGGCGGCTGCGGGGGTCGGCGGGGCTTGCGCGGATGCTAGCGTGGCGGCGCAAAGGAGGATGGCTAGAGATAGGTTTTTCACTAGGTTCTCAGTCTGGGGGAGACTTCGTCTTCTTAATAAGACTTAATCTTCGTCGAAGAGGGGTGGGAGGGACAAGGACAGGAAGGACTATGGGGGGATGGGACTTTGGTCACCGGGGCAGGCTTCGCTGTGTCCAGACTAGGAACGTGCGGCAGAGGTGGAGGAGCCTTTTGGAGCTGGTGGCAGCGCAGGCGGGTAAGGGGTCCTTCACTCCGCTCAGGATGACAGTCCTTCGTTGAGGATTGGATTTGCGGTCTTGGCTACTTGGCGGTGAAGGGGGCGAAGGAGGCGGTTTTGCCGAAGTAGATGCGGAGAGTGCATTTTTCGCCGACGTGGGCGAAGGCTACTTCGAGGGCATCGGAAGGTTGGGAAACCTGGTCGGTTTCCATTTGGGCGCGGGCGAGGTCTTGTTTTTCGTCGTAGGCGGAGCCGGGGGTTACGTTTTTGTTGACGACGAGAGTCCACTTACTTTTATCGGGGATGGGGTAGACGGTGTAGGCGCCGATGGGGATCGTGGAGCCTCCGAAGCTGAGTTGAGCTTCGGTGAAGAGGGTCATGGGAGCGCCGCCGGGAGCCCAGGGCTTGCCGTTGGGAGCTTTGTCGTTTTTTGCGCTGATGGGGTTGTAGCGGATGTAGACCTGGCGTCCGTCGTCGAGATTACAACTGGCGGTGGAGGGTTCGGATTGCGCCGAGCAGATTGCGGTGAGAGTCGACAGGGAAAGAATGACGACTACGAAGCGCGCGCGGAACATGAGAGACCCCTCTGGGGCAAACAGTGTAGCTCCGAAATGGGCGGAGTGGAAGAAAGATTTGGACGATCAGAGGCGGGTGCTGGGAAACTGCGATTACGCGAGGGATTCTCGTACGTTGTTCTTTCGCCCCTCCGGGGCTCGGTTATCCTCCATTTTCGTTACCCACGGCTTACGCCGTGGGCTGCATTCTAGCGCCGATCCGCGGCTAAGTACCTGGGATTTGCCCGGTTGGTGCTGGTCTTCGGTGATGTACTCAGACGGGTGGGGCGTTGCTACCGTGAGTGGCGAGGATTAACACTCATGGGGAAAGCAGCGAAGTTGAAGATTCTTTATGGCGAAGGGGATGCGGAGGCGCAGGCGGCTCCGGCGGCGGCATTTGAGAAGGCTGGGCATACCGTGGAGAAAGCCGTGGGTCGCAAGGCGGTGGAAGCGGCGCTCGGCAAGGGCGGATTTGACCTGGTGGTGTTGGGACCGAGTTTGAGCAGGAACGATCGGCATCATCTGCCTTATATGGTGAAGAAAGCCCAGGCTGCGACTAGCGTGCTGGTGATGCATGCGGATGGAAGCCGGCATCCTTATGTGGATGCTTGTACGGATACGGGGGCCAGCGTGGAGAATGTGCTGGCGCGAATTGAGGGGATGGCGATTGCTGGGATGATGCCGGCTACGGCTGGGGCGGCGGCTGGGAGATAGTTCTCAGTTCTCAGTTCTCAGTTCTTGGATTGGCGGCCTTGGCGGGCCGCCGGTTTTTTTTGTGGGGGATGGACCTAGGCCAGCCCGGGGAATTTGGATTGATACGAATCTGGGTGGTTAACTGGTGGGATGGAATCGGGAATGGACGGCTCTCTTGTCGAGTTCGTGAGTGGCTGCTTCGATGGAAGTGGGATTTTCGTTGCCAGAGCAGGATCGACTCCAGCGGGAACCTTGTTAGTAATAGCGGATTGGCCTGACGATTTTATCTCCGGATTTTGGGTGCGGAAGATACGGATGGCGTTCGCACGGGCCTTGTAGTGGGCTGGCTTAATGAGGGGTGCCGTCCCCTTCGGGGACTCGGTTTCTTTTCCTGCTCGCCTACCCCGCACTTACCCTTCGGCTTCGCTCAGGGCAGGCTGGGCTAATGAATGGCGTCGCTGAGGCGACTCGCGCCGCTCTCGCTCAACGAGCTTTCGAGAAGCGGGCTGCTGACTGGTACATCCAAAGCGGTGTGCGGGGCCTGTGCGTGACCGCTCGCTTCGCTTGCTGGACGGCCTCTTCGACTTCCCTTCGGCTTCTCGCTTGGGCTCGGCAAAACATGCAGGCGTAGGCGGGTGTCCCCAGATATACTTTCTTAGTTCTGCGAAACCTTTCAGGAGGGTGTTATGGCGGTTAGTGCGGAGTTTTTGCCGGAGTTTGATTTGGAGATGGCGGCGGCGCGGCGGACTTTGGAGCGGATTCCGGAGGACAAGCTGGCTTGGAAGCCGCATGAGAAATCGATGCTGCTGGGGCGGCTGGCGGGTCACATTGCGGAACTGCCGGGAATGGGAGTGAACATCATGAAAGATGATGAGCTGGACTTTGCCAAGCGTCCGGCTGGGGAACCGGCGCGCAAGCCCAACGTGGCGGAGTCGCGGAAGCATGTGCTGGAATTATTTGATAAGAACGTTGCGGCGGTGCGGGCTGCGATTGCGGGCGCCAGCGATGAGCGTTGGGCTGGAAAGTGGACACTCTCGGCGGGGGAAAGAAAGTTTTATGAAGGGACGCGGATGGGGGCGATGCGGCGGATGATGATGAATCATGTGATCCATCATCGGGCGCAGTTGGGAGTTTATTTGCGCTTGAATGATGTGGCGGTGCCTTCGGTGTATGGGCCTTCTGCGGATGAGGGACGGTAGGGTTGGCCGTTACCGCGGGGGCCTTGTAGGGCTGGCATAGGGAGGGTGCCGTCCCCTCCGGGGACTCGGTTTCTTTTTCCTCGCCTACCCCGCACTTGCGTGCGGGGCTAATGAATGGCGTCGCTGAAGCGACTCACGCCATCGGCACTGCTCGGGATCCCTTTCCGCTTCGCTCGGGGCGGCTTTCGCCTGCGCGGCCGGTCGCTTCGCGAGCCAGCCGCTTCGTTCAGGATGACACGTCGGCTAGACGCGTTGCGTTGGCTTCTTCGTTGAGGCGGCGGAGTTCGTGTTGGGCGTAGAGGACGTCGAGCCACGCTGTGTAGCGCTGCCTTGCCTCTAGTGGCATATGGGAGAGCTTGATTCCCATGCGGCCCTGGGCGTCGGTCCAGACTACTTCTCCTATGGCCTCGATGCGGTAGGGGTCGATGCTGGGCAGGTCGAACCTTAGGTTCAGCATGCCCTCGGGTTTGAGGGATCTGCTTAAGCGAACTGCCATCCCTTCCGCGCTTACATTCACTAGTTCGGCGGTGAGAGTGTTCTCCCCGGTGCCTATGAGCAGCTCCAGGGTCACCGAGTAGCGGAAGTAGCGTCGATTTTCTTCCTGCATGGCGTCTAAGGCCTTATGCAGCTGCTTCATGATTTTTGCCGCTGAGACTGGCTTGAAGACTGTGAAGACTGCGGCGTAGTTCTGGATTGCGGGCAGGGCAGCCTGGCTGTTGAGTATGGCTACTACGGGAGATTGGCGGTTCGATGGTCCCTTGCGAATTTTCGACAAGAGTTGCTGAGCGCTGGCGACGACCTCACAATCAAGGATGATTCCGTCAAAATGGCGGCGGGCCAGGATTTCAATGGCCTGGGCCGGGTCGGTGGAGAAATGGCAACGCGCGATGCCTGGGTCTTCCAGAGCGGAGCGAACAATCCGAAAGAGACTCGGATCTGGACCAAAAATTAAGACTTCGAGGCGATCCATAATTTCTCTCTTTAATTATTGCGATTGTTGTGTAAAACGCGCGGAGCGCTGCCGCGCGTTCGGAGACTCGCAGTTCAAAGGCAGCGTGCACTGGAGAAGTTGGGGGCGCTGACTGGGTACCAGGTTGACGATAATGGCGGCGGGAGGTGGGTAGAAGATCACGAAGGTAACGAGGAGGGAGGATGGCTTGCGGGGCTGGCGGTGGCGGCAAACGGGCAAGGGGTCCTTCGACTGCGTGGCTGGTTCGCTTCGCGAACCAGCCACTTCGCTCAGGATGACAATCCGAAGTGATTCCCGTCCGACTGCTATTGCAGTGCCACCTTCATATCCAGGTTGTGGGCCAGGAAGGACCAGGTGTCGGCTGTTTCGTCTATCAGTTTTGTTATGGATTTGCCGGCGCCGTGGCCGGCTTTTGTCTCGATGCGAATCAGGATAGGGGCTGGGCCGGCTTGGTCGGCCTGCATGGTGGCAGCGAATTTGAAGCTGTGGCCGGGGACCACGCGGTCGTCGTGGTCCGACGTTGCGATTAAGGTTGGGGGATATTTTGTTCCCGGCTTCAGGTTGTGCAGCGGGGAGTAGGCGTAGAGGGCTTTGAATTCTTCGGGGTTGTCGGAGGAGCCGTAGTCGCTGGTCCAGGCCCAGCCGATCGTGAACTTGTGGAAGCGCAGCATGTCCATGACGCCGACTTCGGGGAGGGTTGCTCCGAAGAGATCAGGGCGCTGGGTTACGCAGGCTCCGATTAGGAGGCCGCCGTTGCTGCCGCCGCGAATCGCCAGCTTCGGCGTTGAAGTGTACTTGTTGGCGATCAGCCATTCGGCGGCGGCGATGAAATCGTCGAATACATTTTGCTTTTTTAGTTTCATGCCCGCCTGGTGCCACTCTTCGCCGTACTCGCCGCCTCCGCGCAGGTTGGGTTGGGCGTAGACGCCTCCCATTTCGAGCCAGACAACGTTAGGAACGGAAAAGTTCGGCGTCAGGGAGATATCGAATCCGCCGTAGGCGTAGAGCAGCGTGGGATTCTGTCCGTCGAGCGTGATCCCTTTTTTGTAGGTGAGGAACATGGGGATGCGAGTGCCGTCTTTGCTGGTGTAGAAGACTTGTTTGGTTTCGTAGCGGGAGGGATCGAAGTCTACTTTGGGCTGGCGGAAGACGGTGCTCTGGCCGACTTGAGGATCGTAGCGATAGACGGTGGCTGGAGAAGTGAAGCTGGTGAAGGAGTAGAAAGTTTCTTTGTCTTTGCGCTTTCCACCGAAGCCTCCGGCAGTGCCGATGCCCGGGAGGTCGACGTTGCGCAGGAACGCGCCGTTGAGGTCGTGGACGCGGACTTCGGTGCGGGCGTCTTTCAGGTATCCCAGGAAGAATGAATTGTTCACTACGCTTGAGAACTCGAGTTTATCGGCGCCCTGAGGGACTACAGTTTTCCAACTGGTGCGCTCGGGATGGCGGGTGTCGATGGCGATGAGGCGTCCGCGGGGAGCGTCGAGATCGGTCTGGAACCAGAAGAAGGGACCGTCGTTATCGATGAATGCGTATTGAGCGTCGAAGTCGTCGAGGAGTTTTACTACCTGGGAATCGGGCTGGGTCAGGTCTTTGTAGTAGAGGCGGTTCTTGGGCGACGTGCCTTGCCAGACGGTGATGATCAGATAGTGGCCATCGTCGGTGACGTTGCCGGCGAATCCCAGTTCTTTGTTGTCGGGGCGGTCGTAGACTAATTTGTCGGCGGACTGGGCGGTGCCGAGGCGGTGATAGTAGAGCTTCTGGAAATAGTTGGTGTCGCGCATGGTGGCGCCCGTGGGTTCGTCGTAGCGGCTGTAGTAGAAACCCTGGTTGTCTTTGGTCCAGGATGCGCCGGAGAATTTTACCCACTTGAGGTCATCCGAGAGATCTTTGCCGGTATCGATGTCGCGGACGTGCCACTCGGTCCAGTCGGAGCCGGAAGTGGCGATGGCGTAGGCCATGAGCTTGCCGTCGTCGGAGATGGCATCACCGGCTAGCGCGACGGTGCCATCGGCGGAGAGAGTGTTGGGGTCGAGCAGGACGCGAGGCTCGGCGTTGAGCGATTCGGATACGAAGAGGACGTTTTGCTGTTGGAGTCCGGTGTTGTGCAGGAAGAAGTAGCGTCCACCATACTGGCTGGGAGTGGTGAAGCGCTCGTAGTTCCAGAGTTTGGTGAGGCGGTCGCGGATGGCCTGGCGGTAGGGGATCTGGTCGAGATAGGCGAAGGTCAGTTTATTTTCGGCTTCGACCCAGGCGTGAGTTTCGGCGGAGTCGGTGTCTTCGAGCCAGCGGTAGGGGTCGGCGACCTTAGTGCCGTGGTAGTCATCGACCTGATCGCTGCGGCGGGCTTGAGGGTAGGTTAGTGGCGCGGATTGGGCGGTGGAGAATAGAGTCAACATTGGGAGTAGGAGTGCGAACAGGATTATTGCGTGGCGCGCTAGATGCATGGGGCCTCTGGGATTGAATCGGTAGAAGATCTATTTTGCCTGTGGGAGTGGGTAAGAAGCAAGAAGCGCGGGCGGTGGTGGAAACGCCTTCAGGGGCCGGTGGCGGCGGAGGCGGGTTAGGGGTCCTTCGACTGCGCCGCGCGGTCCGCTTCGCGGGCCGCGCGTCTCCGCTCAGGATGACAGAGCTTACGAGAGGGCCAACTACGGGAGGGTGCGGCGGGCTGGTCTGGTGGCCGCGGGTTTGTAGTCTGCGGGATAGAGGACTACGCAGCGGTTGAAGCCTTCGCCGTCGCTTTCGGTGCGGAGGTCGGTTTGATCGCGGAGGGCGAGGTGGACGATGCGGCGCTCGCGCGAGGACATGGGAGCGAAGTGGAATGGAGTGCCGGTCTGGCGAACTTTTTCGGCGGCGACGGTCGCGGCCATGCGGAGTTCCTGAAGGCGGATGGAACGCTGGTTCTTGCAGTCGAAGGAAATCTTTTCGTGCTCCGCGGAAGGCAGATGGAGGATTTCGAAGGCTAAGAGTTCCAGGGCGCGGAGAAGTTCGGCGCCGCGATCTAGGAGCAGGGTTGAGTCGGGGCCAGAGAAGTCGACGAAGATTTCGGGCTTCTCCCAGTCGGTGGGCGCTGGGGGGTCGACTACGATTCGGTATTTGAGGTGAAGTCCTCCGTTGGTGACCACGGATTGGAGGAATTCGTTGATCTTGTTGGCGGCGGCTAGTTTGTCCATAGGGCAGCTCTCCAGCTCTCAGCTATTTCTGTTTCTTGCGGGCGCGTTTTTCCATCATTTCGCGCATTTCGCGGCCTAGCGTGGTGCGGTTCATTACGGCCTGTTGCGCGATCGAAATCAAGTTGCTCTCGGTGTAGTACAAGTTCAAGCCCGCGGCCAACTTGAAGAAGATGAAGCCCATAAACAGGGGCATCATGATCGTCATCATTTTTTGTTGGGCGGGGTCCATGCCGGCTTGCGGGGTCATGCGCTGCATGATGACCATGCTGACGACCATCAACAACGGCAGGACCCAGTCGGAGGCGGATAGATCGGTGATCCAGAGCCAGTGAGCGTGGCGGAGTTCGAGAGCTACCCCCAACATGCGGTAATAGGCGATCAGGAACGGGAATTGGATTAGAAGAGGCAGACAGCCGCCGGCGGGATTTACGCCTTCCTTCTTATATAGAGCACTGATTTCCTCGTTCATTGCCGCCTTGCGCGGGTCGCGCAGGCTGTACTTCTTGTATTTCTCCTGGATGTTCTTAATCTGGGGCTGGATGCGCTGCATCTTCAGCATCGACTTCATCTGCGTGATGCGCAGAGGCAGCAGCAGGATGGTAATGATGAAAGTTTGAATTACGATGGCCCATCCCCAGTTGTGGACGATGTGGTTGTAGGTCCACTTGAGCCAGAGGAAGAGCGGGCGCGAGAGGATGCCCCACCAGCCGAAGTTGACGATGCCGCGGAGATCGGGGCTGTCGTTCTTGATGGTGGGAACGGGGACGGCGTCGAGTACGGCGAGCTCTTTGGGGCCGACATACATGCGCTCAGTGGTTGGGCCGCGGAGGTTGCCGACGGCCGCGCCGAGGAGATCTATGTTAGCGGTGTCTTTGGAACTGGCGCCGACGGGACTGAGGCCGGGTTTCTGGGCAATCTCCATGGCGTAGTGGAGCGTGACCATGGCGGACGACGGGGGATCGTCAGGAATAAAGATGGCGGTGAAATATTGGTCGCCGGTGCCGGCCCACTCGAAGGGACCTTTTATTGTATTGCCACCGCTGATGGCTTTGACGCCGAGGCGCGTTACGTAATTGGGGAAGAAGATGTAGCCGCTGCGTTCGGTGGAAGCGTCGTTGTGGTAGTCAATGCCGGAGGCGGCGTAGGAAGCAGGTGTGAGCTCGTCGCCGAATCCGGCGGGCCAGGCGGGTGGGGCGAAGATTTCAGCACCTTTGTAGAGGACGGAGGTTTCGACGTTCAGGACGTAGGTATGGTCGAAACGGAATGTCTTGCGGATGACGAGATCCTGATCGGCGTATTCGAAGGTGATCGTGGCCGGGGCCGTGAGATGGCCTTCGTTCGATGCTATATAGAGCACGGAGTTGAGACGGTTGCGCAGAGTTTCGTCGTAGGCGAAGAGCGAGAGCGGGTAGCCGAATTTTTGAGCGGCGGCGGAGTGGACCAGTTCGAGCGGGCCGTTCTGGGCATCGTTGTCGAACTTTTTGAGGATCCAGGATTTGACCTGGGCGCCGCGGTTGGTGAAGGTGATGCGGTAGAGATCGTTCTCGATGACGGTTTCTGATTCCGATGAGGCCTGTTTAGTGACGGTGTTCGATGGGAGGCGTGGCGCTGTCGGGGCTGGGGCGGCGGAAGGCGACGGGAGTGCCGGCTGCGCCTGGGCGGCGGGTTGATGTTCCGGCTGGGCGGCCGGCGGGGGCATGTATTTCTTCAGCACTGTCTGCGAGAGAATGAGGACCACGAACGTAATAAGAATGACGACGAGGAGGCGGCGCTCGGAGCCTGGTTCCTGTTGAGGATTTTGATAGTCGGCCAAAGTTCTTAAAGTACCTCGGGGGCTAGGTGAGCGAAAATCGGTGCCGTCCCTACGGGACTCGCTCTGCCTTTCTATTCCACCCCGGACTTACGTCCGGGGCTAATGAATGCCGCCCCTTGAAGGGGCTGTGCGGTGCAGCATTCTGGATCACAGCTTGCCGCAGCCGGTTGCCTGCTTTACCACCGGGTCGTAGCCGGAGCGGGCAAGGGGATGGCAGCGGAGGATGCGGACGAAGGCCATCCATCCGCCGCGAAGAGCGCCGTAGCGCTCGACGGCCTCCATGGCATATTCGGAGCAGGTCGGCACGTAGCGGCAGGCTGGGGGCAACAGGGGCGAGATGGCCCACTTGTAGGCGCGCAGCAGTTGCAGCGTGACGAATTTTGTAAAGTTGCTCAGGGGCGGCTTCCGGCTTTCGGCTTTCGGCTTCCGGCAATTCTGTTTTGTGACACTTCTGGCACTGACTTCCCTGACAGCTTTTGCTCGATTAGGGCGAAGGCTCGGCTTACTTCGTTTTGCAGCGCGGCGAAGTCAGTAGACAGCAATGATTTTTTTGGATTGATGACTACGTCTGCCGCAATTCCTGCGACTGGGCGCGTCGTGCGCACGGCTTCGCGCAGGCGGCGCTTCATGCGGTTGCGTTGAACGGCACCGCCTAAGGCGCGGCCTACCGTGAATCCGATACGCAGGCCGGAGGTGGGCGCCGAAGTTGGAGCGGCTTCCGGCTTCCGGCTTTCGGCTTCCGGGCGCGGACAATAAAAGACGGTGATGGACGTGGAAAAGTGGCGGCGTCCTTGTTTGTAGACACGCTCGAAATCCGCATGGCGTAGGAGGCGTGCGGCGCGGGGAAATCGGGCTGTGGGCTTTGGCGGCATGGCGAAGTTGTGCCGAGTTCCCAGCATGGCGTTGACCGGCGTTGCATTGGCCAGCGTTGCTTCGGCCATCAAGCCGTCGTGCTCCGAGAGGCGGCTGAGGGTCTCGACTGTGGAAGTGAGCGGCACCAGAAAAGCTACTCGCGGAAGCCGGGTTTTACGGAGACCCGCTTCCGTCCCTTGGCGCGGCGGCGGGAAATCACCTTTTTGCCGCCCTGGGTCTTCATGCGCGTGCGAAAACCATGCTTCTTGCTTCGCTTGCGCCGGTTAGGTTGGAATGTACGCTTGGGCATGAAAGATAGCTGCTCCTGATTCCGTCGACGGTGTTAGGGCAAACAGTGAGTATAAATGACGGGGAGGCAGGAGGGCAAAGGGCAGTTCTCAGTTCCCAGTTCTCAGTTCTCAGTGTGTGGTTTCCATCGGGGGTCCTCGACGCGCGGTTCTTATTGCAGGCGCGTCAGAGTGTTTGGCTGGCTCCGGCCTGGGAAAGAAATTGCCCGCGCGTTTGCACCTTGGCCGTTGCAGTTACATCCTTGACACTTGACAGGCGCGGGGCTTGGGGTTCCGAATCGTGTTCGGGAAAAATTAGTGCGCGAAGATTTCCGCACGACGAAAAAAATTTGTGCTACTATGCCGCACGGTCGGGTTTGAAAATCTCATTCACAAATTGGCAACGGCGCACGACACAAGTGGCGCATTCCGCAGTACACTAGAGGCTCCATCAGCGAGTAAGTGAACGGCAGTTTTAAACAGGCGCCCTCAAGCCAGCCGCCGGGACGCCGCGGCGGGTATTTCATAATTATGTCAGCTCAAGGCTCAACGCATTCCCCCAATCCGTGGACGCGCATTCTGGATGCGCTGGAAAAAAAGATCAACCGGCACTCCTACGATACCTGGCTAAAACCGACGCGCTATAGCCACTCCAGTGGCGGAGTTCTGTTTGTGCGGGTGCCGACGGCGGAGTTCCGGCATGCGGGCGACAAGTATGCGGACCTGATCCAGGAGGCGATCGACAACCTGGGGCTGGAGTTCAACGACGTGAAGTTCGTGACGCCGGAGGATGATCCGGCGGCCACGACGGTGCGGCACAATGGCGGGCTCTCGGCTGGTCCGGTTCCGGTGGGGACAGCGCCGGCGCAGGCGCGGTTTGACTGGGATGGCGCGGCGCAACTGAATCCGCGCTATACGTTCGACGCATTCGTGATCGGCAGCGGAAACCAGTTTGCGCATGCGGCGTGCCAGGCGGTGGCGGAGCGTCCTTCAAAAGCCTATAACCCGCTGTTTCTGTACGGCGGCGTGGGCATGGGCAAGACGCATCTGATGCAGGCCATTGGACATGAGGTGAAGCGGCGGCAGCCGCAGGCTTCGATCTGCTACGTGTCGAGCGAGAAGTTTACCAACGACATGATCAACTCGCTGCGCTACGACAAGATGACCTCGTTCCGCGACAGGTTCCGCAGCGTGGATGTGCTGTTGATCGATGACATCCAGTTTTTGACGGGCAAGGAGCGAACGCAAGAAGAATTCTTCCATACGTTCAACGCGCTGCACGACACGATGAAGCAGATCGTGATCGCGAGTGACCGCTCGCCGAAAGAGTTGGCGGAGATTGAAGACCGGCTGCGTAGCCGGTTTGAGTGGGGACTGATTGCGGATATTCAGCCGCCGGACCTGGAGACGAAGGTAGCAATCCTGCAAAAGAAGGCGGAGCAGGAGAAGGTGACGCTGCCGACGGACGTGGCGCTGTATGTGGCGCAGAATATCCGGTCGAATGTGCGGGAGTTGGAGGGCGCGCTGATCCGGCTGGTGGCGCATTCGTCGCTGATTGGGGCGGAGATCACTTTGCCCTATGCGCAGCAGGTGTTGAAGAACTTTATTGATTCGCAGGCGCGCAAGGTCACGATTGAGTCGATCCAGAAGATGGTGGCCGAGCAGTTTGGGCTGCGGCTGGTGGAGATCAAGGCTAAAGACAATTCGCGGGCGATTGTTTATCCGCGGCAGATTGCGATGTATCTGGCGAAGCATATGACCGAGGCGTCGCTGCCGGAGATTGGGCGGCAGTTTGGTGGGAAGCATCACACGACCGTCCTGCACTCCGTCGAGAAGATTGAAGAGGTTCGCAAGAACGACAAGGATTTGAACAGGCTGCTCAATAAACTGACTGAGCAATTGGGCGGATAAGCGGCAGTTCTTGGAGTTTTGCACCGAATCGATCAGTCTTCCTTTTTCCGGCTGTGAACGAGATGTGGAAACTGTGCAACGGTCGGGGGGAACGGGAAAAGTGGAAATGTTGTTGTAGGGTCTCCGCCAAGTTCGGGACTGATTTCTCACACGAAGGGACAGTCCCCAAGGTGGTGACAATAGGTCAGTTGTTAAAGTTTTCCACTTCTCCGACTCACCTACTGTTACTGCTGGTTTTATAGGTTTTGTATTTGATATAAGGGAAGTAATAAAAGTAGCACGCGGCAGGGGAGAAGAAGTCTATGCCGGTGGAAGCGGTGGTGGCAGTGGAGACGGCGGTGGGGACGATGGAGATTACGGTCAGCAAGGTTGAGTTGCTGCGGGAGTTGACGGCAACGCAGGGTGTAGTTGAACGCAAGACCACCATTCCTATTCTTTCCAATTATTTATTTGAGGCGGCCGACGGCGAGCTGCGGCTGACGGCTACTGACCTGGATCTTAGCCTGCGAACTTCGTGCAATGCGAAGGTGAAGAAAGAAGGGTCGTGCACGATTCCGGCGCGCAAGCTGCATGACTACGTGAAGCTCCTGCCCGACGCCGATATCACGATCAAGCTACTGGAAAATCACTGGGTCAGCATTCGCTGCGGGCGGTCCAACACAAAGATGGTCGGAATGGCGAAGTCGAATTTCCCCAGCCTGCCGGTATTCCCTACCGCTGGAGTGGTGAAGATTCCGGGGCAAGTGTTGCGCGGGTTGATTGCGCGGACGGGCTTTGCAATTTCCAGTGAAGAGTCGCGCTACACATTGAATGGGGCGCTGATGCTGCTGAAGCCGGAGTCGATCACGATGGTGGCGACGGATGGGCATCGGCTGGCGCATTGCGAGCGCAGTGGAGAGAAGTTTGAAGGCGTCTCCGGCGAGATGAAGACTCTGGTGCCAAAGAAGTGTATGGACGAATTGAAGTCGCTGCTGGATTCGACTGACGCGGAGACTGTGGAATTTGCCAAGGATGAGTCGACATTGTTCTTCCGCATCGGATCGCGGCTGCTGACCTCGCGGCAGCTTACGGGACAGTTCCCGAACTTTGAGGCGGTGCTGCCCAAGGACAATAGCAAGAGCATTACGTTGAACAACTCCGACTTGAACTCGGCGATTCTGCGCGTGGCGCAGTTTGCCGACGAGCGCTCGCGGGCGGTGCGGTTGAAGCTGGAAAAAGGCGAGGTGAAGATTTCGGCTTCGTCGACGGAAGCGGGCGAGTCGGAGGATTCGATTGAGGCTCCTTATGACGGCGAGACGCTAACCATCGGCTTCAATGCGGTCTACCTCGTGGACTTTTTGAAAGCTGCCGGGACTGATGAGGTGCGGCTCGAGTTGAAGGATTCGCAATCGGCGGGGCAGTTGCGTCCGGCTGAGGGCGATGATTATAAGTACCGGTATATTGTTATGCCGATGCGGATCTGAGCGGATTCGTTTTCAAATTGTATTTTCCCCCCGATAGCCCAAATGTCCTGCTGGGCTTGACCTGCGAGTCTTCCTGTCATACAGTGGCGGCCAATCTTTGTTGGAGGTGTCTATGCTCGACGGATTTAAGAAGTTCATCCTGCGGGGCAATGTTGTGGACATGGCGGTGGGCGTCGTGATTGGCGCGGCGTTTGGCGGGGTAGTCACGGCGCTGACCAAGGATCTGCTGACGCCCTTGATCGCGGCGGTAGTGGGCAAGCCGGATTTTTCCTACCTGGGATTTACGATTGGAAGCACGCACTTTCCGGTCGGCGAGTTCATCAATGCCTGCGTGTCGTTTTTTCTGATTGCCTCGGCGATTTATTTCTTTGTGGTGACTCCGGTGAACGCGCTGGTGGCGCGGATGAACCGGGGAGAGAAGCCGCCTGATCCGACGACGAAGAAGTGTCCCGAGTGTTTGAGCGAGATTCCGATTGAGGCGCGGCGGTGTTCGCATTGCACGCAGCCGGTGCTGGGACGTGCAGCGTAAGGCAGTGAGCCCGCGTACTCAGTTAACATAAGCGGTATGAGTTTCCGCCGCAGTTTTTGCGTTGGTCTTTGTAGTTGTTTTGCAATCCTGCTGGCGCGGCCAGCGCTTCGGGCGCAGGCACCGGCGCAATCTTCCTCGCAGTCCTCCTCATCTTCCTCCTCCTTGTCGAAGCCGGCCGCGAAGGCCGCGCCAGCCGCGGCGTCTCCGCTCGATGCCGGGACGACCAGCAACGGCGTCTACCGGAATCGGGCGCTTGGATTCACCTGCAGGATTCCAGCGGCGTGGGTGCTGCGCACTGAGGAAATGAACGCGCGGGACGACGAAAACGCAAATGCGGACAATACGGCATCGTCGGGCAAGACCGGACGCGTGCTGCTGGCGGCGTTCTCGCGGCCCCCGGAGGCTCGGGGCGAAGACGTGAATGGGTCGATTGTGATTACCGCGGAGAGTGTGGCCGTGCACCCGGGGCTCACCGAGGCAGCGCAGTATTTTGGTCCGGTGGCGGAGGCCGCGAAGGCGCAGGGTTCCGAGATGGACGACGACCCTTATGAATTTGTAGTGGGGACAAAGAAACTGGTGCGAGGGGATTTTCAGAAGGACGTTGGGTCGCGGGTAATGCGGCAATCCACGCTGGTAGTGCTGGCGCGGGGGTACGCGGTTTCGTTCACGTTTATTGGCGGGACAGAAGACGAGGTGGAGGAGTTGGTGGAAGGGTTAAGTTTTGGCGCGAGTGGGAAGCCAGCTCGGTAATCCCAAGAGTTCTGTCATCCTGAGCGGAGCATGATCGTCCGAAGGACGCTCATGCGCAGTCGAAGGATCCCTACACGCGTATATCTCTGCCGGCCCGGAGAGGAGTTCGCACACAACGTCGGTCAGTCCAGTGGTTCCGGCTCCAAAGCGATGTTGGTTTCGCCGGCGGCTTTTTTCTGGGCGTATTTTTTCATCCAGGCTTCCCAGCTTTTTCCGGCGGCGGTGTCGCGACCGGTGAAGGCCAGGGCGGCGATGTCAGCGTAGGAGATGGAGATTTTCTCGTTGGCGTCTTTCGGGAAGAGGCGGACTACGGAATCTTTGAGCGTGGCGGCGGTGCGGCGGTCGAAGAGGTAGCCTTCGATCTTTGATCCGTCTTTGCGAGTGATGGTTACGTCGCCGCGGTAGTCGAAGGCCTTTTCGAGGGCGATGCGGATTTCTTCTTCGGTGGCTAGTTGGGGGATCCAGCCTTCCAGTTTTTCGTGGGCCGTGCCGGGGGCGACTTCGAGCGTGTCGGGATTGGCGTGGGGCACGGCTTGGGCGGCTTCGTGATCGATATGGCCGGATTCTTTGCCTGTCATCAGTCTCTCTTCGTGAAAAGTTGTGCCGTCCCTTTCGGGACTCGTTTACATTTCCCTGCCTACCCCCGCACTTACGTGCGGGGCTAATGAATGCCGTCGCTTCGCGACTCGGAGCCTTCCCTACACTATCTCTTTCCTTACGCCATCTCTTTCCTACGCGCGGGTTTCTTGCAGAGAATCGTTGGTCGCGATCTGGACTAGCGGGTGCACCGGGGCTTGCGGTTCATCTAACAGGCGCAGCGCTTCTTCGTCGCGATAGCCGTCGAAGAGCGTGGCTTTTACCGTAGCCAGGAATCCTTCGAGCGAGCTGAAGGTGGCGTTTACCGCGGAGGCTTCGTAGCCGCTGTGGACCATGCAGTTGGCGCAGGCCGGGTTGCCGGATTCGGTGCCGTAGTTGCTCCAGTTGGTGGTCGAGAGCAGCTCGGCGAAAGTTTCGGCGTAGCCATCCTGGAGCAGGTAGCAGGGTTTCTGCCATCCGAAAACGTTGAAGGTGGGCATGCCCCAGGGGGTGCAGGGGTAGGTGCGTTTGCCCATTAGAAATTCCAGGAAGAGTGGCGAGAGATTGAAGCGCCAGCTCTTTTTGCGGTTCGAGAGGATCGCGCGGAACATGCGGCGAGTGCGGGCGCGGCCGAGGAAATGTTTTTGGTCCGGAGCTTTGTCGTAGGAGTAACCGGGCGAGAGCATCATGCCTTCGAGACCGAGCTCCATCATGTCGTCGAAGAAGGCGCGGACGGATTTCGGGTCGGCGCCGTCGAACAGCGTGGTGTTGGTGGTGACGCGGAACCCGCGGGCCAGGGCTTCTTTGATCGCATCGACCGCAATGTCGTAGCCACCTTCGCGGCACACTGCCAGGTCATGCTCTTCGCGTTGGCCGTCGAGATGTACGCTGAAAGTCAAGTACTTGCTCGGCTTGAAAAGATTCAGCTTTTCCTTCAGCAGCAGGGCGTTGGTGCAGAGATAGATATATTTCTTGCGTGCGACCAGCCCTTCGACAATCTCGGCGATCTGGGGATGCATGAGCGGTTCGCCGCCGGGGATGGAGACCATGGGGGCTCCGCATTCGTCAACGGCGCGGAAACATTCCTCGGGAGAGAGATCTTTTTTCAGGATGTGGGCGGGGTACTGGATCTTGCCGCATCCCGCGCAGGCCAGGTTGCAGCGGAACAAGGGCTCGAGCATGAGCACGAGCGGGTACTGCTTGCGGCCGGCTAATTTCTGGCGCAGGACGTAGGACGAAACGGTCCACATCTGTGAAACGGGTACTGGCATTATGAGTTGAGAACTCCGGTGCACTTATCTTATCAGGGTCAGGTGGTTAGATGGCGGCGAACTAGTTCGAGGTGCCGGAAAACAAAACTTGGAAAAGGGATGGGAACGGCCTTCTGGTCGCGGCTCTAGCGAAGGGTAAGAATGGCGCTGAAAGCGGTTCAAAATGGGACGTTTACTGGGCCGATTCCGGGGCTTTGCAGGGTCGAAAAAAAGGGCGTTTCGTGGTATAATTTTGACAGTCGCCGAACGAACCTAAGTATAAGATATTTCAATCACTTGAAGTCGATTCGTGGGCGCAGTCCAGAGGCTGGGTTGGGGCGGGTTTTCGGGCTCATTTTCAAGCACTATCCGACGCAGTTCTGAGAGAAAGTCGGGGCATTCTCCCGCGGAGCGGAATGGCCACCAAAGAGATCAATACTCCCATCGTCGAAACCAAAACAAAAAACGGAAATGTGACGCCGATTACCGCCGGGAACGGCGGAGGCAACAGCGACTACACCGCCGACTCGATCAAAGTGCTCGGCGGCATGGAAGCGGTGCGCAAGCGTCCCGCAATGTATATCGGATCCACGGGTGATCTGGGTTTGCACCATCTCGTTTATGAAGTTGTCGACAATTCCGTGGACGAAGCGCTCGCCGGATTCGCGACGAAGATTGAAGTCACGATCCATATCGACAACTCAATAACTGTTGTTGACGATGGGCGCGGGATTCCTGTGGATGACATGGTGATCGACGGGGAGAAGGTTTCGGCGGCGCAGGTGGTTATGACTACCTTGCATGCTGGAGGGAAGTTTGATTCGTCCACTTACAAGGTTTCGGGTGGGCTGCATGGGGTGGGCGTTTCTTGCGTGAATGCGCTTAGTGAAGAGCTTGATCTGGAAATCTGGCGGGACGGGGCTACCTGGCAGCAGACTTACTCGAAGGGCGTGCCTACCAGCACGATGGCAAAAGCTGGCGCTACTAAGAAGCGGGGGACGAAGGTTCACTTCCTGCCGGATCGAACTATTTTTACGGGGACGGTGGAATACAACTACGACACGCTGGCGCAGCGGCTGCGCGAGCTAGCATTTCTGAACAAGGGATTGCTCATTACGCTGACCGACGAGCGCTCGACCGATGCCAAGAGCGGCGAGGCCAAGCACGCTGACTTCAAGTACAACGGCGGAATAGCGGAGTTCATCAAGCATCTGAACCGCGGCAAGCAAACGCTTCATGAGAAGCCGATTTACATGGAAGCGGAGCGCAGCGGCGTGGCCATGGAGATCGGGCTGCAATACAACGACGGATATTCGGAGTCGGTGTTCAGCTTCGCGAACAACATCAACACGGTTGACGGAGGGACGCATCTATCCGGCTTCCGCATGGCGCTGACGCGCACGATTAATTATTCCGGGCAGCAGATGGGGTTATTCAAGGACATCAAGGAAAACCTGACCGGTGATGACGTGCGTGAAGGGCTGGTGGCGGTGATCAGCGTGAAGCTCTCGCAGCCGCAGTTTGAAGGGCAGACCAAGGGCAAGCTGAATTCCGATATTGCCGGAGTCGTCCAAGCCTTCATCAATGAGCGGCTGGGGGCGTTCTTTGAGCAGAACGCTACTGTGGCGCGGAAGATTATTAACAAGGCTGTGGACGCGGCGCGGGCGCGGGAGGCGGCTCGGAAGGCTCGCGATTTGACTCGGCGCAAAGGTGCGCTTGATTCGGGCGGGCTGCCGGGGAAGCTGGCGGACTGCTCGGAGCGGGATCCGAATCGGTGTGAATTGTTTTTGGTTGAGGGCGAGTCGGCCGGTGGAACTGCTAAGCAGGGACGCGACCGGCGGTTTCAGGCGATTCTGCCGCTTAAGGGAAAAATTCTTAACGTTGAAAAAGCGCGCTACGACAAGATGCTGGCGCATGAGGAAATTCGCGCCATGATCACGGCGCTGGGGACGGGGATCGCGAAGGATGATTTCGATCCTACTAAGGTGCGGTACGGGAAAATTATCCTAATGACCGATGCTGACGTTGACGGGTCGCACATTCGAACGCTGCTGCTGACGTTTTTCTTCCGGCACATGCAGGAGCTGATCAAGCGCGGGAATGTTTTTATTGCGCAGCCGCCGCTGTATTCGATCAAGAAGGGCAAGTCGATGCAGTACATCAAAGACGACGATGCCTTTGACAAAGTTACTTTGAAGCGCGGGGCCGATGGGGTGACTGTGCGCTATGGCGAGGGGGCGGCCAAGCTGGAGGGCGCGAACCTGAACCGCTTTATGACGGTGCTGAAGGAGTATCTGAACTTCTTCGACAAGGTGAACAAGCGGCTGCGCGATGAGAGCGTTACCGAACTGCTTCCTCGGCTGGATTTTTCGAAGCATGCGGATTTTGAGGGGGACAAGAAGACTCCGCCGAAGAAGATCGAGAAGCTGGAGCGGGAACTGAAGAAGCTGCAGAAAGACCGGAAGTTCAAGAGCGTGGAGTCGCGTTTTGATGAAGAGCACAACCTTTGGGAAGTGCGCTTTGTGAACTCGCAGGGTTCGGAGCATGTGATCAACTGGGAGCTGGCTTCGAGCGCGGAGTGCCGGCAGTTGGTTTCGAAGTTCAAACAGATTGAACCTTATCTGGAGCCGCCGTTTGTGGTGGAGGCTGTGGTCAAGTCAGCCGCAGCCAGCAAAGAAGATGAGGCGGACGAGGAAAGCGCGGAGAACGGCGAGAAGTCCGACAAGAAAGGCGTTAAGGCTGCGCCCAAGCACAAAGCCGTTGTCGAGCCGGTCGAGAAGGCTACGGCGCGCGAGCTGTTTGAGTATGTGAAGAAAGAAGGCAGCCGCGGGTATGATGTGCAGCGCTATAAAGGGTTGGGGGAGATGACGGCTCCGCAGTTGTGGGAGACTACGATGGATCCGGAGCGGCGGACTTTGCTTTCAGTCAAGCTCGAAGATATTGCCGAGTGCGAGACCATCTTTACCACTTTGATGGGTGAGGATGTGGAGGCGCGGCGGAAGTTTATTGAAGAGAATGCGCTGGATGTTAAGAATCTGGATATTTAGGGCTGCACGCGGTCAATCCCGATGCCTTCTGCAGCGCTTGTAGAATTCGGGATCTGCTATTCCAGTGACCTTTTCAAGGGCCTTGCGCGCTGCGACTGCGACGTCCTGGCAGTACTCAGACAGCGCGTACACTCTGATCGCGTATCTGTGAGCGTGATACGCCTCGGTCCACTTGTTAATCGGAAAGATGTCTCCGATCTTCACTGCGCCCTTACCGTCGGGCTCGCCACAAGCTCGTCCATGCCCTCGAAGGTTGGGAGCGAAGGAACGTCAAGCCAGGCACCGGCTCGCATGCAGGCTATCATGGGATCGGAACCCAGCTCATTTCTTAGCTTCGCAAGCTCCTCCCCCATCGTGGCTGCGACTGTCTCAAGTATTTTCGCCTTTGTCTTGGAGTCGCCCAGCTTCGAGAAGAAATCACCCAGCAGCTTCTCCTCCGTACCCGAGGGGGATGACACTATCTCGTACACTACTCTAGGCAACAAGCGATTTAGGAGACGATATGAGGACCTCCTGATGTCCGGGTCCGGTGACTCCAGGAATTCGGCACCGTGCAGTGCTGCATCGTCGAAGTCCATGAACAGCGCGACCATTTCTTCGTCCTTCTTGCCTTTGTCCCTCCAGTTCTGAACCGCCCGCGATAGCACCCTTTCAAAAAATCCCTCTCCGGCCCTTACTTTGGGATGATGATAGATGTAGCTGTAGAGCATGAGTTTGCAAATTGTGACCTGCTCGATAGTGTTCATTGAGCGCTTCGGCAGTTTCAGCCAATAGGAGCGAAAGTAGGGGAACCGCCCGTCACCCTTCGGCTCTCTTACCAGCCCCTTGACACCAACACGTTTGTACAGCTTGTCTAGTTTGCTCTTGCCGTCCGTTAGCTTCGACTCTGGGAGATGCACAGTCGCAAGGTATCGCTCAAGGTCGTACCTCAGCGGTAGGCCGGCAGCTGCGGCGTCACGGAGGAGGTAGTCGAGTTTGTCGGCGTCGAATCCTGACGAGATGATATCCCCGATGAACTGAAGCTGAGGGTGTCGTGATCTGCCGACAATTAGCAGGGAGACGCTCTCCATGTTTGGTTCTCCGGAAAATTCATCCGGGATTTCGAGCTCCTTCATGAGTTTCTTTTTCGCCCGATCTAGGAAGGAGTGGATAGCCTCCGTGCGCGACAGACAGAACGAAATCACCTCCCCAGCCTTCTTTTCAGCTCCGACGTAATCGCTTAGCTCGTCGGCCGCAGCTTCGAGCATCGGAATCTTTCCATAAACTCTCTCAGATGTGTGGCTAAGTATGCTGTGGCCTGTGTCGTGTAGGAGTGCCGCGAGCCTGAGTTCCTGGCGCCAGCGAAACAAAATCTCTTGGAATGCATCTGAATTTTCTACTGTTTTGACTATTTGCCTTAGCTTTCCCGCGTGTCGTCGGACGATGGCATCGAAGACCTTTGTTGCGACGATGGTTACTCCGAGGGAGTGCTCGAAGCGGCTGTGGCGCGCGGACGGGTACACCTGAAAGGCTAGGCCCGTCTGATGTATCCGACGCAGCCGCTGCATCACAGGAGTGTCGATTAGAGCCAGCTCCCTCCAAGAGAAGCCATTTGTGCCCCAGATCGGGTCATGGATGTCCTTGTATGGCTTCAGTTCCAGGAAGGGGTGTTCCGCCTTCTCGCCAAAAAACAGTCCATGCTCCGACTTCAGATAGTCGTTTAGCAGGGCGGTTGTTGAAATGAGGGTTGGGTAGCCCTCCAACATCTAGCTTCCTCACGCGACGAGAGAAAATTCCTTCTTGGCTAACCCCGCAGCATGGCCCATAAACTTCTGTTCTTGCGTCGCAAGCTTGTTGAGTTCGGCAAACCACAGCTTTTCGAGGTCTGGCTTAAGCACCATCTCCTCGTAGGATGGGTTCATCGTGCCCACACAGGCCGTCGAATGAAGGAACTGCAGGTACCGCGATAGCTCCTTGCACTTCGGAAAGGGTCTGGCCGCCCACGGTGATACTGGGGTCGCCATTGACGATCAGGTTGGATATGGAACACTGCGCTGTGGTTATCGTGAGTTGAGCGCTCAGGGAGCCACTGCCGGAATTGTTTAGAGTGCCGTCGACGTCTCCGGTTACGGAAATGGTCCCGCCTTGAGAGCCGGTGCATGGGTAGTTCGTCAGGGAGATGGGAATATTGCAGTTTTGGCCGGTTGAGGTCGAAGTGCATCCGGGTAATGCGTCTGGGCGAAGGTCTCTCACCGCAGTCGATAGGCTTGGGCGAGCGGCGCTGGGCGCGGTCGCGGGAACTGCAGTCCCTAAAGCCTGGACGACCGCCTGGGAAAACTGCTGGGCCACTGCCTGGGCCTGGGCTTGCGACATGTTGTTCATGGAACTGCCGCCGCCGCATCCGCTGGAGAGAATCGATAGCATGGCGGTCAGGACGGTTAAGCAGAGAGATGCAATTCTATTCATGGGGAACATAGGAAACTCCTTGCCGGGCTAGGGCACTCGGCTCTACCCGAAAGACGGCGTCATTTTATAACGATCCAGTCTGTGACATTGTAAAAAGCGCTTGTTGAGTGGGAGGTGGTTGAAGGGGCGGAGAAGTGGGATTCTAGAGGGCTTCTCACGTTTGTTGCGTCAAGGGCTGAAGCCCTGCGACTCCTTTGGAGTTCTTTGGACGCAGGACTGGAAGGCCTGCTCCACCCTCGCCACCCAAAGGCCAAGATGCGCCTCGCTGCGCTTGGCTGGACGGGCGAGGCGCCCGTCCCCACAGCCGCCGGGACGGCAGCGCTACGTTTACTTCAGACCTTCCACCAAGTATAGGTCCGCTAGCATTCGGTGGTAGCCGAATACGCAGGTTTTGGCGTCGGGGGTCATGTAGATGGGGCCGATGTTTTCTACGCCGGCGGGGTCGGAGGGCATTAATTCTTTCCAGAGAGTGCGCTGGCCCGTCTTAATGTCTAGGCGGTAGACGCGGGCTGGCAGCTCGCCCGGCTGATAGATGTAGAGAGAGTTGCCGTCGCCGGTCCAGGTGATGGGCTGCTCGCCGGGATTCAGGCCGTTGATCAGTTGAGGTTTGCCGCCGGCTACGGGATAGAGGTATCCCTTTTGATCGGGGCCGATGGCGGCGATCTGTTGCGAGTCGGGGGAGATGGTGAAGGCGGTGCCGTTGACGCCCTCCTCGGAGATTACCTGGCTCTTGCCGGAGGCTAGATCGTAGACGTAGAAGCGGACGCCTTTGCCGGGTTCGTCGGCGGAGAAGAGGATGCGTTTTCCGTCGGGGAACCAGTGAGCCCAACTGTGGTTGATGTTGTCTTTGGTCAGGTCTTTGGGTTCGCCGGAGCGCGTGGGTAAGAGTTTGAACTGGGACGGCGATTCCTGAGTTTGAGCGATTGCCCATGTTCCGTCGGGCGACAAGGCTACGGCTCCGCCTTCGCCTAGCAGGACTGCGGGGGAGCCGTCGGTTTTGCGAATGTAGACGGCGTAGGTCAGGCCTCCGGACTTGGAGTAGTCGAGGGCTCCGCCGCCGCCTTCTTCGTCGAACAGCAAAGTTTTTCCGTCCGCTGAAAGATCGGAAGGATAGGTGTAGTCGAGCCAGGAGAGTTCATGCTGCTTGGCGTCGTTGGCGAAGACTCCTAGCAATTCGCGGCGCCAGGTGGCGCGGACCAGGAGAACGCGTCCGTCCTTGGCGATATCGAGGAGCATTAGAGCGCCGGGCAGGCGAGCCACTATGCGCTGCTTGCCGTCCAGTGACGTGGCGTAGAGAGTGCGGTCGGTGCCGGACTTGCTGGCGGTGAACCAAATTTCTTTTCCGTCGGGAGACCAGGCTAGTCCCTGGATGGTGAACCACTGGGTGGAGAGAGATTTTTTGTTGCCTTGTAAATCTACTACGGCTAGCGATCCGCTGTCGTCGCCTTGCAGGGGGTGGTCGGCGAATGCGATTAGGTCTCCCTTGGGGGAGACGCGGGGGTGGCCGATCCAGCCCCCGGTTTGGTAGAGCGGCTTGCCTACCGGGAGTTCTAGGCGGTTGCGGCCGCCCATGTCGCGAACTACAGCCAGACTCGTGCCGTCAGGGGCCCAGTCGGCCCACTGCACTTGCTCGAGGACTTCGCGGGGAGCGCCTCCGGAGAGCGGAGCGCGGGCTAGAGTTCCCATGCTTACCCAGGCGCCGATGGCTTTGCTATTGAGTAGGACTGCCATCTCGGAGGTGGCGGAGATCGACATTAGCTGGGTGCGGCTTAGGCCCATGGAACGGGACTCGGGAGCTTCAGGACGGGCGGTGAAGACGTCGACGGGATTGCCTTGCCAGGCGGCGCTGTAGAGGATGGTTTGGCCGTCTGGAGCGAAGCGGGCGGCGCGGATGCTGCCGCGGCGGAACGTCAGCTGACGGTAGACCGGAGGATCTGCCGGGGCGGAAGCGAAGAATTTCTTGCCTGCGTAGAGACCGGCACCGGCGGCTAGGAGCAGGCCCAGGGCGAAGATCAGCGCGGCGGGGAATTTTCTGCTTTGTGGCGGCGCGGCTGACGTGGCTATGGTCGCGGACGAAGAAGAGTGATGAGCTTTTTCTGTTTCTGTTTCAGTTTCTGTGACGACTGAGGTGCGGGAGGAATCGATGGAACGCTTTAGGCGCTTGAGGTCGGCACGGAGTTCGGCCGCCGTTTGACAGCGCATGTCGCGATCTTTTTCGAGAGCCTTGCTGATGATTTCCTCGAGCTTGGGAGGAATGTCGGGAACGAGGCGCGTGGCGGCGGTGGGCTGGCGATTCAGGATAGCTTCGGTGACGACGGCGGAGGTTTCTCCGCGGAAGGGGAGAACGCCGGTGGTCATTTCGTAGAGCACTACTCCGAAGGAGAAGAGGTCGGTGCGTCCGTCGAGCTCCTTGCCGCGCAATTGTTCGGGGGACATGTAGGCGACGGTGCCTACGGCGGTGCCGGGGCTGGTTAGATCGAGGCCGGCCGCCTCGGCTACGGTTTGGGAGTCGCCGCTGGTGGGGCGGGCGGCGCGCGCGACTTTCGCGAGACCGAAGTCGAGAATCTTGGCGTGGCCACGGTCGGTTACGAAGATGTTGGCGGGCTTGATGTCGCGGTGGACGATTCCTTTGCTGTGGGCGGCTTCCAGGGCGTCGGCTACTTCGATTGACAGGGTGAGTAAGCGATCCAGTTCGAGCGGGCGGCCTTGAATCAGGTGCTTCAGGGTTTCGCCGCTGAGGCACTCCATCACGATGAAGAGATGGCCGTCGTGCTGGCCGATTTCGTGGACGGTGCAGATGTTGGGATGGTTCAGAGACGACGCGGAGCGGGCTTCGCGGCGGAAACGTTCGAGGGCCTGGGGATCTTCGGCAGCGTCGTCGGGAAGAAATTTCAGGGCTACGAAGCGGCCTAGTTGGGTGTCCTCGGCTTTGTAGACTACACCCATGCCGCCGCCACCGAGCAGTTCCAGGATGCGGTAATGGGAGACGGTCTGGCCGATCATTTCTGGATGATCTTCTGAATAATCTTCTGGATGATCATGAACGAGTGTGCGCTAGCCTGCGGTCGGGGGCGGAACCGGAAGCGCGTTCATCTTAGGCGAATGGTTGGGGTTCGTCAATTGCTCGGTTGGGGTAGCCTTCGAGAGCTGGCAGCGTTTGAGGATGCTACATCCGGTGCAAGGCTTGCTTGATTCTGCGTTCTTCTTATCGGGGGAACGGATTATGTCCAGCATTGCGGAAACACTTCACAAACGCAGCAACGCGTGGTGGATTGCATTGGCGGGGATGGCGGCGCTGATCATCGTGTCGAGCGGGTTGTCGAATCTGCACCGGAGCGGCATAGCGGTGGACCACTTCCAAGACGTTGCTTTGCCGAGTCCGGCTGCGGAGCGCGATCGAAAGGCGTCTTACGAAGCGAGGATCCAGCGCGAGCAGACGTTACTCTCGGTTGCTCAAGAGCCGTCGGCGATAAAAGCCGGGGTGGATTCTTCGATGGAGCGCAAGATGGTGCGCAACAGTTCGGTGGACCTGGTCGTGCAGAAACCGGCGGAGGCGGCGGAGAAGATTCGAGAGCTGGCGGAGGGGCTGGGCGGGTTTCTGGTTAGTTCGCAGGTGAGCGGCGGGTCCAATGCGGGTGGGGCTGCGCTGACGATTCGAGTGCCGGCGGCGAAATTTGAAGAGGCGCGGGCGGAGATTCGCAAGTTGGGGTTGAGGGTGGAGAGCGAGAAAGTGGACGCGCAGGACGTTACGCGGCAGTTTGTGGACGAGGACGCGAACCTGCGGAACCTGCGGGCGGAAGAGGCGCAGTATCTCTCGATTTTGAAGCAGGCGCATACGGTGAAGGACACGCTTGCGGTCACCGACAAGCTTAGCGATGTGCGGGGGCAGATTGAGCAGCAGCAGGCGGAGTTTAATGCGCTGGCAAAGCAGACCGAAACTGTGGCCATCGCGGTTTCGCTGCGGGCCGAGGCTGAGGCGCAGGTGTCTGGATTGCACTGGCGTCCGCTGTACCAGATGAAGCTGGCGCTGCGCGATGGGTTGGATGCCGTGGCGGATTATGGCGTGGCGATGACTTCGTTTGTGTTTTATCTTCCTGCTGTGTTGTTGTGGATGGGGACGATTGCGATGGGAGTGGGGGTGGGATGGAAGGTTGTGCGATGGGCGCGGCGGGTGTGGTTTGCCTGGCCGAAGCCGACGGAAGTGCAGGGTGAGTGAGGCGGGAAGTCCCTCAGGAGATAGAAGGGTGCCGTCCCCTTCGGGGACTCAGCTCAGTCCACTTGTCCTTACCCCGCACTTACGTGCGGGGCTAATGAATGCCGTCGCTTCGCGACTTTCTTTCAAGTCCGTTCATGGCGCCAATTCGGACGACTTGCGGAATTGCGCGGCTAGCGTGGTTCCTAACGTCAGCAACGTTATAAGCGAGATATCGCCTAGGGAAATTACGCAGTAGATGCACCAGACTCCTAGGACGTGTGCTTCGATACGGGCCAGGTAGAGGGAAAAGGCTAAGCCCACGAGCGCAGCAGCCAGAACCGAGCCATAGGCGCGACGCCAGGCTAGAGCGCCGATCAGGAGATATCCGACGATGCCGAGGACGGCGACCGGAATACCCGCCAGCACTGCATAGGGGCTGTGATTGATTATGCCGCAATCCCAGCGCTCGTTGATGCTGCAGGGCGAGTCGCCTTCGGTGCGGTAGTGCTCGCGCAGGGCTAGAGCGGAGACTGCGATCCCGAGGACG
Organism: uncultured Acidobacteriaceae bacterium; assembly: GCA_963787495.1. Lineage (GTDB taxonomy): Bacteria > Acidobacteriota > Terriglobia > Terriglobales > Acidobacteriaceae > Sulfotelmatobacter. The sequence continues at coordinate 861,089 of CAWBDA010000003.1, forward strand.
CTCAATAGAACTAGAACGTATTTCATGGATGGTCCTCTTTCTAGTCTTTACAGCCAGCTTCGTGACTGACGTGTTTTGTTCTGAGCCACACCCCGGGAGCTAAAGCCCCCGATCCCAAGCTTCGCGTGCGGCACGGCTCAACACGCAGCGGAAAAACTTGCGCCGCGCGTGAAGGCCGACCTCAGGCGCTGAAGCGCGGGCACATTCCAGACGACTAACGGCACGACTGAACGTCGTGCCCTTCCCGAACTCGCTCGAATCAGAGTTTTCCTACAGCCTGTAAAGCCGTTCCACGATGCGAGGCATATCCATCTGACACGCTTCGCTCTCACGCGGTCAACTGACGGGGTGCGCGGCTGCGGCGACGTCTTGCAGCAAGTCGGAGGCTTGCCAGTCAACGCCGTGATACCACTTGAAAATCTTTCCGTCGGGAGAGATGACTGCGGTGCTTAGGGAGTGGGTGATCAGTCCGCCTTCTTCTTTGTAGGTTAGTGCGAAATAATCGGCGAATTCGGGCAGCTCGGTTTGGGGAATCGCGGAGAATTCCCAATGCGTGAAGAGTGCGGGGTCTTTGGTTCCGGCACAAGAGAACCCGTAGGCTCGCAGAACCTTGGGTGTGTCGTGGGCGGGGTCGAAGCTGATGCTGAGCAGGTGAGTTTTGCCGTAGCGGGCGGGATCGGCACGGAGCTGGCGGTCGATGGCGGCGAACTCGTGGCTGACGCGCGGGCAGAAATCGGGGAAAGGGCAGCGGGTGTAGATGAGAGTCAGGAGCAGGGTCTGGCCGCGATATTGATGCAGCGAAGTGTGCTGGCTGTTTTGGTTGACCAGCTTGAAATCTGGCACCTCGTCTCCGGGAGATGGGACGTGCACGGTCGCTGCGGGCTTAGCGGCTGGGGTTTGCGAATGCGCGGTTACTTTGACGTTTTCGAGCCAGTAGGTGTTGTCGGGTTGGACGACGACATCGGCGGTGATGGTGTCGCCCGGCTGCAGTTGATCGAGCAGCGCGGGGGGCTTGATGGTGTAGGACATGACCATGGGGTCCATGAAGCCGGGGATGGGCTCGTTGGAGATGTTGGCGGTTGCGGCGTTCTTGTCGATGGAAATAATTTTTCCCTTGAGCTGATAACGTTTTGCGGTTGAGGAGTTGGCGGAGCCGGGCTGTGTGGGCGCGCGGTTGCAGGCGGCGGAGAATGCCAGCAGGGCGAACAGGCAGAGGAATGCAAGACGCTGTGCGGATGGATTGAATGGGTATTTCATATTTCCTTTCCATTATCTCGGATCATGCTTCGGTGATCAAAAGCGTCGGGATGCACTCGGACGGACAGCAGAGGCGGCTATCCCGGGAGTGTCGTCCCTGAAGGGACTTGGTTCCTCTCTGGCTAATCTACCCCGCACTTACGTGCGGGGCTAGTGAATGTCGTCGCTCCGCGACTCGGACCTGCAGGTTTCGGGTTCAGTAGTGGAAGCGATAGCGGAGTTCGACGTAGATTTCGCGCGGGTTGTTCCAGTGGAAGCCGCCGAAGGTGACGCTGTTATCTAGTTCGACGCGGCGGTTGGCTACGTTCATGGCGTTCAGCGAAGCGGAAAAGCTCTCGCGAAAATCTTTGCCGACGGAAAGATCGAAGGTGGTGTGTTGCGGCAGATAGGCGCCGGGATAAGGCTGGCCGGGGAAAGCGTTGCTGAAACCGGAGCCGTAGTAGACATTGGTGGAGGCGTAGGCGCGCCAGGGTAGCGTGACGTCTCCGCCCAGGTTAAGCGTGTTGCGCTGGTCGTGGTCGAGTGGAGAGAGGCCGGCGGGCAGGGAGAAATTGGTGAGGCCTCCGGTGATGGCTCCGCCGCCTTCGGCAATCTGGTTGGAGTAGGCGAGATGGAGTTGGCCGCGATGGGCGATTCGCGGCGAGCGGAGCGTGAGTTCCCATCCGCGGATCACTGCCTGTGCGATGGTGATGGGGAAGAAAAGGTTGGACTCGCCGATGTTGTTGTGATCGAAGAAATTCACCACGTTGGTGCGGAAGTTATCGGCGTCGAGAATCCAGCCATGGTAGGGGATGGTAAGTCCGAACTGGTGTTCTTCATCGCGCTCGCCGTTAAGCTTGATGAATCCGAGGTTGTTGGCGGTGGCAAATTGGATTAGCGGGCCCGAGGCGGTTATCAGCGGCGGGGCCTGGTAGTAGTGGCCGTAGAAAGCGCGGAAGGTCCAGTTGAGATGGGGGACGTTGAGGGCGATGCCGAAGCGGGGGCTGATCGCGTTTTCGGAGACTCCGCCGGAGAAGTGCGTGGGGCGCATTCCGGCGGATAGCGTCAGCCAGGGAACGGGCTTGAATTTGTCGTCGATGAAGAAGGCTGCGAGGCTGCCGGTGGGATGCTCGCGATCTGGAGGATTTACACCCTGGCAAACGCCCAATGGGTTGGTAGGAGTTATGCATTGGGGTTGGTCGGGAGGGTTAAAGGCCGCGCCGAAGAGTTCATTATCCTGCTGATAAAAACTGTACAGACCCACTTGCAGATTGTTCTTCGATAGATTCGCGCCAAAGCTTATCTGGCCTCCGCCGTAGGTTGAGCCACGATGTTCGGTGGTGGCTACGGGGTCAGTGACGGCGCTGTCATAATCGGCGGCGTTGTAGTGGAAGAACGGGGAGACCGTCAGCAGGAGTTTTGAATTGAAGGTGTGGACCCAGGAGAAGTTGGCGATGGCATCGGATTCGTGATCGCCATCGCGAAGGTCGAGGCTGGGATACTGTCCCGTTAGCTGGCCATTCACCAGATTATTCTCGATGTCGTTGGGGAAGGGGTCGTAGGGGATTTGGTAGTAGTCCTTGCGCAGGGAAGTTACGAGGCGTAATTGGTTGGACGGGTCGACGTTGAAAATCAGCGAGCCGAAGCCTCCGTAGCCGTTCTCGGCGTCGTGGACGACCTGCGGGACGGGCGTCTGGATGCCGAGGTTGCTGCGGTTGGCGTTGAGGCTGGCGTAGTAGGCGAAGCGTTCGGTGTGGCTGCCAAAACTGAGGGCGTCGTTGGTCTGGTAGAAATTTCCGGCGCTGAGGACAAGTTCGGCCTGGCGGTTGCGCTCGAAGCCGGTGCGCGGGACTACGTTGAAGACGCCGTAGGTGCGGTCACCGAACTCGGCGCCGTAGCTGCCGCGATTGACCTCGAGATAGTCGATGTCCTTGGGATCGAATTGCGGGCCGAGGTTGGAGGCGATGTTGGTGTTGGGGACGGGCACGCCGTCGATGAGCCAACTGGTCTGGTGTCCGCCGCGGATGTGGAGCTGGTCGTGGGTGAAATAGGCTCCGGGAACGTAGTCGGTGATCATGGCTAGACTGTTGGTGCGGGCTGCGCCGGGAGTGTGTTCGATATCGAGGCGGCTGACCAGAGTGGTGGGAGTGGCGGAATCGGTGGGAATGGCTTCGGGGGCTCCGGAGACGATGACGGTCTCTTTGGTGGTGGCGACGTTTAGAGAGAAATGCAGGACGGGATGCGATCCGGAGTTGACCAGGACATCGGAGGCCATCTGATTGAAGCCTGGAGCGACGACCGTTACGGTGTATTCGCCGATCGCGATGGCGTTGAAAGAGAATTGTCCGGCGGCGTCGGTGTTGGTGGTTGCGTTCCAGTCGGAGGTTTTGGAGCGCAACATGACCATGGCGCCTTCCACGGGACGATGCTGGGGGTCGTGAACGATGCCGCGAACTGATCCGAAGATAGAGGCGTACGCGGCGAGGGTCAGGAACGGGGTTAGCAGGATTAGACGGATGAAACGCATTTGATCTCCGATAGAAATTCGATTTCCAGGTGCCGGTCAGTACGTGAGGGGCAGAAGCCGTGCCAGAACTGCTCGCTGCGCTCGCTGGACGGGCGAATGCGCCCGTCCCCACACGTGCCACTGGTCGCTTGTAGATTTAGCTCAGGCTATGGAGCGATGCTGGAGGGGCGCGGGTGGATTGGAAACCGGTGGGTTCAGTGGTCGGGGAAACGGGAGTCGAATGGCCGAGGTAGGCCTCTACATTTTGTACGAAGGACTGGTCTGCACGCGGCTGGGCGTGCGCCCATCGAGCGGTTGTGACGGCACGGCAACAGTCGTGATTGCAGCTGGCCGCGTCGCGGAGGACTAGTTGTCCGGATTCTGATTGTGAAGACAGAGAATCATGGCAGTGATGAACTGCTTTGCGGACGCAGCAGGCGTGCGGGGCGGAGGTTGCCGCCAGGGCTAGCGGGGCGAGGTTCCCTACGAGCGCTACGAGCAACAGGAATCTGGCGATGAGGCGCTGCATGTTTGCCGTGGGAGTCGAGCCCCTCGGTGAGCCCAGAATAGAGCAGAACGCGGAATGGGCGCAAGCAGGCGGGCGAGGGCGCCCGCCCCACACCTCACACTAGGCTTTGCCCTGGATCTTGGCCCACCACCAGCGGACGCCTACGAACAGGAAACGCCAGTCGCTGAAGAATTCCGGGGGTTTGCCTTCGAAGGCGTGGCCGATGAATTGGAGAATCCATCCGAGGATGAATAGGGCTAGGGCGTAGGGCCAGAGGCGATGGAGGAAGATGCTGGCGAGAAAAATTGCGATCGAGAGCACGATGGTCGGGATGCCGAGGGTGTGGCAGAGCCGGTTCACCGGATTCTGATGGCTGGAGGAGTATTGGGAGATCCACTGCTCGTTGGTGCGGTTGCCCAGCATTGGGAGGATGATACAACGCGAGGGAACTTTTTGGCCACGGATTCGCGGAATCCCTGCGGGTTGAGGCGTCTGCTTGCCGCGTGGTAGCATCCTAGGTTTTGGCAGGTATGTTGGGCTGGCCTGTGTACTGCACCGTTCTTTATTCCGATTTTCTGGGCCTTCTCTCTTTCCACGCCTGCGAAGGAGCCTATTCGTGAAAGTTTATTCCGGAGAAAACATTCGTAATGTCGCGATGGTGGGGCACGGGCATGCGGGGAAGACCTCGCTGCTGTCGGCCATGCTGTATACGGCGGGCGCAACGCCGCGGCTGGGGCGGGTGGATGACGGGTCGGCGACCACCGATTACGACGAGGAAGAGATTGCGCGGAAGATGTCGATTGCGGCGGCCGCGGCTTATGTGGAGTGGGGGAAGACGAAGATCAACGTGATCGATACGCCCGGGTTCAATATGTTTGTCCACGAGGCGCGGATGGTGCTGCCGGTGGTGGATGCGGCGATCGTGGTGGTGGATGGTGTGGCCGGGGTGGAAGTGGTGACGCAACGGGTTTGGAAGGATTGCGAGGAATACAAGACTCCGCGGCTGATTGTGGTGAACCGCATGGACCGCGACCGGGCGAATGCGGAGCGCGTGCTGGAGTCGCTGATCAATGCGTTTGGGCGGAATGTGATTCCCATTGAGCTGCCCATTGGGAGCGAGAAGAGTTTGAGTGGTGTGGTCGACCTGGTGCGCATGAAGGCTTACACCTATGAGTTGGGAGGGAATGGGAAAGGCAAGGAGACGGAAATCCCCGCGAGCATGAGGGCGCAGGTGCAGGAAGCGCACGAGCAACTGGTGGAGCTGGTGGCTGAGGGTGATGACAAGCTGATGGAGGAGTTCTTTGAGAAGGGAACGATTCCGGAAGAGGATTTGATCCCGGCGCTGCATAATGCGATTCGGGAAGACAGACTCTTCCCTGTGATCTTCAGTTCGGGGCTGGGGAACGTGGGCGCGGACCGGGTGATGGATTTTATTGTGGATTACACTCCGGCGCCTTCGGAGCATGAGTGGGTGCAGGGCGAAGCGGCGTCCTCGGGGAACGGAGATGCGCCGAAACGGCATGAGACGGATGCGGAACCGGTGTCGCTGTATGTGTTCAAAACTGTTTCGGATGCGTTTGCCGGACGAATTTCTTATTTCAAGGTTTTCTCTGGGGTGCTGAAGAATGAGGCCGCGGTGCAGAACTTTTCACGCGGGTCGGCGGAGAAGCTGTCGCATATTTCGATCATGCAGGGCAAGACTGCTGTGCCGGTGACGGAGTTGCACGCCGGAGATATTGGCGCTGTGGCGAAATTGAAGGACACGCTTACAGGCGACACGCTGGGAGACAAGGCTGCGCCGATTCTGTATCCGCGAGTGAAGCTGCCGGAACCGGCGATCACGTTTGCGATTGAGCCGAAGAGCCGTGCGGATGAGGATAAGCTGGGGCCGGGGATCCACAAGCTGATGGAAGAGGATGCGATGCTGCGATTCTTCCGCGATGCGCAAACGCAGGAGTTTCTGATTGCGGGCACGGGACAGCAACACATTGAAGTGGTGGTGGCGAAGCTGAAGAAGAGGTACCACACGGAAGTGGTTTTGAAAGCGCCCAAGGTTCCCTACCGGGAGACGATTCGCGGCAAAGCTGATGTGCAGGGCCGGCACAAGAAACAGACCGGCGGGCACGGGCAGTACGGCGATTGCAAGATCAAGATGGAGCCCATGCCGCGGGGCGGACAGTTTGAGTTCGTGAACGATATTTTCGGGGGAGCGATTCCGAAGAACTATATTCCGGCGATCGAAAAAGGAATCAAGGATGCGGCGGCGCGCGGGTACCTGGCGGGGTTTCCGGTGGTGGACTTCCGGGTGATCCTGTATGACGGTTCTTATCATGACGTGGATTCGAACGATATGTCGTTCCAGATGGCGGGGCGCATCGCGTTCCGCAAAGCGATGGAGCAGGCCAAGCCCACGATTCTGGAGCCGGTGATGTCGGTCGAGATCACGATACCTGACGACTTTGCGGGATCGATCATGGGCGATTTGAACAGCCGGCGGGGACGCATTCAGGGCATGGACAACAAGGGCGGCAACACGGTGGTGAAAGCCGAAGTGCCTATGGCGGAGATGCTGACTTACGGCGTGGATTTGACTTCGATGACTCAGGGCCGCGGTAGTTTCAACATGGAAATGCATCATTACGATACGGTGCCGGGCCAGTTGCAGGAGAAGATTATTGAGAAGGCGAAGGCGGCGCGGGGTGAGGTGAAGGAAGAGGAAGAGTAGAGTGGCTGGCTGCAAGGGGAGAATACCTTGAGGCTGCAGAGGTTGAATGGCGCGAATAGGGATCCTTCGACTTCGCATGACCGCCTTTCAGGCGCTCATGCTTCGCTCAGGATGACAGTTTGAATGTGAACATCTATGCGAGGTTCGTAATGAAAGTAATCCTGATTGTTGTTTGTTCTGTCTTTGCTCTTCTGTTTGCGCTGTCGCCGGTTGCGCGGGCAGCCGCCGAGACGCAAGTGTTTTCTACGTCCGCCGGGCCGGTAAAGATTACTCCGCTGTATCACGCCAGCACGCTGATTGAGGCCGGCGGGAAGGTTATCTATCTGGATCCCGCCAAGCCTGCGAAATTGGCGGGGCTTCCAAAGGCCGACCTGATTCTGATTACGGACATTCATGGCGATCACATGGACCCGGATTCGATTAAGGAGATCAGCAAGGCGGAGACGGAGATTCTGGCTGCGCCTGCGGTGGTCGCCACTGTTACCAGCGGCAAGCCCATTGCGAATGGAGAAACGAAGAACTGGCAGGCATGGACGATTGAGGCTATCGCCGCGTACAACCTGAAGCGCGGCCCTGCGCCGGGAAAACTGTTTCACGACAAGGGACGGGGCAACGGTTACGTGCTCACCTACGGCGGGAAGCGCTTTTATTTTTCGGGCGACACCGAGGGCATTCCTGAGATGCGGGCGCTTAAGAATATCGATGTGGCGTTTGTGTGCATGAATCTGCCTTACACCATGCCGCCGGAAGAGGCGGCTGACGCGGTAAAAGCGTTTCATCCGAAGATTGTTATCCCTTACCACTATCACGGATCGGATCTTGCTGTGTTTCAAAAAGGATTGGAAGGGACTGGGATTGAGGTGAGGGTGCTGGACTGGTATCCGAAGTAGAGCGACGCCGCTGGGCGGTTGTGGTGGAGGCTGCCGGCAATGGGCTCCACTAGGAGTTTTTTATGTCCACGCCAGTGCCGGAGTTTCCGGACGCTGCGGGAAGTTCCCCTACTTTCACCTTCGGCGGCTATGCGACGGAGCCCACTGGCTTGGCGGGCGTTGGTTTCTGGCCCCGCGTGGCGGCGCGAGTGATTGACCTGGTTGTTCACTACTGCGTTTCCTTTGCGACAGGAATCTTTTTTACTATTCTGCTGGCGGCGGCTTCCGGCGGGCGTATTCCCTTCTGGGTGATGGTGAAGCTCAGGCACGTCGGCTTCCCGGGATTCATGGCCAGCTTGGTCGGTTCCTTCGCTTATCAGGTGGTTGGGGTGAGCATACACGGCAGCACATTGGGGCAAGCGTGTGCTTTCGATGGTAGTGGTTCAGGAAGACGGTACGCCCTGCCGATTTTGGCCAGCGATCATTCGCGAACTTGGTTATTTTGTCGACGGAATCTTTTTTGGCTTAATCGGCTATTTTGAAATGCAAAAGAGCATGAAAGAACAGCGCTACGGAGACGAGTGGGCGGGCACAGTTGTGTGCAAGCGTTCCGCCGTGGCACCCGAGCAACTGCGAGGTGGGGGGCGGTTCGTTCTGGGGCTGATGCTGGGCTTGATGGCCGATGCGGCCCTGATCATGATTGGGCTGCTGGTGGTTATCAACAACTAGGAGAGACGCCTCGCTGCGCTTGGCTGGACCCCTCGGCTTCGCTCGGGGCAGGTTCTCGAGGCGGCGTCCCAACATGGTTTGTGGACGGCTGCCTCTGCGTGGTTCGTGGTAACATCCGGCGAGTGGCTACCGCTAGAAATCCCAACCTGAATTACAGCCCTGAGCGGCTGGTGTCTGCCGCGCCTGTGGAGGATGATTCTTCGTTTGAGCTGAAGCTGCGGCCGCAACGGCTGGGCGAGTTTATCGGGCAGACCAAGGTCAAAGAAAATCTGGCTGTGGCGATTGAAGCGGCGCGGTCGCGCGGCGAGGCCATGGATCATGTGCTGCTGTATGGGCCTCCGGGGCTGGGGAAGACTACGCTGGCGAATATTATTGCCAACGAACTGGGCGTGCACTTTCAGCCTACGGCGGCGCCGCTGTTGCAGATCAAGGGCGACTTGACGGCGATCATCACCAACATGCAGGACAAGCAAGTCCTGTTCATCGATGAAATTCACCGGCTGCAACCGGTGCTCGAAGAGCTGCTCTATTCGGCGCTGGAAGATTACAAGCTGGACATTATTATCGGGCAAGGGCCTTCGGCGCGCACGCACACGCTGGAAGTTAAGCCGTTTACGTTTGTGGGCGCCACCACGCGGGCGGGATTGATTTCTGCGCCGTTGCGGTCGCGATTTGGGATTGTGCTGCGGCTGGAGTTTTATACTCCGGAAGAGTTGCGCGTGATCGTGGAGCGTTCGGCGGAGATTCTGGGAGTTGAGATTGACGGCGCGGGGGCGATCGAGATTGCCAGCCGGTCGCGGGGGACGCCGCGCATTGCGAACCGGCTGCTGCGGCGGGTGCGCGACTATGCCCAGGTGCGCGGAGCGGGCAAGATCGATTTGCCTACGGCGCAGGCGGCGCTGCAGATGCTGGAAGTGGATAAATACGGGTTCGACGAAGTGGACCGGCGTTTGTTGCTGACCATTATCGAGAAGTATCAGGGTGGTCCGGTGGGCGTGAATACGCTGGCCGCGGTGCTGGCCGAGGAGCCGGACGCGATTGAAGAGATTTACGAGCCGTTTCTGATGCAGATTGGGTTTTTGAACCGCACTCCGCGGGGGCGGGTGGCGACGCAGCTGGCGTATGATTATTTTGGGATTACGCCGAGCCGGCGGCAGAGTTCGCTGTTCTAGAATTCTGTTGTTCTAAAATGTGAGCTGGATCGGTAGGAGCCAAATGAAACAACTGCGACAAGTCACCGCCATTATTGAACGTGAAGGCAACGGCTACGTTGCCCTGTGTCCCGAGCTGGACGTTGCCAGCCAGGGAGACACAATTGAATCCGCGCGTAAGAACCTGCAGGAGGCTGTTGAGTTATTTTTTGAAACAGCAGACCCGACGGAAATCGAACGGCGCGGGCACTCCGAACTGTTTGTAACCCGCCTTGAGGTCGAGGTTGGCTAGGCTGCGCGTGCTGTCTGGCCGGGAGGTCTGCATCATCCTCTCGCGCCACGGATTCGCTGAGGTGCGACGCCGGGGCAGCCATGTTGTGATGCAGAAGCGGACTGAGAATTCGACCGTCACCGTGCCCGTTCCGGACCATAGTGAGCTTCGGATCGGGACTTTGATGTCGATTATTCGGCAATCCGGGTTGCCACGGTCGTTGTTCGAAACCTAGAGATTCTCCGCTGAAATTCCACACTACTGAAACGTCGACGTAGTCGTGTTCGGGAAACCTTGAGTAAGACAGTTTTGCTGTTCTGTCGAATGCTCATGGTGTATCTTGCAAGATTCCTCGTTCGAGACGGGGAACCGAGGACACTTTGCGTTCGGGGCAAATTTGGGGCTTTTCATCCAAAAGAGTTCTAAGGTTCTTGCTGGCCTGCGTACTGACGCTGCCGGGGGTGGTGGAGTGTGGATGGAGCGCGGCGGCGGCGCAAGATACCGCCGGACAGGATTCACAGAAGACTCCGCAAAATCAGCCGCCAGCAACCCAAGTGCAGGCCGCGGCTCATGCGCTGGCTCCTCCGGCGCTTACGATTCCGCGTTTGACCCGCGCGCCTGCGCTGGAAGACTTTCTGGAGATGAAGCCTGTGGGCGAGATCGCACTGCAGATGGCGAAAGTGACGGGATTTGTGCAACGCAATCCGCACGATGGAGAAAAAGTCTCAGAGGAGACGGCCGCCTATCTGGGCTACGACCAGAAGAATCTATACGTCGTTTTTGTGTGTTTCGACGATCCGAAGAAGGTGCGGGCGCGAATGTCGCGGCGGGAGGACACTTCGGACGACGATGAAGTCGCAGTCATGTTCGACACGTTTCATGACCGCCGGCGCGCGTATGAGTTCCAGACCACGCCGCTGGGCGTGCAGTGGGATGCGATCTATACCGAGGCGTCCCGGGACGAGATCAGCGGAAACTGGGATACCTCGTGGGACACGGTATGGGATTCACGAGGCAAGGTTACCAGCCGCGGCTTTGTGGTGTGGATGGCCATTCCGTTTAAGAGTTTGCGGTTTCCGGCGACGAAGCAGCAGGAGTGGGGAATCGTTCTGTATCGCGGAATCGTCCGCAAGAATGAGGATTCATTCTGGCCGGAGATTTCGTCCCGCGTGGAAGGGCGGCTGGGGCAGGCGGCGACGTTGTATGGGCTGGAGGGAATTTCGCCGGGGCGGAAGATCGAGTTGCTTCCCTATGGAATCATGCGGGGCTTCCGATCGCTGGACACGACCGATCCGTACAACCCGTATTTTCAGAACGCGGAGGTGCAGGGGCAGGTGGGCATGGACGCGAAGTTCGTGATCCAAAATCACTTTGTGCTGGATCTGACCGCGAATCCCGATTTCAGCCAAGTGGAATCGGAGGATCCGCAGATCACAGTGAACCAGCGGTTCGAAGTGTATTTTCCGGAGAAGCGGCCGTTTTTTCTAGAGAACGCGGACTACTTTCGCACGCCGTTCGATTTGTTTTTCACGCGGAATATTCAGGACCCATCGGCGGGAATCCGGCTGACGGGGAAGGAAGGACCGTATTCATTGGGTTTGCTGACGAGCGATGACCGAGCGCCGGGGCTGGCGGTGCCCAACTATTGCCCGGCCACATCCCCCATCTGTTCAGATACTCTCTACGGGGATCGCTCGTACTTCACGATTGCGCGGGTGAGCCGGGACATCTTCAAGCAGTCGAGTGTGGGCGCGGTGTACACCGATTGGGAGTGTCCGACAACGGGCGAGTTTAATCGCGTGGGTGGAGTGGACACGCGATTGAAGTTCAATGCCAACTGGACCCTGGAAGGCCAGGCAGTGGTGAGCTCGAGCAACCTGCAGGGACTCAATGCATCCCTTACCGGCAACCCGGAAACTACGTGCGAGTACAACCTGTTTCCCTTCAGCTCAGGCAACGCCGGCAACGGCAACTATTATGCGGGCCCGGCGGACAAGCTGGATCTAAAGCGCGATGGGCTGCACTTTTCCTATGAGGGAATCTACGACGACATCAGCCGGGGATTTGTGACCGTGCCGGGATTCGTGAACCGCGTGGACATCCGCGAACTCTACCAGACGCTCGACTACCGTTTTCGTCCGAAAAAGGGCTGGATCGTGGACTGGGGTCCGTCGCTGCAACAGCGCTACGTGTTCGACCATGAAGGGAACCGGCTGGACACCTATTATGACCCGTATCTGGCCATTCAAGGACGCGGACAGACGATCATCTATCTGCTTCCTTATCAGGAGTTGCGGGAACGGTTGCGGCCGCAGGATTTTCTCTTCCTCGGTTTGTTGGCGAACCAGAACCAGGACTACCACGAACACCGCAGCGGGGCTTCGGTGCAGACCCAATACTTTCCAAAGGTAACCATGGCGGCGAACTATTACTGGGGAGACGGGGCGAACTTTGTGCCGGCGGCGAACGCGCTGCCGCAGTCTCTTCTGTCGCGGCTGGATACGGCTTCTGCGACGCTGACCTTCCGTCCCATGAAGCCGTTGAAGATTGAAAATACGTATCTGTTTGAACGTTTGCGGGCGACGGAGAACGAATATGCTTTTGCTGTTTCAGAGGTTGCTCAGTCTACAACGCCGGGCATGCCCATCGGGAAAGGCATTTTCGACAACCACATCGTGCGCAGCAAGTGGAACTGGCAGTTCACGCCGCAGCTTTCCCTGCGGGTGATTCTGCAATACAACTCGGTTCTGGCGAACACCCCCGGCAGCCAGTTTTACTTGCCGAACCCGCCGGGCCAACCCATACCGTTTTACTTGTATACCTACCTGCCGACCGAGAAGCAGTTCAACGCCGATTTCCTGCTGACGTACCTGGTGCATCCGGGCACGGCGATTTATGTGGGTTACAACAGCGACCTGCAGAACCTGGACCACGGCCTGATGCAAGACCCCGCGGGTCTGGCAGGGCTCTACACCGCGAAGGGCTATATCAACGACAGCCGGCAATTCTTTGTGAAGGTTTCGTATCAGTTCCGCTTCTGACGGGTGAGAGCTTAGGATTGCTGAATCCTGGGGTACTCCGGTAGAATCTAAAGATTCCGGTCGAGGTCTGAACCCATATGAAACCTGCTATTCATCCCGCTTATAACGAAGTGCGCGTGCATTGTGCGTGCGGCAATGCTTTTGTTACCCGGTCTACCCATAAGGGTGACATCAGCGTAGAAATCTGCTCAGCATGCCATCCTTTCTTTACCGGCAAGCAGAAACTGATGGATACCGCCGGACGGGTAGAGCGGTTCCGCCGGAAGTATGCCAAGAACGCGCCCGCGAAGCCGGCCGAGACGGCGGCGAAGAACTAAGATTCTTTGCCACGGATTTGCGCGGATTACCACGGATATACTTGAAATTGAGCCCTCGCCCCACAGGCGGGGGTTTAATTTTGCAAGGGCCAAGTAGAATAGAGCTGTGCGCAAGTCATGGGACATCTCGGGTGGGGCGGACGGTGCTGCCAGCCGTGCAGCGCCGCTGAAGGCTGTTCCGGCATCGGTATCCATCGGCGGGCTCGAGATTGCTCCAGCAACCGTGCTTGCTCCGATGGCCGGAGTTACTGATACGGTCTTCCGGCGATTCATCCGCAACCTAGGCGGGTGTGGGCTGATCATGACCGAGTTCACCTCGGCCGACGGCGTGCTCCGTAAGAAGGACGAGAAGGCTAAGCGCTATCTTCATTTCTATGAAGATGAGCATCCGATTTCGGCGCAGCTTTTTGGCAGCGATCCGCGGGTGATGGCGGAGGCGGCGCGCATGGTCGAGGGGCTCGGCTTCGACCTGGTCGATTTGAACCTAGGGTGTCCGGCGAAGAAAGTCGTGAAGTGCAACGGAGGGTCCGGGCTGCTGCGCGATCTGCCGGCCATTGGGCGCATCTTTGAGGCGGTGCGAGCCGCGGTGACGGTTCCCTTCACCGTGAAGTTTCGTGCCGGATGGAGCGACGATGAGATCGTCTGCGTGGAACTGGCTCGCATGGCGGAATCTTGCGGACTGGCGGCGGTCGCATTGCACGCGCGGACTCGGGAACAAGGATATAGCGGGAATGCACGCTGGGAGTGGATTGCCGCCATCAAAGACGCGGTGAAAATTCCGGTGATCGGCAATGGCGATATCCGCACGCCTGAGGACGCTTGTGCCATGGTCACGCAGACCGGCTGTGATGCGGTGATGATCGGGCGGACTGCGCCGTCGAATCCTTGGATCTTCCGGCAGATCGAACAATACTGCGCCCGCGTAGGGGCGGACGCATTCGTCCGCCCTGTCGAGCAAAGCTCGACAGCTTTTGCCGATGCTACTCCGGCCGAAGGCGTCCGGGGCTACGCGAAGTCGGAGAAGCCCTACGACCAGCCTAGCGAAGCTGACCGTTACCAGATGATCCGCACCTATTTTCAGATGCTGATTGAGGAAGAACTCCCGGATGCCGTGGGAAAGATGAAGCAGTTCGCTTCCTGGTTCACGCATGGGGTTCCCGGCGGAGCGGGGCTGCGCAAGGCGATCTACGAGTCGAAGAGCGCGGTGGAGATTCTGGAGCGGGTGGAGGAATTCTTCGAAGCTAGATTATGTGGCGCGGTTGCCCCTTCGACGAGCTCAGGGCAGGTTCTCGCCCGCGAAGGGTAAGCGCGGACCACGCCACGGCTGATGAGGACTCAATTTCTCAGGGCACCACGGCGACAGCGACCCGCACTCCTGGGTACCGCGTATTAAACATGAAAATACCGGCCTTCGACGAAATCGATATAGCAGTGGTCGGTGTAGGCCCATCGAGCAGGCCAGGGCTGTCCGATTTCGAACCGGTAGCCGCCATACGCGAAGCGCGGATGACCTGCCACCACAGTCATGTGGCCGACAGCAAAGTAGTGCTCGCGTCCAAAGTGGGCGCGAAAATGGTCATCAGAAATTCGCCGTAACTCGGCGTGTCTCTCTTCATGAGCGAAGCTCCATGGGCACGTGCCGCTCTTCAGCGCGCCGCTCTGGGCCTCGTGCTTCTCTTCTTGGTGTGCGTCGTGCCGTTCTTCCTTGCCCACCTCTCTTTGTTCCCTATCCCGGTGCTCGTCCTGAGCAGCAGCAGAAATAGCGCCGGCCAACAAAAATGAGGCGGAAATAGCGATGATAGTTACGAATCGCTTCATAGTCCCTCGCAGAGAAATTGATTTCGACACCGGACGCGGTCGAAGGCGCGTGCCACAGTTCAAGTTAGCAGGATAAATTTCAGAAGAAAGTTACTGAAGAACAAGGGATCGCTATACCTTCCGCGCGGCCATCTTGCCGATCTCGTCTTTTTCTACATAGGCCCATGGAGTGGCGGGATCGTGGGTGAAGACCGTCAGCCACTTTTCTGGAATCGCTTTCGCGTAGTACTGCTTCCTGCTCTCGATGGTTTGCAGTGGGTAGAGGTCGAAGGCCATGCCCCAGGTTAGGTCGATGTGCGCGGTGGTGGGGATGAGGTCGGAGATGTAGCAGGCGGTGCGGCCTCCGCTTTCGACGATTACCGCTTCCATGTGCGCGGTGTGGCCGGGGAAAGTTTTCACAGAGATGCCGGGGACGATTTCTTCGCCGCCTTTGAGCAGCGTCATCTGGCCGCTTTGGACTAGCGGGTCGTAGTTTTCGGGGATGTAACTGATGGCGTCGCGCTCGCTGGGGTGGCGGGCGTATTGCCATTCGCCTTCCGGGCGCGTAATATTTCGCGCGGGGAAAGGTTGGGACGATCTTGCCGTCTTTATCTGTGGACTGTGTTCCAGCCGCAGTGGTCGAAGTGGAGGTGGGTGTTGATGACGATGTCGATGTCTTCGGGAGCGACACCGGCAGCCGAGAGATTTGTGAGCAACTGCGCGGGCTGGCCGTAGAACTTGACCATGCGCTCGGAAAGCTTGTTACCCATGCCAGTTTCGACCAGCACATTTTGTTTGCCTGTGCGAATGAGCAGTGAGTTGAGCCCGGCCTGGACGTAATTTCTTTCGTCCGAGACAACTTTACGGGACCACATGACCTTGGGAATGACGCCGAAAAATGCGCCACCGTCTAGCGGGTAGGTGCCGTCGGAGAAGATGCTGAGTTCGAAATCGCCAAGAGTTAGGCTGGGCATTGAATTAGTGTGCCACAGACCGATTCTGCATTTCTCCTGCGAAACTACGGTAATCTCGTCGATATGGAACGCCCCGCCAGTGTTACGGTGATCGCGGCCCTGTTTTTTCTGGTCGCGGTTTATCTCGCCGCGATCGGCATCATCGAACTGGTCGCGCCAGGCACGCTTTCGATGACGCTGGGAACGGGGATCACGTATTGGCGAGAACTGACGGCACCCCAGACGGCCTTATCTGTCGGCGCAGGATGGGCATTGGTGGGCTGGGGACTTTATCGGCTGCGCAATTGGGCACGGTGGTGCGCGATTCTGCTCATGGTGATCGGGATCGCGGGATCGGTGCCGGCAGTTTCCGCGGCCGCGAGGGATCTGACTTGGCGCTTCTGGTTTTACGGGGTCCAGATCATGTTGCGGGTTGTAATAACCTGGTACCTGGCCGCCTCGCCCGAGCTGATAGAGGCCTTTGCCCGCAAGTAGAACATTAGCGTCTTGCTTTCGTTGCTTCTTTTTCGCCGACGCGCTTGCTGACTTGGAATTTCATCTTGCCGGCTCTCTTGTCGGCATCGACTACGACGTGATCGCCGTGCAGGATCTCCCCATCCAAGATCTTCAACGCCAGCGGATCCTGCACCAGCTTTTGAATGGCGCGTTTCAGCGGACGCGCGCCGAAGTTGGGGTCGTAGCCCTGAGTGAAGAGCATGTCTTTGGCTGCGTCGGTGAGCTCGATCGAAATCTTGCGATCGGCGAGCAGGCGACGCACGTCTTCCAGGCGCAGTTCGATGATCTTGACCAACTGCTCCTTGCCGAGCGGGGCGAAGACGATGATGTCGTCGACGCGGTTCAGGAACTCCGGGCGGAAGTGGCCGTGCAGCGCGTTCAACACCTGTTCGCTGGCCTTCTCAAACTCTTCGGGAGTTTGCACGTGGTCGGCTTGCAGATAACTTGACCCGATGTTCGAGGTCATGATCAAAATGGTGTTCTTGAAGTCTACGACGCGGCCCTTGCCGTCGGTGAGGCGGCCGTCGTCCATCACCTGCAGCAGGACGTTGAAAACGTCCGGGTGCGCCTTTTCGATTTCGTCGAAAAGCACTACCGCATAGGGGCGGCGGCGGACCTGCTCGGTGAGCTGGCCTCCTTCTTCATAGCCGACGTAGCCGGGAGGCGCGCCGATCAGGCAGGCAACCGAATGCTTCTCCATGTATTCGGACATATCAATGCGCAGCAGGGCCCGCTCGTCGTCGAAGAGAAATTCGGCGAGGGCGCGGGCGAGTTCCGTTTTGCCGCCTCCAGTCGGGCCAAGAAAGATGAACGAGCCGATGGGGCGCTTGGGATCGCTTAATCCGGCGCGGGAACGGCGGATGGCGTTTGCAACACGTTCGAGAGCCTGGTCCTGACCGATGACACGTAGGCGCAGGCGGTCTTCCATGGTGACCAGCTTTTTCACTTCGCCCTCGAGCATTTTGGAGACGGGGATGCCAGTCCACTTGGAGACGATGCGGGCAATGTCTTCTTCGTCCACTTCTTCCCGGAGCATGCGCGGGGCACCCGCGGCTTTGTTGTCGATCTTGGCTGATAGTTGGCTTAATTCGTCTTCAGCTTGACGCAACAATCCGTAACGGATTTCGGCGACGCGCTGCAGGTTGCCTTTGCGCTCTTCGGCTTGCTCCTCAATCTTGAGCTTCTCGATTTTCTCTTTCAGCTCACGGGAGCGGGCGATCAGATCCTTCTCTTTTTTCCAATTAGCTTTTAGGGCGGTGGATTTCTCGCGGATTCCGGCGAGTTCCCTTTCGATGACGGAGAGACGCTCGCGGGAGTTGGGGTCGTCCTCTTTCTTCAACGCCTGCTTTTCGATTTCGAGTTGCGTAGCCCGGCGTTCGAGCTGATCGATGTCGGTGGGGAGCGAATCGATCTGGATGCGAATCGAGGCTGCGGCTTCGTCGATGAGGTCGATGGCCTTGTCGGGCAGGAAGCGGTCGGAGATGTAGCGATGCGAGAGCGTTGCGGCCGCGACTATTGCCGAGTCTTTGATACGGACTCCGTGATGGACCTCGTATTTTTCCTTCAAGCCGCGAAGGATGGCGATGGTGTCTTCGACGTTGGGCTCGCCGACGAAAACAATCTGAAATCGGCGCTCGAGGGCGGCGTCTTTTTCGATGTATTTGCGGTATTCATTGAGCGTGGTAGCGCCGATGGCGCGCAGTTCTCCGCGGGCGAGGGCGGGCTTGAGCATGTTGGAGGCGTCGATGGCGCCTTCGGCGGCCCCCGCGCCGACGAGGGTGTGCAGTTCGTCGATGAAGAGGATGACTTGGCCCTGGGAGTCTTCGATTTCTTTTAAGACGGCCTTGAGGCGATCTTCGAATTCGCCGCGATACTTGGCTCCGGCGAGCATGGCTCCGAGGTCGAGTGCGACTACGCGCTTGTTCTTTAACACTTCGGGCACATCGCCTGAGATGATGCGCTGGGCGAGGCCTTCGACGATGGCGGTTTTGCCTACGCCGGGTTCGCCGATTAACACGGGATTATTTTTCGTGCGGCGGGAAAGGACCTGGACCACGCGGCGGATTTCTTCGTCGCGGCCGATCACAGGGTCGAGTTTGCCACGGCGGGCCTGCTCGGTCAGGTCGCGGGCGTAGCGCTCGAGCGCCTGGTACTTGGCTTCGGGATTCTGGTCGGTTACTTTTTGCGAGCCGCGAACGGCAGTCAGTGCTTTGAGAATTGCATCGTGCGTGGCGCCGTGTCGGGCGAGGATCTGCTGGGCTGTGTCCTGTTTGAGGTGGGTGATGGCGAGCAGCAAATGCTCGGTGGAAACGTATTCATCCTTGAAGTTCGAAGCCTCTTTGAAGGCTTGCTCCAGCAGCTTGTTGGTGGCGTTCGACATCGTGGCCTGCGCTGCTTCGCCTGAGACTTTGGGAAGTTTTTCGATGTCGCGATAGAGGTCGCTGAGGACTGCCTGCGGGCCGATGCCGATTTTTTCGAGCACGGGCGCGACGATGCCTTCCTTGTCTTCGAGCAGAGCGGCGAGCAGGTGGATCGGCAGAAGCTCCGGGTTGCCGTGCTCGGAGGCAAGGTCGTTGGCGCGCTGGACTGCTTCCTGCGCTTTTACAGTGAATTTATCCCAACGGATGGCCATGGTGAACTCCAGTTTCTAGTTTCGTATCTCCGATTACGACAGCCGGCGGGACGCCGGCGCTACATCAAGACGGCGCTACAACAAAACGGGAGGCAGCCAGTTTCTGCCACCTCCCGTCAATTGTAGACCGCCGGGCTTCGCCTGGCGGGACAGCCGCGGCCGTCCCTACCTCAGATCCCTTACGCGGCTTTGCTTGGGCCCTTGGCTTCGAGGGTCTTTTCGTTCTCCGACTTGCTTCCGCCTACGCTGACTTTAATCTGCTTGGGCTTGGCTTCGGCCTTTTTGGGCAGAGCAATATTCAACACGCCCTTGTCGTAGGTTGCCGAAACTTTCTCGGAATCCACTGTGGTGGGCAGGGTGAAGGTGCGGGTGAAGCTGCCGTACTGGCGCTCCACGCGACGATAGTTCTCTTCTTTCTCTTCCTTCTCGATCTTGCGCTCGCCGTGCACGGTGAGGGTGTTGTTCTCGAGGCGGACGTCAATGTCTTTCTCGTCGATGCCCGGGACTTCAATCTTCAGCGTGACGTTGTGCTCGTCTTCGTAGACGTCGACTGCGGGAGCGAAGCTCGAGGTGGTGAGGGATTCGTCCTGGCCGGTGGTTCCGTGTCCGTAGGACTCGCGGAACACGCGATTAATGCGGTCCTGGAGGGTGGAAAACTCGCGGAAAGGCTCGAAACGGGTAAGTACGGTCATGGTAATGGTCTCCTTCTGGTGCTGATTTCTAGGAATTCGGCAGTGCCGTTCACTAGTTTGGATGTATATTAAGCATAAAAGAAGCATAAAATATGAGTGTATTATTATCAATACTATGAACTAACTTGTTTTCAGGTGCTTACAGTTGATATTACGCACTTCAGATAGGAGGTTTCCGGGATGTTTAACAGGATGGGGTGGTCTTTCGCTTGTCCGCGAACCTCGGCCAGTCGCAGGGTGCGGTGGGCATCGCGGGCGGCGTCGGCCAGCATTCCGAGGAAATCGGCTTGGCTGACGTGGTAGGAGCACGAGCAGGTGACCAGAACGCCGCCGGGGCGGAGCATCTTCAGGGCGCGGAGGTTGAGTTCTTTGTAACCGCGGAGGGCGGCATCGAGGTCACGCTTGGATTTGGCGAAGGCGGGAGGATCGAGGACGATGGTGTCATAGCGCTGACCGAAGGAGGAGTAATCCTTGAGCAGGTCGAAGGCGTTGGCCTCGATCCACTCGATCTCTGGTTGATTCTGGTCGCGGCGGTTCAGGGCTGCGTTCTGGTCGGCGACTTCGAGCGCGGGCCGGGAACTGTCGACGCCGGTGACGTGAGAGCAGCGCGCGGCCAGATGAAGTGCGAAGCCTCCCTGATAACAAAAGACGTCGAGGGCATCGCCGTGGGCGTATTGGGCTGCGGCGGCGTAGTTCTCGCGCTGGTCGAGGAAGGCTCCAGTCTTCTGGCCTTCGAGCGCGTCGAAGTGGAACTGGACGCCGTTCAGGGTGAAAATCGTCGAAGCTTTGTCGCCTTGCACCAGACCGGAGGCGCGAGGCGGCAACTCTTCGAGTTGGCGGACGCGGGGGTCTACGCGCTCGACGATCGAAGCCGGATGCAGTCTTTCGGTCAGTTCGGAGGTCAGCGTCTGGCGCGTGATCTCGGCGTCCATGGCCTGGGTGAGGATCTGGACCGAGAGAATATCGTTGTAGCGATCGACGATTAGGCCGGGGAGGAAATCGGCTTCGCTGAAGATGACGCGATAGGCATTGGTGTTGTGAACGATGGGCTCACGATAAGCGATGGCATCGGCGATACGCTGGCGAAGCAGCGCGGGGAAGTCGGCGACGGGCTCGTGCGAGATCAGGCGGATAGCGATCTGCGAAGAGCTGGAATAGAGCGCGCTGCCGAGGGGTTGGCCTCGATGATCGATCACGCTGACCACAGATCCTGCGGGGGCGCCTTCAGCCGATACGATGTCGGAGCGGTAGACCCAGACGTGACCGTCCTTCAGTCGGGAAGTGCCGCGCGGGGAGATGGAGACTGTGAAACCGGAATCAGAAGCCGTGGGCTTACGAGCCATGCTTCCGATGTTAAATGACAACGCTCGCGGGAAGATCCAAACCTTGTTGAAGAACGCCTAAGGGCGGGGAGCCGAAGTCTTGCGCAGCAGGAAGATCATGTCTGCGGCGTTGTTATCCAGAGGAGCTTTCGCGAAAGAGCCGCATTCCGCCACGGGCTCCAGGCCGGCCAGCAGAAACAGCGCCCGCAGATGCGGATAAGTGAAGTAGGAAAGTTGGAAAGCTTCCGTTTCCTCAATAATTATCTCGCCGGCGCGAAATGTACGGTAGACGAAGGTGAAACTGAAAACCTGGTTGATCTTGTCGACAGATCCTTTTCTGAAGTAGCGGCGCACGATCGTGGTTGGATCGGAACTCGGGGTCCACTCCATCTCCGACACTTCTTCACCCATTCTTGCAGTGAGCATTTCGAACTTCGGGTAGAAGACGTCGAAGGCGAGGATTCCCGTATCACTCAGATGCGACGCGGCAGTCGTGAGCGCGCTCACCTGGTCTTGAACGGTGAGCATGTGCTGCATGGGGCGGAAAGGAATGATCACCAGAGGGTATTGCGCGTCCAGGCGGAAGTCGCGCATGTCGCCTTCATGAAGCGTGACTCTCTGGCGAACATCGTGCGGTTCACCTGCCAGTGTGTTCCTCAGAATCTCAAGCATGGGTAGGGAGTTGTCCACGCCGTGGATATTGATTCCCTTCCGAGCGATGGGCAGCAGGACGCGCCCCGTCCCGCAGGCTATTTCGAGGATCGGACCAACAGTTTGCTGCGCGAGCTCAACGTAGAAGGGCAGGTCGACAAGGTCCTGCTTGGCGGCGTACGCGCCTTCGTAGTACCTGGCGGTTACGCTGTAGGAATCGACCGCGGATGCCATTCGAGTCAGCTGGCGGCTTGCTCGGTGGGAACGGCTGCTGGCTTCTCGGCCTTACCGGAAGTGCGGGTGCGCATTTCGTACTGTGCGGCCTCGAGATCAACGTGAAGCGAATCAAGGGCCGTCATGGGCATTTCCGTGCCCCAGGTTTCCATTTCACGTTCGCTCCAGCTTCCGTTGAGGCGGATGGCTCCGGTGATATCTTCCGGAAAAGCGTGACGGAAGTCTCCTTCGCGGATCAAGATGTCGCCTACGAGCCGGCCAGTATGCATGTCGAAGACACGGCGGGTGGCTTGGCCCCCGGCATTGTTTAAGCACAGGAAAACTTCGCCAGCGTCAGCGAATTCCTGACGGTAATACCAGGCCTGGGGAGCGTCGATTTTGGGGTGGTGACGGCGGGAGCGCTTGTGTTCGGGCTCCAAAGCCTGCATTTCGTTGGCGGGATTGAAGTAGAGAATGCGCTGGCAGGAATCGCATACTACGGTTTGCTGCCCGGTACGCACATCGTTATAGGTTTGCGGCCGCAGCATGACCTGGCAACCCATGCATTTGTGATCGAGCACCTCGGAGATGCCACTGCCGCGAAATTTGGATACGCGCTCGTAGTGGCGCAGGAGATCCTCGTTCACGCCGGCCCGCATCTGATCGCGTTTGGCGCGCCACTCCGCGAGCTGCTTTTCGTCCTCAGCGGTTCGCTGGCGGGCTTCGACCTTTTCTTTTTCGATCTCGGCGGCTTCCGCCTTCAGCTCGGCCTGCGCGGCTTTCACTTCTTTATCGCGGGCATCCGAATTCACCATCAGCTCAAGGATCTTGTCTTCGGTTGCAGCGATTTCCTTTTCCGCAAACTGGATCTCGTGCAACAGCGCCTTGTATTGCTCGTTGGTTTTTACATCGAGAGACTGATCGCGGTACTTGGAAATCTTGCCGCGCAAGTCTGCGATGGTGGTTTCGTACTTGCGGCGAGTCGCTTCGTCGGCCTTGACGGCGGCTTGAGCTTTTTCCAGTTGCGCTTTGGTATCGGCGAGCTTGTGCTCGATGGCGGCGACTCGTTTGGGGAGTTCGGCGATTTCATCCTGCAGACGGCGGATTGCCTTGTCCGCTTCTTGCAGGCGCAACAGGTTTTCTATTTCTAGAAGCATCCAGAAGCTCAGCCTCAATTCTAACACGTGGAAACGCGGGTTCCCTCTTAACTGCGGGCCGGGCGATGGGCTACTGGAGCCGCCGCACGGGCGGCCCTGGCGGTGTAAACTTTTTCGTTCGTGCCGTGGGCTCTTGTTCTTACTTTTTGTTCCCGGGGTTCTATCGTGAAGAATCAGATTTTATTCGCCGCTCTTGTTTCTATCGTTCTTACGGGCTTGCTGGCGCCGCTTTGGGCGCAATCGTCCTCGCCGGTGAAGCCGCTTACCATTGAGGCAATGTTCGCACCGGGAGGTCTGACGGGGCGCGATCCGGAAAACATGGAGTGGAGTCCCGATGGGACGAAGTTCTCGTACGTGCAGCGCGATGACCAGGGAGAGCACGGCGAGTTATGGTACGTAGATGTGACTACGGGTGAGAGGAAAGTCCTGGTCAGCGCGGCTAAGCTGGCCTCGCTCGCGCCCGACTATAACAAAGTCAAGGATGAGCGCGAACGCGAGCGCCTGACGCGTTATCACGTGGCGGCCTATCTGTGGGCGCCCGATTCGAAGCACCTGATTTTTGATTCCCAGGGGCAGCTCTGGCTTTTTGATCTGGCCACAAACACAGCGGTGCAGTTCACCTCGGCGCCTGACCCCAGCGACGACCCCAAGTTCTCCCCCGACGGCAGCCATGTCTCCTACGTGCGCAAGCACAACCTTTATGTAAGGCCGACGAGCGGTGGGGACGAAAAGCAGCTCACCAAGGACACAGGGGACAGCTTGTTCAACGGAGACATCGACTGGGTTTATGCCGAAGAGCTGGCCGTCCGCACCAATTATTTCTGGTCGCCCGACAGCCGGCAGATCGTCTTTCTCCACATGGATGAGACCAAGGTGCCGAGCTATCCCCTCGTCAACTTGAGTCCGACGCACCCGACGGTGGACAACGAAAAGTATCCCGAGGTGGGGGATCCTAATCCCGCAGTGAAGCTGGGTATCGTGGATGCGGACCGGGACAAGGTTCGCTGGATTTCTCTGAATAGCGAGGAGGAAGCGTACATCCCGCGGTTTGGGTGGGTCCGCGAGGGAGTGATCTGGGCGGAGGTTCTCAATCGCAATCAGGACAAAATGGATCTGTATTTCGTGGATGTGAAGTCGGGGAAGTCGCGCATTGTTCTGACCGAAACCACTCCGGGCGCATGGATCGATTTCGACCATGTGGAGGTTCGTTTCCTGAACTCCAGTGGCGGATTCCTGTGGCCGAGCTGGCGCGACGGGAATATGCATTTGTACCTCTACAGCTTTGACAAGCGTAACCCGCTGGCCGGGGACGCAAAGCTGGAGCGGCAACTTACGCAAGGTGACTTCGAAGTGTTGGGGATCGAGGGAGTGGATGAATCCGCCGGCACCGTCTTTTTCTCCGCTAACCAAGGCGACCCGAGGCAGCGGCATATTTTCTCGGTCAGGCTGGATGGCACCGGCTTCCAGCAGCTTACGCACGAAGAAGGAGTCTACTCGGCGCAGTTTTCTGAGGATGGCAAGCACTACGAGCAAACATTTTCGGGTCCTTTGACAGCGCTCCGGATGTCGCTGTGCGCAGTGGGTAGCTCATGCGCTCCCGTTTGGCAGGCGCGCGATGAAGTTGCCGAATATGGACTGCGCGCGCAAAAGTTCCTGGAGTTCAAAGCGGAGGATGGCACCACGCTTTACGGACGGTTGCTGCTTCCTCCGGATGCACCGGCCGGGAAGATTCCTTTGATCGTAAGTATTTACGGGGGGCCGGCGGGGCAGACGGTCCTGAAAGAACCCGAGGACCCGTTCGATGAGATCCTGGCACGGAAAGGCTTTGCAATTTTCTCCGTCGATAATCGCGGGACTCCGGGCCGCGACCGGAAGTTTCAAACTGCGATTCGCCACGAGTTCGGGGCGATTGAGTTGAAGGACCAGCTCACGGCGCTCGATCAGCTCTTCGCCGAGTACCCGCAACTCGATAAAGACCGCACGGGCATCTGGGGGTGGTCGAATGGCGGCTCGATGACGCTTTACGCGATGACGCACTCCGACCGGTTCCGCGCGGGAGTC
The DNA here is from genome assembly GCA_963787495.1 of uncultured Acidobacteriaceae bacterium. Classification (GTDB taxonomy): domain Bacteria; phylum Acidobacteriota; class Terriglobia; order Terriglobales; family Acidobacteriaceae; genus Sulfotelmatobacter. The sequence goes on from CAWBDA010000003.1 coordinate 886,436, forward strand.
TCGGTGGCGCCAGTCACCGATTGGGTCAACTACGACTCAATCTATACCGAGCGTTACATGGGCCTGCTAAACCAGGCGGCGACGAGCTACGCTGAATCCGACATGACGAAGGCGGCGGCCAATCTGCATGGAGCGCTGTTGCTGGCCCACGGAACGGGCGACGACAACGTGCACTTCCAGAACAGCATTCAGATGATTGACGCACTGATCAAGGCGGGCAAACAATTCCGGCTGATGATCTATCCCAACAAGACGCACGGCATCTCCGGCAGCGATGCGCGGGAGCACCTGTTTCACATGATTGAAGATCACTTCGAGCGGGAGTTGAAGTAGGAAGATCTATTTGCGCTTGTCGGGCTTGCGGGACGAACTTACTCTGGTGGTGCTTTCCTTCTAGCTTTCCTTGCTGGGGCTCTCTTTCGAGGACCTGTCCGAAGATGAGCTTTCTTTGGCGGAGCTTTCCCTGGTCGAACTTTCTTTCGACGGGCTCTCCTTCGACGACCCCTCCGACTTGGACTTCTCTTCTTTCTTCGAGTCCTTCCCGCCTCCGTCGGAGCCGGGCGCGTGGGACTTGTTCGCGTAGTCGGTCACGTACCAGCCAGAACCCTTAAACTGCACGGCGGGCGCGGAAATCATTTGCTCAACCCGGCCGCCGCACTCCGGACACTTCTTGACCATCTTGTCGGAAAATTTCTGAATTTTCTCGAAGCGGTGACCGCACTTCTCGCACTCATATTCGTAAAGAGGCATGGGTTCTGAGACGTTCTTGAGGAAACATCACGTTCACCTTGATTCTAGGGGCCGGGGTTCGATTGCGTCAATTCAGGCTGGGGAAAGCTGTAAAGGCAGCGTGGCTCCCGGCATCAGATTGGTCTCTTTCATCGTCCCTTTTTTCTGGCTAAGATTCGAGGAAGAAGCAAGGGGGCAGCCATGAAGGTTCTGGTGGTCGAAGCGGAAGATGCGGTTTTGAAAGCTACCGGCGTTATGCTCAACAAGCTCGGTTATGAAGTTGGACTGGCGCCAAACTGCAGTGAAGCGCTCCGCATTTACACCGACAAGGGACCTCATGACGTTGTTCTCATCGCTTTGAAATTCCTCCGCAGCTCGAGCGCCGGTGGCGCCAAACTGATTGATGCCCTGCGGCAGAAGGATCCCAAACAAAAGTTCGCCTTTATCAGCGCGTCGCCGGTCTTGAAAAAGCCGTTCTCTCTCCAGGAATTAGACGATTTCATGGGAGGATTTCGGCGGCCCGCGAGAAGCCGCTTTGGATAGCCTCCAACGGCTGCTTAGGTCTCTTTCGGAAGTTGTTTCGCGAGGCGCTTGGGAGCGGTGTTGCGCCAGGCCGCAGAGACTGCTTTCTGCAGAGTTGCCCTTCCGACCGTCTTGAGATGCACGCTGGTGGCGCCGCGGCGTCCCCAGGCACCCTTCACGGGTACGAACACTCCGGGATAGTCCTTCGAGAAATAGTGTTGCTGCTCGGGTGTGAGCTTGACCATACCCCAGCGTTTGGCTGGATAGCCGAGCGTGGCGAAGATCTTTCCCGCGACGCGAAAATCTGGGTGGTCCATGTGAGCGTGTTCCGCGGTTTCAGGAAGGGCCAGTGCCAAGCGTCGAAAATCATTGGCGGTCACGATTGGAGTCTCCGCGGATAGAACGTGCGTACCATAGCACAACGGTTTGCGGGGTTAAGAAGTTACGGTTGCTGCGGTGGTAGACTCCGGCCATGAAGGATGCTGGCCGCAACCTTGACGAGTCCGAGGCAGACGAACTTGGAAGCGCCAAGCTGCTGACTTCCGGGTCTGTGCCTGCGCCGGGGCCGGCGCTTTATCTTGTCGCCACGCCTATCGGAAATCTTGAAGACATCACGCTGCGCGCTGTTCGCGTGCTGAAAGAAGTGGATCTCATAGCCTGCGAAGACACTCGCCAGACGCAGAAGCTGCTCAATCACTATGGCATCGCGACCCGCACGATCAGCTACCACGAGCACAACGAGATGACGCGCGCGGCGGAGCTCGTCAAGGAAATGCAGGAAGGGGCGAGCGTCGCGCTGGTGACGGATGCGGGCATGCCGGGGATTTCCGACCCCGGATACCGGCTGATTTCACTCGCCATCCGGCATCATGTGCCGGTGGTGCCGATTCCCGGAGCGTCGGCGTTTCTGGCCGCGCTGGTGGCTAGCGGGCTGCCCACGGATTCATTTCGCTTCAGCGGATTTCTTCCCGCGAAGCGCGGGGAGCGGCGGGCTGCGCTGGAGGCGATCAGGAGCTCGCCGCGGACGCAGGTTTTCTATGAAGCGCCGCACCGGATTGTGGACGCGCTTTCGGATGTTTGCGAGGTTCTAGGAAACGCCCGGCATGTGGTTATCGCGCGCGAGGTGACCAAGCTGCACGAAGAGTTCCTGCGCGGGCGCGCAGGAGAGATTCTTGATGCGTTGAAAGCGCGTGATGCAGTGAAGGGTGAGATCACCTTGCTGATCGGGAAAGCGGAGGAGGCGGACTCACAGGCTTCAGCGGCGCCGGGCATGAGCATCCGTCAGAGGGTTGAGCAGATTATGGCGGAGGAAAAGGTTGACGAGAAATCCGCGCTGAAGAAAGTGGCGAAAGAGCGGGGGATTTCGAAAAGCGAAGCATACCGGGAGTTGCAGAGGAGCAAGTGACACTTACCTAAACTCTACTTCCCCGCTAACTCTCGCTTCACCGTCTCGCTGACCATCTTCCCATCCACCCGCATGCCTGCGCCGGAGAATCGAGCCATGACGTTCTTCATCACTGTGCCCATGTCTTTCATGGTCGGCGATCCCATCTCGGCGATGATGGCCTTCACTCCGGCGGCGACTTCGGGCTCGCCTGCCGCCTTCGGCAAGTAGGTTTCGATCAGGATGATCTCGGCGGCTTCTTTGTCGGCCATCTCCTGGCGTCCACCTTTGGTGAACTGCTCGACGGATTCCTTGCGCTGTTTGATCAGCGTGGTGAGGACAGCCTGAGACTCTTTGTCATCGAGCGGCGCCATTTTCTCGATTTCGCGGTTCTTCAACGCGGTCTTGACCATGCGCAGGGTGGAAAGGCGCTGCTCCTCGCGCGCCTTCATGGCGGCGGTGATGTCTTTCTGGATCTGCTCGACTAGGCTCATGTGCGCCAATTATATCCGAGGAACTAGAACGCTAACGGTGTGTAAAATTCTCAGATCACTCCGTCACCAACCGATGCCGGCGCGCATCTCATGATTGGAGGAAGCAAACATGAGCAGAGTCGCGATTTGGGCACAACTGGAAGCGAAGCCGGGGAAAGAAAAAGAGGTAGAAGAATTTCTGAAGTCGGCGCAACCGCTGGCCGAGCGCGAAGCGGCAACCCTCAGCTGGTACGCGATTAAGATGGGACCGGGAAAATACGGCATCTTCGATACCTTCGCTGACGAAAACGGCCGCAACGCCCACCTGAACGGCGAAATTGCCAAGGCGCTCTTCGCCAAAGCCAAGGATCTTTTTTCCAAACCGCCGGATGTTGCCAAGCCCGAAGTTCTCGCCGTGAAAAGCACCCGTACCTGACGCCATCCGCCCAGTGCCGTTTTGGTGAGGGCATGGCGGCACATTTCAGAACATGCCAGCCTTCCGATAGACTACTGAAGGAACATATCTTCTAGATCCTCGGGGCACTATCGGAATGCTGCGCAAGAACCGTCTTTTTACTCCTGGACCGACGCCACTGCTGCCGGCGGCGCAAACGGCCATGGCTTCTTTTACAGCGCATCACCGCACTGCTGACTTCCGGGCGCTGTTCCAGCACGTGCTTGCCGACATGAAGGAATTTATCGGCACGCAGAATAATGATGTGTTGGTTCTGGCTTGCTCGGGCACGGGTGTGATGGAAGCCTCGGTGTCGAACCTGACCTCTCCGGGCGACAAAGTGTTGGTGCTCGCGGCTGGAAATTTCGGCGAGCGCTGGACGGGGCTGGCCAAGGCTTTCGGCTGCAAAGTAGACGTACTGAGTGCGCCTTACGGTGAAACTTTTTCGTTGAATGATATTCGCGCGAAGCTGACTCCCGAGGTGCGCGCGGTCTTCGTGCAGGCGACGGAAAGTTCGACTGGAGCGCGGCATGACGTGCAGGGCATTGCGAAGATCGTACGCACCAACGGACGTGGCGATGAAACGCTGCTGGTGGTGGATGCGATCACTGGCCTGGGCACGACCCATCTCGATGTGGATGGCTGGGGCGTGGATGTGATTATTGGAGGCTCGCAGAAGGCGCTGATGATTCCTCCTGGCCTGGCGTATTGCGCGGTGAGCGAGCGGGCGTGGCGGCGGATGGATACGACAACTTCTCCGCGTTTTTACTTCGACTTGCGCAAGGAACGCAAAGCCGCGGCCAAGGGTGAATCCGCCTACACTCCGCCGACCTCACTGTTTGCGGCGCTGGGAGCGGCATTGGAGTTTATCCGGGGTATGGGTAATGGTGACTTGGCCAAGGGACGCGAAGCGCTGGTGGACAATGCTGAAATGTGTGCCGAGATGACGCGGGCTGCGGTACAGGCCGTGGGATTGAAGCTTTTCGCGACCTCGCCTGCAGCCGCGCTCACCGCCATTCGCTCGCCGGAGGGGATTGATTCCGGAAAGATCATCAAAGAATTTCGCGAATCGTTCGACGCCGTCGTGGCGAATGGACAGGGCGAGATGAAAGGCCAGCTCTTCCGCATTGCGCACATCGGCTATTACGATTACCTGGACACGATCGGCATCCTGGGCGCGCTTGAGCATGTGCTGGCACGCTGCACCGGGAAAGCGGTCGAGTATGGAGCGGCCGTGCGTGCGGCGCAGGAAGCTTACGCGCGCGGCCTGTCGGGCAAACGCCAACTAGTTGGCGTTTGAGGAGCGCGGGTGACGCGCTCCTCGAAACTAGTTGATGGTAAACGTCATCATATTGGACGTTTCCGCCGCCGTGCCGCCGCCGTACTGGCCTCCGGGGGTGCCGGGATTGGTCACTGTAACTTGTGCAGTGCCCGCAGTCGCCGTGTCCGCGTCTGGAACTGTGGCCGTCAGCTGAGTCCCGCTCACGTGGGCGGTGGTCAGTGCGGTTCCGTTCCAATTGATGGTCGCATTGCTGTTAAAGTTGGTGCCGGTGACCATTAGCCCATTGGTTCCCAATGACATACCTGCAGTCGTACTGGCGGGGACGAGTGCGGCAATGGTCGGCATGGTTCCGGATGCTGGGGGAGTGGTGGGCTTGGAGCTGTAGCCGCACGCCATGCCTAGGGCGAGAAGCCCGGCTAGAAATACTGACTTGGCAATCTTCATAACTGTTCTCCTTTGGGGCGGTGGGGGCCCGACTGAGAGAGAGTTTAGGAGAGGGGCGCGGCAGGAGTGTCAGAAGGGTGTCATTTTCGTGTCAATGTTTTGTCAGCACAAAAGCCTTGGTTCGGGCCTTCGTTCAAAAGGATAAATTCTCTCTTGAAAATCGTTATAGCCGAGAAAATCTCAGCCGCCGCGCTTGAGCACCTGCAAGAGCCGGGCTGGACAGTCCTTACCGCAGAACAACTGGACGGCAAGCTCTCCGAGCATCTTGAATCGGCTGATGCGCTGATTGTGCGCTCGGCAGTGCAGGCAAACGCGGCGCTGCTGTCGCACGCCAAGAAGCTGCGCGTTATTGGCCGGGCTGGGGTGGGCGTGGACAACATTGATCTGGATGCGGCCACGCGGCAGGGCATCGCGGTGATGAACACGCCCGGGGCAAATGCCGTGGCCGTTGCGGAACAGACGCTCGGAATGATGCTTGCCATGGCGCGCCATCTCTGCCGGGCCGACGCGCTCATGCATGCCGGCCGATGGGAAAAGAAATCGCTGCAAGGCACGGAACTGCGAGGCAAGACGCTGGGAATCGCCGGGCTCGGGCGCATCGGAATGGAAGTTGCACGGCGGGCGCGCGCTTTTGGAATGGAGATCGTGGGACATGATCCATTTGTTTCCGTCGGTGTGGCCAAGGAGCAGGGCATCCGTCTAGTGAGTCTGGATGAGCTTTATGCGGCCGCAGATTACATCACGCTGCATGTGGGACTTACGCCGCAGACTGCGGGCATGATCAACGAGGCCTCGCTCAAGAAAATGAAAAAGGGTGTCCGCCTGGTGAACTGCGCGCGTGGAGAGCTGGTGCAGGAGGCTGATCTGGTCCAGGCGCTGAAGCAAGGTCACGTGGCTGCCGCCGCACTCGACGTTTTTAACGAAGAGCCTCTGAAGAGCTCACCGCTGCAGACGATGGAGAATGTCATTCTTACGCCTCACATCGGCGGACAAACGTACGAGGCGCAGGAAGCCGTGGGCGTGCAGATCGCGCAGCAGGTGCGGGAATACCTGAAACACGGCGTCATCCAGAATGCGGTCAACGTCCCATCGGTTTCGGCAGAGGAGTACGCCGAGATGCAGCCTTACATCGTTCTTGCCGAGCGCATGGGAGCATTCTTAGCGCAGATTTCCGAGGGCTCGATCGAAGAAATCTCGTTGCGCTACAGCGGCCATATCGCGGAGTGGAAGACTGAACTCATTCGCAACGGGGCGATCAAGGGCATCCTTAATCAGGTTCTAGAAGAGAAAGCTAACCTGGTGAATGCTGCGTCCCTGGCGGATTCGCGGGGACTTCGCGTGCATGAGGCGCACAAAGCAAAGGTCTCGACGGGTGGCGCGGGAAGCGTTCTTTCTATCTTTTTGAAGAGCTCGAAGGAAGAGCACATGGTGAAGGGCGCCGTTCTGCGTGGCACTTTGCCGCGGCTGCTGCACATCGACGACATTGATGTCGAAGCTCCTCTGGAGCGTGACTTGATTTTCTTGCGAAACCGTGACGTTCCCGGCGTGATCGGCAAGGTGGGAACGATCCTGGGCGAAAGCGAGATCAACATCGCCGACTTCTCACTTGGGCGCCGAAGCGCGGAGGCATCTTCGGAGACACGCGAGGCTATTGCCGTCGTCCACGTAGACGGACCCGTGCCAGACGACGTGCTGAAGAAGTTGGAGGAGATTCCCGCAGTGCGGCAGGCGAAGGCTGTGCGGCTGTTCTGACCCGGGGCGGGGACGCTCAGGAGTTCGACTCGTCGCGCCGCAACTTGCGGCTCTCCGCCAGCAGAGCCATCGAGTGCATCAGATTCTGCAACGTGACGATGCCCACCAGCCGCTGATCCTCGACGACCGGAATGATGCTGAGATTGCGTGACGTGAGCTTGCGGAAGGCGGAAGCCAGGGATTCCTGCCGCACGGAGACTTCGAAAATCTTGTTCATCACAGCCTGGACGTAGCCGTTACCTTCCACGCGCAACGCTTCCAGAATGCGTTGCCGGGAAATCACGCCAACCATGTCGCTGCCCCGAACCACCGGAAAATCATCCTGCAGGGAGTGCACGGCCTTATCCAGTGCGTCTTCCAGCGTGTCCGCCGGGGAGAGAGTCGCGAAGTCGGTAAGCATGACCTCTTCGAGGCGGACATTGTCCAACACCGACTGGAAAATGACGGCGCGTTCCTCGAGCTGTGCCGCGGAAAAAATAATCACGCCCACCATGGTGAGCCATGCGTTGCTGAACAAACCCGCCACCATCAGAACCATGGCGATCGCGTGGCTTATGGAGACAGCGCGGCGGGTGGCCGCGGCGGGATCCACGCTGCGCGCGAAATAGGCGCGCAGGACCCGGCCTCCATCGAGAGGATAAGCTGGCAGAAGATTCAAGCCGGCGAGATAAAGGTTGGCCCATACCAGGCTGCGCGGCAGGTTGCTGGGCTGCAACCATGGCCACTCCCATAGCTTCACCCCGGGAACAGTCGCGAAGATGACGCCGGCCGCAAGCAGCGCGAAGACTAGATTCACCAGCGGACCGGTGAGGGCGATGCGTACATCCCGCCGCCAGGCCGCCGCTCCGGACTGCGGCGGTTCCACATGCGATTCATCGAAAACGGTGACGCCGCTGAGCGGCAGAAGAATCACTGCCTTGGGAATCAATCCGGCGCGCCGAGCCACGAGCATGTGTGCGATTTCGTGGGCCCCGACGCAGGCCAGCACGATTCCAACCAGCGCCAAGTCCCGCGGTCCGTTGGCTGTATGGTTCGCGTTGTATTCCGTCCAGAAAACAAACAAAGGCAGGATCAGGAAAGTCAGGTGAAGCCGAACTTCGACTCCGAACAGGCGTCCAACGTGAATGGAGAAACTTCGCATGAGATCTGGCTACTACAAGTATTTTACATGGTCGGATATATTGGCTCGGGCAATCGGGGCTGCAAAATAATCGAAGGTACCGAGCCATGCGCGTGATCGCCGGCAAATACCGGGGGCGTCCTCTGCGGTCGTTGGTTGGGGAGGATATCCGTCCCACCTCCGACCGGTTGCGCGAGACGCTGTTCAACGTGCTGACGGCCGGCAATCCCGGGGCGCTCGAGGGCAGCGTGTGGCTGGATCTGTTTGCGGGCACGGGCGCGGTGGGGATTGAAGCGCTCAGCCGGGGCGCCAAGCAAGTTTATTTCGTGGAGAACTCCGCCGCCGCGGCGAAGTTGATTGAGCGCAACCTGCAGAGCCTGGGAATTGAGGCGGGATACAAAATTATGCGGGATGATCTTTCCGGAGTCCTCTGGCGGCTGCAGCGCGAGCACGTTGCCGCCGACGTGGTATTCCTCGACCCGCCTTATCGAATGCAGCACGCTTACGAGGAAACCCTTACGGCGCTCGCCGAATCGTCGCTGGTGTGGGCTATGTCACTGGTGGTGGCTGAACATGAAAAGAAGTTCGATTGCGGCGAGGAATTCGGATCTTTGCGGAGAACTCGTAAGCTGGTGCAAGGCAACGGCGCTCTCAGTTTTTACCGGATCGGCGGACGCCCGGACCTGAGCACTTGATTCGCGGGGTGCTACATGATCAGGTCGCCGCTGCTGCGCACGATTGGGTGCTGCATCTCCTGCAGGTCGTTCTTCACCATGTTGAGGCCATAAACGCAGCCTTCGAATTCGCGGGAAAGGTGGGCGAAAAGTGGCGCCACCTTGGCGTATTCGAAGTGCTCGAACTTCGAAACGATGTAGTAACTTTCTTTTCCGGCCTTCATCCACTCCACAAAATTCTCCAGGCGCTGGCGGCGCAGCCGGAAGTGGTTGATGCTCTCGGGAAACATCCCAGCGAAGAAGAGCGCGTAGTCGCCAATATGCTTGCGCACTTGACGCTCGCGGTCAAAGCAGGGAGCGGGACCGTAAACCGGATCGGACTCAAGTAGCATCTCGCCGAGGTCGGTCAGCGGGCGGTCGGCAACATCGTGAATCTTGAAGAGCTGATCGGTCTCGCAGAACTCCGCCAGCAACTGCGAGACGTAAGCGACGACCTGTGGGTCCCGAATGCCGATCTCCTGGGCATAATGGCGTCCAACCAATTCCTGGAAAAGCTTCCGCAACGGATGAGATTCCGGAATCATGCCTTTTGGGGCTCCCTGAAAGCCGCGTTGCTTACGGCTTTCCAATGATCGTTAGTAACTAGTTATCCCAGTTTCGGAACAAACGCAAGTGACTTTTGTTTATCCCTCCTATCACTTTTCGTAATCATGGGATGTGTGCAAATGCGTGCACGGTTGCAGCCAGTTTCTGTTGGCACTCGCACGTGTCGGCTGCTAATCGCAAAGCGTTTGCAACGAATAGAATTAAGTTCAGGAGGATCGCACAAATGAAAAGAGTGAACATTTCCAGCGGCACACCTTGGGAACCCAAGGTCGGTTACTCGCGTGCGGTGAAGGTTGGACCCTACATCCATGTGTCGGGCACCACCGCGACCGGGCCTGACGGCAAGATTGTGGGCGTGGGAGATCCCTACACTCAAGCGGTGCAGACGTTGAAGAATATTGAAACCGCCTTGCAGAAAGCAGGCGCCAGCATGAAGGACGTCGTCCGCACTCGCATGTTTGTGATCAACATCGCAGAGTGGGAAAAGATCGGCAAGGCGCATGGAGCGTTCTTCGGCGACATACGACCCGCTACTTCGATGGTGCAGGTAAGCGCCCTGATTTCGCCCGAGATACTGGTCGAAATCGAAGCCGATGCTTATGTCGCAGCAAAGTGAGAGTAGAATTCCTGCATTCCAAAGCATTTGAAAGCAACCTTTTCAAAACAATCTGGAGAAGCCAACGTGAAGAACTCTGTCTGGAAGAACTATGGGTGGATCCTTCTTCTTGCGGCCGCGATTCCCGCGGCCGCGCAACAGAAAGACAATGCTCCGTCTGAATCCTGGACGGTCATTCGCGCCGGATCTCTGATCGACGGCAAAGCTGCTGCGCCCCGGCGCGATCAGGTGATCATCATCCACGGCAATCGTATCGAGAGCGTCGGCGATGCGGCGACAGCCAAAATTCCGCCTGGCGCGAACGTCATTGACTTGTCGAAAGCCACGCTCCTGCCAGGCCTCATCGATTCCCACACCCACATCTTTTTGCAAGGAGAAGATCCCGCGCAAGGCGGATACGACGCCAACATCCTGAACGCGCCGCTCGCCCTGCGCGCGGCAAGGGCTACGGTTTCTGCGCGGCGGGCGCTGGAACAGGGGTTCACGACGCTGCGGGATGTAGAAACCGAAGGCGCCGGCTATGGCGATGTAGGCATCAAGCAGGCCATCAATCAAGGCTATATTCCGGGGCCACGACTGTTCGTCGCGACGCGCGCCATCTCGACGACGGGCGGTTATCCGCTCGAGGGCTATGCCCCAGAGCTCGATATGCCCAAAGGCGTGCAGATCGTCGACGGCCCGGTTGAGGCGCGGAAGGCGGCGCGGGAGCAACTCGATCACGGCGCGGACTGGATCAAGGTCTACATGACGCATCGTTCCTGGGTGGGAAAGAATGGCGAGCTGGTCTCACAACCGACCTTGACGGTCGAAGAGTTGCGGGCGGTCGTGGACGAAACTCACGGCTGGGGCAAGAAAGTCGCGTGCCACGTCTATGGCGGTATCGGCCTGCGCCGGGCGCTGGACGGTGGATGCGACTCGATCGAACATGGCCTCGATCTCGATGATGCCGCGATTGCCCAGATGCTGAAGCAAGGCACCTGGTACGTCCCGACGATCAGCGTCTATTACGGCGACTGGGCCCCTGCCGACACGCCGGCCGGACAGCGCGACCGGCTGCGCGCTTCGGTGCATGAGCAGTCGTTCAAGAAGGCGCTCAAGGGAGGGGTGAAGATTGTCTTCGGCACCGACATGGGCGGAATTCCCTGGACCGAGCCAATCGCGCAGGAGTTTTCTCGCATGGTGGATCTGGGCATGCAGCCGATGGACGCCATCCAAAGCGCAACCTCGCGGGCTGCCGCCATGCTCGAGATGGAGGGCAAGATCGGAGTGGTTGCGCCGGGGGCGTTTGCCGACATAATTGCGGTCAGCGGCGATCCTTTGCATGACATCAAAGCACTGGAGGATGTGCAATTCGTAATGAAAGACGGCAAGGTCTTCAAGAGCGAGAAACCGTGAGGGGTGCAAATTCCCGTTTTTTGCCCCGGTGAATTAAAAGATTGCCCAGATCGTTTCAATTCACTTGACAACGGCATCGCCGCGAGCATAATTCATCAATCCTGTTTCTGATTGGGATCGGGATCCGGCTCGGAGGGGTGCTGGGAAGAGCCGAGGAGGTGTTTATGAGCGTGCTGGAACTTTGTGACCGGGAAATCGCCGCGGTGCCGCTCGATGCCACCGTCGCAGACGCCATTAACAAAATGCTCGACCATCATGTGGGAGCCGTCGCCGTAGTCGACTCCGAATACCGGGTTGCCGGAATCTTCACGGAGCGCGATGTTCTGCGCAAGATGGCGCTCAGCCGCACCGACCCGCAGACCACCTCGGTCCGCGAACTGATGACCACACCGGTGGAGATGGCGACGCGCCGCACCGGCGCGGGCGAGGCGCTCACCACCATGCTGGAGCGCCACTTCCGTCACCTGCCAGTAGCGGACGACAACGGCAAGCTACTGGGGATTCTCTCCATCCGCAACCTGCTGGAGTGGCGTGTCGACGACCTCAGCCGTGAACTGGAGTCGCTCGAACAGTATGTCTCCAATGATGGGCCGGGAGGGTAGGTCGAGCTCGTTCCGCTTCTCGTTTCTAGCCAATAGCGACCGCGTCCTCCGCTCTGTCAAAGCCGACTGGCTCGGTGTGCGTCTTTTGAAGTCGATTCTCTTCCGCTGTTCTCAGGATTTCTGTACAATTCAACCGCTTAAATAGAGGAGAACCCCTGTGCAGAAATTCAAGAGTCTCCGTATGTTCATTGTCGCGCTGCTTGCGCTGAGCGTCCCGCTGGTCGCCCAGCAAGGTTCCAGGCCGGTCGCCGTGCATGCCGGACATGTGCTCGATGTGAAGACCGGTAAGCTGCTTTCGGACCAAACGATCGTCATCGAAGACGGGAAGATCGTGAGTGTCGGAGCCTCCGCGGACACAAAGGCGCCTGCGGATGCTGTTCGCATCGAACTGCCGAACGCAACCATCCTGCCGGGATTGATCGACGCTCACACGCATCTCACGATGGATCCCAAGTTCGGCTATGAGGAACTCGGCGTTTCCGTACCACGGCAGACGTTGACTGGCGCCAAGAACGCCCGGGCAACACTCGAAGCAGGATTCACCACCGTCCGCAATGTGGGCGCGTCCGGCTTCAGCGATGTAGCCTTGCGCGACGCCATCAACGCCGGTGACGTGCCCGGGCCAAGAATGCTGGTGAGCGGTCCGCCGCTGAGCATCACGGGCGGACATGCGGACAATAACCTACTGCCGTTCGAATATCACGCGACCTCGGACGGCGTGGCCGACGGCGTGGACGGTGTCCGTCACATGGTTCGGCAGAACGTTAAGTATGGCGCGGACTTGATCAAGTTCATGGCCTCGGGTGGGGTGCTCTCGAAGGGAGACAATCCGCAGGCGTCGCAGTACACGCTGGAAGAAATGAAGGCCATCGTGGACGAGGCGCATCGCCTGGGACGAAAGGTCGCCGCCCATGCCCACGGGGCTCAGGCTATTCTGTGGGCGTCAGAGGCGGGAGTGGATTCAATCGAGCACGGCTCCTACATTGACGACGCGGACATCGCCGAGATGAAGAAGAACGGTACTTATCTTGTTCCCACGCTTTACCTGGGCGATTGGTTCATGGAAAACGCGGAGAGAAACCACGTCCCCGACTTCCTGCTGGGCAAGGCCAAAGCCGTCATGCCGGCTGCCCGCAAGAACATTGCGCATGCCTTCGCCAGCGGCGTGAAGGTGGCGTTCGGCACCGATGCCGCGGTTTATCCTCATGGCCTGAATGCGCATGAGTTCGCGGTGATGGTCAAGCTGGGGTTGACGCCGTTGCAGGCGATTCAGGCAGCCACGGTGAATGCGGCCGATCTGCTGGGATGGCCGGGGAAGGTGGGAAGCCTTGAGCCCGGTGCCTGGGCTGACATCGTCGCGGTCGATGGCGATCCACTGAAGGACGTCACCACCCTGGAGCGCGTGAAGTTTGTGATGAAAGGCGGCGAGGTGGTGCGGAACGAGTATGGGAAATAAGGCGATTGCTTCTTAAGCTATCCCGGGCTTTTTCTGCGCTCGCTCCGTGACCCAATCTGTCCAGAAGGAACAAGCCCCGCTGGCCTGAAGGGGAGCCTTGCCCTCGACGGCATCCACAAAGTTCTCGATCATCGGATAGTGCAAATTGGCGTGCGGCGGCAGATTCTCGCGGCTCGCGGGATAAATCAGGTCGGGACCGTTCAGCGGACTTAACTCCATCTCGCCTTCCGTTCCCCGGATGCGGCATTCGTCACGGCTGACTTTCGAATGCCAGCGAACATCCACGATGCCGCGCACTCCTCCTGGATATTCAATCATGACGGTGGCGTTGTCTTCCACGGCATAGTGATGAACCGCGTTCGACAGGTGGCCGGTGACGCGGGCGGGTTGGCCGAATAAGAAATTCAGCACGTCAATGCGGTGCGAGGCGACGTCGTAGAGAGGTCCGCCTCCAGCCAGGGCGGGATCGATCAGCCAGTTGCGATAGCTCTCGTTCTCATCAAACCATCCATGACAAGTGAGTTCGGCGACGACGGGCTGGCCGATGGCGCCGGCAGCGAGTAGTTGTTTCGCTCTCTGCACCTTGGGATACATCCGGCGATAGTAGGCGACGCCGAAGGTGCGTCCACTCTCTTCTGCCGTATGCACCATCGAAAGCGCCTCGGCCTCGTTCATGGCCATAGGCTTTTCGCACAACACATGCTTGCCAGCACGCAGAGACTGAATCGTCTGCGGCGCGTGAAGGAAGACTGGAGTCGCGACGTAAACCGCGTGAACTTCCGGATCGGAGAGTGCTTCGTCGAGAGTGTTCCAGGCTCGCGTGTTATATGGCGCGGCTTTTGCAGGATCCCGCGTGACGAGGCCATACAAGCGGCTACTCGGCTCAGCTTGAATTGCAGGAATAACGCGGCGAATAGAGATATCGCCGATTCCGATTACGATCCAGTTCAGCATACGCAGGAGATACAAGCTTGCGGAAACTCAAAGGCCGGCCTGAGCCGGCCTTCGAGGTCAAATCTCAATGCAAAACTACTTCTTGGGAGCGATTGCGTCCTTGGCAGCCTTGGCCACGCGGAACTTGACCACAGTCTTGGCCTTGATCTGGATGGGCTCGCCGGTCTGCGGATTGCGTCCGATGCGGGCCTTGCGATGCGCTTTCACCAACCGGCCGAGGCCGGGCACAACGAACACGCCGTTCTTTTTGGTTTCCTTTACAGCGACGTCGGCCAGCTGCTCGAGAAATCCAGCGACAGTCTTGTTGGGAAGTTCAGTTTTCTCGGCCAGATAGCGGACGAGTTGAGTCTTGGTTAAACCTGAAGCCATTTGTTTCCTCCTCGGGAAAGATTCGAATTTTAATTCCAGCGGGCTTGATCTTACTACCACTGCCCTGTGGAAAACAGCCTTATTTTACGCGGGTTCCATACGGCGAACACTCGGAAAGGGCCATTTTTACATGCTGATTCGCAGATGAAGGTCCCGAAATGGCCCAGACATAGGTACCGGAGCCGTTCCCGGCAATTGCCGAAGGTGAATCGCTGCCGAGCCGGTCGTCATCCGATGCCATAATGTTTAAAGAGGAGAATTCGATTTGAGCTGTGCGATCTGCGAGATTCGCAAGGAGAAACGTTTCTGTCCCGCCGTGCACGGCCGCATCTGCGCCCAGTGTTGCGGCGAGCAGCGCGAGGTGACACTCGACTGTCCGAGCGACTGCCCCTATCTGCAACAGGCACGGGAGCACGAAAAGCCGCGTCCGGCGGACCAGTTCGACCGCACGGCGTTATTCCTGCAGGTTGAGATTTCCGAGCAATTCACTTACGAGCGCGAGCATCTGCTCATGGGCCTCAGCTATGCTCTGGCGAAGGCGGCTCAGGCCGATCGCACCCTGAACGATCGCGATCTGATCGCCGCACTTTCAGCTATGTGCACGAGTTATGAGCGGCTGACGAACTCCGGGCTGCACTACGAGCAGCCGCTCACCAGCGCCGCGCAGCATGCCGCCGCGGCTCAGGTGGAAGTGATGTTGAAGCAGTATCGCGAGGCCGAACAGAAACAGCTGGGCTACTCCACTCTGCGCGATGCCGACGTGCTCAAAGCTTTGGTGTTTCTGGTTCGGCTGGGTCACGGGCGCACCTCGGGCCGTCCCAGATCACGCGCCTTCATCGACTTTCTGCTCGCCCAATTTCCCGAGAAGGAGTCGGCTGTGGTCACGCCGCAGGAAGCGGCCAGCAGGATCATCGTGCCGTAGAAGTTAGCCCCGGATTCTCACGGATCACTCCACAAACTGGCCAACCCTTCAAGATATTTCTTTGATCGGTGCTAATCCGTGAAAACCGTGGCTCAGCCTTTCAGCTTACGTACAGCCTGGCCTGGCGGTAACTCATCGCGCAGTTCGCGAATTGTCTTCTTCAGCAGGGGATGCAACACTTCAGGGGCAATCTCCGCCAGGGGCTCGAGGACGAAGCGGCGTTGCTGCATCGCGGGATGAGGGATGGTGAGTTCCGGAGAATTGATGATCGTGTCGCCGAAGAGCAGAATATCGACGTCAATGGCCCGCGGTCCCTTTTTCTGCACGCGCCGCCGGCCCATCTCCTCTTCAATGCGAAGGATTGCAGCCATTAGTTGCTGTGGGGTCTTGCTAGTTTCAAGGGCGAGCGCGCAATTTAAGAACCAAGGCTGCTGGGTGAACTCCACAGGTTCGGTTTCACAGAAGGACGACGTCGCAACCACGCGGCCGACCGTGGCCAGTTTAACCAGTGCCTCCTGCAATTGCGCCTCGCGGTCGCCGACATTCGACCCAAGCGAAAGATAGACGAGGTTGGGCATGGTCCCGGAGCTAGTTTCAGGCTTTATTGCCCTGGTTTCCAGTGGAAATTGTCTCTTACCCGCGCGGTCTGATACCTACACATAAAACCCGATACCTTGGTCACCTTTCGACGGGCTCTCCCGAACGCTAGAATCACAGCATGACGTTGGAGTCCCTTCTTCTGAGCCAGGATGCCGAAGTAGTGCGCATCCTGCGCCCGACGCTGGAAAAGCTGTCGATTGAAGTCGAGGTGTGCCAGGAAGCAAAAAAAGCCAGCGAGATCCTCATCGCGGAGAAGTTCGATGCCGTGATTGTGGACTGTGACGACATGCAAGGGGGCATGGAGGTGCTGCAGGGCTTGCGTGCCACGCCCAGCAACAGAGGCTCCGTAACCTTTGCCCTGCTGAACGGCAAGAAAACGACCACGCAGGAAGCCTTCGGCATGGGAGTGAATTTTGTCCTGCAAAAGCCCATCAGCAGCCTGAATGCAGCGCGCTGCTTTCACGCGGCGCTGAACTTCATGGTGCGCGAGCGGCGCCGCTATTACCGCCAGCCCGTCAAGATGCTGGTCAAGGTGGTCCTGGGCGAAAAGGAATTGAAGGCCACGAGCACGAATGTCAGCGAAGGCGGAATCGCGCTAATTTTGCACCAAGCGCTTCCCAAGGACGCTACGCCTCGCTTGCAATTCACGCTGCCCGAAACCAAACTGGCTTTGGACGTGGAAGCACAAGTAACCTGGGCCGATATCAAAGGACATGTCGGGTTGCGTTTTCTCAACGTGCCCCAGAGTTCCCAGGAACTGCTCGAGAAATGGCTCAACCAGCAGATGGAAAAAAAGCTTCCCGGCGCCAAAGGGATGCTGGCTGGCTCAGGCTCCGAATCCATCCAATAGGCCCGTCACTCCGCCCCCTTATTTCCCCAGGTATTCACTTTGTAACTTTGTGCCTGCGCCTCCGCATGGCAATCTGGTGGGATACTGGAGAGCCATTGCCATGCTTCCTGCCTCTTACCGCATCGCCCGCGTACAGAAAACCCTGCGCCGATTCGAAGACGATATCGTTTTGCTGAACATGCGAGTGAAGGATCTCTCAGCGGAGCGACAGAAGTCAGCCCGCCAGTTTGCCGCAACCCTTATCAGCCGAACTCGTGCCGAACTGGACCGGCTGCTCGAGGAACAGCCTGAGCCGGGATCGGAGACTAGCGACGTTCCCTGCGAACCTGCCGACTGAGATCCTCAGAGCGAAGATCCGGCGACTGCGTGGGTGGCGTAAGAACTCGCGCTGTCTTTCTCTTCGTCGGGCAGCGTGACTTCTTCCCACAGCGTCTTGTCGCGCAGGATGCGCGAAACCAGAGCGGTGTGCATGGCGTGACCAGCGCGATCGGCGACGATCTTGCCTAAAATCGGCTTGCCCAGCAGGGCGAGGTCGCCAACCAGATCCAGGATTTTATGCCTCACGAACTCGTCGCGAAAGCGCAGCGGGCCGTTCTCGATTCCGTCGCGCGTCAACACGATGCAGTTCTCCCGCGACGCCCCGCGGATCAGTCCCATGTCGCGCATCGTTTTTTCGTCTTCACGCGAGCCGAAGGTCCGCGCTCCTGCAATCTTGCGCAAATAGCTGCCGTTGGAAAGCTCAACCTGAAACGTTTCCTTGCCGATCAGCGGGTGAGGAAAATTGATGGCGTAAGAAATGGAATAGCTGTCGGCGGGATAGACCGAGATAAACTTGTTGCCCTCGCGCATCTCGACTTCCCGAAGAATCTTCAGATACTTGCGGGGCCGCCGCTGCTTGCGGATGCCAGCCTTCTGAATCAGCTCCACAAACGGCAGGGCGCTGCCATCCAGGATGGGAAGCTCGAGGTTGTCCAGCTCCACGATGGCGTTGTCCACGCCCAAGCCGATGAACGCTGAGAGCAGGTGCTCGGTGGTGGAGATGAGTACGCCTTTTTTCATGAGGCTGGTGGCGTAGCTGACGCGGGCTACGTTGCGGCTGATGGCTTCAATTTCAAAGCCATCCAGATCGATGCGGCGGAACACGATTCCCGTTCCGGGAGGAGCAGGAAGAATTCGCATGGAAACTGGCGCGCCACTGTGGAGTCCTACCCCACTGCATGCCACAGCCAAGCGAATTGTCTGCTCCTGAGTCAAAGGTGTTCGTTGTATGTCTCGGTGAATGAACAGATTACAGCCGCAGGACCGCAGTTGACTGTGGTAAAAAAGCCACACTGCGTGGCGTAATGCCGATGGGGAACCATCCTGATCAGCCCTGACCGCCATTAAACGCCGACCAGTCAGTCACTTATGTTGGGATCGAGAAGCTTCTAGAGGGTGTCAATCCCGCAATTACTTTAGTGTTTCTTCACCGGCTTATTTGGATCGTAGCGCGAATTGGGATCGAACATGGCTTCGTCGACTCCCGAATTGTAATGAACTGCACTCACGAAGCGCTGGTTCTGCATATCCCCGTTGTAATGACGAGTGAAGCTGTAGGGCGTCATGATGCCCTGTACAAGCTTGTAATCGGCGTAGATCTCTTCTTCCACATTGAGTTCCTTATCGACGGGGTCGCGCCATTTGTAGGTCTTCTTGATGGGCAGGTGCGTGTCCGGATCGAAATAGAGGCTTACGGCTTCATTCTTTGAATTGATCAGCGTGATCTGCTGTGCTGGAAGGCTGTCGGCCAGAGCATTGCCGTCATAGAAAAACGCAACGCCCGGATCGCTGGGCCAGGTGCGGAGCACCGTTTCGAGAGAAAGCCTGCGGCGCCGCAAATAGTCGTCGAGATCCTTCTTCTCCAGCGCATGCGGGCCCTTGTAGGTGATTTCGTAACCCTTGTCGCCGACGTAGACAACGGCCACATCCCGCTGGGGCGTGACTTCGACCCGCTCCTTGTCAGGATATTCCACGAATCGCCAGAACAGCACTCCGTTGCTGGTGGGGCGTCCGTGATAAAAGCTGTAGGTCCGTCCCTGAAGCTGGATATCGTGGATGCTCAAGTAGGCTTGGCCACCCAACGCCTGGATTGCCTGATCGAGCAGGGCCCGCGCCTGGCGGGAGTTTTCCTGATCCATAGGAATCGACGGTCCCTTATGAGCGGCCGACTCCGAAGAAACCGGCGCGCTCGCCTGAGCGGCAGTCACCGGCTGGCCCCAGCCAAAGACCACCGGCGCAAACGCCAGCCCAGCGATGAGAAGTGAAAGCTTCATTCAGCCAGTCGCAGTCAAGCAGGTCATATTCCGCAGATCATATTCATCAGATCAGTGTGATGCCCGAATAGGAAATTGTAGCTGCTGGCAGCAGAATTTGCGGACTGCGGCGTGCAGTGCGGAGTTTCTCACCCAAGTTCCACGCTACGTTGGATGCAGAAATAAACGATGGTGGCCTCGCAGAGCAACGGAATTTTCTCGTGCCAGCTATCCCACCAGCACAGCTCCGCCATTCACGTTGAAGACTTCGCCCGTGATAAAGCTGGCATATTCCGTGCACAAGAACAGCACGGGGGCCGCAATCTCTTCCGGCTTGCCCGCGCGTCCCAGCGGAATCGTCCGCCGAATTTCTTCTCCGCTTCCCGGATCATCGAGCGCGGGTTTCGACATATCGGTATCCACCCAGCCGGGTGCGACCGAGTTCACATAGATTCCGGCCGTCGCCAGTTCCGTGGAAAGGCTTTTCGTCATGCTGATCAGCGCGCCCTTGCTGGCGGAGTAATCGCAATGAAACGCCTCGCCGCGCTGGCCGCTGGTGGAACTGATGAGCACGATATGTCCGGCGGCGGAGCCGGTGCGCGGCTGCGTCTTCATCTGGGCGACCGTATATTTGACCAAACCAAATACGGCATCAAGGTTGATAGAAAGAGTGGTGCGCCATTGCTCGTCCGTCATCTTTTCGATGGCTACGTCTTGCGCGGGCCACACGCCATGATTAGCGACGAGGATATCGATCCGTCCGAAATGCTTCACCGCCTCCGCGACCAGCGCACGAGCGGAGTCTGGGCTGTCCAAGGTGCTGGCGACCGCACAGCAGTTCTTTTCCCCACATTCTTTGGCGAGACCTTCAGCCTGGGACCGCGCCTTCTGATAGCTGAACACGACCTTCGCGCCCGCGGTGGTAAACAGACGTACCGTGGCCGCGCCAATGCCGCGCGAGCCTCCCGTGATCAAAGCAACTTTGCCAGAGAGAGATATAGGAACGGACATAGCTTCCAGTTTCCAGTTTCTGGTTTCAACTTGCAAGTCGTCGGGTCAGAAGCATGCCCAAATAGAGCTCATTCCACACACGTCGGAGCCGGGGATGGTTCGGATGTAAGATGTACCGTCCCAAAAGATAAAGTCGAAATCATGGTGAAGAAACAATGACAACGCAAACCCAGGCTCCTCCTGCTCACATCGGCATGCTGCAACTGTTAAATGGCGCCCACGTTGCGGGTGCCGTCTCCTGCCTTGCTCAACTCGGAATCCCTGATCTGGTTGAGGCCGGTCCCAGATCGGCCGAGGAACTCGCCTCGCAGACCGGAACAAACCCCCAGGCCCTTTACCGCCTGATGCGGGCCACTGCCTGTGTGGGAGTGCTGGCGGAGCGGCCTGACGGCACGTTTTCCGAAACCCCGATGTCGGCGGTTCTGCGCAGCAACGCCAAGCCCAGCCTGCGGGCCCTCGCCATCATGGGTGGCAGGGAGTGGCACGGGCGTGGATGGTCGCGGCTGGAATACTGCGTGCGCACCGGCAAGCAAGCGCTCGACCAGGTTTACGGCGCGCACGTCTTCGAATATTTCAAGCAGAATCCCGAGGAAGCGCAGATCTTCAACGACACCATGACTGCGCTTTCCACGATCGACGGCCCCGCCGTGGCCGAGGCCTACAGTTTTGACGGCATCCATTCCATAGTCGATGTGGCGGGCGGGCATGGTCTTCTGCTGGCAACAATCCTGGCGAGGAATCCGCATCTGAAGGGCACGCTTTACGAAGTACCTCATGTTCTGGACGGATGCCGGAATGGACCACTGACGCCCGTGATGGAGCGTTGTACTCTTGCGTCGGGTGATATGTTTTCTTCGGTCCCGGCGGGCGCCGACGCATACATCATGAAACATATCATTCATGACTGGCCCGATGAGCTGTGCGTCAAGATACTCACGGCCTGCCGAAAAGGAGTCAATGCGGGAGGCAAACTTCTCGTGGTTGATAACGTCATTCAGCCCGGCAACCACTTCTCTCCGGGCAAATTCCTTGATTTGCAAATGCTGATTTTCCCCGGAGGTTGCGAGCGCACTGAGAAACAATTTCGCGACTTGTTTGCGGCTGGAGGTTGGCGGTTAAGTCGGATCATCCCTACGGCCGCTGCTGACTCCATCGTGGAGGGAATTCCCGTGTAGTGACGACTGGGCTTGGAGAGGCGGTTCTCCGGAGCATCTCGGGAGGGCCTAGAAACCGTCCTTCGCCGACGACGCCCGCTCCGACTTCAATTCCCGCAGAAGCAACCGCACCAGCATCCCGTCGAAGCCGGTGCCGCTCATCTTGGAAAGCTCGTCGAGCGCCTGTTCCGGCGTCCGCGCCGCCGCAATCGATTGTTCGGTCAGCATGTTGGCGTAGGCATCGGCGAGGGCAATAATGCGCGCCCACAAAGGAATCTGCTCGCCCTTGGCGCGATCGGGATAGCCTGTGCCATCAAAGCGCTGGTGATGATGCTCGATGGCCTGGCGCATCATGGCGCTGTGCGGCACGATTGCGACGATCTCGGCTCCAACCCGGGCATGCATCTTTACCAGGAAGAATTCGTCGTCGGTGAGCGGTCCCGGTTTATTCAGAATGCGTTCCGGCACGAAGATCTTGCCCACATCGTGTACGCGCGCCGCATAGACCAGGTCGGCGGTTTCCTCCGCCGGCAAACGGAGCGCACGCGCCAGAATCTCGGTATAGCGCGCCACCAGGTCACCATGGCCCGAGGTGCGCAGTTCGCGGGACTCGGCGGCGCGGCTGAGAACTTCAATCGATTCCTTCAGCAAGGGCACGTTGCAGTCCTCTTCGCCGCCGCAGAATTTCACCAGCATCGAAGCCAGTTCTTCGAGATGTTCCGGCCCGTTGTGCTCGCGCTGCAGAAAGCCCTCAATATAGGAGGAAATCTGCTGCCGCTGGGTGGCAAATTCCTCGCCCTCGGCAAATTCCTCGGCCGCCGACACCAGATTGCCACCGGAACGTTTCGAAACATACATGCCGGCATCAGCCACGCGGATAATGTCTTCGATGGAGAAGCCGTGAGTCGGGAAACTGGCAACGCCAAAGCTGCCGGTGATGTGATGCTCGCTCAGCATAGGGTCGGTGACAATCCACTGCCGCAAGCGCTCGGCCAGCACCTGGGCTTGTTCCGGCCCGGTTTCCGGCATGAGGATGATGAACTCGTCTCCGCCATAGCGCGCGACAACGTTCGACTGCCGCGACTTTTGCTCTAACAGGCGTCCAACGCGAGCCAGCACCAGGTCGCCTTCAAAGTGGCCCATGGTGTCGTTTACTTCCTTGAACTTGTCGAGGTCAATCAGCACGACGGAGAACGGGCGTCCGGAGCGCGAGGCGCGTTTCCACTCCGCCGACAGCGCCTCCCAGAAGAAGCGCCGGGTCTTGATTCCCGTCAAACCGTCGGTGATCGACTGCTGCTGCAGCTTCTGGAACACGAACGCATTGTGCAGGGCGGTGGCCAGCAGGTCGGCCAGCGTGTTAAGAATGAGAACGTCCTGCGGTGAAAACGCGCTGTCGCTGCGGCTTTCGATGTTCAGCGCGCCCAGCAAGGTTTCGCCATAGGTAATTGGAATGCACAGCACAGACCGCGACGCCGGCAGAATCGCGCCGATCTGGCCTTCCACGCCGTTTTGCACCAGGGCGCGCTCGCCCGTGCGCGCCACCCGCCCCAGAATCCCGATCCCCAGAGGAATCCGCTTGCCCATCGCATGAGCCGTGGCCCCGGCTTCCGCCTTAATTTCGATTTCCTTGGTTCCGTAATCGAGCAGGCCGATCCCAATGTGATCAAAGCTGAAGTTTTTCTGGATCTCCCCGACAATTTGCCCCAGCATGTGCACCGGGTCATCGCTCGAAATCGCGGTGCGCGAAATGTTATTAAGAAACGCCAGTTGCCGCGAGCGCCGTTGTTCTTCTGCGAACAGGCGGGCATTCTCCACCGCAACCGATACCTGGCCGGCGGCGGTCATTAGCACGTCTACGTCGCGCTGTTCGAACACAAATTCCCGCTCTTTGCTCATGGCCACCATGACGCCTGCCGGCTTGTTGCCAAGCAGAACAGGCGCCGCGCACATGCATTTAGCGGGATGCTCGGGCCGGTAGGTAACCCCCAATCGCGTCCGCGTCTTCTCCAGGTCGGACCGTATTAGCAGCGGCTGCCCCGTTCGAATCACATACTCGGTGAAGGCATTCTCCAGCTTGCGCGAGCGCCTGGGCAGAATGCGGCCATCTTCTACTTCCAGCTCGAAGCGGATCTCGTCTCCTTCCTGGAACGCGATGTAGAAATTGGTCGTGTCGAAAATCTGTCCCAACTCGGTGTGGATGGTGCGCAGCACTTCACCCTGATCCAGCCGTGAGCTGATCGCCTGCCCAATCTGGGTGAGCAACTCGTATTCTTGCGTGCGCCGGTGGGCGTCATGCGCGATCAGGTAGTTCTCAAGCGTGAGCCCAAGTTGCAATGCCAGCCCTACCATCAGACGCGGACCCGACGCACCGAACGCCATGTGCTCCGCATGAGGAAATAAAATCACGCCGAACGCGTGTTCCCGCGTCTGCAGGCTCACGGCGGTCAGATTGCGTATCTCGGCCGCGGTGAGCACCGCCTTGAAATCGGCGAATGTCCCCGCCGATACGATGGCCAGCGGCTCCGTCATATGGGCGAGGTCCCGCACGGTGAACAGCCCACCCTGCCGGTAGGCTAGTTCGCAGATGTATTCTCCTGCCCCTGTCCTGGTCAAAATCTCCAGGAAGTCCGGAGAGAATCCCCGCTCGACCGAAGGCAGGAGACCGCGCCAGCGCTCGGAGACGTAGATGATCGCCCGCCGCGCGGACAAGGCTCCCGCCAGGCGGTCCAAGGCCGACTGCATGCTGGGCAGTAAATCGTCGGCCGAAAGCAAGCGCCGCGGATCCACTCCCAACGTGGAGAGAGCCAGAGTATTTTCCTGCACCGCGTTGCGCTCGTTCTCAAACAGCACCATAACCATCGCAATGCCCAGCAGCATTTGCGGGATCGGGCCCAGCACATTGCCCATGCTGCCCACCATTTCCGCCCAGGGGTTTCCGGACTGAATGGAAGCCATCAAGACCGCCCATAGTGCCAGCGCAACAGCCAGGAGTTTGAACGCTGCCGAGCCCCTCCGATGAGCGTGCAAATAGAATGCCGCCGAACAGTACAACAGCACCACACTCAAGAAAATCACAGTCAAGCTCGGACGCTCCCCCGAGTGACCTCCGCTGGCCAGCAGAATACCCAAGTCGACGCAAGACGCCGCGACTCCTGCCGCAGCCAGGGCCCAGTCATACCAACGGAAGCGGAAAGACCCGCGCATCAGACGCGTCGAACTGAAGATGCACATCGCCATCGCCACCGAGAACAAGGAACTGAAAAAGAACGCAGCCGGCGCCGGAGGACGGTAATGGCTGAAGGCATTCAGTAAGTAGTGGATGCAATAGCAGGCCCAGGCGATCTGCCAGGCGCGGAAGTAGGCCTGGCGGCTTTGCTGGTAGAGATAGGTGAACAGCATGTACAGCAGCAGGGCGACAACACCCGGAATTATCACGATACTGGTAGCGATACTATTCATGAGGCCAGCGAAGACTTCCCGCCGGCGGAGACCAGTGCCGGCGATTTGAGGGAAGATTGATTATCCTAATGTTTTCACAGCCGGGGGTGTGAACACAACAGGTTTTAAGTACATGGTCCAGCCCTGGAAATCTGAGAAATCAGTTACTTACCTTAGAAATTGCTACCTCGGTTCGCTTGACGACGCTTTTCTCGCCCCCATACCATCGGACTTTCGCCCACTTATGCCAGAAACTCTTCCTTCGACATCAGCTAACTCCAGGCCACGCGTGCGCTTCGCTCCCTCGCCCACCGGCTTTCTTCATGTAGGCAGCGCGCGCACGTTCATCTTTAACTGGCTATATGCCCGCCACAACGGCGGGACCATGATTCTCCGCCTCGACGACACCGACGTCGAACGCAACACGCAGGCTTCGGTGGATTCTATTTTCGACGGATTGAAATGGCTGAACTTAAGCTGGGACGAGGAGTACAAACAATCCGAACGCATCGAACTGCACCGCAAGACCGCGTGGGCGGTCTTCGAGAAAGGCCTTGCCTATCGCGACTTCACGCCCGCCCACACCGGGGACGCCGAGAAATCAGGCGCCCAAGGAACCTGGCTGTTCAATCCCGGCGCACGCGAACTTTCCAAAGCGGAGAGTGACCGCCGCGCCGCTGCGGGAGAGCCATTCGCGTTGCGCTTTCGGGTGCCGCGCGAGGGCGGGCAAGTGGTGCGATTTACCGACGCGGTTTATGGCGAGCAGGTGAAGTCCGCTGCCGACATCGAAGACTTCGCATTGCTGCGTTCCGACGGCATGCCAACTTACCACCTGGCATCTTGCGCCGACGACGCCGACCTGCGCATCTCCCATATCATCCGCGGCCAGGACCATCTCACGAATACTTTCAAACACGTGCTTATCTTCGAAGCTGCCGGCTCTACACCGCCGCAGTTCGCTCATCTGCCCCTGCTGGTTGCACCCGACGGCACCAAACTTTCCAAGCGCCGCCACGGTCCCGTGGTCAGCGTCACCACCTACCGCGACGCCGGCTTCCTCTCCGAAGCCTTCATCAATTTCCTCTGCCTGCTAGGCTGGTCGCCTAAGAATGACCGCGAGAATATGTCTCTGCAGGAGCTCGTCGACACCTTCACGCTCGAAGGCATCAATCGCTCGAATGCCGTGGTGAACTTCAAGGAACCGGCTGCAACTCCCGAGGAAACGTTCGATCCGAAAGCGATATGGCTCAACGCCGAGCACATTCGCGGCTTACCGGTGGAAGATTTGAGCGCTCGCCTGCTGCCCCTCGTGCGGGCCGCCGGGTTCAACATCACGCCAGAGAAGATGTTGCGGATCACGCCGCTGATCCGCGAGCGCATCAAGTTGCTGCGTGACGTGCTTACTGCGGCCGACTTCTTCTTCGTGGACAAACTGCCGCCGTATGATCCTGCTGAACTGATCCCCCAGAAGGGGGACGCGGCGATGGCATCGAAGGTCCTCACGCGAGCCCGAGAAGTTCTGGCGAACGTCGAGTTCAAACACGACCCGCTGGACCAAGCTCTGCGCGCGGCTGCCCAGGACTTGGGAGTGAAAGCAGGACAGATGTTTCAACCCATCCGCGTCGCGGTCTGCGGCCGCAAGAATGCGCCGCCGCTGTTTGAGACGCTGGAAGTGCTAGGGAGCGAAACCACGCTTGTGCGCATCGAGCAGGCGGTCGGGAAATTGCCGTAGCGCCTTGCGCCGAGCTACTCTTGAGAAAAGGTAACATTTGTGTTACCATCAAATCGTGTCGAGATTCTCGAATACCTCGAACTTAACGGGCGCAGCCCTTACGCCGAGTGGTTTAACAGCCTCAACCCGCCAGCCGCGGCGAAAGTTGCCGTCGCTCTCGCACGCCTGTCACAAGGAAACTTCTCCAATGTAAAAAGCGTTGGCAGCGGTATTCACGAGTACCGGATCAATTTCGGCCCGGGTTACCGGATGTATTTCGGCAAGGACGGCGAACGTGTAGTTCTGCTGCTCGGGGGTGGAACCAAGAAGCGGCAGCAGAAAGACATCGCCAATGCCCTTAGTTGCTGGCAGGACTATAAGCTCAGAAAGAAACAGGAGATTCGATAGTGGCTCTCACCCGGGATTTCAAAGAAACAATTCGGGCGCGGGCGCGGCGTGATCCCGCTTTCCGCAAGGAGCTGCTACGCGAAGCGGTCGAGAGCTTCCTCTCCGGTGACGTGGAAACCGGCAAGACCGTTTTGCGCGACTACATTCACGCGACTGTGGGCTTTAGCGAATTAGCAGAGAGCACGAACCACTCACCCAAGAGCCTGATGCGGATGCTCGGTCCAACGGGAAACCCACAGGCTCGTAACCTGTTCGAGATCGTCGGCTATCTCCAGCGGAAGGAAAAAGTTCGATTCAGAGTACACGCGGCCGCGGCAAAATAGCCCTCGTGGCTTGACCTTGCGATAAGATGAAAGGTCCCAAGTTCCCGTTTCGCTCCCGCCAACATGTGACATCTAACCTTGCAGTCCACAGCCCTGAAAGCGGATCATCGCCGCAAGGTGCAGCCGGAACTGCTGTTTTCGCCGCCCTGGAATCAGGCTAAAGCGTTTGGGCTCAAGATTTTGCCCACAACGTCCTGAGGCCAATAGATTATTTTGCAATTCCGCGCTAGCCCCATGAGCCCAATAGATCGAGGGGAGGGGGGTACCCCTAATAACCACACAGTAAACAGCCATTTTCCCAATCAAGGAAAGTCAAAACTCGAAGCCAATCCACAGGCCTCACCGAGAACCAACGACAAACAACCGGCAACAAGGAAAATCCCCGCCGTCATGGAATCTCAGAATCCCTGTCATCGGAACTTCCGCCACTCTGCTTGCGATAAGATCAAAGAGCAATGAATTCATCCTCCCCAAGCGAAGCTGGAGAAAAAGCTGTGGCTGCCTCGCCGTCGCCTGCTCCGTCCAACTTCATCCGCGACATCATTCTCGAAGACCTCAAGACCAACAAGCACAACGGCCGCGTGCAGACGCGCTTTCCTCCCGAGCCCAATGGCCATCTGCACATCGGACATGCTAAGGCAATCTGCATCGACTTCGGCCTGGCCGACGAATTCGGCGGACATACGAATCTCCGCTTCGACGACACCAATCCCGAGAAGGAAGAGACTGAGTACGTCGAGTCGATCAAGGCCGACGTCAACTGGCTCGGCTTTCAGTGGGACGGACTTTTCTACGCCTCCGACTATTTCGATCAACTCTACGAATGGTCGATCAAACTGATCAAGGACGGCAAAGCTTACGTCGATGATTTAAGCGCCGAGGAGATTCGCAAGCATCGCGGCACCCTGACCGAACCAGGCAAGGACAGCCCGTATCGCAACCGCTCCGTCGAAGAGAATCTGAATCTATTCGAGCGCATGCGCGCCGGCGAATTTCCCGACGGCTCGCGCACCCTGCGGGCAAAGATCGATATGGCTTCGCCCAACCTTAACTTCCGCGATCCTGTGATGTACCGCATTCTGCATGCCGAACATCACCGCACCGGCAACAAGTGGTGCATCTATCCGCTGTACGACTACGCGCATGGGCAGTCGGATTCCATCGAGCGCGTCACGCATTCTCTCTGCACGCTCGAGTTCGAAGACCATCGTCCGCTTTACAACTGGTTCATCCAGCAACTGGGGATTTTTCCGTCGCGGCAGATCGAGTTTGACCGCCTCAACCTTACCTACACGCTGTTAAGCAAGCGCAAGCTGCTGCAGTTGGTGGAGGAAGGCCGCGTCAGCGGATGGGATGACCCGCGCATGCCCACGCTCGGCGGCATCCGACGCCGCGGATATACGCCCGAGGCGGTGCGCAATTTCTGCGGTGCGATAGGCGTGTCAAAGACCAATGGCTCGATCGAACTGGCCATGCTCGAGCATTTCGTCCGCGAAGACCTGAACAAACACGCCCCGCGAGTGATGGCGGTGCTGCGTCCTCTGAAAGTTGTGATCGACAACTATCCGGAGAATCAGGTCGAAGAGATGGATGCGGTGAACAATCCCGAAGACGCCAGCGCCGGCACGCGGAAAGTCCCGTTCTCACGCGAGCTTTACATCGAGCAGGATGACTTCCGCGAAGATCCGCCAAAAGGATATTTCCGCCTCTCGCCGGGACGTGAAGTGCGCCTCCGCTACGGCTACTTCATCACCTGCAAGAGCGTTATGAAAAATGCGAACGGCGAGGTAGTGGAAGTGCATTGCACCTACGATCCTGCAACGCGCGGCGGTAACGCCCCTGACGGCCGCAAAGTGAAGTCAACCATTCACTGGGTCTCGGCCGCGAGCGCGACCGAGGCCGAGGTGCGGATTTACGAGAACTTGTTTACAAAGGAAAACCCTGCCGAAGTCGAAGAAGGTCAGGACTTCACGGCAAACCTGAACCCGAATTCGCTGGAAGTAATCACGAACGCCAAGCTGGAACCGTCGTTGGCGAATGCTGCCCCCGGCAGCCGGTATCAGTTCGAACGTCTGGGATATTTCTGCGTCGATCCAGACTCAAAGCCCGGCCAACCAGTGTTCAATCGCACCGTGGCCTTGAAAGATACCTGGGCGAGGGTGGAGAAGAAGCAAACCGCGAAGAAGTGAGGCCGCATGCACGCAACCACTCTCGCCACATTTCTTGCGATCTCTGGCGCGGTAGTCTCGATGTGCAGCACCGGCATCCTGCTTTTCCTAATTGCCTCGTGGGCTGCGAAGACTGATATCTCGCAGGCCCGCGGCCTCGACAAGGTCGTGGCCTTGGGCAATTTGTGTTTCGCCGCCCCCTTGGCGGTCTTCGGCGCGGAGCATCTCTCGGGCGCAAAATCCATCATGCTCGGAGTGCCCTCGTATATGCCCTGGCGTTTGTTCTGGGCGTATTTCGTCGGCTTTGCGTTGCTCGCCGCGTCGTTGAGCATCGCCACAAAAATTCAGGTCAGCTGGTCCGGCCTGCTTTTCGGGTTCATGATGGTTCTTTTTGTGGCGATGTTGCATGTCCCGCGCTCTCTCGCAAGCCCCCAAGATAGGTTTGCGTGGACAATTGTCATCCGCGAAATGTCATTTGCGGGCGGAGGCTGGATTCTTGCGGGAAACGCCCTGCGCGAGCAACGCCGCGGACAAGGTGGAAGCAAGCTCATCGCCGTGGGCCGTGTGCTGGTCGCGATCGCCGCTATCTTTTTTGGGGTGGAGAATTTTCTGCACACGGCGAACGTTCCCGGAGTCCCGCTCGAAAAACTCATGCCCGCGTGGATTCCGGTGCACTTGCTCATCGGCTACCTGACAGGCGCAGTTCTCTTCGTTGCCGGGGCAGCCATGCTGGTCGGAAGAAAAACGCGGATGGCGGCAACGTATCTCGGCACCTGGCTGGTGCTGCTGGTCTTGTTCATCTACGGGCCGATCCTGATTGCGGCGCTGGCCGATCCGAGCACCGGCGTCAAAATTGAGGGGATCAACTACTTCTTCGACACGATGCTGTTTGCCGGAGCGATTCTCGCGCTCGCCAGCGCGACGCCGCGCACCGATTAACAGCTGTGTCCTAGTTGTGCACGTGCGGGCTCTGCGCAGGGTTGGCGTGGTGCTCGGGTGGTTCTTTCACAACCTTCACTTCGAAACTCACGGGCAAATTCTTCGGAGGATAGCAGGCAGCATTGTCGCAGGCCTGATAGCGCAGCACGCCGTGCATCACGTATTTCCCGGGCACGACCGAGCGCAGCGGATGTACTCCGACGGCGATGGTGAAGTCTCCGCTATACACGTTCAGCGTTTCGTCGGGCGAGAAAGGAAAATTCCGATCTTCGCCGGCAGGATATTCAATCTTTCCCAGGATGATGTCGGTGGGGACGTCCATTTTCAACTTGGTTGGAATAAGGAATTCCGACTTGGGTGTGTTCGAGTTGATGTGGTAGCCCGAAGGGACGCGAAAATTCAGGTTCACCATGGTCTGCGAGGTGCGCTGAGCCGTGGTCAGTGGCACGGCAGCCATGCTGAGGCTCGGAGCTTTGCCTGGCGTTTGCGCCGTCCCCGGAAGCGCGGTCAGCAGCGAAACGACCAGGAAGAGCAATCCCGTCGCTGGCTGCTTCTCGCATCGATGATTCGTCCTTTGAGTCATGCTTGCTAACGTCGGCCCGAATGGTAATGCACTCTCAAATTGTCTGACTAGAGTGTTGAGTGAAGCATTTCTAGTGGAATAGTAGCGCAAACACGGCGTCGCGCGCCGTTACTTCGGAACAGGTACGTTCTCGCGTTCTTTGTCCACCGACGCTTGGCTCTTTGCCGGCTGCGTGTCGAGCGCCTTCTTAACTGCTTCTTCAATGTCAGCTTTGCCTCTTAGCCCAATGATTTTGTCGACGATCTTGCCGTCGCGCGAAATCAGGAAGGTTTCCGGCAAGGCAGGAACGCCACCGTACTGATCGCCTACGGTTTCTTTTCCAATCAGAATTGGATAGTTCACACCCATCTCTTTGGCAAACTTGCCGATGTCTTCTTTGCTGGCGTCGTCCATGGCGACGCCGACGATCTGCAATCCTTGCGAGCCGTATTGTTTCTGCAGGTCGACGAACCAGGGCATTTCAATCTTGCATGGACCGCACCAGGTAGCCCAGAAATTGAGGAGCACGGCTTTGCCGCGAAGGTCGGAAAGGCGCAGGGTTTTGCCGTCGAGCGTCTCCAGGGAGAAATCGGGAGCGACGGTGGACTGAGCGAGTCGCGGTACCGAACCTGCGCCCGACCGTCGCGCCTTGTGATAACCGAAGTACAGCATGAGCGCAACCACGAACGCTACAACCACGAGGACGAGAGGACTGCGGCTCCCCTTACCGGACGGCGGCAGAGCCGGGCTCGGGGGAATCCCCTGTGGGGAGGGTGGACGTGGAGGCTGTCCTGTGCTCTGAGCGGATTCGACCGTGCCTTGTGATGTTTCCATTTGCAGACTCCTTTTCGTGCAACCAAAATCTTAGAAATAGACTGCTTGATTCTCTCCGGCCTATAAGGCGAAGCGGTTCAAGAACGAAAGCCAATTCGAAATCAATGTAAAACGGCCGAGCACCAGCAAGATACCGAGTGCAATCAGCAGGCCACCGCTGGCTATCTCCAAAGCATGCATGTGGGAGCGGAAGCGGCTGTAAAACTTGAGAAAGCGTTCCATCAAAAGCGATGTCACCAGAAATGGAACAGCTAGTCCAAGCGAATAGACTGCGAGGAGCAGGACCCCTTTTACAAGCGTATCTTGTTCTCCGGCGATGGTGAGGATTGCGGTCAGAATCGGCCCCAGACACGGAGTCCAACCGAAAGCAAAGGCAAAACCGATCACGAACGCGCCTACCGGAGTGCTGCTGCCTTTTACGCTATGCAGACGAGCGTCGGTGTAGAGCGCTTTGATCTTGAAAATGCCGGTCAGGTGCAATCCGAAGAGAATGATGATCACGCCCGCGACCCTCGCGAGCGTGTGTTTGTAAATCCCGAGCACTTGACCGATTTCGGTCGCTGCGGCTCCTAGCGCGATAAAGACTACGCTGAAGCCCAGGATGAACCCAACGGAGTTCACCATCACCCGGCGCATGAGCTGACCTTGAGGTGCTTTGAGTTCTTCCAGGCCGGCGCCCGAGATCAGAGAAAGGTATCCCGGCACCAGCGGAAGCACGCAGGGCGAGAGAAAGGAAATGAGCCCGGCGAAAAACGCCGCAATCGGGAGTGGGAGGCTAGACATGAGTTCTTAATTGTACCCGCCGGAGTTCTTCCCCGTAATTAATCAGACTATTGGAACGGTGTTTAGTTGCACGCGGGCCGACGGATTTCCGTCCTATCTCGATTTCGCGGGGGCTTGAGCCGGCGGCACCTCGGAGGGCTCGGTCAGCTCTGGCGCAGAACCCGACAGCATCTTGCGCAGAAAACCAAAGGGCATGACGGCGGTTAACACGGCGTGGTCGCCCTCGTCGCGTACTTTTAGACTTTCAAAGAAGGCCTTCACATCGGCATCGGTACCGTGAGTTCCCACAGAAGTTTCGGCGGAGCGGGTCAGGGCGACGAAGACACTTACCTTATCGGTGATGGCGCGCGCCTCGTCGGGGGTCTGAGTGAAGGCTTCGGCGCGGAGGTGAACCGCGTCAGGGCGCAGGTGAAGCGGGCTGAGATAGCTTCCTGAAACCACCAGGGTGGCCGGCCTGGTGAAAATTGTGTTCCAATTGCCGGCTCCGGGCGAGGAGGGATCGATGCGCGCCACCAGCCACGCCAGACTGGCCAGCTGAACGTGCTTGTAGTACTGCCGAAGCAGAGACGGGCCTCCGAAGGGAGAAGCCAGCCGCTTCGACCGGTCAACCATTCCTCGAATGACGGCGGGGTCGTCGTGGTTGGAGGCAGCCACGGAATCGGCGCTCAGCACTGCGACCCGCAACGATCTGCCTTCCAAAACAATTGTGAAGATGTCAACCGAGTGATAGTTTTCGACCGATTGGGCGATCTGCCGCAGGTAGGTGGTGAGCCGATCGCCCTGAAACTTGCCTACGAGTACTTCGGAGAATCGTACCTCCGGAGAGGAGCCCGTTCCGCCGCCGGGCCAGCTGGCGGGGTAGTGGATGGCGAAGGCGGCTTCATCGAGATCGCGTTCGAACTCAAAGCCGGTCTCACGGATGAAGCGCTCGTACTCCGGATCGTGGCTGACGGGAGCTAGCTTCTTGCCCGCGTTCGCCCTGCGCGCCCAGCTCAGATCGAGGTAGAAGAATGCGTCCGCCCCGGGCAACAAACGGGCGGGCTCAGGGGGAGCGTGCTTGCGCAACTGGACCGCGAGGGTCACCGACGCGGCAATAACCACAACCGCCAGGACGATGAGGAAGGTGGGCCTAATTCGCATGGAATGCGGTCAGGGAACAAATGATAACACTGTGGTGAGGGCGTAGCAGGAGGTGGGAGTTGAGACCGGTCGTAGCGGCCGCACTTGCTCCGAACTGCCCCCCAAAGAAGTCGGGCCCTTGATCACGGGACTGGTTGCGCCAAATTTGGCCGTTGTGATAACTTAATTAATTGTCCCGGACATCTGGAAGGGAGCAAAGGGTATACTTGTGCCCGGAAGGGCGCTTGTCCCCGCAATGCTGGCGTAGCTCAGTCGGTAGAGCATCGGTTTTGTAAACCGAGGGTCGGGGGTTCGAATCCCTTCGCCAGCTCCAGGATACGAAGATCAGGTAGCGAAAGTCAGGAAACGAACTTCCGGCAGGCAGCGGAACTCTTAGGTGGCACAACAGGTTTTTCCAACGCACTTCATTCGGAACTGATCCGGCGTGCAGTGATCTTCGCGCGGTGAATTCATAAGCGCGATTCTTGGTTTCCCTGATTTGCGAAGGTGGTTTGCAAAAATGTCGCTTGGCGGACCAGAGTAGAAGTGTGCTGCCTCGGTCTGCGGGTGCCTGCGACAACGGCTGCATCGCCCGGCGGTTTTGCACAGGTGGGTGAGTGGTTAAAGCCAACAGACTGTAAATCTGTCCCTCCTAGCGAGGTACGAAGGTTCGAATCCTTCCCTGTGCACCAGAATTTGTAGCAGCGGAATTTGTTGAAACAGTTTTGAGTGCGGCAGGAATTATGAGTCGCTTGGCGATAGCGTTGATTGCGTACCTGGTTTTGGGTGCGCTGGCGTATACCACGCTGAGCGATTCGCGGATCCGGTTGCTGACGTTGCTGATTCTGGGGCTGTTTGCATTCAAGAGCTGGGTGCGTCGCAAAGATGTGCTGCATCCGGACAGTGACCGCGAATCGGAGTGAGTGGGTGGATGCGGCCGTGAAAGGCAGTTTTGGCCGATGTAGCTCAGTTGGTAGAGCACTCCCTTGGTAAGGGAGAGGTCATCAGTTCAATCCTGATCATCGGCTCCAGAGATTTGTGAAGTGTGAAGAGCGTCGAGGCAGTAAGGGCGGGAGTAACTCAGTGGTAGAGTCACAGCCTTCCAAGCTGTTGGTCGCGGGTTCGATTCCCGTCTCCCGCTCCAGAGTTTTGGTTCAGGTGCGGTGATGGCTTTCGAGCAGGCGACGATCAAGATCGAGAAGCAGCAGGAATTTGCGAAGCTGCAAGCCGCAGTGGAGCAGGCGTTCCTGGCAGAGAAGGTGGAGCGGTTTCTGAAGCAGTTGGATCGCAAGGGAATTCGCGTCCGGGAGTTTGATGCGGTGCTGTCGGCTCGCGTGTTGGAAGATGCGGTGGGCGGATCGGCGAAATCAGACTTGAGTGCGTGGCAGTTATACCAGGCGCTGCCGCTTTCGGATCAGGCGCAGATGCGCGAGTTTTATCTGTCGAAGCTGGAAACGGTCGGCGCGGCACTGCGGCACAGGTTTAAGAAGCTGTATCAGTATTACTGAAGGATAAGCGAGGCTCGGCAATTTTATGGCGAAAGAGAAATTTGATCGTAACAAGCCGCACTGCAATGTGGGGACGATTGGTCACATTGATCATGGCAAGACTACGTTGACGGCGGCCATCACGAAGGTGTTGCAGAAGCATAATCCGAAGATTGTGTTCCGGTCGTTTGATTCGATCGATAACGCTCCGGAAGAGAAGGCGCGCGGCATCACCATCGCTACGGCGCACGTGGAGTATGAGACGGCGAATCGGCACTATGCGCACGTCGATTGCCCGGGGCACGCGGACTACATCAAGAACATGATCACGGGCGCGGCGCAGATGGATGGCGCGATTCTGGTGGTGGCGGCGACGGATGGTCCGATGCCGCAGACGCGGGAGCACGTGCTGTTGGCGCGGCAGGTGGGCGTGCCTTACATCGTTGTCGCTTTGAACAAGTGCGATGCGGTGGATGATCCTGAGTTGCTGGATCTGGTGGAGCTCGAAGTGCGTGAATTGCTGAAGAGCTACAAGTTTCCTGGGGACGATGTGCCGGTGATCCGGTTGTCGGCTCTGGGCGCACTGAACGGTGAAGAAAAGTGGGAGAAGCAGATTGACGCGCTGATGGAGGCGGTGGACAAGAGTGTGCCGCAGCCGGCGCGGGAGTTGGACAAGCCGTTCCTGATGCCGATTGAGGATATTTTCTCGATTCAAGGGCGTGGCACGGTGGTGACCGGGCGTATTGAGCGCGGGAAAGTGAAGGTCGGCGAGGAAGTGGAGATTGTCGGCTTCCGGGACACGCGCAAGACTGTTGTTACGGGCGTGGAAATGTTCAAGAAGCAGCTGGACGAGGGGCTGGCGGGGGACAACGCTGGACTGTTGCTGCGCGGCATTGCGAAAGAGGATGTGGAGCGCGGGATGGTGCTGGCGAAGGGTGGATCGATTACTCCTCACACCAAATTTAAGGCTGAGGTTTACATCCTGACGAAGGAAGAAGGTGGGAGGCATACGCCGTTCTTCAAGGGATACCGTCCGCAGTTTTATTTGCGTACTACCGACGTGACTGGTGTTGCGGAGTTGCCGGCTGGGACCGAGATGGTGATGCCTGGGGACAACGTTTCGCTGGTGATTGAGTTGATTACGCCGGTGGCGATGGAGAAGGGGTTGCGGTTTGCCATTCGCGAAGGCGGGCACACGGTGGGCGCGGGGACGATTGCGGAGATTGTGCAGTAACACGAAAATGCCGGCGGGACGCCGGCGCTACGGAAACAGGAGTGAGCGATGCCCCGAGAGATTATTACGTTGCAGTGCGGTGATTGCAAAGAGCGGAATTATTCGACCACCAAGAACCGGAAGACGATGACAGAGCGGCTGGAACTAAAGAAGTTCTGCCGACGTTGCCGCAAGCACACGCCGCATAAGGAAGTGAAGTAGCAGTGTCCAGTGGTCAGTGACCAGTGGCCAGAATGAGGCTTTGATTTCTGACCCCTGATCACTGGCCACTGACCACTGATTTTAGGGGCGTAAGCTCAACGGTTAAACTGCCGGTCTCCAAAACCGGACTTGGGGGTTCGAATCCCTCCGCCCCTGCCAGATTTTTTGGAAGGACGACGGGAAAGGCCAGAAGCAGTATGGGAGTGGAAACGAAGAAGATGGCAAACTCAATCGCAAGCGCCGGCGAGAATTTTGGAGACCGGCTGAAGTCCTGGCCGGAGCGAATCAAGTCGTTTTACAACGACGTGCGCACCGAGATGCGCAAGGTTACGGCGCCGTCGTTTAAAGAAGTGCGCGCCACTACCGCAGTTGTGGTGGTTACGGTGTTTATTTTTGGAGTTTACTTTTTCATTATCGATAACGTGATCCAGAGGGGCGTCACATTTCTGTATAGCTATTTCGGGAACCACTAGGTTCGAGCCACCAGGAAAGAGCAGGCTGGAGTTTAACTTGATCATGCAGGACGAAGAAAAAAACGAAGCTGCCCCGAGCGCCGAGCAGGCACCGAGCGGGGATGCGGTTGCCGCAACCGCCGAGCCGCCGCGCAACCCGAACATGAAGTGGTACATCATCCACTCTTATTCCGGGTTCGAGCGCAAGGTGAAGGAGTCGCTGGAGTCGCGGGTGCAGGCTTTCGGGCTGCAGGAAAAGATCGGCAAAGTGCTGATCCCGACTGAGTCGGTCACCGAGGTGCGCGGCGGCAAGAAGTACACTTCGGAACGCATGTTTTATCCCGGCTACGTGCTGGTGGAAATGGACATGGACGATCACGTCTGGCACGTGGTGAAATCCACGCCGCGCGTGACTGGGTTCGTGGGTACCGGGCAGCAGCCTACGCCGCTTTCCGACGAAGAAGTGCAGCACATCGTTTACAAAGTGGCGGACAGCCGCGAGAAGCCCAAGCTGAAGGTGAAGTTCGAGAAGCAAGAGACGGTACGCATCACCGAAGGGCCGTTTGCCAGCTTCACGGGCACGGTCGACGAAGTGAATGAGGATCGCGAGACTTTGAAGGTGATGGTAACGATTTTCGGCCGCTCGACCCCGGTGGAGTTGGAGTTTAACCAGGTGGAGAAGGTGGCGTAGGAATTTAGTAATTGGGTGATTTTGCGATTTAGTCATTGAACCCAAAAGGAAGTCTTAGATGGCAAAGAAAGTTACAGGTTTCGTAAAGTTGCAGATCGCGGCGGGCAAGGCGACGCCGGCGCCGCCGGTGGGTCCGGCGCTGGGCCAGGCGCAGATCAACATCATGGAGTTCTGCAAGCAGTTCAACGCCCGGACGAACCAGAAGGAGATGGAGGGGTTGATCATCCCGGTCGTGGTGTCGGTTTATAGCGACCGATCGTTCACCTTCATCACCAAGACGCCGCCGGCGTCGATTTTGCTGAAGCGCGCGGCCGGCATTGCCAAGGGATCGGGTACGCCTAACAAGGACAAGGTGGGCAAGGTGACGTTGAAGCAGGTGGAGGACATTGCGAAGCAGAAGATGCCCGACTTGAACGCTGCCTCCGTTGACACTGCGATCAAGAGTATTCGAGGGACGGCTCGGTCGATGGGGATTG
Source organism: uncultured Acidobacteriaceae bacterium (assembly GCA_963787495.1). GTDB lineage: Bacteria > Acidobacteriota > Terriglobia > Terriglobales > Acidobacteriaceae > Sulfotelmatobacter. Next base: position 924,922 of record CAWBDA010000003.1, read on the forward strand.
AAGTGGTTGGGTAGCGCCTCGATGGCCAGATGCTGCCGAGACGCCGGCGCTACAAGTTCGAAGTCGAAAACACTACGGCTTGCTGGAACAACGGTGAGCGGTGGGAGACGAGGAAAGTGAAATGAAAAAAGAAGGAAAGAACATCGCCAAGGCGCACGCGGCTGTCGAGAAGCGTCCTTACATTCTGCAGGATGCGGTTCCGCTGCTGCAGAAGGTCAAGTTCGCGAAATTTGACGAGACCGTTGAGATTACGCTGCGTCTGGGGGTTGATCCCAAGCACGCCGACCAGATGGTGCGCGGCACCGTTGTGTTGCCGCATGGGTTGGGCAAGTCGAAGAAGGTTTTGGTGATCGCTTCCGGCGACAAGATCAAGGAAGCTGAAGCGGCGGGCGCAGATTTCTTCGGCGGCGAAGAGATGGTCGAGAAGATCACCAAGGAGAACTGGACCGATTTCGACGCGCTGATTGCTACTCCGGATGTGATGAAATCCGTTGGACGTCTGGGCAAGGTGCTTGGGCCCAAGGGACTGATGCCGAATCCGAAGACCGGCACGGTTACGGTGGACGTGGGCAAGGCGGTGCAGGAAGTGAAGGCCGGCAAGGTTGAATTCCGCACCGACAAGACGGCGCTGGTGCATGTGCCGGTGGGGAAGATTTCGTTCTCGCCCGACAAGTTGATCGAGAATGCTACCGTGCTGATCACCAGCGTGATCAAGGCTAAGCCGTCGGTGGCCAAGGGGAAGTACATCAAGGGCTGCACTTTGAGTTCGACGATGGGGCCGGGGATTTTGCTGGATACTTCGCCCATTGAGACTGCGGCTAAAGCTTAGAAGGGAAGCGCGCCGAACGCGCGGTTTTGCGTTCTGCAAAGAACCCGAGAATGTTCGCGCGGCGCGCCCAGATCCTTCGGCGACGATGGCCCTGTCGCCTCAGGATGACAAAGCATCGGTGGACGGGCAAGAGTGCCCGTCCCCACACGAGATCATTTAGCACGAGATCATTAAGAGGACTAGGCAATGCCAGTTACTAAAGCTAGAAAGAAGGAACAGGTCGAGAAGCTGAGTGCGGACCTGAAGAATGTTTCGAACGCGGTTGTGGCCACCTACAGCAAGATGACTGTGGCTCAGGACTATGAGCTGCGTAAGGCTTTGCGCGGTGCGGGCGCGAAGTATCAGGTGGTGAAGAACACGCTGGCCGAGCTTGCCGCCAAGGGCACGAAGATCGAGGAAGGGTTGAAGAATCTGACCGGAGTGACCTCGATCGCCTATACCACGGGCGATCCCGTGGCCATGGCCAAGGCGCTGACCAAGTACGCCAAAGACACGCCGGAGTTCACTTTCAAGGTGGGCGTGGTCGAGGGCCGCGTGATTTCGATCAAGGAGATCGAAGCGCTGGCCAGCATGCCGTCGAAGGAAGAGATCTACTCGAAGCTGCTGTTCCTGATCAGCTCGCCGGCGCAGCGGCTGGTGACGGTGATGAATGCCGTGGGGCGCGATGTGGCGGTGGTGCTGGGCCAGGGCGTGGAGAAGGGCAAGTTCACAGCCGATGCACCTGCTGAGGCGCAGGCTTAAAGGCCGGCGAGTCGCCGGCGCTACAGTTCGGGACGGTGAAAGCCGTCCGAAGGGATTTGGTTATCGGAGAGTCAGGGGTTGCGCGGTTTTGATCCGGGCGTTGTCTGGCGCCGGGAGATGAGCCTGCCGCACTGGAAACCCGGCCAAAGATGACGAAATCAAGAAATTCATAACTTGAAAAGTGGAGAAACGAACATGGCAGACCTGCAACAGTTAGAAGATTCAATCGTAGGGTTGTCGCTGCTGGACGCGGCAGCGCTGGTGAAGAAGCTGGAAGCGCGGCTGGGCGTGTCGGCGGCAGCGGCGGCTCCGGTGATGGTGGCGGGCGGCGGTGCGGCTGCCGCGGGAGCGGCTCCGGCTGAGGAGAAGACGGAGTTTACCGTCGTTCTGAAGGAAGTCGGCGCCAATAAGATCAATGTAATCAAGGCCGTCCGCGAGGTCACCAGCCTGGGCTTGAAGGAAGCGAAGGAATTGGTCGATGGAGCGCCTAAGAACATCAAGGAAGGCGTTTCCAAGGACGAGGCCGAGACCATCAAGAAGAAGTTTACCGAGGCTGGCGCTGTCGTCGAAGTGAAGTAAGGGCGCTGGCTGGCGATCCGGTCGACCCCGGTCTGCAAGGGGAAGATTCTGGAACGTTCTAGTTGTGAAGCCGGGGCGGTGGTGTTAGCATCTATATAATACCGCTTCCCCTGGCCTCACTCATACGCGGGCGAGACCCGCTAGGGAAGCTTGGGCACTGTTCCGCGGGCAGGCGGGACGGAAACGGCCGAAGGAACTGGCGCGAAAGATTACAAAATCAGATTGGCGAAACGCCTTGGATGGCGTCTGCGGGAACAACTGTCCCTGCGGGCGCCCCGTCGTGTTTTCCGGGTTTAGGGTTTCCACGGTGAACTTTTCCGGGTTGACCTTTTCTACGTTGAGCTTTTCTACGCAACCAGGTTCGTAACAGCAGCTAAGCAGCGCGGCGCGATGGGCGCCCCACATTCCGCGGGTAATCGCAGCGCTCGGCTGCGCCTGACATTGGGAGTTTCTTGACGATGAAGAATAATGCCTTCCGTAAACGTTTTGATTTTTCTAAAATTCCAGCAACCATCCAGATCCCGAATCTGATCGAGGTGCAGAAGCGGTCCTACGACCGCTTTCTGCAGATGGACAAGTTGCCCAGCGAACGCGAAGACGGCGGATTGCAGGCCGTGTTCCAGTCCGTGTTCCCGATCACCGACTTCCGCAACGTATCACAACTTGAGTTTGTGGATTACGCCATTGGTAACTGGGAGTGCAAGTGCGGCCACCTGAAAGGGCTGCATCACCTGCGCACGACTTGTAAGAACTGCGGTTCCACGGTGATTACCGATCCGTTCCACCCTGGCGATGTGCTGTGCGGCAAGTGCGGCACCTACAACGCCAACACTCCTGACTTCTGCAACAAGTGCGGCGACCCGGTCGGGTTGCAGCTGAAATACGACGTGGCCGAGTGCGAAGAGCGCGGCATGACCTACTCCGCGCCGCTCAAGGTCACGATGCGGCTAACGATTTTCGACAAGGATGCCGAGACCGGCAACCGATCCATCCGCGACATCAAGGAACAGGAAGTATTCTTCGGCGACGTTCCCTTGATGACGCAGAACGGGACTTTCATCATTAATGGTACCGAGCGTGTGATCGTCAGCCAGTTGCACCGCTCGCCCGGCGTCTTCTTTGAGACGGCCAACAACCGCACTTATTTCCTGGGCAAGATCATTCCTTACCGCGGGTCATGGGTGGAGTTTGAATACGACCAGAAGAACGTGCTGTATGTCCGCATCGACCGCAAGCGCAAGTTCCTGGGGACGATTTTCCTGCGCGCGCTTGGGCTGCGGTCTGGCGAGGACATCCTGCGGACGTTCTATACGGTCGACCGCATTGCGATTAAAGACAAGAAGCTGTACTGGACGCTCGACCCTGCCAGCGAGAAGCCCACGAATCTGCTGGGCATGAAACTGGCGCACAGCATCAAGAACAAGTCGGGGGATGAAATTGCGCACTCCGGCCGCAAGCTGAATGCGCAGACTCTGAAGGACATTCAGAAGGCGAAGATCTCGGAGATCGAAGTGGATGTCACTGATCTCGAGGGCGCCTGGGCTGCCGCTGACGTGGTCGACACGACTACCGGCGAAGTGCTGCTCGAAGCCAACAGTGAAGTCACTGCTGACAAGGTTTCAAAGATTCTAGACTCGGGCGTGGTGGAGATGAGCCTGTTCTTCCCTGAGCGGGACGACGTGGGCACCGTGATCAGCCAGACGCTGAAGCGCGATTCAGTGAAGACGCCTCAGGAAGCGCTGATCGAGATCTACCGCAAGCTGCGTCCCGGCGATCCGCCGACGCTGGACACTGCCACGGCATTGTTTCACGGCATGTTCTTCGATCCGCGGAAGTACGACTTCTCGAAAGTCGGCCGGCTGAAGTTCAACATCAAGCTGTTCGAGAACCAGGATGCGACCAGCCTCGATAAGCGGACGCTTGATCCCGACGATTTCTACGGGACCATCGCTTACCTGCTGAAGCTGCGGAAGAACATTGGGTCGGTGGATGACATCGATCACCTGGGGAACCGCCGCGTGCGCGCCGTTGGCGAGCTGATGGAAAACCAATTCCGCATCGGCCTGGTCCGCATGGAACGGGCGATTAAAGAAAAAATGTCCGTGTACCAGGAAATGTCGACGGCGATGCCGCACGACCTGGTCAATGCGAAGCCGGTGATGGCAGCGATCCGCGAATTCTTCGGATCTTCGCAGCTTTCGCAGTTCATGGACCAGACTAATCCACTCTCCGAGATTACGCACAAGCGGCGGCTCTCGGCGCTGGGGCCGGGTGGTCTGTCGCGGGAACGCGCGGGATTCGAAGTGCGCGACGTACATCCTACGCATTACGGACGCATTTGCCCGATCGAGACGCCGGAAGGTCCGAACATTGGACTGATCTCGTCGTTGAGCTGCTACGCGCGCATTAACGACTACGGCTTCATCGAGTCGCCTTATCGCAAGATCAAGGGCGGCCGCGTGATCGATTACGTCAGCGTGGTCAACACGGGCGACAGCGACCACAAGGTCGGCGATCACATGGAGAAGCATGAGATCGAGAAGATCAACGCCGAATTGAAGGAGAAACGCAAGAAGCCGGCGCAAGTCGATCCTTTCTCGTTCTATCTTTCCGCGTGGGAAGAGGATCGTCATACCATCGCGCAGGCCAATGTGGAACTTGACGACAAAGGCCGCATCGTGGCCGAACTGGTCAACGCCCGCAAGGCCGGCAACTTCGTGCTGGTTAGCCGGGATGAAGTCGATTACGTCGACGTCAGCCCCAAGCAACTGGTTTCGGTTGCGGCATCGCTCGTCCCGTTCCTTGAGCACGACGACGCGAACCGCGCGCTGATGGGCGCAAACATGCAACGCCAGTCTGTGCCGCTGCTCCGGGCGCAGGCGCCGATCGTCGGTACTGGGATGGAAGGCGTTACCGCTCGCGATTCGGGCGCGGTGGTTCTTGCCCGGCGCAACGGCATCGTGGATTCTGTGGACTCCGACCGCATCATCGTGCGCGTCGAAGGCGAACATCATCCCACGCAGCTTTCGCGTGAGGTGGGCAGCGACATTTATCAGCTCACCAAGTTCAAGCGCTCGAACCAGAACACTTGTATCAATCAAAAGCCTGTCGTGAAAAAAGGACAGCGCGTGCTGAAGGGCGAAGTGATCGCCGACGGTCCTTGCACGGATCATGGCGAGCTGGCGCTCGGCCGCAACGTGCTGGTGGCCTTCATGCCCTGGCGCGGTTACAACTTTGAAGACGCGATTCTCGTCTCCGAGAAGATGGTGAAGGACGATTACTACACATCACTGCACATCGAGGAGTATGAGATCGAAGCGCGCGACACGAAGCTTGGTCCAGAGGAAGTGACGCGCGATATTCCTAACGTCAGCGAGTCGATGCTGCGCAATCTGGACGAGGCGGGCGTGATCCGCATCGGCGCCAGCATCAAGCAGGGCGACATTCTGGTGGGCAAGGTTACGCCGAAGGGCGAGACTCAGCTCACGCCGGAAGAGAAGCTGCTGCGTGCCATCTTCGGCGAAAAAGCTGGCGACGTGCGCGACGCTTCGCTCTACTGTCCGCCGGGCATCGAGGGCGTTATCGTTGACGTGAAGATTTTCTCCCGCAAAGGCCAGGAAAAGGACGAGCGGGCGAAGTCGATTGAAGCGACGCAGATCGGCAAGTTGGAGAAAAATCTTTCGGACGAAATCCGGATTCTTACCGACGAGCGGCTTAAGCGCCTGGAGAACATTCTCGGTGGCAAGGAAGTGCAGGCCGACTTGCACGACGAGCGCACGAACAAGCGTCTGCTGAACAAGGGAAACATTCTGGACCGCGACGCGATCGAGCGCATTTCGACCCGCAATCTGAAGCGCATCAAGTATGCCGACAAGGATCCACGGGTGAATGAGCAGATCGACGAGATCGAGGAGATGACCTCGCGCCAGATCGATGTGCTCAAGAAAATCGTTAATGAGAAGAAGGAAAAACTTACCAAGGGCGACGAACTGCCGCCGGGCGTGATCAAGCTGGTCAAGGTCTACATCGCCATGAAGCGCAAGCTGAGCGTGGGCGACAAGATGGCCGGCCGTCACGGCAACAAGGGTGTGATCGCACGCATTCTGCCGGAAGAGGATATGCCGTACCTCGAAGACGGAACGCCGGTCGAGATTGTGCTCAATCCACTCGGCGTACCCAGCCGTATGAACGTCGGCCAGATTCTTGAAACCCACCTGGGATGGGCGGGTTATACCTTGGGCGAGAAGATCACTAACTTGCTTAAGGAAAACACGCGCACGGAAGCGATCCGGCGCGAGTTGAAGGCCCTGTTCAAGGACTCGAAGCTCGCTGACATTATTTCTGACATGAGCGACGACGAACTGGAAGCCGTGGCTCCTACGCTTGCGCGCGGCGTGTACATGGGCTCGCCCGTATTCGATGGCGCGAAGGAAGGCGAGATTAAGGCGCTGCTGGAGCGTTCGGGGCTGCCGACTTCGGGCAAAACAACTCTGCACGACGGCATGACTGGCGACCAGTTCGAACAGCCGGTCACGGTCGGTTACATCTACATGCTGAAGCTGTCGCATCTGGTGGACGACAAGATTCACGCGCGTTCCATCGGGCCGTACTCGCTCATCACCCAACAACCTTTGGGTGGCAAGGCACAGTTCGGCGGACAGCGTTTCGGAGAAATGGAAGTCTGGGCGCTCGAAGCTTATGGCGCAGCATTCATTCTGCAGGAACTGCTGACGGCGAAGTCCGACGACGTGTACGGCCGCACCAAGATTTACGAGGCCATCGTCAAGGGCGAAGCTGCCATGGAGCCGGGCGTGCCGGAATCGTTCAACGTGCTGATCCGCGAATTGCAATCGCTCTGCCTGGATGTGGAGCTGATCAAGACCGGGGAGAAGAAGCCCACGGCCAGCGCGGCAGCGGACTGAAAAACAGTGGCCAGTGGCCAGTGATCAGTGGCCAGTAACGGCACTGACAGGCCCCCGGCTCTGGATTTGATCTTTTGAATAATGGCCGGCTGCGAAGCACCTGCGCAGCTTGGCCCATCAGGAATGCTGGCCACTGGTCACTGACCACTGGCCACTTTCTCCCGGGTGCCGTAAGCGGCAACGACACTGCCGAGGAAAGCGGAGGAACACCTTGTTTCGTTCGAGCCCGTTCGAAATGCAAAATACGATTGCGGATTTCGATGCCATCCGCATCAGCCTGGCGTCTCCGGAGAAAATACGGAGCTGGTCGCATGGCGAAGTTACCAAACCTGAGACCATCAACTACCGCACCTTCAAGCCGGAGCGGGACGGGCTGTTCTGCGCCCGCATCTTCGGCCCGGTAACCGATTGGGAGTGTCTGTGCGGCAAGTACAAGCGGATGAAGCACCGCGGCGTGATCTGCGACAAGTGCGGCGTGGAAGTCACGCTGTCGAAAGTCCGCCGCGAACGCCTGGGACACATCGAGCTGGCTTCGCCCTGCTCGCATGTGTGGTTCTTCAAGGGCCTGCCCAGCCGCATCGGACACCTGCTCGATATTTCGCTGCGCGACCTCGAGTCCGTGCTGTACTTCGAGGCCTACGTGGTGGTCGAGCCCGGTGATGCCCCGGTGAAAGAGCGCGAAGTCATCAAGGACGAAGCCAAGTTCCGCGAACTCGATCAGCAGTACCGTCCCGCCGGCTTCAAGGCCATGATGGGCGCCGAGGCGATCAAGGAACTGCTCAAGCGCATCGATACTGACGGCCTGGCGGTTGAGCTCCGCGAGAAGATGAAGAACGAGAGCTCGCTGCAGAAGCGGCTCAAGTATACGAAGCGCCTGAAAGTGGTCGAAGCCTTCCGCCGCAGTGGCAACAAGCCGCACTGGATGATTCTCGATGTCATTCCGGTGATTCCGCCGGAGCTGCGCCCGCTGGTTCCACTCGATGGCGGCCGCTTCGCCACCTCTGATCTTAATGACCTTTACCGCCGCGTCATCAACCGCAATAACCGGCTGAAGAAGCTGATGGACCTGCACGCGCCGGAAGTCATCGTCAGAAATGAAAAGCGCATGCTGCAGGAAGCCGTCGACGCATTGTTCGACAATGGCCGCCGTGGCCGCGTGCTGCGCGGTGCCAACAACCGTCCGCTGAAGTCGCTGTCTGACACACTCAAGGGCAAACAGGGACGCTTCCGCCAGAACCTGCTGGGCAAGCGCGTGGATTACTCAGGACGTTCCGTCATTGTGGTCGGTCCCGAACTCAAGCTGCACCAGTGCGGTCTACCGAAGAAGATGGCGCTCGAACTGTTCAAGCCGTTCATCTATCACCGGCTCGAGCAAACCGGCAACGTCACCACCATCAAGCAGGCAAAAGAAATGGTGGAGCAGCAGGAGCCCATCGTTTGGGACATTTTGGAAGAGGTCATCAAGGACCATCCGGTGTTGCTGAACCGCGCTCCTACGCTCCATCGCCTGGGCATTCAGGCGTTTGAGCCGGTGCTGGTGGAAGGCAAGGCCATCAAGATTCATCCGCTGGTTTGCACGGCGTTCAACGCCGACTTCGACGGCGACCAGATGGCGGTGCACATTCCGCTGTCTCCGGAGGCGCAGGTTGAAGCCAGTGTGTTGATGCTGGCCTCGCACAACATTCTTTCGCCTGCGTCCGGTCAGCCCATTACCGTGCCTACGCAGGATATGGTGCTGGGTCTCTACTACCTCACCAAGGCCAAGCCGGGCGCGAAGGGCGAAGGCCGCGTGTTCGCCAACATTGAAGAGGTTCTATTGGCGCTCGAAATGGGCGAAGTGGAAACACTTTCTCCTATTCGCCTGCGCTACACGGGTGAACTGATTGACCTGGGCACCGCCTACGATGACCAGGACATCATTCACACCGAGCCGGTTCACATCGATCGTGCATTCATCAACACGACGGTGGGCCGCGCCATCCTGAACGACCATCTTCCCGAGGGCATGCCCTTTATCAACGGCTTGCTCAAGAAGAAGGGCATTGGCGCGCTGGTGAACTACGGCTACCTCCGGTTCGGACTCGAGACCACGGTCAAGATGCTCGACGAGGTGAAGGAGTTCGGGTTCAAGTACGCGACCCGGGCCGGCCTTTCCATCGGGATCGACGACATGGTCATCCCTGACAGCAAGAAGACATTGGTCAAGGATGCCGAGAAACAGGTGGTCGCTGTGCAACAGCAGTATCTCGACGGCGCCATCACCAACGGCGAGCGCTACAACAAGGTCATCGAAATCTGGTCGGCGATTACGGAAAAAGTTGCCGATGAGATGTTCGGACAGATGCAGCGCGCCGATAAGGAAGGTTTCATCAATCCGATTTACGTGATGGCTGATTCCGGCGCTCGCGGATCGAAACAGCAGATCCGCCAGCTCTCCGGCATGCGTGGACTGATGGCCAAGCCTTCGGGCGAAATCATCGAGTCTCCCATCACGGCAAACTTCCGCGAAGGGTTGACGGTGCTGGAATACTTCGTCTCGACGCACGGCGCCCGCAAGGGTCTGGCCGATACGGCGCTCAAGACGGCGGATTCCGGCTACCTGACTCGCCGTCTCGTCGACGTGGCGCAGGATGTGATTATCAGCGAATACGATTGCGGCACCGTGGACGGCATTTATGTCCAGGGTATCGTCGAAGCCGGCGAAATTATCGAGCCTTTGCGCGACCGCATTGTGGGCCGCGTATCGCTTGAGAAGATCAAAGACTACGACGGCAACGTGATCGTCGACATCAACAACGAAATCACCGAGGAACTGGCGGGATCGATTCAGGCTGCGGGAATCGAGCGGGTGAAGATCCGTTCGGTGCTTACATGCGAATCAAAGCGCGGCGTCTGCGTCATGTGTTACGGCCGCAACCTGGCTTCTGGGCGTCTAGTTGAGCTGGGCGAAGCTACCGGCGTTATCGCCGCGCAGTCGATCGGCGAGCCCGGAACGCAGCTCACGATGCGTACCTTCCACATCGGCGGTACGGCGTCGCGAGTCTCTGAGCAGTCGCGTCTTGATGCCAAGAACAACGGCACCGTGCGCTTCGTCGGCCTGCAGACGGTCAAGTCGAAGTCAGGCGATCTGGTGGTGATGAACCGCCAGGGCTCGATTGCGGTTGTGGACGAGAAGAACCGCGAGCGTGAGCGCTACTCTGTGATCTACGGCGCGAAGCTCAAGGTCAACGACGGCGACGCCGTGCAGCAAGGCAAGGTTATGGTGGAGTGGGATCCTTACACGTTTGCCATCCTTACCGAAATCGGCGGCACTGCGCAGTTCAAGGACTTGCAGGAGGGCGTGACTTTACATGAAGAGGTAGACGAGGTCACCGGATTGTCGCGGCACGTCGTCGGCGATTCGCCTGACGAGAAGCGGCAGCCTGCGATCGTGGTCAAGGGCAAGAGCAGCAAACGCTACTTGATGCCTTCGCGCTCTCACCTTATGGTGCAGGACGGCGACACCGTTTCTCCGGGAGACGTGCTGGCGAAGATTCCGCGCGAGACTACTAAGACCAAGGACATCACCGGTGGTCTGCCGCGCGTGGTTGAGCTCTTCGAGGCCCGCAAGCCGCATGAAACCGCGGTCATCAGCGAGATCGATGGCACGGTGAAGTTCGGTGAGGTCTCCAAGGGACAGCGCAAAATCTATGTGCAGGCCGATAACGGCACGGAGAAAGAATACTCAGTGCCGCGCGGTGTTCACATTAACGTGCAGGAAGGCGAGCGCGTCAAGGCGGGTGAACCGCTGATGGACGGCCCGCTCAACCCGCACGACATTCTGGCAGTGCTCGGCGAAAAAGAGCTGCAGTCTTACCTGGTGAACGAAATCCAGGAGGTCTACCGGCTGCAGGGCGTCAACATCAGCGACAAGCACATCGAAGTGATTGTCCGCCAGATGATGCGCTGGGTGCAGGTCGAGGACGTGGGCGACACCTCGTTCCTGCTGGAGGATAAACTGGACAAGTTCCACTTCCGCGAAGAGAACGAGCGCGTGATCAAGGAAGGCGGCAGGCCGGCTACCGGACGGCCGTTGCTTCTGGGCATCACCAAGGCGTCGCTTGCGACCGACTCGTTCATCTCGGCGGCGTCCTTCCAGGAGACCACGCGCGTACTCACCGAGGCTTCGATTAACGGCAGGGTCGATTACCTGCGCGGCCTCAAGGAGAACGTCATCGTCGGACGCCTCATCCCTGCCGGCACCGGCATGGAGTATTACCGCAACGTGCGCCTCTCGCCAGAAATGGAAGAGGCCGCGGCCAAGGTACAGGCGGAAGTCTCGGCGGCTTACGAAGAAGCCGAGCGCGCTCTCGAGATGATGCGCCACGAGGGCGAAACCGAAGAACTGGCAGCGGAGTAGAGCGAACTACAATCAACCTCGGGGGCGAGCGAACCAGCTTCGCCCCCGAGGTTTTTACAGCAGCATTCCCCCATGCACGCAAACGCAAAGCGATTGCCGACCGAGGAACCTGGCCCGCTTCCATCGTTGCAACCGGCGCCTTCCGGCCCTAAGCTAGGGCCAGCGATGCTTCGTTTCCTACGACTCTTGCGGCTGGCCTTCTGGCGTTCGTTTCAGCACGACGCCTTTTCCATCGCCAAGGCGTCCGCCTATTCATCGATTCTTACTTTCTTCCCGGCGCTGCTGGTGGTGGGCTCGGTGCTGGCTACCTGGCGCAAAGGTGCACCCTACATGCGGGAGATTTCTTACGCGCTGTCTCGCATACTTCCGGCTGGCAGCAACGCGGCGATGAATTTTCTTGCGTGGCGCGGCGCAGCGCCCGGTGAGCCTGCTCATTACGGCTTCCCTGCTGACGCTTTGGACGGCTTCCGGCGTCATGATTTCCTGGATGGAAGGCTTCCGGCGTTGTTACGAGCTGCCGAAAATCTGGGGACTGGTGAAGGAGCGTTTGATCTCATTCTTGCTGGTTATTTTCGCCCTTCTTCCCATGACCTTCGCCACCCTGCTGGTGGCTTTGGGCAGCAAGGTTGAAACCAGCATTCTGTTCTACACTGCGCGGGAATACAGCCCTTACATTCTGGTGATGTGGGCCTCCATTCGCTGGCTGATTGCTACTCTGACCAGCATTGCAGTGATTGCGCTCATCTATCACAATGCGGTTCCCCGCACCCAGCCCTGGCACAGCGTAATCCCGGGCGCGACGCTCGCCACCGCCATGTGGTTCTCTTCTACCCTGCTGTTTGGCTTTTATCTGAAGCATTATGCCGACTACAGCATTATTTACGGATCGCTCGGCGCCGCCATCGCCCTGCTGGTCTGGATGTACATGGTTTCCCTTGTGGTCCTGGTCGGCGCGGAATTCAACGCCATGCTGTTTCCCCGCGCCATGCTGGGAAAAGAATTGACTGCGGTTAGCGGCCCCCGGGCGGCGAAGTAGCGCTCGGCGTGGCTGCTCTAAATTTGGCTTGCCATCCTTGAGATGCCGTGGTGCAAGCGAATGCCCGCTTCGCTCGGGATGACAAGGAAGGACAAGTCGAGGAAGAAATGAAGTCCAGCAAGGCGCAACCCGCGACGGAAAACTTCTCTCTCACTTCGGGGCCTTCCCTTTCGTCTCCAGCATCCCCCGCCGCGCGCCGCGCCAAGATCATCTGCACCATCGGTCCAGCCTGCCACTCCGAGGCTGCGATGCGCGACCTGCTTCGCCTAGGGATGGATGTCGCCCGCCTGAATTTTTCCCATGGTTCGCACGAAGATCACGCTCGCAACATCGAGCGCCTGCGCCGAGCTGCTGAGAAAGAAGACCGCACCGTCTGCATCCTGCAGGATTTGCAGGGCCCCAAGATCCGCACCGGACGCCTGGAGCACCACGAACCCGTCGAGCTGAAAAGTGGGTCATCCGTGATCATTACTCCGCGCGATATCGCCGGGTCATCGACGCGCATCTCGACTACCTTTCCCGATCTCGCGTGCGAGCTCGCCCCCGGCGCGCGCGTTCTTCTGCGCGACGGCCTCATCGAACTGCGCGTGCGCACCGTGCGCGGCAAAGACGTGATCTGCGATGTTTTGAATGGTGGAAGTCTGGGGGAGCATCAGGGCATCAATCTGCCCGGCACCGCTTTGTCGATTCCCGCTATGACCGAGAAAGACCGCAAGGATCTCGAGTTCGGCCTCAAGCACGGCGTGGACGCGGTTGCGCTTTCTTTCGTGCGTTCCGCCGCCGACGTGAACATGGTCCGACAAATCGTTACCGGACACGGCAGTGACACTCCTCTGATCGCCAAACTGGAGAAGCCGCAAGCGATTGACCATCTTGAAGAAATTCTGGAAGCCTGCGATGGCGTGATGGTCGCACGCGGCGATCTGGGCGTCGAGATGGCGCCAGAGAAGGTTCCGGTGATTCAAAAGCATGTGATCCGCCGTGCCGCCCAGTGGCGCAAGCCGGTGATTACAGCCACGCAGATGCTGGAGTCGATGATCGAGAACCCGCGCCCCACGAGGGCTGAAGCCAGCGACGTAGCCAACGCGATTTTTGACGGAAGCGATTCGGTCATGCTCTCTGCGGAAACCGCCAGCGGCCACTATCCCCGCGAAGCGGTCGCCATGATGTCGCGCATCGTCGTCGAGGCCGAAAGCAATATGGGAGAGTTCACTTTGCCGCGCCGCCGCCGTGACCGGCACGGCCTCTCCATCGCCGAGACCATTTGCGAATCCATTGCGCATGCGGCGGAAGACCTGCCCATGGGCGCGATCGCAGTTTTCACGGAGACGGGCAACACCGCCCGCATGATTTCCAAATACCGGCCGCAGGCTGCCATCTACGCCTTCACTCACAACGCGGCCGTGGCCCAGCGCACCAACCTGTATTGGGGCGCGCATCCTGTGAAATGCACCCAGGCGCTTTCCACTGATGACATGGTCGACACGGCTGAGCATGAGCTATTGAGCCGCGGCCTGCTCAAGCCCGGCGACGTGCTGGGGGTGGTCGCAGGCACGCGCCAGGCTTCCGGTTCCACCAACTTCATGCGCCTGCACACCGTCACCGCGGAAGAGGCAAACGCCGTTACGCGCACCAAACGCAAGCGCGCTGCCGCTCGCCGGAAGCTATAATCCCGGGGTATGTCGCAGGAATTCCTGTCCCTCGCGATCTGGGAGCCTCTGCCCGGCATGGAGGAGGCTTCGCTCGCGACCATCCGCGAACTGAACGCCATCGTCTCCAGCAAGGGATATGGCCGCGATCTTCTTTACCGCGACGGCGATTCTCACTACATTCTGCTTCGTTACTGGAACTCAGAGCAGGCGCGCCGCGCTGCGCAAGAGGATCCCGAGTTGCTTCGCTGTTGGGCGAGGTTGGGAAACGAAATACAAATTTTGAAGGTTTATGAGAAGCTGGAAGAAGTCGGCGTATAAGATCGCTAGATTTGCCAGCCTGCGCGGGAAAACTAGCCAGCCGTCCTTAATGTCCCCGGAATCCAACCCGCAAGTTCTTACCGACGTTTCGGTGGATCCGTTCGTACGCGGGCTTCTGCATCGTCCTGCCAATCCCAATGGCGACGGCCTTGTCCTGACTCACGGTGCGGGATCAAACTGCCAGGCTCCTTTGCTGATTGCTTTAGCGAACACGTTTGCTGACGCGGGCTTCATCGTGCTGCGCTGCGATCTTCCTTACCGTCAGGATCGGCCCTACGGTCCGCCCGGGCCGGGCGACGCGAAGCGCGATCGCGCCGGACTGAAGAATGCAGTAGCGGTGCTCAAGAACCTTGCGACCGGCCGTGTCTTTCTGGGCGGACATTCCTACGGTGGACGCCAGGCCAGCATGCTGTGCGCGGAACTGGCAGAAAAAGCTCCAGAAAAAGCGACAGAGCTGGCTGCTGGCTTACTCTTGCTGTCTTATCCTCTGCATCCGCCACGAAAGCCCGACCAGCTTCGCACCCAGCATTTCTTTCACCTGCACACGCCCGCCCTTTTTGTTGAAGGCACACGGGATCCTTTCGGCTCGATCCCAGAAATTGAGCAAGCCTTGAAGTTGATACCGGCAAAGACGAAACTTCTGTCCGTCGAAGGAGCTGGCCACGATTTGGGATTCAAGGGAAAGGCCGGGCGGGAAAAGCTACCGGCAA
Source organism: uncultured Acidobacteriaceae bacterium (assembly GCA_963787495.1). Lineage (GTDB taxonomy): Bacteria > Acidobacteriota > Terriglobia > Terriglobales > Acidobacteriaceae > Sulfotelmatobacter. Next base: position 940,108 of record CAWBDA010000003.1, read on the forward strand.
ATGTGCTGTCGGAATTTCAGGAGTTTTTCGCGAAGTAGGAATTCAAAGGCTCTAACCGGCATTCGATCCGTTTAAATCCGTGAAGGTCCGTGGCCGACGGACTTAGTTCACCCAGCCCGACTTCGACCCGCCGTTACCCTTGTTCGGATCATCATCCGGCGGAATGTAATTGCCATGCTCGTCGAAATGGACGTCGCGGTCGTGCTTGCGCATATAGACTTCAAACTTCCTCGCTGCGCGCCGCCGGCGCCAGCGGTAATACTCATTGCGAGTGGCGTAGAACCGCGCTGACATGCGCAGGGAAATCCCCCGTGAAAAAAACGCTGCATGCCACACATACCCCGCGCCCAGCCCCAGCAGCGAGACGCAGTAAAAAAGCGCGAAGTGGCTGAGAAGCAAGTAGGCCGTTTCGATACCTGCAATGCCCAGAACGATCCATTTCACCGGAATCTGAATGGGGATGGGGAACAGCATTAAGGGTGCGTCCCGATTGAACAGATAAAACACCATCAGAATCGCGTTGGCGGCAGCGCCAGAGCCGAACGCCGGGCCCCGCGCAATGACCCCGGTAAGCGAGAGAACGAATCCAGCGATTCCCGAAAGCACGATGCTGCTGAAGAACAGGCCGTAGAACGGGGCCCGGCCCACGCGCTCCTGCACCGCCGACCCAAGAAAGTAGACTCCCACCAGCGATAAAACAAAGTCCAGGGGATCGACGTACATGAAGGCGTAGGTCACGAACTGCCACAGCCAGCCTTGCCGAATATGCGCCGGATCCAAAGTCCCCAAAGTGAGCAGCGTTGAACCAGCCGCCGGGGCAAACGACATCAACAGAAGAATAACCACGTAAATCGCGGCGCTGGCAACGATGATCTGCCGGACCGCGCCGCGAAACGGCGGCAGCGACATTTCGAAGGAAGTGTTTCTAGGCATAACTCGAAACCGACTCACTCATCCTAACAGCTTCCGCGTTATCGCTCGGGCGCCGGTACGACGGGCAAGCTCCAGTGTCCCTCGGCATCTACAGCTCTGACTGCAAAGATGACATTATCCTTTGAAAGTTTCAGCGTAGCGCGAGTAACGCCGCCAACCTTTTGGACGTGTTCCCATTCCGGGCTGGTCGTGGCCCGCCACAGAACCTCATATTCCGCCGCCCGTCCGCCCGGCGACGCTTCCCAGGTGAGGGTCGAGTCGTTCTCCAGATCTTTGGTCAGCAAATGAACGTTGGCCGGGGGCGCGGGCGCCGACGCGAGCGACGCCAGCGTCGCCGCGTTCAGCCGCGCCACGTGCGCCACGTAGTCGAAGTCGACAAACTTCGCCAGGTCGCCATATTCGATGCCGTTCTCCACGCGGACGTTCTGATGCTGGTGATGAAAGTCTTCACGAAACTCGGTGAAACGCACCGCGGCAAAGCCTTGCTGATTGAATGCAGAATGGTCGCCCCCGCGCAGATAACGGTCCAGCCGGAACACGAGCACCGGCTTCACGCCTACCTCATCCTTATAAGCCCGGCCCACATCGGAGATATAACGCGCCAGTTGCCGCGACCCAGAGTCGTTCTCGCCTCCCAACCCCCGAATGCGCCGGATTTCCTGTTCCGTAGCGGCGGCAGGCAGTCCCTCGGAAAACACGCGCACCACAGAATGATCCTGCTCGGCACTCTTGTCGCCACCGACGATGTCATTGTTAAGCACCGCTTCCAAATTCCAACCTTGATCCTTCGCCATCTTCGCGAAGTGACGGCTGCCGTTCAGTCCCTGCTCCTCGCCCGCTACCGTTAGAAAAATAATCGTCGCCGGAAACTTCAGCTTGCTCAGGACCCGCGCGCATTCCAGGCTGACAGCGGTTCCGCTGGCGTCGTCGTTCGCGCCCGGGGCGTCCGCCTTTACGTCGAGAGTGTCGCTGGGGCGAGAATCGTAATGCCCGGTCACCAGCACGATGCGCTTCGCGTTTTCCGCATCGGTCCCTTTCAAGACCGCATAAATATTGGTGATTTCGGTGGGCTGGGGAATCCGGTCGGCCGCCGGTTCCGTGAAACTATCGATTTTGACTTCCAGGCAACCGCCGCAATCCTTGGCATAGTGCTCGAACTCGGACTTGATCCACTCCCGCGCCGCGCCAATCCCGCGTCCCGCGGCGATTGCAGCCGGGTCTTGCGCCGAGAGCGTCAGCCGCGTCCCAAAGCTCGCCAGCTTTTCGATATTCGCCCGAATGCGTTCGGCGGAAACCTGCTGCAGCGCGGCCGAAATGCGGGCATCCACGGCCATCGGTTCCGCAGCGCTTGAACCTGTCTGGTTTTGCCCAGGCGCGAAGGTGCTGAAGAGAAGCACCAGCCAGACGGCCAAGTGCCAAGGTCTTTTCTGCAGTGGGGAAATCATCTACGCTCCCGGGTAAAGAAATGTCAAGGGCGACGGGGACTTTCCAAGGATTATAACCTCCTGCTCTTGGGTGCTCACCCCTTGACCTGCGGTAGGGAAAGAATCTAAATATTATGAGACGGACGTATCTAAAAGGTCATCGAAGAGGTCGAAGTATGTTGCCGAATGGGAGTGGAGGAATCATGGTTCTTTGTCCCGAATGCGAAACTGATCTGGACGTCGAAGAAGACGAGGTCGACGAGGGCGAGATCGTTTCTTGCCCGGAGTGCGGCACCGACTTCGAGGTGGTGACGACCAGTCCGCTGGAGTTGAAGGCCGTCGAGGCCGGCTACGTGGAAGAGGAAGAAGAAGTGGAAAGCGAAGACGGTGACGACTCCTAGATTCCAACCCACGGTTCTGCTTGCGCACGTGTCTTTCTGCCTGCTGATTGTTTTCTTGTTTGCTGCTCTGGGCCCGCACGTCTTGCTGGTGGCCAATGCATCTCCCGCATCCAACAAGCTGAAACCCACCGATCCCTATGCCCTCATTTTCGGGACGGTCTGGGGACCGGATGACCGCGCCGTTTATGGCATAACGGTTAAGATCCGCCGCGCGGCTGATAAGAAGCCTAAGTGGCAAGTCTATTCCGATCATTCCGGTGAATTTGCCCAGAGGGTTCCCGCCGGCCAGGCCGACTATGTGGTTTGGGCTGATCTCAAGGGCGTGAAAACTACCTATGGTTACGCCTTGCATCTGGCGGAAGAGGTCCCGGTCCACGTAGAGTATGACGAGCGTGTAGACATTGGATTGCACCTGGTCCGCGAGACGAAGTAGAGGGGTTCAGCAGAGGAAGAGGAATAAGGCTCGTATGACTTCCAAAATGTCACTCAAGAACGCCTGCCTCATGGGCGGCGCGTTCCTTCTCGTGATCTCCGTGGCCGCCCATGCTGCCCCCGACAAGAAGGACAAGGCACAAGGCCGTCTGCTCTTGGGCAAAGTGCTCGACCAGCAGGACAATCCCGTGGTCGGCGCCATCGTCTATGTGACCAACATGCGCACGCACGCGGTGAAGACCTACATCGTCGGCCAGGAAGGCTCGTATCGTTTCCCTGGGCTCTCTACGGTGGACTATGAAGTCTACGCCCAGTACAACGGTCACAAGAGCGACACCAAGTCGGTGAGCCAGTTCGATGACCGGTCCGAGGTCTATGTCGATCTCAGGATTGACGTGCGCTAGAAGCCTTCGCCTTTCCCGATCAAGCGGAATGGAGGCCGTGGCTTCTCTTTCCCCAGACAGATCGAAATCGGCAAAGACGGTAGTATCTTGAAGGCACCACCGCAAAGATATTTGCGTTGACTCTTGAAGGTGACCAGCCTTAAACTTCTGGTCTTCCCCGTGTAATGAAGCGTCTCCAGGAGTTGACTCATGGTTCCCGCGCCTCAGCGTCCCTGCTTCGTGCTTCGTGTTCTTATTTCTTTGATGTTGTGCCCACTGTTTCTGTTGACAGAATCGGCCGACGCTCAAAGCAAGCAATACGAACTCCCCAAAACTGCGCAGGAGAAAATCCAGAAGATGCTGGATGAAAGCCCCGGCAATACCGTCTTGATTTTCAATAAGGCGGGTGATGAGACCGCATCCGCCACCGTGGGCAAGACCAAGGCCGCCAGTTACGATTCGTTAGCGGACTTTCTCAAGTCTGGCGACAGCCCCGCCAAGAGCTGCATCGACCCCGTCCCCACACCCCCACCGCCCTGCATCATCTGTTCCAGCGGGCAGGTAGTATGTTCTAAGGCGAACTTCAGCGGCAAGCCGCCCGTCCAGCCGCGACCGCGCCCCGCAGCCTCCCAGCCGGAACCGAAAGCCCAGGAGAGCGAGAAGCCCCAGTGAGCGGACCGGTCCAGCTTCCCGAGATTCCAGACTCGTGGCTACGTAAGATCAAGGAAGCGACGAACCCCAGTCTCATGTCGGCTGTTCTGGGCAGCTCCCTTCTCGCCTCATTCATTGCCATGGGTTCCGCGGCGCTCACTTCCTATATGACCAACCGAGGCAACGAAAAGTTGGAGAAGGTTAAGCTTCAGCTCCAGGCCGAGAGCGACCAAGTCAAGAAGCGCATCCAGGCATACAACACGCTGGCGCGCGATTTGAATTTCCTGGCCTCGATGTTGGACGCCTATCTCCGAATGTCGGAGATCGCCGGAAAAGCTCAGAGCGATATTGTCTCGGCCTCCGATCTCCAGGCTCAACACGATAGGGTTGGCCTCGCTGAAAAAGAAGTTCTCGCGGCCCAGAGGGACATGGTCCCCTACGACAGTGTGCTCCATGGCGAGATCAATGCCTGCCTCGAAAAGCTGAATTTGGCACTGGTTGCCACAGAAAGAAATCCTAAGGCTGCCGCCTCGCTGAAGCCGGTGCTGGAGCAGTTGAATGAGCTTGTCTCAAGGGTGAACGGCGAGATGAACAAGAGTCTTGCCAAGTCACCTATGTTCGTAAACCTTTTCCTGCAACCTTTCGTCGTCGACGGGGTTCAATAGGTAAAGATGGTTTATTTTGGGAGGACAACCTTGAACGTATCGGGCTTGCTTCACGTTAGGAATCACTCCGCCTTGGCTGCGGGGATAATGTTTGCGACCGTCGTCTTGATGGCCGCGGCGGCTGTCTCGGCTGGTGCGCAACAGGGCGCCATGAGCCCTTACCAGGGCGAAGGGGACGGCGTCAGCGCCGGCGGCAAGTGGATGGAGTTCCGGTCGGAAGACAAGATGACCGGCGCGAAGAAGGTCCGCTTCGAGCTGCTTTCGAACAACTATCTTCGGGAAGACCCGGACTACAAGCCGCGGGTCGAAATCACGTGCAGCGATGGCAAATACAAGCGCGCCGTCTTTAACCCCGGCGCGCGGCTGGGGCGGCCCGACTATCCCGGCTTCTGGGGCCAACCTAAAATGGAAGTCTTGGTCCGTATCGACGGCAGCCACGACCATAAGGGCTGGAATTGGGAAGCCGACCGCGTCCTTTCCATGGATAAGGGCACCGTTCGCGGCATGATCGGCGCCCAGGTGTTCAATGTGGAAGTCAGAACGAGAACCGGCTATGCCATCGCCGAGTTCTCGCCCGCGGGACTGAATCTGGATGAGGTAAGGCACGCGTGCGATCTGACTCCGCACAAGCCCTAGGCAACGGCTGAAGCTAAATGCTGTCACGAACGCTGAAGGGCTGGGCCTGCGGGCTCGGCCCTTTTTGTGACTTTAGACGCAGCCCAGTCAGCACTTGCGCGGCCGCCCCTTCTGCTGTTTCACTTGGAATGTTCCAGCAGGTGAGGTTGAGCTGGCGAGCTCAAACCCAGGTCAGACTTAAGATGGACGGAAACGTGATCACCGGGGCGGCGTTCCTGTTGTTTGTGGTGGGAGTGGTCGTCTACGTCATCATCCTTTTCAACGAGCTGGTGCGGCTGCGCAACGACAACGACCGCGCGTGGGCTAACATCGATGTGCTGCTCAAGCAGCGTCACGACGAGATTCCAAACCTGGTCGAGACCGTGAAGGGATACATGCAGCACGAGCAGCAGACGCTGGTGGCGGTGACGCAGGCGCGGGCCGCGTCCATGAATGCGGCCAGCATAGGGCAGAAAGCGCAGGCCGACCTCAGCATGACGGTCGCGCTGCGCAGCCTGTTTGCCGTGGCCGAGAACTACCCGCAGCTCAAGGCCAACGAAAACTTTCTCAAGCTACAGAACCGCATCAGCGAACTGGAAGAGCGAATTGCTGACCGACGCGAGTTCTTCAACGACGACGTCAACACCTACAACACCCGCATCGCGCAGATCCCCGAGGTATTTGTGGCCAGCTTCATGGAATTGAAACCACGCTCCATGTTCAAAGTGTCCGATGAGGACCGCAAGCTGGTGGAGGTAAAGTTCCAGGGCGCGGCCGGGGCGTAGGCGCGAGCGCCTGGTGTGCAATATCGCACAGACGGACGTGGCGGACTTAGAACGCCATTTTCAACAGCGGCTGTGAAAAAGGTGCTCGCAAACGTCCTGAAACCCATAGGCGCTTTACTGTTAACCTGTTTGCACCTAAACGGAGTCATGAACGGCGAAGCTGTTCAAACATGTACAGTGTCACCGGCTTCAGCAGCGAAGCGGTACAAACCCTACTCGTGAAGTACGACGTCGAGCAGGGAACTGTGAACCTCCAGCCCACCGTTGTAGTCGATGAGGCCGAGCTCTCTGAAGCGATTCATAAAGAAGTTAACGCGGGCCCTAGTGGTACCGACCATCTCCGCCAATGTTTCCTGACTTATCTTGGGAATCACGTTCTCCGTACGTCCTTCCTTTCCAAAACGAGCCAGCAGCAAGAGAGTCCGGGCCAACCGTTTCTCCGCAGAGTTGAAGAGCTGATCGACCAAGTCGGCCTGAGATTGGTTGTAGCGGTCGACGAGATAGGCAACGAATAAGTCTGAAAACGCGTGTTCCCGGTGAAGCACGTCGAGCATCGCGGGCTTTTCAATTCTCGTTATACGGCAATCTGTAATTGCGGTGGCAGACGCAACGCGCCGAGGCTGGTCGGAGGTAATGCAGGCCTCACCGACGAAGGCTCCTTCTCCCAGCAGAGCGATGGTGGCCTCTTTGCCCCGCGAGGACAGAACTGTGAGTCTTGTTCGACCCTCCTGGATGTAGAAAACAGCATCACATGGATCTCCTTGCGCGAAGATCACTTTGTTCTTTGGATATTGCAGAATTGTTCTTCCCAACCCGGTTTGGGCGAGGAAAACGTTGGGATCAAATGTACGTGACTTGCCGGACGACATAAACCCTCCTGGCGGAGGAACTCCCTGTGGGGCAATGGTGCGCCGCGGGTAGAGCAATGATAACAAAATAGCGAGTTTGTTACGAAATCCGAACAGGCCGAGGCAGCGATTCCGTTAATGGTTTCACCAACAAAGCGTGTGCAATTTTGAACAGACAGAGCTCACGAACCTTTGATAACGTTCTGGTAAACATACGAGCGGGAGGAAGGAAGTCTTAACAATGCCCAGAGTTTTGCTCGCCGAGGACGATGACGCGGTCCGCGAAATGTTGCAGACATCGCTGGAACGTGACGGCTTCGAGGTAGTTGCCGTAGCGAGCGTCTGCGAAGCGTTAAGCCGCATCGCTGCAGAGAACTTCGACGTATTGCTCTCCGACCTGCACATGCCGCTCGCCGGCGACGGGTTCACCGTGGTCAGCGCCATGCGCCACACTCACCCCAACGCTGTGACCCTGGTACTCAGCGGCTACCCCGAGCTGGACGAAGCCCTCTCCGCCATCCGCCTGCAGGCTGACGAAGTCCTCGTGAAACCGATTCAAATCGCCTCGTTGCGAGAAATTATCCGCGACAAACTCAGCCACCCTGTCGTTCGAAGGCCCTTGGCCATAGTGAGCGTGGCTTCCATACTGGAGCACGACCTCGATGCTACGGTTCAGGCCTGGATGGCGCTGGTGAAGCAAAACGAAGAGCTGACCTGCATTTCGTTGAATTTTGAAGAGCGTACCGGCCATCTACCCAATCTTCTGGCTGACTTGATTTACCGTTTACGCATGCCTGTAACCGAGAAAGCCAATTTCTCTTTTGCCGCACACGAGCACGGAAATCTGCGCCGTCAACAAGGCTACACGGCGGCGATGATAGTTGAGGAGTCGCGAATCCTGCAGGTCAGCATCTTCCGGACGTTGCAAAATAATCTGTCGAGCGTGGACTTCAGCCAGGTCCTGCTAGACGTGATGACGATCGCAGACGAAGTGGACTCGCAGTTGAAGCAGGCGATGCTCAGCTTCGTTGGCCCTGAACCCGCCCGGTCGGCCGCCTAGGGCTTCCGACCAATCTACTCTATTCAAGAGCCGTAATACTCAACCTACGCCAGCAGTCTGGCGGCGTCCTTTGCGTAATAGGTGAGGATGATGCTGGCGCCGGCGCGGCGGATGCTTTGCAGGGATTCCATCATGACGCGGTCGCGTTCGATCCAGTTATTGCGGGCGGCGGCTTCGATCATGGCGTATTCGCCCGAGACCTGATAGGCGGCCAGCGGGACGTCGAAACGCAGGCGGGCGGCGGCGATTACGTCGAGGTAGGGCATGGCGGGCTTGACCATGATCATGTCAGCGCCTTCCTCGATGTCGAGTTCGATTTCGCGCATGGCTTCGCGCAGGTTGGCGCCATCCATTTGATAAGACCGGCGGTCGCCGAACTGCGGGGCGGAATCGGCGGCTTCGCGGAACGGGCCGTAGAAACCGGAAGCGAACTTGGCGGCATAGGAAAGTATGGGCGTGTTAATGAAGCTGGCTTCGTCGAGAGCGCGGCGGATGGCGGCTACGCGGCCATCCATCATGTCGGAGGGGGCGATGACGTCGATGCCGGCGCGGGCGAGCGAGACTGAAGTGCGGGCCAGGAGTTCGAGGCTGGCGTCGTTGTCGATCTCGAACCTGGATTCAACTGCTTGCGCCACCATCGAGGCCAGCTCGTCGATGACCTTTTCTTTTTCCTCACGGTTCTTCACCGCCTTCACTGCTATCCCCCGCCGCGTGGCGTCGTGCAAAGCGTCTCGGGCGGCAGCGCCGAGGGATTGGGGTGTAGATCCTGGCTTTACGATGCCGCAGTGTCCGTGAGACATGTATTCGCACAAGCAGACATCACCCATCAGAATCAGGTCAGGAACCTCGCGCTTCACGGCGCGGGCGGCCTGCTGCACGATGCCGTCGTCGGCCCAGGCTCCGGTGGCTACGTCATCCTTCTTGTCGGGGAGGCCAAAAAGAATCACCGCGGGTACGCCGAGGGAATGAACTTCCCGCGCCTCCTTCACTGCTTCATCTACCGAGAGGTTGAAGACGCCCGGCATCGAGCGAACTTCTTTGCGCACACCTTCGCCAGGGCACACGAACATGGGATAGACGAAGGCGTCGGGAGTGAGGCGGGTTTCGCGCACCAAGTCGCGAAGCTGGGAGGTGCGGCGCAGACGACGAAGACGGGTGACCGGAAAGGCCATGAAAACCACCTGAAAAAGGATTAAGCGCCTTTCAACCCCTGATTCTAGCAGGAGTGGTGAGCCGAAAGGACTTAGTCGATGTGCAAGGCGCCGGGGCATCCCCCGCGGGTGACTATAGTAACCCGTGGAGCGGGAAGCGAGCTGAGAATCCCTAGTCTTAATCCATAATATTGAATGGGAATACATAACAAAGAGAAACCGATGATTCGGTACAGACGATATCGCTGGTTTGCACTCGCGGGCGGAATTACGCTGGCATTCGCCGTGGTGTCGGTGACGCTGCCGCGAGGTCCGGTGCTGACCGCGATTTCCGATCTCGGATATCTTCTGTTGTTGCTCACGCTGGGCGCAGCCGTGTTGGCCAATACGTGGTCCTCACGGGGAACCGACCGGCACTTCTGGGCGCTGATGGGATCGGGAATTATTCTCTGGGTGTTCCATCAGAGTGGGTGGGTTTATTGCGAAGTTGTGCGCCATATTCCGGTGCCGGATCCCTGGATCATGGATGTGGTTCTGTTCCTCCACCTGGTTCCCATGATCGCGGTGGTTGGGTTGCGTCCGCATCGGACCGAAGTCGAGCAGAAATTCGGCGTGGGTACGTTGGACTTTATGCTGCTGTTGGTTTGGTGGGTCTTCCTGTACGCGTTTATTGTGTTTCCTTCGCAATACGTCTCGGTGAATGTGGCGGAATACGACAGGAACTACAATTCACTCTACCTGATCGAGTGCGTCGCGCTGGTTTTGGTGCTGGGGATCGCAGCGCGGGGAGCGCCGGCGAGATGGAAAATGCTGTATCTGAATCTGATGGCCGCCAGCGCGTTGTACGCGGTGGACTCGGGAGCGGTGAACCTGTCAGTGAATAGCGGAGGATACTATACGGGTAGCCTTTACGACGTTCCGCTGATGGGAGCAGTGAGCTGGATGGCAGCAACCGCGTTGACCGCGCGCGAGTGGCATCCGGAGGCCGCGGCGCCACCCACGTCGAGCGACAAGTGGGGTGCGATGGCGTTGCGGCTGGCGATGCTGGCGATTCTTTCCTTGCCGGCGCTGGGACTGTGGGCGTATCGATGGGACAACTCGCCGGCTCCAGCGCGGAGGTTTCGCCTGTTTACCGTACTGGCGGCGATGCTGGTGCTGGGCGTGTTCGTGTTTGTGCGCCAGTATCTGCAGGACCAGGTGTTGATCCATCTGCTGGGGGATTCGCGGCGCAGTTTCGAAAACGAGCAACGCTTGCAGAGTCACCTGGTGCAAAGAGAGAAACTGGCTTCTCTGGGCCAACTGGTAGCGGGTGCGGCCCACGAGATCGACCATCCGCTTACGGCAATCATGGAGTATTCCGAGAAGCTGTGGTCGAATGAGCGGTTGACCAGCGAGCAGGACACGCTGGTGCGCAAGATTGTGAACCAGTCCCAACGGACTCGAGAGTTGATCGCGAACCTTCTGAGTTTCGCGCAGCAGAGTTCCGGAGAGAAGACGATGGTGGATTTGGGCATGCTTCTGCAGCGCAGCGTGCAAATGCGCGAGCTGCAGCGGCACGATCAGAAAATCCGCATCGAAGCCGTGATTGAGCCGAACTTGCCACGGGTTTGGGGAGATGGCCACCAGTTGTTCCAGGCTTTTGTCCAGATCGTGGAAAACGCCTTGGATGCGCTGGAAGAGGCGGGCGGAGGATCGCTTCAGGTCAACGCTCAGCATCGCGGGGATGAAGTGGTGGTCCAGTTTTCCGATAGCGGGCCCGGTATCAAAGAACCGCTTCGGGTATTCGATCCTTTCTACACAACCAAGCCGATCGGCAAAGGCACAGGCCTGGGATTAAGCGCTGTGTATGGCGTGGTACAGGACCATCGCGGGCAGATCACCTGCCAGAACAAGCCGGAGGGCGGAGCGCTATTTGTGCTACGCGTGCCTGTCGCGCGGCAGAGCGATCTTCAGGCGCTGGCGGCAGTCCAGTCGTAGCCCTGATTTTGCCAGGCCTGGTTTGCATAGCCCTGGTCTGCCGCTTCGCTCGCGATCCTGTCATTCCGATTCCATTCCTGTAACATAAATTCCGATGTCTCAACCGCTGATCCACAACTCCGCGCGCGTGCTGGAGTTCGATGCTCTGCGCGACTTGCTGCGTGCGTATTCATCTTCGCCGCTGGGTCAAGCGAGGATTGGATCGCTTGCGCCTTCGACCGATTCCGCCTGGATTTGTGAGCAACAGGAACTGACGGTCGAAGTGCGAGAATTCCGGCGCGTCGGTGGGACCTTCGATTTTTCCGGCTTGCTTGACGTCAGGAGGCTGGTTGAGAAGTCTCGCATCGCGGGAGCTGCGCTCGAAACCACGGACATTCGCGATGTTCTGCTGGTCGTGGATCGCGCTGCGGAGTGGCGCGAGATCGCGTTTCATCCTCCGGCAGGTATAAGAACGGACTGGCGGCAAACCCGGACGCTTTCAGAAAACGTGGCTGACTTCACCGAGTTCCTGCGCTCGTTCCGCAACAAGATCCTGCCCGATGGAACGCTGGAAGACCGCGCCTCACCCGAGTTGGCGCGCATTCGCCGTGAGATTGAAAAGCAGAGGCGGGTCATTCAGGAATCGCTGCGCGGCTATTTGCGGCGTCTGGCTGACGACGGTGCGGTGCAGGATGAGTTGGTGACGATCCGCGGCGAACGCTTTGTCATCCCCATAAAGATTGAGCAGAAGCGGCGCGTGCAAGGTGTGGTGCATGGAGCCAGTTCGAGTGGGCAGACGGTTTTTGTCGAGCCGCTGGAGACAATCGAGCAGAACAACGAACTGGTGCGCTTGCTCGATGAAGAGCAGGCGGAGATTCATCGCATTCTGCTCGAGATGACGCGGCGGATCGGGGAGCAGGCATCGGCAATTCTGGCGTCGGCCGAGGTGCTGAGCGAATTGGAGCTGCAGTTTGCCAAGGCACGCTTCGCCGAAGAATACAACTGCGTGGCTGTGCAGTTAAGTCCCGCGATGCCGGAGCGGATGATTCTGCGTGGTGCCCGCCATCCGCTACTGGAGCGGAATCTGAAGTTAAAAGGCGTGGCCGTGGTTCCGGTCAGCTTAGAGCTCGAAGGCGAGCAGCGGCAGTTGGTAATTACCGGTCCTAACACCGGCGGAAAAACAGTAACGCTCAAGACCGCGGGCTTGCTGGCATTGATGGCGCAGTCGGGAATTCCGGTTCCGGCCGACCGGGCGGAAATGCCGGTGTTTGATGCGGTGCTGGCCGACATTGGCGATTATCAGTCGATCGAGCAGAACCTCTCGACTTTTTCCGCGCACGTCACCAACATCGATTTCATTTCGCGGACTGCGACCGCCGAGTCGCTGGTGCTGCTGGATGAACTGGGATCAGCGACGGATCCGGAAGAAGGCGCGGCGCTGGCCGTGGCGATCGCCGGACACTTTGGCCGCATCGGCTGCATGACGGTGATCTCCACGCATCACACGTCTTTGAAGGTCTATGGGGCGAATACTCCGGGCGTGATCAACGCGTCGGTGGGTTTCAACGAGACAACGTTGCAGCCTACCTATGAATTGAAGATGGGAGTGCCGGGAGCGTCGGCGGGAATCAACATCGCGCAGAGGCTGGGGCTGAATCCGGCGATCATTGAAGGGGCGCGAGCGAAGCTGGGCACACAGGCTCGCGATGTCGGGGAGTTCTTGGACAAACTTCACGCCGGATTGCGCGATGCGGAAGGCGAGCGCCTGCGTCTGAAGACGCGCGAGGAGGAACTGGAACGCGAGAAGGCGCGCCTGGCGGCCGAGGGCAAGAAGGAGCAGCAGTCGAAGGTTCGGGAGATGGAGAAGAAGCTGGAGAGCGTGTTTCGCGACTTCGAATACCACGCGCGCGAGGCAGTGAATGCGATTCAGGATCGCGCGGCAGCGCAGAAGCTTTCAAAGGATGCAGAGCGTCGCATCGCCAAGTTGCGGCGGGAATTTCGCGAGCAGTTCGATTCCACCGTCGTGGCCCATGCGAGCGGAGCCGACCGGGGAGATCCTCATGCGGAGCCGCAGGTGGTGAAGCACGTGTCCGAGGGCGACAGCGTCAAGCTTAAATCGACCGGCCGCGCGGCGACTGTCTTGCGCAAGGTGGATGACTCTCACTTTGAAGTGGCTGTCGGAGCGATGAAGATGAAGATCGCGCGTGACGATATCGCTGAGGTGCTGAATAAAGCAGCGGATTCTCCGGTGAAGGCGGCGCGGGCGCGGGGAGTTTCGGTGTCGCTGGAAAGTGAAGGTCAAAACGCAGCTTCTGAAATCAATGTGATCGGCTTTAACGTGGACGACGCGACACGGGCCGTGGAGAAGTTTGTCGATCATGCCTTCCTTGCTGGCCTGCCGCGAGTGCGCGTGGTCCACGGTAGCGGCATGGGTATATTGCGCAAAGCGCTGCGGCAGGCGCTGCAGCAGCATCCCCACGTGGAGTCTGTGGCCGAACCTCCGCAGAATGAGGGTGGGGGTGGGGCGACCGTGGTGGAGTTGAGGGTGTGACCGGGAAGAAGGTTCGATAATAAAGGCTACTTTTCCTAAGGCGTCAACGAGATAGCCCCTTATTCCACAGTTTTTCCGCAGACGAATGCGGCTGCTATATTCCCATCGGAGGCACTCTGGCGCACAATCCCAAAGGGAGAAGTGTAGGCCCAACAGCCCTCAATCCATCCATGCCCATTGAAGATTTCAAAGAAACGGTGAAGCAGCAGGCGGATATTGTCCGCATCATCGGCGACTACATCAAGTTGAAGAAGGCCGGGGCGCAGAACTATTCCGGGCTCTGTCCTTTTCATGGGGAGAAGACGGCTTCGTTTTCGGTGCATGCCACTCGGCAGTTTTATCACTGCTTTGGCTGCGGAGTCTCGGGAGACGTGTTCAGCTTCGTGCAGAAGATTGAGAACATTACCTTTCCTGAAAGTGTGCGTCTGGTGGCGCAGAAGCTGGGAATTCCGCTGCCCAAGACAACGTATTCAAGTCCCGCGGAGGCCCGCGACGCCAAGCTGCGGGCGCAGTTGCTCGACGCTCAGGAAAGGGCGGCGGCATTTTTTCAGGAATGCTTGAAGCGTCCCGAGGGAGCGCGGGCGCGAGAGTATCTTGCCGGTCGCGGGTTGAATGAAGAGACGATTGCGCGCTTTCGCATCGGGTATGCCCCGGATTCCGGCTTCCTGCTGCGCGACCGGTTGGTGGGCGAGTTCAGCGAAGAGGTGTTGCGGGAGAGCGGGCTGTTTTCGTGGAAGCAGGAAGATGGGCTTCGGGCTTCGGCTTCCGGGCTTCGGCGGGACGGCGCTCAGCAGCCAGCCCTCATCAGTCAACAGCCCGAAGCCCAAAGCCCGAAGCCCGAAGCCCGCATGTATTCCAAGTTCCGCAACCGCGTGATGTTCCCCATCGCTAACGACGCCGGAAGGGTCATCGCATTCACCGGACGAACGCTGGCTACCGACGAGAAAGCTGGTCCGAAGTATTTGAATTCACCGGAGACAGGCATCTACTCCAAGGGTCGGGTTCTATTCAACCTGGACAAAGCCAAAGAAGCGATCCGCAAGCTGGATTACGCCATCCTGGTCGAAGGTCAGATGGATTGCATCTCCGTTTACGCTGCCGGGTTTCATAACGTGATCGCCAGTTCGGGCACAGCCTTTACGGAGATTCAGGCCAAACTGCTCGGGCGATTCAGCAAGAACGCTGTGGTCAGCTTCGATCCGGACACGGCCGGAGCCAAGGCCACGGAGCGTACTCTGGGTTTGCTTGTGGAAGAAGAATTTCAGATCAAGGTGCTCACCCTGGACCAGGGGTTCGATCCCGATCTTTTCATCCAGCGCAAGGGCAAAGACGCCTACGGCGAAGCCCTGAAGCATTCGCAGAAATATTTCGATTATCTGATCGACCGGGCGCGAAGTCACTTTCCCGTGCGCAGCGCCGAGGGCAAGGTTAAGGCCGTGAATTTCCTGCTGCCGCACATTCAACGCGTCCCCAGCCGCATAGTGCGCGACGAGTTAGGCCAGGAGATCGCGCAGAAGCTGGGCATCGACTCGGCGGTTTTGCGACAAGAACTTCGTCATGTGGCTTCAGAGCGCTCCGCGGCCTCGGTGAAGGCTCCGGCGGAGGCGCAGGCCACCGACGCCGAGCGCATCCTCATTCGGGCGCTGGCTTCAGCGCGGCAGATGCAACCTGGCGCTGGACATCTTTCGGCTCGCGATGGTGCTGAGGAGGAGTTCGATCCAGCTCGGCAGGCGCAGTATGTGCTCCAAAACGAAGGCCTGCATCGCGGGCTGGCGACCGAATCGCTGATCGAGGCGCTACTCAATGCCGGGGCTGAAGTTGCCGATGTAATGGAGATGCCCTGCTCCGAAACCGAGCGCCGCATGCTGGCTTCCATCTTGCTGAAAGAGGACGAGGAACTCAGCGCCGAGCGCCTGGAGGGCGCGGTGCGGGCCCTGCGCCGCATTCACCTTCGCCGTCGCCTGGAGCAAGTGCAGCGCGAACTAACCAAGCCGGGGGTAGGTGACGATAAGGTACTCAGGAACGAGTTGCTACTAGAAAAGGATCGCCTAAGCAGGGCGCTCAGGGATCCCAGCCTGGCAGAAGACGGGTTGCGAACTGGCTCCGGAAACAAGAAGACGGCATGAAACAAAACAGTGATCAAAATCATCTAAGTATTTAGCGGAGCTAGAGATAGCGGCCGACGGCGGGGGATTCTGCGGGGCAAGTGGTAGACGGGGCGGCACTTATGTGCTAACATCTGTAGGTTTGTGCTAGGCGCACAACTCCGCGCTACCCCAGATTCCCACCTGACCAGGCCGTATCACGCGCTCCTAGCGGGCGAATTGACGATTTGAGGACACCCTTTGGCTCTTGAAGACAAGTACGACGACATAAAAAAGCTGGTCGATGCCGGCAAAGAGAAAGGCTATCTGACATACGACCAGGTAAACGAACTCATCCCGCACGATGTGGTTAGTCCCGAAGACCTGGACGACCTGCTCACGACGATCGGCACGCAAGGTATCGACGTGCTCGAGGGCCCAAAACTGCCTTCCGCGGCGCTCGATAAAAAGTTCGAAGAAGGCGAAGAGGGAGAGGACGTTGAACTCGATCTCACTCCCGGCGCGCTCGAAAAAACCAACGACCCTGTCCGCATGTATTTGCGCGAGATGGGAACCGTCCCGTTGCTCACGCGCGAAGGTGAAGTGGAAATTGCCAAGCGCATCGAGCGCGGGCAGTTGCGCGTGCTTAAGGCGCTGTCGCGCTCTCCCATAGTCATCCACGAACTTCTCGCTATGGGCGAAGATCTGAAGAAGGGCGTGCGCTCGATCAAAGAAGTCGTGACCTTTGACGAGGAAGAAATCACCGACGAGATTCTGCAGAACCGGTTGAACGAATTTACCGGCAAGATCGATGCCATGGCCAAGCTGTACAAGAAGGCCGGCATTCTGCAGGAAAAATACGCCGCAATGTCGCAGAAGAAGCGGCCCAAGGACCATCGCCGCGCCCGCCGCAACCTGGCCCGCGGCATCGTCCGGGTTTCTTTGGCTGTGCGCAAGCTGGGCTTCACCAACGCCGAGCGCAAGCGCCTGATCGACCGGGTCAACAAGACGGTCGATAGCATGCGTTCGCTTGACCGGCAGGCTGGGAACCTCGAGCGCAAGGCCGACGCCACGCGCAGCGAAGATCAAAAAAAAGAATACCGCCGCCAGGCACGCTCGGTAAGAAGCGAGATCGAAAAGCTCGAAGTCGAAGCCGGCCTGTTGTTCCAGGAGATCAAGCGCACGCAACGCGAAATCATCCAGGGGGACATGGACGCGGAGCAGGCCAAGCGCGAGCTGATTGAAGCCAACCTGCGTCTTGTGGTTTCGATCGCCAAGAAGTACACCAACCGCGGCTTGCAGTTTCTTGACCTCATCCAGGAAGGCAACATCGGCCTGATGAAAGCTGTCGACAAGTTCGAATATCGCCGCGGCTACAAGTTTTCAACCTATGCCACGTGGTGGATCCGACAGGCGATCACGCGTGCCATCGCCGATCAGGCGCGGACGATTCGCATCCCGGTGCACATGATCGAAACCATCAACAAGCTGATCCGCACTTCGCGGCAGTTGGTGCAGGAACTGGGACGCGAACCTACCAGCGAAGAGATCGCCAAGCGCATGGATATTCCCGTGGCGAAAGTGCGCAAGGTGCTGAAGATCGCGCAGGAGCCGATCTCGCTCGAAACCCCGATTGGCGAAGAGGAAGATTCGCATCTCGGCGACTTCATCGAAGACCGCGCCGTAGTCTCGCCGGCCGAAGCCGTGATCAATGTGAACCTCAAGGACCAGACTGGACAGGTCCTGCGCACTCTGACCCCGCGCGAAGAAAAAGTAATCAAGATGCGCTTCGGCCTCGAAGACGGCAGCGAACACACGCTCGAAGAAGTCGGGCAGAGTTTCGCGGTAACCCGCGAACGCATCCGCCAGATCGAAGCCAAAGCGCTGCGGAAGTTAAGGCATCCGTCAAGGTCGCGCAAGCTGCGCGCGTTTATGGATGGAGTCAGGGATTAAGGATCAGCCACGGCGGGATGTTGTGAGGCAAAGATGGGCCCCAATTTATGTCGCCTGGCGGGCCCTCACCAAGAGTGTAAATCTCTGTGGAAAAGCAGTGCTAAGATAAGGCGAACGGAAAGCGTATGATGAATCCTCCGCAAGGGAGGGCAGAAAAATGGCCGACCGCAAACAATTTCTTCGCGATGTCGAACTCGATCCAGAACTCACAAAGGTATTGGAAGATTCCAAGGCGAAAGCGGTGACAGAGGACGAACTGCGGCAGCAACGTATCAGCTTCGCATTCGGCAATGCGCCATTCGGCTCGGAGGGCCGTATTACGAAAGATAGCGTCAGAATAGCTTCAGAGAATATCAAGCTGCTACCGTAACGCGCAGCAGCCTGATATACCTCATCCTCCCGATGTCTGTCAGAGAAAAAGACGACCCCGCCCTATTCACGAAAATTCAGGAGCAAAACCTCCTGCGGCAATATGACCTCTTGTCAAACTGCATCGAAATTGGTCTGAAGAAGGGCGTCGAGGCATTCGATAAATACACCCTGTGGGCGCTTAACTATGCGGCGGTTTCGAATATCTGCCAACTCGGTGGCCGTTACCGCGAGGGACCTATCAGGGTCGGGAACCACTTGCCGCCGCATTTCCATGATGTACCCAAGCTCATGGATGCGTTCTTTTCGCTCATCCATGAAAACTGGACTATCGTGGACCACCCGACGACGCTAGCAGCGTTTGCCTTGTGGAATCTCAACTGGATACATCCATTTATAGAAGGCAACGGCAGAACTGCAAGGGCAGCTTGTTATTATCTGATCTGCCTGAAACAGGGGAGGATTCTGGGCGGGAAGAAAACTGTTCCTGAGCGCATTCGTGAGGACCGAGCGCCTTATATTGCCGGACTACAAGCTGCGGACCGCGCCTACGAAAAAGGCCAATACGATGTTACCGAGTTGGCCAAATATCTGGCAGGACTCTTGAAAGGCCAGCTTTCTGAGCCCTGAGCGGCCCGAGACTCTGGCGCGGTAGCCCAGAGTCAATCTCGGGGACTTTGCTTTTCGGTTCGTGGCGCCCACTCTTCGAAAACTCCGATTGGGCAGCCTCGGTCGTGGTGGTGCGGGGATGGTCCTGCACCTAGAAGGGGATGTCTTCGTCGAAGGGATTGAATTCCGCGGCTAGTGCGTCGAACTCGTGCGCAGAATCAGCCTTCGGCCCGAGCATTTCTAACAGGCGTTCTCCTTGTGCCAGCAGGTGGTCGTACGTCATGACGGTGATGCCGGACAATCTCCGATTCAATCCATGCAGGGAGCGTAGTCGGTCTTCGGGCCACTCGCGGGACCTGCCGATTACGATGATTGCGCGGGGGTGATAGGCCACGATTTCTGGGTGGTCTCGTAGCCCGTTAGCGGCCACTTCGTGCAACACGTCCAAGTAGCGGTGGCACTGGCCAATCGCCTTCGAAACGTCAGCGGAAAAATAAAAATTCTTATGCGGTTCATCGTAATAGAGCACTGGCATGTCTGGCCTCTTCAGCTCGACGATGTCCCGGTAGCCGGCGATCACGCTTGGTAACATCAGGTCGAGGGCATCGCCGGTTGAGATCTCCCGCACTTCATCTCTCAGAACGTAGGCGTTGCCAAAGGCCCAAGAGTGTTTTTCGCACCAGTCCTGGTACACTGGCTCCGAGGCCTCACCTTCTTCTAGTAGTTTCCTTAGCTGCGCCACCGCGGTCCGCATCTCGTTCAGGCGTATTGCTCCCCGGAATGCCGAAATGAGCTCGGTGCTGAGCTCTGTGCCCTCGAGGTGCTGGACGATCTCGTCCTGGCTCAGGACTTTGGTCAGCGCCGCAGCGACTTGCGCTGGGTCGTGGGTGCCCAGTTGTGCGGTTCCCTCGGCTACTCGAATAACGAGAAAGTTACCTGCCTCGCCTGACTCTGCGACGGCGAGTCGGGTGCGAAGGGCCGTCAGAAGCTTCCGCGACGATGCCTCTCCGATTGAGATCGACTTCTGCTCAACCAGCACCCAACCGTCTGGCGGGGGTGCTTTCGCATACGTCACCAGCTTAATCGCTAGTTCGCTGTGATCCGAGTGGGGAATGAAAAACGGGATGAGCACGAGCCGCCTCTTTGACGAGTCGTGAAGTACTACAGGGTCACCGAAGTCCACGCGTCCCGACTTCGCTTGGCGTCGGCGGACGGTTTCGAGATCCTGATTTTCATCGGGCATGAGATCAATCGGTGTGTGCTTCCCCCGAAATTGTACGATTGAGATAATACGCCTCTGGCGGCCTTGGGCTATCATCTGCCGCCCCTCCGGGGCTCGTATCGCAATTCCCATTTTGGGAATCGTTCCCGCTTTTTTCTTAGAATTTTCTTGCCTTGGGCTTTTTATTCCTGTCGAATAAAAACATAGGGCGGCATTCGCGAATTTTCTCCGAATGCCGCCCTTTTTCGTTTTGAGGTTCGTGGCATGAGGATGCGGAAGCGGAAGATTATCGTAGACAAGAAGCACCGTGGCGAGTGGGCGGAGATGATATTTATGGCGCGCGCGACGGAGTTGGGGATGGGGGTCAGCAAGCCCTGGGGAGAAACTCGAAGTTATGACTTTGTGGTGGGGCGTCCGGGGCATTTTGTGGCGGTGCAGGTAAAGTCGACGATCCAGGAGATCAGCGAGGAGTTGAAAAAAGGGTATTCGTGCTCCGTGCGTAGAGGACGGACGACCTATCGCCGGGGATCATTCGACTTTCTTGCAGCCTATGTCATCTACGAGGACGCGTGGTACATCATTCCGGAGAAGCTGATTCTGGGCATGAAATGGATTTCGCTGGCGACGAACTGCGAGAAGTCGAGATACGAAGAGTACCGCGAGGCGTGGCATTTGCTGAAAGATTGCGCTGAGACCGAGAATAAGGGGATCGATATTCAGGGATGCGCCGAAGAGTTCGCGGAAGAGCTCTCATCCGACTGGGTTGAATGAGACAGCGTTTTCCTCAGGCTTCCACAGGGAAGTCCTGTCGTCCACAGTTTCTGCACAAGGGGGAAATGTTTTTCGGTTGCGGGTCGCAACATTCTGACTGAGAGTGGGTGCAGCGAAACGTGGAAATCTCAAGGCTTGCCGGATGATGATTGCGGTGACGCCGGTGGCAGCTGGCAATTCTCGAGGGTGAATTGCTGGGGGAAATTGGAAACGCGCGCGAGCGCGAACCGGTTGCCCGGGCATTGCGGCCTCCTCTACAGCTTGCTCCTTGAGCAGGCTGGGCCGCTGGCCAACGCAGGGGTTGCAGAGAAGCGATTCTCCGAATCATATTCTCAGAATCATGTTCTGCAGCAGTACTGGTAAAAGTGGCACTCTTCGCGAGCGCTGTCGGACCAGTACCGTCGTCCCGCTGCTCCTAGGCGGCGGGAAGGCAGGAGTTGAGGTCCACGAACGATGCGGCTCGGGTGGCTGGCCCGGGCCGCATTTGTTTTTTGGAAACCTTTATGCCACGGATCGGCGCTGATCCACGCGGATAAACCCCGAGTCGCTCGAACGCGCGGCGCCAACTTTGTGTTCAGGACCGGTTTTCTCGGGACTTCCACAGGATAACGGTGGGGTTCACAGTTTCTGCACAAATTCATTTGGTATTTCGCCGTTTGTTCGCTTATGCTAGGCGAGAGATTAGAGCAGAGTTCAGTTCGACAACATGGCGACTACTGATTACAACATCAGCACTCTTCCGGCGAATGTGGAGGCGGAGCGCTCGATTCTGGGCGCGATCCTGCTGGACAACTTTGCTTACAACCAGGCGGCGGAGCATTTGCGGATCGAGGATTTCTCGCTAGATTCGCATCGGCGCATCTATTCGCGCATGGTCGATCTTCAGGAGTCGTCGCGTCCGATCGACATGATTACGCTGATCGAGGAGCTGGATCGGCACAAGGATCTGCAGGCGATCGGCGATGTGGGATATGTATCGAGCCTGCTGGATGGCGTTCCGGACCGGCCCAGCATTGAGCACTACGTCAAGATTGTGCGCGACAAGGCTTTGCTGCGGGGGCTGATTCATGCGGCGAATACGGCGATTGCGCGGGCGGCGGATCAGTCCGATGCAGCTGAGGAGGTGCTGGGCGATGCCGAGGCCGCGATTTTCCAGCTCTCGGAGAAGCGCATTGGGCGCGGGTTCATGGGGGTGCAGGAGATTGTCCGCGAATCGTTTGGGTCGGTCGATGCTTTGCTGCAACGCGGGCAGCGCATTACTGGACTGGCGACGCACTACGAAAATCTTGATGAGATGACCAGCGGACTGCAGCGGTCGGATTTGGTGATCATTGCGGCTCGGCCTTCGATGGGCAAGACCGCGTTTGCCATGAACATCGCGGAGAACGCGGCCATCAAGGACCAGCAGGTGGTGGGAGTGTTTTCGTTGGAAATGTCGCGCGAAGCGTTGCTGCTGCGCCTGCTGTGTTCGACGGCGGAAGTGGATGCGCACAAGATGCGCACCGGTTCGCTGTGGCAGGACGACACCAAGAAACTGGTGCGGGCGATGGAGCACTTGGCGCACGCTCCGATTTTTATCGATGACACGCCCGGCATTTCGCTGAGCGAGATGCGAGCCAAGGCGCGGCGGCTGAAGCAATCGCAGGGCAGGCTCGACTTGATTATCGTGGATTATTTGCAGCTGATGTCGGGTGGGAGCAAGCGCTACGAAAACCGGACGCAGGAAGTGTCGGCAATTTCGCGGGGACTGAAAGGGCTGGCCAAGGAACTTAGCGTGCCGGTGGTGGCGCTGTCGCAGTTGAGCCGCGCTCCGGAGAGCCGGGGTGGGGACCATCGTCCGCAACTTTCCGATCTGCGCGAGTCGGGATCGATTGAGCAGGATGCCGACCTGGTGATGTTCATCTTTCGCGAAGAGGTTTACCGGCAGGACGATCCTGATCTGCAGGGGAAAGCGGAGATCATTATTTCGAAGCAGCGCAATGGTCCGACGGGGAAGCTGGTGTTGGCTTTCCGCAAGAACTGCACCCGGTTTGAGATGATGGCCGAGGGCGGGTCGGCGCCGGAGGAGTGATTCGCGGGCAGGTACAGGAATCGCTGTAGTTTTGCGGGGTAACTATCTTAGGGGATTCGAGTTGCGCCGGGCGGGTCTGCTGTGGAAAAGCTTGTGGAATTGCTGGCTGGAGGAAAAATCGCTGGCGGTAAAGATTTGTCACGGCGTCCGCGACGCGGGATTTCTAGCTCCTAAGGCTCTGAATAGTAACCAGTTAGGCAATTCACTCCGCATTAACATTGTTGAGGCCCGCGAAAAGCCAGCCTATTCCCGCTTTGTAGATTTGCACATTTGGCGGTCAGTGACCTTTCGACTGTGCGCGCCCGAGCGGGTAAACAAAACACTTCAATTGCTGTCCTCGCCGACCTTCAGAACGGCAAGGAAAGCCTCCTGCGGGATATCGACCCGGCCGATGCGTTTCATGCGTTTCTTGCCTTCTTTCTGCTTCTCCAGGAGCTTGCGTTTGCGGGAAATATCGCCGCCGTAGCATTTGGCGATGACGTTCTTGCGGATGGCGGAGACGGTCTCACGGGCGATGATTTTCGCGCCGATGGACGCCTGGATCGCCACTTCGAACATTTGCCGGGGGATGAGCTGCCTCATTTTCGAGACGAGGGCTTTGCCGCGGTCGTAGGCGAAATCGCGATGCACGATGATGGAGAGCGCATCCACCGGTTCGCCGGCCACCAGGATGTCGAGCTTGACCATGGGCGACTCCCAGTAATCCGCGAGGTGGTAATCGAGCGAAGCGTAGCCTCGCGAGACTGACTTGAGGCGGTCGTAAAAATCGAGCACGATTTCATTCAGGGGTAACTCATAGTGCAACATCACGCGGGAGGAGCTGACGTACTCGAAAGTCTTCTGTTTGCCGCGCTTGTCTTCGACCAGCTTCAGGATACCGCCGACGTATTCTTCGTTGGTCAGTATCGTGGCCAAGATCACCGGCTCTTCGACCTTGGCGATCTCGCTGGGATCGGGCCAACGCGAGGGATTGTCGACTTCAATCATCACGCCATCGGTCTTGGTGATTTTATAGCGCACGCCGGGGGCGGTAGTGATGAGTTCGAGAGCGAACTCGCGCTCCAGGCGCTCCTGGATGATCTCCATGTGGAGCAGTCCGAGGAAACCGCAGCGGAAGCCGAAGCCCAGAGCTACCGAACTCTCCGGCTCGAAGAAAAATGACGAATCATTGAGGCGCAGTTTCTCGAGTGCTTCGCGGAGGCGGGTGTGTTCGTGGGCGTCGACGGTGTAGAGGCCGGCGAAGACCATGGGCTTGATCTCTTCGAAGCCGGGGAGCGCGTCGAAGGCGGGGTTGGCGTCGTCGGTGATGGTGTCGCCGATTTTTGTGTCGGCTACGTTCTTGATGTTGGCGATCAGGAATCCGACTTCGCCGGCTTTCAGCTCGTCGATTTCAACGGGCTTGGGGCATTGCACACCGAGCGTTTCGGCGTCGAAGGTTGTGCCGTTTGACCACAAGCGAATTCTCTGGCCCTTGCGCAGGGTGCCTTGGAAAACGCGGGTGAGTATGACCACGCCGCGATAGGCGTCGAACCAGGAGTCGAAGATGAGCGCCTGGAGCCGGCTGTCGGGATTGCCTTTGGGCGGCGGAATGCGCTTCACGATGGCTTCAAGGACGTCGGGCACGCCCTGGCCGGTCTTGGCGCTGATGAGGACGGCGTCGGAAGCGTCGAGGCCGACGGCGCTTTCGATCATTTCTTTGGTGCGGGGGATGTCGGCGCTTTGCAGGTCGATCTTGTTGATGACGGGAATGATTTCGAGGCCGTTATTGATAGCAAGATATGCGTTGGCGAGGGTCTGGGCTTCGACTCCCTGGGAAGCGTCGACAATGAGCAGCGCGCCTTCGCAGGAGGCCAGCGAGCGCGAGACTTCGTAGGAGAAATCGACGTGGCCTGGAGTGTCGATCAGGTTGAGCTGGTAGGTGTTGCCGTCGTGAGCGGTGTACATCATGCGCACGGCGTGAGCTTTGATGGTGATGCCGCGCTCGCGCTCCAGGTCCATGGAGTCGAGCACCTGGGCCTGCATCTCGCGCGCGGTGAGCGATCCAGTCAGCTCCAGCAGGCGGTCCGCCAGCGTGGATTTACCGTGGTCGATATGCGCGATGATGGCAAAGTTACGGAGGAAAGCGGCATCCATAGGCTGTGGGCTAATCTTTGATTTTAGCAGGCGGAGAGCAGTTCTCAGTTCTCGGTTCTCAGTTGCAGCGGAGACGATGCTGGCTTTTGAGCTTGCCACACAGTTTTTTGGTTCTTCTGTAGAATCCTGCCTTGTGGTCATGGAAGGAAGAACCATGCGCAAAGTGATTGTTGCCGCTCTCTTGATGCTTGCTTGGTCCGTTGTTCTCGTCGCTCAAGCTCCCTCGTCTCAGGTGCGTGGTTTTGTGAAAGTGGATGCGCCCATAGTGGCTCTAACTAACGTCAGGGTGATCGACGGCACGGGTGCGGCGGCGCGGGAAGATCAGACTGTCGTGATCTGCAAGGGAAAGATCGAAGCGGTTTCTGATGCCGCGTCGGCGAATGTTCCTAAAGATGCGCAGGTGCTCGATCTGCACGGATACAGCGTGATCCCTGGTCTGGTGGGAATGCACGATCACCTCGTCTATCCCATGGGCAACGGCATCTTCGGCGAGATGGCGTTCAGTTTTCCGCGCTTGTACCTTGCTGGCGGTGTCACGACCATTCGCACTACCGGAGCGCTGGAACCCTATACCGATCTTGAGCTCAAGAAGCAGATTGATAAGGGCGAAACGCCAGGGCCGAAGATCCACGTTACTGGACCTTATCTCGAAGGCCCCGGCACTTTTGCAGTGCAGATGCATCAGCTCACGGGACCTGACGACGCGACGAAGACTGTCAACTACTGGCTCGATGAAGGCGTAGACAATTTCAAAGCGTATATGTTCATAACTCCGGCGGAACTTTCCGCGGCGGTGACGGCGGCGCACAAGCGCGGCGCCAAAGTTACCGGACATCTTTGCTCCATCGGTTTTCGGGAAGCGGCCGCGATCGGCATTGACGACCTGGAACACGGTCTGCTTGTCGATACGGAATTTTTTCCTTGGAAGAAGCCGGGCGAGTGTCCCGAGAACCTTGATTATGAGTTTATTTCCAAGCTGGACGTGCAAGGCGGGCCGTTGCACGACATGATCCTTGATCTGGTTCAACACCACGTTGCGGTTACGTCCACTCTCCCCGTGTTCGAGCTGTTCGTGCCCGGACGGCCCACGATCCAGCAGCGCGTTCTCGATGCCTTGTCGCCGGACGCCCGCAGTGCATTGCTCAACAACAAAGTGCGTGCCGGCGATACCAGTTTGATCCGGCAGCGTTATCACAGCGACGCTTCTCCTTTCACCGCTGCGTTCAAGAAGGAGATGGAATTCGAACATGCCTTCGCGCAGGCCGGGGGTTTGTTGCTGGCCGGGTTGGATCCGACCGGCATGGGAGGGGTGATCGCTGGTTTTGGAGATCAGCGGGAAGTCGAGTTGCTGGTGGAAGCGGGATTCACGCCGGTTGAGGCGATTCATATCGCGACCGCAAATGGCGCGCAGTTCCTGGGAGAACTGGACCGCATTGGAACAATCGCTGCGGGGAAGCAGGCGGATTTGGTCGTGATCAAAGGGGATCCTTCGAAGAAGATTGAGGATATCGAGAAGGTGGAGACTGTGTTCAAAGACGGCATCGGTTACGATTCTGCGAAGCTGATCGAATCAGTGCGCGGGGTGGTTGGGAGCCGATGAAGTGTAGTGGCCAGTGGTCAGTGGTCAGTGGCCAGTACAAGCCTTTAGAATCTGATTCGCATGCTCGTTCTTGCTTCGGCCTCACCGCGCCGCCAGGAGTTACTGCGCAATGCCGGGATTCCGTTCATCGTGCAACCGGCTGACATCGATGAATGCCCGCTTGCCGGTGAATCGCCGCGAGCTTGCGCCGAGCGGCTAGCGCGGGGGAAAGCGCTGGCGGTTCTTCAAAGCCGGCCGCAGGATTATGTCCTCGGCGCCGACACTATCGTTGTCGTCGATGACGCCATCCTGGGGAAACCTCGCGACGCGGATGATGCTGCCCGCATGTTGCGATTGCTGTCGGGGCGCATGCACGCAGTGATCACGGGAGTGTGCGTTGTAAACCCAGTGGCTAGTGGTCAGTGGTCAGTGGCCAGCAAAGCGGACCTGCTTACTGCTTCCGAAACCACTCTAGTGACTGTGTGCGAGTTGTCGGACGATGAGATCCGCGACTATGTCGCGAGCGGCGAGCCGATGGACAAAGCCGGAGCTTATGCGATTCAAGGCATCGCTTCGCGCTGGATCCCACGCATCGAAGGGGACTATAGCAATGTTGTGGGGTTGCCGGTGGCGCTGGTCTATCGCATGCTGCGAGAGCGGGGAGCGCTGTGAAGTGGCGCTTCAGGAGTGCGACTGGGGTGCCGTCCCTACGGGACTCGGTTCTCTCCTACCCTGCCTTCCCCGCACTTACGTGCGGGGCTAATGAATTCCGTCGCTTCGCGACTCTGATGCCGTTGCCGAGTTTGCGCAGACGAGGCTTAGGACTTCTTCTCTTCCTCTTTTTCCTTCTTCGGTTCTTCGCCTTCTTTCATCGCGGCCTTGAAGTTGCGGATGCCTTCGCCGATCCCCTTGCCGACAGCCGAAAACTTGCTGGTGCCGAA
This sequence comes from uncultured Acidobacteriaceae bacterium, assembly GCA_963787495.1. Taxonomy (GTDB): domain Bacteria; phylum Acidobacteriota; class Terriglobia; order Terriglobales; family Acidobacteriaceae; genus Sulfotelmatobacter. The sequence goes on from CAWBDA010000003.1 coordinate 967,695, forward strand.
GAGCAGAAGCGCGATGGCTATCACTAACAGCCAATGCAAGGGCGACAACTCACCCATAACTCCTCCAAAGCCTTTCGGGCGTTCCGAACACGGCGGGGATCAGCGGAACTGCCTGTAAAAAGTCTAGGCTATGACAACTTCAGAGTCAAAAGAATGTGCGCGCCGAATTCGTTCTGCGCCCCTGAATGCCTGGTGCTCACAAAATTGACCTCTCGAGGTCTATTCTAAAAGATTGTTCCTGGAGGTTCGGGGTGATTCTTAAACGTAGCGTTCTTATTATGGCGCTGCTCGTTTCGTGCCAGACGGTTGCTCACGTTTCCGGTCAAGGGGCGACGCAGGGTGCCGCTACCGCGCCTGGGGAGCATCGTAAAACCAGCGAACCCTATACGGGAGATCTTTCCATCTTCGATTCTCCCGGGCGGGACGAGCGTCTGCAGGTGAATCGCGTGATGGACATTCTGGGCATCACGCCCGGAAGGACGGTGGCGGATGTTGGAGCCGGATCGGGCTGGTTCACGGTGCGAGCCGCGCGGCGCGTGGGCGAAACTGGCGTCGTTTATGCGGTGGACATCAATCCGGAATCGATCCGCTATGTCGATGATCGCGCGCGCAGGGAGAAGTTGCGCAATGTGAAGACCATCCTCGGTAAAGCCGACGACCCGATGCTTCCCGCCGGGGCGGTTGACGCCGTTCTCCTCCTGAAGACATATCACGAAGTTGCGGAACCGGTTGCTCTCTTGCGGAACCTGCGGGCGGCGCTTCGTGCCGGTGCCAAGGTCGGAATCATCGACCGCGATGGGAATGGCGAGAACCATGGGGTGGGCCGCGACGTCGTCCTCGGCGAAGCTGCGCAGGCGGGCTACCGGTTGCTCGGTCAGTACGACTTTGTGAAGGGCGACAAGATGGATTACTTCCTGGTACTTATTCCAGAACCGTGATCTCGTCGACGGCCGACCATGTTGTACGAGTCGAGTCGGCAAAAGCCGGGAGGTCGGCGTCCGAGGCCGCACCCTGCGGACTTGCCCACGCCGCTTCCATGCTGGACCAATCGTCAAAGTAGAGCTCGACCACAGCGTCCCATCCAGGGGGCTTTCGTTTGGGATCGCCGCAGACAAGGCTCTGCACGTACTTTCTCAGACCGGGCAGGTCCTTCGCCATGGGCCCATGAATTTCTCGCAGGTGTCGCCGGAATTGTTCGGGAGTCAATTCCGGACGCCGGTAGAGGACCACTATGAACTTGACCATGTCAGTTGCCACGATCACGCGCTTTCGATCATTCCCGCGAGGAGCAGCGCTCTGCGGGGCAATTCGGAAATCACAATGAATTCGTGGACCGCGTGCGCGCCTTCGCCCACACCGCCCATGCCGTCGAGCGTGGGAATGCCCATGCCGGCGGTGAAGTTGCCGTCAGAGCCGCCGCCTACGGCTGCTTCTTCGAGCTTCCATCCTGCTTCAAAGGCGATGGTTTGGGCTTTTTTGTACAGGGCTGCTACTCCGGCGGTTCGCTCCATGGGGAGGCGGTTGATACCGCCAGTCATCTCAAGTTTGCAGTGCTTGTCGAACGGCTTGAGGGAGCGCAGCTTGCGGTCGAGGCCGGAGGCTTGTTTCGCGCTCTTAATGCGTACGTCAAAGCCCACAGACGCCTCAGCTGCGACCACATTGGTGCGTGTTCCTCCTTGAATCACGCCCGGGTTTACTGACACTCCTTGCCGCAGGTCGTTCAGCTTGGCGACCACCGCGATCTGGCGGGCTAGCTCGAGAATGGCGCTGTGCCCTTTGCCGGGATCGAGCCCGGCATGCGCGGCTACACCTTTCACCTGCAACGTATACTCGCCGACGCCCTTGCGCGCAGTCTTGACGGCACCTCGAAGCCCGGCGGCAGGTTCGAGCACGAGCACTCCGGCGGACTGTCTCGCCAAGGCCTCGGTAACTTTTCGCGAAGAATAGCTGCCGACTTCTTCATCGGAAACCAGAAAGACCGTAACCGGCCGCGGCAGTTGGCCGTGCCACGCTTGTAGCGCTGCGATTGCGTGGAGCATGAGCGCGATGCCTGACTTCATGTCGAGAACGCCGGGGCCGTGCAGTCGGCCGTTCTCGATTTTGCACGGCATGTTCGCCAGCGTGCCGAGGGGATACACCGTGTCGTAGTGGCCGAGCAACAGAACCGGCCGGCGATTGGCCGCTTCACGAGAAGGCGCGGCGAAGTCGATCTGCAAACTGTCGCCGAAGTCGTGGCTACTATGGAGATGGATCCGTCCGCCCAGGGCTTCGAACTTGGGTGCGAGGAAGGCGGCTATGCGGTCGACGGCTGGCTTGTTGTCGCTGGGAGATTCGATTTCGACAAGATCGCGAACCGTTTCGACCATCTGGTCTTGGTGTTCGGAGAAATGGCGCAGGCGATCTGCCCACGCGGGCTGAGGGGTGGCTGCGGGTGATTTCCTTGTTTTCTTGGCAGGCACGATTTCCTCTCCTCCGGCTAGAGTGGATGCTCCGCCGCGCACGCAACGCGGTACAGTATAATCTTCAGGCTGATTGGGACGAACTATGGTTGAGAGCACTCCACTTGTGACCGACGCTGCCGCATCCAAGGCGGGGCTCGACATTCACGAGATCCTGAAAATACTGCCGCACCGCTATCCGTTTCTGCTGATTGACCGCGTTCTGGAGTTGAAGCGCAAGGAGCGGATCGTGGCGATCAAGAACGTCACCATCAACGAACCCTTTTTCAACGGCCATTTCCCGGGATTGCCCATCATGCCGGGAGTGCTGATCGTGGAGGCCATTGCGCAGGCCGGGGGCGCGCTCCTGCTTACCGAAGTGGAAGACCGTACGGACAAAGTGATGGTGTTCACCGGGATCGAGCGAGCGAAGTTTCGCCGTCCGGTGAGCCCGGGCGACCAGTTGCGGATTGAGGTGGAAGTGATGGGCTGGCGCGCCGTGCCGCGCATGATCGCCGTGAGGATGCACGGCAATGCGTTTGTTGCGGGCAAGCGAGTGGCAGAAGCGACCGTGTCGTGCCAGTTGATCGACAGCTCCCGGGGACGCGGAGACGGCGCTGATGGCGGCGGCGACGCCGAGGAATGAAGAGGACTCCGGCAGGTGCCGCGAGACGTCCATCCCCTGATGATGCAATAACTCACTCATGAATGTTCATCCCACGGCGGTCCGTCCTACCGCGATCCATCCCACGGCGATCATCGATCCGCGGGCCAAGGTGCCAGCGTCGTGCACGGTCGGTCCTTACTGCGTGATTGGTGCCGAGGTCGAACTGGGCGAGGGCTGCCGGCTGGTGTCACACGTGGCTCTCGAAGGGCCGACGAAAATCGGCGCGGACAACGCATTCTTTCCGTTTTGTGCCGTCGGCATGGCGCCGCAGGATACTACGTACAGAGGCGAGCCGACGCGCCTGGAGATCGGCGACCACAACGAGATCCGCGAGTGCGTCACCATCAGCCGCGGCACGGTGAAAGGCGGCGGACTCACCCGCGTCGGCAGCCACACACTGATCATGGCCTATGCGCATATCGGACACGACAGCGTGATTGGCGACCACTGCATGCTGGTGAACGGGGCGACGTTGGGCGGACATGTGACCGTGGAAGAGTGGGCCGTGGTGGGGGCGCTTTGCCCGGTGCATCAGTTTGTGCGCATTGGGGCTCACGCCTATGTTGGTGGCGGCACGACCATCACGCAGGATGTTCTGCCGTTTTCGATGACTTCCGCCGCGCGCGACACACACGCCTATGGGATGAATAAAGTTGGGCTCGAGCGCCGCGGTTTTTCACCAGAGCGAATCCGCAAGATTCATCATGCTTACAAGACTCTGCTGGCTTCGAAGAGGAACACTTCGCAAGCGCTGGAGAAGCTGAAAGCCGAGTCTGACCGCGGGGAAGATGTGGATATGCTGATAAGTTTCATCGAATCGTCAGAGCGGGGAGTAATTAAGTAAGTGGCCAGTGGTCAGTGATCAGTGGCCAGTAAGACCGGCGCTGACCACTGGTCACTGGTCACTGATCACTGATCACTGACCACTGCTATGGAGCGCATCGGCCTTATTGCGGGCAACGGCACGTTTCCTCTCCTCGTATTGGACGCCGCGCGCGCGCAGGGATTCGAAGTGGTTGTGGTCGCGATCAAGGAAGAAGCTTCTGCCGAGATCGAAGATCGTGGCGCGACTTCGGTTCGCTGGGTTTCGCTGGGCGAACTTTCGAAGCTGATTGAGACTTTCCAGCGGGAAGGCGTGCGGCGCGCCATCATGGCCGGGCAGGTGAAGCACAAACAGATTTTCTCTGCCATCCGGCCGGACTGGCGGCTGGCGAAGCTCTTGCTCTCCCTCGGCACGCGCAACACTGACAGCCTGCTCGGCGCTGTGGCTAAGGTTCTGGCGGAGGAAGGCATCACCTTGGAGAGTTCGACCGGGCTGCTGGAGCCGCTGCTGGTAAAGACGGGAGTGCTCACGCGCCGTGCGCCGACTGAGCAGGAAGGCGAGAACATCGACTATGGCCGCGCCGTGGCCCGGCAGCTGGCGCAATATGACATCGGACAGACGGTCGTGATCGCAGAATCGGCTTGCGTGGCGGTTGAAGCTATGGAAGGCACAGACGCGGCGATCGAGCGGGCCGGGCACATTATGGGATCGCTGCGCGGAGATGCTTCGACCCTGAGCCGGGCGCTTACCGTGGTGAAGATCGCGAAGCCGAATCAGGATATGCGGTTCGATGTGCCCGTGATCGGAGTGAAGACGATCGAAGTGATGCACGCCGCAGGGGCGACTTGCCTTGCGCTGGATGCCGGGAAGTGTTTACTGCTGGATGGAGAAAAAGTTCTCGAGGCGGCGAATGCGGCGGGGATCGCGGTAGTGGCTGACGCGGCCTGAGCAGACTCTTGTATTCGTGAATCTGCTGACTAATACTTTCAGGAAGGAAGTTGAAGATCATGACCTCTCCGATCTCCGAACCTGCTCTGATCGCCGAGCAGCTTCGCCGCGCGTTTGAAGGCGATGCCTGGCATGGTCCGGCTCTGCTTGAGCTGCTGCAAGGCATGGATGCTGCCACGGCCGCGGCTCAGCCTCTGTCTGATGTTCACAGTATCTGGGAGCTGGTGCTGCACGTCTCCGCCTGGGACAATGCTGCCTACGTCCGGCTGGGCGGAGAGAAAGTCCAGCTCACGGGCACGGCGAATTTTCCCATCGTTCCCAGACCCACTCAAGCCCACTGGCGGGAGGCCATCGCTGATGCGAAGGACACGCATGATGTGCTTGTTAAGACGGTTGGGGCCTTACCTGATTCTCGCTTGCGCGAGCGGGTTCCCGGCAAGAAATACGATTTCTACTTTATGCTGCACGGCGTGGCGCAACACGCGCTCTACCATGCGGGGCAGATTGCGATCTTGAAGAAAGTGCAGGCCCGAGCTCAAGCTGCAAAGTAAGCAGGCCGCTCTTTAGCCGGCTCACCACTGCTTGAAAATCACTCCCACTGCGGCGACGATCATGGCAAATCCGACGGCGTGGTTCCAGCGCACCGGTTGCTTCAGATAGAGCACGGAAAACACCGAGAACACGACCAGCGTTATGACCTCTTGTATCGTCTTCAGTTGCGCCGCGCTGAACTCGTAGGAGCCGATGCGGTTGGCGGGCACCTGGAAGCAATATTCGAAGAAGGCGATCATCCAACTGATCACGATCACTTTGAACAGCGGGACGTCACGATATTTCAGGTGTCCATACCAGGCAAAGGTCATGAAGATGTTGGAAACGGTGAGCAGCGCTATAGTTCGCATGGGCCGAGAGGCTCCTATGGGGCGATCGAGTGATCGGGTCATTGGCAATTGAAAACCTTGTCACAGGGAGCATTCCGATTGCCCAATCGCCCGATTCCACAATTACATAATCTATTGCAGATGCTCTTTCCTGGCTTTACGTTTACAATTTGTTGTTCCTGCTGGCAACCAGCCAGGCGAGAGTTCCTTCCTGCACGCTGAGAATCCGATTTCCGTCGCGGTGGTGGGGGTGGGCGTCTTCGGGCGCAATCACGCGCGGGTCTATCAGGAACTGGAGCAGCAGGGCGAACCGGTTCGGCTGGTGGGCGTAGTCGATCCTGATCTGGATCGCGCCGACGCGGTGGCGCGCGAGTTCGGTTGCCGCGCTTTTGGCTCAGTCGCGCAGATGTTGACCACGCACAGCGAAGTGCGGGCGGCGTCGGTGGCGGCGCCTACGGTTCATCATCTGGAAGTGGCCCGCTCTCTTATGGAAGCGGGCGTCGATGTTTTGATTGAGAAGCCGGTTGCCGCTTCGCTGGCCGAGGCGAACGAGTTGGTGCAGTTGGCGGCCACGCATAAGCGCATCGCTCAAGCTGGACATCTCGAACGCTTCAATCCTGCGGTTCGGGCCACGATCCCGCTGCTTACCCAACCGATGTTTTTCGAAGTGCACCGGCTCAGCGTCTTCACGCCGCGCTCGCTTGATGTTGACGTGGTGCTTGATCTGATGATCCATGACCTCGACATCGTGCTCTCGTTCGCGAATTCTCCGGTGAAAGAAGTGCGCGCGGTCGGCCTGCCCATTCTTTCCGGCAAAGTTGATATTGCCAATGTGCGGCTGGAGTTCGAATCGGGGTGTGTGGCCAACTTTACCGCCAGCCGCGTTTCCACCGAGCGCGTGCGCAAGCTGCGCTTCTTTCAACCGCAGCAGTATGTTTCAGTCGACTATGGACGGCAGGAAGTGCTGGTGTTCACGGTTGGAGCCGATGGTGCGCCGGGCGCTCCTACCGTGAATCCGCAGATAAAAGTGGCCAAGCCGCCGGTGACCTCGGAGGAGCCCTTGCACGCGGAGTTGAAGTCGTTCCTGCATGCGGTGCGGCAACGCTCAACCCCGGTGGTTCCGCTCGAAGACGGCCGCCGCGCGCTTGCGCTCGCACTCGATATTGTGGCTGAGATTCGCGAGCACGGGAAGAAAGTTGGCCTTGCGGGCCTGGCGAAGGCCAAAGGCTAGGCGCCCTCTATATTGGCTGAAAACCACCACGTTGGCTCAGTGTGGCCACCGATTCCGGATGCAGCCCTTAGATTCGGTCGAATGCCGCCGCCTTTCTTTTGGAAAATAAAAGAGTTACCCGGGTTTCCCGCGGCTTTCGCTTTGGCACGGCGGTTGCTTGTGCGCAACAGGATCAGTCTTTTCTGGTTTCGGGCTTGATTACATTGTGTGGCAGCTCGGGTGATTGCTAGAAATCTAGGTCGGGAGTTCCGGGGGCAACGTATGAAAGCGAGTCTCGTGCCGTCCATGTTTTTTCTCCTTGGCGTGTCCTTTGTGCTGGGTTCCGCGGCTCAACCCGCACGAGCGGGCGCACCAGCCGGCCAGACTAGCGAACCAGCGAAGGCGAATGCCTCGGGAGACTCGAACATTGAAGTGGAAAACTGGGCCAAGCCCGAGCCCGGTTGGCTGTATGTGCTCGATCCGAAACCCGACGCGGGCGGGCCGGGAGGGCGTATCTGGCTGATCGATCCAGAAACCGGCAAGGTGATGGGTAGCATTCGCACGGGCGACAATGCGGATTTTGCGCTCTCGCCGGATGGAAGCCGCCTTTATGTTGCGTCGATAACGGAGGGTGATTCGAGCGAACTTGCGGCGATCGATACCGTCCAAGGCGTGGTCCTGCAGAGGGGCATGTTAGAGGACCGCGAAGTGGGCAATGTGCTGCCGGCATTTTCAACCATGGCGGTTTCCGGCGATGGGCTGGCACTGCGAATTCTGATAGACGCGCCCAAGTCGGCAGATGCGGATTCGTTCCTGCTAGCCACGTTCGACACCCGGACCGGCGACTTTCTGCAGCGGAGCGTGCACTTGGGGAACTGCGGCCCCGGCCGCTTCATCTCCTACCCAACCGCGGACCAGTTCGATTTTCTCTGTCCGAGAACGAACCGGGTCAGGCTGATTCGTGTGGACGCTGACTCCCGCGAGCTGGAAAACTCAGACGTCGTACTTCCGTGGGAAAGGCGAGTCGGAGCTGCTGAGGCTATTGAAGCTCCCGGCGCTCAAGATATAGCGATCGTTCGCGGAGACGGCGCTGTTTTCAAGATGAATGTTGCGACGCACGAATTTGCCGAGACCTCAGCACGTCCGGTTCTTCCCAACCGTGTTCTTCCTGCGGCCTGGCCGAGCTCACCCGATGGCAGCAGGGTCTACTTGGGCTACAACAGGGATTACGACCGCCACTACGACAACCGTTTCTATCTGGATTATGGCCGGCCCCCGAACCTACGCCCCAATGACGCGACGGCGGGCGAATTTCGTGTGTTCGACACTCTCACTTGGCGGAAGGTCGGCACCGTCAAGACCAAGATGCCGTTCTGGAGCGCCGTGGCTGGGAACGACGGGAAGATGCTGTATGCGATGGCTCCGCAGAAACATAGCATTTTGGTGATCGACACCGTGAAGATGCGCCAGATTGGGATCCTCAAAGTCGGGGGAACGCCCGCTCTGGCGCTAGTTGCGCCCTGAGTCAGTCGCGACCGGATAATTCCATCAGTGGAACCCTGGGCTGGCCTGTTTATAAGCGAGTTCCAACCGCGGAACTGACACCGTTTTACAAATGTTTACACACGTAAGTCCCTCTCTATTTGTGACTGAGCAGAATCCCCGGAAAGATGCGAAAATAAAGGTAGCTTGGCTGTGCTGGTTCGTTGCGTCATCCCAGGGAAAGCGGGATGCAACGTGGCGAGGGGGATCTGTGTCTAACGGACAGGCCTCCCTCGGACCAACCTGGCTCGGACAAGCCCAGCACGGACGAACTTAGTTCATGCCCATCACACAAATCCCATTCCAGGATCCGGTGGCTCCTCCTGAGAAGCCGCAACCGGAACAGCTCGGTCTGTACGACGCCCAGGGATGGGAAACGGCGTATCGCTCGCTGGATGACGATGCTCGCGTACCGCATCTGCTGATCCAGTTGCAGGACGATCTGGCGCGGTCGCGGCGCCGCGAAGCTGCCTGGATTTCCGTCATCGTCCACCTGATTCTTCTCATTGGCATCTTCAACATCGAGAGATTTGAGAAATACCTGCCTTGGCACACGGCTCGTCCGGCGAAAAGTCTCACAATGGGCAAGGATTTGACGTTCCTTGAGCTTCCATCAGACTTACAAAAGGTGCCGAAGCCGAACACGAACATCGCATCCGACAAGAATCGCGTCGCGATGACGCGGCATCCTCAACTGGATGTGAAGGAGCTGCGCAAGATTCTGACCCCACCGCCGGGAGCGCCCGGTTCGAGTGGTGCACCGCAGACGCCGGCTCAGTCAGCCGCCGGCTTTGCGCAGAATCAGCCGGCAGTCCAGCCCCAGCAAGCGCCGAATCCGCAGATTGCGCAGCTGCAGACACCGGCTGCGCCGAACATCAGCAATGAGTTCAAGAAGTACTCCGGTTCTATGTCCGCGGGCAGCGCAATTCAGGAAGCAGCTCGAGCAGCGGCCCGTCCCGGAAGCGGTCAGGGTAACGGCGGCGACTTCGGATTAGGGACTGGGGCACACGGCCGCCAGGTGGGCAATCTTGAGATTCTCAGCGACACACAAGGCGTAGACTTCGGCCCTTACTTGCAGCGTGTGCTGCATGACGTGCGTGAGAACTGGTACCGCGCGATTCCAGAATCCGCGCAAATGAAACACGGAAACCTGATCATCGAGTTCGCGATCACCAAAGATGGAAGAGTCGCGGGCATGAAGCTGGTAGCCACTTCTGGGGACGTTCCGCTGGATCGCGCGGCTTGGGCAGGCATTGTGGGCTCGGACCCGTTTCCGGCGTTGCCGACCGATTTTGCCGGACAGTATCTGGCTCTTCGCTTCCGCTTCTTTTACAACCCCACCAAAGAAGAAATGGAATAACTCCTCTCGAGGTCGGGAGCCGAAAGCCGGAATCCGCTAGCTCTTGCGCAGACGGATCGATCCATCTCCAGTATGAATCACCAGCAGATTTCCCCCGCCGTTCAGCTTGCCGCGAACCTCGCCCTCGCGAACCTTGCCTTCAGTTGTGACCGGCATATCCAGATCGATGTGGCCGTCTCCGGTGTGCAGATCGACGTCTGCCCTCAGGTTTTCCGGCACTTCCAGCGTCACCGTGCCGTCGCCGCTTTCGAGCTTCCAGCCCATTTCCAGAGCCGAACCGGCCGCCGCCCGGGCGTCCACACGCCCGTCCCCGGTCTTGAGGTCGAGTTCGTCAAAACGGCCATTGGCGCTGATGTGGCCGTCCCCCGTCGATGCCCGGAGTTTGCCGTCCACAGCGTCGATCTCTTGTGAGCCATCCCCGCTGCGCAACAGCATCTCGCCCTTAAAGTTGCCGATCTCGATTTTGCCGTCGCCGGTGTGCAGGTCCACCCGCCCTTCGCGCGGCATGTGGATGTCAATGTCGACGTGATGACTGCCTGAATTGCCCCAATTGATCGTGACGCCGTGGTGTGGGTAGTGCACGTCAATCTCCACCACATTGCCCATCTGATGCTCCTCGATCCGGATGCCGTCTTCACCGATCTTGTAGCGCGTAGTCGTCACCTTGGCCTGGACGGTGTTCTGGTCCCAGGTGGAAACGCGGATGTCGGCGTCGGATGTCTCCACCCGAAGATCGGGCCTGCCGGTGAGGGGGTAGGTTTTCGACCAATCGTCGGCCCACGCGGGCAGCGCCGCCCACGAGCAGACCAAGCTGCTGAGAACAAGACCCGTGAACAACCAGCGTGCAAGACCCATACGTTTCATAAGAATCCTCCACCGGGCAGACACACTCACGCCCAGTCTCTTAGACGAGATTACGCGCGATTGGTGAGTTTGGTTCCACCGAGAATCGGGCCGCCGAGAGCCAGTCCTATATGCCCTAAGTTTAAGCTGCTTGGGCAATAATCCGGGGCTCAGCATTCGCTGCCCGGGTGACGCAAGCTTCGGGTAGCTTCCGGATTGCCGACCAACGGCTAAGAGACGTGCAACGTGCATTCAGCTTAGTGCTTGCACGACGCTCTCTTGCCCGCGAAGGGGTCGATCGACCGTCGGCGCGCTAAGAGAAGCACTCAGGGTCTCTTCAGCATGCTCTCGAAACCCTGAGTGTAGCCAAGTCGTCAGATCCTCTACTCTCTCTCGCGATCCGGGGTGCCCTCGGTGGCCACCCCAGAGATCGTTCCCGTAAACTCCCCCGTAGCGGCAAAGAAAACAGGGTTGCCCAGGGCGTCGGCCGCCACTGTCCCCACCGTCTCAGTCATCGTAAGGACGCCGGATGCATGCTGGAAACGTCCGGTCCCACCGGTGATTTGAAACGTCAAAGTACAGTGGGCCAATCCGGTCGTAAGATCGATGCAATCCCCACCCTGCGTGAGATTCAGCTCCAACAGGCTCCCATCCTGGAAGCGAAACACGCTGGCGCCGGCCAGTTCCGGGAGAAAGAGCTGAGTTGCGCCCGAGCAAGTGCTCGACGTCCCCGGAGAATTTGAGATCGCTCGTATATTGCGAACGGTGAATGGGCCCAGCGTACCTTCTCCGGCGAAAGTGTCGCCGTCATTACTCGTATCGGGTTGTTGAAGATTGGTGGCGCTGGTGTCAGAAGTTCCCGAAAATCTCATCTTTACGGACTGGTCATCTGCGTGGGCGGCTGTGACACCGAAATTGAGAATCAGTGCCACGATTGCCAGGCGTTTTGTTAGTCCCTTGCCGGAACGGAATAGAGGCGTCGCGCCAGTGCCAATGGTTGTTAAGCGTTCCATACTGTCTCCTTCGTGGCGAGCGGGTTTGGTGTTCATGGTTTTCTCCTATTCATGTTCAGCCAACCGCATTGGAGTGCGATCAGCTGGCTTTCGTGTTTTGCGCGCGGGCAAGCAATGAGTTCAGGCAAACCTGCGCCGAACCATCGGCACCCTGCGAGCGGTGGAGTTCCTCCGAATTGAGCCACTCCTCCGAGGCCGTCCGATCCAAGTTCGAGATCACCCCGATGTTTTCGAAGGCGATCATCTCCGCGTCGGCACCGCACAGCGGACACCAGGCGCGGCGGGAACTCCGGCCTCGCAGTATCAACAGCGAATCGCTTTCGATCGTGATCTTCGTCTGCTTCGCCATTGGAGCCTGCTTACTGAAGCCACCCACATGCGGAAACTAACGCAGATTGCACGAAGAGGGCTGGCGAAGTCCTTGCAAACCGTCTGAAAATTTCTGATAATTTCTCGCAGTGCAATAAGACAAAGAAAACAATGGACCTTGTAACATCGGCCAAATGACGACAGCATCAGTCGACACGCTCGGATCGTGTTAAAATCCGCTCCTAATGCTTCGTGGGGACGGTCCGAATGTCTGTGAGCGAGGACCAGCGGCAGAAAGAACTCTACGAGTTTGGCCCCTTTCGGGTTGATCCGGAAAAGGAAGTTCTGCTCCGTGCGGGCCAACCGGTTCCGCTGACGCCGAAGACATTTCAAATTCTTCTCGTTCTTGTTCGCCACCACAAAGAAGTCGTCACGAAAGACGACCTGATGAAGTCGGTCTGGCCGGATACCTTCGTCGAAGAGGCCAATCTGAGCCGCAACATTTTCATGCTGCGGAAAGCGCTGGGCGAGAGTCCCCAGGACCATCAGTACATCCTTACGGTGCCGGGGCGCGGCTATCGCTTCGCAGAGAAGGTGCGCCTGGTCCCCGAGCAGGACGTCAGCATCGTCGCTGCGCAGCACTTCAAAGTGGAGGTGCAGGTCAAGGAAACAAAACCTTGGGGGTGGATTTCGGCGGCGGTAATCCTCGTGCTAGCGGTAGCAGGCGGGACAACTTTGCTGCTGCATCGCAAGCCAGTTCTCACGGAGAAAGACACGGTTGCGCTCGCCGACTTCAGCAACTCAACCGGCGACCCTGTCTTCGACGGTACCCTCCGCCAGGGACTTGCGATCCAACTGGAACAATCTCCGTTCCTGAAAATCATGGATGACTCCCAGCTGCAGCGCGATCTGCGCCTGATGAATCTTCAGCCCGGAGCGCGCATTACCAATCAGATCGCACACGACGTCTGCGTTCGGGAAGGAGCTGCGGCCACTATAGGGGGAGCAATCGCTAGCCTGGGAAAAAGCTATGTCATTACCCTCGAGGCAATCACGTGTCAGGAAGGTGCGACGCTCGCGCGGGAGCAGATCCAGGCCGAAGATAAAGAGCACGTGTTGAACGCAGTAGGGACCGCCGCGACTTCGATGCGGGGCAAGCTGGGGGAATCGCTCAGCTCGATCTCGAAGCTGAATCGCCCACTGGAACAGGTCACCACTGCTTCGCTCGAGGCACTCCAGAATTACAGCAAGGGCCTTTCCGTGATGAGCCAGGGCCATTTTCTGGCCGCCGTTCCGCTGTTTGAGCGCGCCATTGCAATCGATCCAAAGTTCGCGATGGCGTACTACCTCTTAGGCATCGCGGTCGAGCAGGCCGGGGATATGGCGCGCAGCGCAGAGTATGCGAAACAGGCTTTCCTTTTGATCGACCGAGTTTCCGATTACGAGCAGACCGGCATCACTGCTTACTACTACAGGGCGACTGGCGAGTTGGACAAAGAGATTGACGCCTACCAATTGGGTGTCCGCGACTATCCCCGGAACTGGGGTTACCATAATCAACTGAGCGTCATCTACCTCGACAAGGGGCGATATGAAGAGGGGCTGAAGGAAGGCCTGGAGGCAGTTCGGTTGCAACCCGACGTCGAACCTCCCTATCGACGTATATTGGACTCCTACATCTGCGTGGATGGCATTCAAGAGGCCGGGCAAGTAGCCGAAAAAGTACGGGCGCTGGGGATCGACGGATCGAGAATTCATCAACGCTTCCTCGAATTGGCTTACGTCGAAGGTGATCAGGAGAGCGTCTCCCGCGAGATTCAATGGTTCGCCGGCAAGCCGGAGGAGTACCTGAGCTTCGGCTTGCAGGCGGCTGATCGGAATGTCCATGGCGAGCGTCATGAATCGCATGCGTTGTACGAGCGTGCGGCCGAGACAGCGCTGCGCCAGGGATTCCGGTACGTCGCCGACGAATTCGAAGAAGCCGATGCGCGTGCTGACGCGCTGTCAGGCAATTGTCAGACTGTGCGTCGGCTTGGGCATCCTGCACTGGCATTGGCGATATGCGGTGAGATGGCCAAGGCGGAGAAGTTCGCCGCGGAGACCTCGAGACAGTTCCCAAACGGAACGATCTGGAACGCCGTACAGCTACCCGAGATTCAAGCCATGATCGCGCTTAACCGCGGCCAACCAGAACAGAGCGTGGAACTGCTCGCATCCGCCTCGCCTTACGAGCGCTCGTACATCGAGGCAGTTTATTTGCGCGGACTGGCCTACCTGAGGATGCATAAGGGCCTAGAGGCAGCTGCTGAGTTCCAAAGGATCGTGGACCACAAAGGTGCCAGTTGGGGCGCTACCTGGGTGCACCCGAACTGGGGACAGTACTATTCGCTTTCGTATCTGGGAATGGCACGCGGCTTCGTACTCGCGGGTGACACGGCGAAGGCCAGGAAATCGTACAAAGACTTCTTCGAGTTGTGGAAAGACGCAGACTCGGACGTCCCAGTCCTGAAGCAAGCCAAGGCCGAGTACGCGCGCCTGCGATAGCTAGGCGAAGACGCCCCTAGCTTCCAAGACACTCAACGGAAACTCTGATTAAGTGCTTCTTGGGTCTCGTGCGGAGGACGGACCGCGTGTTCCTTATCCAGCGCCCTCCAACTCCCGACAGCAGGTTCGTGCGATTCTTATCAGATGACGGGCAAACCGGAAGGAATTCTGCCCTGGTGACGAATTCCCTTGACCTCGATCTGCCGATGACTGATCCTAATCCTTACGAGGCATTAGATCTTTGAAAATACAATAGCAATCAGATGACTTGTTCCGGCCCGATTTCGTGCCGGAAAGCCTCCAAATCAGCGACTATCAGCGTACAGTCCCATAGTGGAACTCATTGATTTCAAAGGACTTACAAAGACATAAATCCGCAAAGTCCTTTAAGCTCAAGATTTTACCCGCAAGTTGTTGATTCCAAGAGATTACTTCGCGTTTTCCCGCCAACATGATGATTCTAAAGATCAGGGGGGAGGGGGGGTAGGCGTTACCGAAAAGTAAATAGCTGCCGGTACGCTGCCAGGCCCGAAGACGGCTAGAGACGACCCGGCTCTCTGGCGATTGATCACTGACCACTGGCCTCTGACTTCTGCCGTCTCACATACGCCATGCGAATCAGAGTTCGCTCCGAAAACGGCACGTAGAGAAGCGCAGCGCTGGCCGCGAACGCCGCGCCCAGGCCGATCTTATTCATCAATAGGAATGGAGCCACCGCCCAGAGTTGATCGAGCGCCAGAATGAAAGGGAACAGTTGCTGGAACTTCTCGCCCAGGCGCTGGTAGTCGAATCCCACGGCGGAGAGCAGGTAGCAGCGCAACGGAATCCCTACTCCTGCCGTCACCATCACCAGGGCCGCCAGCGTGGTCGCGCCCCATCCCGGCAAGAAAGAATCGGCGATCCCTTGGATGGCATGCAGGCGGAAGAGCGCGACGAGATAGAAGATAACGTACATCACCTGGACTAAAGCAAATAATCCGCGAGTCAGGCCGCGCCGTGGAATCGGAACTTCCAGTTCAGGATGCAGGCTCGGGGAATCCCGCTCGAATGTGGTTGCTGGAATAAATCGATATCCGCGGCGCGCCAGCGTCTCGATGTACCGCGGACTGGATGCAGAATCGCCCAGGGTCTCCCGCAACTTGTTTACCGCGGTGTTCAGGCTGTGGTCGAAATCCACGAAGGTGTCGGAGGGCCAGAGTTTCTGGCGCAACTCGTCGCGTGTGACCACGTCTCCGGTGCGCTCGAGCAGTAAAGCCAAAACCTGGAACGGTTGTTCCTGCAGACGCAGCTTGACGCCGTTCTTGCGCAGTTCGCCGGCGGCGAGGTCGAGCTCGAAGACTCCAAACCGCGCGATTCTGTCGGAGTTATCACCTGGGGAAGCGGGCATGAGAAAGCGACCAACGACGCGTAGTGTAGCACCAGGCCCCGTCGCGCCCGGTACGGATGAGGAGGTGGATACAGCCCGAGCGCCCCTTGCGGCTGAGCGTACAATATCTTTGTGCCTGACGCCCGGCGCCAGAACGATTCTCCCGGCAAGCACCACCGGCATGCGATTTATGCCACGGAAACTTCCGGCCTGCTGTTGATCGCCTTTCTGTTGCTCGTCCTCACTTTGACTCGCTACTGGCACGCCATTCACTGGAGCGTGCGCTGACGGTGCCTTCGGTGCAGCCTGATCCGCTGCTGGTCGTTATCCTCGGCCCTACGGCCAGCGGAAAGACGGCGCTTTCTCTGGCACTGGCGGAACGCTTCCATGGCGAGATTGTGAACTGCGATTCTGTCGCCATGTACCGCGAATTTGACCTCGGGACTGCCAAGCCCACGTCCTCCGAACGCGCCCGTTTTCCGCATCACTTGCTCGATTGCGTGTCGCCCGCCAGCCATATCACAGCTGGGGAATATGCCCGCCAGGCGCGGCAAGTGCTCGAAGAGATCAAGGATCGCGGACATTTGCCCATCCTCGTAGGCGGAACCGGACTCTACCTCCGCGCCCTGCTCGAAGGGCTTTTCCTTGGTCCGCAGCGATCGGAGGAGTTGCGTGAACGATTGCGCGCCCGGGCCGCAAGCCGTGGCTCTAATCACCTTCATCGCATCCTACAGCGGCTCGATCGCGCGGCTGCGGAGAAGATTCATGGCAACGACACACCCAAGCTCATCCGAGCAATCGAGGTATGTCTCGCATCGCGCCAGAAGATGACTGAACTCTGGCGGCGCGGACGAGAGCCCTTGCGCGGGTTCCGCATTCTCCGCGTCGGTCTCGATCCTGATCGGCAGACGCTCTATGACCGGATCAACCGCCGCGCGCAACAGATGTTCGAAGCTGGGCTGGTTGATGAGACTAAGCGACTGCTGGAGAAGTACGGTGAAGCGGCGGGTCCACTGTCTTCGCTCGGCTACGAACAGGCGGCGCAATTTCTTCGTCGAGAGCTTACGCACGAACAGGCGCTGCACGCGGCTCAGCAGGCTCACCGGAACTATGCCAAGCGCCAGATGACTTGGTTTCGCCGCGAGCCTGAGGTCTACTGGCTACGCGGCTTTGGCGACGATGGACAGATTCAGGAGAGTGCGCAAACGTTGGTCTCACGTTTTTGGTCCTAAGGCCAGACACCCGAGGCCCGCTCTTCTGCTATCGTTCTGTTCATGCCTCGCAAACTCGGCTTCTTACTGCTCACCCTCGTGCTCACGACGGGAGCGTCGGCTAAGGACAAATATCAGCGCACCGGCCCCGTCCGTTTAACCCGAGACGGCGAAAAATGGGCTGAAAAGACTCTGCGCAAGCTGACTCTGGAAGAGAAAGTCGGCCAGGTGTTCATGATCTGGTGCCGCGCCAGTTTCCTGAACGTCGAGAACCCAGAATACCTGCAGTGGCGCGAAGACATGCAGAAATATCATGTGGGGTCGTTCGCTATGACGGTGCATGTGGACGGCCCCTACCTTCTGCGCAGCGAACCTTACGAAGCTGCGGAGCTTCTCAACCGCCTGCAAAGCGAGTCGAAGTTGCCATTACTGTTCGCGGCCGATTTTGAACGCGGGGTCTCGATGCGTCTGTTGGGAACCACAGTCTTCCCGCACGCCATGGCTTTCGGCGGGGATGGCAAAGTCGAAGACGCTGAAACTTTCGGCAGCATTACTGCCCTTGAATCACGCGCTATCGGCATTCACTGGAATTTTTTCCCCGACGCCGATGTGAACTCGAACCCCGCCAATCCCATCATCAACACACGCTCGTTCGGCGAAGATCCCAAGCAGGTCGGCGATCTGGTCGCGGCTTATATCAAAGGCGCGCATGAAGGCGGGATGCTGACCACGGTCAAACACTTTCCCGGCCACGGTGACACGGCCACAGATTCGCATCTCGGGGTCGCCAGCGTCAACGGCGACCGCGCCCACCTCGACTCCATCGAACTGCCACCTTTTCGCCAAGCCATCGCGGCTGGGGTCGACTCAGTCATGGTGGCGCACGTAACCGTGCCCGCGCTCGATTCCGATCCTAACCACGTCGCCACAATTTCGGCCGCCATCGTCTCGGACCTGCTGGAAAAACAACTCGGCTTCAAAGGAATCATCGTCACCGACGCGCTCGACATGGCCGGGCTGACCCATCTTTTTGCCAATAATATCGGCCGGGCCGCCGTCGAGGCTTTCAAGGCCGGCAACGACCTGTTGCTCATCCCCGCCGACTTCCCCGCCTCGTACACTGCCATGCTCCAGGCGGTTCAGTCGGGAGAAATCTCCCGCGAGCGCCTTGACCACTCTGTGCTCAAGATCCTGAAGACAAAGGCTTCTCTTGGGCTGCAGGATGCCCGTGCCGTGGATGTAAAGGCCCTGGCCAACCTCGTGGGCAAGCCGGGGAATCTGGCTTTCGGCCAGCAGGTAGCTGATGCGGCGATCACCCTGGTTCGCGACAACGGAAAGGTTCTGCCCCTCAAATCTTCACTCAAGTATCAGGGAACCGCGAAGGCCGGACTTCCGTATACAACACAAGAGGAGACACGTAGTAATCAGACGGTTGCCGTGCTCTTCTCAGAAGATGTGCGGACGGAGTCGGGGCGAGTATTCGGCCGCGAGTTTCGCGCCAGAATTCCTGATGCACGCGTGCTGTACGTGGATCCGCGTATCGCCGCCGGCATGAGCGATGAAGTGCTGAAAGCCGTGGACGAAGCCAAAACCGTGGTGGCTGCGGTCTATGTGGTCCCCACGGCGGGCAGGGTGGGGAATGCGGTTGCGATGGAGGATGCGACCGGTTCGCTACTGAAGCACCTGCTTGATCGTGCAGCGGGAAAGACCGTGGTCGTTGCCATGGGAAACCCGTATCTGGCGGCTGATTTCCCTAGGACTGAGAATTACATGTGTACGTTTTCAAACGCGTCGGTATCTGAGCTAGGCGCGGTTAAGGCGCTGTTTGGGGAAATTGCCATCCGCGGGCATCTTCCAGTGAGCATTCCAAATGTTGCCGAGCGCGGCGCCGGCCTCCAGCGTCCGGTTCAAGTTGCCAATGGAGGGTCTTAACATGCGCAAGAACAAATTCTCTGCATTCGTCGCAATCGCTGGCCTAACTGCACTCCTGCTCCTGGCCGCGTGCAGCGTGAACGTAAAGAAAGAGGCCAACGGCCAGGACAAGCAGGTGGACATTAACACGCTCGTAGGCGGAGTTCACGTAAGCAAACAGGCGGACGTCTCCGACGTCGGTCTGACGGTTTATCCCGGCGCCCGGTTGAAGGAAAAGGATTCCGACGGCAGCGACAAGAGCGCCAATGTGAATATCTCCGGCTTCGGATACGGCCTGAAAGTCGTCGCCTTGGAGTACGAGTCCGACGACGCGCCCGCCAAGGTCCTATCTTTTTACAGAGACCAGTTGAAGAAGTATGGCGCCGTTCTCGAATGCCACACTTCCAGGGGAAACTGGAACGTGAATATGGGGAAGAATGATTCGAACGAGTTGACCTGCGAAGGCAGCGGCGGAAACGATATCGAGCTCAAGGCAGGCAAGAAGGACGATCAGCATATCGTCGCCGTCGAGCGGGAAGGTAAGGGATCGAGTTTCTCACTGGTCTACGTGCGAACCCACGGCAAGGATGCCGACATCTAGAGCGCTTTCTCGGGTCTCCTTAAAGGAGGAACTTATGCTTCGACTGAACGTCTTTCGATTAATCCTTCGTTCGATCCTCGCGGCAACATTCGGCGTCGCTGTGGGGATTCCCAGCTTCGCCGCTCAGCCCCAAAACACGGACAGCGGTCAGGACAAGCATCTTGACATCCAAAGCTCCGTGGGTGATTTGCACATGGGCAACGATGCGGACGCTCGAAAAGCCGGATTGCCGCTCTATCCCGGGGCACGTCTGCGGCACGACGAGGAGAACGGCGATGCGCTCAACCTCGGCGTCCTTACGGATGCGTTCGGAATGAAGCTGGTGGTCGCGAAATACGATTCCGAGGATGCTCCTGCCAAAGTGGTTGACTTCTACCGCGAACACTTGAAGAAGTACGGCAAGGTCCTCGAGTGCCACAGGAGCAAACACGACGGGGATGCAGATGTCGATGTCAACGACGACAAGAATGACAAAAACAAAGAGCTCAAGTGCGAAGGCGACAATGCCGGCCCGGTCACCGAACTGAAGGTCGGCACCGCGGACAACCAGCACGTCGTTGCGATCGAGCCGCATGACGGCCGCAGCGGCTCAACCTTCGCCCTGGTTTACGTTCACACGCGCGGCAAGCAAGGCGACATCTAGAACGAAAGCTAGATCTCGAACATCAATTGACAACACGACGGCGTTCCTTGCGCGTGCCACTGTCGTGCGATACCTTCATGCAAGCCCTTCCGAGTCCAAATGGATCATCCCTGTCACAAATGTGGAAACAGCGTCGAAGACGGCAAGGCCTTCTGCTCGCAGTGTGGTGCGCCCCAGATTCGCGTGGCCGTGCCGGAACTTTCGTTGGAATCCATTCCTGTTGGTAGTGGAAGCGCGCGCGCGCGCTCGACCGCGAAGTAGGACCGATTTCCTCAGGAATCACGGTCGGCTCCCTGCCTGTGAGTTGGGCTCACGATTTACAGCCCTGCGCCTTCGCCGTTGCAGTCGCACTCGGGCTTACCGTTCTTGGTCTAAATCCTTTTGTAGCGGCGCTCGGCAGTGGATTTCTAGCTGTTGCTTTCTCACGACGGCGAAGCCCTGGCACCTTGATCCGGAGCGGAACCGGAGCAAAGCTTGGCGCGCTCAGTGGCCTGCTGTTTTTTGGAGTCTCAACCATTCTGGAGACGTTAGCGCTAGCCGTCCTTCACAAAGGTCCAGAAGTACGAAGCGCTATGCTTGACAAGGTACAGCAGGCGGCCGCGCGTTATCCCAGTTCCGAGGTCCAACCGTTCTTGGATTTCGTAAAATCCCCCGATGGCTTTGTGATCATGATGGTGGCTTCGGTAATCTTCGGGCTGGTGGCCTTTATTGTTCTGGGCAGCTGCGGCGGAGCTCTGGGCGCAGCCCTTCTGGGACGGCGCGATCCCCCGTAATGCACGCATCGCCGCGATCCGCGGGCATGTTTGCGTTGGCCTTGCCTGCCCCGCGCTGGCCGCGTATGATGCACCGTTTGCGGCCTTACGCGATGAACAAAACGGCGCGCGGTTCACTGCTCGGTATCGAGCACCTGGAGGATAAGGAAATCCTGGGCTTGCTGAAGCTGGCCCGCCGGATGAATCCGCTCAAGGCCCGTCCGTTATTACGTAACAAGCGCGTTGTGCTGCTGTTTTACGAAGCTTCCACCCGCACCCGATCTTCTTTCGAGATCGCCGCCAAATCGATGGGCGCCATCACCGTTCTGGTGCAGTCCTCAGGATCGAGCATCGAAAAGGGCGAGTCTTTGCTCGACACGTCCTATACCCTGCGCGCGGTGGGAGCGGACGCCATCGTCGTGCGCCATCCCTCCGCTGGCGCGCCTTACCTGATGGCGAGGCACCTCGACATTCCGGTCATCAATGCCGGCGACGGCATGCACGAGCACCCGTCCCAGGCGCTGCTCGACGCCTTCACAATCCTGAAGCACAAGAAATCGTTCAAGGGCCTGCAGGTTGCGATTATCGGAGATATCTACCACAGCCGCGTGGCCCGTTCCGCGTGCCATCTGCTAAGCCGGTTTGGCGCGAAGGTAACGCTCTGCGGTCCTCCCGAACTCGTCCCGGAATTTGCGACCACCCTGGCTCCTGGTCTGCGCATTACCCGCCACATCGAAGAAGCGCTGCGCGGTACGGATGTGATCATGCTGCTGCGCGTGCAGCAAGAACGCCTCGCCGGGAGGAAAATCCACCTGCGGGACTATATCGCGCGCTATCAGATGACTACATCGCGGCTGAAGTTGGCCAAGCGAGATGCTATTGTCATGCATCCTGGGCCGATCATCCGCGGCCTTGAGTTGACCTCTGAAGTGGTTGACTGTCCACAATCCGTCATCGTTGACGAGGTCCGCAACGGCGTCCCCACACGCATGGCGATTCTGCTGCGGGCGTTTGGCAAGGCCAGATAACAGAGAAAGGCGACCGAGAGAAACCGACTATAGGTCCATGGCAAACGGTAAATACAGGCAGGGTTCGCTGCTCATCAAGGGCGGCCACGTGATCGACCCCGCGGCGAAGATCAACGCGCCCATGGACGTTCTTCTGCGCGATGGGCGCGTCGCCGAAGTCGCGCCGCCCAACAAGGTGCGCGCCAGCGCCGAGGAGAAGTTCGATGCGCGCGGGCTGATCGTCGCCCCGGGATTTATCGACCTGCATGTTCACTTGCGCGAGCCCGGACAAAGCTACAAAGAAACGATCGCCACCGGCACCGCCGCGGCCGCGGCTGGAGGCTTCACCTCGGTGTGCACCATGCCCAACACCGCGCCCGTGGTGGACACACCTGAATGGGTCGCGTGGTTGCGGCATCCGGAGCGGGCAGCGGTGGTCAACGTCTTCCCCATCGCCGCCGCAACCAGCAGCTCGCGCGGCACCACGCTTACCGACTTTGCCGCATTGCAACGCGCCGGGGCAGTGGCCGTCACCGACGACGGCAAGCCCATCCTCGACGACGAGGTTATGCGCGCGGCCCTGCGGCTCGGCGCCGAACTCAACTTGCCGGTGGTGCAGCACGCTGAAGACACGCGCCTCACCGAGAACTGCTCGATGCATGAAGGCCCCACCAGTTTCCGCCTCGGCCTGCGCGGCATGCCGGCCATTGCCGAAGCGAACATCGTGGATCGCGACGTCACTCTCACGCAACAGATTCGCGAATCCCGCCTGCATGTGGCGCATCTCTCCACCTCCGACGCGCTCAAGGCCGTACGCCGCGGCAAGCGTGCCAAGGCTCGCGTTACTTGCGAAGTCACGCCGCACCACTTCACGCTGCTCGACCAGGATGTGGGCGAGTACAACACGAATTTCAAGATGAACCCGCCGCTCCGCTCTGCGACCGACCGCGAAGCCATTCTGGTCGCGCTCGCCGACGGCACCGTGGATGCCATCGCCACCGACCACGCTCCTCACGCCACGCACGAAAAAGAGGTTGAGTTTGAGCGCGCGGCATTCGGCATCACCGGACTCGAAACCGCGCTCGCCCTGGCGATCACGAAACTTCATCGCGAACATAAGATTCCGCTCGCACGCATCGTCGAGCTTTTCACTGTCGGCCCCGCGCGCGCCTTCGATCTCCGCGGCCGCGGCTCGCTCGCCCGCGGCAACTTCGCCGACGTAACCATCTTTGATCCCAAGAAGCGGTGGACGTTCGAGGCCACCAAGTCTCGATCGCTGTCGCACAACACGCCGTTTGATGGCTGGCAGTTCACGGGGAAAGTTGTGGCGACGATTGTGGGCGGGAAGATTGTGTACCGGGCGGATTGAGGCGTGCCTCGGACGTACGCTTACGAGATCAAGCTAAGATCCCCATCTTCTTTCCCACCCTTCCCAGCACCTCCAGCGCCTGCTCTAGCTCTTCCTTCGTATGTGTGGCCGTCATGATGGTGCGGATGCGGGCTTTGCCTTCCGGAACTGTGGGGAAGGCGATACCGGTGCCGAGCACGCCTTCTTGGAACAGCTCGCGGGAGAAGTCCATGGTGAGTTTGCCGTCGCCGATGATGATGGGCGTGATGGGCGTCTCACTGGCCGGAGTGGCGCGGCCGCCGATATCGAAGCCGAGCACGCCGAGTTCTTTCTTCCAGAAGCGCGTGTTCTCCCAGAGTTTTTCAATGCGCTCAGGTTCGTTTTCCAGAACATCGAAAGCGGCGATGCAGGTTGCGGCCACCGACGGCGGATGCGAGGTCGAAAACAGGAACGGCCTCGCCCGGTGGTAAAGAAAATCGATCAGATCGCGCGTTCCGCAGACGTATCCGCCGAGCGCTCCGATAGCTTTCGACAAGGTGCCGACCTGGATATCCACGCGCCCGTGCACTTTGAAATGATCGATGGTGCCGCGGCCGTTGCGGCCGAGCACGCCGGAAGCGTGTGCATCGTCGACCATCATGATGGCACCGTATTTCTCTGCCGCATCGCACAAGCCGGGCAGCGGACCGATGTCGCCATCCATCGAGAACACGCCGTCGGAGATCAGCAGCTTCTTGCCCGGCTCGTCCTTCACGCTGGCCAGTTGTTCTTCGGCGTGAGCGACATCCTTGTGGCGGAAGACCAGAATCTTTGCCCGCGACAAGCGCGCGCCATCGATGATCGAAGCGTGATTCAGCGCGTCAGAGATGATGAAGTCCTCTTTGCCCAACACCGCCGACACGGTACCCGCATTGGCCGCAAAGCCTGACTGAAAAACCACACACGCTTCCACGTTCTTGAAGCCCGCAATCTTTTCCTCAAGCTCCATGTGGATCTTCATGGTCCCGGCAATCGTGCGCACCGCGCCCGACCCGACGCCATACTTGCGCGTGGCTTCGAGCGCCGCCTCGCGCAGCTTGGGATGCGTGGTCAGCCCGAGGTAATTGTTCGATGCCAGATTGATGACTTTCTTGCCGTCGAACGTGCACACCGGCGCCTGCTCATCCTCGAGAACGCGCAGCTTGAAATGCGTGCCCTTGGTTTTGAGTTCGTTGAGCTGGTCGGTGAGATAGGAGAGCGGATTAGTGCGGGTTGCGGTGGTCATGTCGTGCCTCAAAACTTCTTCGCCACGGATTCACGCGGGTCAACACGAATTGAAGCCTGGATCAGTGTAGTCCCTGAAAGCTCAGAGCTGGCTTTTCAGAACATAATCGGGTTCCCGGTCGCAACGCTGGCCTCGCAGAGAAGTTTCATGTTAGTGAAGAATTCCTTCTCGGATTCGGCCAGAATGTCGCTGGAGTGGAGTACGGTATCGACTTCTTTCAACAGCGCCGAAGACTCCTTGATGGGGATCCAGTCGCCGGTGTGCGTACCGTCGTAAAGAACCTTCTCCAGGAGAATGGGAAATCGCGGACCGGGTTTTCCCTGCAGGTGGCGCAGAAAGCTGCGCAGATTTCCCACCTTTGTGATGTTGCCCAGGAAGAACGAAAGGATAAATCCCTCGTGCTCGCAGGATTCTGCAAGCCAGCGGTCGTGGGCGTCCCATTCGTCGTCGGTAGGATCGCCCGTAAGCATCGGCTCGCCGCTTTCGTCGAGGGTCAGGCGGTCGGGAAACGGGTGGGGCTTGGCCTTGCCGTCCCGGATGCAGGTGCAGCGTACGAACGCATCAAGGGCCATAATTCACTTCCATCTGCCGTGGCTGAAGCTCTCGCGGACAAGAGTGTCCGCGTCACACAACCTGTGCCACATGATCATTTCACGCCGTTGGGATACACCAATATTTTACTAGCCTCGCCCGTTTTCAGTCGCTCCATGGCCTTGGAGAAATCCTTCATCGCAATGCGATCGGTGATCACCGGATGCAGGTCGAGCTTGCCGGCCTTGAGCAGCGCGGTCATCTGGTACCAGGTCTGGTACATGCGCCGGCCGTTGATGCCCTGCACCGTGATGCCTTTGAAAATAATGTCTTCGGAAAAGTTCAGCGAGATGGGTTTCGAGGTCAGGCCAAGGAGGGAAATTCTTCCACCGCGCCGCACAATATCGAACGCGGTTCGAATCGAGTCCGGATGCCCAGCCATCTCGAGTACCACGTCCACTCCCAGCCCTCCGGTCTTCTCCATCACGATCGCGCGCACGTTTTCTTTCGACGGATCGAGCACATAATCGGCCTTCATTTCGCGCGCGATCTTGCGCCGGTGTTCGTTCACTTCGATGGCAAACACGCTGGTCGCGCCCACCGCCCGCGCCACGGCGATGGCAAAAAGTCCGATCGGCCCACACCCCGTGATGGCGACGGTCTTCGCGGCGATCTCGCCCGCGAGCACCGTATGCACGGCGTTCCCGAGGGGATCGAGAATCGAGGCGTACTCCTGTGGGATGGCCGGGTCGAGTTTCCAAATGTTCGATTCAGGAATGACGACGTACTCGGCAAAGGCGCCGTCGGCGTCCACGCCGATGATCTTCACGTTCTGGCAGATATGACCCTCGCCGGTTCGGCATAGCAGGCACTTGCCGCAAGCCACGTGCATCTCGGCGGAAACAAAGTCGCCTTCCTTGACGCTGGTGACCTCATCGCCGAACGCGGCCACTTCACCGCAGAACTCATGCCCCGGGATCAGCGGAGGATGAATCCGGTTCTGCGCCCAGCGATCCCAGTTGTAAATGTGCAGGTCGGTCCCGCAGATGGATGCTACCTTCACCTTGACCAGCACATCGTTCCGGCCAAAGGCGGGAATCTTTACCTCGCGAACCTCCGCGCCGGGCGCGGCCTCCGGTTTTACAACCGCAAACATCGTGGATGGCATGACCGCTACCTTATGAATTCAGACTGAGACACAAAACGTATGATTCTAGCACCGCAGATTCTCTGGCGCGCACTCGAACCGTCGCAACCGCGACCTCAGCGCTACCGCGGCGGCAATCCTCTGTCGGATTTCAGCGCGGCCCTTTTGAAATCCTCCGATTTGCCCCGTGGAATGCTCAGCGTTTTCCATTCCCCGGACCGGATGTGCTTGGCCAGGAACACAATCTGCCCGGTGTGCTGCGCGTAGTGTGCAATCTGCCGGTTGACGGCCTGCAGCACGGTGTGGAGTTCGCCGCGGATGGTTACCGCGCGCATGACGTCCTCCGGTTTTAGCGACTCGATCGCCGCAAACACTCGGGCCCAACCGTCTTCCCACCCCTTCATAAGATCGGCGCGCGTGGTCGCTGGGCTGAGCTCGAATTCCTGATCGCGAAAACGATCAGGTTTCTCTCCGTCGGAAGTGAGGAAGTCGGTGAAGCGCGAGCGCATATTCCCTGCCATGTGCTTCACCAGGACGGCGATAGAATTCGATTCCGGGTCGAGCGTGATAAACAGCTCTTCGTCTTTGAGTTGCGCCATCGCGCCCTCGGCCAGGCGTTTGTGTCCGCGCATCTGGCGTCGGGCTTCGTCAAGATAGTGTGCTGCGGCGTCAGTAGCCATCTGTCGTTTCTCCTGAGTCGAGGGTCGTTTCCATCAATGCGCACCCCAGCCGCCGCCGCCCGGCGACTCGATCCGGATGCGCTCGCCTTTCCGAAGCCGCGCGCTGAACTTACCTGGCATCTCTTCGATCGAGCCGTTGCTGCGGATCACGCAGGCCTTTCCCGGCGACCCTGTCTCGCCACCGGCAAGTCCCCACGGCCCCCGCGTGCGCCGGTCGGCGAGAAGGGTGACCTCGCAGTCGGTCAGCAGTTCAATTTCGCGAATAATGCCGTCGCCACCGCGATGCTTTCCGCCGCCTCCGCTACCCGGCCGAAGTGAGTAGCGGCGAACCCGCAAAGGATAGGCATACTCCAACGCCTCTGCCGGAGTGTTCAGCGAATTCGTCATATGCGTGTGCACGCCGGAAACACCGGACCTGTCCGGACGTGCACCCATGCCTCCAGCGATCGTTTCATAGTAGGCAAAAGGCTGGCCGGTTTGGGGATCGATTCCGCCGATGGTGAGGTTATTCATGGTTCCCGAGGCTGCCGCGGGAATGCGATCCGGAATGGCGTGGGCGAGCGCGCGCAACAAAACGTCGACGATGCGCTGTGACGTTTCAACATTTCCTCCCGCCACCGCCGCCGGTGGCCGCGCATTCACGACCGTGCCTTCCGGTGCGACCACCTGGATAGGTCGCATCAGTCCTGCGGTCGCCGGCACATCGTCGGCCAGCAGACACCGGAAAACATAGAAGCACGCGGAGTACGTGATTGCCTCGACCGCATTCACGCTCCCTTTGACCTGCGGAGCACTCCCCGTGAAATCGACTGTAACGATGTGGCGCGGGCCGCTCCTCACGTTAACTTCTACGGCGATCTTTACTGGCTTGTCGCTGATTCCGTCGTTGTCAAGAAAATCTTCCGCGCGATAGGTGCCCGAGGGCACGCGCAGCAGAAATGCCCGCATCAGCTCTTCGGAATACTGCAACAGTTCGCACGCCGCGCGCTGGGCCCGTTCGATTCCGTAGCGCGCGCAAACCTCCCGCAGGCGCTCGGCCCCGGTGTGGCAAGCTGCGATCTGCGCACCCAAATCGCCTTCGCGTTCCGCGGGCGTGCGCACATTGTTGAGCAGCAGCGCCAGTACGTCGCGCTCTATCACGCCGGCACGCATGATCCTCACGGGAGGGATCCGGAATCCCTCCTGGTAAATCTCTCGGCATAGACCCATCGACCCCGCGTAGGCTCCGCCGACGTCCGCGTGATGCGCCCGCGATGCTACGTAGAAGGCAGGACGCCTCCCGGCCTTTCGCGGGCGCGAGGGCCCACACCCCACAAACACAGGAGCCACCAGCGTGATATCGGGCAGATGCGTTCCGCCACGGAATGGATCGTTCAGCATGACCACATCTCCCGGCCCCATCTCGAACGCGGCAATCGCCGCCCGCACCGACATCGGCATCGACCCCAGATGCACCGGCATATGATCGCCCATGGCGATCACTTCGCCGGCCCCGTCGAACACGGCGCAGGAATAATCGCGACGCTCTTTGATGTTGGGGGAAAACGCGGTTCGCCGGAGCGCCGCGCCCATCTCCTCGGCAATCGAGTGATAAAGGTTCTTGAAGATTTCCAGTTCGATGGGATCGCGCCGCATGAGGCGCAGTGTACCGGAAGCCGGAACCCGGAACCAGCAACTCGTCGAATGCTGTCGGAGCATTGTCGAGCCGAGTTGAGTCCGGCGAAAAACCGACAGCAGACTGAGCAGCCAAACGATCTAGCTTCGGAGAGAATTCCTCCGAAATTCTTCTGTTTCCGACAAAATTGTGTTGACACTGACTTGATGCTGCCGCAATATCTTGTGTTAAGGACGCTACCCGTACCACAAGTTGGGTGGCGTTTGGCAATCGGGGCGTAGTTAACGTCCTTTGCAAGGGGAAATTGTTCACGGGAGGATCCTTCATGGCAACGAAGAAGAAGGCAAAAAAAAAGAAGAAACACTAACCGTCTGCGAAACGATACTTCGCACGGGCCAAGAGTTTAACCAGCCTCTCAGGAGAAGCACCTCTTGAGAGGCGTTCTCCTTTCTGGCCGCTATTCGCAGTTAGCACTTGGCCAGCGGGGGCCTTCCAGCAGGAATCGGTTCTATCAGTCGCTAAACCGCTAATCGCTATTTGCCAACTAATCGCCCGTCTCAAAATTCTCGATGTCGATCTTGCAAGTGTGTGTCACAATTGTGAGAACTCGGGTGTCGGTACATCCATGCGAGTGCGGCAAAAGATGAGTCCCAGGAAGAATAGCGCGAGCAGGAATCGAACGGATGAGATCTTCATCCCAGACAAACTCTACTTCCGCATCGGCGAAGTGGCCACCTTGTGTCGGCTACCTGCTTACGTGTTACGCTTCTGGGAAAGCGAGTTCCCGCAACTCAAGCCGGTAAAAAGCAGCACCGGCCAGCGCATGTATCGCCGACGCGATGTGGAAAGCGTCCTGCGTATCAAGCAACTGCTCTACGAACAGGGATTTACCATCGTAGGCGCACGCCAGCAACTGCGTTCCGAAACGAAAACCGATAAGGGGCAGGCTGCCATTCCATTCCCCGCGCAAGCTTCTGCCGACATGCAGCGCATCCGCCAGGGGCTGCGCGAGATCCTGAGCTTACTCTCGACGCGGCGTACGGGATAATCAGGTCCTGGGTCGCAGATATTGGGACTTCGGGCTCCCCCAATACGCGGACCTAACGTTTAATCTTCACGCCGCTCGCTCTGGAGTTGGCGTCCTGGTTTTCCCTGCGTTCGCAGCGTCCAGGCGGATGCGGCTGACGCGTGACGTTTCTTGCACCAGATCGTCGGTGACGGTCGCGCCGTCGCCCGCCATCACCGATCCTGCGGCCAAAGCAAAACGCAGCGCGTCGGCCTGATCGTCGAAATAGAGAATGACTTGCCGGGACATAAGGAATTCCCCCGAATATAAACTTCTCGCAGCGGCATCCTGGAGAAGAACTTTGACGAACCGGCGTTGCGACCAGCGTGCCGCAGGTTCAACATTTCAATGATTGTGCGGGAGAGAAACTTCCGGTCAAAGTGCTTTCCTTGGTTCGCGCTTATTCGGAAGTACCGCCCCCGTGTGGAATGCTTGATGGCGGGGCTCGGCAGCCGCCGAAGCCATTTCAGCCACCAGCCAGCCGGATCGCTCGCCTGGCTGGTCCTTTGATCGCCCGAGTACTCATTCTCTTCACAACCCTGAGATAAGAGAATTGTCGTCAGGGAATGGCGGCTTGCGGCACTACTTCAGTGGTTCGGCCGTTCTTGAGTTCTCTCAAGTGGAAAGAGGGAGAAGATAGGGAAATTTGGTCGGGACGGGCAGATTTGAACTGCCGACCCCTCGCACCCCAAGCGAGTGCTCTACCAGGCTGAGCCACGTCCCGACTAGGAAGGAACCCGCTGCTTCGCATCCGCAACGGATGGGGTTAACCAGAGAATTTTACCACTAGCGCCGCAGTTTCCACCTGAATTGATTCTCACCTCCGCTTACGTTTCGATTTGCGACCGGAGGTTCTGGGCGCCGACCGGCGCGGTGCTTCTTCCAGCACCGCGAACTGGATTTTCTTCTCCGCGGGATCGATACGGTCAATCAAAACACGAATCTTCTGCCCCAGGCTGTAGGTCTTGCGCGAGCGCTGGCCGATGATCTGGCGCGTGTTCTCGTGATAGGTGTAGAAGTCATCGACGAGGGTGTTCAGCGGAACCAGGCCTTCAACGAACAAATCGGTCAGCTCGACGAAGAAGCCGAACTTGGTGACGCTCGTGATGAGGCCATCGAAATCCTCGCCGACGCGGTCCTGCATGAACTTGACCTTTTTCCACTCCATGAGTTCGCGCTCGGCATCGTCGGCGCGGCGCTCGGATTGGCTCGATTCCTCGGCGATCTCGTGCAGTTCCTCGATTTTGATTGGACCGCCCAGCGGATCGAGCGCTTCGCGGTGTGCTGCGCGGTCGCGCCGCTTCGACCAGGGCGTAGCGCCGGCGTCTCGCCGGCCGGACGTCGTCGAATCAGAGTGGTCTCCGTCATGCAAATGAGCCGGCGGGACGCCGGCGCTACTGTCGAGAGCCGGAGAGACTCCAACCGGAACCTCGCCGTCACGAATCTCCGCCGAGTCGCGCAACACTTCTTTCAAAATACGATGCACAATCAGGTCGGGATAGCGGCGGATCGGTGAGGTGAAGTGCGTGTAACTGGTTGCCGCCAGCGCGAAGTGGCCAACGTTCTCCTCCGAATAGCGCGCCTGCTTGAGCGAACGCAGCATCAGGTAGCTCAGGATGCGTTCTTCCGGTTTGCCCGCGATCTTGGCGGCCAGCTTTTGGTACATGCGCGGGGTGATGTGAACGTCTTTCGGGATTTCAATGTGGCTTATTTGTTTGCCTGTGCCGCGCGCAGCGCGGCGATCAGTCTTGAGTTGCACGCGGTGAATGGGCAGCGGGCCCACGCCCAGCGAATACCCGAAAGTCGCGGCGATGATCTCGAAATCGTAGACGCGCTTGGCGTCCGGCTTTTCATGAATGCGATATAGAGACGCGACCCGTTTCGATTCCAGATAGTGCGCAACGCACTCATTGGCGGAAAGCATAAATTCTTCGATCAGACGATGGGCAATGTTGCGCTCCGAGCGCGTGATGCTCTTCATCAGTCCGAATTCATCGAACTCGATGACTGGCTCGGGCAGGTCGAAATCAATCGATCCGCGGCGCTGGCGTTTGCGGTTGAGGATCAAGGCGAGATCGCGCATCAGTTCGAACGTGGGGACAAGCGATGCGTAACGTTGGCGCGCAGCGGCATCGCCTTCGATCACGGCGTTGACGGCGGTGTAAGTCATGCGTTCCGCCGAACGGATAACCCCTTCGCTCAGTTCGTAACCAATGATTTCGCCGCGAGGATCAATCCGCATCACGCACGACAGCACCAGCCTATCGAGGTTCGGACGGAGGCTGCAAATGTCGGTCGAGAGTTCGAGTGGCAACATGGGCACAGCGCGATCAGGGAAATAGACGCTCGTGCCGCGCAACCGCGCTTCCTGATCGAGTGCGGACTCCGGCGTGACGTATTGAGCCACATCTGCAATGTGGACCTGCAACTCGAAATTGCCGTCGGCAAGAGTGCGCACCGTGACGGCGTCGTCGAAGTCGCGCGCCGTCTCACCGTCGATGGTCACAATGGGCAGGGCGCGGAAGTCGCGGCGGTGGCGAAGTTCCGTCGCCGGGATGACCGGGGCGATGTTCTGCGCATCCTCCAGCGTTGCCGCGGGAAAGTGATGCGGCAGATGAAACTTGCGGATGGTGATTTCGACGTCCACGCCGAAGTCGTCCGGGCGGCCAAGGATCTCGACGACGCGGCCGCGCGGGTTTTGCGTAGGCGTGGGCCAGTCAGTGATTTCAACGTCGACCACCACTCCTTCGAGGTCATCCCATTCCGAGCGGCGAGCAGCCTCGTCGCCGAGCACGCGGTCGACGGGCTTTCTTCGTAGCGCCGGCGTCTCGCCGGCTTTCTTGACAATAGCCGCCGGGGACGGCGGCGCTACGCCGGCATCCGGAAACTCCATGCCTGCCGGAATCACGATCTCCTGCGTGATCTTGCTGTCGATCGGCTTCACCGAGTTGTGGCGGCTTCCGTAGTGAAAAGTCCCGACCACGGTGGGATGTGCTCGCACCACCGGCCGCACGATGCGTCCTTCAGCGCGCCCATCGGGACGAACCGCCATAATGTCGACCAGCACGCGGTCACCATGCATGGCGTTGCCGATGGCGTGGGGCGCAATGAAAATATCTCCGGCCAGACGCGACTTGA
The DNA here is from genome assembly GCA_963787495.1 of uncultured Acidobacteriaceae bacterium. GTDB lineage: Bacteria > Acidobacteriota > Terriglobia > Terriglobales > Acidobacteriaceae > Sulfotelmatobacter. Next base: position 1,000,553 of record CAWBDA010000003.1, read on the forward strand.
GAGATGGACTCAGCGAGCTTGCGTCGGGGATGACGAAGCCGAAGCCGTCGCGGTGCATGCTGAGGCGGCCGACGACAAGGTTCTTGTCGGCCGCGGGTTGAGGGATGGCGTAGCGATCGGAATTCAGCTGAATCAGTTCCCCTGCCGCAACCAGCTTCTGGAGGTGCGAGTCAAGTTCGCCGCGGGCGTCCCCATGCAGGCCGAGTTCGCGCACGAGTTGTTTGAATCCGGCCGCGCGCTTCGGTTGGCGCGCGATGTGTTTCAGGATGGTGGAGTCGGAAAGCATCTGAAGCTGTCAGCTATCAGCTCCAAGCATACCGCAGCGACTAATCGTTGCCTTGCCGCTCTCCACCGTCTCACCACGCATCCCCGCCCCCGCGTGGCGGCCAGGCGCCAAGAATCTGCCGCATCACCGCGATTTGTCCCACGTGATAGCTGTTGTGCGCGACCATCTGCCAAAGCACGGCCTCGAGCGTTCCCGCGAGTTTCGCATCGCCTTCGTGCCCGGTTTCGACATGCCGCTGCATTTCGTCCGGAGAAGATTCTGCCAGTTTGGTGAAATCAGCGAGCAGTCCGGCAAAGCGCTTGCGCATCCGGTCCCAGTCCTGCGCATCGCGCGGCGACGGTGCGGGCGGAAAGCTTTCCGAGGAATGCTCCGGATACGCCGGCCGCTCGCCGCGAATCCGGTGCAATTCATAATCCATCCAGTAATTCACGTGGGAGACAAGTTGTCCGACGGAGTGCGGGAATCCTTCCACTTGCCGCGCCGCCAATTCGGCGGAGAGATCGTCGACGCAAGCGAGAGGGTCAGCGTGTGCGCCCTTGCCATGCAAGAGTTCTGTGAGAGCAGCCGAGGACATAGGTTCCCTCAGCGACTCGCAGCAAAGTACTTCTCCTCCAGAATCCTGCGGTGGTGCAGCTCATGCCCCGCAATAATGTAAGTCAGCGCCCGCACACTGACTTCATTCTTGTTGGCAATACCGCGACGCATCCACGCTGCTTCGTCCAGATTCCGCAGCAGCGACAGCGTGGCGCGGCGCACGGCAGTGAACTCTTCAACCAGATCGGCCACCGGACGCTGCCCGAAAGGACCGTTACGAACGTAGTCGTCCTGCTCAAAGCCTTCCAGAGGCGTGGCGTCGGCGCGCGCGAAGCGCAGGGCGCGGTAGGCGAAGACGCGCTCGGTATCGCAGATGTGGCCGATGACTTCCTTGGCGCTCCACTTGTCCGGCGCATAGCGGAAGTCGCCTTCTTCCTCATCGCGGCAGGAGAGCAGCAGCATCATTTGGCGGCGTTGCTGATCGAGCGTGTTGAGAATGTCCTCGCCCTGAATCAGTGCAATGTAGCGGTCGTAATAGGGCGCGTATTCGCCCGCCTGGGGCGGGCAACGGTGAAGGTGGATGGGGTGATCACGGCTGGTTCTGGCATGTTCCTGCTCCTGCGAGGCTGGATTGCAGTTTCGTCAAATCTTCGACCCCAAGAGCATACTCCGAGCGGCTGTGAAACTGCTATCCAGCCGGTATTTTTTTCGGGAATCCTTACACGGTTGCAGGGCAGAAAGGTAGAGGTCGGGCGCCGCAATCAGCATTTCGGGAAGATTCCAATCGCGTACCAAGGTAGGAAACTCTGTTGAAAATAAAGGCTTTTCCACAGCGCTCATTTTGAGACGGGAGAGTACAATTCGGTTTGGTCACGCAAGTGCGGCACGTGATCTCTAATCCCAACAAGGAAAGGAACTTTTCATCCATGTGGAAGCCGACGAATCAGCCTCAGACCCCCGGACGGCCAGCCGAGCCCGAGCGTCCAACTACGTCTACCCCGAATGCGCCCGCCATGATGGCGAGTGAGCCTGCCGTTGGGCCGCGTCCGGTCGCTACCACCACCACCGCGGATCAGGCTACCATCGGCAAATCGCTGGTGATCAAGGGTGAGGTGACGGGATCAGAGTCGCTTTACATCGACGGCCGGGTGGAAGGCTCGATCAACCTTTCCGGCAATCGGGTAACCGTTGGCCGCAATGGCGTGGTCGCGGCCAACATCAATGCCCGCGAAATCGTGGTGCTGGGTAAGGTCCGCGGCAACCTGACTGCCAGCGACCGCGTGGATATCCGCAGCGACGGCTCCCTCACCGGCGATGTGGTAGCAGCGCGCATCTCCATTGAAGACGGCGCCTACTTCAAAGGTGGCATCGACATCCGCAAGGGCGGCCAGCCCACGCAGCAGAAGGCGAACGGCGAGGAGAAGACTGTTGCCATGCCTGAGCCGGCAGCAGTCGGCGCGCGCGCGTAGGTTTGCGGGAGAGACTTCTCAGGGTTTCGAGAGTCGGGGTTTCGAGAGAAAGATCAGCGGCGGAGTTCGCGGAATGCGCGAATATCCGCCGCTTTGTTTTTTCTATTTACCTCACGGCTGCGTCCCCGATCCCATAATCTCTTTGCTCTCGCCTTCCGCCACCGCGGGATACGCCGTAGCTCTCCGCCGCCGCAGGTCATTGGGTAGCTGCGACTTCAGCAGCCACAGTCCCACAGCGGCCGCCGCTGCCCAGGTGACCGAAATCAATCCTAACTGCAGGAGGTCGGCAATGCGGCTGCCTCGAGCCGATACGAATGGGATAACACTTTTTGCCACTTTAAGGCTGATGCCTCCGGCGACTATCGCAGTCAGCGCGGACTTTCCCAATTCATCCCAACGCAGAGTTCGCAGCGAAACCAGTTTGCGGTAATGCAGCAGCAAAGCCAGTGCCAGCAGGTTCGCTCCAATGCCAATATCTGAGGCCCAAGCCAGGCCGACTACTCCATACCGGTGGAAGAGCAGCGAATATACCGGCAACGAAGCGCTCGTGATCACGGTGACCGCAGTCATGGGAGTCAGCGTGTCGCCGGAAGCGTAGAACGCGCGGGCATAAAGCCCCTGGGCGGACCAGAGCGCGAGCGAGAGCGAAAACCAGAAGAAATAGACGGTCGTGGTTTGCGTGTCGGAGACCAGGAAGCGTCCGCGGCGGTAAACCAGATCGATCAGCGGAAAGGCCGCGGCCATCATCCATCCCGTAGCGAGAAACGATGCCGCCGCCACGCGGTAGACGGAATCGTTTACCGTCGTGGCAAATTCCTGCAAGCGTTTCTCGTTGAAGAGGCGCGCGAAAAATGGCAGCGAGGCTTGTCCCGTGGCCTGTCCGAGGACGGCAATGGGCACTGCAAACAGCCGCTTCGCGTAGTTGAGCCGGGCGATGTCGCCAATGCCGCTGGAAGCGTAGTGGCGCAGAATCCAATCGTCGGCCGTGACCAGCGAAACGCCGAGCATCAGCGGCACTGAGAGCTTCACCCACTCGCGAAACGCCGGATTGGTGATGTCGAACGAGGGACGATAGCCCGTCCCGATGCGCGCTGCTCCAATCACGCTGGCCAGAAACGGACCGACGATGCTTCCCACCAGCGCGCCATAGGCCAGCGACGCAATCCCGAAGTGGCGGCCGCCAATCACCCCGCCAACGATGACGAGCAGGTTATAGAGCAGCGGCCCGAAGGCAGGAAAAAGAAACAGACGGTGTGACAGGAGGACGGCGGAAACAACTCCGCCGACATAGAAGAAGATCTGCGCCGGCAACAGAATGCGGGTCAGGCGGACGGTCAGATCCACTTGCGCCGGCGAGAACCCGTGAAACATCCAGCGCACGAACTGCGGCGTGAAGATCTCCGTGAGAATGGTGCCGGCAATCATCACCGTACTCATCACCGTGATGACAATGGAGAAAGTTTTCTGCGCATCGGCTTCGCGCTTTTCGGCGACAAACCGCGTATAGATCGAGATGAATGTAATGGAAGCCGCGCCCCCGGCCACGATGTAGTTGAGCCAGTCGGGCAGGGTGAAGGCGGCAACGTAGGCGTCGGTCTGCTGTCCGGCACCGAACGCATAGGCGATGTAAGCCTCGCGGACGTAGCCAATCACCCGCGAAAGCATGACCGCCGACATCAGCAGCAGCGTGGCCGAGAAAGCCGTGTGCTGGTGCGAAGGGCGGAAGAACCGTAGAAGTCTGGTCATGAGCCGCAGGTTTAGGTGCGCAGGACGCGAATTTCCTTCAAAGCCTATCAGAGGGCTGCACCCGCGACCGAGTTTATCGTCCGAATCGGATTTGGATGGTTCCTTTATTGACACTGGCCTCGACGATATCAACTCATCGCCGCACGCGCATTCCTGAGCAGGGCATTTCGCGGCAGATGACTTCTTGCTGTAACGATCTGCGGATGAAAGACTTGCCGGTTGATGTCGAATTGAGCCGCCTTTGATCGCCAGTGCATTGCCGCCGAACGCCGTCCACGGCAAAGTGGCCTCGGATGCTCGCCCAGGAGGCAACTACTGTGAGCCGTTTTTTGGCAAACCCTTTTCTGGCAAACCTTTCTCTGGCAAACCCGGGTTCTCAAACCATGCCGGAGTTCTGTGAGCAGGTGAACCCGCGGGTGCTGTTGGAGATGAGGCGCCTGCGGCCGTTCCCGGAAATGCGTCGGGTGCAGGAAAGCTGGGTAGCGGAACATGAGAAATGCGCATTGCTGTGGCTGGCGGCGCGCACGCCACAGTGGATCGGCCCTGATCATCTGACCGCGCTGGGATTTGCGGCGCAGCTCGGGGCGGGCGCCTGCTACATGCTGGCTGCGTGGAACCAGTATGCTCTCCTCGGTGTGATTGTCTGCCTGGCACTGAATTGGCTGGGAGACTCGCTCGATGGAACCCTGGCCCGGGTGCGGCAACAGTTGCGTCCGCGCTACGGCTTTTATGTCGATCACATGGTCGACACCTTCGGCGCTCTGGCACTGATGGGCGGGCTGGCATTGTCTGGATACATGCACCCAGGGATCGCAACCGGACTGCTGATTGCGTTCCTCACGCTCTCGATCCAGTCCTATCTGGCGACGCACACGCTGGGAGAGTTCCGCCTGTCGTTCTGGCGCTTTGGTCCAACTGAGCTGCGCATCCTGCTGGCGGTGGGCAACCTGGCGCTGCTGTGGAGGCCGCAAGTGCATTTTCTCGGCGGGCATTACCGCCTACTCGACTTGGGAGGAGCGATTGGCCTGGCTGGAATGGTGCTGATGGTGGTCTTCTTTACCGCACTGAACACGGTACGGCTTTATCGCGAAGAGAGGATCCCGAAGTGAGAACCCGAATCGGAGACAACCTAACGGCAGGCTTCCGCGTCCTTCACGGGAGAGAGTTGATCACAGGCGCAAGGCACGAAACCGCTGTCCGCTGGTTGAAATTCAACCTCGTGGGCGGACTCGGGATCGCAGTGCAGTTGGCAGTGTTGTTCGGGCTGAGGAGCGGATTTCATCTCAACTATCTGCTGGCGACTGCGCTGGCAGTGGAAGCCGCGGTCGTACACAACTTCCTCTGGCACGAGCGTTATACCTGGGCCGATCGGGTGCAACGGTCGTGGTGCAACTCGCTGCCGCGGTTGTTGCGTTTCAATCTTGCCGCGGGCGGAGTTTCCATTGCCGGCAATCTGGCTCTGATGAAGTTGATGGTCGGCCTGGGTCACTTGAATTACCTGATCGCGAATAGTGTTGCCATTGCGGTGTGCTCACTGTTGAATTTCCTGGTAAGCGAGGAGTGGGTGTTTGAAAGTGAAGCGAAGAACGATCATGCCACGCTTGCTGCGCAGCCCAAATGATTCCATACTCGAACCATGCCGGGGCGGAGCGCAACCGTGAGATGCGTGTTTGTGTTTGCCCTTGCGGCATTGTGGGTGACATCGTCTCCCGCGCAGACAACTTCGCCGTCGCCCTCCTCAGAGCACCTTTCCGCCGTTCAGAAGCTCACGGTCACAGTCACCGACGAAAACCGAGTGGCTGTCGCGTCTGCGCGGGTGCAGTTGCAACCACCGCCCCCTGCCCTCCCGCTGCGTTGCGGAACCGATTTCGCCGGGCATTGTGAATTCACCGACTTGTCTTCTGGAGCCTACGAACTGCGCGTGGAGAAGACCGGCTTCTACGTTGTGGTTCAGTCCGGCATACAAGTCGGCATCACCGCCAATGTGGACGTGACTGTGCGCCATCAGCAAGAGGCGCGCGAAGTAGTCGATGTAGTGGAATCCGCGCCCGCTATCGACCCCGCGCAAATTTCCAGCAAGGAGGAGCTCACCGGCGCCGAGATTGTCGACATTCCCTACCCAGGGGAGCACGACTACCGCAACGCCCTGAATTTCATCCCCGGAGTTACGCCGGACGCCTACGGTCAAGCGCATGTGGCGGGCGCCGAGACCTACCAGACGCTGCTCTTGCTCGATGGCTTCAACGTGACCCAGCCGACGAGCGGGGCCCTGGTAGTGCAGACCAGCGTAGATTCATTTCGCTCCATCGCGGTCACTCCAAGCCGCGAGCCTGCCGAGTTCGGCAAGGGTTCCGGCGGCGTGATGGCTTTGAACACCCGCATGGGCAACGATCGCTTCCGGTTTCTAGCGACGGACTTTATCCCTGCGCCGCAGGACGTCAAGGGAATCTCACTCGCCAGCTGGACGCCCATCTATACCATGTCCGGTCCGATTCGCAAGGGGAAGATGTGGTTTTTCGATGCGCTCGACGGAGAGTACGACAACTACATCACCAAGCAACTGCCCTCCGGTGCCGACGCCGATAAAGTCTGGCGCATGGACAACCTGCTTAAACTGCAATCCAACCTGACTACGCGCAACATTGTGACGGCGAGTTTCCTTTCGGATTACTTTCACGATCCCAACGCCGGAATGTGGGCTCTGATGCCTGAGCAGACGACTCCGAGCGAGGTCGAAACCGCCTACCTCGGCTCGCTGAAGGACCAATATTATTTCCGCGGCGGGGCCTTGCTCGAAACCGGATTCGGCGGGGATCAGTACAACCTGACGCTCACCCCTCATGGAGACGCTGGCTACATCGAGACGATACTGGCGACTGGGGGAAACTACTATCTGCACGAGGATTCTTCCGCCCGCCGACTGCAGGCCCTGGCGAACCTCTACCTCCCGCCGCATCAGTGGCACGGCCGCCACGACATCAAGTTCGGCACCGACCTGGACCGCCTGAACTACGACGCGCAGTTCCTGCGCCAGCCGATCTCGTTTCTGCAAGTCGGGCCGCCGGCGGGGCAACCGCCCGAGCCCTGTCCCACCGACTCTAACGGACTTCCCATCGTGCCCGAACCAACTTGTGCGCGCTATTCAATTTTCTCCAGCGGCAACTACTCCACGATTTACAACAACGAAGCGAGCGCCTATGCCGAGGATCGCTGGCTCATCACCAATCGTCTCCTCATCGAGCCCGGCTTGCGCTTCGACTGGGACGAAATCGTTCGGACGCCGCTGTTCTCCCCACGCCTGGCCGGAACTTATATCTTCGACGACGAAAGCAATACCAAGCTCTCGGCGGGAATTGGGATTACTTACGACGCAACCAGCCTGGGACTGATCCATCAAGCCCTCGATGGGCAGAGGGTCGATTACGCTTTCGATTCGAACGGGTGCCCGGAGGAAGCGAACGGCGAGAGCGTCAAGTGCACGGCTCTGCTACCGGGGACACCAGAGCCCGCGCCGATCCCTTTGCCGACCGGGTTTGTCGTCAACCGGAGCACGCTCGCCGCCCCACGCTATCTGAACTGGAGCGTTGGATTTGAAAAGAAACTGCCGCAGGCCATCTTTCTGAAACTGGAGTTCATCGAGAAGCGCGGCGTGCACGGTTTTGCTTACAACACCTTGAATGGCGCGGTAGACGGAAACTTCTTCCTCGAGAACCAGCGCGACGACCGCTACGATGCTTTCACGGTCAGCCTGCGCCACCGCTTCCGCCAGCACTACGAGATCTTCGGCGCCTACACCCGGTCTCGATCGCGCACTAACCAGGTGTTCGATTTCAGTCTGGATCTCCCGGTGCTGAGCCAGCAGCTGCCCGGCCCGTATCCCTGGGATACACCCAACCGCTTCGTGGGATACGGCGTGCTTCCCTTCTTCAAGCTGCCCATCGTTCACAAAGTTGACCTGGTCTATTCCGCCGAAGCCCGCACGGGTCTGCCCGTCAACCCGACCCTAGAGACAGGAGCAATCTATGCGCCCGATCCTCCCGGAACTTTTCGTCTACCTACTTACTACACTGTGAATCTGGAGTTCGGGAAACGCATCCATCTGTTCGGGCGCTATTGGGAGGTACGCGCCGGCTTCGACAACGTCACCAACCACGCCGATGCCATGCTGTCCAACGGCATCATTAATCCGCCGACCCAGCGGGTCCCCATCTTCATCGACGGCAATGGGCGCGCCCTCGACGGGCGCATCCGCTACCTGGGCAAACAGTGAGCCTCAAGCCTTGATTCTCAAATCTTCAGCACGACCTTGCCGTAATTCTTGCCCTCTTGCAGCAGCTTGTAGGCATCCGAAGCGCGTTCTAGGGGAAACACCTGGCCAATGACGGGCGCCAGCTCGCGTTGTGCGATCCACTCCGAGAGCTGTTTCCAAGCCGGCTCCATGATCTCGCGCTTTTGAGAAAGATAGGTCAGCCACAGGCCTTGCAGGCTCGCGGATTTCGCGTACAAAGCCCGCACATCGAGTCGCGGCGGCTTGCCAGTAGCGGTGCCGTATTGGATAACGCGTCCGAAATCACGCAGGCAGCGCAGGCTTTTCGCCGTGTGCTCGCCGCCCAGCATTTCGAAGACCGCGTCCACGCCTTCGCCATGAGTGAGGCTCTTCACTACTTCCTCGTAGTCATGTTGCTTGTAATTGATGCCATACTGCAAGCCGAGTTCTCGCACGCGCTCGAGCTTTTCGTCGGACGACGACGTCCCGCACATTTCGACGCCCAGAATGTGGCCGATCTGCACCGCCGCCGTGCCCACACCTCCGGCGGCGGCATGGATGAGCACGCGATGGGTTTTGCCGGTGACCGGCGGCTGGGTCATCCCGGCCTGCCAGTAGGCGAGGTAGGCGGTGAAGTAGTTGACGGGGAAGGCCGCAGCCTGCTCGTCGGTCCAGTGCCCGGGGACGCCCCACAGCATATGCGAATGAGCGGCAGTTCTCTCGGCGAAGGCAGCCCACTGGGTGTAGCCCATTACGCGGCCTCCGCTGTTTTCTTCGATTCCGGAGAATTCGCGTCCGGCGATGAGTGGAGGCGGAGGAGTTCCGGGGTAGGCGGTCATGAAGTCAGCAAAATTCACACCTCCGGCGGCAACGCGGACCAGCGTTTGTCCCGGCTTCAGCGTGGGTTCGGCGACTTCCTCGACGGCAAGCGCGTCCGGGCCGGATAGGCTGGTGATCACTAAGGCTTTCATAAAACCGAGTTTAACAGGGAGACTTCGCGCGCTGTTCCCGCGCGGCGCCGCAGCCGCGTCTCGGGGCGAAGAATGAGGGTGGACCCTCTTAGGATTGAATTCACCAGAACTGAATCCCACCTCAGAGGGACCACCCTCCCGGCCTAATCGAGGCCGCGTTGCGCTACATCACAACAAAAACGGCGACCCGAACGCCGGGGTGAAGCAAGTCGAACAAGAAATACTCTCCATCGATGTAGTCGATGTAGCACTCATCGGTATAGGCCCAGCCCACAGGCCAGGCATCGACGAGTTGAAAGCTGTAGCCGCCATACTGAAATTGCGGCTGGCCTTCCACAATCACCGTCTTTGCGGTGAAGGTATGACTGTGGCCAAAGTGAGCTCGGAACTTATCGTCCGGAATGTGTGCGCTCTTGCCCTCTGGCCGGGCTTGCCCCGCTTGCTCTTTTTGCATCTGCTTGTCGTCTTGCTTCTTGTCTTCTTGCTTCTCCTGTTTTGAGGGCTTGGCCTCGTCCGGGTGAGCAGGCTTTGCTTCATCCTGTTTTGGTTGAGGCTTAGGTTCCTCCTGCCGCGGTGGCTTCTCTTCCTGCTGAGGTTTGTCGTCCTGCGCATAGACAAGCGCTGAGCAACCTAACAGCGCCGAGAGAATCGCTAGATTGAGACATCTGAAAACTCGCATGGGTATCCTCCAGAATCATTTAGCTGGCTAGGCCGCCTGGCGACCTGCCTGTTCATTCCGCAGTTTGCGGAATTGCTGATTTGAGATGCCAGGCCCGGCTAATGCGAGGTACTGATGAGGCTGTAGACTCAAGCCTGGGAGACCGTAGAGATGTCCCCCTTCCCCGATCGACGAGCCGCCAAGTCTTTTCCCGGTTATTCACCTTCCGGTATATACTTTTGGCGCAGGTTTACTGAGGTCTTTCCGGCCATGCCTCCACGGGCCGGGACGGGGCGTACATTCATTCCCCTAATTCTTGCGCGCCCCGCATGCTGATTTGCCGATTCCCGCCCGGGGCGGCGAGGAAATGGCACCGGTGCATCGCGCCAGATGTTTAGCGGAGCTGCATCCGGGGGAGGTCATACTGTGGATTTGATTCTTGTACGTCTTCTTTTTGTCATCGTAGTTGCGGTTGCGTCTTATTTTATCGAACCTTTTCGGCTGTCCAAACTCCAGGATGCTGGCGTGGGCGCGATCGTGGGCGCAGCCATCGTGCTGTTCGAATGGAAGCTGCGCGCAGTTAGCCTGAAGCGGCTGATTGGCGCGGCCATCGGGAGCATCCTCGGCATCTGCGGTGCCTACCTGTTTGCTCTGGTGATTCGCAGCAGTGTTCCTGCCGGCAACACCCAAAGCTTCCTGCAGATCCTGGTGATGCTGCTGATGGCTTATGTGGGCCTCGTCGTGGGCGCAAACAAGGGCGACCTGCTGAACTTGGCTGCCCTAGGCGGTGTCTTTGGCGGCGAGAAGCAAGGCAAGAAAAGTTACAAGATCCTCGACACCAGCGTCATCATCGACGGCCGCATCGCCGACATCGCCGAAACCGGCTTTCTCGACGGCATCATCGTCACCCCACAGTTCGTGTTGCGCGAACTGCAGCTCGTGGCCGATTCCGCCGACTCGCTGAAGCGCAACCGCGGCCGCCGCGGGCTCGACGTTCTACAGCGCCTGCAGAAGATGGCCACGTTGCAGATCCAGATTGTGGAAGATGACTTCCCTGCCGTCCGCGAGGTGGATCTGAAGCTGATCGAACTGGCTAAAGTCTACGAAGGTAAGATCATCACCAACGACTTCAACCTGAACAAAGTGGCGCAGCTCCAGGGAGTCGAAGTGCTGAACATCAACGAGCTTGCCAATTCGCTGAAGCCCATCGTGCTGCCCGGCGAGATCATGAAGGTATTCATTCTGAAAGAAGGCAAGGAATACAACCAGGGCGTCGCTTATCTCGACGACGGCACCATGGTGGTTGTCGACAACGCCAGGAAGATGATCGGCAAGACGATCGATGTTTCTGTCACGTCAGTGCTGCAGACTACGGCGGGGAAGATGATTTTCGGCAAGTGGGATGAACGTGCCTTTGCCCGGACCAGCACGCCGGTCCAGCCCGTAGTGCCGCCAATTCCTAGCGCGGTCGGGCCCGCGGCGGTGGTCCCGAGCGCGCTGGTTGAGACCAAGCCTCAGCCTTAGCCGGTGAGCTGTCTCCGCATTTGAACTCCCGGTCGTGCGCCCGTATACTTACTCCCCGCTATGAAGGTGGTCGTGATCATTCCGGCTGCGGGCCTTGGAACCCGCATGGCGCCTATACCCGTCGGCGCTAAGGGCAAGCAGAAGAAGGCGCCACCCTCAAAACAGTTCACTGAGCTGGGCGGCACGCCGATTCTTATCCATACGCTGCGCAAGTTTGCCGCGGTCGATGCGGTGAGCGAGATTTGGATTGCTTTACGGGAAACCGAGATTGCAGGGTTTCGGGCACGGCTCGAGAGTGAAGCGAAAGACGTCCTCAAGAAGAAGGTGGAACTTGTTGTGGGCGGCGAACATCGCCAGCAGTCGGTGGAGAATGCACTGAATGCGGTTGCAGCGTCGGCGAATGATATTGTTCTGGTGCACGATGCAGTGCGTCCGTTTGTGACCCGCGAAATCATTGGGGAAGTGATTGATGCGGCCGGGAAATATGGCGCGGCAATTGCCGGCTTGCCCGCCGTCGATACCGTAAAGCAAGTCGAGCGCACGGCAGAGGGTGCGGTGATCAAGGCGACCATTCCGCGCGCCGGGATCGTGATGGCGCAGACGCCGCAAGGCTTTCGTTACGGCGTAATCAAGAAGGCGTTCGATGAGGCATCAGCGGACGGATTCCTCGGGACCGACGAAGCTTCGCTGGTGGAACGATCGGGGCACGAAGTGGCAGTCGTGATGGGCTCGCCAAGGAATATCAAGATCACAGCGCCGGCCGACATGGAACTGGCGGAGTTCTACTTGAAGAACTGAAGGACTTTTCTGACGACGACACAGGGGCCGGTTTTGAGAATTGGCTACGGATTTGATTCGCATGAATTTCGCGAGGGCATTCCGCTGAAGATTGGCGGCATCGCTCTGGCGCACAATAAGGGACTGGGCGGGCACTCCGATGGCGATGTCCTTTTGCACGCCATCACCGACGCGCTACTCGGGGCGGTAGCAGCGCCCGATATTGGAGTGCTGTTTCCTCCCTCTGGCCCGAAATGGAAAGATGCGGACTCTGCGGTCTTTCTGCGCGAGGCACTGAAACGTGTGCACGATGCGGGATACGGCGTGGCCAATGTCGATGCCAGCCTAATTCTGGCTGCTCCCAAGATCGGTCCTCACGCGGCCGCGATTCGGGTGAGTGTAGCAAAGTTGCTGGGAGTTCACGCTGATTGCGTCGGGTTGAAGGCGAAGACTCCGGAGGGACTCAACCTGGAGAACGCCGCGATCGCACATGTGGTGGTGCTGTTGGAGAAGCGTCCGAAGAGGGCGCGGAAGAAGGCGCGCCAGAAGATGAGGAAGACCAAGCGGCGCTGAGTTACCTGTGCCGTGTCTCCGCCGCTTTGGTCAGAGCCCGGAAGATGGCGCGGGAAGCCGCATCTTCATCGACTGAGCGCTCAGGATGCCATTGCACCGCGAGCACGAAGTGATCGGAGGCCGTTCCTTCAATCGCCTCGATGATGCCGTCTTCGGGGCAGCGGGCGGAAACGCGCAGGCCGCCGCCGATCACGTCGGCCGATTGGTGATGCGAAGAGTTCACCGGAATCATGCGTTGGTCGCGTCTGCCTAAAATTTCCCCCAGCTTGGAATCGTTCTCAATCTCAACCGTGTGTGCGACCGGGACGGTCCGTCCTGCTTCGTGGTTGACCCTCGCGCGCAAGTCTTCAGGTAGAAAATCCGGGATGTGCTGGATTAACGATCCTTCGCGGAAGACGTTCAAGCTTTGCAGGCCGTAGCAGATGCCGAGAACCGGCTTGAGCCGCTGGTAGGCGTCCTGCAGCAGAAGGTGGTCGACGGTGTCGCGACCTCGGTCGGCGGCTGCAGTGTGTGGCGATCGCGGCATGCCAAACTTTGAGGGATCGACGTCGGCGTTGCTGCCGGGCAGGAGCACTCCGTCGCAGCGCTCGATGATCTTCTCGACCTCGGCCGCCGTCTGGTCGAGTGGAATACGGACGGGTTCGCCTCCGGCTCGTTCGACGGCGCGCTCGTACGGCGGGATGGCGCGCTCGGCGTATTCGCGGTCGATCGAATGGGGTATGGGGATTGCGATACGGGGCAGCATGATTTGATTTTAGCGCTAGGGGGCAGGAACGGCGCTCCTCGCTTCGCTCGTCGGACAGCCGAGGCGGGTGTCTCCAGATGTTTTCGAACTTAGCTCATCCTTGCGATCGCGGCTAGGGTCTTCGACTGGCGGTAGTGGCGAATCTCCAGGTTCAGCCCAACCCCAAGGAACACGCCGCCTCCGATCAACGCCCCTGGCAAGGCGACGCAGCGGTAAGCTAAGGCCATGTTGGGGTGTGCGTGGTGCAGCCCTGCAATGATCACGATGCCGAGGATGCCCAGCATTAAGCTGACAGCGAACGAGAGGAGCGTGCCGATGAAGGTCAACAGCAGGACGCGCACCGGGATCGCGTACCAGCGGGGTGGGCGCGGGGTGGGCGGCATCTTTGTAGGCTACCATCCTGTGTGACGGCCCAGCAAAGTCAAAGGCGGCGGGCGAGGGCGCCCGCTCCACCCGTAGTGTATAAAAGAGTAATTATGTCGCAGGCAGCGCCAGCGATTACGCGGAGCCCCGCGGATGTGGTGCGGATGACGCCGGTGTCGCAGGCGGCGAACGGGGTGTGCTATGCGGTGGCGGGCGAGACCTCGATTAGCTCGTTTGATCTGGAGCGCATGATCGCGGCGGTGCCTGCGAAGATTGCTGCGGCACTCAAGCGCAAGGCTTATTACTTCGTGCCACTGACGATTAGCCAGGGGGAAGAGATTCTGATTGCGGATCGGTACGATGTGGCACTTAGCGACAACGCGGTTTGCCATCGCAACCTGAATCTGGGCGATTCGCAATGCGTCTTCATCTCGACCCGGCTAACGGATGACAAGTTTTCCGTAGCGTTTGAGTTCTACATCAACGTGGGCCATGCGCTGGTCGAGGTTGCCGGAGTTTCCGCGGAATTCAGCGAACTGGCCTGGAAGCAGGTGGAAGCCGGGACGCGCGGCGAGACTTCGCTGGACGCCTTTGAAGCGCGCAAGCTGGCTACCGCCGGCGGTCCGGACGCGGAGCGCTTCAAGAACGAATACTTCGAGGCAGCATTTTCCGACACGATCTCGATTTATCTGCTTTCGTTGTATTTGGATGTGGACTACCACGATCTGCGGGAGCGGGACTATCCGCTGCTGGCGCCTTCGGCACTGGCCGAGCGGTTGCGGAAGGTCGCGGAGCTGTTTCCTGCGAATGCGGGATTTGAGTTCGCCATGTTGTACAAGCGGCGGGGGTAAGCTGCTTCGGCCACGGATTTGCGCGGATCCACTCGGATTGAATTCTTGCTTGAACTCCGTTGGGATTGAATCCGGAGTGAAACCTCCGGCCTTTTTTTGTTGCAAGCAGTTGGCGGGCGAGGGCGCCCGCGCCACACACGCTAAAAACCTAAGTCTTACTTATTCCCTATCGCGAAATTAACGGTGCTGGGCTCGTTGGCTTTGACCGTTACCGATTTCTCCCAGGTCTTGGGCTCGGTGAAGACGGGGCGTTGTACGGTGCGCTCGGTCAGGACGTCGTAGGCCTGTTCCTTGCCGGCGAGACCCCAGCCTTCATGCCAGGCGACGATTTGATAGGTGCCGGGCGGGACACTGCTGAATTCGAAGCGGCCGCTTTCGTCGGTTACGGCGTAATAGGGATGCGGCACTACCATCATTTCCGCGTTCATCCAGACGTGGCCGCCGTTGCAGTGAAGATTGATCAAGCCGGGCGTCGCCATGGTGCGCGAGACGGGCTGATTTTGGAAGGGGAAAGGCAGATTGAAGCTGGCCGCTCCGTCCATGTGGATCGTGTGCAAAGTGGCGTCGGAGCTTTGCATCTGGAGCGCCGCGTTCTGAGGCACGAGGAGAATGTGCGGAACGTAGTGACACTGCTTCTGATCCAGGTGACGCCGCTGCTCGGGCAGTTCCATCGGCTTGCCGGCGGAGATGTCCTTGAGGTAGACGATGGTGTTGGCCACGCCGCCCTCCGGCCCGACGATCAGGCGCTCGAGGCTAGTGGTTTTCTTGCCCTCCGGGTCGCAGATCTGCGGATCTTTGGTAATGGGGAAATCGAGTTGGCGGGGCACCGCTCCCGACCATTTGATAGTCCCGGAGATGGTTCCACCATCGGTGACAGAGATGACTCTGTAGCCGCCCTGCGCCGCGGCCATAGTCGCAACCGCAAAAAAGGAAGCCAGCAAAGAAAAACGGGCAATCATGCTGCGCATAATGCAAACCCCTGATAGCCCGGGCCATTACACGCGGCCTATCCGCGGTCGTCGTGGAGCGCGGGCTGAAATTAGGTCGATCCGCTTTCTTTTCCGCAGGCAACGGCTTGCACCCGACTTGCGGGATAGCGCTCAACGGGGATCCGTGGGGGTGGTTTAGCGCTCGTATTTGCGGTCGTTCTTATCCCAACCAGGAGGGCCGTGGGGAGGCAGCTCGAGTGATCGGAATCACAACATTAGGGTGCGCTAATCTTCGGCGAGGGTCGAGATTACCAAGGTGGTGTATCGGGTGGGGGGTCAAGATCGACGCAAGAGGACCGAAGCTAATGATCTCGATTATTGCACTTTTCAGTGGCCTCGGAATTCTCCGCCGGTCAATGGCGCCTGATCCTCCATTCGCACGACGGAGATTGCGGGGTCTCTAGGCGAGTAACGGACCGCCAGGTTTTGCTCCTTCCATTTGTTGACCTGTTCATCGGCGGCGGTTTCGTTTCGCACCTGCAGCGGAAACACTCCTGAGTAGAACTCGCCCTGCACGGAGTAGGAATACATGAGATTGGTTTTCCAGCCTTCCACATCCGTTGTCATGCCATACTCGACCTTTCCGTAAGTCATTGGCCAATAACGGGCGCCTCGTCTCCGATACCAGACAAGAATGCCTGTTCCTGCCGCGACGGCGAAGGCGATCAAATGAAACGCCGTATTCACCCAGAACAGTGGATCGCGGCTTCTTGGCATTGCATCTCCGTTGGCCTATCCTCATTCAGCCGCTGAGACTTTACAATATCTCTCCATGCCTGTCACCGTCCGATCGTTCGCGAAGATCAATCTTGGGCTGAGAATCGGCGCTCTCCGGGAGGATGGATTTCATGAGCTGCTGACGGTGTATCAGACGATCGGGTTGCACGACGTAATTCGGATGGGCTTGGGGCGGGGCAGTGGAATTGAGATTCGGTGCAGCGATCCTAGAGTTCCGAAGGACGGATCGAACACATGCTATCGCGTCGTTGAGAGGGCGATGCAGGCGCTGAACGCCAAGGGGCGTGTTGTCGTCGACATTGAGAAACGGCTGCCAGTACAGGGCGGGCTGGGTGGTGCTTCGGCGAATGCCGTGGCTGCCCTGCTGGGGCTGGAGCGCGTGCTGAAGAAGGCTTTGCCTGCTGCGGAGCGGCTGCGGATCGCGGCGGAAGTGGGGTCAGACCTGCCGCTGTTTCTGGTGGGCGGGACAGTGCTGGGTGGAAGGCGTGGGGAGCAGGTGTATCCACTGGAGGATTTGCCGGCGACGGCTTGTGTGGTGGTGACTCCGGAGGTGGGAGTTTCGACGCCGGATGCGTTCGCGCGGTGGGATCGAAGGATGTTGGGACGAACCGAAGCCTCAGAATTGACGATGCCTGGAGCATCCGATAGAATGATTGAGCTTGGCCGCGGGTTTTCGGCGTGGCTGAGCGAGCGTTACTCCGGTGCTCCTCGTCAGATTCGACTTGCTGTAAAAACCAGGAGGGGCCGGGCCGAGAATCCGCTTCTCGAGCTTGTCCGGGCCGGGATCAAGAACGACTTTGAACAGGTCGTCTTTCCTGAGTATCCCGAGCTGAGTGAAGGCAAGAGTGCGTTGGAGCGCGCGGGGGCGAAGTATGCGTCCCTGTCGGGTTCCGGGTCGACGTTGTACGGGCTGTTTGCCTCGAAAGCGGCGGCGCGCGCGGCTGTAACCAGGCTCCGGAAGCAGGGGTGGGCGGCGCAGGCGACGGTTACGCTGACGCGAGACCAGTACTGGCGGCGAGTTTTTTGATTGTTGATTTTTGATTGTTGATTGACAATGGAGATGCCCGACTTTCGGGTCAATCAAAAACCAAGAATCCTACTGGGCCGTCGACTAATGGTAGGTCAAGTGCCTTTGGAGCACTTTGTCTAGGTTCGAATCCTAGCGGCCCAGCCAAAAAAAGTTCTCAGTTGCCGGTTCTCAGTTCTCAGTTAAGAGCTGAAGCCAGGCTGAGGACGGGACTGAGAAACTTCTTATGGCTACTTTGGTGACGCCGACCGAAAAAGCGGAGAAGATGGAAAAGAACGTCCCACCCACGCCCGAAGAGAAGCCTGATCGCAAGCAGCGCCCGCGAGTGGACGAGAAATTCAAGATCTTCAGCGGGACTGCGAACGAGCCGCTGGCCGACGAGGTCTGTCAGTTTCTAGGGATGCAGCGCGGACAGGCGCAGGTGACGCGCTTTGCCGACGGCGAGGCGTATGTGCAGATCCAGGAGAACGTTCGCGGCGGAGATGTGTTCATCATGCAGCCAACGTGCCGGGTGGTGCGCGCCGATGGCAAGAGCACGAGCGTGGACGAGCACCTGATGGAGTTGCTGCTGATGATTGATGCGCTGAAGCGTGCGTCGGCACGGCGCATTACTGCGGTGATGCCTTATTTCGGCTATGCCCGGCAGGATCGCAAAGACAAGCCGCGCAGCCCGATTTCCTCGAAGCTGGTGGCGGATTTGCTTACCACTGCCGGAGCGCACCGGGCGCTGATTGTTGATTTGCATACGCCGCAGTTGCAGGGTTTTTTCAATATTCCGGTGGATCACCTGTTCGCTTCTCCGGTTCTGGTGGATCACTTCCGGAAGCTAAACCTGCCGAACCTGACAGTGGTTTCACCGGACGCGGGCGGCGTGGAGCGGGCGCGGTTTTTCGCGAAGAAGGTGGACGCGGCGCTGGCCATCGTCGACAAGCGGCGCGTCGAGATGAACGTGGCCGAAGTGATGCACGTGATCGGTGACGTGCACGGGCGGACCTGCTTGATCATCGACGACCTGATCGATACGGCGGGCACGCTGGTGAAAACCGCGACGGCCTTGATGGAGAACGGCGCAACTGAGGTGTATGCCTGTTCCTCCCACGCTGTGCTGTCGGGTCCGGCGGTGGAGAACATTGCGAAATCGGTGATTCGCGAAGTGGTGGTCACCAATACGATCCCGTTGACCGAAGAGGCCAAGCGGGAGCCCAAGATCCGGGTGCTTTCGATTGCGGGATTGATTGGCCGGGCGATTCAGGCGAATCACGAAGAGACGTCGGTCAGCAAGTTATTTGTCTAAAGATATTTATTTAGCGTGGCAGTAGTGATTACGGCGAACAGCAGGTTCCTCCGCTCCGCCGTCCCCTTCAGCTTCGCTCAAGGTCCGGCTTCGGTCGGAATGACAAGTAAGTTTTTTGGATGGGAATAATCTATGGCAACTACATTGGAACAAAACGTTCTGGAAGCGCAGCCGCGGGTGGCCGGGACCAAGAACCATGCCCGGCGGGTGCGGCGCGAGGGCAAGATCCCCGGCGTGCTGTATGGCGCAAGCAAAGACGCGCTGCCGGTGAGCGTCGATCCGCGGCATGTGCTGCGCATCCTGCGCTCCGACAGCGGGCACAACACGATTTTCGATCTCGCGCTGCACGGCGGCGAACGCACCAAGGCCATGATCGTGGATTGGCAATACGAACCGATCAAGGGCCATCTGCTGCACATCGACCTGAAGCGCATCGCCATGGACAAGGCGCTGCGGGTCAACGTGCCGATCATGCTGCAGGGTGTGCCGCTGGGCGTGAAGACCGAGGGCGGAATTCTCGAGCAGATACTGCGGGAAGTGGAGATTGAGTGCTTGCCAGCAGATATTCCGAGCCACATCGATGTTGACGTCAGCGAGCTCACTTTCGGCAAAGTACTCCGTGTATCGGACTTGCCGCATAACGAGAAGCTGAAGTTTCTCTCGGACGCGAACCAGCCGGTGGCCCACGTGACCAGCGTGAAGGAAGAAGTTGTGGCTGCGCCGGAAGTGGTGGCGGCGGAAGCTGGAGCGGCTCCGGCTGAGCCTGAAGTCATCAAGAAGGGCAAGGCGGAAACCGAGGAAGAGGGCGAGGCAGCGGCTGCCGAGAAGCCTGAAAAGGCTGAGAAGAAGGCCGAGAAAAAGGAGAAGAAGTAACGCCGTGGCTGGGATGCGCCTTGCTTCGCTCGGCTGGACGGCCGAGGCCGTCCCCACATGGTTTGTTTTTGGAAGTGCTGTCCCTGCGTGCTTTGGGATGGTGGCGTGAAACTGATCGTTGGTCTGGGCAATCCTGGCATCGAGTATCAATTCACGCCGCATAACGTGGGCTTTTTGGTGGTGGATCGCATCGCCAGCGAGCGTGGGGTTGAGATCAGGAACCGGCGGTGCCGGGCGCTGACCGCGCGAATTCAGGTCGGGGACGAGGCCGTGCTGCTGGCTAAACCCGAGACCTATATGAATCTCAGCGGTCTATCGGTCCGGGAATTGGTGGCGGAGTACGAAGTTAAGCCGGAGGCGGAGCTGATTGTGATTCAGGACGAACTGGATTTTCCGCTGGGCACGCTGCGGATTCATACGCGGAGGAGTTCGGCGGGGCATAACGGGATCGAGTCCATCATTGATGCGCTGGACACGCAGGATTTCTTGCGCATCCGAATCGGCGTGGCGCCGGAGCGCAAGGTAGAGGACGGTGAACGCTATTTGCTGGCGCCGTTTCGCAAAGCGGACCTGGCGGTGGTGGATGGGATGCTCGACACTGCCGCAGAAGCAGTGAAGGCGATTTTGACTGAAGGTGCAGCGGCGGCGATGAACCGGTTTAACCGGAAGGAAGACAGGGATTAGGGTTCAGGGGCCAGGGATCAGAGGTTTTTCTGACCCCTAACCCCTGATCACTGGCCACTGCTTAAGATTTGGAGATGCATATGAATCGTACTTATGAGCTGATGTTTATTGTCCGGCCGGATATGGCGGATGAGGATCTCGAAAAGCTGATTTCGAACCTGGAAACCACGGTAACGTCGTCCGCCGGTTCGATCAAGAGCGTGGACCGCATGGGCAAGCGCCGTCTGGCGTATGTGGTGCGCAAGTTCCGCGAAGGCGTCTACATTCTGCTGACGATCGAAGGGGCGGGTTCTGTGGTCCATGAACTGGAGCGCCGTCTGCGGGTAACTGAGCCAGTGATCAAGTTCCTGACCGTGCGCATTGACGAAGAGCAGAAGCGGCTGGAGAAGATCAAGAAGCTTCGTGACGCGAAAAAGAAGGTGAGCGCGCAGCCAGCGGCTGTCGCGGAAGAAGCGCCGGCGGCACCGGCAGCGGAAACTCCGGCAACGGCTTAAGAACGTGGCCAGCGGTCATCGAATAACGATCGGTGATCAGTGGCCAGTTCTGATGTGAAAGGGTTTTGCTGGCCACTGGTCACTGACCACTGGCCACTGATTAAGGAGCGTTATGACTGACGAGACTAAAGCACCAAGCGAGCGGCCGGAGCGGCCTGCCGGAGATGGACCGCGCGAGTTCAGGCCTTCTGGAGACAGACCGCGTTTCGGCGGAGGGGGCCGTTCTGGGCCCGGCGGTCCGCCGCGTGAAGGTGGACGCAAGTTTTTCCGGCGCAAGAAAGTTTGTAAGTTCTGCACGGAGAAGATCGCCGACATCAACTACAAGGATTACCGGCTGCTTGGCCAGTTCGTGGCCGAGAGCGGCAAGATCGTGCCCCGGCGCTTGACCGGCGTCTGTTCGCCGCATCAGCATCGGCTGGCCTCGGCGATCAAGCAGGCTCGCAACATCGCTCTGCTGCCGTTTGCTGGCCGGGCATCGTAAAAAGCAGCTTCTAGCTCCTAGCTTTTGTCGTGCTGGAGCAGGGGTTTAGCTAGAAGCTAGCAGCTAGGAGCTATCATGGAAGTCATTCTCAAAGAAGATGTAACCAAGCTGGGATCGCGCGGCGATGTGGTCAAGGTTGCCGAAGGATATGGGCGCAATTTTCTTCTGCCGCGCAAGCTGGCCATTGAAGCTACTGCCGGGAACAAAGCTGTCATCGTACAGATGAAGGCGGCCTCGGTGCGGCGCTCGGCCAAGGAGAAGTCGCAGGCCGAGGAACTGGCCAAGCAGTTTGAAGGACTGTCGGCTACGTTCCAGAAGCGGGCCGGCGAGCACGATCAGTTGTTCGGCTCGGTTACCTCCGGCGACATTGCCGACGTGATCGTGAAAAAGGGAATCAATCTGGACCGGAAGCAGATCCAGCTTCACGAGCCCCTGAAGACCCTGGGCGAGTTCACCGTGCCGGTGAAGCTACACAAGGACGTGACGGCGCATTTGAAGGTCGTGATTGAGAAGGAAGTGGTGGCGGAGTAGGTAGGGTCGGCCGGGTTGCGGCTCGGATAGGACGCCAGCGATCGTGCTGGGTTTGCGACCTACTTCACGCGCGCCAGTTTGACCCAGTGTGGCAACTCATCTCCATCCTCCCCGGGAAGCGGACGCGATGTGGCCGCGCCTAGCAGATCATCGCCGCGAAGAAACAAATCCAATTCCAACACGTACTTTTGGCGCGGCGCGTCTGCCATGCTTGGGTCTCCGACCAGCCGGCCATAAAGTCCGGACGGCTCCAACGAAGCATCTGCCATGTCCGCAATAGGTTGCTTCCCGACCTGGCCATCAACTGCGCCGTCACGGCTGATCTCAAGTGTTATGGGGGTCGATCCCTCGTACGTAAGAACAGTTCCCGCCCACCTGCCCGCCAGGGCAACGGGCTTGGTTGAGATGGGCACTTGGTCGTTCATGGGCGACTTAGGTGGAGTCGCGGGCTTGGGAAGCAACACGAATCGAATCCTGTCTGCCAGACCGCTTACAAAATCAGCATAGGAGTTGGCGATGACTACGATTGCCAGATCTTCGGACGGAACTAACTGCAAAAGGGCGTAAGAATCGGCAGCGCCTCCTTGGGCAGATAGGATTCGATGGCCCGATTGCTCCTTAATCCACCAGCCCAGTCCGTATTGCCCCTCGTCAGTGTTGACCTGCGCCCGGTGCATCTCGTCAATCGCGGCGAAGGAGAGTAGCGATGCTGTATTCGGCGCATCTTTGAGCTGGAAGCCGCCGAACAGCAGGAGATCGTGAGCACTGCAACGTAGTGCGGACGCTGCAGGATGGCCCGAAACTCTCAGTGGAGACGGCTGGTGCGTGTGCTCATCATACTGCGCGGCTGCGGTGCGGGAGGCGGATCGCGAGACAGAGAATCCGCAATCGTGCATCCCCAGCGGGTCGAACAATTCGCTCTGCAGATAAGGATCGAGATCTCTTCTCGAGGTCCGTTCGATGACTTCTCCCAGAACGCCATAGCCAAGGTTGGAGTAATCGAATCTTTCTCCCGGGCGCCAGAACAAAATTCCGTAGCGCTCGACCTCTTCATCGATTTTGCAGCCGGACTCACCGGTAAGACATGAGCGGGCAAATGTAGTCAGCCCCGCGCTATGGCTAAGTACCCAACGAACAGTTGCGTCGGACGGGTTCCATATCGGGCTATGGAGCTTGGCCGAGCCGAGATAGTCGTTTACAGCATTGTCGAGGCGGAGCTTGCCGCGCTCCTGCAACTGCATAATTGCTGTGGCAGTGATGGTCTTCGTTACTGAGGCAATGTAGTAACGCGTGTTTGCGGTTGCGTTCGTTTTCTTCTCGACGTCAGCCAGACCGAAGCCCTCTTCCCAAAGTACTTTCCCGTTCTTAGCCACAGCGATTGAGATTCCGGGAACTTTTCCGGCCGTGACGTTGGCCTGTATCTCACGACGAATCGCGGAGAGGTCAGGCGCTTGAGGAGGAACTTCCTGAGCTGAAACGGAAACGAATCCGACAGCGATAATCGCTAGATAAGCGGCTACCCTCATGCGGCTTAGACGCAGTGGGCACAGAACGGCCAACCCGCTGATGAGAAAGGAACGCGCTCCCGCCTCTTGGAGCAGAGTAGTGTTGCTGGATTGCATCAGAAACGGGGCATTTCCCTTGCCAAACTGGCGCGAGTGCTTGTCACCAGCTGTTCTGTTTCCCGCTAAACCATTACGAAAGAATCACCTAGGCACCATAAAATCCTCCGGCAGCCTATAATTTCTGCTCACGGTTCCACTGACTGACCGTCTATTCCTGTGCAAGCCCGGGTACGGCATTGACACCGGGCAATAGAGGACAAGACGAAACATGCCGGCCGATGTTTGGGCAGTAACACTTGCGGTTGGTACACGGGCCCACTCAAGGAAAACGAGAGTGGAGAAGGTCAGCGGTAACCAGGACCCCACGACGCGGGCCATGGCTGGGCAAGAACGCCGCATAGACGATACGATCCTCATCCGCGAGGCGCAAAGCGGGAACCGCGCCGCCTTCGAGGAACTCGTGCGCCACTACGATCAGGCGGTGTTGCGGCTGGCGCTGCATCTTACCGGGACCGAGCACGACGCCCAGGACGTCTACCAGGACGCCTTCCTCAAGGCATATAAGAACATCGGAAGCTTCCGCTTCGAGTGCTCGTTTTATACGTGGATTTACCGCATCGTGACCAACCTTTGCCTGGATCACCTGCGCAAGAAGAGTGTGCGCAAGGAAGATGCGCCGGTGGTGAAGGACGCGTCCGGCGGTGAGTACGACCTGCTGGATCAGGTGCCGGACGGGCGGGCAGGGGCGAATCCGGAGCGCGATTTGATGCGGCGGCAGTTGGGTGCGCGGATCTCCGGAGCGCTGGAAAAGTTGACGCCGCGTGAGCGCATGGTTTTTGAGTTGAAGCATTACCACGGATTGAAATTGCGCACTGTGGGCGAGATTTTGCATACCACGGAAGAGACCGCCAAGAACACGCTCTTCCGAGCCACGCAGAAGTTACGCGGGCAGTTGGCGGATATGAGATGAGAAGGTTTCAAAGTTTCAGGGTTTCAAAGACCTTGAAACTTTGAAACCCTTAGAAACCTTGAAACGGGGTTGAACGGGGTTCATATGAAATGCGAATGGGTTCGAGAGAATATCACGCTGCACGTTTATGGCGAACTCGCCGATGACGCCCGTCATGAACTGGAACAGCATGTGGCGCGCTGCGCTGACTGCGCTGCCGAACTGAAGGCGGAGCAGGAGTTCCACGCTGTGCTGTCACAGGACCGGGCTGCGGAGCCGACGCCCAACCTGCTGGCGTCTTCGCGCATGCGGCTGCAGGAGGCTTTGGAAACGGCGGAACCGGGCGGATTCTGGCGGCGCCTGGTCTTCGATCCGGCTCAGTGGCTGCGGCAGGTAAGCTTCTCTCCCGCTCTGGCGTCTGTGATTTTGATCCTCGGCTTTACCGGTGGAGTGGGAACTGCCTACAGAGTATTCGCACATCAGCCTCAGGGTCCGATCTCCGGCACTACTCCCAGTCCCACTCCCGCCGAGGCTTCGATTACCGGCATCCGTTCCATCACGCAGGAGCCCGGCACCAATAAGATCGACATCAAGTACGACACGGTTTCCACGCTCGAGACGCAGGGATCGATGAATGACCAGCGCATCCAGCAACTGCTGCTGTTTGCCGCCCGGAATAACTACAATTCCGGCGTGCGCATGGATTCCGTGGATCTGCTGACCCAGAAGCCCGATGTTTCGCAGGTGCGCGATGCGCTGATCTATGCGCTGCGTTATGACACGAATCCGGGAGTCCGGTTGAAGGCTCTGGATGGTCTGGGTGGATTCGTGAAGGATGATGTGCGGGTTCGGGATGTGGTTTTGGAAGCGTTGGTGAACGATTCCAACCCGGGCGTGCGCACTGAAGCTTTGCGCCTGATTGAGCCGGTGAAGGCCGACGGCAGCGTGCGCGGCGTGTTGATGACGCTGGCAGCCAAGGATCAAAGCCAGTACATCAAGTCGCAGGCCCGCACCATGCTGGCGCAGTTGCCAGAGATTGATTGAACCCGGTTGAGTGGACCAGATTGGTTGATCGAGGTTGAAGTTTAGTGCGAGACCGCTGACAACAGCGGGATACAGAAACTGAGGTGTTCATTTTGAAGCGTTTGCCACAATTCGTCGGCCTGCTTTCTCTGGCTTTGCTTGCGCCCCTGGCGCTGGCGCAGGACGCAAATGGATCGCACGGGAGCGATGCCTGGAGCCAATCGAGTTCCGGCACGCTGGCCGCGGCCAGGAACGTCAGAATCAAGGTAGACATGGGTGCGGTGGTGGTGCGTGGTGGCCAGCAGCAGGGCATTAGCTACGTCGTCCGCAGTCATGCTTACGAGTCCGAGCGGGAGGGTCGCCGCCAGACTGGATCGTTCAAGGTCAGCGCTTCGGTTAAGGGTGACACAGCCTGGATCATCGGGGAGTGGGAAGGCGGTCGGCCGCGCCGGTTCTCGGGCGAGTTCGTGATCAACATTCCCCGCGACACCGATGCGGTCAAGATCGAGACCGGCGGCGGCGGAGTGGAAGCGACCGGCATCGCCGGGCGCGTGGACATTGAGACCGGTGGCGGGAAGGTCCGGTTGGATGACGTTGGCGGCCCTTCCGATGTGCAAAGCGGAGGTGACTCCATCGACGTCGGAACTGTGGGTGGAGATCTGAGGGCAGAGACTGGCGGCGGTAACATCTCGATCCGGTCGGTGAAAGGGAATATCCGCGCGGAGACCGGCGGCGGCAACGTGATGGTGCTTTCCGGTGAACAGGGTGCCGTGGTCGAGGCCGGCGGCGGTAACGTGGAGATCAAACGTTGTATGGGTAAGGTGAAGGCATCGACCGGCGGAGGCAGTATCAACCTGGGGGAGATCGGTGGTCCCGCGGACATCGACACCGGCGGCGGTAGCATACGCCTGACTTCTGCAAAAGGACGAGTGGGCGCAAGTGCTGGCGCCGGAACCATCGAACTCTACGGAGTTCCTTCGGCACGGGTACAGACCGGGGCGGGTGGGATTACGGTGAAGTTCATCAACACCGGGGCAGAGCGTAGTGACTCCATGCTGGAGACCTCGGCGGGCGACATTACGGTTTACATTGCGTCTGATTTGGCTCTCTCTGTGCGTGCCAGCGTGGACCTGGGGAATGGGCACCACATTACTTCCGACTTCCCTGACATTCACATTGCCAGCGAAGGCGACCAGTGGGGTCCGAGGACGCTCAATGCGGAAGGGAAGTTAAACGGTGGCGGTCCAGTTCTAAAGGTTCGGACGACGACCGGGGATATTCGCTTCAAGCGCGTAAATCAGTAAGGAGGTTGGCCATGCGCAAACAAGTTTTGACAACCGTTGTCTTGCTGCCTTTGCTGCTTAACCTGTCGCACGCCGCGCAAAAATGGACGTTTGATTCCGCGCAACCCCTTGGTATTCCCAGCGAAGATTCGGGGACGAGCGCTTACCTGGGCGTGGACATTATGGATATTACCTCCGACCGGCTCGGCGCTCTGAAGCTGAAAGAAGAACAAGGCGTCGAAGTGACGATGGTCGACCAGGACGCCCCCGCGGGCAAGGCCGGCTTCAAAGAACACGACGTCCTGTTGACCATGAACGGAACGGCCATCGAGAGCAAGACGCAATTGCAGCGGATGATCCACGAAACTCCGCCGGGACGCGTGGTTGCGTTTGGCTTGAGCCGCGATGGGCAGCCTATGACCATCAAAGTGCAGCTGGCCGACCGGCGCAACGAATTTGCCCATATGGCTCCGAAAGACCTGAACAAGGAATACCATTTCGAAATGCCGCAACTGCCCAACATGCCAGATTTCGATGTGCCGAACGTCGGAGTCGTGGTGGTGCATTCGTCGATGCGCAGCGGACTGATGGTGGAAAACCTCACGCCGCAACTGGGCGAGTTTTTTGGCGCGAAGAACGGAAATGGAGTCCTGGTCCGATCGGTGGAGAAGGGCAGCCGCGCCGACAAAGCCGGCCTGCGCGCCGGCGACGTCATCACTCGTGTCGGTGACCAGCCGGTGCATGACACCAGCGACTTCACCCACGTTTTGCATTCGCACAGCTCCGGATCGGTCAACGTTGGAGTGATCCGCGACAAGAAGGAGCAGACTCTTACCATCACCTTGCCGGAACGCAAAGACTCTGGCGAGGTGATTGAAGAAAGCCTGGAAGATTCTGAGCTGACTGCCGAAACTCAGACGGAATTGAGTGAGATGCGGAACGAGATTGCCAACCTCCGCCCCCAAATGGAACTGGCACGGGAAGAATCCCGCAAGGCCTCGACTGAGATGCGCAAGGCTTTGTGCGATCAGCACAAACAGCTCAGGGAGCAGGCACAAAAGCTGAAGCAGGAACTCCGGCCAGAGATTCGGGAAGAACTGAAGAAAAGCCGCGAGAAGCTGCAGCAGGAGATGGAACAGCTTCGTCAGCGGATGGCGGTTGGCTCACTCGACATCTAGAAGCAGTTGCCAGTGGTCGGTCACCAGTGTCCAGAAGAAGCCGAACTCCAGAATGATTTGCTGGTCACTGATCACTGGCCACTGACCCCCGGTTTAAGACCCTGTCGAGTGGCTGCGTGCTAACGTGCCCAGGCAGACCTTGTTGCGTCCCGCCTGCTTAGCCGCGTACAGGGCGGAATCTGCGGCCCTCACCAGTTCGTCGCGAGTCGTGCCCTGTTCGGGAAAAGCGGCAGCGCCCGCGCTGATGGTGACCGTCCGGGGCACGCCCGGGAACAGCCAGCCTTCCACCATCTTTCGCAGTTTCTCGGCAATCTTCATGGCTTGCTTGGCGTTCGTCTGAGTCAGCAGAATCCCGAATTCCTCGCCCCCGTAGCGGCACACCACATCAATCTTCCGCAACTGCTGGTGAAACAGCGAAGAAACCTGGCGTAGCACTTCATCGCCCAGCACGTGTCCGAACTCGTCATTCAGGCGCTTGAACTGATCGATGTCGGCCATGATGACTGCCATCCCGGTACCGTAACGCCGGGCGCGCTCAATCTCTTCCATGATGCGTAGTTCGAAAAAGCGCCGGTTAAAAATGCCGGTCAGACCGTCAAGGTAGGCCAGCTGTTTTACGCGCTCCACATAGTGGGCGTTCTGGATGGCCGTGGCGCAGATATCGGCGACCGATTCCAGCGACTGCAAGTCGCCGTCGCGGAAGGCGTCCGGTCGGGCGCTGTCCAGCGCCAGAATCCCGAGCGTGTGACCGAACGAGACCAGCGGAATACACATGCGCGAGGCCGATTCTGCGAAGAACTTCGTGCCTGTGGGCGCTACGCAAAGATCGGTCTCCATCGCCGTATTGCTGCTGGCCAGGATGCTCGCCCAGGGCTCGGTACTCGCCGGGAAGCGGCCGCCTTCCGGAACCCGGGGGGTGAGCGTTCCGTGATGAGCCCGCAGCACCAGGTCGTGGTCCTCCCGCAGAAAGAGCGAGACGTGCGATACGCGGAACGCGTCCTGAATCAACTCACAGACTCGATCCAGCAGCTGTTCCAGGTCGAGAACCGCCGTGGTTTGCTGAGCGATGGCGTTGATCGCCTGCAGTTGCCGCGTCCGCTGTTCTTCCAGAGAGTACAGCCGCGCGTTCTGCAGCGCGATCGAGGCCTGGGTGGAGAAGAGCGTGAGCAGATCGATGGTCTCGGGGTCGAAATGGTTGAGGTGGTCGCTCTGGCAATCGAGCACCCCCACGACTTCGTCGCGCACCATCAGAGGGATGGCGACCTCGGAGCGCGTCGACTTGGCGGTACACAAATAGCGTGGGTCCTGGCTGATGTCGGGCGCATAGACAGGCTGCTTCTTGAGTGCTGCCGCTCCCGATATTCCCTGGCCGAGAGGGAATCGAATCTTGTCCTGGCCCTCGTCCCATCCAATCTGCGAGCGGACATACAACTGCTGCGACTGCTTCTCGAGCAGCACAATCGCCACATTCCGCAGATGAAAATAATCATGCGCGATGGTCAGGATGCGCTGCAGCACCTCGTCCAGATCAAAGGTGGAGAGCACAGCCTGGCCTGCATCGTACAGGACTGCGATTTTATTCATACTTCAGGGGATATCGTAACGTGACGGAGGCGTTTGTTAGAGGTTCCCAAAGTAACTAGGAAAACCTGGTTGGGAGGGTCAGGGATTCCCCTATTTCCACCTTCTGGCAGTGCGGATAAGCCCATAGGCGACCAGGCAGAACCATGAAGTCCACGACCAGGCCTGCGTCAAACTGGAACGGCCGGTGGCGCGGCAGGGGTAGGGAGGGCGCGAGGAAGAAGTAGGCCACGTTGCCCAGGACGATGGCGCAGAGAGCTTGGATGAGGTTTATGAGCACCGAGGGTTTAGACACTGGTTTCGTGCCGCGTGGGTCAGGTTCGCCCTGAATCGGCGCCAAAGATCTTACGGTTTGCTCGGCTAGCGCCGACGCCGAAGAATTGCGCTCGATGCGGTCCACATGCTTGAATCCCGGAGGAATCTCGAAGAGAGCAGGATCGAGAGGTCCTTCCTCGAACTCCGTGACGCGCATTTCATTCTTCAAATCCGACTGTTTCTTGGTTCCGTCCCTTAGCGGGTAGGCGCTTTTCGAAGTCATTAGGGAATACAGAGCAAAACCCGTTTCTGGTTCCCCAATCGTGACGAACTCCGGTTTCTCCACCGGTCGCTTCCCATTGCCCGCACCCAAGTAGCCGTAGGTGTAGCCGTGCCTTCCCTCGGGACGCTTCGGGGTGCACGACAGTTGCTGATCGAAATCGATGTACCATCCATCGGTTACGGATTCTTGGGGCTCGGCGTGGGAACCTTCGAGCGGCGTCTGTGTTCTTGTCGTAATGACATGTCGGGCGGTGCGCCCGAAGATCTCTTTCCGCTAGCTCGTGTCAGTTGTCTTGATTTCCACCCGAATTGTCGGATTCTCCGGCAGGCGGGCCTTCAGAGTCTCCAACCCGCGTGCCTTGATCTCTTCCTCAGTTAGGGGCTTCGGCGGATACGACGCCGAGGTGTACTCGGAAGTGTCAAGATTCAGCTCGTAGGACTCTCCGAGGTCGCATCTGGTAATCCGAGCTAAGCGGGGTCCGTATGTCGGTTGGATTGACCCATTCGCTTGTTTTCGCCCGAAGGAATTCTGGTACTCCGTTCGCTCCCGGTCTCCCTGCAGGTAGGTGGTGCGCTCGCCTGAGGTCCCATCTGCCTCAAACTGTGTCGTCATTTTGATTCCGGCGCTTTCCGAGCCTTGCAACAGCGGGATACCCAGGAGAAGGAACCAGATGGATGTAAAGTGCACGAGCGCACCCTCCACAAAAAAATCGCCGAAATCAGGCTAGTCTTGCCGCGCTCTTGGGTCAAGCCACTCTGTGAACATCGCAGTTACGAAGCCGACTTGCTGCTAACATTCCTTGGGAACTTCCATGCTTGAACTGACCACGCCGGTGCAGTACGTCAAGGGGATCGGTCCGCGGCTGGCGGAGATTCTCGCCACCAAGGGCATCGCCACGGTCGGCGATCTGCTCAACTATCTACCTTTTCGCTACGAAGACCGGCTGAATCCGCGCGGGATTGCCGAATTGCGCGCCGGCGAAATGGCTACCGTGATTGGCGAAGTCCGAAACTCAGGACTGTTTCGCACGCGCAAAATGCCCATCTTTCAATTAACCGTGGGGCAGGGGCGATCGAAGCTGCGTTGCCTGTGGTTCCATGGCGCTTACCTGCAGGACAAGTTCAAGCCCGGCCACTTGATTGCCCTGTATGGGAAGGTGGAGCAGGACCAGCGCAGTGGAGAACTGCAGATCGTGCAGCCGCAGTTTGAAATGTTGGGGGAGGCCAGCTCAGACGGCGCGGATGACAAGGCCGCCACATCGCTTGAAGTGGGGCGCATCGTGCCCATCTACGAGTCGGCCGGGCAAGGGCGTGTGACTGCGCGCTGGTTTCGCCGGGTCATTCGCACTGCGCTCGACGATCTTACGCCCGACCTGGCCGAAACCATCCCGGCAGCAGTGCGCGAACGCCTGGCGCTGGTCTCGCCGCGAGAGGCTTTATGGAAAGTGCACTGGCCCGAGGCCGGGGAAAGCTTGGCCGATCTGCAGTCGTCGCGTACCCCGGCACACATCCGCCTGATCTTTGAGGAACTATTCTTCGTGGAACTGGGGTTGGAACTCAAGCGCCGCCAGCAGAAGACGCAGACCGGCATCGCCTTTCGACTGGACGACCGGGTGCGCCAGGCGATCAAAAAGATTTTGCCTTTTCACCCCACCGCAGCGCAGAAGCGAGTGTTGAAAGAGATTGCCGGCGACATGCAAAAGCCGTATCCCATGCGGCGTTTGCTACAGGGAGACGTGGGCTCGGGGAAGACCATCATCGGCTTTCAGGCGGCGATTATCGCCATCGAAAATGGTTGCCAGGTGGCGCTGATGGCGCCGACTGAAATTCTTGCGCAGCAGCATTACTTTTCTGCACGCAGGATTCTGGAGAATGCCGGATATCGCATCGTCCTGCTGACCGGCTCTCTGGAAGCCGACCGCAAGCGCGAAATTCGCCGTCACATCGCTCAGGGAGACGCCCAGCTTGTGATCGGAACTCACGCTCTGTTGGAAGAGAAAGTCGAGTTCGCGAAGCCGGGGTTAGTCATCGTGGATGAGCAGCACCGATTCGGCGTTTTGCAGCGCTTGAAGTTAATGAAGAAGTCGGGTGAAGGCAGCGATGAGAAGAATCCTGCCGAGCCCGATGTTCTGGTCATGACCGCAACGCCTATCCCCCGCACGCTGGCACTCACTCTTTACGGCGATCTCGATCTCAGTGTGCTCGATGAACTTCCCCCAGGCCGTACGCCGATCGTCACGCGTCGGATTACTGACGACCGCTCGTCCGAGGTGTGGGACTTTGTACGCAAGCAGGTGGCGAAGGGGCATCAGGCGTACGTGGTCTATCCCGTCATCGCCGAAAACGAAGAGACCGAGCTGAAAGCAGCGATCAACATGTATCGCGAACTGAGCGGGAAAGTGTTCGCCGACCTGAAGGTCGGGTTGCTGCATGGGCGCCTTGATTCTGAGTTGAAAGATCAGGTCATGCACATGTTTCAGAAAGGCGAGTTGCAAGTCTTGGTTGCAACTACTGTGATTGAGGTCGGCGTTGATGTGCCGAATGCAACCGTGATGGTGATCGAACACGCCGAGCGCTTTGGGCTGGCGCAACTTCACCAGCTGCGCGGGCGTATTGGGCGCGGGGCCGCGAAGTCTTACTGCATCCTAATGACCGGCGGCAAGGTGACGGAAGAAGGCGAGCGTAGGCTCGACGCCATGGTCCGCACCAACGACGGCTTTCAGATTGCTGAACTCGATCTTGAGCTGCGCGGGCCGGGAGAGTTCTTCGGCACGCGGCAGGCCGGCATGCCGAGCTTCCGCGTCGCCAACCTGATCCGCGACCGGAAGTTGCTGGAGCTAGCCAAACGCGAAGCCGCCGCAGTGATTGCTGGGCCAAATTCTGAAGTCACGCAGGTGGAAATCAGCCGCGCACTCGTGGCCTTGCGCACGCGCTGGCAGCATACCTACGGTTTGGTCGAGGTGGGCTAGGAGGCTTGACCTATGAGGATTGACCCAGCGATGGACGTTCACCTGATCGATGGAACTTACGAATTATTCCGGTATTTCTTCGCCGTGCCCTCTGCGGCGGATGCGGCCGGGCAAGAAATCGGAGCGGTGCGCGAAGTGTTGGGATCGGTCTTGTCGATGATCGAGCGCGGCGCGACCCACCTTGGAGTCGCAACCGATCACGTGGTGGAATCGTTTCGCAACGAGCTGTACTCCGGATACAAAACGAGTGAGGGGGTGGCTCCGGAGTTGCTTTCCCAGTTTCCGATTCTTGAAGAGGGTCTGGAAGCGATGGGAGTGGTGTTGTGGCCCATGGTCTACTTTGAAGCGGATGATGCGCTCGCCTCCGCGGCAGCTAAAGCCGCATTAGATGATCGCGTGAAACAGATCTTCATTTGCACCCCTGACAAAGATCTCAGCCAGAGCATTGTCGGCACACGCGTGGTGCAATTGGACCGCCGGCGCGACCTGGTGCGCGACGAAGCGGGAGTCGTGGCTAAGTTTGGCGTGAAGCCCCAATCGATTCCCGACTACCTGGCTGTGGTCGGCGACAGTGCGGATGGCTTCCCCGGCCTGCCGGGATGGGGGCAAAAAGCAGCGGCTCTCGCCTTTTCACAGTATCCGCATCTGGAAGACGTCCCCAAGGATTGGCAAGACTGGCATCCCTCGATCCGCAGGGCTCGACCTCTTTCCGAATCGCTGTTTTCGGGATGGAAAGATGCGCTGTTATTTCGCGAACTAGCTACTCTGAGGCTCGATGTGCCGGTATTTGATGCCATCGACGATCTTCGTTGGCGCGGGCCGCGTGCGAACTTCGAAGAATTCTGCGAGCGCATCAGGGCTTCCGATCTAGTTCGGCGCGCCGCCGCGGTGGCGCGTGAAAGCAAGGCGAACTGATAGAATCGAACCGATGGCCGGAACTTCTCAACTGATTCAGATCGAGCTTGCGCCGCCTCCGCGGATGCCCAAGCCGGACTGGCTGCGGGCGAAGGCTCCCGTTGGCGACAACTTTCACGAGCTTAAGAAGCTTGCGCGGGGATTAGGGCTCCACACGGTTTGTGAATCGGCCCAATGTCCGAACATCGGCGAATGCTGGAATCACAAGACCGCGACGTTCATGCTGCTGGGCGATATCTGCACCCGCCGCTGCGGATTCTGCGCCGTGCCGAAGGGTCGCCCCGAGCCGATCGACTGGGACGAGCCGCGCCGCGTAGCTGAGGCTGTAGCGACGCTAGGCCTGAAACATGCAGTCGTGACCAGCGTGAATCGCGACGATGACAACGTGGGCGGCGCGCGGGTTTTTGCCGAAACCATTCGCGAGATTCGCCACCTGATTCCCGGTTGCCGTGTCGAAGTGCTGATCCCGGATTTTCAAGGCCTGGAAGAACCGTTAAAGATCGTGCTCGACGCCCAGCCCGATGTTCTCAACCACAACACCGAGACTGTGCCGCGTCTTTATCGCGCAGTCCGGTCCGGCGCGCGTTACGAGCGCTCTCTTACTTTGCTCGAGAACGCCAAGAAGCTTTCTACCAGCATGGTGACAAAGAGTGGCGTGATGGTAGGCCTGGGCGAATCCACCGACGAATTGATCGAGGTCTTCCGCGATCTCGGCGGCCGCGGGGTTGATATTCTAACCGTTGGCCAATACCTGCGTCCATCGCGCGACCACCTGCCCATCGCCCGTTTCTACACTCCTGAAGAGTTCCGCGACTTGCGGAACGAAGCCTTGCGCTTCGGTTTCCGCCACGTAGAGTCTGGCCCGATGGTGCGCTCCAGTTATCATGCTCACGAGCAGGCCGAGTCTACCTCCGCCCCGCGGGTGGTGTCCTAGACGCGGCATGCTGAGCGCGCTCCTGGTGCTGCTG
The DNA here is from genome assembly GCA_963787495.1 of uncultured Acidobacteriaceae bacterium. Taxonomy (GTDB): domain Bacteria; phylum Acidobacteriota; class Terriglobia; order Terriglobales; family Acidobacteriaceae; genus Sulfotelmatobacter. Next base: position 1,035,396 of record CAWBDA010000003.1, read on the forward strand.
GGATTCTTTGCGGGGTTGCTGGGGGCGATGACCGGTATTGGCGGGGGCGTTCTGCTTTCGCCTATCCTCGCATTGCACTTTGGAATCCCCATCCGTGAAGCCATCGGCACGAGCCTGGTGGCCGTCATCACCACATCAGCGGCGAGTTCTTCGGTCCATCTCCAACGCCACACCACCGACATTCGTCTCGGCATGACGCTCGAGCTGGCAACGTCTTTGGGCGCAGCTGTTACTGCATATCTGGTCGGCTACTTCAACCGCAACGCGCTTGAGGGGATCTTTGCCGGGTTTTTGCTGTACAGCTCTGTCACCATTTTGCTCCGCGGCGGCAAGATAAAAGATGCGGAAGAACCTGCAGTCAACGGCGATGGCGAGACCGTGATCCCGCCCTACGAGCCCCGGCGCTATCCCCTCGGCCTCGGGGCGTCGCTCTTTGCCGGCGGACTCTCCGGCCTACTCGGCATCGGCGGCGGTCCCATCAAAGTTCCGGTGATGTATATCTTCATGAATGTTCCGCTGATGGTGGCCACGGCGACGTCGAACTTTATGATCGGAGTCACTGCTGCGGCCAGCGCCATCGTCTACTATCGGCGCGGAGACATTCTCGTCGGACTCGCTGCTCCTCTGGCGGTTGGGGTTTTTCTGGGGTCGCTGCTGGGCGCGCGCCTGGCGCCGCGCATTCACACGAAATACGTGGTCTATCTGCTGGTTGCGATCATGCTCTACCTTGCCGGTCATCTGTTCGTGCACCTGCTGACAGGAAAAGCCGCATGAGCCAACTGCGCGAACCGGCCTTCGATCGCGTGGTAGCGCTGGTGCTGCGCGTGGGCGCGTTCGGGTGTTTCTTCATCATGCTGGCGGGGTTGCTAATTGGACTCTTCGTCCACAGTCATATTCCCGGAGATATCGAACGCGCAGGAGTCCTGCTCATGCTGGCCACGCCGGTCGTACGGGTCTTGGTTGCGGGCGTTCTTTTCTTACGTGAAAAAGATTGGAAGTATGGTGCAATCTCGTTTGGAGTGCTCACGATTCTGCTGCTGGGCGCGGTTTTCGGCATCGGAGAGCACTAAAAAAGATCAGCCACGGATCTACACGGATTTTCACGGATCAAACCCTCAAGGTCTTTGTTTAATCCGTGGCAATTCTAGAAAATGTGCAGCTTGATGCTGAGATATTTCTTGGGATTCTCCCGGATCGCTTTGATCAGGCCCTGGGTCTCTTCCAGAGTGTGGTTGAGATTGTTGTATAGCGTATCGTCCTTGAAGAGTTTTCCCACTGTCCCGCGGCCCGCATCGATCTCGCTGGTCAGAGCCGCAAGCTTGGTCATCGTGGTGTCGATCTTCTTTCCTAGTTCCTCGTCCTTGAGCAACCTTCCAGCGGTGCCCTTGCCTGCTTGCAGGTCGTCGCTCACCTTTTTTAAGTTCGCCACGGTTTCGTTGGCATTGTTGTAAAGAGTCGGATCTTTCAGGAATTTTCCGGCCGTACCCTTGCCCGCTTGCAGGTCGTCCACAACGCCATTCATCTTGTCGAGTGTGGCTACGAATTTGTCATAGGCATCACTCTTATTGATCAGCTGGCCCAGGCTGCCTTGTCCTTTGGCGATCTCGTCGACAACGGTTTTGAGTTCCGACACCGTCTGCGACAAGCGGTCATACAGCGTGGGATCGTAAATCATCTTGCCGAGAGATCCCTTGCCACTCTCTGCGAAGGCGAGAATGCGGTCGGCACGCTTGAGTAGAGCATCCATGTTCTGCAGCGTGCTCTGGCTGGAGCGCACCACCTCGTTGAAGTCAGGATGCACGCGCGTGGGAAGCGTGTCGCCATCCCGCGCCGGCGGGCCAGTGGCCTGCGAGCTGTCCATGTCCATGAAGGTTTCGCCCAGCACGCCGGCGGTCTCGAGAGAAGCGAGGGTATCGCGGCGCAGATTGAAACTGTACTTCGTGCTCACCTTCATGACTATTTCCACGGGAGTGAGTTGCTTGTCTCTGTCGGGGACAACGAGAATCTTCGCAACGTTGCCGATATCCACGCCGCTAAGCCGCACCGGCGCACCCACCCGCAGTCCCTCCGCGTTGTCGAAGTAGGACATCAGCGTGATGCGCTTGGAGAAGAAGCCGCCGGTCCCGGACATTAGAAACAAGAGCAGCGCCAATACCAGACTGGCGACGATCACCGTAATGCCGACGCGAAGTTGCGACCATTTGAGCTGCTGTTGGCTCGGCAAGTGATTTCCTCAGACCGCAATCTGCGGTATCTTCCTGCGGTATCTTCGGCGGCCCACGGAACCGCTTAAACCTGCCGCTGTCGCCCTGCAGCATCATAACAAACCCTGAGCCCAGTCTTAAGTCCGTTGTGGGCGCAGGGCCGGCAGCAGCAATAGGGCCAGCAGATAGGCCGCAACCCCGCAGGCCAGGGTCACGGTCAAGCCAAATTGGATCGCGATCACCATCGCCAGCACGGACCCCAATACGCTGGCGGCGGCATTCATCGCCCAGGCCCACTCCACGGCATTGTCCGGCGCGGTCTTTCCGCTGGGGACGTCTAAAACGGGGCGTTCCGCCAGCGCACGCAAGCCGGTGGGGAACGGCATTCCCATGACGAAGCCGAGCGGCGCCAGCAGGATGCCGCTCACCACCAGGCGGTAGCCGAATGCCAGGCCTACCCAGGCGGAAAGTGCGCGAGGCAGAAGAAATACGTTGGCGGCGAGCGCGACGATTACCAGCATCAGCGGCATCCACGCCATTTCGGTGCGAAGAAGCCAGCGTCGCGAAAACAAACTCCCCGCCCCGCTCGACAGCATGAGCAGAAAGATAACCACGGTCAGGGCATAGGTCGGGTGCCCCAGAAAAAGCACAAAGCGCTGGATAAACGCAATCTCCACCAGAATGTAACCCAACCCCACCGCCACAAAGTAAAGCAGCGGAAGCGGGGACTGGCGGCCTCCTTGCAGCGCCAGCGGCAAAATCAGGAAGCCCAGCACTGCCACCAGCGAGATGACCAGCACCAGAATCAACACCAGCACTCCCAGGTTCACCTTCCAGTCAATTCCACGCTGCCGTTCCTGCTGGAGAATTTGTCCGGCCTTGAGCGTAAAGAAGAAAAACGGCGCGTTATCGCTGACCGGCGTCACATTGTAGGCGTAGCTTTGCGCGAACCGGTAAGGATCATTGCTCGCGATCAAGTCCGCAAACGGATTAGGCCCACCCTGCCCGGCTGCAGGTTGCGAAGGCAAATAGATCGGATCGAGTTCGTCATATTCGTCGAAGTGAGCCTGCACCGCGGATTCTTCCTCCGCGGTAAAAGCAGTTTTCTTAGCCAGGACGATTACTGGAATCCCGTCTTCATCGAGCGCCCCTTGCGAAGCCACGATAAAGTTGCGCGCTGGGTTCGCCACGCCGAGACTGTGCAACGCTTGCATCGCCACCGCGACCACGCGTAGCGCCTCCCGCGGCTGGCGGAACTCCCAGCGGGTGATGGCGATCATGCCGTCTGGCTTCAGATGCTCGAGATATTCCCGGAAGGCTTCCACGGTGTAGAGATTGTTTTCGCTCAACGCGAAGGCGCCGGCCGCTGTCGAGGCCCAGGTATCCACCAGCGTCATCTGCACTACGTCAAACTGCTGCGGTGTGGTGCGTAGGTAAGAGCGGCCGTCGGTCACGTGAATGTGAACCTCAGGTCGTTGGTAAAGATGCATAGAGTAATCAGCGTAGCGCCCGCGCATGATGGTGTCGGCAATGATGGGATTGATTTCGATGCCGGTGACGCTGCGGCTGCCGTTCGCGACCGCGCGCAGTACGTCCACACCGCCGCCCGGCCCGATAATTGCGAACTCTCCGCGCGGACGCAGAACGTTGGCCAACGCTGGCGGAGCTGACATGAGATCGCGCTCCCACTCCGAACCGTGCCAATGCGCCAGGTCGCAATTCATGATGTAGGTGGAAGCGTCGGCGTCGATAACAATGGCCTTGGCTTGACCTTGGCGATCCACTTCCACGCGCGACAGCGCATTCCAGCGCGCAAATTCCACCCACTCCGGATCGCGAAATATTCCTTTGGCATAAATTACGTCAATCAGCCGGTTCGAGTGGTTCGCCGCGATCAGTACGACGAATAGAACGGCTAGCCCACCTGCAACCTTGCGTGCGGTTGAGGATCCAGCCCAGACGATAGCCGCCACAGCCATCACCACAGCCGCTGCCAAAATCGTATTCGGCCCTCCGATCCAGTTGAGCAGGGGAACCACCGCCAGGCACGCCAGCGCTCCGCCACCTAAATCTGCTCCGTAAAGCCTGGAAACTCTCCAGGTCTCACGCGCAAAAACCACTGAGAACAGCAATCCGGTCAGGAAAAAAGGCAGCGCCGCCACCACGTAGATCGCCGTCAGGTGCAGGAAATTCCTTCCCGTCACCGATAGCGCCACCGGCACATGCAGCACAACCTCTAGCGCGACAACTACCAGAATCGAGTTGTCAATGCACAAGCGCGCTGCCAGCTTGCGCGTGTCGGTTCGCGCCAGGCGAATCCTGAATAGATAGGCAAAAACTCCCCCTGCGCCCAGCCCGAGCAGTGCAATCGAAATCGCTAGAAACGCGAAGTGATAGAAGAGCACCACAGAGAACAATCGAGTGAGCGCCAGCTCCAGCAACAACGCCCCAAAGCTAGTTAACCCTAGACCCACGAGAAGCGTGCGTTCGGGAATCTCGGTGGAAGACAAAACTGGCGCGGCAGCCTGTATGGTTGCAGACATGATGAAATGGAATGCGCCAGTCTAGCAGAGACAGAGAGGCAGGGATCAGGGATTAGGGGCTGGGGGTCAGTGGTTGCTGATGAAGGGTATATATGTCGGGCATCCCGGCGCTGAGAACTGGCCCCTGACCCCTATCCCCTGACCCCTGCCTCTTCAATCTTCGAGGATAACCTGCGCGATGGCCTGCTCTGCGGTGTGCGAAATCGATAGCGCAGCATTCTTCACACCCAGCCTGGCGGCAATCTCGCCGGCTTTTCCGTGGAAATGGATGGTCGGGCGTCCGCCCGGCAGGCGAGCCACTTCGCAATCCCGCCAGCGCACTCCGTGGCTCCAGCCCGTACCCAAAGCCTTCATGGCCGCTTCTTTGGCAGCGAAGCGCGCGGCATAACGCTCCTCTCGGTTGGCTTTGGAGTCGCAGTAACGGATTTCACCCGCGGTATAGATGCGCTGCAGAAAGCGATCGCCAAAGCGTTCGATCGACTGCCGGATGCGCGGAACCTCCGCAATGTCAATGCCCGTGCCGACGATCATATTTTGGACACCTTAGAGCAGGTTTTCGACGCCTTACAGCAGGCGGTCTCCTGGTAAGTCAGTTCGCCGTCTATCATGCGAGCTTCGGCGGTCAGGTTATGTGGTTTGACGGGGCCGGTCGCATCGATGTGCATCACTTCATGTCCGCGCGCGGCCAGCCAGTCAGAGACCAGCATGCGGTGGCAGCGGAAGTATACGCGCTCGGCACACATGTAGGCGGTGCGGGAGCCCTCGGCCAGCACAACCAGTTCGGCCATCGCGTTTTCGAATTCCGTAGTCAACATGTAGTCGGCATAGTTGCGGAAGCTCGCGTTGCGAAGCCCGATGTTCGGGGAGTCTTCGCGACTTTTCTTGCGATAGCCGCCCAGAGCTTTCATCCAGACATAGCGAATTCCGGCCGCGGGCAAACTTTTCTCCAGAGATTCTCGATTAAATTGCGGCAGCCGCCGCGACATGGGGAAGGCCCGAATATCCACCAGGGTTTCAATCGCGTGAGCCTGTAGCGTCTCGATTAACTCGTCTAGTGAGCGAGTCGAATGTCCGACAGTGTAGAGGAGAGCCAACCCTATTTCGATGCGAGACGATCATGCAACGATGCGATTGAGAGCCGCCGCGACAGCGGAATCCTGTCCCGGAAACACGGTCCGCAAATCCAGCAACACTCGGCCTTCCTCGACCCGCGCGATAATCGGAGGCACTGAACTGCGCAACCGCGCGGCCAGTTCGTCAGCACTCAGGCCCTCGCAGGCCAATGCCAGCACCCGGGTCGGCAGAATAGAAGACGGCGCCGCTCCGCCGCCGAGGATGGATTCACCATCCACAACTTCAACCTTCAGCTTCGGCGTAGCAACTCGCGCCGCCAGCCCTTCAGCCCGCTCGCCGATCGCTTCTTTCGAAAGCCGCATCATGCGCAGCGTGGGAATCGCATCGTGATCCTTCTTTACGTACGCGAGAAGAGTGGCTTCCAGCGCGGCATAGATCAGCTTGTCCACCCGCAACGCCCGGAACAGCGAATTCGCCCGCATGCGCGCGACGAACTCCGAACCGCCACTGATCAGCCCTGCCTGTGGCCCGCCGAGCAGTTTATCGCCGCTATAGGTCACAATGTCCACGCCGCTGCGCAGGCTGTCCAGAACGCCCGGCTCGCCGCTGATGCCGATCGAGCGCAGGTCAAACAGCGCGCCGCTGCCGAGGTCCTCCATCAATGGAATGCCACGCCTGCGCGCCAGCGCCACTAGTTCCGCCGTGGAACCCTGCTCCGTGAAGCCGGTGATCTCGAAGTTCGAACGGTGCACCCGCAGCAGCAGCCGCGTGCGGTCCGTGATGGCGCGTTCGTAGTCGGCGGTGCGAGTGCGGTTGGTCGTGCCGACTTCGCGCAGGATCGCACCCGACTTGGCCATCACGTCGGGAATGCGAAACGACCCGCCGATCTCGACCAGTTCGCCGCGCGAGACAATGACTTCTCCACCGTCAGCCAAGGTGTTCAGCGCCAACAGCACGGCAGCCGCATTGTTGTTGACCACGATGGTCGAGACGTCTGCTGGCGCGGGGTTTGCTTGTGTGGGAACGGGCACTCTTGCCCGTTCAGCCGAGCGCAGCTCGGCGGTTTTGACTTCTTCGTGCAGCAGCTTGCGAAACAAGCGATCCACGTGCACATCCCGCTTGCCCCGAGCGCCAGCCTCAAGGTCAAACTCCAGATTGCTGTAACTAGCCGCGGTCTCACGGATGTGCTCCATCGCCGCAGCGCCCAGCGGAGCGCGTCCAAGGTTGGTATGTAGAATCACGCCGGTGGCGTTGATCACCGGCCGCAGAGAGTAGGAGAGCGCCTGGCGCAGTTGATTCTCCACCGCGCCCGCCAGACCAGAAAGCGCAAGCTCCAGCTCATCTGCATCCAGCAGCTGTGATGCGATCTCCTCCCGCAACCGGCCCAGCACGACGCGCGCCGCATCCACAGCGGAATCAAGCCCGTAATTCGCAACCAGCGAACCGACCGAAGGCCCACGCATCACATCATCAACGGAAGGCAGCTTGCGAAAAAGCTCCGATGTCATGCCGGCTTTCATCCGGAGATTATCCCACGAAGAGAATGAACTGCGCAGGGATGACTGCGCAGGAACGACCTGACCCGTCCTTATAGCGTATGCATGTAGGCCAGCAAATCTTGCATGTCTTGTGCGCTCATCACCTGGCCATAGCCGGGCATATCGGGGCGGCCGTTGCGAATAATGTCCGTCACGCGGTCGTCATTCGCCGGCAGTCCGGTCTGGGGAAGAAATTGATGCTGAAAAACGCCCTTCAATCCCGGACCCTTTTTCCCCTTTGTAGAATCGGGACGATGACAACGGTCACAGTAGTTGTCATAGATCTTGCGCCCCGCAGCCTGCTGCGGGTTGAGACCAAGTTCAGCGTCCGATTTGCGACGCTCCACATCGCAACCCACCAGCCCAGCCAGCGCCAGACACGCGGCAAGAGCCCCGCCAATCCAGCACCTTAGCCCCGTCGTCAGTTTCTGGGTACGCTGCCGCTCGATTTCATCCATCACCCGAATCTTTAGCTCCATCCCTTAATCGGTCCCATTTGTTCCCAGTTTCCCACAGCCGTCGCAATTGCGCTCGCCTTACAATGATAGAGGAAAGCTGCAAAGCCATGCCAGTTGCGGTAAAGCGAGTGTACGAATCGGTGTCACGCTCCGACGGCGCGCGCGTTCTCGTCGATCGCCTGTGGCCTCGCGGTCTTTCAAAAACTGAGATCGCCATGCATGAATGGCTGCGCGATCTAGCTCCCTCCAACGAATTGCGAAAGTGGTTTCACGCTCAGCCGGAACAGTGGCCGGTTTTCCGCAAGCGTTACCTGAAGGAACTCACCCGTCCTGAGGCCGAAAAAGATTTGCAGAAGCTTTACTCTCTGGCCCACAAGCGGAAACGCCTCACGCTCCTGTTCGCCTCGAAGAACGAGACGCGCAACAACGCAGTCGTGCTCAAAGACTTGCTCGACGGAATGCGCAAACCGCCGACCGGTACAGGTCCCGGTGCGCTTCGTAGCATGGGCAAGCGCGATGCAGCCGTCCGACGCCGCTAACGGATCCGCTTTCACTCTTTCACGTTCCTATTTCATTTAGAATCTGCCGCATGAGAGCTGTCTTTCAATGGAGCCTCGGCACGCGCACACTGGAACTGGGCAAACGCACGCTGATCATGGGCATCGTCAACGTGACTCCTGACTCCTTTTCTGACGGCGGCCTCCATCTCGATCCCGAAAAAGCTACAGCGCATGCCCTCCGATTGCTCGACGAGGGTGCCGACATCCTCGACGTCGGCGGAGAATCTACCCGCCCCGGCGTCAAAGTCGCCGTGAGCGCGGAAGAAGAGTCGAAACGGGTGTTGCCCGTGATCACCGCGCTCAGGAAACAGCGTCCGGACGCGGTGATCTCCATCGACACCTACAAAGCCAGCGTGGCGCGTGCCGCCGTCGCGGCTGGAGCCGAGATCGTCAACGACGTCAGCGGGCTGAGATGGGATACGCAGATGGCCGCGACGATTGCTGAAATAAAATGCGGAGCGGTTCTGATGCACATGCGCGGCCGTCCCGAAGAGTGGCGCACCTTGCCTCCGCCGGCCGATATTTTTCTTCTGGTGAAGCGCGAACTCAGGGAATGGGTGGAGGCGGCCGTCTTGGCCGGCGTACGCCGGGAAAGGATCGCCGTCGATCCCGGCTTTGGTTTCGGAAAGAACTTCGACCAGAACTATCCGCTGCTGGCTCGCTTTCAGGACCTGCAATCGCTCGGCTTTCCCCTGCTGGCCGGTACGTCGCGAAAGTCGTTCCTCGGCCGCACCTTGTCAAGGGATGGAAAAGACGCCTCCGCCACCGACCGGCTCTACGGAAATCTAGCCGCACACACGGCTTTGATTCTCAAAGGCGCGCACATCTTACGAACGCACGATGTAAAAGCCGCAGTCGACGCCGCCCGCATAAGCGACGCAATTCTTGAAGCACGCTGACGACTCTGTGCGAAGCGTCGGGTTTATTGTGGAGGGGCCGGTGAAGCAGCGGCCGGCAGTTCGGCGACCCGCATGATCGTGCATTCCACCTGTTTGCCGCTGGCGCTTTTCACCTTACCCTTGTCGCCATTGATCTGGTACTGCACGTCGCTGCCCACTACGAAATCGGTGGCCTTCAAGGACTCCTTTTCGATCGAGCGGCAGGTGTACAGCTTACCCATTGCCGCGAAGGAAAGATCGTACTGCTGATTTTTATGCGTCTTCTTGTCGATCGTTCCGAATGGCTGGAAATCCTTCAGCGCGGTCGTGCCCTCAATCTTCGATCCCGCCGTTGCCGTTATCGCGAGCGTAACTATCATGAGCGCAATCGAATTGCCCTTACGCATATTCCCACCTCCCGGTTGATTGTACGTTGAGAAAAGTGGCCGCTGCCAGAGGAGGACTCAGCCTGGAAACTTCTTCTGCCCATAACATCGATCAAAGATTCCAAACATCAGCACGATCACTACAAAGACCATCCAGCTGGCTTCCGGACCGAGTAGGCCCCCAGTAAGCCATTGCGGTCCTTGCCAGCGGGTTTCAAGAAGGTGGCCCACAGCATACTCGCCGGCGTTTTGTCCCGACCACACGAAGAGGTTCGCCAGGTCGAAGGCGGCGTGGAAACCGATGGCGAACGCCAGTGAGCCCGTGCGACGCAGCGTGAAGCACATGAACAGACCGAGCAGCCCGGTAGAAGCAAAGTCCTCCCAGCGCTCGTGGGGTTTAAGGAAGTAATGCAGCGCACCAAAGCCGATGGAAAGCAGAATGGCTGCTGCCCAGAATCCAATACCATCGGCGAGCGTGGCGAGCAGATACGCCCGGAACTGGATCTCCTCGGCAAATCCGATGAGCAGATTGGCAACGATCCAGACGCCTGCGAAATACCAGAGCGCGCTCCCATGGAGCGCAAGCCCGAGGATGCGATAGCCGCCGAAAACTGCAATCAGGCCCACCAGCAAAGAAGTGGAGGCTGCACCCCAGGCAAGTCCAACCCAGAAATCGCCTCCAAAGGCGTTGCGCACTGGAACGCCGTAATCGACGAAGCGGCGGCGCTCGATGCGAGCCATAATCCAGGTCGCGATCAGCACCTGGACGAGCGACTGTAGCTCATCGAAGATGGTTCCTACAGGATCAAGAGACGGCCGCTCTTTGAGGTGAAAGATATTGGCAATGATCCAGTTCGACAGGAATCCGAGTCCCACGAAAATGCCGACAAAAATAAGCAACCGCCAGCCTGCACGCAAGCCATAGGAGTTGAAGAAGATTTTTCTCATACCCTCAAGCGAAAACCGCTAAAAGTTCTTCCCCGAGTCCAACAAAATCGTTACCGGCCCCTGGTTCACCAGTTCCACCTGCATCATTTCCTGAAAGCGCCCGGTCTCGCAGCGCAGTCCGGCGGCGCGAATCTGTTCCACAAAGAACTCGTAGAGCTGGCGTGCTTTTTCCGGAGGTGCCGCGGCGTCGAACGAAGGCCGCTTACCCCGCCTGACGTCCCCGTACAGCGTGAACTGCGAAACCGCCAGCACGCTTCCATCGGCCTCTCGCACGCTGCGGTTCATTTTTCCCTGGGCATCCTCAAAAACTCGCAAGCCAGCAATTTTTTGCGCCAGATAAGTTGCATCGCCCTCGCCATCGTCCCGGCCGACGCCCAACAAAACCAGCAGCCCCAGGGTAATCTTGCCCGCGATTTCTCCGTTCACCGTAACCTGGGCGCGGCTTACTCGCTGCACAACGGCCCGCATGGAATTCCCAAGCTCCTTTGTCAACGGAGGTGTGAACCGCCCATCATAACTTGCCTGCGGTTTGACCACGAGAACTTCCAACCGTTAGGATCAGGTGTCCCGATCCGAAATTGGCCAAGGGTTTGCCCCGTGTGGCGATCCCTTTCCTTTACACTAATTCACCGGGCAATTAGACTACACGTTCGCCTATTTTCAGTGCGGTAACACCTGCGACGAGCAAAATCGCGGAGGGTCCGGGCGAAGGCCGGACGGGAAGCGGAGACTGCGATCCCCGAATCCCGGCATCGAATTTCAAATCAAATCGAGTTAAAGCGAGGAGAAACATGGCAGCCGTTGACGAGAAGGTAAAGCAGATCATCGTAGAGCAATTGGGTGTGGACGAGGGCGAGGTCACCTCCAGCGCGTCGTTCGTGGACGACCTGGGCGCGGATTCACTCGACACCGTCGAACTGGTAATGGCTTTCGAAGAAGGTTTTGACATCGAGATCCCCGACGAGGACGCGGAAAAGATCCGCACCGTTCAGGACGCCATCGACTACATCGGGAAGCATTCGAAAGGCGGCAAGTAGTTTGGGACGCAGGGTCGTAGTTACCGGCATCGGCCTGATCTGCGGCGTGGGAAATACCACCGGAGAGGTGTGGAAGGCTGTGCTTGCCGGCAAGAGCGGCGTGGCCCGCATCACCCAATTCGACTCCACGAATTTCGCCTGTCAGATCGCCGCTGAAGTCAAGAACTTCGACCCCCTCAACTTCATCGAGAAAAAAGAAGTAAAGAAGATGGGACGCTTCATCCACCTGGCCATCGCCGCGGCGGACGAAGCGTTCAAGATGTCCGCTCTCAAAATCACGCCCGAAAACGACGAGCGTGTAGGCGTGCACATCGGCTCCGGCATCGGCGGTTTCGACATCATCGAACGCGAACACACCGCCCTGTTCGAAGGCGGCCCGCGCAAGATTTCCCCTTTCTTCATTCCAGCGGCCATCATCAATCTCGCCGCCGGCCACGTTTCCATGCGACTCGGAGCCAAGGGACCCAACGAGGCGACGGCCACGGCCTGCACCACCAGCGCTCACTCGGTAGGAGATTCTTTCCGCATCATCCAGCACAACGATGCCGATGTGATGATCGCCGGCGGCTCCGAGGCAGCTATTACGCCCATGGGCGTCGGCGGATTCGCCGCCATGCGCGCCCTCTCCACACGCAACGACGATCCCGAAAAAGCCAGCCGTCCCTGGGACAAAGATCGCGACGGCTTTGTCATGGGCGAGGGCGCGGGCATTCTTGTGCTCGAAGAACTCGAACACGCCAAAAAACGCGGCGCGCCCATCCTCGCTGAAATTGCCGGGTATGGCATGTCCGGCGACGCCTACCACATGACCCAACCCGCTCCCGAGCACGAAGGCGGATTCCGCGTCATGCGCAACGCCACCCGCGATGCCGGCATCAGTCCGGAGAAAGTCGATTACGTCAACGCCCACGGCACGTCCACCCCCATCGGCGACACCCTCGAAGCGCACGCCATCCGCAACTTCTTTGGCGAGCACAAACTCCCCGTCAGCTCCACCAAATCGATGACCGGCCACCTGCTCGGCGGCGCCGGCGGCCTCGAAGCCGGTATCACCGTCCTCGCTCTGCGCGATCAGATCCTGCCTCCCACCATCAACCTTGTCAGTCAGGACCCCGAAACCGTCGGCATGGATTTCGTTCCCAACGAGGCCCGCAAAGCCAAGCTCGAATATGCCATGTCGAACTCTTTTGGCTTCGGCGGCACCAACGGCGCGCTGCTGTTCCGGAGATGGTCAGAGTAGAAGTCTGCCTCCAATTTCTGTCGCCTAAGTTACACTTATGCTCCCGGTCCCAAATGACGGGACGATTCCGGTCCCGCGGGTTGCCTTTTCGGCTGAGTGATCGAGATGGGGAAGTCTGCGCACGTGCGACCAGCTTTGCTGCCAACGAATTCCCATGCAACGGCGAGTTCCTTCCTGCTTGGCCTCGCTGTTTTCGCCACGTTTCTGAGCCTTCCCACACCGGCGAAGCCGCAGGATTCTGCCTCGCCCACCCCTAGTGACAGCGACGAAGAGAAAACCATTCTGCGCCGCGCCACCAACGAATTTGGAGGCTGGACAGGTTTCTCTCCGTTTTCTTTTGTAATAAAGGGAACGTCCCTGGATAGAAAACTCTTTCTACTGAACTTGCAATATGCGAGGACACTGTTTGCCACCACGCCACTAACGCTCAAATACACGGCAGAGATTGTGCCGGCGGCGGTGGAGATCCAGCCCACGCAGGTCTACGAGGTCGGCGGAAAACCGTTAGTGAACCCTTCCGGCTCAATTTACGGAGCGGGTGCAAGTCCGATCGGTTTTCAGGGAAACTTTGGCAGGAAAAGCGTTCAACCGTTTGCCAATGGGAGCGTGGGATTTTTGTATTTCACTCAGCAAGTTCCCATCGTAGGTTCGTCGCAGTTCAATTACACAATTTCCATCGGTTTCGGGGCACAATTCTTCCGGCGCTCGGGCCGCTCGTTCAGCGTGGGATGGAAGTATTTCCATCTATCGAACGACTACCAGGCGCCCTTGAACCCAGGAATCGATTCCGGCGTTTTCTATGCTGGATTTTCAATCTTGCGGGGCGGCCGTCCATAGAAACAGCACGGCGATACGTCTTTTGTTTGAGGATTCTCGCGCCTATTTTGGGTGCGGAATGATTGACAAGATAACGTATTCATCCCCGCGAATCACAAAATAGAATCGCCAACTGCGATTTACTCGCGCTTGCCAAATATCGTTCGCTTCGTCGTATTTCTTCGCGCAGAGAAGGATGCCCAAGCTGGTTGAGGAGAAATCCAAGTTGCTTGGCGAAAGCCTTACGCACCTCAGGGAGTAGCGCTGCGTAGTCCTTGTCAGCGCGCTCCGTGAAGCTGACTTTCACTTCCGCTTCCGATCCTTATTCCGTCTTCGCGCCCTGCGCTCAAGTGCAGAGATGGCTTCGCTCGCCGATTCGTAGGGACCGTGGGTGCGGCCCCGGGCAAGGTCCTCCATCCCCTCGGCCAGTCGCCGGTCGACGACTGTTTTCGGAGTAAAGGTAATTTTGCCGTCTTCCACGGACGCTTCCAGCAAATCCCCAATGTCCAGACGCACCCGCTTGCGGATGCTCTGGGGAATGACAACTTGAAATTTTGTTTTTACCGTAACCAGCTCCATGAAAATCCTCTGTTGGATAGTCTAACAGTTGAACCGTCCAACAGCAAATACGATTTAGAGACCCCGGCCGGTCTGCATTCGAGCTCTCGGCCGCGAAAGCCAGCGACACGGCGTACCTTAGGCGCTGTCCCTCGCGCGATTGACTTGCCCGTTTCCCCCACGTAAGATTCGCCACGAAATACAAGGAGGCGGAGATGCAGCTGCGCCTGGAGAGCCGCCCAGTCGGCGATGTCCTGATCGTTCAGTGCCACGGACGGATCGTGGCCGGCAATGAAGTATTTACGTTGCACTCCCACGTCGGAGACTCCATCGAAAAGCACGGAGACGTCGTGCTGCAGCTCGACCAGGTAGAGTTTCTCGACAGTAGCGGGCTGGGCGCGCTGGTCCGTCTGATGCAGGCCGCACGTTCCAAAGGAGGGGACGTTAAACTCAGCGGCGTTCCGCCCAATATCCGCAAAGTGCTGCAGCTCACCAATCTGCTCGCGCAGTTTGAAACCTACGATTCGGTCGAAGAGGCCATCACCGCCGCCTATTTGGGCTCGCGCTATTCGCGAGGAAAAGCCGGGGACGCCCGCCCGCGTCTGCTCTGCGTCTTCGAGTCCACCGATGTGTGCACGTTTCTGCGCGAAGTGCTGTGCAGCGCCGGCTACAATGCCTTGACCACCCTCAGCATCAACGACGCCCGCATCCTGCTCAAGGCAACCAAGGCGAAACTGGTGGTAATTTCTTCGAAAATGCAAACCGTCCATGGCAAACCCACCGGCAAGATGCTGGAAGAGATCGATCCCACCGTCTCTGTTATCGTTTTGGACGAAAACTTTGCCACCCAGGATCCAGGAGAAGCTGCCGAGAAACTCCTGAGCAGCGTCGGCGGAAGACTGGCTATTCCCGACTAAAGGCCAAGCCTCCTCGGTTCCTGTTCCCTTCCTAAAATCATGCCCAACTTTGGTGCCACTCCGATGGCACGTTGGGGCGTTGCACGAAGGCATATGGCTGGTTACCCTTAGTTACCGTTGAAACTCGCACTGCTCCCCCCAAAAGTAATCTTGAATGGGTGTCGTCGAAAAAATCCCGACATTTTTGACCGTAGGTGTCCTGGTCATTATCTTTGTCTGCCTCAAACGCCAGGCGCGCAGCACTCGCCTCACACTTTGGACCATAGGCTGGGCGCTGGTATTCACCCATTTCATCGCGCAATTGCTGGAGCCCGATCACGGCTCAGTCAGCCCCTTTCTTCTGGCTGTCGATTCCGGGTCGCTGCAAGCGGCTGCGGTCACTTTTCTGGTCTCAGTCTCAATCGTGGTGGAAGACTACGCCCGGCGCACGCTACTGTTACTGGTGTTGGGTGTGCCTTCGGTCGCGTACGTGGCATGCACCTGCTACAACGTCCACGCCCGCTGGCCTTATGTCCTCTGCCTGCTGGCCTGCTTCGGTGGAGCTGCCGCCTTCTTCTTCCGCATTAGCCGCAACGTGACGCTGTTCCTGGCCACCACCACCTTCTTGTGTTCGCTCGCCGGATCGTGGGCGATCCGCGCTGCTCTTCGCGGTTCCTTCGACGAAGGAACGATCGCGCTGCTGGGAATCGGGTTTGCCTTGTCAGGCGTGTTCATTTGCCGGAACTACTCGCGCTCGTCGCCTGCCATGCTGACGATTGCCGGCGGATTCTTCTGCTGGGGAGCGGTCTTTCCCCTCGGCCTGCTGGTCGACCGTCTAGCTCCCAACCTGATTATTCCAGGCGAACTCTGGAACACTCCCAAGTTTTTTGTTGCGTTTGGAATGATTCTGGCCGTGGTCGAAGACAAGTCGGAATCGATCGCCGGCATGCAGCACAAGGCAGCTGTCCTGAATCGCCAACTGGAACGCTTCTCGGCCATCACATCCCAGCTGCTCGGTCGGGGCAGGCCCGATGCGGTTTGCCCCGCCATCGCTTCGGCGATCACCGAAGTCAGCAACTTCAGTGTGGCGGTCGTCCAACTCGAAGATGCGGAGCACAAGTTACGCGTGGCTGGCTCCAGCGGACTCTGCCCCGCATCCTTCCAAAGACTGCAGGTTCAAACCCAGGACTGGACGCTCGGCCACGTCAAGACTCTGTGCTCTCAAGCCCAGCTCATGGGAAAGAACTCGTATCTGCTGCCCGCGAGCGAAGCCATCCCGTTTCCGCAGCCGCGGAACTCGAATTCAAACTGGAAAAATCGCCAGGAACTGCTAATTCCCCTCTGCTCAGCCGGAGGCGCATACCTGGGCTGCATCCGATTAGCCGCGCCCCGAAACGCGAATGCGATCGACGCGCTCGAATTATCCCGCATCGAAATGCTCGCTGCCGATCTCGCCGTAGCCGTCGAGCTGAAAGCCTTGCACTCCCAGCTGGTCTGGTCGGAAAAGCTGGCTGCCCTGGGGCAACTACTCGCTGGAGTCGCACACGAACTCAACAATCCCCTGACCGTAATCATGGGATACAGCGAACTGCTAAGCGATGCCATCGCGGGCCCGCACACTCGGGATCAGCTCGCCAAGCTGGTGAGTGAAGCTCGCCGCATGAAGCGGATTACCGACAACCTCCTTCGCTTTTCGCGGCAAAGCACCCGCGACATGCAGGCAGTGCAGCTCTCGCCGGTATTGCAGGAGGTGTTGGCTCTACGCGAGTACTACACTCGCACCCGCAACGTTCGCGTTGAACTAGACATCACCCCGGATTTTCCTCTGCTCGCTGTCAATGAAGACGAAATCAAGCAGATCCTGCTGAACCTGTTCAACAATTCCAGCGACGCTCTGGAAGGCATGGCCGGCAGCAAGCAGATCAGCATTCGCGCCTACCAGCGCGGCCCCCGCGCGGTAATCGAAGTAGAAGATTCCGGTCCGGGCTTTGACAATCTGAACCGCGCCCTCGACCC
The DNA here is from genome assembly GCA_963787495.1 of uncultured Acidobacteriaceae bacterium. Classification (GTDB taxonomy): domain Bacteria; phylum Acidobacteriota; class Terriglobia; order Terriglobales; family Acidobacteriaceae; genus Sulfotelmatobacter. The sequence continues at coordinate 1,052,548 of CAWBDA010000003.1, forward strand.
GTTCTACACCACCAAACCGGTAGGAAAAGGAACAGGCCTGGGGTTAAGTGTCTGCTACGGCATCGTCAAGGAACGCGGTGGAGATCTCCGAATCGAGAACGTCAAGCCCCACGGCGCACGTGTAACCATCGAGTTACCGGTTGCGGACGCGCCGGCCCACGCACTCCTGGCCGCCGTAGCCAACGCCTAGGCCAAGTGCTCGCGCTGTGGCTTTACTACCCACCAGTCCAGCCGAGGTAATGAGACTTTTGTACTCCCGCCCTGCCCCTTAGGGTCTTTCCATCTCGTTACCGGCGCGCCACAATAAACTTTCGTACTGGAATACCGGCCCCCAACATGCAAAAAGCCTTCGGCACTGCCCCGGCGTTCACTTCCTCCACAAAGAAAGCGGCGGCTCGCGCTGCCCTGGTTGACCTTAAAGAATCTTCCCGAGCCCTGCTGACCGAGTGTTTCCGCCAGTTTGGCATCGAGACTGTGCTCGTGTCCTCCAGCGCGGCCGAACGCCTCCGCCAGGAGAAATTCGAAGCCTGCGTGATCAGTCTGGGCTCCGGCGCCGAAGGGGTCATGGAGGCCGCCCGCACTTCCCCGTCGAACAGCCGCATCGTGCTCTACGGTCTCGGCGGCAACGCGCAGGAGGCCATGCGCTATTCCAAGTTCGGCATCAACGCCATGTTCCAGGAGCCGCTGGAGCGGCCCGCGACCCTCAAACTCGTTCGCGCTACTCACATGCTCGTGCTCCACGAATTCCGGCGCTACGCCCGCGTCCCGATCATGACAGAAGTCACCATAGTCAGCCCTGATAACCAGCGCATCACCGCTTCCAGCCTCGAGATCAGCTCCGGCGGCATGTCCCTGAAGAGCGCCGAAGATGTGCCTTCTGGAGCCAATGTAGAGATCTCTTTTTCTTTGCTCACTCTGCCCCGCGTCACCGTCCGCGGTGTGGTGACTTGGCGCAAGCCCAAGTCTTTCGGAGTTCGCTTCGATTCCGCCGACGACCGCCGCCAAAAAGTAAAGACCTGGATAGACGCCTACCTGGAAAGCTAAGCCGGTCCAGAGTTGCCCAGGCCAAGGTTAATGTGGGGACGGCGGCCTCGGCTGTCCGGAGTCTGAGAGTTCGTGTGGGGACGGGCGCCTTCGCCCGTCCAGCCGAGCGCAGCGAGGCGCGCCTTTGACTTTGGGGAGTGCCGCCCTTGCGTGGCACAGCGCTTCAGCGCTGCGATGCATCGAGCGTGGAGCAGGCCTTCCAGGCCTGCGTCGAAGAAGCAACAAGGGCTGGGCTTTAGCCCCCGCGGTGCATAATGGCAGTCCGTACGCACCCTCCCATTACAATGATCCCTGTGACCGAAGCCAGCACTGGCGAAGCCCCTGCCGCAACGGAAGTTGCCGCCAGCGCCCGCCGCTTCACCCTTCTGCAAAGAATCGTCCTGCCCATCATCATCGCCGCCGGATACTCCTTCATCCGCCTCATCGGCCCCACCCTGCGAGTAAGCATCTCCCACGAAGAAGGAGCGCAGCCAACCGTCGGCCAGCGCCCGCTGATACTTTCCTTCTGGCACGCCTGCATCATCCCCGCGACGTACCTTTTCCGCAACGTCGGCATCCGCGTGATGAGCAGCAACAGCTACGACGGCGAATACATGGGACGCATCATCCACAAATTCGGATTCGTAGCCGTCAAAGGCTCCAGCAGCCGCAATGCCGTCCGCGCCTTGCTAGGCCTGCGCCGTGCCCTGCAGGAAGGCTGGGCGGTCGCCTTCAGCCTCGACGGCCCCCGCGGCCCACGCCACAAAGTCAAACCCGGCCCGGTAGCCCTGGCGCGATCCTCCGGTGTTTCCCTAAGCACATTTCACATCGCAGTCGAAAGCGCATGGGTCCTAAATACCTGGGACCGCCTCATCATCCCGAAGCCCTTTTCCCGAGTCCTGATGCGCTTCGGCAAGCTGATCCCGGTTCCGTCGGATGCTACCGATGAAGACGTTGAGCGCTATCAGCAGGAGCTGCAGACTTCCCTCGATCGCGTCTGCGAATTTGCCGAGACCAACATAAAGAAAGTCGGCGCCCCGGAATTTTCTTACAATGCTTGACGATTCTCGAGAAATTGGGAGATCAGAGATGGAATCCGCGATGACCGCAACCTATACCGCGAAGAAAATAAGTCCCATGCTGGCAGTCGCCGACATGGAAGAGACTCTCGCTTTCTATCACGACATTCTAGGATTTACCCCGAGGATGAAATCCGCGGAGTACGCCATCGTCGAGCGCGACGGCCAGACCATCCACTTCATGAAGGCCGCATCCGAAGAAGTCATGCGCTGCGTCCGCGGTCACACTGAAATCTACATCGAAGTTTCCAACATCGCCGCGCTGTGGGAGCACGTAAAGACGTTCAAAGACCGCTACAAAATCCGCGACTTGTTCGACCGGGACTACGGCATGACCGAGTTCCACATCGGCGACCCCAACGGCTGCCTGGTCTTTGTCGGGGAGCCAACACAGGAGCGAAAATAAGTTCCAGGGACCGGGTTGATTCTTTGCGATTTGACTTCCACCACTCCCACCCGCTAAATTCCTGACACTGGCACTATCCGTTCTTTGAAATGTCCTTCGGTTTGCGCGTCTTTGCCCGTGGCAAAGACAGGGAAGCGGGTGCAATTCCCGCGCTGCCGCGCAACTGTAAGCGAGAAAACCGCAGCCGTCCACTGGGATCAATCCCGGGAAGGCCGCCTGCAGAATCCGGAAGCTTCAGCCAATTGCTGCTGGACACATCCTCACTCGCAAAGCCAGGAGACCGGCGTAAACCGTCCACCTTAACCCCTTTCGCGTGAAAAGGAGGATGGTTATGCGCATACTCTGCGCTTCGGTTTTGCTTTTGGTTTCTTTCGCGGCAGCATCTCCTACCCCAGAACTTAAAGTCAAAGTGGTCGATCCCCAATCTGCGGCCGTTCGCGGCGCTCAGGTTTCCTTGTTTTCCCGAAGGACGGACGCTGCTCTTAAAATCGTCACAACTTCCCCCGAAGGGATCGCCGACTTTGGCGAACTGTCTTTCGGCAGCTACCGGATTCAGGTTCTGGCGCCGGGCTTCGCGCCTCAAAGCTCGGAGATCGACATCTCCGCTCAATCACATGTCGTTCAAATCCAATCTACCTTCCAACTGCACCTGGCCCCAGCATCGGAAACCGTAGTCGTAACCGCAACCAGAACGCCAGTCCCAGCCGGAGAAACCGGCGCCAGCATTTCGACTCTGGAGAACAGCCAACTCGAAACCATGCGGCCCGTAGCCGCCGATGATGCCGTTCGCTATCTTCCCGGCGCAGTGGTAAATACCGCCGGCCAGCGCGGTGGCTTGTCCTCCCTCTTCGTTCGCGGCGGCGATTCCACCTACAACAAAGTAATTGTCGACGGCGTCACCATCAACGAGCCCGGCGGCACTTTCGATTTCGGCACGCTTCCTCTGACCGAAGCCAGCCGCATGGAATTCCTCCGCGGCGCGCAAAGCACGCTCTATGGCTCCGACGCCATGACCAGCGTGGTCCAGGTCTGGACCCGCACCGGAAGCACGCCCACCCCCGAACTCCGCTTCGGCGCCGACGGCGGGAACTTCTCCACCGCCAACGGCTTCGCGTCTCTCGCCGGAGCAAACGCCCGCTTCGACTACAACCTCTTCAGCGACCAATTCAACACCAACGGCGCCGGCATCAACAACGCAAATTCCGATTCGCTCGAAGGCGTCAACACCGGAGTTGCGTTAAGCGACAAAGTCTCTCTCCGCCTGCACCTGCGCCACTCCAACAGCCACACCGGACTTCCCGGCGAGTGGAGCTTCAACGGCGATCCTCTGATGCCGCCCGATCCCAGCGAATGGGCGCAGCTAAACAGCTTGCTCGGCAGCGCGGAGCTTGCCATAGCCGCTCCTTCAGGCTGGCAGCACCGTTTCAGTGTCTTCGACTATCTCTACCGCTACAACGACGTGAATCTGAATGGCGATCCTGCCCGCGTCAACGACTTCCCCGCTCACGAGTACGATCACATCAATCGCGTGGGCTTCGAATATCAGGGCGATTACTCGGAACGAACCTGGTCCCACACCACCTTCGGATATCGCCTCGAGAACGAAAACGGAGTAGTCGGCGATCTGGATTTTCCTCCCTCGCCCTCGGGCCAGCGTTTGAATCAGGACGCCTACCTGCAACAGCAGCTAACTTGGGGCAGGCTTTCGGCGATCGCGGGCGGCAGGCTCGTCCACAGCAGCGTGTTCGGCAACACAGGTGCACCGCGGGTGGCGCTGACTTTGCTCGCTCTAAAGGGTGGAGAGATTTTTTCCGGAACCCGCCTCCGCTTTTCCTATGCCACCGGATTCAAGGAGCCACGCCTGGAAGAGACTTTCGCCGGGCCGCCGTATTCCCTCCCGAACCCCGCCCTCAAACCCGAGCGCGTCCGTGCTTTCGAAGCGGGCCTTCGGCAGGATTTCTTCCGCGGAAAATACGTCTTCAATGCCACCTACTTCAACAATCTGTTTCACGACCAGATCAATTACGAGACGGTCGACCCAACCACCTTTGTAGGTGAATACTTCAACGTCAACCAGGCGTTTGCCCAAGGCGCGGAAGTCGAACTGCAAGCCAAACTTCGAAGCAGGCTGCTGCTCTCCGCCGCCTACACCTATACATCCACTGAAATTCTCAACGATCCTGCTCCCATCGATTCCCTCTACAACCCAGGCCAGCCTCTCCTGCGCCGTCCCAAACATTCCGCCACAATGCTGTTGTCGTATCTCGGCAGCCGCTGGGGATCGAACCTGAGTGGAAGCTTCGTCGGCCGCCGCCCGGACGACGACTTCGACGGCTTCGGCATCGACCACGCCGCTGGCTACGTCCGCGCCGATCTAGGCGGGTGGTATGCCATCAATCACCGCATCACCGCGTATGCCAATATCGAAAACGCCCTCGACCGCCGCTACAACGAAGTAGTCGGCTACCCGGCCCTGCCCATCAACTTCCGCGCCGGCTTCCGCTTCCGCATAGGAGGGGAATAACAAGAGTGGGATGAAACAAAAAGGGCGCGAGTCAAATCTCGCGCCCTCCGCAAATTCATGTGTAGAGACGTTGCTTGCAACGTCGCTCTCGCCGCAGGCGGAACGTAGGAGAGTACGTCGTCACAACTGCAGTACGAATCCTCAGCTAACCTTCTCCGGTTCCCTCACGATCGCCATCGGCATCGACGCCGCCATCTTCCCGCCAAAATATTTCGTCCGCGCCAGCAACAGCTTCTCGACATCAACCCCGCTCAGCGGCTGCTGCCGCCCCAGCAGGTGCGTGACCAGCGCTATCTGCGCAAAGTGCTCGACAGTCTCCATCTTCATATAGGCGTGTTCGATCGTATCTCCGTAAGTGACCACGCCGTGATTCGACATCAGGATGGCATCGTAATGCGGCACGTACGGCTCCAGAGTCTTCGCCAACTCCGACGTCCCCGGCGTCCCATACCGTGCCAGCGGAATGCATCCCAGCCCCATCACCACTTCGCACACCAGCGGCTCGGTCAGCGCCATTCCCGCAGCAGCAAATCCCGTCGCGGTCGGCGGATGTGCATGCACGATCGCCTGAATGTCGGGCCGTGTGCGGTACACCAGCAGGTGCATCCCAATCTCGCTGGTCACGTTTCGCCGCCCCGCCACCCGCCTGCCCTCCAGGTCCACGATCACCATGTCCCGGGCTCGCATCGCGCCCTTGCTCACGCAAGTAGGCGTCACCAGAATCCGCTCATCGTCCAGCCGCACCGACAGATTTCCGTCCATCGCCGCCACGAACCCGCGCTCGTGCAGCATCCGCCCGTAGCGGACAATTTCTTCCCTGTGTTTCCGTTCAGCGGACATGGAAAAACTCTCTCGGGGGAGCAACGAAAAAGCGGCTAAAGCTACAACCCCCGCATAGTACCGCACCTGACGCGAACAGACAAACAGATTTTCCCAAAAAACAAAAGAATTTCCCAAGAAAAACGATAAACCACCAGGTTACGTCCATCGTCGTACAGCATTCACCCTATAATCTGACACCGTGTTGGTTTCCGATTTCAACTTCCACCTTCCCGACGGACTCATCGCCCAGGAACCCCTCGCCGCCCGCGACGGATCCCGCATGCTGCAACTGCAGCGCACCAGCGGCCGATATTTCGATCGCCAATTCCGCGACTTCCCCAACCTGCTGCACCCCGGCGATCTCGTGGTCTTCAACAATACCCGCGTCCTTCCCGCCCGGCTCTACGGTCGCCGCGAAGGCGCTCGCGCTCAAGCCATTAGTCCGCACAATCCTGCCGCCCGCGATTTCCTCCACGGCCGCATTGAAGTTCTTCTGACTCGCCAGCTCTCCACCGATCCCAACGATTGGGAATGCCTGGTTCGCCCCGGCCGCAAGATCGGCGTAGGCGAACGCCTCTTCTTCGGCGAGCAAAACGAACTGCAAGCCGAGGTCCTGACCCGCGCCGAGTTCGGCGAACGCCACATCCGCTTCCAGCTCCCCAAGGAAATGAACGACGATTTCTTCGCCACCCTCGATCGCATCGGCCACGTCCCGCTCCCGCCCTACATCGCGCGCCCTGATTCTGCCCGCGATCGCGAGCGTTATCAAACCGTCTACGCCCAGCTGCGTGGATCAGTAGCCGCTCCCACCGCTGGACTTCATTTCACTCCAGAGACCCTAGACCGCATCCGCCAGCGCGGCGTCGAGACCGCCGAAATCACGCTCCACGTCGGCCTCGGAACCTTCCAGCCAGTCCGCGTCGAAAAAGTCGAAGATCACAAACTCCACTCCGAACCCTATTCCATCTCCGCCAGTGCCGCCTCAGCCATCAACCACGCTCTCCGCACCGAGCGTCGCATCATCGCCGTCGGAACCACAACCGTTCGAACCTTGGAACAGGCGGTCCGCCTCGGCGCAGGAACAATCACCTCCGGCCCCGCCGCAGCCGACCTCTTCATCTACCCAGATCCCGAAATAGGTTTCGAATTTAAAGCAGTCAAAGCGATGCTGACCAATTTCCACCTGCCGCAGTCCACGTTGCTAATGCTGGTCAGTGCTTTCGGAGGGCGCGAAAACGTCCTGGCCGCCTACAATCACGCGGTCGCCGAGCGCTACCGCTTCTACTCCTACGGCGACTGCATGTTCCTGGAATGACGTTTGCCCTACCCCGTGGCCTCGGTGCCCCCGTTAAAGGTTTTTCTCGCCGGTAGCCCCAACTCCAGCTGAGTTATACTCTCCCGGGAGCACCCCATGGCCACCGCAGTAAACCAAGTCCCAATTCAAGATTTCGTAGCCCAACTACGCAAGTTCCCCGAGTCCACCTTCGACCAGACCGAGCAACTCCGCCAATTCCTGCAGGACAACCCGCTAAACCCCGATTCGCTAGCCCCCTATCTAACCTGGGACCGCCAGCACTACACTCGCAACCTGATCGACAAGAATTCTCTCTACGAACTAATCGCCGTCTGCTGGGAGATCGGCCAGGCCAGCTCGGTCCACAACCACCGCGACCAGAACTGCTGGATGGCCGTCCCCATCGGCCGTTTGCTGGTAGAGAATTTTCACGTGGTTCATCAGGATCTCGCTCAAGGCAAGTCCACCATCGAGCCCACCGACACCGTCGAGATGAACGTGTCCCATCCCTGCGCCGTCGACCCGTTAGCGCCTGTCCATCGTGTCCTGAATCCTCGCGACTTCAATCAACGCGCCGTCAGCCTGCACGTCTATTCCCGTCCGTTCGATACCTGCGTCGTCTATTCCGCCGAGCAGGGCACCTGCGGCGAAATCCAGCTCCACTACACCACCGAATACGGAAAACCAAGGTAACTTCCACAGCCACAAAGACTGTTGGTCACAACGCCTCCACGGGGTTAGCTTTAAGACATCAGGAGGAGAACCACGTGCATCGGGCATTGACATGGCTGCTGCTCGGCGCCGCTATGGTAGTTGGCTATACCTATTACCAGAATCACTCTTCCCAACTGAAAGCCCAGGCCCTCGCGCGACTCCAGGAAGCCGCATCCAGGTCTGAGGCCAAAGACAAGGACAAAGATAAAGACCAGGTCCCGACCAACACGGTTGTGGGACCAGTCATGAGTCCGCTCGCGGACTTGATGGCAAAGGCCGACGGGTCGCAGACCACATCAGATGAGCCGACGCGGCCGTGGAAAGCACATCCCAACGACCACATCGCGCCGTCTCCCGTCGGAACCGCCGCCGCCGTCGTGCACAAGACCTTTACCGTCACCTCCACCGCGCAATTTCTCTTCGAAGTTCCGCCTCACGCTGCCAGCCCGCAATTGCACGGCACGTATCACTCGTTTCCGAAGAACTCCGCGGTCCAATCCGCGGTCCAATCCGCCGACGAAACCGGAGATATCGATCTCCTCCTGATGAATGACCAGCAGTACACTGACTTCCTCAGTGGCCGCCCCGCCGATGTCGTCTACTCGGTCGATTCTTCCCACGATCAGGACGTAAGCTTGGGTCTTCCCGCCACCCAGGACCTGCCCGTGCGCTACTACCTGGTCTTCCGCAACACTCCCGGCAGCCCGGGCAAAAAAGTAGTACAAGCAGATTTCCGAGTAGATTTCTAATCGCGACAGCAGCGAATGCAGCAGACGCCGTAGAGACGTAGCTAGCTACGTCTCTGCCGCCAGCACCCCAATGCCATCCCCCACCGCATCCCATTCCGGCTGCTAAACTACTCCCTTGCCCCCACGAACAAAATCTCCGCAACCTGAATCCAGCGCAACACTTTCCCCAGCCGCCGCCGAGAACCGCATTTTCCTGATCGACACCATGTCGTTCATCTTCCGCGCCTACCACGCCATGGCCCGCCAGCGTTCCATGTCAACCAAATCCGGACTTCCTACCGCCGCCATCTACGTCTTCGTCAACATGCTGCGCAAACTGCGCGACGATTTCTCCCCGAACTATCTGGCCGCCGTCTTCGACGTAGCCGCCAAGACTCACCGCGCCACCCAAGCCGAAGCCATCACCACCATTCGCAAGTTCGACATCAAAACTCAAACCTTCACCGAGGTCGAATACAAAGGCTACAAGGCCAACCGCGCCGCCATGCCCGAGGATCTCGCCCAGCAAATTCCCTACATCCGCCGTGCCCTCGAAGCCTACCGCATCCCCATCCTCGAACTAGCCGGCTTCGAAGCCGACGACGTAATCGGCACTCTGGCCCGCAAAGCCGCCGCCGCCAAGCATCCCGTCTACGTAGTCTCCAGCGACAAGGACATGATGCAGCTCGTCAACGACGACGTTCACATCCTCAATCCCCCCAAAGACAACCTCATCTGCGATGCCGCCAAGGTCGAAGAAATTCTAGGAGTTCCTCCCGCGCGCGTAATCGACATCATGGCCCTCCGCGGCGACGCCATCGACAACATCCCCGGAGCCCCCGGCATCGGCGACAAAGGCTCGGTCGAAATCATCAAGCGTTTCGGCACCGTCGAGCAAGCTCTCGATCGCGCCAACGAAGTAGAAAAGAAAACCTACCGCGAATCCCTCCAGAACAATCGCGACACCATCCTCTTCAGCAAAAGCATGGCCACCATCGACACCAACGTCCCCGTCGACCTCAACATCGAGGCCATGCGTGCCGGTCAGCCCGATCTCGATCTACTCCGCCAGCTCTTCAGCGAGCTCGAATTCACTTCGCTGTTGAAAGAGCTGTTGCCGGAAGTCCAGGTCACCGAAGCGCACTACAAAGAAGCCCAATCCGCCGCAGATATAGAGAGCGTCCTAAACTCCATCAAACAGGAAGGCGCGTTAGCCATCGCAGTAGAACAAGCAGAATCGGTTCCCGAAGACGAAGAAGAGATAGTCGAAGAGGAACCTCAGTCGGGAATGCTAGCGTTGACCGGTGCGGCGCCACCCCCAGCGCCCGAGCCCGCCGCCCGCCGCATCGCCATCTCCGCAGCCGCTGGCTCCGCCACGATCGTGAAGCTGGACGCCACCAGCGCAGCCGCGAAGCTACGAACCATCCTCACCGATAACTCGCCCAAGTCAATCCACGACTACAAAGCCGCAATCCACGCACTGGATTCCCTCGGCATTCCTCTGCAAGGAGTGCAGCATGATCCCATGCTCTACTCCTACCTGCTCGATCCAACCTACTCCTCGCATCGCCTGGCCGATGTAGCGCTTCGCCGCTTCAATCTCAAACTAAGTGGCGACCTAGCCGAAGCCGCCGACGTAACCGGCAGGCTCGCCACAGCGCTACGCGAAGATGTAAAACAGGCCGGCCTGACAAAGCTCTACGAAGAAATAGATCTTCCGCTAGTCCCAGTCCTCGCCCGCATGGAGCAAGCCGGAGTAAAAATCGACACCGCCGCCCTTGCTAAGATGTCGACCGAACTAGAACGCGAGAGCGGCGCCAAAGCGAAAGAGATTCACGAGCTGGCGGGAACCGAATTCAACATCGGCTCCCCCAAACAACTCGGAGACGTCCTCTTCAACCGCCTGAATCTTCCCAAGCCAGTGAAATACGGCAAGGGACGCACTATCTCAACCGCCGTGGACGTCCTCGAAACTCTGGCCGAAGAACATCCCATAGCCAGAAAAGTTCTCGACTACCGCCAGCTAACCAAGCTGAAGTCCACCTACGTAGACACTCTACCCGCGCTGATCAACCCCTCCACTGGACGCCTGCACACCACCTTCTATCAAGCAGGCACGGCCACTGGCCGCCTCTCCTCAGCCAATCCGAATCTGCAAAATATCCCCATCCGCACCGAACTAGGACGGGGCATCCGCGCCGCCTTCATCGCCGAACCCGGCCACGTCCTTCTAACCGCCGATTATTCGCAGATCGAACTCCGCCTCCTGGCCCACTTCTCCCAGGATCCACTCCTGGTCGAAGCCTTCCGCCGCGGCGACGACATCCACACCCTAACCGCCTCGCAAGTCTTCGGAGTCCCGCCCTTAATGGTCACGCCTGATCACCGCCGCCAGGCAAAAGTAGTAAATTTCGGCATAGTCTACGGCCTCTCCGCCTTCGGCCTCTCGCAAAATCTAGGTATCGAACCCGCCGAAGCCAAACTTTTCATCGCCAACTATTTCGAAAAATACAAAGGCGTCCGCGCCTTCATCGACAAGACGTTAGAAGAAGCCCGCCGCGACCTGAAAGTAAGAACCCTCCACGGTCGCATCCGCCCCATCCCCGACATCAACAGCAAGAATTTCACCCAGCGCGGTTTCGCCGAACGCACCGCAGTAAACACCCCGCTGCAAGGCACCGCCGCTGATCTGATCAAGGTAGCCATGATCCGCATCGACTCGATTCTCAGAGAACGCAACCTGAAGTCGCGGATGACCCTGCAAGTCCACGACGAACTAGTCTTCGAAGTCCCCGAAAAAGAAGTGGAGACGATGCAATCGTTAGTTCGAGAGCAAATGGAGAAAGCCCACGAGCTAACAGTCCCACTGCTAGTAGAAATGGAAGTAGGCCCAAACTGGAGAGATCTAGACTAACGGCGCGGCAAGGCTCGTGTGGGTCGGACACTCCTGTCCGACAACTGCCGCCGCCAAGAACGAGCGGGTGCCCCGTCCTCGTCCCTCCGTTCTTTGGAGGGACAGGGCGGGGATTTTGACTCCTCTGTCCGACATAACTCAGACGTCGGAGTCAGCGAACGGCACGGCGACGACCTGAAATTCATCCTCATACACAACGTAACCCGGACGCGTCGTCTTGATCATGCGAACGGGGACGTCGTGGTGTTCCAACAGAACCACCATTTCGCGCATCTTGTTGATGTGTTCTCGCGCTGAATCCTTGAACCACGAGATTCCATTCTGCCGCTTGCGGTAGTAGGGAGGCTTGGCAGAAGTAAATCTCCTCGGTTTTTCCAGGTTGATGTTGAACCAGTCGCGAACTTCTTGAAGCAGTGTCTCCTCGGCCTCCGAGAGTGAGCCGCTATCGCGGAGCCTGCCAGCAGCATGAAAAAGGCCAAGCTCTTGATGGGATTCGCGGTGTCGTTCGGCAATCACGAAGCGAAGAAACATACTAATGTCAGCTGCATTGAGGAACTAAACCCCCAGCCTCTTCTGTATCTCCCCCGCAATCCCCGCCGTAAGCGCCTGCATCCGCTCCTCCGACTCCGCCTCCACCATCACCCGAGCCAAAGCCTCAGTCCCCGAATACCGCACCACAACCCGCCCATTCCCATTCAGGTCGCGCTCGGCAGCCTCAATGGCAGCTTGCACCTCCGGCACCTGCGCAAATGGAATCTTCTCCCGCACCCGCACATTCTGAATCTTCTGCGGAAACACCTTCAAATCGCTAACCAACTCCGACAAACTCTTCCCAGAACGCACAATCACATCCATCACCCGCAAAGCAGTCAGCAGACCGTCGCCAGTAGTAGCATCGCCGTCGCGAAAAATAATGTGCCCAGACTGTTCCCCGCCCAAAGTAGCGCCCGTCTTCAGCATCTCTTCAAGAACATACTTATCACCCACATTCGCCCGCAACATGCGAATGCCCGCCTTCTTCAGCGCAATCTCAACTCCCATATTCGACATCGTCGTAGCTACCACCGTCGATCCGTTCAATTTCCCGCGAGCCTGCAAATCCCGCGCCGTCACCAGCAACACACCATCCCCATTCACCACGCGGCCGGCATCATCGCAAAACAAAGCGCGATCGGCATCGCCGTCAAATGTCACGCCCAGATCAAACTTGCCGCCCGACTCAGCCACAGTCTTCCCTAAAGTCTCCGGATGCAGCGCCCCGCACCCTTGATTAATGTTTCTTCCATCCGGCGTCACATGAATAAACGTTGCCTGGATTCCCAAGCCGCGAAACAATTCCGGAGCCTCCGCCGTAGCCGCCCCATTAGCGCAGTCCACCAGCACCCGCATCCGGCTCACGTCCGACGACACACTCCCCGCCAGCGACTCGATGTAAGCCTTTCGCAGCCCTGCCTCTCCCGGCAAGGACGGCCCTGCAACTTTCAGCGCCGTATCGTCCGCCGCCCCCGGATTCCCCAGCAGCGCGAAAATTTCCTTCTCCATCGCCAGTTCCCGCGCATCCGTCAGCTTGAATCCGTCCCCCGAAAAAACTTTGATCCCGTTATCCGTCCACGGATTATGCGATGCCGAAATCACCACGCCCGCCGCAAACCCGCGCGATCGCGCCAGATACGCAACTCCCGGCGTCGTGATCACGCCCGCGCTGTGCACCTCCACGCCCACCGACGCCAGCCCCCCCGCCACCCGGTCCGCAATCCACCCGCTCGATTCCCGCGTGTCCTGCCCCATCACCGCCCTGTTCGGAGTTGCGCGCATCAGATCATGCCCCAGCGCGCGCCCGATCAGATACGTACTCTCCGCCGTCAGCGGAAATTCCCCAGCCACTCCGCGGATCCCGTCGGTTCCAAACAATTGTCTGCTTTGATTGCTCATGAACGAACACTCATAGACTGTGCGGATATCGAATCTGGACGCCCCTGCAGGGGATGATAAACGAGAACGACGAAGGGGTGGAGCAGGCCTTCCAAGCCTGCGCTCAATGCAGCCGTTTGACTTGGGCTTCAGTCCGCTGAGGTCCGCGCTCCCTGACCAGCCCCCTGTGACACGGCCGGGAGCCGCTCAGTGCCCATCCGCAGCCGGACTCTTTGCCATGATCACCGTAACTCGCACCGGCGCCGGCTGCACCACCTGCACCAGCGGGTCGGCAACGTACACATTGGTTGTGAATGTCGCCTGTGTCCTCGTCCCCGAAGCATCCACCAGATCGGTCGTGGCTGCGTCCACCATTTCCACACGATGCTGCGGCCCCGTGATCGCGATCCTGTCCGGATCCACGAGCACCTTGGCGATCTGTTCCCCCGGGCCTACGGTTACCCGTGGATGAACCTCCACATCACCCCGCGTCAGCCGCATATCAAAACTAAGATGCACCTGGCCCGGCACCACTTGCACCACATGCAATTCCCGCTGGTGGCGAATTTGCTGTGCCGTCAGATCAAACGTCCGCTCGCCCGGCTTCGCATCTCCCAGCTCAAGCTCGGCATGCAAGTCCGTCGAGCGCAAGTTCCTGATCAGACGCTCCGGTCCGCGCACCCGGATCTGCGCTTCGGGAATAGTAACCGAGCTGACCTCCAGACGCTGAGGGACGTGCTGGAATACGATCGGCACTCGTACTTCCACTTCCGCCGACTCCTCGTCCGGCGAAATCAGCATCCACAATCCCGTCGCCAGCACCAGCGACAAAACTTTCAGCCAGAAGTTATGCAGCACCCACCGCCGCAAAAAGCTCGTCATAGCGGGCGCTCCGTTTCCGCATCAGCATCGCCATCCGCGCCCATCTGCGCTCCCGCCCGCAACGTCGATCCCTCCCCCGTATCCGAATCATCGCCCTGCGGCCCCACTGTCGGCAGCGCCACCGGCGACATATACCGCCGCAGCTCCATGCTCAACAACTCGCGCAAGTGTTCCACCGACAGGTCCCGTTCGATCTTGCCCCCAACCGCCATGCTGATCGCGCCCGTCTCTTCCGACACAATCACCGCAATCGCATCCGTCTCCTCCGTTATGCCGATGCCAGCCCGGTGCCGTGTCCCCATCTGCGTCGACAGCACCGGATTCATCGACAACGGCAGAAAGCATGCCGCCGCCGCCAGCCGGTCTTTCTGGATGATTACCGCTCCGTCGTGCAGCGGAGCACTCGGCCGGAAAATCGTCGCCAGCAGATCGTAGGAAAGCCGCGCATCCATCGCCACGCCGCTCTCGATATAAGTCCGCAACCCAATCTCGCGCTCGATTACAATCAACGCGCCGGTCTGGTGCTGCGAAAACAGATTCGCCGCCAGCACAATATCGTCATACGAATCCCCCTCCACCGCCGACCCGCGCAGAAAGCTAACCCGCCGCCCCACATCCGACAGCACATGCCTGATCTCCGACTGAAATACCACAATCAACGCAAACACCACGTAAGGCAGCAAATGGCTGACCAGCCAGTTCAACGTAACCAGCTCGCCAATTCGCGCCAGGTAAAACGCCGCCGCTACCGCCGCCAGCCCCGCCAGCATCGGCGCCGCCCGCGTCCCCCGGATCATCACCAGCACTTCGTAAATGATCACCGCCACCAGCAGAATGTCGAGCACCGTAAACGACACTCGCGACCATGGCGCCATCATTTGCATCACTCGAATCTCCGTATCGGACTCTACATTCTAATGCTAGGACCGAACACGAACGACCTGTCATCCTGAGCGCAGGAGGTGCGTCACGAAGTGACGGACCTCCGAAGTCGAAGGACCCCTTGCACTTCTTCGTCGCCTGCGGTCCAGCAAGGCGTTTTCATCACTGCTCTTTCTTGCGGCTGCCCTCTGGCCCTGCTCCCGCCTTCTTCACCACAGCCCGAATCTCCCCCCGAGCCACGCGCGCCGAAATCTCATCGCCTGCCTTCACCAGCCCAGCATCCTTCACCAACTGCCCCGCACTATCAAACACCAAAGCATACCCCCGCTCCAAAATCGCCAAAGGCGAAAGCGTTTCCAGCGCCCGCCCCATACGTTCAATGCGGACTTTATTCTGCAAAAGCTGATTCCGCATCGCTGCCGCCAAAGCCGCAGTCCCCGCCCCAAGTTCTCCTCGAATTGCCGCCAGCACCCGCCGCAAATCGTAATGCCGTACCGCCGCTGCCAGCGTTTCCCAACGACGCCGCATTAACTCCATCGTCGCCCGCTCCCCGCGCTCCAGCCGAAAAGTCAAATCATCCAGCTTCTGCTGCCGCTGCCGGATCAAGTCCATCATGCGCGCGAACGCTCCATGCTGCGCCCGCTCCATCAGCGCATGCCGCGCCTCCAGCAGTTGCCGCTCCATCGCCCGCACCAGCCGCTCCCGCACCGTCTCCGCCTGATTCTCAATTTCCATCCGCGACCGGATCACCAACTCCGCCGCCGCGGAAGGCGTGGCCGCCCGCAGGTCCGCCACGAAATCCACAATCGTGAAATCCGTCTCGTGACCCACCGCCGAAATCACCGGAATCTCCGACGCCGCCACCGCCCGCGCCAGCCCTTCATCATTAAACGCCGCCAAATCGTCCGCTGACCCTCCCCCGCGCCCCACAATAATCACTTCTACGCTACGACTCTCATCGCTCTGGATTTCATTGAAATACCGCACACCAGCCGCGACCTCCGCAGCCGCGAAATCCCCCTGCACCTGCGCGGGATAAATCACCACATTCACCGTGTGATGCCGCCTCTGCAGAATATTCAGGATGTCCCGCAGCGCCGCCGCCTGCGGCGAAGTTACAATCCCAATCCGCCCCGGCAATGTGGGAATCGCTTTCTTCCGCTCCGCCGCAAACAATCCCTCCGCCTCCAGCTTCGCCTTCAGTTGCTCGAACGCAACCTGCAACCCTCCCGCGCCTTTCGGCTCGATATACTCCACCGCAATCTGCAACTCCCCGCGGTCTTCATAAATCGTGACTCGCCCGCGCACGACAACCTGCATCCCATCCGCAGGACGAAACCGCAACAACCGCGCCTTCGAACTGAACATCACAACCCGAATCTGCGCATCCCCATCCTTCAGCGTGAAATAAAGATGCCCAGACTCCGGCGCCCGAAAATTAGAAATCTCCCCTTCGACCCAGGCGTCGGAATACTCCCGCTCCACATGAGTCCGCACCGCCGCCACCAACCCGCGCACAGTCCAAACCCGCCGCTCCGGCGGAGCAAACCTGAAACCGAGCTGATCCGTTAGAGACATAAGTCGACTGCAGTTTAGCCTCCCCCGCGTTCGTTTCCAAACGCAGGATAGGTTCTCCAATCCTGACAGTTGTCATCCTGAGGGGAGCGAAGGACCCCTTGCTCGCCTGCGCCAGTATTGGCCTGGCAAGGCATTTCTACCACTGCCTGGGCTTTTTCTGCCCGGCGAGCTTGATCCCTATTTGTGTTTCCAGTGAAACGCCGCGGACCCCAACCAACAGCCGGCAATGAGAGCGGCCGCGCCGAGGGCAACCCGGTAAGGAATCCGCGAGGAAAGGGCAACAATCCCCAGCGCCAGCAGTGCACCGCCTAGGACGAGCCGGACAAGATGGGCGAAGTCCGGGATTGGAGCGCCTGAACTTCTTTTCGCGACTTGGTGGGCGGCGCGCAGTCCCTGAGCAGGAGTAATGCTCTGCTGCATCTCTCTCAGGCCCTGTTCCCACTCTTCGCGCGACTCTTCGGGCTCCATTTGCTGATCGTAAGCGACGGCGGGCATCTACGCAATTCCCTTACCGAGGGGTAAAAGAAAAATTTCACCGCCGCCACCGGCTCACCAAATACAACAAAATCGATAGCACAACACTCACCACAACCGAAGTAGCCAGCGGAAAATAAACCGTCGTATTCTTCCCGCGATACAAAAAATCCCCCGGCAACCGCCCCAAAGGCAAGTTAGTCCGCCCCAGCAGCATCAACACGATCCCAGCCACCACGATCACAGCACCCAACCCAACCAGCATCTTGCCCAACTCAGTCATAACCCAAATCCTACTTCGCCCGATACACCGTCTTCCCCGCAACCATAGTCCAAACCACCTTAGTCTCCCGCATCTCCTCCGGAGAAACCGTCAACACATCGCGGTCCAGCAAAACCAGATCCGCCCGCTTCCCCGGAGCAATGCTTCCAATCGAATCCATATTCATGGCCCGCGCCGAATTCCGCGTATAGGCATAAAACATAGCCTCGCGCGGCATATCCTGCGACGGATCGAGCACCCCCTCCGATCCCTTACGCGTCTCCGCCTGATAAATCGCCCGGAAAACATTCGCCGTCGAAACCGGCCAGTCGCTCGCCCCCGAAATAATCCCCCCACTATCCAAAATCGACCGTGCCGGATACTGCCACCGGTAAATCTCCGGATCCAGATAAGGCTTCAGAATCTCAATCGTATCCGGACTCGCCTCCGCCCAGAAAAGCTGCAACGCACTCACCACCCCCAGTTCCCGGAACCGCGGAAAATCTTCCGGCTGCACGAACTGTTCATGCGTAATCGTATGCGGCAGCCCGGAGTTCCCATTCGCCTTCCGCGCCGCCGCAATCCCATCCAGCGCCGCCTTCACCGCGCCGTCGCCAATCGCGTGCACGTGAATAATCAATCCTTGCTTGTCCGCCGCCACGCACAGCTCAGCAAATTTCTTCGGATCAAACAGCAAATCGCCGTATGCGCCCCGTATTCTTGTAAGGCTTGCTGAGATGCGCCGTCTGCGACGGATACTCCACTACTCCGTCGGCAAACATCTTGATCCCGGTCACGTGAAGATTGCGAACGTTCTTGTAATCCTCGCGCGTCTTCTGCACCCCCGCCAGTTCCCCCGCCGGATCCTTCGCAAATACCTGCGGAAACGCCACCACCTGCCGAAATCAGCTCTCCCCGGTCGGCCAGCATCTTGTACGCTCGCAAAACATAATCACTGGCCAGCGGATCAAGCCACGCCGTAATCCCCAGGCTGTAGTTATATTCCAGAGCAGCCCGCCCCGCCGCCAGCAACTCATCAGCGCGTCGGCGCAGGCAGCAGCGGCTCAATTTTCTCCATGCCGGCGTCCACCAGAAAACCGTTCGGCTGCAGGTCTTTGTCGTTATCCACGCCGTAATAGCTGCGTTCCCCAGCCGAAAGCTTCTTCAGAAAATCAGCCGTGATGCCGGCCCGCTGCAACAGCGCCCGATTCGCCCACGCCGTGTGCCCATCCATTCCGCGCAGCACAACGCTCTGCTTCTCGTAAGCCCCGCTGCTGAACTCGGCATTGAGCACGTCGGGATGCGACCAGAACTCCAGCGGCAGGCCAAGAATCTCGAGAACGTCGCCGCGCATGCCCTTCCCCGTCTTTTTCGCGTCTGTCCACAAAAGGCGCAAGCTGATCGAGAGTGTCCACTTTCTCGCTGGCGTCGGCGGAAATCAGGCTGAGTCCGCCATCGATCGAGTGGCTGTGCGAATCGATGAACCCGGGGAAAAGACTCCGACCCTCCAGATCAACGCGCTCCGCCTTCGCCGACACAGACTTCACCACCTCCGCAAAACTGCCCACCGCAACGATCTTGTCGCCCCGAATCGCGACCGCCTCCGCATAAGGATTCTGCGGATCGCCAGTGAACACTTTGCCATGAAAGAAAATCCGCTCCCCGGAACTCGACTGCGCCCAAACCGGAAAAACCGCCCGCAGGGAAAAGAATGCAGTAACCAACAGAAGTACAGAGCAACTCCGGAAGAATCGCCTCAAGGAATCATCCTTTCCAGCCACGCAAGATTTCACCAACCAGCATCCACGTCATTTTGCCTCGCACCCCGCCCGCCAAACCGCGAAGTGAATCGGTTCGCCGGCTCTCCCCTCATCGAGGCTTGGACCGCGGATGTTATGAACTTGATTTTTCGGCAGGCTCTCCGCCCCGGCAGGTACTTACTTCAATCCCGTCACCACGTACGCCTCCGACAGCGTCCGCACGTAGAGATATGCGTATGCAGTCCCGTCGCTCGAAAGATGAGGCGGCACCAACCGTCGCGCCCTGCCGCGCCCGGTTCTTCCCCAAAGGTTTTCCACGGCTCCATTTTTCCGGTCTGTATGTTCACCCGATAGATCTTCACGGCCTTCGCGCCACGCCGGTTAGCCGGAGCTACATACACCGACTCCCCGTCCGGCGTCCAGCCAATCACGCTGTCTTTCGATTCAAGCCCCGGTATGGCACGAAAACCGCCCCTTTCCAGCGACCAGATTCCCCGTTTCCCATCGGGCCCGCGCACCGCGACGCTCTTGCCATCCGGCGAGAGCTGCACTCCGCCCATGCCCTCGGGAGTGACAGGTTTGGAATCTCCACTGCTCAGATCGATCATATAGTCGCGCCCGCCGTGCCCGGCTTCAATCCCGTAGGCCAGCAGGCGCTTGCCATCCGGGAAAAACCGGGCTCCGTCGTAGCTGACGGCATCGTGCGTAAGCTGTCTGGATTCGCCCGCTCCCGTCGGCACCAGGTTCAGCGGTCCGCCCTTCGCCGGTTTCGTGATCGCCCATTTTGTGTCCGGCGAGATGGCCATCGCGAGGCCCTCGCCAATGCGCGCCGGAGGCGATCCATCCGTATCGCGCAGAAACACCGTGTAATTCGGACCCCCGCCATCGCCTTCCTCTTCGAACAAGATCTTCCGGCCGTCGCGGCTGATGTCGCGCAACTCCGACCATCCGAACCACCCCAGTTCATGCTCTTCTTTCCCGCCCGGCGCCATGCCCCGGATCCGAGCCGCTCGTGATTCGCCACCGCCAGCACCGTTCCATTCCGCAGGTCTTCCAGCCACATGCCTCCGGGCACGTTGGTGATCGTCCGCAGCTTGCCCGAAAGGGTAACGGCGCGCGGGTTCGAAGCCTGGCCCGTGTTGGTGGATGTAAACCAGATCTCATCGCCCGCCGGAGACCAGAGAATCCCTTGCAATGAAGTCCAGCCGGAAGAAAGTTTCTTCTCTTGTTCCTTGCCATCCGCGCCAATCACCGCCAGCGAACCCTCGTCGTCGCCTCCTGGGTTTTCATGGTCGGCAAACGCGATCCACTTCCCGTCCGGCGAAATCTTCGGATGGCTGATCCAGTTGATGCTGTCGAACAGAACCTTGCCCACGGGATATTCCAGCCGCCAGTGATTGTTTTCCGGAACGTAACGGACAATCGCCATGCTCTCGCCGTTCGCCGACCAGTCCGCGTCCTGCACATTGTCCAGCACTTCTCGCGGCGTTCCCCCGCTCAGCGGAACCCGCGCCAGCGTTCCGCTTCGCGCATATCCGCCGTGATACACCGTGTTGAGCCGGATCGCCAGTTCTCCGCTCTTCGAAATCGAAAGCAGTTCCGCATCCTTGATTCCCAGTTCGCGCGACCCCGGATCATCCGTCCGCGACATATAAAGCTGGTCTTCGCCGCCATCCCACGACGGCGCTGTAAACGATGCTGCCGTCCGGCGTGAACCGCGCATTCCCGATCGAACCCGTGCGAAAAGTGATCTGCTGGTACTCGGCCAGAGCCGCCGGGCCGCTTCCCCGACTCCCCAGCCACCAGCCCAGACCAAGCATCACCACAGCGACTCCCAGACCACCCGCGATCGCAGCCAGCAGTTTGCCCCGCGGCCGCCCACCCGCCGCGCCGCCGTTACCGCCGCTCTCGCCGCTGTGCCCGAAACTCCCGTCAGATGTTCCAGATCGAACGCAATATCGCTGGCCGAATGGAAGCGCTGCTCAGGATTCTTCTCCAGGCAGTGCTGCACCATCCGCTCCAGCGCCGGAGAAACATTGCGATTCGTTTCGTTCAGCTCCGGAGGATCTTCCTTCAAAATCGCGCTCATCGTATCCGCGGCGGTCTCCCCATGAAACGCCCGCTTCCCCGAAAGCATCTCGTACAGAATCGCCCCAAAGCTGAATATGTCAGACCGCGCATCCACCGCCACGCCGCGCACCTGCTCCGGCGACATATATCCCGCCGTCCCCATCACCACGCCCGCCTCCGTGGCGTGGGTCATGGTGGGCAGCGAAGTGTGCGACCCGGAGTCGGCCTGCGTCAGTTTCGCCAGCCCGAAGTCCAGGATCTTCACCCGCCCATCTTTCGTGAGAAAAAGATTCTCCGGCTTCAGGTCGCGATGAATGATTCCTTTTTCGTGCGCCGCCGCCAGCCCATGCGCGATCTGCAGGGCATAGTCCAGAGTCTTGCGCACCGCGATCGACTCCGCCCCGCAGCCGCTCCCGCAGCGTCTCGCCCTCAAGCAATTCCGACACCACGTAAGGCGAGCCTTCACTCGTGCCAATATCGAATACCGCCAGAATGTTGGGATGATTCAGCGCAGCGGTAGCCAGCGCCTCTTGCTCAAAACGGCGCAGCCGGTCGGCGTCCAGCGAAAATGCCTGCGGCAATACCTTGATCGCCACTTCACGCTTGAGACGAGAGTCGCGCGCGCGATAAACCTCGCCCATGCCGCCCGCGCCCAAAGGCGAGACAATTTCATAAGGACCAAGTCGCGCGCCAGAGGTCAGATTCATGAATGCGCCCGATTATAACCCAGCGAGGAGGCAGGCTTGCACGGAAAGACCCCCCACGGCTTCGCCAAAAGAATGCGTCCAAACATCACGCATGCGTCCGACATCACGCATGCGCCGAACATCACCAATGCGTGGAATACCGTGGAAGAGCGGCGCTTCAGCGCCGCGTAAGGTTTCGAATTCGAAATTGGGCTTTAGCCCCCGAGGCACCAACACTCCGCAATGCTACAATTCGCGAAATGAAGCGCCAAATTCTCTTCTGCCTCTTCGCCACCCTCCTAGCTGCGCAAGCCCTCGCCCCCGAAGTCGAACTCTCCGCCGAGCCCCACCACCACCTCACCCTCGAAAACAAATTCGTTCGCGTCTACAACGTCGAAGTCCCGCCCCACAGCGACACTCTCATGCACTGGCACCGCCACGACTACATCTACGTAACCCTGGGCCCAACCGAGGTAGTCAACGAGGTCAAAGACAAACCTTCCGCCACCATCAAGCTCCAGGACGGCGAAACGCACTTCTCTCCCGCCCCCTTCGCCCACATAGCGAGCAACCGAACCGACCAACCCTTCCGCAACGTAACCATCGAGATAGTAGATGACGAAAACCTCCGCCGCGCGACCGCCAAGTGGGATGAAGACCGAGCCCTAGAAACTTTCCCCGGAGGCACCCAGCAAATCCTCTTCGTAAAAGACGGCATCCGCGCCTCCGAATTCGAACTCCAACCCGGCGCCGTAGTCCCCATGTATCACCACAAAGGCCCGCACTTGCTTGTAGCCGTCTCCGATCTAGAAATCCGCAGCGACGTAGAAGGTCAGGGCCCCATGCCCGGCCACTTCAAATCCGGCGACAGCAAATGGCTCCCCGGTGGCTATTCCCACACGGTGACCAACACCGGCCAAAAGCCAGCCAAATTCGTAACCCTCGAATTCCCGTAAGAGGTGAGTGTGGAAGAAGCTCGTGTGGGGACGGGCACTCTTGCCCATCCGATCGAGCGCAGCTCGATCTGCAGCGCCACAATTCCCATTTCGGGAATTTTCTTGTCAAGAGGCAAACCACCCCCGATTTGAACCATCTCTCTGATTCCAAGGCAAATATGTTTCTGCAAAAATGACACTTTACCCCATTGCTCTGTGATATACTGAATTTAGAGTAGAAAAACCAAGCGGCCTCCCAAGGCCGCGTTTTTTATTGCCTGAACGCGTTTCTAATAGCCCAAAAACGACTTTGTCATTCCGAGCGGCCTCACCGCGAGGAACCTGCTTTTCAGCCGACAGCACATCTCCCGCCGGCCACTAACTATCACTCAAAATTGCAAAACGAACCGTTTCACCCAGGGAGCACCATGCCCAATCGCCCCAGCGGCCAATACATCCCGCACCCCAAACTCCGCGGAGAGTGGGCCGAACTCCGTTTCCAGCTCCGCGCCGCCGAGCGAGGCCTAATCCTAGCCAAGCCCTGCGGAGACTGCGCCCCGTACGACTTCCTCGTAGCCTGCCCTGAGAGACCGAACAGCGACCGAAGGGGCCACTTCCTCCGCGTCCAGGTCAAATGCACCGTCTTCCATCGCGGCAATTCCTACAAGTGCCACCTAGACCTCAACGGCATCCCCTACACCCCCGCGCAAATCGACGTCTTCGCCGCCTACGTAATCCCCCCAGACGTCTTCTACATCCTCCCCCTAGCCGCCACCCACAACAACCCGACATCCTCCTCACACCCCACCGCCAAAATTCCAAATACGCCCAATACAAAGAAGCCTGGCATTTGCTGATGTCCGAGCGCTAGAGTCGTCTCAATGCCCTTGACTATCGCCCCGGTAGCTGCCACGCTTTGACGGACAAAATGGCACACGTAGAAGGATTAGCGAACCCGGAGCTACTAAAGTGGGCAAGGGAGTCGGCCCGCCTCAGCCCGGAGGCAGTCGCCAAGAAGGTCGGTGTAAAAGTCGATCGGATATTGATGTGGGAAGAAGGACGGGAGCGTCCGTCAGTCGCTCAACTCCGCAACTTCGCTGCGGCTACAAAACGGCCCCTGGCTGTTTTCTACCTTGCTGAACGTCCGCGTACATTTGATGCATTGCACGACTTCCGGGCAGGGGCGGGAGGTGGGCCACCCAGCACATCACCCGAGTTAGCCTTCGAAATCAGAAAGGCTTTCGACCGACGGGAGTGGGCGCTCGAGTTGATGAGCGACCTACAGCTAAAGCCAGCAACATTTGGCGTCAGGGTCGGTCTAGGCGAGGACCCAGAAGCTGCCGCGGCGAAGATTCGGGCTGCGCTCGATGTGCGCACCGACGCTCAGAGCCGATGGCGCGTGGACAACGAGGCGTTCCGGGAGTGGCGCGCCCTCCTTGAACATGTCGGCATCCTAACTTTCCAAGCCACCAAGCTGGAATTGGATGAGGCGCGTGGCTTCTCGATTTCCCTCAAGCCATTTCCGGTCGTCGTTGTGAACATCAAGGACGCATATCGAGGGCGCATCTTCACGCTGCTCCACGAAGTGACACATCTCGCACTAAACGAGGGCGGCATTTGTGATCTAGACGACAACCAGCGCCGCAACGTGAGCGCACGCATTGAATCTTATTGCAACAGAGTTGCTGGCGCCATTCTGTTCCCGAAGAACGATCTGCTCGGCACAAGCGAGGTTCGCAGTCACCGCCCATCTGATATGACGTGGTCAGACAGTGAACTCCAGACACTGTCAAGAAGGTTCGGCGGAAGCAGGGAAGCGCTACTAGTTAGGTTGTTGACGCTGGGAAGGACGAGCGAGAACTTTTACTACAAGAAGCGTGACGAGTACAAGATCGAGTACGCAAAATGGCGGGAACAACGAAAAGAGGGTTTTGCGCCGCCACATGTGGTTTCCGTTTCCAGTGCTGGACCGCTTTTCACGTCTCTTGTCATTGAAAACTTCAACCGCG